>NZ_LMST01000006.1:0-1223 GCF_001429685.1 Phycicoccus sp. Soil803 | reverse complement strand
GCTCTTCAGAAGCTTGCGGAGCAGACGCCCCACGGTATTCCGGTGACGATCTCCACAGACCCACGCCACGCCTTCGCCGAGAACGTCGGTGTCGGGTTCTCCGCAGGGCCCTTCTCACAGTGGCCCGAAGCTTTGGGACTAGCCGCAATCGACGAACCTGAGACCACGAGACTCTTTGCCGAGATCGCCCGCAGAGAGTACCGGGCCGTAGGCATCCGTTCCGCCCTCCAGCCGCAGATCGACCTGGCTACCGAGCCTCGGTGGGGCCGCCAACTCCAGACCTTCGGGGCAGCTGTCGACCGCGTCTCGCTCCACACCGCCGCCTACCTAGAAGGCTTCCAGGGGGCAATGCTTGACCACAACAGTGTCGGCTGCACCACAAAGCACTTCCCGGGGGGCGGTCCGCAAAAGGATGGGGAGGACGCTCACTTTCCGTACGGTAGGGAACAGGTCTACCCGGGCGGCCGCTTCAGTCAGCACCTCGAGCCCTTTCGTGTCGCGATAGCCCATCGGACGGCCGGCATCATGCCGTACTACGGCATGCCCGTGGGTCTGGAGCTTGAGGACGGGCCGGTGGAGCCGGTTGGTTTCGGCTACAACAGACAGATCCTCCAGGGACTCCTTCGAGACGATCTCGGCTACGACGGTGTGGTCGTCACCGACTGGGAGCTGGTTACCGACAACATCGTCGGAGAGCAGATCTTGCCGGCACGTGCGTGGGGCGTCGAGCACCTCGATGCGCCCTCCCGGATGCTGAGGATCCTTGAAGCGGGCGCTGATCAATTCGGCGGCGAGGAGTGCGTGGGCGTACTCAGGTCACTCGTCGAGGACGGCTTGGTCGCCGAGTCCCGAATCGATTCCTCCGCGCGGCGCATCCTCCTAGTCAAGTTTCGGTTGGGGCTGTTCGACGATCCCTACGTTGACGAGGACGCCGCTGCCCAGGTCGTGGGTAGCGCGGAGCACCGTGCGGCCGGGGAGCTGGCCCAATCGCGCTCGGTCACCGTCCTTGAGAACCGGACGATCAGGAGCATTCCGATCCTCCCGCTTCCACCCGGCCTGCGCCTCTATGTGGAGGGACTTGATTTGCGTGTGGCTGGCCTGTTTGGCACTGTCGTTCCGGCACCAGAAGAGGCGGATGTCGCCGTTATCCGCCTTCAGGCTCCTTTCGATCCGCGCGACGACCTCTTCCTGGAGTCCTATTTCCACCAAGGCGGTCTCGAATT
>NZ_LMST01000005.1:0-61973 GCF_001429685.1 Phycicoccus sp. Soil803 | reverse complement strand
TCCTTTCGATCCGCGCGACGACCTCTTCCTGGAGTCCTATTTCCACCAAGGCGGTCTCGAATTCCGCCCAGGGCTCATCTATCGCCTGCAGTCGATCGCTGCCCGCGTCCCAGTCATTATCGACGTCGCGCTTGACCGCGCCGCCGTACTCACACCCATCACGTCCTTCGCCGCTGCAGTCACCGCGACCTTTGGCGTCTCAGATGGGGCACTGATGCGCGCTCTGTGTGGGGAGGTGCCACCCGTTGGGCGCCTACCCATCGCTCTGCCGGTCTCGATGGACGCCGTGCGCCACCTAGCCGAGGATGCGGGCCTCCGGGCCGCCGACACGCTCTACCCGCTCGGGAGCGGACTCGATATCGAACCTGTTCCCTAGGCAGCTCTTCCTCGCCGGTCACCAAAGGATTCTCGTCCCTGGGGCGACCGCGCTCGATGTTCATAAGCCTAAATGGCGTGAGAGGTGCGAGTATCTACCTTTCCGGCTGACCAGGCGCTCGTGGGTTCCCTCTTCGACTAGCCGACCCGCTCCAAGCACGAGGATCCGGTCGGCATCACGAATCGTGGAGAGCCGGTCAGCGACTATCAACGTCGTTCGGCCGGCCATGAGGCGACTTAGTGCCTGGCGAACTTCGTCCGCGGACTGCGGATCGAGAGCACTCGTTGCCTCGTCGAGCAGGAGAGTCTTGGGATCGCGGATCAGTGCTCGGGCGATGGCGAGACGCTGCCGTTGGCCACCCGAGAGCCTGGCTCCGCGCTCGACACCGATCGTGTTCCGGCCGTCGCGCAGCTCTTGGACGAATGCGAGGGCATTCGCGTCCCGCAGAGCCCGTTCCACGGTGGCGTCATCGACATGGTGCATTCCATACGTGACGTTCTCGCGAATAGTGCCATCGTGAAGTACTTGTCCGCCCGCATCATCGTCACGTCACTCGTTGCGTGCCGAATCGCCACGTGATGTTGGAGCTATAGGTCTTCCCCGGGCGCAGGACTGTCGACGGGAATCCTGGCTCGTTGGGGGCGTTAGGAAAACCTTGAGCCTCCAAGGCGATTCCATCGCCCTGCCGGAGCAGCCCTCCGTGCCGACCCCTAAGCGTTCCATCGAAGGAGTTTCCCGTGTAAACCTGTATCGACGGCTGATCCGTGTCGATCTGCACGAAGCGTCCGCTCGGCGGATGCCCCAGGCGCGCCGCTTCGCGCATGCCAGAGCCGCGCAGGACATATGCGTGGTCGATACCCGAAACCCGAACCACTTGAGGATGTTCGGCTCTTACGCGGGGGGCCAAGCGCGCCCCCACTCTGAAGTCGAATGGCGACGCCCCCACATCTTCAACGCTTCCGAGAGGAATGGACTGGTCGTCGACGGGGAGATACCCGTCAGCATTGACGCTCAGGACGTGGTCGTCGATCGTTGCTGAGTTTGGATTGCCCAGGTTGAAGTAGGTGTGCGTGGTCAAGTTGACCACCGTGGCTGAATCACTAACGGCCGACAGCCGGATAGCGACGCTGTTGTCCACCACTTGGTAGCGGACCTTGGCCATTAGCTCCCCTGGAAAGCCCTGGTCGCCATCCAGACTGAGTAGTTCCATCGTCAGGGAATGGGCGTCGTGTTCGAGGACCGTCCAAATGCGTCGGTGGAAGCCATCGACTCCCCCGTGGAGGCAAGTGCCACCTTCGTTGGAGTCCAGGCGGTGCGTGACTCCGTCGAGTGTGAACCGTCCGTGTGCGATGCGGTTCGCAAAGCGGCCAACGATTCCACCCAGGTAAGGGTTGTCGGACGACAGATAGGAGTCGAGTTCCGCGAACCCCAAGGCGACATCCGCGAGCTGGCCGTCACATCCGCGCATGCGCAGCCTCTGCACCGTGGCACCAAAGTCTAAGACTGTCAGCTCCAGCCCTTCCGCTGTGTCGAGGGTGAACGCCGTGACGGCGCGCCCATCCGGTAGCTCGCCGAATTTGCTCTGACCCACTGGTTTAGCCTTCCTCCCCGGCGGTCCCCGCCGTCGATCCGGTGCGAGATGGGCATTGGTACCGGCGGCGCCGGCGCCGATGTAGTTCACCAGCGCCGCCGGGTCTCAGGGTGCTTGAGGGCTCAGGGTGACTCCAGTGACTCCGCGAGACTGTGTGCCGCCTGCCGGTACCGACCTAACAGCGCTGGTGACGGCTCGCCAGCATAGATTTGGCTCCTTCCGGTGCTCCACTCCGGCGGCTCCTGTCCGCCAGACAGCACCCAGGCGGCTTGCTTGGCGGCCCCGTCGGCTACGTACTCCCCCGGGTCCGGCACAACAACGGGAACCCCCAGAATCGAAGGGGCGATCATCCGCACGGCGGTCGACCGGGCAGCTCCTCCTACCAATGTCACGCGCTCTACCGCTACTCCCTGGTGACGAAGGGCTTCGATACCGTCCGCCATGAGGCAGAGCATGCCTTCGACGGCAGCGCGGGCGAGGTTCTCACGGGTCATCGACGCAAGCGTCATGCCGTGGAGAGATCCTGTCGCGGTCGGTAGGTTCGGGGTCCGCTCCCCCTCCAGATATGGCACGTGGACAAGGCCATGCGCTCCTGGCTCAGCGGCCAACGCCAATGCACTCAGCCCGTCGTGGTCGACGCCCAGGACTCTTGCGGTGGCGTCCAGTACCCGTGAGGCGTTGAGCGTGCAGGTGAGCGGAAGGAAATTTCCAGTGGCGTCCGCGAACCCGGCCACCAGGCCCGACTCGTCTGTCGTGCTGTCGGCGGAAACGGCGGCCACGACGCCGGACGTCCCCAAGGAGAGCGACGTCTCGCCCGGCCGAAGGCCCAACCCGAGGGCCGCGCCAGCATTGTCCCCGCATCCGGGACCGAGACGCAGATGCCTAGAACCAAATGCCCGGTCCGCCGTGCCAGCATCGTCGCCAGGCCCAAGCACATTTGGCAGTACCAACTCTCGCGCATTCGTCTCGGACAGTCCCAGCGCAAGGGCAAGCAGGTCGTACCGGTACTCATTCTCGACCGGGTCGAAGTATCCAGTACCTGAGGCGTCAGAACGATCGGTGACCAGGGTGTCGAGCGACGCAGCTCCACCAAGTCGCCACGTGAGCCAGTCGTGAGGAAGCACGATGGCGGCCACTCGACTCGCCTCGTGAGGTTCATGCTCGGCCAACCACCGCAGCTTCGCGACCGTAAGGGCGGCGACGGGGACCGAACCCACTGCCTCACTCCACCGTCGGGCGCCCCGCATGCCATCGCCGTCACCCAGTTCGGCAACAAGGTCCACCGCGGCCCGTGCCGACCGGGTGTCGTTCCACAGGAGGGCAGGACGAATGACAGTGCCGTCCGAGCCGAGGCACACCATTCCGTGCTGCTGTCCGCCCACCGACACGGCCGCGACGTCGTGAAAACCACCCGCCGCTGACACAGCTTCCTTGAGGGATTCCCACCAGCGCTCTGGATCGACCTCGGTACCTTGCGGATGGGGCGCGGCACCATACCGGACGAGCTGCCCCGTGTCAGCATTCCGGATCACAACCTTGCAGGCCTGCGTGGAAGAGTCGATACCAGCGACAAAAGGCATGTTTGTGCGCTCAACCAATCAGGTGCTCGAGAGCCAGCTGTTGCAGGGCCACGAACCCGTAATCCCGCTCCGCGGCCTTGTCGACGTCGAATCCGTCGTCGCTGGAAAGCAAGTCCTGCACGGTCTCGCCCTCAGAGAGAGTCGACTGGGCCAGTTCGAAAACTCCCGCGTAGGTCATGGCCTCTTGGACGCGCGAGTCCGCCCGGAAGGCCTCGGCCTTCTCGGCGAGCATCAGGTAGGTGGACATGCAGGCTCGTGCGGACTCCCACACGCCGTCCATGTACTCGGTGCGCGATGGCTTGTAGTCGAAGTGCCGCGGGCCTGTGTAGCGGGGACCATCGGGGTAGCCCGGGAAGCCGTTCTCGACAAGGTCTACGGTGAAGAAGGCGGACATGAGGTCGCCATGACCGAAGACGAGGTCCTGGTCATACTTCAGCCCGCGTTGTCCGTTGAGGTCGATGTGAAACAGCTTGTTGCTCCACAGCGCTTGGCCCAGGCCGTGCGTGTAGTTCAGGTTGGCCATCTGCTCATGGCCCGTCTCGGGGTTGAGCCCCACGATGTCACCGTGTTCCAGCTCAGCGATCAAAGCCAGGGCGTGGCCGGCGGTAGGCAGGAAGATGTCGCCACGAGGTTCGTTCGGCTTGGGCTCCAACGCAATGCGAAGGTCATACCCCTGAGCCTTGATGTAGGCGGCAACTGTGTCCAGTCCCTCCTTGTACCGCTCCATGGCAGCGAAGACGTCCTTGGACCCGTCATACTCGCTGCCCTCGCGGCCGCCCCACATGACGAACGTGGTGGCACCGAGCTCGGCAGCGAGGTCGACGGCGCGCAGGATCTTGCGCAGCCCGAATCGGCGCACCCCACGATCATTTGACGTCAGGCCACCATCCTTGAACACCGGATGGCTGAACGTATTCGTGGTGACCATCTCGATCACGAGACCAGCCTTGTCGGTGGCTCCCCTGAACCTGTTGACGATCTTCGCAGCTGTAGCCGCGTCCGCGTCGAAGGGGAACACGTCGTTGTCGTGGAACGTGATACCCCATGCGCCCAGTTCGGCGAGCTTCTCGGCATACTCCCATGGGTCGAGCGACGGGCGACTGGCCGAGCCGAACGGGTCAATGCCGGTCCAACCGACGGTCCAGAGGCCGAATGAGAACTTGTCCTGGGCGGTGGGCTGGCGAACCATGTTGCGCTCCTTGAGTGATTGGTTGAGGACCGGGCCTGGTGAGAACGACGGATGAACGGGACTGGTCATCAGGCGTCCTTGCTCTCGCGATCGGAGCCCTGATTTCGGGCGGCGTTGCTCGCGAGGGCGACACGAGCGACATCGATCGTGTGCATCACGTCGACGATCTCTGCATGCGGATGCAAGGGTGACTCGAGCCTGCCCTCGGCCACGTACGAGGCGAATGCCGTGGCCTGCAGCCCTATCCCGCCGTTGGACTGAGCGAGTCGCTCATCGCTGAACACCCCCTGCTCGCCATCCCAGGCCGCGCCGCGGGTCACCGTCACGACAGATGGACCGAAGAACGGGGCATTGATCTTGATTCCGCCCTCGGACCCGCTGACGGCCGCAACAGTGGGGAGCTGCGAGGTGATAGAGGTGGACACGAGCGCGGCCGCGTCCCCCTTGGTAAGCAGGAGATGTGCACGGGCATCGACACCACCGGGACCAAGGGTTCCCGCTACGTCCATTCGATCCGGACTACCGAGAATGGAGGAGGCGAATGAGATCGGGTAGATGCCGGCGTCCAAAAGAGCGCCGCCTCCGAGGTCGGGCGCCCAGAGGCGACTCGAGGGATCGGACGGCGCGACGAATCCGAAATCGGCGGTGACGAGGTGCACGTCGCCGATGATCCCTTCCGCAATCACCCGCCTGATCAGGTCCGACTGCGCGAGATAGCGCGTCCACATTGCTTCCATCACCAGCACACTGGCTGCAACACCGGCTGCGCAGATCTCGTCCGCCTCGTTCGCGCTCATGGCAATGGGCTTTTCGATGAGAACGTGCTTTCCGGCGGCGATAGCCGCGAGAGCCTGCTCCTTGTGGCACGGATGCGGTGTTGCGACGTAGACGACGTCAACTTCAGGGTTGCTCACCAGTGCGTCGACGGTCGGGGCCACGGTCGCGATCCCGAGCTCTGACGCGAAGGCGCGAGTCTTTAGGTCGTCTCGAGCCGTCACGGCGACGACGCGTTGCCGCGTGTTCTGTGCGACTGCGCGCACAAATGAACGGGTGACTCCGGTTCCGATGACTCCCCAGCGCAACGAGGGCCAGACTGAGGGGTCTGGCAGCACAGGGACGGGAAGGGTGAGCGGCACGGTCAGCCTCTGGTGAGCGTAGGTGCGGTCGGAGCAGTCGGACGGTGGCTTCGCTAAGCGGATTGATGCTGAGTTCGTGGCTGATACTACAGCCAAAACTGTACGTCTGCTACATTTTCCAAGGACATGTTCGGCCGCCGACCAATCCCCGAGGCCGGACCGAGAGGAGTCGACGCCCGTGGAAAATCAGGAGACCACCCCGCCCATGGCAGAGCCCGACCCCCCGGTACCTCATCTGGCAACCATCGGCGGGCAACGACGTCTCATCGTTGACGGCAGACCATTCCTGATCTTGGGGGGCGAGCTGCACAACTCCTCGAGCGGCGGCCCACGAGCGATCAATGAAGCATTTGACGCCCTGGCCGGACGCAACTTCAACACCGTCCTGGCGCCGGTCACCTGGGAGACGATCGAGCCATCCGAAGGAGAGTACGACTTCGGACTCGTCGACGAACTGCTCATGTCCGCTCGCCGCTCAGGGCTCCGGCTCATCCCGCTGTGGTTCGGGGCTTGGAAGAATGGCACATCCGCCTACACGCCTTCGTGGATCAAGACCGATCCCGCGCGTTTTCCCCGGACCGAGCTGACGTCCGACGCCCCAGCCCTACAGGTTTCACCTTTCGGAGCAGCCATCCAGGAAGCCGACAGCAAGGCGTTTGCCGCCCTGATGCGCCACCTGCGCACGGCTGATGCGAAGACCAGAACAGTGATCATGGTGCAAGTGGAAAACGAGGTTGGCCTGCTCGGCGATTCTCGCGATCGGAGCCCCTCTGCCGCTCGACACTTCGATGGGGAGGTGCCTCAGGAGGTGTATGGGGCTCTCGAGTCTCATCCTGATCTTCGCCTCGCCTCCTTGTGGGATGAGCGCGGTTGCGAGCGACAGGGAAGCTGGAGCGCCGTATTCGGTGAGTCGACAACCACCGACGAGGCCTTCATGGCCGTCGGCTACGCCCTTCATATCCAAGCCGTCGCTGCCGCTGGAAAGGCGCAGTACCCACTCCCGATGTTCACCAACGCATGGCTGGACAGTGACATCGACGTCCCCGGGCTGCCGCTCACCGGCGGGCAGCAACCAGGTACGTATCCCAGCGGTGGCCCCCTCCCCCACGTCGCCGGACTATGGCGGCAGTTCGCCCCATCGCTGGACCTCATCGTCCCAGACATCTATTTCGGGAGTTTCACAGACATCTGCCGCAATTATTGTGGTGTCGCCGAAGGGCTGTTCATCCCCGAGATGAGGAGGGACGAGCAGGGTGCGGCGGACGTTTTCGTCGCCATCGGGACCCATGGCGCCATAGGAACCTCGCCTTTTGGCGTCGACTCCGTCCACGGGGACGAGGGCAAGGCACTGTCCGACGCGTACGGCCTGCTTGACTGCGTCGCTTCGCTCATCGTCCACCACGAAACAGTCGGCGTGCACTTGGATGACGACCACCCTGAAGCTGAGATGGCCTTCGGCAGCTATGTGCTGACTGCGCGACGTGAGACTGGCCCTGGTGCGTCCGTGCCGGTCAATCGGGGCTACGGCTTGATCATTCAGGTCGAAGCTGACGTCTTCATCGCAGCCGGCCGCGGCCTCCACCTCACCTTTCGGCACCGCGATGGGCAGCATGCGGAGCTTCTTCATACTGAGCAGATCGCAGGGCGATCCCCCAACTATGAGGCCATTCGGGTACTCAACGGCGACGAGACGCTAGGCGGCACGTCAGTCGTTCTCGACTCCCTCTCACCCTCCCCTCCGAATTCATTTCCGATTCCGCGCGCCCGACTAGGCGTTGGACTCGTCCGCTTTCGGCTGCACTCCTTGACCTAGGAGATGCAAAAAGACACTCCTTGACCTAGGAGATGCAAAAAGACGCTGACTACGGTGGGAATGTCGGGAGCGACTCGTCTCCGCAGTTGCGCCCCAACCCCGATCACGGGATTGCGTGAGTGGACGAGGTCTTGCCGGCCTGCAGGGACGGGTCCTCTACAGCTAGCTGTCGATCAAGGCTCCTGGTGACCACGAGGCGAAGAACATGCTCATGGCCTGCTCCATGTCCGTAGACGGATCGATTAGCCATTGGAGCTGGATTCCGTCCCACGCGCCGATGAGTAAGCGACTCAGGACGTGAGGATCACGTGAACGCTGTACACGACCGCGCATTTGGTCAAAGGCAAACGCGCGCGTGAGCGCGTCAACCTTCCTGGTGTACCGATCCACGAACCAGGCATGCGCCGGGTGGCCGGGTGCAGATGATTCTGTTGAAAGTATCGCAAACAGTCTGAGCAACTCGGGCCGACCCAGGTTTGAGCGCACTCGCTGCAAGGTGGCATGGGCGACCCCACGCTCCCTGCAGGCAGAGCCGAAGTCGAACTCCTCGTTGCCGTTCTCAGTGTTGTCCGCCCGTTCGAGCACCGCCTCCAGCAGCTCAAACTTGTGGCCGAAGTGATGAGCGATGCTCGTCAAGCTCAAGTCAAGCTCGGCGGCAATGTCTCGCAGCGACCCCGCGTGGTAGCCGTGAGTGGCGAAAACTGTTGTGGCAGCGTCGAGGATCTCAGTGGAGCGTTGCTCCGACTTGGCGTACCGGCCGCGGACACCGCTGCGGTTTCGCCTGGTCATGACCGCAGCTCAGACTTCTGAGCTGCGCGAGCTTCACCTTTCAGCGCCGAGGGGTTCCTATCACCCGCCGGGCGTTGGTCACAACGGCAGCGGTGGGGCGTCATCAGCCTTTAACCCCCGATCCCAACGAGCTGCGGATGAAGTAGCGCTGGGTGAAGAAGAAGATCAGCAGTACGGGAAGGATGTACAACGTCGCCGCAGCCGCCTGGACGGTAGGTATGACGTTTCCATGCGGATCTTGATACCAAGCCGTGATGGCGACGGACAGAGTCGTGCGGTCCAGATCGAGGAACAGGGCTGGCGCGATGTAGTCGCCCCACACCCAGGTGAAGGACAGCAAAAACGACGTGATGAGCACCGGACGAGAAAGAGGCAGGAAGATCTGGACGAAGATGCGAAGCCACCCGGCCCCGTCGACGATCGCTGCGTCCTCGAGCTCGCGGGGGATCGCGGCAAAGAACTGCCGGAACAGGAAGACCAAGTACGGCGATGCGGCCAGGCCCCAAAGCACCCAAGGCCAATACGTGTTGATGAGGCCGATCCGGGAGAACAGCACGTAGGTCGGAAGAAGCGTCAGAATTTGTGGAATCATCATCGTCGAAATCACGACGAGGAACAGAGCCTTCTTTCCAGGTGCCCTGAACCGGGCGAATCCGAAGCCAACCGCCGCGCTGGACAACGTGATCAGGATAGCGTACGTCAATGCCAAGAACATTGAGTTTCCTGCATAGCCAATGAAATCCATGTCATTGAGCGCGGACGTGAAGTTGTTCCACTGCGCATGCTCGGGGAGAATGGATGGCTGAGACCCCCATTCGGCCGGAGTCTTCAGTGCGGCGAGCACCAGCCAGAGAAATGGACCCACGAAGAAGGCCGAGAATACGAGGATCGCGACGTACGCCCAGACCTGTCGGTCCTTTGGCCTCGGCTTCATGGTCTTGGGCCTGCTGACAACTGTCGTTTTCACACCAGGCCGTCGATCAGTGATTGCCATCACGCAGCCCCTTCCGCCTCGGTGTCAACTTCGTAATAGACCAGGTTTCGGCTGAACCGCATCAGCAGAATGGTGAAACCGAGAACGACGAGGAAGAAGGTCCACAGCATCGCAGACCCGTAGCCGAATCGATTGTTCAGAAAGAACTGTTGATACACCTGAACCATGAATAGGCGATTACTGTCGGGGACTGTCCCGACCCCCGCGATGCCGCTGGCGCTGGTGAGCAGCAGCGGCTGGACGAGCACCTGCAACGCCGCGATGACGCCGGTGATCACCGCAAAGAGCACCACTGGCGAGATCATCGGCACCGTCACGTGACGGAATATTGTCCAGCGACCGGCGCCGTCCAATCTGGCGGCCTCCTCGAGCTCTACGGGGACTCCCTGAAGCGCGGCAAGCATGATGATCATGCCGCCCCCCACGCCCCACAGCATGAGGACGATGAGGGCGTAGAAGGCGGTCGGTCCGCCGAGCCAGTTGATCGGGCCGATCCCGCCGACACCCAAGATGGCATTGAGGATGCCGGAATCCTTGTTGAAGACGAGCTTCCACATGATGGCCATCGCGACCACCGGCACGACTGAGGGCAGGAAGAAGATGGTGCGCCACAATCCCACTGCCCTCAGTCGCCGGTTGATCAGAACGGCCAGGAATAGCGACCCGCCCACGCTGAGCGGCACCACGATCGCGGTAAAGGCAACCGTCCGTATGAGCGCCGCCAGGGCATCGCCGTCATGGAACAACTCCGAGTAGTTGCGCAGACCCACCCATTTCCAGCGCGGCGAGCTCCCATCGAAGTTAGTGAGGCTCACAAGGAACCCGTATGTCATCGGCGCCGCCGTGAGGAGCACGAAACCGATTACCCACGGGGAGACGAACGCATAGAACACCTTCTTCGGGGTTCGAGTCCACTTGCGCGCCATGGTCGTCAGCCGATCTGGTCTTTGCCCTGCTTGAGGGCCTTGTTCAACTCGTCGGTCAGGGCTGCACAGGCGTCCTGGACAGTCATCTTCTTGGTGATCGCAGCCTTGAGGTACTTGTCGATGGTGGTGTTGAGCAGGTCGACCGAGATGTAAGGCGAGTCAGGCAAGGCCACCGCATACTTAAGCTCGTTCTGCGCAGTGGCGTACGCGGCCTTCTGGTACGGCAGCTCCTGCGGCAGCTTGGACATCAGGGAGCTCAGTCCGGGCAGGCCCCATCCGCTAGCGGCTCGCGCCTGAGCAGGCGGTCCCGCCATGTAGTACTCCATGAGCTTCCACGCAGCATCCTTGTTCTTGGCCTTCTTCGGGATCCACCATCCCTGACCGGAGTACGTCGGGTTCGCTCGCGTGTCACCCATGACTGGTGCCGGCGCCATCTTGACGGTCTTCAGGGCATCTTTTGCGGCGAAGTTGCCGCCGAACCAATAGCCGTCCTGGGTGATGGCCATCCTCTTGGCTGCGAACGTGGAGAAGTCCGATCCGTCAGGCAACGGGTTCAGCGACGTCGGTCCGACCCCCGCTTGCGCGAAGTCGACATACCACTGGAAAGCTCGACGAGCCTCCGGAGAGTTGAAGTTGATCTCAGTCAGGTCATCGTTGTAGAGATGCCCACCCTGCTGGAGGATCATCGCCGACATCGGCCCGTACAAGGTCCATGCCCACTCCAGACCCAGACCGTACGTCTTGGTCTTGCCGCCTTCCTTGGCGGTCAGTTGCTTGGCGATCTTCAGGAGATCGTCATATGTCGTTGCCTCGGTCTCGCTGAGGTGGGGAACGTTCGCCTTGTCGAACAAGGCGGTGTTGTACCAGAGGGTGGCATCCTGGCTCCAGTCCTTGACGATGCCGAAGAGTGGACCCTTTCCGCTCTGCTTGCCGTCCCACCGGAAGCTGTTGTTCACCGGCGCGAGGTCGCTCTCCTTGAGAACGGTGCTCTTCTGGAGGTATGGCGTCAGGTCCGTAGCCAGTCCCCGCGCGTTGATGTTTGCGCTGCCCACCGCGCCACCGACGGCGACGTCGGGCGGGTTTCCGGCTGCGAGCATCGTGTTCAGGCGGGTCGCGTCGGTCAGGATGAGCTTGACCGTGATGCCGGGGTTCAGCTTCTCGAACTCGGCGATCTGCTCCTTGCTGAGGTCTTGCGCCCCAGCCATCAACGTGACCGTCGACGAGCCTGCCTGACCGGACTTCCCCGCTCCGCCGCCGCTGCTGGTGCATCCCGCGAGCATGGCTACGGTCGTGGCGCCTGCCATGACGGCGACGAACCCCCGACTCTTCACAGCCCTGTACATGTTGACCTCCTTGTGAACATGGAGGGCGGACCGGTGAGTCGCCCTACCGGAGGAGCGTAGACCCAAATTAGTACGACTGCAACAATTTTGTTCAACCAATTTTGTCGCGTCGTCCGATGCGCACACGTGGAGGCCAGCCGGTTCCGTAGCCCGGGGTCGCAAGGACTGCTCAGACCACTCTTCCGTTCGCGCTGGACGTCACACGGCAGCTGGCCGGCCATCCTCTCGGCCGACCAGCTCCGGAACGGTACGGGTCTCGCAGAACTCGGCCAGCCAGTGGGAACTGAGCTTCGGGATGCGCTCCAGCGTTTCGTAGTCGACCCGAACGATCCCGAAACGGGGACCGTACCCCTCGGCCCACTCGAAGTTGTCCAGCAGCGACCACACGAGGTATCCGACGACGTTCGCCCCTCTTTGCCGGGCACGATGAACAGCAGACGCGTGGTGGATGAGGTAATGCGTCCGGTCAAGATCGAGCACCGCGCGGACGTTGTCCGCCTCGATCTCCACATCGTCGAATGCAGCACCATTCTCCATCACCATGACGGGCAGGTCCGGATACTCCCGAGCGAGGTCCACGAGCAGGTCTTCGAGCCCGCGCGGTTCGATGCCCCAGTCCATCGCTGTCCGATCGAGACCCTCGCGCCGCACGATCTCGATTCGTTCCGAGGCCGGGAACGGCGTTCCGCCGGCGCTCTCGGACCCCGGCACGAAGTCGCGATTCAGGCGCACGTGCATGATCTCGTAGTAGTTGACCCCGAGCAGGTCGATCGGTTGGTGGCAGATGTCGAGATCGCCCGGTGACACAAAGCTCCAGTCGGTGAACGGGCGCATGTCCTCGATCAGGTCTGCGGGGTACTCCCCATGCAACATCGGGCCGGTGAACGCCCGGTTGGCCACGGCGTCCATACGGCGCACGGCCTCAGCGTCGTCCGGGGTCTGCGGCTCGATCCGAAAGATGTTGAGCACCACCGAAACCTGAGCCTCCGGGTTGCTCACGGTCCGGCGTAGCGCCGCCACGGCGAGCCCGTGTGCCAGGTTGAGGTGGTGCACCGCCTTGAGAGCGTCGGAATGCTTCTTCACCCCGGGCGCGAACGCCCCACTGCCGTAACCGGAGTACGAGTTGTTCCAAGGCTCATTGTGCGTTGACCAGATGGCGACGCGATCACCGAGGGCGGCACCAACGATCTCGGCGTACCTCTCGAAGGCGTATGCCGTCTCGCGACCCCGCCAGCCGCCGTAGCGATCTTCCAGCGCTTGAGGGAGGTCCCAGTGGTTGAGGGTCACAATCGGCTTGATGCCGCGGGCGATCAGGCCGTCCACGAGGTCGGAGTAGAAGGCAAGCCCCTCAGGGTTGATGCCCCCTTCGCCTGTTGGCATCACCCGGGACCACGAGATCGAGAATCGGTAGGCGTCGAGGTTCAGCGACGACATGAGATCCAGGTCGGCGCCTACTCGGTGGTAGTGGTCCGCGGCCACGTCCCCAGTCGCTCCGCCGGCGATGTTCCCGGGAGTGTGGCTAAAGGTGTCCCAGATCGACGGACCGCGGCCACCCTCATCAAATGCCCCCTCGATCTGATATGAGGCGGTCGAGGCGCCAACGATGAACGCGGGCGGGAACAGCAGCTCCCCACGCGTGATCCGGTCTTGATAAGGACGGGGTGGCAACGTCTCGAGCTCGGGACGCGCCGGAAGGGTCTCCGTCTGGGGCGGGGTGTTCATCGCTTCCTTCGCGTGTTGATGGCTGCACTGTGGCGGATCCGCATGAGCGACGGCGGCCCGAACAAAATGTAGCACTCGTCCGCATTTCGGGATCGCGAGTCCTCGCTGGCGTTACGATAAATGTAGCATCCGTACGGCTTTCGCCGTCAGGTCGCCCGGACTGCCGCCCGGCTGGATGCCGGATCATCGAGTTGAGCCACCTCGGCAGACCCGTACCACCAGGAAGGACGTTCACCGATGGAGCACCACCCCTACCGTGACCCCTCACTTTCCGTCGAGCTACGAGTCCAGGACTTGCTGGGCAGAATGACCCTCGAGGAGAAGGCGGCTCAGACGGCGGCCCCCTTCGGGGCGGTCGTTGATGTCCACACTCCTCCGGAGACGGGGTGGGGCAGCGCGACCGCTGCACTGTCCACACTCGGGCTGCCACCCCGCGAAGCGGCACGTATGGGCAACGAGCTGCAGCGAAAGCACATCGAGGAAACGCGCCTGGGTATTCCCATTCTCTTGGCGGAGGAGGCCTTGGTCGGTTTCAAGGTGCGCGACGCGACCATGTTTCCGGACGCGATCGCCCAGGCCGCGACCTGGGAGCCCGAGTTGATCGAGGAGATGGCCAACACAGTCGGCGCCCAGATGGCGAGCCTCGGTGTCCGTCAGGCTCTTTCTCCGCTGGCGGACGTGGCGCGGGACCCCCGGTGGGGTCGTGTGGAAGAGACCTATGGCGAGGAACCGTACTTGGTTGGGTCCATGGCCACCGCCTTCGTCCGTGGACTTCAGAACGCCACAGGCAACGCGCCGCTCATCGCCACCCTCAAGCACTTCATCGGCTACAGCGCGAGCGACGGCGGACGGAACACGGAGGCGGCGCAGCTGGGTCAGAACGAGTTGCGAGAAGTGCATGCAACGCCGTTCGAGAGGGCGATCCGCGTAGGAGGCGCGCAGGGTGTGATGCCCTCGTACAACGCCATCGACGGCGTTCCGGTGACAGGCTCGAGGGCCTACCTGACAGGCCTGCTGCGTGATGAACTTGGTTTCGACGGACTGGTGATCTCCGATCTCGCAGCTGTCTCGCAGCTCTTCAGCAAACACGGCACCGCTGAGGACGGCTCCCAGGCACTGGCCCAGGGGATACGAGCCGGAGTGGACCTGAATCTCGAGAACGGGGTCTCGTCGGACCAGATCGCGCAGGCCGTCCGATCGGGCCTACTCGCGGAAGCAGATCTCGACCGTGCCGTGGCCAACGTTCTGCGTGCGAAGTTCGCGATCGGCTTGTTCGAGCACCCCTATGTCGACGTTGACGAGGTGCCGGAGACGCTCGACTCAACGGAAGAGCGCCGGCTCGCGCGCACCATTGCTGAGAAGTCAGTTGTGCTCCTGCAGAACGACTTCGTCGACGGCGCACCGCTTCTTCCTCTGACAAACACCCCCCGTACGATCGCGGTGATCGGCCCGAACGCCGATCGGCCGATGGGTCAGCTGCCCAACTACAGCTATCAGGTGCTCGACAGCATCACAAAGCGGTTCGCCCTTGCTGCAGACCCGCAAGCGCGGATGGAGGACCCCAGCACTGCTGGCGCAGACGATGCGCAACTTCTCATCGAGTCCGTTCCGATCGTCACATTCGTCGAGGGCATCCGGCGACGGGCCGGCGACGACTCGACGGTGCTCTACCAGCGCGGCTGTCCTGTAGCCACGGAAGACCGGTCCGGGTTCGAGGCAGCCGTGAGGGATGCACGCGCCGCCGATGTCGCAGTGGTCGTCGTGGGTGATCAGGCCGGAATCAACTCACTCGGTACCGTTGGAGAGGGCCTTGACAGCACCGATTGCGAGCTCCCAGGCGTGCAGCGAGAACTGGTAGAGGCCGTCGTTGCGACCGGCACCCCGACGGTCGTCGTGCTCAGTCACGGTCGCCCGTATGTCCTGGGCTGGATGGCTGAGCAGGTGCCAGCGGTCCTGACTGCCTTCTTCGGCGGGGAAGAGGCTGGAAATGCAGTTGCATCCGTCCTCTTCGGAGACGTCAACCCAGCCGGACGGTTGCCGATCGCACTGCTCAGCTCGGTTGGGGCAGCGCCAATTCCATACTGGCGAACGCTGCAGCCTGAGGCATACGTCGACGGCTCGACTGCGTCGGTCTTCCCCTTCGGTCACGGATTGAGCTACACGCGCTTCGACTACCGTGACCTGGTCGTGGCCTCGGCTGACGTGCCGACGGACGGAGTGGTACGGCTTTCATTTACCGTCGCCAACACCGGTGAGCGCGCCGGTGACGAAGTGATTCAGGTGTACGGTCACGACGTCGCGGCGCGCACGGTCCGCCGGGGCCGGGTGCTGGTCGCCTTCCGTCGCCTCAGACTCGAACCCGGTGCGGCCGCAAGAGTGAGCGCCGATGTGCCGGCGAGCATGTTTGCACTGTGGGATGGCTCGAACGGTTGGGTCGTTGAACCAGGGGCCATCCAGTTCTTCGTCGGAGCCTCCTCGGCCGACATCCGGCTTCAAACCGCCGTGACCCTGACAGGGCAGGAGCACCTTCCGGGGGCCGATCGTGCCTTGGAGAGCCCTGTCACGATTGAGCAAGGCGAGTTCAGGTAGGCGCCTTCCGAGGCGATGTGTGCGCTGCGGCAGTTCGACAAGGCTCGACAACGACTCGGCGTCATTCAGGACTCTGCGGTCATGGCCTCGGGTATGCACCACATGAAGAATGCCTGCATAGCGCTCTCCATGTCGGCCGAAGGGTCGATGAGCCACTGCAGTTGGATCCCATCCCACGTGCCGATCAGCAACCTGCTGAGCAACTGGGGATCACGCGCACGGTCGATTCGCCCCTTCGACTGGTCGTAGGTGAATGCCGCGGCGAGCGACTCGACGTGACTTCGGTAGCGACCGATGAACCATTCGTGGGCGGGATGGTCGGGTGCGGACGACTCTGCCGCCAGGATCGCCAGGAGTCGGAGCAGCTCCGGGCGTTCGAGGTTGGACCGTACCCGCGACATCGTGGCCAGCGCGACCCCGCGCTCAGTGCAGTCGGCATCGAAGTCGAAGTCGGCGAATCCCGTGCCGACAGTCTCGTCGGCCCGCTCGAGGACAGCTTCGAGGAGCGCGAACTTGCTGCCGAAATGGTGGACGATGCTCGTCAAGCTCAAGTCGAGCTGACGTGCAATGTCCCGCAGGGACCCACCGTGGTAGCCGTTGGTCGCGAAGACTGTCGTAGCGGCCTGGATGATCTCCTTGGACCGTTGAGCGGACTTGGCGTACGGGCCCCGAACGCGGGGCGATTTCGTCGCAGTCATGTCAACGACGATAGTCGGCGGATCGCAGCCCGGGTGGTGTCACGAGGAAGTTGAAGGCGGCGGCGGTCAGCACGTGATCGTCAGGGCGCGGTCAGCCGTCTAACGGCCTTGCTGGAAATCGAGCAGGAAGTAGAACGGGTTGGCCGGCTCATCTTTGGTGCGCCCTTAGCCGAAAGCGACCGCAGTAGTCATCGCGCGAGCCGCGTTCGTAGCCGAGGCCTTCGGCGACCCGGCGGTCGTCAAGGGAGGCAGAGAACCACGAAGACGTGCAATCAAAACCCTTCACTTGACAGGTAATTGGCACTACGTTCCCTCCATGGCCCGCCTTCTCCCCCAGCTCCTGGTGTTCTCTCTCGCATCTGTGGTCGCCGCCTCAGGTCCGGCCCTGGGGGTCACGCCCGATGGTCACGGCGACTGGAGGACGTTCATCGAAGCGCCCGCGACCCGCGACCTCTCCCCGACCGGTGTGGTGTCAACCAGCGGAAACGTCCGGAACGCCACAGCCCTGACCACCGCGGACGATACCGACTCGATCACGCTGAGCTACGCCGAGGGCGGGCCCGCGCCGGTCATCGTCCTGGACTACGGAAAAAACGTCGGCGGGACGACCTCGTTCGACGTGGTGTCGAAGTCCGGTCTGCCGACGCTGCGTTCGTCGTACAGCGAAACACTGAAGAACCTCAGCGAGACCGGCGACTACACCAACCAATTCAGCCCGACGACCCTTCGCTACGACACCTTCCCGGTCACCAGGGTCGGGACGATTCAGGGCTCCGGGATCCAGGGTGCCGAGCGGTACCAGATGATCACCCTGCTGACCCCGGGAAGCGTGACGCTGAGTCGCGTCCGGATCCACTTCACCGGGGAACTCGGGACCGCCGATACCCTGCGCGGCCATTTCCTGTCCAGTGACGACACCCTCAACCGAGCGTGGTACGCCAGCGTGTATACCGTCAATCTGAACCAGATGATGCCGGGCGGGAGCAATGGTCCACTTCACCTGCTCCTCGACGGCGCCAAGCGCGACCGGTCGGTGTGGAGCGGCGACATCTTGGCTAGTGGCCCCACGGTGTACGCCGCCCTAGACCCGGTCTACGTGCGTGACTCCATCCAACTACTGGGCGAGCACCCGGCGACCGTGGCCGACTACCTTTTGCCGGCTGTCGGCACAAGCGCAGTCCCGGGCCCGATGCCGGGTGTCTGCCAACCCAACGTGGAGACCCCGGCCTGCATGACCTTCTCGATGTCCTACTCGACGGTGTTCGTGCCGGTACTCGCCGACTACGTCCGGTACACCGGCGACATGACGTTCGCCGCCGAGCAGTGGGCCAACGTCGTCCGCGTTCTCGCCTGGACCGGGCAGCAGCGCGACGCCAAGGGCCTGATCACCACCACCTCGACCAACGGCAAGGACTGGAAGGTCGACGACCACACCGGCGAGGCCACCTGGAACAACCTGATCTACTACGCGGCGCTCACCGACGGGGCGGAACTCGCGTCAGCGCTGGGTCGCGACGCAGCGGCATCCGCCTGGCGGACCCAAGCCGCGGCCCTGCGCACCGCGATCAACACCCACCTGTGGAACCCGACAACCGGGGTCTACGACATCAGCGATAGCAGCAACGGAGCCATCGCCCAAGACGCGAACACCTTCGCGGCGCTCACCGGCGTCGCCGACCCGGTCCGGTCAACACAAATCCTCGGCGTTCTCGACAAGCGCCTGCAGCATGCGCGCGGGCATCTCGCGTACGCCGAGCCCGCGCCAGCGGGAGAGGGGCAACAGCTCTCAACGATGATGTCTGGCTGGGAGGTCATGGCCGATCTCGACGCCGGCCGGACGACCGCGGCTCTGGACCTGATCCGCCGCGAGTGGGGATACATGCTGCGCCAGGACCCCGGCGGCACCACGTGGGAGAACATCCCGATGACCGGCGACCTCGACGGCGCCCACAGCGCCGCCCATTCGTGGGGCAGTCTGCCGGCTGCAGCGCTGTCCCGCTACGTGCTCGGCATTCGCCCCACCACCCCGGGCTTCGACACCTTCGTCGTCGCGCCGCAGCCGGGTGACCTGAGCTGGGCCGCGGGGGACGTGCCGACCCCTTACGGCCCGGTCAGCATCAACTGGAGTCAAGGGGCGGGCTGCCGCTACACCGTCGACGTGACCGTGCCGCCCGGCACCACAGCGACCGTGTCCATCCCCGGGGGCAAGACGATCTCCGGAGTGACGCCAGGCGACCACCGATATATGGGGCAGCCGGCCTGCTGATCACCGGACAGGGAACGCCCCGGCAGCCATCGAGGACGAAGGCGAGGACGTCGTGGTCGAGACCGAGCCACCCCCGCGCGGCCAGCGCCGCACGGCCCGCGCGGCATCGGACTCGCGCTGAACCCGACCTCGACCTTCGTTCTCGGCATTGACGTCAGGTCCCGGACCTTCCGACTATGGTCACCGACGCCTTGCATCGCGAGGTCGGGCACGCCGAGGACCGCCTCGCCCCAACCACACTTGAGAAGGATCCGCCACCGATCCCATCGCTCGCGGGACGGGCCCTCAAGCAGGCGGGCGCCCGCACCACCAACGCGGGGCCCGCATGGCGACGCGCGGTCATCGTCGTCCGCTCCTTTCCCCGCAGCGCTGCCATGGTGGATCCGATCCGCGAGGGGCTCGAACGTGGCGCCATTCCGGACACCATAGGGCCGCCTCGAGGTCATCCTGGGCGAACTCGGCGACCGTCCGAGGTCCGCTGAGCCGTGGCACTCGCCCGGGGAGGAGGGAGGGGTGGCCGCGGGTGCACCGGCCGGCGAGGTTACTAAGTCTGCCGTTCCGGCCATGATCTTGCCGGTCGTGGGTCCTCGCCCCTCGCTTCGTACTAGTCGGCCGATGAGGCGGGTAGCGCCGAGGAGTCCAAGAAGGTCGGACCGGTATTGGCGGCCATGAAGGTCCTGCCTATGGCCACGAACTGGTCCGCCTCATCACGACTGACCAGACATGACCCCGGTGGTGAGCAAGGCCGACCTCGCCGCGAGTTCTGGCCTGGCCAGCGTCGTCGGCGGTGCTCACGCCCTATTCCGCAAGCCTGCCAGAGCCATGGATTCAGTTCTTGCTTTCTCGCGTCCGTCACTCTCTGCGCTACCGTGTCGGCCGTGTCGTCACGTACGGGAGCCCGGGGCCCCTACCGCAAAGGGATCGAGCGACGTCGGGAGATCATCGCCGCCGCGGCCGAGTTGTTCGCCGAAGACGGCTACAAGAACTCCTCGGTGCGCGAGCTCGCCCGCCGGCTCGGGCTGACTCAGGCCGGCGTTCTGCACCACTTCTCCGACAAGGAGGAGTTGCTTGTGGAGGTGCTCGAGCTGCGCGACACCTCGGTCTCGGAGTACCTCGCCGCCCTACCGGACACCGATCTTCCTTCACGATCGCGCGCTGTCGGCCGCTACTCGGCCCAACATGAGGGCCTGACCTCACTGTTCATCATGCTTTCGGCCGAGGCGATCGACAGCGACCATCCGGCACACGACTACTTCACCGAGCACTACCGCGCCACGGCGGACGTCGCCAACCGACTGCCTGAGACCGACTTCCCCGATCCACACGACGGCGTCATCAGCGCCGATCTAATTGCCACGCTTGAGCGTGCCGTCCAGGACGGGCTGCAACTCCAGCGCCGCTACCGCGAGGACTTGGACGCCGAGGCGGCCCTTGACGCGTTCTGGCATCTGGTGGCGGCCGCACGCCACGCCTGGGTGATCCAAGATTGACCCGCCGGCAATTAACCTTTCAGGTGATAGGTTTTTGAATGTTCGCCGTCGAAAGGTCATCCCATGTCCCCTGAGGGGTTCACTGCCGGGGACGTTTCCCTACCCTTCGACTTCCTCCTGCGGGCGGTCACCGCGGCCTACCAGGACTTCCAGACCCTCGACCGGCTGCCGAGGCTGAGATCCCACTGGGTCGCCGAATCCTGCGCCAACCGTCGAGTCGCACTGCGCCCCGAGAGCTGAGCGGCAATGTGCGCCATCGTCTGCAACCCCGTCGACCTCCCCTACCGCTACCAGGACGTGCGCTCCGGTTCACCGGTGGAGGACACCGGCCTCCCGGCCATGACTCGGTCTGTCTACCGGGAGGGCGCGGACCCGTCCGTCGTTCTCTTCCGCGGCCGCTTCTTCATGTTCGTCTCCATGTCGCGCGGATTCTGGCACTCAGTCGATCTGGTCACCTGGGAGTACTTCCCCACCGACAAGCTGCCGGCGCTGGACTACGCGCCGGACGTGCGCGAGGTGGATGGCGCGCTCTTCATCTCAGCCTCGCGCCGCGACGATCCCTGCCCCTTCTTCCGCAGCACCGACCCGCTGGCCGACGACTTCGAGGAGGTGACGCCCGGGACGTTTCCGTTCTGGGATCCCAACCTCTTCTGCGATCACGACGGCCGCACCTATCTCTACTGGGGATGCGACAACATCACTCCCATCTTCGGTGTCGAGCTGGATCCAGCGACCTTCGAGGCGCGCACGGAGCCCGTGGCGCTCGTCTGGGCGGACACGTCCACTCACGGCTGGGAGCAGACCGGCGAGGACCGCGTGATCGGGGAGCCGAGCAACCAGTTCGAGCGGATCACACGCGATCGTTACGGCACCGACCCGTTCGTCGAGGGTGCGTGGATGACCCACCACGAGGGGCGCTACTACCTGCAGTACGCCGCCCCCGGGACCGAGTTCAACACCTACGCCGACGGCTACTACACGTCGGCCTCGCCGCTCGGCCCGTTCAGCTACGACCCGCACAGCCCGTTCTCCCTCAAGCCGGGTGGCTTCATCACTGGCGCCGGCCACGGGAGCACCTTCCAGGATCGCCACGGCAACTGGTGGCACGCCGCCACGATGCGGATCTCGATGAACCATCCCTTCGAGCGCCGCGTGGGCATCTTCCCCGCAGGGTTCGACAACGACGGGGTGCTCTTTTGCAACCAAAGCTTCGCCGATTACCCTATGGTCGTCCCCGACCGGAAGTTCGATCCGTGGACCGAGGCCAGTCCGCGCTGGATGCTGCTCTCCTTCAGGGCGGACGCGACCGCCTCCTCGTCCCTCGAGGGCCACGGCCCGAAGCTCGCGGTGAACGAGGACGCCCGCTCGTGGTGGGTCGCGGATGGTCCCGGCGAGGGCCAGTGGCTCCAGGTCGACCTCGGAGAGACGAAGATCGCATACGCCGTACAGATCAACCTCGCCGACCAGGCGCTCGGCGACCTGGCACCGGGCTGCGCCGACCTCGGTCCGGTGAGCGCGGAGGTGCGGGGGATCTACCCGGACTTCGAGCCGGCGATCGTCGACCTCGAGCTGTCCTTCGACGGGTCGACCTGGACCCGCGTTCACGACCCGCGAGGCGACGACCGGGACGCTCCCCACCGATTCGTAACTCTGGCCGAGCCGATGCGGGTGCGGCACGTCCGGATCACCGCGCGGCGGCTCCCGTTCGACGGCCCGTTCGCGGTCAGCGGGCTGCGCGTCTTCGGCGTCGGCAACGGGGTTGGCCCCGCCGCTGCCACGGTCTGCGCCACCCGGTCGGGCCCCACCACCGCAACGCTCGAGTGGGACGCGGTCGCCGGCGCCCACGGCTACAACGTGCGCTACGGCCTGGCGCCGACCAAGCTCTACAACAGCTGGATGGTGTACGACGAGACGCGGCTCGACCTGCGTAGCCTCAACGCGGGCTCGGACTACTGGGTCGCCGTCGACGCTTTCAACGAGAACGGCGTGACAGCGGGCGAGCCTCGGCAGGTGATCTGCCCGCACTCCTGAAGCACCCATGGACCTCTCGGGAATCCCGGGAGAGGCCCCTCGTGTCTGTGTCAGGGGGGCGGGTTGCGTCACGGGGCCGGTTCCCGCACCCGATGTCGAACGCGTGCACATCCGAGAGGTCGATGCTCACGTAGATGACCCGGCAACCATTGTCATGACACGACGGCATCGATGCAGACGACCGCCTCCTCGGTCGCACCGGTCCGTGGAGTCGCAGACACCAGCCGAGGAGTCGACCGGAGCGAGTTGCTCGGGTGCCATCGATGAGGAGGCCGGCTGACCCGGCCGGCGCACCGAGACAACCAGGACCGCTGATCGGCCGCCATCCCAACCGCCCATTAGCCAGTAGCCACCGGACTCGTATCGGAGGACCCCTCCGGTCGCGGAACTCCTTGCCCCCGAGGTCGACGACGGGGTCGCCGGGGTGACGATTCCAGGTGCGCCCGCAATAAAAACTGAACGCCACCATCTCCGCCTGGACGTCAGCGGCCGGGCCGACCGGGGCGCAGCGGCCGACCAGGCCCGCACGCGTGGGTTCCCCAGTTCGGTGTTGTCCTGGCCACGACGCTGCCTGAGAAGACGTGCTGGCCCTCCAGACGCGGGAAGACAGTCACGCACCGCCGTCACTGGCCCTGCCCTGTTCGCCCGTGGCCTAGGGTTCGAGACTCAGCCCCAGTGCCAAGAGCGAAGCCGGTCGTCGCCCTCAGCAACCGGGCCGCGGCGTCGCTCGCGCATGTATCGCGCGTCCAGATGTGGGCGAAATCGGTGCCGATGACGAGTGTCATGGTTCCTGCGAGAACCACCCACGCGTGGCTGAACGCCTCCCGACCCACCCCTACAAGCACCGTGTGCAAGCGTCTCGCCCGGGTCGCCGTATCCATCCAACGGACTGAGGCGCCGTACCCTCTCACCGCTCAACAAGGACGGGGACACCTGCCCCCCGGGCCGGCGGGAACCGGGTGTGGGGGGCAGTCCCCGGTCTTCGCAGAGCACTGCCACGCGCGGGATGGTAGGCCCTATGTCCGAGGGGCGGGTGACTCCAAGGGACTCATGGGGAGGCCTGCACCTTGCGGCCGTATGCCCGCAGGGCGTCGCGCACGGCGAAGTACGCCGGCTTGGGGTTGTAGTTCTCGTCGAAGAGGCACGGCTTTGCTCCCGGGAGCCACGTGTAGAGGTGCTTGTCCGTGAAGCCCCACGTGCTGATGTCACGGATCCCGGCGTTGAGGGCCTCGGTAACCACGTCACCGTAGATCTGCGCCTGGGTCACCGGGTCGAGGGTGTGCACGTCCAGCTCGGAGATCGACACCGCGAGCCCCTTGGCGTGGAAGTGGTCGGCCATTTCGATGATCACACCGGCCGGCGGCCCTTGAAGGGTCTCGTGCATCTGGAGTGCGACACCGTCGATCGGGACCTCGTCGGCGACGAGCCCATCGACTAGGTCGTAGAACTCCTTACGCTTTTCGGGGTAGGACTCGACAAGGTTCTCATTAACGTAGAGCTTCGCGGTCGGGTCCGCCCGGTGGGCGATCCGAAACGCCTCGGCGATGTAACCAGGGCCGAGGGCGTTGTAGAAGTCGGTGTGCTGGAGACCTTGGCCGCCCATCGTGGAGAGGGGCTCGACCACGACGTCCCAGCGGTCCATCTTGCCCTTGTAGCGCTTCATGATCGTGGTGATGTGCTTGGTCATCAGCGCCCGGAACGCCGCGGGGTCATTCACCTTGTCCACAAGGTACTGCGGGTCGCAGCAGGTGGTGATCAAGGCGTGGCCCTTTACCTGCATGCCCTGCTCCTGGGCGAACTTAACCAGGCGGTCAGGGCCGGTAAAGTCGAAGACGCCCTGCTGCGGCTCGACAAATCGGTACTTCATCTCGTTCTCGGAATGGACGCTGTCAAACTGCTCGGCCAGCACGCGGGCGAAGTCGGGGTCGGTCAGGTAGTTCGGCGGGCGACCGTCGTCAATTGAGTCCGATGCCTTGATGGCGCCGGAGCCGAACAGGATGCCGATCTTCGCCGCCTCCTCACGCAGCGATCCGATGTCGGAGTCACTGCCGACCGTCACCACGGGGTCGGAGGTGATCGGGTCGGTGACGGTGGAGCCGGAGGCCGGCTGGGTCGCGAAGGTCGACAGCGTCAACCCCATCATCGCCGCCAGGACCGCCTTTGTTCGTCCTATCTTCATGCCTGCATGTCCCTTCGATCGTCGGATGCTCGACACGAGCCACAGCCCAGATATGCCGGAATAACTCAGTACCCAGTAAAAACTTGTCGGGCGATAGGTATTCATCCTCGCAAGCTCCATGGCGACCTTCTCGCGCTCGACGAAGCTCCTCCGACACGTCGCTGACTTGCGGGCGGTTCGGTCCGCGGCTGGGGGCCTACCTGTGCCATGTGGAAGTCGGCAGCCTGTCGGGGGATCCAAAGCCGTATCCACGGAGCAGCAGAAGCACCCGCGTTGCCGCAACAGAGGTACGAGAAATCTCCAGTATGTCGAGCGCCGCCTGGGCGCGGAACAGTCCCTAGATCTAAACCAGTACATCTGCTATATTTTTGTCCTTACGTCACCGAGCCCCAGACTCGACGAGCCAGAGGAGGTCGCCGGAATGCGCGATCAGGTGAACTGCGAGCACGAGCTCAGCGATTGTGCCCCCGCGCTGCCGTGCGCGTCCGGGTCCAGCTGAAAGGGTCTGGTTTCGTGCTGGCCACCCAGCGTCGCGCCCGCATCTTGGATTTGGTGGAGCGCAGCGGCGGTATGAGGGTGACGGACATCGTCTGCACCGTAGGCGTCTCGGAAATCACGGTCAGACGAGACATCCGCCATTTGTCAGCACTGGGAGGGCTGAAACGAGTCCACGGAGGTGCGATGCCCGTGGGGGAAGCCCGGGCGTCAGCCAGGAGGCTTCACGCGGGGTCCTCTCTCAGAATCGAGGAAAAGCGCGCCATCGCCGAGGCCGCCGCGCGGGCGGTGAGGCCGGGCGCGTCGATCGGCATAGGCGCGGGAACTACGTGCTACGAGTTAGCCAAGGCAATTCGCGACGTGCCGGATCTCACGGTAGTGACAAATTCTCTTCCCGTTGCCCAGCTGTTGCACCAGCGCGCAAATCCAAGGCAAGAACTGGTGATCACCGGCGGCGTCGGGATCCGTGGTGATGCGCTCGGTGGTGCCATCGCCGTGGCGGCGGTGCGCTCCCTGCGTATCGATCTTCTCTTCCTCGGCGCCGATGGGGTGGACGTCCACGCCGGGCTCACCACCAACGACGTGGTCGAAGCCGAGACGAACCGGGCGTTTGTTGCCAGCGCGCGACGGACGCATGCTCTCGTCGACCATTCCAAGCTCGGCGTCGTCGGTCTCAGCACCTTCATGTCGCTAAGCGAGCTCAACTCGCTAGTCACAGACGACGGCCTCACCAGCGTGACGCGAGCCGCCCTGACCCAAGTGGTCTGCGATCTCCAGGTTGTCTCAACCCGAGAACCGGCAGCGCGCGGCCCAGCGCGATGAGAGTGGCCCTCTTCGGGCCCCGATGATTGGACTGGGACGCATGGCCGGATTCACTGCGAACTCCTTGCTCGGTGATGTGCTTGACAGCATTGATGGTTCGGACGTTCTCGGGCGCTACGTTCCTCACGTGCTCCAAGAGCCCTGGCTCTGGTCCCTTCGATCCATGCCCCTCGGGGAGGTCTTGCAACATTTCGGTGGCAGCACCTTGGATGCGGACAGGTTGGCGCGTTGCTGGAAAGAGCTCGGAGCGGTGGAAGCGCCCCCTCCGGCCCCACGGGACCATGATGAACCGCTCGAGCCCCGCGCGGACTACGAAGCTGACTCTGTGGCGAGCGCTTCCGCAGCGGTCTCTTACGCTCGTTCGGCCGAGTGCTGGAGCGTATTCGAGTTGCTGCTGGACGGACCAACCCACGGCAATCCGTTCGTCGACGTCGCGTTGGAGGGCGTATTCACCTCCGGCGACAACCGGATTCGCGCTGGTGGCTTCTATGACGGCGGGGGTCGGTACGTGGTCCGCTTCATGCCACCTTCGCCAGGCGACTGGTCCTTCGTCACCCAGTCCACGGCGCGATCGCTCGACGGCATCGTCGGCCATTTGACGGTCACGGAAGCTGGTGCTGACAATCATGGGCCAGTCAGAGTCGCGGACGCCTTTCACTTCTCCTACGCCGACGGCACCCGCTACCTACCGCTCGGGACCACCGCGTACGCATGGACACACCAGCCTGAGCCGCTCCAACAGAAAACGTTGGAACAACTGGCCAAGTCGCCGTTCACCAAGCTTCGCATGTGCCTCTTCCCTAAGTCATACATGCTAAACACGAACGAGCCAGACAAGTTCGTCTTTCCGGTGGGGGCACAAGGCCGGTTCGACACGAGGCGGTTCGACGTCGAACACTTTCGAACCTTGGAGCGGCGTATTCGTGAACTGCAACACCTAGGCATCGAAGCTGATCTGATCCTCTTTCACCCCTACGACCGTTGGGGCTTCTCGGACTTGGGCCGTCACACCGATGACCGCTATGTGCGCTACGTCGTTCGCCGGCTGTCCGCGTTCCGGAACATCTGGTGGTCACTCGGCAACGAGTATGACCTCCTTCGCTCCAAGACGGCCGATGACTGGGAGCGCCTCGCCGGTGTCATCGCGGACGAAGACCCAGCGGCCCACTTGAGATCGATCCACAACTGGATCGATCTCTACGATCACGGACAGCCCTGGGTGACCCACTGCAGCGTGCAGACGAGCGCGATTGAACGCATCGATTCTTGGCGGACCAAGTGGCACAAGCCGGTGGTGATCGACGAATGCGGGTACGAAGGTGATATTGATCAAGGCTGGGGAAACATGACCGGACAAGAGTTGACCCGACTCTTTTGGGAGGCTGCCGTGCGCGGCGCCTACGTCGGGCATGGCGAAGCCTTTCTGAACGACAGTGAAGAACTATGGTGGTCAAAGGGAGGCAGTCTCGTCGGCGACTGCCCGGAGCGCGTTAGGTTCCTCGCGTCCATCATCGAAGCCTCCCCCACTGGTGTTCTCGAACCGCTAGGGAGCGACTGGGATCTGCCGTGGGGCGGCGCCGAGGGCCAGTACCTGGTTGGCTACTTCGGCTCTCGGCAGCCACGCTACCGCCACATCGTGCGGCTGCCCGGAGTCCGGTATCACGTTGACGTGATCGATACCTGGAACATGACTGTCAACCGCCTACCGGGCTCCGTCGAGGGATCGGTGCGGGTCGATCTTCCCGGCCGTCCGTACATGGCCATACGGCTCGTCGCCGTTGTTTGACGATGGCCCCAGGCCGCGTTGCCAGCTCCGCGTGGTGAGTTCCGAAATGCGGATCGTCGTGCCGCGAGGACCGAGGCGGCTTCGGGTGCCAACACGATGATTCGCGGTTCGCAACTGTAGAAGGACCGGCGCAGATTGGCACCGTCCCTCGGCACGTCGCCCGAGGTCGCGAGTCCGTCCTCTGTGACCAGGATCGGCACGTCACCGCCCGCGTCGTGCGGGTGGCCAACGGCGATGCCGATTGCTCCGGGCGGTACGCCGAGTCCAGGAGGGTGTTGTCGGGGCGTGGCGGGTGGCGACAATGCCGTTCTCGTGGATGAGTTGGCTCAACTGCCATATTGATGTCCCCGCTGGGCCAACCAAATAGGGATCCTCACCTCCCGGCATCCACCTCACCCTGCGCGCCAGACGGTCGCAAGTGGATTACGGCCCACGAGACGGGCGGAAGTGTGGCGGTCAGCGTGCTGTGGGCCAGCGTCGCCCCTTGGAGCTCCTCGGGACGGACCCTATCCGGGTCGTCGGCGCTGTTGCGCGCGTAGGGGTCGGCGCCGCCCACCGTCCAAGCCTCGTCGACAAAGAGCTCGCCGAAGCCGGCGAGCCCGACAGTCAGCTCTACCGGCCCGTCGACACTTCGGTTCACGGCGAAGACCGCCACCACTCCGGTCGCGGGATGGTAGGTCGCAACCGCGTCAAGGATCGGGACAGCTCCGAACCGCTGCGTCTCGTAGGTCGCCGTCTGCGGTTCGACACGCAGGACGACGCCCTGGGCCAGCCGCGACGTCAATGCGAACGGGTGGAAGATCGTCTGCCGCCACGCCACGCCGCCGGGCTCGGTCATGATCGGGGCGATGACGTTGACAAGTTGTGCCTGGCACGCCACGGTCACTCGGTCACTGTGTCGCAGCAGGGAGATGAGCAGCCCGCCGACGACGACGGCATCCGCCGCGTTGTAGTGATCCTCGATGACCGGTTGCGCAATACCCCAGGTGGTGGGGGTCTCGGCGTTCTTGTACCGGCTGAGGTACCACACGTTCCACTCGTCGAACGAGATGTTGATGCGCTTGCTGCGGCGGTGGCGACCACGCTGTCGACGAAGTGGTCCATGTCGACCGCGGAGGCCAGGAAGCTGCCGAGGTCGTCATCCAGCTGCTCGTAGTAGGCGTGCGCGGAGATGTAGTCCACCTGGTCGTAGGCCAGCTCGAGGACGGTCGATTCCCAGGACCCGAACGTGGGCATGCTCGAGCTCGAGCTGCCGCAGGCCACGAGCTCCAGACCTGGCTCGGCCGAACGCAGAGCGCGGCCGACCTCCGCCGCGAGTCGGCCATACTCCTCGGGCGTCTTGTGACCGGTCTGCCAGGGACCGTCCATCTCGTTGCCCAGGCAGAAGAGGCGTATGCCGTGTGGCTCCTTCGTCCCGTTGCTGCGGCGCAGCTCGGCCAGATGCGTTCCCTCCGGTTGGTTGAGGTACTCATGGACGTCGAGCGCCTCCTGGACGCCGCGGGTGCCGAGGTTCAGCGCATACATGGTCTCGACCCCGGCCTTCGCGGCCCACCTGGCGAACTCGTCGATGCCGACCTCATTCGTCTCGAGGCCGTGCCACGCGAGGTCACGACGGACCGGTCGCTGCGTGACCGGTCCGATCCCGTCCTCCCACCGGTACCCCGAGACGAAGTTGCCTCCCGGATAACGGACCAAGGTCACCCCGAGCTCACGGGTCAGGGCGAGGACGTCCTCACGGAACCCGTCGCCGTCGGCTGTGGGATGTCCCGGCTCGTAGATGCCGGTGTAGACACAGCGTCCCATGTGTTCGACGAACGCCCCGAAGGTCCGCCGGTTGACCCGGGCAACCGTGAACGCAGGATCGAGTCGGAAGGAGGCAGACGTCATCAGGGATCCTTGGGAGAAGGTGAGGTGCCGGCGTGCTGGCTATCGGGGTGTGCCGTGGGGTTACTTCAATGAGCCGGGGCTGACCAGGTTGAAGAGCACCTGCGTCCTGGCTTCCTCTTTCGCAGTGTTGAGCCATGTCAGGCCCACCGTCAGCCGGTGCAGCAACTTGGCTCGCGCAGACCGGGCATCACGGCGACCAAACCTGTTCGCCCGGCGGGTTTCGCGGATCGCGAAGGCGGCCGACGGCGGCCTCGCGGCTACACCGGCCTGACGGTGACAGACACCTGCGCCGAGGAGGTTGGTAGGACCTTGAGGTATGTCGCGTTGGAGGGTGACGCGACACGTCCGTTGGTCACGGAGACCGTGTATCCGTGTGGTGCGTAGTAGGCCGGTACGACAATGCTCGTTGCCAGGGATGAATCACTCGAGGGCTGGTATCGGTAGGTGAGCACCCGTGTCTCATCGTCGAACGCGTAAGAGACAGGGGTCCCGGCCGTGGCCTGCGCGTAGGGCTTGATGAGGACGTCGGCACGGGGGCTATGGGTGTTGAAGCAGACACACTCCTCATCTTGCTTGGTGGCGAACAATCCGACTCGCCATGCGTCGTCGAAGCCCTTGTACATCCAGTAGGCCCAGCTGATGAAGCGCGGATCCGCGAGGTCGAGGGTGTCATCGATGACGGTGGCGTCCATCGAAGAGCCGAACTCGCTCATGAGCTGGGGCGCCGGATCGCGGCTCGGGTCGCGGTCCGCGCCGGTTAGATGGGCGGCATTGCGCGCGGAGCCACCCCGGCCAGCCGTACCTTCGAAAGCAGGGAGCATCATGTCCTTGCACATGCGCGTGCCCGGTACGGGTTGTTCGAAGTTGCCGCAGTAGACATGGAAGCTCCAAGCGGCCTGCGGGTCGGCTACCGGGAGGTTCCCGAATCCGGTGGCAGCGCCGCTGGTGCCCGACAGGGTCGGGGGCTCAAAGACGCCGATGCCAGCCCGTTTCGTGGCCGTGGAAACGGCGATGGGGTCCGCCTCACGGATTCCTGCCAGTGCGTTCTCCTCGAAGGCCTGGATCTTCTCCTCGGCAAGCGGGCATCCAACGGCCGGGTCGTCACATTCCAGCAGATGGCTGGTACCGGGCTCATTGATGATGTTGTAGCCCATCATGTAGTGGGTGTCACGGAACCTCGTGGCCACTTGGCGCCAGGCCTCACGGAAGGCTCCCCACACCTCAGCCACGGGAATGACCGCCGAGCTCCCTCCGGGCAGCAGCGGATTGTCGGGGTCAACGGGGTCCTTGAACAGGTTGTCGTAGGCCTTACTCGTCCCGCTCGGAACGAGGTGGCAGGTGGGGAACTCGTCGTTGCTCGTGCCTTCCCCGATGACCTTGTCCCAAGGGATCGCCCAGGCAGGCCACTGGTGGAAGCAGCCTTGGTGGAAGTCGAGCATGAAGTAGATCTTCCGCTTGGCCAGCATGTCTGCCACCCGCGCGATCTTCTCGAGAGAGGCCTGATCAACCGTGAAATGGGTCGGATCCGTCGGCCGCGTCGGGACCAGCTGACTCCAGTTCACGGCCAGCCGCGCAAAGTTGAACCCGCTGGCTGCCAGGAAGTCGGCGTCCTTGTCGGTGAAGCCAAGAGGGTTCAGGTCGGTGTCGGGATACTGAAACACGTCGGCGTTCAGGTTGACCCCGTGCAGGATCACCACCCGCCCCTGCGAATCCCGGAAGTACCCACCGCCGGTTTGGAGTCGGACCGGCACACGAGACGACATCCCGACCTGGGACTGCGCGGCACTCGCTGCCTCCGAGAGCCCAGACGTCGTGATGGCGCCCAAGAAGAGTAGGACAGTAAAAGCTCCAGCCTGTAGGGATCGTTGCTTGCGCACCGCAGCTCCTAGTGAACACCTCGTCGTTGAGCGTGACTCCCGGGGGGAGGGCAAATACGCTACTACTAAATTGTTCCGCTTGCTACATTTTGCAACGGAGTCTCGGCGCCCACCCGGCCGCCCGTCGTCGAACGACGGCTCCAACACGCGGAGCTGGCGCTGACCCGCGCGAAAGCCTCTGTCTGATATCGGAGAATCAACGGCAGGAGCGGTACAGCACGGGAGTACAACAGTCGCTGCTATGGAGCTTGCCGCTCTACGCAGGCTGATGGGGGGCGGCAAGCACAATCACATCTCCCCGACGCCGATGCCTGAAGTTCGGGACGAAGAGGCCGCAGGTTCAAATCCTGTCACCCCGACACATTCGCGCAGGTCAGAGGCCTGTGCGCACACTCCGTCGCGCTCGTTCGAGCCGAAAGTACCCCAGTAGGCGTACAGCAGCCGACACTTCTCGGACTAGATTTCGGGCCATCGCCACGCTTGGAGCCCGGCCTCGAGCGCCCAGACCTCTTCGCTCATTGCTATCGGTCATTCCCAGTCGTACTGAAGGTCGCGATCGCGGATGAAGAGGGAGTCAGGTCAGGGATCTACTCGTGGCCCCCCACCCCCTGCGCCGCCGCCTTACGTTCATGGGCAACGCCGGATTCTGAACCCCGATCTCCCCAATGGCCAACTGGCGAGGCGCCAGCAGCGCCATGTGGCACGAGATGTTGCACGCCGCGTCGGTCAAGCCACACACGCTCCGAGTTCGCGTCCGCCTGAAGATCGGAAGGTCAGACCTACGGCCCTCCCGGGGCCTGACGCCCAGACCACGGCTGATCGTGCCCTCTTCCAGGCCGGACAGGGCACCGGCGCCCCGATCTCGGCGACACCACACCTGCACTCGGGCCTAGTGAGGGAATCCTGTCGTGTTCTCGCGACGGATACGCAGTCCCTCGTGTGCCGCCCCTTTCACGGGTCGCCAGGTGGCGAACGGGCTGGAGGAACTCGGCCCCGAGGATCAGTCACCCATGCCCATCGCCAAGACTGACCTCTCGCCACTTCCTGCCAAGGGGACGTCACGACGGGCCGCTCACGAGCCCCGCGTGACGTGCAGGTGGCAGCACGTGGGAGAGCATTGAGCCGGTCAGGTGGCGGGCCCTGCGGGCGAGCGACGTGAGGACATGGTCGCCCTCAATGCGTCGGCGAATGCGACCGTCGCGGGACTCGCCGTCGATGGATACGCGAGGGCGAGGCCGGCAGGCGCCGCGTTCCGCAGTCGGACGTATCGCACCTGGGGCCACGGTAGTAATGAGCGATGTGCGAAGGTGCCGTGTCAATCCCGCGGATCCAAATCCTCGACGAAGCCGCCGCCCTGCCCGTGGCTGTACACCTTGTACCCGTTGCGCCAGCTCCTGACGGCAGTTAGCTGACGGCGGCCTGGTCGCCGAGTTCGCGTCGGTCTCGGGCGAGTTGGTCGAGGTCCCAGCCGGGCGCTGGCACCGAGTCGAGCAAGAGCCTGGTGTAGGGGTGTGCGGGCGAGGCCAGGAGATGTTCGGTGTCTCCCTGCTCGACCACGACTCCGTGGCGCATGACCAGGGTGCGGTCGGTCATGTAGCGGACCACACCTAGGTCGTGGCTGACGAACACGAACGCGACACCGGTCTCCGACCGGATCGTGTTGAGGACCTCCATCACCTGCGCCTGGATGGACACGTCGAGCGCAGCAACAGCCTCGTCGAGCACAAGGATTCGGGGGTTGATTCCGAGCGCACGAGCGATCGCTGCTCGCTGCCGCTGCCCACCCGAAAGCTCTCTGGGCAACGACTTTCCCTGACGGCCGGTCAGGCCTACCTGGTCGAGCAGACGTGCAACTTCTGCGTTCCGTTCAGGCCGCGTCATCTTCGTGTGCAGTCGCAGCGGCTCCTCGACCGCGTGCGCGACCGTCAGCCGCGAGTCGAAGGACTGGTACGGGTCCTGGAAGATCATCTGGATGACCTTGGCCCGGTGCAGCCGCGCGGCTCGGGTGTTGGTGGGCGTCGGGTTACCGAAAAACTCGATGGTGCCTTCGCTCGGTGTTTCTAGGCCGACCAGCATCCGTGCAGTAGTCGACTTGCCCGACCCGGACTCGCCGACGATGCCGAGCGACTCCCCGGCAGCCAAGTCGAACGAGACGTGCGAGACGGCGACGTTGTCACCGAACCGCTTGGCCAGGCCGGCGGCCCGCAGCACGAGCTCCCCCGTGTAGCCCGGAGCCGGTAGTGTCTGTTGAGGTTCGATGCTCACAGGACAGCACCTTCTTGTGGGTGATGGCAGGCGACCAGGCGTTGGCTGCTCGGGCTCACCAGTTCGGGCTCGTGGGCGGCGCACTCTTCCGACGCCAGCGGACAGCGGTCGCGAAACGAGCACCCATCCGGGGCGTCGACGAGCGCGAGCGGGCGGCCTGCAATCGGCTTGATCGCTTGGCGCTCTCCTCGCACCGAGGGGCTGGAGGCAATCAGCCCGTGGGTGTACGGATGAAGAGGCTTGCCGAACAGCTCGGCGCTAGGCGCTGACTCGACGATTCGACCGGCGTACATGACGTATACCCGGTCGCAGGTCGCGGCTGCCAGCTCCAGGTCGTGCGTGACCAGCAAGGTGCCTGTCCCGTGAGACTGCTGCAGACGGGCAAGCAGCCCGAGCACCTCGGCCTGGGTGGTCACGTCGAGAGCCGTGGTGGCCTCGTCGGCCAGCAGCAGGCTCGGGGAGTTCATCAGAGCCGACGCGATCATGACGCGTTGGAGCATTCCGCCGGAGAACTGGTGCGGGAAGGCGCGCATCGCCCTCTCGGGTTCACGGATGCCCACTTCTCTCAGGAGTTCGACTGCTCGGCCCCCCGCATCCTTGCCGGACATACCCAGCATCCGGGTGCCTTCGGTCAGGAAGTCGCCGATGCGCCTGACTGGGTTGATCGAGGCCCGTGGATCCTGGAAGACCATGGCCGCGTGGCGAGTGCGGACCTCACGGACCCGCTTCTTCGACGCGCCGACCACCTCCAGGCCATTGACGTCGACGCTGCCGGAAACCTTCGCTCCGGTCGGGAACAGCCCGATTGCCGAGCGGCTGGTCAAGGACTTGCCCGAGCCGGACTCGCCGACCAGGCCGATGGTCTCGCCACGGCGGACAACCAAGGAGACCTCGTCGAGCAGCGGCCGCGATTCACCTCGTCGCTTCAGCGTCATGCTGAGCCTTTCGACTCGCAGAGCTTCAACGGCGCGGGTGTCGGCTTCGACGTTCGGCCGTTCCGTCAGACTCATCGTCTTCACTCCTCCACCGCGTCGCGCTTGGAAAGTCGCGCACCGAGCCGTTCGCCGAGGACGTTGACGGCGATGACAGTGAGCACGATGACGGCGCCAGGAACGATCGCGCTCCACGGTTCGCCCTGCAGAATGGCGCTCTGCGCCTGGTTGATCATCGTGCCCCAGTCCGCGTCGGGCGGCTGCACACCCAGGCCCAGGTAGGAAAGGGATGCCAAGTCGATCATGCTGTAGCCGAACGCCAACGCACTCTGGGTCAGGATGAGTGGCATCAGGTTGGGAAGCACCCGCCGGATGACGACGTACATCGACCCGAAGCCCATGACCTGGTAGGAGCCGACGTAGGGCCGGGCGAGCTCCTGGAGTGCAACGCCGCGGACGATACGTCCCATGAACGGGGCGTAGGCTATGGCCAACGCGATGATGGGCGCCTTCAACCCGGTGCCGAAGATTGCAACTGCCAGCAGAGCCAACAGGAGGCTGGGGAACGCATATACGACGTCCATGCTCCTGGAGATGAGGGCATCGACCCATCCACCTCGGCGAGCAGCGACGAGGCCGAGGATGGTTCCAGTCACCACGGACAGGATAACCACGCCCAGCGGCGCGACAAGGCTGAGGCGCGCACCGTAGACGAGGCGCGAAAGAGTGTCGCGGCCTGTGGAGTCAGTGCCCAGGAGGTGGTCTGCGGATCCTGGAGGGAGCAGAGCGTCGAGAAGGGAGGTCCTCGTCGGCGAATGCGGCGCGACGACTGGGGCCAAGATCGCCGCGAATACCAATGCGGCGAGGAAGACGCTCAGAATGACGATAGTCACCCGGCCGCTCTTCCTGCCCCAGCGCAGACGCTTACTGGCGTCCATGGCCATCAACGTCACGCTGCGACCTCATTCTTCAGACGCGGGTCGATTTTGGGCATCGCAATCTCGACGAGGGTCGAGGTCACCACAAAGATGAAGACCGACCAGAAGGCGATGCCCTGGACCACGGGCATGTCCCGCTTCCCGACCGAGTCGACCAACAGGTTGCCGATTCCATCGATCCCAAAGGCTGTCTCCACCACCGCGGTGCCGACGAACAGCGTCGATACGAGCATCGCGGTTAGGGTCAGGAGTGGGCCCAGCGAGTTGCGGACGACGTGCTTTCGCAGCACGGTCATCCGCGGAACCCCACGACTGGTGGCGACCTCCACGTGCTCACGACTGAGCTGCTCGAGAAAACTGGTCCGGCTCAAGCGGGCCAGCACTCCGAACGACGACAGCGCGAGAGCCACAGCGGGCAGGGTCAGGTGGTAGACGCGGTCACCGAATCCTTCGCCGGCGCCGAGCGCCGGGAACCAGCCCAGCATGACGACGAACACCGACAAGAGCACGACCGCAGACACGAAGGGCGGCGTGGCAGTGGCGATGCTGCTGAGGATGATGAGGGACTTGTCGGTCTTCCCTCCGCGAGACGCCGCGATCAGCGCAGCGCCGTACCCGGCGACGATGCTGATGACCGCTGCGTAGGCGATGAGCAGCCCGGAGACTGTCATGCGTGCGCCGATGAGCTCGTTGACCGGCGTCTTGAAGTTGAGCGACTCCCCGAAGTCCAGGTGGATGACACCTTGCAGCCAATGGAAGTAGCTGGTGAAGAACGGCTCGTTCAGGCCGTACTCGCCGCGCAGCGCCTCGATCTGCCCCGGCGTCAAGCGCCGCCCGGCCGTCAGGGCAAGGACCGGGTCGCCGGGGACCAACCGGATGGCGCTGAAGATGATGAATGACGAAACAAGGAGCGTGAGCAGCCCGAGGCCGACCTTCTTCGCTGCAATCAACACCGTGCCAGCCCCCCTCACGATCGTGAATCCGGGCCAACTCAGCACCGCTGGGGGTCCGGACTGATGCTGTTGTTTATCGGTTCGGACAAACAACCGCAGCGCCATGCTAACCCTGCTTGCCGTGACCGTCACAGCTTCCAGCTTCGCGCTCAACACAGGCCCGTCAGCCTTCGCTGGCCGAAGCGATCGTGACCCTCACTCGGGCTGGCTGGGCGTCGTCAGTGTGCAGGTCCTGGATGCTCGACTTGCGCTGCGCCGCCGTCCAGCGGCTCTCGCTGGTGCCGGAGTTCGGCGGGAACTCCGGGTAGTCGCTGCTGGCGATCTGCAGGTGGAGGCGCTGGCCAGGCTGGAGCCGGTACCCGGTGTGCCCGACCTCGATACGGACGACATCGTCACGCGAGGGCGCGCGCAGGATGCCCTGCCCGCGAGAGATCTGCATGATGCGACCGTCCTCGTGCCGTACGCAGAGGCGGGCGTAGACGTCGGTTGTCGGAGCCGTCGAGTCGACGCGCACGAACAGGTCGACGGGGCCGGCCAGGTCGATCGCCTCGGTCAGCACTGGCGTCTCGAAGGTCAGCACGTCGGGGTGCTCGACCCACTCTCGCTCGTCGGGGTTCTCCCACAGGTAGGCGAACGAGTTGGTCACCGTCGAACGGACAAGGTTGTCTGGGTCGTAGGCCCACTGGGTCGAGTCGGCGTCGGCAGGGTGGCTACGCGTGAGCACGCCTCCCTCGTTCGCCGCCTTGGACAGTTCGGTGAGGTAGAAGTCGACTTGCTGGGCCCCCTTGGGCGGCCACTGGTCGGCGGTCTGCCATCCCACGTTGCCCAGGTGCCACTGCACCTTCGAGACAGAGGCGAGAGGCGCGGTGCGGAGGAGGAAGATGTCGAGGAAGTCGATTGCCGGATCGAGGTAGCTGATCATGAGCCGCTGCAGTGCCTCGTCGCTGACGCCGTGGTCGTCCTCGGGCTGCACAGGAACCTGTGTGAGGTGGTAGTTCTCGTGGTCGATGGAGTCCACCCAAAGGTAGTGGAAGGGGCTCGTCGACGCCTGGGATGCGAACCGCACATAGTCACGCATGGAGTAGTTAGCCAGGTTGTCGTACCAGCCGACGCAGTGCAGCGTCGGCACTGGGCGGGCTGCGAAGGGGTCCTTCGCGGGGAAGACGGGCAGCGGGACGGAGGTGGGGATCATCAAGTCGTACCACTGGGACCGGGCGCCGGTGGTGGCGAAGTACTTCTCGAAGATGTCGGTTATGGGCGCGATCTCCCAGTCGGGCTCGTCGGTCCAGACGTAGGGGCCGGCCCAGCACTGTGCGTGGTACTTGAGCTCGGTCAGCCAAGGAACGTCGATAACGGTGCCGTGCTCGACCGGCTTGTTCGCCATGAGGTCAACGCTCGTCACGCGCGGCACGATTGCGCAAAGTGCGGGGTGCTCGGAGGCGACGGCCGCCCATTGGGTGAAGCCGTAGTAGGAGTCGCCGAACATCCCGACTCTCTGGTTCGACCAGTCCTGCCGGACGATCCAGTCGATGGTGTCGTGGCCGTCGTTGACCTCGTTGGTGGGGCCGAGCGGATTGCCTTCAGAGCGGTACTTTCCTCGGACGTCCTGGATGACGACTGCGTAGCCGCGGTCTGTCAGCCGGCCGGCAATCGTTTCCATGAAGACGTATCGGCTGTTCTTGTCGTAGGGCAGGCGGACCAGGACCGCGCACAGCCCCTCGGTGGCGCCCTGCGGTAGGTAGACGTCGGTGGCAAGTCGCACGCGGTCGCGCATGGCGACCATGTGCTGCGAAGCCTGACTCGGAACGGGGCCGGGAGCTTGCTGATCAGGTCCGGGAGCCATCGTGGCTTAGCCTTTCTTCCGACTCAGGAAGCCGGGTCTTGGTTGTCGTTGATACGTGAGCCGCAAAGGGCTGAGAGCAGTGAGGTGGAGCGGTGGGACGAAATAGTGAGGCCGAGGTTCGTTCGGCGCAGATGCTTGCGGGCATTACGCGCTGCATCGCACTGCACGGCTTGGCAGCGTCGACCTTGGAGCGTATGGCTGAGTATTCTGGGTTCTCGCGGTCGCACATTCGGCACTACCTGGGAAACCGGGACGCTGTCATCGACTCGGTCTGGAGCTACTTGCTGACGCCGTACGAGGAGCGTTTCGCGGACCTTCTTTCCTTGGGTTCTCCTGATGAGCAGGTAGCCAATCTGCTGGACTTCTTGTTCGGCCCCGAGATGGAGACGGCGCCGGAGGATGCCGCGATTCAGGCACTCATCAACGAGTCGTTGAACGACCCTGCCCTTTCTGCGAAGGTTTCGGACACCTACGACCGCCTGATAAAGGCATTTGCTGACGGATTGCGGCGAACCGGCCGGTTCAGCTCTGCGTCACAGGCCGACCGTGCAGCCTTCTCTGTTATTTCGATGGCGCTCGGTGCCTCGACGCTCTCGCTTCTGCCCGCGCAGGGCGTTCGCAGAACCGCGGCCAGGGCCAACGCTGCCGAGCTTGTCCTCCTGCCGGCGGCGTCTGGGTCGAGATCTGCGAAGAGGCGCTGAGATTGGCTCCGGTCCGGCCCGACCCCGCGCCTCGGAGCAGCCGGAGCCGGACCGGTTCCCCGTCAGGAGCCGCCGAGCTGAGCCGCCCACGGCGTGTAATAGAAGCTCTGGCTGGGCACGAGGCCGCCGAGGCTCTTGTTGTAATACACGCCGGTGAACGTCGTCAGGATCGGGGTTACCTGCAGGTCCTTGCCGATAATGGCCTGCGCCTTCGAGGTCAGCTCCGCCTTCTTTGCCGGGTCCTGCTCGTTAAACGCCGCCTTGATGTGGTCGGTGTACTCCTGGTTCTTGTAGTTCGAGAAGTTGTAATACGACCCGATCGCTAAGTAGCCGTAGTACGGCAGCGGGTCCGGGAAGTCCAGGTAGCCGGAGACGAGGAACATGTCGACACCGGCGCGCGCCTCTTCGGAGGAGAACAGAGCGTTGTAGTCGGCGCCAGTGAGCGGCTTGAGCTTGATGTTGAGCCCGATCGAGTTCGCGCTGTCAGCGATAGCCGTAGCGATCTTGGTCTCCTCCCCGGATGCGGTGGCGTAGGCGAACACGATCTCCTTTTTGGCGTCCGGGGAGTCAGCGATGAGCTTCTTGGCTCCGCCGAGGTCCTGCTTGGCTTCAGGCAGCTCGTTGTAGGCCCTCTCGTAGACGGCCTTCTGCGGGCCCTCACCCCATGCGTTCGGCGGCACTAGGGCGCGAAGCGGGTCGGCTGCGCCGAGGTAAACCGACTTCACGATGCCTTCGTAGTCGATGGACTTCTGGATCGCCTGGCGGACCTTCTGGTCACCGAGTGCGCCGTCCGACTTCAGAACGTCGAGGTAGACGGGTGCGAGGCTGCGGGCGAACAGCAGGCGGCCGCCGGCCTTGGAGAGCTGCTTGTAGGAGCCGACCTGCAGGTTGAACTGGCCGTCGATGTCCCCGCTGACCAGGCCCGCGGTCTGAGCTGCCGGATCGGAGACGAAGACGAACTTGACGTTCTTGACCTTGGGAGCGTTGTCCTTATCCCACCAGAGGTCATTACGGGTGATGGTCAGGCTCTCGCCGGTGTTCCAGGAGGCGATCTTGTAGGCGCCGGTGCACATGACGCCGCCCTTGTCGGTTCCAAACGCCTTACCGGCCTTCGCGGCGAACTTCTTGCTCACGACGCTGAACGCCGGAGTCGCGAAATAGCCTTCTGCGGTCGAGTTGAACTTGGTGACCTTGAGCTCGACGGTCTTGTCGTCGATCGCGCGAGCGGTGGCGCCGTCGGGGGCCCAGGCCGCCCAGGAGGATCCGAGCTTGGGGTCGAGGATCCGCTCGATGCTGTATACGACGTCCGCGGCCGTGACGGGCGAGCCGTCCCAGAACGTGACGCCTTCACGGAGGTGGAAGATCCAGGTGAGGGAGTCGGGGTGCTGGACCGACGAAGCAAGCGCGGGCTCGACGGCATAGTTGGAGCCGTAGCGCATGAGGCTCTCGCACAGGTTGCCGTTGATGGTAGAGATGGAGTCGTTGGCCGACATGGCCGGGTCCATGCTGTCGGGCTCGCCGGCACCGACGTTCCAGGTGATGGAGTCGACCTGCTTGTCGCCAGCCGGCGCCGAGGTGGCGATCTCCGGCTTGAACGAGGCCTTCGAGCTCTTCGAGCCGCCACCACAGCCGGCAGCCATGCCGACGACTGCGATGCAAGCTGCGAACTTCAAGATAGTTCCACGCTTCACGTTCGTTCCTTCCTGCTGTTGCTGATTGCGATCACTCGGCCCGAAGCCATGTGCTGTTTGAAAGTGCTGCAAACATGCCGCCTGTTGGCTCCTAGGACGTCGTGTCGAATGGCCGTCAGCAACCCCTCGGTTTGTTTGATCTTCAAGGGATCGCCATTGATTGTCAATGATGACAAACTATCGTTTTCACTTCTGTTACATCCTCGGCGCGGAAAGCCTGGTCTGGCGCCGGGCGTGGGTCCTTTCTGTTGACCTGTCGAGGGTGTGCGCGACTCGCCGGTGCGGATGCGGGGGCCCGTGGTTAGCCGACGGTGCGCAGATCCGGATTACTCGAGCTCACGCTTGAGAATCTTTCCGGTCGCCGTCATCGGCAGAGCAGCCACGACGTCCACGACACGGGGGTACTTGTAGCTGGCCATCTGGTCTCGTGACCAGTCCACCAGCGTTGCCGGGTCGAGGTCCTGGCCAGGTTCGAGAACGACCACGGCTTTGATCTCCTCGCCGTGGGTCGGGTGGGGCACACCGATGACGGCGGCGAGCGAGACTGCCGGATGGGTCATGAGGACTTCCTCGATTTCTCGCGGGTACACGTTGAAGCCACCGCGGATGATCATGTCCTTGGACCGGTCGACGATGAAGTAGTGTCCGTCCTCGTCACGGCGGGCCAGGTCGCCTGAGCGGAACCAGCCGTCCTTGATAACCTCCGCGGTTGCCTCGGGCCTCCTGTAGTAGCCCTTCATGACGTTGTGCCCGCGGATGGCGATTTCGCCAATGGTGCCGGGCTCATCAGCGACGTCGTCCCAGCTGGAGACACCGAGCAGCTTCATCTCCACCCCGGGAATCGGACGGCCGATGGACCCGACCTTAGGTGTGGTGCCGAGCACGCAGAAACTCGCGACGGGCGAGGTCTCGGAAAGTCCGTACCCTTCGAGGATTTCGACGCCGAAACGTTCCCGGACCTTGCTGTGGAGATCCACGGAGAGAGCCGCGCCGCCGACGACCGCTATGCGGAGGTTCGTGGCGATCGTCTCGACGTCGGTGGCCTCGGTCAATGAACCCAGCAGCCCCCAGTACATGGTCGGAACTCCGGCGAAGAACGTGACCTTCTCCCGAAGCAGGAGCTCGAGTGCTGCGTTCGGCTCGAACCGGGTCTGCATGACGACGGTGCAGCCGAAGGCGAAGCTGGCGTTGTGGATCACCGTCTGCCCGAAGGAGTGGAAAAGCGGCAGCACGCACAGGTAGGTGTCGGGGCGTGCCGGGTCCATGCCGAACAGATCGGTGCCGGCCAAGGCGTTCTGGCGCATGTTGCGGTGGCGCAGCTCCGCGCCCTTCGGCTGGCCGGTGGTTCCGGAGGTGTACAGGATGACGGCGGTGTCGTCGTCGTCAGTTTCGATGGTTTCGAACTCGGTGGACTGCTCCGCCAGGGCCGGGCCGAGCAGCCGTACGTCTCCATCCTCTTCGACCGGCTGGCCGGTGGGGCTCGCGCCGATGACGAACATGAGCTCGGTCGACGGGCATCCGCGGAACCCTGCGAGGCCTTCGGCGAGCATCGGCAGCTCGGGGGTGCCCTCGAAGCAGAACAGCGCCCGGGCATCGGAGTCCTGCAGGTGGTAGGCGACCTCGCGGGACTTGAAGAGGATGTTGAGGGGGACCACGGTGGCGCCGGCCTTCAGGATGCCCNCCCCCGAAGAGAGGAGAAGGTTGGCGATCTGGTTCGACTTCGACTCGACCTCCGCGAAGGTGTAGCGCGAGTCGCCGAAGACGAGCGAGGTGCGGTCGGGGAATTTCGCTGCACTGTCGGTGAGGAACGCTGCAAGGTTAGTCATCGGTGGTCCCCTCGGAGTCGGGTGAAGACTAGTTCGCCGTCGACGAACGTATGGTCGACCTTGATGTCGCCGATCTGGTGGCTCTCGACTGCGAACGGGTCTCGGTCGAGGACGACGAGGTCGGCGGCTGCCCCTACTCGGACTTCGCCGGTCTCGTCGTCTTGGCGGGTCACGAATGCTGAGCCGGCGGTGTAGGCGAGCAGCGCCGTCTCCAGTGTGAGCGCCTGGTCGGTGCCGAGCGGTTCGGTTCCTGCGGGCTGTCCTGGATCGAACCGGTTGACGGCGACATGGATGGCGGCGATCGGATCCGGGAGGCTGACCGGCCAGTCGCTGCCCGTCGCGAACGCGGCGCCGGCACGGTCGAGCTCGCCGAACGGGTACTGGCGGTCGCCTCGTTCAGAGCCGACGAACGGAAACGTGAGCTCTTCGACGTCGGCGTCCTGCGTGGCCCAGAGCGCTTGAGCGTTGGCGACTACACCGAACTCGGCGAATCGCGGCACATCGGTGTCGTCGATGAACTGGGTGTGGACGAGGTGGTGGCGACGGTCGCGGCGTCCGTCGACTGCTTGGGCGAGCTCGATGGCGTCGAGGCAGTCGCGGACGGCCCGGTCGCCCAGGGCGTGGAAGTGGACCTGGAAGTGGTTGCGGTCCAGCTCGCCGGTGACGTTGATGAGGTTCTTCCGGTCGAGGAACGAGATTCCCTCGTTCTCAGTCCGCCAGCCGCACCCTTCGAGGTACGGGTCAAGCATCGCTGCGGTGAAGGTCTCGGCTATGCCGTCCTGCATGACCTTGACGGTGTGGATGCGGTACCGCTCGTAGCCCAGGTCGTGCCTGATGGACCTCTCCCACCACAACGCTGCGGTGACCTTGGCTGTCAGCCAGCCTTCGCGTGCCGCTCGGAGGTAGGCGGCGTGATTGCTGGGCTTGCTGGTGTCCGTGGTGACCCAGGCGTCCTGCCAGCTGGCGACACCGACCGAGTGCATGTTGGCCAGGGCGGTACGCAGCCCTGCGTCGAAGTCGTCCTGGGTGTCCGCCGGAACGTGGGCCTCTACCAAGTGCATCGCGCCTTCGTGGAGGACCCCTGAGGGTGTGCCGTTCTCCTCGCGCTCGATGCGGCCATCCTCGGGATCGGCAGTGTCGGCGTCGATGCCGGCCAGCCGCAGCGCTGCGCTGCTCACCCATGCGGAGTGGTGATCGCGGTTGGGCAGGTAGACGGGTCGGTCGCCGATCCATTCGTCTAACGTCTGCCGGGTGGGCAGCCCAGCCGGGAATGCCGATATGGCCCAGCCCGCGCCGAGGATCCACGAATTGTCCTGGTTGGCAGCGGCGTAGCCGACCACCGTCGCTCGGTAGTCGGCCGGCTCGGTGGTCTCCGACAGGTCGCACCTGTTGCGTTCGATGCCTCCCATCACGGAGTGGGCGTGCGCGTCGATGAACGCCGGCGCTAGGAAGAGTCCGGCCAGGTCGATCACGTCGTCGCCCTCCGCACGATAGGCCTCCACGTCCGCGTCGGTTCCGAAGGCGGCGATCCGCCCGTCAACGACGACCAGAGCAGTCGTTCGACCTGCCTGGTAGCCGCGTCCCGTGAACACGCTTCCGTTGTGGAAGACCGTGGTTGGCATACGCCCTCTCGTCCCGCTCGTCGTCAATTCGTGACATGGAACACCATTCACAACAGTGTTGTCAACAGTGTAGACAGCGGCGAGGCTATAGTTCTGCTGACATCGAGAGGGGTAGGGGAATGCACGCAGCTAAGGGTGGCGCGCGACCGGCCGGTAAGGGCGCCAGAGGTTCGACACTCACAGCCGACGTATTCATCGATGCAGCCATGACACTGCTCGAGCGAGAGGGCGTCAGCGCACTCTCGGTCCGCAGGCTCGGCACCGAGGTCGGAGTCGACGGCACGGCGTTCTACCGTCACTTCGGCGACAAGGACGACCTGGTCCTCGCCGTTGGCGGCCGCGTCATGGCCTGGATCAGGGACCGGGTCGAGGAGACGACGGCTCCTGACGCCGTATGGCAGGACCGTGTCCGGGCAATCATGCGCGCCGGTTTCGCCGCGGGCGTCGAGTTTCCCGCCGCCGCGTCGCTGATGTTCCACCGCACCACCGGCACCATCGCCGAACGCCAGGTGGTCGAGCTGATGCTCGACATGCTCGCGCCCTTGGAGCTGGAGGCGAGGCAGACCGTGCTGGTATACCGCATGGTCGGCGACGTGACGCTGGCGATGGCGCTCGCGTCTGCCTCGACGCTCGCGATGCCCGAGGAAGCTCGCGGGAAGGACGCCACGGCGTGGTCGCGCATATACGCCGCCCAGTCCCCCGAGTCGTTCCCCCGTATCCACCAGTACGTGCAGGAGCTCGTCGCCGTCGACGAGGCCGAGATCTTCGCCTTCACCGTCGAGACGCTCATCGCCGGCATCGAACGCCTTGTCGGGGCCTCCCGCGGCAACGCGGCCTGACCAACCGTCGACCTGCTCATACCGGGCTCCTGCTGCCGAGATGGCGTTGCATGCTTGAACACTCGCGTCTATGTTTTGTTTGTCAGTCTCGACAAACTATTTCTTCAAATGGGAGCAGACGGTGAGTAGAGCCAGGACAGCGTTCGTCGGTGGGAGCGTCTGGACGGCCGGCTACTCGGCTCCTCGAGACCTCGACGTGCTCGTCGAAGGCAACCGCATCCTCGACGTCACGCGAAGCGGAGACCTCGACACCGACGGCGCGGAGCTCGTCGACACGCGCGGCCGTGTACTGATTCCCGGGTTCCAGGACGCTCACATCCACCCGCCCGCGGCAGGCGCCACCCTCCTCAGCTGCGACCTGACTGCTGCACGTACCGCCGAGGGCTTCTTCGCCGCCGTATCCAAATACGCCGAGACCCTGCCTCCTGATGCTTGGGTGCAGGGCGGCGGATGGGACCGCGACCTCTTCCCCATGACCGGCCCGACCAAGGAGCAGCTCGATGCGGTGACCGGTGGCCGTCCGGCCCTCCTGCGTTCGTACGACTGCCACGGGGCATGCGCCAACTCCCGCGCTTTTGAGCTCGCCGGCATCGACCGAAGCACGACCGACCCCGCCCACGGCCGCATCATCCGCGACGGCGACGGCGCCCCTGCGGGAATGCTCGAGGAGCGCGCAGTGGCGCTGGTCGCCGACGTCTGCCCTCCCCCGAGCATGGAGTTCCTCAAGAAGGCTCTGATCGCGGCGAACCAGACCCTCCTCTCCCTCGGCGTCACCTCGGTCCAGGACGCCATCGTCGGCGGCGGCCTGTCCATCCCTGACCAGCTCCCGGCATACCGCGAACTTCTGAGCGAAGGCGCGTGGCACGGCAGGGTAACCGCCGCCCTGTGGTGGGACGCCGACCACGGCGTCGACCAAGTCGCGCAACTCCTCGAGAGCCGGCGACTCCTGGAAGACTCAGCTGGCCCCGACCGGATCCTCGCCGACACCGTCAAGGTCATGGTCGACGGCAACCAGACTGTGTTCTTGGACCAGGAAGCCGTGCACGCCGCAACCCACGCGGCTGCTGCCGCCGGCTTCTCCTGCCACTACCACTCCTACAGTGACGTAGCCACAGGCTGGATCCTCGACGCCGTCGAGAAGACCCGCCAGGAGCAGGGGCCGAGCGCTCACCGTCACCAGATCGCGCACCTCATGGTTGTCGCCCAGGGAGACTTCTCACGCTTCGCCGAACTCGACGTGACCGCAACCCTGCAAGCGGTCTGGGGTGGCTCCACCGTGTACCACGACATGCTGCAACTGGGCTCCTGCAGCCACGACCCTCAGCTGCGGGAGTACGCGTTCGGCCGCCTAGTCGCCGCAGGCGCACGACTTGCTGCAGGAAGCGACTGGCCGGTGACAACTCCCGACCCGCTCGAAGCGCTGCGCTCCGAGGCCGGCCGCGGCCGGGACCGACAGCCGACCGGATCGGTCGGTGACCCCGACGAGCTCGACCGGCTCGACGCGGTGGCCCTGGCGACCGCGTACACCACGGGATCTGCCTACGTGAACGGACGAGCCGGGTACACGGGTCGTGTCGTCCCCGGCTTCCGCGCCGACCTGACCCTTCTCAGCCAGGACATCTTCGCCGGCGAGCAGGAGCTCCAGGGCGCCGTGGTGGACCAGACCTGGGTCGACGGCGTCCGGGAGTACCAGCGCGACGAGAGCAACTGAACTCTCAGCCGACCGGGGTCTGCGAACCTGCAGCGATGGTTGTGCGCGCTGCCTTGCGGACACTTCCCTTCGGGCTTTCGGGAACGAAATACGCGCGAGGGGCCCACACTGGCCGCTTGCGGAGCGTCGGCGGACATCTTCATGGCTCATTCGGCGCTGGACGCTACAGTGTTGTCAACATCGTTGCGCATCTGCTCTGATGGACCCTCGACCGGGCCCGAGAACTGAGGCACCCGATCACCTACATGACCTTCCGAGGAGCACCCGTGCCAGCGACCCAGCCCACTCCCAGCGCCTCGCTGAGAGCCTCAAAGCTGCAGCCGCTGTGGCTGGACAGCCCCCAACGCCCCACACCGCGGCCGCCCCTGGTCGGCGACCAACCCGTCGATCTACTGGTGGTCGGCGGAGGGTTCACGGGGCTGTGGACCGCTCTGCGGGCCAGGGAGCGCAACCCAAAACGCTCGGTTCTGCTCATTGAACGTGACCGCATCGCGGAGCACGCCAGCGGACGCAACGGCGGTTTCTGCGAAGCGAGCCTGACTCACGGCGAATCGAACGGCCGCACCCGCTGGCCGGCTGAATACGAGCAGCTGGACAGGCTGGGGTTGCAGAACCTCCACGAGATCGAGCAAACCCTGACCCGCTACGGCATCGACTGCGGCTTCGTCAGAGGTGGAGTTCTCAAAGTCGCGACAAGCGAACACCAGGTCGGCTACCTCGAACCTGACCGGGAAGGGTTCCTCGACGCGAAAGCCGTGCGTCAGATGGTCGACTCGCCGACCTACCTGGGTGGACGTCACGAGAAAGACCATGCCGCCCTGGTCGACCCAGCACGCCTGGCCTGGGGGCTGGCCGCCTCGGCCGAGTCCCTGGGTGTCACCATCGCCGAGGGCACCGAGCTGACCGCCATCCGGCGTCGCGGTACCGGCGTAGAGGTGACCACCCCCGGCGGTGTCATTCACGCCGGTCAGGTCGTACTCGCCACCAACGTGTTCAAAAACCCGCTGCGTCGTCTGCGGAACTACGTCGTCCCGGTCTACGACTACGTCCTCGCCACCGAGCCACTTTCGTCAGAGCAGCTGCAGGCCATCCGGTGGGACCCGAGTATCGGTCTGGCCGACTCAGCAAACCACTTCCAGTACTACCGGATTACCTCCGACAACCGGATCCTGTGGGGCGGGTACGACGCCATCTACCACTTCGGCCGCGCCATCCGTCCCGACCTCGAAGACCGCGACAGGACGTACACGAAGCTTGCCGAGCACTTCTTCGCCACATTCCCCCAGCTCGCGGGCATCCGTTTCACCCACCGATGGGCAGGCGTCATCGACACCTCCACCCGCTTCAACGCCTTCTACGGCTCTGCGCACCGAGGCAGGACCGTGTATGCCCTCGGGTTCACCGGACTCGGAGTCGGCGCCTCGCGCTTCGCAGCCGACGTCCTGCTCGATCTGCTCGGGGCGGTCCGAACCGAACGCACCCGGCTCGAGATGGTCCGCAAGAAGCCGCTTCCCTTCCCGCCCGAGCCTCTCGCGTACGCAGGGATCGGCCTGACGCAGCTCGCCATGTCACGAGAGGACCGAACGGGCAATCGTGGCCTTTGGCTCCGCCTGCTGGACAAGCTCGGCCTCGGATTCGACTCGTGACCCAGCCATCCCGCCCGCCAAAGACCGCTACGACCACCTCCAGGTCCAGGGTCCCGTCGTTCCCGGGCGATCCTGCCCAGCTTGGCCCTAGCCACCCCTTGCTCCACCCACCATCGAAGGACTTCACATGAGCACAGTCGAGACGTTCCTTGCCTCCCTCGCACCGCAGACGGCATTTTCGTCCGCGGAACGTGGCGCGAGAGCGAGTGGGGTTTCGCCGTCCATGACCCAGCAGCTACCACGTTGATCGCCGAGGTCGCCGACGGCAGCGCCCAGGACGCCACGCACGCGGTGGACGCGACTGATGCAGCTCTTCACGATTGGCAGGCCACGGCGCCGCGTGCGCGTGCGCAGATTCTGCGGACCACCTTCGACCTGATGCATGCCGAGCATGACCAGGTGGCGGCGCTCCCCACGTTGGAGAACGGCAAGTCGCTGGCCGACTCCCATTCGGAGATCGTCTACGCCGCAGATTTCCGCGACACACTGGTGGCTATGCACCGTGACCTCGAAGTGGGCGAACCCGTCGCGCTCACCCCGCTGCCCGTCTCCACCGTCCAGCAAGGCAGCCCCGAAGCCGGTTCCCGGAAGCTTGCGGCCCTCGGCGTCGCTGAGGTCGGCCTCTGGGAGATGACTCCTGGCGCTGCCACCGACGTGGAGGTCGACGAGGTCTTCGTCGTACTCAGAGGCGACGCAACTGTCGCGTTCGACGACGGCGAAAGCATCGAGCTCGGCCCAGGGTCGGTGGTGCGGCTACGCGCGGGCGATCGGACCGTATGGACTGTTCGGGAAACCCTCCGCAAGATCTACATCTCCTGAAGGAGAGACCCATGGCTGAGACCATCAAGAACTTCATCAACGGGCGTCTGGTCGAGTCCGCGTCCGACCAATTCATCGACCTCATCGACCCGACCACCGGCCAACCCGACGGCCGCTCTCCCATCTCCCTGCCTGAGGAGATCGACGCCGCCTACGCCGCGGCCGAGGCCGCGTTCGACGTGTGGAAAAAACTCGCCCCTAGGGTCCGCCAGAAGCACCTTCTCGACCTGGCCGACATAATCTCTGCGCACCGCGACGAGCTCAGCGAGCTTCAGAGCCGCGACACCGGCCAGCCGATCCATTACGTTGCCAGCGAGGAGGTCGACCAGGGCGTCGACCAGTTGCGGTTCTTCGCAGGAGCTGCACGCCTGCTCGAAGGAAAGTCGACCGGTGAGTACCTCGAAGGTCACACCTCTTCGATTCGCCGCGAACCTATCGGCGTGGTCGGCCAGGTGACCCCGTGGAACTACCCGTTCGCCATGGCAATCTGGAAGATCGCACCGGCGCTGGCAGCCGGCAACACCATCGTGCTCAAGCCCAGCGACACCACCCCCCGCTCCACCGTGCGGCTCGCTGAGCTGGCTGGCCAGGTCCTTCCCGCCGGGGTTTTCAACGTCGTCAACGGCGATGCCTCCACCGGCCGGCTCCTCGTCGAGCACCCCACCCCCGGCCTGATCGCCATCACCGGCTCGGTACGCGCAGGAATCGAGGTCGCGAAGTCAGCAGCCGCGTCACTGAAACGTGCACACCTCGAGCTGGGTGGAAAGGCACCTGCGGTCGTGTTCCCTGACGCGGACCTAGCCGCCGCTGCGGCCGGTATCACCGGCGCTGCATTCTTCAACGCCGGCCAGGACTGCACCGCCGCCACCCGAGTGCTGGTCCACGAGTCGGTGCACGACGAGTTCCTCGCCCTGCTCCTCGACGAGACCAAGCAGGTCACCCCGGGTGCGCCAAACGATCCCGATGCCGCCTACGGGCCGCTGAACAACGCCAAGCACCTGGCCAAGGTTGAAGGCTTTTTCGCCGACCTTCCCGACCACGCGCACGTCGCGACCGGCGGCACCCGCACGAGCGACACCGGCTACTACTTCCAGCCGACGATCGTGACAGGTACCCGGCAGGACGACCGCATCGTGCAGGAAGAGGTATTCGCACCGGTGCTGACGGTGCAGACGTTTTCCGACGAGGAGGAGGCCGTAGCGATGGCAAACGGAGTCCCGTACGGCCTAGCGGCCAGTGTGTGGAGCCGCGACCACGGCACCGCCGACCGGCTCACGCGTGTGCTCGACTTCGGCTGCGTGTGGGTCAACACCCACATACCCTTTGTCTCCGAGATGCCGCACGGCGGTTTCGGAGCCTCAGGGTACGGAAAGGACCTGGCCGGATACGGGTTCGACGAGTACACCCGCATCAAGCACGTCATGAGCGCCCACTACTGACGACGGCACCACCTGACAGTCGTGCCATCCACCCTCAGGATCTTTGGAAGGAGCGCGGCGTGGCACCGGGTTGAGGATCGGCTACTGCTCCGGTCAGTCGGCTCGTATCGGAGACCCAGGCCGACACGACGGGAGAGAGTGATCGGACTACCTATCCGATCACGGGCCGGTGGCGTTGATATCGGAGATCTGATCCAACTGGCGCACGCGGACACGGGACGAGCTCGCAGATGCCACGCTTGTCGCGACCTGGGCGCGCGCCGCCCGCAACGCCCACGAGCTGCGCGCGCTGCGGCTCGCCCGGTTCGGCGACAACATGCGCGAGGTCGCCGTCACCGAGGGTGACAAGGGCGACGCCCAGCTGCGGATCGGCGTCTCGGTCAACACCTACGGCGTGAACGACCTCGTCACGGTCGTCGACCAGATCGGCGACGGCGCGGCCGACGACCTCGTCGCGGCATACCTCGACGAGTACGACGTCGCGTCCGAGCTGCGCCCCGACGGGGACCGGCACGAGTCGCTCGTTACGGCGCGCGGATCGAGGCCGGGCCTGCGAGCCTTCCTCGATGACGGTGGGTTCGGCGCGTTCACCACAACTTCGAAGACCTCGACGCGCTGAGGCAGCTGCCCGGCCTCGCGGTCCAGCGGGTCATGGACGACGGCTACGGGTTCGGCGGTGTGGGTGACTGGAAGACCTCCGTCATGCTCCGCACCACCAAGGCGATGGCAGCGGTCAGCCCGGCGGCACGAGCTTCATGGAGGACTACACGTACCACCTCGTGCCGGGACAGGAGATGATTCTCGGCGCCCACATGCTCGAGGTGTGTCCCACCATTGCGGGCGGCAGGCCGACCCTCGAGATCCATCCGCTCGGCATCGGAGCTCGCGAGGCCCCGCTGCGGCTGCGATTCACTGCCGCTCCGGGGCCGGCCGTGGTGATCGGCATCAGCGACATGGGCGACCGGTTCCGGTTGACCCTCAACGAGATCGACGTCGTCGAACCCCACAGGCGCTGCCCCGGCTGTCCGTCGCATGCGCGGTGTGGGAGCCCCGCCCCAGCCTGGCCACCTCCGCCGAGTCGTGGCTGCTGGCAGGCGGACCACACCACACCGTGCTGTCCAAGGCAATCGGCACCCAGGAGTTCCGCGACCTTGCCGACATCCTGCGCACCGAGCTGGTCGTCATCGACGCGGACACCGCGGTGCCCGGCCTCCAGCAGGAGCTCCGCTGGAGCGCGGCCTGCCACCGCCTCGCAGCCAGGCTCTGACCCACCCGCTCCGGCGGCGCGGGTGCCGATCACGACCCCCCGCTCCGCCGGCCTCCACCCTCCACCGACCCCGGCGGTGCGAGCGTTACTCTCGTCGCCCGCGCCACCTGCCACCAACTCCTCGACACCCGAGGAGAACGTTGGGCGCGCACCCGCACCTTCGGTGAGCTTCCCGACGGCCGATAGTGAAGGCCAACGAGCCATGGGGCGGCGTTGGGGGTCGCGCGGAACACGGTGATCAAGGCGGTGGCCTCTGACGCACCGCCGCGGTATGTAGCGTTCGCCGTCGCCGACGTCGATCGCGGTGTTCAGCCGCGGGTCCGGGCGTTGTTGAAGCAGACCCCGATCGCCCCTCACCCATACTCAAAGGAGCATGCCCAGACTGGTCACGTTCGCACTCCCAGCCGCATAGGCCCGCAACGCCGAGAGCAGGCTGGCGTGACAGCAGCACTGACAGAAACGCGACCAGACAGAACCAGCCGGCGCTGGATTTGATACCGCCCAACGCCCGTGCCGCGGTCCCGTACAGACCCTCGACCCCGACCGCCGACATCTGAAAATCGGAACGTCGGCAGATCGACCCCAGTAGCCAACGTCGGTGACACTGTGCGGCCCTCCCGTCTACCGCATTAAGGTCGCCGGCGATGGCCCGGGCCTGATGACGTCACTCCGGCTGGGGACCCTGCTCGGGCGCGACCCGTGGCTCGTACTTCGTCCACTGTTCTCGCGCGTGGCGGGTTTCGTGGTCGGTGGTCCAGGCCGCTAGGCCTGCCTCTACACGCGCGAGAAGGGGATGGCTGGGGGTCTCCAGTTGTCGAGCGGTCTGGAGGGCAGTGGGCAGGTCGAGGCCGAGCTGTTCGGCGCGTTGCATCCGAGCCAGGAGTGGCCGCCATCGGTCGGCCTCCGCGAGCACACGGGCGCACTGATTGGCGAGCCCGTCGAGCTCGCGGTACGCGATCCGGTGGCGGCCGAAAACGATGGCCTCCCGGCCCGGGGGCTCTGCCGCGGACCGCTGGAGAAGCTCGGCAAGGTTGCAGGTGGTGATGAAACTTGCCACCCGAGCTCGGCCTGGATTCGCTGCATTGTGTGTGTCTCCTCGGTCGCATCGTTGGCGAGAGGCTAGGCGCCTGGAGCGCGCCGACCATGGGGCGAAATCGACAAGCGGTGGAGCACCGCGTCTGCACCTGCCTGACGAGCCTCAGGTCGAGCTCGCCTGCGCTGTGTCTGTCAGCCGAGCTCCGCAACGATGCGCTCTGCCATGCGCCTGCCAACGCGCAGTCCGCCGTCGACGTGCAGGTATCCCGGGCCTAGGACATCGCTGCTTCCGAACTGCAGCGGACCGATGGCATCGTCCACGTGTGGTCCGTAGCGGGTCAGGGACCCGATGGCGAAGGTGGTGCCGTAAGCGCCGCCCGTCCATTCCTCGTGGAGCCAGGGACTCTCGGAGTAGGCGACAGGCTCCAGCGCTCCGGGTCCGAAGTACGCCGCGAGCGACGAGAGCACTGCCGCCCGGCGGTCTGCCGGCGACATCTGGATGATCGCGTCGACATTCACGTCCGAGACGAACCCGACGATGACGCCACGCGGGTCCGAGACATCGTCGTTGGTGTTGTCGTAGGCCTCGTGCACCAGTTCGTAGGGGCTCATCGCGGTGCCCGAGAGTCCTTGGACGCGCCAGAATGGCGTCTTGTAGGCGACGTTGATTTTGATAACTGAGCCAATGGACTGGTGATCGCGGAGCTGGAGCTGGAGCGGCGGCAGGGGTGGGCTGAATCGAACGCGGTTCACGAGCGTGGGAGATATGGCGACGACGACGCGACGCGCGCGATAGACAGCGGACTTCGTGGAGACGGTCGCGCGGTCGGCCGACCACTCGATCGCCGCTACCGGTGCGTCGAGAAGGACAGCGTCGCCGAGGTGGCGTGCCAGCAGCTTCGGCACCTGAGCCAGGCCGCCTGAGACCCGCAGGTCGAGGACGACATTCTCGTCGAACAGGTTGCTGAAGCCGCCCACGCTCGCTGCCAGGGCGACGGCCGAGAGTGCCGAGAAGGAGCACGCCGGCTTCGTCAGCATCGCGGCTCCTACGCACATCGTGAAGTTGTCGCGGGCTTCTGCATTGTCGCTGTGCGCGCGCAGCCAGCCGTCGAAGGAAATCCCGTCGAGCTGGAGCGCATCCGGATGGTCCCAGGGAGCGCCGGGGTCGATCGCGGCCGCGAGGTCGTCCAACATGCCCATGAGCCGGTCGATCTCCGCGGCAGTCTCGCCGTCGACCGGGAACGAGTCCCCGGCGTAGGTCTTTCGCACGCCGTCCCGACCCACGTAGAGGTTGGCGCCGTCGCGGTAGCGCGGGAAGGTTTCGATCTGGAGGTCCTCCAGCACAGCGAGGACCTCGTCCTGATCGGCCGAGATCCACTGGCCTCCGAGCTCGACCCGCAACCCGTCGATGGTGTCGGTCAGCAGCCTGCCGCCGACTCGGTCGCGCGCCTCGAGCACGAGGACCGAGAGCCCGGCCCGGGAGAGTCGCGTTGCCGCCGCCAAGCCCGTGACGCCGGCACCGACAACCACGACGTCAACATCGCGGCGTACTTCTTCCATCATGTCGTCCTCACATCTCTCGTTCATCGGCTCACGCACCGCGGCCCGCCACTGCGTCTGCAATTCGGGCCCATCTGGACGTACTCGGCCTGCCGTCGCGTTCGGCGCGATCGGCGGCGCGGTATGCGGCGTAGATCGCCGCGACGCCGAGCCACCGCAGCGGCTCGACTTCCCATCGCTGGGCGCGATGACCGACCCAGGGAAGGGTCGTGAGATCCGACTCGCGTCCAAGGATCAGGTCGGCGAGGGTTCGACCTGCGAGGTTCGTTGCCGTGACGCCCGTTCCGACGTAGCCGCCCGCGTGACCGAAACCGGTTGCGGGGTCGTAAGTGACCGTCGATGACCAGTCTCTGGGCACCGCGAGCACGCCGGACCACGCTTGAGCCACCGGCACCCGCTGGGCGGCCGGGAAGAGCGTGGCCAGCACTCGCTGCAGAGCGGCGACTGTCGAAGCCGGCGTCTGCCCGTCGACATCGAAGCGGGAAGCGAATCTGTACGGGATGCCGCGACCGCCGAGCGCGATCCGGTCGTCGGCCGTTCGTTGCGCATACATGTAGACGTGCGACGCGTCTGCGAGCGCCTCCCTGCGGTGCCACCCGATCTCCTGCCAGACCTCTGGCGGCAGGGGCTGCGTGGCGATCATCGAGGAGTTCATGGGCAGCCAGGTGCGCCGTTGACCCTGCAGACGCGTGGTGAAGCCTTCTGTCGCGCGGATCACTGACACCGCTCGCACCGACCCAATGGCGGTCCGGGCCGAGCCTGGCCTGATCTCCTCGACCGGGCTGTCCTCGTAGATCCGTACCCCCAGCCCTTCGACGACCGACGCGAGGCCAGCGACCAGCTTGGCTGGGTGGATCGTGGCGCAGTGCGGATGCCACATTCCGCCCAGCACTCCGGGGATGTCGACTCTTGCGGTGACGTCGGGCGCGCTCAGCGCCTCCCAGTCGGTCCCAGGCGATCGAGAGCTTGCCGCGAGCTCGGCCTTCACGCGGCCCAGCTGTGCTCTGTTCGTTGCGACGATGAGCTCCCCGCCGGGGTTGATGTCGGCCTCGATCGCCTCGCGGCGAGCCACCGTCATGACCTCGTAGACCGACTTGGTGAGTGCCGCCTGTTGCCGGGCTGCAGCATCCTCGCCGTGAGTGGCCAGGTACTGGTCGAGGCCGCCCGTTACAGAGTTGGTCAACCACCCGCCATTGCGACCCGATGCTCCGAAGCCAGCGAAGCGTGCCTCGAGGACTGCGACCCGCAGCGACATGTCGAGCTTCTTGAGGTAGTAGGCCGTCCAGAGCCCCGTCAGCCCGGCGCCGACCACGCACACATCCGCTTCGATCGTCGAGTCCAGTTGCGGACGCCGAGCCGTCAGACCGACCTCTCGCCACCAGTGCGAGACGCGACGGTGCGTCGGCTCAGACATTCGTTCCACGACCGTTCCTCCCCATACGCTTGGTTGACGAGAGAGTAGGGTCCTGTCGCGACCGGACCATGGGAAGAAATGTGAGCAAGGCACCCCGATGAAGGACTCGCCGACGCCGCGGCGCGGCCGCGGCAGACCGCGCGAGGTGGAGCGACGACGGCCCGGGGTGGGCACACCCCTCGCGAAAGGGCCGGCCGACTATCCCCCGACGACCAGGGCGATCCTGGACGCGGCGCACAGGGTTGTGTTGAAGCGAGGCGCCCAGGGGCTGACTCTGGTCGCGGTCGCGCGCGAAGCGCACGTCGATGTCACCACGGTCTCTTACCACTTCGGCACCCGCGCCGGGCTCATCGAGGGCCTGATGGACCACCTGTACGGCGGGCTGGTCGCGGAGTGGATCGAGGAGCTCCAGCACCTCGAATCGATCGAAGAGCGGGTCGATGCGTACTTCCGCAGCATCCGGGCTATGTACGCCGACCCGGAGTCGAGCCAGGCCTACTTCGAGATCGTGACCCTGGCCATGCGGGACCCGGCCCTCCGCGCACGGCTCGCGCGGCTGAACCAGTGGATCGTCGAGTCCTACATCGAGGCAATGCTCGGACCGGCAACACCAGGTTGGAGGACCGTCGCAGAGCTCACCTTTGCAGTGGTCGACGGCATCGACCTCCACCGCGCCATCGGCACCGACCTCGACTATCCCGTCGAGGACGTGCTTCAGCTCTATGAGCGGCTGGTGCGCCCCCTCTGGGCCGTCGAGGGGGCTGCTGGGGAATGACCAAGTGGTGCCGGACACGGCCCCACCCGGCCCGCCGTGACTATCTAGAAAGTGGTCGGGATCTAGATCAATCTAGGCACGCTGGTCCGGCTCAAGGTGCCCGCTGAAGGAGAGCCTGTTACAACTCCGGTACAAACAGCCGGCCGCTCTCGACGTTTGCGCAGGTCAGCATGGGTCAGTCAGTCAGTACTTCGATATCTGAGCGAGCGAGGAACGAGCGAGCCAGATCTTGTCCAGCGAGTCCGCTCGCGCTGCCATCACTGCACCAACGGCGGCGCGGCCGGACTCGTCTGCGTCGTGCCACGTGTGCCCGTACGGATGGGGACCTCGAGGAAGTGGACATGCTGGCAGCCCGCTCTGTNCGACCCGGGCATCGTGTCCCTCCTGCGCCCGGGCCGCGGAGCCCCTGCAAGGCCGCGACCCGAAGGACCGGATTCTGGCTTGGCTTCCGCCGAAGTTCGGTGTCGCCACCACGCGGACTGTCTGTCGGTCAAACCCCGCCGCGGCATCGGCCATGGGCAACGCCCATGAAGCCACCCGAGACGGACGATCGCACTGGGTACTTGGAGCTTGGGCCTGGGACGACACAGTGGGAACGGCGAAGAACCCAATGACTAGTGCGAGGCCGTAAACGAGACGGCGGACCACCGTAGGACTCAAGGGAACATGCTGCTTGCCGCAGTGCATGCGTGTCATGAGCTCTCGCGTTGGGCGCAAGTTCTTCATTGGACCTCCTGAGACGTTGATGAGCTGAACGTGCCCCGAGTGACGGCGCGCGACCGGACCGCTAAACTTGTACGACCGATACACTTTGGAAGGGTGGGCCCGCGAGATCAACAGGACGGGGCCGAGGCATTCGCTGCAGCACCCCCGAACGGACACCTTCTCTCTCGCCGCGCCTGTGCGACTCCCATAGGAGAGGCTGCGATGCGCGGGCCGCCTGGGCCGCCGGATCGACCCCAAAGAGGCCTCGCGCCCAAGCAGTGAAATTGTTGCAGGCGTGCTAGATTCGGTTTACTCTCTATTTGAGGGCCACTTGGGTCGGCGTGCGGATCCCGGCCCACTCGCCCCGAGCACTCCGCGATTGGAAGGGACATTCAGGCATGAAGAGACGACGTAGAACGGCTGCCCTGGCGGCCGCGATGCTGGGCTTGACGTTGGCAGCCGTCTCGCCCCAAACCGCCGCCCACGCGACCTTGACTGATCCAATCACTGTCGACCCGGTGCTACCTATCGGCAGTGACTCCGACATCGGCTCGCTGCGTGAGGAGGCCGCGAAGGTCGGCATCTTGTTCGGCTCTGGCGCCATCAAGGCGTCGGACTCGATCGACGACGGTCGCCCACCGAACTACCTGGCCGACCCAGACTTCGCCCGGGTGCTCGCCGAGCAGTTCAACAGCCTGCATGCCGAGAACGAGATGAAGTACGAATTCATCGAGCCGCAGGAGGGCGTCTTCGACTTCACTGGCCCTGACCGGCTGGTGGCGTTCGCCAAGCAGCACGGCATGCAGGTCAAGGGCCACGCCCTGATCACGACCTGCTGCAACCCGCAGTACCTCACTGACAAGGTCAATGACCCCCTGGCCTTCCGGGCACTGATGACCAGGCACATCACCGCAATCATGAAGCGCTACAAGGGCAAGATGGACCGCTGGGACGTCGTGGTCGAGCCCCTCGCCACGATGGGCGGCCAAGGCCTCCAGCACACCGACTTCTACAACGCCCTCGGCCCGGGATACATCGCCGAGGCGTTCCGGATCGCGCACCGGGCCGACCCGACCGCGAAGCTCTACATCAACGAGAACCTAGTCGAGTCCTACCCCGACAAGCGCAAGGAGTTCTACGACCTGGTCGATGGACTGGTCGCCGACGGGGTCCCGATCGACGGTGTCGCGCTCCAGATGCACGAAACCCTGCAGGGGCCCCCCGCCGGTGTAATCACCGAGATGGCCGACCACTTCCACGCCGAGGGCCTCGCAGTGTCGATCTCCGAACTCGACGTGCACACCCTCGACCCAGTGACGCAGGCGCAAATCTACGGCGATGTGGTCAGTGAGGCCCTAAACGCCGGCATCCGTGACATCAGCACGTGGGGTTTCACCGACAAGCACCTGTACACGTGGCTCCCCGGAGCCAAGCCCTTGATGTTCGACGAGAACTACAATGCCAAGCCCGCGTACTTCGCCGTACGCGACGCCCTGCGGACCTACGTCGGCAAGGTGCAGGCCTCCTCGTAGGCTTTGACCGAAACCCCGCAGTGGTCTGCAAAAGCCCGTCGTGGGCAAATGGCGAGGGTGCGGACTTCACATGACGGCCGACCGCCCGCGTGCCCGGGTCCGGCAACCGAAACTAGCGTAGACAATCGATGGACCCCTCGCGAGATCGGGAGGGGTCCATCGATGCATCGCGGGTGCGGGCAGATCCTCTGCCAGAGCTCGCGTGGCACGGCGTTCCGTAACGCCTCGACGGCAACCCAGTAGTCCCCAGCCCGCATTGAGGCAGCACAACGCAGGTCGATCCGGGTCCCGTGGTACACCATCCTGCTGCTGTGAAGCTTGGTCGGCGCCAGGCCAAAGCGCACGTTTTAGAAGCACCTGCAGTTCGCTGACTGGAGGCATTGGCTCCCCAGATAGCATCGGACACCACGACATAGTTGGCAGCTGTCACGGGACATGGTTGGCACCTGGCCCCGCAGGTGGCCATGTCGTTGGCTGAGCTCGTCATCGTGTCGGTCAAGCTGGAGGAACGCTCCAAGATCGAGGTCGCCCGGGGACTACCGGATCTCCCGGTACTGGGTGCAGCAGCTGGTCAAACGCTTCGAGCGCGAGGCCCCAGCCGCCTTCCAGCCCCGGTCCCGGCGGCCGCCCTCGAACCCCGCGGGCCGTCGGGCTGGACGTTGAGGACCTATCGTCCGGCTGGGCAAGACGCTGACGAAGAAGGGCGTGGACGCCGGCGCCGACACGATCCGGGTGCACCTGCAGCGAGACCCCTGCCCTACTCGGGTGCCGGCCACGTTGACGGTCTGGCGGATTCTGACCCGGCGCGGGTTCGTCATCCCGCAGCCGCGCAAACGCCCCAAGAGCGCGGGCAGGGGGTCGAACTCCTCCCACGGCCCACTTTGGTTCGTAGGCGAGGAGTAGCGGCGTACAACTTGCCAAGACCTTGGCATGTCAAGGGAAGCGTCCAACGCACCGACGCCTTTCAGGCACACCCGAGCCATCAGACGCCAAGATCGAGCCGAGGGCCTGCGGCGCCTGGCATGGCTGGCATCCGGCATTGTTGTTGAAATGGATCCACATGCTCGGCCTCGAGGATGGCCTGGATCAGCTCCACCACGGCTTGCCGGGCGTTGTCGCTCCGGAACGGCCGTGCCCTCGTCATAAGTGCTTGCGCCCACGCCGAAGACCAGCGGCCGCGTCGTTCCTTTCGTAGCCCAACATGACGATGGCCCTATTCACCCGCTGCCGAGTCTCCGCCCGGACATTTGCCTTGGCATTCACCCTCTGTCAGGTTTGCTGCTCCGCCAACGATCAAGGACGTTGCGCGTTTGGCGGGGGTGAGCTTTGCGACGGTGTCACGCGTGACGTCGCCTCCAGGAGCCGGTGAACCGCCGCCTTCCACCTCACCGCCGTGACTGCCGAAGGCGGGCACGTGATGGCCATCCGTGATCAACTGTTCCTCCATGCGTGAGACCGGGCCTGCGTGAATGCCCAGGCATCGGCAACGATGTCGTGCAGGCTCGCCTTGGGCGACCAGCCCAGCTCTGCTGCAATGCGCTCGTTCGACGCGACGAGCCTCGCCGGGTCCCCCGCCCTCTGTGGCGCAAGGGCGCTCGGGATGTCGTGGCCCGTGACCGCGCGGCACACCTGCACCACCTTCAGACCGAGTAGCCGCGACCCGACCCGAGGTTGTAGATGCTGTGGGTCGCGGGTCGTGCCGCCCCCAACGCAAGGAGGTGTGCCCTGCCGAGGTCGACGACGTGCCCGTAGTCGCGGACCGCCGACCGGTCCTCGGTGGGGAAGTCGGTGCCGGAGACGGACACCGCCGGTTTCTGCCCGCTGGCGACGGCAAGGACGTTGGGGATGAGGTGGGTCTCGGTTCCGTGCCGCTCACCCTGGGCTCCCAGGGCTCCCCCACGTTGAACTAGCGCAACGAGACGGCCGCCAGCCCGTGGGCCCGCGCCGCACCGGCCAGTATGAAGTCGATGGCCAGGTTGGAGTGCCCGTACGGGTTGATGGGCACCGCGGGCGTCAGCTCCTCGATGGTGCGGACGGCCGGTTCGCCGTAGCCCGCCGCCGTGGAGGAGAAGACGATGCGGGGCACGCCGTGGACGCGCATGGCCTCGACCAGGGCCAGGCCCTCGACCACGTTGTTGCGCCAGTAGAGCTCCGGCCGCTCGACGGACTCGCCGACCAGTGACTTGGCCGCGAAGTGCAGGACGGCGACGCTCCGCCTGTCCCCGAGCACAGACCCGGCGTCGGACACCGGCGCCCGCAGGAACCGCGACCAAGAGGGACTGCATCCTCGTGGCCTGTCGAGAGGTCGTCGAGGACGGTCACCTCGTGCCCCTCCTGCAGGAGCATCGCCGTGACTACCGAGCCGATGTACCCGGCGCCACCGGTGACAAGAAGCTTCATCCGCTACACCTCCACTGCTCATTGGTCAGGTACGACAGGCCCGACGCTCACCGTGAAGCACTCGGGCAGTCCACACTCCCCCAAGGCTGGCGAGGTCACGAGCAGCTCGCGGGTGCCGCCGTGTAGAAGACTCAGTCGGCGCGCATGAAGGGGCCGACAGTTCGGACCGACCATGAGGAGAGCCACCCAACGACGCCAACAACGGCCTGAGCATCATGGGCCGAGTCGATGACGTGCGGCCGCGAGTCGTCGGCCTCATGTTTCAAACTGTCATCGAGGCAGGAGCCGACGGTAGCGTCGTGAGGCGCCCGGGCTGATCAGTAAGTCCCCCGCGTCGACCGTCGTCTTAGCCAAGCGGATGAACCACTTCAACGTGCACGCGCTGGTCGACGCACGATTGGCGGCGCGGTGGAACAACGCTCTTCAGAAGCTTGCGGAGCAGACGCCCCACGGTATTCCGGTGACGATCTCCACAGACCCA
>NZ_LMST01000003.1:317-529 GCF_001429685.1 Phycicoccus sp. Soil803 | reverse complement strand
CGCGCTTCAGCGCCATCCATTTTCGGGGCTAGTTGATTCGGCAGGTGAGTTGTTACACACTCCTTAGCGGATTTCGACTTCCATGACCACCGTCCTGCTGTCTTAATCGACCAACACCCTTTGTGGGTTCTAGGTTAGCGCGCAGTTGGGCACCGTAACCCGGCTTCCGGTTCATCCCGCATCGCCAGTTCTGCTTACCAAAAATGGCCCAC
>NZ_LMST01000001.1:4023521-4403221 GCF_001429685.1 Phycicoccus sp. Soil803 | reverse complement strand
TGGGTCTGTGGAGATCGTCACCGGAATACCGTGGGGCGTCTGCTCCGCAAGCTTCTGAAGAGCATTACTCCATCGCGCCGCCATCCGTGCGTCCGCCAGCGCGTGCACGTTGAAGTGGTTCATGAGCTTGGTTAGGACGACGGTCGACGTCGGGGACTTACTGATCAGCCCGGGCGCCTCCTGAACGCTACCGTCGGCTCCTGCCTCGATGACAGTTTGAAACATCAGGCCGATCTTCTCGTCCAGGGAGAGGCGACCCAGGAGGTCGTCCGTGCGTTCCTCAGCTGTTCGCCGCGGATCTTCGTACAGGTCCATGACGCCGTTGCGGTTCAAGTCGCGGTACCGCGTGCCGTCGGCTGCAGTCGACAGGACGAGCAGTGTCAAGATCCGCTCCCAAGGTGGTCGAGTCGGGGCGCGCCGGTTGATCGCAGGTCGTGACTGCCGGACAACGAAGGGACGGATCCCTTGGAGCGCCGCACCCATCGTGCCATCGAGGTCGTTGAGCCGGGCTTCATTGCTTCGCCTCATGTTCATCCAGTGGGACATTGCTGTGACGCGCGGTGAATATAGAACAGCTGATATACATTGTCTACCTCATTGTGGCCGTGTGAACGAGACTGCCCCAGACGGCGCTCGCCGGCCCGGCCAAGAGGGGCCCCACCCGCTACGTGATCTCCTCGACGCACACACGGTGACGTGGACCTTGGCACGAGAGGTGTCGACGTGAAGGACGAGGATTTTCGTCCCCCAGCCCCTTCCCGGCCGGAGCGATGGATGTTAGCGTTTACCAAAATGTAACAGCCAGTACATTTTCGTGATCTGCAGTGAAGGTTCACGGCGGCCAGGGCCAAGCGAGGCAGGCCCAAGTTTGTTGCGCCAGGCACTCAAAGGCGAGTCCGGAAAGGAAGGTGAGGCTCCTTCGGCGGTAGCGGCGCAGCTCTAGGCGTCGTCATCTCCACGTCGCTCTGACGGGATGCAGTCCCTCGACGTGACCACTGGACCTGGTAGCGGCCCCATAGCCGGCTAGATCTACCAGAGAAGACATTCAACCTGGGAAGAGCGGACACATCAGCCCTTCTTGCGGCCGATAACACTCTCGGCAGTCGATCGATTGAAAGGATGCACGCGAAGTGAAGACTCAACGCATCGTAGCGATGCTCGCGACAGTCAGTCTTGGACTAACACTGTCAGTGCTCAGCACCCAAACCGCTAACGCCGCCACGACGAAGGCAATTGCCACAGATCAGCGCCGCGCGAACGGCGGTGGTGACGCCATCGGCTCACTCCGAGACGAGGCGGAAAAGGCCGGCCTCCTCATTGGGTCGGGCTCGATCAAAGCGATGACGACCACGTCCGATGGCCGACCCCCCAACTACTTGGCTGAGCAAGAGTTCAGAAAGGTGCTGGCGCAGCAGTTCAACAGTCTGTCGCCTGAAAACGATCTCAAGTGGCAGTTCATCGAGCCGGAGGAGGGGGTGTTCGACTTCAAGGGAATCGATCGACTGGTCGAGTTCGCCAAGGAAAACCACATGCAGCTGAAGGGACACGGCCTCATCTCCTCCTGCTGCAATCCCGACTACTTGACGGCGAAGAGTGATCCGGTCGAGTTCCGGGCCGCGATGGTCGAGCACTTCACAAAGATCATGAAGCGGTACAAGGGCAAGATGGATCGGTATGATGTCGTGACTGAGGCACTTGAGACCTTCGGTGGCGGCCTCCAGCACAACGACTTCTACAACGTCCTGGGCCCGGACTACATCGCGGAAGCCTTCCGAATCGCCCATACGGCAGACCCGAAGGCGAAGTTGTTCATCAACGACAACCTAGTCGAGTTCTTGCCGGGGAAGCGTCAGGAACTTTATGACCTCGTTTCAGGGCTCGTCGCGGATGGAGTGCCCATCGACGGCGTCGCTCTGCAGATGCACGAGACCCTCCAGGGGCCGCCGCCCGGAGTCATTACCGAGATGGTGAACTCATACCATGCGTTGGGGCTTGAGGTCAGCATCGCGGAGCTGGACGTCCACACGTATGACCCTGTCAGTCAGGCGAAGATCTACGGCGACGTGGTCGCCGAGGCGTTGGCCGCCGGAATCACCGAGATCAGTGTCTGGGGCTTCACGGACAAGCACCTCTACACGTGGCTCCCGGGAGCAAAGCCGTGCCTCTTCGACGAGAACTACAACCCCAAGCCGGCCTACTTCGCCGTCCTTGACGCGCTCCGGAACTATGTTCAGAACAGGCAACAATCCGCGCAGGCTGGTCGACGGTCCCTCCAACACCGCTGACCCGATCATGGCGGCCCGGTGTGCCGAAGATCAGCACCTGGCTCTATCGGCCCAGCCCTCGACGAGTCGCCGAGGGCTGGGCCGGCAGAGGCGTCGCTTTCGCCACGCCTAAAGCGGTTTGACCGAGTCGTGCACGCGACCGGGTCGTTCCGGAGAGCGTGCCGGCCCGGCTGGTGCTCCTGATGCTAGACCCGAGGAGAGTGACGGCAGGTCAGCCGTTCCGGGCCGGTCAGCCGTTGGTCCCAGTGGTCATAACAATGGTGAGCAGCGCCGTCGGTATGGCCGGAGAGCGGATCGCCGAACGGCGGCTGCGCTGTAGCTCGCAGAGACCCTCTGAGCCGGCTTGATCGCCACCGACCCTGGTTGTTCCGACGTTGATACCCGTAGTCAGCACCGAGAGTCATCGGAGTTTTAGGAAGCAATGACCACTACGCCCGAGTGGAACAACCCCGCCGTCTACGAATGGGGCAGCGAGCCGGCTCATGCCACGCTCATGCCCTATCAAACTCACGCACAAGCCATGCAAGGCAACCGTTCCGAGTCCCCGTGTCGACTCGATCTCGACGGCGAATGGAAGTTTCACTGGTGGCCAAACCCGGAATTGAAGCAGGTCGATTTCGAGGCACAGAATTTCGACGATTCGGGCTGGGAAACCCTCCCGGTCCCGTCGAGCTGGCAGCTGCACGGTCATGACTTCCCAATTGGAACCAATTTTGTCCTTCCATGGACCGGCGCCACCGGAAATCACGAGCAGCCGAAGCCCACCGGAAACTATCCATTCGCGCCGACCATTTACAATCCGGTCGGACAGTACCGCAGGACTTTCGAGCTGCCACACGATTGGCAAAGTCGCCGTACGTTCATCCACTTCGACGGCGTCGAATCGGCCTATTACGTCTGGGTCAACGGCCAGCGCGTTGGCTATCGTGAGGACAGCTACACGCGGGGAGAATTCGATATCACCCGTCACGTGCGCACTGGGCACAACGTGATAGCGGTGGAGGTGTATCGCTGGTGTACCGGTTCCTACCTTGAGAACCAAGACAACGTACGGCTCTCGGGAATCTTCCGCAGCGTATTCCTGGTCTCGCGCTCGCCGGTCCTGATCCGCGACTTCACAGTACGCACCCACCTGGACGATGCCCTCGTCGAGGCTGAACTTGAGATCAGGGCCGATGTCCGTGATTACGCCGGGGAGAGCTCCGCCACGGCCCTTGGATACCAGCTTCGGGCACGACTCTTTGACGGAACCGCGCCCACGGCACCCGAAGTATGGGCACAAACCGCAGAGGTGGACGTGGCGGGCGTAGGCATTGACGTAACCACAACCCTCTCGGCACCGTTCCAACAGCCGCGGTTGTGGTCGGCCGAGTGCCCGAACCTCTATACGCTGGTGCTCGAGCTTTGCCATGAAGACGGATCGGTTGTGGAACGAGTCTCCACACGCGTTGGATTCCGCCGAGTCGAGGTCATCGACGGGGTGTTCCGGATCAACGGTCAAGCGGTCTCGATCCGTGGCGTAAACCGCCATGAGTGGAGCCCGCGAACGGGGCGCACACTCACCGCCGCAGAGATGCACGCCGACATCCGCCTCATGAAGCAGAGCAACATCAATGCCGTTCGAACCTCGCACTACCCAAACGATCCCCGTTGGTACGAACTGGCCGACGAGTACGGGTTGTACGTGTTTGACGAAGCGAACAACGAAAGCCACATCAACCGCATAGACGGAGGCGACCGGCCCAATATCCCCGGCGATCGTCCGGAACTACGCGAGCCCCTGCTCTGGCGAATGCGCAACATGGTCGACCGAGACAAGAACCATGCGTGCGTAGTGGCCTGGTCGCTCGGCAATGAGTCCGGCGTGGGGTCGAACCTCGAGGCCATGTACGAATGGGTTAAGACCTACGAGGCAACCCGGCCGGTAAGCTATCAGGATGCGACCGGGTCAGGCTCGGCCATTGTGCCCACGGGGCTTTCGGACTTCGACGGCGACTTCTACCCGCCCGTCACCGAGCTGATCACCCGAGCCGAGCGCGATTCTCGGCCTTACCTTCTTATTGAGTACGCGTTCAGTCAAGGAAACACATCAGGTTACCTTGATGAGTACTGGGCGGCCATTCGCGAACACCCAGGGCTGGTGCAGGGCGGCTTCCTCTGGGATTGGGCCGACAAGGGGCTGTGGTGGGCGCTTCCCGGGCATCCCGGCGAGGAGTTCATCTCTTACGGCGGAGACTGGGGCGACGACCCCAACGAGGAAGGCGCCCATATGAGTGGCCTACTGCTCTCCGATGGAACGCCTACAGCAAAGCTCGCCGAGGCCAAACTCGCGTACCAACCGGTCAGCATCTCCGCCAAGGACCTGCTTGCCTGGACGCTGACCATCTCGAACGAGCATCTGTTCACCGGCCTCGACGTCTACACGCTCCATTGGTCACTGACCGAGGACGGGACGACGATCGAGGAAGGACGGCTCCCCGGGGCCCAACTGGCCATCGGGCCGCAGCTGAGCGCAGACGTCACACTGCCGTGCAGGTTGCCCGAGCCCGTTCCGGCCTGGGCGGAGTATCGGCTGGATGTTTCGTTCCATCTCGCGGCGTCGACTTCATGGGCAGAGCGCGGGCACGTCGTTGCACGTGCGCAGTTCGACATTCCAGTCGCACTCCGAAGCGAGACGCGCGTCGCGGTCATAGACCTGCCGCCAGTAGACATCGCCGACGACGCGAACGTGGTCCGGGTCAGCGGCGATGCCTTCGCGGTCGTGATAGAGCGCGCCACGGGACGCCTGACATCGCTCCGCTACGACGAACGTGAGGTGCTCGCCAGCGACCTGCTGCCGAACTACTGGCGGGCGCCCAACGATCCGGAGCTCGCGACCCCCGAAATACGTGCGTATCTCCCTGAGCCGTCACAACCGTGGCGGGGCGTGGGTGAGGAATGGACGATCAGCAAGGTGGAGGTCCAGCCGATGTCGGGGGCTGCGCGCGTGACTGTTCGCGGCAGTATCACCACCAGTGTGCCCTTTCGGCCGAGCTACCAGATCACCACCTCGCCACAGTCGATCGTCTACACCATTTACGGCAATGGTCAGGTTGACGTGTTGTCGACCTTCGCACCCGTGGCGAACACACCCAATCCGCAAGTCATAGGCACCACGTTCGGACTCAGGCCTGAGTTCGACACGATCCATTGGTACGGTCGCGGACCGCTGGAGTCGACCGCCGACCGACGTGCTTCAGCATTCTTCGGGCGTTACTCCGGCGCGGTCGCGGACCAGGTCACGTGCTACAGCCGACCGCAAGACAGCGCGAACAAGGCCGATACCCGGTGGGCTGCACTGGTTGATGACACGGGAACCGGCGTGCTACTGGTCGCCGGTGGAAGCATGTACCTCAACGTCCAGCCGAACAGTCCGGACGAACTAGCCGACCGCCGACATTGGCATGAAGTTCCGACCTCGCGGCGAACTGTCGTCCGCATCGATTCCGCGCAGGAGGGCGTCCAAGGGGGGAACTGGGATGTCTTGACGCGTCCCGACAAGTACAGCAACACCCCCGCCAAGGGCCCATTTAGCCTCCTCTACCGAATCATGCCATTGCGTGAAGGAGAAGACCCGTCAGATTCGGCCCGGCGATATGTGGAGACCGACCTCCCCTATTCGCCGCCCGCCGCCCCGCACCCAAGTCCGAAGGACGCCGAATCGCAGACTGTGTCGGCGACCAGCACCGTGCGTGACTGGCTGGGACAACCGGATGCGGCCGGCCATCTGCGGGCGGCGATGAGCCGCGCGGAGTTCGACGACTCGGTGCTCGGCGCCAGCCTCGACCTCAGCGTCGTGCAGCTCTTCGCGTTCAGCAGAGGTCGGCTGACTTCGGAGATGCTCAGAGACTTGATCGGGAAGGTAGCAACGCTTCCGTCCCAGTCAGCAGGCACGATCCGGTAGCGCTCCCTTTGGCGCTGGGAAGTCAAACGCAGAGACGGGAACTGCGGTCATGATCAAGAGGCGAGAACTTGGTCGAACTATTCATATGTTGACGCCGAGGGAGAAGTTGACCCCCAGGCCGGCGCGGGCCAGGCCCATCTCCAGCAGGCCAGCGCCCTCCAACCAGTGCGCCAGGCTCAGGTCGCCGGCGTCCTGAGGGCGAAGGCCCGGCTCGTGATGAAGGCTGAGACGCTCGCCTTCGCCTGCGCGTCATCGCCAGCCATGAACACATGCACCGGGTCGCCCGCGGCCAGGAGTCTCCGCGCGCGATCGCGACGTCGGTAGGTCTGGTAACGACCGATAGAAATACGCGAGGTCTGGTCGTCGGGCGAGCAACTGCTGCATGCCGCGGGTGCCGCTCTCGCGGGAGTAGTCGCCAGCCGAAGAACGCCACCAACGAGGGATAGCGGAGGCGCGCACCTTGCCGTCAACGAGCGCGTGGAGTAGTCGCGAGATTGAGATGCTTCTCGCGCGCCCTCGCTGGCCTACAGCCCACGAGACCGGGACCGTGCTGGGACGACGCCCGCGCCCGCCGAGCTGCACCAGTTGCACGAAGGGGCTTGTGTTCTGGCAGCCCTTCGGTCTATTTTTGGGAAAGCGCATTCCAAAGGGACCACGAAGACGTGAGGAGCCACTGATGGGCAGCACGAGCAGGGCCAGGAGGGTGTCATGACCCTGGCCTCTCCGCCCCAGACGCCGCAGGGCATTGCGACCGCTGAAGGAGCCGACACGCTCGCGTTGATGAGGTTCCGCAAGGGGCGTCGAAACGCCTCGGAGGGCCGCGGTCAGCGCTGGTCGCGGCGCGACCGGCTTTCCATCCTGCTTTTGGCCCTGCCGGCGATCGTCCTGCTGGTCGTCTTCGCCTACCTGCCCATGGCGGGCCTGGTGGTGGCGTTCAAGGAGTTCAACATCGTCGACGGTGTTTTCAGGTCGCCGTGGGCGGGTCTGGAGAACTTCCGGTTCTTCTTCAGCTCCGGGGACGCGGTGCGGGTCCTGTTCAACACCGTCTTCCTCAACGTCCTGTTTCTGGGGTCGACGCTGGTCGTGGGACTTGGCTTGGCCATCATGCTCAACGAGCTGCGCAGCAAGTACCTGCGGCGGCCGTTGCAGTCGGTGATCTTCTTCCCGTACTTCGTCTCACCGATCGTGGTAAGCGTCATCCTGCAAGTGCTCCTGGCTGGCGTTGGCGGCAGTGGTGGCGCGGTCAACAAGATGCTGGGCGTCTTCTCGCTTCCTGAGGTGAGCTGGTACACCCAGCCGGGGCCGTGGCCCTGGATCTTGACCATCGTGAAGATCTGGCAGATGGGTGGCTACACGTCCGTCATCTTCCTCGCGGCCATCACCTCCATTCCCGAGGAGGTGTATGAGGCTGGCGCACTTGATGGCTGCTCGCGAGCCAGGATGGCGCTGCACATCACGACGCCGCTGCTGCGCCCGACGGTGGGCATCCTCGTCATCCTTGGTGTTGGGCGCATCTTCTTCGGCGACTTCGGCACGATCTACGCGATCGTTGGTGACAACGGGACCCTCTTCCCGACAACGGATGTCATCGACACGTATGTCTTCCGCGCACTGCGTACCCAGGGTGACTTTGGCACCACGGCAGCGATCGGCCTGTTCCAGTCGCTTGTCGGGTTCGTTCTCATCAGCGTGGCCACCCTGCTGGCCCGGCGCTACTCAAGCGACTCGTCGATTATCTGAGCGTCAGGAAACCGATTCGATGACTACTGTCCAGAACCGCGCTCGTCGGGCTCAGCCTCCAGCGCGTCCGGCAGCCAAGCCCAGGACCGAGCCGTTCGCCGTCGTGAGCCTTGTGTGCGTCTCGCTCTTTGCGGTCTTCGCCCTCGTGCCACTCTGGATGATTGTTGCGGGCTCGTTTACCGACGAGTCCAAGCTGTCAGTGGATGGGTACAGCCTGTGGCCCAAGCCGTTCTCCACGGCGGCATACCAGGCCATCTTCGCCGGCGGCACCCTGTGGAAGGCACTGTTCGCGTCCCTGTTCATCACCATCGTCGGCACGGCGCTTGCGTTGGCCGCCACGGCCGGGCTCGCGTGGGTGATTGCCCGACGCATCCCGCGGCTGAGCACGGCCCTGGCTGTTTTCGGCTACGTCCCGATGCTGTTCACCGGAGGCTTGGTTCCTCTATACATCCTGGTCACCCAGTACCTGCGGCTGACAGACAGCTGGTTCGCAGTCATTCTTCCCGGTGCGGTGGCCCCATTCCTCGTGTTCATCGCTGTCAGCTTCTTCGCCCAGCTTCCGAAGGAGATCTTGGACTCCGCCCGAGTCGACGGGGCCGGCGAGCTGCGCACCTTTTTCCAAATCGTGCTCCCCCTGAGCAAACCAATCCTTGCCGTCGTGGGCCTCTTCTATGCCGTGCACTTCTGGAACGAGTGGTTCATGGCGCTGCTGTTCATCTCCGACCCGAACAAGTTCCCGGTTCAGCTGGTGCTGCAGAACCTCATCGCCAGCGTGGCGAACGCCGCCAACATGGCGCCGGTCAGCAGCAACGTGGCACCCGTGTACCAGCTGCGGCTCGCCCTGACGGTCGTCACGATCCTGCCGATTCTCTTCGCCTATCCATTCGCCCAGCGCTACTTCGTCAAGGGCCTCACTCTCGGCGCCACCAAGGGATGACCCTGGCGCTTCACCCCCCAAGGCGCCGAGCTCGCTCGACTCGCCAAACACATCAAGGAAGGTAGTCATGTCCAACATCGCCTCCACGCCGGTGTCCCGGCGCGCGCTTATCGCCGGAACTGGCGGCTTGACCCTGGCGGGCATGCTCGCGCTGGCCGGGTGCAGCAACGAGCCGGGTTCGTCCGCCTCTAAGAGTGGCAAGTTCACGGGGAACCTCACGTTCCTGCTGCCTGGCACGATTCCCACCGGCTGGCAGAACGTCCTTGGCGCCGTGAACAAGCAGCTGAAGACGGACCTCGGCTTCACCATTCAGCCGCAGTTCATCTCCTGGGCGGACTACGCAACCCAGTCGCTGCTCAAGTTCACCTCCGGCGCCAATTTCGACACTGCGCTGCAGGCGCGGTGGCTTAACATGACCCAGCTTGTGGCCGACAAGGCGTTGGTCGACGTCAGCGGCAAGGTCGGGCAGTACAAGAATCTCAGCGCCACCGTCGACTCCAAGATTCTGGAGGCCAACAAGTGGGGCGAGGGTCTGTACGGCATCCCGCAGGTCAACAGCGCAGCACGACTTCACCACTTCGGCATCAGGCAGGACCTGGCCGACGAGCTCGGCTTCAGCGAGATCACCGACTTCGACACCCTCGAGCGGTTCTGGTATGCGGTCAAGCAGAAGAAGCGCGGAGTCATCCCCTTCGGCCTAAACACGGGTAGCGGTCGCAACACCGTCTTCGGGCCCGTGACGCCGACGCTGAATGCGTGGGCGTGGGACAACCCGAACGCGTTCGGGTGGAGCTTCACTGGTGACTCCATGCTGTTCGCGTTCGCTCAGGACGCGGCGACTGGCGGCAGCTCGAACCCGGTCCCGTTCTGGGAGCAGGAAGGCGTGATGGACGCGCTGAATCGGGTCCGGAAGTACAACCAGGACGGCATCATCAACCGTGACATCCTGAACCTGGACGCCAAGGCCGAGCAGGGCCTGTTCTCTGCGGGCAAGACGGCCACCACCTGGGCCATCACCGACGGCACGACGTCCAACTTCCTGACGGCACTTCGCAAGGCCGTGCCGGGCGCGCAGATGGCGAACGTTGCCCCGCTGCGCGGTGGGTTGTCCGCCAAGCCTCTGCAGAACTTCCAGGCAGACAACTTCACCGTTCTCAACACGCGCGGTCAGAGCAACGACGCCGCGATGGCTCTGCAAGACTGGGCGTCCATCAAGAAGAACTACGACCTGCTGAACTACGGAATCGAGGGCACCGACTGGGCAGCCCAGGGCGATGACGGCGTCGAGGTGAAGAGCGCCTACAACTTCCCAGGCTTCGCACTGGCATGGCGGGCGCCGCTGTTCCGCAACCCGTCGACCATGAGCCCCACGGAGAAGACCATCTTCGAGTGGTCGAAGGACACGGAGAACTTCACCCTCGACCCGTTCGCCTCCTTCATTCCCGACGTGGAGCCGGTGAAGACCCAGAACACGCAGATGTCTGCCGCGATGACGCAGTACGCCAAGCCGCTGTTTGCTGGCGTTGTCGACGTGAACAAGGGACTGGACAACCTCAAGCGGGCTGCGGACCGTGCCGGGTTGAGCAAGCTGCAGGCCGAAATGGCCAAGCAGGCGGACGCCTACATCAAGAAGAAGTAGCGCGTCGAGGTGAACCGCGAAGGCGCCGGGGGAGATCCCCCCGGCGCCTTCGTCGTGGCTCACGACCCTCGGGCTCGAGCGCGAACCCGTTGAGTGGCCCTCCCGTGATGTGGTTGCGGCGATCGGCTGCGAGCGGCCGATGCGCCAAGGCCTGGCGGTTCAGATGGTCTGCTGCGAGCACATCGAGGCGTAGGCACCTCCCGCAGAGAACAGCTCTGCGTGCGATCCGCGCTCGATGATTCGACCGTCGTCCAGAACGACGATCTGGTCCGCCTGCCGCACTGTGGCCAGTCGGTGAGCGACGACCAGGGTGGTCCGGTCATGAGGGAGCCGAGCCAGGGCGTCCTGCACGACAGACTCTGCGTGTGCGTCGAGCGCTGAGGTCGCTTCGTCGAGGATCAGCACCTTCGGGTCGCGGATCAGTGCTCGCGCGATCGCGAGGCGCTGCCGCTGTCCACCGGACAGTCCGGCGCCAAGTCCACCGACTCGGGTGTCCCAGCCGAGTTCCATACTGGCCACGAAGTCCCACGCGTTCGCCTCGGCCAGGGCTCGGCGGACCATCGCGTCGGGCGCGCCTTCCAGGCCATAGGTGACGTTCTCGCGAATGGTCCCTTCGAACAACACCGGGTCCTGCGGAACGACGGAGAAGAAGCGTCGGGCGGTGCGCAGGTCCACGCTGTTGGTGTCCATGTCGTCGAGCAGGATTAGTCCGCCGGTCGGGCGAAGGAACCCCAGAGCGAGGTTGATCAGGGTGGACTTGCCGGACCCGGATGCCCCGACGAATGCGACGGTCTGGCCTGCCTCGATACGCAAGCTGATGTTGTGAACTACGTCGGCCGGGTCATCGGGGTACCGGAACGTCACGGCGTCGAACGTCAAAGCTCCGTGGATCGATTGCACGGGGTGACTTACCCCGGTTGTCCTCGAGGTCGCGGTCTTGAAGGACTTCCGCGATTGACCGTAGCGACTCTCGTCCTCTCGTCACGATGGGTGCCAGGGCGAATGCGTTGGTGACCGAATTGGTCAGGATCGTGAAGTAGGTGCTGAGCAGCACGACCTCTCCTGCGCTGATGTTCAGTGTTCCGGTCAGGGACATTGAGGCGGCAAGCACCAGGCACAACACGCCCAAGGTCTGATAGCTGGCCCATGAGAGTGCGCCGAACCTGCCGTTGAGGCGGTCCAGGTGGACGCCGGCGTCCCGAACCCCTTGGGCACTGGCTGCGACGCGGCTGACGGCGACGCTCTCGAGTCCGTGGGCACGGGTGATGTGTGTCAGCGACGCCATCTCTCCTACTCGGCTTGAGAGCTGCTCTACCTGTCGGCGGAACGCTTCGTTGCGTTCATGCGAGCGTCGCCGCAGCCAGCGGACCAGCAGGGCGGCCAGTGGGACCAGTAGGAGGAACACGGCCATGAACTGGGGAACTCGCAGTGAGGTGACGACGCACGCCCCGACTAGGACGCCGACCGAGCTCATGACTGGTGCGAACGTCTGCTGCATCATCAGCTCGACGTTCTCCACGTCGCGGACGACCTTGCTTTGGGTGACCGATGCGCCAAGCCGGTAGTGGAACCCGATGCTGAGCTCTTGGAGGTGGTGGGTCAGCTCGTTACGGACGCTCACGCCGACGTCCCGAACCGTGGCCGACAGGTTGCGGACGCAGACGGCGTTTGCGGGCAGGTTGAGCAGGATCACGGCGGCGGCAGCCGCCCCGTCGACAAGAACAGGCGAAAGGGAGTCGCCAGCTACGACGGCGTCGATGATGTTGGCGGTGACTATCGGCATGGCCCAGAACGGGCTGTCCTTGACGACGAAGGCGAGGGTTGCCGCAGCCATGCGTCGGCGGTGGGGGCGTACGAGACGGATTAGGGAGCGGATGGCGTGGTCGCGGTGGACAAGGGGCAGTTCAGCTGGGGTCACACGTCCTAGTCTGTCTGGAAAACGACTGGACGGAAAGGGCTTTCCTACCGCTCCTCCCACTCGTTTCGGCGGGTGGCGCCTGCGAATGAGACGACGTCGGTCAGCACGGGCAGCAACGCGGCTTGGTACGCGTGGTACACGTCCGGCTTGCCTTGCCAGACGCTGTGCGAAGGCGTGTTCTGGGGGCTGAGTTCGTGACGCCAGGACCCGTCCGGCTCGATGAACAGCTCCATGGCGTGGGCCCACCAGCGGCTGTGCAGGTCGGCGTAGCGGGGGTCGCTCGTGGCAGCGAACATTGCCCAGGCTGCGGCGATGGCTTCGGTGACGACCCAGTGCATGCGTTGCCGGACGATGGGCCTGCCTTCGAAGTCGGTGGTGTACACGAATCCTGGGTGACCGTCCACGGCCCATCCGTCGTGCTCGGCGCGGGCGAACAGGGCCGCGGCGTCGTCAACGAGCCAGGCGGGTGCGTTTGATCCGAGGGCTGTGCGCACGTGCAAGCTCAGGCGCGCCCACTCGAACAGGTGCCCGATGGTCACGCCGTACGGTCGGAACGGGTGGGCGGGATTGTCCTCGTTGTACTGGGGGAGGGCGTTCCAGTCGGTGTCGAAGTGCTCGGGTAGCCGGTACGCGTTCTCGGTCGCGAAGTTGTGTACGACGCGCTCGACGATGCGCGCGGCGCGGTCGATCCATTCGCGGTCGCCGGTCACGTCACCGGCTGCTAGGAGGGCTTCGACGGTGTGCATGTTGGCGTTGACGCCGCGGTAGGGCTCGAGTGTTGACCAGTCGCGGTCCCAGACGTCGACCGCGAGGGCGTCCGGGAAGTGCCAGAACTTCTCGTCGTGCACGTCGAGGGCGTGCTCGAGCATGTAGTCGGCATCGGGGTGGCCGGCGGCGACTGCGGCGGACGCGGCGAGGATGACGAAGGCGTGTCCGTACGCCTCCTTGGACGCGTTAGCAGGACCGTCCTCGTTGACGGCGGCGAACCATCCGTCGTGGTTGCGGTCAAACAGGGTGTGCCGCAGGGCGTGCATGCCGTGGTCGAGCAGGCGGGTTGCTTCGTGGTCCAGCTCGAGGTGGCCGAGTGCGAAGACGTGGGTCATGCGGCACGTGATCCACAGCTCGACGTTGTGATGTGGTCTGAGGGCGCCGTGGTCGTCCAGCCAACCGAAGCCGCCGGTGGGGTGCTTGGAGGCGCTGGCGAACCGGCGCAGGTGCGTTCGATGCTGGCGCAACCAGGCGGTGTCGGGGCCAATCGTGATTGTCTCGCTCATGCGGTTGCTCGCTCGCTTCGGTGGTGGGGCCATGAGGTGGTGACGTGCTGTCCGGCAGCTTCGAGCCAGCGAGTTGGCTCTGCCAGCGCCGCTTGGGCTGAGCCGGCGAGCTCGCTCAGGGATGTGCAGCCGTGCAGGTTCTTGGTGTCCGAAGTGTCTTGTTGCCCGACGCATGCCCAGACGGGGACGCCGGCAGCGGCAGCGAGCTCGGCGACGTGGCCAACGACCTTGCTGCGGAAGGACGGGGAGTCCAGACGACCTTCGCCGGTGATGATGAGGTCGGCGTCGGCCACGGCGTCGTGCAGGCCGGTGAGTTTGCCGATGGCTTGGGCGCCCGGGGTCAGTTTCGCGGTCCAGAGGGCGGCGAGGCCGTACGCGGTTCCGCCGGCTGCGCCGCTGCCAGGGGTGGCGGGGTCGTGGCCCAGGACGTGGGCGAGGTGCTGCAAGGCGGCGTCGAGGGTTGCGACCTGGTCCGGGTTGGCTCCCTTCTGTGGGGCGAACTGGTGGGCGGCCCCGTTGGGCCCGATCAGTGGGGCGTCGACGTCGACGAGTACTTCGACGCCGTCGACAGGTGCCGGTAGCAGCCGGGAGAGGTCAGTGCGGATCAGCCCGGACAGGTGGCCGCCGCCCAGGGGGATTCGAAGGCCGCTCGGGCCGTAGAAGCGGACTCCGAGCGCGGTGAGCGCGCCGGAGCCGCCGTCAGTGCTTGCTGATCCGCCGAGGGTGGCCACGATGCGGCGCACATCCCGGTGGCTTGCTGCGTCTGCGAGCAGCTGCCCGAACCCGAATGTGTGCGCCCCGAGCGGATTGGGCTTTGGCAGCAGAGGTAGCCCGCTGGCGGCGGCAAGTTCGACGATGGCGGTACCGTCTGGGCACAGCAGCCAGGGCGCGACCAGTGGCCCGCCCGGTCCGAGGACCCGGACGACGCGCTCGGTGGTCCCGGGGACGCTTTGCTTGACGGCGGCGAGCGTGCCTTCCCCGCCGTCGGCCATGGGGATGACGGTCACCCTGTCGGCGGGGCGAGCGCGCAGCCATCCCTGCCGCAACGACTGGGCTGCTTGTGCGGCGGTGGCGCTGCCCTTGAAGGAGTCCGGGCAGATGACGACGTGCATGTTGGTCGTCATGTGGTGGGTGGCAGGACCTGGGTGAGGGTCCGCTGCTTGATGAGGGCCAGGACGGTGTCGGGGTTGGCAGCCCAGACGTCCGCGTTGAAGATCTCCACTTCGATGTCGCCGTGGTACCCGGCACGGGTGACGAGGTCGTAGTGGTGGTGGAAGTCGATGTGGCCGTCGCCCATGATCCCTCGTGACAGCAGCGTGTCGGCGGGTAGCGGAGTGATCCAGTCGCAGACCTGGAAGGACGCGATGCGGTTGGATGCGCGCGCTACCTGCGCCTCGAGCTGCGGATCCCACCAGACGTGGAAGGAGTCGACGACGACGCCGACGGTTTCGGCGGGGTACTTCTCGGCGAGGTCGAGCGCTTCGCCAAGCGTGGCCAGAACGCCGCGGTCGGCGGTGAAGATGGGGTGCATGGGCTCAAGGGCAAGTCGGACGCCTTGGTCGGCTGCCATGGGGACGAGCTCGTCGAGCAGGTCAGCGACTCGCGAGCGGGCTGCTGGCAGGTCGCGAGACCCTAGGGGTAGGCCACCGACGACCATGACCAGGCAGTCGGCGTTGAGCGCGCTGGCTTCGTCAATGGCTCGCTTGTTCTCCTCGAGCGCGTGCTGCCGGGCGGCTGCGCCTTCGGCGGTGAGGAAGCCGCCGCGGCACAGGGAGGAAACCCTCAGTCCGGCGTCGCGGATCAGCCGTTGGGCCTTGTCGAGGCCGATGTCGGCGACGGGTTCGCGCCAGACGCCGATGGACTGGATGCCGTGTCGCAGGCAGCCGTCGACGGCTTCCTTCAGGGACCAGGCGTTGGTTGTCTTCTGGTTCAGTGACAGTCGTCGCAGGTGCTCGCTCATCGGTGCAGTCCTGCAACGTCCAGGAGCTGGTGCATGCGTCCGGCGGCGAGGTCCGGGTCGGCGATGAGGCCCGCTCGGTCTGCGAGTTCGAAGGTGGTGGCCAGGTCGGTGACGCTGCGGGCGCTTTGCAGGCCGCCGACCATGGTGAACCCGGGCTGGTGGCCGCCGAGCCAGGCCAGGAACGCGATGCCGGTCTTGTAGTAGTAGGTGGGTGCGGCGAAGACGTGCCGTGCGAGCGGCACGGTCGGCTCGAGTACGGCGTTGTACGTGTCGATGTCGCCGTTGTCGAGGGCGTGCAAGGCGGCGCCGGCGGCGGGGGCGATGGCGGCGAAGATGCCCAATAGGGCATCGGAGTGGTGGCTGTCGTCGCCGAGGATGAGTTCGGGGTAGTTGAAGTCGTCGCCGGTGTAGAGTCGCACGCCTTCGGGCAGCCGTTGGCGCAGGTCCTTCTCGTGGTTGGCGTCCAGCAGGGACACCTTGACGCCGTCGACCTTGTCAGTGTTGTCGTGGACCAGGTCGAGGAACGCGCTGGTCGCAGTGGAAACGTCTGCTGAACCCCAGTAGCCGGCGAGGGCGGGGTCGAACGCGGTGCCCAGCCAGTGCAGGATGACCGGTCGCTGCACTTGGGCAAGCAGGCGGTCGTACACCTTGCGGTAGTCGTCAGTGTCCCTGGCGGCGGCGGCCAGCTGTCGGCTGGCCATGATGATTGCCTGCGCTCCTGTGGACTCGACGAAAGCCACCTGCTCTTCGTAGCCGGCCAGGACGACGTCGATGCTGTCGGCACGGGGGTCAAGGTGGTCCGTTCCGGCGCCAGCGGCCATGCGTGCGCCATGTTCGCTGGCTTGGGTGGCGCTGCGACGGATGAGCTCCTGGGTTGCGGGCCAGTCCAGGCCCATGCCGCGCTGCGCGGTGTCCATGGCCTCGGCGACGCCGAGGCCATGCGCGAACAGGTGTCGGCGAAAGGCGAGGGTGGAGTCCCAGTCGACCTGGGCCGGTGCTCCAGGAACGTTGTTGCCCAAGGGGTCAGCGACGACGTGGACGGCGGCGAACGCCACGCGTGAGCGTGCGGGTGTGGGCTGGGGGTTCCATTCCGCCGGGCCGCGGAGAGCAACTTCTCGCCACGTGCGGTCCGGCTGCGGCAGATGGATGCTGGTCACGGCTGAAGCTCGCCGAGTTCGATGCGGCGGCCCTCGGCGGAGGATGCCAGGCCGGCTTCGGCGAGGCGGACGCCGCGGGCGCCGGCCAGGAAGTCGTACGGGTGCTCGGCGTCGCCGACGAGTGAGCGCAGGAACAGCTCCCACTGCGCCTTGAACCCGTTGTCGAACTCGATGTTGTCCGGCACCTCCTGCCACTGCTGGCGGTAGGGAGTGGTGTCCTTGAGGTCGGGGTTCCACACGGGCTTGGGGGTCATGGTGCGGTGCTGGACGGCGCAGCCGAATAGTCCGGCTACCGCGCTGCCTTCGGTGCCGTCGACCTGGAATTCGACGAGCTCGTCGCGGTGGACGCGGACCGCCCAGGAGGAGTTGAGCGAGACGATGATGCCGCCTTCGAGCTCGAACAGGCCGTAGGCGGCGTCGTCGGCGGTTGCGGTGTACGGCTTGCCTGCTTCGTCCCACCGCTGGGGGATGTGGGTCGTGGTCTTGGCGGTGACGGCCTGGATGGGGCCGAACAGGTTTTCCAGGACGTAGTTCCAGTGGCAGAACATGTCGGTGGTAATGCCGCCGCCGTCTTCGGTGCGGTAGTTCCAGCTGGGTCGCTGGGCTGGCTGCTGGTCGCCTTCGAAGACCCAGTAGCCGAACTCACCGCGGACGGACAGGATGCGTCCGAAGAAGCCGCTGTCGATGAGCCGGCGCAGCTTGAGCAGGCCGGGCAGGTACAGCTTGTCGTGGACGACGCCGTTGGCGACGCCGGCCTCCTTGGCGGTTTTGGCGAGGGCAAGGGCACCTTCTAGGGACTCCGCGATGGGCTTCTCGGTGTAGACGTGCTTGCCAGCCGCGATGGCCTTGAGCAGTGACTCTTCGCGCACGGTCGTCAGCTGGGCGTCGAAGTAGACTTCGTCACTGCCGGCCAGGGCGGAGTCCAGGTCTGTGGTCCAGCGGGTGACGCCGTGACGCTCGGCAATCTCCTTGACCTTCTCCGCGTTGCGTCCGACAAGAATGGGGTCGACCTGGAGACGTTCTCCGTTGCTGAGCTCGACGCCTCCCTGGTCGCGGATGGCGAGTATGGACCGGACCAAGTGCTGTCGGTACCCCATGCGGCCTGTGATGCCGTTCATGATGATGCCTAGGGTTCTCGTCGCCATTGTCGGTCCTTCGCGCGTAGATCCAAATAGCGCGGAAAGCGCTTGCCAGAACCGTAGCGGTGCCATGCCGAGTTGTGCAAGAGTTGATGGGAAAGCGGATTCCTTCCAGGAGGTGGCAAGTGGTCGCATGGGGCTCGCGGGGTCGGCTGGGGGTGTCCTCGATCACCTTGAAGGACCTTCCAGCTGCGCAGGTGGCACAGGTCGCCGGTCGGTCGGTGCTGTCCGTTGTCGAATGGGCGGAGGTGCATGCTCCGCCGGGACGTCCTGAGGAGCTGGCGAATGCAGCCCGGGCGGCCGAAGCGGCGGGGCTGCAGGCCAGCTCGTATGGCTCGTACTGGCGGGCGGGTGTGTCGGACGCGGGCGAGTTCGTGGACGTGGTGCGTGCGGCTCGTGCGGTGGGGACGAGCCGGATCCGCATCTGGGCTGGTGCGGTGGGGTCTGCCGAGGCGAGCTCACAAGACTGGGCTGCGGTCATCGGGGCGACGCGGGAGGCGGCGCTGATTGCTGCGGACCAAGGCTGCGAGGTGGCCTTTGAGTTCCATGGGGAGTCGCTGACGGACACCGTGGACGGGACGGTTCGGCTGTTGGAGGAGGTGGGTAGTGTGAACCTGTCGACGTACTGGCAGCCTCCGGTGGATGCGAGCGTGCCGGACGCGGTGGACGGGCTGCGGCGGCTGGTGGACCGGGTCAGTGCGGTGCACGTGTTCTCGTGGTGGCCCGGGACGATGCGGCTTGCGCTGCGGGAGCGGACCGACCTGTGGTCCAGTGTGTTCGACGTCTTGGCCGCCCATGACTCGTCTACGGACCTGTTGTTGGAGTTCGTCCCGGGCGATGACCCGGACATGGTGGTGTCGGAGGCTGCGGTGCTGGAGGACTTGGTGGCGGCTGCGCAAGGCAGGGTGGCGTGACCCGCCGGCCGGTTGCTCTGTTGAGCATGGCGCCGGACCTGCCGGCCCGGTTGTTCGACCCTGACGCGAGGGCGCGGCTGCAGGCGGTGTTCGAGGTCGACTTCGACCGTCCGGCGGTGGCCGACTTGCATCAGGAGGACCCGCAGGTGCTGGCCGGGGTCGATGTGCTGATCACCGGGTGGGGTGCCGGCACGATCGACGATGCTCTTCTTGCTGCGATGCCACGTCTGCACGCGGTCCATCACGCGGGAGGTTCGGTGCGTGACCTCGTGGGGGAGGGCTGTTGGCGTCGCGCGGTTCGGGTGACGTCTTCGTCGGATGCGAATGCCGTCCCGGTCGCGGAGTATGCGGTGGCCATGGTCCTACTGTCCGCCAAACAGGCTTTCCGCAGCCAAGTGGTCTACCGCCGCGTGCGTGCCTTCGTCGACCGTGAACGTGAGTTTCCGTCGGCGGGCAACCATGGCGCTGTCGTGGGCTTGGTGGGTGCGTCGAGAATCGGGCGCAACGTCATTCGCCTCCTTCGCCCGTACGACCTGAAGGTTCTGGTGTTCGACCCGTTCCTTTCCGCGGCTGAGGCGGAGCGGCTCGGGGTCCGCAGCGTCGGTCTGGATGAGCTGCTGTCCCGTAGTTCGGTGGTGTCGCTGCACGCTCCGTTGCTGGAGAGCACCCGCGGCATGTTGGGGCGGCGTGAGCTGGCGCTGATGCAGGCCGGGGCGACCTTGGTGAACACGGCTCGCGGCGCGCTGGTCGACCACGACGCTTTGGTTGACGAGCTGGTCTCTGGTCGGTTGTGGGCGGTGCTGGACACCACTGACCCGTTCGAGCCGCTGCCGGCAAGCTCGCCTCTCTATGACCTGACGAATGTTGTGCTGACTCCCCACATGGCGGGTGCGGTGGGCAACGAGCTGACCCGGCTGGGAGACCACGCCGTCGACTCGGCAATCAGCATGTTCCGGGGGGACTCACCGGTGGCGGGAGAGGTCAGTGAGGAGTCCGCTGCGACGATGGCCTGACCTGCTGGTGGCCGGATGAGGGTGCGACCGGTTTGGGAGTCAGTGTCGTGGTGGAGTGCTTGCGCGGATGACGACCTGGCCGGCAACTCGGGTCTGGCGCGGTCGCGGGCCGTCGATGGTCACGATGAGGTCGAGCGCGGCTTGGCCGAGCTGCTCGAGGGGGAGTCGGACGGTGGTCAGGCTCGGGTCGACATCGCGCAGGGTCGCAATGTCGTCGAAGCCGGCCATGGCAAGGTCGTCTGGCAGTCGCAGGCCGTTCTCCCGGCAGGCTGCCATGGCGCCCATGGCCATCACGTCATTCACGGCGAACACACATTCGACAGTTGCACCGATTTCGAGCAGTTCCTGCATGGCTCCGTAGCCACCGTCGCGAGTGAATGCGCCGGGCACGACTACGGGCGCTGGCAGGCCGGCCTTGGCGAGCCCGTCGCGGAAGCCTTGGCAGCGGTCTCTGGCGGTGAGCAGTCCGCGAGGGCCGGCGAGAATGGCGAATTTTTTGTATCCCAGGCCGACCAGGGACTGGGCCAGCTGTCGCGCGCCTTTGCGGTTCTCGACGATGACGGTGTCGACGGGCAGCTTGGCCTGGCTAATGACGACGACGTGTCCTCCGGACCTCTGGAACGCCTCGACTTCGGTGAGCAGGCGTGCGTTGAGGGCTGGATCGTCGACGCGGCTTCCGGCCAGGATGATGGCGCGGCTGCGCTGGCCACGCAGGGTGCCCAGGTAGTCGAGCTCGCGTTCGGGGCGTCGCATGGTGCTGCCCACGGTGACGAGCAGGTGGTGTTCGTCGGCGGCTTCCATGACTCCGGCGGCGATGGAGGAGAAGTACGGGTCTGCGATGTCGTGGACGATCAGGCCGACGACGTTGGTGGTCCCGCGCGCCATGGCCTGCGCCGGCGCGTTCGCCGAGTAGTTCAGTTTCAGAGCTGCCGCGAGGACACGTTCCTTGAGGTCGGCGCGGACATTTCGAGTGCTTCCGTTGAACGCGCGGGATGCGGTGGCCAGGGATACGCCGGCTTCGTGGGCGACGTCCATGAGCGTGACCGGACCAGGCAGCTGGTCAGTCATGATTCCTCCAGGACGTCGATGGGAAGGCGCATTCCACACCTTACCGGCAAGAATCACGTTGTTGTTGCGACGACGAGCGATTGGGGATGAGCGCGTTGGGTGCTTTGGGCCAGATGTGTCTGATTCACGGTTGGGGTGCCACCGCGGCTTCGTGGCTGCCCGTCATCGCCGAGCTGGACGCGGGGTGGGACGTGCGGTGTACGGACCTTCCCGGCCACGGGTCCAGGGCGGGGCACGGCTTGACGTCTCCGTTGACGGTGGCGGACTTGGCGGCGGACGTCGCCGGATGGCTGGGCGCGGAGCCGACTGTCGTCGTGGGTCATTCGATGGGCGCGCAGGTGGCTGTTGCGCTGGCGCTGCGTGAGGAGGTTCAGGTGAGCGCCTTGGTGCTGGTTGACCCGGCGTTTGGTGCAGAGCCGGCGGAGATGGCCGGTGCGCCGGACCGGCTGGCGGACCTTCGGTCCAGGGGCGCACTGGCCGGCGTCGAGTTCGTCGACGGGGCCTTCCCGGACGGGCAGCCACATGACGTGTGGTTGCAGGCGCGGCGGGAGATGGCTGCGACCCCCGGGCAGGCGCTGGCTGACCTGTACGAGTCCATGTACCTGGCCCCGGACAGCATGGGTCCGACCGACCGCGCCGCCGCCGTCCTTGGTCGGGTTCGGGTCCCGGTGCTGTACCTGTTCTCGACGTCGTTCGCCGCTGGGGTGGCGAACGCGTACCCGAAGGTGCCCGGTTCGCGAGTTCAAGAATGGGTGGGCACCACCCACTACCTGCACCAGCAGCGGCCTGAGGAGTTCGCGCAACTAGTGCAGGGGTGGGTGGGCGGGGTCCGCTCGACGTAGGAACGCCTGGTTGTGGGCGGGCGCAGGCTGGGTGGCTTGGGGGATTACCGCCCAACCTGCGCCCTGGGGTGGTCAGCTGCGTTCGGCAGGGTTGTACAGGATGACGGTGCTCAGCGGGGGCACGGGTCGCGGTTGCGACAGGGCCACGTTCTTGCCAGTGACCAGGTCGCGTCCGCGCCCGGTGGCCGGGCACTGGTAGGTGAACGTCTGGTCCTTTGTCGTGTTCATGGCGATGTAGTACCCGGCATAGGAGAAGCTGTAGAACGGCGCCTTGCCGACCAGCAACGTCTCCACGCCGTACGTGGTGCCGCCGAGTGCGGGGTCCATGTCGGGCGGGGTTTGCGCGATGGGCAGCCTCTGTCCTGCGTACACCTGGTGCAACGCCGGCCCGGGTGGGGGGAACCCGCCGCCAGGCAACGGGGAGGGGCCGCCGTTGGCGTCGTTGATAGCGTATTCCCAGGTGACCCAGTCGGGGACCGTGAACGTGCCCACGGGGGCAGCTGTGCCGAACGCCGTCTGGCTGCGGATGACAGCAGAGCGTTCGAGTTGGGGGCCGACAAGGTGGACGCGCGCAAGGCTGTTCACGGCGGAGCGGGCGCGCCAGTACAGGGATGCGTAGAACACTTCCTCACCGTTCTTGACGGCCAGGCATCCGTTGACCTCGTCGGTGAACGTGACGTTGGGCTGTCCCCACATCATGGGCAGTCGCGTGCTGGACGCGGCCTTGGCGCGGAAGGAGGGCAGGTCACGCTTGAGGAACACCAGCGCTTGCAGCCCGACGCGGGTCCAGGAGTGTGAGTGCAGCAGTTCGAGCTCAGGGGCGAGCTGCCCGTCGCTGACCTGGGTCTGGGCCCAGCCCACGAGGTCGGGGTCGTCCAGGACGGCGGCGACCTGGAGCGGGTTGCCGTCCCATTGGGTCTTCTGCGTGTAGGCGACGTCGCCGGGGAAGTGCTCGTTGCGCCATCCGATGATGGTCTCCAGACGCATCGCCCGATTGCCGGACTCGTCCTCGCCTTCGTGGCGGAAGTACCCGCGGGTTTTGCACAGCTTGACGATCTGCTTGGTCAGGATGGGGTCGTCCACGGCGCCCTTGCCACCGGTCACGGTCTCGTGGAAGGCGATGAGCATGTCGTTGATCTCGCCGTAGTTTCCGACGTAACCGAGCTCTCGCGACAGGCCCTTGGGAGTGAACACGTGGTAGTCGTGTCCGAGCTCCCACGACTTGTCCCCGGCCTTGTTCTCAGAACCTGCCCAGGGCTTGAGGCCGACAGCCATGTAAAGCCACTCGCGCGCTTGCGGTTCGGGCCATGCGTCGACTGGGGAGAGCAGCGCCAGTCCGCGGTTGCACTGGTAGATGCCGATGGCGGTGAACTGTGCCTGGTTGGTGTAATGACGGAAGTTCTGGCGCCAGTACTCGCGGCTGCCCAGCAGCATGTCGCGGTAGGCGGCACGTCGCCCGATCGGTTCGGTCGCAGCGGGTGGTGGCGCGGTCACGGTCACGTCGTCGAACCAGGCAGTGGCGCCGTCGCGGGTGACGACCCAGAACTCGTACTGGGTGGCCCCCGTGGGGACGGTGACCTTGCCCTGCAGGTTCGTCCATTCGGTGGTGCCACCGGGCACGTGGATGAGGTGGTCACCGCCAACGAACGTGCCGTCTGCGGTCCAGAACAGGATGTTCAGGTCGACGCTCCCGGTCGTTCCGGGGTACTTGACCCAGGCGCCGTAGGTGACCTCGCCGGCTCCGGTGAACGTGCGTGAGTCCGGTCCGACGATGCACGCACCGGTTGCCTGTGCTGCGACCTTCAGGCTGGCGGTGCCGGTGTGGGCGGCGCTGGTGTCACGCGAGGCGGTCCCCTTGTTGGCCCATCCTTGGACGTGCCACCCGGACGGCATGGTCGTGCCAGCTTCAAACCCTGGGTTCATCACGTCGGTGCCGCCGGGCGTGACGTCGTCGTCCAGATCGTCTTGGATGTGGTCCCAGAAGCGGTCAAGGAAGAGGCCGACACGGCCGAAGCCCTGCCACTGCTGGTCGGAGCCTGTGAGGACCGCGGCGTCCTTCTTCCACGCGAGGTAGCGGCCGTCGATGCCCTGGCAGACCTTGGTCAGAGCAACGGGGTTCTGGTAGGCGGGGCTGTCCGGCCATTCATAGCCTTCGGCCAGCTGCATGTAAGCCCAGGCGTCGACGGTGGCCATGTTGGTTGCATACAGCATCCGGTTCTGGTCGTTGAGCACCCTGGTGCGGATCTTGGCGATGGCGGCGTCGTCGTTGTTGGCCCTGGTTGAGGGTGCGGCGGCATTGCCATACGTGTCGTCGGCCGTGGGGGTGAAGTATGGGGTGGTGTGGGTGTACGCGCGGTAGATGCCGCGCGACGCAGTGGTCATCGGATAGAAGAAGTTGTCCGCCTGCCCGTAGGCGTAGAGGCGTCCCATGGCGCGGATCTCCACCTCCAAGCTGGTCTTGCCCGCGGTGAGGAACGCAGGCAGGGGCAGCGTGTGCACGTAGAACCGGTCTGCGAGGCGTGGTGCGTAGCTCATCTGGTCGGCCTGGTCGACGGAGCCCTGGTCGATCCAGCCCATGATCTTGCCGCCGATGAACACCTGAAGGCGCCATTCGTGGGTGTCGTCGGCGAAGTCGCCGCCGAAGAACTTTGTGGACAGGTAGGTGGTGCCGGAGGAGGCCACAGCCAGGGTGAACTTCATGGTTCCCCCCCAGAAGTCCGGGGTGCTCTTCGGTTGGAGGACTCTGGAGGGCTGTCCGAGCCCACCGCGTGCTGTCGTGGACAGCGTCGACGTCAGGGCGTGAGCCTTCTCGGAGGCTGCGTCTCCGAAGACCACCGCGTCCAGCACCGGACCGGTCTTTCCTCCTGCGGCTGGCGCAGGGGATGGGGTCGCTGCTCTGGCAGGCGTCTGGGCGGCCCAGGCGTATGCGGCGGTTCCGGCGGCAACTCCTGCGCTCTGCAGAAGGCCTCGACGGGAAAGTGCGGTCATCTCCAACTCCCTTGGTAGACAAAGCATTACACAGAAGAAGCGGCATAACCCCGAGAAGGGGAAAGCGCATTCCCCTGCTCACGGTAGATCCGAGCGTGACGTTTCGCAACAGCAGACTGCTCGCGGCCCTGCGACTTCTCGACCGCAGCTCGATGCACTTCTTGTGCCCGAGTCGAAGTGCGGTTACCCTGCTATGGGCAAGCGCTTTCCAGTTTAGAAGGTTGCTTCTGTCCAGCCCGAGAGTTGCGTTAGGAATGAAGGAGAGTTGGTTTGGTGCCGCCGACGACACCCCCGCACGGCTCCACCTGGAGCCCCGTCAATCCCGTGGTGCCCGGTTTCCATCCTGACCCGTCCATCGTCCGTGTCGGGGACACGTACGTGTTGGCGAACAGCACGTTCGAGTGGTGGCCGGGTGTGCGGCTGCACACGTCGACGGACCTGCGTAACTGGGTGCCTGCAGGGCACGTGCTAACCGACCCGGCCGTGTTGGACCTGCGGGACGTTCCGGACTCGGGCGGGTTGTGGGCTCCGTCCTTGTCGCATGACGGGGAGATATTCTGGCTGGTCGTGGGCCTGGTGCACGCGTGGTCTGGGCCGTTCAAGGATGTGGACATTCTGCTGACGACGGCCACTGACATCGGCGGGCCTTGGACGGAACCGGTGCGACTCGGCGGCGGAGGATTCGACCCGAGCATCTTCCACCACGAAGGCCGGCACTGGCTTGCCAACATGCGCTGGGACCACCGCCCTGAAGAGTTTTCATTCGCGGGAATCACGTTGCAGGAGGTCACTGCTGCGGGGGTGGTTGGCGAGGAGCGGCTGATCTTCAGCAGCGAGGAACTTCTTGAAGGGCCGAATCTGTACCACCACGACGGCTGGTTCCATCTGATGCTGGCGGAGGGTGGCACCGGTTGGAACCACGGCATCCGGATTGCCAAGTCGCGAAGCCTCGAGGGGCCGTACGAGGTGGATCCGGAGCCGTTGCTGACGACGCGAGACAGCCCTGGGTGGCCGTTGCAGAAGGCTGGGCATGGTGAGCTGGTCCGTGATCCCGACGGCGGGTGGGCCATCGTTCACCTGGCCAGTCGGCCGCTGATGTCCAAGCGGGGTTTGGTGTGTGTGCTGGGCCGTGAGACGTGCGTCCAGCCGGTGGTGTGGGAGGACGGGTGGTTGCGGCTGGCTCACGGTGGTCACTGGCCGCAGGGTGCGACCGCGTTGTCCGCGGCGACGCCTTACCCGCAGGGGTTTGAGGACCGTTTCGACTCGGGTGGGCTCGACCCCGGGTGGGTGAGCTTGCGCGAACCGGTCAGTGCCACGTGGGCGGACCTCCAGGCGCGTCAAGGCTGGTTGCGGCTGCGCGGCAGACGCAGCCTGTTCGCTTCGACCGGTGTCAGCTTGATCGCGACCCGCTTGTTGACGACGCGCTGCGTTGTCACCACGGAGATGTCGGCGGCTCCGGAGAGCCTGGCTCAGGCGGCCGGCCTGGTCATCTGGTACGACCGTCTTGGGCATCACCGGGTGGCCATGACCTGTGGCCCGGGAGGCCGCCACTTGGTGGTGGCAACCAGCGACGGCGATACGTACACCGAGGTCGTGCCGGACGTGGACCTGTCCGAGTGGGTGACCGTGCACCTGCGGGCCACCATCACCAACCTTGAGCTGGTCTTCGACGCCTCGCCCGACGGTCAAAGGTGGAGTCGGGTCGGCAAGGCGCTGGACATGGCGGTGGTCTCGGACGACTGGGGCGGCCGATTGCGTTTCACCGGGGCGATGGTCGGCCTGACCGCTCAGGACACCGGCCCTGGCACCTTCACCGCGGACTTCGCCGGCCTGCTCATCACCCCGTCCCACGACCCCTGAGGGCCGACTGGCCTAAGCAACCGTCTGACCACCACCGTCAGGCGTCATGAACCGATGAGGAATCCTGTGAGCTCTCACCCTGACCGTCGTCCACCGCTGCTGAGTATGTGGTTCGGCAACTTCTTCGAACCGTTCTACTCCGACTTCGACGCCACTCGCCGCGGCATCGACGACGTGGCCAGCCTGGGCTTCAACAACATCAACCTGGACTCCAAGCCGTGGGAGGACTTCTTCGCCCGGTACCGCGGTGAGGAAGCCAGCCAGTACGTGGCCATGCAGGAGTTCATGATTTCTCAGGCCGGATCGCGGGGGATGACGCACACATGTCTGGCGCTGTACCTGTGCGGGGACAATCTGTACCCGAGCATCCGTGACGTCCCCCCGGTGTGGGGGGAGCAGGCGGTCCGGGTGGACGGAGACCTCATGGGCACGTACAAGTACTGGTCCCCGAGGGCGCAGGCAACGATGGTCGAGCACGTACAGGGGCTGCTGCGGCTGTACGGCGACGGGATGTACCGCCGCGATGACGGTTCGGTGGTCGTCCAGACGATGTTCGACCCCATTCCCAAGCCGAGCTTCGACCCCGAGGGGCGAGCCAAGTACCTGACCTGGCTGGAGAGTCATTACGAGGGTGACATCAGCTCCTTGAATGAGAGGTACGGCACTTCAGCTGGCGCCTTCGGTGATCTTGCCCCCGACGAGTACTGGCTGCGACCGCAGGAGCTGGACTGGGTTGGCTGCGCGCTGCCAAGCAGGGACGACTTCGAGCGCCGGTCGGGCGACTTCCACAGGTGGGTGGACAATCAGAGGCACCTGGCGCACGTGCTGGACGAGCATCTGGCCACCATGGTCAAGCAATGGCATGGGCTGGAGCCGGATGTGTACGTGGAACCTGTCCTGCACCAATGGGGATACTTCTTCAACCCGCCTGGCCAGCTCGACTGGCAGACAGGTCAGCGTGCCCTGGATGTGTACCGGTGCGCGGACTACGTGGACGGGGTGTTGTTCATGGCTGCTCCGCTGAACAGTGAAAACCGGGCCGACGCAATGGCCCTGAGCGTGGACTCGACGATTGCGCGCTGTGCGAACGGGGGTCGACCGTTCACCGGCGGCCTGTACCTGGGTCGTCACGTGAACACGGACATCTACCGTGTGGTGCCCCCGGCAGAGGCCATAGCGACCCATGTCGTCAACGGGGCCACTGCGTTGCACGTATACGGGTACAGCGGCTTGGACGACGGCGGCGTCATGTTCCGCATGGACTCGACCTTCAAGGACTCCCTGCGTGCCGGGACAGAATGGGCAAAGGCGGTGATGCCACAGTTGGACGCTCCGCGCACCAAGGAGGTGGCGTTGCTGTTTCCCGAGCAGATGAGCTTGCTCGAACCGCTCAGTGTCGACGAGGGTGGCCGTCACCGGATGGACCTCCTCGGCTGGTACCAGCAGTTCGTCGACCTTGGCTGGCACGTCGACATCGTGCATCCGCGCCAGGTCGTTGCCGGGGCCCTGCGCGACTACCAGCACCTCGTCGTCCCCACGGACAGCCTCTACGACCTGGGCGACAACGACGCCCTGGAGGCTGCTGTCCGTGAGTTCGTGAGCGACGGTGGGACGCTGTTCCACGGGCCTGGCTGTCGGCTCGCGCAGGCCGCGTTCGGCGTCCTCGAGCGGCCCGTACCCTACGACTGCATCCGGTGGACCGAGGACGTCATTCCGCACGGGTGGAGCACGGTCGCCTACGACAGCGGCGAACCGATTGCCCCCTACATCCAAAGCGGGGACGCAGCCTTCGCCCGCATCGACGTAGGCGACGGGCAGGTATTCTCGTTCGGTTTCGAGTACGGGTATGCGTACAGCACCAATGTCATGCCGATTGTCCCCACGCAGTACGGCAAGGCGGAGATGCACCCCGTCGTGCTGCTTGAGCACACCCCGGTCGAGGTCCTTGCGGGTACGTCACCGCGGTCGCCGCTTCACCCGGTCAAAGGCGTCGAGTCGGCTCGCTTCGGGGACAAGGTCGTCATTGTCAACCACAGGTCGAGTCCCGTCGCCTTGACCGGTATGCCCGCCGGGGAGCAGGTGCACATGGTCCCCGCGCCTCACGGATGGCTCGCGGCGCACTCGGCCGTATTGGTCCAAACCGCAACGCATCCCGACGCCCGGCCTCATCGGGATCGCCGGGCGTCCAACTGACAATGGCAAGGCCGGGAGATGCGCCGAGATGTGTCCTACGAAGGGCCTCGAGCGCGGGAACCGAGGGCGCAGAGGACCCTCCCAAGGCGCGCACGTGCGAAGGCGTCGGGAATCGACGCGTATCCGACTCGCGTTTGATCGGCGGTGTTCGGTAGCGCCCCATGCCTCTGGCGTCTGACGTCAGATCTGGGTGCCATTCTGGACTTGGGATCGCCGGGCCTCCTGCGTGGCCGCGCCTTGGGCTTCTAGGCGCCATGGCGCCCAGGCGGCGGCTTGCTCAGCGCGCCACACGTGGGTGGCGGAGGTGTCTACTCCAGTGGTGGTGATGGCGGCGCGGAGCACGTCCGCGGGGTCCGTGTGGTCGGGTTCACCGTGGTTGGTGGCGTGCTCAGGGTCGTGGGCGGTGTCGACGTACAAGCGGTTGGTCTCCCGGCCCCGGGTGGCCATCACGTAGAGGGGTTCGCGGAGGGTGGTCGCCGTGATGTAGGCATGGGCGGTGTCGACGGTTCGGCCTTGGGCGCGGTGGGCGGTGGTGGCGTACCCGAGCTCGACGTGATCACGCACGTAGTCCGCCGGGAGCAGCGCAGGGGACCCGCCACGGGCGCGGGTGACGTGCAGGGCCCCGTCCGCGCGGATGTCGGTGACGACCCAGTCGTCGCCGTTCTTGACCCAGCCACGCCCGGTGGCCAGGGTTCGGTGGTTGAGCCGGGTCACGACGACATCACCGACCCCGACTGTGGTTCCGTCACCGAGCCGCACCCCGTCCCCGGCTACCTCACCGGTGGCGACGCGGTGGTCCCGGGCTCGGGTGTTGAGGTCGGTCACGGTTTGGGTGTCAGCGGAGAGCATGAGCGAACGGCGGCCCGCGCTCGTGTCGGCGCGCCAGGCGTCGAAGAGTAGGTCCAAGAGGTCCTCCCGCGTCCCGGCCTGGACCCGGTCGTGGGTTAGGTAGGTGGCGGCGACGCCGGGGTCGCCGCGGCGGAGTCGGAGGGTGGCTTCGGCTTCCCAGTCGTGGGCGAAGCGTTTGACCTGGTGGAGGGTCGGGGTGTCGGGGCCGCGGTCGTCGGCGAGCAGCTTGAATGCGCCGCCGGCCTGCACCGGGGACAGCTGCGCCCAATCCCCCACGAGCAGCACCTTCGCGCCGACCTCGGCGGCGTGGGTGGCGATCCGGTGCAGGTCTTTGGTGGCGGCCATGGAGGCTTCGTCGATGATGACGAGCTGCCCGGGTCGCAGCGCCCACCGGGCGTACGCCTCATACGCCTTGGCTGCTCGCTGCTGCAGGGCATGGGTTTGGGATGAGGGGTAGGCGCGGGCCAGCCGGGCCGCGTACCCCTGGACGGCGGTAAGACGTTGCGGGGCGTTGTCGTGTTCGGCTAGCCATTTGGCGGTGTTCTCGGCGGGCACGCCGACGGCGTCGGCGAGCACCTCCGCAGCGGCGGCGGACGGGGCGAGTCCGACCACCGACCCGGACCCGTGGGTGGCCTCCCACACTGCCCGGACGGCGGCCATGGTGGTGGATTTCCCGGTCCCGGCTGCGCCGACGAGCACGTCCAGCCGCCTTCCCGAGGTGACTACGCTCGTGAGCGCGTCGACCTGCTCGGTTGAGAGTGGCTGGCGGCGGTGTGGGGTCCACGCGGCCGCTCGGACAGCCGCCGCGGAAGGCACGGTGGGGCCGTCTGTGGTTCGGCCGAGCTGGAGGAGGTGAGCTTCGGCGTCGATCAGTTCGGCGGTGGCGTAGACCTCGCTGTTGCGGGCCCGGAACTTGCTGGACCCGTCGGCGCGTTGCAGCGCCTCTGGGACGGCGCCGACCTCGGGTGGGGTGAGCATGACCGCCAGTTCGGCGGCGTGGGTGGCGGTCTTCTCGGCGACGGCGATGCGGTCGGTGGCGGTGGCGAACCGGACCCCGTGGAGCTGGCGCAGGGTCTCGGCGAGCAGGTTCGCGCGGGTGAAGGTGGCCCGCTTGTCGGCCACGTTGTCCAGGACGAGGGTGGCGGCGTCCCGCAGAATCCCGTCGTCGATGTCGGAGGCGGTGAGCAGGGGTTGGCTGTTGCGACCGGCCAGGCCGGCCACCCACGACGTCGGGTCGATGTCGAGGTGCGGTTGCGCGCGGGTGCGCCAGTCCTCAATCAGCCTACGCATCGGTGTAAGGGTCTTGGGATTGCGGGTTGTCAGGGTCGCCTGCTGTCGCAGCCGGAGGATCTCCGGCCCCGCCGGAGGTCGTCCGTGCGCGGCCTGAAAGTCGGCCACGAGGTGCTTGGTGGCGCCCTCGATCGCGCTAGTCCGCTGCGAGAACTCGTCACGCAGCGCAGCGGGGACGCCGTCGACCTCCCACTTTGGCTCCGCGGATCGGCGGCGTTGTTCCGGTGTCCAAGCCCAGCCGAGGTCGGCGGTGAGCTCGTCAGCAAGGATCCCGTTGTACAGCGTGGACATGCCGACGGTGGCCCTGAACAGGGCCTTGGAGTCCAGGGTGCGCCACTTGCCGTCGGCCACGCTCTGTGCCCTGTTGAGGACGACGACGTGGGTGTGCAGTTGCGGGTCGTGCGCGCGGGAGTCCCAGTGGTCGAACGCCACCGCGACGACCCCGCGCACATCCTCGGACACCACACCGCCGCGACCGGTGCGGGTGGCGAACACCTGCGACTCCCCGTAGGCGATGACCGCCTCCACCGCTCGGCGGTGCGCGGTATGGATGCGCTGCCGGGTGCCCTCGTTACCCAGGGCCCACGCCACGGACACGGACTTAGGGACAGAGAAGGTGAGGTCGAACCCGGCCACCGCCTGGACGGCCTTGCGCCGCCGACCCAGGCGGTCAACGAACGCGCTGGGATGCCCGACCGGTGGGCGTCCGAGGGGCTCCCCGGTAACCGGGTCCTGCAGCATCCCGAGCATCCGCCACAGCTGCTCCTCAGTGACCTGGCTCCCGGGTTGAATGCCCAGACCGCCGGCGAGGCCGCTCAGGCCGGTGCCGAGGAACCGCCCCGGCGGGGTGCCCTCCGCGGCGTAGTAGCCGGTCAGTCCGGCGGCGGGTCCGTCCTCGTCCATCCGCGCCACCGACGACATCAGGTACCGGTACCCCGCACCCAGCGTCATCCGCCTGATCGACATGGTCACACCGGGTAAACGGTGCGGACGGGGCACCCCGGGGACGAGTCGAGCCACCTTGGTGCCAACAGTGTGGCGCTGGTGGTTGGTGGGAGTGTTGGATGGTCAGGTGTGTCGCGTGCGGTGCGTGGGGAGGGCTGTGGGCGGGTCGGTGGGGTGATGGGTGGTGGGGGGCGCTGCGCTGTCGGGGCGTCAGGTCAGGATGACGCCGTGTGGATTCGCGTGAGCCGAGAGGTCGGACTGCCGGATCGCCTGCCTGCGTTCAAGCGACTGCCGCGACGTGCCGCGTTGTTCGTCGCACCGCGGCTCATGCCACGAGACCTCGACGGGCGCGCCTGACGCTGTGGACGTTCCAGAGCCGTGGCGCGTACGACTAGCTCCGGCGCGACGGCGTCCTGGTCGGCGATCCGGCGGCTGCGGACGTCGTGCCCCCGCGTCGGCGTACACGTCTCAGTTCGCCAAACGAAGGAGCTGAGCATGACAACCATCCCGATTGGCAGCGACGCACGTCGCCGCTTGCAGGAGGCGCAGCGCGCCGAGTCGGCGGCCGTGGCGGCCACGACGAAGGCGTATGCGGCACTCGCCCGCGCGCAGGGCAAGGTCGAGACCGCGCAGGGGGAGGTCGACCGCGCCGTCGCGGCTTTGGTCGACGTTTCCGGCGTGGAGCGCGCCGCGCAGCTGTTGGGCCAGCCGGTCGGCGTCGTCAGGCGTGCCCACCAGCGACGCGCGCGGCCGACCGCTGAGCCGCGCGGCATACCCCAGCGGCCATCCGCACCGTAGGCGCCGTCGGATCGGCGACCTTGGTGCGCCTCTTCTACGCTGGCCCGGTGGAGCCATGGACTGTGGAGCGGGGGCGTGCGATTGCCCAGTCGCTGGTGGGGTCGCTGGGGCGCCGCTGGGACCACACCGTGCAGGTGGCCCGGCGAGCTGAGGATCTGGTGGCGGCCGGCGCCGACCCCGCGGTTGCACTGGCGGCGTGGCTGCACGACATCGGGTACGCCCCGTCGGTGGCGCGCACCGATCTCCATGCCCTCGACGGCGCCCGTCACCTGAGCATCTTGGGTGCGCCGCGCGAGGTCGTGTCCCTGGTTGCCTACCACACGGGCGCCGAGTTCGAGGCGGTCGAGCGCGGCCTTGCCTCCGAGCTGCACGCGTTCGACCGACCGGACCAGGCCGCCCTGGACGCCCTCACCTTGGCAGACCTAACCACCGACCCCGCCGGCGGTGTCGTCGGGGTGGATGAGCGGCTTGCCGAGATCCTCCAGCGTTACCCGGCCGACCACCCGGTGCACAGGGCGATCGAGAAGTCCTCGCCCTATCTGCGGGAGTGCGCGCAGCGCGCCGCGACAATGTTTGACAGGGTGGCCGGGACCTGATCAGCCGATGATCGGCTGGTCGCGGTGCTCGAGGTAGTGCTGGATCCGCAGCCGCATGGAGGGATGCATGGGCAGCTCGAGCAGGTCGGTCGGGGCGACCCACTCGACCGCCTTGCTCTCGGAGCTGGTGCGCGCCTCGCCGCCGAGGAGCTGGGCTCTGAAGCACAGCGAGAACTGCTGCCGCACCTCGCCGTCGTCGTAGGCCATGACATGCCGGGGGTTGGTGTAGGTGCCGACCAGGCCGGTCACCTGCACGTCGTAGCCGGTCTCCTCCTTGACCTCACGGACCACGGTGTCGGCGATGGACTCCCCGATGTCGTGCCCGCCCCCGGGAAGAGCCCAGAGGTTGTTGTCGGTCTTGTGGATCAACAGGATCCGTCCTTGGGGGTCCTCGACGACAGCGGTCACGGACGGCACGACGCTGTTGGCGGCGGGTGCGTTCGGGTCGTCGATGTAGTCGATCCTGGCCATAGCGGTCACGCTACGTGATGTCGGCGGCCTCCACCGCCCGGGCGGTGTCCCAGGTGCGCTCGAACCCGTCCAGGAAGTGGGTGAACATGCGTCCACCGGGCAGGTGGTGCAGCTGGAGCACGGGCGAGCTGCCGGCGGCGGATCCCAGGACGTGGGTGTTGACGAGCAGGTCGTCGTCGAACCGGAACATCGAGGCGTAGAGGGTCTGCTCGTGCATGCGGGCCGCGATGTTCGGCTCGTCGAGGAAGGGCCGGAAGTACTTCCAGGTCAGGGTGCACCGGTCGGCGAGCGAGGACCCGATGCCTTCCTCCAGGCCGCGCAGCCGCACCGCGTCGCAGGCCGGGTCACCCAGGCACAGGCGCACCTGGACACCGTCTGCGGCCCGTTGCGCGAGGGTGGCGTCGAAGTCCGGCACCGCGTCGTGCAGGAATGTGGCTGCGAAGGCGAGGATGTCGATCTGCCGGCGCGCCTGGTTGAGCAGACCGGACCAGAGCGCCATCGGGATGGCGCCACGGCTGGGGTGGATGCCCACGAGCTCTTCGCGGCTTGTCTCGCCTCGCTGCGCCTCCGAAACCGCTGTGGGCCAAAGGAAGCCGTCGTCCTTGCCGACCGCGCTGGCGACCGCCATCCGGTGAACGCGATGCGGCACGCGGTCCTTGCTGATCCAACGTTCGACGGTCTTGGGGTCCACCCCGACGATCTCGCTGAGGCCGCCGACAGACAGGTTCGCGCCGACCAGCGCCGCCCGTAGTCGCTCGTTCGCCATCGCGTTCCTCCCTGCCTCGTCCGGGACGCGCTGTCTCATGTGCCGCGCCGCCGGACGTCCCGAACCGTCCCACGGCGCGGTTATCGCGTCCCCGCCCCAGCGGCTGTCCTGATCATGCGCCGCATCAGCGGCGGTCGCTCGGCGAGAGCGGCCAGTGACTAGTGAAGCGGATGGACGCCGTGAACGGCAGACCTGCGCAGGCCCCTGTGGATAACCCGCGAACCGTCGCATCATCCACAGGCACGCTGGCCGTCGGTTGCCGATCACTGGTCGGCGCCCTTGCCTGAAAGGCAACGGCGCTTGTCCGCATCCGGGACAGGGGAGGCAGTGATGACGTTCAGACAGCAAGGCAGGGCGCAGGCGGTGATGCGAGCGCTCTTGGACTGCCCGCGGCTCGACAGGCCCAGCAGGCAACGCGACCGGCTGTGGCTGGTGGTCCGCGACGAGGTGTGCACCCGCACCAGTGCCGAGGTCGTCCCGCTCGGGTCGACCGCAGCGGTCACAGTCACCGAGGACCACGCCACCGCGGAGCTGATCTGTGCCATGGAGTGGCTGTTCAAGCACGAGACCAAGGCACGCAGGCTGCGTCCAGACGCCCTCTACTCCCACCTGCGCAGCGCCGCCACGCGCCGCGACCGCGGCTCGGCCCGCGCTGCCCAGGCCGACGCCCTGCGCGGCATGACGGGTGTCCGCCCCGGTGATGCGGTGCAGTGGGTCTCCCGCGAAGCGATGGAGGCCTGGTGATGGCTACGGCGCTGGACGAATGGATCCGCGACGAGCTCCGGCTCGGACAGCACGACCCCCGACTGGCGGTCGTCGCGCCGGCGGCAGACATCCTGCTGTCCCGCGCGGTGGCCGCGGCGCAGCGGGGCGCGACCGACCCGCTGGTCACGGTGACCTCCAAACGCGCCGGAGGGAACTCGCGCGCCTGCACCAAGCGGATGCTGGAGCAGCTCGGCCTCGAGCCAGAGGCCCGCCGAGTGGTGCACCGCCTGCTGGCCGGGAGTCCCTCAGGCTGGCCGGGGCTGCTGCGCATCTTCAGCGAACAGCGCCACCTGAGCGATGCGGAGCGGACCCACGCCCGCCGCCAGCTGGGACTGCTGAACGGCTGAGAAGACCACCATTGAGGGCTAGAACGGTGCTGTGGTTCAGGGCGCCGCGGTTGAGCGGATCGGATCCAGTGCGGGGTGCGAGACGAGTGCCTCGGGCCCGTACAGCATGGCCACACCGGCGACCGCCAGCACCGCGGCCTGCGGTCCGGAGAAGAGCCGGGGGCGGCCATCACCGTAGTCGAGGATCACATGGCCGGCGGCCAGGTCCGCCTCGAACCCGACCAGGGTCGACCACCATTGCGAACGGAGGGTGCCGTCGGGCAGCCGCACCAGCAGCCGGTGGTCGGTGACGACGACGTGGCACCACAGGGCTGGGCTCCACTGCCCGTCGACGCGCCAGCGCACCCAACACCAGGTGGTGCGGTGAGCGGTCTCCCCGTTCTCGAGGACGATGCCGAGCCCCATGACGTCGACGTGCTCGGGTGCCCGTAGGCCGCCCAGCTCCAGGGCGAGAGCGCGAGCATCAGCGGCCGCGACCTGCCCTGCCAAGCCCGGCGCAGGGGCGGGCGCGGGCTTGTTGGCTCGGAGCCTGGTTCGCATCGTTTCTCCCTGACGGTTGTGGCTTCCTGACACTGTCTCGCACGATCACGACAGTGCAACCTCACCAGACCGTTGGTGCCCCGGCGCGGTCGTACACCGGCCATGACACCAATGCGCGTCGTCGCCGTGCTGGTCGCCGGTGCCGTGGCCGTCGGGGTCGTGGGCCTGACCGCGGTCGCGGGTGCGCTGCCCCAGGCGACACCGGTGCTGGTGTGCGCCGGCACCGGCCCGGTGGCCGGGCTCAGCGACGCCCAGGCACGGAACGCCCGCACCGTCGTTGCCACGGCCTCGACCCGCGGCGGGCACCAGGCCGCGGTGATCGCCGTCATGACCGCCATGACCGAGTCGAGTCTGCTGATCCTGGGCAACCCGAACGACCCCGACGGCACCACGCTTCCCAACCAAGGACTGGGGTACGACCACGACTCCCTAGGGCTGTTCCAGCAACGCCCCGGCTGGGGCACCGCCGCCCAGCGGATGGACCCGGTCGCCTCGACCAACCTGTTCCTCGACACCCTTCTGGCCCTGCCGGGATGGCAGCAGGCCGATCCGTGGGTCGCGGCCCAGCACGTGCAGCGGTCCGCCTGGACCGGCACCCCCACCGAGGTCAACAGCTGGTCCGACAGGGTCGGTGGCAACTACCTGGGCAACGCCCAGCGCGCCGGGAGCATCGTCGACACCATCGTGGCCACCACACCGGACTGCGGCGCCGGCCCCACCGACACGGTCCCCGCAGGCCTGCCGCCGGGGTACACCCTGCCCGCCGACACCTCCCCCGCCGCGCGGGTCGCGGTCACCTTCGCCCTGGCGCAGCTCGGCAAACCGTACGTGTGGGGAGCAACCGGCCCCACGGGATACGACTGCTCCGGGCTCACCGGCACGGCCTGGCGAGCCGCCGGGGTGGCGATCGGCCGCACCACCTACGAGCAGGTGCACGACGGCACCGCCACCACCCTGCAAGGCCTCGCCCCGGGGGACCTGATCCTGACCCCCGGCAGCGACGGCACCCTCGCCGCCCCGGGCCACGTCGGCATGTACATCGGCGACGGCCGGGTCGTGGAGGCCCCGCAGACCGGGGACGTGGTCAAGGTCGTGGCCCTGTCCTCGTACGTCTCCGGCGGCGTCTCGGCGATCCGGCACATCGCGTGAACCCGCGCCGACCGATGGTGCCCCCAGCGGCCCGTACACCAAGTACGTGCGCGGGACCGGCCCGCCGCAGCTGCGAAAGGCAACGCCATGTCGGCACCCACCATCGACATCCAACCCAACACCACCGGCCTGCCCGGACTGGCCGCGCTGGAGTCCATCGTCGGCGCCCTGCTCACCTTCGGGCTGATCGCCGCGGTCGCCGGGGTCGCGATCTCCGCCTCCGCCTGGGCGGTCGGCGCGCACTCCTCCAACCCGCACGTGGCGGGCAAGGGCAAGTCCGGGGTCCTGGTGGCCGGCGGTGCGGCCCTGTTGATCGGCGCCGCCAACACGATCGTCACCTTCTTCAACAACGCCGGAGCCTCGATCCGATGAGACAAATTGGTACGCCGTGCCCCCGGCACTCCGGGCGCCGCCGCCTCTACGTGGGGTCCGTGGTCAGCCTGCTGGCCATCGTGGTCGCGGTCACCGGACTGCTCACCCGCAACCACAGCACCTCGGACAGCGTTGACCGCGTAGTTCCGGCGCCTGTCCCGAGTGCGCCGCGCCCAGGGGCCGACCGCGCCGTTCCGCCACCCTCCTCGGGGCGGGAGGTCGACGACGCCGTGGCGGCCATCGCCAGGACACCGCGGTACCCGGCCGCCCCAGCCGCCACCCGCATCACCGGCATCACGGCCCGGCAGCCGGACCTGTACGCCGCCGAGTTCGTCCGCCGCCTCCTGACCCGGGACTACACCAGGCCACGCGAGGAGCAGCTGCGTTGGGTGCAGGCCGAGTCAGCGACCACCACCGAACCGCTCGTCATCGGGCTCGTGCCGGATCATCTGCGGGACAGGTTCGCAATCTGGTCGGTCACCGGCGCCACCGACGGCCCCGCGCCGGTACCGCCGCCTCCTGAATGGGCGCGGCTCGGGGCGGTTCGCGCCGTCGACACCGCCACGGTGGAGCGGGTGCAGGAACCGACCGCGTGGATCGGGGCCGTGCAAGCCGGGCGGATCACCGACCCCGGCATCACGGCCCGCCAGGTGAGCGCCACCGTCACCAGGCGGACCGGAGCCACGACGCAGACCTTCAGCGTCTCGGCCAGCCTCAACCTGGAGGGACCCCCGGTCCGTCCCACCTGGGGCGTCGTCGCGGTCATCACCTACACCGCCATCCCGGTGAGCACGTCATGAGCTGCACCGGCCCCAACACCCTCAACCCGCTGTGCATGGTGTCGAACGCCGTCGCTGACCAGGCCAACGCCGCGGCCACGTCGACGTTCACCCACATCGCCGGGTACTTCGGCACGGCCGCCGAGCACGCCACCGTGTGGCTATGGAAGGAGATCGACCACGCCACCACCCTCGACCTGCGCTCCCCCGAACTGCTGCGCGAGCTCGCCATCACCGGCGCGATCGCCGGCGTGATCTGCATGGGCCTGTTCGTCATCCAGGTGATCCGTGGGGTCCTGCGCCGCGAAGCCGAAGCCCTCGGGCGCGCCCTTACCGGGCTGGTCGTCGCGACCATCGGCACGACCTTCGCCCTGGCAGCCACCCAAGCCCTGCTGACCGCGGTCGACGCGCTCAGCGCCGGCGTCGTCCAGGCCACCATGGGCACCAACATTTCCGGTCTGGGTGCCAGGCTCACCGCAGTCCGGCTGTCCAGTACCGGGAACCCGGCCACCGTACTGCTGCTGTCCCTGGTGATCCTGGCCGCGGTGGTGATCGTGTGGGCCGCAATGCTCGCCCGCAAGCTGATGCTGCTCGTAGCCGCCGTGCTGGCCCCGATCGCGTTCGCCGGCGCGGTCGCGGACTTCTCCCGAGCCTGGGTGCGGCGCTGGATCGAGTTCGTCGTCGCGATGGTGGCCTGCAAGCTGCTGCTGGTCATCATCTTGTCCATCGGGGTCGCCGTCCTCGACGGCGCCGGACAGGCCTCCAGTGGCGCCACCCAAGCCACCACCCAGATGGTCGGCGGCGCCCTGGTCTTGTTGCTGGGCGGCCTGGCGCCGTGGATCGCGATCAAGACCTGCACCTTCGCCGGTGAGGCGCTGCACGCCGCGCACGTCAGCGCCATCCACTCCACCAGCGGCGCCCGCGTCGTGATCAGCGCCCCGCGCAAGGTCGTCGCACTGACATCGACCGCGCGCGCCCTCGTCCCCGGTGTCGGGGCCGCAGGTGGAGTCGCCCTCGGCATGACGGCCGGCGGAGGCGGCGGCCGTGCACCGGCCAAACGCGGCGACGCGTCCGGCCCCCTCGACAACTCACCCCGTCCAGTCGAGGCCCACGGCGACGGACCCGCCCAGAGCCGCCCGGTTGGGGCCGGCGAGCAACCCAGCCGAGTCGCAGCCTCGGCCACGCCCCCGGCCTCAACCGGGCCAGCCAGCCCCCGCCACTCCACGGCACCGCCCGGGACGAGCCCGCAACCCGATCGAGCATCCGCGCCGACGGGTCCGGACTCCCACGCCGGTGCGCCGCAACCGCAGCCACCGCACCAGCCGCCCCCTCGACAGTGAGGAACGAGCATGACCGACACCCTGACCGACACCCGCCACAGCCCCGCGGCTGCGCCCGCCGCGGTCCGCTTCTCCCGGCTGCCCCAGCGCGGCATACTCCTCGGGCTCTCCGCCTCCCGGCTGGTGTGCCTTGGCATCTCCGCTGCTGTGCTCGTGGTTTCCCTGTTCGCGGCCGGCTCCACCGGTGCCGCGTTCACCCTGCCCCTGTGGGCAGGCGCGGCCGCTGCGGCGCTGGTCCGCTGGCGCGGCAAGACCCTCGTCGAGCTCGCACCCACAGCGCTGCACTTCCTGTGGCGTGCCCGCACGGGGCAGACCCGCTACCGCGCCCGCCCCGAACGGCCCCGCCCCGGAGGCACGCTAGCGCTACCCGGTGAAGCGGCCGCGCTGCGCTTCCTGCCCGACCCCGACACCGCGATGCTGCACGACCCGCACCAGCACACCCTGACCGCGGTCGCGCTGGTGCGGCATCCCGCGTTCGTGCTGCTCTCACCGGACGAGCAGGCGCGCCGGGTGCACGGCTGGTCCCGCGCCCTAGCTCACCTCGCCGCCACCGGCGGCACCCGCGTCCAGGTCCTGGAGATCTCGCTGCCCGACGCCGGACGCGGCATCACCGGCTGGTGGCAAACCCACCGCGCCGGGGACCCCAACGGCTGGGCAGCGCGACAGTACGAGGAGCTCATGACGACCGTCGTCCCGGCCGCCGCCACCCACCGCACCCTGGTCGCCCTGTCGCTCGACCTGCGAAAGGCCCGGGCCCACATCCGGCAGTCCGGACGCGGCCTGCAAGGGGCCGCGGCATTCCTGAAGCAGGAGATGACCTCGCTCGAGGCCAACCTGCGCGCCGCCGACCTCATCCTCGACACCTGGCTGGGGGAGGCCGACCTCGCCGCAACGCTACGCACCGCCTACGACCCCGGCTACGGCGCGGGCGACCACATCCCGGCACGCCTAGAGGGCGCTGGGCCGGTCGCGGTCGACGAGCACTGGGACCACCTGCGGCACGACACCGCCTACTCCGCCGTGCTGTGGGTCAAGGAGTGGCCGCAGACCGCTGCGCCGCCGTTCTTCCTGCACGCCCTCATCTTCCAGCCCGCCATCCGCAAGACCCTGTCGATCAGTTACGAACCGGTCCCGGTCGAGGAGGCCATGCGCGACATCCGCCGCGCCAAGGTCGAGTACGCCACCGACGCCGCCCAGAAGGCCAAGATGGGTGTGCTCGCCGACCTGTCCGAATCGGTCGAGGCCGCCGACGTCCTCGACCGCGAACGGGCCCTGGTCGCCGGGCACGCCGACATCCGGTTCACCGGGATGCTCACCATCACCACCCCCACCCGGGACCAGCTCGAGGCCGCGGTCGCCGAGATCACCCGGGCCGCCATCCAGTCCGGATGCGAAATCCAGCGCCTGCTCGGGCAGCAAGCGCGCGCGTTCACGGCGGCCGCGCTGCCCCTGGCCCGCAAGGTCGCCCGATGACCCGGCCTGCCGCCTTCTACTCCGCCACCGGCAAGCGACGAGGAATGCCGCGGGGCCGGCAAGGCACCCTGTGGGGCGTCAGCAAGGGGCCGGGGTCCCGGCCGCCGGAGACGGTGCCGGAAGCCGACGCCGCGGCGTACCTGCCCGCCCGCGGCGAGCCCGGACCGGAGGCGGGCCGGTCGCTGCGCCCGTTCCGGCTCCCGGCCCACCGCGCCACCTCCGACGTCGTCGCGGGCGCCTACCCGTTCCTCGCCGAAGCCGGACTCGGCTCGGAGGGGCTCTACATCGGGCAGGACGCCTGGTCCGGCGGCGGGTTCTGCTTCGACCCCTGGGTCCTGTACGGCACCGGCGTACTCACCAACCCCAACTGCGTCCTTGCGGGCGTGGTCGGCAAGGGCAAGTCGTTCCTGGCCAAGTCGATCGCCACACGCTCCATCGCCCTCGGCCGTCGCGTGTACGTTCCCGGCGACCCCAAAGGGGAGTGGACCGCGGTCGCTGCCGCGGTCGGCGGCGCGTCGATCCAGCTCGGCGGCGGAACCCGCCGCCGGCTCAACCCCCTCGACCCCGGCCCCCGAAACTCGCAGGCCAGCGACGAGGAATGGCGCCACGAGGCCACCCTGCGCAGGCGGGTGCTGCTGGGGTCGCTGGCCGAGTCAGCGCTCGGCCGGCCGTTGCAGGCGGTTGAACACACCGCCCTCGACGTCGCCCTCGACAACGCCATCCAGGCCGCTGCCGAACCGACCCTCCCCCTGGTGGTGCAGGCCGTGCTGGAACCCCGCGACTCCGTACCCGGAGCGACCGTCGGCGAGCTCGCCCACGACGGCCGCCCCCTCGGACACGCGCTGCGCCGACTCGTCGCCGGCGACCTCGCGGGCCTGTTCGACGGCCCATCCACCGTCGAACTCGACCCCACCCTGCCCATGGTGACACTCGACCTGTCCCGCGTGCAGGGATCGGACCAGATGATCGCCATGCTCATGACCTGCGCCTCAGCCTGGATGGAAGCAGCGCTCACCGACCCGCACGGTGGACAGCGGTGGGTCATCTACGACGAAGCCTGGCGACTCATGCGACAGCCCGCCCTCCTCGCCCGGATGCAGTCGCAATGGAAGCTGTCCCGCGGGCTCGGGATCGCGAACCTGCTCATCGTGCACCGGCTGTCGGACCTCGACGCCGTCGGCGACCACGGCTCCGAAGCCCGCGCCCTCGCACGTGGACTCCTGGCCGACTGCTCCACCAAAATCGTCTACCAGCAAGAGGTCAGCGAAGCCGCGCACGCCGCGATCCAACTCGGGCTCACCACCGCTGAACGTGACCAGCTCCCGGATCTCCAACGAGGAGAAGGCCTTTGGCGCATCGGCAACCACGCCTTCGTCGTTCGCCACACCGTCACCGCTGGAGAGTCCGGAATGTTCAACACAGACTCCCGCATGAGACTGGAGTAGCGAGGCGGGGCAGCGACGCTGCGCGACATCCCCTCCGGAGCTGACGACAATACTCGCGCGCGCCACTAGGCACGGAGAGGATACAGGCGAGCCCATCCGTAGCACTCTGCTTCACGAACATGCGCTCTAGCGATGAGAGCGATCATGATGGGCGACGGCGCATTCATATAACCACCCGGTCCCCTCGCGGCCGGCGTCTCGCCCACTCCACAATGTGGACTTTCGTTCCTTTACATTTCGCGACCGCAATCATTACCTTCACCGGTGCGGTAACGCACTCGAGGCACGAGCCGGGTAACCGCAGCGACGGCCCGTTTCGCCAGCTCGCCCGGGCACCTACATCAACGGCAAACCCGACCGCAGTCCCGTCGTCCTGCCGCATCAATCGTCCGGGTGCACTCGACCGCCGAACCGGTATGGCCTCGGTGATAGAGCGTGAGCCACGTCACACCCAAGTCGCCGAGATACCCGACGGTAGCTGTGTCCTTCTGCTGTCTAATTCGACACAGTCACAATCTGACGCCTTCGAGCCAGGCCATGACGCAGCAACGGACAGTCGTACAACGACATCCGGGTTGCCGCGGGTGATGTGAAGTCGGTTTGGGGACCATCGATTGTTGAATGCGCTGGGGCCGCATCTTCGCGGGCGGACTGCACAAGGGCTCAACGGCGCCGTTGCCGTTGATAGCTCATGAGCCGCCCTGACGCCGGGCGAACGGGCGGGGCCCGGAGGCCGCGTTCCCCCGACCAGCCTTGCGCCTTGATCGCCGACGACGATGCGAACGTGCGCGCCGCACTGTCCGCGGCTGTGTGCCTGGTTGGTCTTGCATCCGTCACGGTGGAGGACGGACGACAGGCCATCCAGATGCTGGCCGACCTGCGCCCGAGCTTGGTCCTGCTTGACGTGCAGCTGCCCGGTCTCAGTGGGATCGAAGTGTGCTGGTGGATCCGACGCCAGCGTCACCTTGCGGGTGTTCCGGTGATCCTGCTGAGTGCGCGTACTTCACAGTTTGAGATCGATGCGGGCCTGCTGGCCGGAGCGAACCACTACGTGACGAAGCCGATTACGAGTGCCCACATCACGGCCCTTGTCGCGCACCACCTGGTTGGCCGCCCCCCATTGCCGCCCCCGGCCCGCGTGATCATCACCGACCCAGCGGACTGAGCGGGCAAAGTTCATCGCCCACTGCCGTCCGACAGCCTTCTCGTCGAAACCCGTTGACGTTGAACCGGCTCGGGCTGCCTGAAGGCTCCTCGTGTGAGATCGGTCCCCAGGCCACACGCTGCTGCTGGCGTCGGGAAGACAGTGGTGACAGCCGCTTTCGCCGTGACCCTGCGCCGAGGCGGAGCAAACGTCGCTGTGTGAAGTCGCTGCAGACGGGGGTGACCGACGGCGAGGGCGGCGACCTCCGGGTCGTTCAGCAGTTCCTGCTTCCCGCGCCCTGATGACCACGGATAGACGAGTACTCCACCTTGCGTCGCGCCTGGCTTGAACGAGGTCGATTGAACAGCCGCGTCCTGCGCATCAGCCTAGATGTCCAGACACGTAGCGCGCAGGGGTTGGGTACTCGTGCCGAAGGTGTGGATTCCGGCTTGCATCGAGGATATTCACACGCGGAGGGCGGACAGGGGTCGATCTGGTCACCGAGCCCCCTCGCGACCAGATCGACCTCTCAGAAGAGCGAGGACCCCCCTTGCTCCACTGCCCTGCCTCGAATCAAACCCTATGGGAACAGTCAGCACGAGGTAAAGGAACGGTAAGAATTCGGGACTGGTGGGGCCGGGCACCACAAATGCCCGCTTCATTCACCCCGGCCGTTCCATTTTGTGAGACGCGTGAGGTGAGTCTGTCAGCGTGGCGGCACCCCTGCCTCGGAGGCGGCGGCCAGTTGAGACGGGGGCCGTGCCCGAAAATTGGTGAGCACCAGTTGGTGGCCCGAACGCTCTGTGACCCGTATCACGCGACATACGTGGTCAAAGGGGCACCTTCTCACGCCCGTATCGATGGGTGGACGCCTTCGGGCCAGACCCACATCACGATCAAGCCGGTCGACCGCAGTTTGTCCTCGACGTTTTCTTCGAATGCGCCCTTCTGCTTACGACCAAGCCGTAGGACCCGACCGATCTATCGTTGTCAAGGCACGAAGCACCCGCCACGTTCGGCGCGCTGCCACATCCCGGCTCCCTTCTGTTGTCAACCGGTCGCTTTGAGGTGGGTCTTTCGCGTCGAGGCGGCTGGGCGTAGCGTCGTTGGTGCGGGTCCGGGAAGTGGCTGATCCGAAGTGCCGGTGTGCGGGTGTGAGCCGGCCGCGCTGGATTCTTGAGTCGCCCCGCGGTGCCCTCCCGGACCCGCGTCCACGCTCTCGGGCCGGGCTGCTGCGGCATCGGTGACGAGCTGTCGGAAGATGGCGTCGGAGATGCGGCGTTTGAGGCAGCGCAGCGCTTCGAGGGGCTTCTTTCCTTCGGCTCGCTTACGACGGTAGTAGGCCTGCCCGTCGGTGGCGGTCCGCAGCTGGCTGACTGCGGCGATGTGGATCATGTGGTTGACCCGGCGGTTGCCCGCGCGGGAGAGGCGGTGGCGGTTCTGTTCTCCGGAGGAGGCGTCCAGGGGTGCGGTGCCGGTCCAGGACGCGAACCGGTTGCGGTCGGCGAAGCGGGCGACGTCGCCGACATCGGCCAGGACCCGGGCTGCGACGACCGGGCCGACGCCGTGGATGTCGGTCAGGTTCGGGCCCCGGGAGGCGACGATCGTCTTGAGCTCGGCGGTGGCCTTCTTCATTTTGACCTCGACGGCGATGAGCTCGGCGAGCTCTTCGGCGGCGATCCGTCGGCGGGTCTTCCCCGCCATGTCGCGCGGTCGGACCGAGGCCAGCATCCGCTTGGCCTGGCCGGTGGTGATGTCCTTCTTCGCCTGTCCCGGAAGCAGTTCCGCCAACAGGGCCTGAAGCCGGTCGACGGTTTGGACCCGTCGCCGGGTCAGGGCTTCGCGTCGTTCAACGAGCATCCGCAGCACCTCAAGCTCCGGGTCGACCGCCAGGACCCGCAGGTCCTTGGCGCGGACCGCGGCGACCGCCACGGAGTGCGCGTCGTGGGCGTCGGTCTTGCGGCCGTGCCCGGTGTCCAGCAGCCGCGCTCGGGCGGCGAGCTTGGCCGGGACGTCGACGACGTCCTCGCCGGCCTCGAGCAGTCGTTGTGCCAACGGCCGACCGACGCCGTTCGCGCCCTCGACCGCCCACACCCGCCTCGGCCACGTCTTGGCGTACTTGCGCATCGCGGCGAACCCAGCCTTGTCGGTGGTGAACCGGCCGTGTCCGAGCTTGCGTTCCTGATGGTCGACGACCTCGATCGTCGCTGACAGCTTGTGGGGATCGACCCCGATGATGATGCGCCCCATGCTCTTGCTCCCGCCTGATCTCGAACCGGTGTGGACGGCGAGGTGGGCAGTGCTACTACGAGCAGGGCAGTCCCTTCTTGAGCCACGCCTCGTCAGCGGCACCCGGCGGGCAGCAAGCCGGAAGAGAGCCACACCCGCGAAGGGTGGGCAGCCCACTAGAGAGCGTCCCGCCGGGCACCTGGACCGAGTCTGGCCAGACACCGGCCCTGAGGGAATCCTCTAGTAGCCCACTGTGGGCGCATCACCTCGACCAGTTGGGGCCACCCGAGGGCGCCGAGCCGGACCGCCTGCCGTCATCACCATGCTGATGTGCGGGGGAGTGTCCCGCCCGTTCAGGACGCCCGCGCTCTCTGGGCGAGGGAATGTCCGGGGTCATCCATAGACTCGGTCAGGGCGGGGCTCTCCGAGCCAAAGCAGCGTGGGAGGCAGGGGAACCGACATGCAGGTACGACAGGTCTGGATTCGCTTCTATAAGTCATTCAATTTCGACTACGAACTCAAGGCAACTCCCGGCGCGAAGTCACTTCCGTGGCAGCAGACCGATGACGGGTGGATGCCGCATGTTCGAATCCCGATCGAACCGGACATCACAGCTGTCGTTGGGGCCAATGAGTCTGGCAAGACGCACCTCCTCGACGCGATCAAGATCGTCTTGACCGGTGATGGCCTGTTCCAGAGAGACTTCTGCCGGTCATCCACACTGTTCTCGGTCGAGCATGGGTCTCGACTCTTTCCGGAGGTCGGCGCGACCTTCGTGCTTGACGATCCCGACGCCGCAGCCATCGATGAGCTCGCGATTCCCCGGCTTAGGAATGGCAACCTGCTTCTGCTTCGGCCCGATCCTGGTCACGTAGCCGTGGTGGATCATGAAGATAAGCGGATCACGCTCAGCGACGAGCAGGCGACCGGCCTCCAAGCACTCCTGCCTCACCCCCACGAGCTGGACACCGACATCGCCTTACCCGACTCGGTATCGATCGCGATGCTTGCTGGGAACAGCCCGGCGCTAGCGGGGCGCAAGAAGCGCTACGCGCTGATGGAACTGCTAGCTGCTGTGACCACCACTGAACAGGTGACTGCGAATGCGCCGGGGCTGCTCGAACTTGTGAACGGCACAGAGGCTGTTGCGTCCAAGAAGCAGAGAGAACAGCAGCTCGGAATCGACCTGCTGGTGAAGATCGCACATATCGAGCAGTCGAGCTTCAGGGAACTGCGAGAAGCGATCGCCGAGGAGCGGGAAGGCCTGGTCAACGGCCTCATCCAGGAGATGAACAACGCAATCGCGCGTCACCTCAACGTTTCGCGGTGGTGGAGCCAGGACCCTGAATTTCAGCTCCGGGTCTCGCCGCGTGAGCATGAACTCGTGTTCACGATCCGAGACCGCACAGGCACGGACTACTCATTCGCCGAGCGAAGTCGTGGGCTGCAGTATTTCCTGAGCTATTACGTGCAAATGCTCGCGCACGACCGGCCGGTCACGAAGCCGGAGGTGTTGCTTATGGACGAACCGGACGCGTATCTATCCGCGTCCGGTCAGCAGGATCTTCTCAGGGTTCTCGAGCATCATGCGCGACCGGACGATGCCGCTCGCGAGGACCAAGTCGTGTATGTCACCCACTCCCCTTTCCTGATCAACCGCAACGCGGGGCATCGGGTCCGGGTGGTAGACAAGGGGGCCCGCGACGAGGGGACGCGACACGTCAAGGACGCGACTCAGAACCATTACGAGCCGCTGCGCACGTCTCTCGGTGCGTTCGTCGCGGAAACCGCGTTTATCGGTGGCGACAACCTCTTCGTCGAGGGCATCGCCGATCAGGTCCTCCTGGCCGGGATGAACATGAGACTGCTGCGTTCAGGTGTAGCCCCAAGTCAATGCCTCGATCTCAACCGGGTGACGATCGTCGCCGGCGGCTCGCACATCCCCTACATGCTGTATCTGGCTCGCGGTCGAGATCAGATCAAGCCGGCATGCGTCGTTCTAGTAGACGGTGACGCCGCTGGCGACATCGCACGGAAGCAGATCAAGAAGGGCGGTGCCCACGGCAAGCCGACCGTAACAGAGGACCTGATCGTCCAAGTGGCCGAGTGGGCGGCCGCCACCGACCTTGAGGTCACCCCCGGGGTCGTCGTCCGAGAGCCGGAGGATCTTGTGCCGGTGGCGGTCGTGATCGCGGCAGCCCGGCGTTACTCGCGGGCGTTCCTGGGCCTCAACGATGACGAGGCGAAGAAGCTCACCGAGAAGGACGTGAAAAGCAGGCTCCAAGCTCGGGACGGGAGCATGTGGGACGCGCTCGATGACGCGTTCCAGGACGCCTTCGAGACCACAATCAGCAAGGCGGGTTTCGCGAAGGAACTCCTCGCCTATTTGTCTGCCTCACAGAGCGACACCAGCCGACCAGCGGGCGTCCCCGCCTTGGATGCGAACTTCGGCAAGCTACTGCACACGCTGGCGGACACCCTTAGCCTTGCGCAAGAGCGTGAGTCCACCAGCCGGCGCGACCAGCGGCTGGAGCGAACCATCGATACGTTCGTCGGCGACTATCCCACCGGATGTACTCGGGATCGAGCGCTCACGGTGCTCAAGCGGGTCGACGCCGCCATCGATGAGTCGCCCGCGGGAGACGTCATCAGAGCCAACACCGCGCGCCTGCGGAGGGATTTCAAGCTGACGCACGAACCGCTCAAGAACGTTGACGACTACACGAACTTCATCGAGCGGCTCGGCAACCTGCGCCTCTTGGAGCGCCTCACCAACCAAGGCGTCGTCCCAGACTCTTCGACGCATCACATTGGTGCCGTGCGCGGAAGCGAGGGATGAGCTCGCGCGTTCTTCTCCGGTTCCAGACGTGTCGTACGTCCCGCAGACACGAGAGTGGCGAAGCACATCTGGACGTCGACGCGACGTTTCTCTAGTCATTGTCAGAGGAAGAAGCGAGAATCTACACGGCTTGAACCTCTATCGCTGCCAATCCCTACGGGCTCCTGACCAATCGCGGCACGACCGACGCGTGAATGCCTTAGGTCGAGTCAGGACCCGTGCGACATCCGTGCCTCCCCGGCGGGATGGCCTATCCGCGGTGGGTGAGGAGTTCTTCGTACGTCCTTTCGCCGCGAGATGCAATCACGCTCAATGGCAGCAGCGAGTGCGACGAAGTCCCTAGACGTCGCCGACCGTTTCCCAGTCCGGTCCAGTGAAGGGAGCGGGGCCGTCCACTCGGCCGCCAAGTCGGACTAGGAGGCGCATGTGATAACCCACCTCTGGTCCGTTGGCACGGAGCACCGATGCCCTCAGGTCCGTCATCCTGTGGACAACGCGCACGAGTGGATCAGGGACGTATCCGAGAGACACTTCACCCTCGAGGACCAAGCGCGCCAAGGGGTTGAAGGTGTTCGTTGGTTCGTGCCGGATGGCCAGGGGGTGGCCCACCGGCAGGGTTGTGATGAGCTCTTGGGCCTCGGCAGTCGTGTAGCGCACGCCGTGAACGAGAAAGTCGAACTCAAGTCGCCCGCCTACGTCGGGTACCGCCACAGGGGTGAGTTCGATCTGGTCTTCAACGCGTCGCCCACCGGAGCGAGTCAGTACCTCAAACGGGGTGGCGTCCGTGCTCAAGTCGAGGGCACGCATCGTCTCAACGCGGTCTGGGCGACGGGGCGAGATAACCCGCTCGGCGAAAAGCGGGAAGAGCGACGATGAGGAGTATCCGCCGTCGGTTCTCGACAGACCCGGCAAGGGCGTGAACCAGGACGACGCCACAGCTTCGCGCAGATAGGCGAACCGGAAGATGCCGTCGCTGTGTTGCGACAGGAATCCCAGGGCGCGGTAGGCAGGAATGCTGGGGTCACGCTGAGTCACTAGAAGTCGGTGCATACCGAGGGAGTTCGAAGCTGGCCGTTCGATCATCGCAGCGGACATCACGCGCACAACCTCCTCTGGTTGGTTTCTAACACCGTCCCCATGAAGGTACTCGTAGCCACCGACAGCCCGGGGACACCGCGCAGGATCTCGCGCGATTGCTCTGGGGTAATCGCGGCCAGTTTCCTGAGCCATTCGCCAGCCTTGGGTCCGCCACGCTGAACGGCGTCCAACGCAAGGTCCACCAGCGTTCTAGACCGACCGCCCTCGAACCTGCCGGCCATCCCGCGTGCGCACCATGCGTCCACGTCAGCCGGAATGCCCGTGTCGCGCAGGCCAGATCCCAGAGCGCTGCCATGATCGAAGGACGGGGCAAGGCACACATCGTTGCCTCGATAGAGCATCGCCCAATTGACTGCGTGGCGATCGGTATTCGCAATCCATGCGTCGAACACCAGGTAGCCAGCAAACACATCAAAAGCCGGCACGTCCGAAAAGGCCCCGAACGGAGGCCCGAACAGCCCATCCATGAGGACTTGGATGTTGGAAAGGTTGTGCCCGGAGCGCTCCTTTACCTTCGGGTCGTTGGCACAGGAGACATAACCGTCGAACTCAGCGAGGACCAGGTCCCCTGAGGCCATGGACCATCCGTCGGGTATTGCGTATCGCGACAGACATCCCTCGAGTGCATCACGTCTTGCCAAGCGCACTTCTGCGGCGGGCAGCCCCAAGCAACGAGCAAGTTGGGACGCAATCCGCTCGACCCGATCATCGTTGCGTCGGTACTCAGTCGCGTGTTGACCTCCCGTCGCTTTCACGAGGCCAGTCTTGGCGGGTTTGAATAGCCACCAGTCCGCCCGTGACTCGCTTCTCTCAGCCCCCGGTGGCGTCAACCACGCCTTACCGTCCGCGCCGGCGGGCTCGTCTGCCAGCACCAGCCACGTACTGACGTCGACAATCGCATCACCCACAGCCCGAAACTAGCCCTCCGGGAGCCCGCGCACCGGGATTGGCGCGAAGTCGAGCGCCATCAGGCTGCAATGGCGATCCTCACAGTCTTTCCGCCGCATTACGGCTGCGCCAGGGCGAGGAGAGCCTTGGACAAGTGCGATGGCAGGGTTGGCACGGATCGCGGCGATTAGTGCTTGGAGCGGACGCGGGGGTGACGCCTCGATGCCAATACGAAACGCCGGATACGCCAGCAGTCATTCGTGGTTGAGATTAGCAATCTCAGCCGATAGGCGCAATCATTCTCTCCATGGCCAAGCAGACGACGGTAACCATCACCGATGACCTCGACGGTTCGACCAACGCGAAAGAGGTCTCATTCAGCCTTAACGGCAGGAGCTGGGTGATCGATCTCAGCGCGAAGAACCGCGCTGCCTTGGAGAAGGCCCTCAAGCCCTACATCGCTAAGGCGACCGAGCAGGGCCGGGGAAGCCGTCGTGCCAAGGCCGTTCGCTCGTCATCTCGAGCAAAGTCACGTACTGACCTTGCGGCGGTGCGGGATTGGGCGAAGAACAATGGTCATCAGGTGAGCGACCGTGGCCGGATCAGTGCGGATGTTCTGAAGGCATACGACACCGCTCAGTAGACCGCGAGCCGAGCAGGTTCACGGGCCGGGCAGAGTGCGGCATTCCGCCGGGCCCGGGAGCCGCAGGACGGGCCTCGCTGCGAACCTGGCGGACTATCCGACGAGCACTCGGGACATCAGGAGGATCGTTTGGTGGCCTGGCCGTACTATGCGGTTGCGGTCGTTGGTGACTCTGTCGGTGTCAAGCTCGTTGATCATGCGTGGGAACTTGTACTGCGGTCGCATTTTGACCCGCCCAGTCGCGAGATTCTTCTATGAATTCAGGTTGGGCAACGCGTCGTTGTTATGGGGATAGAACCGTTTGGGTACCGGTCTACTTGAATCGTCTGATAGCCGCCTCTGATCTGCTGCGAAATCGGCGACGGAGCGGATCTTCACAATCCTGTTTTCCCTCTCTGCACGCCCGGCGGCGCACAGGTTGCGCCTGCAAGCTTGCGGTGATCCCCACCAGCACAAGGCGCGATCGGCCGCAACCGTGCGCATGGTCGCGCCTTGTCAGCCGTCCCACGCACGAGAGTCATGCCCCTCGGTGGGGGCAGGTCTCGATCGTGCCCCGTCGCCGGCGTTTCCTCTCCAGACCCAACAACGCTGGAGGCGACGTGGACGGATTCGGAATGGCGGCATCGGACGTCGGTGGCCGGCCGATGGTGGCGCTGTTGTGCGGGGTGGTGGGTTTCGCGTTGATGTTGGGCGCCGGCCGCGTCCGCCCACGGAGAGGGGGCCGGGCGCGTGGTGATGTCGAGCGGGATTGCGCCGGCCGGCGCGAGGTGGTGAGGGTCGCGGGTCGCCGTCAGCTGATCCGGCGCGGTCGGGCCCTGCGGCCGGCCATCGAGCGACCGTTGCCTGGCGATGTGGGGTACCGGATCGGGGTGGCGAAGGGGGCGGAGTGTTTCGCCTCGATTGAGGACTCGGTGGTGGTGTTGGGTCCGCCGCGGTCTGGCAAGGGGCTTCATTTGGCGATCCCGTTGATCTTTGACGCGCCGGGTGCGGTGGTGACCACGAGCACCCGCCCGGACAACCTGTCTGTGACGCTGCGCCGCCGTGCGGCGGCCGGTCCGGTCGCCGTGTTCGACCCTCAAGGTTTGGCCCTCGGCATACCGACCTCGACCCGGTGGTCACCGATCCGGGGGTGCCAGGACCCGCATGTGGCGATGATCCGCGCCAAGGCGCTCACCGCGGGCGCCGCGGACGGCACCACGGACGCGAACTTCTGGCAGGCCTCGGCGGAGCAGGCGGTCCGCTGCCTGCTGCACGCGGCAGCCTTGGGGGACCGGTCCACCCGGGATCTCTACCGGTGGTCCCTGTCCGCGCTGAAGGCCCACGACGCGGTCCACATCCTCACCACGCACCCCGACGCGGCGCACGCATGGAGCGAGGCATTGGAGGCGATCCTGTCGGCCGACCCGCGGCAACGGGACTCGATCTGGGCAATGGTCGCCATCGCGTTCTCCGCGCTCGGTGACCCGACGGTGCTGGAGGCACTGTCGCCGGCGCCGGGGGAGCAGTTCGACCCCGAGGCCTTCCTGCGCGGCAAAGGTACCGTGTACCTGCTGGGCACCTCCACCGGCGCCTCGGCGACAGCGGGGATCGTGGCCGCGTTCGTCGAAGACGTCGTCGAGGCGGCCCGCCGCCGCGCCGCCGCCTCGCCGGGTGCGCGCCTGGACCCGCCGCTGTCGCTGGTGTTGGACGAGGCCGCCAACTACCCGCTGCCGTCGCTGCCGGCGCTGATGTCCGAGGGCGGCGGCACCGGCATCTCCACCATCGTCGTGCTGCAGTCGCTGGCGCAGGCCCGGCACGTGTGGGGTGAGCACGCCGCCTCTGCTATCTGGGACGCCGCAATCGTCAAGGTCATCCTCGGCGGCGGCTCCAACGCCCGCGACCTGGACGACCTATCCAGGCTGATCGGGCAACGCGAACGCGCCACCACCTCGACCAGCCGCGGCGGCGACGGCCGACGCAGCACGTCGACGTCCACCACGACGGCGCCCATCCTGGAACCCGCGCAGCTGCGGACCTTGCCGTTCGGCACCGCCATCCTGCTCATGCGGGCCGCGCCAGCGATCGCCCTCACCTTGCACCCGTGGACCCGGCGCCGCGACGCCCACCTACTCGAGGCGGACCGGGACGCCACCGAGGCCCAGGCCCGGTCCGGGCCACGGCGTGCGGCGGTGTCGCCGTGACCGGGCCGCCCACGGACGGGTATGCCGGCCTGCCGGCTGGCCCGTCCCCGAACCCCTTCGTCGGCGGCCCCGTTCACGTGCCCACCCTCACCCTCGCCGCCCGCGGCACGCTCCTGGACGAGCTGGCGCCGTGGGTGGACACGCTCGCGCGCCGGTTCGCCCTGGACGTGCGCACGGTCCCGCCGTGCTGGGACCGGCACAACGGCATGGTCGAGGTCCTCGCCGCACTGCGCGACTACGAGCGCGGTGCGTTTGTCGGCACGGCACCCCCCACAGCCGCTATCGACTGGCTCCGCGCCCTGCGTGACGCGGTCGCGTTCTTGCGCGACCTGGGCGCCCTGACACAGTGCACTGCCCGCGAGCACCGACCCGATCCCGAGCGACCCATTCTGGAGCCTCCCGGCGTCTGAGTCTGCCGGTGGTGCCCCGAGCGCGCCGTAACCCTTCCAGAGGCGCGGCACGGGCTCGCGCGGGAAGGCGAGCGGCACATGGAACCCGACACGCGGCTGGGACAGGATGAGCAACATCCGTACGAGGCGCTGCTGCTCCAACTGGCCGTCATGGCCCAGGAGCAGGTCCGCGATACCGCGGATCACGAGTACCAGCTGGGGATCCGCGACACCTGCCTGACCGTGGTCGCACTCGCCCTCACCAAGGGGACCGGCCGACACGCGGACCAGGTGCGGCACCTATTGACCGACGCGGTCGTCAGCGGCGGGTGTGATGCGCCCCAGCTGCTGCAGCTTGCGCTGCACGCTGTCGGGCACGCCGGAGCGGGGCGACTGGGGCTGGACTGGGTCGGTCCGCGCACCTTCCAGGCACGGCACGGCCGCGTCGGCACCGATGAGGACCTGGCCAGCTCGCTCGGCCCGAACCGGTCGATCCGCATCTCGTGGCGCCGCGACCCCGGCCGCCATGTCGGGCTGCTTTACGCCTACGACCAGCTGTGGGACGAGTACGCCGTCATCGCCGCCTGCGTCGACCGCGACCTGGCCCGTGACGCCTGCCGGCGCGCGGTTCCGAGCAGGGGAGCCGAACTGTGACCGGCCACGGGGCGGCGACCCGGGTCGACATCGATCAGCTTCGGGCCCGGCACCGCATCGAGGACGTCGTCGCCGCCTCCGGTGTCGAGCTGCACCCAACGGGTCGCTCCCTGATGGGTTGTTGCCCGTTCCACGACGACCGCACCGCGTCCCTGTCCGTGGGCGGCGTCCCGGACCGGTTCCACTGCTTCGGCTGCGGCGCTTCCGGCGACGTCATCGACTACGTCGCCCGGCTGCACGGCCTCAGTTTCCGTGGGGCGGTCGAGCACCTGGACCACGCACCGATCGCACCGACCACCCCTCCGGTCGCTCAGCGTCCCGAGGCCCGTCACCGTTTCGTGGACGTGCCCGTTGAGCGGGCGTATGCCGTGAACCTCCTTGCGTGGGAACACTGGACGCGCCCGGTGAATCACGCGTTCGCCCTGGCCTACCTGCGTCATTACCGCGGCATCGACCTGCACCCGGCCGAGACCGTGAGGGGTGACCGGCTGGTCGGGCACACCGGCACCGCGTGGGCCAGCATGACCAACCACCTGGCCCGTCACGGCGTCGCCACCGACGAGCTGGTCGCGCTCGACCTCGCCCACGCCACCCGCCGCGGCACCCTCATCGACACCATGCGAGGCCGGCTCGTCGTGCCGGTGCGCGACGAGGACGGGCACATCACCGGGTTCCTGGGCCGCGACACCACCGGCGACCCGCGCGCACCGAAGTACCGCAACCCCACCCGGACCGAGGTCTTCGACAAGGCCACCATGCTCTACAGCCCGCAACCGCTGACCCCGACGAACGATCCGGTCGTGGTCGTCGAAGGACCGCTGGACGCTCTGGCCGTTACCGCCGCCGCGGCCGCGACCCGGATTCCGGTGATGGCCTGCACCGCCTCCGGAGTCGCGGTCACCCCCACCCAGGCCGACCGGGTCGCCGCCCTTTCACCGGGACGACCGGTTCTGGTTGCGCTCGACGGGGACGCCGCCGGCCGCGAAGGCGCCACCCGCTGGGTCGACCTCCTGCATGGCCGCCTCGGCCACCCGGTCCGCGTGGTCGACCTCCCCGACGGGCGCGACCCCGCGGACTGGATCGCCCACCACGGTCCCCATGCGCTCGGTGACCTGCTCGCCCGCGCCCGCCACCCAGCCCCCCCAGCTGGACGCCACCACTGCCCCGACCCAGCGCAGCAGCACGAGCCGATGCGCCCCCAACTCTGAAGGAGACCCACATGCACACCACCACGACCCGTGCCCAAGACCTCATCGACCTCGCACACCGGCACCTCGCCGCGGCCGCCGCCGCCGCCCGAGCCCGGACCAGTGACCCGGTCGCCGGCCACACGTTCGCCGCCCAGGTCGAGCTCGTCGCCGCGACCCTGCCCCCGCCCAGCCGACCCACCGACCCCATCCCGCCGCGGGCGGCCCGGCTGGTCCACCACCTGCTCGCCGCGATCACTGCCCTCGACACGATCGACCCCCTCGACGGACCAGCGGACCTGCCGCTGTGCGCCTGGCACGTCCACGAACTCGCCCGCATCGCCCGCACCCAGAACGACACGACGGGGACGCCATGAGCACCACGACCGCGGCGGACCTCCTCGCACGGGCCGAGCTGCTCAGCCGCGACCTGCGTCGGGACGCCAGACCGGTGACCCTGCAGCAATGGGCGGCGTTCGACGTGACTGTGCACCGGCTCCTGACCGCGATGCTCGGGGAGCACGGGATCTCGGTCCCGAAGGAACACACCGCACTGCGAGCCCTGATCGACCAGTACCCGCAACCGCTTACCGGTCCGGTGCGCATGCCCCGTTCCGAGTCTCAGCCAACTACCCGCGACCACTTCGAACGCCAGGCAGCTGCTTCCACACGCCGACAGCATCTGCTGTCGGTCCCCTCCCCCGCACCAGACGAGCCGCCCGCCCTCGACGTCGAGGGCCTCCCGCAGATCACCGATCCGCACCCAATGGCCCGGCTGACGTGCGCCTTCGGTGCACTGGCGGACCTGCTCCATCGTCACCGCGTGCTCGACCGAATCCCTGACGACATCGACGGGCTGACCGACGCTTCCCGACGAGTCCTGGCCATCGCTGCGCTCGCCGCCCACCACACAATGGCCTCCGTCCCACTCGCCAACACCCAACGCCCAATGACGGTGGGCCTACACGCCGAAGGGTTCCTCGACTCACTCACCACCGGCCGGCCCGCCGTCGCCCGCTGGCTATATGAGGTCGCCGCAACCCATGCCCAGACCGCACCCTCCAGCCCGCGCAGGAGTCTCGACGTCGTGGTGGCGGAGTGGGCGCGCACGTCCGAGACCGAGGTGCACGCCGCCGTCCCCAGCGTCGACAGCCTGCGCACCCTCACCCGCCAGGGAACCCACCTGCTCGCCACGATCGAAGAGCTCGCTTGTGCAGGGGACACGCGGTCATGGGCCGGTGAGGACCCAACCGGGCTGCGAGAGGCCGTGACGGCACTGATCGACGTCGACCAAGCGTGGCCGAGCGGCGCGTCGACACTGACCCGTCCAGCCCACACGTTCGTCGACGCCAGCCGTGCACTGCATGAGGCCCTCGAACCCCTCCGGCTCGGCGCAGCGCGGCTGGACGGCGCCGACCGTGACACCGCCATGGCCGCCCTGCTGCGCGCTACCAGCCACCTGAGCCATCAGCTCATCAGCGGTCGCACGCTCCCCGAACGGCTCGCGTGCTCCGGGCTGCTGTTCGCCCCAGCCCGCTCGCTCACCCCGGCGCCGGACCGGCTCAGCGACCGCAAGCACGGCCGGCACATCCCCGCCACGCTGAACGACATCAGCGACCTCATGCACACCTGGCATGAAGCCGTGGACCGTTTCCTCCAGGCGAACGTTGCCCTCATGCATCCCTCGCAGGTACGTCAGATGTCCTCGTCGGATATGGGACCGAGCCTCTAGGGGACTACTCGCGAGCTGAGATCCGAACTGCAGGAGTAGTAATGGAGAAACTCTTCACCTTGGAGGAAGCGGCTGAGGTGCTCGGCACCCCAGCGCGGTTCCCTCGACGGCTGGTCGCCGAACGCCGGATCCGGTTCGTCAAGGTGGGCAGGTATGTGCGGATCCCTGAGAGCGCCATCGAGGACTTCGTGGAGCACGGGACCGTGGACGTCGTTGTCCGGCGTGTGCGGGGGAGGGCGTCATGACCAGGCAGCGTCGTGAGTTCGGGAACATCCGAAAGCGCGAGTCTGGACGCTACGGGGCCAGCTATCTCGGGCCCGACGGTTTGCGACGCTACCCCGGCCGAACATTCGCTACCAGGGCCGACGCTCAGGCGTGGCTCGCCCTCCACCAGACACAGATGCGGAGCGCCAGTTGGACCGATCCGAGACTGGGGCGTCGGAAGCTGGGCGACTACGGCGGGCAGTGGATCGCTGAGCACCAGCTAAGCCTCCGGACGCGCGACCTGTATGCCAGCTTGTTCCGGCTGCACATCGATCCGTTCCTTGGCCACCTCCCTCTGGATCAGATCACCACAGAGGCGGTGAGGAGCTGGCGTGCGCGCCTGCGCGACCAAGGGCGCTCGGAGAGCACTGTGGCCAAGTCCTATCGATTGCTCCGCGCCATACTCAACACCGCGGTCGATGATGGACGAATCTCGAAGAACCCATGCCGAATCAAGGGTGCCGATCGGGAGAATCCGCCGGAACGACCAGTGGCGTCGGTGCCCGAAGTCTTTATGCTCGCCGACCGGATCGGACCCACCTACCGCGCCTTCGTCCTCACGGCCGCATTGGCGAGCCTTCGCTGGGGTGAACTCGTCGCTCTTCGCCAGCGAGACCTGGATCTGGAGGCGGGTTTGATCTTTGTTCGCCACAGCATGGTCGAGCGCGGGCGACACCTCGAGATCTCGCAGCCGAAGAACAACCGCACGCGAACCGTCGCCCTGCCAGGCGTGCTGGTCGAGGAGTTGAAGTCCCACCTGGCCAGAATTCCGCCGAATCCGGAAGGGCCGGTATTCACCGGCGAGCGCGGCGGTGTTCCACGACGCGGCAACTGGCGGGCCAACGTCAGGTGGAGGGACGCCGTCAAGGCCATCGGTCTGCCGGACGGGTTCCGCTTCCATGACCTGCGGCACACGGGCAACCACCTGGCTGCGCAGACGGGCGCCTCAACTCGAGAGCTCATGCAGCGGATGGGGCACTCGACGGTCCGTGCCGCGATGATCTATCAGCACGCTACAGACTCCCGCTCAAGGGAGATCGCAGACCGTCTCGACGGTCTAATCCGTTCCCAGCAGGAAGTCCGGGATTGACGGGTTCAAGACGGCTTATTGCCCAATAGTTGTCCGTAGGCGCTATCCGACGACCCTGATAAGCCCATCTCCGAGGGCCATCAAAGCCCTGACCTGCATCGATGCAATGGAGCCGGTGACGAGAATCGAACTCGCGTGTCCAGCTTGGGAAGCTGGCGCTCTACCATTGAGCTACACCGGCGCACCCCACCTGAGGCGGAGCGAACACCGCCCACCGGGCGGTGCGGCAGGAAGTCTAACCGAACGCGCGCGCGAGACTGACGGCCCCCGGCATACCCCTCGCGTTAGTCTCTCACCGTGCTGCTGAGCGACCGTGACATCAAGGCCGAGATCGACAACGGACGGGTCGTCCTCGACCCCTGGGACCCGGAGATGGTCCAGCCGTCGAGCATCGACGTGCGCCTCGACCGTTACTTCCGGTTGTTCGACAACCACAAGTACCCCTTCATCGACCCCGCCGAGGACCAGCCCGACCTGACCCGACTGGTCGAGGTCGACAAGGGCGAGCCGTTCATCCTGCACCCCGGCGAGTTCGTCCTCGGCTCCATCTTCGAGACGGTCACGCTCCCCGATGACGTCGCCGCCCGCGTCGAGGGGAAGTCGAGCCTTGGCCGCCTCGGCCTGCTCACCCACGCGACGGCCGGCTTCGTCGACCCCGGGTTCACCGGCCATGTCACCCTCGAGCTCAGCAATGTCGCCACCCTCCCGATCAAGCTGTGGCCGGGGATGAAGATCGGCCAGCTCTGCTTCTTCCGCCTCAGCTCGCCGGTCGAGAACCCCTACGGTTCGGCCAAGTACGGCTCGCACTACCAGGGCCAGCGCGGCCCCACCGCGAGCCGTTCGTTCAAGAACTTCCACACCACCGACGTCTGACCGACGCCCGGGTATGCCGCGTGCTCACCTCGAGCGCGCCCCGAACCTTCCCGAGATCCCACCTTTCGGGCCTGAAGGCCTCCGGCAGCCCCGAGATCCCAGCTCTCGGTCCCGGGGGCGTCCCCTCGACAACTCTTGGTGACCGCGGCATCCAACCAGGGCTCCGCGACGAACGACTGCCACAGGTCACACCGACCCGAAGGAGGCCCCGTGTCCGCTCCCCGACTGCTCTGGCCGGCGGAGGTCGACCAGCCGCGTGCCGTCGTGCTCGTCCTGCACGGTGGCAAGTCGCGCAGCCGCCGCCCCGTGCGGCCGTGGCACGGTGCCGTGCTGCGCATGGCGCCGTTCGCGAAGGTCATCGCGGAGGCCGGCGCCGGCTCCATCGCCGTGGCGTCACTGCGGTATGCCGTGCGCGGCTGGAACGGCGCCGAGCAGAGCCCCCTCGCCGACACCCGGCTGGCCCTCGAGCAGATCGCGGCGAAGTACCCCGGCATGCCGATCGGGCTGCTCGGCCACTCGATGGGCGGCCGCGTGGCGCTCCACCTCGCCGCCGACGAGCGGATCACCGCCATCGCCGCGCTCGCCCCCTGGGTCGAGCCGCGGGACCAGCCCCGCTCCCACCCGGGCCTGCACGTCCTCTTCATGCACGGCAACCTCGACCGGATGACCTCTCCGCGCGCCTCGCGGGCGATGGCCACCGCGATGGCCGGCCTCGGGGCCGAGGTGAGCTACGAGTCCGTCAAGGGCGAGAGCCACGCCATGCTCCGCCAGGCCCCCCGCTGGCACCGTGAAGCCGCTGCCTTCCTCGTCGGCCACCTGCTCGACCAGCCCTCCCGGACGCGGGTCCCGGGGAGCTGACGGCGCTGGGAGACGGCTAGCGCTCCTCGGGCGTCGACACGGCATACCGCTCGACGATGTGCTCGGCGAGCATCAGCTCGGGTGAGAGGTCGCGGTCCTCGATGCCCGCGGGCAGCGCCGCGCACCGCCCGAACGCCTCGCCCAGCTCGCCCAGCGGCACGACGCCGCGCATCCGCAGCGCCCGCACGGTGCACACCAGCTCGACGGCGAGCATCCGTCGGTAGGCGGCGGTCGCCTCACCGAGGCGCAGCGCCGCCTGGCCCGCGAACGACGCGTCGTCCTCGATGCCCGCCGACACCCCGGCCGTCTGCACGCTCGACGGCGTCGACGCCACGCCCCGGATCGTCGACAGGGCCGAGGCGGCGACGTACTCCGCGATGAGGACTCCTGACGACCCCATCGTGGAGTCCGACAGGAAGAGCGGCAGCCCACTGTCGGAGTCGGTGAGGGTGTGGCTGATCCGCGACTGCACCGCCTGCGCCGAACGCGTCAGGGCCAGCAACGTCGTGTCCACCGCCAGCACCAGGTATGCCGCGTGGAACCCGCCGTGGTGCGTCACCTCCGGCGCGCCGTCGGTGCCGGTGAAGAGCGGGTTCTCCGAGGCGGTGTTGGCCGCGGTCTCGACGACGGTCTTGAGGTCGCGGACCGTGTCGAGGACGGGACCGTGCACCTGCGGCCAGGTGCGCAGCCCGAAGAAGTCCTGGAGGTGGGCAGGCTCGCCGGGCTGGCCGTCGAGCAGCTCGCGCAGCACCCGGATCACCTCCTGGGCGCCGCGGAACGGCGTCGCAGCGGCAGCCGTCTCGCTCACCGCCTCGGGATTACCTTGCAGCGCAACGAAACTCAGCGCGGCAACGGTGTCGGCGGCCCGTGCCAGCTCGTGCAGCGACGCGGCATGGAGCGCGGTCTCCGCGATCGCGAACGCGTTGGACGACATGAGGGGGAGGGCGTCGGCCGAGGTGAGCTGCACGTCGGAGCGCTTGGCGCCACCGGACCGCTCACGCTCGCCGATCAGCGCCAGGCCGACCTCGGCGAGCGCGGTCAGGTCACCGGTGCCGAGCGACCCGTAGCGATGCACCACGGGCAGGTCGTCCTCCGGCGCACCGACCAGGTCGGCGAGCGCCTGCGCGAGGGCGGGGGTGGCGCCCGACCCGCCGGCGAGGATCTGGTTGGCGCGCACCGCCAGGGCGGCCCGCACGACGGACGGCGACATCACCTCACCCCACCCCGCGGCGTGCGAGCGCAGCAGCCGCAGGCCGTGGTCGACCTTGGAGTCGGTGCTCTCGTCGCGGGCCGCCCCGACACCGGTCGTGCGGCCGTAGACCGGTCGGATCCGGCTGACCTCAGCGGCATTGCGGTGCGAGGTCTCGGCCGCCGCCAAGGCAACCGGGTCGATCGTCGCAGGCGCTCCGCGGGCCGCCCGCTCGAGGGCGTCGAGGTCGAGGCTGTGGCCGTCGAGGTGCACCGGTTGCGTCACGTCGCCAAGTATCGCCTGCCGGTGTCGCTTGTCGGTGTGCTGGGTTAAGTTGATCGCCATGATCGCCTTCGACGGTGTCACGAAGAAGTATCCGGACGGCACCGTGGCCGTGGACGACCTCAGCCTGGAGGCTCCCAGCGGCAAGATCACGGTGCTGGTGGGTCCGTCAGGCTGTGGCAAGACGACCTCCCTGCGCATGATCAACCGGATGATCCAGCCGTCGTCGGGCACCATCACGCTCGACGGCAAGGACACCGGGCGGATGAAGGAGTCCGAGCTGCGCCGCGGCATCGGCTACGTCATCCAGCACGCCGGTCTCTTCCCCCACCGCACGGTCCTCGACAACGTCTCGACCGTCCCGCGCCTGCTGGGCATGGACAAGACCGAGACCCGCAAGCGCTCGATGGAGCTGCTCGAGCGGGTCGGGCTCGACCCGGCGTTCGCCAAGCGCTACCCGGCGCAGCTCTCCGGTGGCCAGCAGCAGCGCGTCGGGGTGGCCCGTGCCCTCGCGGCGGACCCGCCGGTGATGCTGATGGACGAGCCGTTCAGCGCCGTCGACCCCGTGGTGCGCGAGCAGCTCCAGGACGAGTTCCTGCGCCTGCAGGGCGATCTCGGCAAGACGATCATCTTCGTCACCCACGACATCGACGAGGCCATCAAGCTGGGCGACCAGGTGGCGGTGCTCAAGGTGGGCGGCCACCTCGCGCAGATCGCCGCGCCGGCCTACCTGCTCTCCCACCCGGTCGACGACTTCGTGGCCGACTTCGTCGGGCGCGACCGCGGCTACCGTGCGCTGTCGTTCCAGCCGACCCCGCGGCTGCCGCTCGCGTCCGAGCGCACCGTCTCCATGGGCGAGCGGATCGGCGGCATCGACGCCGACTGGGTGCTCGTGGTCGACGACGACAACCACCCGCTCGGGTGGGTCGAGCCGGCCCGACTGAAGGGTGAGGTGCGCAGCGAGACCCTCCATCGGGGCGGCACGGTCGCGCGGGCGAGCGGGCCGCTGCGGGCAGCACTCGACGCGGCCCTGTCGAGCCCGAGCCGGCGCGGGGTCATCGTCGACGACACCGGGGCGCTGGTGGGCACGGTCAAGGCCCACGAGGTGCTCACCGCCATCGAGGAGACCAGCCGTCCCGAGCTGGCCAACCCCGACAACCCCGGGGCGCCGGCGGCATGACCTGGTTCCTCGACCACATCCCCGAGGTCCTGCGACTGGCGTGGACGCACGCCTATCTCGCGGGCATCCCCCTGGTGGTCGGGCTCGCCCTCGCGCTGCCGCTCGGCTGGCTGGCGCGTCGCTACGCGTGGCTCTACGCGCCGTTCACCGCCGGCTTCGGCCTGCTCTACACGATCCCCAGCCTCGCCCTGTTCGTCATGCTCCCGCTCTTCACCGGCTACGGCATCCTCAGCCCGGTCAACGTCGTGATCGCGTTGTCCCTCTACACCCTCGCCCTCCTGGTGCGCACCGTCGCCGACGGCTTGGGCGCCGTCCCCGACCACGTGCAGAACGCCGCGACCGCGATGGGCTACACCCGGGGCAAGCGGTTCTTCGCGATCGAGCTCCCGCTCGCCGTCCCGGTGATCGCCGCGGGGCTGCGGGTGGCGGCGGTCAGCAACGTCAGCATCGTCAGTGTCGGCACCATCATCGGGGTCCAGCAGCTCGGGCTGTTGTTCAGCGACGGGTTCAACCGCGACTTCTACGACCCGCTGGTCGTCGGCATCATCGGCTGCGTCGTGCTCGCCCTGCTCTTCGACGGCATCATCATCCTCCTGGCGCGACTGCTCACGCCGTGGCAGCGGGCGACGGGAGGCCGCGCATGAACGGCGTCATCACCTGGCTCACCGACCCGCTCAACTGGTCGGGCTCCGACGGCATCCCGGGCCAGACCCTGACCCACCTCTGGTACTCCGCGATCTCGCTGTTCGTCGCCTGCCTCATCGCCATCCCGCTGGGGCTGGCCATCGGCCACACCGGTCGCGGCCGGTTCTTCGTCGTCAACCTCGCCGGCGCCGCCCGGGCGATCCCGAGCCTGGGCCTGCTCTACCTCATGGTGCTGTGGCTCTTCCCCAAGCTCAAGGGCGACTCGGCGTTCCTCGTGCCCAGCCTCATCGTCCTCATCGTGCTGGCGATCCCGCCGCTCATGGCCGGGGCCTATGCCGGGGTCGAGGGTGTCGACCCCGCCGCGCGTGATGCGGCCAAGGGCATGGGCATGACCGGCATGCAGGTCCTCGGCAAGGTCGAGGTCCCCAACGCGCTGCCGCTGATCCTCTCCGGGTTCCGCTCGGCGACCCTCCAGGTGATCGCCACCGCCACGCTGGCCGCGGTGGCCGGCACCGGCGGGCTCGGGCGGTTCCTCATCGACGGGCAGAAGATCCGCGACTACCCCCAGATGGCCGGCGGTGCGTTGCTCGTCGCCGTCCTCGCCCTCGTGGTCGACCTGCTGCTCGCCGTGGTGCAGCGCTACGTCGTCTCGCCGGGGCTCACCGGCCGCGGCGCCGGACCCGCTCGCGGGTCCCGCAGGCGGTCACCGAACCGTAACCTAGGTAATACCCCCCTTGATGTAGACATTCCGTCGACGACACGTACGGTTGATCCTCAAACCCCCTGATCAACAGTAGGAGCGGGACCGTGAAGCTCACCAAGATCACCCTGACCATCGCCACGGCGGCGGCCCTCATGGCCACCGCTGCGTGCGGCAACTCCGGTGGCGACCCGCTTGCCACCACCTCCAGCTCGAGCTCGGGCGGGGCTGCCAGCAGCACCATCAAGGTCGGCTCGGCCGACTTCCCCGAGAGCGCGCTGCTCGCCGAGATCTACGCCGGGGCCCTCGAGGCCAAGGGCGTCAAGGTCGAGAAGAAGCTCAACATCGGCGCCCGCGAGGCCTACATCCCGGCGCTCCAGGACGGGTCGATCGACCTCATCCCCGAGTACACCGGCGTGCTGCGTGACTACTTCAAGAAGGGCCAGACCGGCACCGATGCCGAGGCCGTCTACACCGAGCTCAAGGCCTCCGTCCCGGCCACGCTGACCGTGCTTGACAAGTCGGCGGCCGAGGACAAGGACGCCCTCGTGATGAAGAAGTCGCGCGCTGACGAGCTGGGTGTGAAGTCGATCGCCGACCTCGCCGGCAAGGCCGACAAGCTCACCGTCGGTGGACCGCCGGAGTGGAAGACCCGCGACACCGGCATTCCCGGGTTCAAGAAGATCTACGGCCTGGAGTTCAAGGCGTTCCGCCCGCTCGACGCCGGTGGCCCGCTCACGCTCGCTGCCCTGAAGAACGGCCAGATCGACGCCGGTGACCTGTTCACCACCGACCCGAGCATCGCGGCGAACGACCTCGTGGCGCTCGAGGACCCGAAGAACATGTATGCCGCGCAGAACGTCGTGCCGCTGATCACCAAGAGCAAGAGCAACCCGACCATCGAGGGTGCCCTCAACGCGGTCTCGGCCAAGCTCGACACGGCCACGCTGTCCGACCTGCTCACGCAGGTCGTCGTCGACAAGAAGGACGCCGACACGGTCGCCAAGGAGTTCCTGACCAAGGCCGGCCTCGCCTGACAGCAGCCCCTGACCGACCGATCCCGATCCTCCTCGGAGACGGATGAAGGCCGGGTGTGGTGTCCCCCCGGACCCACACCCGGCCTTTCGGCATGACCCCCCGGTCTGCCAATCCCAGTTCCGCCATCTCGGGAAGCGCCCCTCCGCGCCTCACGTGACCTCGGATCCCGCGATCTCCGTTGCCACAAGAGTGGCGGAGCGGGGCCGGGGCGGGCATCGGTGAAACCACCGATATTCCCCCTGACGGACGGGATAACCTGTCGGGGTGCTGACTCCGTGCGTGGGTCGTGACGACGTCCTCGAACGCCTTCGGCTCCTGCTCAGCAGCAACCGGTGGGTGACGCTGACCGGCGCCCCGGGATGCGGGAAGACGCTCGTCGCCCGGCACACCGCCAGCGGTGAGGGTGCGGTCGCCTGGGTCACCGGTTACCAGCAAGCGGACGTCGACTCCCTCGTGACCGCCTGCCTCGACGCCCTCGATGCCGAGGTGGCTCCCGGTGACTCGCCGACGCTGGCCCTCAAGCGGGCGCTCGACGGTCGCCAGACCCTGCTCGTGCTCGACGGCGTGGACGCCATCGAAGGCCTGGGCGAGCTGCTCAACGACCTGGTCGAGGACGCCGAGGACTGGCGCCTCCTGTGCACCGCGACCACGGTCTCGGGGCGACCGCACGAGCGGGTGCTCCGGGTGCCCCCACTCCCGGTGCCGACGGCGCGGCAACCCTTGGAGGGGCCGGCCATCGAGCTGCTGCTCGCCCGGGTCGCGGCCGCCGGAGGGCACTCGGTCGACCTCGACCAGCACGACAGCATCCTGCGGGGACTGTTGCGCGCCAGTGGTGGGCTGCCCTCACTGATCGAGCAGCTGGCGGTCCAGATCGCCCTCGTCGGGGTCAGCGACGTCTCCCCGACCAACACCCTTGCCGACGCCGTCCGCACCTCCTACGACCTGCTCGACCCGGCGCAGCAGGCGTGCTTCCGCCGGCTGGCCGTCATCGGTCGCCCGGTGGGCCTCGACGTCCTGGCCGACGTGTGTGGCGTGGGGCGCCCGCAGGCAGTCCAGCTCGCGGCCGCCCTGGCTCGGCGCAGCCTGGTCGAGGTGCAGCCGGACGGACGGTTCGACCTGCTGCCCCCGATGCGCGAGGCCGGACGTCTCCTGGCCCGCGAGACCGACGACGCGGAGAAGGCCCTCGAAGGACTCCTCACCTGGGCCGACCGTGTGGTGCCCAAGGCAGTGAACGCGGGGTCGGCCGACGAACCGTTCCTCAGCCAGCTCGCCCTCGTCGACTCCACGGTGCGCCAGGCCTGCGCCGTCGAGGCGACCCGACCGCGTGGCTACGCCATCGCCAACCGGGCCTTCCCCTCGCTGTCCGCCGCGATGCGGGCCCGTGAGGCGCTCGACATGATGGACGCCGCGCTCGCCAGCGGTGACGGCCCGCCGATCATCGGTTCGCAGCTCGCCCGCCGGGCCGGCATCTGCGCCTCCGAGGTGCGTGGCACCTACGAAGGGCTGCGGCTCCTCGATCGCGCGGAGGAGCACGCCTCCGCGCTCGACACCGCGACCCGTGACCTCGAGCTGGCCCGGAACGCCGCGATCCGCGCCGAGATGCACCTCGACGCGGGCGACCTCCTGTCAGCTCGCCGCGATGCCGAACGCACGCTCGACCTCGGGGGCGGCGACCCCTACGTCATCCGCCAGGTGCGGCGCACCCTGATGGACGTCTGCGTCTCGGCCGGCGACTTCGCCGAGGCCGAGGAGCTCGCCACCCTGATTGTCGACTCGCCTCCGGAGGACGAGCTCTGGATCGCGCTGTCGGCCCGCACCCTCCAGGCCAAGATCGCCTGGGAGCAGGGCCGGCTCGTCGAAGCCGCCTCGCTGGCGACCTTCGCCCGCTCGCAGGCCGAGGAGATCCGCGAGGATCGCATCGCGCTGCTCGCCGACACGGTGCACCGCATGGTCGCCGGTGGACCGGGGCTCAAGGTCGACACCGAGGCGCTGCCGTGGGCGGTGCGTCTCGTCGTGCAGCTCCAGGACGCGCGCCAGCTGCTCGCGGAGGGCGATGCCACCCGCGCCGCCGGTCGCGCCGCCGACATCGTCGTGCTCGCCGACAGCAGCAAGCTCGGCCGCGACGCCGTCGAGGCCAGGCTGCTCGTGGCTGACGCCCTGATGGCCCTCGGCGAACCCGCCCAGGCCCGACCGTCCTACCTGTCGGTGCTGCGCCGGGCCGTCGAGGTGCCCCTCCCGTTGCGTGCGGCCGACGCCCTCGACGGGTTGGCGGCGATCGCCGCGGAGTCGGGCACGGCGGCATACCGGTCCATCGCCGGGGCGGCCGAGGCACTGCGCGCCAGTCGCCGCGCGGTCGGGCGCGAGCGCCCGGGCGTGCCGTATGCCGCGGGCTCGCCGAAGGACTGCCCCGCGGGTTGGGTGTCGGCCGGCCAGCTGACCGCCGCCGGGGTGGCCGCGGTGACCGGCCTGCTCGGCAGCCAGGACTCGGTGGAGCAGGCGCCGACCCCGTTGCGGGTGCTGACCCGGGCCGAACGCGCCGTCGCCGAGCTGGTCGCCGAGGGGCTGACCAGCCGCCAGATCGCCGAGCAGCTGTTCGTGTCACCGCGCACGGTCGACGCCCACCTCAGCCACATCTTCCGCAAGCTCGAGATCGCGTCGCGTGCCAAGCTCGCCGCGTTGATGGTCGAGATCGCCTGAGCGACAACCAGTGGGCGCGCGACCACGAATGACAACCGTGCCCGACTTCACCTACCGCGTCGTCATCCGGCTGTGCCGCGCCCTGTTCCGGGCGCTGGGGCTGCGCATCCGGGTGTCCGGCATCGAGCACCTGCCCGCAGCCGGTGCTGTGGTCGTCGCGGCCAACCACAGCAGCTTCCTCGACTTCATGTTCGTCGGGCTGGCGGCGGTGCAGCGCGGGCGGCTGGTGCGGTTCATGGCCAAGGAGTCGGTGTTCCGGTCGCGCCTGTCGGGACCGCTGATGCGCGGCATGGCCCACATCCCCGTCGACCGGGTGCACGGTGAGCTGGCCGCCAGGCAGGGACTGCGCGCGTTGCGGTCCGGCCAGGTGGTGGGGGTCTACCCCGAGGCGACCATCGGACGGGCCTTCGTCGTGAAGGACGCCGTGGACCTGCGCCGAGGCGCGGCCTACCTGGCGTTGGCGACCGGCGCGCCGCTGGTCCCGGTCGCGCACTGGGGCATCCACCGGATCCTCACCGTCGACGGCCGCTACTCGCTGCGGCGTGGCAAGGCCGTCGAGGTGGTCGTCGGGGCGCCCCTCGTCCCGCTGTCCGGCGAGGATGCCGAAGCCCTCACCGCCCGACTGCACGACCGACTGAGCGCGATGGTCGACGAGCTGGTCGCGCGCTACCCGCAGCCACCGGCCGACCCGGCCCACGCGTGGTGGTGGCCGGCCGCCCTGGGCGGCGCGGCGCCGACCCGCGCCGACGCCCGCGTGCTCGACGACGCAGCCGTCAGCCGCGCCGACACCCCGCGCTGACCCCCACAGCCAGCCCCGCGGCATACCCCCTGTCGCGACGAACCTTTGCTAGCAAGGGTTCCTTGAACGCGGATAGGTTGCAGGGTGTCCGGGAACGAGCAACGTTTGCTAGCAAAGGTTGCTCGAAGGGGAGCTAGGCGACGGGCTGCGGCTCGCGCGGCTCGGGGTCGGGAGTGGGCTCGGTCGGCTCGGGCTCGGTGGGCTGGCCGTCGTCGCGGCGCTTGACCGCGGCGAGCAGCATCTGGGCGACGTCGACGACCTCGACGTCCGCGCCCTTGCCCTCGGACTGGGCGGCGGTCAGGCCGTCGGACATCATCACCCGGCAGAAGGGGCAGCCGATCGCGATCCGCTCGGCGCCGGTGCCGATGGCTTCCTCGGTGCGGTTGGTGTTGATCCGGGTGCCCAGCTTCTCCTCCATCCACATCCGCGCCCCGCCGGCACCGCAGCAGAACGACTTCTCCTTGGTGCGCTCCATCTCGCGCAGCTCGACCCCGGGCAGGGCGCCGATCAGCTCGCGCGGCGGGGCGTAGACACCGTTGTGCCGGCCGAGGTAGCAGGGGTCGTGGTAGGTCACCGTCTCGGCGGTGGAGGCGACGTCCTTGTTCGAGGACTTGCCGGGCACGTCGGCGGGACGGGCGACCGGGACGAGCTTCTTCTCGCGGACCAGCCGGTTGAGCAGCTGGGTGTGGTGGACCACCTCGTACTTGCCGCCGAGCTGCGGGTACTCGTTCTTGATGGTGTTGAAGCAGTGCGCGCAGGTGACGACGATCTTGGTGGCGCCGACCTCGTTGAGGGTCTCGACGTTCTGGGCGGCGAGCATCTGGAAGAGGAACTCGTTTCCGGCCCGTCGGGCGGAGTCGCCGGTGCAGGACTCGCCGTCGCCGAGGATCGCGAACGACACCCCGGCCTGGTCGAGCAGCTCGGCGACGGCGCGGGTGGTCTTCTTGGCGCGGTCCTCGTAGGCGCCGGCGCAGCCGACCCAGAACAGGTAGTCGACGTCGTCGGCGGACTCGACGTCCTGGCCCAGGATCTTCACCGGGAACGGCAGGTCCTTGGCCCAGTCGAGCCGGGCCCGGGCGGCCATCCCCCACGGGTTGCCCTTGTTCTCGAGGTTCTTGAACAGGCCGTTGAGCTCGTTCGGGAACGCGCTCTCGATGAGGTTCTGGTAGCGGCGCATGTCGACGATCGCGTCGACGTGCTCGATGTCGACCGGGCACTGCTCGACGCAGGCGCCACAGGTGGTGCAGGACCACAGCACGTCCTGGTCGATCACGGCGTCGGGTCCGTGCGGGTTGTACGCCGCCAGCGGGTTGGTGATGTCGTAGCCGGTGTCGCCGATCAGCGGCACCTCGGCCAGCGCAGCAGCGCCCTCGCCGAGACCCGAGCGGTCACCCTCGGTGGCGAGCAGCCACGGCGCCTTGGCGTGCGCGTGGTCGCGCAGCGCCATCACGAGCAGCTTGGGCGACAGCGGCTTGTCGGTGTTCCACGCGGGGCACTGGGACTGGCAGCGGCCGCACTCGGTGCAGGTGGTGAAGTCGAGCAGGCCCTTCCAGGTGAAGTCCTCGACCTTGCCGACCCCGAGCGCGGCGTCCTCGTCGAGGTCCTCGATGTTCTCGAAGTCGACCGGCTCGCCATTGACCATGAGCGGCTGGAGCTCGCCGAGCGAGGTGCGGCCGTCGGCGTGCCGCTTGAGGAAGATGTTGAAGAAGGCCAGGAAGCGGTGCCACGCGACCCCCATCGTCGGCTGCAGCGAGATGGTGATCATCCACGCGAACGAGATGAGGATCTTCACCGCGGCGACGACCACGATGACGTCCTCGAGGCGCGACACCGACCAGCCCTTGACCATCGCGCCGAGCCAGCCGGTCAGCGGGTAGTGCAGCGCGTCGGCGTGACCGACGCCGGAGAAGCCCTGGGTGCCGCCGTTGAAGTCGAGCGCGTACTCCAGCGCCCGCAGGGTGATGATGCAGATCGTGACGCCGAGGATGGTCAGCTCCACGTAGTAGGCCTGCCAGAAGGTCGACCCGAAGAACCGCGACCGCCGACCACCCTCGCCGGCGGCCGAGCGCGGGTGGTTCTTCTGCCGGATCACCATCAGCGCGACGATGCCCACCAGGCCGGTCCACGCGAAGAACTCGGTGACCCACTCGTAGAGGAAGAAGTGCCCGATCACCGGCAGCGTGAAGTCCGCCTTGACCAGCTGTCCGAACGCATTCAGCAGGGTGAAGAACAGCACCCCGAAGCTGATCATCGTGAACCAGTGCGCCACCGCGACGACCGGCAGCCGCGACATCCGCGTGTGGCCGAGGAACTCGCGCAGCAGCGTCACGGTGCGGGTGCCCTTGTCGCCGGTGCGGGTGGCATCGGGCTGGCCGAGGCGGAAGACGGCGAGGAACTCACCGATCACCCGCGCGAACAAGGCGATACCCGTGAGGGCGACGGCGAGGCACACGACGAGCGCGACGATCTGGAGCGCAGACATGATCGTCACTCTACTGGCCAGTAAGCGCCTGCTTACCGTCTGTGTGAGGAGCATCAAAGGTGAGTCGCGGCCCCCCTGCCAGGCCGGGGTATGCCGCGTGGCTGCCTCCGAGGACCCCGCGGCGTCCACCGGGTGCCCGCCTGCCGGGCGTTCGTTGCCAAGGTGCATAACGATCTGTTGGAATATGCATAACGTCGGGTTCGCTGAACCCGACGACAGCCCACGACCTCGCGCCACGGCTCGCCCGCGGCATACCGACGCAAGGAAGCTCGCATGCCCATCTATGACGATGTCACCAAGCTCATCGGCAACACCCCGCTGGTGCGGATCAACCGGCTGATCGACAGCGACGCGATCGTCGCCGGGAAGCTCGAGTTCTACAACCCGGCCTCCTCGGTCAAGGACCGCATCGGCGTCTCGATCATCGACGCCGCCGAGGCGGCCGGGGCGCTCAAGCCCGGTGGCACCATCGTCGAGGCGACGTCCGGCAACACCGGGATCGCGCTCGCCATGGTCGGCGCCGCCCGCGGCTACAACGTCGTCCTCACCATGCCGGAGACCATGTCGAAGGAGCGGCGTGCGCTGCTCCGCGCCTACGGCGCCGAGCTGATCCTGACCGAGGGCGCCCTGGGCATGAAGGGTGCCGTGGCCAAGTCGGAGGAGGTCGCGGCCGAGCGCGGCGGCATCCTCGCCAAGCAGTTCGCCAACGAGGCCAACCCCGAGATCCACCGCAAGACCACCGCGGAGGAGATCTGGAAGGACACCGACGGCCAGGTCGACATCGTCATCGCGGGGATCGGCACCGGCGGCACCATCACCGGCGTCGGTCAGGTCCTGAAGTCGCGCAAGCCCGGGGTGCAGATCATCGCGGTGGAGCCCGAGGAGTCGCCGATCCTCAACGGCGGACAGCCCGGCCCGCACAAGATCCAGGGCATCGGCGCGAACTTCGTCCCCGAGATCCTCGACCGCGACATCTACGACGAGGTCATCGACATCAACGCCGAGACGGCAGTCGAGTGGGCCAAGCGGGCCGCCAAGGAGGAGGGCCTGCTGGTGGGCATCTCGTCGGGCGCGGCGCTCGCGGCGGCCAACCAGGTCGCGACCCGCCCCGAGAACGCCGGCAAGACCATCGTCGTCATCATCCCGTCGTTCGGTGAGCGCTACCTCTCGACGATCCTCTTCTCCGACCTGCTCGACTGACCGACTGACCATGGCCGAGCGCACCTGAACCCGCCACAACCCTTCTGCCGCAACGGAACCCGATGACCCTCGCTCTCTACGCCAGGCGCGCACGCAATCGCATCGTCGACGACCTCGACGCCGCGATCGCGCGCGACCCGGCCGCGACCTCGCGGGTCGACGTGGCGCTGAACGCCCCTGGGCTGCACGCGATCTGGGCGTACCGGTTCGCCCACCGGCTGTGGCTGCGCGGCGGGTGGACCAAGCCGGTGGCGAGGGTCGTCATGACCTTCGTGCGCTCGGTGACCGGCGTCGAGATCCACCCCGGCGCGGTGATCGGTCACCGGTTCTTCATCGACCACGGCATGGGCGTCGTGATCGGCGAGACCGCCGAGGTCGGTGACGACGTGATGCTCTACCACGGCGTCACCCTCGGCGGCCGGTCGATGCAGCGGGTCAAGCGACACCCCACGGTGGGCTCCCGCGTCACCATCGGCGCGGGCGCCCGCATCCTCGGCCCGGTCCACATCGGCGACGACGTGCAGATCGGCGCGAACTCGGTCGTGGTCAAGGACATCCCGGCCGGGGCGGTCGCCACCGGGATCCCCGCGACAGTCCGGTTCCCGCACGGGACCGAGGACCCCTACGAGGCGATGTTCAAGGACCCGGCCCTCTGGATCTGAGAGGGGTCGGGTCGCCAGTCGGTGCCGAAGAGGCAGAAGGCCCCCGCGGCCGGGTGCTCTGCGAGGGTTGCGGCCAGGGCCTCGGAGGCGGTCCGACCTGACGCGAGCTGCTGGTGGTAGGCCACCATCGCCTGCTCCGCCACGACATCTGACACCGGCGCGACCGGGGCGACGACGCTGCGCACCCCGAGCGCCAGCAGGGCGGCGGTGAGACCGAGCGGTTCGTCGCCCGGTCGGGGGTCGAGCCGGCCGACGTCGCAGGCCGAGAGCACGACGTGCGGCGCGGTGGCCGGTCGCGGGAGCTCGTGGGCGAAGACCGGACCGTCGGCCATGTGCAGCGAGGAGAACCACGGGCTCTGCGGCTCGTGGGCGCCATGCGCGGCGATGTGCACCACGCCACCACTGACCAGGGCGTCCCGCACCGACTGGGCCGTCGCGGCCGAGTGTCCCTCGGTGTCCGCGCCGACCGACCGCCAGGTCTGGGCGACGGCGGCGGCCTCGGCCCCCGCTCGGAGCAGCCGGGGGCCGGTCAGGGTCGTGACGGCGAGCGCACCGTCGATCCTCGGGCCGGCGGAGAGCAGGGGGGTGGCCCATCGGGTCACCGACGGGGCCACCGTGACGGGGCGACCCGCGAGGCTGGGCAGCATGCCCCACGGCACCGCCATCAGGGTGCGGCCCGGGACGACCACGACCGGCCCGTCGCCGAGGCGGAGGTCGGAGAGCAGCCGCTGGTCGAGCGCTGCGACGGAGCCGGCGACCGCGCGTCCCACGGCGGCCTCCATCGTCGGGTTGGTGCTGGCGAAGGCGTGCGCCCGCAGGTCGCGGGTGAGCCGGTCGGCCAGGGCGGCGACCTCCGCGGCCGGGCCAATGTGGTGCAGCCGGCTGCCCTGCTCGCCGACGACCAGGACGTACTCCTCGCCTTCCTGGGCCACCCACACGAGGGCCTGTTCGCCGCGGGCCCGGAGCAGGTCGCGGGTGGTGCCGTGCCCGAGCGGAGCGCCCGCCGCCGCGACGTCGTCCTGCTCCACGCGCGTCCAGTCGAGTCGGCTGACCTCCCACTCGAGGCGTGCCGCGCGGGCGCGCTGCCGGGCACCCTCCTGGCCGGTGGTCACGCCCTCGCGGCGGGCCTGGCGCAGCTCGGCCAGCAGCTCCGCCGACCGCTGGTCCTGCGGTGCGGAGAGCAGCGGGAGGCGGTGGGACACCGCCCGCCAGCGCTCGACCGCGTCGAAGACCCGGGGCGCCGACCCGCTCGCCAGCGCGTCGTTGACGTCGAAGTCGGCGAGCCGCCGACCGTGCAGGGCCAGGGCGGACCGGATCTCGACGCTCTGGCTCGGCGCCTGCCGCTCCGTCAACCGGTTCATCGCGGCACGTACCGCGCGCCGCGACTTGACGGTGTTGCCCTGTGCCGCAGCGACTTTCGCGACAAGGAGCCGGTCGTGCATGTCGGCGGCGAAGCCCTGGCGCACCCGGCCGCTGAGTCTCTGCACGGCATACCCGGCGTCGTCGACCTGCCCCCTCAACAACAGGGCTTCGACGTGGACCCGCGCCGCGAGGCGTTCGTCGGGCGTGACCGGCCGGGCGACGTCGAGCCACGGCGCGAGCGTGCGGTTGAGGCCGCGCGGCACCACTCCCTCGGCCAGGGAGACCGAGGCGCGCAGCAGGGCGGCACTGCGCTGGCGCTCGGTGGCTCCACGGGCGCGGAAGGCCGCCACCGCGGCGTCGAGGTGCTCACGCGCGGTCGAGAGGTCGTCGCGCAGCATCGCCGTCGTGGCGAGGTCGAGCCGGAGGTCGGCCTCCTCGAGGCGGTGGCCGTCGCGCCGCGTCTCGTCGAGGGCGCGGCTGAGGGTCTCGCGGGCCTGGTCGAGCAGCCCGACCTCCAGCAGCACCAGGGCCAGGTCGTGCTGCGCCCGGACCCGACCGACCGGCACCGACATCTCGTCGGCCTCGCGCATCAGCTCGATCGCCTGGGGGAGCCGGCCCGCGTAGTACTCCAGGCACCCGAGGTTGTGGCGGACCTTGAACTCCTGCTCGGCCAGCCCGTGCTCGACGCAGACTCGCAGGGCGGTCTCCAGGTCGGCTCGCGCCGGGCCGAGCTCGAGCAGCGACAGGTGCGCCAGCCCGCCGTTGATGCGGGACGCCACCTCCTCGCCAGGAGTCAGGAGGGAGTGTCCGTCACCCACCTTGTCGAGGGCGGCCAGGGCCGAGCGCCAGTCCTGGCAGGAGACGTGCACCACCGCCTCCTGGATCCAGCTCAGCGCCCGGAGCCGGGGCGAGTCGTGCTGGGCCCGCGACTCCTGCAGCATCTCGAGGGCCTGGTCGAGCCCGTGCAAGGCCAGGGTCGGCCAGGCCAGGGTGATGAGCAGCCGGGCGCGGGTCGGCACCCGGTCGGGCTCGTCGAGGTCGTCGGACAGCGTCAGGGCGCGACGGAGCGAGCGCTCGGCGTCGCGGAACCTGCCGATCTCGTTGAGGTTCCGCGCTCGGGCCAAGAGCTCGGCGACCTGGCGGTCAGCAACCTCGATGTCGTCCCTCAGATCTCGATGGCTGGCGTGATGACGGGGCGGCTCTGCGGGTCGTCGAGCCGGCGCATGACGAGGTGGACGAGCCCGCGTTGCACCGAGGTGAACGTGAACCGACCCGCGTCGTCCGTCGTGGTCTCCTGGGTGCGCGAGCGCTCCCGCAGCTCGATGTGCGTCGGGCCGGTGGTCACCCACCCGCTCAGCCGGGCGTTGGTCCCCTCGACCAGCTCGATCGTGATCATCGCGCTGAGCTGCTCGCTGGAGAAGGTGATCGTGCCGGCCCGGTCGTAGTCGGTCGAGCGGACCCCGGCCAGCTCGGGCGTGGTCGTGGTGATCTCGGCGATCTCGGCCTCCAGCGCGGCGACCGACATCGCGAACTTGGCGCGCTCGGCGAGGTCGCTCGGCACCGGGTCGCTCGCCTGCAGGATGGACCGGAGGGTCGCCAGGGCCCGCAGGTCCTGCTCGTCGATGGGCTCTGCCGCGAGGGCGTCCAGGTCGTGTTCGGCGGTCATGACGTCGCCCACCCGGGGTCGCCGAGCAGGGCCAGCTTGAGCTTGGCGAGGCACCGACCCCGGGTCGGTCCGATGCTGCCGACCGGCATGCCCAGCGCATCGGCGACCTGGACGTAGTCGGGCCGTTCGGCGAGGGCGATGACCCGGAGCAGCTGCTGGCAGCGCTCGGGCAGGTCCTTGAAGTGGCGCCAGAGCAGACCCTGCTCCTGGCTGCGGACCACGGCGTCGGCGGGCTCGTCGCCCGTCGTCGGGACCTCGGGCATCGCATCGCCGATGTCCTCGCGCACGTCCTCGCGCCGCGACTTCTTCGACACCGCCCACGCCTCGCGGCGGGTGGTCGTGAGCAGCCACTTCAGGACGCCCCGGGGGTCGGTGATCCCCGATGCGTGCTGCACGAGTGACAGCCAGGTGTTCTGGACGACGTCCTCGGCCTGCGCGGCCGAGAGTCCCTGGGCGCGGGCGGTGTGCCAGAGCAGCGAGGTCGTGCTGTCGACCAGCTCGGACATCGCCTCGGGACGGCCGTCGCGGTAGTCGCTGAACGCGTTGGCGGCCAGCTCGGCAAGGCTGCGGGTGCCTCCTTCTGCGTGCATCACCGCTCTCCCTCCTTGGCGGCCCGGCGCCCCTTGAGCGAGGTGCGCTCCGCGATCGCGGCGCGGACCCGGCCGAGCAGGTCGAGCCTGGTCTTCACGTCAGCGTCGTCGGAGCACTCGTGCTCCACCATGGTCGCCGCGACGTCCCCGGCGTAGGCCGGCGCCGCGAACGACGTGCCGCTCCACAGCCCGAACCCGCTCGAGTAGTCGTCAGGGTCGCACGAGCCCCGGGCCGGGTCGTGTCCCGCTGGCTGGGCGATCACCGGCCGCAGGCTGCCGTCGAAGGTCGTCGGCATGGTGCTGACCACGGCCGTGCCGCAGCGGTAGGCCGTCACCCAGGACCCGGTGTTGGAGTAGATCGACACCGTGTGGCCGTCGGGGTTGTGCGACCCGACGCTGGTGATCGGGTGGTCGTAGCCGCCCGCAACGGCGAACGCCGCGGGGTAGAACTCCCGGTTGGTGCCGCCGTTCCCGGCCGCGGCGACCACCGCCACCCCGGTGCTGGCGAGCGCCCGCAGCACGCTGGAGAAGGCCGGCTCGTCGTCGAAGGCGCCCGGGGTCTCGTGGTAGTAGCCCAGCGAGAGCGACAGCACGTCGACGGCCGGCCCCTTGCCCCTGCCGGAGTGGGCCAGCAGCTGGCGCACGTAGAGCAGGCTCAGCGTCTCCACGAGGAACGCCTCGTCGGTGACGCCGTCACCGTGCATCACCGGGACGATCATCAGGACGGCATCGGGGCAGTGCTGGCGCACCACGCCCGCGATGAAGGTGCCGTGCCCGGCCAGCGGGTCGAGCACGCCGTTGACGCGGTCGAGGGTGCACCCGGTCAGCTCGGGGTCGTCGGCGGGGGTGAACCGCAGACCGATCGGCAACCCGTCGACCTCCACGTCACGGATGACGCGGTCGGCGAACCACGGGTGCTGGCCCAGCCCGGTGTCGAGCAGGGCCACGACGGGCCCCGACTTCTGGGTGGGCGCGGGCGCCGGCGCGGCCCAGACCACGGGTAGGCGCGGCGACGGTCCACCGCCGGGCATGGCGACCTCGTCGTCACCGACTCCGGAGCCGTAGCCGACCCCGGACCCGTAACCCACGCCCGAGCCGTAGCCGACTCCTGAGCCGTAACCCACCCCTGAGCCGTAACCCACGCCCGAGCCGTAGCCGGCCGCGGTGACGATGTGGCTGAGGCTGACGGCCTTGGCCGACTCCGGGTCCTCGGCGCGCAAGGTCTGGAGGATCAGCCAGGCGTCGGGAGCGACGACCGGCCGGTTCGGGAGCGGCCGGAACTCGACCATCGTCGAGACCGCCTCGTCGACCTGCGCGCCGAGCTCGTACTGCTCGACCAACGCCTCGAACCGCTCGTCGCGGCGCGTCTCGACCGAGTAGCCCAGCCGCTCGGCGATCGCGGACAACGAGCTGATCGGACCCTGCGCCGAACGGGTGGCGAGGCCACGCACGAGCAGTCGGTTGCCGGCATACAAGGTCGGCTCCAGGGCGTCGTCACCGTCGAGGCGCACCGCCTTCGCGGGGTCGAGCACGCGCACGTCGAGGCGCCGGGCCGCCGAGCGCGGGATCGCGACCGAGGGCGTGGGCCCCGGCCCTGACGGCGGCGGGGGAGTCGATGCGGCCATTGGTTCTCCTGAGGTGGTGCCGACCACGAAGTGCAGTGTTCAGCGTAGTGAGGGATCGCTTCATCTGACAGGAGAAGCCGACGGGTCGGGTGATACCGGACAGCCCCGAGATTCTGGTCCGGAAAAAACTTTCGGCGGGGATGTATCAGGGTCCGGCGCCCCCGCTCTTGTCCACTGTCAGACCTGGTCGGGGGACAAGGTGGGCACAACGAAAGGAAGCCTCGTGTCATGCAGGATCCGTCGCAGGGGGCGACGGGTCAGGCAGATGGAGGGCCGCTGGGCACAGGGGTGCCAGCGGACCGGACGGCAGGTCGTGGGGGCGTGCTGCCGTCCCGCCCCTCGGGGCGCGTCGCCGAGTAGGTCAGGTCGAGGAAGGTGCTGGTCAGGGGTTCCCAGCACGCGCCAGGCCCGACCTTCTCGGCGACGCCGTTGAGCCCAGCAACACAGGAACGGCACGGCATACAAGACCTCGTATGCCGTGCCGTTTCGTGCTGCGCGCCCGTCCCACCTTTATCGGGTCTAGGGAGAAGTGTCCGCTTCACCCGGGAAAGGTTTCCGGGTGAAGCCGCCCTTTGTCCCAGGACCCGATAAAGCTGAGGTCTCGTGGTCAGGGGAGCTTGCCGGGGCCCGGGCCGAACCCGGTCGTGTCGGCGTGCAGCCGACCGTCGGTCCCCCGGTGCAGGGTCTCGGGGAGATCCTCACCGGTGAAGCGCTCGCGGGCGCTGGCACCCGCGGTCTTCGCCGCGTCGCCGAGCTTGGCCGCGACGACGGGCGCCTGCTCCTTGACCGCCTGCTTCACGGTGTCGACCCGCGCCTGCACGGGCTCGCTGCCCCAGACGCGGTCGGCCTGGGTCTTGATCTGCTGGTAGCGCTTCTGACCGGCCTTCGCCCCGAGCACGTAGCCCGCAGCGAGACCGGCGAGGAACGAGAGCTTTGCCATGGTTCGCATCCTTCGGTCGGGGCTTCGACCCTAACCCATGATTCGCACAAACCCGCTGGTCAGCGACCCGCCCGAGCTTTCGCCCCGTCCCCAGCTCCATCGGGTCTGGCACCAAGGTTGACCCTCGCTCGGGTGATGAAGTCGAGCGAGGGTCAACGTTCCTGCATGACCCGACAAAGCTGGGACTCGTGGGCGGCGGGTGTGGGATTTGAACCCACGAGAGGTTGCCCTCTGGTCGCTTTCAAGGCGACTGCACTAGGCCACTATGCGAACCCGCCCGGCGTGCGCGCCAACTATTCCAGACCTTCCCATCCCGCCGGGAGCGAGTACCGTGGAGGAAGGGCGACGACACGCCACGAAGCAGGTGGTCGCAAAATCGATTGCGGTCCGAAATGTGTTGAATCGCAGCATAGTTCGGGCCGCGACCCAACCAATTCGACGCCACTCATACGCGAATTGAAGGATCCTGAAGTCACGGCCTCGCGACTAGCGTTCGCGGTGGGGGGAGATGAGACGTCCGCTTTCGGGCGGCGGGCCGAAGGCCGGGCAACCCTGCAGCCCGGCCTTCGCGCCGTCCCGGCTCCGGACCTGGCAGCTCAGCGTGCGCGGCCCTGCCGGCCCCCGGCCAGCGCCGCGTCGGCCAGCGCGTCCGCGACCGCGTCGAGGTCCCCGGTCGCGGCCCCCACCGTGACCCGCACGTGCCCGTCGGTGCCCCCGACCTCGGCAGCGCCCAGCCGGAACGGCGCCCCAGCCGCCACTCCGATCCCCCTGCTGGCGAGCCGGACGACCGCGGCGGTCTCGTCGTGCACCGGCACCCAGATGTTGATCCCCTCGGTCCCGGGCACCACGACACCACGGGCGGCCAGCGCGTCGACCACGTGCGCCCGCCGCGCGGCATACGTGACGGAGGCCCGGGCCACCTCGGTGCGGGCGGTCTCGCTGGTGAGCAGCCCGAGGAGCACCTGCTGCAGCAGCCGGCTCGACCAGCCCTGCCCCAGTTCGCGGCGGGCGGTCAGCGCCCGGTGCAGCGCCGCCGGAGCACTGAGCGCCGCGAGCCGCAGGTCCGGTCCGTGCGACTTCGAGAACGACCGGATGTATGCCGTGTGCTCGGGTCGCCAGCGACCCAGGCTCACGAGCGCCTCCGCGGACAGCCCGGCGGCCGAGTCGTCCTCCACCACCAGGGTGTCGGTGCCGTCGAGCAGGGCTGCGATGGCCTCGGCCCGTGCGGTGGTGATGGTGACGCCGACCGGGTTCTGGGCGCGGGGCTGGAGGAAGACGGCGGCCACCGGCTCGCGCAGGGCGTCCTCGAGCGCGCTGAGCTCGAGTCCCTCGTCGTCGAGCGGCACGCCGACGAGCTGCACACCGACGGACTCGAGGAGGTCGACCAGCGGCGGGAACCCAGGGTCCTCCACCACGACGCGGTCACCGAACCGCAGCGTCGTCCGCACGATGAGGTCCATCGCGTCCATCGCCCCGTCGACGACGGCCAGATTGGCTGCGGCATACGGCCAGTCCTCGCGAAGGGTGTCCGCGAGGGCCGGCAGCACCGGGTCGTCGAGGTAGCTGCCGGTCGTCGGGGCCGAGGTGAGCTGCGCGAGCACCGCGCCGAGCGACGGCAGCAGCGCGGGATCGGGCACCCCCGTGGACAGGTCGAGGGTGAAGGCCGCCTCGTGGCGAAGGGCCTGGCGGTAGCGCCCTCCCGTGGCCCCGCCCTGGTCGAGGATGGTGGTGCCCCGCCGCCCGTCGGCGTGGACGGCACCCGACCGCGCGAGCAGCGCCCAGGCCGCGCTCACCGTGGTGGGCGACAGCGCCAGCTGCGCGGCGACCGTCCGGATCGGGGGAAGCCGGTCGCCCGCCACCAGCTCGCCGTCCCGGATCGCCGCCGAGACGGCATGCGCGAGGCCCTTCGCGGTGGGGTGGTCGAGGCGTTGCTCGAGGGCGGAGAGGACGGCGGTCATGTTTTGTACCATAGCAATAGTGAGATTGTGTCACCAATCGGTGGTGCGTATGGTTGGGGCATGACGACGCGCATCTCCCACTGGATCGACGGCCGCCTCCACGAGGGCGGCTCCGGACGCTCGGCGCCGGTGTACAACCCCGCCACCGGGGAGGTCACCGCCGAGGTCGACCTGGCCTCCGTCGAGGAGCTCGACGCCGCGGTCCAGACCGCGGTCGTGGCGGCCCGCGAGTGGCGCCATACCTCCCTGTCGCGGCGCGCTGCCATCCTCTTCGCGTTTCGCGAGCTCCTGCACCAGCGCACGCCGGAGCTCGCCGCCATCATCACGGCCGAGCACGGCAAGGTGCTCTCCGACGCCGCGGGCGAGATCGCGCGTGGTCTCGAGAACGTCGAGTTCGCGACCGGCGTGCCGAACCTCCTCAAGGGCGGGTTCAGCGAGCAGGCCGCGACCGGGGTCGACGTCTACAACATCCGGCAGCCGCTCGGCGTCGTCGCCGGCATCACGCCGTTCAACTTCCCCGCCATGGTGCCGCTGTGGATGTGCGCCAACGCGATCGCCTGCGGTAACGCCTTCATCCTCAAGCCGAGCGAGAAGGACCCGTCCGCCGCGCTCTTCCTCGCCCAGCTGTGGAAGGAGGCCGGCCTGCCCGACGGCGTCTTCACCGTCGTCCACGGTGACAAGGTCGCCGTCGACGCGATCCTCGACCACCCCGCCGTCGCCGCGGTCAGCTTCGTCGGCTCCACGCCGATCGCCAGGTACATCTACGAGCGCGGCACCGCGAACGGCAAGCGCGTCCAGGCCCTCGGTGGCGCCAAGAACCACGCCCTCGTCCTGCCGGACGCCGACATCGACATGGCTGCCGACGCGGTCGTCTCCGCCGCCTACGGCTCAGCCGGCGAGCGGTGCATGGCGCTGTCGGTGGCCGTCGCGGTCGGTGACGTCGCCCAGCCGCTGGTCGACGCGATCGCCGCACGCCTGCCCAAGCTCACCGTCGGCGCCGGGACCGACCCCGACTCCGACATGGGTCCCCTGATCACCGCGGAGCACCGCGACAAGGTTGCCGGCTACGTCGACGCCGGCGAGTCCGCCGGTGCCGCGGTCGTCGTCGACGGGCGGACCGGCGACCACCCCGAGCAGGGCTTCTTCCTCGGGACGACGCTGCTCGACCACGTCACCCCCGAGATGACCGTCTACACCGACGAGATCTTCGGTCCGGTGCTGTCGGTCGTCCGCGTCGACACCTACGAGGCCGGGCTAGACCTCATCAACTCGAACCAGTACGCGAACGGCACGGCGATCTTCACCCGCGACGGTGGGGCCGCCCGCCAGTTCCAGTACGACGTCGAGGTCGGCATGGTCGGCATCAACGTGCCCATCCCCGTGCCGGTGGCCTACTACTCCTTCGGTGGCTGGAAGGACTCCCTGTTCGGCGACACCCACATGTACGGCCCCGAGGGCATCAACTTCTACACCCGGGGCAAGGTCGTCACGCAGCGCTGGCCCGACCCGGCGACGTCCAGCGTCGACCTCGGTTTCCCGCGCACCCGCTGACGCAAGCCGCCAGACTGTCCGGAACACCCGGCATACCAAGGACTCTCGATGACTGACACGCTCCCAGCCGCCACCACGACCACCGCCACTGCCTTCACGACCAACACCGAGGAGCAGGTGCGCCGTGACGACCGGGCCCACGTCTTCCACTCCTGGTCGGCACAGGGGCTGATCGACCCGCTGCCGATCGCTGACGCGTTCGGTTCCCACTTCACCGACTACTCGGGCAAGCGCTACCTCGACTTCTCGAGCCAGCTGGTCAACGTCAACATCGGCTACCAGCACCCCAAGCTGGTCGCGGCCATCCAGGAGCAGACAGGGCGGCTGACCACGATCAGCCCGGCCTTTGCCAACGACGCGCGCTCCGAGGCGGCCCGGCTCATCAGTGAGCTCGCCCCGGGCGACCTCAACCGGGTCTTCTTCACCAACGGTGGGGCCGAGGCGACCGAGAACGCCCTGCGCATGGCGCGGCTGCACACCGGGCGCCACAAGGTGATGGCGGCCTACCGCAGCTACCACGGTGCGACCGCGGGAGCCATTGCCCTGACTGGCGATCCGCGTCGGTGGCCTTCGGAGCCGGGTATGCCGGGCATCGTGCGTTACTGGGGGCCGTACCCCTACCGCTCGGCCTTTCATGCGCAGGACGAGCAGGAGGAAGGGGTCCGCGCGCTGCAGCACCTGCGGGACCTCATCACCGTCGAGGGTCCGCAGACCATCGCGGCGATCATCCTCGAGACCGTGGTCGGTACCAACGGCATCCTGGTGCCGCCGCCGGGCTACCTCCAGGGTGTCCGCGACCTGTGTGACGAGTTCGGGATCGTCATGATCGCCGACGAGGTGATGGCCGGGTTCGCCCGCTGTGGTGAGTGGTTCGCGGTCGACCACTGGGGTGTCGCCCCCGACCTGATCACCTTCGCCAAGGGGGTCAACAGCGGCTACGTGCCCCTCGGCGGCGTCATCATCTCCGACCGGATCGCGCAGACCTTCGACCAGCGGCCGTTCCCGGGTGGGCTCACCTACTCGGGTCACCCGCTCGCCTGCGCCTCGGCGGTGGCCTCCATCAACATCTTCAAGGAAGAAGGCATCGTCGAGCACGCCCGCTCGCTCGGCACCGACGTCATCGGTCCCGGTCTGCGCGACCTGGCCGAGCGCCACCCGAGTGTGGGCGAGGTCCGTGGCCTCGGTGCCTTCTGGGCGCTGGAGCTGGTCCGCGACCGGGCCACCCGCGAACCCCTCGTGCCGTTCAACGCCGGCGGTGCGGATGCCAAGCCGATGAACGACTTCGGCGCCGCGTGCAAGGAGCGCGGGCTGTGGCCGTTCATCCACTTCAACCGTACCCACGTCGTGCCGCCGTGCACCACGACCGCCGACGAGGTGCGTGAGGGACTGGCCATCCTCGACGAGGCGCTCACCGTCGCCGACGCCTTCTACACCGGCGCGGACGCCTGACGCCGGTGGGTCATCCCGCGCTGGCCGAGGCCGCGCCGGCCGTCTACTGGCTCGACCAGCCCGACCGACCAGCGCGCCGCCCGGGTCTCGGGGGTGTCTCGTCCGCCGACCTGAAGGCGGACCTCGTCGTGGTCGGTGCAGGGTACTCCGGTCTCTGGACTGCCTTGCTGGCCAAGGAGACCGACCCGTCGCTCGACGTCCTCGTCCTCGAGGCCGGATCGGTGGGGTGGGCGGCCTCCGGCCGCAACGGTGGCTTCTGCTCCTCGAGCCTGACGCACGGCGAGGCCAACGGCCGCGCCCGATGGCCGCAGGAGTATGCCGCGTTGCACCGTCTGGGGCTGGAGAACCTCGACGGCATCGAGGCGACCGTGCGCAGGTACGGGATCGAGTGCGTCTTCCGGCGCACCGGTGAGCTGACCGTGGCGACGGAGCCGCACCAGGTGCAGTGGCTGGCCGAGGAGTCCGAGGGTGAGCTGCTCGACCGCGAGGCGGTGCGAGCCCACCTCGACTCGCCGACCTACCTCGCCGGTCTCTACCAGTCCGGCGAGACGGCGATCGTCGACCCGGCCCGCCTGGCGTGGGGGCTCGCGCGAGCAGCCGAGTCGCTGGGAGTCCGCATCGCCGAGGGCGTGCGGGTGACGGGTCTGTCGACCGCCGGGTCGGGTGTCGACGTCACCACGGCCGAGGGCAGGGTCGTCCATGCGCCACGAGTTGCATTGGGCACCAACGCTTTCCCCTCCTTGGTCCGACGCACCCGGCTACACACCGTGCCCGTCTACGACTACGCCCTCATGACCGAGCCGCTGTCGGACGCCCAGCTCGACTCGCTGGGCTGGGCCAGCCGGGCCGGCGTCGGGGACATGGCCAACCAGTTCCACTACTACCGCCTCTCCGCCGACAACCGGATCCTCTGGGGCGGCTACGACGCGATCTACCACTACGGGCGTCGTCTCGAGCCCAGCCTGGACCAGCGGCCCGCGACGTTCGACCGGCTGGCCACCCACTTCTTCGAGACGTTCCCGCAGCTCGAGGGCCTGCGCTTCAGCCACCAGTGGGGCGGGGCCATCGACACCTCCACCCGGTTCTGCGCGTTCTACGGCACCACCCACCGCGGTCGGGTCGCCTATGCGACAGGGTTCACCGGTCTGGGTGTAGGCGCGACCCGCTTCGGCGCCCAGGTCATGCTCGACCTGCTCAACGGCGCGGAGACCGAGCGCACCCGGCTAGCGATGGTGCGCGAGAAGCCGCTGCCCTTCCCGCCGGAACCGTTGGCCTACACCGGGATCCAGCTCACGCGCTGGGCGCTCGCGAGTGCCGACCGGCACGAGGGCCGGCGCAACCTGTGGCTGCGGGCCCTCGACCGAGCTGGCCTCGGCTTCGACTCCTAGGACGTGCGGGTCCTCGCGGCCCCGCCTGGAAACCGGCCAATTGCCCGGTTCCCCGGCCCTCCACGCACCGGTGCGGCGGGAAACCGGGCAATTGGCCGAATCCTTGGGAGCCTTCGCCGCCTAGAGCGACGAGTCCTGGGGCTGGGCCGTGTCGAGGTGAGTGCGCAGGATGTCCGCGGCGAGGTCGTCGCGGGTCCGGCCGGTGGCAGCGGCCCGCTCCGCCAGCGCGGCGGCCACATCCGGCGGCAGGTCCAGCGTCGTTGCGGAGGTCCGTTGGTCGTCGCTCGAGCCGGGTCCGAACTTCATCAGGGCCGCCCCGACCACCGTCCCGAGGACGTCGAGGATGGCGACGATCCCGACCGCGCGGTAGAAGCCGTCGCCGGGGTCGACGCCGAGCACGAGCAGGCTGGTCAGCACGGCCAGGAGGGCGGCCAGCCCGATGGTGCCGAGCAGCATCCGTCGGGCCACGACGTTGGCCTTCTCTCCGGGCGCGAGCAGCAGGCAGGTCTGGGCGAGCGTGGCTGCGACGATGCCACCGACCGCGAACGTCTTGACGAGGGCTTCGTCGAGCCCACCACCCCCGTCGGCCCAGATCAGCAGCAAGCCGGTGACCAGGGGGACGAGGACGACCACACCACCCGCGATCCCGACCGGCTGTGACCTGCGGCCCGCAGTCGTGAGGTAGCAGAGCACCGCGATGCTGACGACGCCGACCAGCAGGGTGGTGAGGAGGATCTGTCCCTCCGTCTCGCCGAAGTCGCCTCCGCCGAGGAGAGCGACGATGCCGAGGAGGGCGGCCAGGGAGAACGAGCCGATGGTGACGCGGACGATCCAGCGTCGGATCGGTGCCGTGGTCGTGGTGGTGCGGGGGGTGGCCATGCCTCATGGTGGTGCATCGCGCTCGGTTCGCGCCTGAGTACCAAGCGCAGACGGCATGGCCCACACGGGTGGTCCTGTCCCCGGACCCGGGTGCGAGGATGGCTGGGTGAGCCTCCCCGAGCCGCGCCCCCTCGACCTGCCCCGGACGCCACCCTTGCGCCTGCGTGGCCGGACCTTCGACGCGTCGAGCCCTGCGGTCATGGGGATCATCAACCGCACCAGCGACTCCTTCTTCGCCGGCAACCGGCACGCCGACCTCGAGTCGGCCAAGCGTGCCCTCGATCTTGCGGTGGCGGCCGGCGCCGACATCGTCGACGTCGGCGGGGTGCGCGCCGGGCAGGAGGGCGAGGTGGTAGGCCCCCAGGAGGAGATCGACCGCGTCGTGCCCTTCCTGGCCCACGCCCGCGAGACCTATCCAGAGCTCGTCCTCAGCCTCGACACGTGGCGGTCCGAGGTGGCGCAGGAGGCGGGCCGGCACGGCCTCGACCTCATCAACGACACGTGGGCCGGCCACGATCCCGAGCTCGTCCACGTCGCGGCGAAGATCGGCGCCGGGATGGTCTGCTCCCACACGGGTGGGCTCCCGCCGCGCACCGACCCGGTCCGGGTGACCTACGGGACCGACCCGCTCGACGTCGTCCGAGACGTGCTCCGCACGCTGGCCGACGGTGCAGCCGCGGCCCGGCAGGCCGGCATACCCCAGGACCGGATCCTCATCGACCCCACGCTCGACTTCGGCAAGACGACCGTGCACTCCCTGGAGGTGCTCCGGCACACCGCAGTGGTGGCAGAGCTGGGCTTCCCGATCCTGCAGGCGTTGTCGCGCAAGGACTTCGTCGGTGAGTCGCTCGGGCTCGAGGCCGACGACCGGCTCGAGGGCACGCTGGCGGCGACCGCCGTCGCGGCCTGGCTGGGTGCCACGGTGTTCCGCGCCCACGACGTGCGCGCCACCCGTCGGGTGGTCGACATGGTGGCCGTCATCCGGGGCGACCGCGCGCCGGTCCGCGCCGTACGCGGCGTCTGACGGGCAGTCCCCGCCCGTCCTCATACCGCCTGGACGCTCATACCGCCTGGACGCGACGACGGCCGGAAGCCCCCTGGCATTCCGGCCGCCGCCAACCCTCAGCTCACCGCAGGGTGATGGTCACCGTGTGTGGCACTCCATCCCCCAGGTCGATCCGCAGCTCGTACGTTCCGACCTGGAGCGGCTTGGTGTTGAGGTTGAACAGGTACTGCCCATCGGTGTACCGGAACAGGTTGCCGGTGGTGGCCGCCGAGGTCGACACCGCCACAACCGTCTGACCCGCCGGCGTGGGGGAGACCTTGCGGACCCACAGCGTGGCCTGCAGGTTCGTCACGCCCGCCGAGGCGCCGGTCAGCGCGAACTTCACCGGGATGGTGCTGCCCTGCTTGTAGACGCCACCCTCCGTGACCGGTGCCAGCACGCCACTCCAGCCGACCGACACCGTGACCGTGAAGGACACCGAGGCGGTGTTTCCTGCGTGGTCAGTCGACGTGCAGGTCACGTTGGTGGTGCCGAGCGGGAAGGTGCTCCCGCTCGCCGGCGTGCAGGTCACCGCAGTGGCACCGTCGACCAGGTCGGTGGCCTGCGGCGTCGGGTAGGTCACGACCGCCCCGTTCGCCGACGTCGCCGTCACGTTGCGGTTCGCGACGCCGCCGAAGGCCGGCGCGGTCGTGTCGACCACGGTCACCGTGAAGGCAGCCGTACCGGTGTTGCCGGTCAGGTCCGTCGCCGAGCAGGTGACGATGGTGTCGCCGAGAGGGAACGTCGAGCCTTGTGCCCGGTCGCACGTCACCGGCCGCGTCCCGTCGACGATGTCCGTCGCCGTCGGAACCACCCAGCTGTGTGCCGCACCCGCGGCCGACGTGGCCTCGATGGTCTGGCTCGCAACCGCCCCGACCACCGGGGCCGTGGTGTCGGCCACGTTGACCGTGAAGGTCTTGTCGACCGAGTTGCCCGACAGGTCCTTCGCCGTGCACGTCACCTGGGTTGCACCCAGGGCGAACTCCGACCCTGAGGCCGGGGAGCAGACGACTGCGGGGGACGGGTCGACCAGGTCGGTGGCCGTCGCGGCGAAGGACACCGGCGCCCCGGTCGGCCCGGTGGCCTCGGCGGTGGGGACGGAGATGTCGTTGAACACCGGAGCAGTCGTGTCCCGCACCTTCACGGTGAAGTGGCCTTCGCCCTCGTTGCCGTGGGCGTCAGTGGCCGTGCAGTTGACGGTCGTGCTGCCGAGGGCGAAGGTCGACCCGCTGGCCGGTGCGCAGATGACGCTGACGCCACCGTCGACCAGGTCCGACGCGAGACCGACCGAGTAGGCCACGCTGGCGCCGTCGGGTCCGGTCGCCTCCTCCGTGACGGGAGCGAGGTCGGGGAGCGCCGGCGCGGTGGTGTCCCGGACCTTCACGACGAAGGAACCGGTCGCCTCGTTGCCGTGGGCGTCAGCGGCGGAGCACTCCACCGTGGTGGGCAGGTCGAGGGTGAACTGCGTCCCCGATGCGGGTGTGCAGTGCACCGCGACGGTGCCATCGACGAGGTCGGTGGCCGAGGTGGACCAGCCGACCACAGCGCCTGCCGGGCTGGTGGCCTCGGCCGTGATGTCCTCCGGCACCGTGAGGCTCGGGGCTGTCGTGTCCAACACCGTGACCGTGAACGTGGCCGACCCCGTGTTGCCGTGGGTGTCGTCGGCGGTGCAGGTCACCGTGGTGTTGCCGACCGGGTAGGTCGCGCCGGACGGGTGGTCGCAGCTGACCGTGCGGGCGCCGTCGGTGTCGTCCAGGGCCGTGGCTGCGGGCCAGCTGACGACAGCACCGGAGGGTCCGGTGGCCTCAACCGCCGCCGGCTCGTGAGTGGTCACGACGGGGGCTGTCTTGTCCTGGACGGTCACGACGAACGAACCCGAGCCGGTGTTGCCGGCCGCGTCCTTGGCCGTGCAGGTGACGGTCGTCGAGCCGAAGGCGAACCCGCTGCCCGAGGCCGGGGTGCAGCTGACCGGCCGTGCGCCGTCGACATTGTCCGTGGCGCTCGCGAGGAAGGTGTGGGCCGCGCCCGCGGGACTGGTCGCGTTGATCGTCACGTCTTCGGGCACGGTGACGACGGGAGCCGTGTGGTCCGCCACCGAGACCGAGAAGGTGGTGTTCGAGGAGTGGCCGCTCAGGTCACTGGCCGAACAGGTGACGGTCGTGCTGCCGATCGGGAAGGTGGAGCCCGAGGCGGGCAGACAGGTGACTGGGCGGGTGCCATCGACTGCGTCGGTTGCGGTCGGAGCGGTGTAGGTGGCCGGAGCCCCCGCCGCATTGACCGCGTCCACTGCCACGTCGGAGACCGATGAGAGCGACGGGCCCGTGGTGTCGACGATGGAGTAGGTCGCCGCCGCGGTGCCGAGCAGGCCACCGGCGTCGGTGTAGGAGCAGCTCACCGTTCGGCTCCCGAGCCCGGAGGCCGCGCGGGGTCCGCTGAGGGGTGAGACGGTGGGCGTGACGCTGCCCGAACCGTCGTGGTCGTCAGTCCACGAGCAGATCGGGGTCGGCGCGGAGCCGAACTCGTAGTTGGCACCTGCCGTGACGCCGGACAAGGTCATCACCGGTGCGGTGTTGCTCGTGCAGTTCCACGACACCGCGAAGGTGCCGGTGTCGCCGTCCGGGTAGCCAGCGGACGTGACCTTGACGGCTACCGTCGTGCTTCCAGTCGCTGCGCCCGATGAGATGGTCGTGCTGATCGGGAACGTGAACGACTGCCTGGCGCCGTTCGCGGTGAACCCATCAGGAACGACGACCGCCCCGCCGACCAGGCTGGTCGTGACCTGGGTGCTGCTGTCGGTGATCGCGATGGACAGCGTCTCACCGGGGAGGTAGTGGTTGGTGTTCGCGCCACCCGTGCGCTTGACCTCGACCAGGCCAGACCTGGTGACCGGCAGCGTGCAGGAGGTGGCGACGAGATCGGTGGTGGCCGCGGCGACCGTGTCGCCGTCAGGATTGACCTGGTCGGCGAAGGCCGACCCGGCCGAGAAGAGCGTCATCGTGGCCACGGCGAAGGCCGCGAGCAGACGTGACGGTGCGGACAGTGTCATGGACGTCCCCCAAAGAATGAAGCAGTAGTGGTGAGCGAACGATGACAGCCCCGCTGACCTGCGGAAATACCCCAGAGGAACAAAAAGTCCAAACGGCTGACACGTTCGTTGGGGTGGCTGTGCTAGGCCTTGATTTGGTTGCGTCTGGGGCTGGAAGGGGGCCAACGAGGGGTGAGTCTGCGAGGTAGCGTGAGTTGGTCGCCTGACCAGAATTTGACCTCGGAGGACCTCACGCGGTCGCCATGCTGCGTGCTAGCGTTTCTCACGGTTGCATCAAGCAGTTCCTCGCAAGGTCGACGAAGTGCCCGCCCTAGCACCATCAGAGCGGGCATTCGCCTTCTTAGGTGGCAGTTGGTCTGAGGGCGGGCATGTCTCGTCCGTGGGGGTGTGTACGGCAGCCTGGGTTCCGCGAAGTGCGGATTCCCAATGGCTACAAAAGAAAGAGTTACCCCATGGCACAGGGAACCGTTAAGTGGTTCAACGCTGAGAAGGGCTTCGGCTTCATCGCCCAGGACGGCGGCGGCCCGGACGTGTTCGTCCACTACTCGGCGATCGACTCCTCGGGCTACCGCTCGCTGGACGAGGCGCAGCGCGTGGAGTTCGAGGTCACCCAGGGACCCAAGGGTCCCCAGGCTGACGCCGTTCGCCCGATCTGATCCGAGGACTGCTCAACCAACAGTCTTCCGACAAGGCCCCCACCACCTGGTGGGGGCCTTGTCGCGTCCCGGTATGCCGCGTCGCTCAGCGGGCGAGCGCGGTGAGGAAGTCCTTGGCCACCGGAGCGGCGACGCTGCCACCGCTGGCGCCCTTCTCGACGAGGACCGCGAACGCGACGTCGCCCTGGTAGCCGACGAACCACGCGTGTGTCTCCGGCGGGTTCTTGGTGCCGAACTCCGCGGTCCCGGTCTTGCCGCGGACGGTGCCGCCGGGCGTCCCCCTGAGCACCGTGGCGGTGCCGCTGCTCACGACCTCACCCATCAGCGTCCGGAGCTGGCCGACGACCTTGGCGTCGAGCGGCTTGGGCGTCCGGTCGGCGCCGTCGACGGCCGGGTCGGTGACGAGCGCAGGGGCGATCGTCGAGCCGCGCGCGACGTTCGCGGCGAGGACCGCGAGGGCCAGCGGCGACGTGACGTTGCGACCCTGCCCGATGGCGGCCGAGGCCTTGTCGGTCTTGCCGTTGTTGGCGGGGACGCTCGCGTCGAAGGCGTTGGCGACACCGAGGGTCTTCGCCCACCCCGAGAGGCCGAGGGTGGCAGCGGCCTTGGCCAGGTCGCCGTTGCCCAGCTTGGTCGAGAGCTGCACGAAGGCGGTGTTGCACGAGTGGGCGAAGTCGGTGGTGAAGTCGGGGGTGCCGAGTGACTCGCCCTCGAAGTTCTTGTAGGGCCGGCCGTCGACCACGAACGTCTTGGGGCAGGTGACCGAGGTGTCCGGCGTGACCTTGCCCGAGCTCAGCAACGCGTAGGTGGTGGCGATCTTGAACGCCGACCCGGGCGGGTAGTGACCGGTCATCGCCCGGTCGAAGCCGAGCGCCGGCGAGTTGGCCGAGGCCAGCACGTCACCGGTCTTCACGTCCACCGCGACGAGAGCCGAGGGGACGTCGCCGGTCGAGGCGATCGCGCGCTCGGCGGCGTCCTGCACCGTGGGGGAGAGGGTCGTCGAGACGTCCTTGCCGGGCACGGCGTCCTTGCTGAACAGCGGGTTGTCGGGATCCGTGCTCGAAACCACCTCCACACCCGCGGTCCCGCCGAGGACTGCGTCGTACTGCCCCTGGAGGCCACTGACCCCGGCGTAGTCGCCCGCGGCATACCGGCCCTTGGACTTGGCGATCAGCTCGGCACTCACGGCGCCGAACGAGCCGAGCAACGGCTGGCCGAAGGTGCGCGTCTTGGCCAGCGGCTGCTCCCGAGCAGGGTAGATGACGCCCTTGAGCGCATCGAGGGCGTCCTTGCGCTCGTCGAAGTCGGCCTGCCGGTAGGTGATGACGGGGATCGGCGCCTTGCTGCCCGCCTTCGTCGCGGCGGCCAGCTTGGCCACGAGCGACCCGGCCGGCTCGTCGACGACCTTCTCGAGCTCGCGCACGGTGGCGGCGGTGGCCCGGGCGGGGTCGATCTGCACCGGGTAGACCTTGCCGATCGGGGTCAGGGCCTTCCCGTCACGGTCGAGCAGGGTGCCGCGCTCGCCCCAGGTGCGGTTGGCCGTGAGGGTGGCGCCGACCTTGAGCTGTGGGTGCCACGGCGAGTGGTCCTTGGGGAGCGTGATGGCCCAGCGGTCTCCGCCGGTCTCGGCGCGCTCGGCCGTGACCGGCACGTCGTAGGACCACACGACTCCGCCGGCCAGGGTCCACGAGACGTGCGCGGTGGCGGTGGCACGGTCGCCGGTGCGGCGCACCCGGTCCGTGGTGACCTTGACCGGGCCGGACCCAAGGCCCGCCGTGGCCTTGGTGAACTCCGCCTGCACCACGTCGCTGTTCGTGCCCGTGAACAGCATGCCCGGCGTCGAGAACGACCGCTTCGACCATGAGGCAGCGAACGACGTCACCTCGTCCCTGGCGAGCGTGTCGAGCTCCTTCTCCTGTTCGGAGTGCCGCCACCACAGACCAGCACCGGCCGCTGCCGCGACCAGGACGACGGCGGTGACTCCCCCCACTACTGCGCGTTGCCTCATGCGTCCATCCAACCTCACCTGTTGCGGCTTCGTCCCATTTGTCACCCCGGGACAACCCAGCGGGGAGCTACGGCGTCTGGAGGACAGGGCGCAGGAGGCCGAGCACTCAGGAAGCGCCCGTACACTCGCGGAGGCGATTCGTCGCCGGCCACCTGCAGGGGTGGCGTTTTTCAGGAATCAGAGAGGTACACGTGAGCGAGCCCACCAACGGCTCTGCGCCCGGCGACGACGTCAATGGCCAGAGCACGGGTGCCCCCGCAGACGGCACGCACAGCACCGAAGTCCCCCGGCGTCGGTCCGACCGCCACACGGCCAAGAAGCACCGCCACCCGTGGCTGCGCCGTGCTGCTTTCGGCGTGGCCGGCCTGCTCGTGGTGTCGCTCGTCCTCGGCGTCGCTGCGTACGTCAAGCTCAACGGCAACATCCAGCGCCTCGACATCACCGGCGCGCTCGGTGACCGCCCCACGCAGCAGGCCACGACGGACGCGCAGACCAACCTGGCCCCGCTGAACATCTTCGTGATGGGTTCGGACAGCCGTGAGGGCACCAACCTCGGCAAGGGCCAGACGGAGTACGGCATGGCAGGCAGCCGCTCCGACACCAACCTGATCGTCCACCTCTCCGCCGACCGCAAGTCCGCGATCGTCGTGTCGATCCCGCGTGACTCGATGACGATGGCGCCGCGCGACTGCAAGAACAAGAACGACAAGGTCGACAACGGCGTCATCCGCCAGTGGAACCAGAACTTCACCCTGGGCGGGCCGGCCTGCACGATCCGCACCTTCGAGGGCCTCACGGGCGTCTTCATCGACCACTTCGTCGTGATCGACTTCCGCGGCTTCCAGAGCATGGTCGACGCCCTCGGCGGCGTGACGGTCTGCCTCCCCGAGGCCGTCAAGGACCGCCAGAGCTTCCTGGACCTGCCGGCGGGCAAGTCCAGGGTCAACGGCAAGAACGCGCTGGCCTACGTACGGCTGCGCCACAACATCGGTGACGGGTCGGACCTGGGTCGGATCGACCGTCAGCAGGCGTTCCTGTCGTCGGTGATCCAGGAGGCGACGAAGTCCTCCCTGCTGCTGCGGCCGGACAAGCTGTTCCGCTTCCTCAACGCCACCACCTCGGCGATGACGACCGACAAGGGCCTGAACGTCGGTGAGATGAAGGACATCGCGCAGAGCGTGCAGAAGATCGGCACCGACCAGATCCGCTTCGTGAAGCTCCCGACCGAGGCCTACGCCCCCGACCCGAACCGCGTCCAGTGGACCTCGAGCGCCGACACCATCTGGAAGGCGATCCGCACGGACAAGCCGCTGCCCGGCACGAAGGTGCCCTCGGGCACCACCACGGCCACCGGGTCGCCCACCACGACCGGACCTGCGCTGACCGTCTCCCCGGACCAGATCCAGGTGCGGGTCAGCAACGACTCGGGCATCGCGGGACTGGCCAAGCAGTCGGCCGCCGAGCTGCAGGTGCAGGGTTTCAACGTCTCGTCGTACATCACCGGCAACAAGAGCGCCGACGGTGTCGTGGTCCGCTACGGCCCGGGGCAGAAGGAGGCGGCGCGCACCGTCGCGGCCGTCTACCCGGGGGCGCAGCTGCGAGAGGACGACAGCCTGAGCACGACGATCGAGCTGAGCATGGGTGTCGGCTCGCCGAAGGCCGTCGAGATCCCCAACCGCCTCGGCACCCAACCGCTCCCCATACCGACGGTCTCCGCTACACCGAGCACCGGCCCGAGCGAGACCATCAAGGCGCGCACCGCGGCCCAGGACATCTGCACCTGACCCGCCCACGGCACCCCTCGTGCTGTCCGCACAGGGTCGCTTTGCTCCCGTCGAGGGGGTGCAGATACCCTGTGCGGGCTCGGTTGCTCCATCGACCGGGTGAGGAGACGTCGCCTAGTCCGGTCTATGGCGCCGCACTGCTAATGCGGTTTGGGTTTATCGCCCATCGAGGGTTCAAATCCCTCCGTCTCCGCCACACCCAGCAAGGCCCGACACGCTCGTCGTCGGGCCTTGCTTCGTCCAGTCGAACGCGGCATCCGGATCCGTTTGGCTCGATCCGGAGACGGGATCCGGCCCGCTCGGGCATCCTGTGGGCGACCAAGTCAAGGAGCGTCATGTCGTACCCGTCCAACCCGTTCGGCCCGCCCGGGCACCAGCCCCAGCCCCAGTCCCAGCCGGCGTACCCACAGCAGCCCCACCCGCAGAACCCCCAGGCGTGGGCGCCGGTCCAGCAGACCGGGTATGCCGCGCAGCCGCCTGCGTCCGCGCCGTACCAGCCGTTCTCGCCGGCTCCCAAGGGTGGCAACGGCCTGGCCGTCACGGCGATCGTGCTGAGTGGGCTCGCCCTCTTGGGCGTCGTGGCGATGGCCGCGTTCTTCTTCGTCGGGCCGATCATGGCCGGGGGCGGCTACGCCCTCACGGGCGAGGTGACGGTCGTCGACAAGGGTGCGAGCTACTCGGACCTGCAGGACGCGCTGGTCGCCGCGATCGAGGACGACGGCGGCTCGGTCGACGAGATCGTGTGCCCCGAGCGCTCCCAGGTCGGTCAGGGACTGGTCACGGTCTGCCACGGCTCGGTGGACGGCTTCGACTGGACCGGGATCGTCGTGTTCGAGGACGACGAGGGCTCGTTCATCCTCACGGAGTACTGATCCAGGGCGGCCTGCTCGGTCGTGGTCAGCGGCCCCCCGCGGAAGATCCACGACCGCATGGCCACGAACCGCACGACCGTCGAGGTAGCCGTCGCAGCGCCGACGACGAAGGTCGCCACGACAGTGGACGGGGCAGCGACCACCGCGTGCAGGAGCGCCAACGCGCCCGCGGTCATCAGCCAGGTGATCCCGAAGACGGCCAGCCCCTGCACCTGTGACCGGAGCCGACCGGCGCCCCGGATGCCGAAGGTCCAGCGCCGGTTGAGCCCCGTGTTGGCCAGGCTCGCCAGGAGCAGGGCGACGAGGTTGGCTGCCTGGGTCGAGGCCAGCGCCGACGCGAGCGACGCGAACAGGCCGAGGTGGATGACCGTCGACACGACACCCACCGCGGCGAACCGGCTGGCCTGCCGCCACGTCCCGGTGGACGGGGCGCGGCGGCCGATCCGTGCGGCGATGTCCGCGACGGGCAGCCGCCCGGAGGCCAGCCCACGGCGCAGCCTGACCACCCCGCGCACGTCGTCGAGCGCCGTGGCGACGACGTCGACCCGCGAGTCGGGGTCGTCGAACCAGTCCACCGGCACCTCGTGGATGCGCAGCCCCGAGCGTTGGGCGAGCACCAGCAGCTCGGTGTCGAAGAACCACGTGGGGTCCTCGACCAGCGGCAGCAGCTCGGTCGCCACGTCGGCCCGGATCGCCTTGAACCCGCACTGGGCATCGGTGAACCCGGCCCCCAGCGCCCCCTTGAGGACGAGGTTGTAGCAGCGCGAGATCACCTCACGCCTGGCTCCCCGCACGACCCGTGAGCCCCGGGCGAGGCGTGACCCGATGGCCAGGTCGGAGTGCCCCGACATCAGTGGTGCCACCAGCGGCCACAGGGCATCGAGGTCCGTCGAGAGGTCCACGTCCATGTAGGCGAGGATCGGCGCATCGGAGGCGAGCCACACCTGCTTGAGCGCGCGCCCGCGTCCCTTCTGGGCCAACCGCGCCAGCGCCACCCCCGGCAGCTCCGCGGCCAGCACCGACGCGACGGCCACCGTCGCGTCGGTGCTGGCGTTGTCCGCCACCGTGATCCGGAACGGGTAGGGGAAGGTCTCGACCAGGTGGGCGTGCAGCCGTCGGACGCTGGCGGCGACCGTGTGCTGCTCGTTGTGGACGGGGATGACGACGTCGAGGACGGGGGCGGTCATCGGAGCTCTCCTCAGGTGGTCTGCGTGGTCGTGCCGGTGGCCGTCGACGCGCCGCTCGACGTCAACGGCTGGGTGAGGTCGTAGAAGGTCGAGCCGCCGATCGTGACCTGGGTGAAGTTGGCCGCCACCCACTCGGCGATCTCGGAGCCGGTGCCGGAGCCACCCATCCCGCCACCCGGGCCACCACCGGCCCCGCCACTCGCAGCGCTGTTGACACTCCCGCCTCCGGCAAAGAAGTGGATGTCGCCGTCCGCGACGTACTGCTGGAACTGCGCCAGGGTCGGGCTGGGGTCGCTGCCGTTGAAGCCACCGATCGCCATCACCGGCAGACCGGTCCCGAGCTGCAACCCGGCCGCGTTCTGCGAGCCGATCGCGGCGGCGACCCAGCGGTACGAGCTGGCGTCGGCTGACAGGGCCGAGACGACCTCGGTGTTCGGGGTGGAGGCGTCGAGCAGTCCGCCCATGCCACCCGCCCCGCGGGTGCCCTGGGTGCCGGTGGCCCCCTGCGGCCCGGCGAACGTGCCCTGCGGAGGTGCACCCGTGCCACCCGGGCCACCACCCGGCATACCTCCGCCTCGGCCGCCGGCCAAAGCGGGGCCCGCGGTGACGATGGAGCCGGTGTGCGCGGTGCCGACGGTCTGGACGCTGTAGGCGGCCGGTCCGGCGAGCGCCGCGACGAGGGCGCCGGCGATGACCACGGGCACGAACCGGCGGTGCAGCTGCGTGATCGCGAGCAGCAGGAGGGCGCTGGCGAGGCCGAGCGCGAGGACGACGATCCGCAGCCAGCCCTGCCAGTCGGTCCGCGACAGCAGGATGAACGACCAGGTGGCGGCGGCAGCCGTCGCGGCGGCCAGGGTGATCGAGCCGACCGGGCTGTGCCGGCGCTCCCACGCGTCGGCCGCGCCCATGCCGACCAGGGCGGCGATGGCGGGGGCGAGGGCGACCGTGTAGTACTCGTGGAAGATGCCGGCCATCAGCGAGAACGTCACCATCGTGACGAGCAGCCAACCGCCCCAGACCACGTATGCCGCGCGGCGGGCGTCGGTGCGCGGGGCCCGGCCCCGCAGGTAGAGGCCGACGGCCAGGAGGAGCAGGGCCGACGGGATGAGCCACGAGATCTGGCCGCCGATGGACGAGCTGAACATCCGCCCGAGTCCGGTCGTGCCCCAGCCGTTGCCACCGCCGACCGAGCCGGTCTCGTTGCCGCTGATCCGGCCGAGGCCGTTGTAGCCGAACGTGACCGACAGGAACGAGTTGTCCTGCGAGCCGCCGATGTAGGGGCGCATGCTCGCCGGGACGAGTTCGACGATGGCCACCCACCAGGCCGCTGAGAGGACCATCGCCGCGCTCCCGACGAGGGCGCCGGTGACGCGACGGCGGAGCGTGGTGTCGGCGAACAGGACGTAGGCCAGGCCGAACGCCGGGACGACGAGGAGGACCTGGAGCGCCTTGGTGAGGAAGCCGAGGCCGATGAAGACGCCCACGATCGCGAACCACTTGGCCGAGCCCTGCTCGATCGACTTCATCGTCGCCCACGCGCCGAGCGCCATGAGCAGGACCAGCAGCGCGTCGGGGTTGTTGAACCGGAACATCAGGACGGCCACCGGCGTCAGCGCCATGACCGCGCCACCGATCAGTCCGGCTGCGGCGCCGAAGTGGCGCTTCACCGTCGCGTGGACGACGCCGACCGCGGCCACCCCCATCAGCACCTCGGGCAGGAGGATGCTGAACGAGCTGAGCCCGAGCACCCGCACCGACAGGGCCATCACCCACAGCGAGGCGGGTGGCTTGTCGACGGTGATCGAGTTGCCCGCGTCGGAGGAGCCGAAGAAGAACGCCTTCCAGCTGTCGCTCCCGGCCTGCACGGCGGCGGAGTAGAACGAGTTGGCGTAGCCGTTGGCGGTGAGGTTGTAGAGGTAGAAGAGGGCCGTCGCGAGGAGCAGGCCGAGGAGTGCGGGGCGGGCCCACGCCGGGTCGCCGGCCGGACCGCGCCACAGGCGCTCGATCCGACTCGGCGTCGTCGGCGCGGCCGGACCTGCAGGCACGGGAGTGGTGGGGCGCGCGGGCAGCGCGGGCTGGCCGGTGGCGTCGCGGTGGAGGGTCATCGTGTCCATGTCCCTACGGTCGAGCTCGGCCCTGTGCGATCCCTGTGCTGCCCCTGAGCCCCGGTGATGAGCTCCGGTGATGAGCTCCGACTGCGGTCCCGTGCTTTCGGCCAATTGGCCGACTTCCCGCGCGCAGAGGCGGGTTGGTGGCGTGGTCCCGGCCAATTGGCCGACTTCCCGCGCGCAGCGGCTGATTGGTGCCGTGTTTTCGGCCAATTGGCCGAGTTCTTCGCGGGGCGCTCAGCCCCGCGGCAGGGCGACCGTGAAGGTCGTGTCGCCAGGACTGGAGGACAGCTCGACGTTGCCCCCGTGCGACTTGGCGACCGCGTCGACGATCGACAGCCCGAGGCCACTCGAGCCGGACGCCCGGTTGCGGGAGTCGTCGCCGCGGGTGAAGCGCTGGAAGACGTTGCGCTGCAACGACTCCGGCACGCCCGGACCATCGTCCGAGACGCTGAGCCTGACCCACTGACCGTCGGGCTTGACCGACATGACCACGCGGGTGCCCGCCGGGGTGTGGGTGCGGGCGTTCGCGAGGAGGTTCGCGACGACCTGGTGCAGCCGGGCGGAGTCGCCGGTCACCTCGACCGGCTGGTCGGGCAGGTCGAGCTCCCAACGGTGGTCGGGGGAGGCGGCATGGGCGTCACTGACCGCATCCATCGCGAGCAGCGACAGGTCGACGGGCTCGCGGTCCAGCGGCCGGCCGGCGTCGAGGCGGGCCAGCAGCAGGAGGTCCTCGACCAGGCCCTGCATGCGCAACGCCTCGGACTCGACGCGCGACAGCGCGTGGGTGACCGACGCCGGCACCGGCTCGCGCTCGCGACGGGACAGCTCGGCATACCCGCGGATGGAGGCGAGGGGAGTGCGCAGCTCGTGCGACGCGTCGGCGACGAACTGGCGCACCCGCTGCTCGCTGTCGTGCCGTGACTGCAGGGCGCCCTCGACGTTGTCGAGCATGTTGTTGAGCGCGAGGCCGACCTGGCCGACCTCGGTGCGCGGGTCGGTGTCGGCTGGGGGGATCCGCTCGGCGAGCGCAACCGCTCCGGAGTCGAGCTTGAGTGTGGAGACCTGGGTGGCCATGTGGGCGACCCGCTGCAGCGGCGCGAGATTGCGACGCACCAGCCACAGGCCACCCGCCGAGACGATGACGAACCCGACGATCGTGCCGCCGACCACGAGGGTGATCATCGTGACGACGGTCTCGTTGATGCTCTCGACCGGCAGGCCGCTGATGACGGTGTCACCGTCCACCGCCCGCCCGGCCGCGACCCGGTAGTCGCCGAGACCTGGCACGTCGACGGTCTTGGGGGTCGACCCGATGCTGGCTGCGTTGAGGGCGTCGATCTGTGCGGCGGTCAGGGTGCCGGAGGTGCGGTCGTGCTCCACCCGGCTCTGCGTGGCGACGCCGTTGCTGAGCCGCAGGAAGAGCGACTCACCCCCGGCGCCGGGCGGGCCAATCGGACCGGTGCCGTCGCCGCCGGGTCGTCCCCGGTCGGGGCCGCCGGCCCGCACGAGGCTGGCGGTGACGCCCTCGTCGAGCTGGCGGACCAGGCTCTGGTGCAGCAGCAGGACGGTCAGCGCCCCTGACGCCAGCGTGACGGCCAGGAAGAGCCCGACGACGGTGGCCACGAGCTTGCTGCTCAGCGACCACGCTGCGGGGTCGAGGCGCGAGCGGGCCGAGCCGACCGCTGGGGCAGGGCTCATGCCGCGGGCTTGAGGACGTACCCGACGCCACGCATGGTGTGGATCATCGGCTCGCGACCCGCGTCGATCTTCTTGCGCAGGTAGGAGATGTAGAGCTCCACGACGTTGGCCTGGCCACCGAAGTCGTAGTTCCACACGCGGTCGAGGATCTGCGCCTTGGAGAGCACGCGCCTGGGGTTGCGCATGAGGTAGCGGAGCAGCTCGAACTCGGTCGCGGTGAGGTTGATCGCCTCGCCGGCGCGGGTCACCTCGTGGCTGTCCTCGTCCATGCTGAGGTCACCCACCACCAGGACGGAGTCGGACTCGTCGGTCACCACGGCGGTGCGACGCATCAGGGCGCGCAGCCGGGCCACCACCTCCTCGAGGCTGAACGGCTTGGTGACGTAGTCGTCGCCGCCGGCGGTGAGGCCGGCCACCCGGTCCTCGACTGCGTCCTTGGCAGTCAGGAAGAGCACGGGGACGTTCGGGTTGTCGCCGCGCATCCGGCGCAGCACCTCGAGCCCGTCGAAGTCGGGGAGCATCATGTCGAGGGCGACGGCGTCGGGCTGGAACTCCCGGGCCGCGCGGACCGCTGCGACACCGGTGGCTGCGGTGCGGACCTCCCAGCCCTCGTAGCGCAGCGCCATCCCGAGCAGCTCGGTGAGGTTGTTCTCGTCGTCCACGACGAGGACTCGGACGGGCGAGCCGTCGAGGCGCTGGAGCTTGGCAGAGGCTGACTGCTGCGTGTTCATGCCCTCAGGAAACACCGGAACCATGTGCGGCGCCCTCGTAACTCCTGTGCGAATCCTGTGAGACCTCTGTGCCGGATGCTCAGTCGCCCGATACCCCTTCCACAGCCTCGCCACAGCGTCGGTGCCGAGAGTCGGACCCGACCACCTCCCCATCGACGTTGGAGAACCGATGACGACCCCGCGCACGTACGACACCGTCCCCCACCTCGAGTGGGCCCAGACCCAGACCTTCCCGTATGCCGCGCCGGCCCCCACCCCGGCCCCCGCACCTTCGGGTGTGGCCGCGGACACCGCGCCGGCCCTCAACCCGCCCACCTGGAGCGGTCGCAAGACCGCGATCGCCGCGGCGCTCGCCATCGGCATCTCGTCGGTGGGCGCGGTGGGCGCCGCTGCAGCGATCCCGGCGGGAAGCACCGCGGGCGGCGGCCAGGTGCAGCAGGGTGGCTTCGGCCCCGGAGGTCGTCAGCAGCGTGGGTTCACCCCGCCAGGGATGCAGCAGGGCTCCCAGCTGCCCGGCGGCCCCGGGGCGGTGCAGCAGGCGCCCGGCGGCGCCTCGCAGGCGCCGGGCACCCAGCTCCAGCAGTCCGCCGCCCCGAACGCGAGCACGACATGATCCACGTGGCCGTCCTGCCGCGCAGCGCCCGGGCGCGCTGGGCGCGGAGCCGGACCGCGACGCCCGGGTCGGCGGCATACCCGGGCTCGGAAGCGTTGCCCAGTAAGGACTTCAGCATCGTGCCGGTCTGTGGGTCGGTGCGACCCTCGGCGTCGCAGCGCCGGCTGAGCCAGCCCTGACCTCAGGGACGGATCTCGCCGGAGCCGCGCTCGACCAGCTCCGGTGCCAGCACCACGTGGCGCGGGGGTGAGGTGTCGCCGTCGATGCGGGCGAAGAGACGCTGGGCCACCTCGGCCCCGATCGCGCCGACGTTCTGTCGGATGACGGTCAGCGGCGGGTCGACGATGTCGGCCAACGGGAAGTCGTCGAAGCCGACCAGCGCGATCTCACCGGCCTTGCCGAGCCGGTGGAGGGCACGAATCGTGCCGACTGCCAACGAGTTTCGCGCTGCGAAGATCGCGGTTGGGGGCTCGTCGCTGTCGAGGAGGCGGCGGACCGCGGCCTCCGCGTCCTCGGGCGAGCGCAGTGACGTGATGGTCATCGAAGGGTCGATGGGGAGGTGCCTGGCCCGCATCGCAGCCTCGAAGCCCTCGTGTCGGGTGCGTGCCGTCTGGATGGTCGGCAGGTCGCCGAGGAACGCGATCCGCCGGTGTCCGTGGGCGACCAGGTGGTAGACCGCGAGCCGCGAGCCACGGGCGTTGTCGATCGTGACCGAGTCGGTGTCGATGCCGTTGGGGCTGCGGTCCACGAACACGATGGGTAGGCCGCTGCGCAGGTCGTCGGCGAGGTAGTCGTGGCGGTCGGTCGCGGGCATGAGGAGCAGGCCGTCGACCCGACGACGGACCAGCCCCTCGACCAGCGCCCGCTCGCGCTCGGGCTCCTCGTCGAGGCTGGACGCCACGATGACGACGTCGCGGTCGCGGGCCTCGTCCTCCAGGCTGCGCAGGAGGCTGGACGAGAACGAGTTGCTGACGTCCTGCAGGAGGGCGCCGACCATGGCCGTCTTGCCGTGGCCGCGCCGCAGGTTGCTCGCCGCGAGGTTGTGCCGGTAGCCGAGCTGGGCGACCGCCCGCTCCACCCGCGTCACGACGTCGGCGGAGACGCCGGACTCCCGGTTGACGACGCGCGACACCGTCTTGAGGCTGACGCCCGCGAGGGCCGCCACTTCGCGCATGGTGGCGCGGGGGCGTCGAGGGTCACCCTTTGACAACGATGTCACGATCACGTCTGCAGTTGTACAGGAACCGTTGACAAAAGCACAACTGAAGACTACAAACTTCCTTGACAACGTTGTCACGCGGCACTGGTGCCGCACGAGATGGGAGACACCATGCGTCACAGCACCCTGCAGACCCCTACCTTCCGCCGCACCATGGCGGTCACCCTCGCTGCCTCGACTGCGCTCGCCCTCGGCGCGTGCAACCGTGGCGGCGCCGACACCGGCGGAGGTGGCGGCGGTGAGGCCGCCGTCGGCGTCACCCTCATCACCAAGGACTCCACGAACCCCTTCTTCGTCGCCATGCAGAAGGGCGCGAAGGCGGACGCCGCCAAGAACAACGTCAAGCTGACGGTCGCCTCCGGCAAGCAGGAGGGTGACGACCAGGGCCAGATCACGGCGATCGAGGACGCCATCGCCCGCGGCGACAAGGGCATCCTCATCACACCCATGAGCACCGGCGTCAACGCCGCCATGAAGAAGGCGCGCGACGCCAAGCTCTTCGTCATCGCCCTCGACACCCCGCCCGACCCGCCGGACACGGTCGACATCACCTTCGCGACCAACAACCGCAACGCCGGCAAGCTCGACGGCCAGTGGGCCGCGGCACAGCTCGACGGCAAGCCCGCGGTCATCGCGCTGCTCGACCTGTTCGACGACAAGATCGTCTCGGTCGACTACAACCGTGACCAGGGCTTCCTCGAGGGCATGGGCATCGACGTGGCCGACGGCAAGAAGAACGGCGACGAGGCCAAGACCGGCAAGTACACCGGCGGCAAGGGCGGCGACTACACGATCGCCTGCAACGAGGCCGGACAGGGCGCCGAGGACGGTGGCCGCTCGGCCATGGAGAAGTGCCTGGCCAAGAACCCGAACATCAACGTGGTCTACACGATCAACGAGCCCACCGCGGTCGGCGCCAACGCGGCCCTCAAGGCGGCCGGCAAGACCGCGCTGATCGTCTCCGTCGACGGTGGCTGCGCCGGAGTCGGCAGCGTCAAGAGCGGCGTGATCGGTGCCACGGCCCAGCAGTACCCGCTGAAGATGGCCACGCTGGGCATGGAGGCCATCGCCAAGATCGCCCGCGGTGGCGAGAAGCCGCAGGTCTCCCCCGGCCTCGACTTCTTCGACACCGGCGTCGCGCTCGTCACCGACAAGAAGGCTGACGGTGTCGACAGCATCACCTCCGACGAGGGCGCCAAGATCTGCTGGGGCAACTGACCATGTCGACTCAGGTCACCTCTGCTGCCGCCGAGTTCGCTCGGCGGCAGCAGTCCCCCCTCCAGCGGGTGCAGCACCAGCTGCACGGCAAGCCGTGGTTGAGCCCGCTCTTCCTGCTGCTCGTGACGTTCCTGGTGTTCTACATCGCGACGCCCACGTTCCTGACCGCCAACTCGATGGGCATCCTGCTCCAGCAGACAGCGGTGGTCGCAGCGCTCGCGGTGGGCCAGACGCTGGTCATCCTGACGGCCGGCATCGACCTCTCGGTCGGCGCGATCATGGTCCTCTCGATGATGGTGACGGCCACGCTCGCCAAGGACGGCGGCATGCCCGCCGTCCTGGCCCTGGCGATCGGGGTCGTCCTCGCGACGGGAGCCGGCTTCCTCAACGGCCTGCTCGTCACGCGGATCAACCTCCCGCCGTTCATCGTCACCCTCGGCACGCTGAGCATCTTCACGGCCGTTGCGCTGCTCTACTCCGGCGGTGAGAGCATCCAGGCCGACCACCTGCCACGGCTGCTCAACTTCCTGGGCGAGGGGTTCGCGATCGGCCAGTTCCGGCTCACCTGGGGCATCGTCGTGGTCATCCTCATCTACGCCGTGATGGGGTTCGTGCTCTCGCAGACCGCGTGGGGACGCTACGTCTACGCCGTCGGTGACGACGCCGAGTCGGCCCGCCTCTCGGGTGTGCCGAGCAAGCGGATCCTGCTCGCCGTCTACACGGTGGCCGGCCTGATCTACGGCATCGCCGGCTGGATCCTCATCGGACGGGCCGGCGCCGCCACCCCCAACGCGGCACCCGACGCCAACCTGGCCAGCATCACCGCGGTCGTCATCGGTGGCACCAGCCTCTTCGGTGGCCGGGGTCGCCTCATCGGCACCCTCATCGGTGCCCTCATCGTCCAGACGTTCGCCTTCGGTCTGTCCCAGATGGGCGTCAACCAGCAGTGGCGCGTCATGGCGACCGGCGTCCTCGTCATCGTGGCCGTCGGCATCGACCAGTGGATCAGGAAGGTGAAGGCATGAGCACCAGCACGCTCGAGGTCGCCCATGGCGGCGTCCCGACCGGCAAGGAGGAGATCTACGGCAAGGAGCCGGTCCTCTCCGCCCGCAAGCTGGTCATCACCTTCGGTCGCGTCGTCGGCCTCGACGGCGTCGACCTCGACCTCTACCCCGGCGAGGTGCTGGCGGTCATCGGTGACAACGGCGCCGGCAAGTCCACGCTGATCAAGTGCCTGACCGGGGCGTACGTCCCCGACTCGGGTGAGATCACGATGAACGGCCAGCCGGTGCACTTCCGCAAGCCGCAGGACGCCCGCGAGGCGGGGATCGAGACGGTCTACCAGCAGCTGGCCGTCATCCCGGCGCTCGACATCGCCAGCAACCTCTACCTCGCTCGCGAGGAGCGCCGCAAGGGCCCGCTCGGGTCGGTGCTGCGCATGCTCGACAAGAACGGCATGGAGAAGCGGGCCGGCAAGTCGGTGCAGGACCTCGGGATCCAGACCATCCAGAACATGAGCCAGGCGGTGGAGACCCTCTCGGGTGGCCAGCGCCAGGCCGTGGCCGTCGCCCGCGCGGCGGCGTTCGGCAGCAAGGTCGTCGTCCTCGACGAGCCGACGGCCGCCCTGGGTGTGAAGGAGTCGGGCATGGTGCTCGACATGGTCAAGCAGCTGCGCGACAAGGGCCTGTCGATCATCCTGATCAGCCACAACATGCCACACGTCTGGGAGGTGGCCGACCGCATCCACATCCAGCGCCTCGGTGGCCGCGCCGGGGTCATCACGCCGCAAACGCACGACATGGGTGAGGGCGTGGCCATCATGACCGGTGCCAAGCGGCTGGACGGCGCCTCGTGAGCGGCGTCGTCGTCGTCGGCTACATCCCGACGCCCGAGGGCATCGCCGCCTTCGAGCGAGCCAAGGACGAGGTCGTGATCGACGGCTCCACGCTCGTGGTGGTCAACACCGGCCAGAGCGGCAACTTCGCCGGGTCGACCTTCGCGAGCCCCGCGGACATCGACGCGATCGACGTCGAGCTCAGCGGCGCGGGGATCGCCCACGAGGTGGTCCAGTCGACCGACGAGCTGGCGCCCGCCGAGGCGATCCTGCGGGTCGCCGAGGAGAAGGACGCCCGGCTCATCGTGATCGGGGTGCGACGTCGTACGCCGGTCGGGAAGCTCTTCCTCGGCAGCACCTCGCAACAGGTCCTCCTCGACGCCCACTGCCCGGTGCTAGCCGTGAAGGCGGCGAAGACCGGCTGACCGGCCCTGACCCGGATCCCCTGACCGGGTCAGCCCCCACGCGAGCGGCGTCCCTCCGACAAGGAGGGGCGCCGCTCGTCCGTCTCGGCGTCGAGGTCAGGTGCGGGCCGAGCCCAGGCCCAGGACGACGGCGATGCCGAGCGCGCTGCGCGGGTCGTAGGCCGTGCGCCACAGCCCGCCGTGCACCGCGCCGGCTGCTTCCTCACGCCAGGGCGTCATGGGTGCGTGCGGTGCCGTGCGCAGGTCGTGGACGAGGAGGGCGGCCATCAGGGTGTTGCTCGTGGCTGGCTCGAAGACCTCGATCCCGAACCGGTGGGCGCCGGCATACGCGCTGGCGAGGGCGCGGTTCTTGACCACCGACCGGGTCCGGGTGGGTGGCGCGACGTTGAGCGACACGGTGCGGCCGTCGCGGCGGGCGACGGTGGCCCGCCAGCGTTGCAGCCGCTTGGCCAACGCGTAGTTCGGTCCCTGCTGCGGCACCAGGCTGTCGTTGAGGCCGGGGTCGGTGCCGGGCGCGTAGTTACGCCGCAGCAGCCGGCCTCCGCTCACGGTCCGCAGCGCCGGTCGCACCAGCCGCATCGGTGTCGACGGGCTGCGGTAGCTGCGCGTCGAGTGCTCGACCGCCTCACCCGGCACGGCGAAGACATCGGTCGGGGTGGCCAGGAAGCCGAGCGCCACGTCGGGCCGTCGCCGCATCAGCTCCACGGTGAGGGCGTCCACAGCGGTGGAGACGCGCACGTTCGTGGCCCCATCGGCATACACGTAGTTGCCGAGGACGAGCGGTCCCTCGACCTCGGTCAGCCAGTCGGCGACGGCGGGGAGGCCGTGCAGCAGGTCGGCGCCAGCGTGCGCGGCGAGGTCGCTCGCCGACCACGGTGCGTCCGCGGCCACCGGCATGTGCAGCGTCCCGGCGCTGGTGGCGGCTACATCGAGGACCCGCTTCCAGATGTCGGGCCGGGGCAGGTCGACCCCGACGACGTGCCCACCCCACGACAGGATCGAGCGCAGCGGGCCCATCTCCGCGCCGGCGCCGAGCACGACGACCCGCTGGTCGCTGAGGTCGAGCCAGTCGGGGTTGGCCAGCACGGTGCGGACGGCCTCGGCGGCGGACGGCTCGATGATGCCGCGGGTGGTCCAGTCGTCGAGCTGCCTGCGGAGCGCGTCGCCGCGCAGGCGCTGCCCGTGCAGCGGGAGGCTGAGCTCGGTCGCCCGCTGGCCGGTGCCCCGCACGGTGGCGGTCCCGAGTGGCGTGCCGCCTCCTGCGGTGAAGGCGTCGTCCAGCGCGACCTCGCCGTCGGCGGTCGTGGCGCGCATCCGCCCGTGGAGCGAGTCGAGACCCGCGCGCGCGACGTCGACCGCCGCCTCGCCGTCACGCAACAGGCCCGCCTCGACCATCCGCCGGAAGTGCGTCAGGTAGCCCTGCCGCCAGTTGGTCTCGCGCTCCGCGGCCTGCGCCCCCACCGGGTCGACCGGCCGGAGCGCGTCCGCCACGACCGCGCGTCCGAGCGCTGAGGTGCTGCGCTTGCCGTCGACCTCGGGAAAGACCACGCCGTGCGGTTGGTGGGAGTCGCTCTGCGCCATGCTCCGCGAGTATGCCGTGTGCCCCGGAGCGCGACGAGCCCCGCCTCGTGCGTCAGCTCGCCGCGTCCGACAGGCGTCGGGCGATCAGCGCCACAGCGGCGCGCAGCTCCGGACCGTCCACGATGCGGAAGGGGACGGGGAGGGCCGCCAGCTGCGCGGCATACCAGTCGGGGGCGCTCGTGCTGCCGACCAGCCGGGTGGTGCCCTCGGGGCCCTCCTCGAGCCGTCCCAGGCCGCGGGGCAGCATCCGCGTCGCCGCCTCGAGCGGGGCCTGCACGACGACGTCGGTGGCGTACTCCCACCCCGCCGACATGTGGATCTCGAGCTCGGCCACGGGGTCGAGGTCCGCGGGGGGCTCGAACCGCTCGGCGAGCGAGGCGACCGCGGTGACCCGGTCGATGCGGAAGGCGCGCCGGGCGCTCGCCGCATGGCTCCAGCAGAGCAGGTACCACCGGCCGTGCCGCACCACGACGGCCCACGGGTCGACCTCTTGCGACCACTCGCGCCCTGCCTCGGTCCGGTAGCCGATGCGGACCCGGGAGCGGTCGATGGTGGCCTGGACGAGGGCGGTGGTGGTCTGGGGGTTCGGTCGGGCGGCGCCCCGGTCGGGGGCCGGTGCGGCGGCACGTCGGACGGCTTCGGCCTGCTCGGCCACGGGTTGGGGGAGCGCGCGGATGATCTTGCCGAGCGCGCTGCCGGCCGGGTCCGCCGCGTCCGCCGCTTCGTGGTGGCCGTCGAGGACCGCCATGACGAGGGCGAGCGCCTCGGACGCCTCGAACATCAGGGGCGGGAGTCGCAGGCCGCGCCCGACGCGGTAGCCGCCGTAGGGTCCCCGCTCGGACTCCAGCGGGATGCCGGCCTCGCGCAGGATCGCCACGTAGCGGCGGGCAGCCCGCTCGGTGACGCCGAGGCGGTCGGCCAGCCGGCCCGCGCTGATGCCGGGGCTGCCCTGGATGAGCTCGAGCGCGAGCAGCGCTCGAGCGGTCGGGCTGGTGTCGGTGGACGGCATGACGACAGCGTAGGACGACATGCGGAAGCCAAACGTCCGGAACAGGACCTAGCGTGCAGGCATGGCTACCACAGACAGCTCGAGCGACCCGGTCACCGACACCCCCTGGGAGCCCCCGCTGGCCGGCAACGAGACCGAGGCCGTGCTGGGCGCCCTCGAACGACTGCGCGCGACCTTCCGCTACAAGGCCGACGGTCTCGACCCGACCGGTCTGGCGACGCAGGTCGGTGCCTCGTCGCTGACCCTCGGCGGCCTGCTCAAGCACCTCGCGGTCGCGGAGGACTACAAGTTCACGGTCAAGCTGAGCGGCGCCCCGATGGACCCGGTGTGGGACGACAACGGGTGGGATGACGACGACGACTGGGAGTTCGCCTCCGCGGCGCAGGACTCGCCCGAGAGGCTCTACGCCCTCTACGACGGAGCGGTCCAGCGGTCGCGGACCAGGGTCACCGAAGCCCTGCGCGACGCGGGTCTGGCCGTCGGCCTCGACCACATGGTCGAGGCAAAGGACGAGCACGGCAACCACGCCAACCTGCGGCGGCTGTTGCTCGACATGGTCGAGGAGTACGGCCGCCACACGGGGCACGCCGACCTCCTGCGTGAGGCGGTCGACGGCCGGGTCGGTGAGGACCCGCCGCCCGGGTGGCAGCCGGTGTCCGGCGCCTGGACGTGGGCCACCCGATGACCGACCACGACGAGCACCCCGGGTTCGACGCCACCCACCGTGGCGAGACGTTCCGCCGGTTCGACTTCACCGACACCGTGTTCGACGACACCTACCTGGTCGGCGCGCGGTTCAAGAACGTCGCCCTCAAGGGTGCGCGGATCACCGGTTCGCAGGTCGTCGACGTCGACATCTCCGGCGAGGTGGAGCGCCTCACCGTCAACGGTGTCGACGTCACCGACTTCGTCGAGACCGAGCTCGACCGACGGGAGCCGGACCGCGCCAGGATGCGGCCGCGCAAGCCGGCGGAGTTCCGGGAGGCGTGGGACATCCTCGAGCGGCGGTGGGCCGAGACGGTCGAGCGGGCCCGGCGCCTGGACCCGGAGCTGCTCCACGAACGGGTCGACGGTGAGTGGTCGTTCATCGAGACGCAGCGCCACCTGGTCTTCGCGACCGACGCGTGGATCCGCCGAGCCCTGCTGGGTGACCCCTCCCCGTGGAGCTCGCTCGACCTGCCGCACGACGACATGGCCGACATCCCGGAGGTGCCCCGCGACCAGTCGGTGCGTCCCTCGCTCGACGAGGTGCTGGAGCTGCGTCGTGACCGGATGGCCACGATGCGCACCGTCGTCGACGGCCTGACCGACGACGCGGTCGAGAGCCGGACCACCCCGGTGACCGAGCCCGGCTACCCGGAGTCGCGTGACTTCCTGGTCGCCGACGTCGTCGGCTGCATCATCAACGAGGAGTGGTACCACCACCAGTACGCCATCCGGGACCTCGCCGTCCTCGAGTCGCGCGGGCGGCATACGGGCTAGCTCACCTCGGTCACTCGACGCCGAGGCGGGCCTTGAGGCCGTCGAGCTCGACCTGGAGCTGGGTCGGGAGGGTGTCGCCGAACTTGGCGAACCACTCCTCGATCTGGGGGATCTCGGCCTTCCACTCGTCGGCGTCGACGGCGAGGGCCTGCTCGAGCTCGGCGTCGCTCATCTCCAGGCCGGAGGTGTCGAGCGACTCGGGGGTCGGGACGTGGCCGATCGGGGTCTCGACCGCGGCGGCCTTGCCCTCGATGCGCTCGATCGCCCACTTGAGGACGCGGCTGTTCTCGCCGAAGCCCGGCCACAGGAAGCCGCCGTCCTCGTCGCGACGGAACCAGTTGACGTAGAAGATCTTCGGGAGCTTGGACGCGTCGGCGTCCTTGCCGAGGTTGATCCAGTGCTGGAAGTAGTCGCCGGCGTTGTAGCCGATGAAGGGCAGCATCGCCATCGGGTCGCGGCGCACGACGCCGACGGCTCCGGTGGCGGCGGCGGTCGTCTCGGAGGAGAGCGTCGCGCCCATGAAGGTGCCGTGCACCCAGTCGCGCGACTCGGTCACCAGGGGGACGGTCGTCTTTCGGCGGCCGCCGAAGAAGATCGCCGAGATCGGCACACCCTTGGGGTCGTAGTACTCCGGGGCGAGGATGTCGCACTGCTCGATGGGGGTGCAGTAGCGGCTGTTCGCGTGGCTCGACAGCTCGTCGGAGTCGGGCGTCCAGTCCTGGCCCTTCCAGCTGGTGGCGTGGGCCGGGGTGTTCTCCAGGCCCTCCCACCAGATGTCCTTGTCGTCGGTGAGCGCCACGTTGGTGAAGACCGAGTTGCCCTTGTTGATGGTCTTCATCGCGTTGGGGTTGGTGTGCTCGTTGGTGCCCGGGGCGACGCCGAAGAAGCCGAACTCGGGGTTCACCGCATACAGGCGACCGTCGTCGCCGAAGCGCATCCAGGCGATGTCGTCGCCGAGGGTCTCGACCTTCCAGCCCGGGATGGTCGGGGCGAGCATGGCGAGGTTGGTCTTGCCGCACGCGCTGGGGAAGGCCGCGGCGATGTAGTAGACCTGCTGCTCGGGGGAGATCAGCTTGAGGATGAGCATGTGCTCGGCCAGCCAGCCCTCGTCGCGGGCCATCACGCTCGCGATGCGCAGCGAGTAGCACTTCTTGCCCAGCAGCGCGTTGCCGCCGTAGCCCGAGCCGTACGACCAGATCATCCGCTCCTCGGGGAACTGGACGATGTACTTCTCGGGGTTGCACGGCCACTTCACGTCGGCCTGGCCGGGCTCGAGGGGGGCGCCGACGGAGTGCAGGGCGGGGACGTACTTGGCCTTGTCGCCGAGCTCCTCGATCCGGCGCAGCACGTTCACTCCGGTGCGGGCCATCACGCGCATGGAGACGACCACGTACTCGGAGTCGGTGATCTCGACCCCGAACATCGGGTTCTCGGCCTCGACGTGACCCATCACGAACGGGATGACGTACATCGTGCGGCCCTTCATGCAGCCGGCGTAGAGCCCGCGCATGAGGTCCTTCATCTCGTTCGGGTCCATCCAGTTGTTGGTGGGCCCGGCATCCTTCTCGTCCACGGAGCAGATGTAGGTGCGGTCCTCGACCCGGGCGACGTCGGTCGGGTCGGAGGCCGCGTAGAAGCTGTTCGGCTTCTTCTCCTCGTTGAGGCGCACGAAGGTGCCGGCCTCGACGAGCTTGTCGGTCAGTCGGGTCCACTCGGCTGCGGAGCCGGTGACCCACTCGATGTGGTCGGGGGTGGTCATCGCTGCCACCTCGTCGACCCATGCCTGCAGGCCGGCATGCGTGGTGCCGCCTGCGCGCTGGTCGGTGTGCGTCGCCTCGGTCGTCATGTGATCGGCCGTCCCTTTCGTCCGGGGCGGTGCTCCCCCGGATCATGAGGTTGTGCGTCCACGCCGACACGGCTCATCCGACCGCGTGTCCACATGGTGAACGCTCCTGATCTGGCCAAGGTACGCCCCCCTACGCGCCAGTAGATACCGCGCACGGTCTAGACCGCTCGTGAAAAGCCTCACAACCGGGGAGTAGGAAACGATCCCGTGCAACGTTCTTGCAAGCACTGCAAGAAGACGGCGGATTCCGTTGCGTTTCTTGCCGTTCGGCGTCGCGGGTCCGGAGCCGCCAGCCGTGGGGTGCGCCACCTCGGCCGCGTGCTCAGCCCGCCACGGCAGGAGGTATGCCGCGCGGCCGGCTCAGCGGCGCGGCATACCGATTTCGTCGGCGCGGGGTCGAGCCGGTAGTCTTTCCCGTCGTTGCTCTGGGCGATCCCACAAGGAACCTCAGGGCGACATTCGCGCCCGTAGCTCAACGGATAGAGCATCTGACTACGGATCAGAAGGTTAGGGGTTCGAATCCCTTCGGGCGCACTCTGCGTTGAGACAGACGATGGGGCCCCCGCTCGCGGAAACGCGACGGGGGCCTTACTCGTGCCCCGGCTGGCCCACCTCGCCGCCGGCCTGGAGGCGGAGGCCGGCCAGGGTGAGGTCGAGCGCCGCGAGGAACTGCTCGCGGTCGTCGTGCCCGGCGAACTCGTCGGCGATCTGGCTGACGAACGGGAACTGGTCTGGGTCCGCGGCCCGCCACGTCGCGGCATACCGAGCGAGGAACTCGGCGCGGTCGACGGCGCCGCTGACGACCTCCTCGGGTGGGTCCTGACCCAGGTCGGCGGCTGTGCCGACGACGACCCCGACGATCGCGGAGACGGCGTGGAACCGCTCCTTCGGCGTCAGGTCGAGGCGCAGGGTCTGCTGGCCGAGCTTCTCGTAGAGGAGGAGGGAGTTGCCCTGGACGTCGGTGTTGCGCATGAAGTACGCGGCCAGCCACGGCCGGTCCACGATCGCGTCGAACAACGTCACGGCCATGACCCGCAGGTCCGCGATCGGGTCGTCGGTGCCGGGCTGTCCCTCGACGGCGGTCAACACCCCCCCGAGGACGTGGTCGGTCGCGCGGTCGAGCAGGTCGTCCTTGCTCGTGACGTACCAGTAGATGCTGCCGACGCCGGTGCCGAGGCGGGCTGCCAGCGCGCGGAAGGTCAGGGCCGAGTCGCCGGCCTCGTCGAGCAGCTCCACTGCCGCGGTGAGCACGGCGTCGAGCGAGTGCGAGGCGCGCCGGCGACCGGGTGGACGACGGTCCACTGCTCGCGTTCGGGAGCCTGCCATGACGTCCATCCAACCACAGCTTGCGGATTTATCGAACAGTGTTCTATCGTCTGGAACGTCGTTCGATAGTCGACGACGCCTCGAGAGGAGGGGCCCCATGACGCCTACTGAGGTGACCACCACCGCCACCGCGGCACCCACGTACCGGTCGCTGCGGGCGGCCTGGGTTCCGCTGGCCGCGCTCTGCCTGGCCTTCTTCGTCGAGATGGTCGACAACACCTTGCTGTCGATCGCGCTGCCCACGATCGGGCGCGACCTCGGGAGCGGCACCACGGCTCTGCAGTGGGTCACCGGCGCCTACTCGCTGACGTTCGGCGGGCTGCTCCTCACCGCGGGTTCGGTTGCCGACCGACTCGGGCGCCGTCGGGTGCTGCTCGTCGGGCTCGCGGTCTTCGGCCTCCTCAGCCTGGCCGTGGCCGCCGTGTCCACGGCCGCCGAGCTGATCACCCTGCGAGCCGGGCTGGGCATCGCCGCCGCGGCGATGGCGCCGATCACCAACTCGCTGGTCTTCCGCCTCTTCGACGACCGGGCACTGCGCATGCGGGCCATGACCGTGATGATCGTCGTGGGCATGTCGGGGTTCGTGCTCGGCCCCTTGCTGGGCGGCACCGCGCTGGCCCACGTGCGGTGGGAGTGGCTCCTGGTGGTCAACGCGCCGATCGCGCTGCTGGCCTTCATCGGAGTGCGGCTCGGCGTCCCGGCCGACCGCCGGGAGGACCTGACGGACGACGGGCTCGACCTGCCCGGAGCCCTTCTCAGCGTCGCCACGATCGGCCTCGCCTGCTGGTCACTGACCAGTGGCGTCGAGCACGGCTGGGGCTCCCTGGTGACGATCGGCTCGATCGCGGGCGCCCTCGTGGCCGGAGCGTGGTTCGTGCGCCACGAACGCCGCAGTGCCGCGCCCATGCTCGACCTCGGCCTCTTCTCGAACGGCACCGTCCGCGGCGCCTCGATCGCCCAGATCGGCACCTCGATCGCGATGGCCAGCGTGATGTTCGGCCTGATCCTGCACTTCCAGTACGCCTACGGGTGGAGCCCCGTCCGCGCCGGCTTGGCGAACCTGCCGATCATCCTCACGATGGTCGTGGCGACGCCGTTGTCCGAGTGGCTGGCGAGGCGCTTCGGCCACCGGATCGCGTGCCTCGTGGGGGCTGGCTTCCTGGCCGGGTCGCTCGGCGGGCTCTCCTGGGGCGTCGACCACGGTTACCTCGCCATCGCGGTCTGCCTGGTCCTGATGACGATCGGCCTGCGGACGGTCATGACGATCTGTGCCGTAGCCCTGGTCGACGCGATGCCGGCCAACCGCACCTCGATCGGCACCGCGCTCAGCGACACCGCGCAGGAGGTCGGCACCAGCCTCGGCACGGCCGTCGTCGGCACGATGATCGCCGCGCTGGTCACCACCCAGCTGCCCGCGGGCACGTGGAGCACTGGTCTGGTCGCGTCGTTCTTCCACGGCGAGCGGATCACCTACGCCCTGCTCGCGGTGGTCGTCGGGATGGTCGCGGCCGGTGGCGCTCTCACGCTCACGAACTCCCACACCGTCGAGGAGCACCCGGTCGAGGAGCACCCGGACGACGAGACCACCTGACGTCAGCTGTCGAGGCGGGCGGCTGGGGGGAGCAGCGCTGGATCTGCGGCGGGCCAGTCCCGGGGGTTGGGGCCGAGGAGCACGAGCTGCTCGACCTGCTCCCGACACCACGAGGACACCGCCCGCCGTCCGTCGAGCACCTCGACCGAGAACGTCGACCAGGGCACCCACTCGGCGCCACCGACCTCGGCCGGTTCGAGGCCCAGCTCACGACCGGGAAGCACCCCGACGAACACCGGGCACAGCTCGTTCTCGACCACGCCGTCCATCTCGGCGACGTACCCGAACTCCGGCAGCACCAGCCGCAGCTCGCCCACCGTGACGCCCAGCTCGTCGAGCGCCCGACGCCTGGCAGCCGTGTCGAGCGCCTCGCCCGGGGCCGGGTGGCCGCAGACCGAGTTGGTCCACACCCCGGGAAAGGTCGCCTTCGTCCCCGCCCGTTGCGTGACGAGCAGCGCCCCTTCCGGGTCGACGAGGTATGCCGAGAAGGCCAGGTGCCGGGGCGTCTGGCCGTGGTGGACGGTCGCCTTGTCCTGCGTTCCGACCGCGCGTCCGTGGTCGTCAAGGAGGACGACGAGCTCGGTCACGCCGACCGGCCCAGCTCGTTGACGGCCGCCGAGAACACCCAGGGCGCTCGCGCCGCCAGCGGCACCAGCGCGCGACGGGCAACCTGTGGGCGGGTGGCCTGCAGCAGCCCGTGGGTCAGCAGCGAGCACCGCCAGGTGGCTGCGAGCCATCCGCGCTCGTAGTCCGCCGGCCGGTCGGCAGCAATCGCCGCAACTGCGGCCCGCGCCTGGGCCAGCCCCAGCGAGATGCCCTCACCGGTCAGCGCGTCCACGTAGCCGCTGGCGTCGCCGACCAGCAGCGCCCGGCCAGCGACCCGGTGCCGGCTGCGTTGCCGCAACGGACCGGCGCCTTGCACGGCCGAGGCCGGCCCCACCCCGGCGAGGCGTTCGGCGAGCGGCGGAAACTGGGCGAGGTGCTCGGCGAACGGTCGGCGTCGACGGCTCAGGACCGCGACGCCCACCAGGTCGTCGGCGACCGGGGTGACGTAGGCCTCGGCATCCTGCGCCCAGAGGACGTCGACATGACTCGACCACGGCGCGATCGCGAAGTGCTGGCGCAGCCCGTACCGGCCGGGCCGGCTCGCCGGTCGGTCGAGGCCGAGGTGTCGACGGGCCCAGGAGTGCAGCCCGTCGGCGGCGACCACGTGACCGGCTCGAATGGTCGGCCCACCCTCGCCACCCGGCAGCCGAGTCGTCACGTCGACGCCGTCGGCGTCCTGGCTCAGGCCGGTCGCCGACAGTCGGCGGACCGTGACGCCGGCGTCGGCGGTCGCCTCGCTCAGGCGGGCATGCAGCTCGGTCCGACGGACGCCGAGACCGGGACCCCGGGTGAAGTCCGCGACGGCGCTGCCGTTGCGCGCCAGATAGCGGATCCCGTTGAAGGGGTGGCCCTTTGGCCGCACGCCGAGGTCGTCGAGGGCGGCGAGCCCTCCGGGCATCAGGCCCTCACCGCACGCCTTGTCCACGGGGCCGGGGCGCGGCTCGAGCACCTCGACCGTGAGGCCGCGTCGCACGGCATACAAGGCGGTGGCCAGGCCCACGGGGCCACCGCCGATGACGAGGAGGTCGACGCTCACGCCGCACCGGCTCGGAGCCCGAGCGCCTGCTCCTCGACCCGGATCCGCACCGACAGCAGGAGGAGGTTGAGGACCGTGAAGGCCGCTGCGGTGACCCACGCGGTGTGGACCAGCGGCAGCGCGAAGCCCTCGACGACCACGGCGACGTAGTTGGGGTGACGCAGCAGGCGGTAGGGACCGCCGGCGACCAGGGCGGCGCCGGGCACGACGATGACGCGGGTGTTCCACTGCGGGCCGAGCGTCGCGATGCACCACCAGCGCAGGCCTTGCGCGAGCCCGACGAGGACGAGCATCGGCCACCCCAGCAGGGGGATGAAGGGCCGGTCGGCGGCGACGACCTCGACGAGCGCTCCGACGAGGAGCGCGGTGTGCAGCAGCACCATGACCGGGAAGTGGCCGCGACCCGACTCCACCCCACCGCGCGCGAAGGCCCACGCAGCATGGCGGTTGGACACGACCATCTCGGCGAGGCGTTCGAGCCCCACCGCGGCGATGAGCACGGTGAACAGGGTCTGTGAGGTGGACATCGTCGTCAGCCGGCCGCTCGGAGCAGCACCATCTCGAGGCAGAACCCCGGGCCCATGGCCATCAGGACGCCGTACGACCCGGGCGTCGGGGGGCGGTCGCGCAGGGTGTCGGCGAGGACGTGCAGCACCGAGGCCGACGACAGGTTGCCGATCCGGTCGAGGGAGTCCCATGTCACGCCGAGGGCATCGCGCGGCACCTCGAGCGCGTCGGCCATCGCCTCCAGCACCTTGGGTCCGCCGGGGTGCGCGACCCAGAAGCCGATGTCGGCTCGGCTGAGGCCGTGCCTGTCCAGGAAGCCGTCGATGTCCTCGCCGAGGTTGGCCCGCACCAGGTCAGGCACCTCGACGCCGAGGACGATCCGCAGGCCGGAGGCGCCGACGTCCCAGCCCATGGCGCGCTCGCTGTCGGGGTACATGCGGCTCCGGGTCGCCAGCACCCGCAGGTCGTGGCCGCTGTCGGGACCGAGCTCGGCCGCCTTGTCGGCGCCCACGATGACCACGGCTGCGGCACCGTCGCCGAACAGCCCGCTGGCGACGAGGTTGGCGGTGGAGGTGTCGTCGCGCTGGACGGTCAGGCTGCAGAGCTCGGCCGACAGGAGGACCGCGACGTCGCCGGGGTGGCCGAGCAGGTGGTCGTGGACGCGGGCCACGCCGGCCGCCCCGGCGACGCAGCCGAGGCCCACGATCGGCACCCGTTTCACGTCCGGGCGCAGGCCGATCCGAGCGGCGATCCGGGCCTCCAACGACGGGACTGCCAGCCCCGTCACCGTCGTCGAGACGATGAGGTCGACGTCGGTGGGGGTGAGACCCACCGCCTTCAGCGCATCGACGACCGCTTCGGCGCCGAGGTCCACGGCGACCGCGATGAACTCGTCGTTGGCCTCCCCGAAGTCGCGCAAGGCGGCATACCGCTCCAGGGGCAGCGCGAGGTGACGGTGGCTCACGCCGGCGTTCGCGTGGATCCGCTCGAGCAGCAGCCGGTCGACGCCGTGCGCACCGAGGACGGACGCGAAGGCGGCGGTCACCTCACCTTGGGCGTAGCGGTGCTCGGGCAGGACCCCGGCGACGGACACGATGCGGCTCACGAGGAGAGCGTAGGCACACCAGCGGGCGTCCTGCGTCGCCGGGACCGTCGGGCTTGGCCGGTGGCCGCCTAGGGTGGGCCCGTGTCCAGCGAGCCGGTGTCAGCGTCGTCGACGTCGCGCACCGCGCTGGTACGGGCTTGTCACCCCGGTCCCACGCTCGCCGTCACGGTGCTGGTGGCGCTCCTCTCGGTGGCCCTCGACCTCGACCTGGCGACCGGCATCCTGGTCACCACCGCCGTCTTCACCGGTCAGCTCACCATCGGGTGGTCCAACGACCTCATCGACGCCGCCCGCGACCGTGCCGTCGCGCGCGAGGACAAGCCGCTGGCCCGGGGAGAGCTCTCGCAAGCGTTGGTGCGCAGAGCGATCGGTGTCGCCGGTGTCGCCTGCGTCGTCCTGTCGTTCCTGTGTGGCTGGCGCTCGGCCCTGGTGCACCTGTTCCTCGGGGTGGGGAGCGGCTGGGCCTACAACCTCGGGCTCAAGCGCACCGCCTGGTCAGCGCTGCCGTATGCCGTGGCGTTCGGGGTGCTGCCCGCGGTCGTCTCGCTGTCGCTGCCGGCCCGCGGCTGGCCCCCGGTGTGGATGATGGCGACTGGGGCGGTGCTCGGGGTGGGGGCCCACCTCCTCAACGCCCTGCCCGACCTGGCGGACGACGCCGCCACCGGAGTGCGCGGGTTGCCGCAGCGGCTCGGTGCGGGGCGGGTGCGGGTGATCGCTGCCGCAGTGCTGTTGGCCGGTTCGGTCGTGGCGACGTTCGGGCCGGGTGGCGTGGTGCCTGCCGGTGCCTGGGTCGGCCTGGCCGCGTGCGTGCTGCTCGCCCTGTTCGCCGTGCTCGGTCGGGGGAAGGGCCCCTTCGTCGCGGCCATCGGCATTGCCCTGATCGACGTGGCGGTCCTGGTCCTGCGCTGATGCCCTCGGCTCCGTGAGTGAGCGCCAACCCACTGTCAGGTCGACTCGGTGAGTGGGTTGGCGCTCAGTGACGAGGCGGCACGGTCATCGGGGTTCAGCGCTTTCGGCGCGCCCCCAAGGCGACCACGATGCCGATCAGGGCGACGAAGGGCCCGATGACGGCCCAGATCGGGACGCCGCTCATGCCGCTGCCACCCACGATGTCGAGTCCCTGCAAGGTCCAGAGGAGGCCGACCAGAACGAGCAGGATGCCGATGCCGAGCGCTACGCGTGGGTGCACGTCGTGAGCCTATGCCCGGGGCTCAGGCGCCACGGTCGGCCGCGAGGTGGGCACGGAGGGCGACGTAGACCTTGCGGACCCCGATCGCCCGCTGCAGGTCGTCCTGGATGCGGGTGAAGAACTCGCGCCGGTAGTTCTGGTCGATCACGGCTTGCACGGTGAAGTAGAGGCCGGCGAACGCGGACAGGAAGATGGCGACCGAGAACAGCTCGTCACTCACGAGGTGGAACGGCCCCGTGTAGTGCGGCTCCGAGCCCACCCACGCCTCGATCACGCTGGGGCGGATGGCGATCGAGCCGAAGACGACGAAGAACCCGAAGACGATCAGCACCAGTGACAGCATCTGGATCGCCTGGGCGATGAAGAGCATGAGCATGAGGTTGCGGCGCTGCAGCGGGGGCAGCCGGATGCCGGCCACCTCGGTCGCGAGGTGTGGCTCGGCGAGGATCTCGCGCGCGGCCGAGGCCACCGGGGTCCCGACGCAGGTGGCCGCGAGCATCTCGCCCTCGACCTCGGCGCCGACCCGCTCGATCTCGCTGCGGAACGACGGCGCGAGGAAGGCGACCGCGAGCAGCGCGAAGATCCCGACGCAGACCCACAGCAACGGCCGGGGCAACGCCGAGGACACTTGCCAGACCTCGGTGTTGATGAAGAGGAAGGTGATGAACAGCAGCAGGAACGGCAGGGCGCGTGTCGCCAGCGGGCCGATCAGCGACCGGTTCTCCCAGGCGTGGGCCAGCGCCCAGCGGCCGATCCGCCCGACCCGGAACACCCGGACCGCCCGGCCCAGGGCGACCACGGCTGCGGTGAGGAGTCCCGCCGCGACGGCCTCGCCGACCCCGGCGTCGAGGTTGAGCGCGACCACCGTCACGAGCACGGCTGGCGCCACGGCGAGCACGGCCCAGAGGCCGACGATCCGCGGCACGAGGGCCCGCTGGATCGCCTCGTGACCCGCTTCGACGAAGTACGGCAACCCGTGGGAGTCGAACCAGGCCTCGCACTTGGCGACGTCGTTCGTGGTGAGCACGACGTCAGCCTCTCAGGTGTCGGCGGCGGCGCCGAGTCACCACGCAGCACCCGTCATCCCACTCCGGTCACACGACACAGAACTCGTTGCCCTCGGGATCGCGCAGGGTCACCGCGTAGTAGTCCGCGCCCTCCGGCGCGTTGCGGTAGGCGATGCTCGCGCCGAGCCCGACCAGGCGCTCGACCTCGGCGTCCACGCTCGCCCGCCGCTCGGCATACGGCATCGCCTCGCGACCCGGCGTGTGCCGGACGTCGAGGTGCAGCCGGTTCTTGACCGACTTGGGCTCCGGCACCTCCTGGAACCAGATGCGCGGCCGCACGCCCTCGGGGTCGACGATCGCCCCGCTGCCCTCCTCCGCACCCACGAGCTCCTCCTCCGGGATGCCGCCGGCACGCCAGTAGGCGAGCCACGAGTCCCAGCCGTCCGGAGCCGGCTCGGGCACGTAGCCGAGCGCCTCGCACCAGAACGACACGAGGCGGGAGGTGTCGGCGCAGTCGATGGTCAGGTGCCAGTTCGCGGTCATCCCGGCAGTGTCGCACCGGGGTCCGTCAGCCGATGGGCCCTGGGCCGGCTGCCTCGCTGAAGCGGGCCGCCCACAGGCGCAGCACCTCGAGCACCTCCGGGGTGGCCTCCTCGAGCGTGAACGGGGCATCGACGACGCCCAGCCCGAAGGCCGCCCACCCCGGGTGCACCGCGTCCATCTCCAGCAGGCAGGAGGTGGCGTCCATCGGGGTGACCCGCGCCCACCGCCCCGTGCGGCGCTCGACCTGCTCCGCAGGAGCGTTGACCCGGGCGCGCACGACGACGCGAGTTTCATTGCGGGACAGTCCCTTTCGCACGTATGCCGCCGCGTCACCTCCCGGCACCTCGCGGGCTCGGAAGCGGGCCCGGGTGCCGAACGGCTCGCTGAGGCGGTCGAGCCGGAACGAGCGCCAGTCCTGGCGGTCGAGGTCGTAGGCGAGCAGGTACCAGCGGCGTCCGACGGTGACGAGGCGGTGCGGCTCGACGTGGCGCCGCACGGCCTCGCCGGCCCCTTGGCCGCCCCGCGCCAGGTAGGTGAACCGGATCCGCTCGGTGTCCCGGGTCGCCTGGGCCACGGCGGCCAGGACGTCGGCGTGCACCGCGGGAGCCTCGGAGAAGGGCGAGTCGTCCGTCACCGAGCGCAGCGCCTCGGCCCGCCGACGCAGCTTGGGCGGCAACACCTGGACGACCTTCGACAGCGCGCTCACCGACGCCTCCGACAGAGCGCCGGCGGTGAGCTGGGCGGCCCCGTTGAGCGCCACGACCATCGCGATCGCCTCGTCCTCGTCGACGGTGAGTGGTGGCATAGTCGCGCCGGCGCCGAGCTGGTAACCGCCCTCGATCCCGCGGACCGAGTCGACGGGATAGCCGAGCTCGCGCAGCCGCTCGACGTCGCGACGCAGCGTGCGTTCGGACACCTCGAGCCGGTCGGCGAGCTCGGGCCCGGCCCAGAACCGATGGGTCTGGAGGAGCGAGAGCAGTCGCAGGGTGCGGGAACTGGTGTTGGCCATGACTTCAGGATGCCGGAGAAAGCGGTCAGAAAGTGACCGGATGTCTCCCTAGCGTCGGAGGTGACAGGAAATCCACGACCACGACGTCAGGAGAAGGAACATGACCACCACGCTCGAGGCCACCCGCGACGGTGAGCCCACGGCATACCCGCCGGTTGAGACGCAGCCCGGGACCGAGGCGGTCGCGCGAGGCGCGCTGCCGGTCGGCCGGGCGCGGACGATCGCGCTGCTCAGCCTCTTCCTCGCGTCGACGATGGAGCTGCTCGACACGACCATCGTCAACGTCGCGCTCCCGACCATCGAGTCAGGGCTGCACGCGACCGCAGCGCAGCTGCAGTGGATGGTGGCGGCCTACCCGCTGGCGTTCGCGGTCGCCCTCATCACCGGGTCGCGGCTCGGCGACCTCTGGGGCCGCAAGCGGGTCTTCCTCGGGGGGCTGGTCGGCTTCACGCTGATGTCGGCCGCCTGTGGCTTCGCGCCGAACGCCGAGGCGCTGGTCGGCTTCCGCGCCCTCCAGGGCATCGCCGCCGCGGCGATGATCCCGCAGGTGCTGTCGAGCCTGCAGGTGATGTACGCGCCGCACGAGCGGGCGAAGGCGATGGGACTCTTCACCGGGCTGGCCGGCCTGTCGGCGGTGCTCGGGCCGGTGATCGGCGCGGTCCTCACCGAGGCCGACCTGGGCGGCCTCGGGTGGCGCTCGATCTTCCTCGTCAACGTGCCGTTCGGTGTGCTGGCGATCGTGGCCGCGCTGCGGTGGGTGCCGGAATCCGTTGCCACGCAACGTCCTCGCATCGACCTGCGCGGTGTCAGTGTGCTCGCCGTCGGCCTGCTCGCGGTGCTCTACCCGCTCACCATGGGGCGCGAGCTGGGTTGGCCCGCGTGGGTGTATGCCGCGATGGCGGCCGGTGTCGTCGTGCTCGGCTTCTTCGCCCGGTCGCAGGTGCGGACCGAGCGCGCAGGTCGCGAGCCGCTGGTGGCCCTCAGCCTCTACCGGGGCCGGGGCTTCGCCGCTGGATCGGCGATGAACTCGTTGCTGTTCATGGCAATGGCCTCCTACTTCCTGTGCCAGACGATCTACCTGCAGGCCGGTCTCGGCTGGTCGGTGCTCAAAGCCGGGCTCGCTGGGGTGCCGTTCGCGCTCACGACCACCGTCTTCGCCGGGATCGGGGTGGCCGTGCTCGCGCCGAAGATCGGCCGACGCGTGCTGCAGATCGGCGCGCTGACCTGGGCGGCCGGTGCGGTCGTCCTCGGCTTCACCGTGCACGGGGCCGACGCCTCGACCTCGGTCTGGACGTTCCTGCCGGGCTTCGTCGTGGCGGGCGCCGGGTTCGGGCTGATGGTCTCGCCGATAGGGGTCTTCACGCTCGCGGACGTGCCGGTCGACAAGGCCGGGTCGGCGTCGGGGCTGTTCAGCACCACGGGTCAGCTCTCGGGCGCGGCCGGGGTGGCCGTGCTTGGGTCGCTGTTCTTCTCCGTGGTCGACGCGCACGGATCGACCGTGCCGGTGGAGATGTTCCGGCCGGCGATGGAGGTGGCGCTCGCGGTGCTGGTCGGGCTCATGCTCGTGGCGGCCTTCGTCGCCCGGCAGCTGCCGGCCATGCCCAGCCAGCCCTTGGAGCACTGAGGTCGGGACGCAGCGCACTACGACACTGCTCGCTCTCAGCGGGCAGTGTCGTAGTGCCGTGAGCCGGTGCGCCGGGTCAGCGTGTCGTGCCCGCCGCACCCGAGTCTCTGGCTGAGATCCTTCCTGCGTGCCGAACTCGCCCGAACCGCTGACGGGTGATGTCGCACGCCGCTGGACGCAGGCCCGGATGCCGTTCTGGCCGCCGTGGCTGCTCGTCGCGGTCGCCGTGGCGGGGGTGGTCCTCAGCATCGCGACGGACCCGACGGTGTGCACCCCGAAGGACCCCAGCGTCTGCGGCCCCGACCTCGCCTTCGCCTGGGCGATCGTGCTCCTCGGCATCGGGCTCCTGACGCTCTGGGTCTGGCCGGTGACGGCGTCCGTGCTCGTCCTCGGCTACGTGGCGCTCGATCTCGTCTACGACCCAGCCCGCCCTGCCCACGTCGCCTTCGCGATGCTCGGACTCCTCGTCCTGGGGTATGCCGCGTGGCACTTCGCCTTGCGCCGGCACCAGCAGGCGATCCTGGCCGACCTGGCCGGCCCCGCTCACCCTCCGGTGGTCGTCGAACGACGGTCGTGGCCTCGGCCTGTGGGTGTCCTGGTGGCCGCGGCCTTCGCGACGCTGGTCTGCGGGTCGAGCGGGCTCTGGTACGCCCACCAGGTCGACGAGGTCGCCCGCCACGTCGCAGGCTCCGTCGTGGTCGACTCGGTCGCGGGAACAGTCGACAGCGACGGCAACCAGGCGTTCCGGCTCTCGGACCCTCCCGCGGGGGCTCCCAAGGTCGCGAGGATCCTCACCGCCATCGAGGACTATCCGGAGGGGAGCCACCAGCCCGTCCGGGTCGACCGCGACGACCCGGAGTGGGTGCGGCTGGTCGCCGAGCCCGACGACCACACCGGCTGGCTCAGCCTCTCGCTCGGCGCGGGCATCCTCGCGGCCCTGATGGTGTCCTACGCCATCCGTCGAGAGCTGAGCCGGCGTCGGCTATCCGCCCCCGGCGCCCCGGGTGTCGGCGTCTCGGTGCGGGTGATCGGCGACCAGGTGTGGGTCTCGGCGGCCGACGGGAGCCACACGACGCTCGCGACCTTTGGCAGCTCCGAGGGCCAGGACGGGCCCGAGGCGCGGCGGGGCGTCCTCATCGGCGACCTGCGCGCGAAGGGATGGGCGGCGGTGTGGACCGACGACGCGATCCTGCTTCCGCTGAGCCGGTTGTCCGTCGAAGGGGGCCGCGAGCCGATGACCGACGCGGCCGCCGAGAGTCTGCAGCGGTCCTACGAGGAGGACAAGGAGGACGAGGACTACGAGGACCTGGGCGTCGTGGGTGAGGAAGTCCTCACGGGAAGAAGGGCCGACCCGACGCGCTTCCCCATCACCGACGGGCCGGCCCCGTGGCTGCGTCTCGTGGGTGCTCTCCTCGTCGTGGGAGCCGTGGTCGGCGGCCCCATCGCCGCGTGGAGCGCGACCGAGGGGCTGCTCGACCTGTTGCCGATCCTGCTTGTGGGAGGGACGGTGCTGGAGCGGGGGGTCAAGTGGTCGGCCAACGGGCTGCTGGTCACCATGGAGGGGGCGCGCCTGGACACCGGTTTTTCCAGTCGGGAACTGCCGTTCGCTGCAGTGCACCGGGTCCGCGTGGACCAGGAGCGGGTCATCCTCCTGTCCGACGAGGACGCAATCAGCTTCGAGCCGTGCCCGGACCTGGAGCCGCGGACCGTGCGGCTGGAGCGGGTGCGCGAGGTGGCCGAGATGGTGCGCGGGCTGGTCGTGAGCTCCCGGGGAGGAGCGACGACGTCGACCCGACGGGTGCGCCCGGGGGCAGTCGCCGTCGTCCTGTTCGTCCTGGGTGTCGCGCTCGCCGGAGCCGCTCGGCATCTCATCTGACCAGGAGCATGCTCGGTCCGATGTAAACACGCCCGGAAACCCCAGCGTGTTTACATCGAACCGAGCGCGTAGCCGAGCCAGACGGCGGGCAGTCCCAGCCCCAACGTGAGGGCGAGGTTGGCGACCAACGGCTTCCAGGCCCGCTCCTCCAGGAACACCCAGGTCTCGAAGGCCAGCGTGGAGAACGTCGTCAGCGCCCCGCAGAAACCGATGCCCACCAACGGCATCAGCCACTCCGCCGGATGCGGGACACCGGCCACGAGCCCGAGGACGAACGAGCCCGCGACGTTCACGACGAGGGTGCCGAGGATGGTCCCGGCGCGGGTGTGGTCGCGGGCCCACCGGTCCACCACGAACCGCAGCGGCGCGCCCACGGCTGCGCCCGCCAGCACCAGCAACGCGCCCGTCCCGGTCACGCTCGTCGTCCGAACAGCCGCTCGCCGAGGGTGATCCCGAGCCCCACCGCGACGAGGCCGACCACGAGCGACCCGACGAGGTATGCCGCGGCCACCAGTCCGTGCCCCGCCTGCACCATCGCGTGGATGTCGAGGGCGTAGGACGAGAAGGTCGTCCACCCGCCGAGCACCCCGACCCCGAGGAACGGCCTCAGCCACGGGTGCGGGCGGGCCATCGAGAGCACCCACACCACGAGCACCCCCATGGCGAGTGACCCCGTGACGTTGACGAGGAACGTCGACCACGCGAACGCCCCCGAGACGTGGGGGAGCGCCAGCCCCACGGCATACCGGCCGAGGGAGCCCAGCACGCCACCGGCGGCGACGGCCGCGAGCAGCCCGGAGTCACCGCGGCGCACGACATCCATCAGGCGCGCTTGGTCTCCAGGAAGTCCGCGATCCGCCCGATCGCCTCGGTGAGGACCTCGACGTCGGGGAGGGTCACGAGGCGGAAGTGGTCGGGCTCGAACCAGTTGAAGCCGGTGCCGTGGGTGACCAGGATCTTCTTGGTGCGCAACAGGTCGATGACGAACGCCTGGTCGTCCTCGATGGCGTAGACCTCGGGATCGAGCCGCGGGAAGCAGTAGAGAGCACCATGGGGCTCGACGCAGGAGACGCCCGGGATCTCGTTGAGCAGCCGCCACGCCGTCTTGCTCTGCTCGTAGAACCGGCCGCCGGGGTGGATGTACTCCTCGATCGACTGGTAGCCGCCGAGCGCGGTCTGGATGGCGTGCTGCCCGGGGACGTTGGCGCACATGCGCATGTTGGCCAGCAGGGTCAGGCCCTCGAGGAAGTCGACGGCCAGCTCCTTCGGCCCCGACACCATCACCCAGCCCGCGCGGTAGCCGCAGACCCGGTAGGCCTTGGACAACCCGCTGAACGTCAGGCAGAGGACGTCGTCACCCGCGAAGGTCGCCGTGTGGTGGTGCACCGGGTGGTTCACTTCGTCGGCGAACAGGATCTTCTCGTAGATCTCGTCGGACATCAGCACGAGGTTGTGGCGGCGGGCGATGTCGGCCATGCCCTTGACGATCTCGTCGCTGTAGACCGCGCCGGTCGGGTTGTTGGGGTTGATGACGACCAGGGCGTGGGTGTTCTCGGTGATCTTGGACTCGATGTCGGCGAGGTCCGGGTTCCAGCCGTTGGACTCGTCGCAGCGGTAGTGGACCGGCGTCCCCCCGGCCAGGGTCACGGCCCCGGTCCACAGCGGGTAGTCCGGCGCCGGGACGAGGATCTCGTTGCCGTCGTCGACGAAGGCGGTGAGCACCATCGAGATCAGCTCGGAGACACCGTTGCCGATGTAGATGTCGTCGACGTGCGTGTCGGTCAGCCCACGCGACTGGTAGTAGTGCGCCACGGCCGTGCGGGCGGAGTAGATGCCGCGGGAGTCGCTGTAGCCCTGCGAGTTCGGCAGGTGGTGGACCATGTCCTGGAGGATCGCCTGCGGCGCCTCGAACCCGAACGGCGCGGGGTTGCCGATGTTGAGCTTGAGGATCTTGTGCCCCTCGGCCTCGAGCCGCTGGGCCTCCTCGAGGATCGGCCCGCGCACGTCGTAGCGGACCTGGTGGAGCTTGCGGGACTGCGTGATTCGGCGCACGGGTTCAGTCTCCCAGCAACTCGACCGTGGTCACGACGGTGGTCACCGATGGGCGAGTCGGCGTCGAGCTGAACCCGAACCGGCACGGTGGGGCGACGTCGGCCAGCCGCCCCAACGGCACGCCGCGCCACGCGCCCCCGATGCTGCTGACGGAGTGCAGGTCAGTGGCGCCGTACCACTCGCGCCGACCCTCGAGGGCCGTCCCGCGGGTGCGGACCCCTGGCATCAGCAGCCGCGCGACCGGGTCGATGGCGGCGGCCCAGGCCGGCGCCGCGGCGAGCCTGCGCGGCACCGCGTGCAGGAGCCAGCCGAGCGGCATACGCGGTCCGAGGTGCAGGTATGCCGCGAGGTGACCTTCGACGTGCACGTCCCAGCCGTCGTGGGTCACCCCCACGGACACCGGGGTCGTGCAGACCTCGTCGAACTCGTAGGTCTGCTGGACGAAGCCGGCCACCTCGTCGCTCGGGGCGAGCAGGGTCCGGTGGCCGGAGGCGTCCTCGACCATGACGTCGGCAAAGGGGCCCAGGGGTGAGTCGGTCCACCGCCCCACGACGAACCGCACGCCGCTGGTCGACCCGACCCCGGCGATGGCGCCTGCGAAACGAAGACGTTGCACGGGCGCCAGCCTGACAGGTCCGGGCCCCCAGGGTGTCCCCCGTTGTTCGGAAGTTCCGCCGGACCAGGACCCGGCGGAACTTCCGAACAACGTCATCTGGTGCCGCTCAGTGGGTCGGCTTGGTGAAGCTGAGCGCGGCGACGACACCGATCAGGAGGACGGCGGCCGGGAGCAGCAGGGTCTGTGACATGGCCATGGCAAAGCCGTCCGCGAGCTGGGGCGGGAGCTTCACCCCGGAGGTCCGCTGTGACATGTCCTGCGGCACCCCCGGGAGGTTGGCCGTGAGCCGGGCCTCGATGAGCGCTGCGATGGCGGCGCTGCCGAGAACGGCCCCGACCTGGCGGGTGGTGTTGTAGATGCCCGAGCCGGCACCGGCCGACGAGAGCGGCAGGTTGCGGGTCGCAGTCGCGGCGAGCGGGGCCCACATGAACGCGTTCGCGACACCCATCAGGGCCATCGGCAGGAGCAGCAGCCAGGTCTGGCTCTCGACCGTGGTGACTCTGCTCAGCCAGAACAGCGACGCTGAGCAGAGCGCCAGCCCGAAGGCCGTGATCGTGCGCGGGTGGATGCGGTCGGTCAGCTTGCCGGCGACCGGCGCCAGCGCACCGGACAGGACCGCCATCGGCACGAGCAGCAGTGCTGACTTGGTCGGCGTCATGCCCCGCACGACCTGGGCGTAGAGCATGAACGGGAAGGCCATGCCGGTGATGGAGAAACCCACCGCGCTGATCGCGATGTTGGACAGCGAGAAGTTGCGGTCGCGGAAGAGGCCCAGCGGCACCAGCGGCTCGGTGCGGATCCGGCTCTGCCAGAAGATGAACAGCCCGAAGATGACCAGGCCGGCGACGATCAGCAGCGGCACCGAGAGGAAGCCGGTGATCTGGCCCCAGTCGTAGGTCTCGCCCTCCTGGATGCCGAACACCAGCAGGAACATCCCGATCGCCGACAGTGCGACGCCGACCCAGTCGAAGGTGTGGCTGTGCGTCTCGAGCTTGGGCACCAGGCGCATCGCCAGCGCGAACGCGATGATGCCGATCGGCACGTTGATGAAGAAGATCCACTCCCAGCCGGGGCCGTCGACGAGCAGGCCGCCCAGCAGCGGGCCCACCAGGATCGCGACGCCGGCGGTGGCGCCCCACAGCGACATCGCCTGGCCGCGGGAGGCGGCCGGGAAGGTGCGCGTGATGACCGCCATCGTCTGCGGCGTCATCATCGAGGCGCCGAGCCCCTGCACGACCCGGGCGATGATCAACATCTCGATGCTGCCGGTCAGGCCGCACCACAGCGAGGCGACGGTGAACAGCGCGAGCCCGGTGAGGTAGACGTACTTCGGCCCGATCCGGTCGCCGAGCCGACCCGTGATCAGCAACGGCACGGCATACGCCAGCAGGTAGGCCGAGGTGACCCAGATGACGGCGTTCACGTCCGAGTCGAGGCCCTGCATGATCGCCGGCGTCGCCACCGACACGATCGTGGAGTCGACGAGGATCATGAAGAAGCCGATCACCATGGCCCACAGGGCTGGCCAGGGGCGGTAGTCGGCGGGGAGGTCGGTCCTCACGGTTGTGGGTGCGGCCATGGCAGGTCGCCTTTCTCGAGTCGGGTGATGAAGCCGTTGATCCAGTCCTGCTGAGCCACGGTCATGTGGCGGATGTAGTCGGCGGTGATCCAGTACGCCTCGGCGACCTCGCGCGCCCTGGCCTTGTCGACGAGGCAGTCGATGTCGGACAGCTCGCGCTCGATCACCTCGAGGTGGTCGCGCAGGTCGGCGCACACGGCGCTCGCCGGCGCGTTGTGCGCCTCGGCCAGGGCGAGGGCGAAGGTGGGGAACTCGTTCACCGGCTCGCGCAGGATCTCGCGGATGCGGGAGACCAGGGCGGTGCGGCCGGTGTCAGTGATCGCGTAGGTGGTGCGTTCGGGGCGGTTGCCCTCCCGGCCAGTGCCGGTCGCCTCGGCCATCCCGTCGGCGGTCAGCCGGTCGACCGTGCGGTAGAGCGAACCGGGGGTGACCCGGACGATCCGGTCCTCGTGGCGCTCCAGCAGGAGCTGGTACATCTCGTAGGGGTGCATCGAGCGCTCGTTCAGCAGGGCGAGTGCGGAGATCGCGAGGGGGCTGAGCGTCATGTGCTCCCAGGTCCTTTCGCTGCTGCGGGTGGGGGCGTGGGTCGAGCGCCCCGGTGTTCCGGATGAAATATTCCACGCGGAATATACGATCACCCGCGACCGTCGTCAACCCACCGGTGACTCGCGGGCGGGGCTCCCGCGGCCGTGACCTGCGGATCCCTTCGCCGGTCTGCGGCGCCTGCCATAGGCTCGCCTGCATGGCGTCCACGTCGGACCTCGGCGAACTCGAGGTCGAGCTCACCCGACTGCTCCGGCGTGCCCGCAGTGCCCAGCAGCGCACCGCCGCCGAGGTGCACCCCGACCTCGACTCCGCCGGGTACGTCGTGCTGGTCGCCGTGCGCGACCTGGCCGCGACCGGCGGCGGCGCCCGGGGTGGCGACATCTCCGACCTCCTGGGTCTGCACAAGTCGACGACCAGCCGGAACCTCACGACGCTCGAGGAGCTCGGGCTGGTCGAGCGGATCCTCGACCCGGCCGACGCGCGCGCACGACAGGTGCGGCTCACGACGGCCGGGTCGGATGCGCTGGATCGCACTCTCGCGGGGCGTCGGGAGCGGCTGCGCGCCCGGTTGGAAGGCTGGGAGGCGAAGGACGTCACCGACCTGGCCCGGCTCCTGCGCCTGCTCAACGACACCGCCCCCTGACCTCGCCTGCCCCAGCTTTATCGGGTCTAGGGAGAAGGTTGTGCTTCACCCCGGAACGGTTCCGGGGTGAAGGTCAACGTTCCGGGGTGAAGCCGTCTCCGCCCGTCAAAGGGCTCAGGCGGGGCGCGTGACGAGGGCCACGGGCCCCAGCGGTTCCCGGGCTACCGATCGGTAACTAGGCTCGCGGCCATGACGACGCTCTCCGGCAAGACCATCATCATGTCCGGCGGCAGCAGGGGCATCGGCCTGGCCATCGCCGTGCGCGCCGCCCGGGACGGGGCCAACGTCGCGCTGATCGCCAAGACCGACAAGCCCGACCCGCGGCTGGCCGGGACCATCCACACGGCGGCCGAGGCCATCGAGGCGGCCGGCGGGCACGCCCTGCCGATCGTCGGCGACGTGCGCGACGACGACCTCCTGCTGGCCGCGGTGGAGAAGACGGCGGCCCAGTTCGGTGGGATCGACATCGTGGTCAACAACGCGAGCGTCCTCAACCTCAGCCCGACCGCCCAGCTCGAGCCGAAGCGCTACGACCTCATGCAGGACATCAACGTCCGGGGCACGTTCATGCTGACGAGGGCGGCGATCCCGCACCTGCTGGCCAGCCCCGACCCCAAGGTCCTCACCCTCTCACCGCCCATCAACCTCGACCCGCGCTGGTTCGCCGGCCACCCGGCATACACGATGGCGAAGTATGGGATGACGTTGGCAGCACTGGGTTTTGCGCACGAGCTCGGGCAGAAGGGTGTGTCGTCGACCTGCCTGTGGCCGGCGACGCTCGTGGCGACCGACGCGATCGGCAACCTCCCCGGCGGCGACCAGATGGTCAAGGTCAGCCGGAAGCCGGAGATCGTCGCGGACGCGGCCTACGAGGTGCTCACCACCGACGGTCAGGGGCTCAACGGCCAGACCGTCATCGACGAGGACCTGCTGCGGGCGCGCGGGGTGGCCGACTTCGCGGCCTACTCCATGACGGGCAAGGACGAGGGCCTCGCCCCCGACATCTTCCTGAGCTGAGCCGGCAAGGTATGCCGCGTCGCCCAGTCCCAGCGCGGCTCACCCAGAGGCTGCTCACCCAGAGGCTGCTCACCTACAGCTCCTGGAGCCGGCCATCCTCGATGTGCCAGCGACGGGTGGCCTGCACATCGGCGAGCATCCGGCGGTCGTGCGTCACGAGGAGCACCGTGCCGCCGAACGAGTCGAGCGCCTGCTCGAGCTGTTCGATCGCCGGCAGGTCGAGGTGGTTGGTCGGCTCGTCGAGGACCAGGAGGTTGACCTCGCGGGCCTGGAGCAGGGCGAGCGCGGCGCGCGTGCGCTCGCCGGGGGAGAGGGAGTCGGCGGCGCGATGGACGTGCTCGGCGCCGAGGCCGAACTTGGCCAGCAGGGTGCGGACCTCGGCATCCGGCCAGTCGGGCAGGGCGTCACTGAACGCCCGCGCGAGCGTCTGCGGCCCGAGGAACAGCCCGCGCGCCTGGTCGACCTCTCCGACCCGCACCGAGGAGCCCAGCCCGGCCGTGCCCTCGTCGACGGCCACCGTGCCGAGCAGCATGCCGAGCAGCGTGGTCTTGCCCGACCCGTTCGCGCCGGTGACGACGATCCGGTCGGCCCAGTCCACCTGCACGTCGACCGGCCCGAGGGTGAAGTCGCCACGACGGACCACCGCGCCCGCGGCCGAGGCCACGACGGTGCCGGACCGCGGGGCCGCGGCGATGGTCATCCGCAGCTCCCACTCCTTGCGGGGCTCGTCGACCTCCTCGAGCCGCTCGATCATCCGCTCGGTCTGCCGCGCCTTGGCGGCCTGCTTCTCGGCCGACTCGGCCCGGAACGCCGGGACGAACTTGTCGTTGTCGGTCTTCTTCCGCCTGGCGTTGCGGACCCCTACCGTCATCCAGTTCCGCTGCGTGACAGCGCGTTGCTCCAGTCGCGTGCGGGTGTCGGCGTACTCCTCGTAGGCCTCCCGCGCGTGCCGCCTGGCCACCTCGCGCTCGGCCAGATAGCTGTCGTAGCCGCCCTCGTAGACCGCCACCTGCTGCTGGGCGAGGTCCAGCTCGACGATGCGAGTCACGGTGCGCGCCAGGAACTCCCGGTCGTGGCTGATGATCACCGCCGGGCTGCGCAGACCCGCGACGAACTGCTCGAGCCGTGCGAGGCCGTCGAGGTCGAGGTCGTTGGTCGGCTCGTCGAGGAGCAGCACGTCGTAGCGCGAGAGCAGCAGCGCCGCGAGCCCGGCCCGAGCGGCCTGGCCACCCGACAGCGAGGTCATCGGCGTCTCGAGGTCGACCCCGAGCCCGAGCCCGGCCAGGGTCGCGGCGGCCCGCTCCTCGAGGTCCGCGCCACCGAGCGCGAGCCACGACTCGAGCGCCACGGCATACCGGTCGTCGGCGCCGGGGCCGCCCTCCCCGAGGGCGTGGGCGGCGTCGCTCATCTCCGTCTCGGCCGCGACCACGCCGGTGCGGCGCGCGATGAACCCGGCCACGGTCTCGCCGGAGCGGCGCTCGGGCTCCTGCGGCAGGTGGCCGACCGAGGCGGTGGGCGGGCTCAGCGCGACGGTGCCCTGCTCGGGCTCCAGCTCGCCGGCCAACAGGCGCAGGAGGGTGGACTTGCCGGCACCGTTGGCGCCCACGAGCCCGACGACGTCGCCGGCGCCCACCACGAGGTCGAGCCCTTCGAAGAGTGCCCTGGCGCCGTGGCCGGCGGCGAGGTCGGTGGCCTTCAGGGTTGCGCTCATGACGGGGGCGACGCTACCCGGAGTGGATCATCCGGCCCCAGCGGATATCGCGGACCCGTCCCGAGGGAGCGCGTCACGGGGTTGTGGGATGGCCGGGCGCGCGGTGGGATGAACGACATGACCACGCTGTCGCACACCGCTGGTGAGACCGACGTCCCGCTGCTCGAGCAGACCATCCCCGACAACCTCGATGCGACCGTGGCCGCGTTCGGTGAGCGCGAGGCCCTCGTCGACGTCGCCCAGGGGATCCGCTGGACGTATGCCGAGTTCGGCGCCGAGGTGGGTCGGCTCGCCCGAGCGCTGCTCGCCTCCGGGATCACCAAGGGGGAGCGGGTCGGCATCTGGGCGCCGAACTGCGCACAGTGGACGGTGGTGCAGTACGCGACCGCGAAGATCGGCGCGATCCTGGTCAACATCAACCCGAGCTACCGCACCCACGAGCTCGAGTTCGTCCTCAAGCAGGCCGGCATCTCGGCGGTCTTCCTCGCCGAGTCGTTCAAGACCAGCGACTACGTCGCGATGCTCGACGAGGTGCGGCCGAGCTGTCCGGGCGTGCGGGACTCCTACGTCTTCGGGCAGGGCTCGTGGGACGACCTCGTGGCCCGCGCCGACGAGGTCGATGCCGAGGAGGTCGCCGAGGTGCAGGCCGGGCTCGACCCCCACGACGCCATCAACATCCAGTACACGTCGGGCACCACCGGCTTCCCCAAGGGAGCGACCCTCAGCCACCGCAACATCCTCAACAACGGCTACTTCGTCGGCGAGCTCTGCCGCTACACGGAGGCCGACCGGGTCTGCATCCCCGTGCCCTTCTACCACTGCTTCGGCATGGTGATGGGCAACCTCGCGTGCACCTCCCACGGCGCCGCGATGGTCATCCCGGCACCCGGTTTCGACCCGGCCGCGACCCTCAAGGCGACGGCCGACGAGAAGTGCACGTCGCTGTACGGCGTGCCCACGATGTTCATCGCGGAGTGGGCGCTGCCCGACTTCGCGGCATACGACCTCTCCTCGGTGCGGACCGGCATCATGGCCGGATCGCCTTGCCCGGCAACGATGATGACCAAGCTCATCGACGCCGGGATCACCGAGATGACCATCTGCTACGGCATGACCGAGACGTCGCCGGTGTCCACCCAGAACCGCACCGACGACACGTTCGAGCAGAAGGTCGGCACGGTCGGCCGGGTGGGTCCACACCTGGAGATCAAGGTCGTCGACCCGTCGACGGGGGAGACCCTGCCGAGGGGCGAGGCGGGGGAGTTCTGCACCAAGGGCTACTCGGTGATGCTCGGCTACTGGGAGCAGCAGGACAAGACCGACGAGGTGCTGGTCGACGGGTGGATGCACACCGGTGACATCGCGGTGATGGACGACGACGGCTACGTGCAGATCACCGGCCGGATCAAGGACATGGTGATCCGGGGCGGGGAGAACATCTACCCGCGCGAGATCGAGGAGTTCCTCTACACCCACCCCGACATCCTCGACGCCCAGGTGATCGGGGTCCCGGACGAGAAGTACGGCGAGGAGCTGTGCGCCTGGATCCGGATGAAGGAGGGCGCCGAGCCGCTCGATGCCGCTGCGGTCCGGGCCTTTGCGACCGGCAAGCTCGCGCACTACAAGATCCCGCGCTACGTCACGATCGTCGACGAGTTCCCGATGACCGTGACCGGCAAGGTGCGCAAGGTGGAGATGCGGGAGAAGACCGTCGCCGACCTCGGCCTCGCGACCTGACCGGACGCCGGCGCGGGCGCCACAGCCGCCTGACCTCCTCTGACCTGCGCAAATACCGTCCTGTCTGGGTGGACGCAGCCGCAGACCGGGCCTACGTTGCCAGAGCCGGAGACCCGTTCCGGCCCCAACCAGGAGGGCTCATGAAACCCGTCATCTGGATCATCCTCATCATCGTCCTGCTCGTCGCCATCGCTCTCCTCGCCATGGTGGGCAGGAGCCGACAGGTCGAGGCGAGGCGCGGCGAGGCCGCCGACCTGCGCGCGGAAGCCGAGGTGCGGGAGCGGGAGCGTCTGGAGCGTGACGCCGCAGCCGCGGAAGCCCAGGCCCAGGCCGACCAGGCCCGGGCCGAGGCGGAGGCGCAACAGGCGCGCGCCGCCCAGCTCGAGACCGAGGCGCAGCGTCGTGCGGAGGACGCCGCCCAGGCCGGCGCGCAGCGCGACGAGCACCTGCGGCGGGCTGACGAGCGCGACCCCGACGTCGACGTCGTCGAGGCCGACGGTCGCACGCTCGACGCGGACAGCGAGAAGGGCGACCGCGAGGTGGCGGACGACCGCGAGGTGACCGAACCGCATACCCCTGACCGCGACGGCGACCCGGACGGCACCGAAGCCGACGACCGGCCCCGACAGGTCTGATCCGAGTCACCCCCCGTTCTGTCGGAAGCGGAACTACCGGATCTCCGGGCGTTCCGCTTCCAACAGGCGCGTCGGGGGCAGGTGAGGCAGCGCGGGGAATGGGTTGACCATGGGTGTGGTTGTACGAGATAGTTGAAATTCAAACTAGATCGGGAGTGACCATGCCTGCTGTCTCCGTCGCCGACCTCACCGTCCTGCCTCGGGTGCCCGCCGTGGCCCCGGCTGCGGTGCAGCGCAAGCTCCGCTCGGTGACCAGCGCGCCCAGCGGGTTCGAGGGCGAGGGCTTCCCGGTGAAGCGTGCCTTCGCCGGCGTCGACCTGCGCGACCTCGACCCGTTCATCCACATGGACGAGATGGGCGCCGTCGAGTACGCACCGGGTGAGCCCAAGGGCACCCCGTGGCACCCGCACCGCGGCTTCGAGACCGTCACCTACATCATCGACGGCATCTTCGACCACCAGGACTCGTTCGGCGGCGGTGGCACGATCACCGACGGCGACACCCAGTGGATGACCGCCGGGTCGGGGATCCTGCACATCGAGGCCCCGCCGGAGCACCTGGTCGTCAGTGGTGGCCTGTTCCACGGCTTCCAGCTCTGGGTGAACCTGCCGAAGGTCGACAAGCTCAAGGCGCCGGCCTACCAGGACCTGCGGTCCAGCGAGGTGGGCCTGCTCACCTCTGCCGACGGTGGCTCGCTGCTGCGCGTGATCGCCGGTGAGGTGGGTGGCGTGGCCGGCCCCGGCTCGACACACACCCCGATGGCCATGGTCCACGCGACCGTCGCCCCCGGCGGCGAGTTGACCCTGCCGTGGCGCCGGGACTTCAACGCCCTCGTCTACGTCATGAGCGGCGACGGCTTCGTGGGGCCCGACCAGACCCCGGTCGGTCCCGGCCAGCTGGCCGTGTTCGGTCCCGGCGACGCCCTCCAGCTCTCCTCGGCCCGCGCCCAGCAGGAGCGGTATGCCGCGGGCCTGGACGTCGTCGTCCTCGGCGGCCTCCCCATCCGTGAGCCCGTCGCCTGGGCCGGCCCGTTCGTGATGAACACCGAGGCCGAGGTCCGCAAGGCGTTCGAGGACTACCAGGCCGGCCGGCTCGGCCAGCCCGTCCCGCACGGCGACGTCGGCGGCGCCTCCGCCTGACCGCGCCCGCAGACGCTGCGTCTTTGATGGGTTGACCACACCAGGGTGGGGTCAACCCATCAAAGACTCGCGGCGGGTGAGGCCCCACCGGCAGCGAGGGGCTCGCTGGGAGCCGGCGCTGCGGCATACCGGTCGCGCAAGTCGCGGTAGAAGCGGCTGGTGAGGGCGTAGGTCGTCAGCGCCAGCCCGAGCAGCCCGGCGAGGACGAAGACCAGGGCGATGCCACGCGTCGGCCCGGTGCCGAACCACCCGCCGATCCAGTCGGCGCCCTGCCCGTCGGTCATGAACGGTACGAACGCGAACTGCGTCAGCGGACTGATCAGGAACGCCGTCAACGGCGACGCCGACTGCTCGACGCTCTGGGCGAACCCGAAGACCCGGCCCTGCCGCTCGTAGGGCACGACCTTCTGCAGAACGGTCTGCTCGGACGCCTCGACGTAGGGGATGAGCGCCATGTAGACGACCATCCCGACGGTCAGCCAGACGATCGAGTTGCGCATCGGGAAGACCACCGTGGTCGTCCAGAGGGCGAGGTTGATGAGCAGGATCAGCCGCACCGGGTTGGAGCTGAGACCGGTGCGCGTGATGAGGAGCCCGGCGACGATGAGCACCGCGCTGAGGGCGCCCCAGATCAGGCCCCACGCCTGCACCGACACCATCGACAGCCCGTAGGCGTCCATCAGCGCCATGAAGACGCCACCGAGGAAGTTGTTGATCGTCGAGAAGACGATCAGGGCGGGCATGCCTGGTATGCCGCGCACCACCTGCACGGTGCCGCGCAGGTCGACCTTGTGGTCGGCCCCGTCGGCGGCGTCGTCGACGGCGGACGGGATGCGGATCAGTGAGAGGTGCACCAGTGCGATGCCGAGCACCACGAGGGCCAGCACCAGGACACCGAACATCCCGCTGGCGCCGACGAGCAGGCCGCTGATCACCGAGGTGACGAGGAACGAGACCCCGGACGTGGTGCCGACCAGGCCGTTGGCGCGGTCGCGCTGGTGCTCGGGGACGAGGGCCGTGACGACGGTCGGGAGGGCGATGGTGCGCAGGTTGCCGGCGATCATGCCGGTCATCAGCAGGACCACGAACACCCAGAGCCGCACGCTGGTCGGGTCGCGGAACTCCTCGCGTGGGGTGATCAGGTAGAGCCCGAACGACGCGGCGTACAGCACCACCGAGGCGAGGGCCGACCCCTGCATGACGGCCTTCTTCGAGTGGTGGTCGACGAGGCTCCCGAACCAGATGCCGGTGAGCATCGTCGCCACGAGGAAGATCCCGGCGATCATGCCCGTCGCGAAGACCGACCGGGTCTCGAGGTAGACGAAGAACGTGATGGCGAACCACACGGTGAAGTTGATGACCGAGACGAGCAGGACGTTGGCCAGCAGCTGCACGAAGGTGGGCATGAACGGGTCGCTCCACCGCAGCCGCGCGGGGGTGCGGAACTCGGGGGGCGCGGCGTGTTCGGCCTGCCTCGGGTCGGCGGGCGGTTGGTCCGTCACTGGTCCTCCTCGGGTCATCAGTATCGACCCGCCAGTGCGCTGGAACTCATCGCCGGTTGACCTGCTTTCCTCATTACGATACGCTCCGTATCGTATTGAAAGGAGGCGGATCCATGAGCCGTCACGCCGCCCACAAGTACCCCCACGACTACCTGCACGACAACCGCCCGTATGCCGAGAGCCAGTCGGACATCGGCGGTGGCCTGTTCCTCGGAGCCGTCACGCTGATCGTCCTGATGACCCTGATCGTCGTCGGCCTCGTCTGAGCGACCCCGCCAGCAGCGCGCCCGCCGTCCACCGTGTGGACGGCGGGCGCGACTGTGCTCACATTGCCGTGCCATCGCAGCGGCTCACCCCCTAGGTTTGGCGAGGTCACGGCAGGTTTTGCACAGTCACGGCCAGCGGCGGGAGCAAGAGTGCGCATCGGAGTTCCAGCAGAGTCCAAGCCGGGTGAGACCCGGGTCGCAGCCACGCCCAAGACCGTGGGCCAGCTGATCGGCCTCGGGTACGACGTGGTGGTCGAGCGCGGCGCCGGTGCGAGGTCCTCCTTCTCCGACGACGCGTATGCCGCGGCCGGCGCCTCCGTCGTCGACGGCTCGGCGGTCGACGGCTCGGCGGTCAGTGGCTCGGCGGTCAACGGCTCAGACGCCTGGACCAGCGATGTCGTGCTGAAGGTGAACGCGCCGAGCGACGTGGAGATCGGGCGGCTGCGGCCCGGGTCGCTGCTCGCCTCGTTGGTCTCGCCCGCGCTCAACCCCGACCTGGTGGAGAAGCTCACCGCAGCTGGGGTCACCGCGCTCGCGATGGACGCGGTGCCCCGCATCTCTCGCGCGCAGTCGCTCGACGTGCTGTCGTCGATGGCCAACATCGGTGGCTACCGCGCGGTGATCGAGGCGGCCCACGAGTTCGGCTCGCTGTTCACCGGTCAGGTGACCGCGGCCGGCAAGGTCCCGCCGGCGAAGGTGCTCGTCGTGGGGGCCGGGGTCGCCGGCCTGGCGGCGATCGGCACGGCCAGCAGCCTGGGCGCGGTGGTGCGGGCGTTCGACGCCAGGTCGGAGGTCGGCGAGCAGGTCGAGTCGATGGGCGCCGAGTTCCTGCGGATCGAGGTCGAGGACGAGGGCCCGTCCGCCACCGGTTACGCCAAGGAGATGGGCGAGGACTTCAACCGCAAGGCCGCGGAGCTGTATGCCGAGCAGGCCAAGGACGTCGACATCGTCATCACCACCGCGCTCATCCCGGGCAAGCCCGCGCCACGGCTGCTGACCGAGGAGATGGTGGCGACGATGAAGCCCGGTTCGGTGGTCGTGGACCTCGCCGCCGCGAACGGTGGCAACGTCGCGGGCACCGTCGCCGACCAGGTCGTCACGACCGCGAACGGCGTGAAGCTGATCGGCTACACCGACCTGCCCGGGCGGCTACCCACCCAGGCCAGCCAGCTGTTCGGCACCAACCTGGTCAACCTCCTCAAGCTGCTCACCCCCGGCAAGGACGGTCGCGTCGTCCTCGACCTCGACGACGTCGTGCAGCGCGGCATGACGGTCTGTCGCGACGGCGAGACGTTGTGGCCACCGCCGCCCGTGCAGGTCAGCGCGGCCCCGGTCGCCGCGGTCAAGGCGGCGCCCGAGCCCAAGGCCCCCAAACCGCCGCCGGACCCGCGGCGCAAGTACGTGGGCATGGCGCTGGCCGCAGTGGTCTTCGGTGTCATCGCAGCGAACTCACCCGCGGTCTTCCTCGGCCACTTCACGGTCTTCGCGCTCGCGGTCATCGTCGGGTTCTACGTCATCTCCAACGTCGCCCACGCCCTGCACACGCCCCTCATGGCCGAGACCAACGCGATCAGCGGCATCATCCTGGTCGGCGGAGTCCTGCAGCTCGGCAGCTCCAACGCGGTGATCCAGGCCCTCGCGTTCCTCGCCACCTTGGTGGCCAGCATCAACATCTTCGGAGGGTTCGCCGTCACCGGCCGGATGCTCCAGATGTTCCGGAAGGACTGAACCGGTATGAGCGGCAACGTCACCACGAACCTCGTCCAGGCGGCATACATCATCGCCGCCGTGCTCTTCGTGCTGTCACTGGCGGGGCTCTCGAAGCACGAGAAGGCCAAGGAGGGCAACGCCTTCGGCGTCGCCGGCATGGTCCTGGCGCTGGGCGCCACCATCTGGCTGTCGGTCGACCGGGCGGCCCACCCGGCGCTCACCATCGCCCTGATCGCGGTCGCCATGGCGGTCGGTGCCGCGATCGGGTTGTGGCGGGCCCGGGTCGTCGAGATGACCCAGATGCCCGAGCTCGTCGCGATGCTGCACAGCTTCGTCGGGCTCGCGGCGGTCCTGGTCGGCTACAGCTCCTACCTCGAGTCCCGCGATGCCGGCACCGACGACAAGCTGCACCTCGTCGAGGTCTTCATCGGGGTCTTCATCGGGGCGGTGACGTTCACCGGGTCGATCGTCGCGTTCCTCAAGCTGAGCGCCCGGATCAAGTCGTCGCCGCTGATGCTCCCGGCGCGGCACTGGCTCAACCTCGCGGCGCTCGTCGTGTCGGCCGGGCTGCTGGTGTGGTTCGTGCAGTCGCACTCGGTGGTCCCGCTGCTGCTCATGACCGTCATCGCGCTGGCGTTCGGCTGGCACCTGGTGGCCTCGATCGGCGGCGGCGACATGCCCGTCGTCGTGTCGATGCTCAACAGCTACTCCGGGTGGGCCGCTGCCGCGGCGGGCTTCATGCTCGGCAACGACCTGCTCATCGTCACCGGCGCCCTCGTGGGCTCCTCCGGTGCGATCCTGTCCTACATCATGTGCAAGGCGATGAACCGGTCGTTCTTCTCCGTGATCGCAGGCGGGTTCGGCCAGGAGGTCTCGGTCGGTGACGACACCGACTACGGCGACCACCGCGAGACCATCGCCGCCGATGTCGCCGAGCTGCTGCGCGACGCCTCGACCGTCGTCATCACGCCCGGGTACGGCATGGCGGTGGCTCAGGCGCAGTATCCCGTCGCCGAGCTCACCTCACAGCTGCGCAAGAAGGGCGTCAACGTCCGGTTCGGGATCCACCCGGTCGCGGGCCGGCTGCCCGGACACATGAACGTCCTGCTCGCCGAGGCCAAGGTCCCCTACGACATCGTGCTCGAGATGGACGAGATCAACGGCGACCTCGCCAACACCGACGTCGTGCTCGTGATCGGCGCCAACGACACGGTCAACCCGTCGGCCGCCGAGGACCCGGGCAGCCCGATCGCCGGCATGCCCGTCCTCGAGGTCTGGAAGGCGCGCAACGTCGTCGTCTTCAAGCGGTCCATGGCGACCGGCTACGCGGGAGTGCAGAACCCGTTGTTCTTCAAGGAGAACAGCCAGATGCTCTTCGGCGACGCCAAGGAACGCGTCGAGGACATCATCAAGGCGTTGTAACCCCGCCACACCGCGAGTTTGAAGGATCCGCCGCGCCTGGGCCCGCCGGATCCTTCAAACTCGCCGACTCTGGCTACGCGGGAGGCGGGTGGCCCTGGTCGGCGACGACGCAGAACTCGTTGCCCTCGGGGTCGGCCATCACCTGCCACCAGGTGTCGATCGCCTCGAGCAGGTCGGTCACGGGCTTGCCGATCCGCCTGCCGCCCAACGCTTCCAGCCGGTCGACCAGGGCGGGGACGCCGAGGTCGAGGGGCGGGTGGACGTCGACGTGCATCCGGTTCTTGCCGGCCTTCTCCTCCGGCACCCGCTGCAGGATGAACACCGGTCCGGGCGGCTCACCCTCGCGCGGCCGCAGCACCTCGAACTCAGGCAGTGAGAACACCGCGTCGTAGCCGAGCGCCGCCGACCAGAACGGCACGAGCAGGGACAGGTCACGTCCGTCGAGGACGACCGAGAGTCGCATGGCTCCCACGATGCCGTATGCCGCGTGGCTACGTTCCAGATCGCGCCTCAGTCCGCGGCGCCTCAGTCCGCGGCGCCTCAGTCCGCGGCGCCTCAGTCCGCGGTGGCCCGGTCGCGGTAGGCGCTCGGCGTGGTGCCGACGAGCGCAGTGAAGTCGCGGGCGAACTGGTTCTGGTCGTACCACCCTGCGGCAGCGGCCAGGTCGGCCAGCGAGCCGTCGTACCCCGAGTCGATCGTCGCCACGGCGTCGTGCAGCCGGCGGCGGGCGACCATCCACTTCGGTCCGACCCCGACGTACTGGCGAAGCAGGCGCTGGAGGCTGCGGACCGACAGCCCGCACCGGTCGGCGAGGTCGTCCACCCGCGTCACCGACGGGTCCTGGAGGTGCTGGACCACGAGACCCACCTGCGCGTAGCCGAGGTCGGGCCCACGACCACGAGCGAGGTCCTCCACGAGGGTGCACAGTGCAGGGCAGGCCGCCCCTGCATCGAGGGGCAGGTCGGCCAGCGACGCCGAGCCCGGGACCAGCCCGTCGGCGAGCCGACTGCGATCCGTGAGCTCGGCCGCCGGGATGCCGGTGAGGGCACTGAACCCACCCGGGTGGAACTTGACGCCGACCACTCCGCCGCGCCCGCGGCATACGGCGTCGAAGCGCCGGGTGGTCACCCCCGTGACCCACACGCCCGGACCGGGCGCCCCGTCGCGGTCGACCTCGCCGCGCTCGACGGTGAGGCTCACCGAAGGATGCGGCACGATCGAGTTGACGTGCTCGACGCCCTCGGGAAGGTCCCATGTCACGGACCACACCCGCTCGACCCAGGGCGCAGCCCCGGCGGTGGGCGCGGTCTCGTCGAAGGCCACGTGGCGAGCCATCTGCTCCGGTCGCAGCACGCCCTTCGACGACGGCGTCCGGCCTGTCGTGTTTGTGCTAGCCGCCACGGGCCGAGTCTAGGAAGGTCGGGGGGAGTAGGACCACTGACGACAGCAGGAGGACGCATGACCCCCACCACCTCGAGCAGCGCACCCGCGACCCTGGCCATGACGACGATCGACTGTGCGGACCCTGAGCGGGAGGCGAGGTTCTGGGCGGCGGCCCTGGGCTGGGAGGTGGCCCACGCCGACGGCGACTACGGCATGGTGGTGAACGGTACACAGCGGATCGGGTTCGGCCGGGTCGAGGGCTGGACGGCGCCGGGGTGGCCCAACGCCTCGGGCACCAAGCAGTTCCACCTCGACCTCGCCGTCGACGACCTGGCGGCAGCCGAGGAGGCCCTGACCGGGCTGGGCGCGACCCGCGCCGAGCCGCAGCCGTCCACCGACTGGGTGGTGCTGCGGGACCCCGATGGTCACCCGTTCTGCCTCACCAAGGCAGCCAGCTGGGGCTGAGCCAGCAACCCCCCCGGCGCCTCAGGTGCTCGTCATGCTGGGCAGCTCGCCCTTCTTCGGGTTCCCCGACAGGCGACTGCTGCGGTAGCCGTAGGCGAAGTAGATCAGGAACCCGAGCGCCATCCAGACGAGGAACCGGATCCACGTCTCGACCGGCAAGGTGAGCATGAGGTAGGCGCAGATGGCTGCGGACACCCACGGCACCACGGGCGAGAACGGCACCCGGAACGGCCGCTGCAGGTCCGGACGGCGCCGACGGAGAACGGGCACCGCGAGTGAGACGAGGAAGAAGGCCGACAGCGTCCCGATGTTGATCATGAACTCGAGCTTGCCCACCGGGGTGAGGGCGGCGACCAGAGCCACGACCACCCCGACGATGACGGTGATGCGCAGCGGGGTGCCGGTGCGGTGGTTGGTCTTGCCGAGCCACGGCGGCAGCAGCCAGTCGCGCGACATCGCGAAGACCACGCGGGAGGTGCCGATCAACAGGGTCATGACGACCGTCGTCAGGCCCGCCACGGCTCCTGCGGAGATGAGCGTGGCGTAGCCGGACTTCCCGACGCTCTCGAACGCGGTGGCCAGTGAGGCCTCGGTGGACAGCTCGGTGAACGGCACCATGCCGGTCAGGACGATCGCCACGGCGCAGTAGAGGACGGTGCAGATGACGAGGGAGGCGATGATGCCGATCGGCAGGTCTCGCTTGGGGTTCTTGGCCTCCTCGGCCGTGGTCGCGACCACGTCGAAACCGATGTAGGCGAAGAACACCAACGAGGCGGCGGCGAGGATGCCGGGGATCCCGAAGTGCGACGGTGCGAAGCCGAATGCCCACTCGATCAGCGGCGACTCAAGGGAGGACTTCGCCTTGGCCGGCTGGCTCGGGGGGATGAACGGGGAGTAGTTGGCCGACTTGATGAAACCGATGCCCGCGACGATGACGAACAGGACGATGAAGACCTTCAGTGCGACCAGGGCCAGGTTGACGCGCAAGGACTCCTTGATGCCGATGCTCACCAGGATGCTCAGCACGACGACGAGCAGGAAGGCCGGGAGGTCGAACCTCGACCCGTAGGCCACGGACTCCGGGATGGCCAGGCCGAGGTGGTCGAGGAAGACGCCGAGGTAGGCCGACCAGCCTTGCGCCACCACGCTGGCGCCCAGCATCAGCTCGAGGAGCAGGTCCCAGCCGATGATCCAGGCGATGATCTCACCGAGGCTGGCGTAGGAGAACGTGTAGGCGGAGCCGCTGATGGGGATCGACGACGCGAACTCGGCGTAGCAGAGCGCGGCGAGGCCGCAGCAGACCGCGGCCACCACGAAGGACAGCACGACCGAGGGACCGGCCAGCTCCTTGGCCGCTCGCCCCGCCACGGTGAAGATGCCGGCACCGATGACGACGCCGACCCCGAAGACGGTGAGGTCGAGTGCGGTGAGCCGCTTCTTCAGCTGGTACTCGGGCTCGTCGCCGTCACGCAGGGACTGCTCGACTGACTTGGTGCGGAACATGGACATCGGCGCGCCTCCCGAGCTCGGAGCCGAGCCGCAGCGCCGCGACCCGGAGTCCAGCCAACCTAGCGCCGGTGCGGGTGCTGCGCTCCTCGGCGATCCGGCATGCGAAACGTCCGGGCCGGCCCCTGCGGGCCGACCCGGACGTCGTCGGTGCGGTGTTGCTGCGGTGCTGCTGAGGCTGAGCCGTGGGGCTCAGACCAGGTCGTAGCGGTCCAGCTCCATGACCTTCACCCAGGCCGCGACGAAGTCCGTGACGAACTTGTCGGCGGCGTCGTCGCTCGCGTAGACCTCGGCCAGCGCGCGCAGCTCGGAGTTCGATCCGAACACCAGGTCGGCGCGCGTGCCGTTCCACTTCACGGCGCCGGACGCGTCGACTGCCTCGTATGCCGCGGAGTCCGGAGCGGAGGCCCGCCAGGTGGTGTCCATGGAGAGCAGGTTGACGAAGAAGTCGTTCGTCAACCGGCCCGGCCGGTCGGTGAGCACACCGGCCGTGGACTGCTGGTGGTTGGCCCCGAGCACCCGGAGGCCGCCGACGAGGACGGTCATCTCGGGGGCGCTGAGGGTCAGCAGGTTCGCGCGGTCGACGAGCAGGAACTCCGCGGGAAGTCGCAGCCCCTTGCCGACGTAGTTGCGGAACCCGTCGGCCCGCGGCTCCATCTCGGCGAACGAGTCGACGTCGGTCTGGTCCTGGCTGGCGTCGGTGCGACCCGGGGTGAACGGCACCTCGACGTCGCGACCGCCGGCCTTGGCGGCCTGCTCCACGCCGACGCCTCCGGCCAGCACGATCAGGTCGGCGAGCGAGACCCGCTTGCCGCCGGACTGCGCACCGTTGAACGACTCCTGGATGCCCTCGAGGGTCCGCAGCACCGAGGCGAGGCGGGCCGGGTCGTTGACGTCCCAGCCGTTCTGCGGCTCGAGGCGGATGCGGGCACCGTTGGCGCCGCCGCGCTTGTCGCCGCCCCGGAACGTCGACGCCGACGCCCAGGCGGTGGAGACCAGGTCGGCCACCGAGAGGCCCGACGCCGCGATCTGCTCCTTGAGCGAGGCGACGTCGGCCGCGTCGACCAGGTCGTGGTCGACGGCGGGGATCGGGTCCTGCCAGATCTGCACCTCGCTCGGGACCTCGGGGCCGAGGTAGCGGACGACGGGGCCCATGTCGCGGTGGGTCAGCTTGAACCACGCCTTGGCGAACGCGTCCGCGAACTCCTGAGGGTTCTCGAGGAAGCGACGCGAGATCTGCTCGTAGACCGGGTCGACGCGCAGCGCCAGGTCGGTCGTGAGCATGTTGGGGGCGATCCGCGCGGAGGCGTCGTGGGCGGCCGGGACGGTGCCCTCGCCGCCGCCGTCCTTCGGCTTCCACTGGTGGGCGCCCGCCGGGCTCTTGGTGAGCTCCCACTCGAAGCCGAAGAGGTTCTCGAAGAAGTGGTTGCTCCACTGGGTGGGCGTCTGGGTCCAGGTCACCTCGAGGCCACTCGTGATGGTGTCGGCGCCCTTGCCGGTGCCGAACGAGTTGCGCCAGCCGAGGCCCAGCTCCGCGAGCTCGGCGCCCTCGGGCTCGTCACCCACGTACTTGTGGGGGTCCGCGGCACCGTGGGTCTTGCCGAAGGTGTGGCCACCCGCGATCAGTGCCACCGTCTCCTCGTCGTTCATCGCCATGCGGCGGAACGTCTCACGGATGTCGCGGGCCGCGGCCAGCGGGTCGGGCTGGCCGTTGGGGCCCTCCGGGTTGACGTAGATGAGGCCCATCTGGACCGCGGCGAGCGGGTTCTCGAGCTCGCGGTCACCGGTGTAGCGCTCGTCGCCGAGCCACTCGGTCTCCGGGCCCCAGTAGACGTCCTCGTCGGGCTCCCACACGTCCTCGCGTCCACCGGCGAAGCCGAAGGTCTGGAAGCCCATGTTCTCCAGGGCGACGTTGCCGGTGAGGACCATCAGGTCGGCCCACGACAGGCTCTGGCCGTACTTCTGCTTGACCGGCCACAGCAGGCGCCGGGCCTTGTCGAGGTTGGCGTTGTCGGGCCAGCTGTTGAGCGGGGCGAACCGCTGCTGCCCGGCACCGGCACCGCCGCGGCCGTCGCGGATCCGGTAGGTGCCGGCGCTGTGCCAGGCCATCCGGATCATGAACGGGCCGTAGTTGCCGAAGTCGGCCGGCCACCAGTCCTGCGAGGTGGTGAGGACCTCGGCGACGTCCTGCTTGACCGCCGCGAGGTCGAGGGCCTGGAACGCCTTGGCGTAGTCGAAGTCGGCACCGAGCGGGTTGGCCACCACGGGGTTCTTGGCGAGGATCCGCAGGTTGAGCCGGTCCGGCCACCAGCCGCGGTTGCTGCCGCCACCCTGGGTGGGGTGGGTCGCGGTGTGCGCGACCGGGCACTTGCCCTCGGCGGCGCTGTCCGTCGTGACCCCGTCGGCCTGCGGGTTGGTCTCCGCGGTCAGCGGCTGGTCGGGGTCCCAGCCGGCGGCATTGGCCTCGTCGGCTCGGGCGTTGGGGGTCAGGGGCTGGTCGGTGTCCGACATGTGGTTCCTTCCACGGTTGGGCGAGTGCAGGGCGATGGTCAGGTCTGGGTTGGTTGGTCAGGAGGCGGGCTGGTGCGTATGCCGCGTGGTCGCGACGGGCGCGCTCGTGGCGCTGGCGGGCGCGGTCGTCGCCCCACCGTTCGCGCAGTCGGGGCACAGGCCCCAGTAGACGACCTCGGCCTCGTCGATCACGAAGCCCTGGCTGTCGGACGCGGTGAGGCAGGGGATCTCGCCCACCGCGCACTCGACGTCGGCGATCGTGCCGCAGCCGCGGCATACGACGTGGTGGTGGTTGTCGGCGACGCGGGCCTCGTAGCGGGCCACCGATCCGGCCGGCTGGATGCGCCGCAGCAGCCCGGCTGCCGTGAGGGCGCGCAGCACGTCGTAGACGGCCTGGTGCGAGACGTCGCCGAGCCCGGCCCGGACGGCGCCGATGATGGTGTCGGTGTCGGCGTGCGGGTGGTCGTGCACCGCGGTCAGCACCGCGACCCGGGGCTTCGTCACCCGCAGCTCGGCGCCGCGCAGCACCTGCTCGAGCTCGACCGTCGTGGGCATGACCCGAGCCTGTCGCATTGTCTTGAATGAGTCAAGAAAACGTCTGGCGCGTGAGACGGTGCGGGCTCAGTCGTCCTGGTCGACGCGGCGGCGGGGGCGGAGCGGGATGGGGCCGGTGTCGGCGCTGCGGTCGCGGGCGCGCAGGTCGGGGCTGCGGTAGAGCGAACCCTGCGCTCGCGAGGTCGGGGACGTCGGCGCGGCGGGGCTGTGCCGCGGGTCGTCCCACCCGGCATACGGGTCGGGCAGGCCGCCACCCGAACGCCCCGCTCGCGACGGACCGCCGCCGCCGGACGGCGGGTCGTCCCAGCGGTCGTCCGGTCCCTCGAAGGGCAGGTCGTACGGGTCGCCGTAGTGGTCGTCGAACGGGTTGCGCTCGCCCACCCCGAAGATCTCGGAGCAGATGATGCGGTAGTGGTGGTCGGGGTCAGGCACGAAGCTGACCTTGTGCAGCGCCTGGTCCTGACCGGCGGACTCGAGCACGAACCGGCCGTAGCCGAAGATCCGCCCGGGCACCGACCGCTCGTACGCCATGTCGGTGACCTTGGTCAGCGGCATCATCGGGACCCGCCGGGTGATGAACCCGTGGAAGAGCAGCAGCCGCTTGTCGGTGGCGATGAACCAGTCGTGCCGCCAGTTGACGACCTTCCACCCGGCGCGCAGCACGAGCGCGAACCACGCCCACCACGCCAGCGTGCTGAGGAGGTTGAAGTCTGCGGCCAGCTTGGCGTCGAGCCATCCCGCGACAGCGAGCCCGGCAAGGGCGGACCCGACCGGCTCGGCGACCCTGCCCCAGTGCTGGTGCACTGCGAACACGATGCGCTCACCGTCGACGAGGTAGCGCTCGATCTCGCTACGACTGGGCGTCGGGCCCATGGGGGACTACCCGCGGCCGAGCAGGGCGTCGAAGAAGTTGCCGATGCTGCGAGCGCCGTCGACGATCATGCCCCACGACGTCCTGACGATGTCGGCTGCCTGGTCGGGAGACGTGAAGATCGCGTAGGCCGCGAAGGCGACGAGGACCCAGAGCACGATCTTCTTCACGCGCGTCATGCTCATCTCCTCGGTGGGGTCGGGACCTCTGTGGCTGAAGTCCGCACTGGATCAGGGGGTTTGTCGTGCGGTGGGCGCGCCCGTCAGGCGCACCACCGGGTCCATCCTGACCGATGCCATTGGCCGAACGGGTGAGGCGCGCCGCGCGCCCCGGCCATGCGGCATACGGTATCGGCGGTCAGACCACGCCGTAGAGGCGGTCGCCCGCATCGCCCAGGCCGGGGACGATGTAACCCTTGTCGTTGAGCCGCTCGTCGAGGGCGCCGGTGACGATCGTGATCGGGATGTCGAGGTCGGCGAGCGACTCCTCGACGTGCTTGATCCCCTCCGGGGCGGCCAGCAGGGTGACGGCGGTGATGTCGTCGGCGCCACGGTCCGCGAGGTAGCGGATGGCGTCGACGAGCGTGCCGCCGGTGGCGAGCATGGGGTCGACGACGTAGCACTGGCGTCCACTGAGGTCGTCGGGCAGCCGGTTCGCGTAGGTGATCGCCTCGAGCGTCTCCTCGTTGCGCTGCATCCCCAGGAAACCCACCTCGGCGCTCGGCAGCAGGCGCACCATCCCCTCGAGCATCCCCAGCCCGGCGCGCAGGATCGGCACGATCAGCGGCTTGGGGTTGGACAGCTTGATGCCCGTGGTCGGGGCGACCGGCGTCTCGATGTCGAACGGCTCGACCCGCACGTCGCGAGTGGCCTCGTAGGCCAGCAGCGTCACCAGCTCCTCGGCCAGCCGCCGGAAGGTCGGACTGTCCGTGCGCTTGTCGCGCAGGTAGGTCAGCTTGTGCGTGATGAGCGGGTGGTCGGCAACGTGGACGCGCATAGGCGAAACTTAGCGCGTGACCTCCACCCGCGGACCCTCGGTCGATGAGCGGTATGCCGCGTGGATGGGCCTGGCACTCGACCTTGCCGCAGCGGCGGGCCGCGACGGCGACGTCCCGGTCGGAGCCGTCGTGGTGTCGCCGTCGGGTGAGGTGGTCGGCGAGGGGCGCAACCTGCGCGAGGTCGAGGGCGACCCGACCGCCCACGCAGAGATCGTCGCGCTCCGGGCCGCCGCGCGAGCGCTGGGGGAGTGGCGGCTCGCGGACTGCACGCTCGTCGTCACGCTCGAACCGTGCCCCATGTGCGCCGGCGCCCTGATGCTCTCGCGGATCTCCCGGCTCGTGCTGGGTGCGTGGGACCCCAAGCTCGGCGCGACCGGTTCGGTGTGGGACATCGTCCGCGACCGGCGGGCGACCCACCGGGTCGAGGTCGTCGGTGGGGTGCGGGCCTCAGAGTGCTCTCAGCTGCTGCTGTCATTCTTCGAGGGACACCGCAATGACACCAACCGCACCGGCGGCGCCCACGGTCTACAGGGGGAGCACGCGTGAGCGGCATCATCAACAGCCTGGTCAACCAGGTGCTGGGTTCGCCGCCGTGGCTCGTCTACCTCATCGTCGCGCTGGTGGTCTTCGCCGAGGACGCGCTGTTCGTGGGGTTCGTGCTGCCCGGCGAGACCCTCGCGATCATCGGCGGGGTCACCGCCAGCCTCGGCCACACGTCGCTGGCCTGGGTGCTGGTCGTCGTCATCCTCGCCGCCATCATCGGCGACTCCGTGGGCTACGAGATCGGGCGGCTGTTCGGGCCGCGGGTGATGGGGCTGAAGATCCTCGAGCGTCGTCAGGAGAAGCTCGACTCCGCGCAGGAGTTCCTTCGTCGCCGAGGTGGGTCGGCCGTCTTCCTCGGCCGGTGGACAGCGTTCTTCCGGGCGGTCATGCCGGCGCTCGCAGGATTGTCCGGCATGCGCTACCGCGTGTTCCTCCCCTGGAACGCGATCGGCGGAATCGCCTGGGGCGCAACGGCTGTCACCGCCGGCTACCTCGCCGGCGAGTCGTACCACCGGGTCGAGAAGTGGCTCGGGCGTGGAGCGGCGGGGATCGTGGCGCTCATCGTGGTGGTGGCCATAGCCGTGTGGGCGGTCCGCCGACACCGCGCGCAGCCTTCCGCCCGGTCGAGGTAATTCGGGACCCGATTCCGGTCGCGGATTACCTCGAACGGCGAGAGATCCGGCCACGCCTCCCGCTGAGTTCACCCGATCGTCACCCTGCAGTGGGTCGCCAGTTCACCTGGCGGGTGGAGAACACTCCCTGTCCCCTCTGACAGGAGTCCCATGCGTCGCCACCTCGCCCTCGCCACCACGTGCGCCACCGCGGTCATCGCGCTGATGTCGCTCTCCGCACCCACCGCGCAGGCCGTGGACGGTCAGGGGAAGCCGGGCCACGAGACCTTCGCCGTGATCGGCGATGTGCCCTACGGTGCCGCCCAGGTGGCCAAGTTCCCCTCGTGGATCGACCAGATCAACGCCGACCCGGACGTCGAGCTCACCTTCCACGTGGGTGACATCAAGAACGGCTCGACCCGGTGTGACGATGCCTACTACCGGATGATTCGGACCCAGTTCGACCGGTTCGCCGATCCGCTCGTGTACACGCCGGGCGACAACGAGTGGACCGACTGCCACCGGGTCAACAACGGCGCCTACCAACCGCTCGAGCGCCTCGCCTTCGACCGGGCGGTGTTCTTCGACCAGCCGGGGACGACGCTCGGGGCACCCGTGCCGGTCTCGGTGCCGGACGCGGCATACCCGGAGAACGTGTCCCTCCGCCACGCGGGAGTGGACTTCGCCGTGCTGCACGTCGTCGGGTCGAACAACGACCTCCAGCCGTGGACCGGCATCGGCAACACGACGGCTACGCCAGCGCAGGTCGCGGAGGAGAAGGCACGGATGGCCGCCTCGATCTCGTTGCTGCGCAGCACCTTCGCCGACGCCCGCAAGCGGCATGACCGCGCCGTGGTCGTGCTCCAGCAGGCCGACATGTTCGACCCGACATACACGCCCGCGCCGACCGACATCTCGGCGTTCCAGCCCCTGGTGCAGGCCCTCGTCGACGAGACGGACGCCTTCCCGGGCGATGTCTACCTCGTCAACGGCGACTCGCACATCTACAACTCCGACCACCCCTTGGCGCCCGGGTCCGTGTGGCTGACGCGCTACGGCGTCACGGGGTCGGCCGCGGGTCTGGAGCGGATCACGGTGGACGGCTCCGACAACAACAAGGACTGGCTCAAGGTGACGGTCAACCGGCCGGGTGCCGCGAGCACGTTGAGCTGGACCCGCATCCCCTACGCCGGGTGACCTCCTGACGCGTTCGAGGTGAACACGCCGGTCTTCGCCGGCGTGTTCACCTCGAATCGGCAGCCCTGGCCTTGGGCATGAGGAGGGCGGCGACGATCGTCACGAGGGCAGCCACCAGGACGCCGACGAAGACCGCCGCGCCGGCACCGGCCGCAGTGCCCGGGTCGGTCTCGGGGTGTCCGGAGCGGGCGATCACGCCGTTCGCGACTGCTCCGAGCACCGCTGCACCCACCGCGCTCCCGATCGAGCGCGCGAACATGTTGGTGCCCGTGGCGACCCCACGCTCGTGCCACTCGACGCTGGCCTGCGCCGCGATCAGCGACGGGCTGGCGACCAGCCCCAGGCCCAGGCCGGTGACGAAACAGGAGACAGCGACCACGGCCACGGAGGGGTGGTGCGCCGTCAGGGCGAGCGTCCCGGTGCCGAGGACGACGAGCGCCATCCCGACCAGGATCGCCGGTCGGAAGCCGAACCGGAGGTAGAGCAGGCGCCCCGACAGGGTGGCCGAGATGGGCCAGCCGATCGTCAGGGCCGCCAGGGCGAGGCCGCCGACGAGGGGGTCGATGCCGAGGGAGTTCTCGAGGTAGGTCGGGACGAACGACGTCAGGCCGATCAGGATGACGCCGACCCCCAGCGCCAGCATCGTCGTCGTGGCCAGCAGCCGGCGGCTGAGCACCCACAAGGGCAGCACCGGCTCCGCGGCCCGGCGCTCGACCAGGAGGAAGACGAGCAGGAGCACGCTGCCGGCGCCGAGCACGGTGCAGCTGGTGACCGACGACCAGGACCAGGCCTGTCCGCCCTCGAGGATGCCGAGGATGAGCAGTGACATGGCGGCGGTGAGCAGCGCCGCGCCCGCGTAGTCGATGCGGTGCTGCTGGCGCGTCACCCGCTCGTGGAAGTTGCGGGCGATGAGGGTGCCGGCGACCAGGCACAGCGGCACGTTGACGAAGAAGATCCAGCGCCAGATGCCGAGCTGGGAGAAGATCCCGCCCAGCGTGGGACCGACGACGGACGACACCGCCCACACGCTCGCGATGTAGCCCTGCGCCTTGGCGCGCTCGGCCACCGTGTAGATGTCGCCCGCGATCGTGATGGCCATCGGCTGCACGGCACCCGCACCCAGTCCTTGGACGGCCCGGAAGACGATCAACGAGGTCATGCTCCAGGCGAGGCCGCACAGGACCGACCCCGCGAGGAAGAGCCCGATCCCGAACAGCATGAGCGGCTTGCGCCCCACGATGTCGGCGAGCTTGGCGTAGATGGGCACCGAGACGGCCTGCGCCAGCAGGTAGACCGAGAACAGCCACGGGAACTGCGCGAAGCCCCCGAGGTCACGCACGACCGACGGCACCGCAGTGGCGAGGATGGTCGCGTCCATGGCGATGAGCCCGGTCGACACCATCAGCGCCAGCAGGATCGGCCCGCGGTCCGATCGCAGGCCCACTCCAGCGGTGGTCTCGGTGGTGGAGGTCATCTCCGATGACAAGTGCCGTGGGCGCCCGCGCATTCCCCCAGCCGCCTCGACCGCGCCCCTGGCGCGCAGCGAGGTATGCCGCGTCGGCACCCCCTCGGAGCCGTCCAGCAGGCGCGATCGGGGCGATTTCGTCGCCGTCGGCCGCTCTAGTAACCTGCTCCGCGGTGGCGTGTCCGAGCGGCCTAAGGAGCACGCCTCGAAAGCGTGTGTGGGTGAAAGCCCACCGTGGGTTCAAATCCCACCGCCACCGCCAAAGCGAGAAGGACCCGACAGTGATCTGTCGGGTCCTTCGTCATGGTGGCCCTCAGAAGTCGGCCAACTGCCCGGTTCCGGGCGCCACCGTCAGTCCACCAGCGTGGGAAGTCGGCCAACTGCCCGGTTCCGGGCGCCAGCTGAGGTCCACCACCATGAGAAGTCGGCCAACTGCCCGAAAACCCTGGTGGGCTGGGCAACTGGGCGGCGACATGGAACGGTGGGGGCGTGATCCCGGAGCCTGCCGAGCCAGTCGCCCCCACCCCGGTGTTCTTTCTCGCCGGCGGCACAGGCATCTCGGCCGAGACGCTGGGCAACCTCATGCTGGCGCAGTTCCCCAGCCTCACCTTCGCGCGCCGCAAGATCCCCTTCATCACCACGGTCGAGCAGGCCCGCGCAGTGGTCGAGGAGCTCGACGCCGCCACCACCGACTCGGTGACCGCGCTGGTCTTCTCGACCGTCTCGGACGAGGAGATCCGCAAGGAGCTGCAACGCACCGAGGGTGCGTTCATCGACCTCTTCGGCTCGCACCTCGACACCGTCGAGCGGGTGCTGCACGTCAACGCGACCCACGGCGTCGGCGCTCTCCACGGAGTCGGCGACACGCGTCGCTACGACCTGCGCATGAAGGCGATCGAGTTCGCGATGGAGCACGACGACGGCGCCAGCCTGCGCAACCTCGACCAGGCCGACCTGATCCTCGTGGCGCCCTCGCGGTGCGGCAAGACCCCGACCTCGATGTACCTCGCCCTCCAGCACGGCCTCAAGGTCGCCAACTACCCGCTCGTCCCCGAGGACTTCGACTCCGACGCGCTGCCGCGGCCGGTCCGGGAGCTCGGCGCCAAGTGCTTCGGCCTGCTGTCCACGCCCGCCCGGCTGAGCCAGGTGAGGGGGGAGCGACGGCCGGGCTCGACGTATGCCAGTCTCGCCCAGTGCAGCTACGAGCTGCGCCGCGCCGAGGCGCTCTACCGGCTGCACCGGATCCCCTCGATCAACTCGGCCTCGATGTCGGTGGAGGAGATGGCGGCGGTCATCATGCAGACCAGCAGTCTGGGCAACCTCGCCTGAGTGCCACCATGAAGGACAGCGTCACCACCCGCGGCTCGGCCGCCTGTCGAAAGGAACGTCGTGAGCGGCAACATCTCCTGGTTCAAGGACCTCGGGTTGGGCGACGTCGAGTCGGTGGGGGGCAAGAACGCCTCCCTCGGTGAGATGGTGCAGCACCTGTCGAAGGCAGGGGTGCGCGTCCCGGACGGCTTCGCCACGACGGCGGATGCGTATCGCCGTTTCCTGGCGCACGAGGGTCTGGCCGACCGGATCAGCGCGACGCTGGCGGGCCTGGATGTCGAGGACACCCGGGCCTTGGCGGAGGCCGGCGCGCAGATCCGTGACCTGGTGGAGGGGCAGCCGTTCCCGGCGGACCTCGAGAACGACATCCGCGCGGCATACGAGGAGCTCGTGGCCGGCGCCCCCGGCGAGGTGAGCTGGGCGGTGCGTTCCAGCGCCACGGCGGAGGACATGCCGGACGCGTCGTTCGCGGGGCAGCAGGAGACGTTCCTGAACGTGTTGGGGATCGACAACATCCTGCTGGCGATCAAGAAGGTGTTCGCCTCGCTCTACAACGACCGGGCGATCGCCTACCGGGTGCACAGCAGCTACGACCACGACGTCGTGGCGTTGTCGGCGGGGGTGCAGCGGATGGTGCGCTCCGACATCGGGTCGTCCGGTGTGATGTTCACCATCGACACCGAGTCCGGTTTCCCCGACGCGGTGTTCGTCACCAGCAGCTACGGCCTGGGTGAGGCGGTCGTGCAGGGTGCCGTGAACCCCGACGAGTTCTACGTCTACAAGCCGGCTCTGCGGGCCGGGCGGCCGGCGATCCTCAAGCGCGGGGTGGGTGGCAAGGCCACCAAGATGGTCTACACGCAGGACTCGGCGGTGGGTCGCTCGATCGACTTCGTGCCGGTCGACGAGGCCGAGCGCGGGCGCCTGAGCCTGACCGACGACGAGGTCACCGAGCTGGCCCAGCACGCGCTGAAGATCGAGGAGCACTACGGCCGCCCGATGGACATCGAGTGGGGCAAGGACGGCGTCGACGGCCAGCTGTACATCCTGCAGGCGCGTCCGGAGACGGTGAAGTCGCGGCAGTCCGGCTCGACGCTGCAGCGGTTCCGGATGGACGAGCGCGGCGAGGTGCTGGTCGAGGGGCGCGCGATCGGGCAGAAGATCGGCGCCGGAGCCGTACGAGTCCTCACCTCGGCCGAGTCGATGCACGAGTTCCAGCCCGGTGAGGTGCTGGTGGCCGACATGACCGACCCCGACTGGGAACCCGTGATGAAGCGGGCCAGCGCGATCGTCACCAACCGTGGTGGCCGCACCTGCCACGCCGCGATCATCGCCCGCGAGCTCGGCATCCCCGCCGTCGTCGGCACCGGCACGGCGACCACCGCCCTGTCCGACGGGCAGGAGGTCACCGTCTCCGCGGCCGAGGGCGACACCGGCCTGGTCTACGACGGGCTGCAGAAGTTCTCGGTCACCGAGACCGCCCTGGACGACATGCCCGACATCGACGTGAAGATCATGATGAACGTCGGCACCCCCGACCAGGCGTTCGAGTTCTCTCGCTTGCCGCACAAGGGGATCGGGCTCGCCCGGCTCGAGTTCATCATCAACCGCCAGATCGGCATCCACCCCCGCGCGCTGCTCGAGCTCGACGACCAGGAGCCGGCCATCAAGGCCGAGATCGAGGCCCTGATCGCCGCCTACGACAGTCCGCGCGACTACTTCGTCAAGCGGGTCGCCGAGGGCGTCTCGATGCTCGCGGCCGCGTTCGCGCCCGAGCCGGTGATCGTGCGGATGAGCGACTTCAAGTCCAACGAGTACGCCCACATGCTCGGCGGTCAGCGGTACGAGCCGGACGAGGAGAACCCGATGATCGGGTACCGGGGTGCGGCCCGGTACCTCTCCGAGGACTTCGCGGAGTGCTTCGCGATGGAGTGCGAGGCGCTGCGGCTGGTGCGGGACGAGATGGGGCTGACCAACGTCAAGGTGATGATCCCGTTCGTCCGCACCCTGAAGGAGGCCGAGGGCGTCATCGACCTGTTGGGGCAGAACGGCCTCAAGCGCGGCGAGAACGACCTGCAGGTCGTGATGATGTGCGAGGTCCCCTCCAACGCCGTCAACGCCGACGCCTTCCTCGACCACTTCGACGGGTTCTCGATCGGGTCGAACGACCTCACCCAGCTCACCCTCGGCCTGGACCGTGACTCGGCCCTGGTGGCCGGTGGCTTCGACGAACGCGACCCCGCCGTGAAGAAGATGCTCACCATGGCGATCGAGGCCTGTCGGGCCCGCGGCAAGTACGTCGGCATCTGTGGGCAGGGACCCTCCGACCACCCCGACCTCGCCGACTGGCTGATGGACCAGGGCATCGAGTCGATGTCACTCAACCCCGACACCGTCGTCGAGACCTGGCTGCGCCTCGCCAAGCGGTCGCCGGAAGCCTCGTAGCGCCGTCCGGCCGAACGGGCGATTCGGGAATGAACGCCCGGCCCGATAGGGTTGCAACCACTGCGTGCGCACCGTCGTGCACGCCAGGTCGTCTGCTCCGCGCCCCAACTACTGGTTGGCGCCGTCAGCTCACAGGTTCGTGAGTGGTCCAGCATCTTCGGCCACTCCCTACTGCTGATGAGAGTTCTCCGTGTCTTCGCACGCCATATCCCTGAACCGCGCCCCCGCCTCTGTGTCATTTGTCGACCTCGGCATCCACCCCCGCGTCATCGCGGCCCTGAAGGAACGCGGCATCGACCTGCCGTTCCCGATCCAGGCCGCGACGCTCCCTGACTCGCTCGCCGGTCGTGACGTCCTCGGCCGTGGCCGCACCGGCAGCGGCAAGACGGTGGCCTTCGCGCTGCCCATGGTCTCCGCGCTGGCCAAGTCCGGCCGCCGTCGGGCGCCGCACACCCCGCGCGCCCTCGTGCTGGTCCCGACCCGTGAGCTGGCGATCCAGGTCGCCGAGACGGTGACCCCGCTCGCCGCCGCGCTCGAGCTGCGCACCATGACCATCTTCGGTGGCGTGGGCCAGAACCCGCAGGTGGCCGCGCTCCGCCGCGGGATCGACATCGTGATCGCGACCCCTGGTCGCCTCGAGGACCTCATCGGCCAGGGCCACGTGCGCCTGGGCGACATCGAGGTCACCGTGCTCGACGAGGCCGACCACATGGCCGACCTCGGCTTCCTCCCCGCCGTGAAGCGCCTCCTCGACGCCACCCCGCGGGACGGCCAGCGGCTGCTCTTCTCCGCGACCCTCGACAACGCGATCGACCAGCTGGTCAAGCGCTACCTGCACAACCCGGTCACCCACAGCGTCGACAGCGCCGCGTCGCCCGTTCCCGCAATGACGCACCACCTGTTCAACGTGAGCCGCGACAACAAGCCGGCCGTCGTGCGCGAACTCGTTGCAGGACAAGGCCGCACGCTTGCCTTCACCCGCACCAAGCACGCCGCCAAGAAGCTGGCCAAGCAGCTCACCGCATCGGGCATCCCGGCCGTCGACCTGCACGGCAACCTGTCGCAGGCCGCCCGCCAGCGCAACCTCGCTGCGTTCAGCGAGGGCCACAGCCGGGTGCTCGTGGCCACCGACATCGCGGCCCGCGGCATCCACGTCGACGACGTCACCCTCGTCGTCCACGTCGACCCGCCGGCCGAGCACAAGGCCTACCTGCACCGCTCGGGCCGCACCGCCCGCGCCGGCGCCGAGGGCGTCGTCGTCACCGTCAGCACCCCCGAGGAGCGCGGCGACACCCGCACCCTGATGCGTCAGGCCGGCATCAAGCCCACCGCCGTCGACGTCGCCCCCGGACACCCCGCCATCGGCGACCTGACCGGCCCGGTGGCCGAGCTGGTCACCCCCGCCCCGGTGGTCGCGCAGCCGAGCAACGGCAACGCCAACGGCGGACGCTCGCAGCGTGGCCGTGGCGGCTCCGGCCAGCCGCGTCAGCAGGGTGGCGCCGGTCGCTCCTCCGGCGGCGCTGGCCGCGCGTCGGGTGGTGGCGCTCGTGGCCGTCGCGGTGGTTCGCAGTCCTCGAGCACCGAGTCCTACCGCACCGAGACCCCGCGCTCGGGTGGCTCGCAGGGCGCCCGCTCGCAGTCGTCTCGCGGCGGTTCGCGGCAGGGTGCCTCGCAGGGTCAGGCCCGCTCCGGCGGCATCGCCGCCTTCTCCGCGGGTCGCCGCGGGCGCTGAGCCCACGCGCCGTCCGGAACTGGCGGCATCACCTCAGCCACACGGCATACCTCCAGCTCCGGGTCTGAGCGGAAACTTCCGGATTTCCGGAAGTTTCGCTTCCAACAGGGCTGAAGCGGTCGGGGTGACCCTGGGTCGCACGTCGTCCGTCGGCGCGCAAGGGTGGACCCATGCACGACGACACCACCCTGACGACCGGTCGCGTCACCCGCGTCCTCACCGAACGCATCTGGCCCGCGGTCCACGCGGTGTCCGTGCCGTTCACCGTCGAGGCCCACACCCTCCCCGGTGAACCGGTGTCACCGTCCGAGGGCCTCGCCCTCGACTACGAGCCGTATGCCGTGGGCTCACCATGGGGTGCGGCCTGGGGCACCACGTGGTTCCGGCTGACCGGTGCGGTGCCGGCCGAGTGGGCCGGTCGCCGGGTGGAGGCGGTCGTCGACCTCGGGTTCGACGTGGCTGAGCCGGGGTTCCAGTGCGAGGGCCTCGTCTACCGTCCTGACGGCTCACCGGTGAAGGCCGTGAACCCTCGCAACCACTGGGCGCTCGTGGCCGCTCCAGCCCAGGGGGGCGAGCGGGTCGAGCTCTACGTGGAGGGGGCGTCCAACCCGGTCGTGTTCGGGCCGGTGCGGTTCAAGCCGACCACCCAGGGTGACCTGCTCACCGCATCACCCGACCTGCTCTACAGCACCAGGCGGATGGACCTCGCCGTCTTCGACGAGGAGGTCCACGCCCTCGCCCTGGACCTCGACGTGTTGCTCGGGCTCCAGGCGGAGCTGCCTGCGGGGCAACGGCGTAGCCGCATCCTCCAGGCGATGGACGACGCGCTCGACCGGCTCGACCTCGCCGACGTCTCTGGCACGGCGACCGCTGCACGCGCCGCGCTGGGCGAGGTCCTGGCCCGGCCAGCGGGCGCCTCGGCCCACGTGGTCTCGGCGGTCGGGCACGCCCACATCGACTCGGCCTGGCTGTGGCCGGTGCGCGAGACCGTGCGCAAGGTGGCCCGCACGACGGCCTCGATGGCTGCGCTCATCGACGAGACCGAGGACTTCGTCTACGGCATGTCGAGCGCCCAGCAGTACGCCTGGGTCAAGGAGCACCGGCCCGAGGTGTGGTCACGGGTCGTCGCGGCGGTGCAGGCCCGGCGCTTCCTGCCCCTGGGCGGGATGTGGGTCGAGAGCGACACGGTGATGCCGTCCGGGGAGTCGATGGTGCGCCAGTTCCTCTACGGACAGCGGTTCTTCGAGGAGGAGCTCGGGGTGCGGTCGCAGGGCGTCTGGCTCCCCGACAGCTTCGGCTACTCCCCGGCCCTGCCGCAGCTGGTGCGCCGGGCCGGCTTCGAGTGGTTCTTCACCCAGAAGATCTCGTGGAACCAGGTCAACACCTTCCCCCACCACACCTTCCTCTGGGAGGGCATCGACGGCTCGCGGGTGCTCACCCACTTCCCGCCGATGGACACCTACAACTCAGAGCTGTCGGGAGCCGAGCTGGCCCTGGCGGACCGGCAGTTCCGCGACCACCGCATCGCGTCGGGCTCGATCGCACCGGTGGGCTGGGGTGACGGCGGGGGCGGGACGACGCGCGAGATGACCGGCCGCGCCGAACGCCTCGCCGACCTCGAAGGCAGCCCACGGGTGCGGTGGGAGCACCCCGACGACTTCTACGCCCGCACGCGTGCCGAGCTGGTGGGTGAGGACGGTCGGCCTCGGCCGGGCACCCCGGTGTGGGTCGGCGAGCTCTACCTCGAGCTGCACCGCGCCACCCTCACCTCCCAGCACCGGACCAAGGCGGGCAACCGGCGGTGCGAGCACCTGCTCGTGGAGGCAGAGCTGTGGGCCACCACCGCCGCGGTCCGGGCCGGCGCGGCGTACCCGCACGACGAGCTCGACGCGCTCTGGAAGCAGGTGCTGCTGCACCAGTTCCACGACATCCTCCCCGGCACGTCGATCGCGTGGGTGCACCGCGAGGCGGTGGAGCAGTACGCCCGGGTGGAACGTGAGGCAGAGGCGCTCGTGGCACGTTCCCTGGCCGCCCTCGTCGGTGAGGGGACCACGCGAATCGCACTGAACGGCGCGGCATCCGAACGCGCTGGGGTGCCCTCCGGGGCGGGAGTAGCGGGCGAGAACCTCGGCGCGGACCTCGGCGCGGGTCCTGTCGAGGTCGTCCGCAACGGTGCCGACCTCGTCCTCGACAACGACGTCGTCCGGGTGACCCTGTCCGCACAGGGTCTCGTCACGTCGGCCGTCGACCTCGCCTCGGGGCGCGACGCCATCGCCCCGGGTCGCGCTGCCGGCCTGCTGCAGCTGCACCCCGACCTGCCGAACAAGTGGGACGCCTGGGACGTCGACCGCTTCTACCGCAACACGGTCCGCGACCTCCGCGACGCCGACAGCCTCGACGCGTCGGTGGACCAGCGTGGCGTGGCCCGGGTCGTCGTCGAGCGCACCATCTCAGCGAAATCGACTGTGCGGCAGGTCTTTTCACTGGCCCCGGGTTCGCGGACGCTCGACGTCGAGCAGGTCACCGACTGGCACGAGGTCGAGACGTTCCTCAAGGTGGCGTTCCCGCTCGACGTGCGGGCCGAGCACACCAGCGCAGAGACGCAGTTCGGGCACCAGCGCCGGGCGACCCACGTCAACACCAGCTGGGAGGTCGCGCGCTTCGAGACCTCGATGCACCGGTTCGTGCACGTCGAGGAGCCGGGTTTCGGGGTCGCCCTCGTCAATGACTCCACCTACGGCTACGACGTCACGCGTGACTGGGTCGAGGACGGTGCGCTGGGGACGACCGTGCGGCTCTCGCTCCTGCGGGCGCCGAGGTTCCCCGACCCCGACACCGACCACGGGGCGCACACCCACCGCTACGGGCTCGTCATCGGCACCGGGGTCGCGGGAGCGGCCCAGGAGGGCGTCCGGCTCAACACCCCGGCGCGGGAGGTGCTGGGCGCCCACGGGTTCGAGCCCCTCGTGCGGGTGGAGGGCGACGGCGTGGCCCTGTCGAGCGTCAAGCTCGCCGCCGACCGGTCGGGTGATCTCGTGGTCAGGGTGCACGAGGTGCTGGGTGGCCGGACGTCGGGCACCCTCCACGTCGACACCGACGTGGAGTCGGCGTCCGCGGTCACCCTCCTCGAGGAGCCCCTGGGCCAGCCGTCGCCTGGCGAGGAGGCGACGAGGGGACGGGGCCCCGCGGTCGTCGACGTCGAGCTGGGCCCGTTCGAGGTGCGGACCCTGCGCTTCACTCGTCGTCCTCCGCGGAGATGACCTTGAGCACCGCGTTGATCAGCCCGAGGTGGGTGAACGCCTGGGGGAAGTTGCCGAGGTGCCGACCACTCTTGGCGTCGATCTCCTCGGCATAGAGGCCGAGCGGGGTGGCCAGGTTGAGCAGTCGCTCGCACAGGTGCCGAGCCCGCTCCATCTCGCCGACGATGGCCAGGCAGGACACCAGCCAGAACGAGCAGATGGTGAAGGTGCCCTCCTCGCCGGCCAGCCCGTCGTCGGTCTCGTCCACGCGGTAGCGCAGGACCAGGCCGTCGTCGGTCAGCTCGTCGGCGATGGCCAGCACGGTGGCGTGCAGGCGCGGGTCGTCCGGGGGCAGGAAGCCAACCAGCGCCAGCAACAGGTTGGAGGCGTCCAGCGCATCCGTCTCGTAGTGCTGGGTGAACACCCCTCGCTCGTCGGTGCCCCGCTCGCAGATCTCCGCGTGCATCTCGTCCGCAGCGGTCTGCCAGCGCTGGGCGAGCTCGTCGTCCTCACGGACCCGGGCCAGCTTGGCCCCGCGGTCCGCGGCGACCCAGCACATCACCTTCGACGAGGTGAAGTGCTTGGGCTCCCCGCGCACCTCCCAGATGCCGCGGTCGGGGTCGACCCAGTGCTTGATGGCCGACTCGACGAACCCGGTGAGGATCGGCCACAGCCGCTCGTCGAGGGTGTCGCGCGACTTGGTGTGGATCCACACCGAGTCGAGGATCGCACCCCAGACGTCGAGCTGCTTCTGGTCGAAGGCCCCGTTGCCGATCCGCACCGGTCGGGCCCCGTCGTAGCCGGTGAGGTGTTCGAGGAACGACTCGGTCAGGTCCGTGGCACCGTCGATGCCGTACATGATCTGCAGGTCGTCCGACGACTCGGCCAGGTCGGCGATGAACCAGAAGAAGTCGCTTGCCTCCCAGTCGAAGCCGAGCGTGTCCAGTGCCCACAGCGCCAACGTCGAGTCGCGCACCCACGTGTAGCGGTAGTCCCAGTTCCGTTCGCCCTTGGGAGTCTCCGGGAGTGAGGTGGTCGACGCGGCCACGATGGCGCCGGTGGGGGCGTAGGTCAGGCCCTTGAGGGTCAACGCACTTCGTTCGAGGTGGGTGCGCCACGGGTGGTCGGGGAAGTTGCCGCGCGCCAGCCAGTGCTGCCAGTGGTGGGCGGTCCAGACCTGCCGCCGGTAGGCCTCCTCGTAGCTCTGGGGCGCCTCGTGGTCGCTCCACGACAGCGCGACGAAGTGGGTGTCGCCCTCCTTGACCAGGGTGCGGATGGCGGCCTGCGGTCCCTCGAACCCCAGCCGGAGGTCGGTGGTCAGCCACACCTTGTCTTCGTCCTCGCCGTCGGCCTGCGCCACCGCCGAGTGGTAGCCCTCGGCGGTGTACGACCAGGTTGGCTGGATCCGCCCGTAGTCGAAGACGGGCGTGCAGTTCATCACCAGCTGCACCTCGCCGTTGACGCAGCGGATGGTCCGCAGCAGCACGTGCTCGGCGTCGTAGTCGGTCGGCGTCCGCCGGTAGCGGTAGGCGCGTTCGGTCTCGTGGTGCCACGGTCCCATCAGCAGGGCGTCGCGGACGATGACCCACCCCGTGGGCGTGCCCCACGAGGTCTCGAGGATCAGCGTTCCCGGGAGGTAGCGCCGGGCGGTGGGCACCATCATGTCGGCCGGGCCGAGCCGGAATCCGCCGGCGTCGCGGTCGAGGATGGAGCCGAACACGCTGGGCGAGTCCATGCGGGGCAGGCACATCCACTCCACGTTGCCGCTCGGCGCGACGAGGGCCGTCACCTGGCAGTCCGAGAGGAACGCGTAGTCCGCGATCGGCGGGAACGGCGATCGCGGCAGCCGCCACTTGGGGGCCGGCTGGTCGCCGGTCTCGCCCTGCGGCTCAAGGGGGCTGACGGTCGAGGTCATGGGAACTCCTCACGAGGCGCCGTCGCCGAGCGCGCGGCCCGAACCCAAGCGTCCCGCAGATGGTCGCCGTCCGCCATGGCTCGGGGGCGCAGTCCGGTCCTGCAACCTGGGCGCCCCCGAGGGCGCCCAGGTTGCAGAGACGCCCCGGGCGCGCATACGCCCGCGGGAGTATGCCGCGGTGCCACCGTCGTGGGACGCCACGCCCTGGCCGCGTTGCCTACGCTGGCAGGCATGCGTGAGCCCGACGACCTGGCCTGGGGTCCCCCGTGGATGCGAGGTCCGCGGGTCGGAGCTGGTCGGACGCACCCTGCTGCGCGCTACGTCCTGGCTTTCGTCGTGGCCGTGATCCAGGTCGGTGGCAGCTTCGGTGCCTCGCACGGCCAGCCCGACCGCCGCGCGCTCGATGCCCTCGCCGTCGTCCTGCTCCTTGTGGCGCCGGTGGCCATCAGCGTGCTTCGGCGGTTTCCGTTGTGGGCCATGGGGGCGACCTCCCTCGCCGCCAGCAGCTACCTCGCCCGTGGCCACGCCTACGGGCCGGTGTTCCTCGGGTTGGCGATCGTCCTGTTCGCGACGGTCGTGCGTGGCCACCGGGTGGCCGCCTGGCTGGGCGCGGCTGTGGTCCTGGCCGGTGATGCTGCCGGTCGTCTCGCCTTCGACTCGGCCCCCTGGTCGCGGCAGGCCGTGGGCGGGCTGCTGGCCTGGACCCTGGTCGTGCTGGCCGTCGCCGAGGTCGGGCGCAGCTGGAGGGATCGGGCCGCCACCTACCGGCAGGCGGCCCGCGAGACGAGGCTGCGCCAGGCCGGCGAGGAGCGCCTGCGCATCGCCCAGGAGCTGCACGACGTCGTGGCCCACCACATGTCACTGATCAACGTGCAGGCCGGGGTCGCCCTCCATCTGGCCGACCGACGGCCCGAGCAGGTCGAGCCCGCGCTCGTCGCCATCAGGGACGCGAGCAAGGAGGCGCTCACCGAGCTCCGGTCGCTCATCGACGTCCTGCGCCTCGACGGGGCACCGGCCCCACGCTCGCCGGTCGCCAACCTGGCCGGCCTCGACGACATCGTCGAGCGCAGCGGGCACGCGGGGCTGGCGGTCACCAAGACGGTGACCGGGCAGGCCCGCGCGTTGCCGGCGGCAGTGGAGCTCGCGGCATACCGGATCGTGCAGGAGGCGATCACCAACATCGTCCGGCACGCGCACGCGACCCGGGCCGCGGTGACCCTCCACTACGGTGACGAGGTGCTCTCCCTGACGATCGAGGACAACGGCGACGGCGCAGCGAGGCTGCCGAACCTGGTGCAGGGCAACGGGATCAGCGGCATGCAGGAGCGCGCGCGGGCGCTGGGCGGCGAGCTGCGGGTCGAGGCCGCGCCCGGTGGTGGCCTCCGGGTCGAGGCCGACCTCCCGACGGGCGGTCAGCATTGATCCGGGTGGTGCTGGCCGACGACCAGGCCTTGCTCCGGGCGGGGCTCCGGGCGCTGCTCGACGCCGAGGACGACATCGAGGTCGTGGGTGAGGCGGCCAACGGTGCCGAGGCGGTCGCGCTGGTCAGGGAGACCGGGCCCGACGTCGTGCTGATGGACATCCGGATGCCCGGCACGGACGGGCTCGAGGCCACCCGGCAGATCGCCGCCGACGAGCGGCTCTCGGGCACCCGCGTCGTCATGCTCACGACGTTCGACCTCGACGAGTACGTCTTCGAGGCGGTGCGGATCGGGGCCAGTGGGTTCCTCGTCAAGGACACCGAGCCGGCCGAGCTGCTGCGTGGCGTCCGCGCCGTGTCGGCCGGCGACGCACTGCTGTCTCCCGGCGTCACCCGACGGTTGATCGGCGAGTTCGCCACCCGCAGCCGCCCCAACGCCGCCCCGGCCGCGGACCGGTTGGGCGAGCTGACCGACCGCGAACGCGAGGTCGTCGCGCTCGTGGGCGAGGGCCTCAACAACGACGAGATCGCCCAGCGGCTCTTCCTCAGCCCGGCGACCGCCAAGACCCACGTCAGCCGGTCGATGATCAAGCTGCACGTCCGTGACCGCGCCCAGCTCGTGGTGCTCGCCTACGAGTCCGGCCTGGTGCGCCCCGGGTGGTCGCAGGAGTAGTAGGCGTCCGTGGCGTACGCCCGGGGGAGCAGGCCAGGTGTCGCCCCCGGTGGGATTCGGAAAGCCTTCTCCCGCCGAAGGATTGAGGAGTCAGCTCAATCCGACCAAGGAGTCACCATGACCACCGTCATCGCCACCGCGAGCACGCTCGCCGCCCACGACCCCTCCTGGAACGGCCCCGGCCCGTGGTGGCCGATCTTCCCCTTCCTGTGGCTGCTGTTCATCATCGGGATCTTCGCCACCTTCCGCTTCTTCGGGATCCGTCGCTGGCGCCAGGTGCAGGGCTACGCCGGCACCCGTGCCGGCGAGGCCAAGCTGGCCGAGCGCTACGCGGCCGGTGAGATCGATGAGCAGGAGTACGAGCGTCGGCTCGCCACCCTCAAGCGGATGGGGTCGTCATGACCCGGTCCGGGACGCGTTCCGAAGCGGTCGTGGAGATCCACGACCTGACCAAGAAGTACGGCCAGCTCACCGCGGTGGACGGGGTCAGCCTGACCGTCCGCCGCGGGGAGGTGTTCGGCTTCCTCGGTCCGAACGGAGCCGGCAAGACCACGACGTTGCGGATGCTGCTCGGGCTGATCCGGCCCGGCAGCGGCGACGTCACCGTCCTGGGTGGTCGTCCCGGCGACCCGAAGTCGTTGCGCCGCATCGGATCCCTCATCGAGGGGCCCGGCTTCTACCCCTACCTCACCGGCCGCACCAACCTCCAGACGATGGCCCGGTATGCCGGCGTGCCGGCTTCCAGCGTCGCCCCCGCCTTGGAGGCGGTCGGTTTGGCGGACCGCGCGGGGGACAAGTTCGGTTCCTACTCGCTCGGGATGAAGCAGCGCCTCGGCGTCGCTGCCGCCCTGCTCAAGGACCCGGAGCTGGTCATCCTCGACGAGCCCACGAACGGCCTCGACCCGCAAGGGATGCGGGACATGCGCGAGCTCATCGTCGACCTCGGGCGGCAGGGCAGGACCGTCATCCTGTCGAGCCACCTGATGGGCGAGGTGCAGCAGATCTGTGAGCGGGTCGCGGTGATCGACCGCGGCCGGATCGTGCGCGAGGGCACGGTCGAACAGCTGCGTGGTGACACCGAGCTCGAGCTCGTCGCGACCCCCTCCGACACCGCCCTCGCCACCCTGCGCGCGCTGTCGTTCGTCGACTCGGTGCGCGTCGAGGATGGGCGGCTCCTCGTGGCGGTGGGGACGCGTCACACCGCCGAGATCACCCGGGCGCTGGTCCACGCCGGCGTCGCCGTCACGGGCGTGCGCCGGCGCGAGCGCGAGCTCGAGGACGTCTTCTTCGACCTGACCACCCACCAGCCCGACCACTCCACCCACCCCGACAGGGAGCCCAGCCATGTCTGACCTCGTCAACGTCACCCGCGCCGAGCTGGCCAAGCTCGCCCGGCGACCCGCGACCTGGGTCCTGCTCGCCGCTGCCGTCACGCTCAACCAGGCGTTCGGCTTCGTGATCCCCTACCTGTCCTTCAAGAACGGCTCGGGGTGCGCCATGACCGACGGCCAGACCGGCGCCCAGCTGCTCGGCAGCACCCTGCCCGACCAGGTGGTCACCAACACGACCGGGGCCTTCCCGGTCTTCACCGGCGCGCTCGCCCTGGTCCTCGGCGCACTGGTCGCCGGCACCGAGTTCACCGGCGGCACGCTGAAGACCGTGCTCACGCAGGGGCCGCGTCGCACGTCCGTCTTCGGTGGACAGCTGGTCGCCCTCGTCATCGCCGTAGGCGCGGGGGTGCTCACGCTCTTCGTCACCTGTGCCGCCAGCTCCTTCGCGATCGCGCAGGTCGAGGACCAGGCCGTCGTCTGGCCGTCGGTCGCCGACCTCGCTGCCGGCCTCGGGTCGGGCTGGCTCGTGATGACCATGTGGGCCTCCCTGGGAGCCGTCTTCGCGGTGCTGCTGCGTTCGGTCGCACTACCCATCGGTCTCGGCGTGGTGTGGATCCTCGGCATCGAGAACCTCGTCTCCGCCGTGGCGCGCACCTCGCTCACGGCCCTGCAGCCGCTGCGCGACGTGCTCCCCGGAGTGACTTCCGGGTCGCTGATCAGCTCGGTCCTGCCGGCCCAGGTCGGTCCGTTGCCGCCCGGGGTGCAGTCCGCCGTCAGTGGTGGCCGGGGCCTGGCGACCGTGGCTGGGTACGCCGTCGTCGCGACCCTCGCCGTCCTCGTCGTCGGCCGCCGCCGAGACGTCGCCGCCTGAAACGCGAAGCGGACCCGATGCTGCGGCTGATAGCCAAATCCCTTGGGCGGGAGGAGAATCAAGGTGTTCGGCCCGCCTCGGATCGACGGACCGCCTTCAAGGAAAGGTGGTTGTGACCACCATGAAGCGATGGAACCATCCACAGGATCTCATTGCTCTGATCGCCGGCGCCTACGCAGCCCTCTCGCCGTGGTGGACCACCACGACTGACCGGGCGACCATGACCATGGTCGTGCTGGGTGCCGCCACCGCCGTCCTGGCTCTGATCGAGCTGTTCAGGCCGGACATGATGTCCATCGAGGGACTCACGGCACTCCTGGGCGCTGCCATGATCGCGGCTCCCTGGGTCATGGGGTTCAGCGGCACCCGGCCGATGGCGTGGACCGCCTGGATCGTCGGCGCCGTCGTCCTCGTGGTCGGCATCGCCGACCTCCAGGTGACCCGCTCGCACCACAAGGGGACCATGGCGACGTCCCACTAGGCCGCCGGGCCAGTCGTCGTCAGGTGAGGCTGAGGAGGGCCAGCGCGTAGGCGCACTCGGGGTCAGGATCCGCGTAGGTCTCGCGCCCCTCCTCGGTCTCCACCGTCACCAGCCACTGCTCCTCCTCGCGGCTCAGCGACACCAGTCGCTCGCCGATCAGGTCGCGCAGCTGGTCCTCGCGCGGCATCCAGAGCGCGGTGTCGAGCGTCACCGAGTCGAGCGCCCATTCCGTCGTGCCGTTGAAGCCGAGCAGCGGCTGGCCCTTGAAGGTGTGCACGTCGATCGTCAGGTGGCTGATCCAGAAGACCTCGCCGACCACGTTCGGCTGGTCGATGGTGAACCGGTCGCCCGGCGCGGGTTCCCACAGCACGCCGCCCTGGTTCAGGCTGCGCGACAGCTCCACCGTGATCATGGGCCGAGCCTACGTCGCGCCCCATTCGGGCGCCGCTCCGCGACCAGAGGTATGCCGCGCGGCCAGCGGCCCACGCGGCATACCTCGGTCCGTGGTGGTGTCAGAGCAGGTCGAAGGCGCGCAGCTCGCCCTCGCTCATCAGCCGGGAACGGATCAGGAACCGGACCCCCTCTGGCGCCTCGACCGAGAAGCCGCTCCCGCGGCCCTTGACGACGTCGACGGTGAGGTGGGTGTGCTTCCAGTACTCGTACTGGGAGACCGACATCCAGAACTCGATCGGGTCGAGCAGCCCGCTGATGACCAGGTCGTCCAGGTGGACGTCGGCCTCGCCGGTGATGAACTCGCCTGCGGGGTAACACATCGGCGCGCTGCCATCACAGCAGCCGCCGGACTGGTGGAACATGAGCGGGCCGTGCTTCACGGTGAGGCGACGGAGCAGGACCGCCGCCTCACCCGTGAAGTCGACCCGGCTGTGCTGGGTCGTGTCCACGACGGTCTAGAAGAAGCCGAGGGCGTCGGGGGAGTAGGAGACCAGGAGGTTCTTGGTCTGCTGGTAGTGGTCGAGCATCATCTTGTGGTTCTCGCGGCCGATGCCCGACTGCTTGTAGCCACCGAACGCGGCGTGCGCCGGGTACTGGTGGTAGCAGTTGGTCCAGACCCGACCGGCCTTGATGCCACGGCCCATTCGGTAGGCACGGGCACCGTCGCGGGTCCACACGCCCGCGCCGAGGCCGTAGAGCGTGTCGTTGGCGATGGCAAGGGCGTCGGCCTCGTCGGTGAAGCTCGTGAGGGAGACGACCGGGCCGAAGATCTCCTCCTGGAAGACCCGCATCGAGTTCGTGCCCTCGAAGACCGTCGGGGTGACGTAGTAGCCCTCGGCGAGGTCGCCGTCGAGCACGTTGCGCTCGCCTCCGGTGAGGACCTTGGCGCCCTCCTGGCGGCCGATGTCGAGGTAGGACAGGATCTTCTCGAGCTGGTCGTTGCTGGCCTGTGCACCGATCATGGTGTCGGTGTCGAGCGGGTTGCCCTGCTTGACCTTCTCCACGCGCTCGATCGCGTCGCCGACGAAGTCGCTGTAGATCGACTGCTGCACGAGGGCGCGCGACGGGCAGGTGCAGACCTCGCCCTGGTTGAGCGCGAACATCGTGAAGCCCTCGAGGGCCTTGTCGTAGAACGCGTCGCTGCTCGCGGCCACGTCGTCGAAGAAGACGTTCGGGCTCTTGCCGCCGAGCTCCAGGGTCACCGGGATGATGTTCTGGCTGGCGTACTGCATGATCAGGCGGCCCGTGGTGGTCTCACCGGTGAAGGCGACCTTGGCGACGCGGCTAGAGCTGGCCAGCGGCTTGCCGGCCTCGACGCCGAACCCGTTGACCACGTTGAGGACACCGGCCGGGATCAGGTCACCGATCAGCTCGAGCACCTTGAGGATCGACCACGGGGTCTGCTCGGCGGGCTTGAGGACCACGGCGTTGCCGGCCGCCAGCGCGGGGGCGAGCTTCCACGTGGCCATCAGGATCGGGAAGTTCCACGGGATGATCTGCGCGACCACGCCGAGCGGCTCGTGGAAGTGGTACGCGACGGTGTTCTCGTCGATCTCCGAGCTGCTGCCCTCCTGGCCGCGCAGCACGCCGCCGAAGTAGCGGAAGTGGTCGATCGCGAGGGGCAGGTCGGCTGCCAGGGTCTCGCGGACCGGCTTGCCGTTGTCCCAGGTCTCGGCGATCGCCAGGGCCTCGAGGTTCTCCTCCAGGCGGTCGGCGATCCGGTTGAGGACGAGCGCGCGCTCGGCGAGCGACGTCCTGCCCCAGGCCGGCGCTGCGGCGTGGGCCGCGTCGAGGGCGGCCTCGATGTCCTCGGCGGTACCGCGACCCACCTCGGTGAAGGCCCGGCCCGTCACCGGAGAGATGTTCTCGAAGTACTCGCCCTTCTTCGGCTCGACCCAGTTGCCGCCGATGAAGTGCCCGTAGCGCGGCTCGACCGTGACCTTCGAGCCCTCGGTTCCGGGGGGTGCGTAGACCGTCATCGCTGTTCTCCCAACGTCCTTGGTGGTGCCCCGCGTCTGCGGGTTGCCGTGACGATAGGCAGCGCAACGTTGCGACCACGTTGCACCCGCTCACTCGGGCGGAGGCGTCAGGCGCCGAGCTCGCGGTCGAGGCGCGCGATCTGGCCGAGGACCAGCGGTCGCAACGGGGAGGCCGTGCCCAGGGCGGCGAGCTGGGCGGTCCACATCTCGTGGTCGTCGGTGCCCCACGCCGACCTCGTCCAGGTCGACATCAGGTCGGGTTCGCCGCTGGCGAGCAGGGCGCGCCGCAGCTGGCTCTCCACGCTGCCCCGCAACCGGGCGACGCCCGGCGAGGTCGAGGCCGGCAGCAGCGGTCCGCGGTAGGTGCGCAGGGCTGCGCCGACTGCTCCCGCCGCAAGGTGCGCCTCCACGGCCAGCCAGTCGGCCGTGACCTCGGCCGCGAGCCGGTAGGGCCGCGACGCCAGCAGGTCGTCTCCGAGCAGTGACCGCAGCCGGTTGAGCTCGGCCCGCAGCGTCGAGGACGTCACGTCCTCCTCGTAGAGCAGCACCCCGAGCTCGTCACCCGAGAGGCCGCGGGGTGCGGACGCCAGCAGGAGCAGGATCTCGCTGTGCCGGCGGCTGAGCCGCACCGTGCGCCGGTGGCCACGGCCGTCGTCCACGGTCAACAGCGCCTCGTCGCGGCCGAGGGCGTGCACCGCGGCGGTCAGCTGCGAGGAGGACTGGTGCGGTTGGTCCGTGCCCCGGGTGAGCAGCTCGCGGGCCAGCTCGGCCTCGGCCATCCGCGCCGCAGCCCGGACCATCGCCATCGTCTGTGGGACGACGATCTGGTCGCCCCCGGTGATGTCGAGGACGCCCAGCAGGGACGCGGTGGTCGGGTCGTGGATCGGGGTCGCGGCGCAGCTCCAGCGCTGGACGGAGCGGCGGAAGTGCTCGGCTCCGATGATGTTGACCGACTGGTCGAGGGCGAGCGCCATGCCGGGGGCGTTGGTGCCGGCGAGCCGCTCGTCCCAGTTGCTCCCCTCGACGAAGCCGATGCTCTCCGCCCGCCGCAGCACGGCGGGTGTGCCGCAGACCCAGAGGAGCTGCCCGGCGGCGTCCGACACCGCCATGATCGCGTCGCACTCCCGGGCGGCCCGACCGAGGACGTCGTCGAGCAGGGGGAAGACCTGGGCCAACGGGTGTGCCTCGCGGTGGTCGCGCAGCGCGTCGGCCGGCAGCGTGATCGGCGCCTCCACGCGGTCGGCCTCGACCCCGGCGGCAGCGGACCTGACCCAGGAGTCGGCCACCTGGGCGCGCACCGCCGACATCGGTTCCACCGCATCAGTGTGGGTGTGGCTCCGTGGCCTGTCCACGGTCGTCCGGCCCGGGTCGGCCCAGCGGCCACCTGCCGCGCCGAGTGGTCGGCCCCCGGCGCGCCCGTTTCAGCAGGTGGAGGTGGTGGGCGACGGCGTCTTCTTCGGCGGGGGCGTCAGGGCGGTGAACTTCGCCCCGAGGACGAGGTCGACCGACGAGTCCGTGCGGCTGTCCTTGACCGCCTTCGCACCCTTCACCAGGGCGAGCACCAGCTTGCTCGACGACGCGCCGGTCGGCCCGTAGCGGACCTCGGCGGCCCCCTTGACGTCCCGCTGCAACGGGTCGTTGCTGACCGTGGAGATCTTGAACCCACGCTTGCGCACGTCGGCGGCCGTCTTGGCGGCGAGGCCGGTGCGCTCGGTGGCGTTGTAGACGTTCACGGTGACCTGGGCCGGGGTCTTCACGGTGGAGGTCGCGGTGCAGGTGGGCGCGGGCGCGGCCTTCGCCTTGTTGCTGTCCTGGTAGTAGGAGTAGGCGTACCAGAACGCGAAGAACAGCATCAGCGCGACCACCCCGAGGGTGATGAGTGCGCGACGGCGCCGCGCTCGGCGGGCTCGCGACGACCCCGACTCGACGACGTAACTCATCCACCCACCTCCGCCCGCGTCAGCGCGGCCCCGACATGCCTGAGGTCAGTCAAGCACGAGGACGCGTGCGTGGAGGGTAGGTCGCTGCTGAAGCGCGGCACGTAGCGCGCGGTGCAGACCGTCCTCGAGGTAGAGCGTCCCCTCCCACTCGACCACGTGGGCGAACAGGTCGCCGTAGAACGTGGAGTCCTCCGCGAGCAGGTGACCGAGGTCGAGCGTGCGCTTCGTGGTGACGAGGTCGTCGAGCCGCACCATGCGCGGAGGCACGTCAGCCCAGTCGCGAGGGGTCGACTTGCCGTGCTCCGGGTAGGGGCGGCCGTCTCCGACTTTCTTGAAGATCACCGTGCCACTGTAGGTGCACCCCGCACTAGAGTCGCGAGCGTGACCGAGAACGCCACCGAAGGCTCGACGAAGTCCGACGCCCAGCTCGACGAGATCCGCGCCGGGTACTCCTTCGAAGGTGGGGCCCTGCACTTCGGTGCCGCCGTGATCGACGGCAAGGCGTATCCCGATGCGCCCGTGCGCATCCCGCTGTCGACCCTCAACCGACACGGCCTCGTGGCGGGCGCGACCGGCACGGGCAAGACGAAGACGTTGCAGCTCATGGCCGAGCAGCTCTCGGGTCAGGGCGTGCCCGTCTTCCTCGCCGACATCAAGGGTGACCTCTCCGGTCTGGCGACGGCAGGGCAGCCGAACGACAAGGTCACCGCCCGCGCGGCTGACGTGGGGCAGCAATGGGTCGGCACGGCATACCCGACCGAGTTCCTGTCGCTCGGCGGCCTCGGCAACGGCATCCCGATCCGCGCCACGATCACGTCCTTCGGGCCCACCTTGCTCTCGAAGGTGTTGGGGCTCAACGAGACCCAGGAGTCCAGCCTCGGCCTGGTCTTCCACTACGCCGACAAGAACGGCCTCGCACTCCTCGACATCAAGGACCTTCGTGAGGTCATCGCGTTCCTCAACTCCGACGAGGGCAAGGCCGACCTGAAGTCGCTCGGCGGACTGTCCTCGGCCACGGCCGGCGTCATTCTGCGCGAGCTGATCGCGTTCTCCGACCAGGGCGCTGAGGCGTTCTTCGGCGAGCCCGAGTTCGACACGCAGGACCTGCTGCGCACCGCCGCCGACGGCAAGGGGCTCGTCACGTCTCTCGAGCTGCCGGCCGTGCAGGACCGGCCCGCGCTCTTCTCCACCTTCCTCATGTGGATGCTGGCTGACCTCTTCCACGACCTGCCCGAGGTCGGTGACGTCGACAAGCCGAAGCTGGTGTTCTTCTTCGACGAGGCGCACCTGCTGTTCAACGACGCGAGCAAGGCGTTCCAGGACGCGATCGAGCAGACCGTCCGGCTGATCCGGTCGAAGGGAGTCGGTGTCTTCTTCGTGACGCAGTCGCCCAAGGACGTGCCCTCGGACGTCCTCGCCCAGCTCGGCAACCGCGTGCAGCACGCCCTGCGCGCCTTCACGCCCGACGACGCCAAGGCGCTCAAGGCCGCCGTCTCGACCTACCCCCACAGCGGCTACGACCTGGCCTCGCTGCTCACCTCGCTCGGCACCGGCGAGGCGGTCGTGACCGTGCTCTCCGAGCGGGGCGCCCCCACGCCGGTCGCGTGGACCCGCATGATCGCCCCGCAGTCGCTGATGGCGCCGTCCGACGAGGCCACCGTCAAGCAGGTCATCGCCGCGTCCGCGATCGGATCGAAGTATGCCGCGATGGTCGACCGCGAGTCCGCCTACGAGAAGCTCCAGGCCCGGCTCCAGCAGGCGCCCACGCCCGAGCAGGCGCCCGCCCCGACGCCGAAGTCCGAGGCCCCGGCACGCGCCCCTCGCCCGGCGAAGGAGGAGCCGGGCATCGTCGAGCAGGTCGTGAAGTCGAGCGCCTTCAGGTCGATGGTCCGCTCGGCCGGCACCGTCATCGGTCGCGAGATCACCCGCTCGATCTTCGGCACCGCCCGCCGCTCCCGCTAGCAGGCGTCGATCCGTGACGGGGACGCCACGGATCGACTTCGATCGCCGGTGCGGACGTCCATTGGTGGCTCGAGTGCCACAGATGGACCAGCGGTGACCGCCCCCGGCTTGGTCACCCCTCAGCCGAGGAGGGCGGCCACCAGCAGGATCACCGGCACGGCGCCGATCGTCGTGATGAGGATGGTGTCGCGGGCCAGGACGGTCGCCCGGTCGTAACGGGTGGCGTGCACGAAGATGTTCTGGGCGGTCGGGAGCGCCGAGGTGACCACGATCGCCAGGAGCGCGTGGCCGTCGACTCCCAGCACCACCGACGCCACGAACCAGGCGACCGCCGGTTGCACGAACAGCTTGAGCGACGACGTCGTGACCAGCTCCGCGATCGAGCCCGCGCGCCCGAGCCCGGGCCCCAGCCGCAGTGCGATGCCGTAGGCGACGAGCATCGAGGGGACGGCCATGTCGCCGAGCAGGCCCAGTGGCGCGGAGACCATGGTGGGCAGCGTCCACCCGGTCAGTGACAGCCCGAGTCCGATGAGGGAGCCGACGGTCAGGGGGTTCACGAACGGCTTGGTCAACAGCCGCCACCAGGAGGACCGGCCGCCGTGGGCGTCGGCGTCGAGGAAGCCCAGGGCGATGGGCTGGAACACGAGCAGCTGGAAGAGCAGCGTCGGCGCGACGAAGGCCGCATCGCCCAGGACGTAGCTGGCGACCGGGATCCCGAGGTTGCCGGCGTTGACGTAGGACGACGAGAGGGCGCCGATGGTGGTGTCGCCCATGGAGCGGTGCCAGAGGGTGCGGGCCAGCAGCACGTAGACGCCCCCGGCGACGACGACGCCGGCCGCCGAGGCGCCGAGGTTCGCGGAGAGCACCTGGTGGACGTCGGCCCGCGACAGCGTGACCACCATCAGGGCCGGGCTCGCGACGAAGAAGGCGAGCCTCGACAGCACCTGCTGCGCGCCGAGGTCGACGATCCTGAGGTGGGCCAGCAGGGCCCCCACGGCGATGACCAGGCCGATGGTGGTGAAACCGTTGAGGACTCCCTGCACCCCGTCAGGCTAGGCGGGCGAGGACAGCACGGGGCCGAGGGTCTCAAGGACCGAGGCATCCTCGATCGTGCCGGGCACCGTGGGCACCTTCCCGTCGGCCATCTCGCGCATCGTCTTGCGCAGGATCTTGCCTGACCTCGTCTTGGGCAGGGCTGTGACGACGTCGACCCGCTGCAGCGACGCGATCGCGCCGACCTCGTCGCGGACCCGCTGCTTCAGCTCCGTGCGGATGCGCTCCCCGTCGGCCGCCCCGTCGACCCCGGCCTTGAGCACCACCAGCGCCCGCGGCACCTGCCCCTTGAGGTCGTCGTGGACGCCGATCACCGCGCACTCGGCCACTGCGGGGTGCCCGGCCAGCGCCGCCTCGATCGAGCCGGTCGAGAGCCGGTGACCCGCGACGTTGAGCACGTCGTCGGTGCGACCCATCACGTAGAGGTAGCCGTCCTCGTCGACCAGGCCGCCGTCACCGGTGAGGTAGTAGCCGTCGAACGCCGACAGGTAGCCGGACACGAAGCGGTCGTCGTCGCCCCACAGGGTCGGCAGGGTGCCGGGGGGCAGCGGCAGACGGATGCAGATCGCACCCTCCTCGCCCGCGCCGAGCTCCCTGCCGCCCTCCCCGAGGATGCGCACGTCGAAGCCGGGGGCCGGCACGGTCGGCGACCCCGGTTTGATCGGCATCGGCTCGAGCCCCCGCAGGTTCGCGGCGATCGGCCAGCCGGTCTCGGTCTGCCACCAGTTGTCGACCACGGGCACCCCGAGCCGTTCGGTCGCCCACGCGTAGGTGTCCGGGTCGAGGCGCTCGCCGGCGAGGAACACCGTCTCCAGCGACGACAGGTCGTGCCCCTTCATCAGCTCGCCTTCGGGGTCATCTCGCTTGATGGCTCGGTATGCCGTGGGGGCGGTGAACATCGCCTTCACACCATGGTCGGCGATCACCTTCCAGAACGCGCTCGCATCCGGGGTGCCGACCGGTTTCCCTTCGTACAGAACGGTTGTCGCGCCGGTGAGCAGCGGTGCGTAGACGATGTAGGAGTGCCCGACCACCCAGCCGACGTCGCTGGCGGTGAACCAGGTGTCGCCCGGCCCGATGCCGTAGATGTTGCCCATCGACCAGCGCAGGGCGACCGCGTGCCCGCCGTTGTCGCGGACGATCCCCTTCGGCCGGCCCGTCGTTCCTGAGGTGTAGAGGATGTAGAGCGGGTCGGTGGCGCCGACCTCGACGCAGTCGGCGGGCTCGGCGTCGGCGACCAGCTCGTCCCAGTCGAGCTCCTCCCAGTCGGTGTCGCGCTCGCCGACGGCGGCCCGAGCCTGCTCGCGCTGCAGGACGATGACCGACTCCGGCTTGTGCGTGCTGCGGTCGAGGGCGGCGTCGAGCAGCGGCTTGTACTCGACCACCCGCGTCGGCTCGACGCCACAGCTCGCCGCGACGATGACTACTGGCTTGGCGTCCTCGACGCGGGCCGCGAGCTCGGCCGGCGCGAACCCACCGAAGACCACAGAGTGGACCGCCCCCAGTCGGGCGCAGGCGAGCATCGCGACGACGGCCTCCGGCACCATCGGCATGTAGATGACGACTCGGTCGCCCTTCTCGACGCCCAGTGACGCCAGCGCCCCGGCGAACGTCGCGACGCGGTCGAGCAACGCGGCATACGTGATGGTCTGGTGGGTGTCGGTCACCGGCGAGTCGTAGTGCAGCGCCGGCTGGTCGCCGCGCCCCGCGGCCACGTGCCGGTCGAGTGCGTTGAAGCAGGTGTTGAGGGTGCCGCCGGTGAACCATCGGTAGAACGGCGGCCGGTCGTCGTCGAGCACCCGCGGTGGCGGAGTGATCCAGTCGATCGCCTCGGCGGCCCGGCCCCAGAACGCTTCCGGGTCCTCGAGGCTCTGCCGGTATGCCGCGCGGTAGTCACCGTTGCCCATGTCGCCATCGTGGGCCACCACGCCGCGACCCGCCAGAGCCGGAGACCGAGGAGGTGCTGGTTGCGCCGCCCTTCAGGCGCGGCGCTGGGCCGGGCGGTCAGTCCTCGGGGTTGCTCTGGTAGCGGATCCAGGCGCTGGAGTCGCGGTGCCACAAGCGGACGAGCGCCCACCCGCCGACGAGCAACAGACCGAGGGCGAGGGTGCGCGCGAAGGTCCCTGCGGTGGGCAGCAGCGCGCCGGCGAAGAGGCCGAGCGACACGGGGAAGAGCACACTGGCGATGATCCGAGCCCAGCGCGACCCGCGGGCCGTCGCCCTGGCCATCGCGAGCCAGATCACGCAGCTGACGACGGCGACCGCCGTAGTCAGGCTGAGCGTGAACCGCAGGACGCCCTCGATGTCGTCGGCGGTGGCCGGCAGCTTGCCCACCGCGACCTCGTTCCGGATCGCGTCGCGCAGCTGACCGCGGGTGAGAAAGCCGCGCACGACCTCGAGCACCTCGAGCGCGGCGCCGAACTGCATCAGGCGCACGGCGTCGACGATCGACCGTGGCGGGACCAGGGGCGAGCCGGGACGCCAGGCGGTGTCGTCCGGACGGCCGTCGCCGGGACCGTCGGGGCTCAGGACGCCGCGCCAGTTGATCTGTCGGGCCATGCGGTGTGGCTCCTCCGGACGAGGCCGGTCCTTGACGGGTCGGCCTCGTCGAGCGTGGTCGACCCGTCAAGCACCCGAGCACGGGACCTGGGTTGTGGCGGAGGATAGGGGATTCGAACCCCTGAGAGCTTTCACTCAACACGCTTTCCAAGCGTGCGCACTAGGCCACTATGCGAATCCTCCGCCGAGGAGGCTACCTGAGCCGAACCCCACCACTGAAATCGCTCCCGGATGACCGGGTCGAAACGGCTCCAGCGACGGCCGACAGCTCGGTGACGACGCCGGCGGGGCGTCCGTTCGATGTAAACCCGCCGGGATGTGTCGGCGGGTTTACATCGAACCAGCCGCATCAGCGGATCAGCCTGGCCAACCGCGCCACGGATGGACCGGTGCGCGGCCGTGCCCGGGGTCGACGCCGATGATGCGCCCACCGGCGAGCGTCGTGGTCTCGTGCCGCGCGGAGCGGTCCACCGAGGTGACCGCGCGGATCGGCTCAGCGGCCCGGAACCGGTCGCGCGCCCAGTCGAAGACGGTGGAGTGTCCGTGCACCTGGCTGAAGGGCAGTGGTCGGTCCAGCCAGCTCGGCACCAGCTCGGTCGCGGCCGAGGCCCACAGCGGCCCCACGGGTCCTTCGTCGGCGGACCCGCGCAGCATGACACCCGCACGGAACACGTCGTCCGAGCCTTGCGCCGCAAGGGAGTTCAGCACGTCCGCCGCATCATCCGCCGTCCGAGGCGAGCCCAGCACGGTCTCCCAGAACTCGGCCGTCACCCCGGCATGGGTCACGAGGTGGACCTCGCCGGCCGACTCGACGGTGGCGGCCACCGCGAGCTGGCCAGAGCCCCACCACCGGCGCATCGTCTCGATCGCGTGCGCGTGGAGGCGTTCCGGCCACTCGAAGACGGGCTGCCGCAGGTACTGCATCTCGTGGTTGCCCACCAGCTGGGTCCACTGGTCAGGTTGGTGGGTGAGGTAGCCGTCCACCAGCGCGACGACCTGCTCCGAGTCCGGCCCACGGTGGACGAGGTCGCCCAGCTGGACGACCTGCAGGTCGGCCGGCAGTCGACCGGTCCCGGGATCCGCCCCGAGCCGGACGAGCTCGGCGAAGAGGGCGGTGGCGTGGCCCCCGACGTCGCCGATCACCACGCGGCGGACCGCCGTGGGTGCCGTCATGGCGCCGGTCGCGACCATTCGGCCGTCGGGAGGTACACCGACAGCCGGGTCATCCGCTTCTGGACCGAGGCGATCTCCCGGACCGCCTGCGCGACCACGCTGCGGTCCAGGGGGGACATCAGCTCCTCCGAGAAGGTGTCGGACGGTGGCTGACCGGCTTGGTGCTGCATCAGCTGGTAGCGCAGCCGGAGCCGTTGGAGCGTGTCGAACACGTCGACGAGCGTGGCGGCGCGGTCATCGGGGAGCATGGTCGACCCGGCCGCCGCCACCAGCCGGTCGCGGGTGCCGAGCGCCTGCGACCCGGCGCTCAGGGCGGCCCACCGGGCGAGGTTCACCACCGGGAGCAGGGCATGCTCCTTGACGTCGATGTCGGCCGGCCGACGCCGCAACGCGTCGCGGGTCGTCCGCAGCCTGGCCCGGTGGGCGAGCGACTCCTCCAACAGCAACCGCATGGTCCCGGGGTGCCGACGCAGCTCGGTGAACACCTGCAGCGCGGCGGGGAGCCCCGGGTCGCCCTCGATAGGACGCCCGTCGACGAGGAGCGAGGCCATGATCGCGCCCTGGTTGAGCTCGGGCGACGCCATCCACCGCAGGGCTGCGGCGCGCCACTCGGTGTTGGTCCGGGCGAACGGCTCGCGCGAAGCGGTCGCGCCGTTCCAGTCGCGGCTCAGGCCACCACGGGCCAGCACGTCGTGGACCTCCCCGAACGCGGCGCGATAGGCGGGTAGCAGGTCCACCGGGACGTCGTCGGTGAACGCCACCGCCGAGTCGACGTCGGAGCTGAGCACCGCCTCCTGGCGCCCGTTGCTGCCGAGCGAGAGCCAGGTGAAGGCGTCGCGGTCCAGCTCGGGGTGCGCGGCGAAGACGATCCGGATCGCCCGACGCACGGTCGTGTCGATGATCGCCGCGTAGAGGGCGATGACCCGTCCGGACGTGAACCCGCCCGCGAGCAGCTCGGCGAGGACGGAGGGTATGCCGCGGGCGAGCCGCGCGAGGTCGTCGACCGTCTCAGCGCGGTTGAGCTGCGCGTGCAGGGCGACATCCGCGGAGGTCGACGGCGAGGCCGCGCCCCTGGACCGCGCCGCGAGGCTCTGGGCGAGGAACCGCGCGCCCTGCCGCGACGTGAAGACAGGGGTCGCGAGGGCTCCCGGGATCCGGGCGACCCGGGTCCGGCCCGAGGCCACGGCCCGAGGCCCCACCGATCGCTCGGTCAGCATGGCGGAGAAGCCGAAGACTCCACCCGGCCCGAGGACCTCGTCCGGCACCTCGGCGAGCCGGGCCGGGTCGTTCCAGACGTCCACCCGGCCCTCGATGACGACGAAGACCTCGACCGTGGGGTCGATGAAGGCGTCGAGGACGAGGTCGCCACTGCCGTAGTCGACGACCCTGGCGGCGGCAGCGAGCTCGGCCAGACCGGCCGCCCCGAGGTGGCTGAACGGCCGGTGCTGGCCCAGGAGCTCCGCGAGCTCACCCTCGTCCAGATCAGCCTCCGACGGTCGGCGGGCTGGGGATGTCGTAGCCCGACGGCCCCACCGTCTTCTCGAGGGCGGTCTTCCATGCGCCGGAGGAGATGTACTCCTTCAGCGCCGCGTTGACCTTGTCCACCATGGCAGTGTCGCCCAGTTTCACGCCGATGCCGTAGCGCTCGTCGGTGAAGCCCTTGCCGACCACCTTGAGGATGCCCTTGTACTCCGGCTCCGCGGCATACCCGGCGAGGATGAGGTCGTCGGTCGAGACCGCGTCGACGTCACCGTTGGCGAGGTTGCGGACGCACTCGGAGTAGGTGGGCACCTGGCGCAAGGTGATCTTGCCGGCATAGTGCGCCTTGACGTAGTCGGCCGACGTCGTGCCCGACGCGGCGCACAGGATCCTGCCGTCGAGCGTCTCCGGTCCGGTGATCTCCACGTCGTTTCGTCGGATGAGCAGGTCCTGGTGGGCCACGAAGTAGGGGCCGGCGAACGACACCTCCTTCTTCCGCTCCTCCGTGATGGAGAAGGTCGCGATCACGAGGTCGACCGCGCCGCTCTGCAGGGCCGAGATGCGTTCGGCCGGGTCCACCGGTTTCCACGTGATGTTGGCCGACGGGACGCCGAGCTTCCCGGCCACGTACTGAGCCGTCTCGATGTCGAAGCCGGCGTACGTGCTGCCGGACTTCGCGCTCACGCCCGGCTCGTCGTCCGCGATCCCGATGGTGAGCTTCCCGGTGCCCCTGGCTCCGTTGTCGGTCGTGGGGACGGCCGGCGTCGACGAGCAGCCGACCAGCACGCCCACGACGAGCGACGCGGCGGCGGCGGTGACCACGGAGCGGCGACGGATGATCGACATGGGGCCTCCAGAACCCTTGCGGGACAAGGTGCGAGCCACGGTGCGGGACATCAGGACCGCCCTCCGTCGATCGCGTCGGGGTTGGCCGCCACTCGGGGCCCGTAGGTCGGTCCGTCGTCTGCCCAGACCGCCCTGAGGCGGTCGCCGGTGTTCGCGACGACCTTCGGCCTCACCACCCGCCAGCCGATCTCCAGGATCGCGAAGATGAGGGGGATCCCGATGATGACGACGACGAAGTCGGTCTTGTGCCAGAAGTACGGCGACGACTTCCACCCGGAGACGGCCATCCCGACCACCACCATCGCGAGGAAGGCGAGTCCGATGTAGCTGGTCCACGGCGACCCCGGGGCCTGGAAGGCGCTCGGGGGGATGACCCCTCGGTCGGTGAGCTGCCGAAGTCTCAGCTGGCACAGGAAGATCGTGCCCCAGGTGAAGAGCACACCGATTGCTGCGGCCTCGAGGGCGATCTCGAAGGCGTCCGGGGTCAGGGCGTTCAGCACCGCGCCGAAGACGTAGACGACGGAGGTGAAGACGATGCCGGCCCAGGGGACGCCGGACCCGCTCATCCTCAGGGTGAAGCCGGGTGCCTGCTTGGCCATGCCGAGGCTTCGCAGCACCCGGCCCGTCGAGTAGAGACCGGAGTTGAGGCTCGACATGGCCGCCACGATGAGCACGACCTGGATCAGGTCGCCCATCCAGTCGAGGCCCATCCGCCCGAAGATCGTGACGAACGGGCTGATGCCGGCCTTGAAGTCGCTCGTCGGCAGCATCGAGACGAGCAGGAAGATCGAGCCGCAGTAGAAGACCGCGATCCGGAAGATGACGGCGTTGACCGCCTTGGGCACCTCGACCTTCGGGTTCGCCATCTCGCCGGCTGCGACGCCGACCATCTCGATCGCGGCATACGCGAAGACGACACCCGACATGACGAGAATCGGTCCGTACCAAGCGAAGTCGCCACTCGCCGGCCAGAAGCCGCCGGGGTTGCCCCACAGGTTGCTCACACCGGCCTTGTGCCCGCCGATGTCCAGGCGCAGCCCCACGACGACGATCCCCACAATGAGGAAGATGATGATCGCGCCGACCTTCGCGACGGCGGCCCAGAACTCGAACTCACCGAAGGCGCGGGCCGACAGCAGGTTGACGACCAGCACGACGGCCAGCGCGATGAGCACGGTCGCCCAGGTCGGCATCGTGGGCCACCAGTGCTGGACGTAGAGCCCCACGGCGGAGAGCTCGGCAATGCCGGTGAGGGCCCAGTTCAGCCAGTACATCCAGCCCGTGATGTACGCGGCCTTCTCGCCGAAGAACTCACGCATGTAGGAGACGAACGCGCCGGAGGTGGCGCGGTGCAGCACGAGCTCCCCGAGGGCGCGCATGAGGAAGTAGGCGATGACGCCGACGAAGGCGTAGCTCAGCAGCAGGGCCGGCCCGGTGCTGTGCAGCCGGGAGGCCGATCCCAGGAACAGCCCGGTGCCGATGGCGCCACCGATGGCGATCATCTGCACGTGCCGCCGCCCGAGGGACTGCTTGTAGCCCACCTGCTCTGCGTCGAGGGAGTGGTGCGACTCCTCGGCCGCCGTCCCCGTCACGGTGTCACTCATTGGTCAACCTCTGATCTCTCGCTCGGACCGACACCCCCACCGGACCTCCCGCGGTCGCGGGCGCTGGTGACTGGACGCATCCCACCACTGCTGCCGCCAGCCCACAATTGGCAAGTTCTGTGCTCGTTTGAGGAAGCCAACGTCGACTGACGTGTGTTGACGGGCGTTGGGCTGTCGAAGCCGCAGGTCAGGGATGGTGCGCACCGAAGCAGGGGGGCTGCTGGCCGTCCGTCGGCGGCGGTGCAGGACGGGCGGCAGGTGTTCGACCCGTGGACACTTCGCGAGGTCCCGGGGGACGTGGAAGGGGGTGGCAGCCGCCCCGGGAGGGGATTGGCTGCGGCGGCGGGGGCCCGTCTACACTGGCCGCAGGCACCCCGTGTGGTGGTACCTCTCCGAACTCCCCCAGGGCAGGAATGCAGCAAGGGTAGGAGAGCTCTTCCAGGTACGCGGGGTGTCCCTTTTGTGCCGGACGCGCGTCAGGTGCGGTGGCCCTCGTCGAGCAGCCTGACCCGGCGCCGCCCGAACGCGACGGCGGCATACGAGGCGAGCACCAGGACCATGAGGGCGTTCGAGGCGGTCGACCTCGTCAGCAGCGCGGTCGCGGCGACGCCGCCGATGATGGTGAGCAGCAGCGGCCGGGAGTACCAGAACGCCACCGACACCACGGCCGAGCCCGGTGAGAACAGGCTGACCGGCGGCAGTCCCCGGAACGCCGCCATGAGGTGGCCCCCGGCCACGAGCGCCACCATCGCCAGCGGCCAGACCAGAGCGGCGAAGCCGGCCCCCGGCGTCGTGAGGACGACGGCGACCCCGGTCAGGAGCGCGACCACCGAGTAGAGCGCCGAGGGCGTCACCAGGTGGGCCAACGCCTCCCTGCCGTACGCGAGCCCGATCAGCGGCGGCGTGCCGGCGTTGTCACCCTGCAGCCGCAGCCCTTCGGACCAGGCCCCGTAGCCCAGGTAGCACGAGACGGTGCCGACGAACGCGACGATGTTCGGCACGCCGGGGATGGTCGCGTGGGCGAGAGACCAGCAGCCTGCGGCGACGAGGACGAGGCCGACGACCAGGGCGCCGGGCGCGCGCCGGAGCCCCAACAGGTCGCGGCCGGCCAGCACCGCGACCGGCCCGCGGGCCCGGAGCCTGGTCCGCCGCAGGCGCGTCGACGGGGAGGCGACGTCGAGCCGGGCCGCGCGCAGGTCGCCGGCCAGCACCGCACCACCCATCGTCACCGCCCGCGACGACTGGGTCCGCAACCCGACGTGGTGCAGCGCCCGCAACGACCGGGCGCCCCGCAGCACCGTCGAGGCACCGCGTGGTCCGGTCGGCCACGACCGCACCTGCCCCCACAGCCACGACCCGGCGAACCCGAGCCCCACCACCAGGCCACCCAGGCTCGACGGCAGCAGCGCCCACGGCGAGGACACGTCCGCGACGACCATGCCGGTGCCGACGACCGCGCCGGTGAGCAGGCCACCGATGAGGCAGCCGAGCAGGCTCAGCCGCCACCAGCGACGCAGCACCACGGCGCGGTCGAGCGAGCTGACGGCGACGTGGTCGAGGTAGGGCAGGTCCGGCACCACCGGTCCGCGGAGCGATCCCAGCCGGTGCCCGACCAGCCACACGGCGGCGACGAGGACGCCCACGACCAGCACGCCCCGGGCCCCGGTCAGGTGCCGCGAGAGCCAGGCCGGGTCGACGAACATGAAGAACGCCCGCGACGCCGGCACCCCGTAGGTGAGGGCGGCGATCACGGCGACGTACGCGGCATACACGACGTTGCCGTTGCCCCCCTCGGGCAAGCCGCCGCGGATCACCCGACGCGCCTGGTCGAGGCGCTCGCGGTCGCTCGTGGGCCCGGCCTCCTGGGTCGGCGTCGAGCTCACGGGGCGACCACGTCGACGACGCGGTCGGCGATCGCGGCCGTCATCTCGGGGTCGTGGCAGGCCACCACGAGCGCGTCACCAGCCGCCTTGCGAGCCACCAGGATCTCGGTGAGCAGGCCGCGCTTGTGGGTGTCGAGGCGCTGCTCGGGCTCGTCGAGGAGCAGCACCCGGGAAGGGCGGAACAGCACCAGCGCGAGGTGGAAGAGGTGCTGCTGACCCGACGACAGCTCGTGCGGGAACCGCTCGGAGAGGTGGTCGATCTCGAGGCTGACGAGCAGATCGTCGGCCCGCTCGTCCGCGGTGCCGATCGCGCCGCCCCACGTGGAGTCGATCAGGACGAGGTGGTCGACCACAGTGAGGTCGCGGTATGCCGTGGGGTACCCGATCAGCGCGGCCACCCGGGCGCGGGTGCCCGGGTGGCGTTCGTCGATGGAGCCGCCGTCGAGGGTCGCGCTGCCCTCGGACGCCTCGAGAGTGCCTGCCAGGATGCGCAGGAGGGTCGTCTTGCCGCTGCCGTTCTCACCCCGGACCACGACGCACTCGCCCGAGGAGACCACGAGGTCGATGGGGGACAGGAGCACGTTCCCGTCGATGTGCTTGCCGACCCCGTTCGCCTCGAGCCGGATGGGTGCAGCGCTCTCGGACCCGCCGGGGGGCGGCTTGGTGGTGTCGTGTCTGCGGCGTGCGAACATCTGCCTCCCTCGTCCGCGCCAGTCTGCCACCGGGCTCGTCCCGCGCCCGCCGGGGCCGGGGTGAGGGGCTGTGGAGGGGCTGTGGGAGGGGGACGCGGATGTCATCCGGGGCGACTAGGGTTCCCGAGGTGAGCACCGCCCTGTACCGCCGCTACCGGCCCGAGTCCTTCGCCGACGTGATCGGTCAGGAGCACGTCACCGAGCCGCTCATGCAGGCGCTGCGCACGGGCCGGGTCAACCACGCCTACCTGTTCTCCGGTCCGCGAGGCTGTGGCAAGACGACCAGCGCCCGCATCCTGGCCCGCTGCCTCAACTGCGAGCAGGGCCCGACGCCGACCCCCTGCGGCACCTGCGACTCCTGCGTCGCGCTGGCCCGCGGTGGCGCCGGCAGCGTCGACGTCATCGAGATCGACGCGGCCAGCCACGGTGGGGTCGACGACGCCCGGGACCTGCGCGAGCGGGCGTCCTACGGTCCGGCCCAGAGCCGCTACAAGATCTACATCATCGACGAGGCCCACATGGTCACGCCGCAGGGCTTCAACGCCCTCCTCAAGATCGTCGAGGAGCCGCCGGAGCACGTGAAGTTCGTCTTCGCGACGACCGAGCCCGAGAAGGTCATCGGCACCATCCGCTCCCGCACCCACCACTACCCGTTCCGCCTCGTGCCGCCCGGCCAGCTGTCCGACTACATGGCCTCGCTCTGCCAGCAGGAGGGGGTCGCCGTCGCGCCGGGCGTGCTGTCCTTCGTGACCCGCGCGGGCGGCGGGTCGGTGCGTGACTCGCTCTCGGTGCTCGACCAGCTGATCGCGGGCTCGGGCGACGAGGGCCTCACCTACGAAGGGGCCGCGGCGCTGCTCGGGTTCACCGACGCCGAGCTGCTCGACGCGATCATCGACGCGTTCGCGGCCGCCGATGCCTCGGGTGTCTTCCACCAGGTCGACCGGGTCATCGAGACCGGGCTCGACCCGCGCCGGTTCGTCGAGGACCTGCTCGAGCGCCTGCGTGACCTCATCGTCGTGGCCGCTGTCCCCGACGGCGCCTCGTCGGTGCTGCGCGGCGTGCCCGAGGACCAGCTCGAGCGGATGCGCCAACAGTCCGCAGCGTTCGGCGGGGGTGCCCTGTCGCGGGCGGCCGACATCGTCAACGCCGGGCTCACCGAGATGACCGGCGCCACCGCGCCGCGGCTCCAGCTCGAGCTGATCTGCGCGCGCGTCCTGCTCCCCGCCGCCTCCGGCGAGAGTGGGTATGCCGCCCGGCTCGACCGCCTCGAACGCCGCCTCGACGTGGAGGGCGTGCCGTCAGCCGCTCGCGCGGCTGCGCCGACCGCGCCGGCACCCGCTGCCGCACCTGCTCAGGTTGCCGCACCGGTTTCGCAGGCCGCTCCGGTTTCGCAGGCCGCTCCGGAGACCGCCGCTCCCTCCTCCAGCGCCCCGGCGGAGGCGACGCCCGCACCGCAGGACGCCCCGCCCGAACAGGGTGCCGGTGGGTCACCCGAGCCGGCCGAAGCCGAGCCAGCAGCCGCTGCGCCCGTGGCGCCCCAGCCGGTCGCCGAGCCGGTCGCCCCCGCCGAGCCGGCTGCGCCCGCCGCTGCGGACGCCGGACCGGTGGCGGAGCCCGCGCCGGCCTCTGCGGGTGGGCAGCCGGGAGCCATCGCCGGTGGCCTGGACGTCGCGGCCATCCGGCGCGCCTGGCCAGACATCCTCGGCTGGATCTTCAAGCACAAGCGCACGACCTGGACGCTGCTGTCCGAGCACGCCACCGTCCACGACTACGACGGCTCCAAGGTGGTGCTCGGCATCTCCACCGTCGGCATCGCCAACACCTTCCGCCACGGTCCGCACGCCGACCTGGTGCGCCAGGCCCTGATCGACGTCCTCGGCGTGGACGCCCGCGTCGAGGGCATCCCGACTCCAGATGCTGGGCAGTCCGCCCCGAGCGGGGAGTCCCACCCGACCGTCGTCCCGGCCAACCGCTACCCGTCCGACGACCCGGCAGTGAAGGGTGACAACCCGGCGCCATCGGGCGGCCGAGGAGGCAGCACCGATCGCGGTGCGGCGGGCAGCGGAGCCGGCCCCGCGGCATACGCCGGGATCGCGGCCTCGAGCCCGCCCCCGGAGACCGGCGGCGGCTGGGCGACCGCGTCGTCGGGTCCGTCCAGCGGCCCGAGCTGGGCCAGTGACGACGCCCCGGGGGGTCCGGCCACGGCGGCTGCGCCCGAGCCCGGTGCGCCCGCCGAGCCGGGCACGGGCTCGAGGCTGGCCGCCGCGAAGGCCGCGGTGGCGGCGGAGGCACCGGCTCGCACCCCTGACACCTACGTCGCCGACGACAGTGCGGCCAGCACCGACGACGAGGACATCGCCGAGCTCGGCGAGGTGGGCCGCCCCGTGATCGAGCGGCTCCTCGGCGGCAAGGTCATCGACGAAGGACCCTGACCGCGGCGATGGGCGAACACCTTGACGGGTGGTCGACCAGCTCACCGTGGTCGGGGCTGGCTGCGGGGCTGCGCGAGCGAGTCCGGGGCGGCGTCGTGGGTGGTGACACCCCGAGGGCATAGGCTCACCGATGTGTATGAAGGTGTGGTCCAGGACCTGATCGACGAGCTCGGCCGGCTGCCCGGCGTGGGCCCCAAGAGTGCCCAGCGGATCGCCTTCCACCTGCTGCAGGCCGACGCGATCGACGTCAAGCGCCTGGTCGAGGTGCTCACCGAGGTGAAGGCCAAGGTGCGGTTCTGCGAGACCTGCGGGAACGTTGCAGAGTCCGAGCAGTGCCGCATCTGCGCCGACCCACGCCGGGACGGCACTGCGATCTGCGTCGTCGAGGAGCCCAAGGACGTGGTGGCCATCGAACGCACTCGCGAGTTCCGCGGTCGCTACCACGTGCTCGGCGGGGCGATCAGCCCGATCGACGGCGTCGGCCCCGACGACCTGCGCATCAAGGAGCTGATGACCCGGCTCGCGTCCGCCGAGGTCACCGAGGTCATCATCGCCACCGACCCCAACCTCGAGGGCGAGGCGACGGCGAGCTACCTCGCCCGGTTCCTGCGTCCGATGGGTCTGCGGGTCACCCGGCTCGCCTCGGGCCTGCCCGTCGGTGGCGACCTGGAGTATGCCGACGAGGTCACCCTCGGTCGCGCGTTCGAAGGCAGGAGGCTTCTCGATGTCTGACGACCTGCAGGTGCTGGCCGACGAGTCGGCCCTCGACGCCCGGGCCTACCTCACGACGTTGACCGAGGTCGCGTCGGGCTCGGCTCCCGACGCGGCCATCCCGATGACGCTGTTGGCCCTGTCGCAGGTGCTGGTCATGGGCGCGCGGCTCGGGGCGATCGAGGACATCGTGCCGGTCGAGCGGTTCGAGACGGACACCGTGGAGGCCGAGCTCGACCCCTTGCGCACGGGGGTGGCCAACCTCTTCGAGGGTCTGGATGAGTACGCCGACCTGGTCGACCCCGTCACCTCGACCGAGCTGACGACCGGCTCGCTCTCCAACGACATCACGGTGGTCGCCGGCGCGCTCTCGCACGGCCTGCGGCACTACGACCAGGGGCGCATCTCGGAAGCGCTGTGGTGGTGGCAGTTCAGCTACCTGTCCGACTGGGGTGAGCGGGCCGCCTCCGCCCTGCGGGTGCTCCAGTCCCTGCTCGGCCACATCCGGCTCGACGCCGACGAGGAGACCATCTCCGAGGCCGAGTTCGACGCCCTCCACCCCTGACCCGCTGGCCTGACCCAGGTCACACCTTCGGGCTGGGGGTCACCATGGCAGACGGGCGTCGTGGGCGGCGGGATTAGTCCAATCGACGGTTCGCAGTGCGGGCCGTCGAGGGGATCGTGGGCACCGCAGGGACGACTGAAGGGAAGTCCCATGAGGAAGTTGCTGATCTCTGCCTGTGGCGTCCTGGCCCTGGCCTTCGCGATGGCCCTGCCGGCCCAGGCCGCACCGTTGGAGCGCGAAAACTACAGCGGCTCCGACTCCTTCGACTTCGACGACTGTGGCCCGCTCATCCACGAGGAGGTCACCTTCGAAGGAGTGTTCATGCTCAAGGCGCCGACCAAGCCGGGCTACCCGCCGCGGTACTTCGACAACTACGACGTCCAGGAGGTCCTCACCGCCAACGGCAGGACCATGACGATCGACCACCAGGGTCTGTACAAGGACCTGCACGCGACCCTGATCTCGGGCACGACCTACCGCTTCGAGGCCATGGAGTCGGGCCAGCCGTTCGTGGCTCGTGACGAGACCGGTGCGATCCTCTTCCGCGACCACGGCCTCCTCAAGACCACGTTCGTCGATGACACCAAGGGCGACAACGACCTCGACAACGACGTGTTCATCGAGGGCAGCTTCGAGCTGCTGGCCGACCACGGCAGCCACCCGGCGTTCTACGTCGACTTCTGCGAGGTGCTCGCCGACTACTTCGGCTGACCTCGACGCCACGAAGGCTCGAGCGACGGGAGGTATGCCGCGTGGCCACCCCGGCCACGCGGCATACCGTCTCGCTGTGGTGCGCCGTCAGGCGATGCGGGTGCCGTTGGGCAGCCGCCGGATCGGCGTCCTGAGCCGGCGGCCGGCCAGGACCGTCGCACCCGCACCGGCCACGAGCAGGAAGGCCAGCCCGTAGGGCCAGACCGGCGCGGTGTCGAGGGCCTTCGAGAGCGGGTCGTCGACGCCCTCGTCCGAGCCCTGCATCGGCTCGTTGACGATGTAGCCGGTGCACTCGTCGTGCACGTCGCTCGGCCCGTTGCGGGCGGCTCGGACGCCGGCGCTGATCCACCGCATAGGGGTGAACCCGCTGGCGTACAGGCCGTTGTCCTTGCGTGCCTCCGAGGGTGCGGCGTCGGCCACGACCACGAACGGGTTCAGCGGCAGCATCCACCAGATCCGCTCGGTGTGCGCGACCGTCGAGGTCCGGGTGAACGTGGTGCAGTCCGCGCGGGTCGGCTGGCGCTGGCTCTTCTGGATCTCCTCGAGCTGCTCGGGGGTCAGGTTGGGGTCGGCAGGGTCGAAGGCCGGCGGCTGGTGCTGCTCCCACCAGGTGTCCGGGATGCCGTAGACCTGCTGCGTCTCCTGCTGCGTCACGAGGAACGCGCTCAGCCCGAACCCGATGGTCGTGCCGAAGACGAGCGCGCCCATCGTCAGGTAGGTGAGCACCGCCGAGGAGACCGGGCGGGCCGTGAGCGTCGAGAACATCAGGCCGATGGCGCAGACGACTGCCAGCACGAGCACCAGCACGAACAGCGACAGCACGATCCGGCCGCCGGAGACACCGCCCTCGGCCCACGCCCACGCCAGGAACGGCAGCGCGGTCGCCAGGAACGCCAGCGCGACCACCCACGCGGACAGCAGCTTGCCGAGCGCGATGTCCCACTCGGTGAGCAGGGTCGTCTGGAGGGTGGCGAGCACGCCGTGCTCGCGGTCGCCGTTCACCGAGGTCGCTGTGAGCGACGGGACGATGAGCATCGACAGTCCGAGGACGAAGAACACGACGATGTCGTACATCGCCGAGCCCGACTGGAGGTCGGGGTCGTTGGTGGCCCAGTAGGACAGGAAGCTGATGCCCGCGATGAGCAGCACCCAGATCCCGAAGACGATCGGCCACCGCGACGTGCGCAGGCGCTGGCGCAGCTCGAGGGCGGCGATGGTCTTGATCCCGTGCCAGCTCATCGCCGGTCCTCCGTCGCTGCGAGGTAGGCGGACTCGAGGGCCCCCTGGCTCGGGGCGAACGCGATCACGCGGATGCCGTCTCCGACCAGGTCGGCCAGCAGGCGGGCTGCGTTCTCCTCGCCGGCGACCTCCACCTCGGTGAGCCCGCCACCGACCTTGGTGGCGGGGACGTGTCTCTCCTCGAGCCAGCTGGAGAGCCGTTCGGGGTCGAGCGAGTCGATCCGCCACGACGCCGTGGCGGTCGCGATGAACCCAGCGTCGAGGCTCTGCGTCTCCAGGCTGCGCCCCCGCGCCACGATGACGGCGCGGTCGGCCACCTCCTGCAGCTCGGTGAGGATGTGGCTCGAGACCAGCACGGTCTTGCCCTGGGCGGCCAGGCCTCGGAGCACGTCCCGCAGCTCGATGCGGCTGCGCGGGTCGAGCCCGGACGCCGGCTCGTCGAGCAGCAGGACCGAGGGGTCGTTGATCAGCGCGCGGGCCAGGCCGAGCCGCTGCTTCTGCCCTCGCGACAGGACGCGGGCGCGCCGGTCCGCGAGGTCGTCCAGGTGCACGGTGTGCAGCAGCTCGTCGGCGCGGGTGCGCGCCTGGTCGGGCGCGATCCGGTATGCCGCGGCGATGGTCAGCAGCACCTCGCGCACCGTCAGCGCGTCCCAGGTGCCGAAGCCGTCGGGCATCCAGCCGATCTTCGCCCGGACCTCGGTCGGCTGGGTGACCGGGTCGAGCCCGTCAACCTTGATCTGCCCGTGGTCGGGGACCAGCAGCGTCGCCAACATCAGCAACAGCGTCGTCTTGCCGGAACCGTTGGGACCGATGAGGGCGGTGACCTCGCCCGGTTCAGCCGTGAGGCTGATGTCCTCCACGGCGAGCACGTCCCCGAACGCCCGCCGCACCCCCTGCACCTCGATGCTCATGCGCGAAGGCTAGCGGCGCAGCCACCCCCTGACCTCCGCTTTCGTACTCACTCGCGCGTCCGGCATACGACACCCGCGTCCCACGATGAGGACCGCAGATAGACTGACCGCCCGTCCCACCCGCACCTGCCCGCCGTGGTCCCAGGAGAAGCACCGTGCCCATCGTCGTCCAGAAGTACGGCGGCTCCTCGCTCGCCGATGCCGCGAGCATCAAGCGCGTCGCCCGGCGGATCGTCGAGGCGAAGAAGGCCGGCAACGACGTCTGCGTGGCGGTCTCGGCCATGGGCGACAGCACCGACGAGCTGCTCGACCTCGCCAACGAGGTGAGCCCCCAGCCGCCCCCGCGCGAGATGGACATGCTCCTGACCGCGGGCGAGCGCATCTCGATGGCGTTGGTGGCCATGGCGATCGCCGACCTCGGCTACACCGTGCGCTCCTTCACCGGCAGCCAGGCCGGGGTCATCACCGACTCGAGCCACGGCAAGGCGCGCATCATCGACGTCACCCCCGGGCGGGTCACCGACGCGCTCGAGAAGGGGCACATCGTCATCGTGGCCGGGTTCCAGGGGGTCAGCCAGGACACCAAGGAGATCACCACCCTGGGTCGGGGTGGCACCGACACCACCGCGGTCGCGCTCGCCGCAGCCCTCAACGCCGAGGTGTGCGAGATCTACACCGACGTAGACGGCGTCTTCACTGCCGACCCGCGAATCGTCCCGTCTGCCAAGAAGATCCACCGCATCTCCAACGAGGAGATGCTCGAGCTGGCGGCCTCCGGCTCCAAGGTCCTGCACCTGCGCAGCGTCGAGTACGCCCGCCGCTTCGACATCCCGATCCACGTCCGCAGCTCCTTCTCAGCGAAGGAGGGCACCATCGTCACGGACAAACCAGCCGAAGGAGACACCGTGGAAGCCCCGATCATCGCCGGTGTCGCACACGACCGCAGCGAAGCCAAGATCACCGTCGTCGGCGTCCCGGACCACCCGGGCATGGCCGCCGCGATCTTCCAGACCTGCGCCGATGCCGAGATCAACATCGACATGATCGTGCAGAACGTGTCGGCGACCGAGACCGGCCTGACCGACATCTCGTTCACCTGCCCCAAGACCGACGGGCAGACCGGCGTGCACGCCCTGAGGAAGGTCCAGGAGTCGGTGGGCTTCGCGTCCATCCAGTACGACGACCAGATCGGCAAGCTGTCACTGGTCGGGGCCGGCATGCGCTCGCACCCCGGCGTCTCCGCGACCTTCTTCAAGGCGCTGGCCGACACCGGCGTGAACATCGAGATGATCTCCACCTCGGAGATCCGCATCTCGGTCGTCACGCGGGCCGACGTGCTCGACGACGCCGTCCGGGCCGTGCACTCGGCGTTCGGGCTGGACTCCTCGGAAGGCGAAGCCGTGGTCTACGGAGGCACCGGCCGGTGACCTCACTCGCCTCGAAGGCCCCGCGCCCGACCCTCGCCCTGGTCGGTGCCACCGGAGCCGTGGGGGCGGTGACCCAGCAGGTGCTCGCGATGCGAGCCGACATCTGGGGCGAGATCCGCGCTGCCGCTGCGCCCGAGGATGCCGGGACGGTGCTCACCGTCTGTGGCCGTGAGGTGGTGGTGCAGGAGCTGTCGGCGGAGTTCTTCGACGGCGTGGACATCGCCCTGGTCGACGTGCCGCCCCCCGTGGCGGCGCACTGGGCGCCCATCGCGGCCGCGCGCGGAGCGGTCGTCATCGACAACAGCTCGGCCCTGCGCGGCGACCCCGACATCCCGTTGGTCGTGCCCGAGGTCAACCCGCTGCAGATCCGCAACCGGCCCAAGGGGATCATCGCCAACCCCGGCGCCACGACCCTGACGATGATCGACGCCCTCGGGGTGTTGCACGCCGGGTGGGAGCTGACCGAGCTGGTCGTCGCCTCCTACCAGGCCGCCTCCGGAGCCGGTCGCGTCGGCATGGCCCGGCTCTACGACGAGCTGGAGGTCGTGGCCGGGCACCGCGAGCTGGGACACCAGTCCGGCGACGTGCGACGACTGATCGAGCACGAGCTCGGCACGTTGTCGCCCTTCCCGGCGCCGCTGGCCCTCAACGTCGTGCCCTGGATCGGCACCGCGGCCGAGGACGGCTGGACGTCCGAGGAGCTGAAGATCCGCAACGAGACCCGCAAGGTGCTGGGGCTGCCCGACCTCCGCGTCTCCGCGACCTGCGTGCGCGTGCCGGTCATCACCACCCACTCGGTCGCCGTCCACGCGACCTTCGCGCGCCGCATCGACGTCGCCGAGGCGCGTCAGGCCCTCGTCGAGGCCCCGGCCGTGGTCGTGCTCGACGACCCCGACAGCCTGGAGTTCCCGACGCCGTCCGACATCGTGGGGTCCGACCCGCGGTTCGCCGGCCGCCTGCGGCAGGCGCTCGACTTCCCGAACACGCTCGACTTCTTCATCTGCGGCGACAACCTGCGCAAGGGCGGCGCGCTCAACATGGTGCAGGTCGCCGAGCTCGTCGCGAAGGACCTCGCCGTCGTTCGCTGAGCCTCAGTCGTCGAGGGTGGCCCGCAGGCCGGCCTCCCCGACCGAGAGCCGGAGCCTGCCCTTCGCGGGCAGGTCGACCACGGCGCAGCCCTTGAGGACGTCCACCTGCGGTGCCTCCACGAGCCGGCACACGGTATGCCGCCCGGTCGCGGTCAGCGCGAAGGTCCCGTCCGCGGCGATGCTCGCCAACGACCCCCCGGCGCTGGTGACGTCGTCGTGGAGCACTCGCCCGCCCACGTAGGGCAGGTCTCCGGTGCTGGGCACGTCGATCCCGGCCCCGGAGAGGAACCCGAGCAGGGCGTCGTCCTCGAACACGGCCACCCAGCCGCCGCCCAGCGGTCGGTCGCCCTTGCCGGTGTCGTCGACCGCGACGACCTTGCCCTCGAGGTGGTCCGGGCCACCGCAGCCCGCGAGGGCAGCCAGCGCGACGGCCACCGCGGCGACGGTGAGCAGCACGGCCGTGGCGGCGGCCAGTCGGCGGCCACTCGGGACGCCGCCGGGCCGCGCTCAATGGGTCAGGTGGGCGAGGGAGGTCATGGGGCGACATCCTCGCGCACGCCGTCCCGCAGCTCGGGCGATGACGGCCCGGTGTCCATCACGGAGCGGTGACGAAACGGGTCGTCAGCGTGTCGCTTGACCTGTGACAGATGTGACTGATGTGACTATTGGGACTCAACGGGAGCGCGAGCCAGGGGGCAGCCATGAAGGACGAGAACCTCACACCCACACAGCTGTGGCGCAAGCACCGGATGCGTCAGGTGATGCTGTTCGTCACCATCCCCGGCGTGATCCTGGGCACCGCCAGCATCACCGCCGCCTACTCGGCCGGGTGGATGACCCCGCCGGCGCCCAAGCCGGCGTGCAACCCGGTGGTCGTGCCCGCCCCGGCCAGGGCCTCGTTCACGGTCAACGTCATGAACGCCACCGGCCGCACCGGCGTCGCCGGGCAGGTCGCGTCCGGGCTGGCCAAGCGGAAGTTCACCGTCGGANGCACCACGGTCCCGACGGTCTCGACCAGGCCCTGCTCACCGCCTCCCAGATCCCCGGCGCGAAACTGTTCGCCGACTCGCGCAAAGGCACCTCGGTCGACGTCGTGGTCGGGCTCGCCTACAAGGACCTGGTCGCCATCCCGCCACGGCTCAAGCCGATCCCGAGCGAGGTCAAGGTCAACGTCTACAACACCACCTACAAGACCGGCCTGGCCAAGGTTGTCGCCGACGACATCGCCGGCCGCGGCTTCAAGGTCAAGGACGTCTCCAACGACCCCCAGCGCACCATGCAGCTCGGCACCGCCGTGATCCGCTACGGCGAGCAGGGAGACCTCGCCGCAGCCCTGCTCAAGGGCCACGTGCCCGAGGCACAGCTGGTCAAGGACGACCGCCTCGACGCCACGCTCGACCTCGTCATCGGCAACGCCTACACCGCCCTCACCCCGACCAGCGAGGTCCCGCCCCTGCCGGCCCGCCCGAAGCAGCCGACGCCCACGGTCGCCCGCCCCTGCACGTGACCAGCACCTGAGCACGGCACGCCCGGACTGGATTCGAGGGGGACGAACAGGGCACAGTGGGTGCCCGATGACCTCTCGCCCCGTGTATGCCGTGTCCTTGGCTTCCCTCGTGTGCCTCGCCCTCGCGGCGTGCGCGAGTGACCCGGGCGGCTCCGCCGCCCCCACGTCGGTGGCCCCCACCACCATGAGCACCACCACGGCCCCCCCGACGACCACGGCGACGGCCAGCCGGACGACGAAGCCCTCGACGACCACGACCAAGGCCACGCCGTCCCGCAGCACGACCGTGGCGCCGCCGAAGCCCAAGCCGGTCACGGCGCTCGCCCCCGTGCCGCGGGCCGGTGTCGAGCCGACCGTCCGGTTCCCGAAGAACGAACCCGCCGTCGGCTCGGGGGCCAACGCGTCGGTCGCGCGGGTGCCGGACTCGGTCTGGAACCGCATGGTCGGCGTCTCGTGGACCCAGGGCTGCCCGGTGGGCCGCTCCCAGCTGCGCTACGTCCGCGTCAACTTCTGGGGTTTCGACGGCAAGCGTTCGCGCGGCTCGCTCGTGGTCAACGCCTCCATCGCCGACGAGACCGCCGCGGCCTTCGCCCGGCTCTACGCGCTGCAGTTCCGGATCCGCCAGATGAAGCCGATGGACTCGACCTGGGGCAAGAACCCCAAGGGCCCGGGTGCCAACGACTACGCCGCCATGGAGGCCGACAACACCTCTGCCTTCAACTGTCGCTACGTCGGCGGCGAGGAGGCCAGCAAGGTCTACAGCAAGCACGCCTACGGCACGGCGATCGACGTCAACGACTTCGAGAACCCCTACGTTGCGGACGACGGCACGGTCTACCCCGACCGCTACTGGCTGCATCGTCGTGGCCCCGCCCCGGGGGTCTTCTCCTCCAGTGGCAGCGCAGCCGTGCGAGCCTTCACCAGCCAGGGCCTGCGCTGGGGCGGCCTCTGGAACAACCCCGACTACCAGCACTTCGACCGATGAGCCGGCGCTCGATGACCCGACGTCCCGTGCTCGGCGCGCTCGGCGTTGTCGCCGCGGTCCTCCTGGCTGGCTGCGGTGGTGCCGACCCCGAGGCGGCCGCCCCCACCTCGTCGTCCACGACCGCGACCACGCCCTCGTCGACCACCACGAGCACCACGACCACCGCGACGACCACGACCAAGCCGGTCCCCAAGCCCAGCACCAGCACTCGCAAGGCGACCCCGAAGCCGACGGCCAAGCCGAGCCCGAAGCCGACCTCCAGGCCCAAGCCGCCGACCTGCCGGGTGCCCTCGGGGGTGCGGGCGGCGCAGGTGGTCCTGGTGACGTCGTCCGGTTCCAGCGCGACCGTGCGCGCCTGTCGTCGCACGGCGACTGGCTACGCTCGGGAGCTCGGTCCGTACTACGGCCACGTCGGACGCAACGGCGTGAGCTGGTCCAAGCGCGAGGGTGACCTCAAGACCCCGGCCGGCACCTACCCCCTGCGCGGCGGCTTCGGCGCCAGGGCGAACCCCGGCCTGGCGCAGGGCTGGTTCCGCGTCGACAGCAACGACGTCTGGGTCGACGACAGCCAGTCGAGCCTCTACAACACCCACCAGCGCAAGCCGGTCTCCGGTCGCTGGGACTCGGCGGAGAACCTGCTCAACACGCCGGCCTACAACTACGCCCAGGTGATCGGCTACAACGAGTCGCGCACCCCGGGCAAGGGCTCTGCGATCTTCTTCCACGTCGACACCGGTGGTGGCACCGCGGGCTGCGTCTCGCTGCCGACCTCGGCGCTCCTCGCGGTGCTCCGGTGGGAACGCTCGGGTGCCGTCATGTCGATCAGCTGAGCCCACTCCTCAGACCACGGTGGAAGTGGCACCCCCGACACGGCAGAGTGGGCGCATGACCGTCAAGACCGTCGCCATGCTCACCGCCGGTGGCCTCGCCCCGTGCCTGTCGTCCGCCGTGGGTGGCCTCATCGAGCGCTACTCCGAGGTTGCCCCCGACGTGCGGATCATGGCCTACCGCAACGGGTATGCCGGTCTGCTCACCGGTGACTCGGTGGAGGTCACCGACGAGGTGCGCGCCAACGCACACCTGCTGCACCGGTTCGGGGGCAGCCCGATCGGCAACAGCCGGGTCAAGCTCACCAACGTCAAGGACTGCGTCGAGCGCGGGCTGGTCCAGGAGGGGCAGGACCCCCTGCACGTCGCGGCCGAGCAGCTGACCCGCGACGGTGTCGACGTCCTGCACACGATCGGCGGTGACGACACGAACGGCACCGCAGCCGACCTCGCGGCATACCTGCACTCCAACGGTTACGAGCTGACGGTTGTCGGCCTGCCCAAGACGATCGACAACGACGTCATCCCGATCCGCCAGTCCCTGGGCGCCTCGACGGCGGCCGAGCAGGGTGCGGTCTTCGCCCGCAACGTCATCGCCGAGCACACCGCCAACCCACGCATGCTCATCGTCCACGAGGTGATGGGACGCAACTGCGGGTGGTTGACCGCGGCCACCGCGCAGGCCCACCACCAGTGGGTGCAGGGTGCCGAGTTCAGCGGCTGGGTGGAGAACGCGGCCGAGCGCTGGGACGTCCACGGCGTCTACGTGCCCGAGCAACCGCTCGACATCGACCGCGAGGCAAACCGCCTGCGCACCGTCATGGACGAGTTCGACGGCGTGAACCTCTTCATCTCCGAGGGCGCCGGCGTTGCGGAGATCGTGGCCAAGATGGAGGCCGCCGGGCAGGACGTGCCGCGCGACCCGTTCGGCCACGTGCAGCTCGACAAGGTCAACCCGGGGGCGTGGTTCGCGAAGCAGTTCGCCGACCAGCTCGGGGCAGACAAGGTGCTGGTGCAGAAGAGCGGCTACTTCTCGCGGTCCGCCGCAGCCAACGACGCCGACCTCGCGCTGATCAAGGACTGCACGACGTATGCCGTGGACGCGGCCCTGCGGGGTGAGTCCGGTGTCGTCGGACACGACGAGGACCAGGACGACGCCCTGCGGGCGATCGAGTTCGAGCGCATCAAGGGCGGCAAGGCCTTCGACCCCACGACGGACTGGTACACCACACTGCTTGCCGACCTCGGCCAGGCCTAGCCTCGCTCGTCGATCTCGGCGAACACCCGGTGGGCGCACGCCCATGGCACCTACTCTTGGCCGGTGGCAAGAGGGGGCATCGACCGAACCGTCCGTGAGGTCGTGGTGGACCGCGCGCTGCGGCGTGATCTGTTGCGGGCCGTGCGCGCCAGCCAGCGGCTCGGCCGCGGTCTCGGCATGGCGTTGGCGGGTGCCGTCTTCTTCGCGTTGACCCAGTGGTCCTTGAACCTCTCGGTGCCGATGGGTCTGGTGGCCACCGTCATCGCACTGCTCGGGATCGCGGCGGTCGCGACCGTCAACGCGCGGGACTTCCGACGCACCCTGCGCGTCGGCTCGGTGCTGACCCTCGAGGTCCTCGGGCACGGGTTGCGCTTCGGACGCTCTGGTGACGAGGTCACCGTTGCGTGGCGGGACACCCCGGGGTTGGCGTTGACGCGCGGCCATCTGATCCGGCCCGGTCTGGAACCGGCTTGCATCCCGGGCCCGTTGCTCCGTGACGGCGACGTCGACTACCTGCTCACCCACCGTCGGTACGCATGGTCGGCGGCTTTGTACGGTCGTAAGGTCGGTGACATGGCAGCGAAGCCCAGCACCGCGGCATACCGGGAAGCTCGTGACACCCTCGTCGCGCTCAGTGGACAGCACGAGCGCGCGGTGCGCGAGTTCCGTTGGCCCGACGTGGGGGAGCGGTTCAACTGGGCGGTCGACTGGTTCGACGAGATCGCCCGCGACAACGCCGCGACCGCGCTGTGGATCGTCGAGGAGGACGGGTCCGAGCTCAAGCTGAGCTTCGACGAGCTGGCCCTGCGGTCCGACCAGGTCGCGGTCTGGCTGGCGTCCCTGGGAGTGGGCAAGGGCGACCGGGTGCTGCTCATGCTCGGTAACCAGGTGGAGCTGTGGGAGACGATGCTCGCGGTCTTCAAGCTGGGGGCGGTGATCATGCCCACGACTGCAGCCCTGGGGTCCGCTGACCTGCGCGACCGCGTGGACCGGGGCGAGGCAAAGGTCGTCGTGGCCAACGCTGCCGACGCCCCGAAGTTCGACGAGGTGCCCGGCGACTACCTCCGCGTGGTGGTCGGCGCGGTCGATGGATGGCACACGTACGCCGACGCCTATGCCGTGGTGGGTCATGAGTTCCAGACCACCACCGCCGCCACGGATCCGTTGCTGCTCTACTTCACCTCTGGGACGACCAGCAAGCCGAAACTCGTTGAGCACACCCAGGTTTCGTACCCAGTGGGTCACCTGTCGACGATGTACTGGATCGGTGCCAGGCCGGGCGACGTCCACCTCGCGATCAGCTCCCCCGGCTGGGCGAAGCACGCGTGGTCCTGCTTCTTCGCCCCCTGGATCGCGGAGTCGACGATCTTCGTCTTCAACTACGCGCGCTTCGACGCGGCCGCCCTGCTCGACCAGATCCGCCGTGCCGGGGTGACGACCTTCTGCGCGCCCCCGACGGTGTGGCGGATGCTGATCCAGGCCGACCTCAGTGGCGGCAAGGGTGAGCTCCGCGAGCTGCTCGCGGCCGGGGAGCCGCTCAACCCCGAGGTGATCACGCAGGTCGAGAAGGCGTGGGGTCTGGTGATCCGGGACGGCTACGGGCAGACCGAGACGACCCTGCAGGTGGGCAACATCGCCGGCGAGCCGCTCAAGCCCGGGTCGATGGGCCGGCCGATGCCGGGCGTGCCGGTGGCCCTGATCGACCCGCTCACCGGTGAGCTCGCCGACGAGGGGGAGATCGTCCTCGACCTCTCGAAGCACCCGGTCAACCTGATGACCGGCTACCTCGGCGACGACGAGCGCCAGGCCGAGGCGATGGCCGGTGGCTACTACCACACGGGTGACGTGGCGCAGCGGGACGCCGACGGCTACATCACCTACATCGGTCGCACCGACGACGTGTTCAAGGCGAGCGACTACAAGGTCTCGCCGTTCGAGCTCGAGAGCGTGCTGATCGAGCACCCGGCGGTGGCGGAGGCGGCGGTGGTCCCGGCTCCCGACCCGACCAGGCTGGCGGTGCCCAAGGCCTACATCGCCCTGGCGCCAGGCTGGGAGCCCGATGCGGAGACGGCCAAGGCGATCCTCGGCTACGCCCGGGGCCACCTCGCTCCCTACCTGCGCGTGCGCCGGCTCGAGTTCTTCGAGCTCCCCAAGACGATCTCGGGGAAGATCCGGCGGGTGGAGCTCCGCGACCGCGAGCAGCACGCCTTCGAGGGCGGCACCTCGCTGTCCGAGGAGTTCCGCGACGACCAGTTCCCCGACCTCAAGTCCTGAGGCGGGCGCGCGGTCCTCCCCGTTCACCTCCTCGCACCTCCCGCACGTCCGCGCCCCAGAGGTGACATCCGTCGTTGGCTCAGGCTGGCTGCTCCTCTAGCATCTTCGGGTCGAACGGGAGCCGGGGACTGCGCCCGCCGACCAACACGTGGCCTGCTCGCAGGCCGAACCACCGTGGGAGAAGGCATGAATGGGCTGGCCACTGCCGTGCCGCTGACGACGCGTATCGCCGTCCACGTGCTCGGCGTGGACCCGGACCGTCGCGTGCTCCTGGACCGCGCCCGCCCGCCGTCGGAGCCCGTCTGGGGCCTTCCCGGGGCTGTGGTCGCGCCGGGCGAGGACCCAGTGGTCAGGGCGCGCCGGCTGGTGTCGGACGCCGGGGCGATCGCCGCGACCAGGGTCGAGGTGATCGACCTCGAGAGCCTCGTCGAGGACGGCCTGCACGTCGTGCACCTGGTCTTCGAGTGCGGGGCGGAGCCCTCGCTGCTGCGCACCGACGGCACGTCGTCGGCCCTGTGGTGGTCACTGCCCGAGATCGTCGGGCTCAGCCTCTCGGCGCGCACCCGCAAGGCGCTGGCCTCGCGCTGGGCGATGATCTGGCCCGACACCTGATCGGTGCGGTGCGGGATCGCTGCGCTGATAGGGCATTCCGGCCATTACGGGCATCTGGGTTCCAGTGGGCGTGGTTGGTCTCAGTGGATGGTCGTTGAGGGCTTTCGAGGCCGTTGGACCCCGAGTACCGTGAAATCGGCGGTCCGCCGGGTCCGCTGGGGTATCAGAGCGGGCCGGGGCTGCCAGTGCGGACTTACCCATATGCGTTTCACGTCGCCCTCGACGGCAACGGACTGAACGGGCTGGAGGGCCGGGCGGGCGTGTGCCTGTTCCACTACGACCCCGTCACCGGCGACCACGCCTACAAGGTCACGTACTTCGGCGGAGCGTCCGGGGGGCACGCGCCGAGTGTCGACCCCAGCCGACGGATCGGCTTCCTGGGCAACACGGGTCAGCACCTGCTCTTCTACGACCTCGCGACGCTGGAGGAGGCCGACCGGGTCTCGACCCTGCGGTTCGAGGTGCCCGACACCACGATCAAAGGCAGCACCCACGTCGTCTGGCTCGACGACACGCAGTTCGTCACGTCGATCGGCGAGCACCTGTGGAAGTTCGACGTCAACCGCCTCACCAAGGCCGAGCAGGTCGCACCCCACGGGCTGAAGATCCCGCACGCGATGAAGCGCACCGCCTCCGGCCGCTACATCGTCTACGGCGGGATGGACCACCCGACCAGGGGTGAGGCCAAGGAGGTCGGCATCCTCGACACCGTGACGGGCGAGGTCCGCCGGATCACCCTTCCGACCACCTGCTGGCACGTCGTCTGCCACCCGGTGCTCGACGTCTTCTACGCGATCTCGTTCAGGGTCAACGCCGCCGACCGCTCGGACTACGAGCACTGGGGCATGGCCTGGCTGCGCCAGTACGCATTCGAGATCGACGCCGAGGACGGTCGGGTGGTGCGGCACTGGGCCGCCGACCGCGACCTGCCGGCCCACATCAACTCCGACGTGACGATCTCCGACTCCGAGCTGATCTTCTGCACCGGCGGCAGCCACACGGTCGTCTTCGTCGACCTGCTCACGCTGAGCCAGCACCGGCTCATCGACGAGCACCCGGGCGCGCTGGAGAGCCTTGCCCTCACCCGGCAGTCGGCCAACACCGTCGCCGAGTCGGTCATGCGCGGCAACTTCTTCAGCAACTCCCACCTGTATGCCGAGTCGCTCCGGGTGAGCCGCGGCGCCCTGGTCGACGGCATCTACGCCTGCCAGCTCTCGGCCGACCAGACCCTGCTGTTCACCGCGAACCGCGGGCAGAACCACATCACGGTCTACGACTACCCGTCCCTGGCGGTCCGCGACCGGATCGTCATGCCGGAGCTCCAGGAGTTCGACCCACGGTTGGCCGCGTGGGGTGACCCCCGACTCGGGTTCCACCACTCCTACCTCGTCAGCCCCGACGCAGCCTCGTCCGATGCGCCCAGTCCCGCAGGAGCCCACTGATGGCCGACTACACGATCGACACCACCGTCTTCGGCGGGAACACGTTCAGCTCCGACGTCACCGCGGACGTGACTTCGAGCCTCACCGGGCTCGACAACATGAAGCTCACCCTCGCGGGTGGCACCACGAACACGAACAACGGCGAGAACACCGTCCACAGTGACGCCACCATCACCCTCGAGCCGGTCACGACGACGTCGACGGTCAACACGACCTCGAGCATCGAGTCGAGCTCCGACGTCACGTCCAACGCCAACGTCGCGACGACGTCGAGCGTGGACCTCAAGCCGGTGGCGGTCGACACCTGCGTGCGGCTCGAGCTCGGCCCACCACCAGCCACCGAGGTCTGCACGCCCTACGAGCAGACGTGGGGGTGGTCGGTGCTCGGCCTGGAGCTGTTCGCGGTCACCGTCCGCGGCAGTGCCACGGCGCACATCCGGCCCGAGCACCACGGCCCCGTCGTGATCGACCTGTGAGCCCGTCGTGACCACCGCCCGCCGCAAACCAGCGAAGGCCACACCCGCGAAGGCGACACCCGCGAAGGCCACACCCGCGAAGGCGACACCCGCGAAGGTCACAGCAGCGCAGCCGTCATCCGACGCCATCGTGCTGACCGGGCCGCCCGGGCTGCTCAGGGCGACCGTCTCGGTCGAGAACGCCGTCGACCAGCGCGTCGCGGTGCGAGGACTCACCCTGCACCGCAGCGGGCAGCAGGCCCTCGCCGGCGCCGGTGCGGCCGTGATCGCCCCGGGTGCCACCGCCCAGGTCCCGGTCTCCTTCCGACTCGAGCCGGACACCCCGCCGGGTGAGTACCCGGCGGAAGTCGAGGTGGGCGGCATCCGTCGGGAGGCGGTCCTACGGGTCGAGCCCGACCTCTCGATGCACGTCTCGCCACGGCGGGTGCTGGCAGAGGTGGGCGGCTCGGCGGTCACGATCACCGTGACCAACGACGGCAACCTCCCGATCCCGCTGGCCGCCGTCGTGCGCGCCCGCACCGACGACGGCGGACCCGACCCGGGCCCCGACGTCACCCTCACGCTGACCGACGCCACGACTGCCGCGCCGGGCACCACCTCTGTGCTCCGGGGCAGCCTCAGCGTCCCCGACGAGCTAGACCCCACCCGTCGGCACACCGCACGGGTCCCGGTCGGCACGGCCGACCTCGACGTCATCATCCTGCCTCGCGACCCATCGGAGTGATCACCATGAGCACCACCGCACCCGAGTACCTCACCTCCCTGCGCGACGGCTTCGCCGACGCCGTGCAGCAGTGGGTGGACCAGTCGAGGACCGCCTGGGACCAGTGGCAGCAGGCCTGGTCGCCGGTCGTCGAGGCAGCAGGGCTGGGTATGCCGGGTGCTCCCGGCACAGCCCCCGGTCGTCGGTCGAAGGGTGCGCGCGGCCACGGCCACGACCACCACCACGAGCACGGGCACGACCACCACCACCACGAGCACGACCACCACCACCACGAGCACGACCACCACGAGCACGGGCACGACCACCAGGGGTGCGGCTGTCACGACCGGTGCGGGTGCGGCGACGTGTGTGACTGCTGCGTGCCGGCGGCGGACGTGATCGTCCACGCCCGGGCCGGTGAGGTGCGCGTGGTGCCCTTCAGGCTCCACAACCCCTGGCGTCGTGAGCGCGAGGTGTCCCTCCAGGTCGGGCCCTGGCACGGCTGCGACGGTGACGACCTCGAGATCCGCGCGGTCCTGGAGGAGGAGAAGGTCGTCCTGAAGCCGTGCGAGGACAGGGTGGTCCGGCTGCTGGTCTCGACCCGCGGCGACGGCTCGTCGACCAGCAGGTCCGCGGACGTCGTCGACAAGGCGGAGCCCGAGGACCCGGCATCGGACGCACCCACCAAGCCCACCAAGGCGGCCGCAGCCGCAGCTGCGGCGCGTGAGCCCGTGGAGGTGGTGGTCGCCTCGAGGAGCCGGACCGCCGACGTCGACTCGTGCGTGAGTGCGTATGCGGACGTTCGCTTCGAGGGCTGCGCGCGCCCGCAGCGGGTCGCCGTCGTGGTGCTGCCCGCGGAGTGCGACGCGGTCGACGTGGGCTGCGACTGCGGATGCTGCTGCTAGGAGGAGTGTCATGACGGAGACGAACAGCACCGACGAGACGCTGGCCCGGATCACCGAGCTGGCGCGCCAAGCCCTGCAGTCACAGTCGACCCTGGCCAAGCAGTCGCTCGAGCTGGGCCGGGCGGCCCTGTCCGGCGATGTCGACCGGTCCACCACCAGCAAGGCCTACCTCGACGCCGTGAGCCGCGAGGGCGCGCGCTACTGGCGCGAGGCCAGCGCCCTGGGCCTCGACTACGCCAGCGAGCTCATGGCGCTGGGCACCCGGAGTGCGGCCCGCATCATCAGCGACGCCTCCGCTGCCGGCGGCACGCGGGTGCGTCGCGGCACCAGCACCTCGCGCACCGGCGCTCCGCCGGCGCCGCCGGCCGAGCCGGACGACGGGGTCCGCCGCTCGCGGGTGCACCTGCGAGCTGCCGTGGGGCAGACCGCCCAGGGCACGGTCACGGTCGTCAACCGGCACCCACGCGCCCGTCGCGTCGAGCTGGAGCCCAGCGACCTGCGCGACGCCACCGGCACGGTGGTCGCGCTCAGCCTGGAGGTCGAGCCCGAGCACGTGACGATCCCGGCCGGGGAGGAGCACCAGGTCCGGATCTCGGTCGACCTCGAGGAGGCGGTCGTGCAGCCGGGTCAGCAGTACGTGGGTAGCGTGACCGTCAGCGGCGGCGACGAGGCCATGCTGGAGGTGACCGTCGAGGTCGCGGACTGACCTCCTCCGGATCCGTCAGGGGTGCGGCGACCAGGTCCCGGGCGGCGCGCACCTCGGGGTGCAACCGCAGTCCTTCACGCGCCCATCGGGGCAGGTCGGGGCTCACCGCCAGCCACGCCAGTGAGGCGGCCACCGACGCGCGAGCCGGCCGCGCGGCATACCCGAGGCCCTGGGCCTTGGTCGAGGTGTACCAGTAGAACCGGCCCACGGTGGAGGCTTCCTCGCGCGTGGTCAGCGGGGTCGCGTCCCGCAGCTGGGCCCACCACTCGGTCGCGGCCGACACGGCCCACGCGCTGCCCGCGTCCATCTCGGCGAAGGGGCCGGGCAGCCCGGCGAGGTCGGACACGAGGCTATGGAGCATGCGCCAGCTGACGTCCTCGCCGCCGAGCAGGTAGCGCTCGCCGGCCACCCCGTGCTCGAGGAGGCACACGTGGCCGGCGCCGACGTCACGGGCGTCGACGACGTTGCACCCGCCGGGGAAGGTGCTGCGCGTCGGGTCGAGCAGGTAGCGCAGGACGATGGCGTTGCTCGGGGCGAGCCGGGTGAAGGGTCCACCCAGGACCACGGTGGGCAGGGCCAGCACGACCTCGAGGTCCAGCCGGCGACCGGTCTCGAGGGCGATCTCCTCCTGGGCGACCTTGCTGGCGTAGTAGGCCGGCGCTGGTTCGGACCCGAGGTGGTCTCGTTCGGACCGCGCACGAGGGAGCAGGCTCGACCCGCGGGTCACCGACGACGAGGTGACGACGGCACGCGCGATCCCGGCCGCGGCGGCTGCCTCGAGGACGGCCTGCGTGCCGTCCGTGTTGACCTGGTCGACCTCGGCGGCCCGTGCGGCACCGAAGGCGTAGACCGCGGCGCAGTGGACGACGGCGTCGCACCCCTGCATGGCGGCGCGGAGGACCGGCGGGTCGGTGAGGGCCGCGGTCGCGACGGGCACCGTGTGGACCCCGACCCTCACCTGCGTCCTGCGGTGCTCGGGGTCGGGCCGCGCGATCGCGAGCACCTCGTGCCCCGCGGCGAGGGCGGCCGCCACGACCTGGCCCCCCACCATGCCGGTGGCGCCGGTGACCGCGACCTTCATCGCGCACCCCGGACGTGGCGGAAGCCCTGCGCGTCGACCTCGGGACCGGTCGCCCTCGCGGCGCCCCTGGTGGGGTCGGGACCGGCCGGGATGCCCGGGCTGCCCGGGCGGTCGAGCCAGTCGGTGACCGCCCCGAGGACGAGGTCGAGGGCCTGCGTCAGGAGGGGTTCGGCGGGGTCCATGGGCGGTCGTCCGATCCGGAACCCGCGACCCTCGAAGCCGGCCTCCAGGTTGTCGAACGTCGTCGTGAAGAAGCGTCGGTAGGCCTCTTCCAGCAACGGGTTCCGCAGCTCGGGCACCGCGGCGAGGTCGATGCCCGCCCACGTCGCGGGGAGGGCGAAGAGCTGTCGCCCGCGCACCGCGACGAGGGTGCCCGACCGGGTGCGGGTGAAGGTCAGGCTGCCGTCGTCGAACTCGGCAGAACCGTTGGGGCTGCTGACAGTTCGCCAGGTAAGGCGGTGCCGGTCCGGGCTCCGCTCGACCAGCTCGATCTTGCAGACGTCGATCGGCTCACCACCCCACGCTGCCAGGTAGTTGGGCTGGGGCAGGTAGAGGTTCCGCTCGGCCTGACGCGTGCGAGTGGTGCCGGTGGAGGACGACGCCGACGAGACGGTCACCCGGCGCCCACCGAGGTAGTCGGCCATCAGGCTGATGCCCGCGGCCACGTCCACCCGGGCGACCCACTCGTCGAAGTCGGCCGGGACCTCGCGGCCCACCTCGAAGACGGTTGCCCCGTCCACGAGCCGCCAGCGCATCCCGTCGGCGTTCTCCGGGACCCCTTCCACCAGCGCGTCGAACGCCGCGAAGAACGCCGGCAGCCCGTCATAGGCGCTGACCGGGTATGCCGCGGGGTCGAAACCGAGGGGTACCTCACGGCGGTCGACGGTGTCCTTGTCCACCCCGGTGGACCAGGCGAGCGCGCTCCGTCGGGCGGCGCCGACAGCACCGAGGACGGCCGTGAGGGGAACGTGTCCGGCGGGGTCGTCGGCCGCGACGACCAGGGGGGTGAGCAGAGCCCGCAGCGTCGACAGCACCGCGTCGGCGGGCGACGCGCCCTCGTCCGGCCCGCCGGTGGCGGCGCTGAGGACCCGCGCCAGGCGCGGCTCCACCGCGACCGACCGCGCCGCGCCGCGGGCCAGCGGATGGGCCGCGTGGGCGCCCTCCAGCATCGTCAGGCGGCCCTCGGTGCGCCCCGGGGAGGGGCCGACGGCGAGCAGGGCGCGTTCGAACAAGGGTGACGTCGACCGGTCGAGCCCGAGCAGCGCCGCGGTGGCGCCGTCAGCCGCGAGCAGGTCGGTGGCCACCACGAGGGTGCGGCTGTCGAGCGGCTGGGCGAGCCGGCCGCCATCCGGTCCCACGCTTGCCTCGAGGGCGTCGACGACGACCAGCGTCGGGGCGAGGTGGGCCAGGAGGTCGGCAGCGACGTCCGCGGCCTCGGCACCGGCCACCTCGGGAGCCGCGCCGAGGAGCGTCGTGAGGCCCGCGGCATACCCGTCGACCAGGTCGGTGACCGCGCGGGCGGCCACCACCCGGGTGGGCGCCTCCACCCACGCGCGGGACGCGAGGTGACCGGACAGCACGCTCGTGTCGGGGACCCGTGCGGCGACGAGGTCGCGGCCGAGGTCGACCACGTCATAGCGCGTGCCGGTCGCCGTGCGGCCACCGAGACCCGCGAGCCGCGCCAGCTCCTGCACCGAGTCGTGCCCGCGGTCGCGGTCGTACGCCTGCACGGTCGCGCCGACCACGACGGGGCTGCATCCCTGGTCCTGCAACAGGTCCACCAGCGCATGGACCACGCTCGAGGCGACCGGTGTGGGCTGGCGCAGCCGCACGAGCACGACGGCGGCGCCGGAGAGCTCCGGGGCGAGGGCCGAGACCGCCGGGCCGAGGGCATCGACGTCCCCACCGCCGACCACGATGCAGGCCAGCGGGTCCCGGCTCGGCACGCCACGGGGTGCCACCCGTCCATGTAACCAGCGTGCCCTCGCCAGCGACAGGGGCCGATGACATAGTGAGTACGTGGCCGACGACATCGACATCCAGCAGCACATCAAGGGACTCATCGACGAGGAGCACAGCCTGCGCGGCAAGCTCGGCGCCGGCGAGATCAGCGTCGAGGAGGAGAACCAGCGCCTGCAGACCATCGAGGTCGAGCTGGACCAGTGCTGGGACCTGCTGCGCCAGCGTCGCGCCAAGCGCGAGTTCGGCGAGGACCCGTCCGCTGCCGAGGTGCGGGATGCCCGCATCGTGGAGAACTACCGGGGCTGAGCCACCCGCCGTTCACCCGGCGTTCGGCGTGGCGGACTGGACACCTCAGCGAGGGGTTCTACTCTCGAAGTAGGCCGGAACCCGACAAAGGGGGTGCGCCATGCGCACAACACTCGCCCACCTGCATGTTCCCCACCCGCACGTAGCCCACCATGAACCGAAGTGGTGGCTGAGCCACAGCCTCGTGGCCGTCGCGGCCGCTGCACTGATGATCTACGGTGCAGCCGTGCTGCTCGTCCTGGCCGGGTTGCTGCTCTTCGGCTGACCCCGTCACCCCCCAGATCTCCGCCCTGTTGGAAGTGGAACTACCGGATAGCCGGTAGTTCCACTTCCAACAGCGGTGGAATCAGTGGGTCACCAGCGTCGGTCGACCCACTCCTGGAGGTGGGGCAGCTCGTCCCCGATGACGGTCGAGTCGCCGTGGCCGGGCAGCACCACCGTGTCTGCGGGCAGGGTGAACAGCCGGGTGCGCACCGACTCGATGATGGTGTCGAAGTCGCTGTAGTTGTGGCGGGTCGCTCCCGGCCCGCCCGGGAACAGCGTGTCGCCGGTGAAGACGACCCCGAGCGCTGGGGCGTGGAAGCAGCACGACCCCGGCGTGTGGCCCGGGGTGTGGATGACGTGCAGCTCGACGTCACCGACGGTCAGTACCTGGCCGTCGGCCAGGGCCGCGTCGGGGGTGACCGGGTAGAGCTCGTCCCACAGGAAGCGGTCCTCCGGGTGCAGGTGCGCGGGCGCGCGAGTGCCGTCGCAGACCTCGCCCACCGCGTCGATGTGGTCGACGTGGCCGTGGCTGATGAGGACGCCCTGCACGCGCTGCTCGCGCGGGATCGACTTCACGATCGCGCGGCCGTCGTGGCCCGCGTCGATGACCAGGCACTCTGTGTCGTCGCCGATCACCCAGGTGTTGTTCTCGAGGGTCAAGGCGCCCTCGGGCCGGTCGAAGGTGCCTGCGGTGACGATGCGCGCGACGCGCACGCCGCCCGGGGTAGGTGCGATGTCCGGCATACCCCCATCCTCACCCATCGCGGCTAGGCTCGCGCAGGTGAGCCGGATCTTCACGACGAGCGTCGCCGCGGTCTACCCCCACTACGTGAACAAGGTGGCGAAGAAGGGCCGCAGCCGCGCCGAGCTGGACCGGGTGATCGAGTGGCTGACCGGGTTCGACGAGGCCGCGCTCACGCGGCACCTCGCCGACGAGACCACCTTCGAGGACTTCTTCGCCGCCGCGACGGTGAACCCCAACGCGTCGCTGATCACCGGGTCGATCTGCGGGATCCGGGTCGAGGAGGTCGAGGACCCCCTGATGCAGAAGATCCGGTACCTCGACAAGCTCGTCGACGAGCTGGCCAAGGGCAAGCCGATGGACAAGGTGCTCCGCGGCTGATGACCCACGGGCTCTTCGTCTACGGCACGCTCGCCCCCGGGCGACCCAACGCGCACGAGATGGACGGCATGGTCGGCACCTGGGAGCCGGCCGTCGCGCGCGGCGACCTGTTGCCGGACGGGTGGGGTGCGGCCGCCGGCTACCCCGCGATCGTGCTCGATGACGAAGGGCCCGAGGTGCCCGGGCTGCTGTTCCGGTCGGACGACCTGCCGGCCCACTGGGACCGGCTCGACGCGTTCGAGGGCGAGGGCTACGACCGGGTGCTGACGACCGTGCACCTGCACACCGGTGCGGAGGTCCGCGCCTACGTCTACGCCCTGCGGCGGTAGTCCCGAATCGCCCCCACGGTGTCGGGCGACTTGGTAGCGTCCGGGCGCATGAAGGTGGCGCCGTGTCAGCAGCGGGTGTGATCACGTCGCAGCAGACGGCTGCGCGGTCGAGGGTGGCTGTCCTCGTGGCTGTCCTCGCGGGGGTCCTGCTGGTGGTGGGCGCAGTGGGCCTGCGGTTCTACGAACCGCTGACGTGGAACGGTTACGTCGGCCCTGGGGGAACAGGTGCCACGCTGGTCGACGATCCGATCTTCGGGTCCGCCGCAGTCCTCGATGGACCGGCCGGCAGCACCGCGACCGTCGTCTACTCGGTCCGGAACGACGGTCACCTCCCGGTCACGGTCTTCGCTCCCGGCGCCGACAGGACGCCGGACGACATCGTCGACGTGCGCTGGGCCCCGGTGTTGGGACCGGGCAACACCTTCGGCGGGGTGCGACCCGACCCGGAGGCCACCTCGATGCGGGTCGGACCGGGTGAGGAGGTCGCCATGTGGGTCACCGTCACCAAGTCGTCCTGCGGGCCGGGTGTGACCACGACACTCGACGTCGTCCCGATCCGGTGGGGGCTGTTCGGCCTGACCAAGGTGCAGCAGTTCGAGCTGAGCCCCAAGGGCCCTCCGCCCCTGGTGCTCTGCAAGGCCTAGGAGGTACGTACGACCTAGGCGCCCGGGACCCACTCGACGAGACCGTCGAGCACGGCTCGGTCGCCGGTGATCTCCAGGGTCTCCAACGGGATCCGGCCGTACATCGTGAGGACGATCTCGCTGGCCGAGCCCCGGCCCGTCATGGTCGCAGGGTCCGTCGAGTCGCCACCATCCGGAAGGCGGGCGAAGCGAGCGCCGTCCCCGTCGAGCCAGAGCCGCCAGGCGGGGCCCTCGGTCGACACGTAGTCGAGCGTCGCCGGTTCGTGTGGCCAGGCGTACGTGGTGGCGTTGCAGGAGGAGAGGAACTCCTCGACGCCGTCCACAGCTGCCTCGTCGGGGATGGGCTGCGGTGCGCCGAGAGCGACCTGGGCGTCATAGGTGTGCACCGCGACCTCCTGCAGCTGGTGTCGGGCGACCGCCCCGGCCGTGAGTGGCGACTGCGAGACATCCCACCAGGCCCAGCTCCCCCGGTCCGGTCCGGCGTCCCGCAGGGTGGTGTCCAGCTCGGCAACCGAGTCGGCCAGCCAGGCCTGCAGGGCATCGCGGTCCCGGGGCGCGTCCGCGCCATCCCCAGGAGCCGTGCCCGCCGGTCGCTCGTCGGAGGGGCCGAACGCCACGATCGTCGCCCAGCGCTGTCGCCCTTGGCCGATGTGCTCGGCGAGGTCGAACAGCGTCCACCCGGGGCAGGTCGGCACCGGCACGTCGAGATCGGGCGCCGCGGCCACCAGGGCAAGGAAGGCGGTCGATCGCTCATCGATCAGTCTCAGCAGGTCGGGGAACTCCGGCGTCGTGTGCACCCCGGATGTCTACCAGCCCGATGACCCTCGGCGACATCGAGTTTCGGGCGGTCATCGGTATGAACCGTGCGGCCTTCGATCGTTTCTTGCTTCCGCGGGAGGCTCAGGCGTGGTTGCCGGCGCCGATGCGGGCGCGCAGGCCGAGGCTGAACACCTCGGCGGGAGGCTTCTGTGAGGACTCGAGCCTGCGGTAGGCCGTGGGGGTCGCGCCCACCTCGGCGAGGAACTGACGGTTGAAGTTGGCCATGTTGCGGTAGCCACTCAGCTCCGCCACCTGGGCGATGGAGGCCGGGGTCGTGTCGAGCAGGCGGCGGGCGTGCGCGATCCGCAGCTTCTTGACCATGTTGCTGAAGGTCATGCCGGTGGCACTGCGGAAGTACTTCGAGAACGTCGGCTCCGACATGTAGGCGAGCTTGGCCGCCGTGGAGAGCCGGATGTCGTCGGTGAGGTTCTCGAAGATGTAGGCCAGACCCGCCTCGACGGCGTTGAGCGAGTTCGGGTCGGTGGGGCGGCCGAGCCACTCACTGGCCACGACCTCGCGCTCCTCCTGGGGGGCGCGCGCGAAGATCGAGAGCAGGCGGAACAGGCTTGCGACCTGCTCGGTGCCCTCGCTGCGCACCACCTCGAGGATGTTCTCGGCGGCGCGCCAGGCGGTGGCGCCGGAGAAGACGATGCCTCGCGCGGACTGCGCGAGGATGTCGTCGATCTCCTGCAGCTCGGGGATGAGCCGCATGCACTCCCGCACCCACTCGTCGGTGAACTGGATGACGGCGTCGCGGTCGGGGGCCACCTGCCCCGGGGGCAGGTCACTCACCCAGTCGTGGGGTAGCAGCGGGCCCATGATGCTGACGTGTCCGGGGGCGAAGGTGCCCACGTGGTCGCCGGCGATGAAGCTGCCGTGGGTCTTGGTGATGAGGTGGATCTCGTACTCGGGGTGGGCGCCCCACCCACAGATCTCACTGGGGAAGTCGTGGGTGAGCGCACGGAAGGCGTGCTGCGGGTGAGGGGGGATCACCTCACGGCGAGGGGCGGTTGGGTAGGGGCTGCCGGGGCGGTGGGCCAAGGGGAGCTCGACCACTTCCGGGGGCGCGAAGCGCGCGAGGGGGCGCCTCGGCGTGCCCGTCGACTGATACGAAGTCCTCACCTCCATCTGCTCCAGCGTGCGGTCAGAGCCGATCGAGACCTCAGTCTGCCGCACGAACGCTCAGGCGTGAAGGGCCCTGCTCAGATGAGCGGAATGGGAAAGTATCGAAACTCTGGCGAAGGCGTCATTGTCCGGTTGCCTGCCTCGCGGCCACGCTGAGGTCATCCCGGCACCGCGGCCAGGACCAGGTGAGCCCCACCTCGTCCCCTGCGAACGGCGGGACTCGAGTACCAAAGGCTCACCTACCAAAGGAGTTAGGCATGCTCTGTTCGAAGCGCGCCCTGACCGCGGGTGCGGGCGTGGTGGCAGCCGCGCTCGCCATGGCGGCCTGCTCGTCGGGCGCAGTGTCCAGTGGCGGCGGCGGAGGCGACGGCAAGAACGTCACCCTCAACCTGGCCACCGTGAACAACGGCCAGATGAAGGACATGGAGAAGCTCAAGGGGGAGTACGAGACTGCTCACCCCGGCACCAAGATCAACTTCCAGGTCATGGAGGAGGGTGACCTCCGCGCAGCGGTCACCGCCGACGTCGCCAGCAAGGCCGGCCAGTACGACATCGTCACCATCGGCGCGTACGAGACCCCGCAGTGGGGTGCGAACGGCTGGCTGGTCGACCTGACCGGACCGCTCAAGTCCGACGCGGCATACGACGTCGACGACCTCCTCGCGCCGGTGCGCGAGGCGATCTCCAACGACGGCAAGCAGTATGCCGTCCCGTTCTACGGCGAGTCGTCGATCCTCATGTACAACAAGGAGATCCTCGACAAGGCGGGTGTCACCCTCTCCGCCAACCCCACCTGGCAGCAGGTCGCGGACGCGGCCAAGAAGGTCAACACCTCCTCACGGGCCGGCATCTGCATGCGCGGCAAGCCCGGCTGGGGTGACCTCTTCGCGCCGCTCACCACGGTCGTGCAGACCTTCGGTGGCAACTGGTACGACACCAGCTGGAACGCCACGGTCAACACGCCGGAGTGGAAGCAGGCGGTCACGTTCTACAAGACGCTGCTCGACACCTCGGGGGAGAAGGACCCGGTGTCCTACTCCTTCAACGAGTGCCTGACGGCGCTCAAGGAAGGCAAGGCCGCCATGTGGGCCGATGCCTCCGTGGCTGCCTCGATGCTCGAGGCCGACGACTCCCCGGTGAAGGGCAAGATGGGCTACGCCCACATGCCTGTCGACAAGACCAAGGAGTCGGGCTGGCTGTGGAGCTGGAACCTCGCGGTCCCGGCGACCACGAAGAACAAGGACGCCGCGATCGACTTCATCAAGTGGGCGACGAGCAAGGACTACCACAAGCTCGTCGGCGAGAAGCTCGGCTGGTCCCTGGTGCCCCCGGGTGCCCGTCAGTCGACCTACGACCTGCCCGAGTACAAGCAGGCTGCCGCGGCCTACGCGCCCATCACCCTGGACGTCATGAAGTCGGTGAACCCGAAGCAGCCGGGCGTGAACCCGCAGCCCTGGGTCGGTATCCAGTACGTGTCGATCCCCGAGTTCCAGGACGTCGGCAACCAGTGCGCCCAGCTGATCGCCGACTACCTCGCCAACCGCGGCACGGTGGACGACGCACTCGGCAAGTGCCAGGGCATCGCCAAGAAGGCGGGCGACGCGCACAAGTAGTCCCCGCCCGGTCCTGAGGACCTCCGTCCGAACTCGCACGGACGGAAGACAGGGTGCCGGGGTCGTGACTCCCATCCGGCTCCGGCACCCTCCCCCAGGTCCTTCCGCCCGTCCCGCAGATCGCCTGCTCACATCCCCCGAACACCACCTGTCCAAGCCACAACCAGGGGAGTTTCCTCATGGCCGTCACCGAGCTCGACACCGTCGTCGCGCAGACTGCGACCGACAAGCGGCGGGTCAAGACCACCTCGAAGGAGGTGTGGACCGCACGGTGGCTGTTGCTGCCGGCCGTCCTCTTCCTCATCCTGCTGACCCAGATCCCGTTCCTCACGACCGTCGGCTACTCGACGATCCGGTGGAACCTCCTCTACCCCAACGACCGCGGCTTCACCTGGTTCAAGAACTACGGCACGGCGCTGTCGTCCGGCGACCTGTGGCCGTCGATCGTCGCCACCGTCGTGATCACCGCGTTGGCCGTGGTGTTCTCGCTCCTGTTCGGCATGATGTTCGCCCTCCTGCTGAACCGTCAGTTCCGCGGGCGAGCGGTGGCCCGCACGCTGATGATCACGCCGTTCCTGATCATGCCTGCGGCCTCGGCGCTGATCTGGAAGTACTCGATGTTCGACACGAACATCGGCATCCTCAACTGGCTCTCGCGGACGCTGCACCTGCCGGTCATCTCGTGGAGCACCGAGCACCCGCTCCTGGCCGTGATCATCGTGCTGACGTGGGAGTTCACCCCGTTCATGATGCTGATCCTGCTGGCCGGGCTCCAGGGCCAGGACACGGGAATCCTCGAGGCGGCCCAGGTCGACGGCGCCGGCCCGTGGCGCATCTTCACCTGGATCACGTTGCCGCACCTGCGGATGTACGTGGAGATCGGTGTCCTGCTGGGCGCGGTCATCATCATCCAGGTCTTCGACCCGATCGCGATCCTGACCAAGGGCACCGGCGGCACCAAGACGCTCGCCTACCTGCTCTACGAGCGGGCCTTCATCGGCCTCGACGTCGGTCAGGCCGCGGCATACGGAGTCATCACCGTGGTGCTCACGATCATCGTGGCCACGATCGCGCTCCGCACCCTGTTCAAGGTCTTCATGGCTGGAGGAAGTCGATGACACGCAGCGTCCGGGGAGGCCTCGTCACCACACTCACGTGGGTGCTCGTCCTGGTCTTCTTCTTTCCCGTCTTCTGGATGATCATCAACGGCTTCAAGCCGGAGGCGATCGCCTCGTCCATCCACCCGAAGGTGTTCTTCAGTCCGGTGACCACCGGCTACCAGCTCGCGATGGACCGCGGGATGAAGGGCTACCTGATCAACTCCATCACCGCGTCGGTGACCGCGACGATCATCGCCGTGGTGCTCGCCATCCCCGCGGCGTACGCGCTCAGCATCCGGCGGGTGAAGAACGTCGAGAGTGCTCTCTCGTTCTTCATCTCCACCCGCTTCATGCCGATGGCCGCGGTGGTGCTGCCGCTGTACATCATCCTCAAGAACCTCGGCCTGCTCGACAACATCTACATGCTGGCCGTGGTCTACGGCGCGGTGAACCTGCCCGTCACGGTGTGGATGATGCGGTCGTTCTTCCTCGAGGTGCCGTTCGAGATCGTGGAGGCAGCCCGCGTCGACGGCGCCGGCCTCTACCGCGAGATCGTGCGGATCGTCCTGCCGCTGGTGCTCCCCGGCGTTGCCGCGGCCGCGCTGATCAGCTTCATCTTCAGCTGGAACGAGTACTTCCTCGCCACCCTGCTGACCAGCAACGCGGCCCGGACCACGCCACCGTTCCTCGGCAGCTTCGTCGACGGACGTGGACAGTTCCTCGCGGTCCTCTCCGCCGCCGCGACGATCGCGGCGCTGCCAGTCATCCTCGCCGGGTGGGTCGCGCAGAAGCAGCTGGTGCGCGGGTTGTCCATGGGCGCCATCAAGTAACCGACGGCCAGGACTACTTCCGTGACACACGAACCCACCCTCCACCACCGTGCCGCGGCCGGGGCGACCCTGCTCCCCGTCGTGCCCGAATGGGTCGCCCAACCCACCTACGACCGCTCGCAGGTGACGGCCTCGATCGTCCACTTCGGGGTCGGCGGCTTCCACCGGTCGCACGAAGCCGTCTACCTCGACACCCTGATGAACCAGGGGCAGGCGCTCGACTGGGGCATCTGTGGGGTCGGCGTGCTGCCGCACGACCGACGCGTCATCGACACCCTCGACGCCCAGCGTGGCCTGTACACGCTGATCGTCAAGCACCCTGACGGGAAGTGGTCCGCCAAGGTGGTGGGCTCGATCGTGGAGGTGGTCTTCGCCCCCGCGGACCGTGCGTACGTCGTTGACCGCCTGGTCGACGAGCGGACCCGCATCGTGTCGATGACCATCACCGAGGGCGGCTACCTGGTCAACCAGGAGACGGGTGACTTCGACGCGGACGACCCCGACATCAGGCTCGACCTCGAGCCGGATGCCGTGCCGCACACCGTGTTCGGGTACGTCGTCGCCGCGCTGGCCCGCCGCCGCGCCGAGGGTCGCGAGCCGTTCACGGTGATGAGCTGCGACAACCTGCCCGACAACGGAGACGTCGCGAAGCGGATGATCTGCGCGTTCGCCCGGCTCAAGGACCCCGACCTCGCCGACTGGATGGAGGCCAACGTCGCCTTCCCCAACAGCATGGTCGACCGGATCACGCCGGTCACGACCGAGGAGGACATCGAGCGGCTCACCGACCAGTTCGGCGTGACCGACCTGTGGCCGGTGGTCTGCGAGCCGTTCAGCCAGTGGGTGCTCGAGGACAGCTTCACCCAAGGGCGCCCGCCACTGGAGGACGCCGGGGTGCAGCTGGTCGAGGACGTCGTGCCCTACGAGCTGATGAAGCTGCGCCTGCTCAACGCGAGCCACCAGGCGATGTGCTACCTCGGCTACCTCGCCGGCTACCGGTACGCGCACGAGGTCTGCCAGGACCCCCTGTTCGTCCGCATGCTCGCCACCTTCATGGAGCAGGAGGCCAGCCCCACCCTCCAGCCGGTGCCGGGTGTCGACCTCGCGGAGTACCGGCGGCAACTGCTCGAGCGGTTCGCCAACCCCGAGATCCGGGACCCGCTCACCCGGCTGTGTGCCGAGTCCAGCGACCGCATCCCCAAGTGGCTGGTGCCCGTCATCCGCCACAACCTCGCCGCCGGTGGGGCGGTCGACATCTCCGCGCTGATCGTGGCGTCCTGGGCCCGCTATGCGGAGGGGAAGGACGAGCGGGGCGACCCGATCGAGGTCGTCGACCGGCGCAAGGACGCCGTCGTGGCCCGGGCCGCACGCCAGCACGAGGACCTCTGCGCGTTCCTGCGCGACCCCGACCTGTTCGGTGACCTCGCCGACCAGCCGCGGTTCACCGAGGCCTACACCCGCGCGCTCGCCGACCTGCACGAGCGCGGGGCCGTGGCCGCGACCGAGGCGGCCCTCCAGTCCTGACCCGGCCGACCACTGTGACGCATGGTCGGCCGGGTCAGCCCAACGGTGCGCCGAGGCCCGGCGTCCCGACCCACTGCCCGGTATGCCGCGCACCCCACTCGGTGCGCGGCATACCGACGGACGCGTGCCGGCGCAGACTGGCGCCTGCCGGCGCCGACTGGCGCGCGCCGGCGCCGAGCGGCGCGCGCGGGCATAGAACGGCGTGATGTCGCGTTGCGGGTCGAGGTAGGCACACCTGTCCACCTCGCGCGAAGCGCCGCACCCAGGAGTCACCATGAAGATCGCAGTCCTCGGCACCGGCAGCGTGGGGCAGGCCCTCGCCGGCCGCCTCCTCGAGCTCGGCCACGACGTGGTCGTCGGCACCCGCGACCCGGAGGCCACCCGCAGCCGCAGCGAGTCCTTCGTCGCCTGGCACGACGCCCATCGGGACGCGAGCCTGGCCACCTTCGCCGAGGCAGCAGCAGCCGCGGAGCTCGTCGTCAACGCGACAAGCGGGCCCGGCGCCCTCCCGGCGCTCGAGTCCGCCGGCGCCGACCACCTGGCCGGCAAGGTCGTCATCGACATCTCCAACCCGCTCGACTTCTCGGCCGGCTTCCCGCCCACCCTCTTCGTGAAGGACACCGACTCCCTCGCCGAGCAGATCCAGCGCACCTTCCCGCAGGCCCGCGTCGTCAAGACCCTGAACACCCTCACCGCCGCACTGATGGTCAACCCCGGGGATCTCGGCGCGGACTCGTCGGTCTTCGTCTCGGGCAACGACGACGCGGCCAAGGCCACTGTCACCGAGCTGCTCCAGAGCTTCGGTCACACCGACGTCATCGACCTCGGGGACATCACGACCGCACGCGGTCCGGAGATGCTGCTCCCCGTCTGGCTGCGGCTGATGGGCGCGCTCGGCACGCCCACGTTCAACTTCAAGATCGTCCGCTGAGGCGGTTTTGCCGCTGCCCGCCAGCACCCCGACGATCGGGGCATACCCGATCAAAGGGATATTCGGCGTAGTGTCACCCTTGTCGCGCTGGGGCCCGCTGGGTCCGCGCCGAGCTGAGGTCGTCCCGCCATGCCGAACGACACCGCACCAACCGTCCCAGAGCCACGACGCACCCTGGCCGAGCTGGCCGAGGACGTGCGCACGGCACGCGGGGAGGTCGCGGCGCGGCGGATGTCTCCGGTGACCCAGACCAGCCTGCTCTCGGCCCGTCGGGAGCTGCTCCGCGTGATGGAGCTCTATGCCGATGAGCTGGCCGCACGCCGGTTGCCGGTGCCTCACCAGCTGCGCGACGACCTGCGCCTGCTGCGGGAGATCCGCGGAAACCCCGGTAGTGACTGGCATCGGCGGGGCAGGGCCCTCTAGGGGCGTGCTCCGCGGTCAGTCTCCGCGACCGCTGCACAGACGCAGGAGGGCGGCTCCGTCGACTCCGTCGAAGAACCGCCCTCAGTGCGTCGGGGTGACAGGATTTGAACCTGCGGCCTCTTCGTCCCGAACGCCCTCGGGGGAATCGCCGGACCCAGATTCCGTTGCAAGGCAGTGCATCCTGGGATGCTTCAACGGTCCGAACTCAAGGCTTCTGAGGATCTGCGGGCTCGCGGTGGGCTCGCGCGTTCGCTCGTCCGAAACGCCGGGCGCGCCAACGTTGCACCGGCCCCAGTTCACACACCCAGAAGCCAGCCGCGAGTCCGTACACGAAGACGCCCACGGCGCGCCACCAGCTGAAGCCGTCGGTCCGGAGCCCGTTCGCCATTGCCAAGGCAAGGAGTCCGATGGAGACGAGGCACAGGGCGATGTACAGAGTGGACGGCCCTCTGCGGGCTGCTCGGCGTTCTGCGTCGTCCTGAGCAGTCGCACGTTCGGTCATGGACGCAGTGTGCCTGACCACAAGGCCGAAGGTTCGCCCTTCTGCCGACTGGGGTTGATCACAAACTACGGAGTGCCCGTCAGTCGTGCGGCCGTGAGGACTTTGGGCCAGTTCTCGTGCTTGGTGGCTGCCGCGTGGTTGTGGTTGTTCGGGGCGCGAAGACAGCCCTCGTGTCCTGCTCGGTGTCCTTCTGTCGCCCACTCCCGAACGGCAGTCCAGAAGCCTAGGGTGGATCCGTGGCATCGCTCGATTGGATCAGGCGACTCTGGCCGTGGCGTGCGCGGCGGTCGACCGATGGCTGGCCAGACATCACACCTCCGACGGTCCCTCCAGCTGGTCCACCCGTCTTTGACAACGGCCAGGAAGAGCCACCGACCCGATAGCGGAGCAGGGGAGCCTGCCGAAGTGGGCGGGTCAAGGGTGGACGGAGTCCATCACGCAGTGACGCGTAGCGCCCTTGATGCGTCCCGGAGGCGGGCGGAGAGTGGAGCGCAGGGTCGGCAGCTCGAAGGCGACTGTCGCGCATACTGTGCACATGCCACAGAGGGGCGAGCAGCAACGGGTCTCGGTCGTGGGGATGTTGTCCCTCGCGCTGTTGATCGGTTCCGGCCTCGTCCTGGCAACGTCGTTCTTGATTCCCTGGCCACCGGTCGTGGGCTTGCTCGCGATCTTGGTGGGCTTTCTGGCCCTCGTCGGGGTTGTCATGGTCGGGTTCAGGGGCAGCCGTCGCTCTGGACAGTCGGTTCGGGGTGCCGTTGGTCAGAGCGGTCGGGACGGACTGCGGTTCCTGCGCGACTTCCTGTAGCTGGGCGCGTGATAAACGCGCCGCAGGGGCGGCGCTGTCACGCCGAGATGTGTGTTTCCGAGGCTGAGTGCTGCCAACATGGCCGGGTGCGCGAGTATCAGTGGATTCAGGAGCATTGGCCGGCTGATGCGCGTCGTGATCCGCGGTTCGAAGGGCTGCACGGTGCTGTCGCCGAGCTGAGGCAAGAGGGCGACCTGATGGGTTTCGCCATGATGTCTGTAAACCAGTGGGCGACTCAGAAGTGGAGACTGTGGCGAAGGCGCCTGGTGAGCGCGGAGGACCGTCCCGACCTCGACCTGTCCCTCTTCGATGAGAAGGAGGGGTTCCCGACGTCGTGGTGGACCATGTCTCCCGAGGAGGCGACTCGCATGTACGAGGAGTGCGTGGTGCGCGGTCGGCTGGAATGGGAGGGGTCGGTGTACGACCTGCGTTGGCTTCCTGCGGATGAAGCGGCGACCGTGCGAGCGGAGAGGTTCTGGGAGCCAGACTGATGAGTAGGCGGCTTCGCTGACATTGCCCCTGTCCTATGGCGGGGGCCTTTGCATGTCGCGCGGGGTGCGGTGGGGTGCGCAGAGGGCGCGAAGCGCCCGGAGCGCGGGGCCCCATCGCGGGCCCTCGCGCCTCGCGGCGGAGCCGCGCTTGAGCCAGTAAGGAAAGTTCTCACGGCAGAGCAAGGACGCAGGCGAGAGCGCGCCGTCGATCGAAGTCCGCCTCTGCGCACGGCTTTCGACCGGGCCCTAGCCAGAATCTGAGTTCTGGTCTTCTGGGGCTACTGCTGTTGGCTTGGGAGCATCGGGTATGGGGCCCCTCCAGGCGGTGGTGCTCGGCCGCATGTAAAGGTTAGGTCTGACGTCGACCAGCGGAGCGACTCGCAGCCAACTCCAAAGGTCATGTGCGACGTCGACTAGAGGCTCGATGTTCGACTTTTGGGACACCTCGTGAATGCGCACGCCAGTGGCGATGTGCAAGGACGTTCGGGGCCTGCCGGAAGGTACGTCGTACGCCAGGTACCAAGCGCCTGCGGTGGCGATCCCGTTGGGCCACGTGCTGCGTGGTTGGTGCTCGATCGCTTGGGCAAATGTCCGGTACAACGTCTCCACGGTGATCTCGGATCGAGCAGCGACGATGAACGACATAACTCGATGGTCATCCTCGTCGGCCCGCACGTCGACGCCACGTGAGCCGCCAATGCCGCCGTTCACGATGTAATTTCGGCCTCCCCGGTGCGGTCGAGCGCCTTTACGGACCGGGCATTTTCTATGGCATTCCGAAGTGTCCTGCTCTTGAGAGTGGACTTGACCTCGATCACAGCTGCTACTGACTCGACTGGAAAGAATTGGGTACCGCCGACCTGGAATCGCGGGTGGTAGTCGCGGCGAACAATGATGAGATCCTGTTGACGACTTTGTTTCCCGGTGCTGTCGATGATGAAGCCTGTTGCGACCAAAAATCCCTCGGGTATCACCTCCCTGAGATACTGGCGCAAGACTTCTTCGCGGGCGCGGCCACGTTCGCCGCGATGCTTGACGGCCCCAACGGCTGCCATGCGTCTAGTCGCTTCAAAGGGCATGGGCGCCGATGATTTGCTGGGGTAGTGAGGGGCTGGGTCTCTCATCGGGATTGGGTTCGCTCACGGAACTGATCGTGTCATCGAGACGGGAAGGCATCCAGTCATATGTGGAGGACACTCGCGCCAGAGGAGGCCGGCGCAGCTAGACCCCGGGCGTGAAGCCCTAGCCGGGTACCGCTTCGAACGCGGCGGCGAGCCTCCGTCGGCCCCCTCTGGCAGTCGACAGACTGGCGTCATGTCCAACTTGGTTCATGGATCCACGACCATCCTTCTTGGCGCCGGGGCCTCGGTGGACGCGGGACTGCCGGTATCGTCCGAGCTAACGGAACGACTGGCCGCCGCCCTCTCGCAAAGAGACAGGACCGATCACGATCCGTACGGCGGCGAGCGGCTGAGCCGGATCATGCGCGCCGTTGTCGCCGTTCTTTCGGCTTGGGATGCCACCCATGGACGCGGCGTCACCGGGCCGATCGACGTCGAGAGGGTCTATGCGGCCTTGCATGCGATCCGGCACAGGGACGACCAAGAGATCGCGCCGTTCGTTTCGGACTGGAGCTCATTCCTCGCCCAGGAGAAGGCGGACGACTCGGTGCTACTGGATCTTGGACAGGCGCTGAAGCGGGCGTTCGCTGAAGGGACCCACTATGAGGTCGGCGCCACAGTTCAGCGGGCCTTCGAAGAGCTGCATGCGTTGAAGTCTTCGCACGACGTGTTCGGCGCGGTGGCCGATGCGCTGCTTAACGAGCTTCCGCGTGCACTCCATCTCGGTGATGCGAACATCGACTACTTGGCCCCGATGTGGCAGACCCCTGCGGACACCGTCGTCGCCACGCTGAACTACGACATGACCGTCGAGGCCTCCGCGGCGAAGTGCGGTGTGCCTCTCACCACAGGGGCCGAACGTTGGCGCGGTGGTTTCTCCTGGGTATTCGGGGAGGGGCGTCGGCTCCTCAAACTGCACGGCTCAGTGGACTGGACCCTGGTCAACGCAGACGACCCAGGCCGCATAGGCAACGACAGAATCGCGTGTTTCCCGCGGTATACGGTGGGAGATCCGAACGCGCCCTATCCTCGCGTTGTAGAGAGTCGCACAAGTGGGGCACCCGCTGTTGTGTTTGGGCGCGGAAACAAGATGCGTGCCGAGGGGCCTTACACCGCGCTACTTGTCGCCTTCGAGCAGGCTCTCCTCGCTTCGTCGAATCTCGTCGTCATCGGCTACTCGTTCCGGGATCAACACATCAACACTGTCCTCGAACGTTGGTACAACGCAGATCGAGATGGCCGTGGGCTCTTCGTTGTGGATCCTGGGTTTCCGTCGCGACCCCGCGGAGTAGACGACTACGCGTGGACTGTCAGCCGGCGCCTCCACGACCGGAACCCTGGACGGGGGGTGCTTCGGGCCAATCGGGGCCTGCTGCGGACTCCGGCCCAGGCTGGATTGCTGGAGCTGTTCGGAGCCGGCTGACCGAGTGATGGATTTTCTCGGGTCGTGCTTCGGGCGGTCGCGCTGCGGCGGACGAGAGATCCCACGTCTGACGGCCGGACGCGTGCTCTAGGGGCTCCTTCCGTCCGTGTGTTTGGCATTTCGGCCGTGGTTTCTCAGAACCTTGCTTCAGGGCGGCTTGGATGCGTCTATGTTGTGTCGCGGCAGTTTGTCTTCGTTGTCGCGCTTGGGGGGAATCCGTGTTTCGCATTGGTTTGCGGTCTGCTGGCGCAGGCTTGATTGTCGCTGCTCTGATTGGATCGGTTGGGGCGACGGGGTCGGTTGCGAAGGACGCTCGGCCTTCGCCAGCTGCCGCCAGTGACGCGCGCACCAGCGCATACGAGCCGCCGAAGATTCGCTACGGGAAGCAAGTTGGCAAGGCATCCAAGCTTGTTCCCGGACCTAAGCGCGCTGACCTGAGCAGAGCCCAACTTGCCACGCTTGCCTCAAGTGGCCCTCCGCCGGTGGTGGTGAGCAACGCGCAGGGCGACCAGATCCGGTTTGGCAGCCTGGCTCGTGGGACTGAAGGAGACCCGTACTTCAACTGCTCCTACGGGGACCCGGCCAAGAGCTTTTGGGGTGGCAAGGCGTTCGTGTATTGCCCCTTCGTCTCCCTTTGGGATTCTGCATCCAACTCGAACTCGGCGACGTCAACTAACAGCGCGCAGGACACGGCATGGGATGCCTGCGGGACGATGATCTTCTCGGGGGGTAACAGCGGTTACCACGACGACGGGGATGCCTCCCGCCTGACGATGGGCGATGGCATTGACGGTGACACATCATTGCTTGGTTCACGGGGGTATCGGTACCCGCGTTCGGGTGTGTGCTTTGGCGATTGGGTCACAGAGTTCTCTTTCACGGTTCGGTTCACCGACGGCCAGACCCTTACGGCGACGGTCACGCAGACGTTCCCCGTGTACGCGAGCGCCTCGGCCATGGTGGCGCAAACGGTCATCCAGCCGGCTCCGGAGGGTGGCGCGATTGGCGATAAGGAGCAGCTGGCTGGGTGTGGTCAGAGCCGGTCCACGCGCACCCAGGCGACACGGTTCCCCGTGGATCCGGCGACCGGAAACTTCTGGCACACCTTCACCGACCTGACGATCCCGGGCCGTGGCCCTGCGATCAGCGCGCGACGCACCTACAACTCCGTGTTGGCCCAGAATGATGGTCCGTTCGGGTACGGCTGGTCCGACGCCTACGGCGAACGCCTCAACATAGGCGCAGACTCCGTCACGTTCCAAGGCTGCAACGGCTCCGAGACAACCTTCGACAAGGAGGCGGACGGCTCGTACACCGCACCACCCCGCGTTGTTGGCACACTCACGCGCGATGCGCAAGGCGGGTTCGCCTACGCCGTGGCCGGCGGCAACACCAAGACCTTTGACGACCAAGGCCGCCTGACGTCGATCACGGACCCCTTCGACCAGGCGACGACCGTCACGTATCCGTCAAGCAACACGCGGGTGGTGACGGACCCCGCCGGGCGCACGGTGACCTTCACCTTCACCAATGGCCGTATCAGCGAACTACGCGATGGAGCCACGCCCGCAAGGGTCGTGACCTACGACTACGACCCGAGTGGAAACCTCACCGACGTCACCGACGTGGGAGGTGGGCACTGGCAGTTCGGCTACGACCAGGGCCACCACCTTCTCACCATGCGGTCCCCGCGATTCCACCAGTCGACCCAGTCACCTCCGCCTGTCGTCACGACGCACTACGACACTCAGGGGCGGGTGGATTGGCAGTCGGATCAGTTGGGGCGCAAGACGACCTTCGCGTATCAAACGAGCCCGACCGCGACCGTCGTCACCGACCCGGCCGGGAACGCGACGCGCTACGAGTACCAAGACGGGTTGATGGTCTTCGAGACCCGCGGATACAACAGCCCGAACTCGAACGACTGGCTGTACCGATACGACCCCGCAACGCTGGGCCGGACGCTCGTGGTCGACGGCAACGGATACCAGAGCTCCGCCACGTACGAGGCTGACGGCGACCTCAGCACAGCGGTCGACGCCAATAACGTGCAGACGAGCTATACCTACAACGCCCGGCATCAAGTGCGTACGGTTACTCGAAACATGTCAGCCGTCTCCCGCGACGTGGTGACCACCTTCGACTACGACGCATCCGGGCGGCTGAGGACGACATCCCAGCCCCTGATCTCCACCGGTGGGAACGTTACTGACACCGCGGTGACCACCCTCGAGTACGGCGACTCCGCACACCCGACCGACATCACTGGCGTGGTCGACCCTGGCGGGCACCGCACCACACGACGGTACGACAACGCCGGAAACCTCATTGCCGTCATCCAGCCGCCGACCGCACAAAACCCGGACGGCGACGAGACCACCTTCAGCTACGCGCAATACACGGGATGGCTGATGAGTGCCACCACGGCGCGTGGGAATCTGCCCGGCGCAGCGCCCGGGTCGTACACGACGACCTGGACGCACAACGCCTACGGAGACATCACAGCGGTGCGCAACCCGCTGTGGTCGGCGACGACCCCGGTCGCCAACCAGGTCGTGTTCACCTACGACGACGACGGCAACCTGGCCACATCCACCGACGGCATGGGACGCATCACCACCCTCACCTATGACGCGGCAGCCCAACTCACCAAAGCCGAACGCGGAACCACCCGCCTTCAACTAAACGACTACTACCCCAATGGTCGACTCAAGAGCACCACGGACGCCCTCGATGGCGAGACCAAGTTCACCTACGACTCCCTCGGAAACGTCCTCACGCGGACCGATCCGCTGAACCGGGTGACCACGCTGGCCACCGACCCACTGGGCCACGTCACCGCCGTCACGGACCCCAGCGGGCAAACCACCACCTACCGCTACAACGCCCTCGGCCAGGTCAAGGCAATCACCTTCCCATCCGGCGGCCCCGTCAGTTACTCCAACATCGCCTACGACGAGTTCGGCCGCCGAACAGCCGCCACCTCCACGGCAGGCACGGCCTCCTGGGTGTACGACAGCCTGGGGCGCCTGACCGGATCGACCAGCGCCACGGGCACAACCGTCGGCTACGGCTACGACCTCGAAGGACGCCAAACCAGCATCACCTACCCCAACAGCGCGGGCGCGGTCGTCCGTCACTACGACGAGTCCGACCGACTCACCGCCCTTGAGGCGTTCGGCGAGGCGCCCACCCAGTTCACTTACGAGGCGGACGGCGCCCTGAAGGGAATCCAATACCCCAACGGAACGGCAACCTCCTACCAGCACGACCAGGCGGGCCGCGTCCAGTCGATCAGCGCCACCCGCGGCGGAACGGTACAGACGAGCTTCGGCTACACCTATGACGGCAATGGCCAGGTCGCTACCGCCACTTCCACAGGCGTTCCCAGCGACAACCACACCTACACCTACGACGACCAGGCCCGCCTCAAGACCGTCGACAACCAGACCGCCCAGTACGACGGGAACGGGAACCTGACCACTCGCCTGGACGGCGTGAAACAGGCGTACGACCCGGCCTCCCAACTCTCCGGCAACCCGGCCGCGCCCATCACACCCGTCGGGTCGTCCAGTACATCCAACTCGAACGCCACGACCCTGACGCTGACCCTCCCCGCAGTGCAAGCCGGTGACCTAGCAGTCCTGTACGTCAGCTACCCGGCCGGCAAGACACTCACAGGCCCGGCCGGTGCCACCGAACGCGGCACCTACCTGTCCGGCGGCAGCAAGCCCGGCAACCTCGGCGTCTACACGAAGACACTGACCAGCACCGACACCTCCATCACCGTGTCGTTCCAAGGAAAGTTCGACAAGTCCGCCGCCGTCACCGTCTACCGCAACGTGAACCCCGTGAACCCGGTCGGCACCGTCACCGGCGCCTTCAACGCTGCCGGAACCTCCACCACCGTTCAATCCTTCGCCACCCAACCCGGAAACCGGCTGGTCTGGGGCGCCGGGGCGTACGGCACGGCAGGCACGTGGACACCCCCATCCGGAACCACGGCACGCACGAGCAAGACCGGGTCCAGCACCGACGTTGCCGTGGCAGACCAAGAAACTACCGGCTCGCCAACGGGCGCCATGGCAGCCACCCACACGACCAGTGCTGCCCTCACCACCGGGGTCCTGCTCCTGCAGCAGGCCGAAACCACCTACACGCACGACACCCGCGGCAACCGCACGAGCAGACTTGACCCAGCCGGCACCAGCACAAACTGGACCTTCGACAACGCCAACCAGCTGACCACCGCCGCCGGTGCCGCGTACACGTACGACGTCGACGGTCTGCGGACAACCAAGACAGTAAGCGGCACCACCACCAACTACGCCTGGGACGTGACCGCTCCCAACGCCGAACTGCTCGCCGACAAGGACGCCAACTACGTTTACGGCCCAAACGGCCTCCCCCTCCAACGAGTCACCGCCTCAGGCCGGTCCTACTACCAGCACGACCTGCTCGGCTCCACCCGCGCCCTCACCGACGCCACCGGCACCGTCCAGGCGACCCTCACATACGACCCCTACGGGAGCACCACCAGCGCAACCGGGTCCAGCACCAACCCCCTCAAATACGCCGGCCAATACCAAGACACAGACACCGGCCTCTACTACATGCGCGCCCGCTACTACGACCCCACCACCGCGAGCTTCCTCTCCCGCGACCCCCTCGAAGCGACGACAGCCCAGCCCTACGGCTACGCAGCCAACGACCCCATCAACCTCACCGACCCATCCGGACAGTGCCCCGTATGCCCCGCCGTAGCAGGAGCCCTCTGGGGCGGATTCGGCAACTACTTCAGCCAGGTCATGCGCAACCCACAGGCCGAATGCGACCCGATCGGCGAACTGAACTGGAAGGAGCTTGGTAAGGCCGCGCTCGAAGGCGCCGGACTTGCTGCGGGCGTCCAGGGGGCCGTCGCTGCCGTGGGAGCACGAGGTGTTGCAACCAGCAGCAGTTCGGCAGTCCTCGAGTTCGGCAGTCGAGCAGCCGCCCGGCAAGGCATCTCGGGGGATGCGTCGGCAGCCGTCAATCGCTTCTTCCGAGGTTCAACTGCGAAGAGTCAGGACTTCCGGGTGACCGAAATGGCCAGCGGCGGCTACAGACTTCAATTCTTCTCCCCTGCAAGAAACCCGGGCTACGGCAAGCTCTACGTTCAGGAGATCGATTCACAGGGCAACATCGTTGTCGAATACAAGAACACCGTAGGACCAAATGGCTTCATCGAAACGAAGTGGGTACATGGTGAGGGCTAGTGGCGAGCACGATGAGCTGGCAATTGCCCTCGGTCGGGTCCTAAATGGGGATGCGGCTGGCATGGCCGCGATCGTCGCCGTGGATCACGACCACCTTAGCGAGGCGGTTGCCGATCAGGAGGATCCGTTCGTCGTCTCGCGGGCTGCTGCCGTTGCCCTCCTCGACGGACTGCGGCGAGGCCTAATCACCCCCACTGAGGCACAAGTCTGGGCCTCCTTCGTCCGCCGGGGGTACGTGGCGAACGAGGGGGGTGGGCCAGTACGGGCTCTGGACATAGCTTTCGAGGATGCCTGGGAGGACGCGATTTCGGCTGCGGTGTCCCGGCTGGACGAGATCGGCGACCTAGTCGACGGAGAGGTCGAGCGCGGCGAAGTGCTCGACCTGCTGCAGCTCCTCGGCGAGCAGGGTGACCTATGAAGGCGCGTGCTCATGGCCGCGACTCAGAGCGGCAGCCGGTTTGTTGGGTCATTCGAGTGAGTCCTGTCCGTCGAAACCAGGGTGCGCGTTAGACGGAGGCCACTGAAAAGCCGCGCCTCGCCGGGTACCGAAGAGCTGCGCCGGGTACCGAAGACTCATCCGTGGTGAGGACTGGACTATTCGGGCAGTATCCGCAGGGCATAACCCCGGCCGAGCATCCGCTCGTAAGCGACCAGGACGTCGTCAGGCACCAGTTGAGCGGTAGCGAAGCCTTGGTTCGCGTAGACCCAGATGCGCTGAGTGTCGCCTACCAGCATGTTGAGCACCCTGTCCCGGTCGCCAATGGACGCGATGTAGTCGGCAAGGGTCTGCGGCCGTGAAGAGCAGATGACGTCGAGTTCGGGCCAGAGCTGCTGACATGTCGCGAAGGCGCGACGCTGTTGGTAGGGGCGGCTGATGATGGTCGCGGAGGTGGGGTGGATGCCTTCGCGTTCGAGCAGTGCGCGGGTCAGTGTGAAGTTTTCGCCGGTGTTGCGTGCGTGTTCTTCGAGGACGATCGCTGTGTCCGGGACTCCGAGCTGTTCGGCTCGTTCGCCGTAGTGGACCGCTTCCCCGCGGGGGAAGACTTCGACGGTCGTGGGTGCGTTGGCTCCGCTAAAGACGATGAGCGGGAACCGGCCCTGCCGGTAGAGGTCTGCAGTGTGTTCGGCGACGCCGATGTCGTGGCTGCCGAGACCGATCGCGATGTCGGTGTTCCGCGGCTCGTGGTGCATCTGGTGGTAGTCCCAGAGGATCTGGGCATCATCCATGACGCTCACGGCTGCCTCCTCATTCCGGCATGTCGTAGGTGTAGGTCCACGAGAAACGCGAGGCGGCGTGGACTCCGGTCGCGTACTCCACGGCATACCCGTCCTTGGTCCTGGTGATTCGCTCAAGGATCATGACCGGCTCTCCGGCTGGGAGTTCCAGCGTCGACATCTCGTCTGGTGTCGGCATCCGGGCGTGAAACGTCTCGGTGATCTCGTGGGGTTCAAGGCCTTGGAGCGTGAGGACGGCGAAGCCACCGCCGCGACCAGCCGGTCCCGGCGTCGCATCGACCAGGGGAGTGCCCTCGACGTCCTGGGGCCGGTAGTAGCTCGTGAGCGTGTGGGTGGGCCGGCCCTCTTGCTTGACGATGCGGGCTCGGGCGTAGACCTGGGAGCCGGGCTCGATGCCAAGGACTTCGACGGCCCTGGGTGGCGGGCTGACCAGCTCGACGGTCTGGGTCTGGTCGGTGCGCTGCCAGGGCTGTCCGGATGCCTCACGGTCGGCGATGAAGGCGACGCTGTCGCCGAACTTCCACATGCTCTTGGAGTACCGCTCGGCCCCCAGCCGGCGCATGGGCGGTCGTTCGCGAACGACGGTCCCTCGTCGTCGAACCGGGGTTACCAGACCCTCGGCCGACCAAGGGCACGCCTGGTCAGGCGCTTTCGCTGGCCGAGTTGCGGGTGTTCGTCGCAGCCCTCAAGCCTCCGCATCACGAGATCGCACTGGTCCTGGCGTTGGCTGGTCTGCGGTGGTCGGAGATCGCTGCGCTCGATGAGCGCGACGCGATGCGGGACGACGCCGGACGGCTGTTCCTGGCAATCAGGCGTCGCCATGTCCTCGACGAGGAGGGCAAGCGGGTCACTCTGCCGGGCACGAAGGGTGGGCGAGGTGTCACCCGGATGGTGCCGGTCCTGCCCGAGTTGGTGCCCATCGTGGAGCGTCACCTGACCGGGAAGCCGGACGCCCCGCTCTTCCCCTCGCCGCGAGGCGCGCGCCTCGACTCACGGCATTGGCGGCGAGACGGAGGGTGGAAGGAGGCGTGTGAGGTCGTCGACCGGGTAGGCCTGCGTCCCCATGACCTGCGGCACACCGCTGCAACGGCATGGCTCCGGATGACCGGCGACCTCAAGGCGGTCCAGAGCCTCATGGGGCACAGCACCGCGAGCATGACGCTCGACCTCTACGCGCACGTCCTCAACGACACCTTGACCAGGGCAGCGGACATGATGGCCAAGGGCTTGGCTGACGCGGCCGACGTGGAGTCTGAGAGCGCGGGCGAGTCCCTAAGAAATGCCGAGGGCTCGTAATGGGCTCGCAAGCGGCGTTCTTCGTGCTGTTCGATGTGGTCGCAGTTGCCAGGATTGTGGCTCTGACCTGCGGAAACATGTTGGTCGGGGTGACAGGATTTGAACCTGCGGCCTCTTCGTCCCGAACGAAGCGCGCTACCAAGCTGCGCCACACCCCGTGGCAATCGCCACCCACGCCAGTTCGACGGGAGCAGCGACAGTGAAGGATAGCCCACCTCACCCGGCCGCTCCCAATCGGTATGCCGGGTGCTCGCGGCCGGTGGTCGGGTCACCGACAATCGCGGCGCCAGCGCCACGGATCGACGCCGATCCGGACGAAGCACCTCCATCCGTGGCCACAGTGGCACGGATCGAAGCCAGGTGGCTCAGGAGCGCGGCGCCAGGGTGAGCAGCGTGGCCTCGGGGCGGCAGCAGAACCGGACGGGGGCGTAGGGCGACGTGCCCAGCCCCGCCGACACGTGCAGCCACGCTGCGTCCGGGGGCGCGGCGGACGACGGGGCGGACCCGGCCCCGGGCCACCAGCGCGAGACCCCCTTGGCCCGGTCGGTCGGCAGGTCGCAGTTGGTGACCAGCGCGCCGTAGAAGGGCAGCGCGAGCTGGCCGCCGTGCGTGTGGCCCGCGATCAGGAGCCGGGCTCCGTCCGCGGCCATCGGGTCGAGCACGCGCTGGTAGGGGGCGTGCGTGACGCCGATCGTCACGGCGGCGGAGGTCGAGGCCGGCCCGGCCACGGCGGCATACTCGTCCATCCGGATGTGGGCGTCGTCGGTGCCGACGAGCTCCACCTCTGCCCCGCCGACGGACAGGGTGGTGCGGGCGTTGTCGAGGTCGACCCATCCGCCGTCGCGCAGGCCGGCGCGCAGGTCCTCGACCGGCAGGCGCACCCGGCCCGCTGGAGCGTGGGCGTGCCGTCGGGTGAGGTAGCGGGCCGGGTTCTTCGGCACCGGCGCGTAGTAGTCGTTGGAGCCCATGACGAACACGCCTGGGAACGCGAACAACGGCTCCATCGCGCGCAGCGCCCCCGGGACCGCGTCGAGGGCAGCGAGGTTGTCACCCGAGTTGACCACCAGGTCGGGCTCCAACGCCGCGAGGCCACGCACCCACTCGATGCGGCGACGCTGGCGGGGCACGAGGTGGAGGTCGGAGACCTGGAGGACGCGCAGCGGCCGCGACCCGGGCGCGAGCACCGGCACGGTGAACCGCCGCAGGGCGAACCAGTTGCGCTCGACCACGCTGGCGTAGCCGACGCCCGCCACGCCCAGCGCGGCGACACCAGCGACCGTGCCCAGCGCGGCGCCCAGGGGAGTGTTCATCCCCGTCATCCTTGCAAACCGGATCTCGGTGTGTCGGACCACCACCCGCCTGCGAGACTGGGGGCATGACCGAGCAGAGTCTCAAGGCCACCGTCCAGAGCGACCTCACCGACGCCATCCGCCAGCGGGATGCGGTGCGGTCGGGCACGCTCCGCCTCGCGCTCACCTCCATCACCAACGAAGAGGTGTCGGGCACGGAAGCGCGCGAGCTCAGTGACGACGAGGTGCTCAAGGTGCTGGCGAAGGAGGCCAAGAAGCGCAAGGAGGCCGCAACCGCGTATGCCGGTGCAGGGCGCCCCGAGCTAGCCGCCAAGGAGGAGGCCGAGCTCGCGGTCCTCGAGGCCTACCTGCCCGCCCAGCTCTCTGACGACGAGCTCACGTCCATCGTCGCCGCCGCGATCGCGCAGACCGGGGCGACCGGTATGCCGCAGCTCGGCCAGGTCATGAAGGTCGCCCAGGGCGTCGTGGCCGGCCGCGCCGACGGTGGTCGCGTGGCCGCCGCCGTGAAGGCGGCGCTGACCAAGGGCTGACCCTGCTGTGGTGAGCCGCCCGCGGAGCCGGCTCCGCGGCATACCGAGACGAAAGGGCCCCGCACCGATGGTGCGGGGCCCTTTCGTCTGTCACCCGTGACCGGGTGGTGGCTTGGTCTTGGTCGGCTTCGGGTCGGGCGTCTTGGTGGGGTCGGGCTTGGGCGGCGGGTTGAAGCCGCTCGAGACGTAGAGGCCGACCGTCGACCCGCGCAGCGCCGAGCCGCTCGGGTTGGTGTAGACCACGATGCCCTGCGGGTAGCCGCTGTTGGTCTGTCCGGCGACCTGCACGAGGAAGCCGGCCTCCTTGAGCCTCGCGGTGGCCTCCGCGACCGACATGCCGCCGACGAAGGGCACCGAGATGCGGTCGCCGTTGACGATCTTGTTGCTCGGGTCGTCGAACTGGCGCTCGGGCAGGCCCTGCGACGCGTTCTCGATCAGGTTCTTCCAGATCGGAGCCGCGATGTCACCACCGAAGACGCCTCGGTAGTAGTTGCCGCCGAGCTGGATGCCGTTCATCCCGTTCTGCGAGTAGGGCGTGCCCACCCAGACCGCGGCGGCTCGCTGGGCCGTGTAGCCGACGAACCAGGACTCGACGTGCTTGTCGGTGGTGCCCGTCTTGCCGGCTGCGGGTCGCGAGCCGAGCTTCGCCCGGCTGCCGGTGCCGTCCTTGATCACACCGGTGAGCAGCTCGGTGGCGCCCTTGGCGACGTCGGGGTCGATGACCTGCTTGCAGCTCGTCGCGCCGATCTTGAGCGGCTTCCGGTCGGCGGTGGTGATCGACAGGATCGGGTTCGGGGGGCAGTACTTGCCGTTGTTCGCCAGGATCGCGTAGGAGCTGGCGAGGGTCATCGGAGTGACGTCACCGGTGCCGAGGACGGTGCTGGCGTAGCACGGCAGGTTCGTTCCCGAGCCGGTGTGCAGGTGCATCTTCGTCATCGTGTTGAGCACGTTCCTGGTGCCCAGCTTGAAGGTCAGCGACGCGAACGCGGTGTTGATGGAGTCGGCGGTCGCCTTCTTCAGCGGCAGCGGCTTGCCACCGATCGCGTAGTCGTTGTGGATCGTGTAGGGCCCACCCGGGGCGCAGGAACCGATCTCCTGCGGGGTGTAGACGGCGCCCCGCGTCGTGCTGGCGAACTTCGACGGCACCGTGCCGTTGACCGGCGTGCCGGTCTCGAGGGCCCGCACGATCGCGAACATCTTGGCCGTGGAGCCGAACTGGAAGCCCGCCGTGCCGTTGTACTTCTCGTCGACGTTCCAGTTCACCTCGGTGTAGCCGTAGGCGTTCTGCTGGGCCTTCGTCGTCGGGTACTTGGTGTTCTGCACCATGGCGAGCACCCGGCCGGTGCTGGGCTCGATGATCGTGCCGGCGCTGCCGACCATCCTGGAGTAGCCCGCCTTGGTCTTGTCCTTGGAGTCCTTGCCCATCGCGGTGTTGCCGAACGGCACCCGCTTGGTCAGGTCCTTGAGCGACTGCTCCTGCACCTGCGGGTCGAGCGTGGTCTGGATGGTCAGGCCGCCGCCGGTGATGTTCTTGATCCGCTCCGGACGGGTCTTGCCGAGCACGTCGAGGGCATGGTTGTCCATGTCCTTGAGGTACTCCATGACGTAGTTGCAGAAGTACGGCTCGGACGACGCGGCGCAGTTGCTCAGCGGGTTCTTCAGCTTGAGCATCTTCTTGACCGGGATGGCCTTCGCGGACTTGAGCTGCTTGGCCGTGATGATCCCCAGGGCGTACATCCGGTCGAGGACCACGTCGCGACGGGCCTGGGCCTTCTCGGGGTAGTTGCGCGGGTCGGTCTTGCCCGGGTTCTGCACGAGACCGGCGAGCAGGGCGGCTTGGGGGATGTTCAGCTTCGACGCGCTGACGCTGAAGTAGTGCTGGGCGGCGGCCTCGACGCCGTACGCGAGGTCGCCGTAGTAGGCCAGGTTGAGGTAGCCCTGCAGGATCTGGTCCTTGGTCATCTCCTTCTCCAGGGTGACCGCGTACTTGATCTCCTGGATCTTGCGCGCTGCGCTCTTGCGGACGGCCGCCTGGGCGGCCTCCTCGTCGTTGTTCCGCAGCGCGTTCTCCTGCAGCGTCAGCTTGACGTACTGCTGGGTCAGCGTGGACGCGCCCTGGACGTCGCCGCCCTGGGCATTCGACGCCACCGCGCGCAAGATGCCTCGGGGGTCGACCCCGCCATGCTCGTAGAACCGGCTGTCCTCGATGGCGATCTGCGCCTTCTGCATGATCGGCGCGACCTGCTTGAGGTTGACGATGATGCGGTTCTCCTGCTGGGGAGTCGCCAGGATGCCGCCGCGGGCGTCCTTGATGGTCGACTGCTGCGACAGCTGGGTGGCGGTGAACTCGCCGGGAAGGTCGTCGAACATCTTCACGCCGGAGGTCGCCGCGCTGCCCGTGGCGCCCACCGCGGGGATGAGCAGACCAGCCGTCAGCAGGCCCATGACCATCGCCGTGGCGACGAAGGCTCCGAGCAGGCTGACGACATTTCCGAGGTTGGTGGCGCGTCCTTGCATGCCGACAGGGTAACTGCCGAACCTTGAGCAGCCCGTTTCCCGCGAGTTGGGCAGCTGTATGGGCTGTTTGCGCCCGATTACGTCCTAGTTTTCGCACCGCCCGTTGGAGCGAGCCGCGATGGCTCGGAGTGACTAGTCCCTTTGGTCATGCCAGAACCACACGAATGGGCCATGTCGTCGGAGTGCCTTCAGTTCCTATCGTTTCCACACGTCGATACGGACATAAGACGCACGGTGAAGCGTCTGAAGCAGGAGTATCTGGAGGAACTGACAATGACTATCGCACCGGAGCGGCCCACCGGGCCCGCAGGGACCGTGTGGATGGATGACTGGGCCCCGCTGGGCTCCTGCTCCAAGTCAGACCCTGATGCACTCTTCGTCCAGGGTGCGGCCCAGCAGACCGCCAAGGTCGTCTGCCAGCGTTGCCCCGTGATCGCCGAGTGCCTCGCCGACGCCCTCGACAACCGCACCGAGTTCGGCGTCTGGGGTGGGATGACCGAGCGTGAGCGCCGGGCCCTGCTCAAGCGTCGTCCCAACATCACCTCCTGGGCCGCCCTGTTCGCGCAGGCCCGCAACCAGACCCCCTCCGAGGCGGAGAGCGCCTGACCTCGTCTGCACTCATGAGACGCCGCGGCTATCGCGGACCCCCGAACGAAGCCCTTGACCCATCCCCCGCGGGTCAGGGGCTTCGTCGTTCCTCGGACACCGGGTCGGGTGACCTGGAAGGCCTCACCCCGGAAGGTTGACCTTCACCCCGGAACCGTTCCGGGGTGAAGCACAACCTTCTCCCTAGACCCGATAAAGCTGGGGCGGGTGGGGTCAGGACGGATCAGGTGGGGGTGGGGGTGGGGGTGGGGGTGGGGGTGGTGAGGGCGGCGGCCACCTCGCGCAGGCCGGCCAGGTCGTGGATGTCCTGGGCCGAGGCCGGCACCTCCACCACGGGTATGCCGGGGTGTCCGGCCGTGAACCGCGCCGCCAGCCGCTCCTGCCGATCGGCGGTCTCTGCCAACGCGGCGTGCAGCCGCAGCAGCCCTTGCGTGGTGGCGGCCGTGGTCGAGCGGGTCTCTGCGTCGGCCAGCTGCTCGGCCGCGGCCAGGGCCCGTGCGGCCGTCAGGGAGGGCGCGGCCACGCGCTGGATCCGGTTCACGACGAGCCCGGCGAGCGGCATACCCTCCTCGTCGAGGCGACCGGCGAAGAAGGAGGCCTCGCGCAGCGCGTCGCGCTCGGGGGCGGCGACCACGACGAACGCGGTCTCGGGGGCCTTGAGCAGCGCGTAGGTCTGGTCGGCGCGCTCGCGGAAGCCGCCGAACATGGTGTCGAGGGCCGCCACGAAGGTCTGCACGTCCTGGAGCAGCTGGCCGCCCAGCACCCGCGACAGGGTGCTCGTGACGACATTCACCCCGACGCTGAACACCTTGAAGCCGGCCCGGCCGCCGGCCTTGGCCGGGGCGGACAGCAGCCGGATGAACCGCCCGTCGAGGAACGACCCGAGCCGCTTGGGCGCGTCGAGGAAGTCGAGCGCGGACCGTGACGGGGGAGTGTCGACGACGATGAGGTCCCAGCGCCCGGATCGCCCGGCCTCGGCCCGGAGCTGCCCGAGCTTCTCCATCGCCATGTACTCCTGCGTGCCCGCGAACGAGCTCGAGACCGCCTGGTAGAACGGGTTCGCGAGGATCTGGGCGGCCTTCTCGGGGGTGGCGTGCTGCTCGACCACCTCGTCGAAGGTGCGCTTCATGTCGAGCATCATGGCGTCGAGCGAGCCGTCCGAGCCGTCCGAGCCTGCCGCGCCGCCCGAGTCTGCCGAGCCACCCGAGCCTGCCGAGCCACCCGAGCCGTCGGTGCCACGGCCCACTCCGGCGACCGGGCGCGGGGTGTTGTCGAGCTCGGTGAGCCCCAGCGACTGGGCGAGCCGGCGGGCCGGGTCGATGGTGAGGACGACGACGCGCCGGCCGTGCTCGGCGGCCCAGAGGCCCAGCGCCGCAGCGGTGGTCGTCTTGCCCACGCCACCAGCGCCGCAACAGACGACGATGCGCGTCCCGGGGTCGGTGAGCAGGGCGGCGAGGTCGAGCCGCGGGGCTCCGGGGCGGGGAGTGGGCGGCGCAGCGGAGGCGGCCTTGGCGGACCGGGTGCGGGGAGGCATCAGACCATCCCCTGCTCGGTGAGGGCCTGGGCCAGCACGGTGATGCCGCCACCCTCGGTGCCCTCGGCGAGCAACGGCAGGCGCACGGTCAGCCGGCCCTCTTCCGCCAGGATGGCGTCCTGCTCACGCTCGAGGGCGATCCGGTCGGCGTGGTGGCCCGCGTCCGCCAACAGCCCGGCGACCAGGCCGTCGGTGACCTTCACCCCGACGGTGGCGAGGTCGGCCGCGACGCCGTTGGCCAGCCTCGCGTTGCGGGAGCGCCGCACCGAGGACAGCGCCTTGTCGGTGAGCAGCGGGTCGCGGAGCTGGTTGACGACGATCGCGCCGAGGGGGAGATCGGTGCGGCGCAGCTCGGCCAGTGCGTCGACGGTCTCCTGGACCGGCATCTCCTCGAGCAGCGTCACCACGTGGACCGCGGTGGTGTGGCTGCGCAGCATCCGGGTGATCGAGTCGGCCTGCGAGCGGATCGGGCCCACCTTCGCGACGTCGGCGACCTCGGCGTTGACGTTGAGGAACCGCACGACCCGACCGGTGGGCGGGGCGTCGAGCACCACGGCGTCGTACGTCGGGGCGGCCGGGCCCTTGCCGGACCGCCTCCCCGCGGCCTCGTAGACCTTGCCGATCAGCAGCACGTCGCGCACGCCCGGCGCGATCGTCGTGGCGAAGTCGACGGCCCCGAACCGGTCGAGCACCGTCATCGCCTTGCCGACCTTGTAGAACTTCTGGAGGTACTCGCGCAGGGAGTCCTTGGCATCGACCGAGATCGCCCACAGCTGGCCGCCGCTGCGGTCGTGCAGGATCCGGGTCTCGGTGTGGCCCAGCGGTGGCACGTCGAACGTCTGCGAGATCCCCTGCCGGTCCTCGACCTCGGCCAGCAGCACCCGCTTGCCCTGCCGGGTCAGCGCGAGCGCCAGCGCGGCGGCCACCGTCGTCTTGCCCGTGCCGCCCTTGCCGGTCACGACGTGCAGGCGGACCTTCGACAGGTCGGGAGCCTCGGGCATGACCTCAGCCTAGGAGGCCAGCAGGTCGACCGCCTCGAGGACCCTGGCGAACGCCGGGTGCTCGGGGTCGATCAGCCCGTAGTGGCCGCCACCGTCCACGGGCGTGAGGCGGACGTGCGGCCCGTGGTGCGCCGCGGCATACCGCTCGCTCAGCTCGAACGGCACCACGTCGTCGTCGCGAGCATGCACCAACAGCGTGGGTATGGCGGGGGCGAGCCGCGCGGGGTCGGCCGCGGCGTAGGCGTCGGGGACGTCGGCCGGCCGGCCGCCGAGGAACGTCGTGATCGCGTCGCCGCCCACGCCGTGCTCGACGCCGTCGGCGAGGTCGAGGACTCCGGCGAGGCTCACGACCCCGCGTATGCCGTGCGCCCACGACTGCGCCGCGGCCCAGGTCACCAGCTGGCCGCCGGCGGAGTGGCCGACGAGCACCCAGGGCTGGTCGAGGTCGGGGTCGCGGCGGACCGCGGTGACGGCGTCGGCGATGTCCTCGGTGGTCCCGGGCCACCCGCCGCCGGGCATGCCGGGGCGGCGGTACTCGAGGACCGCGGTCGGGTAGCCGGCGTCGGCGAACGCCTGGGCCTGCCGGCTCGCGTGGCCACGGTCGTACTCGGGCCGCCAGAACCCGCCGTGGACGACGACGACCGTGAGGCGTCGCGTGACCCGCTCGGGAAGGCGAACGTCGTAGACCTGGGCGGGGTCGTCGCCGTAGTACGTCGTGCGGGCCGGCGGGGCGGCCCGCTCGTCGAGCACCTGGATCGGGTCACGGGCCATGCGGCCATCCTGCCAGCGGTGGCTAGGCTGCCACCCATGAAGAAGTTCGAGTACGCGACGGTGCCACTCATCGTCCACGCGACGAAGCAGATCCTCGACCAGTGGGGCGAGGACGGCTGGGAGCTCGTCCAGGTCCTCACCGGTCCCGACGGCAACGGCCTGGTCGCCTACCTGAAGCGGGAGAAAGCCTGATGAGCGCAGTCGAGGACCGTCTGGCAGAGCTCGGCCTGACCGTGCCCGAGGTCGCCACACCGGTGGCCGCCTACGTCCCGGCCATCCAGGACGGGCGCCGGATCTACACCTCCGGTCAGCTGCCCATGGTGTCCGGGGCGATCGTGCAGACCGGCAAGGTCGGCGAGGGCCACGGGCTGGTGCCGCCGGAGGACGCGAAGAAGCTCGCGGAGATCTGCGCGCTCAACGCGATCGCCGCGGTCAAGAGCATCGTGGGCGACCTCGACAAGGTGACCCAGGTGGTCAAGCTCGTCGGGTTCGTCGCCTCGGACCCGGCCTTCACCGGTCAGCCCGGCGTGATCAACGGCGCCAGCGAGCTGATGGGCAAGGCCTTCGGCGACGCCGGAATCCACGCCCGGTCGGCCGTCGGGGTCGCCGTGCTGCCGCTGGACGCGCCGGTCGAGGTCGAGATCGTCGTCGCCCTCGCCGACGAGTAGTCCCGGCGTGGTCAGGCGCGAGTTCCCGATCGCCGACTCCCCGTCGCTGCGGGCCAGGGCGGACGCCTGGCTGAGTGCGCCCGACCCGTCGGGACCAGTGCCGCCCAAGCGCGCCGCCACCGTCATGTTCGTGCGTGACGGTGGCTCGGGCGTCGAGGTGTTCATGCTGCGCCGGGTGGCCTCGATGGAGTTCGCCCCGCGGATGATGGTGTTCCCCGGCGGCGGGGTCGACCCGCGGGACGCCGATGCGGCGCTGCCGTGGGCCGGACCGACCCCGGCCGAGTGGGCCGACCGGCTGGAGGTCGACGAGCCGACGGCCCGCGTGCTGGTTGCCGCGGCGGTGCGTGAGGTGTTCGAGGAGTCCGGCGTGCTGCTGGCCGGACCGTCACCCGACGAGGTGATCTCCGACGTCAGCGGGGACCACTGGCACGAACAGCGCCGTCGCCTGCTCGACCGCGAGGCGTCCCTCTCCGAGGTCCTGCAGGAGCACGGGCTGGTGCTGCGCTCCGACCTGCTCGGCTACCGCGCGCACTGGATCACCCCCGAGTTCGAGGTGCGTCGCTACGACACCCGGTTCTTCAGCGCCGCCGTGCCGCAGGGGCAGCGCGCCGACGACGACACCACCGAGGCCGACGTCGCCGACTGGGTGCGTCCGGCCGACCTCCTCGAGGCCTGGCGCGACGGGCGGGCGCTGATGCTGCCGCCCACCGTCGTGGCGGTGGAGGAGGTCGCTGCGGCGACGTCGGCCGCGGCGTTCATCGCGGAGACCCCGGTCATCGCTCCGGTGCAGCCCGAGCTGGTCGACACCGGCGACGGCCTGGTGATGCGGGCGGACCTCCCGCGATGACCTCAGGAATGGCGCAGGCGCCCGAGCCGTCGGCGGCCTTCGGCGACTGGCACGGCGGACAGGTGACCGAGCGGGCCCTCTGTGTCCTCTGCCCCAACCCGAGCCCGATGACCCTCGACGGCACCAACACCTGGGTGCTGCTCGAGCCCGGCTCGACCGACGCCGTCGTCATCGACCCAGGCCCCCTCGACGAGGGCCACCTGCGCGCAGTCGTCCACGCGGTCAGCGCGCGGGGTGCCCGTGTCGCGCAGACCATCCTCACCCACGGCCACCCCGACCACGCCGAGGGAGCCAGCCGCTTCGCCGAGCTGACCGGTGCCCCGACCCGGGCGGTCGGTCGCGGCCACGCCGACCTCGCGGACGGCGACGTCGTGACCACCGGTGGCCTCGACCTGCGGGTGGTCGCCACCCCCGGGCACACCTCCGACTCGCTGTCGTTCGCGCTTGCCGCGGACCACGCCCTGCTCACCGGCGACACCGTCCTGGGCCGCGGCACCACGGTGGTCGCGCACCCTGACGGTGAGCTCGCGGCATACCTCGCGTCGTTGGAGCGGATCGCCCGGCTCACGGGCGACGGCGAGGTGACCGCGATCCTGCCCGGGCACGGGCCGGTGGTGCCGGACGCGTCGGCGATGGTCGCGTTCTACCGCACCCACCGCGCCGAGCGGCTCGAGCAGGTGCGCCAGGCGCTCGCGGACGGCGCGGCCACCGCACCCGACCCGGTGCAGGCCGTCGTCGAGCGCGTGTATGCCGACGTGCCCCGCGAGGTCTGGCCGGCCGCGGCCCAGAGCGTGGCGGCCCAGCTGGACTACCTCCGGGCGCGCGGCTGACACTCCCGCGGGTCGATGTAAACGCGCCGGGAAAGACCGGCGTTTTTACATCGAACCGGCGAAGAGAGAGGCGGGAAGGGCCGAGGTCAGCGGGCGCGGCGCTTGAGGCGCTCGACGTCGAGCAGCAGCACCGCACGGGCCTCGAGCCGCAGCCAGCCGCGGGTGGCGAAGTCGGCGAGCGCCTTGTTGACCGTCTCGCGGGAGGCGCCGACCAGCTGGGCGAGCTCCTCCTGGGTGAGGTCGTGGGCGACGAGGATGCCTTCCTCGACCGGGCGGCCGAACCGGGCCGACAGGTCGAGCAGTGCCTTCGCGACGCGACCGGGGACGTCGGTGAAGACGAGGTCGGCCAGGTTCTCGTTGGTGCGGCGCAGGCGCTTGGCGAGCGCGGCCAGCAGGACCTTGGCGACGCTGGGGCGGCCCTCGAGCAGGCCGTTGAGGTCGTCGTTGCCGATGCCGAGCAGCTGGGTCTCGGCGACGGCGGTCGCGGTCATGGTGCGCGGGCCGGGGTCGAAGAGGCTGAGCTCGCCGAACATCTCGCCGGGGCCCAGGATGGCGACGAGGTTCTCGCGGCCGTCGGCGCTGCGCCGCCCGAGCTTCACCTTGCCCTCGCGGATGACGTAGAGCCGGTCGCCCTGGTCACCCTCCGTGAAGAGCACGTCGCCGCGCTCGAGGCGGGTCTGCGTCATCGAGGCCATCAGCGTCGTCGACGCCTCGTCGTCCAGCGCTGCGAACAGCGGGGCCTTCTTCACCACGTCGTGATCCACGGGCGACAGTGTGCCACGTCGGATGTCTGCGCCGCCCCGTAGTCTGTGCTGGTGTCTGGAGCTCCCGCGCGCGCCGCTGGCGACGAGTCCCCCGTCGCCCTGACCCGACGTGCCCGGCGGATGTACCGGCTGCTCCACGAGCACTACCCCTACGCCCACTGCGAGCTCGACTTCGACAACCCGCTGCAGCTCCTGGTGGCGACCGTCCTGTCCGCGCAGACCACCGACGTGATGGTCAACAAGGTCACGCCGCAGCTGTTCGCGCGCTACCCCGACGCCGCGGCCCTCGCCGGTGCCGACCGCGAGGAGATGGAGACGCTGCTCAAGCCGACCGGCTTCTTCCGGGCCAAGACCAACTCGGTGATGAAGCTCGGCGCGGACCTGGTCGAGCGGTTCCACGGTGAGGTGCCACCCCGGATGAAGGACCTCGTCACGCTGCCCGGTGTGGGCCGCAAGACCGCGAACGTCGTGCTCGGCAACGCCTTCGACATCCCCGGCATCACCGTCGACACCCACTTCGGCCGGCTGGTGCGCCGGTTCGGCTGGACCACCGAGAACGACCCGGTCAAGGTCGAGCACGCGGTCGGGGCGCTGATCCCGCGCAAGGAGTGGACGATGCTGTCGCACGTCCTGATCTTCCATGGTCGCCGGACCTGCCACGCCAAGAAGCCGGCCTGCGGCGCCTGCCCGGTCGCCCGGCTGTGCCCCTCCTACGGGGTGGGTGAGACCGACCCGGTCAAGGCCGAGAAGCTGCTCAAGTTCGAGCTCGCGCCCGGGGCGACCAACCCGTATGCCGCGGCGACCGGGACCCTCGCGCCGTGACCGTCGCTCGTCCCGCCTGGATCGACCGCGCCCGCGACGCGATCGCCGCTGCCGACCGGGGGTACTTCGAGACGTTCGCCCCGCCGCCGGAGGGTGGTCGGCGGTCCAGCGTGATGATCCTGTTCGGGCCGTCCGAGGGCGGGGGCGAGGACGTGGTGCTCACCGAGCGCGCCCACACCCTGCGCACCCAGCCCGGTGACATCTCCTTCCCCGGCGGCAAGCGCGAGCCGTCCGACGCCTCCGACGCTGCCGCCGCCCTGCGCGAGACGCAGGAGGAGGTCGGGATCGACCCCGCCACCATCGACGTCGTGGCCGAGCTGCCCGACATCTACCTGAGCCCACGCCAGTTCGTCGTCACGCCGGTGCTCGGGTGGTGGCGGGAGCCGAGCCCCCTCGACACGGTCGACCCCATCGAGGTGCACCGGGCCGTCCGGGCGCCGCTGGCCGACCTGCTCGACCCGGCCGCCCGGTTCACCGTGTCGCACCCGAGCGGCTACCGCGGGCCCGGGTTCGAGTTCGACGGGCTGTTCGTCTGGGGGTTCACGGCGGGACTCCTGTCCGCTGTGCTCGATTTCGGTGGTTTGACCGTTCCGTGGGACCGTAGCGTCGAGCGTCCGCTTCCTGACCGCTACCGGCCAGGGGGCTCGCAGGACGCCCTGACCCGGACCGCGACGGAAGGCCGAGCCTGATGTTCCTCGGACTGACCGTCCTCGACTACCTGCTGATCCTGCTGTTCATCAGCTACGGCTTCACCGGGTTCCGGCAGGGGCTGGTGGTCAGCGTGCTGTCGCTCGCCGGGTTCCTCACCGGGGGTGCGCTCGCGATGTGGCTCATCCCGAAGGGGATCGAGCACTGGACCGAGCTGGAGTCGTCTCCGCTGCTGCGGTCGGTCGTCCTGATCGCTGGGGTGTTCATCCTCGCGTCCAGCGGGCAGGCGATCGCCGTGGCGGTCGGTGGGTCGCTGCGGTCCAAGCTGAAGATCAAGCCCGCCCAGTGGTTCGACGCCAGCCTCGGGGCGGTCGCAGTCGTCCTCTCGGCCGCCGTGCTCGTCTGGTTCATCGCCGGAGCCCTCCGCGGTGGCGCCCCGGCCCCGATCGCCAAGGCCATCGGTGAGTCGCGCGTGCTGCGTGCCATCGACACCGTGGTGCCCCCGGGCACGTCTCGGTTGTTCGCGTCGTTCCGCGAGGTCCTCGACCGTGAGGGCTTCCCCCGCGTGTTCGACGGCCTCGAGAGCGAGCGGATCGCGCCGATCGCCCCTCCGGACCCTTCCGTCGCCCAGACCGCCGGGGTGCGACAGGCCGCGGCCTCGGTCATCAAGATCACCGGGGTCGCCGATGCCTGCAACCGTGGCCAGGAGGGCAGTGGCTGGGTCGTCGCCCGGGAGCGGGTGGTGACCAACGCCCACGTCGTCGCCGGCATGGACACCGCCACCCTGCGCATCCACGGCACCGGACGGTCCTACGTCGGCCGCGTGGTCATCTTCGACGCCAAGCGCGACCTGGCCGTCCTCGCCGTGCCCGGTCTGCCCGCCGACCCGCTGAGCCAGGGACCCGACCTGGCCCGGGGCGACAGCGGGGTGGTGGCGGGCTTCCCGCTCGACGGTCCCTACCGGCTCGACGCCGCCCGGGTCCGTGAGGTCGTCGACGCCCGGGGCTCGGACATCTACGGCAAGCCCGGCACGAGTCGCGAGGTCTACTCGCTCTACGCGCAGGTGCGTCCGGGCAACTCCGGTGGCCCGCTGCTGTCGACCGACGGCCGGGTGGTCGGGGTCGTGTTCGCCAAGTCGCTCGACGACCCCAGCACCGGGTACGCCCTCACGATGGACGAGGCCAAGCCGGTCCTCGACGCCGCGTCCAGCGCCTCGACCCCGGTCGACACCGGCGCCTGCGTCGCCGGCTGACGCCCGCGGCATACCGCTCGGACTTCCGCAGTTCTGGCCACCCATGTGGCACTCGGGCCCCGAACCGCTGTCTCCTGCCGCACCAGTGGCCACAAGTGCGGGGAGGGGTGGATCAGCGGAGGGTGCCGAGCCAGTCGAGCAGGTGCTGGTTGACCACGTCGGGCGCCTCTTCGGGCAGGAAGTGGCCTGCGTTGGGCACCAGGTGCCGTTCGAAGCGGCCGGTCACGTAGGCCGCCGAGCCGGCCGCCGGGTCGGCCAGCACCGCGCCGTCGTGCTCACCGTGCAGCTGGAGCACCGGCAGGTTGATCGGGGTCTTCATCCGGGCGGCGAACTTCCACCCGTCGGGCCGCACCTGGCTGCGCACCACCCAGCGGTAGTACTCCGCCGCCGAGTGGGCCACGAACGGCAGGGCCATCGCGTCGGAGTAGATCCGGGCCTCCTCCGGCGAGGGCCAGATGCCCTCGGGCGAGGCCCACTCGCGCAGCAGCCGCTGGACGTACCCGCCGTGCACGGTCATCTGCCGCTCCGGGACGAACGGTCGCTGCAGCCCACCGAGGTAGGCGTTGGCCTTGAGCTGGCGCAGGTTCGCGAACGACGCCTTCCGGAACACCAGCGGGTGGGGCATCGACAGCGAGGCGATCGCCCGGGTCACGGTGGGCTGCAGGGTCGGCATGCTCCAGGCGATCCAGCCACCCCAGCCGTGCCCGACGACCACCGCGCGCGACCCCCCGAGCGAGCGCAGCACCGACGCGACGTCGGTCGCCGAGGTGCGGGTGTCGTACCCGCGCGGCGGCTTGTCGGACGCGCCGTAGCCCCGCAGGTCCATCGCGCAGGCGCGGTAGCCGGCCTCGGCGAGCGCAGCCATCTGGTGCCGCCAGGCCCACCAGAACTGCGGGAAACCGTGCAGCAGCAACACGATCGGGCCCTCGCCCTGCTCGGCGACGTGGAACCTCGCGCCGTTGGCGGCGACGAAGCGGTGCTCCCACGGGCCCTCCATGAGGGCCATCGAGGCGTCGAGACTCATGGCTGGGTATGCCGTTCGGCTGGGTGTCGGTGGATGGGTCGGGTGTCGCGGTGGCCGGGTGGAGGTGGCGTGGCGGTGGCCGCGGTCAGGACGCGGACTTGACGGCGGTGACGGTGTCCTGGGCGTTCTTGATGGTGCGCTCCGGCTTGCCCTTGATCTTCTTCATGCTGCTGCGGCCGAGGAGCGCGAGGACGGCGGCGACGAGGAAGAGCAGGCCGGTGGTGATGAGGTAGCCCGCCCACTCGGGGAGCCAGATGTCGATCACGGCCACGATGGTGTGGAACAGGAAGATCAGCCCGAGCAGCGCGACGAACGCAGCCGCCCCGAACATGCCGGCCCCTGCCCCGGCCCGCTTGGCGTCGGCCGCGATCTCGGCCTTGGCCAACGCGATCTCGCTACGGACGATGGTCGAGACGTCGTGGGTGGCATCGGCCACGAGCTGTCCGATGGTCCGTTCGGTGCCGTCGCTGTTCAGCTGGTTGGGAGCCATGCGCCTTCACCTTCGCTTCCTCGTGTCCGGTCTGCCGGCTTCCCAACCCTAACGGCGTCGTTCGCCGTCCACACCCGTGACCTCGGCCGATGCGCCGTCGTCGTCGCGCGACTCCAGCTCCCAGAGTCGCCGGTAGACCCGGTTGCGGGCGCGCAGCACCACGGTGGCGAGGACCGCGGAGGCCAGCGAGCCGACCAGGACGGCCAGCTTGACGTGCTCGTCTCGCGGGCTGCCCGCACCGAAGGCCAGCTCTCCCACGAGGAGCGAGACGGTGAACCCGATGCCGGCCAGCAGCGACAGGCCGACGACGTCCCACCAGGCGAGGTCGTCGTCGAGCTCGGCCCTGGTGAACCGTGCGAAGACCCACGTCCCGCCGAACACCCCGACCAGCTTGCCGAGCACCAGGGCGAGCACCACGGCGAGGGCGGCCTCGTCGGCCAGGCTGTCGCCGAAGCCGCCGCCCACCACCGGCACACCCGCCGCGAAGAAGGCGAACACCGGCACCGCGACCCCAGCGGACAGCGGTCGCAGTCGGTGCTCCAGCCGGTGCGCCACGTCGACGTCGGCGGCCAGCGGGCGCACGGCTGGCACCCGGGCCATCCGGGACGCCCGTGGTCGCGGTTTCACCGGCACGGCCAGCCCGAGCAGCACCCCGGCCACGGTCGCGTGGATGCCCGAGGCGTGCACCAGTCCCCACGTCAGGGCGGCCAGGGGGAGCAGCAGCCACCAGTGCGCCACCCGACGCTGCACCAGTGCAGCGAAGAGCGCGAGGGGGACCAGTGAGAGGGCGAGCAGCGGGAGGTCGAGGCGCTGCGTGTAGAAGACCGCGATGATCGTGATCGCCACGAGGTCGTCGACGACCGCCAGCGTCAGCAGGAAGCTGCGCAGCGCCGAGGGCAGGTGGGTGCCGATCACCGCGAGCACGGCGAGCGCGAAGGCGATGTCCGTGGCCGTCGGGATCGCCCACCCGCGCAAGGCATCACCCTCCGCGCCCAGGGAGGTGACGGTCACGGCATACACCAGGGCGGGGAGGGCGACGCCGCACAGGGCGGCGGCGACGGGCAGCGCGGCCCTGGCCGGGGTGCGCAGCTCGCCGACCAGGAACTCGCGCTTGAGCTCGAGACCGGCGACGAAGAAGAAGAGGGCGAGCAGGCCGTCGGCAGCCCACTGCCCGAGGGTGAGGTCGAGGTGCAGGGCGGGTGGCCCGATCGTGGTGTCGCGCAAGCCCGTGTATGCCGCGTGCCACGGTGAGTTGGCCCAGGCCAGGGCCGCGGTGGCGGCCAGGAGGAGCAGCGCACCGCCGACCGTCTCGGTGCGCAGGGCTCCTGCGACGTGCTGCGCCTCCTGCCACGTGGTGCGGGCGAAGAGGCGGGGACGCAGGGGGTTGAGGCTCATGGGTTCCTCAGGGGTCGGCGACGGGGAGGACGTCGAACGACGCCGCCGACCAGACTTCCCGGCTCACCAGCGGCCCATCCTAGTCGTGGGCGACGGTGGGGACCGTGGTGCGCGCCTTGGCCCGGAGCTCCTCGAACATCGCGGCGAGGGCCTGGTCGTCCTCGTGGCCGGCACTGACCACGCCCTCCTGGGTGAGGGTCTTCCCGAACGCGAGCCCCGGGCCGTCGACCACCGTCATCTTGACCCGCTCGAGGGTCTGCCGCAGCGCCGACTTGGCGTAGCTCGCGCCGTGCCAGCCGTACCCGACACACCCCACCGGCAGGCCCTCCCACTCGGCGTAGAGGTAGTCGATGGCGTTCTTGAGGGCGGCGTTGTAGCCGCGGTTGTACTCCGGCATGACGAGCACGAGGGCGTCGGTCGCCAGCATCTTGGCCGACCACTGACGGGTGTGCTTGTGGGCGTAGTTGCCGTCCGCGGGCTGGCCGGGTTCGTCGAGGAAAGGCAGCCCGATCTCGCGCAGGTCATGGACCGTCACGTGGAGGTCCGCGGGCACGGCGTCGAGCACCCACTGCGCCACCTGGTGGCCGATCCGGTGCGGGCGGGTGCTGGCGATGATGACGGACACGCGCGGGGAAGCCATGGCGGAAGCCTAGGCCGGGCCGCCGCCGAGGCGTTCGACCCACTCGGCCGGCCACGGCGCGCTGGTGGCCCGCCCCGGTCCGCTGCGGTCGAGGTGCACCGTGACGTAGCGACCACGCGCGGCCCGGACGCGGGGGGCCTGCTCGAACTCCTCGCCCCACACCTCGAACCCGAAGGTCATCGACGACCTCCCGAGCTCGACCACCGAGACCGTCGTCGTCACCTCCTGACCGAAGAAGAGCGGCGCCTCGAAGTCCGCCTCGTAGCGGACGCGGGGCGCGACGGGGAAGTACCCGTCCATCCCGCGCTCGCGGGCGAGGTGGGCCTCGGCGGCCTCGACGAGCCGGATCACGGTGCTGTTGTGGTAGATCCCGGCGGCGTCAGTGTCGACCCACTCGATCCGGGAGCGCTGCGTCGCGGAGGCGAGGACGGGGCGCGCATCCGCGTTGTCGTCCGCCCAGTCGGCCCCGGGTGCGGCGGTGCTCACGCGGACACAGGGGTGGGGGCCGGCGCTGCGGCCTCGCTCGCGCCGGGGCGCCAGCGCAGGTGGACCGCGTTCTCGGTGCCCTCGCGCAGCAGGGCCAGTCGCGGCGGGATCTTGTCGGTGCGCGCCGTGGGCGGCCGGCGTCGCCCGGCCTTCCACGGGTCGGGCCACTCGGCTGCCGGCCCGGTGTAGTCCTGCTCCGCGGCCGCGTGCAGGGTCCACATCGGGTCGTAGAGGTGGGTCCGGCCGAGGGCACACAGGTCGGCGCGCCCGGCGAGGAGGATCGAGTTGACGTCGTCGTGCGACGAGATCGCGCCGACGGCGATGACCGCGACCCCGGCCGGCCGGGCGACCTCGTGCCGGATCCGGTCGGCGAACGGGGTCTGGTAGGACCGTCCGAAGGCCGGCTTCTCGTCCTTGGTGACCTGTCCGGAGGAGACGTCGATGGCCGCGGCGCCGTGGGCGATGAAGGCACGCGCGATCTCGACGCCGTCGTGCTCGGTGTTGCCGTCCGGCATCCAGTCGGTCGCCGAGATGCGCACCGTGACCGGCACGTGGGCGGGGACGGCCGCGGTCACGGCGTCGAAGACCTCGAGGGGGAAGCGGAGCCGGTTCTCCAGTGACCCGCCGTACTCGTCGGTGCGCTGGTTGGAGATGGGGGAGAGGAACGACGACAAGAGGTAGCCGTGCGCCGCGTGCACCTCGACGAGGTCGAAGCCGGCCTCCATGCCGCGCCTGGCTGCGTCGCGGAAGTCGGCGACCACCTGGTCCATGTCGGCGCGGGTCATCTCGCGGGGGAGGTGGCAACCCTCGCCGTAGGGGAGCGGCGACGGTCCGACCACCTCCCAGTTGTCCTCGGGCAGCGGCTCGTCCATGCCCTCCCACATCAGCTTGGTCGAGCCCTTGCGGCCGGAGTGCCCCAGCTGCAGCCCGATCTTCGCGGTGCTGCGCTCGTGCACGAACCGCACGACCCGTGCCCAGGCGTCGCGCTGCTCGTCGGTCCACAGCCCCGGGCAGCCGAGGGTGATCCGGCCCTCGGGTGACACGCAGGTCATCTCCGACATCACCAAGCCGGCCCCGCCCAGAGCCTTGGACCCCAGGTGCACGAGGTGGAACTCACCGGGTACACCGTCGACCGCGGAGTACATGTCCATCGGGGAGAGGATGACGCGGTTCTTCAGCTGCAGCGGGCCGATTCGCACCGGCTGGAACATCGCCGGTGCCAGCTCGTCGCCCCCGGCCACCTGTCGCGCGAACGCGCCCTGGATGCGGGCGGCGAACTCGGCGTCGCGGTCCTTGAGGTTCTCGAAGGTGATCCGCCGTGAACGGGTCAGCAGGTTGAAGACGAACTCGTCGGGGTCCTGGTCGGCGTACATCCCGATGTTCTCGAACCACTCGAGGCTGGCCTGCGCCGCGCGTTGCGTCGACTCGACGACCGGCTTGCGCTCGTCCTGGTAGGCGGCAAGGGCTTTCGGGACGGAGTCGTGCTCGTGCAGGCAGGCGGCCAGGGCCAGCGCGTCCTCCATGGCGAGCTTGGTGCCCGACCCGATGGAGAAGTGGGCGGTGTGCGCGGCGTCGCCGATCAGGACCACGTTGTCGTGGTGCCAGCGCGCGTTGCGCACCGTCGTGAAGCTCAGCCACTTGGAGTTGTTGGTGAGGATGCGGTGTCCGCCGAGGTCGTCGGCGAAGATCTCCGCGACCCGCTCGACGGCATACTCGTCCGACACCCCGGGAGGGAACACCTCGTCCTCGGTGCGGTCGAACCCGGCCCGGCGCCAGACGTCCTCGTGCATCTCCACGATGAAGGTGGATCCCTGGTCGGAGTAGGGATAGCCGTGGATCTGCATGGTGCCGAACTCGGTGTTGCGCACGATGAACTGGAAGGCCTCGAAGACCAGGTCGGTGCCGAACCAGATGTACTTGTTGTGCCGCGGGTCGAGGCTGGGGCCGAACGCGTCGGCGTACCTGCCCCGCACCTGGGAGTTCAGGCCGTCGGCGGCGACGACGAGGTCGTGGGACGCGCGCAGCTCGTCGGCATCGGGCGCGACGGTGCGGTAGTGGACCTGCACGCCGAGCTCGGCGACCCGGGCCTGCAGGATGCGCAGCAGCTCCTTGCGGCTCATCGCCGCGAAGCCCTGGCCGCCGATCGTCGACGACTGCCCGTCGATCGCGACGTCGATGTCGGTCCACCGCGCGAACTGGCTCTCCATCGCCCGGTAGATCGTGGTGTCGGCGCTCTCGATCCCGCCGAGCGTCTCGTCGGAGAAGACCACCCCGAAGCCGAAGGTGTCGTCGGGGGCGTTGCGCTCCCAGACGGTCACCTCGTGGCCTGCGTCGAGCTGCTTCATCAGGGCGGCGAGGTAGAGGCCGCCGGGGCCGCCACCCACGATCGCGATCCTCATGAGGTCCTCTCCTCTGCCTGGTCGCGCTCTGCCTGGTCGCGCTCTGCCGGCTGGTGGTGGGTCAGGTCGCGGAGCTTGAAGTGCTGGAGCTTGCCGCTGGTGTTGCGTGGCAGCTGGTCGACGAACCGGACCCGACGGGGGTACTTGTACGGCGCCAACGTCGCCTTGACGTGGTCCTGGATCTCCCGCGCCTTGGCGTCGTCGCCGACCACTCCTTCGCGGAGCACGACGAACGCGCTGACGATGGAACCGCGCTCGGGGTCCGGCTCGCCGACGACCCCGGCCTCGACCACGTCGGGGTGTCCGTCGATGGCGGCCTCGACCTCGGGGGCGCCGATGTTGTAGCCGGACGACACGATCATGCTGTCGGTGCGGGCCCGGTAGAAGAAGTAGCCGTCCTCGTCCTCCACGAAGGTGTCGCCGGTGACGTTCCAGCCGTCGACGACGTAGGCGTGCTGCCGGTCGTCGTCGAGGTAGCGGCACCCGACCGGCCCGATCACGGCGAGCCGTCCCTCGGTGCCGGGAGCGACCGGCTGGTCGTCGGGGCCGAGGATCGTGGCGCGGTAGCCGGGGACCGGCTTGCCCGTGCTCCCCGGACGGATGTCGTCGCCGGCGGCCGAGATGAAGATGTGCAGCATCTCGGTGGCGCCGATGCCGTCGACGATGGCCAGCCCGAGCTCGGAGCGGACGGTCTCCCACACCTCCTGCGGGATGTGCTCGCCGGCGCTGACCGCGATGCGGAGCCCCTCGAGCCTGGGGAGGTGGCCGGCCTTCATGATCTGCTTGTATGCCGTGGGGGCCGTCGCGAGCACCGTCACCCCGTGCTCCTCCACGATCCCGGCGAGCTGCGCCGGCGTGGCCTGCTCGGTGACCAGCGCGCACGCGCCGGCGCGGAGGGTGAAGACCACGAGCATGCCCAGCCCGAAGGTGAACGCGAACGGCGCCGTGCACGCGACGACGTCGTCCTCGGTGAGCCGCAGCGTGTGGCGTCCGAAGGTGTTGTCGATCGACAGGATGTCGCGGTGGAAGTGCGTCGTGATCTTGGGGACGCCGGTGCTGCCCGAGGTCGGACCGAACAGGGCGACATCGTCCGCAGCGGTGGCGACGGCAGTGAACTCACCGGACTTCGTGGCGCAGCGGCTGGCCAGCAGGTCGTTCGGGCCTCCGTCGCCGTAGGGCACGACGACGAGGTCAGGCGCCAGGGTGTCGCGGACCTCGATGGCATCGACGACGGAGCGCAGGTCCACGAGGGCGATCGACGGCTTGGTCTTCTCGACGATCGGGCCGAGCTCGCGGGCGCGCAGGGCCGCCATCGTCGTGACCACCACGCCGCCGGCCTTGAGGGTGCCGAGCCAGGCGGCCACGGTCCAGGGGTTGTTGGGTGAGCGCAGCAGCACGCGGTTGCCGGGCACCAGTCCGAGGTCGTCGGTCAGCACTGCGGCGACCTGGTTGACGGTCCGGAGCAGCTCGCCGTAGCTCCACACCGAGCCGTCGGGCGTGCGCAGCGCCGGCCGGTCAGGGCCGTGCTTGGCGATCGTCGCATCGAGCAGCTCGACCGCGGCATTGAGCCGGTCGGGGTACTGCAGCTCGGGCGTCGTGAACTCCAGGGTCGGCCAGTCGCCGGCGGGCGGCAGGTGGTCGCGGGCGAACGTGTCGGTGTAGCCGCTCGGAGAGAGCGCGGCCGGCGAGCTGGACATCACTGACCTCCGGTGGTGGCGCGGATCATGCCTTCCTGCACGACGGTCGCGAGGTGCTCGCCGTCGGGGGTGAAGAAGCGGCCGAGGCCGACACCACGACCGGAGTCGGCGGACACCGCCTCCTGCGCGTAGAGCAGCCAGTCGTCGAGGACCCCGGGCCCGGGCTGTCGGTGGAACCACATGGCGTGGTCGAGGCTGGCGGTGACCAGTCCGGGCCGCGCCCAGGGCAGGTCGAGGACCCGGAGCACCGGCTCGAGGATCGTGTAGTCGCAGACGTAGGCGAGGACGGCCAGGTCGCGCTGGGCGTCGGTGAGCCCGTCGACCGGGCGCAGGGCGTCGAACGGCTTGACCCACAAGGCCTGCTGGGGCGTGCGGCCGCCGTCCACCTCGAGGTAGACCGGTCCCGGCACGTGTCGCATGTCGAAGCTGCGGCCGCCGGACCAGTACTCCTTCGACTCCGCGGTCATCGTCGAGTCCCCGCCCGGCGCGCGGTCGAGCAGGTATGCCGCGGAGCTGGGCAGCGTGTCCGGTGCGGCGACGTCGGCTGGCGGCGACGCGGCATACCGGCCTCCGGGCTCGCCCGCGGCGAAGCTGGCGAGGCAGGTGTAGGCGGCCTTGCCGTTCTGGAAGGCACGGACCTGGCGGGTGGCGTAGCCGCGGCCGTCGCGGAGCACCTCGACCTCGTAGGTGACGGGCGCGCCGATGTCGACGGGGCGCATGAAGTAGCTGTGCATCGAGTGCATGGTCTTGCCGTCGGTCACCGTGAGCATCGCTGCTGCTGCGGCCTGCGCGACCATGTCACCGCCATACGCCTTGGGCCACGGGCAGGGCTGCGTCGTCGCCGTGAAGGCGACGTCGAAGTGCTGTGGTGCAACGGATTCCAGCTCGAGCGCCCTCGTCACGATCTCCGAGGTGGGCGCCTGGGCCCCGCCGGGGGTGCTCGTCACGGGCGGTCCGCCCAGTTGCGCAGCTCGTCGTCCGAGACCTGGGGGAGGTTGACGACGATGTTCTCGGGGGTGCGGGTCGTCATCCAGGTGAGCGGGTTGTTGCGGTCGAGGTTGCACTCGACGTGCGGCATGAACGGCGGCACGAAGACCCAGTCGCCCTCGGCCATGTCCAGGTAGTCCTCGAACCGCTCGCCGAAGTAGATGCGGGCCCGGCCCGAGAGGACGTAGCCGCCGGTCTCCGCCTCGCCGTGGTGGTGCGGTGCCGAGCGGTAGCCCGCCTCGTTGCTCACCTTGCCGAACCACAGCCGGGTCGCCGGGGTGTGCTGGATGCTCACGCCGGAGATCCGGCTGGCGCCCTCCGACTGGCCGGTGTCGCCGACCTCCAGCCCACCGCGGGTGACGACCGGGACGACGAGGCCGCTGGCGTCGGCATACATCGAGTTGTCGCCCTCGAGCTGGTACTTGCTGAAGTCAGGTTCCACGGGTGGCTCTCCTTCGTCGGTGGCGGCAGTCCGGTCGGACAGGTCGGTCGGTGGGGCTGTCAGGCTGGTTTGGTCAGGCGGATCGTGTTGCGTAGCAGACCGATCCCCTCGATCTCGGTCTCGAGGACATCGCCGTCGGCGAGGAACCGCTGGGGGTCACGGGCGACGCCGACTCCTCCGGGTGTGCCGGTGAGCACCAGGTCGCCGGGGCGCAGGACCGTGAAGGTCGAGATGTAGGCGAGCAGGGCGGCGGAGTCGAAGACCAGCGTGGCCGTCGTGTCGCGCTGCACCTCCTCGCCGTTGACGCGGCAGGTGATGGTCAGGCCCCGCGTGGGGTCGACGTCGTCGGGGCTCACGACGACGGGGCCGGTCGGGGTCGAGTCGTCCCACGCCTTGCCCTGGAACCACTGCAGCGTGCGGTACTGCCAGTCGCGCACCGACACGTCGTTGGCGACCGTGTAGCCGGCGATCGCGGCGGTGGCCGTCGCGCGGTCGGCGCCCCGGATCGTCGCCCCGACCACCACGGCGAGCTCGGCCTCCCAGTCGACGTCGGTGCCGGCGGGCAGCGCGACGTCGTCGACCGGGCCGACCAGGCTGTCGGCGTACTTCACGAACAGCGTGGGGTGGCTCGGCAGCTCGCGACCGGTCTCGAGGATGTGGTCGCCGTAGTTGAGCCCGCAGCAGATCACCTTGCCGGGCCGGGGAAGCGGGGCGACCGGCTCGGCCCCGGGGAGCAGCTCGCCCAGCGGGGTGTCCGGGCCGAGGGTGCCACCCGCGGCGAGGTGGGCGGACAGGTCGGCGGCCGGGAGGGCCCGCCAGCCGTCGGCGGTGCGGGCCGCGGCATGGGTGGTCCCCTCGTGGGCGACGGTGCCGAACTGCATATAGCGAGATTTTCACGATCGTCGCCAAAGGTCAATAGATGGGCTAGGCTCGAAGCACGCCCAGCCCGACCCTGGAGGTTCGATGTCCGCCCAGCCGCTGACCCCCGTACCCGTCAACCCCGCGTCCCTGGCCGCGCCGAGCGGTTACTCGCACGGCACGCTGAGCGGCAACACGCTCTACCTCGGTGGGCAGACCGCCCTCGACGCGCAGATGCAGATCGTGCCGGGCGGCATCGTCGAGCAGTTCCGGCAGGCGTTCTCCAACGTCCTCACCACCCTGGCCGAGGCCGGCGGGATCCCCGAGGACCTCGTCAGCATCACGATCTACCTGACCGACATCCCCGACTACCAGGCCCACGGGCGCGAGATCGGTCGTGCCTGGCGTGAGCTGGCCGGCCCGGTCTACCCCGCGATGGCCGGCATCGGCACCACTGCGCTCTGGCAGCCCGAGGCCCTGATCGAGATCGTGGGCGTCGCGGTCATCCCGGACGAGCGGCTCCGGTCTGCGCGGTGACGAAGTCGTGCGCCGGCTCTGCGAGGAGGCGGTGCAGCTCGAAGAAGGTCTCGGCCGCCCGAGTGCCCGACCACGAGGCGGGCAGCAGGTCGGTCGGCAGGCCGGGGTCGAGATAGGGCAGCCGTCGCCACGCGGTGAGTGCCCGGATGTAGTCGGCGAACGCCTGGGGCCCGGGCTCGACCTCGGGTTGCGCAGCCCAGCTCGCCCGCGCGGGCTCGTGGGCGTCGAGGAAGTCCGTGTAGAGCTGGCCCAGCGCGTCGAGGTCCCACCACTGGGCGACCTTGTCGGCAGGGTCGCCGAAGGCGACGTACTCGGCGCGGAACAGGTCGACATAGAGGTCGAGCCCGTTGGCGACGAGCACCTCCCGCGCGTCGTCGGCGAGGTGGCCGGGAGCGATCCACACGCCGGAGGACACGGTGCCGAAGCCGAGCCAGGCCAGTCGGGCTCTCAGGGCGTGCCGCTTCTGGCGCTCGGACTCGGGCACCGAGAAGACCACGACGACCCAGTCGCGGGACTGTGGCTCGGGGCGGGCGAAGATGCGGCGGTCGCCGACCTCGAGCACGTGGCGGGCGTACTCCGACAGGGCGTAGCCGGCGACGCCATCCCTGCGCTCGGCCTCGACGATCCCCCGGCGCTTGAGCCGCGACAGCGACGAGCGCACCGCCTGGTCGTCGACCCCGGCCGCGGCCATCAGCCGGATCAGGGCGCTGACGCTGATCCAGCCGCCGAACTCGCGGACGTAGAGCCCGAGCAGCGTGACGATCAGCGCCCGCGGCGGCAGGGGCCCCCGCTCGGTGCCACCATCGAGCTCGGTCGTCGTCACGGACGAAATCTATCCGGCCCCCTCGCAGCTTTATCGGGTCTAGGAGGAACGTTGACCTTCACTCCGGTTCAGAAGTCGAGCGAAGATCAACGTTGTTGCCAGACCCGATAAAGCTGTTGGCCGGGGGCAGGGTTGTTCTGAGGCCCTGAATCGCTCTAGAGTTTCGTTTAACAGAAATTGAAATCCGCATCGTGGAAGATTGAGGTCGAGTGATGTCAGCACCGAGCCCGGGATACTCCATCACCGTGCGGGCCCAGGCGCCTGTCGCGATCGACACCACTGGTGTCATCGCCGCAGCGGTGGCCGCGGCCGGAGGGGCGCTCACCGCCCTCGACGTCGTGGAGTCGCGCAGCGACCACTTGGTCGTCGACGTGACCTGCAACGCCTCCGACGCCGACCACGCCGACCAGATCACTGCGCAGATCGCCGCTGTTCCTGGAGTGACGGTGCGCAAGGTGAGCGACCGCACCTTCCTGCTCCACCTCGGCGGCAAGCTCGAGGTCGTGCCGAAGGTGCCGCTCAAGCACCGCGACGACCTGTCCCGCGCCTACACCCCCGGGGTGGCCCGGGTCTGCCTGGCCATCGCCGAGAACCCCGAGGACGCCCGCCGCCTCACCATCAAGCGCAACACCGTCGCCGTGGTCACGGACGGCTCCGCGGTGCTGGGGCTCGGCAACATCGGGCCCGCTGCGGCGCTCCCGGTCATGGAGGGCAAGGCGGCGCTCTTCAAGCAGTTCGCGGGGGTCGACGCGTGGCCGGTGTGCCTCGACACCCAGGACACCGAGCAGATCATCATGATCGTCAAGGCGATCGCCCCGGTCTACGGCGGCATCAACCTCGAGGACATCTCGGCGCCGCGGTGCTTCGAGATCGAGGCCCGGTTGCGCGACGAGCTCGACATCCCGGTCTTCCACGACGACCAGCACGGCACCGCGATCGTCACCCTCGCGGCCCTGCGCAACGCCCTGCGCGTCGTGGACAAGAAGCTGGAGGAGGTGCGGATCGTGGTCTCCGGGGTGGGTGCCGCCGGACATGCCATCGTCCGGCTCCTCGACGCCCAGGGTGCCACTGACATCATCGGGTGTGACCGCCGCGGCGCCCTGGATCCCGAGGCCGACCACGCGGACGAGTTCCGCGGCTGGATCGCCCGCAACACCAACCCCTCCCGCACGACCGGGACGCTCAAGGAGGTGCTGCGCGGGGCCGACGTGTTCATCGGCGTCTCGGCGCCGAACCTGCTCGACGGCGACGACATCGCGGGCATGGCCGACCGGGCCGTCGTCTTCGCGATGGCCAACCCCGACCCCGAGGTCGACCCCGTGGCGGCAAGCCACCACGCCGCGGTCGTCGCCACGGGCCGGTCCGACTACGCCAACCAGATCAACAACGTCCTTGCCTTCCCCGGTTTCTTCCGCGGACTGCTCGACGCCGGTGCCCGCGACATCACCGACGAGATGATGATCGCGGCGGCGGCGGCGATCGCCGACTGCGTCCACCCCGACGAGCTCAACGCCAGCTACATCGTGCCCAGTGTCTTCGACGCCGACGTCGCGCCAGCGGTGGCTGCCGCAGTGCGACAGGCGGCCGGAGGGCGGCACGCCGACCAGGCCACGCGGCATACCGGCTCCGCCACGAGCCGCGAGGCGGCGACCCGGTGACCGTCGACCTGGCTGCCCTCGGCGCGACCCTCGACGAGCGCCTGCGGCACGCCGATGCCGACCTCGCCGCGCGCTTTCCCGGCGAGCGACCGGTGCGCCAACCGGTCCACACGGTCTACGTGCCCGCTGACCGCTACGACTCCGAGCTGGTCGGGCGCTGGCGGACCGAGGCGGTCGCTGCCCTCGACGAGCACGGCGGTGGTGCCGACGGGGTGGCCGACGCGTTCGGGATGCCCCCGACGCTCGCTGCCGACCTGCTCCAGCGGGTGCGGGACAAGCTCGAGCGCGAGGCCATCGAGGACCTGCGGATCGACTTCGAGGACGGCTACGGCGCACGGTCCGACGAGGAGGAGGACGCAGCCGTCCAGGCCGCGGCCGCGGCGCTCCTGCGCGCCGTCGACGCCGGGACCGCGACCGCCTTCAACGGCATCCGGTTCAAGAGCTTCGAGGCACCCACCCGGCAGCGCGGCCTGCGCACGTTCGCGCGGTTCATCGAGGCGGTGACCCGCGACGGACGGCTGCCGGACGGGTTCGTGGTGACCTTCCCGAAGGTCACGTCGGTCGACCAGGTCGAGGCGATGGTGGTCGCCTGCGAGCAGCTCGAGCAGGGCGTCGGGCTGGCCCCCGGGGCGATCCGGTTCGAGATCCAGGTCGAGACCCCCCAGGCCATCGGCGGGCCGGACGGCACGGCCCTGGTCGCCCGGATGGTGCACGCCTCGTCGGGCCGCTGCACCTCGCTGCACTACGGCACCTACGACTACTCCGCCTCTTGCGGCATCGCGGCGGCCTACCAGTCGATGGAGCACCCAGCGGCTGACCATGCCAAGGCGGTCATGCAGGTCGCTGCTGCGGGGACCGGCGTGCACCTCTCCGACGGCTCGACCAACGTGCTGCCCGTCGGCGACCACGAACAGGTCGTGGCGGCCTGGCGGCTGCACGGACGGCTGGTGCGACGTTCGCTCGAGCGCGGCTACTACCAGGGCTGGGACCTGCACCCGGCCCAGCTGCCGAGCCGGTTCCTCGCGACCTACGCCTTCTACCGCGAAGGACTGCCGGCGGCCGGCCAGCGCCTGAAGAACTATGTGGGACAGGTGGATTCGGGTGTCATGGACGAGCCGGCCACGGCACGTGCCCTGTCCGACTTCGTGGTCCGGGCGCTCGACTGTGGTGCCACGGACGAGCAGGAGGTGCAGGCCCTGACCGGCCTGGACCGCGCTGCCATCGACCGCCTGGCCCGTCGTTCGCCCGCCTGACCGCCTGGCGTCCCTCCTCGCCTCGTTGACGCCACGTCGCTGACCTCAGCGGGGCGCGCGGGTAGGTTGGGCGCATGCGCGTGCGGGTGGAGTTCACGACCGAGCCGTTCCATGGCGAGGACGACCAGCTGCCGGCGCACGTCACCGCGTCCGCCGACGCGCTGAGGTATGCCGGGTTGTCACCCGACCTGGGACCGCTCGGCACGTCCGTGGAGGGCGAGGCCGAGGTGGTCGTCGACGCCATGGCCGCGGCGCTCAAGGAAGCCTTGTCCCACGGAGCGACCCGGGTGACGCTCGCCCTGGGGGACGTCGACGCCGTCACCGCCTCTGCGCCGGCTGCTGGTGCCACGGACTTCACCGACGGGCTGTCGCGGCTCATCGCCGACGTCGAGCGCGAGCTCGGGGGCGCGCTGGCGACCCTGCCGCGCGCCGAGAAGCAGCACGCCGTGCGTCTGCTGGAGGAGCGCGGGGCGTTCGAGATGCGCCGCAGCGCGGAGACCGTCGCGGAGGCGCTGGGCCTGACCCGCTTCACCGTCTACAACTACCTCAACCGGATCCGCGACTCGGCGGCCGAGCCCACCGGCTGACGCGGCACACCTCATCCCTGGGATCCCGGTGACCGCTCGTCGCAAGGGCACCGGAACTTTTGAGGCGACCACTTTTCAACAAACTGTTGACTGGGTCACACCTTCGCATTTATGGTTCCATCATTCGTAAACGGGTTTCCACCATTCGGAAGATCTTCGAATCGCTCGGGAAGCCATCCGCGCCACCCACGCCTGACCCGCCAGGGTCGACGGGCACCGCAAGGAGCACCATGAGCTTCGTCCTCGGACCCAACCAGTACGGCAAGGCGGAGAACCGCGTCGTCCGCGTCTACCGCGACACCGCCCGCCACGAGATCCGCGACCTCAACGTGTCGACCGCCCTGCGCGGCGACTTCACCGAGGCGCACACCACCGGTGACCAGGCCAACGTCCTGCCCACCGACACCCAGAAGAACACCGCTTTCGCCTTCGCCAAGGAGCACGGCGTCACCTCCCCGGAGGACTACGCCCTCACCCTCGGCCAGCGCTTCCTCGACGTGACACCCGCCGCGAGCGCCAGCCGGATCGAGGTCGAGGAGTACGCCTGGGACCGCATCGAGGTCGGCGGCACCGGTCACGACCACGCATTCGTGAAGCGGGGTGGCGAGGTACGCACGACCGTCGTCACCCGCGACCGCAGCGGTGCCGAGCCGCGCGCCTGGGTCGTCTCCGGCGTGAAGGACCTCGTCGTCCTCAAGTCCACCGGCTCGGAGTTCAAGGGCTACCTCAAGGACGAGTACACGACGCTGAAGGAGACCGACGACCGGATCCTCGCGACCTCGCTCGTGGCGCGGTGGCGTTACGAGACCAGCGAGGGCGTGGACTGGAACAAGTCGTTCGACGACGTGCGGTCCCTCCTCCTCGAGACGTTCGCGACCACCTACAGCCGCGCGCTGCAGGAGAGCCTCTACGCGATGGGCTCGGCCGTGTTGGCGGCCCACCCGGAGGTCGCCGAGATCAAGTTCTCCGCCCCCAACAAGCACCACTTCCTGGTCGACCTCGCCCCGTTCGGGCTGGACAACCCGGGTGAGGTGTTCATCGCCGCCGACCGTCCCTACGGGCTGATCGAGGCCACCGTCCAGCGCGAGAACGGCTCCGACGCCGGCGACGCCTGGCTCACCGTGCCCGGCTTCTGCTGACGCACCGCACTGAGCACTGACCTACTGACGTAGCACCGCACCCCGTCCTGACCGCCCGCGCCGCGTCACAGCCGCAGGGAACCCGACCGGCCGGTCACGAGGTCCAGCACGCCCTCTCCCGCACGCCCTCCTCCTGCACCCCCCTCCTCCCGGAGCCTCCCGAAAGGTGCCTGTCATGAGCGCAGCCACCGCAACACCCCAGTCCCAGCGCGCCTCCCGCCACCCGGTCGACGAGGTCCTGCCCATCCCGAAGCTCGCGATCTACGGCTTCCAGCACGTGCTGGCGTTCTACGCCGGCGCGGTCATCGTGCCGATCCTCCTGGCCAGCGCCATCGGCCTGTCGACCCAGGAGCTCATCCACCTGATCAACGCCGACCTCTTCACCTGCGGCATCGCCTCGATCATCCAGTCCGTCGGGTTCTGGAAGGTCGGCGTGAAACTGCCTCTCCTGCAAGGGGTCACGTTCACCGCCGTCTCGCCGATGATCGCCATCGGCATGGCCGCCGGGGGCGGCACCGACGGCCTCCTGGTGATCTACGGGGCGGTGATCGTGGCGGGGCTGTTCACCTTCCTCGTGGCTCCCTACTTCAGCCAGCTGATCCGCTACTTCCCGCCGGTGGTCACCGGTTCGGTGATCACGATCATCGGCCTGGCGCTGCTGCCGGTCGCCGCCGCCGATGCGGCTGGTGGCGCGGGCCCGACCCTCGACCCGTCGAGCGGACGGAACCTCGCCTACGCCCTCGGGACGCTGGCCCTCATCGTCGCGATCCAGCGGATCTTCAAGGGCTTCATGGCGACCGTGGCCGTCCTCATCGGACTGGTGGTCGGCACCGTCATCGCGTGGATCCTCGGCGACGCGCACTTCGACTCGGTGTCGGGCTCGGGCTGGGTCGGGGTCACCACGCCGTTCCACTTCGGCTGGCCCAAGTTCTCGGCGGCCGCGATCATCTCGATGATCGTCGTCATGCTCATCACCGCCGTCGAGACCACCGGTGACGTGTTCGCCACCGGAGAGATCGTCGAGAAGCGGGTCGGCAAGGAGGACATCGCCCGGGCCCTGCGCGCCGACGGCCTGGCCACCACGATCGGTGGCGTCTTCAACTCCTTCCCCTATACCTGCTTCGCCGAGAACGTCGGCCTGGTGCGACTGACCCGGGTCAAGAGCCGCTACGTCGTCGCCACCGCCGGGCTGATCATGATCATCATCGGCCTGATCCCCAAGGCCGGTGCCATCGTCGCGGGCATCCCGCACCCGGTGCTCGGCGGCGCCGCGCTGGCGATGTTCGCGACCGTCGCCGTGGTGGGCTTCCAGACCCTGTCGCGGGTCGACTTCCACGACCACCGCAACGTCGTCATCGTGGCGACCGCGGTCGGCCTCGCGATGTACGTCACCGCGCAGCCCGACGTCGCCAAGGCGGTGCCGGACTGGGCCCAGATCATCCTGGGCTCGGGCATCACGCTCGGCTCGATCACGGCCATCGTCCTCAACTTCCTGTTCCACCACGTCGGCTCGAGCCGTGGTCCGGCCGTGGCCGGTGCCCCCGGTGCGCTCGTGCGGCTCAACGAGGTCAACCAGATGTCCCGTGAGGACTTCGCCGACACCTTCGGCAGCCTCTTCCAGGGCCCGCGCTGGGTGGTCGAGCGCGCCTACGACTCGCGGCCGTTCAGCGATACCAGCGACCTGCGGCGGGCCTTCCAGGAGGCGCTGTTCTCGGCGAACGAGGACGAGCAGCGCCAGCTGATCGACTCCTACCCCGACCTCGGCGCCGACAGCGTGGCCGAGGGCGACGAGGGGCCCGACTCCCTGCGTGACCAGTCCTCGCTCGGGCTCACCCGGCTCGACGAGAAGGGCCACGGCGAGCTGGCCGAGCTCACCTCGCAGTACCGCGACCGGTTCGGCTTCCCCCTCGTGACGTGTGTGCGCGACCGCGACTCGTTCGACCAGGTCGTGCGCACGGGGTGGGAGCGGCTCAACAACTCCCAGGCCCAGGAACACGCCTCGGCCCTCGTCGAGATCGCCAAGATCGCCGGCTACCGGTTTGATGACCTCGTGGCCGACGCCAACCCGATCCACTCAGCCCGGACCCGCTTCGTGGAGGGTCGATGACCCTGGAGCGCCTCAACGCGCTGCCCGCGTCCGAGCTGGAGGAGCAGCTGACCGCGTGCCTCCCGGTGCCCAGGTGGGTGGCCGCCGTCCGCGACGGCCGACCGTATGCCGCGTGGCCGGACCTCGAAGCCACCGCTGGCGCCGCCGCCCAGCACCTCGACGACGAGGAGCTGGAGGCGGCGCTGGCCGGCCACCCGCGGATCGGCGAACGCGCCGCCGGCCCGCACCACAACGCGGCCGCCAGCGCGCGGGAGCAGGCCGGGGTGGACCCGGCCGACGCCGAGGTGGCGCAGGCTCTCGCGGCGGGCAACGCGGCATACGAAGCACGTTTCGACCGGGTGTTCCTCATCCGGGCGGCAGGTCGCTCCGCGCCCGAGATCCTCGCCGAGCTCGACCGGCGGCTCGGCAACGACGATGACACCGAGCGTGAAGAGACCGTGACCCAGCTGCGCGAGATCGCGCTGCTCCGACTCCGACAGGTGGCCTCCTGATGGGAACCCTCAGCACGCACGTCCTCGACACCAGTCTCGGGAAGCCGGCCGCCGGCATCACGGTCGTGCTGGAGTCCGTTGCGGGAACGGGCCTCTCGAACGACCTGCTCGGCGACGGCATCACCGACGGGGACGGCCGGGTCGGCAGCATCGGCCCTGAGCGCCTGGAAGCTGGCGACTACCGGCTCAGGTTCGCCTCGGGTGGCTACTTCTCGGCGCGTGGGGTCGAGGCGTTCTACCCCGAGGTGGTCGTGGTGTTCACGATCGCCGACGCCGACCAGCACTACCACGTGCCGGTGCTGCTCAACCCGTTCGGCTACTCCACCTACCGGGGGTCGTGACCATGTCGACCGTCCCCCGCAAGGTCCTGGACGGTTGCACGGTGGTGACGATGGACCCGGCCCGTACGGAGCACGCCGTCGGCCACCTCGTCGTCGAAGGGACGCGCATCGTCGCCGTCGCTGCGGGTCGCTACGTCGACGATGGCAGCGAAGCAGACGTGGTCGATGCCACGGGTTGCCTGGCCACCCCGGGCCTGGTCAACACCCACCACCACCTCTACCAGTGGGCCACGCGCGGGCTGGCGGTCGATGCCACGCTCTTCGGCTGGCTGACGGAGCTCTACCCGGTCTGGGGCGGCATCGACGAGGACGTCGTGGGTGCTGCTGCAGCAGCAGGCCTGGGCTGGCTCGCGCGCACCGGCTGCACGACGTCGATGGACCACCACTACGTCTTCCCCACCCACGGTGGTGACGTCCTGGGGGCCGAGGTGGAGGCTGCGCGGCGAATCGGCCTGCGGTTCCTGGCGACCCGGGGCTCGATGGACCTCGGTCAGAGCCAGGGCGGGCTGCCGCCCGACCACGTGGTCGAGGACCTCGACACGATCCTGGCCGCGACGGCGGCCGCGGTCGACGCCCACCACGACGCGTCACCCGACTCGATGCTGCGAATCGGGGTCGCCCCGTGCTCGCCCTTCTCGGTGACCGCAGACCTTCTCCGCGAGTCGGCGGCGCTGGCCCGCGACCGTGGGGTGCGGCTGCACACCCACCTGGCCGAGACGGTCGACGAGGGGCGCTACTGCGCGGAGCGGTTCGGGCTCAGCCCGCTGGCCTACCTGGAGTCGCTCGGCTGGCTCGGCGACGATGTGTGGCTCGCGCACGGCATCCACTTCGACGACCCGGCGATCGGCACGTTGGCGGCCACCGGCACCGGCGTCGCCCACTGCCCGTCGTCGAACGCCCGCCTCGGCGCCGGCATCGCCCGCACCCGCGACCTGCGTGACGCTGGAGTGCCGGTCGGGCTCGGGGTGGACGGCGCGGCATCGAACGAGGCGTCCTCGCTGGTCGAGGAGGCGCGTCACGCCTTGCTCTTCGCCCGCGCCAGGGGCGGCCCGGAGGCGCTCGGAGTGCGTGACGCACTCGAGCTCGCCACGATCGGTGGCGCCCGGGTGCTCGGCTGGGACGACCAGATCGGCTCCCTGGAGGTCGGCAAGCAGGCCGACATCGCCCTCTGGCGGCTCGACGGCCTGGGTCATGCCGGCATCGTCGACCCGGTGGCTGCCCTCGTGCTCGGCTCGCAGCCCCCACTGGAGCTGTTGCTCGTCGGCGGCAGATCCGTCGTGTCCCGCGACCGGCTCGTCACGGGCGATGAGGAATCGCTTGCGGCACAGGCGGTCTCGGCAGGGGAGCGGTTGCTCGCCCGGCACCGCGACTCGGCCGGATATATCTCCGCCACCCGCTGAGACGCCAGCCTGCCCGGTCTTGACGCCTCGACGGGATGAGTCTTACTCTCTCACTAGTTGGAAAATGACTTCCACAATACGGAATTACATGGAAAGCCAAAAGGAGATCATCGTGACGGACCACGGACTGCGCTACGAGGTGAACTGCTCGATCCTGTTCACCGAGCTGCCGCTCCTCGAGCGGCCCGCCGCCGCGAAGGCCGCAGGCTTCGACGCCGTCGAGTTCTGGTGGCCGTGGCCCGACCAACCGGTGCCCGGTGACCGCGAGCTCGACGCCTTCGCCGGCGCCGTCGAGGACGCCGGGGTGCAGCTGGTCGGCCTGAACTTCTTCGCCGGCGACCTGGCTGGGCCGGACTGTGGAGTCCTCTCCATCCCCGACCGCGTGCAGCAGTTCCGCGACAACGTCGACGTCACCGTGGGCATCGGCGAGCGACTGGGTGCCTCGGCCTTCAACGCCCTCTTCGGCAACCGGGTCGAGGGGGTGTCGGCGCAGGAGCAGGACGAGCTCGGCCGCGAGTCGATCGCGTTCGCCGCCAAGGCAGCCGACCGGATCGGGGCGACCGTCCTCGTCGAGTCGGTCAGCGGCCCCAAGCCCTACCCGTTGCGCACCGCGGCTGACGCCGTGGCTGTCGTCGACGACGTGCGGGCCACGGGAGCGAGCAACGTCGCCTTCCTGCTCGACCTCTACCACCTGGCCGCCAACGGCGACGACCTCGACGCGGCCATCGCGGCATACACCGGCCACACGGCTCACGTGCAGATCGCCGATGCGCCGGGCCGCGGCGAGCCGGGCTCGGGTGACCTCGACCTCCAGCGCCACCTCGGCGCCCTCGCCGCGAGCGGGTATGCCGGGTGGGTGGGTCTGGAGTACAAGCCCACCACCGCGACCACTCCAGAGAGCTTCGGCTGGCTGCCGCGCGAACGCCGCGGCGCCTGACCAAGCCACCACCCCCTCCCACGCGTTCGAGGTAATCAGCTACCGGATTCCGGTCCCCGAACACCTCGAACCGCACCACCAAGGAGCACGACATGACCACCATCGCCTTCATCGGACTCGGCATCATGGGCAGCCCCATGGCCGTCCACCTCCAGGACGCCGGGCACGACGTCATCGGCTACAACCTGCACCCCGACAAGACCCAGCCGCTCGTGGACGCCGGTGGCACCGCAGCCGCATCCGTCGCCGATGCCGTGCGCGACGCCCAGGTGGTCGCGGTCATGGTGCCCGACAGCCCCGACGTGCAGGACGTGCTGCTGGGCGAGGACGGCGTCTTCGCCAACGCCAAGGAGGGCACGCTGGTGATCGACTTCTCCAGCATCCGCCCGGACGTCACGGTCGAGCTCGCGAAGGCCGCGCAGGCCAAGGGGTTCCGGCTCCTCGACGCCCCGGTCTCCGGTGGCGAGGCGGGCGCCAAGAACGCCGCCCTGTCGATCATGGTCGGCGGCTCGGCCGAGGACTTCGCGGAGGCCAAGCCCCTCTTCGACGCGGTCGGCAAGACCATCGTCCACGTGGGTGGCAACGGCGCGGGACAGACCGTCAAGGCCGCCAACCAGCTCATCGTCGCGGCCAACATCCAGGCGCTGGCCGAGGCGGTGGTCTTCCTCGAGGCGTACGGCGTCGACCTCGGACCCGCCCTCGACGTGCTCGGCGGCGGTCTGGCCGGTTCCAAGGTGCTCGACCAGAAGCGCGACAACATGGCCAAGAAGTCGTTCGAGCCGGGGTTCCGGATCGACCTGCACCACAAGGACCTCGGGATCGTGACCAGCGCAGCGCGCGAGGCCGGGGTGGTCGTACCCCTCGGTGGGCTCGTCGCCCAGCTGATGGCCTCGGCCCGGGCGAACGGCGACGGCGGCCTCGACCACTCGGCCCTGCTGCGCGGGGTCCAGCGCCTCTCCGGTCAGACCCCCTGACCCTTCCCGAACTTCCTTTCCACTCCTCCCATTCGATGTAAACCTGCCGGGATTCACCGGCGCGTTTACATCGAACCGGGGACAGCAAACCCAGGAGCACCACCATGGCACGCATGACCGCGGCCCAAGCGGCCGTCGAGATCCTCAAGAAGGAAGGGGTGACGAACGTCTTCGGCCTGCCCGGAGCGGCGATCAACCCCTTCTACAAGGCGATGAAGACCAATGGCGGCCTGCACCACACGCTGGCCCGCCACGTCGAGGGCGCCTCCCACATGGCCGAGGGCTACACCCGAGCCAAGGCCGGCAACATCGGCGTCTGTGTCGGCACGAGCGGTCCCGCCGGCACCGACATGATCACCGGGCTGTACTCGGCCAGCGCCGACTCGATCCCGATCCTGTGCATCACCGGCCAGGCGCCGGTCGCCAAGCTGCACAAGGAGGACTTCCAGGCCGTCGACATCGCCTCGATCGCCAAGCCGCTCACCAAGATGGCGGTCACGGTCCTCGAGCCGGCCCAGGTCCCCGGCACCTTCCAGCAGGCCTTTCACCTGATGCGCTCGGGACGCCCGGGCCCGGTGCTGATCGACCTGCCCATCGACGTCCAGATGGCCGAGATCGAGTTCGACGTCGAGACCTACGAGCCGCTGTCGACCTACAAGCCGGCTGCCACCCGCCCCCAGGTCGAGAAGGCGCTCGACCTGCTGGCCGCCAGCGAGCGACCGCTGATCGTCGCCGGCGGTGGCATCATCAACGCCGACGCGGCTGACCTGCTGGTCGAGCTGGCCGAGCTGACCGGGGTGCCCGTCATCCCGACGCTCATGGGCTGGGGCACCATCCCCGACGACCACGAGCTCAACGCCGGCATGGTCGGACTGCAGACCAGCCACCGCTACGGCAACGCCACCATGCTCGAGTCGGACTTCGTCCTCGGCATCGGCAACCGCTGGGCCAACCGCCACACCGGTGACGTCGAGACCTACACGAAGGGCCGCACGTTCGTGCACGTCGACATCGAGCCGACCCAGATCGGCCGCGTCTTCGCGCCCGACTACGGGATCGTCTCCGACGCGAAGGCAGCCCTCCAGCTCTTCGTCGAGGTCGCCCGCGAGCGGCGCGAGGCCGGCCGCCTGGCCGACCGCACCGCGTGGGCGCAGTCCTGCCGCGACCGCAAGGCGACCATGTGGCGCAAGACCAACTTCGACGTCACACCGGTCAAGCCGCAGCGGGTCTACCAGGAGATGAACCGCGCGTTCGGCAAGGACGTCCGCTACGTCTCGACGATCGGCCTATCCCAGATCCAGGCGGCCCAGCTGCTGCACGTCTACAAGGACCGGCACTGGATCAACGCGGGGCAGGCCGGCCCGCTCGGCTGGACCGTCCCGGCCGCGCTGGGGGTCGCCACGGCGGTCCCGGACGAGACCGTCGTCGCCCTCTCCGGTGACTACGACTTCCAGTTCATGATCGAGGAGCTGGCGGTCGGGGCGCAGTTCAACATCCCTTACATCCACGTCCTGGTGAACAACGCCTACCTCGGCCTGATCCGGCAGTCGCAGCGCGGCTTCGACATGGACTACTGCGTCCAGCTGTCGTTCGACAACCTCACCAGCCCCGAGGTCGGCGGCTACGGCGTGGACCACGTCAAGGTCGTCGAAGGACTGGGCTGCAAGGCGATCCGCGTCTTCGACCCCGAGGAGATCGCGCCCGCGCTGGAGAAGGCCAAGGCCATGGCGCAGGAGTACCGCGTGCCGGTCGTCGTCGAGGTCATCCTCGAGCGGGTCACCAACGTCTCGATGGGCCTGTCCATCGACGGTGTGACCGAGTTCGAGGAGCTGGCCGCCGGCGGCGCCGACGCCCCGACCGCGCTCTTCGCCAACCTGGACTAGGGCCGCCGATGCCCCGCGTCCTGCTCGCCCCCGACAAGTTCAAGGGCACCCTGACGGCCGCTGAGGTCGCGGGGTACCTGTCGGACGGCCTGCGCTCGGTCCGCCCCGACGCCGAGGTGGTCGTCGTCCCCGTCGCCGACGGGGGCGACGGCACCCTCGCCGCGGCAGCGGCTGCCGGGTTCACGCGGGTGCCGGTGCAGGCCACCGGCCCGACGGGTATGCCGTGTGAGTCGGCCTACGGGGTCCGCGGCGCCGGGGCGGTGGTCGAGCTGGCGGAGGTCTCCGGGCTCGCGCAGCTGCCGGGTGGCCGGGCAGCCCCGCTCGAGGCCTCCAGCAGGGGGACCGGCGAGCTGATCGCCGCCGCCCTGGACGCCGGCGCCCGCCGCGTGGTCGTCGCCATCGGCGGGAGCGCGTGCACCGACGGTGGGGCCGGGTTGCTCCAGGCGCTCGGTGCCACCATCCACACCGCGACCGGGAGCGAGGTGCGCCCCGGGGGAGCCGGGCTGCTCGACGCCGCCCGGCTGGACCTGAGCGGGCTCCACCGCGGCCTGGCCGAGGCGGAGCTGGTCGTGGCGTGCGACGTCGACAACCCCCTCACGGGGAGTCGCGGTGCGGCCGCGGTCTACGGCCCGCAGAAGGGCGCCGGCCCCGAGGACGTCGAGCTGCTGGACTCCGCCCTGACCCGGTGGGCCGACCTGGTGGCGCGGGCCACCGGTCGCGACCAGCGCAACGCACCAGGAGCAGGAGCCGCAGGAGGGGTCGGCTTCGCGCTGTTGGCCGTGCTCGGCGCGACGACCCGACCAGGGGCCGAGCTCGTCTTCGAGCTGACCGGCCTCCGTGACGCCCTCGCCGGGGCCGACCTCGTCGTGACCGGCGAGGGATCGCTGGATGCCCAGACCCTGCACGGCAAGGCCCCAGCCGCCGTGGCCGCGCTGGCGCGCGACAAGGGCGTGCCGGCCGTGGCGGTGGCCGGTCAGGTCACGCTCACGCCTGCCGAGCTGGGAGCCGCAGGCCTGCACGCGGCATACGCACTCGTCGACGAAGGGGCCACGCGGCAGGAGGCGCTCGACGCACCGGGACCACTCCTCGAGCGGATCGGCGCGCGCATCGCGCGCGAGCACCTCGGAGGTGCGCTGTGAGGTTCGCCAGGGTCGGTCCACCTGGGGCCGAGAGTCCAGTGGTCGTCGCCGGCGACGGCTCTCTCCTCGACCTGTCCACTGTGACACCCGACATCGACGCCGCCTTCCTCGGCCGGCTCGACACCGTCGATACTGCTGCGCTGCCACGCCTTTCGCGCGGGGAGGACCTGCGGTTCGGTGCGCCCTTCACCCGCCCGGGCAAGGTGGTCGGCATCGGCCTCAACTACCGCGACCACGCTGCCGAGGCGAGGGTGCCGCTGCCCGCCGAGCCGGTCGTGTTCCTCAAGGCGCCGACGGCGGTCTGCGGCCACACCGACGACATCCGGCTGCTGCCCCAGTCGGTCACGACCGACTACGAGGTCGAGCTCGGTGTCGTCCTCGGTGCCCCGCTCACCCACGAGCGCGACCACGACCGCGCGCTGGAGGCGGTTGCCGGCTACGTGCTGGCCCACGACGTCTCCGACCGCGCGCTCCAGCTCGAGCGGGGCGGCACCTGGACCAAGGGCAAGTCGGCCGACACCTTCTGCCCGGTCGGCCCGTGGCTGGTCACGCCCGAGGAGCTGGGCGACCCCGCCGACGTCAGGCTGCGGTTGTCGGTCAACGGCAGCCCGCGCCAGGACGGGTCGACCGGCGACATGCTGTTCTCCGTCGGTGAGCTGCTCTGCTACGTCAGCGGCCTGATGACCCTCGAGCCAGGTGACCTGGTCATCACCGGCACCCCGGCCGGAGTGGCCATGGGCCAGCCCGAGCCGCGCCCCTACCTGCGCCACGGCGACGTCGTGGTCGTCGACGGAGGAGTCCTCGGGAGCCACCGGAGCCGGGTCGTCGACCACGCCCGTTCGGCCACACCGGCAGCGGCGAGCTGAGGCAGGGATTACGGTCATGACAGGTTCGGTGGACGGCTCCGGGAAGAGGTCGGGCGTGACGGCAGAGGTGGTCCTGCGGGCGAGGCGGGCGGTGGTCGACGGTGCAGAGGTCGCGGTCGCAGTCTCCGTCGCGGGCGGACGCATCGTCGCGATCGACCCCTACGACGCCGAGGTGCCCGGCGCCCGCATGGTCGAGCTGGCCGACGACGAGGTGCTGCTCCCCGGCCTCGTCGACGCCCACGTCCACGTGAACGAGCCGGGCCGCACCGACTGGGAGGGCTTCGCCAGCGCCACCCGGGCGGCGGCGGCCGGTGGCGTCACGACGATCATCGACATGCCGCTCAACTCGATCCCGCCGACGGTGAACGTGGCGGCCCTCGAGGAGAAGCGGGCCGTCGCCCGCGACCAGGCCTACGTCGACGTGGGGTTCTGGGGCGGTGCCGTGCCCGGCAACCTGCCCGACCTGCGACCGCTCCACGAGGCCGGCGTCTTCGGGTTCAAGTGCTTCCTGCTCCACTCCGGCGTCGACGAGTTCCCCCACCTGTCGGCGGCCGAGCTGCGCGAGGCGCTCGCCGAGACGGCGACCTTCGACGGCCTCGTCATCGTGCACGCCGAGGACGAGCAGACCATCGAGTCCGCACCGCAACCGCACGGCCAGGGGTATGCCGGGTTCCTGGGTTCACGTCCCAAGGAGGCCGAGGAGCGGGCCATCGCCGAGGTGATCGACGCGACGCGGGAGACCGGTGGCAGGGCGCACATCCTGCACCTGTCCGACGCCGACGCGATCCCGTTGATCGCCAAGGCCCAGGCGGAGGGGTTGCGGCTGTCGGTCGAGACCTGCCCGCACTACCTGACCCTCGACGCCGAGGAGATCCCCGACGGGGCGACGCAGTTCAAGTGCTGCCCGCCGATCCGTGAGCACGACAACCAGGACCGGCTCTGGGCCGGGCTCGAGGACGGCGTGATCCGCACCGTGGTCTCCGACCACTCGCCGTGCACCGAGGACCTCAAGCGGTTCGACTCCGGCGACTTCGGCGAGGCGTGGGGCGGGATCGCCGGCCTCCAGCTCGGCCTCCCGGCGGTCTGGACCGAGGCGCGCGAGCGAGGGCACTCGCTCGTCGACGTCGTGCGCTGGATGGGTGAGGGGCCGGCCGACCAGGTGGGCCTCACCGACCGCGGGCGGATCGCGGTCGGCGCCACAGCCGACCTCGTCGTCTTCGCACCCGACGAGTCGTTCACCGTCGACGTCGCGTCCCTGCGCCACAAGAACCCCGTGTCGGCGTATGCCGGCCGCACGCTCACCGGGGCGGTGCGCCAGACCTGGCTGCACGGCACACCGGTCGACATCGAGGCTGACCCGCGCGGTCGGCTGCTCACGAGAGGACAGCAATGACCACCCCCCGTTACTACGCCCCCGCCGGGGGTCTGCCGCCGCAGACCCAGCTCACCACGGACCGCGCGGTGTTCACCGAGGCGTACGCCGTCCTGCCACGGGGGACGATGACCGACATCGTCACGAGCAACCTGCCGTTCTGGGACGGCACACGGCTGTGGGTCATCGCCCGACCGCTCTCGGGGTTCGCGGAGACGTTCTCGCAGTACATCGTCGAGGTCTCCCCGGGCGGTGGCTCCGACCGGCCCGAGGCGGATCCGGGGGCCGAGGGGGTGCTCTTCGTCGTCGCGGGCGGGCTGACGCTGACGCTGGGGGAGCAGACGCACGAGCTGGCCACCGGCGGCTACGTGTTCCTCCCGCCGGGCCAGGCGTGGACGCTGCACAACCGCGGCGACGCGACCGCGACGTTCCACTGGATCCGCAAGGCCTACCAGGTCGTCGAGGGGGTCGACGTGCCCGAGGCGTTCGTGACCAACGAGTCCGACGTCGAGGGTGGCGAGATGCCGGGCACCGACGGGGTGTGGACCACGCAGCGGTTCGTGGACCCGACCGACGTGCGACACGACATGCACGTCAACATCGTGAACTTCGAGCCGGGCGGGGCGATCCCGTTCCCCGAGACCCACGTGATGGAGCACGGCCTCTACGTCCTCGAGGGCAAGGCGGTCTACCTGCTCAACAACGACTGGGTCGAGGTGCAGGAGGGTGACTTCATGTGGCTGCGGGCCTTCTGCCCGCAGGCCTGCTACGCCGGGGGGCCGGGCCGGTTCCGCTACCTGCTCTACAAGGACGTCAACCGGCACGCGGTCCTCAGCCGCCAGTTCGTGTAGGTGCACCATGGCGCAGCCGCGGCGGCAGTCGGGGATCGTCAGCCTCCTGACGCGTGAGGACGCCTACGTCTCCGGACCGCAGGTGCTCTCCGAGCTGCGCCGTGTCATCGCGTCCGGTGCTGTGCCGCCGGGGAGCCCGATCCCGCTCGACGATGTGGCTGCCTTCTTCGGCGTGAGCCTGATCCCCGTGCGCGAGGCGCTTAAGACCCTGCTGGGCGAAGGACTCCTCGAACACCAGCCGCGACTCGGCTACACCGTCACCGCGCTCTCGCAGGCAGAGCTGGACGAGCTCTACATCGTGCGCGGCGCCCTGGAGGCGGCCGCACTGGAGGCGGCCGTGCGCCAGGCGACTCCCACCGACGACGCCCGCGCCAGGGCCGTCCACCAAGGGCTGGGCGCGGCTGTGGCGGCCCAGGACGCCGCCGGCTTCCAGCGCGCCAGCCGCGAGTTCCACGAGGCCCTGCTCTCGCCGTGCCACATGCCGCGCCTGCTCCACATGCTCGAGATCGCGTGGAACCTCACCGAGCCGGTGCAGACGATGATGCGGGTCAGTGCCGAGGACAGGGCAGAGCTGCGCGCGGACCACGAGGAGATGCTCAACGCGTTCGTCGCTCGTGACGCCGCCTGGCTCACAGCCGTCGCGGCGGCACACCACAGCCGGCTCACCGCCTGCATCTCCAGCCTCAGCGACGACTGACCCGGCCCCCTGTGCGTCTGCATCCGCCACCCGCTGTGCGGGTGGGTCCGCGGCCTGTGCGCACCTGTCGACGTTAACGCAGTGTTGCCGGATATACGCAGATATACGGTTCAGGACATATGCCGGAAACCGTTGTCTCCCTAAGGTTCTCGTAACACAGAAAACTTGGAGGACCGATGGCCGGCATTGACACACCATTGACCGAGGAAGCTGCCGCAGAGGCAGGCTTCGCCACGCACCACGGTGAGCACGACCACGGGGCGGGCACGGGTCTGATCAAACCCAGCTACGACCGGCGGCTGACCAACGAGGACCTTGCGCCCCTGAAGGACCAGACCTGGTCCTGGTACAACATCTTCGCGTTCTGGATGTCCGACGTGCACAGCGTCGGTGGCTACATCACCGCCGGCAGCCTCTTCGCGCTGGGCCTCACCAGCTGGCAGGTGTTCGTGTGCCTGATCGTCGGCATCACGATCGTGCTGTTCTTCTGCAACCTCGTCGCGAAGCCCAGCCAGCGCACCGGCGTCCCCTACCCGGTGATCTGCCGGTCGGTGTTCGGGGTGCTCGGCGCCAACATCCCCGCCATCATCCGCGGGCTGATCGCGGTGGCCTGGTACGGCATCCAGACCTACCTCGCCTCGGCATCTCTCGACATCCTGCTGGTGCGGATGTGGCCCGGGCTCGAGCCGTACGCCGACGTGAGCCAGCACGGGTTCCTCGGCCTGTCGACGCTGGGCTACGCGACGTTCGCGCTGCTCTGGGTGGCGCAGGCGGCGGTCTTCTGGACCGGCATGAACACGATCCGCAAGTTCATCGACTTCGCCGGCCCGGCCGTCTACGTCGTGATGATCGCGCTCTGCGTCTACCTGCTGTCGAAGGCCGGCTGGAGCGTCAACCTCAACCTCTCCGACCACGAGCTGTCCGGCGGCAAGGTCTTCACGACGATGCTCGCGGCGACCGCCCTGGTGGTCTCGTACTTCTCCGGGCCGATGCTGAACTTCGGTGACTTCTCGCGCTACGGCCGCACCTTCCAGGCCGTGAAGAAGGGCAACTTCTGGGGCCTGCCGATCAACTTCGTCTTCTTCTCGCTGCTGACCGTGCTCACCGCCGCGGCCACCCTGCCGGTCTACGGCAAGCTGATCACCGACCCGGTGGAGACCGTCGGTCACATCGACAACACCTTCGCCCTCGTCCTCGCCGCCCTGACCTTCACGACGGCCACGATCGGGATCAACATCGTCGCCAACTTCGTCTCGCCCGCGTTCGACTTCTCCAACGTGAGCCCGCAGAAGATCAGCTGGCGGATGGGCGGCATGATCGCCGCGGTCGGCTCGGTCCTGCTGACGCCGTGGAACCTCTACAAGAGCCCTGAGACGATCCACTACACGCTCGACACCCTGGGCGCCTTCATCGGCCCGTTGTTCGGGGTCCTCATCGCGCACTACTACGTCGTGCACAAGCAGCGGGTGTGCGTCGACGACCTGTTCACCATGGACGAGGGCGGCGCCTACCACTACAAGCGGGGCTACAACCCGCCCGCGATCTGGGCGACCGCGATCGCTGCGGCCGGCGCCGTGGCGGCGGTGTTCGTCCCCGGCATCAACCGGTTCGACGACTACTCGTGGTTCATCGGCTGCGGCCTGGGCTTCGCGGCCTACGCCCTGCTCGCGCCGCGGATGGGTGTCAGCGACAGCCCGCTCGACGCGAAGACGTGTGTGAAGTGACCGTCCGTCTCACCGTCGTCAACCCCAACACCACGGAGTCGATGACCGCGCTCATCGAGGCCGAGGCGCGGCGGGTGGCCGGCCCCGACACCGTCGTCACGGCCCGCACACCGTCGATGGGGCCGGCCTCGATCGAGAGCCACTACGACGAGGCCCTCGCCGTGCCCGGGCTGCTCGAGGTCATCCGCGCAGACCAGCAGGCGGACGCCTTCGTCCTGGCCTGCTTCGGGGACCCCGGTCTGGACGCCGCCCGGGAGGCGGCGTCCAGGCCGGTCATCGGCATCGCCGAGGCGGCGATGAAGACCGCCTCGCTGTTGGGGCGGAGCTTCTCGGTCGTCACCACGATGAGCCGCACGGTGGGTCGCGCCCGGGACCTCACCCGCACCTACGGCCTGGAGCGCCAGTGCGCGGGCGTGCACGCGTGCGACATCCCCGTCCTCGAGCTCGAGGAGGACCGCGACCGCACGTATGCCGTGATCCTCGCCTTCGCGAAGAACGCCCTCGCGGCGGACGGCTCCGACGCGATCGTGCTCGGGTGCGCGGGGATGGCCGGCCTGCCCGAGCTGCTCACCGAGCAGCTGGGCGTGCCGGTCGTCGACGGCGTCGCGGCCGGGACCCTGCTGGCCGAGAGCGTCGTGCGGCTGGGCCTGCACGCCTCGACGCACGGCGAGCTCGCCCCGCCACCCCCGAAGGCCTACACCGGGGTGCTGCAGGGCTTCGGCCGCCGCTAACCAGTGGGTGAAACAGTCGCCCCGAACCCTTGATTCAACAGTTTGTTGAGAAGTATCGTGCTCAGGAACCAACGACAGGGCCGTCGTTCGGCATGGATAACCGGCGGACCCACTCCTGTCAGCAACCATGCCCCCTGGCGGTGACGCCTGGGGGATGATGGTCCCCAAGGACGGGGCGACGGGAGTAGAGATGGCGCCAGCCGACACCCACGCTGTTGACGAGCTTCACGCTATGGGAGAGCACCGGGTCACGGTGAACGGCGCGCCCCGCGCGCTCGACGGCACCGACCCGAGCACGACGACCCTCGACTGGCTCAGGGCCCAGGGCCTGACCGGCGCCAAGGAGGGCTGCGCCGAGGGGGAGTGCGGCGCCTGCTCGATCATGGTGGCTCGTCCCACCGAGGGGTCGGGCACCCAGTGGACGGCCATCAACGCGTGCCTGGTCCCGGTCGCCGCGCTCGACGGCCAGGAGGTCGTGACCTCCGAAGGGCTCGGCCGTCCCGACGCGCTCCACCCGGTGCAGCGCGAGATGGCGGTCCGCGGCGGGTCGCAGTGTGGCTACTGCACGCCGGGCTTCATCTGCAGCATGGCCGCTGAGTACTACCGCGAGGGTCGCTGCGCCGCTACTGCCGCGACTCCGGACCCGTCACAGAACGGCCACGAGCCTGCCGCCACGGCAAACGACCCCGGCAACGCACCGGACCACGAGCACGGACCCAACGGTTTCGACCTGCACGCCCTGTCGGGCAACCTCTGTCGCTGCACGGGCTACCGGCCGATCCGCGACGCCGCCTACGCCCTCGGCGCGCCCGCTGACGACGACCCGTATGCCGCGCGGCTGGCCGCCGCCCCGCCGGTAGCCCGTGCCACCCGGCTCGACGGCGCCACGGGCACCTACGCGCGCCCCGGGGACCTCACCGAGGCGCTCTCCCTCTTGGCCGACCACCCCGACGCCGTCCTCGTGGCCGGCGCCACCGACTGGGGCGTCGAGGTCAACATCCGGGGCGCGCGGACCCCGTTCGCGATCGGCATCGACCGGCTGCCCGAGCTCCGGACACTGTCGGTCGGTGACGACTCCGTCGAGATCGGCGCCGCCCTCAGCCTGAGCGAGGTCGAGCGCGGCCTGGCGGGGCGGGTCCCGTTGCTGGACAAGATGTTCCCGCAGTTCGCCTCTCGACTGATCCGCAATGGCGCGACCATCGGCGGCAACCTCGGCACCGGGTCTCCCATCGGCGACACCCCGCCCGCGCTGCTCGCGCTGGAAGCCCTGGTCGTGCTCGCGTCGGCCGACGGCGAGCGCGAGGTGCCCCTGGCCGACTACTTCACCGGCTACCGCCAGACCGTCAAGCGCGAGGGCGAGCTCATCCGCGCCGTGCGGATCCCGTTGCCGCTCAGTGAGGTCACCGCCTTCCACAAGATCGCCAAGCGCCGGTTCGACGACATCTCCAGCGTGGCGGTCGGCTTCGCGCTCGACCTCCGCGAGGGGGTCGTCACCAAGGCGCGCATCGGCCTCGGCGGCGTCGCCGCCACCCCCATCCGGGCGCTGGCCACCGAGGCCGCGCTCGAGGGCCGGGCGTGGAGCGCTGACGTCGTCCGAGAGGCGGCAGCGGTGATGCGCGCCGAAGGCACGCCCATGGACGACCACCGCGCCAGCGCGGCATACCGCACGGCGACGCTCGGCACCGCGCTCCTGAAGCTCCATGCCGAGACCGCGACGCAGCAGGAGGTCGGAGCATGAGCGCCCTGTCCGAACGCCCAGCCAATCCCGTGGTCGGGCAGGAGATCCCCCACGAGGCCGCGTCGCTGCACGTGACCGGCGAGGCGCTCTACACCGACGACCTCGCGGTCCGCACGCACGGCATCCTGCACGCCCACCCGGTGCAGGCCCCGCACGCCCATGCCCGCATCACGAGGCTCGACCCGTCGCCCGCGCTCGAGGTCCCGGGAGTCGTGCGGGTGCTCACCGCTGAGGACGTCCCCGGCGTGAACGACGCCGGGGTCAAGCACGACGAACCGCTGTTCCCGTCGGAGGTCATGTTCTTCGGTCACGCCGTGTGCTGGGTGCTCGGCGAGACGCTCGAGGCCGCCCGGCTGGGATCGCTCGCGGTCGAGGTCGACTACGAGCCGCTGCCGTCGCTGGTGACGGTGCACGAGGCGATCGAGGCGGGCAGCTTCCAGGGCGGGCAGCCGCACATGGAGCGCGGTGACATCGAGGCCGGGTTCGCCGGTGCGGCGCACGTCTACAGCGGCGAGTTCGAGTTCGCAGGGCAGGAGCACTTCTACCTCGAGACGCACTGCTCGATCGCGCTGGTCGACGAGAACGGCCAGATCTTCGTCCAGAGCTCGACGCAGCACCCGACCGAGACGCAGGACATCGTCGCCCACGTCCTCGGCCTGCACAGCCACGCCGTCACCGTCCAGTGCCTGCGGATGGGCGGCGGCTTCGGGGGCAAGGAGATGCAGCCCCACGGGTATGCCGCGATCGCGGCCCTCGGGTCGACGCTCACCGGGCGTCCGGTGCGGTTGCGGCTCAACCGCACCCAGGACATGACCATGTCGGGCAAGCGGCACGGGTTCCACGCCCAGTGGCGGGTCGCCTTCGACGACACCGGTCGGCTGCAGGCCCTCGATGCCACGCTCACCTCCGACGGTGGCTGGAGCCTCGACCTCTCCGAGCCCGTCCTGGCCCGGGCCCTCTGCCACATCGACAACGCCTACTGGATCCCCAACGTGCGGGTGAACGGCCGGATCGCCAAGACCCACAAGACGTCGCAGACCGCGTTCCGCGGATTCGGCGGGCCGCAGGGCATGCTCGTCATCGAGGACATCCTCGGCCGGTGCGCGCCCCAGCTGGGCATCGACCCGATCGAGCTGCGGTCCCGCAACTTCTACGTCGACGGGCAGTCGACTCCCTACGGCCAGCCGGTCCGCCACCCCGAGCGGGTCGCGATCTGCTGGGAGCAGGTGCTCACGACCGGTGACGTCGCGACGCGCAAGGCCGACATCGCGGCATACAACGCCTCGCACGAGCACTCCAAGCGCGCCCTGGCGATGACGCCCGTGAAGTTCGGGATCTCGTTCAACTTCACGTCGTTCAACCAGGCCGGCGCACTCGTCCACGTCTACAAGGACGGGTCGGTGCTGATCACCCACGGTGGCACCGAGATGGGCCAGGGGCTGCACACCAAGATGCTCCAGGTCGCGGCCACCACCCTGGGGGTGCCGCTGTCGACCGTCCGGCTCGCACCGACCCGCACCGACAAGGTCCCGAACACCTCGGCCACCGCGGCCAGCTCCGGGGCCGACCTCAACGGTGGGGCAGTCAAGGACGCCTGCGAGCAGATCATCGAGCGGCTGCGGGCTGTCGCCGCCGGTCGGCTCGGGGTGCACCCGGCCGACGTGCGGTTCAGCGACGGCCACGTCGGCAAGGTCGGCGGTGGCGCCACCGTGCCGTGGGCCGACCTCGTCAACCAGGCCTACTTCCAGCGGATCCAGCTGTGGGCGGCCGGCTTCTACCGCACGGAGGGACTGCACTGGGACTCGTCGGCCATGCACGGGTCGCCGTTCAAGTACTTCTCCTACGGCGTGGCAGCCAGCGAGGTCGAGGTCGACGAGTTCACCGGCGCCTACCGGCTGCGGCGGGTCGACATCGTGCACGACGTCGGCGACTCGCTCTCGCCGCTGGTCGACATCGGCCAGGTCGAGGGCGCGTTCGTCCAGGGTGCCGGCTGGCTGACGCTGGAGGACCTGCGCTGGGACGAGTCGGACCGGCCGTCGCGTGGTCGGCTGGCCACCCAGGCGGCGAGCACCTACAAGCTGCCGAGCTTCTCCGAGATGCCCGAGGTCTTCAACGTGGCGCTGCTGGAGCGGGCCCACGAGGACGGCGCGGTCTACGGCTCCAAGGCGGTGGGCGAGCCGCCGCTGATGCTGGCGTTCTCGGTGCGCGAGGCGTTGCGCGAGGCCGCGGCCGCGTTCGGTCCGGCCGGGACGTCCGTCGACCTGGCCTCGCCGGCGACCCCGGAGGCGGTCTTCTGGGCCGTCCAGGAGGCGCGGGGCGGCGCCGAACCGCCGCACATGACCGCCATGGTCGAAGGTGCCCCTGGCGTCGTGCCCGACCAGCCCGGCGCCGACGCCGCGCCCTTGCGACCGCGCTCCGAGCAGGCCGCCCAGCCGGCGAGGGCGGGGACGTGACCATGGAGTGGCTGTCTGCCGTCGAGCGGTTGCGCCGTGAGCGCCGACCCGGTGTCCTGGTGACGCTGACGTCGGTGCGAGGGCACTCGCCGCGCGAGGCGGGGGCCAAGATGGTCGTCGGCGTGGGTGCGACGTGGGGCAGCATCGGCGGGGGCAACCTCGAGGCCACCGCGGTCACCAGAGCTCGCGCGATGCTCGCCGAGGGGGCGGCCGCGCCCGAGCAGATCTCGTTGTCCCTCAACGACAAGGCGCCGGCCGAGCACGGCCAACAGTGCTGCGGCGGCGAGGTGCAGATCCTGCTCGAACCGCTCGCGGTGGTGCCTGCGGTCGCGATCTTCGGGATCGGCCACGTCGGTCTCGAGCTCGCCCGCATCCTCGCCCGTCACGACCTCGAGCTCCACCTGGTCGACTCCCGCGCCGACCAGCTGGGTCACGACCGGCTCGGCGTGCTCGACGACTCGACGGCCCGGGTGCACGTCCACCACGCGCCGGTCCCCGAGCTCGTCCTCGGCCAGGTGCCCCAGGGCACGCACGTCCTGGTGATGACGCACGACCACGCGGAAGATGCGGCCCTGTGCGACGGCGCCCTGCGCTGCGCGCACCTCGGGTCGATCGGGCTCATCGGCTCGTCAGCCAAGTGGTCGCGTTTCCGTCAGCGCCTTGCGGCAGAGGGACATTCGGACGCCGACCTCTCGCGCATCCAGACCCCCATCGGGCTCCCCGACCTCACTGGCAAGGACCCGGCCACGATCGCGCTGGGTGTCGCTGCCGACCTGGTCCGCGTGTTCGAGTCGGAGACGTCGAAGGTCGCCCGATGACGCTCTTCCGGGCCACCGTGCTCGACACCCCGGACGACCCCTTCGAGGGTGGGTCGCTCCGGGCCCAGGACGACTGCGGGCTGCTCGTCGAGCGTGGCGTGATCGTCGCTCGCGGCGACTTCGTGACGCTACGGGCAGAGCACCCCGACGAGGACGTCCTCGACCTGCGTGAGGGCATGGTCCTGCCCGGACTGGTCGACACCCACGTCCACTTCCCGCAGGTGCGGGTCATCGGTGGCCTCGGGATGCCGCTGCTCGACTGGCTCGACCAGTGCGCCCTCCCCGAGGAGATGCGGCTGGCCGACGTCGACATGGCCCGTGGAGTGGCCCGGGACTTCGTCACCGGGCTCGTCGACGCAGGCACCACCACGGCCCTCGTGTTCGGGTCGCACTTCGCCTCCGCGGTCGACGTGATGTTCGAGGCGGCCGACCTGTGGGGTCTGCGGGTCACCACCGGGCTGGTCACCTCCGACCGGATCCTGCCCGAGCCGCTGCTCACCACACCCGAGCGGGCCTACCAGGAGTCCCGTGACCTCGCCTCACGCTGGCACGGCAAGGGTCGCCTCCGGTATGCCGTGACACCTCGCTTCTCGTTGTCTGCGAGCGACGCGATCCTCGAGTCCTGCGCCGCGACGTTCGGCGAGGTCGACGGCTCCTGGTTCACCTCCCACGTCAACGAGAACACCGCCGAGGTGAAGGAGGTCGCCGAGCTGTTCGGCGGCGCCTCCTACGTCGACACCTACGACCGCCACGGACTCGTGACGCCGCGCTCGGTGCTGGCCCACAACGTGCACCCGACCGACCCCGAGCTGGCCACCCTCGCCGCGCGAGGGGCCTCCGTCGCGCACTGCCCGACCAGCAACTCCGCCCTCGGCAGCGGGCTCTTCCCCCTGCGCCGTCACGTCGAGGCGGGCGTGCAGGTCGCCATGGGGTCGGATGTCGGTGCGGGCACCGGTTTCTCGATGCTCAAGGAGGGTCTGCAGGCCTACTTCATGCAGCGCCTGCTGGGTGACGAAGGACTGCCCCTCACCTCGGCGCACCTGCTCTGGCTGTGCACCTCGGCCGGGGCTCGTGCGCTCGGGCTCGACCACGAGGTGGGCGACCTGTCGGTGGGCAAGCAGTTCGACGCGATCTGGCTGCTGCCCGAGGCCGGCGACCCGCTGGCCGTCGGGCTCGGGAACGCCAAGTCGGCCGACGACGCGCTCTCGAAGGTCTTCGCGCTCGGCACCACCTCCGACATCGGCGGCGTGTGGGTCGGGGGCGACCAGATCGCCGCCGGTCGCTGGCGGATGCCCCGCCGCACCTGACGATCCTGCTTCCCGTTCGATGTGAACACGCCGGGGAACCCCGGCGTGTTCACATCGAACCGGTCAGGCGCGCTCGGCCTTGAGGACCTCGGCGTAGGCCGGGAGCGTCAGGAAGTCGGGGAAGTCGGGGTCCAACGCGCACTCGACGAACAGCCGCCGCGCCGTCTCCAACGCACCCCGAACGGTCTCGTCGTCGCCGACGGCCTCGACCAGGGCGGCATACTCGCTCTCGACCACCTCGTCGACGAGCTCGCGGGTGACGGTCTCGCCCGTGGCGAGGGTGGCTCCGGAGTTGAGCCACTGCCAGATCTGGCTGCGCGAGATCTCAGCCGTCGCAGCGTCCTCCATGAGGTTGTGGATCGCGACCGCGCCATTGCCGAGCAGCCACGCCTGGAGGTACTGGATGCCGACGGAGACGTTGCCCCGCAAGCCATCCAGCGTCCGGTCGCCCGGCGTCGAGGCCGCGTCGAGCAGGTCGTCGCCGCTGACCGAGACCTCGTCGCGCTGCTTGGCGAGCTGGTTGGGGGAGTCACCGAGGACGCCGGTGAAGATCTCCTTGCACAGGTCGACCATGCCGGGGTGCGCGACCCACGACCCGTCGAACCCGGCACCCACCTCGCGCTCCTTGTCGGCCCGCACCTTGGCGAAGGCGGCCTCGTTGACCGCCGGGTCCTTGCTCGGGATGAACGCCGCCATGCCGCCGATCGCGAACGCCCCGCGCTTGTGGCAGGTCTGCACCAGCAGGTCGCTGTAGGCCTTCATCATCGGCGCGTTCATCGTCACGGCGTTGCGGTCGGGGAGGGTGAACGACGGCCCGGAGTCCCGGAAGTACTTGATGATCGAGAACAGGTAGTCCCAGCGCCCGGCGTTGAGCCCGGCCGCGTGGTCGCGCAGCTCGTAGAGGATCTCGTCCATCTCGAAGGCTGCGGGGATCGTCTCGATCAGCACCGTCGCGCGGACCGTGCCGTGCGGGATGCCCAACGACTCCTGCGCGAACGTGAAGACGTCGTTCCAGAGCCGGGCCTCGAGGTGGGACTCCATCTTGGGGAGGTAGAAGTAGGGGCCACTGCCGCGCGCGATGAGCTCGGCGGCGTTGTGGAAGACGTAGAGGCCGAAGTCGACCAGGGCGCCGACCAGCGGCCGCCCGTCGAGGGTCAGGTGCTCCTCGTCGAAGTGCCAGCCGCGGGGTCGCGGCACGATGACGGGTATGCCGCCCGGGTCCTTGAGCTCGTAGTGCTTGCCGTTCGGGGCGGTGAGCTCGATGGTGCGGCGGACCGCGTCGTATAGGCTGACCTGGCCGCCGATCACGTTGTCCCAGTGGGGGGTGTTGGCGTCCTCGAGGTCGGCGAGCCACACCTTGGCGCCGGAGTTGAGGGCGTTGATCGCCATCTTGCGCTCGGTCGGCCCGGTGATCTCCACCCGGCGGTCGGCGAAGTCGGCGGGCGCCGGGGCGACGGTCCAGTCACCCTCGCGCACCGCGCGGGTCTCCTCGAGGAAGTCGAGCCGTCCGGTCCGGGACACCTCCGCGCGACGCGACCGCCGGGCCTGGAGCAGCTCGTCGCGGCGGGGCCCGAACCGCACCTGCAGCTCACCGAGGAAGGCCAGCGCCTCCGGACTCAGGATGTAAGCGCTCCGCTCGACCTCGTGGGGGGCGTCGACGACGACGCTGGGCGCGGACTGCCTGGTGGGCGTGCTGGACTCGGACATGCGCATCCTCGGGAGAAGTCAGTGGTGTCGCGTGCCGCGGTGGCGGCTCACGGACTAGGATTGTTCCATGATACGAAATCTTCTTCTCATTCGGGAAGGACTGGGGAGAGATATATGAGCACCGAACCGACCGTCGAGGACGCCTCGACGCCTGCCCCCAGGACCGGCGGTGGCGTCCAGTCGCTCGAGCGCGCGTTCGCCATCCTCGAGACGATGGCCGACGCCGGCGGCGTCATCAGCCTGTCGCAGCTCGCGAACGACGCGCAGCTGCCCCTGCCGACCATCCACCGCCTCGTGCGGACCCTCGTCGACCTCGGTTACGTCCGGCAGGAGGCCTCGCGCCAGTACTCGCTCGGACCGCGCCTGATCCGCCTCGGGGAGACGACCTCGCGGATGGTCAGCCGGTGGGCGCGGCCCCACATGGAGCGGCTGGCCCACGAGCTCGGTGAGTCGGTCAACCTCGCGATGCTCGACGGTGACCAGGTGGTCTACATCGGCCAGGTGATGGCCAGCCGCAACTCGATGCGCATGTTCACCGAGGTCGGTCGCCGGGTGCTGCCGCACTCCACCGGGGTCGGCAAGGCGATCATGGCCGGCATGGACCCTGAGGCGGTGCAGGCGATCCTCGCCCGCACCGGTATGCCGGCCCGTACCGAGCACACGATCACCGACCCCGAGGCCTTCGCGGCCGAGCTGGGGCGCACCCGCGAGCGCGGCTATGCCCTCGACGAGGGCGAGCAGGAGGTCGGCGTGCGCTGCGTCGCCGTCGCCATCCCGGGCTCGCCGCAGCCGTTGGCCCTGTCGGTGTCCGGTCCGCTGCCGCGGATGACCGACTCGTTCGTCGAGGGCGCGGCCGGCCCGATGCACGCCGTGGCGGCAGCGATCTCGGCGGAGATGCGGGGCGCGACGGCCTAGCCCCGACCGCTCCCGCCCTGTTGGTAGCGAAACACCCGGATTTCGGGAAGTTTCGCTACCAACAGGGCGGTCGGTGACCGGAGGTCAGCATCGGGCGAACGGTTGCCTTCCGTGGGGTGAACAGTGGTGCCAGAGGCCGTTTTCCGCGCTTCTGGCCTCCCGCACCCGGCACGCTGGTGTCATGGCCTACGGCTCCGAGCTCGGACCCATCGCCCTCGCCCACCGCGGAGGTGCCGCCCTCGCGCCCGAGAACACGCTGACCGCCTTTGGTCTGGCGACCGCCCTCGGCATCCGCTACCTCGAGACCGACGTCCGCATCACCGCCGACGGTCAGCTCGCCTGCTTCCACGACGCGACCCTCGACCGGGTCACGGACGGACGTGGCCCGGTCGCGCGGCATACCCTCGCGCAGCTGCGGCAGCTGCGCGTCCTGGAGCGCGAACCGATCCCGACGCTGACCGAGGCCCTCGAAGCCTTCCCCGACGCCAGGTTCACGGTCGACCTCAAGGAGCGGTCCGCCGTTGGCGCACTCACGAAGGTGTTGCAGCACAAGGACTTCCGTGAGCGGGTCTGCATTGCGGGCGCCTGGGACGGCTGCCTCGACGTCGTGCGCGCGCAGGTGCCGGGCGTGCGGACCGCCCTGGGCTGGCGCGCGCTGGCCGCAGTGGTCACCTGCGCGCGTGCCGGTATGCCGCCCGCTCGCCGGTTCGCGACCGCAGAGTTCCTGCACGTGCCGGACCGGCTGGGGCGGGTGCAGGTGTTCGTCGAACGCCTGGTGACGGGCGCGCACGGGATCGGGGTCAAGGTCGTGGTCTGGACGGTCAACGACCAGCCCTCGATGGTGCGGCTCCTCGATGCCGGGGTGGACGGGATCATCACCGACCGACCGGACCTGCTGCGCGAGGTGCTCGTCGCGCGCGGCGAGTGGATCCCGATGCCGGTCTCACCCACCACCTCCGCCGCCCGGGGCTCGCTGGCCGGCTGAGGCCGCAACGCCCGAGCGCCCGTCCCACTGGTGGGACGAGCGCTCGGAGCAATGCTGGACCTCGCTCAGGTCAGGCGCTGGAGGGCCTTGACCTCGTCGCGCGCGGTCACGATCGCCGCGTGCTGCTGCTGGACCACGGCGCGGAAGCCGTCGCTGAGGTCGTCCTCCGCGAGCGCCTTCTCGTACTCCGACACTGCGTGGTCCTCGCCCGTGACAGCGGCCCCGAGGACGCCGGAGGCATCGTCGCCGGTCAGCGCGTCCTTGAGTGCGAGCCACCCACGGTGCAGGGTGCCGGCAACCGAGCCGCTCTCGTCGACGTCCTCACCGTAGGCGTGACCCATGGCCACGATGTCGCGGGCGAAGGCGGCGCGCTGCTCGGAGAGACGCTCCAACGTCGCGGCGACCTCGGGGCTGTCGCTGTCACGCAGCTTCTCGGCTGCGGACGCGAAGCCCTTCCGGCCGTCCTTGAGGGTCTCCACGAGGTCCTTGGCGACCTTCTCGTCAGCAGACATGGTTCGTTCTCCTTTGATCGGTGATGGCACTTCACCGGGGGCCTACCCGCACCGTCCCCTCCCAAACCCCACGGGGCAGGGACGCGACGGGCGCGGAGCCGATCAGGACGGGGATCGTCCGCAACCGCCGGTAGCGTGCGAGGCATGGCCATCGCACGCTTCCCCAGCATCGTCCTCGACTGTCCCGACCCGTTGGCGCTCGCCACCTTCTACGGAGCGATGCTCGACTGGGCGGTCGACACCGCCAACTTCGACGCGTCGGACGGGTGGATCGACGTGAAGGCCGACTACGGCCAGTGCCTGTCGTTCCAGGGCGTCGAGGACTACAAGGCGCCGATCTGGCCGGGTCAGGACGTGCCGCAGCAGATGCACCTCGACGTCGTCGTCGACGACCTCGACACCGCCGAGGCGGCCGTGATCGCCCTCGGCGCGACGAAGCACGCGCAGCAGCCGGGCACGACCTTCCGGGTCATGCTCGACCCGGCCGGCCACCCGTTCTGCCTCTGCACCAGCTGACGGCCGCACCCGAGCCGACGGCCGCCTGCCGCCTGCCGCCGAACGATCAGCTCGGTCGGTCAGGCGCCAGGGCCGTGCTCACCGCCGCCGGACGACGCGCGACCTGATCGTCCGGCGGTCAGCAGCTAGTCCTCCTTGGCGGTGGACATGCCCTCCTTGATGAGGTTCATGACCGAGGAGTCGGCCAGCGTCGTGACGTCGCCGACCTCGCGGTTCTCGGCGACGTCGCGCAGCAGGCGGCGCATGATCTTGCCCGAGCGGGTCTTGGGCAGCTCGGAGACCACCATGATCGAGCGCGGCTTGGCGATCGGCCCGATCTCCTTGGCCACGTGGTTGCGCAGCTCCTGCACTGTGTCGTCGCCGTGGTCCTCGGCGCCCCCGCGCAGGATGACGAAGGCCACGACGGCCTGGCCGGTGGTCTCGTCGGTGGCGCCCACGACGGCCGCCTCGGCCACCGTCGGGTGGNGAGGGCGGACTCGATCTCGGCGGTGGAGAGCCGGTGGCCGGAGACGTTCATGACGTCGTCGACGCGGCCCAGCAGCCAGATGTTGCCCTTGGCGTCGTACTTCGCGCCGTCGCCGGCGAAGTAGTACTTCTCGCCGAACCGGCTCCAGTAGGTTTCCTTGTAGCGCTCCGGGTCGCCCCAGATGCCGCGCAGCATGCCCGGCCACGGCTTGGTCAGCACGAGGTAGCCGACCGCCTCGGGGTCGTGCAGCGGCTGNCTCGAGGTCGGTGACGCCGGGCAGCGGGCTGATCATGATGCCGCCGGTCTCGGTCTGCCACCACGTGTCGACGATCGGGGCGCTGCCGCCGCCGATGTTCTTGCGGTACCAGAGCCACGCCTCGGGGTTGATCGGCTCGCCGACCGAGCCGAGCAGCCGCAGCGACGACAGGTCGAACTTCGCGGGGATGTCGTCGCCCCACTTCATGAAGGTCCGGATCGCGGTGGGTGCGGTGTAGAGGATCGAGACCTTGTATTTCTCGACGATCTCCCACCAGCGGCCCTGGTGCGGGGTGTCGGGAGTGCCTTCGTAGATGACCTGGGTCGCGCCGTTGGCCAAGGGTCCGTAGACGATGTAGGAGTGCCCGGTCACCCAGCCGATGTCGGCGGTGCACCAGTAGACGTCGGTCTCGGGGTGCACGTCGTGCACGACCGAGTTCGTGTAGGCCGCCTGCGTCAGGTAGCCGCCGGTCGTGTGGAAGATGCCCTTCGGCTTCCCCGTGGTCCCCGAGGTGTAGAGGATGAACAGCGGGTGCTCGCTCTCGTGGGCGACGGCCTCGTGCTGGTCGCTGGCCGAGTCGACGACGTCGTGCCACCAGACGTCGCGGTCGTCGTTCCAGTCGACTGCGTCCTTGGTCCGCTGCACGACCAGGACCTTCTCCACGGTGGTCTCGCCCTCGACCGCGGCGTCGACCGCGGGCTTGAGCGGGGCGCTCTTGCCGCGACGGAACTGACCGTCGGCGGTGATGACGACCTTGGCCTCCGCATCGGCGATGCGGGTGCGCAGGGCGTCGGCCGAGAACCCGCCGAACACCACTGAGTGCGGTGCACCGATCCGGGCGCAGGCCAGCATCGCCGCGACCGCCTCGGGGATCATCGGCAGGTAGATGGCGACCCGGTCGCCCTTGGCGACCCCGAGGGACTCCAGCGCGTTGGCGGCCTTGGCGACGTCACGCTGCAGGTCGGCATACGTGACCGTGCGGGTGTCGCCACCCTCGCCCTCGAAGTGGATCGCGACCCGGTCGCCGTTCCCGGCCTCGACGTGTCGGTCGACGCAGTTGTAGGCCGCGTTGACCTCGCCGCCGACGAACCACTTGGCGAACGGCGCCCCGCTCCAGTCCAGCGTCTGGTCGAAGTCCTTGGCCCAGCTCAGGCGCTGCCGGGCCTGGTCGGCCCAGAACCCCTCGAAGTCGGCGGCGGCCGCGTCGTAGAGGTCGGCCTTGCCGTTGGCCTGTGCGGCGAACTCGGGGGTGGGGGCGAGGTCCAGACCCTCGGTGTGGCTCGTCGTCGTGGGCTCGGACACGGTGGTTCCTCCTGGCGGCATCGGCAGGCAACTCTCGCGGCAGTGCGTTCGAGGTCGCGGTGACCACCCCAGCCAACCTGCATCCGGCCCGCGCATCAAGGGGAGTGGTCGCGATGATCGGTCGGCGGACGCTGCGAGCGGCCAACGGCTAGCCTTGGGCGCCGTGAGCACCCCCACGAGCGCCACCCCGGCTGCCGGTTCCGGCGCCCCGTCCCAGCACCCCCTCGACCGGGGGCGGGCCCTGGCCGGCAAGGTCTGGCCCGAGGTGGCGCTGCTGCTCGCGGCCCTGCTTTGGTGGCCGGTCGGGTTCGCGGGAGTGACCTCGTGGCTGCACCTGCCGCTCAGCGTCTTCGACGGTGACGTGCTCTTCCTGGGCGCGACCGCTGCGGCAGCCTCGGTCTCGCTGTTGGTGCGCTCGCCGTGGCCCCGCTTCGCGATCGTGGTCGTGCTCAGCGGTCTCGGGTGGTTGCTCGACGCCCCGGCGGCTGACGAGTACCCGCACGAGAGGGTGGTCCTCGCGGTGCTGCTCGGGGCAGCCGCGTTCCTCGGCGTCGTGCTCGGCGCTCGTGGGTCCAAAGGCCCCGTGGCTGCTGCCACCGTGCTGGTCGTGGTCGCTGGCCTGTCGCCGGCCTCCTGGCCGACCGAGGCGGCCGTCGCCGTGGCGCTCGCCCTTCCCTTCGCCGTCGCCACGTGGCAGCGGGTCGCCCCCACCATCCTCTCGGTGGCCCGGCTGGTCGTGACCTGGCTGCTCTTCGCCCTGCTCGCCCGTGCCCTGCAGCACGGCTGGGACGTGCTCCGCCCCGGGACCGGCGGTGGGCTGACCCTGCGCGAGCAGGCCAGGCGCGTCGCCGAACCTGCCTGGGACTTCGTCCGCACCCAGTGGTGGACCTACTCCCAGGCGCGGCTGCAGGACCTGCTGCCCTGGCTCTGGCTCGCCTTGGGGGTGGCGGTCGTGCTCGTCGTCGTGCGGGTCGTGACCGCCCGTCTCGTGGCCGACCGCAAGCGGAAGGCCGCGGCACTGGACGAGGAGCGGATCGCCCGCCGGAGCTGACCGGCCGGCCCGCGTGGGTGTCCAACCGATCGACGTGGCTGAGCGGCCGGACCCGTTCGGACCCGACCGCTCACCCCGCTCGGCTCACCAGTGGTGGGCCACGTCGATGACGAGTCGGCTCGTCGTGGCGTCCTGGATCGTGAAGACGCGGAAGGGGAGCCGCGCCCGGACGCCCAGGCCCAGGCTGGTGTAGCCCTCGAAGCTGCTGTCCCACTTGACCTGGCGGAAGGTGGTGTAGCCCGTGACGTTGACCATCTCGTTCGGGTTCCGCGGGGTGTAGGTAGGAGCCCCGGTGGCCGGGTTGTAGGCGGGGGAGTTGACCGTGACCTGCAGCTTGCCGGCGCCGCGCAGCGAGATCGGCAGCCCGGACGCCTGCCCGGTGAACGTCTTGACGTACCTGACGGTGTAGCCGGGCGACTTGCCCTTGAGGTCGATGACCAGGCGGTCGAAGCAGGCGTGCCGGCCGGAGCGGACGCCCGTGACGGAGCCTGTCGGGGCCAACGCCTTCGTCTTGGCGAGCGAACCCCAGGTGATGCCGCAGTACGGAGCGGCCTGCGCCGAGGTGGTGGCCGTGGTGGCCGGGACGGCCCCGACGAGTGCGGCGACGAGGAGCGATCGGACGATCGCGGTGCGGGTGATGTTCATGGCGTCCTCCTTCCGGACACCGCACTGACGTGCACCGCGACCGCCGGGTTGACCTCGGCCGTGAACGTGACCGTGTCGTCACGAAAGGTCGGCTGTGTCACCGAAAAGCCCGCGCCACACGAATTGCTCCCGGGCCGGAACGGCACGGTGCCGTGCCCCCTCCTGCAGGGACACGGCACCGTGGTTCCGGGGTATGCCGGGTGGTGGCCTAGTGCGCGACCGCCTTCTCGGCGCCGTGGCCGGTCAGCGACCGCACCTCCATCTCGGCGTACTTGGCGGCGTTGAACTCCTTGCTCGTCACGGTGCCCAGCCAGCCGAGGATGAAGGCCAGCGGGATCGAGATGATGCCGGGGTTGTCCAACGGGAACCAGTGGAAGTCGGTGCCCTGCAGCATCGACAGCGACTTGCCGGTGGCCGGGTCGACCGGCTTGCCGGAGACGACCGGGCTGAAGACGATCAACGTCAGCGCCGTGATGAGCCCGCCGTAGATGGACCACAGCGCACCGCGGGTGTTGAACCGCTTCCAGAACAACGAGTAGAGGATCGTCGGGAGGTTCGCCGACGCCGCGATGGCGAAGGCGAGGGCGACGAGGAACGCGATGTTCTGCCCGTTGGCGAGGATGCCACCGAGGATGGCGAAGATGCCGATCACGACCGCAGTGATGCGGGCGACCCGGACCTCGTCCTCCGGGGAGGCGGTGCCCTCCTTGATGACGGAGTTGTAGATGTCGTGCGAGAGGCTGGCGCTCGCCGTGATGGTGAGGCCGGCGACGACCGCGAGGATCGTCGCGAACGCCACCGCCGAGATGAGTCCCAGCAGCAGCTCTCCGCCGAGCTCATAGGCGAGCAGTGGTGCAGCGGAGTTGGCCTTGCCGGGGGCGGCGGCGATCACCTTGGGTCCGACGAGGGCGGCGGCGCCGTAGCCGAGGACCAGGGTGAAGAGGTAGAAGATGCCGATCAGCCAGATGGCCCACTCGACCGACTTCCGGGCCTCCTTCGACGACGGCACCGTGTAGAACCGCATCAGCACGTGCGGCAGGCCGGCGGTGCCGAGCACCAGGGCCAGCGACAGCGAGATGAAGTCGATCTTGGTGGTGCCGGTCTTGCCGTACTGCAGCCCGGGGTCGAGCACCTTCTTGCCACCCGAGGCCTCGACGGCGTCACCGAGCAGCGAGCTGAGGTTGAGCCCGAACTTGCCGAGCACCCACAGGAACATCACGCCGGCCCCGAGGATGAGCAGGACGGCCTTGATGATCTGCACCCAGGTGGTGCCCTTCATGCCACCGATGAGCACGTAGGTGATCATGATGACGCCGACGACGGCGATGACGACGGACTGCCCGGCCTTGTCGTCGATCCCCAGCAGCAGGGCCACCAGGCCACCGGCTCCGGCCATCTGAGCCAGCAGGTAGAAGAAGCAGACCGCGAGGGTCGAGATGGCGGCAGCCATGCGGACCGGGCGTTGCTTCAGCCGGAACGACAGGACGTCGGCCATCGTGTACTTGCCGGCGTTGCGCAGCAGCTCGGCGACCAGGAGCAGCGCCACCAGCCAGGCGACGAGGAACCCGATCGAGTAGAGGAAGCCGTCATAGCCGTTGAGCGCGATGGCTCCGGCGATGCCGAGGAAGCTGGCCGCCGAGAGGTAGTCACCGGCGATGGCGATGCCGTTCTGGCGTCCGGTGAAGGCGCGGCCACCGGCGTAGAAGTCGGCGGCGCTGCGGTTGTTGCGCGACGCCCGGATGACGATCGCGAGCGTGATCAGGACGAAGACGCCGAAGATGCTGATGTTGAGCGCCGGGCTGCCGACCTCGGTGGCAGCGGGGGCGAGGGTGGGCAGGCTCATCGGTGGTCCTCCCCGATCGTCGTGGCGAGTGCGGCGGCGCGCGGGTCGAACTCACGGTCGGCCCAGCGCACGTAGATGATCGTGATGACGAAGGTCGACACGAACTGGCCGAGGCCGAGCAGGAGGCCGATGTTGATGTTGCCGAACACCTTGGTGCTCATGAAGTCCGAGGCGTAGACGGACAGCAGCACGTAGAGGAAGTACCAGGCGAGGAAGAGGCCGGTCATCGGGAAGACGAACCTGCGGAACCGGGACCTGAGGTCTGCGAAGTCCGCGGAGTCTTGGAGTGCGACGTACGGGTCGTGCTCCGTGCGAGCGTCGTTGCTCACGGGACACCTCCAGTGATGGCGCGGGCTTGTCCCGCGGTCGTCGCCACTGTGCTCCCGCAGCCCCCTGAGCAGCAGGTATGCCGCGTGGTCGCGCGCCGTGTGGAGGGGTGCGGTCGCCGGGTGGCCGGGTTTGCTGCGGTGAACGGTCGCCCTCGTGCGCCCAGCGGCAGTCGCCCCACCAGAGGCCCTTCCGGCCACTGGTATCGGACTGGTATCATCGTGGCCATGGCTCTGACACTTCGCACGGACAGCGAGCTCGAGAAGGCCCTCGATGCCCTGGTTGCCGCTGAGGGCGCCTCCCGTCAGGAGGTCATTCGCCGTGCTGTGATCGATCGCTACCACCGACAGGAGCACGTCGAGCTCGTCGCGAGTAGCAGCGCGAAGCTGCGTGAGCGCTGGGGTGACGTCCTCGACCGCCTCGGTTCGGTGTGATGGCGGATCCGCGCTTCCTCGACGTCGAGGACCTCTTGGCGTTGATCCGTGATCTTGGCGCAGGCCCGGTCCGCGACCTCGGTCTGCTCGATGCTGCGGCCGCGCGCCCCCGGGCCTCCCTCTACGGCGAGGACGCCTACGGCCCCCTTGAGCTCAAGGGGGCCGCGTTGCTGCAGTCCCTGGTGCGCAACCACGCCCTGGTCGACGGCAACAAGCGCATCGGGTTCCTCGCCTGCTTGGTCCTCCTCGACATCAACGGCGTGGAGGTCGACGTCACTGACGACGAGGCCTTCGCCCTGGTGATGGACGTCGCGACGGGCGATGCTGACCTCGCGGAGATCGTCGAACGGCTCGGGCTGGAGTCCGGCTAGCTCCGGTCGAGGGCGAGGTCCTCGGGCGTGTGCAGCCGGACCATGGTGCGGGCCGTGTGCCGCGGGATCCGGCCGGGCGTGGCCAGGGACACGAGGACCGCCGTGGCGAACGAGATCGGGATCGTCCACGCCGCCGGCTGGCCGAGCAGCGCCCCCGGCCACCCGGGGATCGGGCCGGCGAAGATCGTCAAGGCGACCGCGGTGGCCGCGAGGCCGCCGCCGACCACGAGCCCGGCGGCCGCGCCGACGGTGCTCAGTCCGCGCCACCACGACCCCAGCACCAGCAGCGGGCAGAACGTCGACGCGGCGACCGCGAAGGCCAGGCTCACCATCGTCGCGAGGCCGACGGGCTCGATGAGTCTCGACGCGGCATACGGGACGATCACGGACAGCACGGTCGCGAGCCGGAAGCCTTGCGCCACGGTGAAGTCGTCACCGGTCATCCGGCCCAGCCGACGGCGCAGCAGGTCCTGGTCGATGACCCCTGCCACCGACATGGTGAGCCCGGAGGCCGTCGACAGGAAGGCGGCGAAGGCACCACCCGCGAGCACCGCCGACAGCGTCTCGCCGAGCTGGTCCGGCACCATGGCGCCGGGCAGCCTGAGCACGAGCGTGTCGGCGGTTCCGCTCGCCAGGTCGGGCAGGTAGACGCGGCCGAGCACGCCGTAGACGGGCGGGAAGAGGTAGAAGGCGCCGAGCAGGGCGACGACGGTGACGGTCGTCCGCCGGGCAGCCCTGCCGTCAGGGTTCGTGTAGAAGCGGACCAGCACGTGGGGCAGGCCCATCGTGCCGAGGCCGAGGGCGAGCAGCAGGCTGTAGGTGGCGTAGACCGGATGTCCTTGTCCCGCCAGTCCGTTCAGCGGCTCGATCCACTTGGTCTCCTGGGCGGCGGCCGGGCCCGGAGCGCCGTCGCCGACCCACGCGCCGAGCAGGACGAAGGCGGGGACGGCGATGGCGGTGAGCTTCACCCAGTACTGCACGGACTGCACCAGGGTGATCGAACGCATCCCGCCGGCGGCGACGTTCGCGACGACCACCACCGCCACGATCAGCCCACCGACCCACGTCGGCGCCCCGGTCACCGTGCCCAGGGCCAGACCCGCGCCCTGCAGCTGGGGGAGGAGGTAGAGCCACCCGATGCCGACCACGAGCACCGAGCAGAGCCGCCGGATCACGGTGCTCTCGAGCCTCGCCTCCGCGAAGTCGGGCAGCGTGTAGGCGCCGGAGCGCCGCAGTGGCGCGGCGACCAGGACCAGCAGGACGACGTAGCCGACGGTGTAGCCCACCGGGAACCACAGCATGTCCAGGCCGTTGGTGTAGACCAGCCCCGCGATGCCGAGAAAGCTTGCGGCGGAAAGGTACTCACCGCCGATGGCGCTGGCGTTGCGGTAGGGGGTGACCGTGCGCCCGGCCACGTAGAAGTCGCTGGTCGTGCGTGACAGCCGGAGCCCGAACGCGCCGATCGCGAGCGTCACCGTGCAGACCAGGACGATGGCGACGACGCCGTAGGCCGGGTTCACCGGCGACGCACCGTGTCGGAGAACTTGGCCTCGATCCGCTCGGAGGCCCGGACGTAGACGCGCGCCACGATGATCGCGACCGGGTAGACGACCACGGCGAGCACGATCCACGGGAGCGGGAACCGCCCGATCTCCATCGTCCGCGTGGCGGGCACCAGCAGGAACAGCAGCGGCAGTCCGCCCAGACCCACGGCCCCGAAGGCGAGCACCCGCAGGGCGAGTCGCAGCTGGGCGGACATCAACCCCGCCATGTAGACCTCGCCGAGCGTGCTCTGCTCGTCGAGGTCACGGGTGAGCGGGCGCAGGTCGCGCCGGGTGGCGGCATCACGGCGGGTGCTCGTGACCCTGACCCGCGAAGGGACCGGCGGCGTGGGTTCGTGCGGCTCGCCGGGCGGGCCGGTGCCGGAGCTCACCACGTCGAGCTCACGACGAGGTGCGCAGGGTCGCGCGCAGCAGGCGGTCGCGCAGCTCCCGGGTGTGGCGTCGGCTCACCTGGAGCTCGGTGTCGTCGAGCATGACACTGCACCGACCGTGCTCCATGCGCACCTCCCTGACGTGCGTGAGCGACACCAGCGTGCTCCGGTGGATCCGCACGAATCCCGCTGCGGCCCACCGTTCTTCGAGGGTGCTGAGCGGGATGCGGACGAGGTGGCTGCCGGTGGCCGTGTGCAGCCGTGCGTAGTCGCCCTGGGCCTGGGCGTAGCGGACCTGGCTGCGCGTGATGAACCGCGTGACGCCGGCGAGCTCCACCGGGATCGTCTCGTCCTCGGGCTCTCCCGCCGCCTGCGGCGCGGCCCCTCCCGGCTCCACGGCGGCGACCACCCTGCGCACCGCCTCAGCGAGGCGGTCCTTGCGCACCGGCTTCATCACGTAGTCGGTGGCGTCGACGGCGAACGCGTCGACGGCGTGCTGGTCGTGGGCGGTCACGAAGACGACCTGGGGGCGCTCCACGAAGCGGGCGATGACGCGGGCCAGCTCCATGCCGTCGAGGCCGGGCATCGAGATGTCCGAGAAGACGACGTCGATGTCGCCGCTGTCGAGCGACCGCAGGGCGTCTGCGCCGCTCGACGCCGTCACGACCTCCGCGATCCGCTCGTCCTGGCGCAGCAGCCAGCTGAGCTCCTCGAGGGCCGGCGCCTCGTCGTCCACGACGAGGGCACGCAGGGCTGCACCCGTGGAGCCGCCGGTGGCGTCCTGCGGGCGGCGGTGCTCCGGGTCGCCGGAGAGGGCGCCAGCCATGGGGGAGAGACTACGTCGTCGCGTGGACGCCGGGGGCGTACTTGGGCACCCGGAAAGTCACCCTGGTGCCCGCCCCGGGAGCGGTCTCGACGACCAGCCCGAAGTCGTCGCCGTAGACCTGGCGGAGCCGGGCGTCGACATTGCCGAGGCCGACGTTGTCGCCGTCGGCATGGCCGTCGAGGATGGTGCGGATCGCGGCGGGGTCCGACCCGACCCCGTCGTCCTCGACCGTGATCACGGCTTCGGCCCCTTCGTCGCTGGCGGTGATGCTCACGTGGCCACCGCCCTCCTTGGTCGCCAGCCCGTGCCGGACGGCGTTCTCGACCAGGGGCTGGATGGCCAGGTAGGGGACCGTGACCGGCAGGACCTCCGGCGCGATGAGGAGAGAGATCTGCAGCCGGTCGCCGAACCGCGCCTGCTCGAGCACGAGGTAGCGCTCGACGTTGCGGAGCTCCTCGGCCAAGGTCGTGAAGACCCCGCCGCGGCGCAGCGCGTAGCGGGTGAAGTCCGCGAACTCCAGGAGCAGGTCGCGGGCCCGGTCGGGGTCGGTGCGCACGAACGAGGCGATGGCGGCCAGGGAGTTGTAGATGAAGTGCGGGCTGATCTGCGCGCGCAGGGCGCGCAGCTCGGCCTCCATCGTGCGGGTGCGCTGGTGGCCGAGGTCGGCGAGCTCGGCCTGGGTGGCCATCCACCCCGCGACCTCCTCCGTCGCGCGGGCGAGCCCCGCCGAGGCGTTGGGACCGTATGCCGCGAGCGCCGCGACCACGCGGTCATCGGTCACCACCGGGGCGATCACCACCGAGCGGACCGGGCAGTCGGGGTCCGGGCACTGGACCTGACCAGCGCGCAGGACGATCGTCCGCCCCGTGCGCAGCACCTCCTGGGCGTGCCCGGGGGCATCCGCCGCGTGGTGGTCGGCCGCGCCGTCCCAGGCGAGCAGCCCGCCCCCGTCGCAGATCGCCACCGCCGACGAGCCGAGCAGCTCGCGCAGGTGCTTGGCGGCCCGGGCCGTGCCGTCCTCGGTCAGCCCGTCCTGGAGGTGCCGGGCCGCGAGCGACGCGGTGTGGAGCGTGGCGTGCGTGGCCTGGTCGACCTCGGAGACGAAGCCTCGCGAGGCGCTGCGACCGTGCCGGACCAGCCGGACGAGGGCATAGAGGAGTCCCAGGGACCCCGCGACCAGGATCGCGGTGGGGAGGTGGAAGCTGCCCGACACAGGGCGAACTCTAGGCTGCACTGCGTGGTCGACGTCATCGCTTCGCTGAGCGCCCTTGCCGAGCTGCCGGGCGTGCCCGAGCGGATCGCCGCCGCCCGCGATGCGTGCGAGCAGCTGCGCTGGCACGAGGCGTTGCGCCGCCGCATCCCCGAGGCGTCCGCGGAGTCCCGGGTGCGGGGTGCGCAGGCGAGCGCCGCCCTCGAGGGGGCGACGGTCCCCCTCGACCTGGTCCGCGACGTGATGCGCGGGGCTGCCGAGTGGCCCTTGCAACCCGACCCGGTCGAGCTCGTCGCGCGGGGAGCCGTCACGGCCACGGCCGAGAGCGAGCACGTCAGGGGTCTCGTGACGAAGGCTCCCCTGCAGGCGCTGGCGCGGCTGCACGTGGCCGCCGCCGCCGAGCTGCTGCCGGCCGAGCAGGTCGGGCGACCCAGGGTGGCCGGCGAGACCAGCGCCGAGTTCCGCGACCTCGGCGAGGCCCCGGTGTCGGACGCCCTGCGCGAGCGGCTCGACCTCCTGGTCACCGTGATGACCGCGGGCTCTGCCGTGCCCGGCCTCGTCGTGGCTGCCGTGGCGCACGCCGAGATCGCGACGGCCCGGCCCTTCGTGCGGGCCAACGGGGTGGTCGCGCGAGCTGTCGAGCGGGCCCTGGTGCAGGCCATCGGGCTCGACCCGACGGGGGTCGTGGTGACCGAGGCCGGGCACGCCACCCAGGGTGGGCCGGCCTACCTCGGCGCGCTCGCGGCATACGGGACGGGCACGCCCGAAGGGCTGGGGCTCTGGATCGGGCACTGTGCCGACGCGGTGGTCGCGGGCGCGGCGCAGGGGGTCCAGATCTGCGACGCGGTGCGTGCCGGCCGGCTCACCTGACCCAATCTCCTCCAGGTGTCGAGGGAAACGCCGGACGCCCACCTGCGGCTCAAAGTCAAGGGTTTCCTTTGCTCCCGAGCGGGGGTAGACATGGGGGCAAGTCGACGTACGAGAGTCCGACGGCCACCGTGACCCCATCGGGCACCCACGCGCGGGCAGTCCACTGGTGGACCGATCGTGACGGGCTTGTCCCGGTGCGACAACTACAGAATGCACGCCTGGTAACCCGTGGCGGATCACGGCCGATGGCACCCCGCAACGCGGGGTGCCATCCCCCTGCGGCGGCGGTTTGTCCGGAATGGACGGCCATGTCCGCGGAAATACTCGAATCTCGTGGGCAAAACGCGTCACGAACGAGTTGCGGTTGAACACTTAATGGTCCACGATGAAGGCGTCCGCTCCCCCTTGTGGGTAGAGCGGATCGGCGCACCGGCTCCTCCCCCCCGGAGCTTGGCGCGTCGACGGCCCCGGTTGTCCCCCCGACCGGGGCCGTCCCCTTTCTCCAGCCAGGTTCTCGTGGCTGCTCCCCCGGTTCGAGGTATTCGGCGACCGGATCCTGGTAGGCGAATACCTCGACCCGCCGTTCCCGCATCGCCGTCGTGCCGCACTGGTCCCGATGCGGTGTCCGTCGTCCACAGCTCCGTGATCGGCTGACCCCGCTCCACAGGCGTGGCGTCGGCCGCTCGCCCAGCGCCGTGGGCCACCGCAGGCTTGGCGGCATGGACCATCGCGTGCTGGGAGTGATCGGGGCGTCGGGCGGCCTGGGGGTGTCGACCCTCGCCGTCGCCCTCGCCGTGCGCGCCGTGGGCCGGGTGGGCGCCACGGTGGCGGTCGACGGCGCGCCTGGCGGGGGCGCGCTCGACGTCACGGCCTGCGTCGAGCACGTCACGGGGCTGCGCTGGGCGGACCTGGTCGAGGCCGAGGGCAACATCGACGGTGCGGCGCTGCTCCGGGAGCTTCCCGCCGAAGGCTCGGCACGGGTCCTGGCCGGACGAGGGCCGGCGCCTCCGGACGAGGTCGTGCGTGCGGCCGTGTCCGGGTTGTCCAGGGTGTGTGGGCTGACCGTCGTCGACCTGGGGTGTTCGACGTGGTTGGCGGAGCAGTGCAGCGACCTGCTGCTCGTGGTCGGGTCGAGCGCCCGCCAGCTGGCCGACGGCGCCGGGGCGGCTGAGCGTCTCCACGACCTCGGGGTGCCGGCCGCCCTCGTGCTGCGCCCCCACCGGGGCGACGCACTGGGTCCGGAGGAGGTCGCTGCGCACCTCGACCTCCCACTGGCCGGCATCATGCGCGACGACCCCCGGGTGCCCGTCGACGCGGACCGTGGGCGACCACCGGGCAGCCGTGGGTCGGGGGCCCTGGCCGGGGCTGTCGACTCGCTGCTGTCCGCACCGCCGCCGTGGCTGGTCCGACGATGAGGCGCGACGCCCTCATCGTCGACCGGATCCGCCGGGGCGAGGCGCCCGATCCCGGCGCGGTGCGGGAGATCGCGGCTGCCGACGCCGCTCGGCTCGGGGAGGCCGGCGTCGAGTCGGCCCGCGCCCTCCTGGCCTCAGAGGTGCTCGGGCTGGGTCCGCTCGAGCCGTGTGTGCGCGACCCGCGGGTGACCGACGTCCTGGTCAACGGCGACGGGTCCGTCTGGGTGGACCGCGGCGAGGGAGCGCTGGCTCCGGGCGGCCTCGCCTTGGAGCCGTCGGAGGCGCGACGACTGGCGGTCCGGTTGGCGGCTCTGGCCGGCCGCCGGCTCGACGAGAGCCAGGCCTGGGTGGACGGGCTGCTCCCCGGGGGGATCCGGCTCCACGCGATCCTTCCCCCGTTGGTCGACGGCGGTGCCCACCTGAGCCTTCGGGTCCCTCGGGCTGTCGGCACCGGGCTGGCCGGGCTGGGGTCCCGGGGGATGTTCGGACCGAGGGTCGAGGAGCTGCTCCGCGCGTTGGTGCGTCGCCGCCGCTCGTTCGTGGTCACCGGTGGCACGGGCACCGGCAAGACGACCCTGCTCGCGGCAATGCTGTCCGAGGTGACGGGCGGCGAGCGCATCGTCGTCGTGGAGGACGTTCGCGAGCTCGCCATCGACCATCCCCACGTGGTTCGACTGCAGGGCAGGGGCGCCAACGTGGAGGGTCAGGGAGCTGTCGGGCTGGTCGACCTCGTCCGTCAGGCGCTTCGCATGCGGCCCGACCGGCTCGTCGTCGGCGAGGTGCGTGGCGCCGAGGTCCGCGAGATGCTCGCGGCGCTCAACACCGGGCACGACGGTGGCTGCGGCACGCTCCACGCGAATGCGCCTGCCGACGTGCCCCGCCGGTTCGACGCGCTGGGCGCCCTGGCCGGGCTGCCTCGCGACGCGATCCAGACCCAGCTGGCCAGTGCCGTCGAAGCCGTCGTGCACCTCGGGCGCGAGGGCGGGGGGCGGCGGGTGGCCTCGATCTCGGTGCTGCGGTGGACCGGTTCCGAGACCGCCTGCGACCTCGCCCTCGACGCTGCCGCCGACATCGTCGGCCCGGGCTGGCCGGCGCTCACTGCCCTGGCCGGGGTCGACCAGTGACGCTTGCCGGCCCGCCGACCTCTGCGGCCCTGCTCGTCGCGGTGCTGGTCCTGGTGGTGGCGGCCGCGGCCCTGTGGCCAGCGGGCACTGAACGGCTGCCCGGTGCCGGCGGTGGCTCGGTCTCCGCTCGGCCGGTGGGTCGGGTGCGGGACGGCGCCGGCTCACGGCCCACGGTCGCGCCGCGACGTACGGTGGGCGCCTCCGGACGACGAGCGGCTCGCGAGCGCGCTCTCGCCGACCTGGTTGCGGCACTCGCCGCACCGCTTCGAGCCGGGGTGCCGCCAGCCGTCGCGGTGGCTGCGGCTGCGCCGATGTTTCCTGCCGACCAGGCGCTCGGTCCGCTCCTCGACGACCTCTCGGCGGCTGCCGTTCGCGGTGCTCCGCTCGCCGACGTGTGGCGCTGGCACGCCCGGATCCACGAGAGTCCCGATCTGTCCTTCGTGGCCCAGGCGTGGGCCCTGAGCGAGCTGACCGGCGCGCCCCTGGCCGACGCCCTGGCCTGTGGTGAGCAGGTGCTGCGCGACCGGGCCAGGTCGCGCGAGCGGTTGTCGGCGGCAGCGGCTGGCCCCAAGGCGTCGATGGCGGTCCTGTGCCTCCTGCCGGCCTCGGGCCCTGTCGTGGGGACCCTGATGGGTGTGGACCCGGTGACGCTCTACCTCTCCTCGTCCGTGGCCACTGCCAGCCTCGTCCTGGGCATCGGTCTCGGGCTGAGCGCGTGGCTGTGGAGCTGGCGCATCCTCCGGAGGGCCGCGTGACGACCCTGCTGGTCTGCATGCTGGCGGGTCTGGTCCCCGTCCTGTGGCCGGCCAGGGTGCCACCCGGGCCGATGCTCGTTCGCCCTGGAAGGACCCGAGCGTGGGGGAGGGCCCTGGGTGGCTGGGTGCCTTGGCGTGGCCGTCGGCAGGACCAGGCAGCCGATGGTGACGTCGCCGATGCCCTCGTCCTCGTCGCACTCTGCCTTCGTGCCGGGTTGCCGCTGACCACCGCGCTGCACCACGTCCAGTCGGGGGCCACCGGCGTGGTGCGCGACGACCTCGCGTCCGTCGTGGCTGCCCTGCGGTGGGGGTTGTCGGCGCAGGAGGCCTGGGCCCATGCGGGTGCCCGGTGGCGGCAGGCGGCGACCGCGACCCACCTGTCCGAGCAGACCGGTGCGGCGGCGGCCGAGCTCCTCGAGGGTGCGGCGGCCCGGATGCGTGAGCAGGGTGAGCGAGCCCGCGAACGCGCTGCCGCGCGGGCTGGGGTGCTGCTGGTGCTGCCGCTGGGGTTGGGCTTCCTCCCGGCCTTCGCCTGCACCGCGGTCGTACCGGTGGTGGTCACCCTCGCCTCGGGGATCCTCGCGGGGGCTTCGTGAGCCGTAAGGCTCGTCGGGAGGGTCGCCTGGCTGCGTCAACGGCGGCTACCGGCTGTTGAACCTCACAACAGGGGCCACCGTCCTGCCGTGGGGGCGGACCGCATCCGCACCACGATCCCGGCCGCCCAGCTCGGTAAAAATTCGGTGTGCGGGGCCGCGACACCCGGTTCGACGTGCGCAGCTCCGACTTCGCCGTGCTGAATCAGGCCTTCACCGGGGCGGCCAACGAGCTGGACCTGACCGGCGGCCGGTTCACTCCGGTCCATGCCAGCAAGGTGCCCGACTACCGCGGCCTGAGGCTGAGCAGTGGGGTCGCCGTGGCGCTGAAGGAGGAGGTCTTGAGCCTGCAGCGCACAGAACCAGGTGCAGGGACGTCTGGCCACCCTCGGCTTTCCCTTCCCGGTGCCAGCCGGAAGTCGGTTGACCCCGCGCACGTCCCCCTGACCGTGCGCTGACCGGGCTCGGGCCCTCACCATTCCCTCAGGTGAGGGCCCGAGTTCTGTGTGGGCGGCGGGTGCGTTGCCGGAACCGCCCACGCAGGCTGGCCCTTCGTCCACACGCACCCCCTGCCTCCGTGGTCGTCCACAGGCCGGCCGGAGTGGCATGGCGACCCCGCGCGAGGTCCGGTGGACTCAGGGGCGAACCGGGCCGAGCGCCCGTCACCCATTCGAGGAGCACAGCGTGAAATGCACACTGGTCACAAGGTTTTCGACGATCCGACGCAGGGCCGAGGCCGGCATGACGACAGCGGAGTATGCCGTGGGCACGCTGGCCGCGTGCGCGTTCGCCGCCGTCCTGCTCACCATCGTCCGGTCCGGCACCGTCAAGTCGGCACTGGCGTCCGTCATCACCGCCGCGCTGGGCTCGGTCGGCTAGCCGGCGAGGGCGGGATGGCGACGGCGGAGCTCGCCGTCGCCATCCCCACGCTGGTCCTGGTGCTGTTCGTGGCCCTGTCGGCGGTCGCGACCGTCACCGACCAGGTGCGCTGCGTCGACGCTGCGAGGGCGACGGCCCGGGCCCTGGCTCGAGGCGACGACCAGGCGTCGGCCCTGGCCGTAGGCAAGCCGCTGGCACCACCGGGCGCCGCGTTCGCGGTCTCGGCCGCCGGATCAGGCTCGGGGGTGGAGGTCACGGTAGTGGTGCGAGGGCGGCCGGCGCCGGGGCTCGGGTGGCTCGGGTCGCGGGCGACTCCGACAGGTCGCGCGGTGGCCGCCATGGAGACGGTGGGATCCGGTGACCCGGCGCGGTGACAGAGGGGCGGCGACAGTGCTGGTGCTGGCGGCGCTCGGAGTGCTGCTCGTGGTCCTCGTCGCGGGCCTGGCCCTGGGCAGCGCCGTGGTCGCGACCCACCGGGCCCGGTCAGCGGCGGACCTCGCTGCCCTCGCTGCGGCCCAAGCCCTCCAACGGGGCGTCGACCCGACCGCGGCGTCCGCGTCAGGCGTCTCGGTGGCCTCGCGGAACGGCGCTGAGTCCGCTCGGTGCGCCGTGGGGCAAGACGGTTCGGTGACGTGCCGGGCGGTGGCGCGGCCGTCGTTCATCCTGCCGGGGACCGGGCGTCGGACCACAACGGCGACGGCCCGAGCCGGGCCGTCGCCGTGATGGAGCTGCTGCCGAGCGAGTCGGCGCCAGCGGTTCAGTCGCGGGTCACTCGCGGACGGAGCGGTCGCCCCGTTCGGTCCGGTCGGCCTCGACGTCATCGACACCGTCGGTGCGGTCGCCCGTGCCAGCCGTCTCGGGGTCGTCGGTCGCGTCGCCAGAGTCGGCAGAGCCAGCGGGGTCGCGACCCATGATCTTGTCGGCAACGGTCCGGTAGCCCGGGTGGTTCGGGTCGTCAGAGGCGTCGCCGTCGGTCGGGGTGGCCGAGTCGTCAGCCGCCATCACGCGGGTCGAGTCACCGGTGGTCGCGCCGTCAGAGGCGCCGTCGGAGGCGTCGTCGGTGGTCGCGTCGTCCGTGGTCGCCGAGTCGTCAGCGGTGGTCGTGCCAGCGGTGGCGCCGGAGTCGGCTGGTGCGTCCGCTGAGTGGCGAGCGGCAAAGTCGTCTCCGGTCGCGTGGCGCTCGTCGGTGTCGTCGCCCTGGCTGGCGGCGATCCCGGCTCCGGCCCCTGCTCCCGCGCCGACGGCGGCAGCGGTCGCAGTCTCGCCCGAGGTCGAGCGTCGGGCTGCGTACTCCCCCTCGAGCCGGCTGCGCTCGTAGGCGCGGGCCCGCTCCTCGGCCTCCTGCTGCCGCGTGGCGAACTCGGTCTCGCGCTCGCGGTCGCGCTCGGCCTGGCGGGCCTCGAACTCCTCGTCACGCACCCGGTCGCGCTCGGCCAGGGCGCTGTGGTGCGACTCCTCGGCGCGGGCGCGCTCGTCGGCGCGGATGCTCTCCTCGATCTTGGCCTGGCGCTCGGCCTCTTTGGCCTCGCGGGCCGGGCGCCGTCGGCGCTTGGCCGAGCCGCGGATCATCGCCAGCCCGAGCCACAGGATCAGCAGCACGGCGGCACCGGTGATGAGCAGGGCGAGCGGGGTCATTCCCCAGCTGTAGCCGGCGAACTCGAGGTCGACCGGCGTGGTGAGCGAATCAGTGGTGAGGAACAGGATGACACCTGCTCCCACGGCGAGCAGGACGAGAATCAGGCCGAGCACGATCACGGAAGAAACCTCCGACGATGAGGGGTGCGTGGTGCACCGTCCGCCTTCGACCCTAGCCGCTGGCCTGCGCGTTTGCCCCATTCGTCACCATCGGAAACGGCGACGGACCCGTGGGTGTCGCCGCACCGGCGGGCTGGTGCGGAGCACCCGCGAGCACCGCTCGCAGCAGCCGGATCGCGCCCGATTTGTCCAGCGGCTCGTTCCCGTTGCCGCACTTGGGTGACTGCACGCACGCCGGGCAGCCGCTCTCGCAGCGACAGGCCCCCACCGTCTCCAGCGTCGAGCGCAGCCACTCCTCGAACGACTCGTAGGCCCGCTCGGCGAAGCCGGCGCCGCCGGGGTGGCCGTCGTAGACCATGATCGTGGGCAGCCCGGTGTCGGGGTGCAGCGCCGTCGACACGCCGCCGATGTCCCACCGGTCGCACGTCGCCACCAGCGGTAGCATGCCGATCCCCGCGTGCTCGGCCGCGTGGGCCGAGCCGGGGATGTCGACCTCCGCCACGCCGGCCGCCGCCAGCCAATCCACCGGCATGGTCCACCAGACGGCCCGCGTGTTCAGCGTGCGCTGGGGGAGGTCGAGCGGGTGCGTGCCGATCACCTCGCCGCTGGGCAGCCGTCGCAGGAAGGACGTGACCTGGGTGTGCACGTGGACCGTCCCGAACGACACCTGCACCGGCCCCCAGGCCATGCTGCGCTGCGCCCCGATGATGTCGAACGCGCTCACCGACTGCGCGAACGTGCTCCATCCGGGGTCACCGCGCACGGCTGTCGCGGTGCCGTGCTCGAGGTCGAGCTCGGTCACCACGTAGGTGTCGCCCTGGTGGACGTGCACCGCACCGGTGTGGACCTGGGTGTGCGCCGACGCCTCGTCGATGGTGCCCAGCACCCGTCCGGTCCGCTGCTCCACGATGCCGACGACCTCACCGGCGCCGCGGAGCGAGACGTGGTCGGAGGCTCGGTCGGTGCGCGCCCAGTACCACCCGGTCGGCCGGCGTCGCAGGATCCCGCGGGCGACCAGGGCGTCGACGAGCGGGCGGGCCTGGTCACCGAACAGCGCGAGGTCGTCCTCCTTCAGCGGCAGCTCGGCCGCCGCGGCGGCCAGGTGCGGGCCCAGCACGTGGGGGTTGTCCGGGTCGAGCACGGTGGCCTCGACGGGCTGCCCGAAGACCACCTCGGGGTGGTGCACGACGTAGGTGTCGAGCGGGTCGTCCGCCGCGACGAACACCGCCAGCGACCGCGTGCCGGCACGACCCGCGCGGCCGGCCTGCTGCCACAACGAGGCACGGGTGCCCGGCCAGCCGGCCAGCAGCACCGCATCGAGCCCGCTGATGTCGATGCCCAGCTCGAGGGCGTTGGTGGCCGCCAGCCCGATGATCGACCCGGCCCTCAGGGAGCGTTCGAGCTCGCGGCGCTCCTCGGGCAGATAACCGCCCCGGTATGCCGCGACGGCACCGGCCAGCCCCGGCGACACCTCGGTGAGCGTGCGGCGAGCGCTGGTGGCCAGGGCCTCGACCCCGGCGCGCGACTTGGCGAAGGCCACCGTCTGGACGCGCTGGGTGACCAGCTCGGCCAGCAGGTCGGCCGCCTCGGACGTGGCCGAGCGACGGCCGTCGCCCTCCCCGAGCAGGCCCGGCTCCCACATCGCGAAGGTCATCGCCTCCCGAGGCGAGCCGTCGTCGGTGACCGGCACGACCGGCATACCGACGAGGCGGGCGGCGTGCAGGCCCGGGTCGCGCACGGTCGCAGAGGCGAGGATGAAGGTCGGGTGTGCGCCGTAGCGGGCGCAGACTCGGCGCAGGCGGCGCAGCAGCGCCGCGAGGTGCGAGCCGAACACGCCACGGTAGGTGTGGCACTCGTCGATGACCACGTAGCGCAGCGCCCGCAGGAACGGTGCCCACCGCTCGTGCAGGGGCAGCAGCGAGTGGTGGACCAGCTCCGGGTTGGTGAGGATCAGCTGGGCGTGGTCGCGGATCCAGCGGCGTTCCTCGGTGGCCGTGTCGCCGTCGTAGGTCGCCGCCCGCACGCCCGGCACGGCCATCGCCTGCACCCGGGCCAGCTGGTCGGCCGCCAAGGCCTTCGTCGGGGACAGGTAGAGGGCTGTCGCGCCGCGGCCGGAGGGGGCGGCGGACCCCTCCACGAGGGCCGACAGCACCGGCAGGAGGTAGCCGAGGCTCTTGCCCGACGCGGTGCCGGTGGCCATCACCACGTGTGACCCGTCGTGGGCGAGGTCGGCTGCCGCGCGCTGGTGGGACCACAGGGAGGTGACCCCGGCACCGGCACACGCGGCATACACGGTCGGATCGACCCAGGTGGGCCACGGGACGAGCGCCGCAGCGCGGGCCGGCACCTCGTGGACGTGCAACAGCCGCTCGCTCCTGGTCCCCGTTGCGAGGCCCGCCAGCGCCGTGACCGGGTCGAACGCGACGCGGCGAGACCCCGCGGAACCGGGTGGGGTGGGGCCGGAGGTGGACATTGCCGCTACCGTAATCCCGAGAGCAGACGGTCCGACCGCCTGCTCACCGGTGTACGCAGGTGAAAGGGTGGACGTGGACCTCTCGGTCTCCAGCAGTGAGCAGGGTGCGGTGACGATCGTGCACGTCGCGGGCGAGATCGACGTCTACACCGCCCCGTTGCTGCGCGAGGTCCTCGACAAGCAGGTGGCCGCAGGCCGGACCGACCTCGTCGTCGACCTCGAGAAAGTCACCTTCATGGACTCGACCGGTCTGGGCGTGCTCGTGGGCCGCCTCAAGCTGGTGCGCGGCCAGAACGGCACGCTGCGCATCGTCAGCGCCCAGGAGCGGATCCTCAAGGTCTTCAAGATCACCGGCCTGGACAAGGTGTTCCACATCTACCCCACGGTCGACGAGGCTGCTGCAGCATCGAACGCCTGACGAATTCTCTGTGACGATCCTCACCCGGCGTCACAAACCCTGTGACGTGCATTACCCTCGCACGCAACGTCCCCTCTGCGGTGCGCCATCGTGGCGCGCCCGTGGGCGGTCCTGAATGTTTCCCCATCGAGGAGGATGGAATGTCGCGCCTCGCGCCTGCCGCCACAGCTGCTGACCTGCAGCTGGACGGCACCAATCTCACCCTGGTCTATGCGGTGCTGGCCATTGCCATCATCGCGCTGGTCATGGGTGCGTTCTTCCGCCGGGAGGTCCTGGCGGCCGACCCCGGCACCGACAAGATGCAGGAGATCGGCGCTGCCGTCGAAGAGGGCGCCCAGGCCTACCTCGCTCGGCAGTTCAAGACGCTCGGCGTCTTCGTCGTGCTGGTCTTCGGCCTGCTCCTCCTGCTCCCGGCCGACACCACCGAGGTCCGCTGGGGGCGGTCCGCCTTCTTCGTCGTCGGCGCGCTGTTCTCCGCCGCGATCGGCTACTTCGGCATGAGCCTGGCCGTGAAGGCCAACGTCCGCGTGGCGTCCGCCGCGCGCGGCGGTGACCGTGACCTCGGCATGCGGATCGCGTTCCGCACCGGTGGCACCGTCGGCATGGCGACCGTGGGCCTCGGCCTGCTCGGCGCCTCCGTCGTCGTCCTGCTCTACAAGGGCGACGCTCCGAAGGTGCTCGAGGGCTTCGGCTTCGGCGCTGCGCTGCTCGCGATGTTCATGCGTGTCGGTGGCGGCATCTTCACCAAGGCCGCCGACGTCGGCGCCGACCTCGTCGGCAAGGTCGAGGCCGGCATCCCCGAGGACGACCCGCGCAACGCCGCGACGATCGCCGACAACGTGGGCGACAACGTCGGCGACTGCGCCGGCATGGCCGCCGACCTCTTCGAGTCGTATGCCGTGATGCTGGTGGCCGCGCTGATCCTCGGCTCCGCCGCGTTCGGCGAGTACGGCCTGGTGTTCCCGCTGATCGTCCCGGCCATCGGTGCGGTGACCGCGCTGATCGGTGTCTTCATCACCCGGGTCAAGCCCGGCGAGAACGCGCTGTCCGCCATCAACCGCGGCTTCTACATCTCGGCCGGCATCGCGGCCGTCCTCTCCGGCGTGGCCGCGTACGTCTACCTGCCCGACACCTTCGCGGCCCTCAAGTCGACCGACGCGGGCATCACCGCCCTGTCGGGCGACCCGCGCCGCGTCGCCGTGCTGGCGGTCATCATCGGCATCGTGCTGGCTGCGGTCATCCTCTGGCTGACCGGCTACTTCACCGGCACCGACAAGCGCCCGACCAAGGACGTCGCCCGCACGTCGCTCACCGGTGCGGCGACCGTCGTGCTCTCGGGCATCGGCGTCGGCCTCGAGTCGGCCGTCTACACCGCGGTCATCATCGGCGCGGCCGTCTACGCGGCGTTCCTGCTCGGTGGCGGCTCAGTGATCCTGTCGCTCTTCCTCATCGCGCTGGCCGGCTGTGGCCTGCTGACCACGGTGGGCGTCATCGTGGCGATGGACACCTTCGGCCCGGTCTCCGACAACGCCCAGGGCATCGCCGAGATGTCCGGCGACGTCGACGGCGAGGGCGCGCAGATCCTCACCGACCTCGACGCGGTGGGCAACACCACCAAGGCGATCACCAAGGGCATCGCGATCGCGACGGCCGTCCTCGCGGCGACCGCGCTGTTCGGCTCCTACTCCGACGCGTGGAAGGCGAAGTTCGAGCCGATCATCCAGGCTCTGGCCAAGTCCACCGAGGCGGACCTGGTGGCCAAGATCCAGAGCGGCAGCCTGACGCAGGAGGCGGCGCAGGCGCAGTACACCGCGATCCTGCAGAAGGCCAACGCGCCGTTCGACCTCCAGATCGTCACGCCGAGCGTGCTCGTCGGACTGCTGCTGGGTGCGGCCGTGGTCTTCCTGTTCTCCGGTCTGGCCATCAACGCGGTGACCCGCGCGGCCGGCGCCATCGTCTTCGAGGTGCGTCGCCAGTTCCGCGAGCACCCCGGGATCATGGACTACACCGAGAAGCCCGAGTACGGCCGCGTGGTCGACATCTGCACCAAGGACTCGCTGCGTGAGCTCGCGACGCCTGGTCTGCTGGCCGCCCTCACCCCGGTCGCCGTCGGCTTCGGCCTCGGCATCGGTCCGCTCGCAGGCTTCCTCGCCGGCGCCATCGGCACGGGCTGCCTGATGGCGGTGTTCCTCGCCAACTCCGGTGGCTCGTGGGACAACGCCAAGAAGATCGTCGAGGACGGCACCCACGGTGGCAAGGGCAGTGAGGCCCACGCCGCGACCGTCATCGGTGACACCGTCGGTGACCCGTTCAAGGACACCGCCGGCCCGGCCATCAACCCGCTGATCAAGGTGATGAACCTCGTCTCGGTGCTCATCGCCCCGGCGATCGTGACCCTGTCGATCGGTGGCGACAAGAACAACGTCGCCCGCTACGGCATCGCTGCCGCAGCGATCATCATCGTGATCGCCGCGGTCGCCGTCTCCAAGGCGCGTGACCTGGCCATCGGTGGCGACGAGGACGGCCAGAGCGCAGCTCGCGTGGACGCGGTCGCGCCCGACGCCGGCGAGGCCGAGACCGCCCCCGGTCAGGCCGTCGACGAGGCGACCGACGTCGTCGAGGAGCCCGTGNCGGGCCGGCTCACCCACACGGGTGAGCCGGCCCGCTCCGCGTTCGGGGGTATGCCGCGGCCCCCACCTCCGCGCGTAGGGTCACGCCATGGGCGATGCGGCGGTGAAGGTCACGCGGGTCACGGCGGACGACCTGCCGGACCTGCTGGTCCTGATGCGGGCCTACTGCACGTTCTACGACAGCGACCCGGCTGACGACGAGCTCCGTGCCCTGGCGACCGCGTTCCTCGACGAGGGGTCGGGCGGCACGCAGCTGATCGCCCGGGACGACTCCGGACGGGCCCTCGGCCACGCGACCCTGCTCTCGAGCTGGGACACCACCCTGGGCCAGCGGCTGGCCGTGATGGAGGACCTCTTCGTCACGGAGGCCGCCCGTGGACGGGGCGTGGGTGCGGCGCTGGTCGAGGCCTGCCGGCAGCTGGCGGCCGAGCGCGGCATCGAGGCGCTGGCCTGGGAGACCGCGCCGGACAACGAGACCGCCCAGCGGCTGTACGACGGGCTGGCCGACCGGGCCGGGACCTGGTTGGCCTATCGCCTGCCCACCGGTGGCCCGGCGACCTAGGCTGGAGCCATGCAGAGTCCGCTCTTTGACCAGGCCAACCTCGAAGTCCAGGCGCAGCAGCGGTTCGCGCTGCAGAACCCGCAGATGCTCCGCGTCCACCTCGGCGGCGACGTGCTGGCCGTCAAGGGCGCGATGGTCTCCTACCAGGGCCAGATCCGCTTCGACCACGAGAAGGCCGGCAGTGTCGGCAAGCTCTTCAAGAAGGTCGTGACGGGTGAGGACGTCTCGCTGATGCGGGTCTCCGGCGAGGGCGACGTCTTCTTCGCGTCCGAGGCCGGGTTCGTCTTCCTCGTCGAGCTGACCGGCGACGCCCTGAGCGTCAACGCCCGCAACCTGCTGGCCTTCGACTCCACCATCGACTGGGACATCAAGCGGGTGCAGGGCGCCGGCATGCTCAGCGGCGGCCTGTTCAACACGACCCTGCAGGGCACCGGCACCGTCGCGATCCACACCGTCGGGCAGCCGGTGATCCTCGACTGCAGCCAGCAGCCCACCTACGTCGACGTGCAGGCCTGCGTGGGCTGGTCGGCCAACCTCGTACCCCAGGTGGTGTCGAGCATGAACGTCCGGTCGATGCTCCGCGGCGGCTCGGGCGAGGCTTTCCAGTACGCCTTCTCCGGCCCCGGTTTCGTCATCGTCCAGCCCAGTGAGTGGACCCCGCCGGCCGCGGGTGGCAGTGGCGGCGGGGGTGGCGGCTTCAACCTCGGCGGCCTGCTCGACGGATGAGTGCTCCCACCCCGGCAGCCGACCCCGAGCTCGTCGCCCGCCTGCGCGCGGACCTCGAGGCCGCGGCATACACGGTCGAGGCGGTGGCTGCGCTCCTCGGACCCCTGGCCGCTGCGGCGCTCGGCCGCGAGCAGGTGATCCCGGCCCAGCGCGTGACGGCCGGCGCCGACGGGCCGCTGGCCACCCTGGTGCGGCTGTTCGGACTCGGCGACGCGGTCGACACGGAGGAGGCGGCGGCCGCGCTGCCCACCCTCGGCCTCGACGGCGCCAGTGCGCTGCGGCTCGTGCGCGAGCAGGGCCCCGGCGTGGTCGCGACCTGCGACCTGCGCCCCTACGGCGAGGAGGGCCACGCCTGGTGGGTCGCCTCCGACCTCACCGAGCTCGCCACCCGTGCACCCCTGCGCGAGGACCACGTCCTCGGCATCGGCGGGGCGTCGACCACGCTGGCCTCGTGGACGCCGCGCCCGGCCGTCGAGCGAGCCCTCGACGTCGGCACCGGCTGCGGGGTGCAGGCGCTGCACCTGGGTGCCCACGCCAAGCACGTCACGGTCACCGACATCTCGACGCGGGCCCTTGATTTCGCCCGGTTCAACGCCGCCCTCAACGGCCTCGAATGGGAGGTGGTGGAGGGGTCGATGCTGGATCCCGTTGCGGGACAACAGTTCGGGCTGATCGTGAGCAACCCGCCCTTCGTCATCACGCCACGCACCCCCGATGTCCCGCTCTTCGAGTACCGCGACGGCGGACAGGCGGGCGACAGCATCGTCGCCGACCTCGTGCGGTCGATCGGCGACCACCTCGAGCCGGGTGGCGTGGCCCAGTTCCTCGGCAACTGGGAGGTCGTCGGCGACCGCGACTGGCGCGAGCGGGTGCGCGGCTGGGTGGCCGGCACCGGCCTCGACGCCTGGATCGTGCAGCGCGACCTGCAGGACCCTGCCGAGTACGCCGAGACCTGGTCGCGCGACGGCGGTCACCACAGTGCGACGACCGAGTTCACGACGATGTATGCCGCGTGGCTCGACGACTTCGCGTCGCGCGGCGTGAGCGCGATCGGGTTCGGGGTGATCACCCTCCAGAAGCCGGTGGGGGAGCGGGAGCCCTTCGTCGACCTCACCGAGGTGACCGGTCCGGTCACGGCACCGATGGGGCCGCACGTGCTGTCGGGACTGCGCGCCCGGACCTGGCTGGCCGAGCACGACGACGCCGAGCTGCTCGCGGTGGCCTGGCGGTGTGCCGACGACGTGGTGGAGGAGCGACACGGGCGACCGGGTGACGAAGAGCCTGCCGTGATCCAGCTGCGCCAGGGCGTGGGCCTGGGACGCACGATCCGGCTCGACACGGTCGGCGCCGCGCTGGTCAGCGTGTGCGACGGGACGCTGCCTGCAGGGCTGGCCCTGGATGCGATCGCGGAGCTGCTAGGCGAGGACGCGGCGGCCGTCCGCGACTCGGCCGTTCCGCTGCTCCGGGGACTGGTGGCCGACGGCCTGCTCGTCTGAGTCGTCTTCTCCATCCGGTTCGATGTAAACCCGCCGGCGAATCCCGGCGGGTTTACATCGAACCGAGTGGGGTGGCGGCCTCGAACCGAGTGAGTGACCGCCGGGACATCTGTCATGAGTGGGTCCGTTTGTGCAGGTGGAAAACGTGGTTGTGAGTGAGTGCTCACTCACTCATACTGATTCCCATGTCACCCCGCGCTCCCGCGATGGCCCCCGACGACCGGCGGGCCTCGATCATCGCCGCCACGATCCCGCTGCTGCGGGACAAGGGCCGCGGCATCAGCACCAAGGAGATCGCCAAGGCGGCCGGCATCGCCGAGGGCACGATCTTCCGGGTGTTCGACAGCAAGGACGAGATCATCCACGCCTGCGTCCACGAGGCGTTCGACACCGCGGCGGTCAAGGCCGAGCTGGCGGCCGTGGACCGCGACCTGCCGCTGCGTGACCGCCTGGCTGCGGCGGTCACCGTGATGCAGAAGCACCTCCAGGGGATCTTCGCGCTGATGAGCGTGCTGCAGTCGTCCGGCCAGCCGTTGCACCGTCCGATGGACGCCAAGGCGCTGCGCCGTCGCCAGGAGGGGACCGCCGAGCTCGACCAGGCCTTCACCGACCTGATCGGCGACGACGCGCAGCGGCTGCGGATCCCGGTGCTCAACTTCATCGGCTACCTGCGGATGCTCACGCTCTCCAGCGTGCACCCCATGCTCGACGGCCAGGACTCGACGGCCTCCGAGCTCGTCGACGTCGTGCTCGAGGGCGCGCTGGCCCGACCAACCACCACGAGGGGGAAGAACTAGTGCTCATCCGGATCATCCGCGACTACCTCAGGCCATACAGCGGTCTGGTCGCCGTGCTCGTCGGGCTGCAGCTCATCGGGACGATGGCCTCGCTCTACCTGCCCAGCCTGAACGGCACAATCATCGACGAGGGCGTGGCCAAGGGCGACACCGGCTTCATCGTGCGCACCGGCGGGTGGATGCTCGCGGTGTCGCTCGTGCAGATCGTCGCCACCGTCGCCGCCACCTACCTCGGGGCCAAGTCGGCTGCCGGCCTGGGCCGCGACCTGCGGGCCGGCATCTTCGCGCGGGTCGGCGACTTCTCCGCGCAGGAGGTCTCGAGGTTCGGGGCCCCCACCCTGATCTCCCGCAACACCAACGACGTCACCCAGGTGCAGACGGTCGTCTTCATGGGCGCGGCGATGATGGTGTCGGCGCCGATCATGATGGTCGGCGGCATCATCATGGCGCTGCGCGAGGACGTCGGGCTGTCCTGGCTCGTGGCCGTCGCCGTGCCCGCGCTGGCGCTGTCGGTCGCGCTGGTGATCCGCAAGATGATCCCGCAGTTCCGGCTCATGCAGGAGTCGGTCGACTGGGTGAACCGCGTGCTGCGGGAGCAGATCACCGGCATCCGCGTCGTGCGCGCCTTCGTCCGCGAGGAGCACGAGCAGGATCGCTTCGCCGAGGCCAACACGCAGTACACCGGCACCGCGCTGGCCGTCGGCCGGCTGATGGCGATGATCTTCCCGATCGTCATGCTGATCTTCAACGCCTCGACCGTGGCCGTGCTGTGGTTCGGCTCGCACCGCGTGGAGAACGGTCAGATGCAGATCGGCGAGCTCACCGCCTTCATGAGCTACCTGATGCAGATCCTCATGTCGGTCATGATGGCGACCTTCATGTCGATGATGATCCCGCGCGCGACGGTTTCCGCCGGGCGGATCACCGAGGTTCTCGACACCGACTCCACGGTCGTCCAGCCGTCTGCGCCCGTGGCGATCCCGCGCACCGGCACCACGGTGGAGCTGCGTGACGTCGAGTTCTGCTACCCGGGGGCGGACGTGCCTGTCCTGCAAGGGGTTTCGATGACCGCCGAGCCGGGCCGCACCACCGCCATCATCGGAAGCACGGGCGCAGGCAAGTCCACGCTGGTGTCCCTCATCCCGCGCCTCTACGACGTGACCGGCGGGTCGGTGCGCCTGGGCGGGGTGGACGTGCGCGATGCGGCCCTCGAGGACGTCTGGTCGCGGATCGGGCTGGTGCCGCAGAAGCCCTACCTGTTCACCGGCACGGTCGCGTCCAACCTGAGGTACGGCGACTCCGAGGCGACCGACGACGAGCTCTGGGACGCCCTGCGGATCGCGCAGGCCGAGGACTTCGTGCGCGCCATGCCGCTGGGCCTCGACTCGCCCATCGCCCAGGGTGGCACCAACGTCTCGGGCGGTCAGCGGCAAAGGCTCGCCATCGCCCGAGCCCTGGTGGCCAAGCCCGAGGTGTTCCTCTTCGACGACAGCTTCTCGGCCCTCGACCTGTCCACGGACGCGAGGCTCCGGTCCGCGCTGCGGCCGGTCACGCGGCATACCGCAGTCATCGTCGTGGCCCAACGGGTCTCGACGATCATCGACGCCGACCACATCGTCGTCCTCGACGACGGCAAGGTGGTCGGCGCAGGCCGCCACGACGAGCTGCTGGAGACGTGTCCGACGTATGTCGAGATCGTCGAGTCGCAGCGATCTGCAGAGGAGGCCGCGGCATGACTGCCGAAGGTGTGAAGACCGAGGAGGAGAAGGCCGCCGAGGCCCGTCGTGGCCCGGGTGCGAATGCTGCCCAGCGGCGCGGTCCGATGTCGCTGGGCATGCCGACCGAGAAGTCGCAGAACTTCGGGCCGTCGGCCAAGCGGCTGCTCTCGCTGCTCCAGCCCGAGCGGACGTCGCTGTATGCCGTGCTGTCACTGGCCGTGGCCAGCGTCGCCCTCAACGCCGTGGGGCCCAAGATCCTGGGGCGGGCGACCGACCTGATCTTCGCCGGGTTCGTCGGGAAGCAGCTGCCGTCCACCGCCACGCGTGACCAGGTCGTCCAGGGACTGCGCGCCCAGGGGCAGGACAAGCAGGCCGACCTGATCGCGAAGATGGACCACCTCAGGCCCGGTTTCGGCATCGACTTCGGTGCCGTGGGGCGGGTGCTGCTGTTCGTGCTCGCCCTCTACGCCGTCGCGAGCGTGCTGTCGTGGGCGATGGGCTGGATCCTCACCGGCGCCGTCAACCGCACCATCTTCAACCTGCGGCGAGACGTCGAGGACAAGCTGAACCGACTGCCGTTGCCCTACTTCGACAACCAGCCGCGTGGTGAGCTGCTCAGCCGCGTCACGAATGACATCGACAACGTCGCGCAGAGCATGCAGCAGACGCTCAGCCAGATGCTGACGTCGCTGCTGACCGTCGTCGCGATGGTCGCGATGATGCTCTACATCTCGCCACTGCTGGCGGTGATCGCGCTCGTCACGATCCCGGTCTCGATGGTCGTCACCGCGACCATCGGCAAGCGGTCCCAGAAGCACTTCGTGCAGCAGTGGAAGAGCACCGGTGAGCTCAACGGCATCGTCGAGGAGACCTTCACGGGCCACCAGCTGGTCAAGGTCTTCGGTCGCGAGGACGAGGTGCGTGCATCGTTCAAGGCGAAGAACGACGACCTGTTCAACGCCGGCTTCGGCGCGCAGTTCATCAGCGGCATCATCATGCCGACGATGATGTTCATCGGGAACCTCAACTACGTGGTGATCGCCGTCGTCGGTGGCCTGCGGGTGGCGAGCGGATCGATGAGCCTCGGCGACGTGCAGGCGTTCATCCAGTACTCGCGCCAGTTCACCCAGCCGCTCACGCAGGTGGCCTCGATGGCGAACCTGCTGCAGTCCGGGGTCGCTTCGGCCGAGCGGGTCTTCGACGTGCTCGACGCGCCGGAGCAGCGGGCTGACGCAGTCGCCCCGACCACCCTCGACGACCCGCACGGGCTGGTGAAGTTCGAGGACGTGTCGTTCTCCTACGACCCGGAGAAGCCGCTGATCCAGCACCTCGACCTCAGCGTCGAGCCGGGCCAGACGGTCGCGATCGTCGGGCCCACCGGCGCCGGCAAGACCACCCTGGTCAACCTGATCATGCGGTTCTACGAGCTCGATGCCGGCCGGATCACCCTCGACGGCGTCGACATCACCGACCTGACCCGGCACAACCTGCGCAGCGAGATCGGCATGGTGCTGCAGGACACCTGGCTGTTCGGCGGGACGATCCGCGACAACATCGCGTACGGACGGCCCGGTGCGAGCGAGGACGAGGTCATCGCCGCGGCGAAGGCCACGTACGTCGACCGGTTCGTGCACTCGCTCCCCGACGGCTACGACACGGTGCTCGACGCCGAGGGCGGCAACATCAGCGCGGGCGAGAAGCAGCTCATCACCATCGCGCGCGCCTTCCTGTCGGACCCGGCGCTGCTGATCCTCGACGAGGCCACCAGCTCGGTCGACACCCGCACGGAGCTGCTGGTGCAGCAGGCCATGTCGGCGCTGCGCCACGACCGGACCAGCTTCGTCATCGCCCACCGGCTGTCCACCATCCGCGACGCCGACGTCATCCTCGTGATGCGCGACGGCCAGATCGTCGAGCAGGGTTCGCACGAGCGGCTGCTCGCGAGCGGCGGCGCCTACGCCGAGCTCTATGCGGCGCAGTTCAGCGGCGCGGCCGTGGACGTCGACACAGGTGAGGCGCCCGCGCCAGACCTGGCCGTCGCCAAGGTCTGAGCCCCGTCGCTCAACGGCGGCGCCTCGGGTTCTTGGTTCGCGTCGAGTCCACGAGGCGAAGCTGGGGCGGATGGGCTCCCGACTCGGCGACCTGGATGAGTTGCGCGGCGACCTCTGCGACCGTGCGGTTCGTGTACTGTCCTATGCCGCGCAGCACCTCGTACGCCGCTTCCCGATCCAACCCATGGCTGGCCATGACCAGACCGGTGGCCACACCGGTGTCGTAGGAACGTCGGCGGCCCATCGTGGCCTCGTTCCCCCACGCGGGGCCCGGGTTCCCGTCCACGAAGGCCTGGTCCAAGGCCGCCTCGATCTGGCTGGCCACGATCTCCGCCACCACGACGGCCGCGGCATCGAATCCGCCGGTCGCACCCGTGAACAGTCGGAGCTCTCCCGCTCCTGCCCGATCCAGAAGGGCAATGGGCAGGCACACGACGTGGGAGCCCGGGCGACTGAGCGCTCCGGGCCGGGTGGCGTCGCGGTCGGCAGTCGACGCAGCGACACCGGGGTCCCCCGGTCTGGTCACCCGGAGTTCTGCGCGGTCCGTCAGGGGAATGGCCCGGATCGCCAAAGCCGGGGACATGACCAGGATCTGCTCGAACGACGCGCCTGCGAGCAAGCGCGTGGAGCCGACGGCCGCGGCAACGGAATGGCTGAGCGACGTGGGAGGTGGACGCTCAGGCACAGGACTCATCCGCGACTGGCGGGTCAATCGGTCGGTGCATGAGGAGGACCCTGTCTGCGCAGCTGCTACGCGGCGATGCGCTGCAGGGTCCGGGTCAGCACTAGTCGTTCGGTGCACATGACCATGGCACCCGTCATGGGTGCTGTCAATGCATCAGGCGGATGCTGTCATGCCGTGGCGGATGGCTGCTTGGAGGACGTCGGCGTCGATGTCGGCCAGGCGCTTGAACCTGATGCAGTAGCCCGTCACGCTCGCCTTGCCGATCGTTTCGCCGTAGGTGCGCTGGAGGAAGGTCTTGTCGTCGAGACCCAGCACGTAGACCGAGAAGCCAGACGTGTTGGCGCTCAAGCCGATTCGATAGAACTCGCGGGACGATCCATCGGCGTAGCTGATGGTGTAGGCGCCGTAGCCGATGTTCGGGTTGGCCACGACCTTGCCGTCGTCGTTGGTGCCGTCGGTGAACCACAGCCGGCAGGTCGGAAACTCCGCCAGCACCCGAGCGTGCAGCTGTCGGAGGTCGGCCTGCTTGGCCTCGGGTTGGCTGGCGAGGTAGGCCTCGACGAGCTCAGCGGTCTCCATCTCGAGCCAGATGCTAGCAACGCCGGGACGATGCGGCGCCCGGGCGGCGCGGCCTCGGAGCCGTAGGGCGACGCTTGCCCGGGTGCCGATTCGCGGCATACGCCCTAGGTTGTCGTGAGGTCCGCAGACGTACCCCAGGAGTCGCTGATGAACGCCCTCGCCCACCTCGCCCTACCCGCTGCCGAACCCCTGATCGATGCCAACTGGCTCGACTACACGTTCGTCGCGATCTACTTCGCGTTCGTCCTCGGCATCGGCGTCATGGCCCGACGGTCCGTCTCCGACTCGATCGACTTCTTCCTGTCGGGGCGTTCGCTGCCCGCGTGGGTGACCGGCCTGGCGTTCATCTCGGCCAACCTCGGTGCCGTCGAGATCATGGGCATGTCGGCCAACGGTGCGGAGATCGGGCTGCCGACGGTGCACTACTTCTGGGTCGGGGCGATCCCGGCGATGCTGTTCCTCGGCGTCGTGATGATGCCGTTCTACTACGGCTCCAAGGTGCGCTCCGTCCCGGAGTTCATGTTCCGGCGGTTCGGCAAGGGAGCCCACCTGGTCAACGCGATCAGCTTCGCGTTCGCCCAGCTGCTCATCGCCGGCGTCAACCTCTACCTCCTCGGGTCGATCGTGCACGCGCTGCTCGGCTGGCCGCTCTGGGTCGCGCTCATCGTGGCCGCGGCGATCGTGCTGTCCTACATCACCCTCGGCGGCCTGTCGGCAGCGATCTACAACGAGGTCCTGCAGTTCTTCGTCATCGTCGCCTCGCTCCTGCCACTGACCCTGATCGGCCTGCACCGCGTGGGTGGGTACGGTGGCCTCAAGGACAAGATCACGGCCTTCGCCGAGTCCCAACCGGCTGGCTCCAAGGTGGCTCCGGCGGCACAGCAGCTCGAGTCCTGGCCGGGCCAGGCGCTGTCCGGCTTCGACTCACCGTTCTGGTCGGTGGTCGGCATCGTCTTCGGGCTCGGCTTCGTGCTGTCCTTCGGCTACTGGACGACGAACTTCGTCGAGGTGCAGCGCGCGATGGCCTCCAAGTCGATCTCGGCGGCTCGCAAGACGCCTATCATCGGTGCCTTCCCCAAGATGTTCGTGCCGTTCCTCGTCATCTTCCCCGGCATGGTGTCGGCAGTCCTGGTCAAGGAGATCATCGACCTCAAGGGCGGGGGCAGCCCGCCGGGAGGTGCCTCCGGCGAAGGGGTGAAGTACAACGACGCCCTGCTCCTGCTGATGCGCGACATCCTCCCCAACGGCCTGCTGGGCCTGGCCATCGCCGGACTGCTGGCTGCCTTCATGGCCGGCATGGCGGCGAACATCTCGGCCTTCAACACGGTCTTCAGCTACGACCTGTGGCAGCGCTACATCCGCAAGGACCACAGCGACGACTACTACCTGCGGATCGGCCGGCTGGCCACGGTGGCGGCGACCCTCATCGCGATCTTCACGGCGACCCTGGCGAGCAGCTTCTCGAACATCATGGACTACCTCCAGACACTGTTCGGGTTCTTCAACGCGCCCTTGTTCGCGACGTTCATCCTCGGCATGTTCTGGAAGCGGATGACCGCCACCGCGGGCTGGGTGGGCCTCGCGAGCGGCACCCTCTCCGCAGTGCTGGTGGCCTTCCTCTCGGAGGACGCGTTCGGCTCCCTCAGCCAAGGGGTCATCCCGCTCTCGGGGCAGGGCGCGAGCTTCGTCGCCGCCTCGACGGCCTTCGTCGTCGACATCGTCCTCAGCGTCGTGGTCAGCCTGGCGACCCAGCCCAAACCGGCCTCAGAGCTCAAGGGGCTGGTCTACTCCGAGACGCCGAGGGAGGACCTCGTCGACCCCGAAGAGGCGAGTCTCCCCTGGTACCAACGCACCCTGCCCCTCGCAGGCATCGCACTCGTCATGGTCCTCGTCCTCAACTTCGCGTTCTAAGGAGGCTGCACATGTCCGACAAGAAGACCGACACCTCGGCCGAGGCATCCGGCGGCCACACCGCCGGTGCGTTCGACATCCGCAACATCATCGGGGCCCTGCTCGCCATCTACGGCGTGCTGCTGCTTGCCGCAGGGCTCTTCATGGACACCGAGGAAGCCAAGACCGGCGGCGTCAACGCCAACCTCTGGACCGGCCTCGCGCTGGCCGTAGCCGGCGCGGTCTTCCTCGTGTGGGCGCGGCTCAAGCCGATCATCGTCCCCGCCGACGTCGAGCGGGTCGAGGACGACCCGACCCGACCTGCACCGCGGCGCCGCCCCGGCGGCCACTAGCTGCAGACCCCAACGGCGGGGTATGCCGGGTGGTCACCACCCGGCATACCGGTCAGTGGGTCTCGCGGACTGGCTGGCGACGCAGGGCCTGGCTGCCGGTGAAGGCCAGGACCGCCGCGGCGGCCATGCCCAGCGCGCCTCCGCACACCCACATCAGCCGGGGGCTGAGCTCGAAGAGCGCCCCGGCGAGCGGTGGCGCGATGACCGTGCCGCCGATCGAGGCCGCGCCGTAGAGGCTCTGGTAGCGACCGTGCATGCCGTCGGGTGCGCGGTCCGACGCGTGCGCGGTGGCCGTCGGCTTGTAGAGCATCTCGCCGGCGGTCACGACGGCCACGGCGACGAGGACCACCACGATGCCCGGCGAGGGAGCCACCACCACCCAGCCGACGCCGACGAGCAGGAAGCCGAGGGCGATCAGGCGTTCGGGGGCGCGGTCGCGGAGCCGGTGCGCGAGCCACGGCTCGAACAGCACGATCAGCGCGCAGTTGAGCGAGATCGTCGTGCCGTAGATCCACGGGGCGGCGCCGAGGGCGTCGAGCTGCCAGGGCACGGCGGAGTAGGCGAACCGGTAGGCCGTGTCGGCGGCGACGACCGTCAGCAGCAGCAGGACGAAGCGCGGGTCCTGGCGCAGGGCAGCGAGCAGCCGGGTGGGCGTGCCGTCGGGCAGCGGGACGCGCGCGGCGGTCGGCACGACGAACATCACGACGCCGAGCATCATCAGGCTCGCGACTGCGTCGATGACGAAGATCGCGCCGAAGTGGTGCACGGCCAGCAGGCCTCCGAGCGGTGGGCCGAGGACGGTGCCGGCGTTGTTGACCGCTCGCATCCACGCGGTCGCCTGCCGGCGGTGCTCGGTCGGCAGGGCGCTCGTGACGAGGGCGAACGACACCGGTCGGCCCACCCCGCCGAGCGCGCCCATGAGCGCCAGCACGACGGGCAGGCCGGGAGTCGGCGTCACCGGGACGAGCAGGCAGCCGACGGCCGAGGCGAGCGACGCCAGCGCCAGCGTCGGGCGCAGTCCGAAGCGGTCGCCGACCGAGCCGCCGGCGAGGTTGCCGGCGATCATGCCCAAGCCCCAGACGGCCGCGATCGACCCTGCGGCGCCCTCGCTCAGGCCGCGGTCGGAGACCAGGTAGAGCGGGATGAAGACCCAGGCCATCGAGCCGAGGGCGTTGACGAACCGGCCGACGAGCAGCCACCGGACCCAGCCGGGGAGATCCCTCACGCCAGCGTCACCACACGGCCCCGCCTGCCGAACCGGCCGTGCGTCACCACTGGACCCACCTCACCACATCGCCTCGAGCTCGGAGGTGCCCAGCGCCGGCGGCAGGTAGCGCGGCTGGTAGAGCGTCATGGTGCCGGCACCTGGGACGACGAGCTGCACCGTGGTGCCCCACGACTGCTCGGTCACGTCACCGTCGAACTCGGCGCCGCGCTCCCCGAGCTCGGCCATGGTCGCCTCGAGGTCGTCGCACAGCAGCGACAGGTCGAACCGCTGGTCGGTGCCGCCCACCTGCGCGTCACCGTCGGACTCGCCACCGTGGTCCCACGAGGACGGGTGCACGCCGAGCTCGCTCGGCCCGGTGCGGAAGATGAGCCAGCCACCGCCGGTGTCGGTGGCGGGGAGGCGCAACACGTCGCGGAAGAAGTCGCGGGCTGCGGCCGGGTCGTGCGCGTAGACCAAGGTGTGCAGGGCGGTGATCATGGGACCACGGTAGAAGCCCGGCGCCGCTCCAGCCCGTCGAGCACGACGTCGAGCCCGAACTCGAACTCGGTCTGGTCGTCGCACCACCCGAGCGTCGAGCCGGGGTCGTCGTGCGCCACCTCACCGAGCATCTCGACGAGGTGCGGGATCTGGCTCGCCATCGCGGCCAGCATCTCCTCCGAGGCGTCGCCGGCCGCGGCGTCACCGGGGTCGAAGAGCTCCTGCGAGAAGCCGATGACCCGGCTGCCGAGGGCGTGCAGCGAGTGGTGGGCGAGGTCGTGGCTGAACCCGCCGGCCCGCAGGATCCCCACGACCCCGTCGTAGTAGCGCACGATGTCGAGGTTCATGCTGGTGCGGGTCTCCAGGACGCCCGGGGCCCACCGGTGCTGCAGCATCACCTCACGGGCGGCCAGGGCCCGGGCCCGCAGCGCGCCCCGCCAGTCGGTGGCCGGGTCGGGGGAGTCGAGCGATGCCACGGCGGCGACGAGCTCGGTGGCGACCTGCTCCACCATCGCGTCGAGCATCGCCTCCTTGCCGGCGACGTGGTTGTAGAGCGACATCGCCTCGACGCCGAGCTCCTGCCCGATCCGCCGCATCGAGACCGCCGCGATGCCCTCCGCGTCGGCCACGTCGACCGCAGCACGCATGACGCGCTCGCGGCTGAGCGGGGTGCGCGGCGTGCCCTTCGTGGTGGCGCCGGCCGGGTCACGGCTGGTGTCGCTCTCGACGGTGTCGGTCACGGGTCCCTCCGGTCGGCTGGGGTCGGGCACGCGGGCGGTCCTCACGAATGCTAGCTCTCGGCCGTTGACAGACTTACGGCGTAGGGCTAACTTACACCGTATATTTACACCGTAAGTTCAACCCCACCCAGGAGCCACCATGACCGACCTCGACCACACCAGCCCTTCGTCGGCGCCGCCGAGCGTGACCACCGAGCCCGCCCCGCGGCATACCGGTCCCACGCCCACGACGATGCGCGCGGCGGTGCACGAGCGCTACGGCAACCCGGAGGAGGTCGTCGTCGTCAAGACCGTGCCGGTGCCGAAGGTGGGGCCCGACGACGTGCTCGTCCGGGTCGCGGCCGCGTCCGTCAACGCCCTCGACTGGCACTACGTCACCGGGCTGCCGATGTTCGCCCGCCCGACGCTGGGCCTGCGTCGCCCCAAGCGCCAGGTGCCCGGCGCCGACGTGGCCGGGGTCGTCGAGGCCGTCGGGTCGGCGGTCACGCGGTTCCAGCCGGGCGACCGGGTCTTCGGTGAGGTGTCCGGAGGGGCGTTCGCGGAGTACGTCGTGGCGCCGGCCGACTGGCTGGTGCCAGTCCCCGAGGGGGTAGGGATCGAGACTGCCGCAACCATCGGTGTCGCCGCCGAGACCGCGCTCCAGGGCCTGCGCGACTGGGGTCGGCTCGAGCCGGGTCAGCGGGTGCTGGTCAACGGCGCCTCGGGCGGTGTCGGCAGCTTCGCGGTCCAGCTCGCCAAGGCGTTGGGGGCCTCCCACGTGACGGCGGTGTGCAGCACCGGCAACGTCGAGGCGGCCCGCCGAGCCGGCGCCGACCGCGTCGTCGACTACACCCGCAAGGACGTCCGGGCGCTGGGGGAGACCTTCGACCTGTTCTTCGACAACGCCGGCAGCCTGACCCTGCGCGACAGCCGCCGCCTGGTCTCACCCGGGGGCAGCTACGTGATGGTCACCTCGCCGAAGTCGAAGTGGCTGCACCCCATGCCGCGGATGCTCAGCGTGCCGGTCTACTTCGCGTTCGGCAGCCAGCGGGCGCCGGCGTTCAAGGTGGCGTCGCGCAACCGGGCCGACCTCGAGCTCGTGGTCGACCTGGTGGCCCGCGGGCTGGTGACTCCGGTGATGGACCGGCGCTGGGCACTCGCCGACGCCCCCGAGGCCCTGCGCGTGCAGGGCGAGTTCCACGCCAGGGGCAAGTCGGTGGTCATCCCCTGACCCAAGCCGGACTTGTTGCGCTCAGGTGGTCACAAGGCCGGGGAAACCGGGTCTCGGTGACCACGAGCGCGCAACAAGTGCGGGGAAGAGGGGGCGGGTCAGGCGAACTGCCAGGAGCGCTTGCTCAGCCCGAACCAGAAGCCGTCGATGACGCTCTTGTTGTCCAGGCTGCCGGACTCGTATGCCGCGCCGAGACTCACGTACAACGGCGCCCAGTGCTCGGTGCGCGGGTGCGCCTCACGGGCGGCCGGAGCCTTCTGCATGAAGTCGAGGATGGCGTCGACGTCCTGGCGCTCGAGCGCCTCGGCGGCCCAGTTGTCGAACTCCGACGAGGCCCTGGGCGGCGTGCCGTCGGGGCCGCCGGCCGGGTTGAACCAGCGCAGGTTGTGCGTGGTGAAGCCGGAGCCGACGATCAGGGTGCCTTGGTCGCGGAGGGGAGCGAGCTTGCGGCCGAGGTCGAACAACGCCCTCGGGTCGAGCGTCGGCATCGACATCTGCAGGACGGGGATGTCGGCCTCGGGGTACATCTCGACGAGCGGCACGTAGGCGCCGTGGTCGAGGCCGCGGGTCTCGTCACGGTGGACCGGGGTGTCGGTGGAGTGCACGAGCTTGGCGACGTCGGCGGCGAGCTCAGGTGCACCCGGGGCGGCATACGTCACCTCGTAGTAGTGCCGCGGGAAGCCGTAGAAGTCGTAGACCAGGGGGACGTCGCCGGTCGTCGCGGACAGCGACAGCGGTGCCTCCTCCCAGTGCGCGGAGACCATGAGGATGTTCGCCGGCTTGTCGAACTGCGTCGACCACGTCGAGAGCTGGTCGGTCCACACCGGGTCGTCGGCCAGCGGCGGGGCGCCGTGGCTGAGGTACAGCACGGGCTGGCGGGTGGTGGTGGCGGTCTCACTCATGGGGACAGCGTATCCCACTTTACTTGAACCTTCAACTAATCACCGGAAGCCACGGACCGAACGCCGGGCGGTGCGACGCGAACTTGACGCGCTCGGATACCGTCATCCGCGATGCCGTGTCCATGCAGCGACGAATCCGCTGCACATGGGGTCAGGAACTGAGGTTGAACCATGAGTGAGGGGCGCAAGCTCGTCATCGTCGAGTCGCCGGCCAAGGCGAAGACGATCGGCGGCTACCTGGGCAAGGACTGGGACGTCGAGGCGTCGGTCGGCCACATCCGCGACATCCCGACGCCGTCGGAGATGCCCGCCGACATCAAGAAGGGCCCGTTCGGCCGGTTCGGCGTCGACGTCGACAACGGCTTCGAGGCCTACTACGTCGTCGACGCCGACAAGAAGAAGAAGGTCTCCGAGCTCAAGCGGCTGCTCAAGGGTGCCGACGAGCTCTACCTCGCCACTGATGAGGACCGCGAGGGCGAGGCCATCGCCTGGCACCTGCTCGAGGTGCTCCAGCCCAAGGTGCCGGTCAAGCGGATGGTCTTCCACGAGATCACCAAGGAAGCGATCCAGCGGGCCGCCAACACCACCCGCGACCTCGACGTCGCGATGGTCGACGCGCAGGAGACCCGCCGCATCCTCGACCGCCTCTACGGCTACGAGGTCAGCCCGGTGCTGTGGCGCAAGGTCAAGGCTGGTCTGTCCGCAGGCCGCGTGCAGTCGGTCGCGACCCGCATGGTCGTCGAGCGCGAGCGCGAGCGGATGGCGTTCGTCCGGGCGTCCTACTGGGACGTCGTCGGTGACTTCACGCCCGACGGCACGTCCAACCAGTTCGGCGCGCGCCTCTCCGCGGTCGACGACGCCCGCGTGGCCACCGGCCGCGACTTCGCCGACGACGGCACGCTCAAGTCGAAGAACGTCGTCCACCTCGACGAGGAGACCGCGAACTCCATTGCGCGACAGGTGATCTCGGCTCAGGTCAAGGTCACCAGCGTCCAGGAGAAGCCCTACACGCGGCGTCCGTCCGCACCTTTCACGACGAGCACCCTCCAGCAGGAGGCGTCGCGCAAGCTGCGGCTCTCGTCGAAGAACGCGATGCGGGTCGCCCAGCGGCTCTACGAGAACGGCTACATCACCTACATGCGCACCGACAGCACCACGCTGTCGGAGGCCGCCCTCACCGCCGCCCGCCAGCAGGCGCGCGACCTGTATGGCGCGGAGTACGTGCCCGACGCCCCTCGCCGCTACGAGAAGAAGGTCAAGAACGCCCAGGAGGCGCACGAGGCCATCCGCCCCGCCGGTGACCGGTTCCGCACCCCGGCGCAGGTCGCCGGCGAGCTGCGCGGCGACGAGTTCGCGCTCTACGAGCTGATCTGGAAGCGCACCGTCGCCTCGCAGATGGCCGACGCCCGCGGGTCGACCGCCACGGTCAAGCTCGGCGGCACGCTCGAGGACGGCCGGGTCGTGGAGTTCAGTGCCTCCGGCACGGTCATCACCTTCCGCGGGTTCCTCGCGGCGTACGAGGAGGGCCGCGACGAGGAGCAGATCAGCCGCGCCCAGGAGGCCGACGAGGAGCGTCGCCTCCCCAAGCTCAGCGAGGGCGTGGCGATCACCACGCTGCGCGCCGACGCCGACGGCCACGAGACCTCGCCCCCGCCGCGCTACACCGAGGCGACTCTCGTGAAGGCCATGGAGGAGAAGGGGATCGGTCGACCCTCCACCTATGCCAGCACGGTCGGCACCATCCAGGACCGCGGCTACGTCAACACCCGCGGCAACGCCCTCATCCCCACCTGGCTGGCCTTCGCGGTCACCCGGTTGCTCGAGGAGCACTTCACCGAGCTGGTCGACTACGACTTCACCGCCTCGATGGAGGAGGACCTCGACCGCATCGCCGGGGGCGACGAGCAGCGCGCCGCCTGGCTGCAGCGCTTCTACTTTGGTGAAGGGCTCAGCGGTGAAGGGCTCAGCGGTGAGGGGCTGGCTGACGGCGCCACGACTGGTTCACCCGGCGGGCTGCCGAACATCGGTCGCTCCGGCCAAGGGCTCAAGCACCTCGTCGAGGACCTCGGCGAGATCGACGCCCGCGAGATCTCCACCATCCCGATCGGCGAGGGCATCGTCGTGCGCGTGGGGCGCTACGGCCCCTACGTCGAGGAGACCGTCCCGCAGGGCGTCGACCTGTCGACCGGCGAGATGAGCGACGACGCCGCCACCACGCCGCGCCGCGCGACCATCAACGACGACATCGCACCCGACGAGATGACCCCGGCCAAGGCACGCGAGCTGCTCGACCAGTCCGCCGACGACGGCAGGGTGCTCGGCCAGGACCCGGACACCGGCCGCGACATCGTCGCCAAGGCCGGTCGCTACGGCCCATACGTCACCGAGGTGCTCGACGAGGAGACCGCGGCGCTCAAGGGCAAGGCCAAGGTCAAGCCGCGCACCGCGAGCCTGTTCAAGGACATGGACCTCGCGACCATGGACCTCGACACCGCCCTCAAGCTGCTCAGCCTGCCCCGCGTCGTCGGGATGTCGACCGAGGAGGACGGCACCCCGGTCGAGATCACCGCGCAGAACGGCCGCTACGGTCCCTACCTCAAGAAGGGGACCGACTCGCGCTCGCTGACCTCCGAGCAGCAGCTCTTCGACATCACTCTCGAAGAGGCGCTGGCGATCTACGCCCAGCCCAAGCAGCGCGGTCGCGCGTCCTCGGCGCCGCTCAAGGAGCTCGGCAACGACCCGGTGTCGGGTCGGCCGATGGTGGTCAAGGACGGTCGCTTCGGCCCCTACGTCACCGACGGCGAGACCAACTCGACGCTGCGCAAGGGCGACGACCCCGAGGCGATCACCCCGGAGCGTGGCGCCGAGCTGCTGGCCGAGAAGCGCGCCAAGGGCCCCACCACGCGCAAGCGGGCGGCGAAGAAGACGACCAAGAAGGCCGCCACGAAGAAGACGGCTGCGAAGAAGACGGCCAAGAAGGCCGCGACGAAGAAGGCGTAGCCGCATGCCGATCGACCCCGCCACGGCCCGCAAGCTGGACCTGCGCCTGGCCACCGAGCAGTCGCAGAGCCGGCTGCCCTCGGTGGCGGCCGGCCTGGTCCGCGACGGCGAGCTGGTGTGGTCGGGTGCGGTCGGCACGCTCTCCGGTCGCGCCGACGGCGAGCCGTCGAGCACCGACACGCAGTACCGGATGGGATCGATCACCAAGACCTTCGTCGCGGTGGAGGTCATGCGGCTGCGTGACGAGGGCCGCTTCGAGCTGAACGACCGGATCGACTCGCTGCTCCCGGAGACCGCCGACGCCGAGTTCGCAGCGGTGACGGTGGCCCAGCTCCTCTCGCACTCGTCGGGCCTCCAGGCCGAGACGTCGGGCCCGTGGTGGGAGCGGGTCGAGGGCGGCAGCTGGGGCGACCTGCTGGCGAGCCGGCCGACCCTGCGGTTCCGTCCCGGCGCGCGGTTCCACTACTCCAACACCGGGTATGCCGTGCTGGGCGAGCTGGTGGGGCGGCTCCGGGGTGCGTCGTGGCAGGAGGTCGTGACCGCGAACCTGCTCGAGCCGCTCGGCCTGTCCCGGACGACGACCCGGCCGGTTGCCCCGTCGGCGCCCGGCTGGGGCGTGCACCCGATGGCCGACCTGCTCCACGTCGAGCCCGAGCACGACGCCGGGGCGATGGCCCCGGCCGGGCAGCTGTGGTCGACGGTCGAGGACCTCGCACGCTGGGCCACCTTCCTGGCCGGCGACACGGCCGGGCTGCTCGAGCCGGCCACCCTCGAGGAGATGTGCCTGCCGCTCGTCGTCAACGACACGCCCGAACAGGCCTGGACCGGGGCGCACGGCCTCGGCTGGCAGGTCTGGAACGTCGACGGCGCGCGCTTCGCCGGACACGGCGGCTCGATGCCCGGCTTCCTGGCCGGGCTGCGGGTCAACCTGGCCACCTGCGACGGCTTCGTCCTCTTCGCGAACGCGACCTCGGGCATGGGCCCGCTCGGTCTCGACCTGTTGGAGCTGCTCGCCGCGGAGCCTCGCGAGGTCAAGCCCTGGCACGCGGACGCCGATCAGTCGGCGGCGCTCGAGCTGGTCGGCGACTGGTACTGGGGCACCACCGGCTACGACCTGCGCCTCGCCCCCGACGGCCATCTCCTGCTCGGTGAGCCGGGCAAGCTCAGGGGCACCCGGCTGCGCCCCACCGAGACCGGGTGGGTGGGGCTCGACGGATACTTCGAGGGTGAGCCGTTGACCGTCGTCCGCGACGCCGACGGACGCCCCGGCCACCTCGACCTGGGGTCGTTCCGGCTGAGCCGGACGCCCTACGACCCCGACGCCGACATCCCGGGTGACGTCCACCCGGACGGCTGGCACTGAACCACGCGGCATACCCCGTCACCCAACTACCTGAAAACATGCCAAACCGTGACACCGGCCGGATGTGTGCCGAGGACATGTTCTGGCACGGTTGTGTGGCGAACCCGGACATGTCCGGCCCACTCCGGTCGCCCTAGGGTTCTGCACAGCGCGACGGATCCCCCACCGTCGCACCGAACCGCACGAGGAGGTGCCGGTGCCCAGCGACGCCAGCGCGCCCGCGCCAGGAGCACTGCTCCAGACCCGTGAGCTGACCAAGGAGTTCCGCGGCTTTCGTGCCGTCTCCGACGTCAGCCTCAGCGTCGCCGAGGGGACCGTCCACGCGCTCGTCGGCCCCAACGGTGCCGGCAAGACCACCCTGTTCAACCTGCTGACCGGCTTCCTGTCGCCGACGTCGGGCCAGATCCACTTCCGCGGCGAGGACATCACCGGCCGCCAGCCCGAGCAGATCGCCCACCTCGGCATCGCGCGCTCGTTCCAGATCACCAGCCTGTTCGACCAGATGAGCGCCGTCGACCACGTCGAGCTGGCGCTGGCCTCCCCGACCGGGCTGGGCTACCGCTTCTGGCGGTCGTCCTCGCAGATGCGGCAGTTCCGCGACCGGGCCATGGACCTGCTCGGCCAGGTCGGTCTCGCGGACCGCTCGGGCGCAGCAGCCGGGTCGCTGGCCTACGGGCAGAAGCGGGCCCTCGAGCTCGCCCTCGCGCTCGCGCTGGACCCCCAGCTGCTGCTCCTCGACGAGCCCACTGCAGGGATGGGCCTGGAGGACGTCGACCGCACCATCGCGCTCGTCAAGAAGGTCTCGGAGGGCCGCACCGTCGTGTTCGTCGACCACAACATGCACGTCGTCGGATCACTGGCCGACACCGTGACCGTGCTGCAGTCCGGGCAGGTGCTCGCCGAGGGCAGCTACGACCAGGTGCGCCACGACGAGCGCGTCGTCACCGCCTACCTCGGACAGGCCGGGTGACCCCGGTGCCCGGCGAGATCCTCGAGGTCGACGGCCTGTCCGCGTGGTACGGCGAAGCGCGGGTGCTCACCGACGTCAACCTGCGCGTCGCGCCGGGTGAGGTGGTCACGCTTGTCGGACGCAACGGCGCCGGCAAGACCACGTTGCTGCGCTCGGTGATGGGCCTGCACCGCCAGGTCGAGGGCTCGGTCTCGTGGGCCGGCCAGGTGCTCGGCCGGTCGAGTGCCGACAAGCGGGCCAAGGCCGGCATCGGCTGGGTGCCCGACGACCGCGGCATCTACGCGACGCTCTCCGTGCAGGAGAACCTGCTCCTCCCCCCGATCACCAGCAAGGCCGACGCGTGGAGCCTCGAGCGCGTCTACGAGCAGTTCCCCGTGCTGCAGGAGCGCCGCGACTTCCCCGGCACCAAGCTGTCGGGCGGTGAGCAGCAGATGCTCGCCATCGCCCGGGTGCTCCGCACCGGCTCGCGGTTGCTGCTCCTCGACGAGCCGTCCGAGGGGCTCGCGCCGGTCATCGTCCAGCAGATCGGCGACATCATCCGCCAGATCAAGGACCAGGGCGTCTCGGTGCTCCTCGTCGAGCAGAACGTGAAGTTCGCCGCCACCGTCGCCGACCGCCACTACCTGCTCGCGCAGGGCCGTGTCGTGGAGTCGCTCGACAACGACTCCTTCCAGTCCCGCACCTCCGAGCTCCTCGAGTACCTCGGCATGTGAGCCCCAACGCGTCCCACTGAGCAGCCCCGCGTCACCAGACCACCTGAACCATCCCGCTCGTCCGGCACCACACCCCAGGAGGGGAACATGCAGCGCACCACGTCCCGACAGACCCTGGCCGTCCTGGCCACTGCTGTCACCGGCAGCCTCGTGCTCGCCGCGTGCGGCGGGGCCGGCGGCCCCAGCTCCGGCGGCGGCAAGATCAGTGACGGCAAGGTCGTCATCGGTCTGCTCAACGACCAGTCCGGTGTCTACAAGGACCTGTCCGGCCCCAACTCGAAGGTCGCCATCCAGATGGCGATCGACGACTACAAGGCCAAGTACGGCGACAAGGCCGTCGCCAAGGACATCGAGATCGTCGCGGCCGACCACCAGAACAAGCCCGACGTCGCCAACACCAAGGCGCAGGAGATGTACGACCGCGACAAGGCCGACATCATCCTCGACGTGCCGACCTCGTCGGCGGCGCTCGCCGTCGCGACCCAGGCCAAGGCGAAGAAGAAGCTGTTCATCGACATCGGCGCCGGCACCACTGCGCTGACCGGCGCCCAGTGCAACAAGTACACGTTCCACTGGGCCTACGACACCTACATGCTCGCCTCGGGCACCGGAGCCGCGCTGGTCGAGGGTGGCGGCAAGAACTGGTCGATCGTCTACCCCGACTACGCCTTCGGCCAGGACATGACCAAGTCGTTCACCGCGGCCGTCGAGCGCGCGGGTGGCACGGTCCAGCAGAAGATCGCCACGCCGTTCCCCAACGAGAACTTCGCGACCTTCATCACCAAGGCCGGCTCGTCCAAGCCCGACGTCATCGGGATCATGGCTGCCGGTGGTGACCTGGTGAACTTCGTGAAGCAGTACAACCAGGCCGGGATGGCCGACAAGGCCAAGCTCGCGGTCGGCCTGATGTTCATCACCGACATCCACAGCCTGGGGGTCGACCAGTTCAAGGGCACCACCTTCACCGACGCGTGGTACTGGAACTTCGACGCCCAGAACAAGGCCTGGGCCGACAAGTTCAAGGCCAAGACCAACACCCGCCCGTCGTTCGCCCACGCCGGCAACTACTCGGCCGCGTTCAACTACCTCGAGGCCGTCCAGGCTGCCGGCACCGACAAGTCCGACGACATCGTCAAGCAGCTCGAGGGCAAGAAGATCAACGACATGTTCCTGCGCAACGGTGAGGTCCGCGCGGCCGACCACAACGTGATCCACGACGTCTACCAGGTCAAGGTCAAGAGCAAGGACCAGGTCAAGGAGGAGTGGGACTACGAGGAGGTCGTCAAGACCATCCCCGCCGCCGACGCCTACGGCCCGGCCAACCCCGCCTGCAAGATGGGCTGACGCCGCCACACGAGCGCGAGGTATGCCGCCCGCTCGCCCCGAGCGGGCGGCATACCTCGCGGGGCCGAAGCTCGAGAACAACCGCACCGCACCGACCACGGGAAGCCACATGACCGCCTTCATCCAGTACACGCTCCAGGGCCTGGCCCTCGGTGGCTTCTACGCGCTGGCCGCGCTGGGACTGGCCGTGATCTTCGGTGTCCTCGGCGTGGTCAACTTCAGCCACGGTGCCTGCTACATGCTCGGCGCGGTCGGCGCGGCCGTCCTGTTGGATGCCACCGGCCTCGGGTTCTGGTGGGCGCTGCCGCTGATGACGATCGCGATGTTCCTGTTCGGGGTGCTGATGGAGCGGCTGCTCGTCCAGTGGCTGCTGCGGCTCGACCCGCTCTACAACTTCCTCCTCACCTTCGGGCTCACCCTCCTGCTCGTCGACGTGGTCAAGCGCAAGTACGGGGTCTCCGGTCTGCCCTACCCACTGCCGGCCGGGCTCGACGGCCGGATCACCCTCGGGGCGGTGTCGCTGTCGACCTACCAGGTGTTCGCAGCGGTCTTCTCGATCAGCGTCTGCCTCGCGGTCTGGCTGGTGCTGACCAAGACCCGGGTCGGCATGATCGTGCGAGCCTCCACCGAGGACGCCGAGCGGTCCCGGGCGCTCGGCATCAACGTGAGCCGTTGGGTGACCCCGGTCTTCGGCTTCGGCATCGCCCTGGCGGGGCTGGCGGGAGTGCTGCGTGCGCCCACCGGCTCGGTCACCGCCGACATGGGCAGCTTCTTCATCATCATCCTGTTCGCGGTGGTCGTGATCGGCGGACTGGGCTCGATCCTCGGCGCCGTCGTCGCGGGCTTCCTGGTGGGCCTCGTGGAGGCGTACGGCCAGGGGTATGCCGGCCGGTTCAGCCAGGTGTTCATCTTCATGCTGATGGCGTTGGTGATCCTGGTCCGGCCCTCCGGGTTGTTCGGGCGAGAGGAGGCCGCGTCATGAGTGCGCAGCTGGAGCGCAAGGTCGACGTCGAGCTGCCCGCCGGTCCCGTGGTGGCGGCCCGCCGCCCCGCCGTCAGGTGGGCGATGCTGGCGGTCGGCCTGGTGGTGACCCTCGCGCTGCCGTGGTTCATCTACCCGCCGGTGGCGATGGACATCGCCGCGTGGGCACTGTTCGCGATCTCGGTCGACCTGCTGCTGGGCTACACCGGCCTCCTGTCGTTCGGGCACGCCGCCTTCTGGGGCACCTCGGCCTACACGACCGGCCTCATCGCCACCCACGTCGGCGTGCCCTTCCCGCTGGCCGTGCTCGGCGGCGCGGTCGCCGCGATGGTGCTGGCCGTGCCGATCGGCTACCTGTCGGTCAAGCGCACCGGCATCTACTTCGCCATGGTGACGCTGGCCTTCGCCCAGATGGTCTACTTCATCGCCAACCAGTGGCGCTCGGTGACCGGTGGTGAGAACGGGCTCCAGGGCATCCCGAAGAACCTCGGCCCCGCCACCGACACCATCAACGCCGACTCGTTCTACTTCTACTACGCGGCGCTGCCGATCATCCTGCTCGGCGTCTTCATCGCCTGGCGCACCGTGAACAGCCCGTTCGGCCGGGTCCTGGTGGCGATCCGCGACAACCCGGCGCGTGCGCGGGCCCTGGGCTACGACGTGGAGCGCTACAAGATCATGGCGTTCGTGCTGTCGGCCGGGCTGGCCGGGCTCGCCGGTGGCGTCTTCTCGATCAGCCACGGGTTCGCGTCGCTGCAGGAGCTGATCTGGACCACCTCCGGCAAGGTCGTGCTGATCACGGTGCTGGGCGGGATCGGCACCCTGTGGGGTGCGGTCGTCGGCGCCGCCCTGGTGGTGACCCTCGAGGACCAGCTCGCGTCGTCGGGCTTCAACGGCATCGGCATCGTCACCGGCACGATCTTCGTCGTCATCGTGCTGGCCTTCAGGCACGGCATCTGGGGCACGGCCCGCAACGGCCTGAACTCCTGGCTCCGCAGGCGTCGCACGTCCCGCGACTCCTGACGGCCTGGGTTAGAGTCGGTTCGCTCTAGAGGGACGTGTCAGGTTGCACCTCGCTGCACCGTCAGTCATTCTCACGGGGGTCAGCGAAATGAGGGTCTGTGCAACACGACAACGGCGAAAGTCGCCAGGAAGCGCCGCGGCGTTCCGCGCTGCCCCAGCGCGGTCCTGACGCCGAGTTCTACAGCCTCTACCCCGACGCGCCCCTGCCTCGTCCCGCGCGGGAGGTCCTTCCCAACGCGCTGCCCCTGGTGGCCGTCCAGCGCTGTCCCCCGATCACGACCGCGTCCTCCATCGGCTGGGTGCTCACCCCGGCGGTGTCCTTCGCCGTGCGGTGGCAGGGTGACGCCCTCGACATGGCGTACATCGACGACGAGAGCAGCGAGATCGGCCCCTGGTCGCCCATCATCGGTGACGGGCCACGGCACCCCCGGGTGCACGAGGTCCTCGAGATCAAGGACGCGGCGCGGCGGGCGGCGGCGGAGCAGATCGACCTCGACCAGATGCCCCTGATCGACCCCAGCCCGTTCGGCGACCCCCGCGAGTTCCAGTACCTCAGCGGGATCGTCGGCGTCACCGCTCCCGGCTGGGCCATGCTGGTCCGTTCGGTGCCGAACTGGCCCCGGGTGGGCGGCGAGTACGAGATCGTCGAGGGCGTCGTCGAGACGGCCTGGTCCGGCACGGTGCTGCCGGTCATGGTGCGGCTGCGCTCCGAAGGCTCCGTGGCGCGCTTCACGCGCAACTCGCCCATGGCGGTCATCCACCCGGTCGCCGTCGCCGGCTACGCCAAGGAGAACGCTCCCGTCCGGACCTCGGGCGCCGGGATCGACGCCTGGTCGGACGAGGCGTGGGACCGGTTCGTGCTGGCCCGCAGCAACCGGACCACCACTCGTGCCTCATACCGTGCCCTGCAGGCCGATCACTACCGTGAGGGACCACCCTCGGAGCAGCGTGACTGACGAGGCCGACGCCAGCCGCCTGCGCAACCACCCGGATGCCTACCGACTGGCCATCGCCAACGTCATCGACGGCCTCGGCACCTACGTCGGGCTCGCCGCGCTGCTCGTCGTCGGCTACAACGCCACCCAGCTCGTGGGCACGGCGATGGTGCTGGCCGCGCACATCCTGCCCGGCCTGCTGGTGACCCTGGTCGTCGCGCCGCGGCTCCAGCACCGGCAGCGGCGCAGGGTCCTGCTCGTCCTCAACCTCATCGGGGTGCTCTCCCTCGTGCCGGCCATCATCGCGCCGGGCGCCGCGACCGCCGTCCTGGCGGCGGCGCTGCTGGGCGCCACCGGGGTGGCCGCTCGCGGCGTGCAGATGGCTGCCCTCACCGAGGCCGTCCCGTACGCGGTCCGGGCCCGCTTCTACGGCACGGTGGGGTCCTTCACCCAAGCGGTCCAGGTCTTCGGCCTGGCCGCCGGCGGGGCGCTCGCGGCATCCTTGAGCCCACGGTCCGCGCTGGTCATCGACGCGCTCAGCTTCACGGTGGCCGGCCTGGTGATCGCCACCATCAGGTTCGGGCCGATGGCGGCCCGGCCGATCGGCCAGGGCACCGCCGAGACCTTCGGCAACGCGGCCCGGGTCGTGTGGTCGAGCCCCGTGCTGCGGATGCTCGCGGTGGTGACCTGGATCGGAGCGCTCGTGGCCAGCGTGCCGGAGGCCGCCAGCCCGGCCGTGACGAGTGGCCCGCTCCTCCCGTTCGTGATGGCGGCGTCCCCCGCCGGCGGTGCGATCGCCGCGCTGATCGCCACGAAGATCGGGCTGTTCAGTCGGCTGGGCGGCAGCCTCCGGCTCGCGGTCGCGTCGGCGGTGTCGCTGATGATCCTCGGCGCCGGGATGGGAGTCGCGTTCCAGCACCCTGCCGACTCGCTCGGACGGGGTTTCTACGGCGTCGCGGCCAACGCCCTGATCGGCGGGCTAGGGGTCTGGTTCCTCGGGATGATCGCCGCGTTCACCGAGCACACCCCGGCCTCGGAGACCGTGGCGGTGGGCTCGTTCATGTCGTGGAGCGTCGGCGCCGCCAGTGGCCTCGGTGGCTTCGCCGTGGCCGGCCTCGGGGTCGCAGGTGGCTATGCGGCGCTGGGTCTCCTGCTGCTGCCTGCGGCACTGTGGGGCCTGCGGGTGGTCTCCTCGATCCCGTCGGTCGGCAGCCGCTGACCCGCCGCCACGCGGCATACCCCTCCGCCGGGGGGCGACCGGGCGGAATGGGGCTTGACCCTCACGCGGCGTGAGGCGGCACAGTGGTCGCATGACCGAGCGGACGCAGACCCTGCTCACCGTGGGACAGGTGGCCGACCGGCTCGACGTGACCGTGCGGACCTTGCACCACTACGACGAGATCGGGCTGGTCCAGCCGAGCGAGCGATCGCGGGCGGGCTACCGGCTCTACACCGACGGTGACCTCACGCGCCTGCAGCACGTGGTGGTCTACCGCCGGCTCGGGTTCGCCCTGGAGGAGATCGCCCTCCTCCTCGACCACCCCGAGAGCGTCGAGCAGCACCTGCGGCGTCAGCGCGCAGCGGTCCAGCAACGGCTCGACGAGATCAGCGACCTCGTCACAGCCATCGACCGAGCACTGGAGAGAGCGATGAACGACGAACAAGCCACCACCGAGGACCTGAAGGAGCTCTTCGGCGACGGGTTCGAGGACGCCCACGCCGAGGCCGAGCAGCGGTGGGGTGACAGCGACGCGTGGCAGGAGTCGCAGCGGCGCACCAAGAGCTACACGAAGGCCGACTGGGCCGCCGTGAAGGCCGAGAGCGACGCCCTGCACCGGGGTTTCACCGACGCGATGGACGCCGGGGAGCCGCCCACCAGTGTCGCCGCGATGGATGCCGCCGAAGCCCACCGGCGCAACATCAACGAGCGGTTCTACGACTGCTCGCCCCAGTTCCACCGCAACCTCGCCGACATGTACACGAGCGACCCGAGGTTCACGGCGACCTACGACGAGATCCGACCGGGCATGGCGCTCTACGTCCGCGACGCCATCTACGCCAACGCAGACCGCCAGGAGCAGTAGGCCGCGGGAGCGCCGCGGGAGGGCCGGGGGAGGCCGCGGGAGGCGCCGGCGCCGGGGGCAGCAGGGGCCGGCGCTGGCCTACCCTCGGAGGATGGGCTCCGGACCGGTCGGCTTCGCTGCGCTGACGTGGCCGGTCCGGACCCGCCGCACGTCGCTGCGGCCGGTCGCTCCGGAAGATCGTGACGCGGTGCACGCCTACCGCGGCCGCGAGGACGTCACGACCTACCTCGGGCGCGGGCCGATGAGCCCGTCCGACGTCGACGAGCGGATCGCCGAGAACCTCGAGCGCTCCCGGCCCGGGCACCCGCGCCCCTTGCTGGGACTCGTGATCGAGGTGGAGGGCGCCGTGGTCGGGGACTGCATGGTCCGGTTCGAGCCCGACGACAACGGCATGCGGACGGCCTTCATCGGCTACACCCTCCACCCCGCGAGCGCCGGCCGGGGTCTGGCCACCGAGGTGGCCGAGGCGCTCGTGCGGCTCTGCTTCACCGAGCTGGGAGTGGCGATGGTGCAGGCCGACGTCTTCGTCCCCAACGTCGCGTCGCAGCGGGTGCTCGAGAAGGTGGGGCTGCGTCGGATCGGGGTCACCACCGCGGGCAGCGAGGGCGGGGGACACCCCCGCATGGACGACTACCTGTATGCCGTGACCGCGGCGGAGTGGGCGGCGTCCCGCTCGTCGTAGCCGGGCGAGGCGGCGAGGGCGAGCACGCCGAGGGGGCGCACCTCGGTGCCTGACCAACGCAGCGGTATGCCGCGTGCCCGAGCCGGCCACGCGGCATACCCCTCTGCCCGCAAAGGTTGCTGCACGAGTGGCGTGGGCTGCGGGGGGGGCGCGGTTCGTCCGTCACACTGTCCGTTGTGTCCCGACGTCCCCGACCCCGCACGCTGCTCCTCGCAGTGGCGGGAGTGGTCGTCCTCCTGCTCCTCACCGCGGTGGTCGACGGCCTCGTGGTGACTCATCGGGTGCCGACCGTCGCCGTCACGGCGCCCGGCTCCGACGACGGCACGACCTACCTGCTCGCCGCGTCCGACTCGCGCGACCGCCTGGCCACCGCGGACCGGGCCCGCTACGCCGACCGCCACCAGCCGTCGGGGGAGCGCGCCGACCTCGTGCTCCTGCTGCGCGGGGACGCCCAGGGCCGCGCGACGCTCTACTCCCTGCCGCGAGATCTCTACGTCGGCCAGCGGCGCGGGTCCCCGCACCGCCTCGGCCTCGCCCTGCAGGACGGGCCTCAGTCGCTGGTCGACTCGTTGTGCCAGGACCTGGGGATCGGGGTCGACCACGTCCTGGTCGTCGACATGGCGGCGCTCGTCCAGCTGGTCGACGCGACGGGCGGGGTCACCGTCCGGGTCGACCGGCCGACGCGCGACGTCCGCGCGCGGCTCGACCTGTCCAACTCCGGTGTGCACCACCTCGACGGCCGGGGGGCGCTCGCCTGGGTGCGCTCGCGGAGCCCGCAGGTCCTCGTCGACGGCCGGTGGGTCGGCGACACCACGGCCGACCCGACCCGCACCGCCCACGCCAAGGACGTCCTCACCCAGGTCGCCGCGCGCCTCGATGACCCGGTCACGCTCCAGCGGGCGGCCTGGTCGGTGGGTCCGCGGCTGCGCCGGGACGCCGACCTCGGCCCGGTCGGCCTGGTCGCCCTGGGGCGGTCCCTGCAGGATGCGCTGGCCGCCGGCCGCCAGGTGACGGTGCCGGCTCGGGCCAAGGGGACCGCGGTCCCGTTCGCCTTCGTCACCCCGGAGACGACCCGGGCCCTGGAGCCGCTGGTCAGCGCCGGCTGCGCGGCCTCCGCAACCGGCTGATCTCGTCCCTTTGGGTGGGTTTGTCCGCGACACCCCGAAGACTTTCCCGAAGTGGGTGGGTCTGCGCGTCACGATCGCTAGCCTTCGCGGTCGAAGGGTCAACAACCACACCACCGGGGGAACTCCACCGTGCTCTCTGCTCGTCTCCGCACCACTGCCGCTGTCGCCGCGCTCACCCTGGGTGGGGTGCTGCTGTCCGGCGGCGCCGCCCAGGCCGCCGCCACCGACACCACCATCGTCGTCCAGTCCGAGGACGGGGTCGTCTTCGCCGACGAGCCCCTGGAGTCCTCGGGCACCTGCGCCGACGGCAGCACCTCTGCCGTCGTCACCGTCACGGTCGAGGACGACGTCGTCGCCGAGGACTCCGTCGACGTCGCCACCGACCTCACGTGGGAGTCCACGCTCGACGTGTCCGACGCCGAGGGCGACGCCACCGTCACGGTCGACTGCTTCGTCTACGCCGACGGCGACTCGGTCGGCACGGCCTCCGAGGACGTGTTCATCCTCGCGCTCCCCGACCTCGAGGTCATCGACGTCACCGTCTCGCCGTCCAAGGTCCGGATCGGTGCCCGCCTCACGATCGAGGCCACCTGCCCGGCCGGCACCGAGGTCGCCGCGGTCGCCGCAGGCAACGAGGACGCCGACGAGCCGTTCCTGATGGACAGCGTCGTCCCCGCCGCGAACGGCGACATCACCTACACCGGCACCGTCCCCAAGAGCGCCGAGACCGGCAACGCCTTCGCCGTGGTCGCCTGTGGCATCTCGGACCTCGAGGCCGCCCTCAGCGACCCCGACTCGGACGAGTTCCCGACCGCGTTCGGCGTCGGTGACTTCACCGTCCTCGCCGCCGCTGTCGCCGCCCCGGCCCCGGCCCCGGCCGCGGCTCCGGCCGCCGCAGCAGCCCGCCCGACCCTGCCCGAGACCGGCTCGGACAACCTGCCCCTGGCCGGCCTGGGGGCCGCCCTGGTGCTGGTCGGTGCGGGTGCCTACGGCGTCCGTCGCCGCACCTCCTGACCCACCCGCTCCACCACCCGTCGAGGTGTGCCGCGTGGCCCAGTCGGCCACGCGGCACACCTCGCGCGCAGGTCCTGTCCGTCCGCTGGCCTAGGCTCGGCCCGTGACCGACGGACTCTTCATCGCCTTCGAGGGCGGCGACGGCGCAGGCAAGTCCACCCAGGTGGCCCTGCTGCGCGAAGCCCTCGAGGCCGCCGGCCGCACCGTGACGGTGACCCGCCAACCGGGCGGCACCACGCTGGGTCGTGAGATCCGCGACCTCGTGCTCCACGGCGACCACGTCGCCCCGCGGGCCGAGGCCCTGCTGTTCGCCGCCGACAAGGCGCACCACGTCGACCAGCTCATCCGGCCGGCGCTCGACCGGGGCGAGGTCGTCCTCACCGACCGCTACACCGACTCGTCGGTGGCCTACCAGGGGGCCGGGCGCGATCTCGGGGCCCAGGAGATCCACGACCTCAACATGTGGGCGGTCGACGACCTGGTGCCCGACCTGACCGTGGTGGTCGACGTCTCGGCGGCCGAGGGGCGGCGCCGGCGCGGAGACGTGCACGACCGGCTCGAGGCCGAGGAAGACACCTTTCACGAGGCGATCCGGGCCCACTACCTCGCGATGGCGCAGGGCAACCCGCAGCGCTACGTCGTCGTCGACGGCACCCTCAGCCCCGACGAGATCCACGCCCGGGTCGTCGAGCGGCTGCGCGGCATGGGGGTCCTGCCGTGAGCGTCTGGCGCGACGTCATCGGCCAGGACTCGGCCGTCGCCACGCTCGAGCGCGCCGTCACCGACCCCGCGTCGATGACGCACGCCTGGCTGCTCACGGGTCCACCGGGGTCCGGGCGCTCCGTGGCGGCCCGCGCCTTCGCGGCCGCGCTGGAGTGTCCGCGGGGCGGGTGCGGGGAGTGCCGCGAGTGCCGCACGGCGGTCGAGGGGACCCACGCCGACGTCGACGTCATCGCCACCGAGGGGCTCTCGATCAAGGTCGAGCAGGCCCGCGAGCTGGCTGCCATGTCGGCGCTGCGGCCCTCGGTGGGGCCGTGGCGCGTGATCATCGTCGAGGACGCCGACCGGCTCACCGAGCGGGCGGCCGACGCCCTGCTCAAGGCGATCGAGGAGCCGGTGCCCCGCACCGTCTGGATCCTCTGCGCCCCCTCGCTCGAGGACGTCGTGATCACGATCCGTTCGCGGTCGCGCCACGTGCGCCTGCGCACCCCTCCCGCCGAAGCGGTCGCCGAGCTCCTCCACCGTCGCGACGGCGTCGAGATGCCGATGGCCATGTATGCCGCGCGAGCGGCCCAGAGCCACGTCGGCCTCGCGCGTCGGCTGGCTCGCGACGAGGGTGCCCGCATCCGTCGCCGCGACGTGATCAGCCTCGCGGGCCGGATCCACGGCGTGGGCGACGCGATCGGTGCCGCCGCCGACCTGGCGTCGATCGCCGACGAGGAGTCCACGGCCGCCGCCGCCGAGCGCGACACGGCGGAGCGTCAGCGGCTGATGGAGGTGCTGGGGGCCGACCCGTCCGCGCGCACCCAGCCGCCCCACATCCGCAGCCAGCTCTCGGGCCTCGAGAAGGAGCAGAAGGCGCGGGCCACCCGACATTCTCGCGACGTGCTCGACCGGTCGCTCGTCGACCTGCTGTCGGTCTACCGCGACGCGCTGATCCTGCACAGCGGGGCCGCCCTCGGGCTGGTCAACCAGGACAGCCTGCCGATCGTGCAGGGCGTCGCCCGGTCGATGAGCGCCGAACAGCTGCTCCAGGCGATGGACGCCATCGGCACGGCCCGTGAGCGCATCGGCCTCAACGTCGCCCCACTGCTCGCCCTGGAGGCCATGGCGATCTCGCTGCGCGTGCCGCGGTGAGTTCTCCCCAGCCGCTCGGGATACGGTCGAGCGCATGACTGCGAGGGGACGAGTCCTGGTGGCCGTGGCCGCTGCGCTGACCATGGGGCTGTCCGGCTGCTCCCTGTTGCCCGGCGGAGACTCCGAGCCCGCCGTCACGCCCCTGCCCAGCGCAGCAAGGACACCCCCAGCCGGGTCGGAGGCGCTCGCGAAGTTCTACGGGCAGACGCTGTCCTGGAAGGGCTGTGTCCTGGGTGAGTGCGCCGGGCTGTCCGTCCCGCTCGACTACGCCAAGCCCGCCGGCGAGGCGATCACCGTGCAGGTGGTGCGGATGCGGGCCACCAAGAAGTCCCAGCGGCTCGGCTCGCTGGTCGTGAACCCCGGGGGTCCCGGCGCGTCCGGCATCGACTACGCCCGTGCGGCGGACGTGATCGTGGGCAGGCCGGTGCGGCAGCGGTTCGACGTCGTCGGGTTCGACCCGAGGGGAGTGCAGCGCTCGAGCCCGGTCGACTGCCTGTCCGACGAGGAGATGGACGGCTTCCTCGCCCAGGACCCCACGCCCGACGACTCGAGCGAGGTGACGAAGTACCTCGACTCGATGAAGGTGCTCGCCGACGGCTGCCTCCAGCGCACCGGCCCCCTCCTCGGCCACATCTCCACGGTCGAGACGGCCAAGGACATGGACATCCTGCGGTCGGCCCTCGGCGACGCCAAGCTCAACTACCTCGGCAAGTCCTACGGCACCCAGCTCGGGGCGGTCTACGCCGGGCTGTTCCCCCAGCTGGTCGGGCGGTTCGTCCTCGACGGGGTGCTGCCGCCCGACCTCACCTGGGAGGAGACGGCCGTCGGCCAGGCGGAGGGGTTCGAGCGCGCGGCGCACTCGTGGGCCAAGGACTGCGTGAGGCGGGGCGGCTGCCCGCTCGGTGACTCGGAGTCCGCGGTGATGTCGGGGCTGGGCGACCTGCTGAAGCGGCTCGATGCCACTCCCGTGCCGATGCGCGACGCCCGGGAGTCCGAGCTCACCGAGGGCTGGGCCACACTCGGGGTTGCCCAGGCGATGTACGACACCCGCTTGTGGAAGCCGCTCACCGAGGCGTTGCGCCAAGTCGTCACCCAGGACGACGGCACCAAGCTGATGCTGCTCTCCGACCAGTACGCCCGGCGCAACTCCACCGGCAAGTACACCTCCAACCTGCTCGAGGCGTTCTACTCCATCAGCTGCCTCGACAACCCGGGCAGCCCGGACCCGAAGTACTACGAGGACCTCGTCGCCAAGGCGAGCGTGAAGGCCCCTGTCTTCGGCCCGGCCCTGGCCTGGGGTGCCGCCACGTGCAGCAGCTGGCCGGTCAAGGCCGGCCCGGGTCCGCGCAAGATCAGTGCCGAGGGCAGTGGTCCGATCGTGGTGATCGGCACGACCCGCGATCCCGCGACGCCCTACGAGTGGGCGGTGCGCGAGCGCGACCAGCTGGCCAACGCACGGCTGCTGACCTTCGATGGCGACGGCCACACGGCCTACACCTCGTCCAACAAGTGCATCGACAACGCCGTCAACGACTACTACACGAAGGGCAAGATCCCGGCCGACAACACGAAGTGCTGAGGGGCATGCCGCTGGGCTCAGCGGAAGGCGTAGACGACGGTGACCGTCACGCCGACGTTCTCGCTGCCGGGCTGGATCGGCACCGGTGACGCGCTGTCCTTGCTGGCCATGGCGCGCACGTCGTAGGCCACCGGCGGCGGGTCGGAGATCGTCTCGGAGATGCTGACGACCGCGCCGAGGTCGCGTCCGGAGGCCTTCGCGTACTGCTCGGCCTTGGTCTTCGCGTTGGCGACGGCGCGGTCGCGGGCGGTGCTGAGGAGCTTGCCGTTGTCCTCGAGGTCGAGGCTGATCCCGTTGACCTGCACGGCATTTCCGCCGGCGCTGACGGCGGCGGAGATCGCGTTGCCCGACTTGCCGAGGTTGCGGAGCGTAGCGGTGACGCCCTCGCTGACGGTGTAGCCCTTGACCACCGGGCTGCCGTTCGTGGGGTAGGAGTACTCGGGCTGGACCTGGAGGTTGGAGGTCTGGACGTCCTTGCCGGCCACGCCGTTCCTCGTCAGGGACGACTGGACCCGCGCGGTGATGGTGTTGGCCGACTCGAGGGCCTTGGCCACGGTGTCACCGCGGGTCTGGACGCTGAGGTCCAGGCGCAGTGTGTCCGGTTTGCCAGCGACCTCGGAGGTGCCGGTGACGGTGATGCCGGGCGTGCTCGTCGGGTAGCCGGGGGTGCCGGGGTTGGTCGCGATCGGGTAGGAGACGAGGGGTGCGGCCGAGGCCTCCCGGCCGGAGTGGGAGCCGACCCAGAAGGCCGCTCCGAGCATCGCCGCGGTCGCCGCGGCGACCGCTCCACGGGACATCTGCTGGGTGCTCATGGGGGTGGGACGGTATGCCGCGTGGCTCGGTTCCACGGGCCGGTCGAGCCGGTTCGGAAATCTGCCGGGTCATCCGTATACTCATCGTCCGTGCCTTCGGGCACCCGCCTCCTTAGCTCAGTCGGCCAGAGCGATTCACTCGTAATGAATAGGTCATCGGTTCGATTCCGATAGGAGGCTCAGCGAACGGCCCCCCAGTGACTGGGGGGCCGTTGCTGCGCTCATGCGCGACTGGCGGCGGTCGCTCAGAACTGGAAGACGAGCCGCGCGGCCGTGCGGGCGTGCAGGACGTCCTCGATCGCCTCGTTCACCTCGTCGAGCTTGCGGCTCTCGGCGATGACCCGCGTGCGGCCGAGGGCATGCAGCCTGAAGACCTCAGCCAGGTCCTGGCGGGTGCCGACGATCGAACCGATCACGGAGATGCCCTTGAGGACGGTCTCGAAGATCGGCAGGTGCATCGGTCCGTCGCTCTCGGGCGGGAGGGCGACGCACACCAGGCGGCCACCGCGACGCAGGGTCGCGAAGGCCTGCTCGAAGGCCTTGGGAGTGACCGCCAGGGCCACGGCCACGTCGGCGCCGCCGAGCTCGGCGATGGCCGGCACCGGGTCAGTGGTCGCGGCGTTCACCGTGTGGTCGGCACCCAGCTCGCGGGCCAGCTGGAGCTTCTCCTCGGTCAGGTCGACGGCGATGACCTCGGCGCCGACCAGGCGGGCGTACTGCACCGCGAGGTGACCCAGTCCTCCGACGCCGAAGATGGCGACGCGCTCGCCGGGCACGATGTTGGCGACCTTGATCGCCTTGTAGGTCGTCACCCCGGCGCAGGTGAGCGGTGCGGCGTCGAAGGCGCTGACCTCCGCAGGTACCGGCACCACGTAGTCGGCGTCTGCGACTGCATACTCGGCGAACGCGCCATCGACCGAGTAGCCGCTGTTGCGCTGCTGCTCGCACAACGTCTCCCAGCCGCTGATGCAGTGGTCGCAGTGACCACAGGCATGACCCAGCCAGGCGATGGCCACGCGTTCACCGACCGAGCGCCGGGTGACGTCGGCGCCCACGGCGGTGATGAGGCCGACACCTTCGTGACCCGGGACGAACGGCGGAGTCGGCTTCACGGGCCAGTCGCCGTGCGCCGCGTGGATGTCGGTGTGGCACAGGCCTGAAGCCTCGATCTGGACGACAACCTGCCCGGCAGCCGGGGTGGGCACGGGGCGTTCCTCGAGGGCAAGGGGTGCGTCGAAGCTGGTGACGACAGCTGCCTTCATGGCAGTTCTCCTTCTGGTGTTCGTGGTGGTCGAGCAGTACGCCCACCACCTCACCGCCCGCCCGCGCGCGCCGTCAGGGGCGAAGGTCCCAAGACCGAGGAGCCACTGCCCGCACGGCGCGTGACATCGTGGTGCGAGCCTGTAGGGGCGCAGGTCGCCACGCCCGCCCCCAGGAGGCTCGCCGACTCGCTCGGCGAGTTCGCCCTTGAGGCCACCACGTCAGGTGGGCCGTCACCTGCGAGCACCAGGCGGCCTGAGCGCCAGCGGCGCCGTGCGATGCTGGCCTGCATGCGGTTCTCGATCTGGCCTGATCTCGACGAACCCTGGCCCGAGCTGCGGGCCCTCGTGACGCACGCAGACGTCACCGGCTGGGACACGGTCTACGTCGAGGACCACTTCATCACCCACTCCGCGCCCGAGTCGCCCCTCTTGGAGGCGACCGGGACCCTCGCCGCCCTCGCGGCGGCGACCGAGCGGATCAGGCTCGGCACCCTGGTCCTGTCCGTCACCTACCGACACCCCGCTGTGATCGCCAACTGGGCCGCCACCGTCGACCAGCTCAGCGCCGGCCGGCTGGTCCTCGGCCTGGGTGCCGGCTGGGAAGAACACGAGCACGCGGCATACGGGTTGCCGTTGGGATCGCCCGGGGAGCGGGTGGACCGGTTCGTCGAGGGGCTGGCCGTCGTGCAGGGACTGCTCACCCAGCCGCGGACGACGGTCGAGGGCCGCTTCTTCCAGGTCCGGGACGCACCCTGCGAGCCGAAGCCCCACCAGGACCACGTCCCGATCCTGGTGGGGGCCAAGGGCCCTCGGATGTTGGGCATCGTCGCCGAGCACGCCGACCGGTGGAACATGTGGGGGAGCCCCGTGCAGGTGGCCGACAAGGCCGCCGTCCTCGATGCGCACTGCGAGCGGATCGGCCGCGACCCCAGGAGCATCGAGCGGTCGACGCAGTCGATGGTGTGTGTCACCGACGACCCGGCTCGGGCTCAGGCGTTCCTCGAGGAACACGGCGCGAGCGGACGGGCCGCGATCGCGGGATCGGCCGGCGAGGTCGCCGAGCGGATCGCCGCCTACGCCGAGGTCGGTGTCGACGAGTACATCGTGCTGACCAGCGACCTCGGTCGCGGCGCTCAGCGCCTCGAGACCCTCGACGGTCTGGGGGCGGCGCTGGTGGCCACCCAGTCGTAGGGCTCTAGCCGACGCGGTCGAGGAAGCCCAGGGAGCGTTCGACGACGAGCTTGGTGGCCCCTTCGTCGTATGCCGCGAGCGAGCTGTCCGTGAACAGGTGACCGTTGCCGGGGTAGAGGAACAGCTCGACCTCGTCGTGCGAGTCGAGGAACGGCTGCGCCATCTCGAGGTCGCCGGCGTCGATGAACTCAGGGTCGGCATCCATCGCGTGCACCTGTGCGGGCGTGCCGTCCGGCCACGCGCCGAACTCCGCGGGGTCGATGACACCGTGGTAGAACAGCCCACCCAGCGCTCCGGGACGGTTCTGCACGAGCCACTGGGCGGCCATCACGCCCAGGGACAGGCCGGCATACACGATCCGCTCTGGCAGGTCTGCGGCCTGGCGGATGCCGCGCTGGCGCATCTCGTCGAAGCCGACCTCGCGGCAGTAGACCGCGCCGTCCTCGATCGAGTCGAAGGTGCGGCCCTCGAAGACGTCGGGTGTGTGGACGGTGTGGCCGCCTTCGCGCAGCCGGTCGGCGAGCTCGATGACGCCGGGCGTGAGCCCCTGGATGTGGTGGAGCAGGAGGATGTCGGTCATGCCCTCACGCTACGGGCGGTTGCGGACGATCTGCGTCCGCCTTCGGGGCGAAGCTTCGCAGCCGGCTCGGGTGGACCCCGTGCCCAGCCCCGCGCAATACACTCGGGCCATGTCGCGTGACGGACGCTCCGCATCGAGCGGACGGGGCCGCCACCGACCGGGCCGCCGACCCCCTGGCCCGCGGTGGCTCGAGGTGCCGCGGCCGGTTCGACTGGCCGTGACCCTCACGACCGGGTCGGCTGTCACTGTCGGCGCCCTTGCCGGGCTCGGGCTTGGACCGTTCCGCGATGTGCCGCCTCCTGCAGGGCATCAGGCATCCGCCCTCGCGACCGCTGACGGCGCGTCGCAGGACACGCCCACGAGTGGTGCCAACTCAGCCGTGCCCGACCCCACACCATCGTCCTCGAGCACGGGAGCTGATGTCCCACGCACCCTCCCACTCGGGTCGCGCACGCTCGGCACCGTTGCCGACACGACGAGCCAGGTCGTCATCGTCCGTGGGACGACGACGGGGTCGAACGCCGCCACGATCCAGTTCTACGAGCGGGTCGGGGCGGACTGGCTGCCCCGGGCCACCTGGCAGGGGCACGTCGGCAAGCGCGGCTGGAGCACCCACCACGTCGAGGGAGACCTCAGGACGCCGGTCGGCACGTTCGGCCTGACGGACGCGGGAGGGCGCAAGGCCGACCCGGGGTCGAAGCTGCCCTATGACCAGTCGACCGCGTTCACTCCTCCTGCGCCGCAGGCGGGCTTCGGTGACTCGACGGCGGACGCGTTCGACTACGTCATCGCAGTGAACTACAACCGGGCGGCGGGGAGGACGCCGCTCGACTTCACCCGACCTCTTGGCGCCGGTCGTGGGGGTGGCATCTGGCTGCACGTCGACCACGGCGGTCCCACGCACGGCTGTGTCTCGCTGCCCAGGGCAGCCATGCGCTACCTGTTGCTGCACCTGTCACCGCAAGCGCGTCCGGTCGTCGTCATGGGCGCCGCGGCCCAGCTCAGTCGCTGAGGCGCGGCGTCGCACAGGTATCGGAATGGCTGACGACAGGACGGGGACGTCGCCGACCTGCATGCCGCCGCTCAGTTCTGCCAAAGGTCCAGTCCTGGGGGCCCCGTGCTGCAATCATTCGGCATGACCTCGGCATCCGGCGACGCTCTGGGTGAGCGGCTCACGGGTTTGGCCCGGGTCACGGCGGAGCTGATCGAGGCAACCACCGCAGACGCAGTCACCAAGATCGTCGTCGAGCACAGCGCGGCGGCGGTGGGGGCCACCATCGCCTCCCTGAGCCTGCGAGTCGAACCGGACGAGGTTCGGCTCGCCGGACTCTGGGGTGGGATGGACGGCGATGCCGAGGCCTACGCCTCGTACCCGTTGAGCACCTCCACGCCCGCCGCGGATGTCATCCGCTCGCGACGGCGCCTCATGCTCGTCGGTCGGGAAGAGATCCTCCGGGCCTACCCCGACCTGCCCCGGATCGACCGAGGTGAGCGCTCCATCCTCGGGCTCCCGCTGAACACCGCGAGCGGAACGCTGGGCGCCATCGGCCTCTCCTTTCCGGGGCAGCGCCAGTTCGAGGCAGCGGAGCTGGACTTCCTCGACATCCTCGCCGACAGCTGCGCCCAGGCTCTCCTCCGCATCCAGGCCGAGGACCGGGCAACCGAGCGGCAGGCGCAGCTGTCGTTCCTCGCGGAGGCCTCGGCGGAGCTCGCGAGCAGCCTGGACTACGAGTCCACCCTGGCGCGGGTGGCCCAGCTGGCGGTCCCCACGTTCGCGGACTGGTGCGCGATCGACCTGGTCAAGGACAACCGCCTGCGCCGCCTCGCCGTGGCCCACGTCGACCCGGCCAAGGTCGAGTTCGCCCACGAGCTCGCCGAGCGCTACCCGAGCGACCCGGACTCAGGGGCCGGCCCGTGGCAGGTGATGAAGACGGGCCGCAGCGAGCTCATCGCCCAGATCACCGACGAGATGCTCGTCGCGGCGGCGCGAGACGAGGAACACCTGCGCATTGCCCGGGAGCTGACGCTGCACAGTGCGATCACCGTGCCACTGATCGCCCGCGGACGGACCATCGGCGTGATCTCGTGGGTCCGGGCAGAGTCGCAGATCCGCTACTCCCAGGACGACGTCGACTTCGCCGAGGAGCTCGCCCGCAGGGCCGCTGTGTCCATCGACAACTCGGATCTGCACAGCCAGACGCTGGCCGTGTCGGTGCGACTTCAGCACGCCGTTCTCCCTCTCGCCCTTCCCGTGCTTGAGAAGTGCGACGTCGCGGCGTACTACTCGGCCTCGGGTCGCACCGGTGTCGGTGGCGACTTCTACGACGTGCTCGCCCTGCCTGGAGGACGGGTCGCGCTCTTCGTCGGTGACGTGATGGGCCGCGGAGTAGAGGCCGCGGCGGCGATGGCCCAGATGCGGGCCTCGGTGCGGGCCTACCTCGCGGTCGACTCGCGGCCGGACGCCGTGCTCAGCAAGCTCGACCTGATGATGGCCGCCTACGGTGAGGACCAGCTCGTCACGCTGCTCTACCTGCTCCTCGATCCCTCGACGGACACGCTCCTGGTGGCCAACGCGGGTCACCCGGCGCCGACCCTGCTCCGATCAGACCTCTCGGTCGCACAGCTCCCCTCCGCTGACGGAGGCCCCCTCGGGATCCCCGCGGGCGCCCGTCAGCACCATCGGGTCACCTTCTGCCCGGGCGACACGGTCCTGCTCTTCACCGATGGTCTGATCGAGCGGCGCACGGAGGACATCGACGCTGGTCGAGCCCGGCTCACCGGGGCGCTCAGCGCGCTCGCCGAGGATGGCCTGGACACGGCGCTCGGCCGCCTTGTCGCGATGGTCAGGGACGAGACGCAGGACGACGACGTCGCCGCCGTTGCGCTTCGCCGTCTCGCCTAGCCTCCCCCGGGTCGTCCCCGTCGTGACCTCGGCCCGGCTGGGTCCTGCGCGAGGGTGGAGCCCGTGACGAACAGGTGAACTCTTGTCGCGTTGACCAAGCGTCGCGTAAGGCGGGTCGGGGTCGGCGCGTCCTAGTACCTGACCGGAGCCACCCAGCCAGTGGTCGGTCGCGGACGGCACCCACCAGTCCACCCCCGGACCAACTGGGCCGCCGTCGGTCAAGAGCGGCGGGCGCCCCAACCCCCTCACCCCGGGGGCGCCCGTCGTTCTGACGTCCCCACGACAAACCCACCTTGGCCGCGCTTCTGGAGTCGCTGCGGACGCCTCGCGTCACGAGTAGACCTGCTGGACGTCCTAGGGGTGGGCGGCGTGGTCGCAGGGGATCACGCCGCCCGTCCCAGGGGACGGTCGATCCCCACTGGGTGGTCTCGTGCACCAAGTGGTGGGCGGCGTAGACGTCGCTGGGCGCGACGCGTCCACCGCGACCAGGGCGGCGACGAGAACGTGCGCCGAGAGCAGGGCCTCACGGCGGCCAGGTGGTCCCGACCGTGCCCGTCGCCGGCGACCCGTTGGCGTAGGTGCCCTCCACGGTGGCGCGGACCTGACCGCGGGCATCCGCAGCCCAGACGGTGTGGATCGTGCCGCTCCATCGACCGTCTGAAGCCGGTCCGGCGGTGCAGGTCACGACGTCCTGACTCTGCGTGCAGGAACCCCAGTCGCCGCCGGCCCCCGCCATGGTCACTCCGCCGGGAAGCTGAAGCGTGAGGCGAACCGGACCCTCGACGCCCTGGGCCGACGCGGACACACCGATCGACGTGTCGGACCGCGGGCCGGCGAGGGCGAGGTCGACGGTCAGCGGGCCGGTGCGCGGGGCCGGACTGGTGGTCGTGGAGGTGACAACAGGGGGACGTGACGTGGCGGCGACCGGGGTGGGCGCCGGCCCCGGGCGCGAAGGCTTCGCGACCGACGGCACCGGGGCGGACGACCTCGTCCGTGTTGTCGTGCTCGGGGTCGGTTTCAGTAGAGCCGTGGTTGTGAGCGAGGTGACCGGAGGGAGCGGCACGGTCTGCAGGGGCTGTGCGACCGGTGGCGCGGTCATTGCCTCGGGTCGCCCGGCGAGCAGGATCGCGACGACGGCTCCGGCGAGGGCGGCCGAGCCCACCGCCCAGCGAGCGCCCGGCCGGAAGCCCCAGACGCTCAACGACGGCCCCTGGGCCCCGACGAGGGCGCCCGCGCTCCCGCCTGCTCCCACGCCGGCTGCTCCGACGCCCGCCGCTGCCACCAGCAGCTTTGACGGCACGAGGCCGAGGACGGCGGGGCCGACGATGCCGGCGAAGTTGAGGTTGACCACCTGGAGCTCGTCGATGCGGCGCGTGCAGGCGACACAGCTCGCCACGTGGGCCACCAGCGCGGGTGGTGAGTCCACGTCGGAGATGGACAGGTCCGCGAGCCCGTCGATGAAGGGCTTGCACTGGGCCTCCACCCCTCGGTCGGAGAGGTGGGCGCGCAGGTAGGACAGCCGGAAGCCGCGTCGGGCGCGCTTGGCCAGCGCTGCGACACCGTTGGGTGACAGTCCCATGGCTCGGCCGACCTCGATGTTGCTGTCCTTGTCGACCGCCGTGCGCCACAGCACGACCTGCCACCGCTGGGGTAGCTCGGCGAAGGCGACGCGGACGAGCTGGAGCTCGCTCATGTGGGCGGTCGTGTCGGCGGTCGGCCTGTCGAAGAGGGCCACGTCGTCGGTCATGACGTCGCCGGCCGACGAGCGCGTGGCCCGGCTCGCCGCCAGGTTGCGCACCGAGGTCACGAGGTAGGCGCGGACCGATGTCGTGGGTCCGGCACCGCCGGACAGGGCGGACAGCATCCCGGAGAAGGCGTCCGAGGCGATCTCCTCGGCGTCGCGCGGCTGTCGTGTCACCCGTCGGGCAGCCAGCAGCACGGAAGGGTAGTGCCTGGTCCAGAGGTCGACGGCAGCCTCGCGGTCGCCGGCTCGGAGGCGGTCCAGCAGGACTGCGTCGGGAGTCTGGTCCTCCGGGTCATCCACAGTCGGGGCCCGCCTCGGGCTCGGCGCGGGCGGGCTGCTCCTGCAGCTCGTGGAGGTCCAAACCCGGATAGAGGGGCGCCACGCTGAAGTGGACGTCGCCGGCTTCCCCCGCCGCGACATCCGCGCGACGCTCGGCCTCGGCGACCGCGAGGGCGGCGAGACCGTTGGCGTACGGACCGGAGTAGGTGGCCAGCGGGCACCCGTGGATGTTGGTCACGACGACGTGGGGCATGTCGATCTCGTCGATCTCCATCGAGTACATGATTCGCGCAATGCGTTCCATGTCGCCCGCGCCGTGCGGAAGCTGCGACTCACTCACCTACCCACATCCTCGTTCGCCGAAGGAGCCTGCCCCTACACGCATCAAGACTCCCCAGCGAGCGATTCATGACGCCGCCACCCCCGACCCGGATCGAGGTCAGGACCCGGGTCCCGTAATGCCCGACTGGCCCAGGCTGTCTAGGGAGTGACGCTCGTTTCCTCCGTTCCCGCCACGTGCTCCCTCTCGTCAGTCGCGGCAGGCATGGTGCGGCGCTCGGCGAAGCGGGGTCAGCACGGCTCTCGTGGGCGACCAGCTCTCGAGGGAGTCCGCTATGCCTGGAAGAGGTGTGACTTCGCATGAGCTTCGCAACGTCAACCAGGACCTGCCGGGGCGATCGCCCGCTCGCTCCACACCGGCACCACGACCACTCATCCCACCGCCGCTCAACCGGGCGACGCCTGCGCGGCTCGTACTGCGCCGCGGCCGTGGCCGTGGCCCTCTCCGTCCCGTCGTTCGATGCCGCCAAGGCGGGCGCCCCGGCGACCTCAGCGAGGTCGGCGACCTCGGGGGCCTCGGCGACCGCGGCGGTGTCGGCGACGTCAGGGGCCTGGGCGACCTCGGCCGACCCGGACCAGCCGGTGACCCGCGCCTCCACGGGGCAGCTCGCCTCGACCTCCTCGGCCCGGCAGGCCCGTCGCGTCTGCGTGCGCGTGGCGAACGTGCGCTCCGGCCCCGGTCTCTCCCACCGTGTGGTGACGACCCTGAAGCGGGGGACGACGGTACGCGGGACGACGAGCCGGGGGTGGCTGCGGATCCGCGCGGCCGGCTGGATCTCCCTGTCTGTCACCTGCCCAGTCGACGGCTCGAAGGCCGCGCGTGCGGGACAGGGAAGCTTCAGCGCCTGGGTCCGCGCCATCGACCCGGCGGGGAACGCCCGATGGACGATGGACCACGCGCGCAGGCACACCCGCGGGAACGTCCGGGGACTGACCGTGTTCCAGAGCTCTGGACCAGCGCAGTCGACCGTCTACATCCAGCCGGGGATGACCTGGTCGAAGACCAAGCTGGTGATGGCCCACGAGGCGATCCACGTCAGGCAGATCCGCTACGGCGGCTTCAGGCACTCGCTCGAGGTCTTCGGCAGTGTCCGGGGGATGGAGCGGGCCGCGGACTGTGGGGCGACCATCATCCTGGGCCGGGTCGTCATGGGCGGTTGCCCCGCAGGGCTGGCACCCCCCGTGCGGCGCCTCCTGGCTGGCCGCCCCGCCTAGGCCGACCCTGCACTCCCCGAGGCGGGGTAGGAAACGGCGGGCGGTTGCAGGCCCGCCCGCCGTTTCCGGCAACCTGCATCCCCCGATGACAGGTCAATGGTGGAGACGGCTCATCGGCCGAAGTGTGACGCGACGACGTCAGGCCGATCCGCGCGACTCACTCACGGTGACCATCCAGACCCGCACGCGCGGTCGGCCGCGCCGCTGCGCGGCACGACGTCGACGCGCACCACGGCGGCCACGATGTCCCCGAGCCGGCCACCCGGCGCCAGGTCGACGGCCCCCGAGTCCGCGTCGACGTGGACATACTCGCCATAGAGCACGAAGAGTGCGCCGGAGGCCGCCACGGCTCGCCGCCACCGCCGGTATGCCGGGTGGTCGCCGCTGCGGGTCCACTCCAGGAGGGACACCTCCCGGCCGTCGACGGTGCCGGTGAGCGAGAAGAGCGCGCCGTCGAGGGCGCCCTGGACCGTGGCCGTGATGGTCGCATGCGCGGTGATCCAGCCGAGCTCGTCGATGGCGAACAGCTCGAACCCCAGCTCGAGGTAGGTCGAGATCCAGGCCGAGCGACCTTCCGCCTGCTCGAGCTCGCGGTGGACGATGGGGTCCGGCGTCGTGAAGACCAGACCCGGCAGGTCGTCACCGTCGGTGCCGGAGGGCGGGAGCAGGGCGTAGTGCATGTCCGACTCCCCGGTGTAGGGGTCGGTGGTGGTCGCGTCGACGGGCGCGGTGACGACCTGCAGCCGGGGTGGTTGGCAGGACCGGTGGTGCACCTCGGCCGAGAACCGCCGGTACCGGAAGCCGGCTTCGGGCGGGGGTGGGTCGGGGACCCGCACCTCGACGGTCAGGGACCTGCGGTCGTTGCTGTCGAACGGCCTCGAACACGTGGCGCAGCTGCGGGCCGAGGTCGCCGTCGCGACCACGTAGTGCGTGGTGTCCGCGGTCTTGAAGACGCGCAGCTCGGGGGGCCAGTCCACCTTGTCGACCCCGGGGTCCCCCACGGCGCGCACCCGCACTCCTCTCGTCGAGCTTCCTTCCTCGAGGGACGTCGCAGGAGCTCGGACGTGACGGAGCGTGACTGACCTGGTCCGTCACGGAGGAGCGCAGCCCCCGCTCCGCGTCGGCTCAGCGCTGGTAGGCCAGCCGACGTGCGTGCAGGACCTTGGCGTAGATGGCGGTGACCTCGTCCAGCGTGGACACCGGCACGGCGGTGACGTGCTTCCACCCGGGACCGGTCGCGGTGACCCGCACCGTACCGACGACGCCGGGGACTCCGCCGGGGTCGGCCTCCGAGGCGTGCGCTGGGGTGCTGCCGTCGTCGATCTGCCACTCGACCTGCTTGGTCGACGACAGGCCGCTGGGGGTCGCCACGGTGTCAGGGCTCAGGGTGATGTCGCCGATGCGCTGCCTGAACCGCGCATCCGACCCAGGGCGGTATCGAGGACGGGGAGGGGTGGTGTGGGTCGTGGTCTGGGGTGCGGGCATGCACCAAGAGACGCGGCACCCGCTCGATCGTGACGGTTCCCCAACGCGGGCGCGGCTGTCGCCGGTGCGGTCGGCTAGCCGTCGACCAGCGACCCCAGCTCGGCCTTGATCTCGCTCTTCAGCACCTTGCCGACCTTCGAGCGGGGCAGCTCGGCCCAGACGTGCACCGCCTTGGGAGCCTTGACGCCGCCGATCCGCGCCTTCACGAAGGCGATGACCTCGGCAGGGTCCACGGTGCGGTCCGGCAGGGCCTGGACGACCGCCTCGACGCGCTCGCCCCACTTGTCGTCGGGCAGCCCGATCACGGCACAGTCCTGGAGGTCGGGGTGCTGCATGAGGGCCTGCTCCACCTCCGTCGAGTACACGTTGAAGCCACCGGTGATGATCATGTCCTTGGCCCGGTCGACGATGAACAGGAAGCCGTCGTCGTCGAGGTAGCCGATGTCGCCGGTGTGGTGCCAGCCGAACCGCGAGGCCTCCGCCGTCGCGTCGGGGTTGCGGTAGTACCCCGGCATCACGAGCGAGGACCGCACGACGATCTCGCCACGCTCACCGCGCGGCAGCAGTCGTCCGTCGAGGTCCATGACGGCGACGGTCACCAGCGGTGCCGGCCGGCCGGCCGAGGACAGCCGTTCGACCGCGACCGAGCCGTCGGGTCGGAAGTGGTCGGCCGGGGGCATCATCGACACCATCATCGGCGCCTCGGTCTGGCCGAAGAGCTGCGCCATCACCGGCCCGATGCGAGTCAGCGCCTCCTCGAGCCGCGTGGCCGACATCGGTGCCGCGCCGTACCAGAAGCACTGCAACGACGAGAGATCCGTCGCGTCGAGGGCGTCGTGGCCGAGCACCATGTAGATGAGTGTCGGCGGCAGGAAGGTGTGGGTGACGTGGTGCCGCTCGAGCAGCTGGAGGAAGCCGCCCACGTCGGGGCGCCGCATGATGACGACCTCGCCACCACGGCAGAGGATCGGGAAGCAGAGCACCCCGGCCGCGTGGGTGAGCGGCGCGAGCGCCAGGTAGACCGGTCGGCCGTCGAACGGGTAGCCCATCAAGGTCAACGCCGTCATGGTCTCGAGGTTCGTGCCGGTGAGCATCACACCCTTGGGGCGTCCGGTCGTGCCTCCAGTGCCGACGATCATGGCCAGGTCGTCGACGGCCGGCAGGTCTGGCTCGGTGTCGTCGGTCTTGGCGGCGTCGGCGCCCCGGGCCAGGAACTCGTCCCAGCCCAGGGCCCCGGCGACGGGGTCGCCTGGTGCGGCGTCGAGGCACACCCAGGTGTGCACCTTCGCCAGGTCGGCGCGGATCCGTTCGACCAGCGGGGCGAAGGACTCCTGGAACACGACGACCGTGCAGTCGAACAGGTCGAGCAGCTCCCGGTTCTCGGCGGCCTCGTTGCGCGGGTTGATCGGGCACCACACCGCGCCCGCCCGGCTGATCCCGAAGACGCACGTGAAGGCGACCGGGTCGTTCGCCGACAGGATGGCGACCTTGTCGCCCGGCTCCACCCCACTGGCGCGCAGCGCGGAGGCGACGCGGTGCGACAACGCCTGCACCGCGGCATACGTCATGGTCTGGCCGTCGGTGGTGAGGCAGGCCGCGCTGGGATCGAGGGAGGCGCCCTTGTCGAGGTAGTCGACGACCCGCATGCGGGTCAGCTCTCGACCGTGAGGACCGGCTCCATCACCAGGCCGAACGCCCGCAGGGCACCCAGCAGCTCGCGGTGACCGAAGGCCTGGGACGCGGATGCGAAGCCCACCGTCCTGGGAGCCTGCTGCAGCAGCGAGTACGCGGCATACGCCTGGAGCAGGCCGGTCTGCTTGTAGTTGCTGTTGCCGTGGATGACGCAGTGCGCGCGCCCGAGCGGGCCGGAGGCGTGCACGGAGTCGAGCGACTTGTTGAGCCGGGGGTTCTCGCGCGGTGGCATCTGGTTCATGACCTGGGCCGCGGTCGCGTCGAGGGCGTCGTACTTGGCGTCGAGGTCCATGTCCTTCGTGGCCTCCAGCGCGGCTGCCACGATCTGCGGCACCCCGAGCATGAGCGGCCGGTTGAACACGCCTCCGAGGGCGCGGACGGTGGCGACCCGCGGGTCCTTCCGGAACCACACCGGGTGGGAGGTGCCGCCCCACGGCAGGGCCAGGGCGAGCTCGTGCTGGCCGGGGATGGAGAGCTGGTAGAGGCCGGCCTCGGGGTCCCACGGCTGGTAGGTGTTCTGCTCGAGGTAGTGCGCGGCCGACATGGCGGCGTTGACGAGGATCGTCTGTGTCGAGGCGATGGTCGGGCTGCCTCCCCAGAAGACGGCGATGTCGAGGGTGTCGAGGCCCGGCTTCTCGAGGCAGAGCTGGGCGGCGATCTCACCGGTGGTGTACATCTGCGCGACACCGGGTGCGAGGAGCAGGCCGGCCGCCGCGAAGTCGGCGCCGTACTTCTCGTCGCAGGTGATGACCCAGTCCTGCTCGCCGGTGGTGTCGAGGTAGTGGACGCCGGCAGCGAGACAGGCCTCGACGACCTCGGGGCCGTAGCGCGCGAACGGGCCCACCGTGTTGCAGACGACGGAGGCGCCGCGGAAGAGCTCGGTCAGCGCTTCGACGGTGTGCTCGGTCGTGGCCACCTCGTACTGCGCGGTCTCGATCCCCGCGACGTTGGTCTCCATCGACGACTTGAGCTTCCCGGCGTCCCGGCCGGCCGCGGTGAAGGGGACGTTGTACTCGCGGAGGTACTCGCAGATCAGTCGACCGGTGTATCCGGACGCTCCATAGACGATGACGGGCTTGTCGCTCATGCCAAATGCCTTTCAGGACAGTCGAACTCAAGGAGGGGTATGCCGCGTGGCAGCGGTACGTCGTGAGGGCGTCGGAGCGTCGAGGACGCCGGCGTCACATGCCCATGCCACCGTCGACCGGCAGGCCGGCGCCGGTGATGAATTTGGCGGCGTCGGAGGACAGGAAGACGACGGCGTCGGCCATGTCGTCGACTTGGCCGAGCCGGCCCGAGGGGGTGAGCTCGATGACCGCGCCGACCGCGGCCTCAGGGGACGGGAAGAGGCCCAGTGCCGCCACGTCGTTGGCCAGCCCGGCGCCCATGGCGGTCGGGACGAGTCCGGGGTAGATGCAGTTGACCCGTACGCCGTAGCCGAGCTTGCCGGACTCCATGGCCGCCACGCGGGTGAGTCGGTCGACGGCGGACTTCGTGGCGGAGTAGACCGAGATGCCGGGGAAGGCGATCCTGGCCGCGACCGAGGCGACGTTGGTGATGCTGCCGCCCTGACCCGCGGCGCCGCCCGGGCGCATCGCCCGGAGCCCGTGCTTCAGGCCGAGGGTCGTGCCGAGGATGTTGACGTCGAGCATCTTGCGGATGTCGTCCGCGTCGACCTCGGTGATGAGGCTGGTGATCTCGATGCCGGCGTTGTTGACCAGGATGTCGAGCCCCCCGAGGCGCTCGACCGTCTCCGCGACGGCCGACTCCCAGTTGGCATCGTCGGTGACGTCGAGCCGCACGAAGCCGTGCTGGTCGCCGAGCTGCTTGGCGGTCTGCTCACCCTCGTCCTGGATGTCGGCGATCATCACGGTCGCCCCGGCCGCGGCCAACGCGGCCGCCATGCCCTCTCCGAGGCCTTGGGCCCCTCCCGTGACGAGCGCCTTGCGGCCGGTGAGGTCGATCGAGGTCATGGCGGGCTCCTTTGCCTCCGGGGCGGCGTGGGTCGACCGCCTGGTAGTACGCCGGCCGGCTGCGCATCAGGGACTGCAGCCGGCCGACGTGGGCTCAGCGTGCTCTTCGCCCTTGACACCTGTCAAGAGTTTCCTTGACACTCGTCAAGACAACCGCGGTCGCTATGCTCGGCAGCCAGGCGGAGCTCCTCAGGAAGCTCACACAGTCGCGATGAGGGACGTTCCGACACGGAAGGAGGGGGTGGGCGTGACGCAGGTCGTGGAGCCGCAGACCGACCGCTTCGACCGGGTCCGGGTCGACAAGTTCGAGGCTCGCCGCGGAGAGCTGGCGGATGCGACCCTGGAGACCCTTGGTGAGCTCGGGTTCGCCCGCACCAGCCTGCGCGAGATCGCCCAGAAGACCGCCTTCTCCCACGGCGTCCTGCACTACTACTTCCGCGACAAGATCGAGCTGATCACCTACTGCGTGCGCCGCTACAAGGAGCACTGCGTGACGCGCTACGACGAGATCGTCGAGCAGGCGGCCAGTGGCGAGGAGCTCGCCGGGCTCTTCGCCGACGCCCTCGTGGGCACGATGCTCGAGGACACCGCGATGCACCGGCTCTGGTACGACATGCGCTCGCAGGCGATGTTCGAGACGGCCCTGCAGCCGACCGTCGTCGACCTCGACCACCAGCTGGAGGAGATGATCTGGCGGGTCGTCTCCCGGCACGCCGAGCTCTGCGACACCGTGCCGGCCGTGCCGTCGGTCACCGCCTACTCGGTCTTCGACGGGCTCTTCGAGAACTCCCTCATCCGGCACCTCGCGGGCGACGCGGGCGCCGCGGAGCGTCTGCGCACCGAGTCGGCCTGGCTCATCAGCACGCTCATGAAGGCCTGACCTGCCTGCCGTGGGTCACGGACAGGGTCGGGTCACCGTGACGACGGAGTCGGCCGCCGCGCCACCGGTTGCGGCCGGTTCGACCTCGGACGGCACCGGCCCCAGGGACTCGTAGCCGAGCCCGATGACGACGTCGACCGAGGTGCCCTTGCGCGAGTCGGCGAACAGCNGGGACCGTGGTGCACGACCGCTGACTGGGTGACGTACCAGGACTCGGGGGCGTTGCTGATCCCGTCGACCGAGAACTTGCGCTTCGCCAGGCCGGCGGCGACCTGCGCGGCGACGCCGGTGCGGCCGGTGGCGTTCATGACGTTGACCGTGAACGACGCCCGCGCGGGCGCTGGCGCGACGAGCGGGCGGCACACCGGCTTCGGGGTCGGTGGGGTCATCCACCCGGCCGAGTAGGCCGCGGTCATGCTGGCGGTCCCGAGCAGCACCCCGGGCACTGTGACGAACAGCATCACCTGGCGCATCCGGTGCTTGCGCCACAGCTGCGCCGGAGTGCGGTGGTCGGTCATCACGGTCTCTCTCGTGCCTGAGCCCGAGGCGCGTGGGCGTCCTCGGGGGTGACGGTGGGTCGCCCGGGCGGCCGCTGGTCGTTGCTGCGTCGGTCCCTCGCGTCCCGAGGTGGGATCCCAGCGCGCTCGGGGTTCGCAGTCGCGCGCTGGGATCCCCGCTGCGGGCGGGCACAGGGGTTCTTCGCAGCACCCTCAAGACGCGTGTGGGTCACGGAAAGTGACGCGTCCTGCTGGCGGGGGTATCAGTGCTGGTGATGGAGCTCGGGGTGACACCCGCCGGCGGTGGACGTGGAGGTGCTCCGCCGGCGGGTGCCGTTGGTTCGACCGGAGGGTGAGCCGGTCACCCGGTAAGACACGGCGTGGCGGAAACTGTGACGCGCTCCGCGGTCAGGCCGGCGGCGCCGCGGCCACCTGGTCGGCGAGGAGGACGGCGACCCGTCGCTGGTCCCGGGTCGGGCGCGCCACGTGCGAGGCGCTCGTGAGCTCGAAGTAGCCGCGTGGCGCGGGCCCCGCGTGCACGGGCAGGAGGACCACGCGGTCGACCGGGAGGCCGGAGCGCTCGACGTCGAGCGACGTCCCCCCATGGGTGACCGAACCGTCGCGCTCGAGGACGGGTCCACCGGGGAGCCGGGCACTGGCCACGAAGTCACAGCGGTCGAGGTCGAGCACCTCCCGGATGCGCGCGGCCACCGAGGTCGTCACCCTCGCCAGGTCGCGGTCCCGCGCCACGGACTCCGCCGTGGCCATGACGCCGTCGAGATAGCCCCGCTGACGTCCGACGTCGGCCCGCTGCCGCTGACCCCAGAGGGCCAGCTCGGTGACGGCGACCCCCACGACCAGCAACAGCAGCGCCACCTCGACGTCCTCGGCGCTGTTGATGGCCAGGCTCCGATACGGCTGGGTGAGGAAGAAGTCGAAACCCACCGCACCCGAGACTGCTGCGACCAGGCCAGCGGCGCGGATCCCGGTCGCCGCGGCAGCGACGATGACGAGGACGAGACCCACGGCGGCGCTCGCATCGGGCCCGCTGTCATCGGCGGAACCGATCGCCGCGCAGAGGACGAGCGGGGCGACGGCGGCAGCCGTGACGACCCAGGGGCGAGGTCGCGACGCAAGCTGGTCGATCTGCATCCCTGCATCACGCCTCGGGCCACGGGCCCCGGTCAAGGTCCTTGACGCGATCTGAACGCCGCGCCGTCAAGATCGCGTCAAGGGTCGTCAGGGGCCCGTCAAGGGAGTGCCTGCGCCTCGACGGAAGTCGTTGACTGACAACGTGATCGAAAACCTCGTGGCCGCAGTCCTCGGCCTCGCGCTGCTGGCATACCTCGTCTACGCACTCGTCCGCCCGGAGCGGTTCTGATGTCGGACAACGTCAGCGGTCTGCTGACGATCGGCCTCCTGGTCCTGCTCCTCGCGATGAGCTACCACCCGCTCGGGGCGTGGATGGCGAAGGTCTTCACCGACCCTCGGCACTGGCCACTCGAGAGGGTCGTCTACCGCCTCGTGCGCGTGGACCCTGACTCCGAACAGGGCTGGCGCGCGTATGCCACCAGCGTGCTGGCCTTCTCGGCCGTCGGGGTCGTGGCGCTGTTCGGCCTGGTCGTCGGGCAGACGCACCTGCCGGGACGGCAGGGCTCGGACGGGATGGGGCTGACGACGGCGGTCAACACGGCGATCTCGTTCGTGACCAACACCAACTGGCAGTCGTATGCCGGTGAGGTGGGGGCGAGCCCGGTCCTCCAGACCGTGGGCCTGACCGTCCAGAACTTCGTGTCAGCGGGGGTGGGACTGGCAGTGGCCGTCGCCCTGGTCCGCGCCCTGGCTCGCCGGTCGGCCGCGACCGTCGGCAACTTCTGGGTCGACCTGGTCCGCGGGGTCGTGCGGATCCTCGTGCCGGCCTCCGTCGTCGCGGCGGTCCTGCTCCTGGTCGGTGGCGTCGTTCAGAACCTCCACGGTCCCACCGTCATCCACTCCCTGTCGGGGGTCGACCAGGTGATCCGGGGCGGCCTGGTGGCCTCGCAGGAGGCCATCAAGGAGCTCGGCACGAATGGCGGTGGCTACTTCAACGCCAACTCCGCCCACCCCTTCGAGAACCCGAACCCGCTCACCAACGTCTTCGAGATCTTCCTGATGCTCGTCATCCCGTTCGCCCTGACCCGCACCTACGGCCTGATGGTCGGCGACCGTCGGCAGGGCTGGGCGCTCGGCGGCTTCGCGGCGCTGTTGTGGGCCGGCGGAGTGGCCCTGACGACCTGGTCGGAGGTGTCGGCCTCGGGAGCGCTGACCGGCTCGATGGAGGGCAAGGAGCAGCGCTTCGGCGTCTGGGGCTCGAGCATCTTCGCCGCCTCGACGACGGGCACCTCCACCGGCGCGGTGAACTCGATGCACGAGAGCTTCAGCCCGCTCGGTGGTGGGACGGTGCTGGCCAACATGGTCCTCGGCGAGGTGTCACCGGGCGGCGTGGGCTCCGGGCTCTACGGGATCGTCGTCGTCGCCCTGCTCGCCGTCTTCGTCGCAGGCCTGATGGTGGGTCGGACACCCGAGTACCTCGGGAAGACGATCGGCCGTCGCGAGGTGACCTGCGCGGCCCTCTACGTCCTCGTCATGCCCCTCCTGGTCCTGGTCTCCACGGGCAGCTCACTCGCCAGCGACGGACCCCGGTCCGCGATGCTCGCCACCGGACCGCACGGGCTGACCGAGGTGCTGTACGCCTATGCCTCTGCGGCGAACAACAACGGCAGCGCCTTCGCCGGCCTGACCGCCGACAACCCTTGGTACAACCTGACCCTGGCGGCGTGCATGCTCCTCGGCCGGTTCGTCCCGATGCTGCTGGTGCTGCGGCTCGCGGGGCATCTCGCCGAGCAGCCCACCCGACCTGCCACGGTCGGGACGATGCCCACCCACACCCCGCTCTTCGTCGGTCTCGTCACCGGCATCGCCCTGGTCGTCGCCGGGCTCACCTTCTTCCCAGCCCTTGCCCTCGGTCCCGTCGCGGAGGCACTGTCATGACGCGATCGCTGCTGCCCGTCGTCCCGCAGGCGTTCGCCAAGCTCGACCCCCGACACGTCTACCGCTCGCCGGTCATCTTCGTGGTCTGGGTGGGGTCGGCCCTGACCACCGGTCTGGCCCTGGCCGACCCCGGTGTCTTCAGCTGGTCCGTGGCCGGGTGGCTCTGGCTGACGGTGCTCTTCGCCAACGCCGCCGAGGCCGTCGCGGAAGGCCGGGGAAAGGCGCAGGCGGCCAGTCTCCGAGCGGCCAAGCGCGAGACCGTGGCCCGTCGCCTGCGCCCGGACGGCGCCGAGGAGTCGGTGCCCGGGAGCGAGCTGACCATCGGCGACACCGTGGTGGTCGAGGCCGGCCAGGTGGTGCCGGGTGACGGCGAGGTCGTCGACGGCGTCGCCACCGTGGACGAGTCCGCCATCACCGGCGAGTCCGCACCCGTCATCCGTGAGTCGGGCGGCGACCGCAGCGCGGTCACGGGTGGCACGACGGTGCTGTCCGACCGCATCGTCGTCCGGATCACGACCAAGCCGGGCGAGAGCTTCATCGACCGCATGATCGCCCTCGTCGAAGGTGCCCAACGGCAGAAGACGCCCAACGAGATCGCCCTGACGATCCTGCTCACCACGTTGACGATCGTCTTCCTCGTGACCGTGATGGCCATCCAGCCGCTGGCCGTCTACTCCGGCCACGGGCAGCCGGTGGTGGTCCTCGTCGCCCTCCTCGTCTGCCTCATCCCGACGACCATCGGCGGGCTGCTCTCCGCGATCGGTATCGCGGGCATGGACCGCCTGGTGCAGCGCAACGTCCTGGCCATGTCGGGGCGCGCCGTCGAGGCAGCTGGCGACGTCTCGACGCTCCTGCTGGACAAGACCGGCACGATCACCTTCGGCAACCGTCGCGCCACCGAGCTCCTTTCGCTCGGGGACGGGACGAAGCACGAGCTGCCCGACGCGGCATACCTGTCGTCGCTGGCCGACTCCACGCCCGAGGGGAGGTCGATCGTGGACCTCGCCACCGCCGAGTACGCCGTCAACGGCGGCCGCTCCGCCCAGGTGCTCGTCCGCGACGGCGCGGAGTTCGTCGAGTTCAGCGCCACGACGCGCATGTCTGGGGTGGACCTGCCGGACGGGACCCACATCCGCAAGGGTGCGACGTCGGCGGTGCGTCGCTGGGTCGAGGAGTCCGGGGGTGCCGTGCCGGACCGCGTGCAGGTGCTCGTCGACGACATCAGCAGCTCGGGCGGCACGCCGCTCGTGGTGGCCCGTCAGGACGGCTCGACCCCGGCTCGTGCGTTGGGTGTCGTCCACCTCAAGGACGTGGTGAAGCCAGGCATGCGTGAACGGTTCGATGTCATGCGTGCCATGGGAATTCGCACCGTGATGATCACCGGGGACAACCCTCTCACCGCTGCCTCGATCGCCAAGGAGGCAGGAGTCGACGACTTCCTCGCGGAGGCGACCCCGGAGGACAAGATGCGCCTCATCAGGAAGGAGCAGGAGGGCGGGCGCCTTGTCGCGATGACCGGTGACGGCACCAACGACGCCCCGGCGCTCGCGCAGGCCGACGTCGGCGTGGCGATGAACTCCGGCACCTCGGCGGCCAAGGAGGCGGGCAACATGGTGGACCTCGACTCCGACCCGACCAAGCTGATCGAGGTCGTCGAGATCGGCAAGCAGCTGTTGATCACCCGCGGGGCCCTGACGACCTTCTCGATCGCCAACGACATCGCCAAGTACTTCGCGATCATCCCGGCGATGTTCATCTCGCTGTTCCCCGGCCTGGGTGCCCTCAACATCATGCGCCTGTCGTCGCCGGAGTCGGCCATGCTGTCGGCGGTCATCTTCAACGCCCTGATCATCCTTGCGTTGATCCCATTGGCACTCAAGGGAGTTCGCTACCGACCCTCCAGCGCCGCGCAGCTGTTGCGTCGCAACCTGCTCGTCTACGGCCTGGGCGGCGTCATCGCCCCGTTCATCGGCATCAAGCTCCTCGACCTCGGTGTCTCCCTCCTCCCCGGATTGGCCTGATCAGATGTCCTCACCACGCCAGCTCGTCGCGTCCCTGCGGATGCTGCTCGTCCTCACCGTGCTCCTGGGGGTGCTCTACCCGGCCGTGGTCTGGGGCGTCGGGCGAGTCGGGCTGTCCGACCGCGCGGATGGTTCCCTGGTCAGCCGGGACGGGGCCGTGGTCGGCTCGAGCCTCCTCGGCCAGGACTTCAGGGGCCCGCAGTGGTTCCACGGGCGCCCCTCCGTGAGCGCGTATGCCGGTGCTGTCAGTGGTGGTTCGAACCTCGCCGCGACGTCGCAGGACCAGGTCGAGGCCGTACGCGAACGCCAGGCCACGTGGGCCGGAGTGGGTGAGGGGGTTGCGCCACCGGACGCCCTGACCGCCTCGGGCAGCGGCCTCGACCCCCACGTGTCGCCGGCCAACGCGATCGCGCAGGTGCCCCGGGTGGCAGCCGCCAACGGGCTGAGCGACGCCGTCGTGCGACGGCTGGTCGACGCGCACACCCAAGGCCGCTCGCTGGGATTCCTCGGCGAGCCACGGGTCAACGTGCTCGAGCTGAACCTCGCGCTCGCGGACTCGGCGCAGCGATGACCCGCCCCACCGGTCCCGGCCGTGCTCGAGGGACGACAATCGGCTCATGAGCAGGGGAGTGCTGCGGGTCTACCTCGGAGCCGCGCCAGGGGTCGGCAAGACCGTCGCCATGCTCTCGGAGGCCCGGCGCAGGAGGGAACGCGGCACCGACGTGGTGATCGGCGTCTGCGAGAGCCACGGCCGCCCGTTCACGGCCGGTCTCATGGAGGGGGTCGAGCGGATCCCCCTGCGCCCCGTGTCGCACCGCGGCAGTGCCCTCGAGGAGCTGGACGTCGCAGCGGTCCTGGCCCGGCGACCGGAGGTCGTGCTCGTCGACGAGCTCGCCCACACCAACGCCCCGGGGAGCCCCCACGCCAAGCGCTGGGAGGACGTCGAGGAGCTCCTGGTCGCGGGCATCGACGTGATCTCCACGGTCAACGTCCAGCACCTCGAGTCACTGAACGACGTCGTCGAAGCGATCACTGGCGTCCGGCAGCAGGAGACAGTCCCTGACGACGTGGTCCGGTCGGCTGACCAGATCGAGCTCGTCGACATGTCTCCGCAGGCCCTGCGCCGTCGCCTCGCCCACGGCAACGTCTATGCCGCCGCGCAGGTCGACGCCGCGCTGGCCAACTACTTCCGCGAGGGAAACCTGTCCGCGTTGCGCGAGCTGTCCCTCCTGTGGGTGGCGGACCGCGTGGAGGAGGGGCTCGACCGCTACCGGGCCGACCACGAGATCACCGAGCTGTGGCCGACCCGGGAGCGCGTCGTCGTCGCGCTCACCGGTGGACAGGAGGGCCGGACTCTCCTGCGTCGTGGCGCCCAGATCGCCTCGAGGGCCGGCGGCGAGCTGCTCGCCGTCTACGTCACCCCTCCCGACGGCCTGGTCGACGCCAAGCTCGAGGGTCTCGCCGACCTCCGCCAGCTCACCGTCGAGCTCGGGGGCACCTTCCACACCATCAAGGGGGAGGACATCGCGGCCGCCCTCCTCGAGTTCGCCAGGGGTGTCTCCGCGCGGCAGGTGGTCATCGGCGCCTCACGTCGCCGACGCTGGCAGGAGCTGCTGTCCACCGGTGTCGGTCAGCGGGTGGTGGAGGGCTCGGGCGACATCGACGTGCACCTGGTCACGCACGAGCTGACCCGGACGGTGCGCGCCCCGTTGCGGTTCGGCCCGGCGCTCGGCGCGCGACGTTCGGCGCTCGGCTGGGCGCTGGCGGTGCTCGGCACAGGCGCACTGGCCGGCCTGCTCCGGGCCACGCCCGGGTGGCACGACCTGCCCCTGGAGGTGCTCCTCTTCCTCCTGGTCACGGTCGTCACCGCCCTCGTCGGTGGGCTGTGGCCCGCTCTGGCCTCGGCGGTCCTCGGGAGCCTGGCCATCAACTGGTTCTTCACCGAGCCGGTCAACACGCTCACGATCAGCGACCCCCAGAACCTCGTCGCGCTGCTCGTCTTCGTCGTCGTCGCCGCGGCCGTCTCGTCCGTCGTGCACGTCAGCGAGCGGAGGGCGGCAGCGGCCGGTTCTGCCCGGCGCGAGGCCGACGCGCTCGCGGCCACGGCGGAGACCCTCCTGGGTGAACGCGACCCGATGCCTGCTCTCCTGCGCCAGGCGGTCGAGTTCTTCGCGGTCGACGCCGCAGCGGTCCTCTCGCGCGACGACGTGCGCTCGCCGTGGACCGTGGTGGCGGCGACCGACGGCTTCGACCTGACGACCGTGGCGACGGCCTCGGTGCGGGCCCCGGTGGACGACACGCGGGTGCTGGTGCTCACCGGTCGGACCCTCTCGGGGGCAGACCGGCGCCTGGTGTCCGCGTTCGCCTCGCGGGCCGGGGCGATCCTCCACCGGGACGAGCTCGTGGAGCTGGCCAGGGAGGCCAAGGTGCTCGCCAAGGACAACCGCGCCCGGACCGCCCTGCTCGCAGCCGTCTCGCACGACCTGCGGACCCCGTTGGCGAGCATCAAGGCAGCAGCATCGAGCCTGCGGCAACCCGACGTCGTCTTCAGCCAGGACGACCGGGCGGACCTGCTCGAGACCATCGAGGAGTCGACCGATCGGCTGACCGGGCTGGTCGCCAACCTCCTCGACATGTCACGGCTGCAGAGCGGCTCGGTGGTACCGAGGCTGGGCGCGGTCGACGTCGAGGGTGCTGTCGCGGTCGCCTCCGCACCGCTCCTCGGTGCCGACCGCGTGCGGATCAGCATGGACGCCACCCTGCCACCTGCCGAGGCCGACGCCGGCCTGCTCGACCGAGTGCTGGCCAACGTCCTCGAGAACGCCCTCAAGCACTCCGGCGCAGAGGTCGTCGTGCAGGCCGCAGCCACCGGCAGCCGGGTGCAGGTGCGTGTCGTCGACCGGGGGAGGGGCGTGCCCGAGGGCGCGAAGGAGACGATCTTCGCGCCGTTCCAACGGTTCGGTGACACTCCTCGCGGCACTGGCGTGGGTCTGGGGCTGGCGGTGGCCCGGGGCCTGGTGGAGGCGATGGGTGGGTCGATCGTCGCCGAGGACACCCCGGGCGGAGGGCTCACCGTGGTGATCGAGCTCGTGCGCCACGGCCACGGTGTCGCGGCGCAGGACGGTGGCCCGACCGGCGCCACTGCGAGGATGGCGCCGTGAGCTCCATCCTCGTCGTCGACGACGAACCCCACCTGGTGCGGACGCTCGCGATCAACCTCAGGGCGCGCGACTACACCGTCGAGACGGCGGGCGACGGGCGGACCGCCCTGCAGTCGTTCCACGACGCGCCCCCCGACCTGGTGGTCCTCGACCTCGGACTCCCTGACCTCGACGGGGTGGAGGTGCTGCGACGGGTCAGGCAGGTCTCGGACGTTCCGGTCATCGTGCTGTCCGCGCGCACCGACTCGGTGGACAAGGTGGAGGCCCTCGACCTGGGCGCAGACGACTACGTCACCAAGCCCTTCGCGATGGACGAGCTGCTGGCCCGGGTACGGGTGGCGCTCCGGCGCCGGGCGGAAGGCGGCGGGTCGTCGGTCGCGGCGGTGCGCACCCCGCACTTCACCCTCGACTTCGCCGAGCGGCGTGCCGTGGCGGCCGGCGCCGAGGTGCGGCTGACCCCCACCGAGTGGAGCCTCCTGGAGGTGCTGGCCCGACGGCCTGGACACCTCGTGTCGCAGCGCGAGCTGCTCCGTGAGGTGTGGGGCCCCGGCTACGGCCGCGAGTCGAACTACCTACGCGTGTACGCCAACCAGCTCCGGCGCAAGCTCGAACCGGACCCCGCCGCCCCGCGGTACGTCGTGACGGAGCCGGGTCAGGGGTATCGGTTGGTCGTGTCGGCCGACTGATCTTGCGGGCTGCCGGACGGGCTGCCCCTGCTGCCACTGGAACTCGTCGCAGGCAACCGAAGTCAAACGGTGCGAGGGGGTCGACTTTTCCGGCGCCCGATCTCTCCTATACCCCCGACGCCGATGGCATGCTGGTTCGGCTCTCCGAGGTGGTCTAGTCCGTTCGGTCAGTTGTGCGCAGGCCAAACGTGCCAAGTGGCCTCCGAGGTCTATCCAGCCTCCGTGTAGGCACCCGTATGTTTCCGTTCATTCAAGTTTTCGTGTCGTGAGGAAAGGTGGCTCCGTGTCCAGACTGCAGTCGGCGGCTGGCCGTGTCCCCCAACGCTGGTCGTTCGGTCACTGGCCCCTGCGTCGAAAGCTTGCAGCCGCGATCGTCCTGCCCGTGGTCCTCGCCTTCGTGTTCGGTGGCCTGCGCGTCAAGAACGACTTCGACTCCTCGCGCCAGCTCACCCAGGCTGCGGACACGGTTCTGGTCATCCGCCCCGTCGTCGACTACAACCTCGCTGTCCAGCGGCTCGCCGCCGCGGAGAGCGTCGGCGGTGGCGGTGTCATCGCGGCGATCACCAAGTACGAGTCCGCGGCGGCCGACCTCCGCATCGCCCTCAAGGCCGAAGGCGTCCCCGAGTCCGTGAAGGCCAGCGGCCAGAGCGCCCTCGCCCTCGGCCAGGCGGTCCGCACTGCGAAGACCCAGAGTCCCTTCTCCGACATCGTCATCGACAAGTCCGGCAACATCGCGACCCTCATGTCCACGGCCGTGAGCGACCTGGGCCTGAGCGACGACTCGGCCTCGGCCAAGATCGTCGTCGCCCTCCAGGACTCCATCGCCGCCCAGCGCGCCATGACCGGTGAGCAGCTCAACCTCTCCAACACCGACGACGCGTCCGCCAACCTGCGCGCGATCGGTCAGGTCGGAGCCGAGACCGCCGCCCTCACGCGACTCCTGTCGACCGCGCCGGCCAACCAGGTCAGCCAGGCCCGCCAGCTCCTCAACGAGAACGGCCGCCGCAACTACACGCTCCAGCAGCAGCCCCCGGACAAGGCCCAGATCGCTGGCCTCGGCATCGTGATCGAGTCGAGCAACGCCGGTTACGCCACGCTGATGGACGGCCAGCTGCAGGCCCTGGAGGCCAACCTCCGTGACCGCGCCGCCCAGCACCGCGCCGAGGCAATCCTCAACGCCGCGATCGTGGTCCTCGCGCTCGCCGCCGCCCTCGGCCTGGTCGTCGCCCTCATGCGCTCCCTCCTCATCCCCATCCGCGCCGTGCGTCAGGGCGCCCTCGACGTGGCGAACAACCGCCTCCCCGAGGCCGTTGCCGCGATGCGTGATGGTGAGGAGCTCCCCGAGTTCGTCCCGATCCCGGTCCACACGACCGAGGAGATGGGCCAGCTCGCCCGCGCCGTGGACGACCTCCACACCCAGGCCCGCACGCTGGCCGGTGACCAGGCCCGCCTCCGGGTCCAGGTCGGCCACATGTTCGAGACCCTGTCACGCCGCAGCACCTCCCTCATCGACCAGCAGCTCAGCCTGATCGAGCGCCTGGAGAGCGACGAGGAAGACCCGAAGCGCCTCCAGAGCCTCTTCCGCCTCGACCACCTCGCCGCCCGTATGCGCCGGAACAGCGACTCGCTGCTGGTGCTCGCCGGCACCTCGACCCGTCGTGGCATGTCCGGCTCGGTCTCGGTCTCCGACGCCGTCCGTGCGGCCGTGTCCGAGGTCGAGAACTACGAGCGCATCGACATCGGCGACACCTCGAACGACCACGTGCTCGGCGCCGTCGGCTCCGACCTCATCCACCTCGTCGCGGAGATCGTCGACAACGCCCTGTCCTACTCCCCGCCCACCTCCCGCGTGGCCATCCGTGGTGCCCGTACGCCCGAAGGCGGGCTCCTCATCGAGGTCGCCGACCGTGGCCTCGGTATGCCGCCCAAGGACCTCGCGGCCCTCAACGACCAGCTCGCGCACGGCGGCGACATCACCGCCGACACCGCGCGCCGCATGGGTCTGTTCGTGGTGGGAAGCCTCGCCAAGCGGCACGGCATCGCCGTCCGCCTGCGTCGCAACGGCGACGACAAGCAGGGCGTCACCGTGTCGGTCCACCTGCCAGCCGGCCTGCTGGCCGACAGCGCCAAGGGCGAGCGTCCGGTCCGTCCGGCTGCCGCTGCCGCTCCCGCGGAGGCTGCTCCCGCCCCCACTCCGCCGACGTCCGCCGTCGGTGGCACCACCAAGGCCGGCCTGCCCACCCGGGTCCGCGGAGCCAGTGGCGCGACGCCCAGCCCCGTGGCCGACGCCGCCAAGAAGCTGCCGACCCGGACGCCCGGTGCGCACGGCCCCACGGCCGCGAACGCCATCCAGGCGCCGCCGGCGAAGCCCGTCATCGAGGGCTCCGAGGCCGCTGAGGAGAAGGCAGCCACCAACGGCCACGCCGAGACCCCGCCGGTCAACGGCCACGCGGCCAAGGCCGACACGTCCTCCGACGCCCCGGTCAACGGCTCCGGCCCCGCAGAGGCGCCGGCCCCCGTCGAGGCCGAGGACGCGGCAGCCAAGGATGCCGAGGTCGAGGCCGCCACGGTCGACGCGAAGGCGGACGCCACGGTTGACCCGAAGACCGAGGCTCCGGTGGAGCCCCAGGTCGACGCGGTTGGCGCGAAGGTTGACGAGAAGGCTGACGCGCCGCAGGCCGAGGCCACCGAGCCGCAGCGCTCTGCGGCCGGCCTGCCGGTGCGCAAGCCGCGTGCCACCGGGATCACCGAGTACCGCGAGTTCGAGGACGCCCCGTCCACGGAGCAGCAGGACGCGACTTCCGACAAGGGCACCGCGAGGACAGGCCTGCCCGCAGCCAAGGGTGGCCGGCTCAGCTGGCTCCCGGGTCGCGCCAAGGCGGCAGCCGAGGCGGCCCGCCTCGAGGCCGAGGCCGAGGCCAACGAGCCCCGCCAGATGCCGTCGAACCTGTCCGCCTGGCTGGAGCACCGCGCCAAGATCGTCGAGGCCTCCAAGGCTCGCGAGCTCGGTGCTGACGCCCCGACCGAGGCCATCGCGACCAGCGGCAGCACCGACTCCCCGGACACGACCGACGCCACGCCCGACGCAGGCACCGAGATCCACGTGCCCGCCGAGTGGGTTGCCGAGGCCGAGGCCGACGCCGCCGAAGCCACCCCGGAGGTCGTCGCCGAAGCCGTCGTGGCTGACGCTGCGGTCGACACCGTCGAGACCGAGGTCGCGGCACCGGCCGACAGCACCCAGGTCCTCGAGGCGCCCGTCACCGAGGCCGGTCACCTCCCGACCCGCATCCCGGGGGCGACTGCTTCCGCGACCGCCGGCCTGCAGGAGACCGAGGCCCCCAGCTCCCGCCCGCGGGTGCGAGCCCACAACACGTCGTTCTTCGGCGCTCGTCGGGCCCGCGACGTGGCGGCTGTCGAGGCCAGCCCGGTCGTCGAGGAGCCGGCAGTCGAGGTCCTGGTCGACGAGGCGCCCGTCGCCGAGGTCGTCGAGGTCATCGAGTCGGCCGAGGTCGTCGAGGTCGTCGAGTCGGCCGAGGCAGTCGAGGTCGTCGAGTCGGCCGAGGCAGTCGAGCAGGAGACCCCGGCCGTCGAGCAGGAGACCGTGGCGCCCGCCGCCGAGGTCACCGAGCAGGTCGCCGAGGAGCCCACCGAGGTCCACGTCGCC
>NZ_LMST01000001.1:3998561-4023513 GCF_001429685.1 Phycicoccus sp. Soil803 | reverse complement strand
ACGTCGAGCCGGAGCAGGTCGAGCAGGTCGAGGCCGAGCACGTCGAGCCGGAGCAGGTCGAGCCGGTCGTGGCCGAGGCTGACGTCGACCCGGAGGCCGAGCCGGCGGAGGCGCCCAGCGGCAACCTCAACGACACCCCCATCTTCCGGGCGATGATGTCCCGCTGGCTGACGGATGACACCGATTCGGCAGCCGCGGCGACGTCGTGGTCCACCAACGAGGCGGACCAGGCCTGGTCTGCCGCAGCACGGATCGAGGAGACCCAACCCCTGGAAGAGTCAGCAGCCGGTCTCCCCAAGCGACGCCCCGGGAACTACCTGATCCCCGGTGCGGTCGACGAGGCCGACGAGAAGCCCGCTGCCCCCGCAGCATCGCGACGCGATCCCGAAGCGATCCGCCGCAACCTCAACCGCCACAAGAACGGTGTGAGCTCCGCTCGCACCGAGGCACAAGATGGAACACACCGAGAGGAAGCCGATGTTCACCACTGACGCCATGGCCCAGCCCAAGGGCGAGTACGACTGGCTCGTGGCCAAGTTCGCGACGGAGACCCCTGGCGTGTCACACGCCATCCTGGTCTCGGCCGACGGGCTTCCCATGGCCGCCAGCGAGCAGCTCCCCGTGGATCGGGCCGAGCAGATGGCAGCCGTGGCCTCGGGCATGGCCAGCCTCGCCTCTGGTGCGGCTCGCCTGTTCCAGGGTGGCACGGTCCTCCAGTCCGTCATCGAGATGGAGCTGGGTTACCTGCTCCTCATGAGTGTCGGAGACGGCTCGCACCTGGCAGCACTCACCAGCACCGACTCTGACATCGGTCAGGTCGGCTACGAGATGGCGGTTCTGGTTGACCGCGTCGGCAAGATGATCGACGCGTCTGCCCGGACCCCCATGACGGGCTAGTCCCATGGCGCCAGACGGACGCGACGTGTCGGCAGGCCCCCGCCTGGTCCGGCCCTACGCGCTGACGTCAGGACGGACCGAGTCCGTGGTCGACCTCCCCATCGAGGCCACGTTCGAGGTGCTGCCGTCCGGCCGCTCCACGACTTGGCCCGAGGGCGACCTCTCCGGCCGGATCATCGAGCTCTGCGCGGCGACCGAGTCGGTGGCCGAGGTCTCGGCAAAGCTGCACATCCCGCTCGGCGTCGCTCGGGTTCTCCTGGGTGACCTGGTCACCGCGGGTCACCTGAAGACCCGCACGACCATCTCCGAAAACACGACATCCGACGAACGACGTGAACTGATTGAAAGGACACTCAGTGGACTACGCGCCCTCTAACCGCAACAGCGCCTCGACGAAGATTGTCGTGGCCGGCGGCTTCGGCGTCGGCAAGACCACCTTCGTTGGTGCCGTCTCCGAGATCGACCCCCTGCGCACCGAGGCACTCGTCACGAACGAGTCCGAGGGCCAGGACGACATCTCCAAGGTGCAGCAGAAGCACACCACCACGGTGGCGATGGACTTCGGCCGCATCACCCTCGCCGAGAACCTCGTTCTCTACCTCTTCGGCACCCCCGGCCAGCGTCGCTTCTGGTTCATGTGGGACGACCTGGTGAAGGGTGCCATCGGTGCCGTCGTGCTGGTCGACGTCCGTCGCCTCGACGACAGCTTCGCCGCCGTCGACTACTTCGAGGCCAAGGGCCTGCCGTTCATCGTCGCGCTCAACCAGTTCGACGGCTCGCAGGAGTTCGGCCCCGACGACATCAGGGAGGCCCTGGCCATCCCGTCGCACATCCCCGTCATCGAGGTCGACGCCCGTGACCGCGAGTCCGCCAAGCAGGCGCTGGTGCGGATCACGGAGTTCGCCCTGACCCAGCTCACCGGGGTGAAGGCCTCGGCCTGACCCCACACCATCGACAGAGCCCGGCCGCCCTGGGGCTGCCGGGCTCCGTCGTGAGTCGTTAGCGCTCAGCCCGGGTCGAGCACTGACGCGAGGCGGGCGACGTCGTCCGGGCCCGCCAGGTCGGGCAGCCCGACGAACACCGTCTTGACCCCGAACTCGTCGGCGAGCCGGCGGTACCGGTCGCGGTGGCTCCTCGCCTCGCCGGCGTGGTGACGACTGGCGAACGCTGCTGCGGCGGTCCGGCCCCGCAATCGTTCGACCCTGCGCCAGGTGTCGTCGCGGTCGGTCCCCACGACGGGGAGGTCGAGCACGGTCACGGCCACCTCCGCGGGGTCGCGGCCGACCTCGGCGCAGTGCGCCCGCAGCACGGCCAGCTTGTGGGCGAGCACGTCCTCGTTGCTGGGGAGGTTGCACGCGTCCGCCTGCGCGGCCGCGATCCGCAGCGTGCGCCGCTCCCCGGAGCCGCCCACGATCACCTGTGGTCGCCCGACGGGCCGCGGGTATGCCGTGGTCTCGGGCAGGGTGACGCGCGTCCCGGCATACGCCTTGGTGCCCTTGTCCCACAACGCGTGGAGCGTCTCGATGCACGACTCCAAGAGGTCGAGCCGTTCGGCGGCGGCCGGGAAGGGAAGGCCGAACGCCTGGTGCTCCCGCTCCCACCACCCCGCGCCGAGTCCGACGAAGGCCCGTCCACCCGACAGGACGTCAAGGGTGGCAACGGTTTTCGCAATGATCCCCGGCGCACGGAAGGTCACCGGTGAGACCAGGGTCCCGAGCCGCAGGTTGGTGTCTAGCCCGGCGAGCATCCCCAGCGTCACCCAAGGCTCGGGGATCGGCTCCCACGCGCGGTCCACCTGGGGGATCTGGATCAGGTGGTCCATCAACGCGATCCCGGCGAAGCCGTGCTCGTCCGCGGCGACTGCGATCGAGCGCAGCCAGCCGGCCGGATCGGCACCCCAGGGGAACCGGGACACCTGGAGCACGACCTCCGGCCAGGCCTGCTGTCGAACGCCGTGAGCCTCGCTCGCCGGGCGCGGTACCGGACCGTCCACGACGTCAGCGCCCTGAGCCGGAGCAGGGGAGTCCACGACGACACGCACCTCGTCCCAGCCCTCGTCGGCGACTGCCTCGCGGGCCCGTGCGAAGGCGGCGTGCTGCTGGCCCAGGACCCGGGCCGGCACGGGACGGTCGCGGGTGGCGTTGCGTTGGCGGGCGACGGACTCCGGTGTCTCGAAGAGCACTGCGACGCAGGGCAGCCCGGCCATCCGCCCCTGCTCGCGCAGCCGGTCGCGCAGGTCCGGGTCGAGGCCGAGGGTGTCGACCACCACGGTGAGACCACGCCTAGCCCGGCCGGCCACGATCTGGTGGAGCAGGGCGAAGGCGTCGGCCGAGGCGTCGAGGTCGAACTCGCCACTGCCGACCACCGCCCGCAGGGCGTCTGACGACACCACCTCCTGCTGCCGGTAGTGCTGCGCCGCCCAAGTCGACTTGCCCGAACCGCTGGGCCCGACCAGCACGACCAGCGCGTGGTCGGGGAGGGGTCCCGCTGCGGTCAGCTCTCTGCCCTCGGAGCGTGGCTCACGAGCCCGACGAGGTTGTCCTCGCTGTCCCGGATGAACGCCATCCACTCATCGTGTCCCGCCGGTCCCAGGCTGTCGTCGGTGTGGCTGAAGATGATGTGCGGCTCGGCCTCGACGACCACGCCCTCGGCCCGGAGCTCCTCGATGCGGGTGGGGACGTCGTCCACCTTCAGGTAGAGCAGCGCGGAGCCGGCACCCTCCTCGAGCAGGAGCCTGGTGCCGCCGCCGAGGGCGAAGAACAGCAGCCCTGGCGGGTCGAAGCGGGCCAGCGGTGGTGCGCCGAGCAGTCGTTCGTAGAAGGCTGCCGCCCGGTCGAGGTCCTGCGCGTACTGGGCCACCTGCGCCAGGCCCGTGCCAGCGGTCATCACCCACCTCCTGGCGAGAATCTACTGCGGGAGGGTGCGTCGCCGCTCGAGGATCGCAGCCGCGACCTCGGCGGGGTGGGTCTCGGGGATCCAGTGGCCCGCGTCGAGCTCGGTGAAGGTGTAGTCGGCCGCGACGTGGGCACGGGTCCGCTCGGCCGCCGCCCGTCCGAGGGCGGGGTCGTCCCGACCCCAGACGTACGCGGTGGGGGTGGACACCCGGCGTGCGATGGAGTTGCTGGATCCCTTGCGCCGCAGGGGAATTGCTCGGTACCAAGCCAGGCCGCCACTGGCCGCGCCCGGCTCGCGGAAGCGCGCGGCATACCTCTGCACGTGGTGCTCGGGCAGGCCGGAGCGGCGCAGGGCGGGCGCCAACCGGCGCCGCAGGACCAGCTCGGGGATGGTGGGGAGCTGGAACGCGGCGAGGTACCAGCTGCGCCGCGCCTGGTCGCCATGACGCATCGCCCAGGCGATGGCGTGGTGGTGCGGGGTGGACAGCACGGTCAGGCTGCGCAGCCGCTCGGGGTGACGCTCGGCGAAGGCCCACGCGACCGAGCCACCCCAGTCATGGCCGACCAGGTGGACCCGCGCGGTCCCGAGCTCGTCGAGCAGGGCGAGGACGTCGGCAACCAGCTCCTCCATCCGGTAGGCCCGGCGTCCACGAGGTCGCGCGCGGGGGGAGTAGCCGCGCTGGTCGAACGTCACGACCCGCAGGCCGGCCTCGACGAGCGCTGGAGTCACCTGCGACCACGTGTGGCGGTCCTGCGGCCAGCCGTGCAGGAGCAGCACCAGCTCTGACGAGGGGTCGCCCCGGTCGCGGTCTGCGTCGCTGACGTCGAAGACCAGGCCGTCTCGGGTGAACTCCTGCATCCCGCGAACCTACCCGGCGCTCACCCCCGGCCCGAGCGGACGTGGGCGTGCGGGAGAATGGGGCGTGACCAAGCCCGCCCCCCAGTTCCCCCTCGGTGGCCGGCGGGCCTGGATCGTGTATGCCGCGTCGGTGTCGGTCTACGTGCTGGCGGTGTTCCACCGGAGCTCGCTCGGTGTGGCCGGCCTGCTCGCGAGCGAGCGGTTCGACATCGCGGCCACCCAGCTGTCGGTGTTCACCATGGTGCAGCTGCTCGTCTACGCCGCCATGCAGATCCCGGTCGGGGCGTTGCTCGACCGCTTCGGGTCCAAGCGGCTGCTGTTGTGCGGCGTCACCCTGATGACGGTGGCCCAGCTGGGGTTCGCGTATGCCGACTCGTTCGCCATCGGCATCCTGGCGCGGGTCTTCGTCGGGATCGGCGACGCCATGATCTTCATCCCGCTGCTGCGGATCGTGGCCCTGTGGTTCCCGCCGCTACGCATCCCGATGGTGTCCCAGCTGACCGGCCTGCTCGGCCAGCTGGGTGCCCTGATCGCGGCCACGCCGCTGGTCTACGCGCTGCACACCTGGGGCTGGACGCCGTCGTACCGGGGAGCCGCCCTGTTCGGGGTCGCCCTCGCCGCGATCGTCCTGGTCGTCGTGCGGGACTCCCCGAACCCCGACCACGAGCTCGACCAGATCAAGGTCCGGGCCCTGGCCCGGAGCGTCCGGGCCGCCTGGCGCACGCCCGGCACCAGGCTCGGCCTCTGGTCGCACTTCTCAGCGCAGTTCGGTGCGACGGTGTTCGCCCTGCTGTGGGGCTATCCGTTCCTCGTTGCGGGACAAGGACTTTCGCCATCCACTGCCGGCACCTTGCTGATGCTGATGACGGTGACGACGGTGGTGTCGAGCCCGCTGATCGGTGGGTTCGTGACGAAGTACCCGTTCTCGCGCTCGACCCTCATCCTCGGCATCGTCTTCGCCATCATGTCGGTCTGGGCGGTGGTGCTGCTGTGGCCGGGGCGGGCGCCGCTGCCGCTGCTGGTGGTGCTCGTCGTCATCACGGCGGTCGGGGGCCCGGGTTCGCTGGTCGGCTTCGACCTGGCCAGGACCTTCAACCCCCCGACCCGGCTCGGGAGCGCCACCGGCATCGTCAACGTCGGCGGCTTCCTGGCCTCGCTGTCCACCGTGACGCTGATCGGCATCATCCTCGACCGGGTCGCGCCGGGCGGTCCGAGCACCTATGACGTGGACACCTTCCGGGCTGCGATGTCGGTCCAGTACCTCGTCTGGGGGGCCGGCGTCGTGCAGATCCTGCGTTACCGGCGCAAGACCCGGCGGGGGCTGCGCGAGAGCGATCCGGAGGCCTACGAGGCGCTTCGCTCGGGCGAGTCCATCACCCCCTGACGCCGCCTCCCTCGCCGGGGTCGAGGGGCACCCGCCGGGAAATCGTCGCCGAGGCATGTCCAGCGAGCCGGAAACCGGGTCAAACCGACGACTGGGCGGAATCGGCCAAACCCGCTCCTCAGGGGCTCTCACCTGCGAAAACGCCGATTTCGTTACCGATTCGAGACCATTGCTGGACACCTGATCGAAGCAGCGTCGTTACCTGCTGAAAGACATCCGTGTAACTCCGGTAATCACAAAGATGTCATTTCCCGGATCGGACTGTAAGGCGTGGGTTTTGTGTGACCAAAGGGTTTTGAGTGAAAAGGCGGCTCTAGTCTCGTCCGGCTGTCACCTACTCACCCCGGACACCCACTCGAGAGGCATCCCCCAGTGCCGAAGGCCCTCCCCGCACGCCGCGCGTTGCGCACCGGCGCGACACTGTCGATGGTCGGCGTCCTCGCGGTGTCCCTCTCGCTCTCGGCAGCTGCCGACCCGGTGTACCCGTCGAAGTCCCAGGTGGACCGGGCCAAGACCGCGGTCGCGACCACGAGCGGCCGGATCGCCAGCCTCGACGCGCAGTACGTCGCCGCCAGCGCCCGGCTCGCCCAGGTGCAGGACCGGGCCGCAGCGGCCGCCGAGGCCTACAACGGGGCCCGCTACGAGCTCGACCAGCGCTCGGCCGAGACGACCGCCGCCAAGAAGCGCGCGGCGCAGGCCCAGGACGTCGCGGACTCGGCCGGCCTGCAGGTGCGCCGCTACGCCGCCAGCGTCTACCAGCAGGGCGGCAACCTCGGTGAGCTCGAGGCCTACCTGTCGAGCACCGGACCGCAGGACCTGATGGACCGCGCCACCGCCCTGGAGGCCGTGAGCGACGCCCGCGCGCAGAACCTCCAGAAGGCCGCCGCCGCCTCGATCGTGGCCGACACCATGCGTCAGCAGGCCGCGCAGGCCGAGGCCGCGCAGGCCAAGGCCGCCCAGGCCGCGGAGGCGGCCCGCAACGCCGCCCAGTCGCAGGCCGACGAGGCGAAGTCAGCAGCAGCCCAGATCCAGAAGCAGCAGAGCTCGCTCACCGTGCAACTCGCCACCCTCCGCAAGACGTCGGTCACTCTGGAGCGGCAGCGCCAGGACGGGCTGGCCGCCGCCGCTGCGGCGCGCGCTGCCGCTGCCGAGGCCGCCCGGCAGGCCCGGCTCGCCGCCGAGCGCGCACAGGCCGCCAAGACTGCCGCCGCCAAGCGCGCCGCCCGCGCCGCGGCCGCCCGCGCGGCGGAGGAGGCGGCGCGCCAGAAGGCCGCGGCCGAGGCCGCCGAGGCGGCCGCCTCGCAGAACAAGCCGCGTCCCCAGCCCCAGCCGGAGAACCCGCCGCCCCCGCCGCCCTCGACCAACGGTGGTGTGTCCGCGGTCCTCGCGTACGCCCGTGCCCAGATCGGCAAGCCCTACCAGTGGGGCGGCGACGGCCCGAACAGCTTCGACTGCTCCGGCCTCACGATGCGCGCCTGGCAGCGGGCCGGGGTGAACCTGTCGCACTACACCGGCGCCCAGTGGGGTGAGACCGCCCGGGTCGCGATCAGCGACCTGCGACCCGGCGACCTCGTCTTCTACGGCAGCTCGGGTGCTGACAGCCACCACGTCGGCCTCTACGTCGGCAGTGGCCAGATGATCGAGGCGCCCTACACCGGCGCCAACGTCCGCTACGCCTCGATCTACCGCTCGGACCTGGTGCCCTACGGCGGCCGCCCCTAGGGGACGTGCAGGCTTCAGGCCGCGGTGACCGTCGAGTCAGCCACGAGGACCCCACCGGTCCGCGTCGTCTTCGGCCTGCCGGTCCAGTTGCCGCCCATGCCCATCAGGGTCGAGACGTGCGCCTGGCCGCCGGACACCGCCACCACGGGGACCGACTCGGCCGTGGCGGTGGCCCGGTTGACCCAGGTGTGGGTGAGCAGGCACACCCCGCCCGTGACCATGACCAGGGCGGTGTCCTGCTGGTCGGTGAAGTCACTGGGGCGCGCCATCCCGAAGTTGAGGCGGGTGTTCGTGAACGACACGCCCCCACCCTTGACGACGATCAGCGCGCCCATGGCCGGGTCGCCGGCGTTCTGGCCCTCGATCACGCAGTCGGAGAACGCGAGCCCGCCCTGTTGCGACGCCGTCCCCTCGACGAGGACCCCGCGGGATCCCCCTCGCGCCGTCAGGTAGAGGTGCTTGACGCTGGACTTGGCCACGTTGGAGAAGCGCATGAGGTACTTGCCGCCGTTGTCGCCGGCCCAGCCGTAGTTCATCGACGACGGGACGAACCAGTTGTCCGAGCCGCGCAGCGAGAACTGGGTGTCCTGCACGCCGACGAGGGTCCAGTCGCCGGCCCACGTGTTGAGGGTCGCCGAGAACGGGTCGGCCGGGGTGCCGAGGACGTGCTTGAAGCCGAAGAAGGTGAGCGTGTCGAGGCGCGTCGCGTAGGACGTCCCCGCGCTGAAGGGGTGGTGGTAGAACTGCGTGACCCCGTTGGAGGACAGGAAGCAGATCCCGGCGACCGTGACGTCGTAGGTGGTCGCGGTCCCCACGAGCCACGCGCTGGCGCCGGAGCCACAGTTGAGGGTGACGGTGCACTGCGGCAGGGCGCCGTTGCTCCCGCCGATCTCGGGGTTCTGCCAGCCGATGTTGGGCCCCAGGATCCGCAGGCCGCTGAAGGTCGTGCGGGTCAGGCTGAAGGTGTGGCTCCGCGCCGCGAGCCGGATGGGCCTGCGTGGGGTGGAGGCCTTGGCCGCGGCGAGGGCGGCCGTGAGCTTCTGGTCGTCGGTGCCCGAATAGGAGTCGAGGAGGATCTCGTCGCCGGCGGACGCGACTGCCGCGCCCGACGGCGAGGCCCCTGCGAGCGTGACGCCCGTCGTGACGAGGGCGCCGACGCCCATCCGCCTGAGGACTGCCCTGCGAGTGGACATGGCGGTCTCCTTCAGCCCACGTGGGGCGCTGTCTGGTGATGGTGTGCCTACAGCACCGGGGGAACATCACCATGAAGACGCGCGTCGTCCTCGCCGCGTTACGGGGGGCGGCTCTCTGCGACGGTGAGCCCGTCCGCGCTGGGTCAGTCGGTGGGGGGCTTGGCCTCGGACATCGGCTCCGCGGAGACGTCGGGCATGCGCCAGCGAGCGGTCGTCATGCCGGCCTCCTTGGCGCGCTGGATCGCCTCGCGCACCACGCGCTCGGCCTCCTCGCGGCCCGCCCAGTGGGCGCCCTCCACGGACTTGCCGGGCTCGAGGTCCTTGTACGTCTCGAAGAAGTGCTGGATCTCGAGCCGGTCGAAGCTGCTCACCTGCTCGAGGTCGACGAGGTGGGCCTGACGCGGGTCACCGGCCGGCACGCAGAGGATCTTGTCGTCGCCGCCGGCCTCGTCGCGCATGTGGAACATCCCGATCGGGCGGACCCGCACCAGGCAGCCGGGGAAGGTGGGCTCCTCCAGGAGCACCAGGGCGTCGAGCGGGTCGCTGTCCTCGCCGAGGCTGTCCTCGACGTAGCCGTAGTCGGCGGGGTAGCGGGTGGAGGTGAACAGCAGGCGGTCCAGCCGGATGCGGCCGGTCTCGTGGTCCACCTCGTACTTGTTGCGATGACCCTTCGGGATCTCGATGGTGACGTCGAACTCCACGACGATGTCCCTTCCGTAGTGCGCATGCCTGGGCTTGGTGCGCGTGCCTGATGACCTAGGCTCGCGGCTAAGTGTTCCGTATGACGCAAGTCCAGCGCTGAGGGGGTCGAGTGCGTCGATTCCTGGCCGCCGCGCTGGCCGTTGTCCTCCTCGCCGTCGCGTACGCCGCGCTGGACGTCTTCGACGTCGTCCCGGGGATCCTCACCAGGGCGCAGCCGCAGGCGGCTGCCACCACACCCACGCCGACCGGCACCGCGACGCCCACCACCGTGGCGGTCCCGACCGTCGACCCCGCTGCCCAGCCGCTCCAGCCCGCCTCGGCCAGCGCCCCCATCCCCACCCCCGCCGGGCTGGCCACGGTCCTCGGGCCGGTGGTCGCCGACCCGGCACTGCGTCCCGGGCCCGGGGTCGTCGTCCGCGACGCCTTCACGGGTCAGACCCTGTTCACCAAGGCCGCGACCACCCCGCGGGTGCCCGCCTCGACCGCCAAGCTGCTCACCGCGCTGGCGGTCGGGACCACGCTCGACCCGCTGGTGACCTTCCCCACCAGGGTGGTCCAGGGGACCCAGCCCGGCGAGGTGGTCCTGGTCGCCGGCGGCGACACGATGCTGGCCAAGGGCAAGGGCTCACCCACTGCCGTCGAGGGACGGGCCGGGCTCGGCGACCTCGCCGCCCAGGTCGGAGCCGCCCTGCAGGCCGCGGGCACGACCAAGGTCACGCTGCGGCTGGACACCACCTACGCCAAGGGAGCCCGCTGGGCGCCCGGCTGGAGCCAGGCCGACGTCAACGCCGGCTTCACCGGTGGCGTGTCCATGCTCGGCCTCGCCGGCCAGCGGGCCATTCCCTACCGTCCGGCGCCGCGGGACCCGGAGGCGGTCACCGGTGCGGCGTTCGTGGCCGCGCTCGGCAAGGTCGGCATCAGCGCGACGTTGACCCGCGAGAGCACCTGGTCGACGCCCGTGCCGGCCGGCGCCACCGAGCTGGGGCGGGTGGAGTCCGCGCCCGTGGGTGACCTGCTCGCGCTGGCTCTCGACGAGAGCGACAACGCGCTCACCGAGGGCCTGGCGCGCCAGGCCGCGGTGAAGGAGGGGAGCGCGGCCACGTTCGCCGCGGCGGTCGCCTTCGTGCGGAAGGCGGTCCAGGCCCAGGGGGTGGACCTCACCGGGGTGCGGCTCAAGGACACCAGCGGGCTGACCGCGGGTCAGGCGATCCCGCCCCAGGTGCTGTCCGACGTGCTCCAGCTGGGGGCCGACGGCTCGGTGCCCGCGCTGCAGGACACCATCTCGAGGCTCCCGGTGGCGGGGCTGACCGGCACGCTCGCCACCCGGTTCCAGGCGAAGAACACCCACGCCGTGGCCGGGCTCGCCCGGGCCAAGACCGGCACCCTCACCGGGACCAGTGCGATGGCCGGCACGGTGATGGATGCCGACGGCCGGGTGCTGTCCTACGTCGTGCTGGCCGACGGACTCCCGGGAGGCGCCGGAACCCTCAACGCACGGGCCGCGTTGGACCGCTTCGTGGCGGTGCTCGCGACCTGCGGGTGTCCCTGACCTACCGTGAGGGGATGACCGTGTCCGACGCCGCAGCACCGCACGTCACCCGCTATGTCGACTGGCAGTTCGCCAAGTCCACCGGCGCCCGGCTCGTCCCGGCTGGACCGAAGGTGACCGGGGCGGAGGCCGCCGAGGTCGTCGCCTCGGTGCGCGCAGCGGCGCTGGCCGCGCAGCAGCCGGTCGCCGAGACCGCCCGGCTGCACGCGCCCGGGGATGCCCCGGGTCCCGTGGTCGTCGACCGCCGCACCTGGATCTCGCTCAACGCCGACTCGATGTCGGCGCTGATGGACCCGGTCTTCGGCAAGCTCGTCGACGCGCAGAAGTCCGTGCCCAACCAGACCGTGCAGGCGATCGGCGGCAAGGTCACCGGCGGCGAGGCGGGGGCATTGCTGGCGTTCATGTCCAGCAAGGTCCTCGGTCAGTACGACCTAGCCCCCGGCGGCACACCCCAGCTCATGCTGGTCGCCCCCAACCTCGTCCAGGTCGAGCGCGAGCTCAAGGTCGACCCGGCCGACTTCCGTCTCTGGGTCTGCATGCACGAGGAGACCCACCGCGTGCAGTTCACCGCCGTGCCGTGGCTGCGCGACCACATGATCGACCGGGTGCGCACGCTGGCGTCCGACATGGTGCCCGACGCCGAGTCCCTGCAGGAGACCCTGTCGCGACTCGGCAAGCAGCTGCCGGAGTCGCTCAGGAGTGGCGGTGCGGGACTCACCGACCTGATCGCGACGCCCGAGCAGCGCGCCCAGCTCGCCGAGGTCACCGCCGTCATGTCCCTGCTGGAGGGTCACGCCGACGTCGTCATGGACGAGGTCGGGCCGCAGGTGATCCCGTCCGTCGCGCAGATCCGCAGCCGGTTCAACGAGCGCCGCAAGGGTGTGGGTGCGTTCGACCGGGTGCTGCGCCGACTGCTCGGCCTCGAGGCCAAGATGCGGCAGTACCGCGACGGCGCCGTCTTCGTCCGCTCGGTGGTCGACCAGGTCGGCATGGACGGCTTCAACCGGGTCTGGGAGTCGCCCGAGACCCTGCCCAAGCCGACCGAGATCGAGACGCCGTCGGCCTGGGTCGCCCGGGTCCACGGCTGACCGTGACCGGTCCCCACCCGGCGACGGCCGCCACCCGCAATGCCGTTCGTGCGGTGCTGAGGGAGTGCGACCCCGGCGACCTGGTCCTGGTGGCCTGCAGCGGGGGAGCGGACTCACTCGCGCTCGCGGCTGCCGTGGCGTTCGAGGCGTCGAAGCTCGCCGTCCGGGCCGGTGCCGTCGTCGTCGACCACGGCCTCAACGCCCACTCCGCAGCCGTGGCCGAGCGGGCCGGCGGGCAGTGCTCGGCTCTGGGGCTGGCGCCGGTGGGCACCGTCCGGGTCGAGGTCGACGCCGGTGCGGACGGGCTCGAGTCGGCCGCTCGAGACGCCCGGTATGCAGCGCTCACCGCTACCGCGGACCGGCACGGGGCTCGGCTGGTGCTGCTCGGCCACACCCTCGACGACCAGGCGGAGCAGGTGCTCCTCGGCCTCGCCCGTGGCTCCGGGGCCCGCTCCCTCGCCGGTATGCCGCGGGCTCGCGGCCGCTTCCGACGTCCCCTCCTGGGCGTGACGAGGGAGCAGACCAGGGCGTCCTGCGTGGCCGAGGGGCTGACGTGGTGGGACGACCCGATGAACGACGACCCCGCGTTCACCAGGGTCCGGGCTCGGCGGGCGCTGGTCGACCTCGAGCGCGACCTCGGACCGGGGGTCGCCGCCGCGCTGGCCCGCACTGCCGACCAGCTGAGGGAGGACGCCGACCACCTCGATGCCCTCGCCGACGCGGCCCTCTCCCGATTCGATGTGAAATCGCCGGAGATCCCCGGCGTGTTCACATCGAACCGGCCGGAGGGTGCCGGGGTCTGGGTGGCGGTCGATGCGATGCTCGCGCTGGCCCGCCCCGTGCGCACCCGGGTGTGGCGTCGGCTCGTCGTCGCCGCCGGAGCGCCGGCCGGACAGGTGAGCACGCGGCATACCGAGGCGTGCGACGCACTGCTCACGGACTGGCACGGACAGGGCCCGGTGAGCCTCCCGGGACCACTGCAGGCCACCCGCTCGGACGGCCGGGTATCCATCGGCCCACCCGCTCGGGTTGAATAGCCCCGCACCCCGAGCCGACAACTGAGGGAGTTTGAGCCGTGGACGCTGCCCACATGGGAGCCGATCTCGAGAAGGTCCTCATCACCGAGGAGGAGATCCTCGCCAGGCTCGACGAGCTGGCCACGGAGATCTGGGCGGAGTACGACGGCAAGGACCTCCTGCTGGTGGGTGTGCTCAAGGGTGCCGTCATGGTGATGGCCGACCTGTCGCGCGCGCTGCCCGGCACGGCCCCCGTCGACTGGATGGCGGTGTCGTCCTACGGCTCCGGCACCAAGTCGTCCGGTGTGGTGCGCATCCTCAAGGACCTCGACACCGACATCACCGGCAAGCACGTGCTGATCGTCGAGGACATCGTCGACTCCGGGCTCACGCTGTCGTGGATCAAGTCCAACCTCGAGTCGCGCTCCCCGGCCTCCGTGGAGATCTGCACCCTGCTGCGCAAGCCCGAGGCGGCCAAGGTCGAGATCGACGTGAAATGGGTCGGTTTCGACATCCCCAACGAGTTCGTCGTGGGCTACGGCCTCGACTACGCGGAGAAGTTCCGCAACCTGCGCGAAGTGGGGACCCTCGCGCCCCACGTCTACGCCTGAGGCGTAGCCGGAACACCGGGCCCATCCGGGTCGTTGTCCAGCACGAACCACCCCGGTACCGCGTAGTACCGTCGTGGCAGAGCCGTGCCCAGGCCGGGCACGGCACAGAGCGTGAGCGAGCAGGAGGAACGGGGCGGCCAGCCCCGCTACACACATGGATTTCAAGCGCATCCTTCGGGCACCCCTGTTCTGGGTCATCGCCGTCATCGCGATCACGCTGATGGTCTTCAGCCTGAGCGACGCAGGTGGCTACACGCGGATCGACACCTCCGCGGCGCAGCAGCTCATCGCCGAGAAGAAGGTGGAGCGGGCGGTCGTCACCAACAACGAGATCGTCGACCTCGACCTGAAGAAGGGCGAGACCTACTCCGACGGCAAGAACGTCAAGAACGCCACCAAGGTGCGCACGGAGTACGTCGAGGCGGCCGGTCCGACCTTCATCAAGCTGCTCGAGGACAACACCCCGCCCGGCCGCATCAACCAGGTCAACAAGGACACCAACCCGCTGCTCTCGCTGCTCGGCTCGCTCCTGCCGATCATCATCCTGCTGGGCCTGTTCTGGTTCCTCATGACGCAGATGCAGGGCGGCGGCTCCCGCGTCATGCAGTTCGGCAAGTCCAAGGCCAAGCTCGCCACCAAGGACACCCCGAAGGTCACCTTCGCCGACGTCGCCGGCGCTGACGAGGCCGTCGAGGAGCTCCACGAGATCAAGGAGTTCCTGGCCGAGCCGGCCAAGTTCCTGGCGGTCGGCGCCAAGATCCCCAAGGGCGTCCTGCTCTACGGTCCTCCCGGCACCGGCAAGACCCTGCTCGCGCGCGCCGTCGCCGGCGAGGCGGGCGTGCCGTTCTACTCGATCTCCGGCTCGGACTTCGTCGAGATGTTCGTCGGTGTGGGTGCGTCCCGGGTGCGTGACCTGTTCGAGCAGGCCAAGGCCAACGCCCCCGCCATCGTCTTCGTCGACGAGATCGACGCCGTCGGCCGGCACCGTGGTGCCGGTCTCGGCGGTGGCCACGACGAGCGCGAGCAGACCCTCAACCAGCTGCTGGTCGAGATGGACGGCTTCGACGTCAAGACCAACGTCATCCTCATCGCGGCGACCAACCGCCCCGACATCCTCGACCCGGCGCTCCTGCGCCCGGGCCGGTTCGACCGCCAGATCGCGGTCGAGGCGCCCGACATGATCGGTCGCCACCGGATCCTCGAGGTGCACTCGCAGGGCAAGCCGATGGCCACCGGTGTCGACCTGCTCGCCGTCGCCCGCCGCACGCCCGGCTTCACCGGCGCCGACCTGGCCAACGTCCTCAACGAGGCGGCCCTGCTCACCGCCCGCAGCGACGGCAAGCTCATCGACGACGCCGCGCTCGACGAGGCCATCGACCGCGTGATCGCCGGCCCGCAGAAGCGCACCCGCATCATGTCGGCCAAGGAGCGCAAGATCACCGCCTACCACGAGGGCGGCCACGCCATCGTCGCCGCGGCGATGAACCACCTCGACCCGGTGACGAAGGTGACGATCCTGCCCCGCGGTCGGGCCCTCGGCTACACGATGGTGATGCCGACCGACGACAAGTACTCCACGACCCGCAACGAGATCCTCGACCAGCTGTCCTACGCCATGGGCGGGCGCGTCGCGGAGGAGGTCGTCTTCCACGACCCCACCACCGGTGCCTCGAACGACATCGAGAAGGCCACCGGCATGGCCCGCAAGATGGTCACCGAGTTCGGGATGAGCGAGCGGATCGGCGCGATCAAGCTGGGCCAGTCGCAGGGCGAGGTGTTCCTCGGCCGCGACATGGGCCACCAGCGCGACTACTCCGAGGAGGTCGCCGGGGTCGTCGACGAGGAGGTGCGCAAGCTCATCGACGCGGCGCACGACGAGGCGTGGCACGTCATCAACGACAACCGCGACATCCTCGACAAGCTCGTCCTCGACCTGCTCGAGCACGAGACCCTCAACGCCAAGGAGCTCGCGACGATCTTCGCCCCGATCCGCAAGCGGCCGCTCCGCCCGACTTGGCTGTCGAGCGAGACCCGGTTCCTGTCCGACCAGCCCCCCGTGCTCACGCCGGCGGAGAAGGCCGCGCAGAACGGCTCAGCGGCGCCGCTGGAGGCCGCGGGCACCGACCGCGCCACTGCCGAGGCGATCGACAAGGCTGCCGAGGCCGGTGCGGTGAAGGCCCCGGAGGAGCACCCGCCCACCCAGGTGATCGAGATCCCCGAGGGTGGCCAGGTCGATCCGAATGCCCACTGAGCGCGGGAGGCACGTGGTCGACCAGGCTCGTGCCGAGGCTGCGGTGCGCGAGCTGCTGATCGCCATCGGTGAGGACCCCGACCGCGACGGGCTCACCGACACGCCGGCCCGGGTCGCCCGCGCCTACGGCGAGTTCTTCGCGGGGTTGTCCCTCGACGCGGCGGAGGTCCTCTCCAAGACGTTCGAGATCGACCACGAGGAGATGATCCTGGTGCGCGACATCGAGGTCTACTCGATGTGCGAGCACCACCTCGTCCCCTTCCACGGGGTCGCCCACGTGGGCTACATCCCCGCCAAGGACGGCCGGGTCACCGGTCTGTCCAAGATCGCCCGGCTCGTGGAGATGTACGCCCGTCGGCCCCAGGTGCAGGAGCGGCTCACGACGCAGGTCGCGGACGCGCTGTGCACCCACCTGGGCGCCCAGGGGGTCATCGTGATCGTCGAGTGCGAGCACCTGTGCATGTCGATGCGCGGCATCCGCAAGCCCGGGTCGCGCACCATCACGTCGGCGGTCCGCGGGCAGCTGCGCGACGCAGCCACCCGGGCCGAGGCGATGGCGCTGCTCCTGGGTGGCAAGCGGTGACCGGACGCGATCTCGCGCGCCCCACCACCCCCAAGCTCCCCGGCATACTCACGGCCTCGCGGGCGCCACGGCTGCTCGGCACCCTGACCTATGTCGTCGGCACCCTCGACCTGCTGACCGGCCTGCTGCACTCCTGGCGGGTGCACCTGCACGGGCTCACCGAGGTGCTGCCCGGCGCGCTCTCCGACGCAGCAGCGGCGGCCACCGTCGTCTCCGGCATCTTCCTCATCGTGCTCGGCCACTCGCTCAAGCGACGCAAGCGGCGGGCCTGGCGGGCGGCGGTCGCGCTGCTGACCCTGTCCGTGGTCCTGCACGCCATCAAGACCGAACCGGCCTCGGCCCTCATCTCCCTGGTGGGGCTGGGCCTGCTCGTGCGGCACCGGGCGGAGTTCCGGGCGCTCGGCGACCCGACGACGAGGTGGCGGGCGGTGCGGGCGTTCGTGCTGCTCCTGGTCGTCTCCGTCGTCATCGGCGGCTTCGTGCTGTGGCTCAACCGCCGCGACCTCCTGGGTGGCTTCCCGGGCCTGGGCGACCTGGTGCAGGAGCTCGGGCTCGGGATGGTCGGCCTGGACGGACCGGTCGAGTTCAGTCAGGACCGGGCGGCGGACATCGTGGGGTTCCTGCTGCTGGGGCTCGGGCTGATGACGCTCCTGACGCCCGTCTACCTCGCCCTGCGCCCGCCCGAGCCGAGGCCCTCGCTGACCGACGCCGACGAGGTGGCGCTGCGACGGCTGGTCGGGTTGCACGGCGACTCGCTCGCCTACTTCAACACCCGCCGCGACAAGTCGGTGGTCTGGTCCGCGTCGGGCAAGTCGGCCGTCGCCTACCGCGTCGTCTCGGGCGTGATGCTCGCCAGCGGCGACCCCGTCGGCGACCCCGAGGCGTGGCCGGGCGCGATCCAGGCCTTCCTGGCCGAGGCCCGCGCGCACGCCTGGACCCCCGCCGTCCTCGGCTGCTCCGAGCACGCCGGGACCATCTGGGTCCGCGAGACCGGCTTCACCGCCCTCGAGCTCGGCGACGAGGCCGTCGTCGACGCCTCCGCCTTCACCCTCACCGGTCGTCCCATGCGCAACGTGCGCCAGATGGTCGGCCGGGTCGCGCGGGCCGGGTATGCCGTGGAGGTGTGCCGCGTCCGCGACGTCACCGCCGAGGTGCGTGACAAGGCCCTCGCCGACGCGGCGGCCTGGCGGTCCAGCGCCACCGAGCGTGGGTTCTCAATGGCGCTCGGCCGGCTGCTCGAGGAGAGCGATCCCGAGTGCGTCTTCGTGGCGGCACGGCAGGATGGGGTCGTGCGCGCGTTCCTGCAGTTCGTCCCCTGGGGCTCCGACGGCATGTCGCTCGACGTCATGCGTCGCGACGCGACGGCCGACGCAGGCGTCAACGAGCTGATGATCACCGAGACCCTCGCGGCGGCCCCGGGGCTCGGCGTGCAGCGGGTCTCGCTCAACTTCGCGGCGTTCCGCTCGGTGCTCGAGCGCGGCGGCAAGCTCGGTGCCGGGCCGGTGCTCAAGGCCTGGCGGCGGGTGCTGCTCTTCGCGTCGCGGTGGCTGCAGATCGAGAGCCTCTACCGGTTCAACGCCAAGTTCCAGCCGCAGTGGCAGCCACGGTTCCTGGTCTACCCGTCGGGGTCCGACCTGCCCCGGGTGGGGCTGGCGGCGCTGGAGGCCGAGGCGTTCCTGACCTGGCCCAAGCTCGGTCGCCTCGGGGGTGGCGCGTGACCGTCGCACCGGGTGCCGGCGCCTTCGAGTGGCCCCTTCGGCGGGCCGACGGGCTCCCGGTCGTCATGGGCGTGGTCAACGTGACCCCTGACTCCTTCAGCGACGGCGGCCAGTGGTTCGAGCCCGCGGCGGCGATCGAGCACGGCCGCGAGCTGCTGGCCCAGGGCGCAGACATCCTCGACGTGGGCGGCGAGTCGACCCGTCCCGGGGCCGAGCGACCGACGGTGGCCGAGGAGCTCCGTCGGGTGCTGCCGGTCGTGTCGGCGCTCGCCGACGAGGGTGCGCTCGTCTCGGTCGACACGATGCGCGCCGAGGTTGCGGCGCAAGCCCTGCGGGCCGGTGCCGGGATCGTCAACGACGTCAGCGGTGGCCTCGCCGACGAGGGCATGGTCGGCGTCGTGGCAGGCGCCGGTGCGCCGTTCGTCGCGATGCACTGGCGGGGGCACAGCGCCGACATGCAGTCCAAGGCGGTCTACGACGACGTGGTCGCCGACGTGGTGTCCGAGCTCTCCGAGCGGGCGCGGGAGCTCGTCGCAGCGGGTCTCGAGCCCAGCCGGATCGTGCTCGACCCCGGGTTCGGGTTCGCCAAGCTGACCGCCCACAACTGGTCCCTGTTGCGCGGTCTCGACCGGCTGCTCGAGCTCGGCCACCCCCTCCTCGTCGGCACGTCGCGCAAGACCTTCCTCGGCCGGGTGGGTGTCGCGCCAGGTGGCGACCCGCGGCCTCCGCTCGACCGCGACGTGGTCACCGCCGCAACGTCCATGCACGCGGCCCGTCTGGGAGCGTGGGGGGTGCGCGTGCACCACGTGCCCTCGACCCTCGATGCGATGCGGGTCGCCCAGGCCATCGAGTCGGCCGGCAAGGGTGCCCCGTGACGACCGCAACCAGGACAGAGGGGCAGCAGTGACCGACCAGATCGTGCTCAAGGGCATTTCGGCCAAGGGCCACCACGGCGTGCTCGACTTCGAGAAGCGCGACGGGCAGGTGTTCGTCGTCGACGTCACCATGCACGTCGACCTCGCGCCCGCCGGCGCCAGCGACGACCTCGCCGACACCGTCAACTACGCCGAGGTCGCCGGTGACGTCGTGGCGCTGATCGAGGGCGACCCGCTCGACCTCATCGAGGCGCTCGCCTCGCGCATCGCCGACCGGGTGCTGGCCAGGCCGCTCGTCGAGGCGGTCGAAGTCGTGGTGCACAAGCCGGAGGCCCCGGTGGGGCACCCGTTCACCGACGTGCAGGTCCGGGTGACGAGGGAGCGGCAGTCCCACGTGGTCATCGCGATGGGCTCCAACATCGGCGACTCGATCGAGACCCTCCATGACGCCGCGATCTCGCTCTACGGCCTGATCGACATCATCGAGGTCTCGGCCCCCGTCGAGACCGACCCCGTCGGTGGACCCGAGCAGCCGGTCTTCCTCAACGCGGTGGTGACGGGCACGACCCACTTGGCGCCCTCGTCGCTGCTGGCCGGGCTGCACGACATCGAGCGGGCCCACGGACGCACCCGCGAGGTGCACTGGGGCCCGCGGACGCTCGACCTCGACCTGATCCAGTACGGCGACCCGGTCTTCGACACCGACGTCGTGATGGACAGCCCCACGCTCACCCTGCCCCACCCTCGGGCGCACGAGCGCGGCTTCGTGCTGGTGCCGTGGCTGCGGGCGGACAGCGAGGCCGTGCTGCGCGTCGAGGGCCAGGTCCGCCGGGTCGCCGACCTCGTCAGCGGCATGGACGTGTCCGGCGTCCGGCCCGGACCCGACGTCGACCTCCTGGAGGGCCCGTGGTGAACGACGGCCGCGGCCTGCGCTGGTCGCAGCTCGTGGCGCTCGCCCTCGTGGTGGGCCTGCTCTCCTGGATCGGCTGGCGGTTCTACCTCAACGCTGGGCACCTCCTCGGACCGGCCTCGTGGGTCTCCTCGGTGCTGATCGTCGCCATGGCGATCCTGGTCATCGGGGCCGGGCTGCCGGTGCGCCGCTTCCTGCGGGGCGAGGCCCGCAAGACGCTCAGCCCGATCCGCGCCGCCCGTACGCTGGTGCTCGCCCAGGCGGCCGCACTGACGGGGTCGGCCGTGCTGGGCTGGTATGCCGCACAGGTGGCGCATGCCCTGGCCGATGTCGACCTGCCCGGCTACCGCGCGCTGCTGTGGCGGCTGCTCGCCCTCACCGCTTCGTCGCTGGTGCTCGCGGGTGCCGGCATGCTCACCCAGCGGATGTGCCGCGTCGACCCACCGAACGACTCCTCCGGTTCGAGGTAATCCGCCACCGGATCCGGGTCGGCGAATACCTCGACCCGTCTGGTGACTGCACCACTACTTGTCGACGTCGCCGACCACGAAGAACATCGAGCCGAGGATCGCGACCATGTCGGCGATGAGGTTGCCGGGCAGCACCTCCGCCAGCACCGCCACGTTGTTGAACGACGCAGAGCGCAGCTTGAGCCGCCACGGGGTCTTCTCCCCGCGGGACACCAGGTAGTAGCCGTTGAAGCCCAGCGGGTTCTCGGTCGCTGTGTAGAGGTCGCCCTCGGGGACCTTGAGCACCTTGGGGAGCTTGACGTTCACCGGGCCCTGCGGGAGCGTCCGCAACCGGTCGAGGCAGGCCTCGGCGAGGTCGAGGCTGACGTGCACCTGCTCGAGCAGCACCTCCAGGCGCGCCAAGCAGTCGCCGGCCGTGCGGGTCACCACTCGACCGGGACCGCCGTCCGCGAACAGCTCGCCATAAGCGAGGTAGGGCTCGTCGCGCCGCAGGTCCATGTCGACCCCCGCCGCACGAGCGATGGGACCCGAAACCCCATACGCTGCAATGGTTTCCGGCGTCACGATGCCGACGCCGCGCGTCCGCGCCTCGAGGATCTCGTTGCCGACGATCAGCGCCTCGAGGTCGGGGAGCCGCCCACGGACTGCCTGCACGGCATACGCGACGCGGTCGAGCCAGCCGGCTGGGAGGTCCTCCTTCAGCCCGCCGACGCGGTTGAACATGTAGTGCATCCGCCCGCCGGACGCCTCCTCCATGACCGCTTGGAGCTCCTCGCGCTCGCGGAACGCGTAGAAGATCGGCGTGATGGCGCCCAGCTCGAGCGGGTAGGAGCCCAGGAACATCAGGTGGTTGAGGACCCGGTTGAGCTCGGCCAACAGGGTGCGCGCCCAGACGGCCCGCTCGGGCACCTCCATGCCCAGCATCCGCTCGACGCCGAGCACCACGCCCAGCTCGGATGAGAACGCCGACAGCCAGTCGTGCCGGTTGGCCAGGACGATGATCTGGCGGTAGTCGCGGACCTCGAACAGCTTCTCGGCACCACGGTGCATGTAGCCGACGATGGGCTCGGCCGAGACGATCCGCTCGCCGTCGACCACGATCCGCAGCCGCAGGACGCCGTGCGTCGCGGGGTGCTGCGGACCGATGTTGAGCACCATGTCGGCGGTGGCCAGGCCGCCTGCGCCCATGCCGACGGTGAGCTCGCGTCGGCCTTCCGTCGTGGTCACCCCGTCAGTCTGCCGTATGCCGCGCGGCGAGGAACGGGCGCCGAAAAGTTCTCACCGAGGTCGCGTCATCTTTGCGTGACTGACCCGTCTCTCACTTGGGCCGGCTGTCACGGCTCGCCATCCATTGCGCCATCCATGCTGGCGTGATCGTCCTGGAGGTCTCGCGTGCCGCGTTCCCACTCTGCGCATCATCACTCTCGGCTCTTCCGCTGGGGGACTGATGGCCAGTTCTCGCTGATCAGCGCTCTCATTGCGATGGCCCTGGTCTTCAGTGGGGTTGCGATCGCCACGGCGAGCCGCGCCAGCGCCGCAACGACGGGGCTCGGGACGCTGACGAAGACTGGCAAGGACCTGACCAACGGCAGCACGGCCGTGGCGGGCGGGGCTTCGGGGACCGCCAACCCCGGCGACACCCTCCAGTGGGTGCTCAACTACTCCAACACGCAGAGCACGTCGGTGAACGCGAACATCACCGACCCGATCACCGGTGACCAGGCCTACGTCCCCGGCTCGCTCCAGGTTCCGCCGGGCATGACGGGGCAGTACTCCACCAACGGAGGTGCCAGCTACACCACGACGCAGCCCGCGTCCGGGGTCAACGCCGTGGGCGCGACAGGCACCGTCGCGCCCGGGACGACCGGAGCGACGAGCCCGTTCGGCGCCCCGACCTCGAGCTTCAAGACCAGCACGACAGGTGGCGACGGCTGGCAGGCTCTGACCTACAACGGCAACGTCTACCTCAACCACCACCACTTCACGCCGAGCGGGGGAGGCGGCGCTGGCCGCCAGCTCGACTGCTACAACCTGATCTCGGGTGCGCAGTGCCCGGGTTTCTCTGGCGGAGGCGGCAACATCCAGTCCACGTCGGGTAGCTCCCTCTGCACGACCAACGGATGCGGCGACCTGGTCACCGGCACCTACAACTGGAGCTACCTGGATCCGGCTACCGGGAAGATCTGGTTCGCGGCCTCGATCAGCGGAACCAAGACCTACGGCATGGCGTGCTTCGACACCACGACGAATACCTCGTGTGGGTTCTACCTCAACTACACCAACGGCACGAGCAACGCCGGTGGCGGGATCTACACCACCAACAACGTGGGCCTGGGGATCATCGGCAGCAAGCTCTACTTCCTCGACTCCTCCGGCTACCTCGACTGCTTCGACGTCACCACGAAGGCGGCCTGCACCCCGCCCTCCTTCCAGCTGTTCCCGTGGAGCCAGGGAACCACGTCGTTGGCGTTCCTCGGATACAGCGGCAACGTCCAGACCTTCGGCTCGTCGACGTACGTCTGGGCGACGACGTTCAACCCGGCGGACGGCAGCGTCTACCTCGGCTGTTACAACACGGTGACCAACTCGGCGTGCTTCACGCCGATCAAGACGACCGTCTCCAGCGGCGGGAGTGCGGCGATGGCGCCGGTGCTCAACAGCTCCGGGAGCATGATCGGCGCCTGCCTCCAAACGGCGGCCGGGACGGCGAACGCCTGGACATGCTGGAACACCTCCGGACAGGTGATGAGCCAGTCCTACCCGCAGCAGGCGAGCGGCTGGGTCGGATACCTCAACAACAGCTCCGCGGGCCCCGGCGGCGTGTATGTGAGCGGGACCAAGGTCTTCATGGCCTACAACAACCAAAGCACCGCAGTCACGACCTACACCTGCTGGGACTGGTCACTCAATGGCGGGTCGGGTGGGTCTTGTTCTGGGTTCACCAACCCGACCTCGACCACGCTGAACGGCGGCACACCGATCGGTGTCTCGGCCTACACGATCAGCTCGGTGAGCAGCTTCCCGGGGTGCCTCGTCGAGGACGGCGACGCCGGTGTCCTGCAGTTCTTCAATGAGAAGACTGGTGCCCCCTGTACAACCTCAACGGGAAGCGTGAGCGTCAGGCCCGCTGCCTACTACTGTGATGGCGGCTCGAACCACGTCACCGGGTGGAAGAACTTCACCATCAGCGGTCTCACGTCGAGCCAGTACACGGGCGCGACCTTCACCGTGGCCGACGCGAACGGGAACCCGTTGCCCGGCTTTACCGGCGTCACCCTGAGCAACACGCAACAAGTCGTCGACCTCTCCTCCATCCCCTATTCCGGGACGACGACCTCGCTGACGGTATCGGTCAAGCTTCTGAATGCCGACGCAACGGCGAAGCCGACCGTGACCCTCAACTACAACGGCGACCCGATGCAGGTCTGCTTCAAGACGACGGTGCCCAAGACCTGTGTCACGACCGGAACCACCGCACCCGACGTGGCGAACGCGGTGACGACCATTCCCGGGGGGGCCACCGACGGGCCGATCGGCGTCTCATCCGGCACCGCGACCTTCACGATCGCCTCTCCGGCCTCCGCCTGCTCGCTGGCGTTCACGAAAACGGCTGACAAGTCGATGTACGGACCAGGGGATACCGTCACGTACACCGTCGCGGTGAAGAACACCGGAACGGCGGACTGGACCTCCTCCAACCCGGCTACCTTCACCGACGACCTCACGAACGTCCTGGCCAACGCGACGTACAACAGCAACGCGACGGCATCGAGCGGCACCGTTTCCTACGCGGCCCCGGTGCTCAGCTGGAGTGGGGCGCTCGCTGCGGGGGCAACGGCGACGATCACCTACTCGGTGACGGTGAAGAGCACGGCGACCTCGACGTCCGCCCCGTTGACCAACACGATCGTGTCCTCGAATCCGAACACGAACTGTGCGACTGGCTCGACGGACCCCAAGTGCACGGTGACCGTGCCGCCGGCGAGCCCGGGCCTGTCGCTGGTGAAGTCGGCAGCGCTGACCACGGATGCAAACAATGACGGCAAGGCCGGGGTGGGTGACCGGATCACCTTCTCGTTCCTGGTGAAGAACACCGGCACCGTGACCCTGCACAACATCACGGTCGCGGACCAGCTGGTCGCCCCGGCCGGTCCCGCGGTGGNCTCGGTGTACACGGTGACGCAGGCGGATGTGGATGCCGGGTCGGTGGCGAACACGGCGACCGCGCAC
>NZ_LMST01000001.1:3998138-3998419 GCF_001429685.1 Phycicoccus sp. Soil803 | reverse complement strand
TGACCTGCCCGGCCGGTGACCTGGCACCGGGTGCGTCGGTGACCTGTACGAGCTCGCCGTACGCGGTGACGCAGGCGGACATCGACGCCGGGTCGGTCGCGAACACCGCGACCGCCCATGGCCTGACCCCGGGTGGCACTGACGTGCCGTCCGACCCGTCGGACACGACCACCNGCCTCGATCAGCACCGACACCAATGGTGACGGCAAGGCCGGTGTGGGTGACCGGATCACGTTCTCGTTCGTGGTGAAGAACACCGGCACCGTGACCCTGCGCAACGT
>NZ_LMST01000001.1:3997901-3997994 GCF_001429685.1 Phycicoccus sp. Soil803 | reverse complement strand
GGCCTGACCCCGGGTGGGACCGACGTGCCGTCGAACCAGTCGCAAACCACGACCCCCACCCCGACCGGCACGGGCCTGTCCTTGGTGAAGTCG
>NZ_LMST01000001.1:3997626-3997732 GCF_001429685.1 Phycicoccus sp. Soil803 | reverse complement strand
GCCTCGATCAGCACCGACACCAATGGTGACGGCAAGGCCGGTGTGGGTGACCGGATCACGTTCAGCTTCGTGGTGAAGAACACCGGCACCGTGACCCTTCACAACA
>NZ_LMST01000001.1:3997413-3997560 GCF_001429685.1 Phycicoccus sp. Soil803 | reverse complement strand
ACGGTGGCGGACCAGCTGGTCGCCCCGGCCGGTCCCGCGGTGACGGTGACCTGCCCGGCCGGCGACCTCGCGCCCGGCGCCAGCGTGACCTGCACCTCCAGCGCGTACACGGTGACGCAGGCGGATGTGGATGCCGGGTCGGTGGCG
>NZ_LMST01000001.1:3997231-3997299 GCF_001429685.1 Phycicoccus sp. Soil803 | reverse complement strand
AACACCGCGACGGCGCACGGGCTGACGCCTGGTGGGACGGATGTGCCCTCGAACCAGTCCCAGACGAC
>NZ_LMST01000001.1:3996975-3997120 GCF_001429685.1 Phycicoccus sp. Soil803 | reverse complement strand
GACTCCGACCCCGACGTCGACCGGCTTGTCGCTGGTGAAGTCCGCGGCCCTGACCACGGATGCAAACAATGACGGCAAGGCCGGGGTCGGTGACCGGATCACCTTCAGCTTCGTGGTGAAGAACACCGGCACGATCACGGTGCAC
>NZ_LMST01000001.1:3995005-3996958 GCF_001429685.1 Phycicoccus sp. Soil803 | reverse complement strand
GGCGGATGTGGATGCCGGGTCGGTGGCGAACACGGCGACCGCCCATGGCCTGACCCCGGGTGGCACTGACGTGCCGTCCAACCCCTCGGGCACCACCACCCCGACTCCGACAGGCGCGGGCCTGTCCCTGGTGAAGTCCGCGGCCCTGACCACGGATGCGAACAACGATGGCAAGGCTGGGGTTGGTGACCGGATCACCTTCTCCTTCGTCGTGACCAACAACGGCAGCACCACGCTGCACAAGGTCACGGTCGCGGACCAGCTGGTTGCCCCGGCGGGTCCGGCGGTGACGGTGACCTGCCCGGCCGGTGACCTCGCCCCGGGCGCGAGCCTCACCTGCACCTCCAGTGCCTACACGGTGACGCAGGCGGATGTGGATGCCGGTTCGGTGGCCAACACCGCGACCGCGCACGGCCTGACCCCTGGTGGCACCGATGTGCCGTCGAACCCGTCCGGCACGACCACCCCGACGCCCACGACGACCGGGCTGAGCCTGGTGAAGTCGGCCTCGATCAGCACCGACACCAATGGTGACGGCAAGGCCGGCGTCGGTGACCGGATCACCTTCTCGTTCGTCGTGACCAACAACGGCAGCACCACGCTGCACAACATCACCGTCGCGGACCAGCTGGTCGCCCCGGCGGGTCCGGCGGTGACGGTGACCTGCCCGGCCGGTGACCTCGCGCCNGGGCGCGTCGGTGACCTGTACGAGCTCGGTGTACACGGTGACGCAGGCGGATGTGGATGCCGGTTCGGTGGCGAACACGGCGACCGCGCACGGCCTGACCCCGGGCGGGACGGACGTGCCGTCCAACCCCTCGGGCACCACCACCCCGACCCCGACAGGCACGGGCCTGTCCCTGGTGAAGTCCGCGGCTCTGACCACGGATGCGAACAACGACGGCAAGGCCGGGGTGGGTGACCGGATCACCTTCTCGTTCCTCGTGAAGAACACCGGCACGATCACGTTGCACAACATCACCGTCGCGGACCAGCTCGTCGCCCCCGCCGGCCCGGCCGTCACGGTGACGTGTCCGACCGGTGACCTGGCACCGGGTGCGTCGGTGACGTGCACGAGCTCCGTGTACACGGTGACGCAGGCGGATGTGGACGCCGGGTCGGTGGCGAACACCGCGACGGCGCACGGGCTGACCCCTGGTGGCACGGATGTGCCGTCGAACCCGTCCGGCACCNTGATGGCAAGGCCGGCGTGGGTGACCAGATCACGTTCAGCTTCGTGGTGAAGAACACCGGCACCGTGACCCTGCACAACATCACCGTCGCGGACCAGCTTGTCGCCCCGGCCGGTCCTGCGGTGACGGTGACCTGCCCGGCTGGTGACCTCGCCCCGGGCGCCTCGGTCACGTGCACCAGCTCGGCCTACACGGTGACCCAGTCCGACGTCGATGCCGGTTCGGTGGCCAACACCGCGACCGCCCATGGCCTGAACCCTGGTGGGACGGATGTGCCGTCGAACCCGTCCGGCACCACGACGCCGACCCCGAGCAGCACCGGCCTGTCGTTGGTGAAGTCCGCGGCCCTGACCACGGATGCGAACAATGACGCCAAGGCCGGCGTGGGTGACGNAGATCACGTTCAGCTTCGTGGTGAAGAACACCGGCACTGTGACCCTGCACAACATCACGGTGGCGGACCAGCTCGTCGCCCCGGCCGGTCCGGCCGTCACGGTGACCTGCCCGGCCGGCGACCTCGCCCCCGGCGCCAGCCTCACCTGCACCTCCAGCGCGTACACGGTGACGCAGGCGGATGTGGATGCCGGTTCGGTGGCGAACACGGCGACCGCGCACGGCCTGACCCCGGGTGGCACCGACGTGCCGTCGAATCCCTCGAGCACCACCACGCCCNNGCCCACGACGACCGGGCTGAGCCTGGTGAAGTCCGCTGCGCTCACGACCGACACGAACGGTGACGGCAAGGCCGGCGTCGGTGACC
>NZ_LMST01000001.1:3477417-3994083 GCF_001429685.1 Phycicoccus sp. Soil803 | reverse complement strand
CACGATCACGCTGCACAACATCTCGGTGGCGGACCAGCTGGTCGCCCCGGCCGGTCCCGCGGTCACGGTGACGTGTCCGTCGGGGAACCTGGCCCCGGGCGCCAGCGTGACCTGCACCTCCAGCGCGTACACGGTGACGCAGGCCGACGTGGATGCCGGAGCCGTGGCCAACACGGCGACCGCGCACGGTCAGACCCCTGGCGGCGGCCACGTGCCCTCGAAACCGTCCGACACGGAGACGCCTACCGCGTCGACGTTGGGGATGAAGCTCGTCAAGTCCGCCCATCTGACCTTGGACGCGAACCATGACGGTGTGGCCGAGCTCGGCGACCAGGTCACCTACCGCTTCGCCGTGACCAACACGGGGTCAGTCACGCTCCACCATGTGAAGGTCGACGACCAGCTCGTCGCCCCGGCGGGCCCGGCCGTGGCTGTCACCTGCCCGACGTCGACGTTGGCGCCCGGGACCTCCATGACCTGTGCGTCCAGTCCGTACACCATCACCCAGGCCGACGTGGACGCCGGTTCGGTGGCGAACATGGCGACCGCACACGGGCGCACGCCGGCCGGCGAGGACGTTCCGTCCAATCAGTCGGGGGTCCGGACGCCGACGAGCGGCGATCGACCGGCGTTCGGCGGCGTCGCACGTGGAGTCCTGGCCTTCACGGGATCCAACGCGATCACCCTTGCGGGCCTTGGCCTACTCGCCCTCGGACTGGGTCTCGGGCTGACCTTCGTGGGCCGCCGACGCAGGAGCCAGGAGACGCGATGACGGGAGTCAACACACGCGAGGACAGGAGTCCGGCACCGCGATGAGACAGAACGAACCAGCCACAGCAAACAATCTCGAATGGAGCACCCCCACCATGCAGCATCCAGTAACACCCGGCCACCATCAGGGCACGCACCGCAGACTCGTGCGAGGCACGGCGGCGCTGGCTCTCATCGCCTCAGGCTTGGTCGGAGCCTGCTCGGGCGGGAACAGCGGCAATGCGACCACCCAGGACGATCAGCCCAAGCCCTCGTCCTCCGCGACCGGTTCGGCCAAGGACTCGGGCAAGGACTCGGGCAAGAACGCGGCGAGCGCTGAGGCCGTGGGGGCTCGGTCAGACCTCCAGGGGTTCACGTGCGACGCAGCGAGCACTGGGGTCTGGTCGGCCAGCGGCAAGGTGGTCAATTCCACGAAGAAGTCTGCCAAGTACACCGTTGACGTGGCCGTCGCTTCGGTCAAGACCTCCACCGTGGTGGGAAGCGCCACCAAGACGCTCACGGTCGACTCCGGGAAGACGGTCAGCTTCACCGTCCCGACGGTGGCCACCCGCAAGGGAGACGGCTTTGCCTGCACCCCGCACGTGACTCGAGCGGCCGGCTAGGAGCACCGCTGCCCTCGGTCAGCCACTGCCCCCGTCAACCACAAACCCCCGTCAACGACAAGCCCCGGTCAGCCCCAAGCCCTCAGTGGGCCCCAAGCCCTCGGTGCGCCGCGAGCCATCGCTCACGTGATCAGCCGGGGCAGCCGGGGATGTTCTGGATCGTGGTCGCGGCACCCTTGTCGTCGATCTGGACCAGCACGGTGTTCTCGCGGTCGGCGAGGCCCTTGAGGTCGCCGGCGTCCACCGACTTGGTCTGCAGTGGCTGGTCCGCCGCGATGCAGTGGTGGTAGAGGATCCGGGCGCCGTCGGCGAGGGGGATCGTGTAGGTGAGCTTGGCGTTCTGGTTCTCGTAGGGGACCTTGCCCTTGAACGGGCCCGTGGGGACACCGTCCTTGGCCAGTTTGCCGTCGTCGAGCTTCTTCCAGGTCCAGCGGTCGAGCTCGATGTAGGAGACGCCGTCCACCTCACCGGTCTTGGTGACGACGCCGAAGTCGTAGTTGCGGCCCTTCACGTCGGAGGTGGGGGTCTTGGGAGCCGATGAGGTCTTGCTCGCGCTGGGCACCTTTGCGGTGACCGTCGGGGTGACGGTCACGGTGACGTTCCCGCCGGAGCCGGGGGTGTCGGATCCGCAGCCCGACAGGAGGGCGACGACGGCGAGAGCCGCAAGGGATCCTGCAGCGGTGGTCGCGCGCAGGCGGTGCTGGAGCTTCATGGGGACGGGGGTCCTTTCGAGGGGCAGCAACGCTCAAGTCTGCCCTCCACGGAGCGCCTGACAAAACTCGATCATCTGCGGCAGGCTGCGAAGGTGCCCACACAGCCCACCGTCGATGCTGCCGACTTCCTCGACCTGACCGACCCCGAGACGGTCGCCGACCCCTACCCGCACCTGGCCACCCTGCGATCAGTCGCACCGGTCGCGTGGCACAGCGGCATGGGTCTGTGGCTGGCCACCGGCCACGCCGAAGCGGGTGCCGTGCTGCGCGACCGACGTCTCGGCCGGGTCTTCGGACCCCGCACACCCGAGGCCGACTGGGACACCTTCAACTGGCTGCACGCCGACTCGATCCTCGACAGCGAGCCGCCCAAGCACACGCGGCTCCGCAGGCTGGTGGCCGGCGCGTTCGGTCGCGGCCACGTGCAGCGGCTCGCGCCCCGGATCGAGGAGCTGGCCGCCGGCCTCCTGGCCGACCTGCCGGACGGCGAGTTCGACGTCATCGAGCACTACGCCGAGCCGTTGCCGGTGCTGGTGATCGCCGAGCTGCTCGGGGTCCCCGAGGCCGACCGGCACCACCTCCGCCCCTGGTCGCAGGCGATCGTGCGGATGTACGAGGTGGGCCGGACCCAGGCCGACGAGGCGGCGGCACGCGAAGCGGCCGGTGCGTTCGCGGCATACGTCGAGTCGCTCGCTGCGGACCGCGCGAAGGCGCCGGGTGACGACCTGCTGACCGACCTCGTCACCGCGCGTGACGGTTCGGACCGGCTGTCGGCTCACGAGCTCGTGGCCACCGCGGTGCTCCTGCTCAACGCCGGGCACGAGGCGAGCGTGAACGGGTTCGGCAACGGGCTGCACTCCTGGCTGACGGCCCCCGACCGACAGGCGCTCGACGTCGCCGACGACGCGGCGGTCGCGCGGATGGTCGAGGAGTTCCTGCGGCACGACTCGCCGCTGCACCTGTTCGAGCGCACGGCAAAGGGACCCGCCGAGGTGGCCGGCATCGCGTTGCAGCCCGGCGACAAGGTCGCGGCTCTGCTCGGCGCGGCCAACCGCGACCCGTCGGTCTTCGCAGACCCCGACCGGTTCGACGCCTCGCGGGACCCCAACCCCCACCTTGCGTTCGGTGCCGGCATCCACTTCTGCATCGGTGCGCCGCTGGCCCGGCTGGAGCTCGAGATCTCGGTGCGAACGATGCTCAGCCGGTTCCCGGACCTGCAGGTCGTCGAGGCGCGGCGCAGGCCGACCTTCGTGCTGCGGGGCTTCGAGCAGCTGGTGGTCAGCCCACGCGCTTGACGGCCCACAGGAAGTCGCCGAAGCCGCCCGGCGCGACGAGGGCGGCCGCTGCGGACCCGGAGGCGAGGGCCTTCAGGTAGGCGCGCGGGTCGCTGCCCGCCAGCTCGATGGGCGGGGTGCGCCCGTCGACGCCGAGGCCGCGCAGCGCGGTCCGCTGGTCGACCAGCTCGTCGTGGTCGAGGGAGTCCATCGCGACGTGCGCGGTGAGGTCGCAGGTGCCGTCCGGCAGGGGGGCGACCTGCTGCCCGCGCCGGTATGCCGTGAGGGTGCCTGCCGTGGGCCGGTCGCCGCCGCGGTGGCCGTAGTCCACGGCGACCACCACCCCACGGACCACCCGGCTCACCAGGTCGGCCCAGGCCCGGTCGCGGGGGAGGCCGATCTCCACGCGTTCGCCGGGTGTGTCGGTCGGCCAGTGTGCGGTCGCCCAGTCGAGGTCGTCACCCCCGACCGGGTCGCCACGGGACTCCGCACCTGTCACCGGGTCGACCAGCAGGTGGCGCAACACGCCCCGGTCGTCGACCTCGGCGACGGGGCACGGGACGACGTCGAGCCACTCGTGCGCGACCACGAGTGCACCGTCGAGGTGGTTGAGCTCGTCCGGGAGGTCAGGCCCACCGGGGGCGACCAGCCACGCCACGGAGGCAGCGAGCGACGCCGGCCTGGCCACGACGTCGACGCCGGTGAGCCGCAGAGCCGGCTCCGCGGCATACAGGTGGCCGAGCAGCTCACCACGGCCGGCGCCGACGTCGACCACGTGGGTGAGGCCGTTGTCGCGGGCCAGTCGGGCGAGGGCGGCGCCGAGGACCTCACCCGGCCCACCGTGGGTCGCGGTGCTGAAGTGGCCGGCCGGACCCGAGCCCGAACGGTAGAAGCCGTCGGGGCCGTAGAGGGCCTCCTGCCACGCCACCTGCCACGCCACTGAGGTCACTCGCCCAACCTACGGCCGACCTGACATCCAGCGAGAGATAGGTTGGGGCGGTGACTTCGGCCGACGAGCGTCCCGCGCGCCTCGACGTCGGTGTCGTCGGGGCCGGGCGGGTCGGTGCCGTCCTCGGCGCGGCCCTGCAGCGCGTCGGGCACCGGGTCGTGGCCGTCTCGGGGGTGAGCGAGGAGTCGCGCGACCGCGCCGCCCAGCTGCTGCCCGGCACGCCCGTGCTCGCGCCGGAGGACGTCGTGCGGCAGGCCGAGCTGGTGGTCCTGGCCGTGCCCGACGACGCGCTCGCCGACCTCGTCGCGGGACTCTCTGCGACGCGGACCTGGCAGGCCGGCCAGCTCGTGGCGCACACGTCCGGGCGGCACGGGCTCGAGGTCTACGCGCCCGCGCTCGACCAGCACGTCCTCGGGCTCGCCCTGCACCCCGCGATGACCTTCACCGGCACGGGCCTCGACCTCGACCGGCTCGTCGAGTGCTGCTTCGGGGTGACCGCGCCCGAGCCGCTGCGCCCGGTGGCCGAGGCGCTGGTCCTCGAGATCGGCGCCGAGCCGGTCTGGATCGAGGAGTCCGCCCGCGGGCTCTACCACGCGGCGCTGGCGCACGGTGCGAACCACCTCGTCACCCTGATCGCCCAGTCGCTGCAGGCGCTGCGTGCGGCCGGCGTGGAGTCGCCGTCCCGGGTGCTGGGACCGTTGGTGTCCGCCGCGCTCGACAACGCGCTGCGGGCGGGTGACGCTGCCCTCACCGGACCGGTCGCGCGCGGGGATGCCGGTACCGTTGCCGAGCACCTGCGACAGCTCGAGAGCCTCACCCCCGACATCCGTCCGACCTACGTGGCGCTGGCGCGGGCGACTGCCGAGCGGGCGCTGGCCAGCGGCCGGCTCAAGCCGCACGTGGCCGAACCCCTGTTGGACATCCTCGCCACCGACCAGGAGCGATAAGTGAGCGAACAGCCCGGTATGCCGTCCACCCCGGCGGGCGCGGCCGTCACCGACCTGCCGCAGCCCGGGCGAGTGGAGCCGGTGGTGGCCAGGACCCGCGAGGAGCTGCACGTCGCCCGGCGGGCGCTGACCGACGGCGACGTCGCGGTCGTGATGACGATGGGTGCCCTCCACGAAGGTCACGCGACCCTCATCGAGACCGCCCGGCAGCGCGCCGCCCACGTGGTCGTCACGATCTTCCTGAACCCCCTGCAGTTCGGGCCGCGGGAGGACCTGTCGCGCTACCCACGCACGTTCGACTCGGACATGGAGATCTGCCGCCGGGCCGGCGTGGACCTCGTCTTCGCGCCGACCCCCGACGTGATCTACCGCGACGGCGACCCCGGGGTGCGCATCTCGGCCGGCCCGCTCGGCAACGTGCTCGAAGGCCAGGCCCGACCCGGCCACTTCGACGGCATGCTGACCGTGGTCGCGAAGCTGTTCCACCTCACCCGCGCCGACTCGGCCTACTTCGGCCAGAAGGACGCCCAGCAGCTCCTGCTGATCCGCCGGATGGTCCGTGACCTCGACTTCCCGGTGCGGGTGGTGTCAGTGCCCACGGTGCGCGAGGCGGACGGGCTGGCGATGAGCAGCCGCAACACCTACCTCACCGACTCCGACCGCGAGACGGCGCTCTGCCTCTCACAGGGGCTGCGCGCGGGTGCGGCGGCCGCAGCCGAAGGCCCCTCGGCGATCCGCCGCGCAGCCCGCACGGTCCTGGTGCGCGAGCCGCTGGCCCTGATCGACTACCTCGTCCTCGTGCATCCCTACACCCTCGAGGACGTGCCCGAGTGGTACCGCGGTGAGGCGCTGTTGGCGGTCGCCGGTCGCGTCGGCACCACCCGGCTGATCGACAACCTGCCGATCAAGGTCGGTCCGGGCGGGGGAGCCCTCGAGGTGTTCACCGATGTCGACTCCGCAGGGGTGTGACCATGCAGCGCTTCATGCTCTACGCCAAGATCCACCGGGCGACGGTCACCCAGGCAGACCTGCACTACGTCGGCTCGCTGACGATCGACCGCGACCTCATGGACGCGGCCGGGCTGCTGCCCGGTGAGCAGGTCGACGTCGTCGACGTCGACAACGGCAACCGCCTCACGACCTACGCGATCGAGGGCGAGCGGGGTAGCGGGATCGTGTGCATCAACGGCGCCGCCGCCCGGCTGATCTCGCCCGGTGACACCGTCATCATCATCGCGTATGCCGCGATGGACGACACCGAGGCGCGGACCTTCGAACCACAGGTCGTCTTCGTCGACGAGCACAACCGGATCGTCGAGGTCGGCCACGACGGCGGCGACGTCCCCGAGGGGTTCGGGCTCAAGACCTCCGCGGTCACCCGCCGCCACCATGACTGACCTGGTGGTCCCGCGCCGTCTGGTCGCGGGCGAGCCGGGGTGGACCACCTCCGCCGACGTCGTCGTGGTCGGCTCCGGCATCGCCGGGCTGACGACCGCGCTGCGGCTGCGCCAGCGGGTCGACCGCGTGCTGCTGGTGACCAAGACGGTGCTCAACGAGGGCTCCACCCAGTGGGCCCAGGGCGGCATCGCCGCGGCGCTCGACCCGGGGGACTCACCCGAGGAGCACCTGCACGACACCTTGGTCGCGGGCTGCGGCATCTGCGACGTCGCCGCGGTGACCGCGCTGGTGCACGAGGGCCCGGCCCGGGTCCGCGAGCTGGTGGCCCTGGGCGCGGAGTTCGACCGCGACGCCGAGGGTGAGATCAAGCTGACCCGCGAGGGCGGGCACCACAAGGACCGGATCGCCCACGCCGGCGGCGATGCCACCGGCAAGGAGATCTCGCGCGCGCTCATCGCGGCCCTGCACCGGGTGCAGGACGACCCCGGCATCGAGGTCATCGAGCACGCCCTCGTGGTGGACCTGTTGCAGGACCAGGACTCTCGCGTCTGCGGGGTGACCTTGCACGTCATCGGCGAAGGCCAGATGGATGGTGTGGGGGCCGCCACGTCGCGCGCCGTCGTCCTGGCCACTGGCGGCCTCGGCCAGGTCTACTCGGCGACCACCAACCCGTCGGTCGCGACGGGTGACGGCATGGCGGCCGCCCTGCGGGCCGGGGCGGTCCTCGCCGACGTCGAGTTCGTGCAGTTCCACCCGACCGTGCTCTGGCTCGGCGAGGGGTCGAGCGGGCAGCAGCCGCTCATCTCCGAGGCGGTGCGTGGCGAAGGGGCGTTCCTCGTCGACCGCGACGGGGTGCGGTTCATGCAGGGCCGGCACCCGTTGGCCGACCTCGCACCACGGGACGTCGTCTCGCGCGCCATCGTCGACCGGATGCAGGAGACCGGCGAGCGGCATGTCTTCCTCGACGCGCGCCACCTCGGCCGCGAGTTCCTGGAGGCACGGTTCCCGTCGATCGTGGCGCGCTGTCGTGAGCTCGGCTTCGACCCGGCCACCGAGCTGCTCCCCGTCGCTCCGGCGCAGCACTACGCCAGCGGCGGGGTGCGTACCGACCTCATGGGTCGGTCCTCGCTCGACGGGCTCTACGCCTGCGGCGAGGTGTCCTGCACCGGGGTGCACGGGGCCAACCGGCTCGCCTCCAACTCCCTGCTCGAGGGGCTGGTCTTCGCGCACCGGATCGCCGACGACATCAGCGAACGGCTGGCGCGGGGCGAGCTCCCCCAGTCGACCCCGGGAGCGCCCAGTGGTGCGGCCGCGCTGCTCGACGGCTCCGCCCGCGTGCAGGTGCAGGCGGCCATGACCGACGGGGCCGGGCCGGTGCGCTCGGCGGCCTCCCTCGCCAGCACGGCGGAGGCCTTGCGCGACCTCGCCCTCGCGGCGACCTCGACCGAGCCCGACCCGGACTCGTGGGAGACGACCAACCTCCTGCACATCGGGCAGGTGCTGACCATGGCCGCCTCCCTGCGCGAGGAGACCCGGGGTGGGCACGTCCGCAGCGACCACACCGAGCAGGTCGACCCCCGGTGGCGCGGGCACACCCTGCTCGTCCGCGGGGCCGACACCCGCGTCACCACGACCTTCGAGCCCGTCGCCGAACAGGACCTGACGTGACCGACCAGGCCTTCCCCGAGACCGATGCCCTCACCGTCATCCGCACCGCCCTCGACGAGGACCTCGGCGGCCCTGACGGGGTGGATGTCACGACCGCCGCGACGATCCCGGTCGAACAGGTGAGCACCGCGCACGTGGTCGCGCGCGAGGGCGGCGCGCTGGCCGGCATACCGCTGGTCGCGATGGTCTTCGACCAGGTGGCGCGACGGATCGGCGCAGAGCCGCTCCAGGTCACGACCACGCGGTCGGACGGCGACGTGGTCGCGAAGGGCGACGTCGTCGCGGTCCTCGAGGGCTCGACCCAGGTCACCCTCGTCGGCGAGCGCACCATGCTCAACCTCGTCTGTCGGCTGTCGGGCATCGCGACGCACACCCACCGATGGGCCGAGCGGCTGGAGGGCACCGGCGCAACCGTGCTCGACACCCGCAAGACGACACCGGGGCTCAGGGCTCTGGAGAAGTACGCGGTCCGCGCGGGTGGCGGCACCAACAAGCGGATGGGCCTCTACGACGTGGCGATGATCAAGGACAACCACAAGCTCGCCGCCGGCTCGCTGAGCAAGGCGTATGCCGCGGTGCGGGCGCAGTTCCCCGACGTCCCCGTGCAGGTCGAGGTCACCACGACCCAGGAGGCGCTCGAGTCGGTCGCGGTCGGGGCACGGTTCCTGTTGTGCGACAACATGTCCGTCGACCTGCTGCGCGAGACGGTGCAGGCCGTGCGGGCGACCGCCGAGCACGTCGAGCTGGAGGCTACGGGCGGGCTGACCCTCGACGTCGCGCGCGCCTATGCCGAGACCGGGGTGGACTACCTGTCCGTCGGCGGGCTCACGCACTCCTCGCCGATCCTCGACCTCGCCCTCGACCTCGTCGACTGACCCCCTCGGTTCGATGTAAACGCGCCGGTGGTCGCCGGCGCGTTTACATCGAACCGGCTGGGCGCGGGGCACCGTATGCCGGTCGGTACCCTTTGCGGGTGAGCCAGACCCCCGAGAGCACCACCTCCGCCGAGGTGGCCCAGCCCGACACCGGCGCGATCGACACCGCCGTGACGGACACCGACCTGCCCGAGCAGATGCAGGTGCGTCGTGACAAGCGTGACCGGTTGCTGGCGGAGGGGAAGCAGGCGTTCCCGGTGACGGTGCCCCGCACCCACACCCTCGCTGCGGTCCGCGAGCAGTGGGGCCACCTCGAGACCGGCGAGGAGACCCAGGACGTCGTCGGCGTCGCCGGCCGGGTGATCTTCATCCGCAACACCGGCAAGCTCGCCTTCGCCACCCTCCAGGAGGGGATCGGCACCCGGCTCCAGGTGATGCTCAGCCTCGCGGAGGTCGGCGAGGACGCCCTCGCCGAGTGGAAGTCGACCGTCGACCTCGGGGACCACGTCTTCGTCGAGGGGCGGGTCATCTCGTCGCGTCGCGGCGAGCTGTCGGTGATGGCGACGCGGTGGGAGATGGCGTCGAAGGCGCTCCGCCCTCTGCCGGTGCTGCACAAGGACCTGTCCGAGGAGTCGCGCGTGCGGCAGCGCTACGCCGACCTCATCGTGCGCCAGGAGGCGCGCGACATGGTGCGCACCAAGGCCACTGCGCTCTCGGCGATCCGCGGGGTGCTGGAGGCGCAGGGCTACCTCGAGGTCGAGACGCCGATCATCCAGCTCGTGCACGGAGGCGCGGCGGCCCGGCCGTTCCGCACCCACATGAACGCGTTCGACCAGGAGATGACCCTGCGGATCGCGTTGGAGCTCAACCTGAAGAAGGCCGTCGTCGGCGGCGTCGACCGGGTCTACGAGATGGGCCGCATCTTCCGCAACGAGGGTGTCGACGCGACGCACAGCCCCGAGTTCACGATGCTCGAGGCATACCAGGCCTACGGGGACCAGACGACGATCGCGACCCTCATGCGTGACGTCTTCCTCGGGGTCGCCGACGCGCTCGGCTCCCGCCAGGTCGAGACCGCGGCGGGCACCGTCGACCTCGACGGTGAGTGGCGCTGGCTGCCGGTCTACCAGGGTGTGTCCGACGCGGTCGGTGAGGTCGTCACCATCGACACCGACGTGGAGACCCTGCGCGGGTATGCCGCGAAGCACGACGTCGCGATCGACCCCGCGTGGGACAAGGACAAGGTGTTCCTCGAGCTGCTCGGCGAGCTCGTCGAGCCGGGCCTGCTCCAGCCGACCTTCCTCTGCGACTACCCGGCCATCGCCCAGCCCCTGGCCCGCCCGCACCGCAGCGAGCCCGGGCTGATCGAGGCCTGGGACCTGATCATCGCCGGCGTGGAGCGCGGCACGGGGTTCTCCGAGCTCGTCGACCCGGTCGTCCAGCGCGAGGTGCTGACCGCGCAGTCGGTCAGGGCCGCGGGCGGTGACCCCGAGGCGATGCAGCTCGACGAGGACTTCCTGCGGGCCCTGGAGTACGGCGCACCGCCGATGGGTGGCCTCGGGTTCGGGGTCGACCGGCTCGTCATGCTGTTCACCGACGCGAGCATCCGCGAGACCATCCTGTTTCCCCACCTGAAGCCCGAGGTGTCCCGATGAGTGGCGTCTGGCCCTACATCGCCGCGCTCATCCCGTCGGCCGGCGTCGGTTTCCTCTTCTGGCTCGTCATCAAGAACATGATCGAGGGCGACCGCAAGGAACGCCTTGCGCATTCGCAATGGGACGCTGCCCACCCGGAAACCCCTCCTGTTTCGGACAATTCAAAGGACGCCGACAAATAGCTTTCGGCATTCATTTCCCCTTTTCTGTGCGAGCCGATAGTTTTGGCTCGTCCTCATAACTGCGGAAAGGATTCCGATGGCCCAGCGTGTCAACATCGTGCTCGAGGACGACCTCGACGGCTCCGAGGCCGACGAGACCGTCACCTTCGCCCTCGACGGTGTCTCCTACGAGATCGACCTCAACGCGAAGAACGCCGCCGCGCTGCGTGATTCGCTGGCGCAGTACGTTGGTCACGCCCGTCGCGCCGCCGGCCGTCGCCCCTCTGGTCGCCCGGCTGCCGCCAGCCGTGGTACCGGTAAGCGCGACCTCGCGGACGTCCGTGAGTGGGCCCGCTCCAACGGCCACCAGGTGAGCGACCGAGGGCGCATTTCCGCCGAGGTCCAGGCCGCCTACGACAAGGCGCACTGACCCTGCAGGTCAGCCACGTCCCGGAGGGTTCGCAGCCCCTTTCCTGGAGCTGGCGCGACATTGTCGAAAAGCAGCGTTCGGGAATCGACCCCCTGCACGAATGGCGGGAACGCCTGAGCATCTCGACCGCTCGTCAGTATGCCGCCGTCGTGCCCGAGTCGATGCCCTCCGCCTTCGTGCTGCAGTGGACCCTCGAGGTCGCGGCCGAGACCGGCGTGCACGCAGCCAGGCACGACTCCGTGGTGGTGCACCCCTTCGCCGCGGAGCTGAGCTTCGAGCTGCAGCCGAGCCAGCTCTACCCCGTCGCAGCCCAGTACGAGCGTGCGCGGGCGGTCGACACCACGATGCCCCTGGCCGACCGGCTGGAAGCCGCTCAGGCGGCATACCGGTCCGACGCGGTCGAGCTCGCGCTCGGCTACCGCTCGACGGTGAAGCTCGGCGAGCACACCCGACGGGCGATGGTCGACGACGTGTGGGCGATGACCCTCGCCCGCGCCAGCGGGCAGCGCCCGCCAGCGCGCGGGTCGTGCTGCTTCATCTACGTGCTGCCCGGCGTGCACGAGTGCTCCGGCTGCCCGCGGGTGGTCGGCTAGACCAGCAGGTCGGCGAGGAGGTCCCCGTCGGACTCGAGCCGGTCGAGCACCTCGTCGAACATCAGCTGCTCGAACTTCTTCCCTTCGGCGCCGGCCTCGACCTCGTCCCACGACCGGGGGGCGGCCACGGTCGGGGTCTCCTTGCCGCGCATGGAGTAGGGGCACACGGTCGTCTTGGCGGCGACGTTCTGGCTCCAGTCGAGGAAGATCTTCCCGGGACGCAGCGACTTGGTCATCTTCCAGACGATGAGGTCGGGGTGCTTCTTGGTGAGCTCCTGCGCGAGCTGCTGCGCCAGGTCACGGGTCTGGTCGGAGGTCAGGTCGCCGGGGAGTCCAGCGTAGAGCTGCATTCCCTTGCTGCCACTGGTGACCGGGTAGAGATCGAGACCGAGCGCGCCGAGTCGGTCGCGCACCATGAGGGCTACCCGGGCGCACTCCTGCAGCCCCGCCGGCGAGCCCGGGTCGAGGTCGATGACGAGCCGGTCGGGGTGCTGTCGCTCGCCGTCGAGCACCCGCCACTGCGGGATGTGCAGCTCGATGGAGTTGAGGTTGACCAGGTAGGTCAGGTGGGCCAGGTCCGCCACCATCGGGTAGGTCACGTCGTCGATCTTCACGCGGGGGAGCCACGAGGGAGCACCCGACGGCAGGTTCTTCTCGAAGAAGCTCTGGTCGCCGGTGCCGTGCGGCCAGCGCACCCGGGTCAGCGCCCGGTCGGCGAGGTGGGGGAGCAGCACGTCGGCGACCTGGGCGTAGTAGCTGAGCACCTCGCCCTTGGTGGTCTCGGTCGACGGGAACAGGAGCTTGTCGAGACTGGTCAGCTTGAGCGTGCGACCCGCGACCTCGACGCGCGTCGCCTGCGGGACGTAGCGCTCAGCCACCGTCCACCTCCTGGAGGTCGTCGGGCGTCAGGTCGGTGCGCATGCCGAGGTATGCCGGCTGGCGCAGCCTCCCGTCGCGCGTCACCTCCAGGGCGCGCGCCTCGACCACCACGACCGGGTCGACCCAGGTCGCGCCGGCGCGGTCGAGCCGCGGCACCTCGTCGCTGAAGGGTGAGTCGGCCCTGGTGTGCGGAGCCAGTGCCTCGGCGAGCTGGACCGCCGCACGTCCGGCGATCCCGCTGCCCATCCGCCCGGCGAACCGCCACCCGCCAGCGCCGTCGGGCACGCCCAACAAGACCGCGCCGAGTCGACCGGAGTCGTTGGTCTTCTCAGCCCGCCAGCCGCCCACCACGGCGGAGATCGCCGTGCGGTGCGGCGACTTGAGCCAGTCGGACGAGCGACGCCCCGGCAGGTACGGCGCAGACCGGCGCTTGCTCACCACCCCCTCCAGCCCCTGCTCGAGGGTGGCGGCGAAGAGCTCCCGGCCGTCCTCGTAGACCGGCGGCACCTGCCAGTGCCGGCCGGAGAGGTCGAGCCGTTCGAGCAGCTCGCGCCGCGCCGACAGCGGCTGGGCGGTGAGGTCGGAGCCGTAGAGCCGCAACAGGTCGAAGACCATCAGGGTCACGGGTCGCACCGCCGACAGGCGCTCGGCCTTGCGCCGGTCGCGCACGTGCATCCGGTCGGCGAGCGCCCCGAACGAGGGTCGGCCGCCGTCGAGGGCGACCACCTCGCCGTCGATCAACATGTCGTCGTAGGTCTCGGCCAGTGGCAACAGCTCGGGGAAGCTCACCGTCACGTCGTTGCCGATCCGAGAGGTCAGCGTCAGCACCCCGTCGTGGACGTCGGCAAGCACGCGCATGCCGTCCCACTTGACCTCGTGCAGCCACTCGTCACCGTCGGGGATGACGGTGGTGGGACTGGCCAGCATGGGGCGCATGGGGCCATCCTGACGCATAGGCTGGTTCCACGTGCGAGGCCCGAGGTGTCTCGTCAGGGACGGGGGCCTGTCCGCGGACAGGCCGATGGAGAGGACGACCAACATGCGAGCGATCTGGAAGGGTGCGGTGTCCTTCGGCTTGGTCAACGTGCCGATCCGCCTCTACTCCGCCACCGAGAACCACGACGTGCAGTTCCGGCAGGTGCACCGCGAGGACGGCGGCCGCATCAAGTACCAGCGGATCTGCAGCATCGACGGCGAGATCGTGTCCTACGACGACATCGCCAAGGGCTACGAGACCGAGGACGGCGAGATGGTCGTGCTCACCGACGAGGACTTCAAGGACCTCCCGGCCAGCAGCAGCAAGGAGATCTCGGTCGAGAAGTTCGTCCCGGCCGAGCAGATCGACCCGATGCTCTACGACAAGTCCTACTACCTCGAGCCCGACAAGGCGTCGACCAAGCCCTACATCCTGCTGCGCGACGCGCTCGAGAAGGAGAACCGCGTCGCCGTCGTGACGGTCTCGATCCGCACCCGCATGACGATGGCCGTCCTGCGGGTGCACGAGGGGGTCATCCTCATGCAGACGATGCTGTGGCCCGACGAGATCCGCAAGCCCGACTTCGCGACGCTCGACGACGACGCCAAGGCGACCAAGCAGGAGCTCGCCATGGCCGACCTGCTCATCGAGCAGCTTGCCGGTGACTACCAGCCCGACGACTACGAGGACGACTACGCCGCCGCGCTGCAGTCGCTCGTCAAGGCCAAGGTCGAGGGCGGCGAGGTCCAGTTCACGCCCGAGTCCAAGGACGAGTCGGGCGAGGTCGTCGACCTGCTCGCGGCCCTCAAGAAGTCCGTCGACAAGGCCAAGGCCTCACGAGGCGAGTCGACGTCGGACTCCAAACCGGCCGCGAAGAAGACGACGGCCAAGAAGACCACGGCCAAGACCACGGCCAAGACTGCTGCCAAGAAGGCGGCCAAGAAGGCCAGCTGACCGGGCCGGCAGGCGCGGCCCCGAGAGCTAGGCGTTCTCCTTGCGGAACGTCGCGGTGCCCCACCAGAGCGCGATGGCGAACAGCACGACGGCCCAGACGCTGCCCCACATCACGCCGTTGGCGCCGAAGTCGCCGAGGAACGACCCGCGGACCCCGTCGGTGATCCAGCGGAACGGCATGAAGTCGCTGGTGCGCTGGAGCCAGTCGGGGCCGATGGTCATCGGCAGGAGGATGCCCGACAGCAACAGCACCGGCATCATCACGACGTTGATGACCGGGGCCATGACGTCCTCGCTCTTGGTGGTGAGGGCCAGGGCGTTGGACGCCGCGGCGCAGGCCCCACCGACGAGGAGGGTGAGCAGCACCCCGAGGACGACCCCACCCAGGGGGGCGTCCATCCCGACCCAGTAGCCGAGGCCGACCAGCACGAGGGCTTGGACGAGCAGCTGCAGCAGGTCGCGCCACAGGCGCCCCATGAGCAGGGCGGTGCGGCTGGCCGGTGTCACCCGCTCGGCCTCGATGACGCCGTCCCGCCACTCGGAGATCAGCCCGAACCCGGCGAAGAACGCGCCGAACATGCCGAGCTGGACGAGCATGCCGGGGACGAAGAAGGTCCAGGTGTTCTGGACGCCGAGCTGCTCGGCCATCGGCTTGAGCAGCGGGCCGAAGAGGAACAGGTAGAGGATCGGCTGCATCAGGCCGATCAGCACCCAGGCGGGGTTGCGCAGGTTCATCCGCAGCTGGCGGCGGAAGACGATGAAGGACTCACGCAGGAACTGCACGTCACTTCTCCTTCGAGGTCGGGTCGGCCGGGGTAGACGACTCCGCGTCGCGCAGCGAGCGGCCGGTGAGGGTGAGGAAGACGTCGTCGAGGGTGGGCCGCAGGACCTCGATCGACTCGAGGTCGATGTCGGCAGCGCGGAGGTCGGCCAAGAGCCCGGGCACCGCCTTGCCGGCGCGCTGCACCCGGGCACGGACGTGGTTGCCGTCGATCTCCACGGCGTCCCGGCCATCGCTGCCGGTCTCGGCGATCGAGTCGAGCCGCTTGGCCGCCTCGGCGACGAGGTCGGGGTCGGCGACCTCGAGGTCGACGAGGTCACCGGACACCTGCGCCTTGAGGTTGTCGCTCGTGTCGGCCGCGATGATCTTGCCGTGGTCGATGACGATGATCCGGTCGCTCAGGGCGTCGGCCTCGTCGAGGTAGTGGGTGGTGAGGAACACCGTCGCCCCGCGCCGCTTGCGCAGGTCGGCGATGTGGGTCCACAGGTTGGCCCGGGCCTGCGGGTCGAGCCCCGTCGTCGGCTCGTCGAGGAAGACCAGCGTCGGCTCGTGGATCAGCCCCATCACGATGTCGAGGCGGCGGCGCTGGCCACCCGACATGCTCTTGGGCTGGCGCCCCCACAGCCCCTCGAGGTCGAGCTGGCCGAACAGCTCCTGGCCGCGACGCCGGGCGTCGGCGGCAGACATGCCGTAGAGCATCCCGTGGTCGACGACCTCGTCGCCGGCGCGGGCGAACTGCCCCGTGGCACCGCTCTGTGAGACGTAGCCGATCGACCGGCGGACCTGCTCCGACTCCTTGACGACGTCGAAGCCGGCCACGGTGGCCGTGCCCGCGGTGGGCCGCAGCAGGGTGGTCAGCATGCGCAGCGTCGTCGTCTTGCCCGCGCCGTTCGGCCCGAGGAACCCGACGACCTCACCCTCCGCCACGTCGAGGTCGACACCGTCCACGGCGCGCACCTCGCCCTTCTTCCTGCCCTCGCGCGTCTGGAAGGTCTGCACCAGACCTCGTGCGTGGATCATCGCTCGCTCCTGTTGGTATTCAAACTTGAATAAAGCCAGTGTTCAACATTGAACACGGAGACGTCAAGCCGCCCCCACGGATGGCTGTCAAGGTAGACCGGCGTACCGACAAGAACTCATCGGCAACCGCTCATCGCTGGCGGGCGATGAGCTCCACGTAGCGCTGGCGATCGGTGGCCATCTGCCAGCCGGGGTCGTCGGCCGGCGCCTGCCAGTCGGCCGGCTCGCCGCGCAGACCGAAGTCGCCACGATCCACCCGGGCGATCAGGGTGACCAGCCACTCACGCTCGGTCTGCCCCATGCCCATCCAGAGGTCGGCCAGGGCGAGCACGTGCGGCGGCACCGCGCCGGCCGGGACCTCGCGCGCCAGCTGGTCGCGCGTCGTGGCGTCGAGGTTCGCGAGCCGGGTCTGCAGGGCCTCACGGACTGCCGTCCGGCTCATCAGCGGCATCAGTGCCATGCCGGTGTGGAAGGGGAGCGGCGACAACAGGTCGGGCCTCTCCACCGCCTCGCGCCAGAGCTTCTCGAACTCGCGCCGGCCGAGCGGGGTGCTCGTGTAGACCGCCACCTCTCGGCTGCCGTCGACCAGGTCGTGCCGGTCGAGGTTCCCCTGCTTCGCCAGGGTGGCCAGGCCGGAGTAGATGGAGCCCGGGTTGACGTGGGCCCAGTCCTCGACCTGCCAGGACAGCAGCTCCCGACGCAGCTGGTAGCCGTTGACCGGCTCGAACAGCATGACGGTGCCGAGCAGCAGGAGTCGGGTCTCGGTGGCCGCCATGGGGTGCAGTGTAGGCAGCGCCCTCGATCCGTGATGATGGCTTCATGCCCGAAGGCCACACCCTGTTCGCGCTCGCCCGTGACCTCGACGCGGCATACCGTGGCACGCAGCCCACGGCGACGAGCCCCCAGGGCCGCTTCGCCGCCGGGGCGGCGCTGATCTCGGGGCGCACCTTCGTGCACGCGACCTCGTGGGGCAAGCACCTCTTCGTCGAGTTCGAGGGCGACGCGTGGCTGCACGTGCACCTCGGCCTCATCGGCACGTTCACCGTCGACCAGCACCGGTATGCCGGTGAGGCACCGGTCGTGGGCCAGGTGCGGTTGCGGCTGGCCACCGAGGACCACGTCGCCGACCTGCGGGGTCCCAACCTGTGCGCGGTCATCACGCCCGAACAGGTGGAGGCGGTGACGTCACGCCTCGGGCCGGATCCCCTACGGCCGGAACCGGATCCGGACCTTGCCTGGCGCCGGATCTCGCGCAGCAGCAAGACGATCGCCGAGCTGCTCATGGACCAGGCGGTGCTCGCGGGGGTCGGCAACGTCTACCGCAGCGAGGTGCTCTTCCGGAAGCGCGTCGACCCGTTCCGCCCGGGGCGGGAGATCCGGCGCTCGACCTGGGACGCCATCTGGCTCGACCTCGTCGACCTGCTCCCCCTCGGAGTGGCGACCGGGAAGATCGTCACCGTCGAGGAGCAGGTCGAGGAGGTCAGGGAGCGCATGGCGGTCGGCCAGGTGGACCGCCTCACGGAGCGCAGCTCCTACGTCTACAAGCGGCAGGGTGAGCCGTGCCTGGTCTGCGGCTCGCGGATCCGCACCCGCGTCGTCGGCGGGCGGAACCTGTTCTGGTGCGGCCGGTGCCAGCGCCGTCGGTGAGAACCTGAGGTCGTCCACGGAAAGCCGTCAGCCGACCGGGTGAGCGGCGGTCACTGGGGGTGCGCGGACCAGCGCCCTGCGAGCCAGAGGCCGAGCAGCAGCATCAGCGCCGCCACCCCGGCGAAGCCCACGCTGATCTCGACGTCGCGCTCTTGCAGGTCGACGTGCTTGGGCAGGTCGTTGAGCACTCCCTGGAGCTGGTCGGCGTCGCTGGCCTTGAAGTACTCGCCGCCGGTGGTCCGGGCCACCGCCTGCAGGGCCGCCTCGTCGACGACCAGGAAGTTGCGGCCGCCGGGCCCGAGCCCGCCACCGAAGCCGCCGGGCGGGCCGTCGAAGAGCCCACCCCCGAGCTGGTCGCTGGTGCAGACCATCTGGGTCGGCTCGGTCGTGCCGAAGCCGATCGGGAAGACCCGGACCCCGCGGGCCGCGGCCTGGACCGCCGCCTCCTCCGGGGTCACGCCACGGGTGTTGGCGCCGTCGGTGAGGAGCACGACGATCTCGGGCACCGTCGTGGCCTTCTCGGGCGCCGGCGTCGGCGTGCCCGGGGTGGGCGACTGCGAGTCAGGGCCCTCGCCGGTGCCGTCCCCGGTGTCGGCCGGGGCGACCGAGGGGTTGATCTCGGAGATGGCGTCGATCGACTTGAGGATCGCCGCGCCGATCGTGGTCCCCCGACCGGTGGTCAGCCCGTCCACCGCCTTCAGCAGGTCGTCCTTGTTCGTCGTCGGTGCCACGGCGACCTGCGCGAAACCCGAGAAGACCACGAGGCCGATCCGGGTGCGGTCGTCCTGCTTGTCGATGAACTGCCGGACCGCCTCCTGGGCGGCCGCGAGTCGGTTCGGGTCGACGTCGGTGGCGCACATCGACCCTGAGACGTCCACGGCGAGGATCACGGCCGAGCTCGAGATCGGCACCTCGGCGCGCACCTGCGGTCGCCCAGCGGCCAGTCCCAGCAGGGCCAGGCTGCCGAGCACCAGGGCCAGTGGCACGTGGCGTCGCCACCTCCGCTGGCGGGGGATGACCGCGCGGATCAGGGCCACGTTGGAGAAGCGCACGGCGTTGCGGCGGCGGCGCCGCAGCTGCCAGAGGTATGCCGCGACGAGCGCCGGGATGGCCAGCAGGCCCAGCAGGGCGTAGGGGAGGGCGAAGGACACCGCTACACCACCCGTCCCGACCGGACCACCGAGACCCCGGCGCCCAGCAGGAGCAGCAGCGCCGCGGCGGCGGCGAACCACGACGTGATCTCGCGCTCCTCCGTGCGGGCGGTCCAGGTCAGGTCGATGTCGGTGTAGACCTTGCTGAGGGCGGCCGTGTCGCTCGCGGCGTAGTAGGCGCCGTCCGTGGTCTCGGCGATCTGCTTGAGGGTGGCCTCGTCGAGGCGGGTCGCGACCTGGAAGCCGTCGACCTCGAGGACCGTGCCCTGGGGGCTGCCCAGCCCGATCGGGTAGATCCGCACGCCAGCAGTGGAAGCCAGCTGGGCGAGGACCAGCGGGTCCGGGTCGGTCGTGTTCTCGCCGTCCGACAGGAGCACCACCGCCGCGGACCCGTAGTAGCCGAGGTCCTCGCCCCCTGCGCTGCCGTCCTCCCCGGTCTCGTCGACGCTGATCGGCTTGCCGGCGATGGCACTGATCGAGGACACGATCCCGCGCCCGAGCGCCGTGCCGCCCTGGGGGGTGAGCCGCTCGATGGCGGCCAACACCTCGGCGCGGTTGTTGGTCGGCTGCTGGGCGATGACCGCTGAGTCGCCGAACGCCACGACCCCCAGCCGGATCGTCGAGGGCTGCTTCGCGACGAAGGCGCGGGCAGCAGCCTTGGCGGCGTCGAGCCGGGTGGGGGAGAGGTCCTTGGCGGCCATGCTCGTCGACACGTCGAAGGCCAGGATGACGGTGCCCTCCCGCCGGGGCTCGGCGACCGTGGCCGCAGGTCGGGCCAGCGAGACGAGCAGGAGCGTGAGGGCGGCGAGCAGCAGCAGCGGCGCGACGTGCCGCCACCGGTCCGGGCGGGCAGTCGAGGCGGCGACGAGTCCCTCGGCAGCGAGCCGGGCCCGCCCGAGCTCGCGCTTGCGCAGCTGGGCCCGGTAGGCGACGACCAGGACCGGCACGGCGAGGAGGGCGAACAGCATGAGCGGCCACGTGAAGGTCATCGCCGCCTCCGTCGCCGCAGCTCGGAGATGCGGACCAGGGCTCGCACGAGGTCGTCATCGGTCGCGACGGGGTGGATGTCGGTGCCGGCCCTCCGGGCGGCGGCGACGAGCTCCTCCTGGCGCTGCTGCGACGCTGCCGCCAGCCGCTCCCTGAAGACCGGGTCGTTGGTGTCGACGAAGATCTGCTCACCGGTCTCGGCGTCCTCGACGTAGACCATGCCGACTGCCGGAAGCTCGGACTCACGGGGGTCGACCACCTGGATGGCGACGACGTCGTGCCGCCGGGTCAGCAGCGACAGGGGCTGCTCCCACCCCGGCTGGGTGATGAAGTCGGAGACGATCACCAGGAGCGAGCGGCGGCGGGCCAGGCCGAGTGCTGCCCGCAGCAGCCGCGACAGGTCGGTCGTGTCCTTGGCCGGGCTGGGGGTTGGCGGGCGCAGCAGCGCCTGGCTGATCCGCAGCACCTGTTTGCGGCCCTGCCCGGGCGGGATGGTCGAGATGTCGCCGTCGAACATCGCCGCGCCGACGTGGTTGCCGCCCCTGGTCAGGATGTGGGCGATCGTCGTCGCGATCTCGGCCAGTACCAACGACTTCTGGCGGTCGACGGGTCCGAAGCCCATCGAGGCCGACCGGTCGAGCAGCAGCCAGGCGGTGACCTCGCGGTCCTCCACGTACTCACGGACGTAGGGAGTGTCCATGCGAGCCGTGACGTTCCAGTCGATGTGCCGCAGGTCGTCGCCCGGCTCGTACTCGCGCAGGTCGGTGAAATCGATCCCGGTCCCGCGGAAGAGTGTCCGGTAGTCGCCCTGCAACCGGCCGTCGAGCCGGCGCACGACGCGCCACTCCAACCGCCGGAGCAGGCTCTCGGCGGTCAGTGGCGTCGACGGACCGGACCCGGGTGGTCCGGTGCTCAGCGCTGTCCGGTCGTCCACGAGGTCTCGGTGGTCTGGGGCTGTCGGCGGTCGCGCAGCGGCACGTCCGGCATGGTCACCGCGTCGAGGATCGGGGTGAGCAGGTCGTCCGGGCCGATGCCCTCGGCGAGGGCCTCGTAGGACAGCACGAGGCGGTGGCGCATCACGTCGCGGGCGAGGTCGCGGACGTCCTGCGGACGGGCGAAGTCGCGCCCCCGCAGGAACGACAGGGCCTTGCCGGCGAGGACCAGGTTGATCGATGCGCGCGGGCTCGCGCCGAACGACAGGTAGCGGGCGAGGTCGGGCAGGCCGACCGACCCGGGCGAGCGGGTCGCGCCCGTCAGCCGCACGGCATACTCGATCACGGCTGGGTCGACGTAGACGGCGTCGGCCTGCTTCTGGAACTCGACCAGCTGCCCCGGCTCGAGCACCCGGTGGGCCACCTCGTAGTTCGTCGTCATCCGCTCGACGACGACGAACTCCTCTGAGGGAGTGGGGTATCCGATGAGGGTCTTGAGCATGAAGCGGTCGACCTGCGCCTCGGGGAGCGCGTAGGTGCCCTCCGACTCGATCGGGTTCTGGGTCGCCATCACGAGGAACGGGTCGGGGGCCTTGAAGGTCTCGCGACCGATCGTCACCTGGCGCTCCTGCATCACCTCCAGCAGCGCGCTCTGGACCTTGGCGGGCGCGCGGTTGATCTCGTCGGCGAGCACCAGGTTGGCGAAGACCGGCCCGAGGGAGACCTGGAACTCGCCGTCCTTCTGGTTGTAGATCCGGGTGCCGATGACGTCGGCGGGCACCAGGTCGGGGGTGAACTGGATCCGCTGGAACTCGCCGCCGACCGCCTGCGCCAGGGTCTTGATCGCCATCGTCTTGGCCAGACCGGGGACGCCCTCGACGAGCAGGTGGCCGCGCGCGAGCAGCGCCACGAGCATCCGCTCGAGCAGGAGGTCCTGACCGACGATGGTCTTCTTGACCTCGTAGAGCGCCTGCTCCAACGGGTGCTGCCGACCGAGATCGGGGCGGTGCGGTTCCATGCGCTCTCCTCGGGTTGCGATGCGCTACTGCGGTGGGCTGCCGGCAACGCCGCCGGCCGTGGCGATGGGCACGGCGAAGCCGATGCCGACGAAGAAGTTCTGTTCGGAGGGGTTCGCGAGCCCGGTGACGATCCCGATCACCTGTCCGCCCTTGTCGAGCAGGGGCCCGCCCGAGTTGCCGGGGTTGACGGCCGCATCGAACTGGATCAGGCCCTCGAGGGTCTGGCTGTCGTTGACCCGGATCTTGCGGTCGAGTGCGGAGACCACGCCTGCCGAGAGAGATCCGTTGAGCCCCAACGGATGTCCGAGGGCGAAGACCGGGTCGCCCACCTGCGCGCCGCCACCGAGGACCGCCGGGACGACGACCTGGGGGAGCCGTTGCGGGGTGAGCACGGCGATGTCGGTGGCCTTGTCCTTCTCCTTGACCCCGGCAGGCGACGAGCTGCCGTCGGAGAACGTCACCTCGATGCTCGTGGCCCCGTCGACCACGTGCAGTGCGGTCAGCACCGAGCCGTCAGCGCTCACGACCACCCCGGCGCCGGTGCCGCGTTGCGGACCTGAGGAGTTGGTGAGTCGCGTCGCGATGGTCACGAGTGAGGGCAGCGCGACCTGGTATGCCGCGGCCGCGTCAGGGGGTGCCTTGGCCTCCTCCTCCTGGGCCTTGGCGATGCCGTCCTGGACGGCCTTGTCGACGTCGGTGGCGGTGATCGGAGGAGTCTCCGGGCCTCGGGTCAGCGCGTAGGTGCCCACGACGAGCAGCGCCGCGACGAGGAGGACGGCCACCAGCCACCGCCGGTTTGCCCGGGCCAGCTCGGTGAGGCGGGCCCGCCGACCGGGGGCGCCGGAGTCCTCGTCGGCCACCCCCTGGGGCGGATCGACGACTAGGGGCGAGCCGAGCCGGTCCACCTTTGCGAGCGTACGTCCGATCCTCGTCGCGCGATATGGGAGACCGGGATTCACGGCCAACTCTCAGGTTGGCTCGTACCGTCGTCGTAGATTGCTCGACATGGACAACGTCGTCTCCACCGTCGAGGAACTGCGCGCGCTCCAGCTGGACCGGATGCGCTGGAGCCTGTCCCACGCCTACGCGAACGTGCCGCACTACCGAGCTGCGTTCGATGCCGCCGGCGTGCGGCCGGACGACCTCCATGAGCTGGCCGACCTCGCGCGCTTTCCGTTCACCGCCAAGGCGGACCTGCGTGACAACTACCCGTTCGGGATGTTCGCCGTGCCCCGCGAGCAGGTGGTCCGGGTGCACGCCTCCAGCGGCACGACGGGCAAGCCCACGGTCGTGGGCTACACCCGGGACGACATCGACATGTGGGCGCAGGTGATGGCGCGCTCGATCGAGGCGGCGGGCGGACGACCGGGCGACCTGCTGCACGTCGTCTACGGGTACGGCCTGTTCACCGGGGGGCTCGGCGCCCACTACGGCGCGGAGCGACTCGGCTGCACGGTGGTGCCGGTGAGCGGGGGCATGACGGAGCGGCAGGTGCAGCTCATCCAGGACTTCCGGCCCCGGATCATCATGGTCACGCCGTCCTACTTCCTCGGGATCCTCGACGAGATGGAGGCGCAGGGCATCGACCCGAAGACCACCTCGCTCGAGATCGGGATCTTCGGCGCCGAGCCGTGGACCGAGCAGATGCGCGCGGAGGTCCAGCGCCGCAGCAACATCCGCGCCGTCGACATCTACGGGCTGTCGGAGGTGATCGGCCCCGGGGTCTCCCAGGAGTCGGGCGAGACGCAGGACGGCCTGCACATCTGGGAGGACCACTTCTACCCGGAGGTGGTCGACCCGGTCACCGGCGAGGTGCTTCCGGACGGGCAGGAGGGCGAGCTGGTCTTCACCTCGCTCAGCAAGCAGGCGATGCCCGTGGTCCGGTACCGCACGATGGACCTCACGACCCTCCTGCCGGGGACCGCCTTCCCGCAGTTCCGCAGGATGGCGAAGATCACCGGGCGCAGCGACGACATGATGATCGTGCGCGGAGTTAACGTCTTCCCGTCGCAGATCGAGGAGCACCTGCTGAGCATCGAGGGGCTGACGCCGCACTACCTCTGCGTGCTCACCCGACCGGGGCGGATGGACGAGCTCACGGTCCGGGTCGAGGCCGCTGCCGCCGACACGACGCCGGAGCAGCGGGCCGCGATGGCCGGCGTGCTGCGGACGAGGGTCAAGGACCGGGTCGGCGTCACGATCGAGGTCGAGGTCCTCGAGCCGCATGCCCTCGAGCGCTCGCTCGGCAAGGCCAAGCGGATCAGCGACCAGCGGCCACGCTGAGCTGGGCCCGAGTTCGCCGTGAGCGGACAGCCGTTCCCTGGAGGGCGTTGCAGTGTAATCATCATTACATGACTACCAAGACAACGGCGGAAGCCTGGCTGGCCGGCCGACTCCCCACCGACTGGTTCACCGGCCCCGTCGAGGTCACCCGCGACCGCGACGAGCTCATCATCATCGGTGACCTCGCCGAGCCCGAGCTGGGCGACGACACCGACGACACCGACCGCACCATCGCCGCGCGGGGCCGGATCAAGTCGTTCCGGGAGGACACCCGCGAGCGCCGCATCGAGATCGCGCGGGAGCTGGAGCACCTCAGCGGTCGCAAGGTGTCGTGGGGCGTGCGGGTCGGCGAGACCGAGGCGCTCTTCACCCACCTGGCGGCCCCGGTCATGACGCGGCTGCGCCAGTCCGAGCGCCAGGTGCTCGACACCCTCGTCGAGGCGGGCGTCGCCAAGTCGCGCTCCGAGGCCCTGGCCTGGTGCGTCAAGCTCGTCGGCGAGAAGTCCGACAGCTGGCTCGGCGAGCTGCGCGAGGCGATGGCCCACGTCGACGAGGTGCGCAAGAAGGGCCCCGCGGCCTGAACCCAGCCCCGCGGCATATCCCGCGTCCGTCCGCCCACGGCGAACATGAGCCGACTCGGCTCAGGGCGGGGAACAGTCGGGGAGCGCCCCGCGTTCCCCCAACGAGTCGTACGACAGGGCCCTATTTCGTCCCGATCGGGTATCGGTCCACGAAAGGCTGACGCCGGGTCCGCGTCGCACGGATAGCATCGAGGTGATCTCGATAGGCAGGAGCAGAAGATGTTTGAACGGTTCACCGACCGGGCCCGTCGGGTGGTCGTGCTCGCGCAGGAAGAAGCGCGCATGCTCAACCACAACTACATCGGCACGGAGCACATCCTGCTCGGTCTCATCCACGAGGGTGAAGGCGTCGCCTCCAAGGCTCTGGAGAGCCTCGGCATTTCGCTGGAGTCGGTCCGCGAGCAGGTGCAGGAGATCATCGGCCAGGGGCAGCAGGCCCCGAGCGGCCACATTCCCTTCACGCCGCGGGCGAAGAAGGTCCTCGAGCTGAGCCTGCGCGAGGCGCTGCAGCTCGGCCACAACTACATCGGCACCGAGCACATCCTGCTCGGCCTGATCCGCGAGGGCGAGGGCGTCGCCGCCCAGGTCCTCGTCAAGCTGGGCGCCGACCTCAACCGCGTGCGGCAGCAGGTGATCCAGCTCATCTCCGGCTACCAGGGCAAGGAAGGCGGCTCGGGTGCCGGTCTGGCCGGCAACGTCCAGCAGGAGGGCACGCCCGCGGGCTCCCTCGTGCTCGACCAGTTCGGCCGCAACCTCACGATGGCTGCCCGCGAGGGCAAGCTCGACCCGGTGATCGGGCGTGAGAAGGAGATCGAGCGGGTCATGCAGGTGCTGTCCCGCCGCACCAAGAACAACCCGGTGCTGATCGGCGAGCCCGGCGTCGGCAAGACCGCCGTCGTCGAGGGCCTGGCCCAGGACATCGTCAAGGGCGAGGTGCCCGAGACCCTCAAGGACAAGCAGCTCTACACCCTCGACCTCGGCGCGCTCGTCGCCGGCAGCCGCTACCGCGGTGACTTCGAGGAGCGGCTCAAGAAGGTCCTCAAGGAGATCCGCACCCGCGGCGACATCATCCTGTTCATCGACGAGATCCACACCCTCGTCGGTGCGGGTGCCGCCGAGGGCGCGATCGACGCCGCCAGCATCCTCAAGCCGATGCTGGCCCGCGGTGAGCTCCAGACCATCGGTGCCACCACGCTCGACGAGTACCGCAAGCACATCGAGAAGGACTCGGCGCTCGAGCGCCGGTTCCAGCCGATCCAGGTCGCCGAGCCCACGCTCAGCCACGCGATCGAGATCCTCAAGGGCCTGCGCGACCGCTACGAGGCGCACCACCGGGTGTCCATCACCGACGGCGCCCTCGTCTCCGCGGCCAACCTCGCCGACCGCTACATCAACGACCGGTTCCTCCCCGACAAGGCGATCGACCTCATCGACGAGGCGGGCGCGCGGTTGCGCATCCGCCGGATGACCGCACCGCCGGACCTGCGCGAGTTCGACGAGAAGATCGCGGCCGTGCGGCTGGAGAAGGAGTCGGCCATCGACGGCCAGGACTTCGAGAAGGCCGCCAGCCTGCGGGACGACGAGAAGAAGCTGCTCACCGCCAAGGCGGAGCGCGAGACGCAGTGGAAGTCCGGCGACATGGACGTCGTGGCCGAGGTCGACGAGGAGCTCATCGCCGAGGTCCTGGCTGCCAGCACCGGCATCCCGGTCTTCAAGCTCACCGAGGAGGAGTCCAGCCGACTGCTCCACATGGAGGACGAGCTGCACAAGCGCGTGGTCGGCATGGACGACGCCATCAAGGCGATGTCCCAGGCGATCCGCCGCACCCGCGCTGGTCTGAAGGACCCGCGTCGTCCCGGTGGCTCGTTCATCTTCGCCGGTCCGACCGGTGTCGGTAAGACCGAGCTCGCCAAGACGCTCGCCGAGTTCCTCTTCGGTGACGAGGACAGCCTCATCCAGCTCGACATGTCGGAGTTCTCCGAGAAGCACACGGTCTCGCGGCTCTTCGGCTCGCCTCCCGGCTACGTCGGCTACGAAGAGGGTGGCCAGCTCACCGAGAAGGTCCGCCGCAAGCCGTTCTCCGTCGTGCTGTTCGACGAGGTCGAGAAGGCCCACCCCGACATCTTCAACACGCTGTTGCAGGTGCTCGAGGACGGCCGCCTCACTGACTCGCAGGGCCGGATGGTCGACTTCAAGAACACCGTCATCATCATGACGACCAACCTCGGCACCCGGGACATCACCAAGGGTTCGCTCGGCTTCTCGGCCGGCGCGGACACCCGCAGCGACTATGACCGCATGAAGAACAAGGTCACGGACGAGCTCAAGCAGCACTTCCGTCCCGAGTTCCTCAACCGCGTCGACGACATCATCGTCTTCCCCCAGCTCACGCAGGAGGAGATCGTCATGATCGTCGACCTCGAGATCGCCAAGCTCGACAAGCGGCTCAAGGACAAGGACATGGGCATCGAGCTCACCATCGAGGCCAAGAACGTCCTGGCCAAGAAGGGCTACGACCCCGTGCTCGGGGCGCGACCGCTGCGTCGCACCATCCAGCGCGAGATCGAGGACGTCCTGTCCGAGAAGATCCTCTACGGCGAGCTCAAGGCCGGCGAGCTGGTGCTCGTCGGGGCCGAGGGCGAGGGCAAGGCCGCGACGTTCACCTTCGTCGGCACCCCGCACCCGGGCAGCATCGAGCTCCCGGTCGTGGAGACGGTGGGCGACTCCGCCGACGCCGGCTGAGGCAGGACTCCAAGCACGATCGAGGCGAGGTATGCCGCGTGGTCACCACGCGGCATACCTCGCCTCTCTGTCGTGAGACCGGCAGGTCAGGTGAGGCGGTCGAGCATCTCGCGCATGTAGCCGATCTGCACCGACTGGGTCACGTGGATCTCGTCGCCCAGCTGGGTCACGACATCGTCGGTGCCGTCGCGGTGCTGCTGGACCACCATGCGCAGCGCGCCTTCGTGGTGCGCCGACATCAGGGTGAGCCAGAGCCGGTCGGCCTCCGCGCCCCTGGCGGCCTTGAGCTGTCGCAGCTGGGCCTGGGTCGCCATGCCGGGCATGCCCGCGTGGTCGTGGCTGCCCGAGCCGAGCTCGGGGTTGCCGGCCTGTGGCGGCACCTGCTCGCCCTTGGCCTCGAGCCACGTGGCCATCGCGTCGATCTCCGGCCGCTGCTCGTCGGCGATGCGGGCGGCCAGCGACCTGACCTGGGTGTCGGCGAGCCGGTCCTGCACGAGCGAGACCATGACGATGGCCTGGGCATGGTGCACGATCATGTCCTGCATGAACCGCACGTCGGCCTCCCTCGGGGAGCCGGTGCGCGACGGCAGCGCGGCGGAGCCGGTGAGCGAGGCGTTCGGCTCGCCCGGCCGGCCCGGCTGGAGCACGGGGGCGGTGGGTGAGGTGGCCGTCGTCGTGGGGGCCGGCGTATCGCCGGAGCACCCGGCGAGACCAAGGCCGAGGAGGGCGGCTGCGGCGAGGGCGGAGCCCCGGGCGGTGCGGTGGCTCGACACGCGAACAGTCCTCCCATGATGAATCGTCACAAACAGACCTTATAAGCAACTTTTTACCCTAAACGGGGCAGAAGACCCTTGAACGGTTCCGGGCCTCGACGACAGGGTGGACAAATCGTCACGATCTCGACACTGAAGGGGTGCCGGGACCGGCGATTCACCCAGGGAGCCAGAGATGAGAACCCGCCACGCGGTGCTCGCCAGCCTCGCAGCGCTCGCCCTCACGATCCCCGCCAGCGCGGCGTTCGCCGCTGACGGCGTGGGCAAGTCCGGTACCCAGCTGGGGCCGGACGAGATCGGGCGCAGCCAGAACGTCGAGCACCTGACCAACCTCCCCAGCAGCGGCCCACTGGCCGGCGCCACCGGGACCGACCTCGCCTTCCAGGACAACCTGGCGTTCGTCGGCAACTACAACGGCTTCGTGGTCTACGACGTGACCGTGCCCGCGAGCCCGCGGATGGTGACCCAGGTGAGCTGCCCCGGGTCGCAGAACGACGTGACCGTGTCGGGGACGCTGCTCTACCTGTCCACCGACTCCTCGCGGTCCGACGACTCCTGCCAGTCGGTCCCGCAGCCGGCCACGGAGAAGTCCTCGTGGGAGGGCATCAAGATCTTCGACATCTCGGACGTGGCCAACCCGAGGTACATCAAGTCGGTCGAGACGGCATGCGGTTCGCACACGCACTCGCTGATCCCGGGCTCGAAGGTGGACTACCTCTACGTCTCGAGCTACTCGCCCAACGCGACCTTCCCCGACTGCCAGCCGCCGCACGACTCGATCTCGATCGTCGAGGTGCCGAAGAAGCAGCCGACGAGTGCGAAGGTCGTGGCCACCCCGAACCTCTTCCCGGACGGTGGCTACACGAACACCTCGGGCTGCCACGACATCACCGTGAACCCGGCCCGCAAGATCGCCGCGGGCGCCTGCATGGGTGACGGGATCATCCTCGACATCAAGGACCCGGTGGCGCCGAAGGTGATCGATCGGGTGCGCGACACCACCAACTTCGCGTTCTGGCACTCTGCGACGTTCAACAACGCCGGCACCAAGGTCGTCTTCACCGACGAGCTCGGCGGCGGCGGTGCGGCCACCTGCAACGCGACGATCGGCCCCAACCGCGGAGCGAACGGGATCTACGACCTGAGCCAGGACCGCAAGCTCACCTTCCGGTCCTACTACAAGATCCCCCGGCACCAGTTCGACTCCGAGAACTGCGTCGCCCACAACGGCTCGCTGATCCCGGTCAAGGGACGCGACGTGATGGTGCAGTCCTGGTACATGGGCGGCACGTCGTTCTGGGACTTCACCGACTCGGACCACCCCCGCGAGATCGGCTACTTCGAGCGCGGACCGGCCGGCCCGGCCGGTGGCGGTGGCGGGACCTGGTCGTCGTACTACTACAACGGCCACGTCTACTCCTCCGACCTCGGCAAGGGGTTCGACGTCCTCAAGATCACCGACGCCGACCTGAGCAGGGCCGCCACCGTGAAGATGGACCAGCTGAACGTGCAGACCCAGCCGATCTACTCGGTGAAGTAGCCGGACGGCCCCACCAGCGAGGGGACGAGGTGGCCCGGACCGGATGGTCCGGGCCGCCTTGTCGTCCGCCCACCGCCACGGCGTCGCCGGTATGCCGTCTGCGAACCCGTCGCGGCGCACCGCGGACCGTTTCGCATCGTCCGCGCGCCGCGGCATACATTGGAGCGCGTGTCTGAGTCCTCCCTCCCCCGCCGCACCCTCCTCTTCGGGCTGGTCGCCGCCCCCCTGACCGTCGCCGCCTGCTCGAGTGACAAGCCGAAGCCGGCTCCCTCGAGCAGCACCACGACGCCGTCGTCGACGACGAGCAGCGCCACCGCCGCGCCGCCGAAGGTGACCGGAGCCGGCCTGCCCGCCGACCTGCTCTCGGCGATGTCCGCCCTGTACCTCGGGGGCCGGGTGTCCGTCACCACCGCCAGCGTGGGCGCGGCCCTGGGCAAGCGGAAGCCCCGCACCGCCTCCCTGAAGGTCGCCGGCTCCACCGGCACCTGGCAGGGGTCGCCGATCGCGACCGTCGTGCAGGGCAAGGACCTCACCCTGCTCGTCAAGGACGGCAAGACCTGGAAGGTGGCCGGCGGCTGGTGGCCGTCGCTCAAGGTCTACCGCCCGCCGTTCCCGACCATGCGGGTCCTCGCGATCGGCTCGGACGCGCGCAACCCGCAGCCGGTGACCAAGTGCCGCGGCGACGCGCTCCACATCATCGGGGTCGACGCCAAGAAGGGCGTCGGCGGCATCGTCGGCATCCCGCGCGACTCGTGGGTGCCCTTGTCGACCGGTGGGAACGCCAAGGTCAACGCCTCCCTGGTCTTCGGTGGGGTCGGCGGCATGGTCACCACCATCGAGCGGGCCAGCGGCGTGCCGATCGACGGCTACGTCATCACTGGCTTCAAGGGCTTTCGGGCGATGGTCCGCAGCCTTGGGGGCATCGTCTTCGTCGCGGCGCGCTCCGTGCAGAGCGTCGACGGCTACCGGATCGTCAAGCCGGGCACCAACAAGCTCGACGCCAAGCACGCGCTGGCCCTCGCGCGGGAGCGCAAGCACCTGCCCAACGGCGACTTCGGCCGGTCCGCCAACCAGGGCGCGCTGATCAAGGCCGGCATCGTCATGGCCCGCAAGGCCGGGCCGGGCGCCCTGGCCGGACTGCTGTCGAAGATGGGTCCCCACCTGAGCACCGACCTCACCGTCGGCGAGGTCCTCAACCTGTGCGCCAGCCTCTACGTGAACACCGCGGCCGGGGTGCCCAACAAGGTCGTCCCGGGCGCGATCGGCACCCGCGAGGGCCAGTCCGTGGTGCTGCTCGGCTCGGGGGCGAGGTCGATCTTCTCGGACATGAAGAACGGCCGCCTCGGTGCCTGAGGCCAGCGCGCCCGAGCCCACCGCGCCGGACGGCCCTCAGCCGGCTGGGCCGGTCACGATCCGCGCGGCGCGCACGAGTGACATCCGGACGATCCGCGAGATCGTCCGGCCGCATGCCGACTCCCGGGTCCTGGTGTCCAAGGACGCGGTGACCTACTACGAGGCGCTCCAGCAGTTCCGGGTGGCCGAGCAGGACGGCGTCGTCGTGGGCTGTGGCGCCCTGCACGTCATGTGGGAGGACCTTGCCGAGATCCGCACGCTGGCGGTCCGGCCCGAGGCCAAGGGCCATGGCGTCGGGTCGCTGCTGATGGAGGCGCTCGTCGCCGACGCCCGGGCACTCGGGGTCGAGCGGCTGTTCTGCCTGACCTTCGAGGTGGACTTCTTCACCCGGCACGGCTTCGAGGTGATCGAGGGGCAGGCGGTCGAGCCCGAGGTCTATGCCGAGCTGGTCCGCTCCTACGACGAGGGTGTCGCCGAATTCCTCGACCTCGAGCGGGTCAAGCCGAACACCCTCGGCAACACCCGCATGCTCCGCACCCTCTGACGTCCCGGTTCGATGTAAACCCGCCGGAGATCCCCGGCGGGTTTACATCGAACCGGGGGCGGGGGTCGGGTGCGGTCGGTGGTGCCGGGTCATCCTGATCCGCACCGAGGCGGCCAGCACCAGGAGCAGCAGCGCCGAGATGACGCCGAAGCCCAGGCGTGGGATCAGCGGAATCGCGATCCCGATCCCTCCGCCGACCACCCAGGCGATCTGCAGGACCGTCTCGGACCACGCGAACACCCTCGTGCGGACGGTCTCGTCGATGTCGCGCTGGACGACGGCGTCGCTGCTCAGCTTGATCAGCTGGGCGCCGAGGCCGGCGACCAGGCCGAGCACCAGCAGCGTCGTGAGCGAGTAGAACAGCGCCGCGGCGAGCGCTGCCAGCACGTCGGCGATCAGGGCCACCGCGATGATCAGGTCGGGTCGCAGCTGGCGCAGGGCGTTGCCGACCACGGTGCCGAGCGCGTTGCCGGTGCCGGCCGCGCCGACGACGAGGGCGAGGACGAAGGTGCCGCTGTGCCCGGGCAGGGGGTGCTCGCGCATGAGGAAGGCCATGAAGAGGGTGAGGAACCCGGTCAGCAGGCGGGCCCCGATGGCGCTGCAGAGGGCGGTGAGCACCGTCACCGGCAGGGCTGCGACCCGGGCCTGCAGTCGCTGGACGAGCCCGAGCCGTCGACCGTCGCGGCGCGGGACGGGCAGCGGCCCGGTGTCCTCGATGTCCTGCTCGCCGGTGCTGGAGTCGACCCTGGACGGGAGCCGGATCGCCAGCACGGTGCCGACGACGTAGATGACGAAGGCCAACCGCAGGGACCACTCGGGGCCGACCCGTGCGGCGGCGCCGGCGAGTCCGCCGCCGACCGCCATCCCCGCGACGCCGGCGAGCGCGTTGCGGGAGTTGGCGTTGACCAGGCTGAAGCCGGGTGGCAGCAGCCGGGGGACGGCCGAGGCCCGGGTGACGCCGTAGGCCTTCGAGGCGACGAGGCAGCCGAGCGCTGCCGGGAACAGCCAGGGCGAGTCGTTCGCGACGGCTCCGGCCAGCACCCAGCACAGGAAGGCCCGGAGCGCGAGGGTCGTGCCGATGGCCCAGCGCCGCCCGTGCCGGAACCGGTCGAGCAGCGGCCCGATGAAGGGGGCGAGCAGCGCGAAGGGTGCCATCGTGAGGACGAGGAACTGGGCGACCTGTCCACGGGCCTCGTCGGTCGGGATGGCGAAGATGGTGCCGGCCAGCGACACGGTGAGCGCTGCGTCGCCCATCAGGTTGACGAAGTGCAGCTCCACGAGCCGGGCGAGCCCGCTCTCGCCGGCTCCGGCCGAGTGGGTGTAGGCCCGGGCCCGGCGCGCCCCGGCCCGGCTGCCCCGCCCAGCCAGCCGCGCCCCGGCCAGGGTGCCTCGCCCGACGACCCGACCGGTGCGGGCGGCGCCGACGCGGAACGCGTGGGCGGCCCGGCGGCCGGCGGTCTTCGCGGCCGGGGTCGGGGTGGTGGGTGGCAGGTCGTGCGCCGCGGTGTCGGGGGCCGTCGGCCTGGGCGGCACGCCGTTGCCCGCGCCCCGGGCGGGGCGGGACGGGTCGCCGGGGGGCACGCTCACCTCAGCTCGCCTGCCGCGAGGCCGGCAGCCGGAAGCGATCGCGAGGGAGCGGCTCGACGAGGCCATCGGCCACCAGTGAGTCGAGGCAGCGCTCGCGCTGGATCTCGTCGTCCGACAAGGCTTCCAGCGCCGACCGGGGCACCGGGTCGGCACTCTCTCGCAGGACGGCCAGGAGCGCGCCGCGCAGCTGGCGGTCGGTGCCCTCCCACGCCTGGCCCTTGCGGGCCGGACCCTCGTGAGCCGGTCGGCCGGCGAGCTGCCAGGCGCACAGGTCGGCGACGGGGCAGTCCGAGCAGCGGGGCGCACGGGCGGTGCAGACGATCGCTCCGAGCTCCATGACCGCCACGCTCCACGTGCGGGCCCGTGGTGGGTCAGCGGGCACCAGCCCCGCGGCGACGGCGAGCTCGGCCCGGGTCGGCGACGGCGCGGCATACTCCTGACCCCCCACGACGCGGGCCAGCACGCGGCGCACGTTGGTGTCGACGACCGTGGTGCGCTCGCCGAAGGCGAAGGTCGCGACGGCGGCCGCGGTGTAGGTGCCGACGCCGGGCAGGGTGAGCAGCTCGGCCTCGGTCGCCGGGACCGCGCCGTCGTGGTGCTCGGCCATGGCGACCGCGGCGGCGTGCAGTCGCAGGGCGCGACGCGGGTAGCCGAGTCGACCCCACGCGCGCACCGCCTCGCCAGGGGAGTCGGCGGCCAGCGCGCTGGGGCTGGGCCACCGGGACAGCCACTCGCGCCAGACCGGCTCGACCCGGGCGACCGGGGTCTGCTGGAGCATGATCTCGGACACGAAGATGCCCCAGGCCGTGGCGTCGGGTCGCCGCCACGGCAGGTCGCGCGCGGACACGGCGTACCACTCCAGCACCTCGTGGTGCAGACGGGCGGGAGCGGTGCCGGTGCTCACACGTAGCGTTCGAGGATGCTCGACTCGGCCAGGCGGGACAGGCCCTCACGCACGGCCCGGGCGCGGCCCTCGCCGACGCCGTCGACGTCCATGAGCTCCTCGAGGTTGGCCGCCAACAGCTTCTGCAGGCTCCCGAAGTGCTCGACCAGGCGGTCGACGATGGCGCCCGGCAGGCGGGGCACCTTGCTGAGCAGCCGGTAGCCGCAGGGGCTCACGGCCGAGTCGAGGGCGTCTCCCCCGACGGCGAAGCCCACCGCCTTGGCTCCCGCGGCGAGGTCGAGCAGCTCGGTCGAGGTGAGCTCTTCGAGCGCCGCCATCGCCTGCTCGAGCGTGAGGTCGGCCTTTGTGACGGGCAGGTAGTCGCGGATGACGAGCTCGCGGTCGTTGCCCAGCCCGCCGGTCAGCTCCTCGAGCTGGAGGGTGAGCAGGCGGCCGTCGACGCCGAGCTCGACGACGTAGCCGGAGATCTCGTCGCGGATGCGTCGCACCATCTCGAGGCGCTGGAGGACGCTGGCCACGTCGCGGACCGTGACGAGGTCCTCGATCTCGAGCGCCGACAGGGTGCCGGTGACCTCGTCGAGGCGGGACTTGTAGCGCTCGAGGGTCTGCAGGGCCTGGTTGGCCCGGGAGAGGATCGCGCTGGAGTCCTCGAGGACGTGGCGTCCGCCGTCGACGTAGATGGCGACGATGCGCATCGACTGGCTCACCGAGATGACGGGGTAGCCGGTCTGCTTGGCCACCCGCTCTGCGGTGCGGTGCCGGGTGCCGGACTCGCTGGTCTCGATCGACGGGTCGGGCACGAGCTGGGTGGCGGCCCGCAGGATCCGCGACGCCTCGCGGTCGAGGACGATGCCGCCGTCCATCTTCGCGAGCTCGCGAAGCCGGGTCGCCGAGAACTCCACGTCGAGCGGGAAACCGCCGGTGGAGAGCTGCTCCACGGTGCGGTCGTGCCCGAGCACGATGAGCGCCCCCGTGCGCCCGCGGAGGATGCGTTCCAGGCCGTCGCGCAGCTCGGTACCCGGTGCCACGGCGGCGAGGGTGGCGCGCAGCGCATCGTCCTCGCGAAGATCCACTGGTCAAACCCCTTTGGTGCCGCCGGTCCGGTCTGGCGCGAGTCTAACCGTGCACCGGCTGCAGGGCGGCGCGCACCGCGCTGCGGATGTCGTCACACTCCACGACCTGCATGCCCTCGGGCGTCGGTCCGCTGCCCAGCACCCCCCGGGGGACGTAGGCCGTGCGGAACCCGAGCCGCGCCGCCTCGGCGAGGCGACGCGGCATCCCGGAGACGGGTCGGATCTCGCCGGCCAGCCCGAGCTCACCGAAGGCGATGGCGTGGTCGGGCAGCGGCTGGTCCTTGACGGCACTGGCCACGGCGAGGGCGATGGCGAGGTCGGAGGCGGGCTCGGTGAGGCGGACGCCCCCGACGGTGGAGAGGTAGACGTCGGCGTTGACGATCGGTGCCTGGGCCCGCTTGGCGAGGACGGCGATGATCATCGACACCCGGGCGGAGTCGAGCCCGCTCGTCGCGCGACGCGGGGTGGGGATCTCGCTCTTGGCGACCAGGGCCTGGACCTCGGTCATGAGGGGGCGGCGACCCTCGAGCGTGACCGTGACGCAGGTGCCGGGGACCGTCAGGGTGCCCCGGGAGAGGAAGAGGCCACTGGGGTCGGGAAGGCCCACGATGCCGACGTCGGAGAGGTCGAAGCAGCCGACCTCGTCGGTCGGGCCGTAGCGGTTCTTCACGGCCCGGACGAGCCTGAGCCGCGAGTGCCGGTCGCCCTCGAACTGCACCACGACGTCGACCAGGTGCTCGAGGACGCGGGGCCCGGCGATCGATCCGTCCTTGGTGACGTGCCCGACGAGGAGGGTGGCGATGCCGCGGGCCTTGGCCACCTGGATCAGCGAGGCGGTCACCTCGCGCACCTGGGTGACGTTGCCGGCGGAGCCCTCGACCTCGCCGCTGGCGATGGTCTGCACCGAGTCGACGATGACCAGGTCGGGCTGCACCTCGTCGATCTGGCCGAGCACCGTCGCGAGGTCGGTCTCCGCGGCGAGGAACAGGGTCGCGGCCATCGCCTCGATCCGCTCGGCCCGCATCCGCACCTGGGCGGCCGACTCCTCGCCGGTGACGTAGAGGACCTTGCGCCCCTCGCCCGACCGGGCGGCGCGGGCCGCGACGTCGAGGAGCAGGGTGGACTTGCCGATGCCGGGCTCGCCGGCGACCAGCACGACGGCGCCCGGGACCAGTCCGCCACCGAGCACCCGGTCGAACTCGCCGACGCCGGTGCTCCGCGCCTCGGCCCGCCGGGCGTCGACCTGGCCGATCGGCACGGCGGGTCGCTCGACGCGGGTGGCGGCGGTCGTGCGGACGGTGACCGCGCCGATCTCGCTGACGCTGCCCCACGCCTGGCACTCGCCACAGCGGCCGACCCACTTGACGGCGGTCCAGCCGCACTCGGAGCAGCGGAAACCGCTCGACCTGGTCGACGTCTTCGCTGCCATGGGCGACAACCTACGTGGGGCCGCCGACAAGCCGGCTCAACCCCGCCGGTTCGAGGTATTCCGCCACCGGATCCGGGTAGTGGAATACCTCGAACCGGTGGAGGGCGGGGGAGGGTCAGTGGCCCTCGGCGACCTTCTTGAGCCCGTCGAGCATGCCCTGCCAGTTCCGCGAGAACTCCTCGGCCTGCTTGGCGCTGTCGCAGCCGTCCTGGGTCAGCTTCACGGCCGTGCCGTCGCCGGACGGGGAGAGCTCGTAGCGGACCGTGTGGTAGTTCTCGGGCACGTCGTCGGCGCCCGTCATCGGGCTGTAGTGGGTGACCTCGAGCAGCCTGCCGGGCTCGGCCTGCAGCACCTCGCCCTTGTCCTGGTAGGGCTTGCCCTCCCACTCACCGCTCCACGTGATCGGGCTGCCGGGCTGCCAGTCGCTGGCCACCTCGCTGCCCATCATGTACTGGGCGACCAGCTTGGGGTCGGTCATCGCCTGCCAGACCCGGTCGGGGTCGGCGTCGACGGTGGTGTTGGCGGTGGCGACGTGCTCGGTCATGGTGCCTCCTGTGGTCCGGGTGTCCGGTTCGTTCCACCCTGTCCCGCCTCGGGAGCGGTGTCCACCCCAGCCGTCACGTCAGAACCGGCGCCACCACAGGTTGACCGCATAGTCGACGCCCGTCCCGTCATGCTCGGCCAGGATCCCCTCGGCAGCGGTCTCGGAGAACTCGATGCGCACGACTGCCTCGAAGTCCTCGCGGGTGTCGAGCTCCCAGGAGATCGTCAGGCGCTCGCGCTCCCAGCCCTGCCGCGTCCAGAACCGCTCGACGGCTGCGGCGTCGTAGGACGGGTTGGCACGGGAGAACCAGCGCCCGAACGTCGAGCGCGTCGCGTCGTTGTCGATGACGTATGCCGTGCCGCCGGGCCGCACGACGCGTTCCAGCTCGCGCAGGCCGGGTTCGCAGCCGGCGCCGAAGAAGTAGGCCCACCGGGCATGAGCGAGGTCGACCGACGCGTCGGCCAGCGGCAGCGCCTGCGCGACGCCCTCCAGGACCCGCACGTCCGGCAGTCCGGCGACGCGACTCTCGGCGATCGAGCGGAGCGGTGGGTGGGGTTCGACGCCCACCACGCTCGCGCACCCGAGGGCTGCGAAGCGGGGGAGGTGGAACCCGGTGCCGCAGCCGACGTCGACCAGGTCGGCGCCGGCGAACGGGTGCAGGGCAGCCATGGCCGACTCGAGGACCCCGGCCCGGTCGACCCCGAGGTTCTCGACCTCGTAGACGTCGGGGGAGTCCCAGATGTTCGGGCTGCGCGTCGGCTCGGGCCGACCCGGCTGGGTGTTCATCGGCCCTTGCGCGCCTCTTGGGCAGCGAGCGTCGCCGGGTGGACAAGGAGTGGCAACATCTTGCGGGAGTAAGCGTTTCGTGCGGCCTTCACGCTGGCGAGGTGGGCCTCGCAGCGGATCTCCAGCTCGCCATAGGCTTCCTCGCCCATCAGCTCGACGAGCTCGCCCCTGTTGCTGCGGAAGACCGGCTCACGGCCGACGTGCGCCTCGGGGTTGCTGGAGCAGTACCAGTCGAGGTCGTGGCCGCCCGGTCCCCAGCCGCGGCGGTCGTACTCGGTGATGCTGACCTCCTGCCAGCTCGAGCCGTCGGGGAGCTCGACCTTGCGGTAGGTGCGGCGGATCGGCAGCTGCCAGCAGACGTCCGGCTTGACCGTGTGCGGCTCCTTGCCGGTGAGGACGGCGTGCTGGTGCAGGGCGCAGCCGGCCCCTGCAGGGAACCCGGGCCGGTTGAGGAAGATGCACGCGCCGTCGACCACCTTGGTCTTGAGGGCGTCGTCCTCCTTCTCGGTCCAGGCGCCGACCTTGGTGGAGCCCGGGTGCAGCTGCCACTCGTCCTCGCCCAGCTCCTTGACGACCTTCTTGACGCGCTTGACGTCGTCGTCGTCGGTGAAGTGGGCGCCGAGGGTGCAGCAGCCGTCGTCCGGCCGGTCGGCGTAGATGCCCTTGCAGCCGCTGCCGAAGATGCACGTCCAGCTCGACGTCAGCCAGGTCAGGTCGCAGCGGAACCGCTGCCCCGAGTCGGCGGGGTCGGTGAACTCCACCCAGATCCGGGCGGTGTCGAGCGGGGTCTCTGCCACGTGGCTCACCCTACGTCGTGCGTTGCCGCTCCTAGGGATTGGCCCGGATGGCGGTCTGTCGCCGGCGTCGCCGCCACGCCACCGCGGCGATCACCACGAGCAGCACCGCCGTCGCGACCCAGTTCAGCCGGGTGAGGTCCTGGAAGGCGTCCTCCCACCGGACCCCGCGGCCGTGGCCCGACTTCGCCGGGTCGCCGCCCTCCCCGAGCATGCTCAGTCCCAGCGGGACGAGGAGCAGCCCGGGGGCCGCCAGCAGGGCCAGCCCCCAGCGTGACCCCGCCAGCCGGCCCAGGACCAGGAGGAGCGCCACGGGCACGAGAGCCGTCAGCGTGACCATGCCGGACTCGACGTAGCGGTCGCGGGAGGCGGTCTCACCGAAGAACGGCGCCGTGTTGATGGCACCGGCGAAGACCGTCCAGGCAAGCAGGCACCACCCGAGCAGGACGACCAGCGCGGTGAGCGGCCAAACCGGCCCTTGTCCGGTCCCCGACGGAGCTGCGGGCGTCGGTGCGCCCGGGTCGGCCGGAGTCGTCGCCGTGGTGTGGTGCGTGCGGTCGGTGCTGGACGGCATACGCCCAGTCTTTCAGGACTCGGCCGACCGCGGCCGGAGGGCGGTGATTCCCCGCGCACCGACCCGGCGGTGTCGTAGCGTGCAGCCATGCGCCTCGGAGTCATCGACGTCGGCTCCAACACGGTCCACCTGCTCGTGGTGGACGCGCACCGGGGCGCCCAGCCGCTGCCGGCCACCTCGCACAAGATCGAGCTGCGGCTCTCGGAGCACGTGACCGACTCCGGCGACATCGCCGGAACGGGGGAGGCGGCGCTCACCGGCTTCATCCACGAGTGCCTCAAGGTTGCGGAGGACCAGGGCGTCGAGGAGGTGATGGCCTTCGTCACCAGCGCCATCCGCGAGGCACCCAACGGCGAGGAGGTGCTCGCCCGCGTGCGGGCCGCCACGGGGGTCGCGCTCCAGGTGCTGTCCGGCGAGGACGAGGCTCGGCTGACCTTCCTGGCCGCCCGGCGGTGGTTCGGCTGGTCGAGCGGCACCCTGCTCGTCGTCGACATCGGCGGGGGCTCCCTCGAGCTCGCGGCCGGCATGGACGAGGAGCCGGACGCCGCGGTGTCGCTGCCGCTGGGGGCCGGCCGGCTCACCCGTGACCTCCTCCCGGGCGACCCGCCGGGTGCCGACGTGGTCCGCGAGGCGCGCCGGGTGATCCGCCAACGGCTCGCCGCCGCGATGCGCCCGCTGGCCAAGGCCGGCACCGCAGACCGCGCGGTCGGCACCTCCAAGACGATGCGCTCGCTGGCGCGCGTCACCGGCGCCGCCCCTAGCAGCGACGGCCCGTATGCCGCGCGCAGCCTCGAGCGCGCAGCGCTCGCCTCCCTGGTCACCGACCTCGGCGCGATGACCTCCCGCCAGCGCTCGGGGCTGTCCGGCGTCTCGTCCAGCCGGTCGCACCAGCTACTCGCCGGCGCGCTCGTGGCCGAGGCCGCGATGGACCTGCTCGACCTCGACCGCCTCGAGATCTGCCCGTGGGCGCTGCGTGAGGGAGTCATCCTCAGCAGGCTCGACACGATGGGCTGAGGACCGCTCGCTAGGCTCGGGGGCATGGCTGGAGCGGTGTCGATCCCTGGGGCCACGGTGGCTCTGTCGACCGCCTCGGTCTACCCCGACACGTGCGCCGCCGCCTTCGCCACCGCAGCGCGGCTCGGCTACGACGCCCTCGAGGTCATGGTGTGGACCGATCCGGTCTCGCAGGAGGCCGGCGCGGTCGCGGCACTCTCCGAGCTGCACGGCATACCGGTGGTGTCGGTGCACGCACCCACCCTGCTGCTCACCCAGCGCATCTGGGGGCCCGACCCGTGGACCAAGGTGGACAAGTCGATCGCCCTGGCCCAGGAGGTCGGGGCGTCCACGGTGGTGCTCCACCCGCCGTTCCGCTGGCAGAAGGAGTACGCGGCCGAGTTCGTCGAGGGGGTGGCGTTGCGCGAGCACGAGACCGGGGTCGCCCTGGCCGTCGAGAACATGTTCCCGTGGCGGGCCCGGCAGCGGGAGTTCGAGGCCTACCTGCCCCACTGGGACCCGGTGCCGCAGGCCTACGACAACGTCACGCTCGACCTGTCGCACACCTCCACCGCCGGCTCGGACGCGATGGCGATGGCGGCTGCCCTCGGTCCGCGCCTGCGGCACGTCCACCTCGCGGACGGCCTCGGCTCCCTCAAGGACGAGCACCTCGTGCCCGGCCGGGGCAGCCAGCCGTGCGCCGAGTTCCTCGAGATGCTGGCGCTGAAGCAGTTCTCGGGGTCGGTCGTCGTCGAGGTCGGCACCCGCAAGCTCACCCCCGAGCAGCGCGAGGTCGACCTGGCGGAGGCCCTCGCGTTCGCGCGTCTGCACCTCGCGACCGCGTCCACGGCCGAGGTCTCATGAGTCCCCGAGGGCGCCGGCCGGGCGGCGTCGACACCAGGCAGGCCATCGTCGAGGCGGCGCGGGTCGACTTCGCCGAGCAGGGCTACGACGGCACGTCCCTGCGCGGGATCGCCCGCCGGGCCGAGGTCGACCCGGCCCTCGTGCACCACTACTTCGGGGGCAAGCCGCAGCTGTTCGCGGCGGTGATGGACATCCCGGCCGACCCCGCGGCGCTGATCAGCGCGGTGGTCTCCGGCCCGCGCGACCAGGTCGGCGAGTCGCTCGTGCGCACCTTCCTCGCGGTCTGGGACTCCGAGGCCGGACGGCAGCGGTTCCAGGCGCTCGTGCGGGCGGCAGTCACCCACGAGGACGCCACCCGGATGCTGCGCGAGTTCCTCACCCGCGAGGTGTTCGGGCGGGTGGTCCGCGAGCTGTCCCACGACGGCGAGCCGTCCCACGAGCTGGAGGTGCGGGCCGGGCTCGCGGCCTCGCAGATGATCGGGCTGGCGATGATGCGCTACATCGTGGAGTTCCCGGCCGTCGTCGACGCGACGCACGACGAGCTGGCCAGGCTGGTCGGCCCCACCATCCAGCGCTACCTCGCCCCGTAGGGCGACCACGCGGCATACCCCCGCACCATCCCCCGCACCATCTCCCCGTTCGGGGTATTCGGCTACCGGTATCGGGTAGCCGAATACCTCGAACGGCGCGGTGAAAGGGGCTTGTCGGCGCGCCGTCCACGGGCTATATTCATCGCATGATGAAAAACGCCATCGAGATCGCGAACCTCCGCGTCGTGCGGGGCGGTCGCGAGGTGCTGCCCGACCTGTCCGTGACGGTGCCGGCGGGCCAGGTCGTCGGGCTGCTCGGCCCGAGCGGGAGTGGCAAGTCCACCCTGATCCGCGCCGTCGTCGGCGTCCAGGTGGTCGAGTCCGGCGACGTCACGGTGCTCGGCGAGCCGGCCGGTTCGCCGTCGCTGCGCCACCGCATCGGCTACGTGACGCAGAGCCCGAGCGTCTACGACGACCTGTCCGTGCGGGCCAACGTCCGCTACTTCGCCAGCATCCTCGGCGTCCGGGCCGCGGCCGCCGACGAGGCGATCGAGGCGGTGGACCTCACCAGCCATGCCGACGCACTGGTCGGCAACCTCTCCGGCGGCCAGCGGTCGCGGGTCTCGCTGGCGGCCGCGCTGGTCGGCGACCCGGAGCTGCTCGTGCTCGACGAACCCACCGTAGGGCTCGACCCGGTCCTGCGCCGTGACCTGTGGGAGCTCTTCAACCGCCTTGCGGCACAAGGCCGTTCGCTGCTGGTGTCGAGCCACGTCATGGACGAGGCGAGCCGCTGCGACCGGCTGCTGCTCCTCCGCGAAGGCGAGATCCTCGCCGACGACACCCTGCCGGCGCTGCTCGCACGGACCGGTACCGACGACGCCGAGCAGGCGTTCCTCGCCCTGATCGACCGCGCTGCCCAGGAGGCACGATGAACGCCCACCGCACCCTCGTCACCGCTGCACGGGTCCTCGCCCAGCTCCGGGCCGACCACCGCACCATCGGGCTCATGCTCGTCGTGCCCTGCGTCCTGGTCGGGCTGCTCGCGTGGATCTTCGAGGGCACCCCGGTCTTCGACGGGCTCGGTGCCTCGCTGCTCGGCGTCTTCCCCTTCGTCGTGATGTTCATCGTGACCAGCATCGCCACGCTCCGGGAGCGGACGTCCGGCACCCTCGAGCGACTCCTGACGACGCCGATGGGCAAGGGCGACTTCATGTTCGGCTACGCCCTCGCGTTCGGCGTGATGGCGGTGCTCCAGGCCCTCATCGCGACGGCCTTCGCCGTCTACGTGTGCGGGCTCGACGTCGCCGGGCCGCTGTGGCAGCTGGTCGCCGTGGCCGTGCTCGATGCACTGCTCGGGACGGCGCTCGGCCTGCTCGCCAGCGGGTTCGCCCGCACCGAGTTCCAGGCGGTCCAGTTCATGCCGGCGTTCGTCCTGCCGCAGTTCCTGCTGTGCGGACTGATCGTCGCCCGGGACCGCCTGCCGGACCTCCTGCGGTGGGTGTCCGACGTGCTGCCCCTGTCGTATGCCGTGGACGCGATGAAGTCGGTCACCGCCAGTGCCAGCCCGGGCGCCGACGTGGCCGGCGATGCCGCCGTGATCGCGCTCTGGGTGCTCGTCGCCCTGGTGCTCGGCAGCCTCACCCTGCGACGCCGGACCGCCTGACCTGCTCTGTTGGCGTTTCTACGTTCTTCGGCGGACCTCGGGTGGCCAGCGCGGCGTTACGGTGAATTTGTCCGACAGAGGGGCTCCTGCAGGGGGGCACTATGTGGCCGAGGTGGTTTGCCGGACCGGTGGCGGTGCGTCGTGCCCGCGACCGTGATCAGTGACGAGACGACCACGCGCGTACCCCGCTAGTCCGTCACCTGTGGTGGTCGGGGTGCACCATGTCGCGAAGCAACGTCCTCAGGTCCGTGACGAGCGCGGTGGGGGTGGTCGCGTTGTGCGTGGCCGCACTGGTCGGCGCGGCGACGTCGGCCTCGGCCGCGCCTGCGCCCGTGGTCCCGGTGCCGGTCTCGGCGGTCAGCGCCGACGCGCTGCCCACGGTCCAGGTCAACGGTGTGGTGTGGTCCCAGGCGGTCGTGGGCAACACCGTGTATGCCGCGGGGTCGTTCAGCACCGCCCGTCCAGCCGGCTCCGCGCCGGGGACCAACACCGTGGCGCGCAGCAACCTCCTTGCCTACAACATCACCACCGGTGCGCTGGTCACGACGTTCGCCCCCAGCGTCAACGCGCAGATCCTGTCGGTCGCGGCGTCTCCGGACGGCAGCCGCATCTACGTCGCCGGTGACTTCACGTCGATCAACGGACAAGCCCGCCGGCGAGTGGCGGCCTTCGACACCGCCACCGGTGCGCTGAGCACGGCCTTCAACCCCACGGGGGTCAACTCGCAGGCGCGGGCCGTCATCGCGACGGCCGACTCCGTATACGTCGGCGGTGGCTTCGCCGGACTCGGCAACGGACAGCTGCGCAACAACCTCGCCGCCTTCCGGGCGTCCGACGGCGCGGTTCTGCCGTGGAACCCCAACGCGGACTACACCGTGTGGGCGGTCGCGGTGTCGGGTGACGGCCAGTGGGTCTTCGCCGGCGGTTCCTTCCAGAACGTCGGTGGGCAGTCGGCCATCGGGCTGGCCAAGATCAACGGGGCGACCGGCGCTCTCGACCCGACCTGGGACCCCGCCGTCAACAACCGTGGCCCGGACACGGGGATCAGCAGCCTGCGGGTCCAGGGCAGCTTCGTCTACGGCACGTCGTGGTCGTTCGGGAGCGGGGCCAACCTCGAGGGGGCCTTCAAGCTCCCCATCACCAACTCGACGCTCGTGTGGGTGACCGCCTGCCACGGCGACAACTACTCCGCCTTCCTGATGGGCGGCGTCGTCTACACGGCGAGCCACGAGCACTACTGCGGAGCCATGGGCGGCGGCGCCCCGCAGTACCCCCAGTGGAAGTTCCAGCACTCCCAGGCCTGGACCGACGCGGTCGGTGGACAGATCCTCAGCGACAGCCTCGGCTACCCCAACTGGCGCGGCACCAACGCGCCGTCGATCGTCAGCTGGAACCCCGACATGACGATGGGCAGCTACACCGGCCAGTACCAGGCAGGGTGGAACATCGCCGGCAACGACGACTACGTCGTCTACGGCGGGGAGTTCCCGACCGTGAACGGCGTGGGCCAGCAGGGCCTCGTGCGCTTCGCGCGCCGGGGCCTGGCACCCAACAAGGAGGGCCCGCGCTTCGCCGGTGGGACGTTCGTGCCACGGCTCGTGCCGACCTCGTCCTCGACCCTGCGGGTGAGCTGGACGGCGGGCTACGACCGGGACGACTACACGTTGACCTACCGGGTGATCCGCAACGGGGCCACCGGCTCGCCACGCTTCACGACCACGGCCAACTCGACCTGGTGGTCCCTGCCTGCGGTCGGCTTCGTCGACACCGGACTGACTCCCGGGGCGACCTACACCTACCAGCTGATCGCCAACGACCCCAGTGGCAACACGGTGTTCGGGGCCAACGCGAGCATCACCATGCCGACCTCCTCGAGCCCGAGCAACGGCTACGCCCAGTCGGTCCGGGCCAACGGTGCCCGCATCTACTGGCCGATGAACGAGACCTCCGGGCTGACCATCAACGACCGCGCCGCCGGAACCGGCGCCTCCAGCGGGATCGGGGTGACCGACGGTCGCGGCGACACCGGCATCACCTGGAACCAGTCGGGTGCCATCGCCGGCGACAGCGCGGCGGCCCTGACGAACAACGACTTCAGCCGCGTCTATGCGCTCGGGTCGGAGACTGCCCCCGACACCTTCACCACCCAGGTCTGGGTCCGCACGTCCACCGGCAGCGGTGGCCGCATCCTCGGCTTCGGCGACCTCCAGAACGGCAACTCGGCCCACCGCGACCGGCACCTGTACATGGACAACGCCGGTCGCATCGTCTTCGGGGTCTATGGCCAGGACGGCACCCTGCGCACGGTCATCAGCCCCTCGGCCTACAACAACAACGTCTGGCACATGCTCACGGCGACGATGAGCAGCGCCGGCATGCGCCTCTACGTGGACGGCAACCTCGTCGGCTCTAACACCGGCACCACGGCGGGCGAGGCCTACCTCGGCTACTGGCGGCTCGGCGGCGACGTCCTCGGCACCGACAACGGTCGTCCCGGTTGGACCCCGCGACCGGCGTCCAACAACTTCGTCGGCAGCGTGGACGAGATAGCCGTCTACCCGACGGCGCTGTCGCAGGCGACGATCCAGGCCCAGTACGCGCTGCGCAACGGTGGGGGTGGCGGGAACCAGCCGCCGACCGCCTCGTTCACGTGGGGCGCCACCGGGCTGGCCGCGTCGTTCAACGGGTCCGGGTCGAGCGACCCCGACGGGTCCGTGACCGGCTACTCGTGGAACTTCGGGGACGGCACGCCCACGGGCAGCGGGGTGGCCCCGAGCCACACGTATGCCGCGCCGGGCACCTACACCGTGCAGCTCACCGTTACGGACAACCAGGGCGCGACCGGCAGCACCACGCGCCAGGTCACCGTCGCGGCTGCTGGGGTCATCGCGAACGACACCTTCAACCGCACGGTCGTCGACGGCTGGGGCCAGGCCGACACCGGTGGCACGTGGACGCTGACCACGGCGGCAAGCAACTTCGCAGTGGGGCAGCCGGTGGCTGGAGTAGGCACGATGCGACTCGCGGCGTCGTCCGGGCCGTCCGCGTACCTCTCCTCCACCTCGGCGCTGAATGTCGACCTGCGCACCGCGATCGGCTTCGACAAGCCAGCCACGGGTGGCGGCGTGTACGCCTCAGCGGTGGTCCGCCGGGTGGGTACCTCCGACTACCGGGTCAAGGTGCGGGTGACGGGCACCGACACCACGGCATACCTCGCTCGGACGGTCGGTGGGGTCGAGACGATCCTCACGTCGGTGCCGCTGCCCGGGGTCGTCGTGGCAGCCGGTGACGCGTTGTCGCTGCGCATCCAGGCTGTCGGTAGCGGCACCACGACCCTGAACGGGAAGGTCTGGAAGGTCGGGACCGCCGAGCCCTTCGCGTGGACGACCACCACCACCGACTCGACCGCCGGGCTGCAGTCCGCCGGCGCCGTCGGCACCTACGCCTTCCTGTCGGGTTCGGCGACCAACGCCCCCATCACCCTGAGCTTCCCCGACTTCAACGCCGTCGCGCCCTCGCCCTGACCCGTGGCAGCCGGACGCCGCGTGGGGCCACCCACGCGGCGGTCCGGCCTGCTGCCGGTTAGCCTTGTCGACGGTCGTGACCCCCCACGGCCGCCGGATGGAAGGACGCCCGTGGACGCCAGTGACCTGCTGCGCAACAGCCTGCTCCAGCTCTCCAAGAGCGATGCTGTGCGACAGACGATCGAGAAGGCGCCGGTGAGCCGCAGCGTGGTGCGGCGGTTCGTCCCGGGTGACCGCACCGAGGACGCCGTGTCGGCGACGGCGGAGCTGCGGGCGACCAACCGCCTGGCGACCATCGACTACCTCGGCGAGGACACCGCCGACCTGACCCAGGCCATCCGCACCCGCGACCACTACATCGACCTGCTCAAGGCGCTCGCCGACGCCGACCTGTCGCAACACGGCATGGGCGAGGTCAGCCTCAAGCTGTCGGCGCTCGGCCAGTACCTGCCCGGCGACGGCCACAAGATCGCGCTCGAGCACGCCCGCGAGATCTGCCAGGCGGCCGCGAACGCCGGGACCACGGTCACCCTCGACATGGAGGACCACACCACGACGGATGCCACCCTGGAGTCGCTGCGCGAGCTGCGTCAGGACTTCCCGTGGGTGGGGGCCGTGATCCAGTCCTACCTGCACCGCAGCGAGGGCGACTGTCGCGACCTGGCCCACGAGGGCAGTCGGGTCCGGCTCTGCAAGGGCGCCTACAAGGAGCCCGAGTCGGTGGCCTACCAGAGCAGCGCCGACGTCGACCAGAGCTACGTGCGCTGCCTCAAGATCCTGATGGGCGGCGAGGGCTACCCGATGGTCGCCAGCCACGACCCCCGGCTCGTCGAGATCGCCGGCGCCCTGGCCGCACACCACCGGCGGGAGCCCGACAGCTACGAGTACCAGATGCTCTACGGCATCCGCCCCGAGGAGCAGAAGCGGATCGCGGACCGGGGCAACCAGATGCGGGTCTACATCCCGTACGGCGAGGAGTGGTACGGCTACCTCATGCGCCGGATGGCCGAGCGCCCTGCCAACACGATGTTCTTCCTGCGCGGCCTGGCCACCAAGAACTAGACGGCGCGGGCGGATATCGCGCGCACCGGGACCGCCGCGGCTGGAAGACTGCCGCCATGGGAACAACTGTGGCGATCCTCGGTGCCGGAGTGATGGGCGAGACGCTGCTGTCCGGGCTGATCCGGTCCGGGCGCAGCGCCGACGAGCTGATCGTGACCGCGCGCCGACCCGACCGGGCCGACGAGCTCGCCCAGCGGTACGGCGTGCGGGCGATGTCGAACGTCGCTGCCGCCGAGGCGGCCGACACCCTGGTCCTCGTCGTGAAGCCGCAGGACATGGGCGGGCTGGTCGAGGAGATCGGCGACCACGTGTCAGCCGGCAACCTCGTCGTGAGCCTGGCCGCGGGCATCCCCACGCAGTACCTCGAGAGCCGGCTCCCCGCCGGGGTGGCTGTGGTCAGGGTCATGCCCAACACCCCCGCCCTGGTCGACCAGGGGATGGCGGCGGTGAGCCCGGGTCGCAGCGCCGACGCCGCGCACCTCGACGAGGCGGCCGAGCTGCTGCGGTCCTGTGGCCGGGTGGTCCAGGTCGCCGAGAAGCACCAGGACGCCGTGACCGCGATCAGCGGCAGCGGGCCGGCCTACATCTTCTACGTGGTCGAGGCGATGATCGAGGCCGGCGTGGTGCTCGGCCTGCCCCGCCCGACCGCGACCGAGCTCGTCGTCCAGACCCTCTTCGGCGCCGCGACGATGATGCGCGAGACCGGTCAGCACCCGACCGTCCTGCGCGAGCAGGTCACCTCGCCGGGCGGGACCACCGCCGCGGCGCTGCGCCAGCTCGACGACCACAAGGTCCGCGCTGCGTTCATCACGGCGATGGAGGCCGCGGCCAACCGCTCGCACGAGCTGGCGTCGGGGAATGACTGACCGGGACCCAGGGGTCGACTCCGGGCTCGACCCCGGGCTCGACCCCGGGCTCGACCCAGGGCTCGAGCCCGGCCTGGCCATCAGGCCGGTCGAGCCGTCGATCTGGCCGGTCTACCGCGCGGTCCGGCTGGCCATGTTGCTCGACACCCCGCTCGCCTACGGCAGCACCTTCGCCCGCGAGGTGGCCTTCCCCGACGAGCTGTGGGTCGAGCGGATGGGCGACAGCAACGGGTGGCTGGCCTTCGAGGGTGAGCTGCCGGTGGGGGCTGTCACGTCCTTCCATGCGCCCGCCCAGCCCGACGACGAGACCTACCTGGTGGCGATGTGGGTGGCCTCCCACGCGAGGGGTCGCGGCGTGGCGGACCAGCTCGTCCGGGCGCTGCTCGACCACGCCGCCGGCGCCGGTCTGCGGCGGGTCACGCTCGACGTGGCCGACGACAACGAGCGGGCGATCGGCTTCTACGAACGGGTCGGGTTCACCCGCACCGGCCGCACGGGCGAGCTGCCGCACCAGCCCGGTGTGACCGAGTTCGAGATGGAGCTCCTGCTCAGCGACCTGCCAGCCGGCTCTGGGTGAACACTCAGCAAACCCCTATGACGCCAGCCCCCTCCCTCGTGCGACAGTGGGGTCATGAGCGACATCACCGTGCGTGCCCTGGGTGAGGACGAGTGGGAGCAGTACCGATCGGTGCGACTGAGCGCGCTCGAGGAATCGCCGGAGGCCTTCGTGGCCACCGCCGAGGAGGAACGTGCCTTCGACGAGGACCTGTGGCGCACCCGCATGCGGCGCAGCCAGCGGCTGCTCGCCGAGCAGGACGGTGCCCCGGTCGGCGTCGCCAGTGTCGGTCAGGCTCGCCAGGAGGGCGAGAAGGAGAACACGAAGGTGGCCGAGCTGTTCGGCCTCTGGGTCACGCCTGCGGCCCGCGGCACCGGGGTCGCCAGCCAGCTGGTGCAGGCCGGCGCGGATGCCGCGAGGAAGCAGGGCCGCAGCCATCTCGCCTACTGGGTCGGCGCCGACAACGGTCGCGCCGTCGCGTTCGCGAGCGGGTTCGGGTTCCGACCGACCGACAGCCGTCGGCCGATGCGGGTCAAGGGTGCTGACGACGACGAGGACGAGGTGGCGATGGTGCTGCCGCTCGGCGAGGACCGCGGCGTCCCCACCCTCTGAGCGCCACCGGTATGCCGCGTGGGCGGCTCAGGGGCGTGACGCGAGCCGGTCGAGCAGGTCGGTCGGGCCGCTGACGATCAGGGTGTCGTGAGCGGTCACCTTCGTCTCGGGCACGGCATACGTGAAGTCGCTGTTGGGTGACTTCACGCCCACGACAGTGACGCCGTACTTGCTGCGAATTGCGCTCTGCTGCAACGTGAATCCGATGGCTTCCTGCGGGGGCTTCATCTTGACGATGGCGAACCCGTCGTCGAACTCGATGTAGTCCATCAGCTTGCCGTTGAGCAGGTGGGCGACCCGGCGCCCGCTGTCGACCTCGGGGGAGATGACGTGGTGCACGCCGATCCGGTCGAGGATGCGAGCGTGCTCGGGCGACAGGGCCTTGGCCCAGATGGTGGGGATGCCGGCGTCGACGAGGTTCATCGCGCAGAGCACCGATGCCTCCACGGAGGAACCGATGCCGACGACTGCGATCTGGAAGCTGCGGGCCTTGAGGTTGGCGACCGACTGTGGCTGCGAGGCGTCGGCCTGGACGATGCGGGTCACCTTGCCCAGGAACGACTCGGCGAGCTGGGGGTCGCGCTCGACGGCCACCACGTGGTGCCCGAGCTTCTGCAGCTCGATCGCGACGGCGCCGCCGAACCGGCCGAGACCGATGACGAGGACGTCGTCCTCGTAGAGCTTCTTCGCCACTGCGGTCCTCCGCGGCATCGGGGATGGTGAGACCTCCCACGCTAGCGCGTCCCTGCAGGTGGGACCGCGCTGTCGGGAATCGTCGCCCGACGGGTAGCGTCGGGCCCATGCCCTCACAGCTGCGGGTGGTCTGGGACCCCGGCTTCACCGCCTACGACTTCGGACCGGGTCATCCGATGAACCCGGTCCGGCTCGACCTGACCGCCCGGCTCTGCGAGGCGATGGGGGTCTTCGACCACGACGGCGTCGAGGTGTTCGCGCCCCCGGTGCCGGACGATGCGGTGCTGACCTCGGTGCACACCCCCGACTACGTCGCCGCGGTGCGCGCCGCGTCCGAGGACCCGGGCAGTGCCGACCCGGCCTACGGGCTGGGCACTGACGACGACCCGGGCTTCGCCGGCATGCACGACGCCAGCGCCCGGGTGGTCGAGGGCACCCGCCAGGTCTGTGCCGACGTGTGGGAGGGCCGCACCCAGCACGGCGTCAACTTCTGTGGTGGGCTGCACCACGCCATGGCCGGCAACGCCGCCGGGTTCTGCATCTACAACGACATCGCCGTCGGCATCCAGTGGCTGCTCGACCACGGCGCCCAGCGGGTGGCGTACGTCGACGTCGACGTCCACCACGGCGACGGCGTCGAGCGCATCTTCTGGGACGACCCCCGCGTCCTCACCGTCTCGCTGCACGAGTCGGGTCGGGCGCTCTTCCCGGGCACCGGGTTCGCCGGCGACATCGGCGGGGCCAGGGCGCAGGGAGAGGCCGTGAACGTGGCGCTCCCACCGGGCACCGGTGACTCGGCCTGGCTGCGGGCGCTGCACTCGACCGCTCTGCCGCTGGTGCGGGCCTTCAAGCCGGACGTGCTGGTCACCCAGCACGGCTGCGACACCCATGCCCAGGACCCGCTCGCCCACCTGGCCATGTCGGTGGATGCCCAGCGGTCGGCCGCCGACGCCCTGCACCGGCTGTCCCACGAGGTGTGCGACGGGAAGTGGGTGGCGCTCGGCGGCGGCGGCTACGAGCTGGTGCAGGTCGTGCCGCGGAGCTGGACCCACCTGACTGCGATCGCCGCGCACCAGCCGATCGCGCTCACCGAGCCCGTGCCACAGGACTGGCTCGACCACGTCCGGCAGGCCTTCGGTCGCGAGGGGCCGCGTCGGATGGGCGACCTCGACCCCGCCGCCGGCCCGATCTGGCACCAGCCGTGGGACATGGGCTACAACCCGCACGACGAGGTGGACCGGGCCATCATGGCGACCCGTCAGGCGGTCTTCGCGCTGCACGGCCTGGACGTCTGGTTCGACTGACCCGGTGGCTGACCTCCAGCGACGTGGTCGCGGCCGGAGTGACACCGCTGTGATTCGTCGGGACTTCGCGGCGTGTCGACTGGACAAGCGGGAAGAAGTTTTTCCATTGGCTTCCCCACGAGTCACATCAGCCCCTACAGTTCCTTCTGCACGCGAGTAGAGGTCCGCCGGAAGGGAAGCCGGCGATGCGCGCGTGTAGAAGATCGAGGTAACACATGTCCAACGAGCGACAGCTCGCCGAGGTGCGGTTCCTGACCGTTGCCGAGGTGGCCTCGATCATGCGCGTGTCGAAGATGACGGTGTACCGCATGGTGCACGCAGGAGAGCTTCCCGCCATTCGCGTGGGGCGGTCCTTCCGGGTCCCGGAGGACGCCGTGCACAAGTACCTGCGTACGTCTTACGTCGACACCGCCTGATTGGTGCTGACCGCACGACGACAGGGTGGGCCGGGACGACAGTCCCGGCCCACCCTGTCCGTGTCGCGGGCTCGGCAGCCCGTGCGTCAGCGGTTGTCGACCGCCGTGACCGCCACCGAGACGTTGGCACCGGTGTAGAGCTGGGTCAGCAGGTAGACCGAGCCGGGCGGGATGACCGCCGACTCGTCGGCGGCCGACGTGGCCACCGAGCCGGTGAGCTGGCAGGCGCTGTCCAGGAAGTACAGGTCCAGGTCGTGGCCCACCGTGGCGTCGGCGTCGCTGGTGCCCTTGACGGAGACCGAGTGCAGCCCGTCCGAGAAGCCGAGCGGGAACTTCGTCACCCAGCCGTCGGCGCCCTGGCTGGCCGGCGGGAACGTGCATGCGGTGTTCATCTCGGTCCCGGTCACGCCGAACACGTTCTGCAGACCCGTCGGGTCACCGGCGGCGGGGTTGGGCGCGACGATCGTGCCCGAGTCGCTGTAGGCCGGGTCCGGCGTCACCGAGCCGTTGGCCACGGTCGCCCCTGACCCGAAGACCTCGATGTCCGCGACCTGCGCCGACGTCGTGGTGTTGCCCTGCACCGAGTCGATGAAGAACCGCACGTACGCGGCCTTGACCGGCTTGGCGAGCGAGAACGTCGCGAAGTTGAGGTCAGGCGCGGTCGGTCGCGGCGCGGCATACGCGAAGCCACCGGTGCGAGCCGTGGTCCAGCTGACCCCGTCGGTCGAGGTCTGGACGGTGAAGTCCTTGAGCGCCACGAACCGCGAGGCGTTGGTGGCCTTGAACGCGCTGACCCGCAGGCTGCTCACCGTCGCCGGCGCCGCCAGCTTCACCGTCACGCGCTGGTCCGGACCGGCGTTGTATGCCGTGGTGCCCGGCTTCGTGGACCACACCGAGGCTGCGGTGTCGTCGAAGGCGAACTTCGCCGGGGCGCCGTCGTCCTCACTGGAGACGTTGACGACCTGTGCGCCGGCAGCCGTGGAGGCCAGGTTGGGGGCGAGCTTGATCGTCCGGGCCGGGTTGCGGCCGGCCGTCACGGCGAACGCGTCGATGGTCTGGACGCCGAACCCGGGTGCCTGGATGGTCAGGGGGTAGGTGCCGGCCAGCGCCTTGATGCTGGCGCCGCCGGACGAGCCGGTCCGGACCAGCGGGGTGACCCGGGCCTCGAAGCGACCGAGGATGACCTTGGCGTTGCTGATCGGCTGGCCCGTCGTCGCGTTGAGGAGCGTGAGCGCGGCGGTGCCGTTCTTGGCGGCCACCGGGTGGTCGAACGCGGGCGTCGGGTCGGTGTCGTCGCCGGTGTCCGAGTGGGCGCTGGCGCCGGCCCCGCGCTTGGCGAAGACCGACCAGATGAGGTCGGTGTCGTCACCGTGGTAGCGGTCGAGGTCGGCGGAGAGGATGCCGTCCCGGGCGTCGAGGAAGCTCGGGTCCGGGGCGGTCAGTGGCATGCCGTCGGTGATGAGGCGTGCCGCGACCTCGGCTCCCTGGGCCGCGCCGTAGCGGGCCACGAGGGCCTTGCGCAGGTCCCAGAGGGTCGCCGTCCAGATCTCACCGTCGGCGTGCACCTCCGGTCCGGTCAGGTCGTAGCCGATGTCACCGAACGTTGTCGGGTTCTGGTCGTAGTTCCAGTTGCGGATGCCTCGGGTGGGGTTGCCGGTCACGTAGTCGCCGACGATGGGCTTGGTGAGCAGCCCGGCCTTGAAGCCGTGGTTGAGGGCGTACCAGTCGGACCAGCCCTCACCCATCGAGCCGGCCTGCTGCGAGCCGAGGGCGCTGCCGCCCGCGACGTAGCGGGTGGACAGGCCGTGGGTGTACTCGTGCTGGATGACGCTCATGTCGAACGAGCCGTCCCGGTAGGGACCCTCGAAGGCGTCGTCGATGGGCTCCCACAGGAACATGCCGCTCCACGGCGGGATCCCGTCGTCGAGGGTCAGCATGTAGGCGTTGTCACGACCGGTGTAGGTCGGGCTGCCACCGGACGCGGCGCCGGCCTGCACGAGCCCGCGGATCGGGTCACCGCCCGAACCGCCGTTGCTGCCGTTGTCGAGCTGGAAGTTGCCGGCCGTCTCGGTGAACCCGAGGGCGTAGTACTCGTCGTGGATCCGGTTGTGCTGGAAGAACAAGTTCGTCGCGGCCGGGTCGAGGTCCTGGGCGTAGGAGGGCGGGACGGTCTGGCCCTTGGTGGCGGCCCACTGGTTCGTGTAGGTGTAGCTGAAGTTCCCGGTCGGGGCCACGGGACGCGGCGCGTTGTCCACCGGCCCGATGAAGTTGGACCAGTTGGCGTAGGTGTCGGCGTTGTTGCCGTAGGTCGTGACGCCGGTGCCCGCGAGCCCGGTGGGGTCGACCCAGCCCTTGGGCGACTGCGCGGTCGGGCCGAAGGACTGCTGGCGCGGCTGGCCGCCCTTGGCCGCTCCCGGGTAGTTGTCGTAGACCGTGCCCTGCGGGTCGCCCTCGAAGTCGACGACCGAAGTCCGGTAGAGGGTGCGCCCGGTGGTGCCGTCGACGACGACCTCCCAGGCCTCCTGCGGGCTCTTGATGAAGTACACCTTGTATGCCGCGACGGGGCCGGCCTTGGTCCCGAAGGTCACCTTCTTCACGTAGGACGGTCCACCGAAGGGGCCGTTGGCGTAGGTGGTGTAGCCGGCCTGGGTGCCGTTCGCCTTGGGGGCGTAGGCAACGCCCGGCGCGAGGCCGCCGGCGACCTTGAGCAGTGCGGCTGCCTCGCCGAGCAGCCAGCCGCCGGTGAGGTTCGCACCCGGGGTGGGGTCACCGGCATACGAGAGCACCCGGCCGTCCCTGGTGACGGCGACGTTCAGGCGACCGCCGCGGGCCGCCGCGACACCGTCAGCGGTCTGGACGAAGTCCACGACGTGCGTCCCGGTGGTGGGGAGGGTGTGGTCGCGGACCACGGCGAGCGAGTCGACCTGGGCGGTGCTCAGCCCGAAGGCCGCCGCGTTCGTGCGCAGCCAGCCGCGGGCGACCTCGACGGCGGAGCCGCCCGTCGCGGCGGTGAGGTAGCCGTCGGTGCGGACCGACCGCAGCGTGCCGAACCGCTCGTCCCAGGTGGCGCGGGTGCCGCTGCCGGCCTTGGCGAGCAACGCCGACGCGGCGGTGCGCGCGGCCGTCGTCGGTGCGACGGCGTCCTTCACCAACCGGGTGTCCACCGTCTTGGTCAGCGCATCGACCGTGTCGCCGAGGGCGGGCAGGACGGGCGCGGCGGGAAGGGCTGCCGAGGCGGTCGAGAGGGGGAGGGCGGTGGCGGCTGCGGTCAGCAGGCACACCCCGATTCCCAGTGGTCGGACAGCGGGGTGCTTACGGGACATGGTCGACGTCTCCTGCGCTCTGCGGGCTCTCACCGGCCCGGGTGGCCTGACAACGAGGCCCCACCACAGGGGGTTACTGGCGAGTTGTGTCGGGCTCGCGACCCGGCCGTGGCGGATCCCCGCCACGAGCCCGGTGACGGTGCACGTGCCGACGCGGGTTTGGGTGGTGGGGGCGCGGGCCGCTAGAGTGACGTCCACAGTTCGGCGTGGTGCGTTCGTTGCCCCGTCCGGCAACACGACCACGACCAAGAGGACATCATGGGCTCTGTCATCAAGAAGCGCCGCAAGCGCATGGCGAAGAAGAAGCACCGCAAGCTGCTTCGCAAGACGCGCCACCAGCGACGCAACAAGAAGTGACCGAAGGCCCCCGCCGTGCGGGGGCCTTTGTTCTGCCCGCACCCGGCCGCTGGGATGGACGTCACCCTCACGCCGGTGAGTCCGGTCGGTAGGGTCTGCACTGTGGCTGAAGTCGTACTCGTGACGGGCGTCTCGAGGTATCTCGGGGGGCAGTTCGCTCGCGCCCTCACGGCCGACCCCTCGGTCAAGCGGGTCATCGGCGTCGACGTGATCCCGCCGCCCGGCGACATCGGCCGGGCCGAGTTCGTGCGCGCCGACATCCGGAACCCGATGATCGGCAAGATCATCGCGCAGTCCGAGGTCGACACCGTCGTGCACATGAACGTGATCGCGACGCCGACGCACGCCGGCGGACGGACCTCCCAGAAGGAGATCAACGTCATCGGCACGATGCAGCTGCTCGCTGCGTGCCAGAAGGCGACGAGCATCAAGCGCCTGGTCGTGAAGTCGTCGGCTGCGGTCTATGGTTCCAGCCCGCGCGACCCGGCGATGTTCACCGAGGAGATGGGCCCGAAGTCGTTGCCCCGAGCGGGATTCGGCAAGGACTCGGTCGAGGTCGAGGGCTACGTGCGCGGCTTCTCACGCCGTCGCCCCGACGTCGAGATCTCCATGCTGCGCTTCGCCAACATCATCGGTCGCGGCATCCGCACCTCGCTGACCGACTACTTCGCCCTCCCGGTCGTCCCCGTCCCGTTCGGCTACGACGCCCGGCTCCAGTTCGTCCACGAGAGCGACGCGATCGCCTCGCTGCTCGTCGCCACGACGGGCGTCAGCAGCGGCATCACGAACATCGCCGGCGACGGCGTCATCACGATCGCGCAGGCCGCCGGCATGGCCAGACGCCCGATCGTGCCGGTGCCCATGCCCGCCGCCGGCATCTTCGGCAACCTCGTCAAGCGCTCGGGCCTCGCCGACTTCAGCAGCGACCAGATCCAGTTCCTGGCCTACGGGCGCGGGCTCGACACCCGGCGGATGCGCGAGGTGCTGGGCTTCGAGCCCGCCTACACGACGCGGTCCGCCTTCCAGGACTACGCCCACGGCGTCGGGTCCGCGATCCCCGGGGCGGGGATGTTCGGCGCGGCTGTCACCGGTGCCGCCGGGAGTGCCGCCAGCGCGATCAGCCACGTGTGGGCTGCAGGGAGGAACGACTGATGGCCTCGACGTCAGGCGCCAAGGCGTCGAAGAAGCCGACCGCCCGCAAGGGCGCGCTGGCAGCCGGGGCCGCGCGCGCCTCAGGGGAGCGGGCCAAGCGACGCAGCACGCCGCTCATCGCGGCGGTGGACCCGACCGCGGCCCCCTCGGGGACCACGGCGGGCACCGCACCCGTGACGGCAGGAGTCGAGACCGCTGCCAGCGGGGCGACGCAGGACCGCCCGGCCCCGCCGACCTCGAGTGGCAAGCACCGTCCCCGTCCGGTCGCCAAGGCGGTGCCGACCCGCAAGGCCGTGTCGCGCTCCGGCGCCCGAACCGCCAACCCCACCAGGTCGAGCGGGTCCACCGGGCCCGCGCGCGAGGCGACCGGCGCTGGGAAGCCGGCCGCGCGGCATACCGAGGCGCCGAAGGTGCGCGCGCTCAAGGCGGTCACGGACGACGTCGTCCCCGAGGTCGTGGACCCGAGCGCAGGCGCTGGTGCTGGTGCTCGGAGCGTGGCCCCCGGGGTCGAGGAGCTGCTGACCGCCGGGATCGCCGCGGTGCGGGTGGCGTCGGAGGCGGCGGGCATCTCGCCGGACGACGTCGAGCGCCACATCGCCTCGCTGCTGTCGTTCGTGCGGCGACGGGTGACCGGGGACTACACCGTCGACGAGTTCGGGTTCGACGAGGACTTCACCCGGCACTTCTACCTGCCGGTGCTGCGTCCGCTCTACCGGTCGTGGTTCCGGGTCGAGGTGCGTGGCATCGAGAACATCCCCGCCGAGGGCGGCGGGCTGGTGGTGGCCAACCACTCGGGCACCATCGCGATGGACTCGCTGATGACCCAGGTGGCGGTCCACGACGAGCACCCGTCGCACCGGCACCTGCGCATGCTCGGCGCCGACCTCGTCTTCCAGACCCCCGTCATCGGGCAGGTCGCCCGCAAGTCCGGCTCGACGCTGGCCGCCAACCCCGACGCCGAGCGGCTGCTGTCCGGCGGTGAGCTCTGCGGTGTGTGGCCGGAGGGCTTCAAGGGTGTGGGCAAGCCGTTCAGCGAGCGCTACAAGCTGCAGCGGTTCGGGCGCGGCGGGTTCGTCTCGGCCGCCCTGCGCACCGGTGCGCCGATCATCCCGTGCTCGATCGTCGGCGCCGAGGAGATCTACCCGATCATCGGCAACATGAAGACGGTCGCGCGGCTGCTGGGGGCTCCCTACGCGCCGATCACCCCGACCTGGCCCTTGCTCGGACCGCTCGGCCTGATCCCGTTGCCCAGCAAGTGGATCATCGAGTTCGGGTCGCCGGTGGAGACGGCCGACCTCGGCCCCAACGCCGCGGACGACCCGATGCTGGTCTTCGACCTCACCGACCAGGTGCGCGAGACGATCCAGCAGACGCTCTACTCGCTGCTGATGCAGCGGCGTTCCGTCTTCTTCTGACCGACCTCGGCCGTCAGGGGAGGGTCAGCGTCACGCCCGGCAGGGTGACCGGGCCGAGGGTGCTGCTCGGGACGGTCGCGCTCACGCTGCCGGTGCCCAGGCTCACCGTGGGGAGCGGCACCGTGGCCGTCGCCGACGGGACGACCGGCACCGAGACGCTCAGCGTCGGCAGCCCCACGCTGGCGCCGGTGGTGCCCACGCTCGCGCTGCCACCACCTCCGCCGACGACCGGGCCGGACGAGCTCGAACCGCCGGGCACGGGCACGCCGCCCGGCACGGTCACCGCGGTGTCGGGGACGGTGACCCCACCCGAGGAGGACGCGGTGGGGGAGCCCGAGGGGACCGTGGTCGCGGACCCGGGCAGCGACGACGGCCCGAGCGGTGAGGAGGCGAAACCGCTGCAGGCGCCCCCGCAGGCGGCGATCCGCCGGGAGGTGCTCTGCTCGGTGTCGCGCAGGAGGGCTTCGAGGGCGGCCAGCTGGGGCAGCGTCGCCGGCGGCAGCTCGGTGCGCAGGGCGTCGAGCTGCGGGAGCGTGCGGGCGGTGAAGTCGCGCATGGCGAGCAGGGCCTGCGGGTTGCCGGTGGTGGCGTAGGCGGTGTCGAGCGCCTGGCGGCCCTTGCGCACGGAGTCGGTCGCGGCGGTCAGGGCGGTGTCGAGGTCGCCGATGTCCCTGCTGCCCTCGGCGAGCGTGCGGGCGTCGGAGACGTGGTCCTGCGCCTGCGAGAGGTAGGTCTGGCCGCGCTCGAGGTCGCTGTCCGCGAGCCGCACCGCGACTCCGTCGAGCCAGCCCTTGACGGGGTAGAGCGCCTGGCCAGGGACGGCGCTGCGTGAGGCGACGCCGACGACCCCACCGACCAGGAGCACCGAGGCGGCGGCGCCGGCCAGCAGCCTGGGCAGCCCGCGACCGACCACGACGACGACGGGAGTGGTGCGGGACGCGGCGCGGCGCGCTGCGGCAGCCTTCGCGGCCACCGGGCTGGGCGCCGGCATCCGGGCCGCCTCGGCCATCAGCCGCTCGCGCAGGGTGGCCACGAACGCCGCGTCGGCGGCCGGGACTGCCGAGGTCATGGCCACGAGGTGGCGGCTGGTCTCGACGAGCTCGGCGAGACCCTCGTCCGTGATGCGCTCACCCTCCAGGGCGCGCTGGAAACGGTCCGCCGAGCGGTTCAGTACTGGCATGCCGGCTTCTCCCTCCCCAGCCCTGCGGCGACCCGTCCGGGGATCGTGCTGATCCGGGCGGCGGTGTCGATGACGGTCTCTCGCGCTGAGAACGAGCGGCGACCCCGGAAGTTACGCGTCGACACGTAGCGAAATGCGCGGGAACCCCGGCCCGGCCCGACGGACCTCGCGCGCACGGCGACCGCCTCAGATGTCGACATCGCCGAGCTCCCGGTGCAGGGCGCGGACGGCGCGCAGCTGGAGCTGCTTGACGGCCCCTTCGGACTTGCCGAGCACCTTGGCCGTCTCGGCGAGGGTGAGGCCCTGGAGGAACCGCAGCACCACGCACTCGGCCTGCTCGGGCTTGAGTCCCTTCACGGCCGCGAGCAGCCGCTCGTTGCGGAGCCGGTCGAGCACCTCGTGGTCGGGGGCGGCCTCCACACGCGGGTCGGCGTCGAGCATGTCGGCGGTCGAGACCTCCATCCGGAACCGCGCCGACTTGGCGTTGTCGGTGATCAGGTTGCGGGCGATGGTGATGAACCACGCCGCGATGTCGCGCCCCTGCCAGGAGAAGGAGTCCATCCGGCGCAGGGCGCGCAGGAAGGTCTCGGAGGTGATGTCCTCGGCGAGCTGCCGCCCACCCACGCGCACGTAGACGTAGCGGTAGACGACGTCCACGTAGCGCTCGTACAGCAGGCCGAACGCCTCGCTGTCGCCGCGCTGCGCGAGCTCCACCAGCGCAGAGATCCGTTCGAAGTCCTGCGGGGCCTCGCCCGGCCCGAACCCGGCCCGCGCGGCCGACCCACCCTGGCCGGACCCGCCTCCGGACAGCGTGCCGGCGTCGCCGGCGATGGTGAGCAGCACCCGGAGGCTGTCGAGGAAGTCCGCGGTCGCGGGGCCCATCCCGTGGTTGCCGGCGCCGGCGTAACCGATCGCCGGGGCGCTCGTTGCCCAGACCGGGACGCTTCGGGCAGGACGGAGCACCGCGAGTCGACTCGCGGCGCTGCGACGTGCACGGATCCGGATGGGGGCCTCCTGACCGGGACAGTTTCCCCGATATCGGGCAGATTGTCAGGAGACCTGCGCCACACCCCGCAACCATCGCGCCAGACGGCAGGCCAGTGGCCCCGTCCGCAGGCAAACAGAGGTATACCTCGGGCTAGCGGGACCGGCGGCGAGCCGCGGCCGCGGCCAGCGCCCCCGCGAGCGCGGTGGCCCCGACGGCCTGGACCCCGACCTTGGCCGCGCGACGCCCCGTGCGGTAGTCCCGGATGGTCCAGCCGTTCGCCCGGGCGTGGTCACGCAGCGCGCCGTCCGGGTTGATGGCGCAGGGGTGCCCGACGAGGGAGAGCATCGGGATGTCGTTGGCCGAGTCCGAGTAGGCCGAGCACCGGCTCAGGTCGAAGCCGCGCTCGGCGGCCATCGCCTCGATCGCGGTGGCCTTGGCAGCCCCGTGCAGCGGCTCTCCCGCGAGGCGGCCGGTGTAGACGCCGTCGACGGACTCGGCCACGGTGCCCAGCGCGCCGGTCAAGCCGAGCCGATTGGCGATCACCTGCGCGACCTCCACCGGGGTGGCGGTGACGAGCCAGACCTCCTGGCCCTCGTCGAGGTGCATGCGGGTCAGGGCCTGGGTGCCGGGCCAGATCTTGTCGTGCATGGCCTCGTCGAAGATCTCCTCGCCGATGGCGCCGATCTCGGCCACCGAGTGCCCGGCGATGAAACCGAGCGCCTGCTCGCGGATCTTCTCGACGTGGTCGAGGCTCTCCCCGAGGGCCGCGAAGCGCAGCTGCTTCCAGGCCATCGAGCTGACGTCGCGGGCCGTGAAGAAGTCGCGGCGCCAGAGCCCGAGCGCGAGGTGCCAGATGCTCGCGCCGCGCATGACGGTGTTGTCGACGTCGAAGAACGCGGCCGCTGTCGGGTCCGCCGGGACGGTGAGCGCCTGGTCCAGCTCGCTCACCCGATCCGTCATGACGACCAGCCTAGGAGAGCTGTCGGGACGCTGTGCACTGCCCCGGACGCCTGGGGCGGTGCACAGCGTCGCGAAGCACCGTGCCCCGTGCTGACCTCCGTGGGTGCGCACGCGGCATACGCTCGGGGTGTGTCCGGTGCCCCCACGCCTCCCGCGCCCACGCCCACCGAGGTGCGGATCACGCTGGTGAGCAAGCCGGGCTGCCACCTCTGCGATGCGGCCCGCGCCGTCATCGACCGGGTGGCCGCCGACCTCGGGGTGGGCTGGGTGGAGCGGTCGATCGAGGACGACCCGGCGCTCAGGGAGCAGTACTGGGAGCAGATCCCGGTGACCTTCGTGGACGGGCGCCAGCACGACTACTGGCGGGTCGACGAAAGCCGTCTCCGGGCCGCTCTCACCCGCTCGACGTGACGCGGCTCACGTGCTCGATGAGACGGCTGCTTGTGACTTTGTGCATCCGTTCACAAAAGCGTAATCTGCAGAGGCTCCCATCCGCCCCAGCCAGGCGCGGACTGCCAGTGATGAGAAGGAGCCGGAAAAGACTGTGTCTGCCGACCCGAGCGCCCGTCGGGGTATTCCCGACGCCACGGTCGCACGGCTACCCGAGTACCTCCGTGCCCTGACCGGCCTGGCGGAACGCGGGATCACGTCGGTGTCCTCCGAGGAGCTGGCCTCCGCCGCAGGCGTCCGCAGCGCCAAGCTCCGCAAGGACCTGTCCCACCTCGGCTCCTACGGCGTGCGCGGGGTCGGCTACGAGGTCGACCACCTGGCCTACCAGATCTCCCGTGAGCTCGGCCTCACCCAGGACTGGCCGGTCGCCATCATCGGCATGGGCAACCTCGGGCACGCGCTGGCGGCCTACAGCGGCTTCGCCACGCGGGGGTTCCGCGTGGTGGCCCTCCTCGACCAGGACGCCGGACTGCTCGGCCAGGAGATCGCCGGCATCACCGTGCAGCCGATGACCGTGCTCGACGAGCTGGTGGCGGAGCAGGGCCTGGCCATCGGCGTCATCGCCACGCCGGCCGCCTCCGCGCAGGAGGTCTGCGACGCGCTGGTGGCCGCTGGGGTCCGCTCCATCCTCAACTTCGCCCCGTGCGTGCTGGTCGTGCCCGACGACGTCGACGTGCGCAAGGTGGACCTGTCGACCGAGCTGCAGATCCTGGCCTTCCACGAGCAGCGCAAGGCGCTCGCCGCCGAGGGTGCGCTCGGTGCCGTCGCCCTCGAGCCGGTCAAGCCCGAGCTCAACCGGGTGGTGGGTCGATGAGCCTCGTGATCCTGGGCCTGTCCCACCACACCGCACCCCTGTCGCTCCTCGAGGCGATGACCCTCGACGCCACCGGTCGACGGACGCTGTCCGCGAGCCTGACCGGTCGCGAGAACCTCACCGAGGCCATCGTGGTGTCCACGTGCAACCGCACCGAGGTCTACGCCGAGTCGATGACCTTCCACGGTGCGGTCACCGACATCGCCGACGCGCTCACCGAGGTCACCGGGGTGCCCCGTGACGAGCTGCGCGAGCACCTCTACGTCCACTACGAGGACCGCGCCATCGCGCACGCCTTCACAGTCGCCTGCGGGCTGGACTCGATGGCGGTGGGCGAGGCCCAGATCCTCGGCCAGATGCGCACTGCGCTGCGTGAGTCGCAGAAGTCGGGACACGCCGGACCCGCCCTCAACACCTTGTTCCAGCAGGCCCTCCGGGTCGGCAAGCGGGCGCACACCGAGACCGGCATCGACGCGGTCAGCGTCTCGCTCGTCGAGGCCGGACTGGCTCGCGCCGAGCGCGAGCTGGGCCCGCTGGCGGGTCTCAAGGTGCTCGTCGTCGGCGCCGGCGGCATGAGCTCGCTGGCCGCGACCACCGTGGCGCGTCGCGGCGCGGCTGGTCTCACCATCGTCAACCGCACCTTCGCCAAGGCGGCGCGGCTGGCCGAGCGCACCGGCGCCAGCGCGCGCCCCTTCGACGACCTGTCCGCCGCCCTCGCCGGCGCGGACGTCGTGATCTCCTGCACCGGCTCGACCGGCGTGGTGGTCGACCTCGCGACCGCCGGCGACGCCCAGGTGGCCCGGGGCGGTCGCCCGCAGGCCTACATCGACCTCGCCCTGCCCCACGACGTGGCTCCGGAGGTCGCCTCGCTCAGCGGGGTGACCCTCGCCGGGCTGGCCGCGCTGGGGGAGGAGCTGTCCGGCGGGCAGACGCCGCCGCAGGTGAGCGAGGTGGCCGACCTCGTCATCGGTGAGGTCGCGGCATACCTCACCTCACGCGCCGCCGAGAGCGTCGCACCGACCGTGGCCGCGCTGCGCTCGCACGCCGCCGACGTCGTCGCGGGCGAGCTGACCCGCCTCGACCAGCGGCTGCCCGACCTCGACGAGGTGACCCGCGCCGAGGTGCAGCTCGCGGTGCACCGCATCGTCGAGAAGCTGCTGCACACGCCGACCATCCGGGTGAAGGAGCGCGCCGTGGGCGGCCAGGGGGCCGACTACGCCGAGGCGCTGCGCGAGCTGTTCGACCTGCGCCCCGGCGAGGCCGCCACCGCGTCGGTTCCGCCGCCCGAGCGGGGAGGTATGCCGTGAGCGCACCTGCCGCCACCCCGCTGAGCCTGCGCCTGGGCACCCGCCGCAGCGCGCTCGCGACCACCCAGTCGACCTGGGTCGCTGACCTGCTGCGTGCCCAGGGGCACACCGTCGAGCTCGTCGAGATCGTCACCGAGGGAGACACGTCGACCGCGTCGCTGGCCTCGATCGGTGGCACCGGGGTGTTCGCCGCGGCGCTGCGTCGCGCGCTCCTCGCCGGCGAGATCGACTTCGCCGTGCACTCCCTCAAGGACCTGCCCACCACGCCCGAGCCCGGGCTCGTCGTCGCAGCCGTCCCGGTGCGCGAGGACCCCCGTGACGTCCTGGTGTCGTCCGGAGGGCGGACGCTGGGTGAATTGGGCGAGGGTGCCGTGGTCGGCACCGGCTCGCCGCGCCGCGTCGCCCAGCTCGCGGCGCTCGGCCTCGGGCTGTCCTTCAAGGACATCCGCGGCAACGTCGACACCCGCATCGCCCTCGTCCGCGACGGCGCCCTCGACGGCGTCGTGCTGGCCCGCGCCGGGCTGGCCCGGCTCGGCCGGCTGGCCGACGTGGCCGAGGCCATCGACCCGCTCCAGATGCTGCCGGCCCCCGGCCAGGGTGCGCTGGCCGTCGAGTGCCGCGCCGACGACCTCGTGACGCGGGGTGCGCTCGAGGTCCTCGACGACGCCGACACCCGCGCCTGCGTCACCGCCGAACGGGCCGTCCTGGCCGCGCTCGAGGCGGGCTGCTCCGCACCGGTCGGGGCGCTCGCCGAGGTCGTCGAGGGCGAGGACGGACTCGAGCTGTCGCTGCGGGCCTTCGTCGGCGCCGTCGACGGGTCCTTCGACCTGCGGCGCTCGCTCGTGGGCCGTGCCGACGACGGCGAGGCCCTGGGCCGACGGCTCGCTGCCCTCCTGCTCGAGGACGGCGGCGACCTGCTGCGCGGTCCCGAAGAGCGACCACCAGCCGCACCGACGCCGTCCGGCGACGGTCCGGCGAGCCGCCTCCCCGAGGCGCCGCCGCCAGACCCACCCGGGGCGACCGGACCCGATCCGCTCGCCGGCCCCGACAGCAGCACCGACCGCAAACCCGAACACGACAGCACGGAGCGTGCACTGTGAGCCCCACGCGCTCGACCACCACCACCTCTACCTCCTCGAGCAACACCAGCCCGACCGCTCGCCAGAGCCGGGTCCCGGGACGCGTCGCCTTCGTCGGCGCCGGCCCCGGCGACTCCGGGCTCATGACGGTGCGCTCGGTGGAGTTCCTCGCCGCCGCCGACGTGGTCGTCATCGACCAGGTCGCCCGTGAGGACGTCGTCAGCCGCTACTGCCGGGAGGGCGTCGAGGTCATCGACGCCGGTCACGGCGACCACGGCCAGCCACTGACCCACGCGATGCGGGCCAAGCTGGTCGTCAAGGCCGCCAAGTCCGCCTCGGGCGGGCTCGTCGTCCGGCTGATGGACGGCGACCCCGGCACCTTCAACGGCCTTGCCGAGGAAGCCCTCGCCTGCCAGAAGGCCGGCATCGGGTTCGACATCGTCCCCGGGGTCAGCGCCGTCTCGGCGGTGCCCGCGTACGCCGGCATCCCGCTGACCTCGAGCAGCTCGCCGGCCGTGCACGTCATCTCGGCGAACGACCGGCACGTCGACTGGGCCGCCTCGGTGGCCGAGTCGGTCACGGTCGTGCTCCTGGGCCAGCCCGACGACCTCGGCACGGCCCTCGGCAAGCTCCTGGCCGCCGGCCGCCCCGCCGAGAGCCCGGTCGCCCTCACCGAGCGTGGCACCACCATCCGCCAGGCCACCCGCGTCACCACCCTGGGCGAGGTCACCAAGGTCATGAAGACCCTGGAGTTCCCGGCCCTGGCCGTGGTTGGCTCGACCGTGGCCCTCCGCGAGAACCTCTCCTGGTTCGAGACCAAGCCGCTGTTCGGCTGGAACGTCCTGGTGCCCCGCACCAAGGAGCAGTCCGGCTCGACGATCGCCCGGCTCGAGTCGTACGGCGCGACCGCCGAGGTCGTCCCGACGATCTCGGTCGAGCCGCCGCGCACGCCCCAGCAGATGGAGCGCGCGGTCAAGGGCCTGGTCACCGGTCGCTACGAGTGGATCGGGTTCACCTCGGTCAACGCCGTGAAGGCGGTGCGGGAGAAGTTCGAGGAGTTCGGTCTCGACGCCCGCGCCTTCGCCGGCCTGAAGATCGCCGCGGTCGGTGGGGTCACCGCCGCTGCCCTGCACGAGTGGGGCATCGTGCCCGACCTCGTGCCGTCCGGTGAGATGTCGGCGCACGGTCTGCTCGAGGAGTGGCCGCCGTTCGACGAGGTGCTCGACCCCATCAACCGGGTCTTCCTGCCGCGGGCCGACATCGCCACCGACACCCTCGTCGCGGGTCTGCAGGAGATGGGCTGGGAGGTGGACGACGTCACGGCATACCGCACCGTGCGCGCCGCGCCGCCGGCCGCCCACATCCGTGAGGCCATCAAGGGCGGGCAGTTCGACGCGGCGGTGTTCACGTCGTCCTCGACGGTGCGCAACCTGGTCGGCATCGCCGGCAAGCCGCACCCGTCCACCGTGATCGCGTGCATCGGCCCGGCCACGGCCAAGACCGCCGAGGAGCACGGCCTGCGGGTGGACGTCCTCGCCCCCGAGGCGTCGTCCGACTCGTTGGTCGACGCGCTGGCCGACTACGGCCTGGGGCTCGCGGCGGCTGCGGCGGAGGCCGGCGAGCCGGTCGTGCGCCCGAGCGCCAAGAAGTCCGCGTCGCGCCGTCGGGCCAAGTAGCCCGCATGACTGACCACTCGCAGCCGGTGGGGCCGGTGATCCGGCCCCGTCGGCTGCGGCAGTCCGTGGCCATGCGGCGGCTGGTCGCCGAGACCCGGCTCGACCCCGCCGAGCTCGTGCTGCCCGTCTTCGTCCGCGAGGGCATCGACGCACCCCAGGCGATCTCCGCGATGCCCGGGGTCGTCCAGCACACCCTCGAGTCGCTGGTGGCGACCGCCCGTGAAGCGGCGGACGCCGGGGTCGGCGGGATCATGCTGTTCGGCGTGCCGGTCGACAAGGACGCGGTGGGGTCCGGGGCGGATGACCCCGACGGAATCCTCAACGTCGCCCTCCGTGCCGTCGTCGACGCCGTGGGGAGTCGGATCGTCGTGATGGCCGACCTGTGCCTCGACGAGTTCACCGACCACGGCCACTGCGGGGTCCTCACCGCGGACGGCCGCGTCGACAACGACGCCACCCTCGACCGGTATGCCGCGATGGGCCTCGCGCAGGCCCGCGCCGGCGCCCACGTGCTCGGTCTCTCCGGGATGATGGACGGCCAGGTCGCGCACGTGCGCGGCGCGCTCGACGCCGAGGGGTTCACCGACACGGTGATCCTCGCCTACGCCGCGAAGTACACCTCGGGCCTCTACGGCCCGTTCCGCGAGGCGGTGCAGTCGTCGCTCGAGGGCGACCGGGCCACCTACCAGCAGGACCCCGCGAACGCGACCGAGGCCCTGCGCGAGCTCGAGCTCGACATCGCCGAGGGGGCCGACATCGTCATGGTCAAGCCGGCCATGCCCCACCTCGACATCGTCGCCGCAGCCGCTGCGGTGTCGACGGTGCCGGTCGCGGCCTACCAGATCTCGGGGGAGTACTCGATGATCGAGGCCGCCTCCGCCAACGGCTGGATCGACCGCGAGCGGGCGCTGATGGAGTCGCTGCTCAACATCCGTCGCGCCGGAGCGCAGATCATCCTCACGTACTACGCCCTCGAGGCCGCCCGCCTGCTCCGGGCATGACGAAGGGCCGGCTCCCCCGAGCCGGCCCTCCGTCAGACTGTGGTGCTGTGCGCTGGTCAGGCAGCCTTGGTGAGCTGGATGTCCAGGTTGAGCTTGACCTTCTCGGAGACGAGCACGCCGCCACCCTCGAGGGCGACGTTCCAGCCGAGGTCCCAGTCCTTGCGGTTGATGTCGGCGGTGGCCTCGAAGCCGGCCTTCTCGTTGCCCCACGGGTCGGTGGCCAGGCCGGTGAACTCCAGGTCGAACGTGACCGGCTTGGTCACGCCCTTGATGGTCAGGTCGCCGGTGAGCGAGTCCGGGGTGACCTCGGTGGAGGTGAAGCTCATGGTGGGGTTGGCCTCGGCGTCGAAGAAGTCGCCCGACTTGAGGTGGGTGTCGCGGTCCGCGGAGCCGGTGTCGACCGAGGCGATCTGCGCCACGGCGGTGACCTGCGACTCGGTGATGTCGTCGCCGACCTTGACGGTGCCCTCGAACTCCTTGAACTGTCCGCGGACCTTGGTGACCATGAGGTGACGGGCCACGAAGCCGATCTCGCTGTGCGAGGCGTCCACGGTCCAGGTGCCGGCGGGGAGGTCGTTGATGCTTGCCATGAATATCTCCTGTAGGGGGGTCTGCGTCCGGGACGGTCCCATCCGCTTCATCTCTTCGAACGTAGCAGACTTCATTAATATTTCAACTAACTGTCCACCTGTCATACTTCCTGCTCATGAGCACCCCATCGGGTGAGCCGCAGTGGCTCAGCGAGGACGAACAGCGGGCCTGGCGTGCCTATCTGCGCGGGAGTCGGCTCATCGAGGAGGCCCTCGACCGCGACCTGCAGTCGCACGGGGTCCAGCTGACCGAGTACGAGATCATCTCGATGCTCTCCGAGAGCCCGGGGCGTCGGTTGCGGATGTCCAGCCTGGCTGACCTCGTCGTGCAGTCCCGCAGCCGCCTCACCCACACGGCCACCCGGCTCGAGAAGCGCGGCTGGGTCGTGCGCGAGTCCTGCCTCGACGACAAGCGCGGCGTCGAGCTGGTCCTCACCGAGCGCGGCTGGCAGGCCGTGCAGGACATGGCGAGGGTGCACGTCGCCAGCGTCCGACGGGCGGTGCTCGACCCCGTGCCCCCACCGCTGTTCTCGGCGCTGGGCGAGGCGATGGACCTGATCCGCAGCGCCCTGGCCCCCGGCGGCGCCGAGGGCGAGCACCCCGCCGTGGCCCGCGAGGCCCGGGCCCACGAAGCCACCGCCCCGCACAGCAGGCGCTGACCCCACCACGCCGCCCCCTGCCGTCGCACTCAGGCTCGGCTGGGACAATGGCGCCATGACTGGCGCCAGCACGGCATACCCCTTCGACGCACCTGTCTCACAGGCCCTCCTCGAGCGGGCCCTCGCGGTGACCCCGGGCGGGGTGAACTCGCCGGTGCGCGCCTTCCGGGCCGTCGGGGGGACGCCACGGTTCATGGTGTCCGGCAACGGCCCCTACCTGACCGACGCGGACGGCCGCGAGTACGTCGACCTGGTCTGCTCGTGGGGTCCGATGATCCTCGGGCACGGCCACCCGCAGGTGCAGCGCGCGGTGCTCGACGCCTCCGCGCGGGGTTTCTCCTTCGGCACCCCCAGCGAGAACGAGGTGGCCCTCGCCGAGGAGATCGTCCGCCGCGTCGAGCCGGTCGAGCAGGTGCGGCTCGTGTCCAGCGGCACCGAGGCGACGATGAGCGCGATCCGCCTGGCCCGGGGCTACACCGGTCGCTCGCTCGTCGTGAAGTTCGCCGGCTGCTACCACGGGCACGTCGACTCGCTCCTCGCCCAGGCCGGCTCGGGGGTGGCGACGTTCGCGCTGCCCGACTCCGCCGGGGTCCCCAAGGAGATGGCCGCCGAGACCATCGTGCTGCCGTTCAACGACCTCGATGCCGTGGCGGCCGCGTTCGCCGAGCGGGGCAGCGAGATCGCCGCGCTCATCACCGAGGCGTCGCCCGGCAACATGGGCGTGGTGCCGCCCGCGCCCGGCTTCACCGAGGGGCTGCGCCGCATCACCGCCGCCCACGGGGCCCTCCTCATCTCCGACGAGGTGATGACCGGTTTCCGGTGCAGCGAGGCGGGATGGTTCGGCCTCGAGGGCCCGTATGCCGCGGGACCGCCGGACCTGTTCACGTTCGGCAAGGTGATGGGTGGCGGTTTCCCGGCCGCGGCCTTCGGTGGACGCGCCGACGTGATGGCCCTCCTGGCCCCGCTCGGACCGGTCTACCAGGCGGGCACCCTGTCGGGGAACCCGGTGGCGACCGCTGCAGGCCTGGCCACCCTCGAGCTGTGCACGCCGGCTCTCTACACGCGCCTCGACGAGGTCGCCGACGCCCTGACGGCAGGGCTCGACGAGCAGCTCGGCGCAGCCGGTGTCCCGCACGTGATCCAGCGGGCGGGCAGCATGTTCAGTGTCTTCTTCCGGGACGGCGCAGTGCGCGACTACGACGAGGCGAAGGCCCAGCACGTGCCGGCCTACTCGGCGTTCTTCCACTCGATGCTGAGCCAGGGGGTCTACCTCCCGCCGAGCGCGTTCGAGTCGTGGTTCGTCAGCGGGGCGCACGACGAGGCCGCGGTCGACCGGGTGCTTGCGGCGCTGCCCGGCGCGGCGTCGGCGGCCGCCGAGGCGTTTGCGACAATCGACTCGTGACCAGCCAAGCCGACCGCACCGTGGTGCACCTCATGCGCCACGGTGAGGTGCACAACCCCGACGGGGTCCTCTACGGACGCCTCGACGGCTACCGCCTGTCCGACCTCGGTCACGAGATGGCCCGCACGGTCGCCGACCACCTCGCCGACCACGACGTCACCCACGTCGTCGCGTCGTCGCTGCTGCGCGCCCAGGAGACGGCCACGCCGGTCGCGGAGGCGCACGGGGTCGAGATCACCACGGACGACCGGGTGATCGAGGCGGCCAACGACTTCGAGGGTCAGCTGGTCGGCGGCATGAGCCCGCTCGACTTTGTCCACCCGTCGCACTGGTCCAAGCTGGTCAACCCGTTCCGTCCCTCGTGGGGCGAGGCCTACGCCGAGATCGCCGAGCGGATGTCGGCGGCGATCGCCGACGCACGCAGCGCCGCGCGTGGCCACGAGGCGGTGATCGTCTCGCACCAGCTGCCGATCTGGACCGCGCGCAACGCGCTGATGGGCAAGCGCCTGTGGCACGACCCGCGCAAGCGGGAGTGCCGCCTCGCCTCGCTGACGACACTCACCTACGTGGGCGACGAGCTCGAGTCGCTCACCTACTCGGAGCCCGCTGCGTCGCTCCTCGCCCAGTCCCACGGGGGCACCGGGTGAGCCGCGGACGACGTATGCCGCGTGCGGCTGCGCTGCTCGTGGCTCCCCTCCTGCTCGTGGCGCTTTCCGGGTGCAGTGATGACCCGAACTCCATTGCGGCACAAGCGAAGTCGGGCAACCGCCAGGGCTATATCTCGGGCGACGGCAACATCGAGACCATCGCGGTCGGCGACCGCAAGAAGCCGGTTGCCCTCACCGGCACGACCCTCGACGCCAAGGAGTGGTCCTCGCAGGAGGCCGTCGGCAAGGTCGCCGTGCTCAACCTCTGGGCGTCCTGGTGCCCGCCGTGCGAGACCGAGGCGCCCGACCTCAAGAAGGCTGCCGAGACCTTGACCGCGGGCGACAAGCCCGTGGTCTTCATGGGCATCAACTACCGCGACAACCCCGACTCCGGTCGGGCGACGGCGGCCCGCTGGGGCATCCCCTTCCCGTCGCTCGACGACCCGAGCGGTCGGACCATCCTCTCCCTGCAGGGCAAGGTCACCTCGCCGCCCACGACGCTGGTGCTCGACCGCCAGGGCCGGATCGCTGCCCGCGTCAGCGGGGCGGTCACGACGTCGACGCTCACCGGGCTGGTCGACGACGTCCTGGCCGAGCAGTAGAACGCGACCTGATGACTGCTGATGCCGCGAACACGGTGAGCTCCGGCGCCCTGCCGGTGGCGATGGCCGTGGCCCTCCTCGCGGGCCTGGTCTCGTTCGCGTCGCCCTGCGTGCTGCCGCTCGTGCCGGGGTTCCTCGGCTACGTCACCGGGCTGTCCGACGAGTCGCTCGCCGACCGCAAGCGGCACCGGATGGTCCTGGGGGCGCTGCTGTTCGTCCTCGGCTTCACGGTCGTCTTCATGACCACCACCGTCCTCATTGCCGGGGTGGTGGGCTCGACCCTGATCGAGCACCGCGAGGCGCTGATGCGGGTCGGTGGGGTCGTGGTGATCCTGATGGCCCTGGTCTTCATCGGCGCCGGGACCCAGCGGGAGCTCAAGCTGCACCGGCGCCCGGCGTCCGGCCTGGCCGGCGCGCCACTGCTCGGAGCCGTCTTCGGCCTCGGCTGGGCGCCCTGCACCGGTCCCACGCTCGGCGCCGTGCAGGTGCTGGCCGCCGCCTCCGGCAGCGACTCGGCCGTCACCCGGGGGGTCGTGCTCGCGCTGCTCTACTCGCTCGGGCTCGGAGTGCCCTTCCTGCTGATCGCCGCGGGTTACGAGCGGTTCGGCCGGGTCTCGGCGTTCCTGCGGAGCCGGCAACGCGGCATCCAGCTGTTCGGTGGGGCGCTGCTCTTCGTGGTCGGCGTCCTCCTCGTCACGGGGCTCTGGGACTCCTTGACCCGGCACCTGCAGACCACCCTCGTCAACGGCTTCCAGACGGTGATCTGACGTGACCGACAGCATCACCCAGCCCACCCTGGGCCCGATCGGCTGGCTGCGCTGGATGTGGCGCCAGCTGACCAGCATGCGCACCGCGCTCTTCCTCCTGCTGCTGCTCGCGGTCGGGGCGGTGCCGGGGTCGATCTGGCCGCAGCGCAGCATCGACGCGGCACGCACGGCCGACTACATCGCCAACCACCCGAAGGCCGGGCCGTGGCTCGACCGCCTCGGCTTCTTCGAGGTCTACGCCTCGCCGTGGTTCGCGGCGATCTACCTGCTCCTGTTCATCTCGCTGGTCGGTTGCGTGCTGCCGCGCAGCAAGGTGCACTGGAAGGCGATGCGCTCGGCTCCGCCGAAGGCCCCAGCGCGTCCCGCGCGGCTGTCCACCGGTGGCACGGTCGAGGTCGCGGCGACCGAGGACGAGGTCGTGGCCGCGTCGCGGGAGCTGTTGCGCGCCAAGCGGTTCCGTCTCGTGTCGCACGACGACGCCTCCGTGAGTGCCGAGAAGGGGCACCTCAAGGAGACCGGCAACCTCGTCTTCCACCTGTCGCTGATCTTCGTCATCGTCGGCGTCGCCATCGGGCACCTGTTCGGGTGGAAGGGCGACGTGATCATCCCGGTCGGCCAGTCCTTCGCCAACACCCTCGCGCGCTACGACACGTTCAGCCCGGGGCCCTGGGTCGACCCGGACAGCCTCTCGCCGTTCGAGCTCACGGTGGACCAGCTCGACGCCACCTTCGAGGAGAACGTCACCGGGCGTGGCCAGTTCGGCTCGCCACGCGACTTCACCGCCCATGTGACGACCAAGGCGACGCCGTCCTCGCCTGACCGGCAGTCGACGATCAAGGTCAACCACCCCCTCGAGATGGACGGCGCCGGGGTCTTCCTCCTCGGCAACGGCTACGCCCCGGTCATCACGGTCCGCGACGCCAAGGGCGACAAGGTCTACAGCGCGCCGACGCCGTTCCTGGCCCAGGACAACAACTACAAGTCCGTCGGGGTCGTGAAGGTGACCGGCGCCCAGCCGAAGCAGCTCGGGTTCTCCGGGCTGTTCCTGCCGACCGCCACCATCGACAAGGAGCTCGGCCCGATCTCGGTCTTCCCGGACGCGAAGAAGCCGGCGCTGGCCCTCACCGTCTACGAGGGGGAGCTCTTCCCGGGTGGGCGGCCGCAGTCGGTCTACCTGCTCGACACGGCCAGGATGACCCAGCTCAAGAGCGACAAGGGCGACCCGCTGCGCATCTGGCTCGAGCCGGGGCAGACCTACCAGCTGCCCGACGGACGGGGCAGCATCAGCTTCGACGGGGTGGAGCGGTTCGCCGGGCTGTCGATCCGCCACGACCCGGGCAAGTACGTCACCCTGGTCGCCGCGCTCCTCGCCCTCGCCGGGCTGATCTGCTCCCTGGTGGTCCGACGCAGGCGGGTCTTCGTGCGGGTTTCCCCCGCCACGGCGCCGGGTCGTACCGTGGTAGCCGTCGGCGGCCTCGCCAAGGGCGACGACGACGGGCTCCAGGAGCTGGTCGACCAGCTGGTCGCCGACCTGGAGACCCGGTTCGGCACCGAACCGGGTCGCGGGCCCGACCCTGGAACCGAGCCCGACCCTGGAACCGAGCCCGACCCGGAACGCGAGCCCGAGCTGGACAGCAGATTGGACGCACGAGGATGACCAACGAGAGCCTGGCCGGCTACGCCAACCTGAGCCTCTACTCGGCGATGGCGGTCTTCACGATCGCGATGGTCTGCCACGCCGTCTACCTGGCGGCTCTGCTCCCGGCCCGCGACCGGTTGCCCGCCGGCGCAGCCGCCCGCGACCGCGAGCTCGTCGGCGCGGGCGCTCCCGTGCAGGCCGAGGCACCGGCCCGCCCCGAGCTGTCCTCCCGCGCGGCGAAGGCAGCCGGGATCGGCTCCACCACGACCTGGCTCGGCGGCTTCCTGTTGTTGCTGTCGGTGGTCCTGCGCGGGGTGGCCGTGCACCGCTGGCCGCTGGGCAACATGTTCGAGTTCGCCGTCATGGGCTCGATGTTCACCGTGCTGGCCTACTCGATCTGGTCGACCCGACGCGACCTGCGCTGGCTGGGGCTGTTCATCACCGGTCCGGTGCTGCTCGTCCTCGGCATGGCCGTCGCGGTCTGGTACACCGAGGCCTCCGAGCTGATGCCGTCCCTGCGCAGCTACTGGCTCGTCATCCACGTCACGGTGGCCACGCTGGCCACCGCGGTGTTCACGATCGGGGCCGCCCTGAGCGTGGTCTACCTGCTCAAGGACGCGTTCGAGCGGTCGGGGCGGGCCAGCGTGCTCGACCGGTTCCCCGAGACCCCCGCGATCGAGCGGACCGCCTACAGCCTGCACATCGTCGCCTTCCCCCTCTGGACGTTCACCCTCATCGCCGGCGCCATCTGGGCGCGCCAGGCCTGGGCGTCCTACTGGAACTGGGACCCGAAGGAGGTCTGGACCTTCGTCATCTGGGTCGTCTACGCGGCATACCTGCACTCGCGGGCGACCAGTGGCATCAGCCGCCAGACCGCGACCTACATCGCTCTCGCGGGCTACGCCTGCATCATCGTCAACTTCGCCGTCGTGAACGTGTTCTTCGTCGGCCAGCACTCCTACTCGGGGCTGTAGATGCTGCGCTACTCCGTCCTGCGACTGCTGATCTTCTTCGGCGTGCTGTCGCTGCTGTGGCTGCTCGGGCTGCGTGACCAGGACCAGCAGTGGATGCTGCTCGTCCTCAGCGCCCTGATCTCGATGGTGCTGTCGTACTTCGTGCTCGCCCGGTTCCGCGAGGAGAGCACGGCCGAGCTGGCCCGGCGGATCGAACGCCGGGCTGCGGCCAAGCAGGCCGGCACCCCGGCGGTCAGTGGCGCCGACGAAGCGGCCGAGGACGCCGAGGACGAGCGCGGCGGACCGGTCGAGTACCGCTGACCGACCCGCTGGCTGCTGACCGGCTCAGCCGCTGAAGGCGATCCCGACGGCCAGCAGCACGGCATACCCGACCTCGAACAGGCCGGTCGCGGCGAGCACCGGCACGAGGTCGCGTCCGGTGGCGCCGGTGCGCAGCGCCTGGAAGGGCTTCCAGAGCAGCCCCAGCGACAGCACCGCGAGCCAGGCGAGCGGGTGCTGGAGCGCAACCACGACCACCATCGCGACCGCGATGAGGACCAGCAGCGCGTAGAACCAGCGGGTGCCCTTGTCACCGAGCCGGACGGCCAGGGTCAGCTTGCCGCTCTCGCGGTCGGTGGGGATGTCGCGCAGGTTGTTGACCACGAGGATCGCCGAGGCGATCGCGCCGACCCCGACGGCCCCGGCGACGCCGACCCAGCTGAGCTCCTTGGCCTGCGTGTAGAGCGTGCCCAGGGTGGCCATCAGCCCGAAGAACAGGAAGACGTAGACCTCGCCGAGCCCGCGGTAGCCGTAGGGGTTGGCGCCGCCGGTGTACTTCCACGCGGCGAGGACGGCCAGCGCGCCGAGCGGGATCATCACCCAGGCCTCGCTGAGGGCCACCAGGGCCAGGCCGACGAGCGCGGCGAACCCGAAGAACGCGAACGCCATCAGCTTGACGTTCGCGGGGTCGGCGAGGTGCTGGCCGACCAGCCGCACCGGGCCCACCCGTTCGCCGTCGGTGCCGCGGATGCCGTCGGAGTAGTCGTTGGCGTAGTTGACCCCGACCTGCAGCCCGACGGACACCAGGAGGGCCAGCAGGCCGAGCCCGAGGTCCGCCCGGTCCAGCGGGACGGCGGCGGCGGTCCCCACGACGACGGGGGCGATGGCGGCGGGGAGGGTGCGCGGGCGGGCGCCGGCGATCCACTGGTTCAGGGTGGCCATGGAGGGTGCTGTTCTCGCTCGAGGTGGTGCGGGCAGGTGCGGGTGGTGCGGACGACTGGTCGTCAGGCTCAGAGCCTACGGAGGAAGTCCGGGTCGTCGTCGGGGCCACGCGGGGGCGGCGGACGGTGAGATGGCCCACGCGGCCCGCCCCCGGGTCCGCGCCCGGCGGCGCCTCGCTGCGGCCGGCCGGCGATGAACCAGGCGATCGCACCGACGATCGGGAAGAGCAGGATCAGCAACAGCCACAACAACTTGGGCAGGCCCCTGACCTGCGCGTCGTCAGTCTGGATGCAGTCGACCACGGCGTAGACGGTCACCGCGATCGTCAGCAGCCAGGGCAGCAGCCGGATCATGACCCCATGGTGTCACGCGTCGGCGGCGAACCGATCAGCGACCGCCACCCGGTCCGGCTTGCCCGGCCCGCGCACCGGGATCGTGGTCAGCACCAGGAGCCGTCGGGGCAGCGCGTGCGGCGGGAGTATGCCGCGCAGCTGCTCGCGCAGGGACGTCACCGTGGGTGCCGCGGAGCCGGGTCCCGGCGCATCGGGGGCCGGCACGATCGCCGCGCTGACGACCTGTCCCCACTGGTCGTCGGGCGTCCCGACCACCACGGCCTCGGCGATCCAGGGCAGGGCGGTCAGGGCCTCCTCGACGAGCCGGGGCGCGACCTTGAGGCCGCCGGTGGTGATGAGGTCGTCGAGCCGACCGTCGATGTGCCAGCGACCCCGCTCGTCCCGGTGCCCGACGTCATCGGTGCGGAACCGCCGCGTCCCGGCGTCGTCGGTGACGAACGCGGCGTCCGTCAGGTCCGGGCGACCGAGGTAGCCGGTGGCCAGGGTCGGGCCGCCGAGCAGGAGCCGACCCTCGGGATCGGCGCGGACCGTGGTCCCGGTCAGCGGCTCGCCGTCGTAGACGCAGCCGCCGCAGGTCTCGCTCATGCCGTAGGTGGTGACGGCCCGGACCCCTGCCTCCCTCGCGCGGGCGAGCAGCGCCGGCGGGCTGGCGGCGCCCCCCACGAGGACGGCGTCGAACCCGGCCAGCGCGGCGGTCGCGGACTCGTCGGCGAGCAGTCGCCCGAGCTGGGTCGGCACGAGGGCGGTGTAGCGGCGGGCGGCGGCGCCGGCCCCGTCCCCGGCTTCGGCCGTGGTCGTGGCGAAGGTGGTGGCCGCTCGGGTGAAGGCGTCGGCGGTGAACCCGTCGGACAGGTCGACGAACCCGGGCTCGGTGCCGGCCGCGACGCACCGCAGCAGCACCTGCACGCCGGCGATGTGGTGTGCAGGCATGGCCAGCAGCCACGCGCCCGGGCCCCCGAGCCGGTCGTGGGTCGCGGCGGCGCTCGCGGACAGAGCGGTGGCCGGCAGCATCGCCAGCTTGGGGCTGCCGGTCGAGCCGGACGTGCCGACGACCAGGGCGGTGCCGTCGTCGGGGACGGCGCCGTCGGGGGTCGGCGGCGGAGGCGAGGAGGCGGCATACGGGAGGACGGCGAACTCGCCGTCCAGCGCCCTGCGCAGGACCGGGATCGCGGCCACGGCGTCCGGGCCGGCAGCGATGGCCAGCGGTCGCAGCGACGTCACGCGCTCAGGCTAGTGCGGGGTTCGTGGCCACACTGAGGGTTGGCACCGAACCCTGGGGCGCGAGCGGGCATGAAGGGGGTATGAGAGGAGGACGAACGTCAGATGGCGTTGGTGCTGAAGGCGATGGAGGTGCTGACCGACTCGTTGGGCCTCGAGCGGCTCGTCCGGTGACCGTGTTGGGGGTCTCGACCGGTGCGCGGACTCCGCTGGACGGGGCTCACCCGGGGCGGGACGATGGGGTCGGGAGGTGCCATGGACGCCGACTTCGCGGCATACATCGAGCGGGTGCGTGCCCACCGCAGTGAGCTGCGCGACTCGGTGGCGGCCGTCGACGAGGCGCTCGCCTCCCCGATCGCCCGCGGTGGCGCCTGGCGCGAGCGGGTGCGGGCCGCGCTGGCCGAGCTGTCGCACGACTTCCGTGACCACATCGACCTGACCGAGCGACCCGGCGGGATCTACGACGGCGTGCGGCACGGTGCGCCACGGTTGATCGCCGCGGTCGACCGGCTGACCGGCGAGCACGAGCGGTACGCCGAGGCGATCGGTGGCTACCTCGCGGTGCTGGAGCACGGGGGGACCATCGCGGACCTACCCGCCTTCCGCGAGGAGGTCACCACCCTGATGGGCCAGCTGGTGCGGCACCGGCAGATCGGCGCCGACCTGGTCTACGAGGCCTTCGAGGTGGACCTCGGCGGCTCCGGCTGACGCTGGACTTGTTGCGCTCAGGTGGTCACCACGCGCCGAGAACGCGGCTCGGTGAGGAGCAGGTGGCAACAAGTCGGTGGTGGTTTCAGGACCGGTTCCTGGGCGCCTACCGGATGATGGCCACCTGGCGCTGAGACCCGTGGGTCCGGCTCAGCGGCTCAGAAGTACGAGGCTCAGAAGTACCAGGGGTACGGCGACCAGTCGGGGTCGCGCTTCTCGAGGAACTGGTCGCGGCCCTCCAGGGCCTCGTCGGTCATGTAGGCCAGCCGGGTCGCCTCGCCGGCGAAGACCTGCTGGCCCATCAATCCGTCGTCGAGCAGGTTGAACGCGAACTTGAGCATCCGCTGCGCCTGCGGGCTCTTGCCCATGATCTCGCGGGCGACCTGCAGCGCGTCCGACTCGAGCTCGGCGTGCCCGCTGACCAGGTTGACCGCGCCCATGCGGTGCATGTCGTCGGCGGAGTAGGTGCGGCCGAGGAAGAAGATCTCGCGAGCGAACTTCTGGCCGACCATCTTGGCGAGGTAGGCCGAGCCGTAGCCGCCGTCGAAGGAGCCGACGTCGGCATCGGTCTGCTTGAACCGCGCGTGCTCGCGGCTGGCGATCGTGAGGTCGCACACGACGTGCAGGGAATGGCCACCACCGGCAGCCCACCCGCCCACCACCGCGATGACCACCTTCGGCATCGTGCGGATGAGTCGCTGCACCTCGAGGATGTGGAGGCGGCCACCTTCGGCCTTCACCCGGCGCTGGTCGACGGTGTCCGCGGTGTCACCCTCCGCGTACTGGTAGCCCGACCGGCCGCGGATCCGCTGGTCGCCCCCCGAGCAGAACGCCCACTGGCCGGCGCTGCCCGATCCCTCCGGACCCGGGCCGTTTCCCGTGATCAGCACGACCCCGACATCGGGGGTGCGGCGCGCGTGGTCGAGGGCCTGGTAGAGCTCGTCGACGGTGTGCGGGCGGAACGCGTTGAGCACCTCGGGCCGGTCGAAGGCGATCCGCACCGCCCCCACCTCGCGCGCCCGGTGGTAGGTGATGTCGGTGAACTCGAAACCCTCCACCGCGTCCCACGCGTCGGGGTCGAAGGGCTGGCTCACCACTGGCTGCTCGCTCACCTGCGCGAGCCTAGCCGCGCCGGAGGCGAGGTATGCCGCGTGGTCGCCCACGCGGCATACCCCACCGTGGTGGCTGCTAGCCGAGGACGGTGAAGCGCAGGACTCCGGGTCGACTCGGTCGTGGGTGCGGCGCGAACCTGCTCGCAGAAGGACACCGTCCGGGCGCTGGTGGCGGCGCTGGGCTGGATGCGTGGGTCGGTGCTGACGCGGACGACAGCCGCCAGGGTTGACCCGGAGTCCTGCGCTTCGCCCCGAAACGTTGAGCCTCACCCCGGAACCGTTCCGGGGTGAGGCTCAACGTTGTCCCAAGACCCGATAAAGCTGGGACGGGTGGGGTCAGGCGGCGAGGGCGGGTCAGGCGGCGAGGGCTTCCTCGAGGTCCTTGGCGATGTCCTCGGGCTTGGTGGTCGAGCCGTAGCGCTTGAGGACCGTGCCGTCGCGACCGACGAGGAACTTGGTGAAGTTCCACTTGATCGCGCCGCCGAGCAGGCCGCCCTTCTCCGACTTCAGCCAGTCGAAGACCGGGTGGGCGTCGTCGCCGTTCACGTCGACCTTGGCGAACATCGGGAAGCTCACCCCGTAGTTGCGCTGGCAGAACTCGCCGATCTGGGCCTCGTCACCGGGCTCCTGGCCGCCGAACTGGTTGCACGGGAAGCCCAGCACGACCAGGCCCTTCTCCTCGTACTCGCCGTACAGCTTCTCCAGGCCCTCGAACTGGGGGGTGAAGCCGCACTCGCTGGCGGTGTTGACGACGAGGGCGACCTTGCCGGCGTACTCGGCCAGCGGCTGCTCCTCACCGGTGAGGGTGGTGGCGGTGAAGTCGGAGAGAGTCGGCACGGGGCACCTTTCGGGTGGGGTTCGGGGCCATCGGTGCAGCGGATTCCCGTCCATGCCTATTCCACGCGCCTATTCCATGCGGGTTGTCGGTGGATGTCCGGGGTGCACTGTCCGGACCGCGGGACCCGCCCGGGTGAACTGCGCGACCCGCTGCCTCGTCTCCACCTGATGGGGGCAGCCAGGCCCCCGGAACCGTCAGGAGGACTGCATGAACAGACTCAAGCAGTGGGGCGTGCTCGCCACGGCAGCAGGGCTCGGCGCGGTGGGCGTCGCGGCGGTCACGGCTGCCGCCTCGGCCGACGGCGGTGGCAGCCAGACGCCGTTCACGATCACCGAACGCCTCAGCGGCTTCCACGAGACACCGCTGGCCCTGTCGACCAGCGGGCAGGGCTCGATCCGGCTGCGGATCGACCCGGTGGCTGGCACGATCGCCTACCGGGTGCGCTACGCCAACCTCGAGGGCACCGTCACCCAGTCGCACATCCACTTCGGGTCGCCGTCGCAGACGGGCGGGGTCAGCGTCTTCCTGTGCAGCAACGTCGGCGCCCCTCCGGGCGTGGTCACCCCTGCCTGCCCGACGACCAACCCCGGTGAGGTGAGCGGGGTCCTCGACGCCTCCGACGTCATCGGCCCCACCGGGCAGGGGATTGCGCCGGGGGAGTTCGCCGAGCTGCTGTCGGCAATCCGGGCCGACTCGACCTATGCCAACGTCCACAGCACGAAGTACCCGGCAGGTGAGATCCGCAACCAGCTGAGCGCGCACGAAGACCACTGACCGCAGGGGTCGCGCCCGGGCCGACAGCCACGGTCCGGGCGCGTCTGCTGCAATGGGGCGCATGACGTCGCCGAGCCTGCCCGAGCTGCCTCCCGTCGAGGAGCTGCTCGCGGGGCTGCGGGTCGTGTCGATCCCCATGCGGGTCCGCTTCCGCGGGGTCACCGAGCGCGAGGCGGCACTGCTGCGCGGCCCGTCCGGGTGGGCGGAGTTCTCCCCGTTCGTCGAGTACGGGCCGGCCGAGTCGTCCCGCTGGCTCGCGGCCGCGGTCGAGGCGGGGTGGGGCCGGTGGCCGGCGCCGCGCCGCGACGTCGTCCCGGTCAACGCGACCGTTCCGGCGGTGTCCGCCGCAGACGTGGCCGGGGTGCTCGCGCGGTTCGAGGGCGCGACGACGGCCAAGGTCAAGGTCGCCGAGCGCGGCCAGGGTCTCGAGGACGACCTCGACCGCGTGGCCGCCGTGCGCGACGTGCTGGGCCCGGCCGGGCGGATCCGGGTGGACGCCAACGGCGGGTGGTCGGTGCGGGAGGCGACCGACGCGCTCAGCCGCCTCGCGGCATACCGGCTGGAGTATGCGGAGCAGCCGTGCGCGGAGGTGAGCGAGCTGCGCGAGCTGCGCCTGGCGCTGGCCCGCCACGGCACCGACGTGTTGGTGGCCGCCGACGAGTCGATCCGCAAGGCCGAGGACCCGGTGCGGGTGGCACGCGAGGAGGCGGCCGACCTGGTCGTCGTCAAGGTCGCCCCGCTCGGCGGGGTGTCGCGCGCGCTGGAGGTGGTCGGCGAGTGCGGGCTGCCCGCCGTGGTCTCCTCGGCTCTCGACACCTCCGTGGGCATGGCCGCGGGGGTCGCGCTGGCCGCGGCGCTGCCCGAGCTGCCGTTCGCCTGCGGGCTGGGCACCGTCGCGCTGCTGGGTGGCGACGTCACGGACGCCCCGCTCCTCCCGCGCGCAGGGGTGCTCCCGGTCGGGCGGGTCGAGGCGGACGAGGCACTGCTCGCGCGGTGGGCAGCCCCCGCCGACCGCGTTGCGTGGTGGACCCAGCGGGTCCGTGACTCCTGGGCGTTCCTGGCCTGACCAGCGGCTCATGGCGACCCCGGGCGCGCGCACGGACCGCCTCGCGTGGCTAGAGTCGGGGCCGTGAACATCGTCTTCGTGGAGCCGGGGTTCCCTGCCAACCAGCGTCGGTTCGCCCTCGCGCTCGCGTCGGTCGGGGCCAACGTCATCGGCATCGGGGAGTCCGACGAGTACACCCTCGACGACGAGCTCCGCACCGCGATGAGCGGCTACTACAAGGTCGGGTCGGTCACCGACCTGCGGGCGATGACCGAGGCCGTGCAGTTCATCCAGTCCAAGGTCTGGGTGGACGGGCTCGAGGCCACGGTCGAGGCGCACACCATGGTCGCCGCGCAGGTCCGGGAGGCCACCGGCATCCCCGGCACGTCGGTGCGCACCACCTGGCTGTGCCGCGACAAGCCGTCGATGAAGCAGGCCCTGCGCGAGGTGGGTGTCCCCACTGCCGCGTCCGCCGCCATCGACCACGCCCACGAGGCCTGGGCCTTCGCCGAGGCGGTCGGCTACCCGCTCATCCTCAAGCCGCGCGACGGCGCCGGCGCCAAGGACACGATGCGGGTCGACAACGACACCGAGCTGGCCCACGCGCTCACGGAGTTCGGCTCGCACGGTGCGGCCTCGATCGCGATCGAGGAGTTCGTTGAGGGCCACGAGGGCTTCTACGACACCATCGCCAAGGACGGCCACGTCGTCCACGACTGGACCACGCACTACTACCCCAACGTCCTCGAGGCGATGCGCAGCCGCTGGATCTCCCCCCAGTTCGCGACCACCAACCGGATGGCCGACTCGTCGTTCTACACCGAGGTCGCCGCGATGGGCGCCAAGGTCATCGAGGCCCTGGGCATCGGGACCAGTGCGACCCACATGGAGTGGTTCCACGGACCCAAGGGCCTGAAGTTCTCCGAGATCGGCTGCCGCCCTCCGGGAGTCGGCTGCTGGGACCTCTACTCCGCGAGCAACGACGTGGACGTCTACCGCGAGTGGGCGCACATCATCACCCACGGCGTCCCCGAGTCGCCGATGCGTCGCCCCTACTCCGCCGGCATCATCGCCCTGCGTCCGGACGCCGACGGCCACATCACCGGCTACAGCGGCATCGAGGAGATCCAGCGCCGCCACGGGGAGTGGATCATCGACGGCCACTTCCCGCCGGTGGGCCACCACACCCAGCCGGTCGAGGCGGGATACATGGCCAACGCCTACGTGCGGATGCGGCACCCCGACTACGACACCCTGCGCGGGATGCTCGACGACGTGGGCCGCACCATCCACGTCCACGCGGGCTAGTCCCGACCCCTGATGCGCACCGTCCTCCTCGGGCCGCAACGGTTCATGACCACGGCCGGCACCGCCCTGCGTTCCCTCGGTGTCGACGGACCCGTCGCGACGATCAACGCCGGGTGGGAGGAGCGTGAGGACGTCGTCGACGAGCTCGACACGGTCCTGGGCGGCGACACCCGCCACCTGCGGCTCTACCACCGCAGCCTCGACGTGATCACCAAGGACGAGGCGTTCGGCAGCGCCGCGCTCGCCTTCCGCGACCGCCACGACGCGCTCCTGTCCCTCTACCGGCTGCGCCTGCAGAACGCCATGGACGGTGTGTATGCCGTGCAGCGCCGCACGCGCGAAGGTGAGGGGCGGGTTCGGGGCGAGGCCACGGCACACGCGGCCCTGGACGACTCGATCGAGGTCGTCCGCCACATCGACCAGTGGTACGCCGCCCAGCTCAAGGGACTCTATGCCGACCTCGAAGCGGCGGCGCCGATCGACTCCAGCGGAGTGATCGGCTGGCACCGGGGGGAGCTGGCGGACCTGCTCGGGCAGTCGGCGGCGGTCGTGCTGACCGGTGGTCACGTCGGCACCCTCCTGCGGACCCTTCGGCTCTTCGCGATCACCATCCCCGACGACGTGCCGGTGATCGCCTGGTCGGCCGGGGCGATGGCGTTGACCGAGCGGGTCGTGCTGTTCCACGACCACGGCCCGGAGGGGAACACCGAGGCCGAGGTGTTCGACCGCGGGCTGGGCCGGGTGCAGGGGATCGTGGCCCTGCCGCACGCCCGACGCCGGCTGCGGCTCGACGACCGGGACCGCTGTGCCGTCATGGCCCGGAGGTTCACCGACCAGCACTGCGTCCTGCTCGACGACGGCACCGCCCTCGAGCTCACCGCGGACGGCGGCCTCCCCCGCGGTGCGCGGATCCTCGGCATCGACGGCGCGGTGCACGAGCTGGGGACCAATGGTCGGGGAGGTGTCTCGTGAGCGAGGGACGGCTGGCCGTCAACCGGCTCCGGGAGCGCCTGCCCGTCGACGACGCCGTACTCGACCGGTTCGTCGCCCGCCACGGGGCGCCGATCATCGAGGGGGAGCGGGCGACGTTCCTCTTCCGCGGCGAGGCCGACGAGGTGCGGGTGCGGCACCGCGTCGTCGGGCTGCCCGACCCCCTGCCCATGAAGCGGCTGCCCGACACCGACCTCTGGGCCGTGACCACGGTGCTGCCCAACGGCTCCCGGGTCGAGTACCAGCTCGAGACCCGCTACGGCGACCGCTACGAGACCTTCAACGACCCGCTCAACCCCCGGGTGGCGCACTCGCCGATGGGGTCGAGCTCGGTGTGTGCCGCCACCGGCTACGAGGTGCCGGACTGGGTGCACCACGACCCCGAGGCCCGCCCCGGCGAGCTCGTCGAGGACACCTTCCGGTCGAAGGCGCTGCGTCGCGAGCAGCCGGTCAAGCTCTACCTGCCGGCGCGCTACAACCCCTCCCTGCGCTACCCGCTGCTCGTCGTGCACGACGGCGACGACTACCTCAACTACGCGGCGATGAAGACGGTGCTGGACAACCTGATCCACCGGCTCGACGTCGCTCCCCTCATCGCGGCGTTCGTCCCACCCCGGGACCGGTTGCGGGAGTACCCGAACCACGCGCCGCACGCCCGGTTCATCGCGCGCGAGCTGCTGCCCACGCTGGCCGAGCGACTGCCCCTGGTCGACGACCCAGAGGCGCGCTGCCTGATGGGGTCGAGCTTCGGCGGGATCGCGTCGCTGTCCACGGCGGTGCGCTACCCCGGGGTCTTCGGGTCGCTGTTCCTGCAGTCGGCGTCGCTGGTCTTCACCGACATCGGCACCGACCACGGCGGCGGGCCGGCGTTCGACCCGGTGGTGAAGTTCGTCAACCGCTACCGCGCCAAGCCGACGGCGCCGGTCGAGCGGCTGTTCATGAGCTGCGGGACGTACGAACCGCTGATCACCCCCAACCGGTCGATGGTGCCGGTCTTCCGCGGCGCCGGCATGACGGTGAAGTACGTCGAGGCGCGCGACGGCCACAACTGGGAGGACTGGCGCGACCGCCTGCGAGACGGGCTGTCGTGGCTGTTCCCCGGACCCCAGAAGTTCGTGTACGAGTAGATGCACCCGACCAGATGGAGGACGGCATGAAGGTCACCGAACGCTGGCACTCGGAGCGGATGGGTCGAGACATCTCGCTGGTCCGCTGGGGCCACTACGGCGTGCCCGTGCTGCTGTTCCCGACGGCCGGCGGCGACGCGGAGGAGGTCGAGCGCCACCACCTGGTCGGCACCCTGGCCCCGATGATCGAGGCCGGCCGGATCAAGGTCTACTCGTGTGACAGTGCCGCGGGCCAGGCGCTGCAGCGCAACGAGGGGTCGCCCGAGCACCGGATGTGGCTGTTCAACCAGTACCACCAGGCCATCGCCGAGGAAGTGGTGCCGGCGATCCACGCCGACAGCTCTCCCCAGTCGGTGGTCCTTGCCGGTGCCTCCATCGGGGCCTTCAACTCGTTCGCCATGATCTGCCGCTACCCGCACCTGTTCAGCGCGGCGATCTGCATGAGCGGCACCTACCACGTCGAGCAGTTCATCGGCGGCGACACCACCGAGGACTGGTACTTCGCGTCCCCCCTGCAGTTCCTCCCTGGTCTCGAGGGCCCGGCACTGGCGATGCTGCGCCACCGCTACGTCGTCCTGGCCTCCGGCAGCGGCCGGTGGGAGGACGTGGGCGAGTCGTGGGCGGCTGCTGATGCGCTGGGCCGCAAGGGAATCCCGAACCGGGTCGACGACTGGGGCGACCGTTACGACCACGACTGGCCGACCTGGTGGGAGATGCTGCCCCTCTACCTCGACGACCTGGTGCCGTGACCGAGGGTTCGCTCGCCGAGCGCCTCGCCGCAGCCGTCGACGCCGGTATGCCGGCTGCTCGCGACGACCTCGCGCGTCTCGTCGCGCTGCGCTCGGTGGCGAACCCGGCGATCGAGCCGGCGAGCGAGTGCGTGGCCGCAGCCGAGCTGGTCGGTGAGCTGTTCACGCAGGCGGGTGTGGACGGCATACAGGCCCATCCCACGCCTGACGGGTCGCTCGCAGTGGTGGGACGCACGGCCGGCCCGGCCGGTGCGCCGACGGTCCTTCTGTACTCGCACTACGACGTCGTGCCGGTCGGTGACCCCGACGGGTGGCAGACGCCGCCCTGGGAGCTGACTGAGGTCGACGGGCGTTGGTACGGAAGGGGATCCGCCGACTGCAAGGGCAACCTCGTGGCCAGCCTGCTCGCCCTCCGGGCGCTGCGGGAGGTGCTCGGCTCCTGGCCCGTGGAGGTCGCGGTCGTCTGCGAGGGCTCCGAGGAGCAGTCCAGCGGTGGGATGGAGGCGTTGGCCCGCGCGCGACCGGACCTCGTCGCGTGCGACGCGCTGCTCCTCGCCGACACGGGCAACGTCGAAGCCGGCCTGCCGACGCTGACGACGTCGCTGCGCGGCACGGGCAGCGTGCTGATGACGGTGCGCACGATGACCCATCCTGCGCACTCGGGCATGTACGGCGGCCCGGCTCCCGATGCGCTCCAGGCCCTCCTCACGGCTCTGGCCAGCCTGCGTGGCCCCGATGGTGAGACCACGATCGACGGGTTGTCGCACGACGCGGTGTGGGACGGAGCGCCCTTTGACGCCAACCGGTTTCGTGAGGATGCGGGCCTGCTCGAAGGCGTCGAGCCGCTCACCGGCACTGGCGCGATCGCTGACCTGCTGTGGGCGCGCCCCGCGGCCACCGTGCTCGCGATCGACTGTCCGCCCATCTCACAGGTGACAGCGGCGGCGCAGGGGGAGGCGCGCGCCGTCGTCAACCTGCGCGTGCCCGCCGACACCGATGCCGCGGCCGCCCAGCAGCTGCTCATCGCCCACCTTCGAGCCCACACGCCCTACGGCGCCCAGGTCGAGATCCGGCCGGTCTCGCTGGGCCACGGCTTCCGCGCGCGCACCGACGGGCCCGCCTACGCAGCGATGCGGCGGTCGATGCGGACCGCGTTCGGACGCGACGCCGTGACCACCGGCCAGGGCGGCTCGATCCCCCTGGCCACCGCTCTCGCCGAGCTGGTGCCCACCGCGGAGATCATGCTGCTCGGCGTCGAGGAGCCTGCGTCGCGCATCCACGCACCGGGCGAGAGCGTCGACCCCGAGGAGCTGCGCCGCACGGCGCTGACCCAGGCCCTCTTCATCGCCGACCTCGGTGGGCTGCTGACTGGGGAGGGGTCATGAGGGTCCGCTGGGTCTGGGCGTTCCTGGACCTCCCCGAGGAAGGCTTCGATGAGGCCGTCGCCTACTGGAGCTCGGCGACCGCGACGGTCGTCTCGCCGCGGCGGGGTGACCGGGAGGAGTTCGCCACGCTGCTGCCGGCCGACGGCTCGGCGTGGGTCAAGGTGCAGCGGGTCGGTGGCCGCGGCGGGGTGCACCTCGACCTCGACGTGCAGGAGCCCTTGGAGGTGGCCCGCGACGAGGCGCTCGGGCTGGGCGCGGAGGTTGTGGCCGAGGTGCCCGACGACGACGGGGTGCTGGGTGTGGTCGTCTGCCGCTCGCCCGGCGGCTTCGTCTTCTGCCTGACCCGGTGGCAGCCGCACGAGACCGCCGCCGGCCAGGTCCGCTCGGGTGCCCAGACCCTGCTCGACCAGGTCTGCCTGGACGTCCCCGAGCCCGCGTATGCCGCGGAGCTGGCCTTCTGGTCCGCCCTCACGGGGTGGGAGGTCCGGCCGGGAAGCGTCCCGGGCTTCACGAGCCTGCTCCGGCCGGACGGCATACCGGTGCGGTTGCTGCTGCAGCAGCTCGTGGAAGGCGAGGGGGACGTGCGGGCGCACGTGGACTTCGCGTGCCTCGACCGAGCGGCCGAGACGGCACGGCACCTCGCCCTCGGCGCCGCCGTCGAGCGCGTGGAGGCGGTCTGGACGGTGCTCGTGGACCCGGGTGGGCGGCGCTACTGCCTGACCGACCGGGACCCCGCTACCGGCCTCGTATCGCGCTGAGCCGTCCACAACCCGAGGGTGTCGGCAGCCGAACCCACAGGCCGCCACTCGAGGGATGGGCCGGCGCCTGCGATGCGGTCAGGGTGGTCGCATGCTCGGGGACCCGGAACAGATCAGGCTCGTCTCGCGACGGCTCGCGGTCGACGCGGAGCACCTGCGGAGGCTCGCGCTCGAGGTCGCCGCAACAGGCGACCTGGCGTGGCGGTCACCCGCGGCGGACCTCTTCCGCGTCCAGGTGGTGGCACGGGCCGGTGGCCTGCGCTGCCGTGCCGACGAGCTCGAGGCGGCCGCGCGCCTCGTGGCCGTGCACGCCCAGGCCGTCGAGGGGGCCCGGACCGCGGTGATCCGAGTGGCCGCGCTCGGCGCGTCGCTGCCCGAGGCGGTCGGTGGCGCCTTGCGAGGCGGGGGTCGCCGGTGAGGTGGGAGCTCGGCGGCAGGGCGCCGGACCCGGTGGGGCTGCTGGTTCGAGGGGGGCCTGGTGGCACCGCGGTGGGGGTCGAGTCGCTGGAGCGGGCCGCGGTCGACCTGGCCCGCGTGGCGCGGGAGGGCGCGCAGCTCGCATGGCGGGCCGGTGCGGCGGCGGTCGACGTGGACGTCGTGGCGGGTGCGCTGCTCAGTCGGGCCACGGGTGTGGCGGCGATGGCTGGTCTGTCAGACGTGGGGATCGGGCTCACCGCCGAGCTGGCCGCCCTGCTGGAGCTGGCCGGGGCGGTGCGTGCGGCGGGTGCCGCGTACCGGGCGGGCGAGGCCGCGGTGGCTCGCGCCGTCGAGGACCTGCAGGACCGGGTCATGGCTGTGGGCGGGCTGCTCGCCCCGGAGCTGCTCGTGGGGTGCCTGGCCCTGCACTCCCTCGGGGTGGACGTCCCGGGACTGGTCGATCGGGTGGCCTTCGACCATCCGCAGGTCGCCGACCTCGCGGGTGGGGCCGAGGGCCTCGTGCTCGGCCTGCAGGCCGATCCGCTGACCGCGCCCCTGCTGCGCCCCCCGCCGCCACACCGCGACGACGACGACCTCGACGCCTTCGACGACGCCTTCGACGACCTCGACTACGAGGATGCCGTCGCGGTCTTGGCGGACTCCGCCGCCCGGTGGGGCCTCCTCGACGACCGGGGGCGAGCGCGGGTGACGCCCGAGCCGGCGCCTCGACCGGGGGCGCTCGCGCTGGGCAGCCTGCGGGACCTCGTCGCCGACCAGGGGAACGTCGGCGACGGTGAGGACTACGCCGGTCACGTGCGGGTCATCGAGGTGGCCCAGCCGTCCGGGTCCGTCTGGATCGTCGAGGTCAGCGGCACGCAGGAGTGGGATCCCCGGGCCGGCGACAACCCGTTCGACCTGACCACCGACCTGCGATCGATGGCCCAGCAGTCCACGGTCCTTGCCGACGGTGTCCAGCAGGCACTGGCCCAGGCGCAGGCGGCGGCCCGAGTCGGCCATGGGTCGTCCGCCGGTGTCGCCGCGCCGGTGCTCCTCGTCGGGCACAGCCTCGGCGGGATCGCCGCCGCCGGGCTTGCGTCGTCGCCCCGGTTCACCGCGCGGCACCGCGTCACCCATGTCGTGACGGTGGGGGCGCCGGTCGCGCGGATGCCGGTCCCTCCCGGGATCGAGGTGCTGTCCCTGGAGCACACCCGCGACCCGGTCCCGCGACTCGACGGCCGGCCGAACCCCGACCGGGCCAGCTGGGTCACCGTGACCCGCGACGCCTACGAGGACGGAGACAGCCGGGCGAGCACGGTCCATGACCTCGGCGGCTACGTCGAGACGGCCGCCCTCGTGGACGACTCCAGCGATGCCTCGGTGGCCGCCTGGCGGTCATCCAGCGCGGCGTTCTTCGAGGGCGACAGGCACGGGGAAGCGGTGATCCGCGACTACGCGATCCGCAGGGTCCGGCCGTGAGCGGGCGAGCTCGGTCGGGGTGGCACAATCCGACCGTGAACCCGTCCACCGCGCTGGCGACGGTCCTCGTGGACGAGCTGGTCCGACGCGGGGTCCGCCACGCGGTGCTCTGCCCGGGTTCGCGGTCGGCCCCGCTGGCGTACGCCCTGCGGGAGGCGGAGCGGGCCGGTCGACTCGAGCTGCACGTGCGCGTCGACGAACGGTCTGCGGGGTTCCTCGCGCTGGGCCTGGCCAAGCTCACCCGGGTCCCGGCGGTGGTGGTCACGACCTCGGGAACGGCGGTCGCGAACCTCCACCCGGCGGTGCTCGAGGCGCACCACGGGGTGGTGCCGCTCGTCGTGCTGTCGGCCGACCGCCCGGTGGAGCTGCGGGGGACCGGCGCCAACCAGACGACCGTGCAGCCGGGCATCTTTGCCGGCGCCGTCCGCTGGTCCGTCGATGCGGACGCGCCGCACCGCGCGACCGGTGAGGTCGCGCGCTGGCGCGACCTCGCGGCGACCGCCGTGCGCCATGCCACCGGGGTGGCGGGCACCGGTGAGCCGGGGCCGGTGCACGTCAACGTGCAGCTGCGCGAGCCGCTGGTCCCGACCGACGACGACGAGCCGTGGCCCGAGTCGCTGGACACCTCGGCCGCGCCGCCCACGGCTGTTGCGGCGCCCGCGACGGGTTCGCCCGCGGCACACGACGTGTCGCTGCGCCCGGCCCGCACCCTCGTGGTGGTTGGAGACCTGCCCGAGCCCGACCAGTTCGACCGTGCGGTTCGCTGGGCCACGGCCCGCGGCTGGCCGCTGCTGGCCGAGCCCTTCGGCACGCACCCCCGCGGCGAGGCCGTGCCGCACGGCCCGTTGGTGCTCTCCGACCCGTCCTGGCTGGACGAGCACGCCCCCGACCGCGTGATCGCCGTCGGCCGCCTCACGCTGTCGCGCCCGGTGGCTGCCTTGCTGCGCCGTCCGGGCGTCCGGGTGGAGGCCGTGGGCGCGCACCAGTGGATCGTCTCGCGGCCCGATGTGCAGGCGGTGCACCCGACCTCGGTCCTCGATGCGCCGGTCGACGGCGAAGGCGCGATGGCCGGCGACGAGGTCTGGGCCGACGCCTGGCGGGCAGCCGGTGACCGGGTGGCCGTCGCCATGGCAGAGGAGCCACCCCCGTGGCCGAGCGGGGCAGCCGTGGCGGCGGCCGTCGTCTCCGGACTCCCCACGGGCGCGACGCTGTTCCTCGGTTCCTCGAACTCGGCCCGCGACGTCGACCTCGCGGCGCCGCGGTCCACTCCGCTGCGGGTGGTCGCGAGCCGGGGACTCGCGGGCATCGACGGCTGCGTCTCCACCGCGAGCGGCCTGGCCCTGGCCGACGCCTCGCCGACCTATGCCCTGATGGGCGACCTGACCTTCCTGCACGACTCGAACGGCCTGCTCGTCGGTCCGCTGGAGCGCCGGCCGGATCTCACGGTGGTCGTCACCAACGACGATGGCGGCGGCATCTTCACCCTCCTCGAGCCGGGCGAGCCCGCCCGGGCAGCCGAGTTCGAGCGGCTCTTCGGCACGCCGACCGGCGCCGACCTGGCCGCCCTGTGCGCCGCCCACCACGTCCGGCACCGGCAGGTCGCGACGCGTGACGAGCTCGTCGCCGCGCTGGCGGAGCAGCCGTCAGGGCTCACCGTCCTCGAGGTGCCGGTCGACCGAGCTAGCCATCGCCACCTGCACGCCCAGCACCGGGCCCGCGCCGCCGCTGCCCTCGAGGCGTGAACCCCCCGCGATCCTCCGCGTGCCCTCACGGCACGCGTCGCGTGCGACCTGCGATAGTCGTGTCGCAAGCGGCCTGGCAGTTCACGAGGGAGGAGGCGCCATGAGCACGACGGCACGATCGGCGCCACGGCTCGAGGACGTCGCGCGCGTCGCAGGGGTGTCCCACCAGACTGTCTCGAGGGTCATCAACGGGTCGGCGAAGGTGGCTCCCGCCACCCGCGACCGGGTGCTCGAGGCGGTGCGCGAGCTGGGGTACCGGCGCAACAACGCCGCTCGCGCCCTGGTCACGCAGAAGTCCGGCGTCATCGGCGTGGTGGCCGCGGGGTTGGGCTACTTCGGGCCCTCCAGCACCGTGGTCGGACTGGAGCTGGCTGCCCGTGCCAGGGGCTACAGCATGGTCCTCGCCTCGTTGCCCGACGTGACCCCCGAGGCCACCTCGGAGGCCATCGACCACCTGGTGTCCGAAGCGGTGGAGGCGATCGTGCTGATCGCGCCCGACGACACCGGGCTCGACCTGGGCATCGGGTCCACGCTGCCCATCCCCGTCCTGGTCCTCGACGCGGCACCCGGCCGCGCCAGCTTCGCCGTGGGGGTGGACCACGAGGCGGGTGCGATGCTCGCCACCCAGCACCTGGTCGACCTCGGCCACACCCGGATCGCCCACATCAGCGGACCGCGCGACTGGTACCAGGCCCAGGCCCGTGAGGCCGGTTGGCGCCGCAGCCTGGGCAGGGCCGGCCTCGAGGTGCCGGAGGTGCTGGTGGGGGACTGGAGCGCGTCGAGCGGCTTTGCACTGGGTCGCGAGCTCGCGGCCGCCGGGACGGCCACCGCGGTGTTCGTCGCGAACGACCAGATGTCGATCGGGGTGCTGCGCGCACTGGCCGAGGCCGGTCTGCGGGTGCCGCAGGACGTGAGCGTCGTGGGCTTCGACGACATCCCGGAGTCGGAGTACTTCACCCCGCCCCTGACGACGGTCCGCCAGAACTTCGTGGCCCTCGGTCGCGGCGCGATGGAGCTGCTGACCGAGGGCATCCGGGGAGAGATCACCTCCGGATCCCAGGTGGTCCCGCCCAAGCTGGTGGTCCGGGCATCCACGGCGCGGCTGCACACCTGAGTCGTCGAGCTCACCTCGCCAGAAAGTTTCCGAGGGCTCTTGACGGGGCCTGATGTTAGCGTTAACACTACCGGTTAGCGCTAACACGCCGCATGACGAAGCCGGACCCGAGCTCACCGAGGAGCAGTTCAATGCCGAACGACACCCGCACCGAGTCGTACGTCGTGGGCGTCGACTTCGGCACCCTCTCGGGACGGGCTCTCGTCGTCCGGGTGAGTGACGGGGCCGAGCTGGGCACCGCCACCTGCGACTACCCCCACGGCGTCGTCGACACGGTCCTGCCGGGCACCGGCGAGAAGCTGCCGCCGGAGTGGGCGCTGCAGGTCCCGACCGACTACGTGCACGTGCTGCGCACCGCCGTGCCCGAGGCGGTCCGCCGCTCAGGTGTCGACCCCGCCGACGTGATCGGCATCGCCACCGACTTCACGGCGTGCACGGTGCTCCCGACCCTCGAGGACGGGACGCCGCTGTGCGAGACGGCTGACTTCGCGTCGGAGCCGCACGCCTACGTCAAGCTCTGGCGCCACCACGCCGCACAGGGCCAGGCCGACCGGATCAACGCCCTGGCGGCCGAGCGCGACGAGCCCTGGCTGGGTCGGTACGGCGGGTTCATCTCCTCGGAGTGGGAGTTCGCCAAGGCACTCCAGCTACTGGAGGAGGCCCCCGAGGTGTATGCCGCGACGGCCCGCTGGGTGGAGCTCGCCGACTGGATCGTGTGGCGGCTGTGTGGCGAGTACGTCCGAAACGCGTGCACCGCGGGCTACAAGGGGATCTTCCAGGAGGGCGAGTACCCGTCGCGCGACTTCCTGGCCGAGCTCAACCCCGGTTTCGCGGACTTCGTGGAGGACAAGCTGGCGCACCGCATCGGTCAGCTGGGCGAGGCCGCCGGACGGCTGACGGCGGAGGCGTCGGAGTGGACCGGTCTGCCCGAGGGCATCGCCGTCGCGGTCGGCAACGTCGACGCCCATGTCTCCGCAGCTGCGGCACAGGCCGTCGAGCCCGGCCAGATGGTCGCCATCATGGGGACCTCGACCTGTCACGTCATGAACGGTGCCGTCCTGCGCGAGGTGCCGGGGATGTGCGGGGTCGTCGACGGCGGCATCGTCCCGGGGCTGTGGGGCTACGAGGCCGGCCAGTCCGGGGTCGGGGACATCTTCGGCTGGTTCGTGGACGGCTCCGTGCCGCAGGAGTACGCCGTGAGGGCCCACGAGCGCGGGCTCAGTGTGCACGAGTACCTCACCGGGCTGGCGGCCGAGCAACCCATCGGCGGCCACGGGCTCGTCGCGCTCGACTGGCACAGCGGCAACCGTTCCGTGCTCGTCGACCACGAGCTGTCCGGTCTGATGGTCGGGCAGACCCTCGCCACCCGTCCGGAGGACACGTACCGCGCCCTCCTCGAGGCCACCGCCTTCGGCACCCGGGTCATCGTGGAGACCTTCGCCCAGGCCGGGGTCCCCGTCACCGAGTTCATCATCGCCGGCGGCCTCCTGCGCAACCCGCTGCTGATGCAGATCTATGCCGACGTGCTCGACCTGCCACTGTCCGTCGTGACCTCGGACCAGGGACCGGCCCTGGGGTCGGCGATCCACGCGGCCGTCGCGGCCGGCGCCTACCCCGACATCCGCAAGGCGGCGGGGGCCATGGGTGGGCGCCGGGTGGCTGCCTACCGACCTGTGCCGGCCAACGTCGCCGCGTACGACGAGCTGTTCGCCGAGTACCGGACGCTGCACGACTACTTCGGCCGAGGAGCGAACCCGGTCATGCGGACGCTCAAAGCGATCCGTCGGAGGGCACACGCATGAGCGCCACGACGAGCGCCGCCGTGCGAAGGGCGGTCGAGGTGGTGAGGGAAGACGTCGCCTCCCTGCACGCCGAGCTCATCCGCAACGAGCTGGTGATCTGGACCGCAGGCAACGTGTCCGGCCGGGTCCCTGGGATGGACCTGTTCGTCATCAAGCCGTCCGGGGTCTCCTACGACGAGCTGACGGCGGAGGACATGGTCGTCTGCGACCTCGACGGCCACCTGGTCGAGGGAGTCCACCAGCCCTCGTCCGACACGGCTGCCCACGCGTACGTCTACCGCCACATGCCCGAGGTCGGTGGTGTCGTGCACACCCACTCGACCTACGCGACCGCGTGGTGCGCACGTCGTGAGCCCATCCCTTGCGTGCTGACGATGATGGCCGACGAGTTCGGTGGGGACATCCCCGTGGGGCCGTTCGCCCTGATCGGCGACGACTCGATCGGACGCGGCATCGTCGAGACGCTGCGGGGCAGCCGCTCACGGGCGGTGCTGATGGGCGGGCACGGACCCTTCACCATCGGGCGCTCGGCCCGCGATGCCGTCAAGGCGGCCGTGATGCTCGAGGACGTGGCTCGCACCGTCCACGTCGCCCAACAGCTCGGACAGACGTGGCGCCTCGACGACACGGACATCGACAGCCTCTACGACAGGTACCAGAACGTGTACGGACAACAGGACGGAAGTCGATGAGCACCGCCCCAGCCCCCCAGATCTGGTTCCTGACCGGCAGCCAGGGACTCTACGGAGACGACGTCCTGGAGCAGGTCGCCGGCCAGTCGCGAGTCATCTCGGACACCCTCGCCGCCGCCCCCTCGATTCTCGCCGAGGTGGTCGCGAAGCCCGTGCTCACCGACGCCGACGCGATCCGTCGGATCATGCTCGAGGCCAACAGCGCCGACGAGTGCATCGGCGTCATCGCCTGGATGCACACGTTCTCCCCGGCGAAGATGTGGATCTCCGGCCTGGAGCGGCTGCAGAAGCCGCTGCTCCACCTGCACACCCAGGTCAACCGCGACCTGCCATGGGCCACCATCGACATGGACTTCATGAACCTCAACCAGGCCGCGCACGGCGACCGTGAGTTCGGGTACGTGCAGTCCCGCCTCGGGGTCACCCGCAAGACCGTGGCCGGACACGTCAGCGACCCGGCAGTCGTCGAGGGCGTGGCGGCCTGGGCGCGGGCGGCCACGGGCCTCGCCGCCGTGCGTAGCCTCAGGCTGGTCAGGTTCGGCGACAACATGAGGAACGTCGCGGTGACCGACGGCGACAAGGTGGAGGCCGAGCGCCGCCTCGGCGTCTCCGTCAACACCCATGGGGTCAACGAGCTCGTCGCCGTCGTGGACGCGGTCGCCGACGAGGACGTCACCGCCTTGGTCAAGGTGTATGCGGAGGAGTACGACGTGGTGCCGCAGCTGCGCACCGCGGGGGAGCAGCACGACGCGCTGCGGTATGCCGCGCGGATCGAGCTCGGGATGCGCCAGTTCCTCGTCGAGGGCGGCTACGGCGCCTTCACGACCAACTTCGAGGACCTCGGTGGGCTGCGGCAGCTGCCGGGGCTGGCCGTGCAGCGGCTCATGGCCGACGGCTACGGCTTCGGTGGCGAGGGCGACTGGAAGACCTCGGTGCTCGTGCACACCCTCAAGGCCATGGCGGTCGGCCTGCCGGGCGGCACCTCGTTCATGGAGGACTACACCTACCACCTCGCTCCCGGCGCCGAGCTCATCCTCGGGGCCCACATGCTCGAGGTCTGCCCGACCATTGCCGGCGCCCGGCCGCGGGTCGAGATCCACCCGCTCGGCATCGGCGGCCGCGAGGACCCCGTCAGGCTCGTCTTCGACGCCGCGCCGGGCGAGGGCGTCACCGTGGGCATGGCGGACATGGGTGACCGGTTCCGCCTCGTGGGCAACGCGATCGACGTGGTCGACCCGCTGGCCGAGCTGCCGAACCTGCCCGTGGCCAGGGCGGTCTGGAGCCCACGCCCCGACCTGCGGACGTCGACGACGTCGTGGCTCACCGCCGGTGGGCCGCACCACACCGTGCTCTCGACCGCCCTGCGGCGTGAGCACCTCGATGACTTCGCCGAGATGGCGGGCGTGGAGCTCGCCTTCATCGACGAGTCCACCACCACTCGTGGGTTCGCCCAGGAGCTGCGGTGGAACAACGCCTACCACCGTCTGGCCCAGGGTCTTTCCTGAGCCTCGGTGGTGGCACCCAGCAGCACACAGCAGCACACGCAGAACACCCGATCAGCCGGCAACAGCGCAGGTTGACTTGCACAGAATGGAGCACACAGTGGTGCGCAGGATGATTGCGGCTCTCGCCGTCGGTGCCCTGGCTGTCGGCCTGAGCGGCTGCGGCCGGCAGACCGAGGCCAATGCCGGAGCCGGCGGCGGCGCCTCCGGCAAGGGCACGATCGGAGTCGCCATGCCGACCAAGACGTCGGAGAGGTGGATCAAGGACGGCGACTACATCAAGCAGCAGCTCGAGGCCGCCGGCTACAAGGTCAACCTCCAGTACGCCAACGACGACATCCCGACCCAGGTCACCCAGGTCAACGACATGGTGACCAAGGGCAACCAGGTCCTCGTCGTCGCCTCGATCGACGGGACAGCCCTCAAGGGTGCCCTCAAGGAGGCGAAGGACGCGGGCATCCCGGTCATCGCCTACGACCGGCTGCTCCGCGACACCGACGCGGTCGACTACTACACGACCTTCGACAACCTCAAGGTCGGCAAGCTGCAGGCGGAGTCCCTGCTGAAGGGCCTCGAGGCCAGCGGTGCTCCCAAGCCGTGGAACATCGAGCTCTTCGCCGGGTCTCCCGACGACAACAACGCGACCTTCTTCTTCAACGGGGCGATGCAGGTCCTCCAGCCCAAGATCGATGCCGGGGACATCAAGATCGCGTCCGGTGAGACGAACTTCAAGACCGTCGCCACCCTCCGGTGGGATGCGGCCGTGGCGAAGAAGCGCATGGAGAACGTCCTGACCAAGGCCTACTCGAAGGCCGACGTCAACGGCGTGCTGTCGCCCTACGACGGACTCTCCCGTGGCATCATCGCGGCCCTGAAGGGCAGCGGCTACGGCACCGGCGGCAAGAAGCTCCCGGTCGTGACCGGGCAGGACGCCGAGCTCGAGTCGGTGAAGTCGATTCTCGCTGGTGAGCAGTACTCCACCGTCTTCAAGAACACCCGTGACCTCGCCCAGGCCACCGTGAAGATGATCCAGGAGATCGCCGACAAGAAGACCGTGACCGTCAACGACACCGAGTCCTACGACAACGGCATCAAGAAGGTCCCGACCCAGCTGCTCGAGCCGGTGGCCGCCGACAAGGAGAACGTGAAGCAGATCCTGCTCGACGCCAAGTACTACACCGAGGACCAGCTGAAGTAGCGCCCCCTGATCGCCCGGTGGTGGCGGCGACTCGCGTGCCGCCACCACTGGGTTCCACCCACGACGACCCCCATCCCGACCCATGCAACGAGGCGTGACGATGAGCGACCCCATCCTGTCGATGCGCTCCATCACCAAGGTGTTCCCCGGCGTCAAGGCGCTGTCGGACGTGAGCCTTGAGGTGGCGCGAGGCGAGATCCACGCGATCTGCGGCGAGAACGGCGCCGGCAAGTCGACCCTGATGAAGGTGCTCTCGGGCGTGTACCCGTACGGCAGCTACACCGGCGACATCCATTTCGAGGGCCGCACCTGCGAGTTCAAGGGCATCCGCGAGAGCGAGAGCGCGGGGATCGTGATCATCCACCAGGAGCTGGCGCTGATCCCCGAGCTGTCCATCCTCGAGAACCTCTTCCTCGGCAACGAGCAGAGCCGGGGCGGGGTCATCAACTGGTACGCGGCGCGACAGCGCGCCCTCGAGCTGCTCGCGAGAGTGGGACTCCGCGAGGATCCGGACACCCCGATCCGCGCGATCGGCATCGGCAAGCAGCAGCTCGTCGAGATCGCCAAGGCGCTGGCGAAGGACGTCAAGCTGCTCATCCTCGACGAGCCGACGGCCGCCCTCAACGACACCGACTCACGGCACCTGCTCGACCTGCTGCTCGGGCTCAAGGCCAAGGGGATCACCTCGATCATGATCTCCCACAAGCTCGGCGAGATCGAGGAGATCGCCGACTCGATCACCATCATCCGTGACGGTCGTACCATCGAGACCCTTGACGTCCGCCGCGGTGAGATCAACGAGGACCGGATCATCCGCGGCATGGTGGGACGCGACCTCGACCACCGGTTCCCCCCACATGAACCCTCCATCGGCGACACCCTGCTCGAGATCCGCGACTGGTCCGTCGGGCACCCCGAGGACGCTGGGCGGCTGGTCGTCAAGGGCGCCTCCCTGACGATCCGCCGCGGCGAGATCGTCGGCCTCGCGGGCCTCATGGGAGCCGGTCGGACCGAGCTGGCCCGCAGCGTGTTCGGTCAGTCCTACGGCCACAAGGTGGGCGGCGAGCTGGTCAAGGAGGGGCGGACGGTCAAGGCGAACACCGTGCAGCAGGCGATCGACGCCGGGCTCGCCTACGTCACCGAGGACCGCAAGAGCCTCGGGCTCAACCTGCTCGACAGCGTCAAGGTGTCGATCACGGCGGCCGGGTTGAAGAAGATCCGGCGACGCGGCGTGGTCGACGAGCGAGCCGAGGTCGTCGCGGCCAACCGCTACCGCAAGAGCATGAACATCAAGACCCCGTCGGTCGAGTCGGGTGTCGGGAAGCTGTCGGGCGGCAACCAGCAGAAGGTCGTCCTCGGCAAGTGGATGTTCACCGAGCCTGATGTCCTGATCCTCGACGAGCCCACCCGCGGTATCGACGTCGGGGCCAAGTACGAGATCTACGAGATCATCAACCAGCTGGCGGACAGCGGTCGTGGGGTGCTGGTGATCTCTTCCGAGCTCCCCGAGCTGCTCGGGCTGTGCGACCGCATCTACACCCTCTCCGCCGGCGTCATCACCGCCGACGTCCCCCGCGAGCGTGCGGACCAGGAAACGCTCATGCGCTACATGACCCAGCGAAAGGCAGACTGACGATGGCCACCCAGACCGCACCCGAGCAGATGGAGGATCACGCCGCACCGGCCGCCTCCCTGCTCAGTGAGATACGCCGGAGCATGAGTGGCAACATCCGCCAGTACGGGATGATGATCGCCCTGCTGCTGCTCGTGGTGATGTTCCAGATCCTGACCGACGGCCTGTTCCTCCAGCCGCGCAACGTCACCTCGCTGCTGGTCCAGAACGGCTACATCCTGATCCTGGCGATCGGCATGGTGATGGTGATCATCGCCGGGCACATCGACCTGTCGGTCGGCTCGGTGTCGGCCTTCGTCGGTGCCACCGTCGCACTGTCCATGCAGCGCTTCGACCTGCCTTGGCCCGCGGCGATCCTCCTGGGGCTCGCCCTCGGGTGCCTCGTCGGGGTGTGGCAGGGCTTCTGGGTCGCGTACGTCGGGATCCCTGCCTTCATCGTGACCCTGGCCGGCATGCTGCTCTTCCGGGGACTCGACCTGATGATCCTCAACGCGGAGAGCATCCCGGTGCCCGAGTCCTTCCAGAAGATCGCGAACGGCTACCTGCCGGAGATGGGGCCGGTGACCGGCTACCACAACCCCACACTGGTCCTCACGCTCCTCGCCGTGGCCGTGATCGTGTGGCTCGAGCTGAAGAAGCGCTCGGAGCTGCGCAGCTACGGCATCGAGGTCCCGCGGCTGGTCATCTCGGTCCTCAAGCTCGTGGTCGTCTGCGGGCTCCTCCTCGTCTTCGGCCTGTTGCTGGCCTCGTACAAGGGGGTGCCGGTCGTGGGGCTGATCCTCGGCGGGCTCGTCATCTTCTACACGTTCATCACGCAACGGACGGTCCTCGGGCGCCACATCTACTCGGTCGGTGGCAACGCCAACGCCGCACGGCTCTCCGGCGTCGACACCCGTCGCGTGGACATGTTCGTCATGGTCAACATGGGCTTCCTGGCCGCCATCGCAGGGATGGTCTTCACCGCGTACCTCAACGCGGCCAACCCCAAGGACGGGGTGAACTTCGAGCTCGACGCGATCGCGGCGGTCTTCGTCGGCGGGGCGGCCGTGGCGGGTGGCGTCGGCACCGTCACCGGCTCGATGATCGGGGGGCTGGTGATGGGCGTCCTCAACCTCGGGCTCGCCAACCTGAGCGTGGACTCGAACTTCGTCCAGATCATCAAGGGCCTGGTGCTGCTGGGTGCCGTGGCCTTCGACGTCTACAGCAAGTCGCAGGGCAAGCCGAGCTTCATCGGCATGATCCTCAAGGGGCTCCAACGGGGCAGGGATGACGGCCCCTCCGGCCCCGGTGGAGGGACGGGTCCCTCCACGCCCGTCGCCGAGGGCGAGGAAGCCGCGGGTTTCCGCAACGCCAGCCGGTCCCACACCGGCACGGTCGCGAGGAGCGTGGAACCGGGCCCCACGGCGAGCAGCCAGCCCAGTCCGCAGCCGAGCGCCGGCTAGGTCTGCTGCGTCCGGTCCGTCTCAGGGGCCGGGCGCAGGGGCATGCCGCGGGCGATGAGGTCCTCGCGCAGGTGGTCGGGACCGGTGAAGTGGACCGCGTCCAGCCCGGTCTCCGCAGCGGCCACGACGTTGGCCGGGCTGTCGTCCACGAAGATGCAGTCGTCAAGCCCGGCGCGGTGGCTGACCCGCTCCTCGAGCACCTCGAAGATCTCGGGATCGGGCTTGGCCACGCCCTCCTCGCCGGAGACGATGATGTCCTCGAAGAGCTCGAGGAAGTCGAACCGGTCGAGGGCCACCGGGAACAGGTCCGCCGACCAGTTGGTCAGCGCGAACAGCGGGACGTCGGCCGCGTGCAGCTCGCGCAGGATCTCGACGCTGCCGGCGATCTCGCCGACGAGCGAGGCGCCGAAGTGCCGGCGGTAGGCGACGATCTCCTCGGCGTAGTGCGGGTGTGACTCCAGCGCGACCCGCTCAGCCTCGTCGAGCCCGCGACCGGCGTCGTTGGCCCGGTTCCATCCGGCGAAGTCGAAGTCCGGGTCATTCACGAAGGCGCGCGCCCGGTCGTCGCCGACCGCGACCGCGACGGCCTCCACCGGGTCCCAGGTGATCAGGACGTTGCCGAGGTCGAAGACGACGGCGTCAGCGGGTCGCGGCCCGACCCCGTCGGTCATGGTCGGTCAGCTCACCGTCAGGGCGTCACGCATGGGGACCAGCTTCGCGTCGGACTCGGCGACCTCGGACTCCGGGTCGGATCCGGCGACGATCCCGCACCCCGCGAAGAGCCGCATCGCAGCCGGGTCCGAGGGCTCGAAGGCCCCACAGCGCAACGCGATTCCCCACTCACCGTCACCGCTGGCGTCCATCCAGCCCACCGGTCCGGCGTACCGCCCCCGGTCCATGCCCTCGAGCTCGCTGATGACCTCGTCGGCCACGGTCGACGGGGTGCCACACACGGCGGCGCTCGGGTGGAGGGAGGCCGCGAGGGCCAGCGACGTGGTGCGGTCGGCCAGAACGCCCGCGACGTCGGTGGCCAGGTGCATGACGTTGGACAGGTGCAGCACGAACGGCGCCTCGGGGACGTTCGTCGACGAACAGTGCGGTCGCAGTGCGTCCGCGACGGAACGCACGGCGTACTCGTGCTCCTCGAGGTCCTTGCTCGATCGCGCCAGCGAGGCGGCCAGCGCGAGGTCGTGCTCGTCGTCGCCGGTGCGGCGGATGGTGCCGGCGAGGACCCGCGAGGTGACCAGGCCCTTCTCGAGCCGGACCAGCATCTCCGGCGTCGCCCCCACGAGCCCGTCCACGGCGAAGACCCAGGTGGTGTCGTAGCGCTCGGCCAGCCGGGCGAGCAGCCAGCGCGCATCGATCGGCGCCTCGGCACTGACCCGCAGGTCGCGGGCGAGCACCACCTTGTCGAGGCCACCGTCGGTGATCCGCTCGACCGCGCGGCCGACCACCCCGGCCCACTCAGCGGGCGCGAGGGCGCCGTCCGCGAAGCGCACGCCCGACGGCTCGCGCGGCTCGGACTGCTGCGGCACCACGGGAGTGGGCAGCTCGGCGCCGGTCCCGATCGTGGTCACCCACCACTGGCCGTCGCGGGCCCCCACGACGACCTCCGGCACGACGAGCGTCGCGCCGGCCGGTGAGTCGGCGGCATACGAGATGGAGCCGAAGGCGACCGGTCCGGTGCCGGGGAGGGAGACGTCGTTGCGCACCACGGCGCCCTCGACGACGTCGCGCCACCACGCCTCGGCCTGCTCGAACCGGTCGGGGCCGTGCGCGGTGAACTCCAGCGCGCGTCCCCAGCCGACCAGGCCCTCGCCGCGGCGCACCCAGCTGAACAGCTCGGTGGGGTCGGCCCGGTCCGGCAGCAGGCCCAGCAGCGTGCCGGGGTCGTGCAGGGCCACGGTGCGGGCGACCACGGGCGAACCCGCGGGTCGGCCCGCCTGCTGGGGCGTGGGAAGGCTGGTCATGTCGGGGGAAAGCCTACGGCGCGGGCTGGGCGCAGCCGCGGGAGGTGGTCGCCGACGCGGATGGGAGGATGACGCCATGACCCGCGCCAGCCTCGACAAGGACCCCCGTGACGTCGCCGCGATGTTCGACGACGTGGCCGGGAAGTACGACCTGACCAACGACGTGCTGTCCCTCGGGCAGGACCGGCTGTGGCGTCGCGCGGTCCTCAAGGCGGTCGACGCGCAGCGCGGCGAGACGGTGCTCGACATCGCGGCCGGCACCGGCACGAGCAGCGAGCCGTTCGCCGACCACGGCGTCAACGTGGTGCCCGCCGACTTCTCGCTCGGGATGCTGCGCGTGGGCAACCGGCGCCGTCCCGACCTGGGGTTCACGGCCGCCGACGCGATGCGGCTGCCGTTCGCGGACGACAGCTTCGACGCGGTGACGATGTCGTTCGGCCTGCGCAACGTCGCGAGCGTCGAGCAGGCGCTGGGCGAGTTCCTGCGCGTGACCAGGCCGGGCGGGCGGCTCGTGGTCTGCGAGTTCAGCCAGCCCGTCAACGGCGCGTTCCGCAAGGTCTACACCGAGTACCTCATGCGCTCGCTGCCGCCGATCGCCCGCAAGGTCAGCAGCAACCCGGAGTCGTACGTCTACCTCGCCGAGTCGATCCAGGCCTGGCCGGCGCAGCGCGAGCTGGGGGAGCGCATCGCCTCCGCCGGGTGGGGCGAGGTGGGCTGGCGCAACCTGACCGGTGGCATCGTGGCCCTGCACCGGGCGACCAAGCCGACTTCCTGAGGAGAAAGCCAGACCGGCGCAGCACGGCTCGCCACAGAGCCTTTTGTAAGGCCAGCCTTAGTGGTGACCTGACGCCGAGTCGGGAATAGACTCCCCCGAGGTAGTTCGTGAAGACGTTCACAAGCGTGTGAGGCAGGCGTGACAGACACCATCAGCGAGGCCACGGGAGCCACTCCCGCAGCCGGCGCACCCACCGAGACCGCCGACGTCATCGTCGTCGGCGCCGGCCCCGCCGGGTCGGCCACGGCGGCGTACCTCGCCATGGCGGGGCTGGACGTCCTGGTCCTGGAGAAGACCGCGTTCCCCCGCGAGAAGGTCTGTGGCGACGGACTGACCCCGCGCGCGGTGAAGGAGCTGATCACCCTCGGCATCCCCACGCCCGAGGAGGACGGCTGGATCAAGAACCACGGCCTGCGGATCATCGGCGGCGGCATGCGGCTGTCCCTCCCGTGGCCCGACCTCGCGAGCTTCCCGCCCTACGGCCTGGTCCGCACCCGGCAGGACTTCGACGACATCCTGGCCAGGCACGCGGTGAAGCATGGCGCGCGGCTGCACGAGTCCACCAACGTGACCGGCCCGATCCTCGACTCCAAGGGCGCCATCGTCGGCGTCACCGCCAAGGCGGTGGACGAGAAGGGCCGGTCGACCGGCCCCGAGCTCCGGTATGCCGCGCCGCTGGTCGTCGCCGCGGACGGCAACTCCTCGAGGTTGTCCCTCTCGATGGGCCGGGAGAAGCGTGAGGACCGTCCGATGGGCGTCGCCGTGCGCACCTACTACACGAGCCCCCGCCACGACGACGACTACCTCGAGTCCTGGCTCGAGCTGTGGTCCACCGACGACAGCGGCAAGAAGGTGCTCCTGCCCGGCTACGGCTGGATCTTCGGCGTCGGCGACGGCACCTCGAACGTCGGCCTCGGCATCCTCAACACCTCCAGCGCCTTCGGCAAGACCGACTACAAGGACGTCATGCGTCGTTGGGTCGCGACGATGCCCGAGGACTGGACGTACAACGACGAGACCATGGTCGGCCCGATCCGCGGAGCGGCCCTGCCGATGGGCTTCAACCGGCAGCCGCACTACGACAACGGCCTGCTCCTGGTCGGCGACGCCGGTGGCATGGTCAACCCGTTCAACGGCGAGGGCATCGCCTACGCCATGGAGTCCGGGCGCCTCGCCGCCGAGGTGATCGCCCAGGCGTTCGCCCGCGGCACCGACGCGCAGCGCGAGCGGGTCCTGCAGTCCTACCCCACGGTGATGGCCGACGCTCTGGGTGGCTACTACACGCTGGGTCGCTACTTCGCGAAGATGATCGGCAACCCCGAGGTCATGCGGCTGGCGACGAAGTACGGCCTGCCTCGTACCACCTTGATGCGGTTCCTCCTGAAGGTGATGGCGAACCTCGCCGAGCCGCACGGGGGCGACGCGTCCGACCGCCTGATCACCGCCCTGTCGAAGATGGCGCCGGACGCATGACCCGGCGTGCATTCTCTGGCGGCGCCCCTAGGATTGGGCCGCACCGCAAGCGTGTGACCGGCGACACACCTGACAACCGCAGCGACGACAGAAAGGGAGTGGCACCGCGATGAGCAACCCCTACGTCCCGTTGCTTTTCCTGTTGGCCATCGGTGGCGGGTTCGCCGTCTTCTCCGTCGGCGCGGCGGCGGTCTCCGGCCCCAAGCGCTACAACCGCGCCAAGCTCGACGCCTACGAGTGCGGCATCGAGCCGACCCCCCAGGCCGCGGGCGGTGGCCGCGTGCCGATCAAGTACTACCTGACCGCCATGCTCTTCATCATCTTCGACATCGAGTCGGTGTTCCTCTACCCCTTCGCGGTGGCCTTCAACCAGCTCGGCCTCTTCGCGCTCGTGGAGATGGTGCTGTTCATCCTGACCGTGTTCGTGGCCTACGCCTACGTGTGGCGCCGCGGCGGCCTCGAGTGGGACTGACGAGGGACTAGGACTCAAATGGGAATCGAAGAGAAGCTGCCCGCGGGCTTCCTGCTGACCACGGTCGAGCAGGTCGCCGGCTACATGCGCAAGAGCTCGGTCTGGCCGGCCACGTTCGGCCTCGCCTGCTGCGCCATCGAGATGATGGCCGTCGGCACGCCCGACTACGACATCGCCCGGTTCGGGATGGAGCGGTTCTCCGCCACCCCGCGCCAGGCCGACCTGATGATCGTCGCCGGCCGCGTCAGCCAGAAGATGGCGCCGGTCGTCCGCCAGGTCTACGACCAGATGCCCGAGCCCAAGTGGGTCATCTCGATGGGTGTCTGCGCCAGCTCCGGTGGCATGTTCAACAACTACGCCATCGTCCAGGGGGTCGACCACATCATCCCGGTCGACGTCTACCTGCCCGGCTGTCCGCCCCGCCCCGAGATGCTGCTCAACGCGATCATCACGCTGCACGAGCAGATCCAGAACTCCAAGCTCGGCGTCAACCGGGTCGCCGCCGCGCGGGCCGCCGAGGCCGCCGCGCTGGCCGCCACCCCGACCCACCAGATGACCGGGCTGCTGGCCCAGGGTGCCGGCAGCGGCCACACCCACGCGCACGGCCACCTGCACGGCACCGATGTGTCCCACGGTGGTGTGGCATGAGCGAAGCGACCAACGACCCAGCCGACGAGACCAAGGACGCGCCCGCCGAGGACCCCAGGAAGGCGACGGCCAACAGCAACATCGACGGCACCAAGGCCGACGACGCCGCGGCCGACCAGGGTGACGGTCCCGACCAGCCCGCCCCCGTGGCCGCGGCCTCGACCATCGGCGTGCAGCCGGGTGAGGTCGTCGACCGCGACACCGACGAGCGCCTCCCTGCTGCCCCCGGCACCGCACCCGACCCGGTCGTCGTGGGTGAGCGGCGCGGCATGTTCGGCACGACCGACACCGGCGACACGACCGGCTACGGCGGCATGGTCAGCCCGATCCTGTTCCCCGGCGCGGCCGTTCGCCCCTATGGCGGCTACTTCGACGAGATCGCCGACCAGCTCGAGCGCGGCCTCGGGGGCGGCTCCGCCTCGTACGCCGAGGCCGTCGAGCGGATCGTGGTCGACCGCGGCGAGATGACGGTGTTCGTCCGACGCGAGCACCTGCCGGCCGTCGCGCGCGCCCTGCGTGACGACCCGGCCCTCCGCTTCGAGATGTGCACGGGTGTCTCCGGCGTGCACTACCCGCACGAGGCCGGCCGCGAGCTGCACGCCGTCTACCACTTCCTGTCGATCACCCACGGCGGACGCCGGGTCCGTGTCGAGGTCACCGCACCCGACGCCGACCCGCACATCCCGTCGATCGTCGAGATCTACCCGGCGAACGACTGGCACGAGCGCGAGACGTGGGACATGTTCGGCATCGAGTTCGACGGCCACCCGTCGCTCACCCGCATCCTCATGCCCGACGACTGGCCGGGCCACCCGCAGCGGAAGGACTACCCCCTCGGCGGCATCCCCGTCGAGTACAAGGGTGCCACCGTCCCGCCGCCGGACCAGCGGAGGTCTTACAGCTGATGACGACCAACCCGACCAACACCGACATCTACGCCACCTCGGGGGCCGACACGGCGGCCGCGGAGGGCGCCCATGTCTTCAACGCCACCGGCGGTGACTGGGACCAGCTCGTCGACGAGGCGGCCGCCCTCCACGAGGAGCGGATCGTCGTCAACATGGGTCCGCAGCACCCTTCGACGCACGGCGTGCTCCGCCTCATCCTCGAGCTCGACGGCGAGACGGTGACCGAGACCCGCGCGGGCATCGGCTACCTCCACACCGGCATCGAGAAGAACATGGAGTTCCGCACCTGGACGCAGGGCGTGACGTTCTGCACCCGGATGGACTACCTCACGCCGTTCTTCAACGAGGCAGTCTTCTGCCTCTCGGTCGAGAAGCTGCTCGGCATCACCGACCAGATCCCCGAGCGCGCCAGCGTGATCCGCGTGCTGATGATGGAGCTCAACCGGATCACCTCCCACCTCGTCGCCCTCGCGACCGGTGGCATGGAGATGGGCGCCACCACCGTCATGACGGTCGGCTTCCGTGAGCGCGAGCGCATCCTGTCGATCTTCGAGATGGTCACCGGCCTGCGGATGAACAACGCGTTCATCCGCCCCGGTGGTGTCGCGCAGGACCTGCCGCCCGGCGCCATCGACAAGGTCCGCGACACGATCCCGTTGGTGCGCAAGGGACTTGGCGAGCTCGAGCTCCTCCTCAACGAGAACCCCATCCTCAAGGGCCGCACCGTCGATGTCGGCTACCTAGACCTGTCGGGCTGCATGGCGCTGGGCATCACCGGCCCGATGCTGCGCTCGACCGGGCTGCCGCACGACCTGCGCAAGCTCGACCCGTACTGCGGCTACGAGACCTACGACTTCGAGGTCATCACCCGCACCGAGTCCGACGCCTACGCCCGCCTGCGGATCCGCATCGACGAGATGTACGAGTCGCTCAAGATCGCGGAGCAGTGCATCGACCGGCTGCAGGCCAACCCCGGCCCGGTCATGGTCCAGGACAAGAAGATCGCTTGGCCCGCACAGCTGGCCATCGGCGGCGACGGCATGGGCAACAGCCTCGACCACATCCGCGAGATCATGGGCACCTCGATGGAGTCCCTGATCCACCACTTCAAGCTGGTCACCGAGGGCTTCCGGGTGCCTCCGGGCCAGGCGTATGCCGCGGTGGAGAGCCCCAAGGGTGAGCTCGGCTGCCACGCGGTGTCCGACGGAGGCACGCGCCCCTACCGCGCGCACTTCCGTGACCCGTCGTTCAACAACCTGCAGGCCACGGCGGTGATGTGCGAAGGCAGCCAGATCGCCGACGTCATCGTCGCGGTCGCCTCGATCGACCCCGTCATGGGAGGCGTGGACCGCTGATGGAGCACTACGGGATCCAGACGGCGGCAGGACACCTGACCGTCGCTGCGGAGTCCAAGGAGCCGTATGCCGCGGACGTCCTGGCCGCGTTGCACGAGGACGCCGCCCAGGTCGTCGCGAAGTACCCGCAGAAGCGCTCCGCGCTCCTGCCGCTGCTCCACCTCGTGCAGTCGGTCGACGGCTACGTCACGGGGCGCGGCATCGACTTCTGCGCCGACGTGCTCGACCTCACGACCGCTGAGGTCTCGGGCGTCGCGACGTTCTACACGCAGTACAAGCGCCACCCCAACGGCGAGTACACCGTCGGCATCTGCACCAACACGCTCTGCGCGATCATGGGCGGCGACCAGATCTGGGACGAGGTCTCCGAGCACCTCGGCATCGGTCACGACGAGACCACGCCGGACGGCAAGGTGACCCTCGAGCGGGTCGAGTGCAACGCCGCCTGCGACTTCGCGCCCGTCGTGATGGCCAACTGGGAGTTCTTCGACAACCAGACGCCGGAGTCGACCAAGCAGCTGGTCGACGACCTGCGCGCCGGCAAGGACGTCCGGCCCAGCCGCGGCCCCGCGAAGGTGTGCACCTTCAAGCAGGTCTCGCGCGTGCTGGCCGGCTTCCACGACGGCCTGGCCGACGAGGGCGTCGGCGCCGGACCGGCGTCGCTGGAGGGCCTGCGGCTCGCCCACGAGCGCGGCTGGACCGCCCCCGACGGCACGGCCGGCGAGACCGCAACTGACGACCAACAGCCCGAGGCGACGTCCGACGAGACGGCGGCAGGGCGGCATACCTCCACCGACAGCGGCGCCAACGCGCCGGACGAGGCCGTCGACGACAAGCCGGCCACGCTGTTCGACGAGAAGAACGGGAAGGCTGACTCATGAGCACCACGCTGACCCCGATCCTCACGAAGTTCTGGGACGACCCCCAGTCGTGGACGCTCGAGACCTACGAGCGCAACGAGGGCTACCAGGCGCTGAAGAAGGCGCTGGCGATGAACCCCGCCGACCTCGTGCAGATGACCAAGGACTCCGGGCTGCGCGGGCGTGGCGGCGCCGGCTTCCCGACCGGCATGAAGTGGGGCTTCCTGCCCCCGCCGGACGGTGGTCCCCGCTACCTCGTCGTCAACGCCGACGAGTCCGAGCCGGGCACCTGCAAGGACATCCCGCTGATGATGGCGGCGCCGCAGTTCCTCATCGAGGGCTGCGTCATCACCTCCTTCGCGATCGGCTGCAACCACGCCTTCATCTACCTGCGTGGTGAGGTCGTGCACGTCTACCGCCGCCTGCTGCGCGCGGTGGAGGAGGCGTATGCCGCGGGCCACCTCGGCAAGAACATCCACGGCTCGGGCTTCGACCTCGACATCACCGTGCACGCGGGTGCCGGCGCCTACATCTGTGGCGAGGAGACCGCGCTGCTCGACAGCCTCGAGGGCCGTCGCGGCCAACCGCGCCTCAAGCCGCCGTTCCCCGCCGTGGCCGGGCTCTACGCCCGCCCGACCGTCGTCAACAACGTCGAGTCGATCGCGTCGGTCCCGCCGATCCTGCTGCACGGCGCCGACTGGTTCTCCGGAATGGGCACCGAGAAGTCCCAGGGCTTCGGCATCTTCAGCCTCTCCGGTCACGTCAAGCGTCCCGGCCAGTACGAAGCGCCGCTCGGCATCACGCTGCGCGAGCTGCTCGACATGGCCGGCGGTATGCGCGACCCCAACAAGAAGCTCAAGTTCTGGACGCCGGGTGGCTCGTCCACGCCGCTGTTCACCGACCAGCACCTCGACACCCCGCTCGACTTCGAGTCGGTGGCTGCGGCCGGGTCGATGCTCGGCACCCGGGCGCTGCAGATCTTCGACGAGACCACCTGCGTGGTGCGCGCCGTCGACCGCTGGACCGACTTCTACAAGCACGAGTCGTGTGGCAAGTGCACGCCGTGCCGCGAGGGCACCTGGTGGCTCAAGCAGATCCTCGGCCGGCTCGAGCACGGCCAGGGGTCCGAGGAGGACCTCGAGAAGCTGCTCGACATCTGTGACAACATCCTCGGCCGCAGCTTCTGCGCGCTCGGTGACGGGGCGACCAGCCCGATCACCAGCAGCATCCAGTACTTCCGGCAGGAGTTCCTGGACCACCTGACCCACGGCGGCTGCCCATTCGACGCCCGGGAGTCGACGCTCTTCCACAAGGACCGCGTGACCGCATGACTGTGACCGAGGACAAGCAGGGCGCCGCGCCCGCGCCCGTCGACCTGGTGAACGTCACCATCGACGGCGTGCCCGTGGCCGTCCCCAAGAACACGCTGGTGATCCGCGCCGCCGAAGAGGTCGGCGTGCAGATCCCGCGATTCTGCGACCACCCGCTGCTGGAGCCGGTCGGCGCCTGCCGGCAGTGCCTCGTCGACATCGCGACGCCGGGCCCCGACGGGCAGCTGCGGCCGATGCCGAAGCCGCAGGCCTCGTGCACCATCACGGTGTCCGAGGGCATGCAGGTCAAGACGCAGGAGACCTCGAAGGTCGCCGACAAGGCCCAGCAGGGTGTGATGGAGCTGTTGCTCATCAACCACCCGCTCGACTGCCCGGTCTGCGACAAGGGTGGCGAGTGCCCCCTGCAGAACCAGGCGATGAGCAATGGTCGCGCGAAGTCCCGGTTCGAGGACGTCAAGCGCACCTACCCCAAGCCGATCAACATCTCCTCGCAGGTGCTGCTCGACCGTGAGCGCTGCGTCCTGTGCGCCCGCTGCACCCGCTTCTCCGACCAGATCGCCGGTGACCCGTTCATCGCGCTGGTCGAGCGCGGCGCCCTCCAGCAGGTCGGCATCTACGAGCAGCAGCCGTTCGAGTCCTACTTCTCCGGCAACACCGTGCAGATCTGCCCGGTCGGCGCGCTCACCGGTGCGGCCTACCGCTTCCGCAGCCGCCCGTTCGACCTGGTGTCGACCAAGAGCGTGTGCGAGCACTGCGCCTCGGGCTGCTCGATCCGCACCGACCACCGTCGTGGCGCCGTCCTGCGACGGATGGCCGTCAACGACCCGCTGGTCAACGAGGAGTGGAACTGCGACAAGGGCCGCTGGGCTTTCCAGTACGCCTCCACCGGTGACCGCTTCGAGTACCCGATGGTGCGCGACGAGCTCGGCGAGCTCCAGGTCGCGTCGTGGCCCGAGGCCCTCGAGGTCGCGGCGCGCGGCCTCGCGGCCGCCAAGGGCGTCGGCGTCCTGACCGGTGGCCGGGTGTCCGTCGAGGACGCCTACGCCTACGGCAAGTTCGCCCGAACGGTCCTCGCGACCAACGACATCGACTTCCGCGCGCGTCCGCACTCCGCCGAGGAGGCCGACTTCCTGGCCGCCTCCGTCGTGGCGACCGGCCCTTCTGTTGATGGAGCACGGGGGGGAGCGGTCACGTATGCCGACCTCGAGCAGGCAGCGACCGTCGTCCTCGTGGGCTTCGAGCCCGAGGAGGAGAGCCCGATCGTCTTCCTGCGGCTGCGCAAGTCCGCGCGCCGCGGCAAGACCGCCGTGTATGCCGTGGCGCCCTTCGAGACGCGCGGCCTCACCAAGCTGAACGGCACGCTCATCCCGTCCGCCCCCGGCACCGAGGCCGAGGTGCTGCGTGCCCTCGCCGACGGTGTCACCGGTGACGGTGCCGCCGCCAAGGCTGCCCAGGCGCTCGAGACGCCGGGTGCCATCGTGCTCGTCGGCGAGCGGCTGGCCACCGTGCCCGGCGCCCTGTCGGCGGCCGCGGCGCTGGCCTCGTCGGCCGGTGCCCGGGTCGCCTGGGTGCCCCGTCGGGCCGGTGAGCGCGGTGCCCTCGAGGCCGGTGCGCTCGCCACGATGCTGCCCGGTGGCCGTCCGGTCGCGGACTCCGGCGCCCGCCAGGAGGTCGCCGAGCGCTGGGACGTCGTCGGTCTGCCCGACGTGCCGGGTCGGGACGGCGCCGGCATCCTCCGGGCGGCCACGACCGGCTCGATCAACGCCCTGGTCGTCGGTGGCGTGGACGCCGCCGACCTCGCCGACCCGCGCGCCGAGGAAGCCCTGGCCAAGACCTTCGTCGTGTCCCTGGACTTCCGGCCCTCGTCGGTGACGGCCGTCGCCGACGTCGTGCTGCCAGTGGCCCCGCAGGCCGAGAAGGGCGGCACGTTCGTCGACTGGGAGGGCCGCCCGCGGTCCTTCGAGCCGGCCCTCGACACCGCCGCCCTCTCCGACTACCGCGTCCTGGACATGCTGGCCAACGAGATGGGTTCCTTCCTCGGCACCCGCACGCTGGCCGAGATCCGTCGCGAGATGACCGCCCTCGGACCCTGGACCGGCGAGCGTCGTGGGGCTCCCACCGTCCCGGTGGCCGAGGTCCCGAGCGCCGGTGCCGGCCAGCTCGTGCTGGCCACCTGGCACCACCTCCTCGACCGGGGCTCGTTGCAGGACGGCGAGCCGTTCCTGGCCGGCACCGCGGCCAAGGCCCGCGCCCGGGTGTCCGCCGCCACGGCCGAGCTCTTCGGCCTGGTCGACGGCGACACCGTCACGGTCTCCAACCGCCGTGGCTCGGTGACCGCCCGCGTCGCGGTCACCGAGGGCATGGTCGACCACGTCGTCTGGCTCCCGACGAACTCCGACGGCTCCACCGTCCGCGCCTCGTTGGCGGCGGTCTCCGGTGACGTCGTGACCGTCACGAAGGGAGGCGCCCAGTGAGCACCCTGACGTATGCGACCCAAGCCCTCGCGCAGGCGCCGTTCGCCGACAACCCCAGCACCGACTTCACGGACACCCCGTGGTGGCTGCACCTGGTCAAGGCGCTCTTCGTCTTCGTCTTCCTGCTGGTCAACACGTTGATCGTGATCTGGTTCGAGCGTCGCGTCATCGGCCGGATGCAGCAGCGTCCCGGCCCCAACCGCACCGGCCCGTTCGGCCTCCTGCAGACCCTGGCCGACGGCATCAAGCTGGCCCTCAAGGAGGACCTCACGCCGAAGAACGCCGACAAGGTGGTCTTCGCGCTGGCGCCGGCCATCGCCGGGGCGATGGCGTTCGTGTCGTTCGCGATCATCCCCCTGGGGCCGACGGTCTCGATGTTCGGCCACCGCACCCCGTTGCAGCTGACCGACATCCCCGTCGCCGTCCTGCTCGTGCTCGCGGTCGCCGGCGTCGGCGTCTACGGCATCGTCCTGGCCGGCTGGTCGTCCGGCTCGACCTACCCCCTGCTCGGTGGCCTGCGCTCGACCGCCCAGGTGATCTCCTACGAGATCGCCATGGGTCTGTCGCTCGTCGCGGTCTTCCTCTACTCCGGGTCGATGTCGACGTCGCAGATCGTCGGGGCCCAGAAGGACCTCTGGTACATCCTGCCGCTGGTCCCCAGCTTCCTCGTCTACGTCGTGACGATGGTCGGCGAGACCAACCGCCTGCCCTTCGACCTCGCCGAGGGCGAGGGCGAGCTCACCGGCGGCTTCCACACCGAGTACTCCTCGCTGAAGTTCGCGATGTTCTTCCTCGGTGAGTACGTCAACATGTTCACCGTCTCCGCGCTGGCCACCACGATGTTCCTCGGGGGCTGGATGGCCCCTCCCGGCATCGCGGCGATCAACGACGGCATGTTCAACCACGGCTGGTGGGGCCTGCTCTGGTTCGTCATCAAGCTCTGGCTGTTCATGTTCTTCTTCGTCTGGCTGCGTGGCTCGCTCCCGCGCGTCCGCTACGACCAGTTCATGCGCTTCGGCTGGAAGTTCCTGATCCCGGTCACGCTGGCCTGGGTCGTCGTCGCGGCCTTCATGAAGGCCAGCCAGCTCGGCTACATCGCCGGTCCGAGCCTGACCTTCAACGGGCGCGAGTTCCCCGTGGTGAGCATCGCCTTCGTCGTCGTCCTCGCCGGTGCGGTGCTCGTGATCGCCTGGCTGCGCGACAACAAGAAGATCGAGCAGGACGCCATCCGCAACACGCCGCCCCCGGAGGAGATCGACCCCTTCGCCGGTGGCTACCCGGTGCCACCGCTGCCCGGCCAGCGGCTCAAGGAGCCGTCCCTGGCCATCAGTGCCGGCGACACCGCAACGGACAAGGAGGCCACTCGTGGCTGACGACAAGAAGAAGCCGAGCTTCCTCGCCGACCTGTTCGCCCCGGTCGGGGGGTTCGGTGTCACGTTCGCGACCATGTTCCGCAAGCTGGAGACCGAGGAGTACCCCGAGGAGAAGCGGCCGACCCAGCCGCGCTACCACGGCCGCCACCAGCTCAACCGGCACGCCGACGGCCTCGAGAAGTGCGTCGGCTGCGAGCTCTGCGCCTGGGCCTGCCCGGCCGACGCGATCCTCGTCGAGGGGGCGTCGAACGACGACTCCGACGGTGGCACCGGCCGGTTCTCACCGGGCGAGCGCTACGGCCGCGTCTACCAGATCAACTACCTGCGCTGCATCTTCTGCGGCCTGTGCATCGAGGCCTGCCCGACGCGCGCCCTGACGATGACCAACTTCTACGAGCTGGCCGACAACAACCGCGCCGACCTGATCTTCACCAAGGAGCAGCTGCTCGCGCCGTTGGCCGAGGGGATGCTGCCCGCGCCGCACCCCATGGTCGAGGGCCTCGAGGAGCGCGACTACTACCAGGGCAAGGTCGTCCGCGCGACGCCCGAGCAGGAGGCCTGGGTGAAGGAGCACGACGCCCAGCCCGAGGACGGCCTCGCCCCCAGCGGTGACCCCGTCGAAGGGGTGGACACCGTGACCACCCGACAGGTCGGCCGCGACACGACCGAGGCGGTGCGCCGATGACCGGCCTCGGTGAGCAGATCATGTTCTGGATCCTCGCGCCGATCAGCGTGCTCGGCGCGCTCGGCCTGATCTTCGCCAAGAAGGCGGTGCACGCCGCCCTGGGCATGGCCCTGGTGATGATCAACCTCGGGATCTTCTACATCGCGCAGGAGGCCGACTTCCTCGGCATCATCCAGATCTTCGTCTACACCGGCGCGGTCATGATGCTGTTCCTGTTCGTGCTGATGCTGGTCGGTGTCGACTCCAGCGACTCCCTCGTCGAGACGCTGAAGGGCCAGAAGTGGGCGGGCGCGCTGCTCACCCTCGGCCTGGCCGCGCTGCTGTTCACCGCGATCGGCCGCGCCCAGTTCGGCCCGATGAAGGGCCTGTCCAGCGTCAACGAGAGCACCGGCAACGTGTCCGGCGTCGCCGACCTGATCTTCGGCAAGTACGTCTGGACCTTCGAGATCACCTCGGCCCTGCTCATCACCGCAGCCCTCGGCGCGATGGTGCTGGCCCACCGCGAGCGGATCGGCACCAAGCCGAGCCAGCGCGCCTGGTCCGAGCGGCGCATCCTCGAGAACCGCAACGTCGCCGGTCTGCCGGCTCCTGGTGTCTACGCCCGCAGCAACGCGGTCGACACCCCGGCCCTGCTCCCCGACGGCACGCCGAGCGAGCTGTCCGTCTCGCGGGTGCTCACCGCCCGTGAGCAGAACGTCGCGCCGGCCCGCCACATCGAGTCGGAACACGACATCGAGCACGAGATCGAGGAGGGGTCGCAGCGATGAACCTCGTCAACTACATCTACCTCGCGACCCTGCTGTTCGCGATCGGTGGAGCGGCTGTCCTCTTGCGCCGCAACGCGATCATCGTGTTCATGGGTGTCGAGCTGATGCTCAACGCGACCAACCTGATGTTCGTGACGTTCTCCCGGATGCGCGGCAACCTCGACGGGCAGGTGATCGCCCTGTTCGTCATGGTGGTCGCCGCTGCCGAGGTCGTCGTGGGACTGGCCATCATCATGGCCATCTTCCGTGCCCGCCGGTCGGCCTCGGTCGACGACGCCAACCTGCTGAAGCTGTAGAAGGAGCCACCAGGTGACCTCCCTCGCCCACCTCGCCACCGCCGAAGGTGCTGCAACGGCGGCTACCGGCGTCACGGCATACGCCTGGCTGCTGGTAGCCCTGCCGCTGCTCGGAGCCGCCGTGCTGCTGTTCGGCGGCCGCGCCACCGACAAGTGGGGGCCGCTGTTCGCCACCGCGATGTCGTGGGCGGCCTTCGTCGTCGGCTTCGTCGTCTGGCTGGCCATGCTCGGCCGCGACGGCGAGGACCGCGCCGCGCACCTGCACCTGTTCAACTGGGTGCCGGCCGGCTCGTTCAACCTCGACGCCGGCATGCTCGTCGACCAGCTGTCCGTGACGTTCGTGCTGCTGGTGACCTTCGTGGGGTCGCTCATCCACGTCTACTCGATCGGGTACATGGAGCACGACCCGGACAAGCGCCGGTTCTTCGCCTACCTCAACCTGTTCGTCGCGGCGATGCTCCTGCTGGTGCTGGCCGACTCCTACCTGCTCCTCTACGTCGGCTGGGAGGGCGTGGGTCTCGCGTCCTACCTGCTGATCGGGTTCTGGAACCACAACCCGGCCTACGCCACCGCCGCCAACAAGGCGTTCGTCGTCAACCGGGTCGGTGACTTCGGCCTGTCGGTCGGCATCATGATCATGTTCGCGGCGTTCGGCACGGTCACCTTCGCCGGTGTCCAGCAGGCCGCCGAGGGTGGCGCGGGCGAAGGCGTGCTCACGGCGATCGGCCTGATGCTCCTGCTCGGTGCCTGCGGCAAGTCGGCGCAGTTCCCGCTGCAGAGCTGGCTCGGCGACGCCATGGCGGGCCCGACACCCGTCTCCGCGCTCATCCACGCCGCGACGATGGTCACCGCCGGCGTCTACCTCGTCGTGCGCAGCAGCTTCGTCTTTGACCACGCGCCGAACGCCCAGCTGGCCGTCGTCATCGTCGGCGCCATCACGCTGATTTTCGGGGCGATCGTCGGTTGCGCCAAGGACGACATCAAGAAGGCGCTGGCCGCCTCGACGATGTCGCAGATCGGCTACATGATGCTCGCGGCGGGCCTCGGCCCGGTCGGCTACGCCTTCGCGATCTTCCACCTGCTGACCCACGGCTTCTTCAAGGCCGGGATGTTCCTCGGCGCCGGGTCGGTCATGCACGGGATGAACGACCAGGTCGACATGCGCCGCTTCGGTGGGCTGTCGGGCGCCATGAAGATCACCTGGATCACCTTCGGCCTGGGCTGGCTCGCCATCCTCGGTGTGCCGCCGTTCTCCGGCTTCTGGTCCAAGGACAAGATCATCGAGGCCGCCTTCATCGGCGAGGGCTGGCGCCCGTGGGTGTTCGGCGGCGCCGCGCTGATCGGCGCCGGCATCACCGCGTTCTACATGTCGCGGCTGTTCTTCATGACCTTCCACGGCACCAAGAGGTGGCAGACCGACGGTGACGATGCTGTGCACCCGCACGAGTCACCCCGCACCATGACCATCCCGATGATGGTGCTCGCGGTCGGCTCCGGCCTGCTGGGCCTGGTCCTCTCCCTCGGTGGCACCTTCACGCACTGGCTCGAGCCGGTCGTCGGTGGCCACGAGGAGGGCGAGCACCCGGTCCTGCCGGTGTGGCTGCTGATGACGCTGACGCTGCTGCTGGTCGCCGGCGGTGTGCTGCTCGCGTGGATGCGCTACTGGCGCGACGAGGTGCCCCAGGTGCAGCCCACCGGTTCGCTGGCCACCCGCGCCGCCCGCCGTGACCTCTACCAGGACGACGTCAACGAGGGAGTCTTCATGCGGCCAGGTCTCCACCTGACCCGAGCACTGGTGTTCGCGGACACCCGAGGTGTCGACGGTGGGGTCGGCGGGCTCGCCGCCCTCGTCGGTGGCACCTCGAGTCGACTGCGTCGCCTCCAGAACGGCTTCGCCCGGTCCTACGCCCTGACGATGCTCGCCGGCGTCGTCGTGATCCTCGGTGCCATGTGGGTGATCCAGTGATGACGAACTTCCCCTGGCTGACCGTGATCGGGGTGATCCCGCTGATCGGCGCTGCCGTCGTGGCCGGGCTGCCCGCGGGACTGACCGACCGGGCCAAGCACGTCGCCCTCGGCTTCTCTCTGGTCACGCTGGTCTTCGGCATCGCCGCCGCCCTGCAGTTCGAGAACACCTCGGACCAGCAGTTCCAGCTCACTGAGCAGCACGAGTGGATCCCGCAGTTCGGGGTGTCCTACGCCCTGGGGGTCGACGGCATCGCGCTGGTCATGATCCTCATGGCGCTGCTGCTCACGCCGGTCTGCATCCTCGCCGCGTGGCGTGACGTGCCCGAGGGCGGCAAGCGCGAGAAGAACTACTTCGCGCTGATGCTGGTGCTCGTCACCTTCATGGTCGGCGTCTTCGCGGCCACCGACGTGTTCCTGTTCTACGTCTTCTTCGAGGCGATGCTCATCCCGGTCTACTTCCTGATCGGCTCCTACGGTGGGCCGCGTCGGCAGTATGCCGCGGTGAAGTTCCTGCTCTTCTCGCTCGCGGGCGGGCTGGTCATGCTCGTCGGCGTGATCGCGCTCTACCGCTACGGCCCCGGCGGGGCCGACGGGTTCCTGGTCGCCAAGCTGACCGGGCTCGACCTCGGCGCGACGCCCGAGCGGCTGATGTTCGTCGCCTTCTTCTTCGCGTTCGCGGTGAAGGCGCCGATGTGGCCGGTGCACACCTGGCTGCCCGACGCGGCCACCGAGGCCCGCCCGGCCACCGCGGTGCTGCTCGTCGGTGTCCTCGACAAGGTCGGCACCTACGGGATGATCCGGTTCTGCCTGCAGCTCTTCCCGGAGGCCTCCAAGTGGGCCACGCCGGTCGTGCTGGTGCTGGCGGTCATCTCGATCCTCTACGGCGCGCTGCTCGCCATCGGCCAGACCGACATCATGCGGCTGATCGCCTACACGTCGGTGAGCCACTTCGGCTTCATCGTGCTGGGCATCTTCGCCCTCACGACGACCGGTGGTGCCGGCTCGGCCCTCTACATGCTCAACCACGGCTTCTCGACCGCGGCGCTGTTCCTCATCGGCGCGATGCTGGTCGCGCGCCGGGGCAGCAAACGGATCCCCGACTTCGGTGGCTGGCAGCGGGTGACGCCCGGGCTCGCCGGCGTGTTCCTCGTGGCGGGTCTGTCGGGTCTGGCGCTGCCCGGCCTCAGCTCGTTCATCTCCGAGATCATGGTGCTGGTCGGCACGTTCCAGCGGTACCCGGCCGCGGCGGTCATCGCCACTGCCGGCATCGTCCTGGCCGCCCTCTACATCCTGCTGATGTACAAGCGGATGATGACCGGGCCCAAGCCCGAGCTCACGACACCGGTGCGCGACATCACCCGCCGCGAGAAGCTCGTCGTGGCCCCGCTCATCGCGGCCTTCCTGGTGCTCGGGTTCTACCCCAAGCCGGCCCTGGACATGCTCAACCCGGCGGTGTCCAAGACGCTGCAGTACGTCGGCGTCACCGACCCGGCCCCCACCTCCGCTGCTGACGGGAGCACGAAGTAATGCCCGCCATGACGGTTCTGTCCGCCCCTGCGCTGGCCACGGCCTTCAAGCCGGCCGACGTCGACTACAGCGCGATCGCGCCGATGCTGATCGTGATCGCCGGCGCGCTCATCGGCGTGCTGGTCGAGGCCTTCGCGCCGCGTCGCCACCGCCATGTCATCCAGGTCTCACTGGCGCTGGTGTCGCTGGTCGCCGCGTTCGTGGTCCTCGTGACGGTGTCGGCCGACGAGGCGCACCGCGGTGGCACGCTCGCCCAGGCGGTCATCATCGACGGTCCCGCCCTGTTCCTGCAGGGCGCGATCCTCCTCATGGCGGCGCTCGGTGTGCTGACCATGGCCGAGAAGTTCGGCGGCCAGGGTGCCGACGCCTTCACCCCGATGGGTGCGGCCGTCCCCGGTTCACCCCACGAGGCCGCAGCGCTGCGGGCCGGACTGGCGACCAGCGAGGTCTTCCCACTGACGCTGTTCTCGGTCGTCGGCATGCTGCTGTTCCCGGCCGCGGGTGACCTGCTGACCATGTTCGTCGCGCTCGAGGTGCTGTCGCTGCCCCTCTACCTGCTCTGTGGGCTGGCCCGCCGCCGCCGGCTCCTCTCGCAGGAGGCGTCGCTCAAGTACTTCCTGCTCGGTGCGTTCAGCTCGGCGTTCTTCCTCTTCGGCGCCGCCCTGCTCTACGGCTACGCGGGCTCGCTCTACCTCGCCGACATCGCCACGGCGGTGAGGGCGGCCAACGGAGCCCTCGAGGGCCTGCTCCTGCCCGGTGTCGTGCTGGTCCTGGTCGGCCTGCTGTTCAAGGTCGGCGCCGTGCCGTTCCACTCGTGGACCCCCGATGTCTACCAGGGCGCGCCCACCCCGGTCACCGGCTTCATGGCCGCCTGCACCAAGGTCGCCGCCTTCGGGGCGATCCTGCGCGTCGTCTACGTCGGCGTCGAGGCCAACCGCTGGGACTGGCGTGGTGGCGTGATCGCCGTCGCCGCCCTGACCATGGTCGTCGGTGCCGTGCTGTCGGTGACCCAGACCGACGTGAAGCGGCTGCTCGCCTACTCCTCGATCGCCCACGCGGGGTTCATCCTCGTCGCAGTGCTGGCCTTCGACCGCACCGGTGTCTCGGGCACGATGTTCTACCTCGTCGCCTACGGCTTCACCACGATCGCCGGCTTCGCCGTCGTGTCGCTGGTGCGCCAGGGTGGCTCCGAGGCCTCGCACCTGTCCCAGTGGGCCGGGTTGGGCCGCAACCACCCGGTCGTGGCCGGCGTCTTCGCGTTCCTGCTGCTGGCCTTCGCGGGCATCCCGCTGACGTCCGGCTTCGCCGCGAAGTATGCCGCGTTCGCGCCGGCCATCTCGTTCGGCGGCCGGTCCGGAGTGGCCCTGGTCATCATCGGCGTGCTCTGCAGCGTCATCACCGCGTTCGTCTACGTCCGGCTGATCGTGCTGATGTACTTCACCGAGCCGCCGGCCGGCGAGGTCGTCGTGGCGGAGACGGCGTCGCCGTTCACCACGGTCGCCATCACCATCGGCACCCTCGTGACGCTGGTCCTCGGCATCCTGCCGGCCCAGGTCCTCGACCTGGCCGAGCGGTCGTCGCAGTTCCTGGTGAAGTGACGCCCGGTTCGATGACGCCCTCTGTCTCGGCGAAGCAGGCTGCCAGGTGAGCACGACCCCACCGGTCCTCGTCCTGCCTGACGTCTCGGACGACCTGTCCGACCGGCTGCGAGCAGGGCTTGCCGCGGTCGACGCCTTGCTGCGTCGTGAGGTCGACCACGACGACGCGTTCATCGCGGAGGCCAACAGCCACCTCATCCAAGCGGGGGGCAAGCGCTTCCGTCCCTTGCTGACCCTGCTCGCCGCAGAGCTGGGCACCGGGGCCAACGAGGACGTGGTCGCTGCCGCCGCAGGCGTCGAGCTGACCCACGTCGCGTCGCTGTGCCACGACGACGTGATGGACGAGGCCGACCTGCGCCGCGGGGCGCCCAGCGCGAACGCGAAGTACGGCAACTCGACCGCGATCCTGGTCGGCGACCTGCTCTTCGGTACGGCGTCGTCGATCATCGCCGACCTCGGGCCCGAGGCGGTCAAGATCCAGGCGGAGACCTTCGTGCGGCTGTGCGTCGGGCAGATCCGCGACGACCGGCCGAGCCCGAGCGACGAGGACCCGGTCGGGTACTACCTCCAAGTGCTGGCCGACAAGACCGGCGTGCTGATCGCCACGGCGGCGCGCTACGGCGCGATGTTCGCGGGCTGCGACGCCGCGACGGTGGAGATCATGCGCGAGTACGGCGAGCAGCTCGGCATGGCCTTCCAGCTCGCCGACGATCTCATCGACGTCTCGTCGGACGCCGACGACCTCGGCAAGACCCCCGGCACCGACCTGCGCGAGGGCAAGCGCACGCTGCCCGTCCTCTACGCGCTGGCCTCCACCGACCCCGCCGACGCCCGCCTGCGCGAGCTGCTGCAGTCCGACCTGCGTGACCAGGCCCGGCTGGACGAGACCCTCGGGCTCCTGCGCGGGCACCCGGCCATGGACCGCGCCCGAGAGCACACCTCCGCGGTCGCCACGGCTGCGCAGGACGTCCTCGACCCACTGCCGGACGGCGAGGCCAAGGCGGCACTGCGCGCCCTCGCGACCAGCGTCGTCACCCGCGTCGGCTGACCGACCGCCCCGCCCCACCCCTCCCGCACTTCTGGCCACCCATGCCTGGTGACGGGCGCTCTCAGCGCCCAACACGCGGCATACGTGGCCAGAAGTGGTGTGGGTCAGCAGTGGTGCGGGTCGGCAGTGGTGCGGGTCGGCAGTGGTGCGGGTCGGCAGTGGTGCGGGTCAGGCGCGGTGGATCTGGATGACTGCCGGGCGGGGCTGGCCGCCACCGAGGTAGGGGAACTGGCTCTGTGGGGCGGCCGGCGAGGCGCCGGTCGTCTCACCCGGGTGCTGGACGGCGGCCAGCACGGTCTTCTGGTCCCAGGTCACCAGAGGCCCGCAGCACTCGGCGTAGGCGGGCACCGACAGGAACTGCTGCAGGTGACCCTTGTGCGGCCCCGAAAGCGGGAAGAGGTACATGCCGTCGCAGGCGCCGAGGGCGTTGCCGTCGGTGGCGATCCACATGTTGCCGTCGTGGTCGAAGGCGATGTTGTCGGGACACGAGATCGGCGAGACCTCGGAGCGGTCGTAGCCGTTGAAGTAGGTCGTCGGGTCGGTCGGGTCACCGGCGATCAGGACGATCTTCCAGGTGAAGCTGGTCGTCGTGTCGTCGCCCGCGGTCGGGGTGATCTCGATGATGTGCCCGTGCTTGTTGTTCGCGCGGGGGTTGGCCTCGTCGATCTGGCTGGGCTGACGGCTCGTGTTGTTGGTGCACACGACGTAGGTGCGGCCGTTGACCAGGTTGGGCTCGACGTCCTCGGGCCGGTCCATCTTGGTGGGGCCCACCTTGTCGGCGGCGAGGCGCGTCCAGATGAGGACCTCCTCGTGGGTGAAGCCTGCGACCTTGCTCTCGTTGTCGACGACGAGTGGCAGCCACTGGCCGGAGCCGTCGCTGATGCCGTCCTCGAACCCGTCCCCGGTGAACTTCGCGACGTAGAGGTCGCCCGAGGACAGCAGTGTCAGGTTGTGCGCGCGGGCCCTGGCCGAGCTGCCGGGGCGGAAGCGGCCGTGCGACACGAACTTGTAGAGGTAGTCGAACCGCTCGTCGTCGCCCAGGTAGGCGACCACGCGGCCGTCGGGCGCCACTGTGACGTTGGCGCCCTCGTGCTTGAGCCGGCCGAGTGCCGTGTGCTTGACCGGAGTCGAGGACGGGTCCGAGGGGTCGAGCTCGACGATCCAGCCAAACCTGTTGACCTCATTGGGTTCCAGCGTCGCGTCGAAGCGGCGGTCGACCCGCTCCCAGCCACGGCCCTTGGAGCCCGTGAGGCCGTAGCGCTTGTAGGCGTCGGTCTGGTCGGCCGGAGCGGTCGCGGCCGAGAAGTAGCCGTTGAAGTTCTCCTCACCCGACAGCACGGTGCCCCACGGGGTGAGGCCGCCGGAGCAGTTGCCGAAGGTGCCGAGCACGCGCATGCCCGAGGGGTCGGCGGTGGTCTTCAGCAGGCGGTGACCGGCAGCCGGGCCGTCGAAGGCGAACGGCGTCGTGGCCGTGACCCGGCGGTTCGTGGCGGCGCCCTTGACGTAGGTCCACGGCGCGGTCGCGTTCGCGCGCCGCAGCTCGACGACGGACATGCCATGCGCGGCCATCGTGATCCGGATCTGCTCGGGCGTCAGCGACGCCGATCCCGTGTAGCCCCGGAACATCAGCTCGTCGTTGGTGTACTCGTTGTTGCAGACCAGGGTCCCGTGCCTCTCGTCGCGGCCCCGGACCAGCGTCGTGTAGTCGTTGTTGTAGCCGAACTGCCCCTCCTGGGCTGCCGCGCTCTGGTGCTCGAAGTCGAAGGCGGGAGCGTCGGCCAGGATCGGGTCGCCCCACGCGACGATCGTCGACCACTCGAAGCCCTCGGGGATGACGACCCGGTCCGTGCCGGCTGGCTGGGGCGCGATGGCGGTGAACCCGAACGGTGACTTCGTGCCCCCAGCGGCGGCCGGGTCCGCTGCGGGGGTGGAGCCGGGCGCGGCGGCGGCGGACTGCACCCCGGTCACGGTGCCGAGACCGACGACGGCCGCGACCAGCCCGCTGCCCTTGAGGATCGCGCGTCGCGACGCACCGGCCGCGACGAGGTCACCGAAGTAGCCGTGGTCGGTCTGGTTCGGGACGGGCTTGCTGCAGGCGTCGTCACACTTGAAGTAGCAGGTCATCGCACTCCTGCCGCCCTGGTGGACGGTGAGCAGGGGAAGGGCGGTGCGCTCGGGTGAAGCTGTGGACATCGAAGTTCCTCCAGGTCTCGGGTCGCGCTGCGCGGCGCGGGCAGCCTCCAACCTAGGAACCACACGTCCTGCTGACGACGGCTCTGAGGTGAACGTCGGGTGACTAGCGGTGAACACGGCGTACGGCATCGGTAGGGTCGGGCGGGTGACCCTCCACTGGGATCGTGCGACCGCCTCCGTGCAGCCCCCGCTCGCCGTCGTCGACCTCGACGCCTTCGACGCGAACGCCGCCGATCTCGTGCGGAGGGCGTCCGGCAAACCGATCAGGGTGGCCTCCAAGTCGGTGCGGTGCCGCACGCTCCTGGCGCGGGCCCTGTCCCGGCCGGGTTTCGCGGGCGTGATGGCGTATGCCGTGCCGGAGGCCCGCTGGCTCGTCGCCTCCGGTTTCGAGGACGTCTACGTGGCCTACCCCAGCGTCGACCGGGCCGCGCTCGCCGCCCTCGCCGCGGACGCGCACCAGGCGGCGCAGGTGACCCTGACCGTCGACTCGCTCGAGCACGTGCACTTCCTTGCCGCGCTGGACCGGCCGCACGGCCTGCGGGTCGCCCTCGACGTCGACGCCTCGCTGCGGCTGGGCCGGCTGCACCTGGGGGTCCGGCGCTCACCCCTGCGCGAGCCCGCTGACGCGGCCGCCCTCGCACGCGCCGCCTCGGCGGCGGGTCTGTCGGTGGTCGGCCTGATGTTCTACGACGCCCAGATCGCCGGCCTGCCCGACTCCTCGCCGGCCGTGCGGATGATGAAGAAGCGCTCCGCCGACTCCCTCGGTCGGCGCCGGGGCGAGGTGGTCGCGGCCGTGCGTGCGGTCGCCGACCTGGAGTTCGTCAACGGCGGGGGGACCGGCTCGCTGCACGTGACCGGTCCGGACCCGGCCGTGACCGAGCTCGCGGCCGGGTCCGGTCTCTACGGGCCGACGCTCTTCGACGGCTACGACGACTTCACGCCGCAACCGGCGGCAGCCTTCGCGCTGCCGGTCGTGCGGCACCCCGGACCGGGCTTCGTCACGGCCTTCGGCGGTGGCTACGTCGCGTCGGGACCGCCCGGCTGGTCGCGGGTGCCCGCGCCGTTCGGCCGAGCCGAGGTGAAGCTGGTCAAGTCCGAGGGCGTGGGCGAGGTGCAGACCCCGTTGCAGGGCAACGGGGTCCGTGACCTGGGCCTGGGCGACAACGTGTGGTTCCGCTACGCCAAGGCGGGGGAGATGTGCGAGCGGTTCGACGTGCTTCACCTGGTGAGCGGGGACCACCTGGTCGAGACGGTGCCGACCTACCGGGGTGAGGGGAAGAACTTCGGATGACCGCGTGGACCAACTGGGCCGGCAACCAGACCAGCCATCCCGTGGAGGTGGCCAGGGCGCGCCGCCCCGACGAGGTCTCAGCGGCCATCCTGCGGGCGGGGGCCCGCGGCATCCCGGTCAAGGCGGTCGGGGCGGGGCACTCGTTCACGTCGATCGCGGCGACGGATGGGCTCCACCTGCGCCTCGACGAGCTGACCGGCATCACCCACGTCGACCGCGAACGCAGCCGGGTCCGGGTCCTGGCGGGCACCCCGCTGCACGTGCTGAACCCTGCCCTCCACGCCCTCGGCCTCGCCCTGCCCAACCTCGGCGACATCGACCGGCAGTCCCTGGCGGGGGCGATCTCGACCGGCACGCACGGCACCGGCATCCGGTTGCAGGGCATCGCTGCCGCGGTCTCTGGGCTGGTGCTCGCGCTCGCCGACGGCACCCTGTTGGAGTGCTCTGCCGACGTCGAGCCACGCGTCTTCCAGGCCGCCCGGGTGGGGCTCGGCGCACTCGGCGTCATCACCGAGGTCGAGCTGCAGTGCGTGCCGGCCTTCCGGTTGCACGCCAAGGAGTTCAGCGCTGACCTGCACGAGGTGCTCGAGCGGGTCCAGGACGACGTCGAGGCGCACGACCACGTCGACATGCACTGGTTCCCACTCACCGACCGCGTCCTGGTGAAGCACAACGACCGCGTCGGCGACGACGACGGCGGGGCGCCCCTGCCGCGCTGGCGTGCGCTGCTCGACGACGAGCTGCTGTCGAACCGCCTCTTCGAGGTGACCAACCGGGCGGCGGCTGCCGCTCCCGCGATCGTGCCGCGGCTCAACACCATCAGCGCGCGGCTCCTGGGGGCCCGCGAGTACACCGACGACTCGTGGCGCGTCTTCGTCGCCGAGCGCAAGGTGCGCTTCCGCGAGAGCGAGTATGCCGTGCCCCGGACCGCCGTGGCCGACGTCGTGTTGGAGGTGCGGAGCTGGCTCGAGCGGCACCGCGCACCGCTGACCTTCCCCCTCGAGCTGCGGTTCACGGGCGCTGATGACATCTGGCTGTCCACGGCCTACGAGCGGGACAACGCCTACGTCGCGATCCACCAGTACCACCGGATGGACGACTACGGCGCGTTCGCGGCGTTCGAGTCGATCATGGCCGAGCACGCCGGGCGGCCGCACTGGGGCAAGCTGCACACCCTGGGTGCCGAGGAGCTGCACGAGCTCTACCCGCGGTTCAACGACTTCCTCGAGGTGCGCCACCAGCTCGACCCGGGACGCCGGTTCGCCAACGCCTACCTCGACCACGTCCTGGGGTCCTGACCGGTGTCGTCGGCCGTCGCTAGCCTCGCGGCATGAGCGCTCCCACCCAGCCCACCCCCTACCTGGCCGACGAGAAGACGACCCTGCTCGCAGCCCTGCAGAGCCACCGCGACGTCATGGTCTGGAAGCTGGACGGGCTCTCCGACGAGGAGGTCCGTCGTCCGATGGTGCCCAGCGGCACCAACTTGATCGGGCTGGTCAAGCACCTCGCGAACGCCGAGTACGGCTGGTTCTGCGAGACGTTCGGTCGGCCCACCGAGCCGCTGACGGACATCTCGCAGGACCCCGAGGCCGACATGCGCGCGGCCGACGGCGAGACGACCGACGACATCGTGGCGTTCTACCGCCGGGCCTGGGCAGCCGCGGACGCGGCGATCCTCGAGCTGCCGCTGGACGCGACCGGCACGGCATATACGGGGCGCACGGTCAGCCTGCGCTGGGTGCTGGTGCACATGATCGAGGACACCGTCCGGCACGCCGGCCACGCCGACATCCTGCGTGAGCTCATCGACGGCGGCACCGGCCACCACGTGCCCGACCCCGGCTGAGCCGGATCACGAACGCATGGCGACGCCCTCGCGCCAGTAGCCCATGAAGGCGACCCGCGAGCGTTCGACACCGAGCTCGGTGACCAGGGCGCGACGCAGCGCCTTGACCAACCACGACTCCCCGGCGATCCAGGCGTAGGTGTCAGCGAGGTCGGGTGCGGCGGGTGCGGCGGGCGCGGTGGGCGCGGAGGTCGTCGTGAGGTCCTCGCCCGCGGAGGAGTAGCGCGGGGTCTCCCAGACCTCGACATCCAGGTCGGACGGCACCTCGGGCAGCGGGGTGTCGAGGTCGGTCTGCGGGAGACCGAGGTGACCGCGCACCGCGGCGACCAGCCGACGACCCTGCGGAGCTGAGCCGCGGACCAGCCAGCTCACGTCGATGAGGTGGTGGCGGGGCAGGTCGACGATGTCGTCACTCGTGGGCACCTCGACGAACACGTGGCCGGTGAAGCCGGGGTCGACGTCGGCCAGGATGCGCGCCACGGCCGGCAGCGCGGTCTCGTCACCGATCACGAGCAGGTCGCGCAGCTCGCCGGGCTCGAACTCGGTACCGCCGTAGATCGGCGACAGCCGGTGCGGCCCGACGACGTGCACGACGTCCCCGGGCCGTGCGGCGAGGGCCCAGCGGCAGGCCGGACCGAGGTCGTCGACGGCCTTGCCAACCGGCTCGTGCACGACGAAGTCGGCGACCAGCTGCACGGTGTCGCCCGAGGTGCGGATCTCGCGAATCGTGTAGGTGCGCATGGGCGAGCGCTCCTCGGCGGGCATGCCGAGCCAGGCCGCCTGCCACTCCTCGGGCACGGCGCTGTGCCGGGGGAGGAGGCCGGTGGGACCGGGGAAGACCACCTTGAACCGGGTGTCGAACCCGTCGGCCGTGCTGAGGTCGCGCAGGGCTGCACCACCGAAGGTGACCCGCACGAAGGCCGGGCTCAGCCGTTCGACGGCCTCGACCCGCACCTCCGCGACCAGGGCGGAGGGGGCAGTGGTGGTCTGGGTCTGCGTGGTCATGGCGTGGCTCCGTGGGTGACGAGGGTGCGGTCCGGGGCTGGGGCGGCCGAACGGGACGCGGGCGAGTGCCGTCCCACCGGCACGACCATCGGGGTGTGCGAGACCGGGTCGTCGATGACCCGGCAGTCCATGCCGAAGACCTCGCGCACCCCGTCGCGGGTGATCACGTCGGCCGGGGCGCCGACCGCGCTGACGACCCCGTCGCGCATGGCGACCAGGTGGTCGGCGTAGCGCGCGGCGAGGTTGAGCTCGTGCAGCACCATCACGATCGTCGTCCCGCGACTCGCGTTGAGGTCGCGCAGCAGGTCGAGCACCTCGACCTGGTGGGCCACGTCGAGGTAGGTCGTCGGTTCGTCGAGCAGCAGCAGGTCGGTCTCCTGGGCGAGCGCCATCGCGATCCAGACCCGCTGTCGCTGACCACCCGAGAGCTCGTCCACCACCCGGTCGGCGAGGTCGAGGGTGTCGGTGACCTCGAGCGCGTGGGCCACAGCGGCCTCGTCCTCGGCCGACCAGCGCTGGAATCGTCCCTGGTGCGGGGTGCGCCCGCGCCCCACGAGGTCCACGACCGTCACGCCCTCGGGAGCGATCGGGTTCTGGGGCAGCAGCCCGAGCGTGCGCGCCACGTCCTTGGTGGGTATGCCGTGGATCGACTTCCCGTCGAGCAGCACCTCCCCGCCGCGCGGCTTGAGGAGGCGGGCCATCCCGCGCAGCAGGGTCGACTTGCCGCAGGCGTTGGCCCCGACGATGACGGTGACCTGTCCGTGCGGGACCTCGGCAGTCACCCCGTCGACGACGACCCGGTCGTCGTAGCCGAGGGTGAGGTCGCGGGCGACGAGGCGCGGGGTGCCTGCGGTGGCGGACGTCATCAGGTGCTCCTTGTCGTGCGGCCGGTGGCGAGCAGCCACAGCAGGAAGGGTGCCCCGCAGGCGCCGGTGACGACGCCGACGGGCAGGTTGAGGTCGGCGATGAGGTAGGCGCCGACGTAGTCCGCGCCGGTGACCAGGGCGGCGCCGGTGAGCATCGCGCCGACCAGGGTGGTGCGACCGGCGTTGAGGGCCTTGGCGATCGGTCCGGCGAGGAACCCCGCGAACGACACCGGCCCCGCCGCCGCGACGGCGACGCTCACCAGCAGGACGGCGAGCAGCATCAGCCCATCGCTGCGACGGGGTGACGACCCGAGCGCGGTGGCGGTGTCCTGACCCAGCTCGGTCAGCCGCAGCGTCCCGGCGAGCCACGCGACGAGCGGGAGGAGCAGGGCCAGGGCGAGGGCGAGCTGGGCGATGAGCGCCCAGCTGGCCCGCGCCAGGCTTCCGGTCAGCCAGACGAGGGCCGCCTGCGCGTCGTAGATGGTGGCGCGGGTGAAGAGGTACTGCACGACGGCGGACAGGAAGGCCGCCGACCCCACGCCGACCAGCACGATCCGGTAGCCACCGTGCGCCCCGGCGACCAGCCGCACGACGAGGGAGACCCCGAGCGCGCCGCCGATCGCGAACGCCGACACCGCCGGACCCTGCAGCCCGAGCGTGACGATGGCGAAGACCGCCGCGGCGCTGGCGCCCATGCTCACGCCGATGATGTCGGGCGAGGCCAGCGCGTTGCGCAAGGTGGTCTGGAAGATCGCGCCACCGAGCCCGAAGGCCGCCCCGACCAACACGCCGAGGACGGCGCGGGGGAGCTTGGTCTCCATGACGACGAAGGTGGCGCCGGGGAGCTGCTGGCCCGCCAGGATGCGCAGGAAGTCGGGGAACGTGACGGTGAAGTCGCCCAGCAGCACCCGCACGAGGAACGTGCCGAGGACGAGGACGACGAGGCCGGTGACCACCAGCTGGTGCCGGCGGGCGGTGCCTCGGCGAGCGTGGCGCACGACCTCGCGCGGAGCCAGGGCGACCCGCCCGCCGACCCGATAGAGCGTCCCGGCGCTCACAGCGCCCCCATCCCTCCGCGCCTGATCAGTGCGAGGAACACCGGGACCCCGACGACCGCGGTCATGATGCCGACCTGCACCTCGGTCGGGGGAAGCACGACCCGGCCGAGGATGTCGGCGAACAGGACGAGGACGGCACCCAGGCCGAGGCTGACCGGGAGGATCCGCGAGTAGTCGGAGCCCACGACGATCCGGGCCAGGTGCGGCGCGACGAGGCCGACGAAGACCAGCGGTCCGGCCAGGGCCGTGGCGCCGCCGCAGAGCGCGACGACGGCGATGCCGACGACCACCCGGTCGAGCCCGGCGCGTCGCCCGAGCCCGCGGGCGACGTCGTCGCCGAGCGTCAGCACGTTGAGCAGCCGGGCGCCGGTCAGGGCGAGGACTGCCCCGACCACGAGCACCGGCAGCACCGGCCAGACGACATCCATGCTGCGCCCGCCCACGGTCCCGACCTGCCAGAACCGGAAGACGTCGAGGGTCTGGCGGTCGGTCAGCAACAGGCCCGGCGTCCAGCTCGACAGGCCGGCGGCGAGGGCCGCACCGGCCACCGCGAGCTTGACCGGCGTTGCTCCGTCGCGACCGAGGCCGGCGATGGCGTGCACGAGGACGGCGGCCAGCGCGGCGCCGGCCAGCGCGAACCAGACGTAACCGCTCAGCTGGGTGACGCCGAAGACGCTGATCGCCAGCACCATCGCCAGCGCGGCGCCGGCGTTGATGCCGAGGATGCCGGGATCGGCGAGGGGGTTGCGGGTCAGCCCCTGCATGGTCGCCCCGGCGAGGCCGAGGGCGCCGCCGGCGAGCAGCGCGACGACGGTCCGCGGGATGCGGGCGGCCACGATGGCCTGCAGCGGGTTCGTCGGGTCGTGGGCCGTCACGGCGGCCCAGACCTCGCCCACCGGGACCGCCCGCGACCCCACCAGCAGGGACAGGGCAGCGCCGACGACGACGATGGCGAGGAGCGCGACGGCGACCGTGCGGACCAGGTTGCCGTGCGTCATTGGTTGGGATGTGATGGCGCCGCGCGGTCCAGGGCTGCCGCCACGGTCGGGACGAACTTCTCCATCGCCCACGGGATCGACAGCGGGGACGGTGCGGACATGCCGAGCGAGTCGGTCTTGTTGGTCGCGGCGACGTAGCCGCCGGTCTTGAGGGCCGGCACCTGGCCGAGCAGGGGGTCCTTGCGGAACTTCGCCATGTCCGCATCGCTCTCGGTGTACGTGATGAACACGTCGGACTCGAGGGTCGAGGCCTGCTCGGCGGAGATCGTCTGGTAGAACTCGGTGCTGCCCTTGGTCAGGCTCTCGACGACGGGCGCGTTCTTCATGCCGAGGTCGACGAGCAGCCGCGGCCGGTTGTCGAGCGGTGTGTAGTAGTCGATCTTGGAGCTGTCGGTCGGCGACATGGCTCCGAAGATGAACGTCTTGTCCCTGGTCTGCGGGTACTTCGTCGCCGCGGCCTTGATCGAGTCCTCGGTGGCCTTGAGCACGGCGGGCGCCTGCTTCTCCCGGCCGAGCGCCTTGCTCACCATCTCGAGCGAGGTCTGCCACGGCGTGCCCCACGCGGCCCCCGGGTAGGCCACGACGGGGGCGATCTTGGAGAGCTTGGCGTACTCCTCCTTGGTCACGCCCGAGTTGGTCGCGAGGATCAGGTCCGGCGCGAGCTTGGCGATCTCCTCGAGCGGCGCGCCGTCGGCGTCGTCGTAGCGGGTCGGCTCGGCCGCGCCCAGGGAGGCGAGCTTCGCGTCATACCAAGGGGTCGAGAGCTTGGCGTTGCCACCCCAGGTGACCTTGACGGCGCCCACGGGGGCGACGCCGAGGGCCAGCGCGAAGTCCTGGTCGGACCAGCCGAGTGTGGCCACCCGGGTGGGGGGCTTGCTGACCACGGTGTCGCCGTAGGCGTGCGTGATGGTGACCGGAAAGGCCGAGGTGTCTGTGCCGCTCGAGGCGCCGGCGTCGGACGCGCCGCTGGCCGGGCCGCTGGTGCCGGTGGAGCAGGCGGACAGGGCGAGGGCGAGGACGGCAGCCGCGGCGGCGGCGAGAGGGGTGCGGTTCATGGTGGCTCTCTTGGGTCAGGGGATCCGAACTAAGGGAAGCCTAACCTTACTTACCGTGGCCGCCGCAAGGGGGCGTATGTCCTCGTCTCAGGGCAGCACGGGCTCGGGTTCCGGTCGGCCGCGACGCGGCAGGTTCCGGATCGAGTCGACGCTCAGCACCACCAGCGCGACCCACACGATGCCGAAGCCGACCCACCGGCTGCGCGTCATGTGCTCGTCGAGCAGGAGCACTCCACACAGGAGCTGGAGCACCGGGGTGATGAACTGCAAGAGGCCGACGGTGACCAGCGGCACCCGTCGAGCCGCGGCCGCGAAGAGCAGCAGCGGGGTGGCGGTCGCCACCCCGGCGGCCACGAGCAGCATCGTGTGCCACCCGCCCTCGGTCGTGAAGGTGGTGTCGCCCCGGCTGGTCAGCACCACGAGCATGACGACCGCGATGGGCGCCAGCACGGCGGTCTCGGCGGACAGCGAGTGCATCGCCTCGAGCGAGGCACCGACCTTCTTCTTCACCAGGCCGTAGAGCCCGAAGGACATCGCCAGGCTCAGGGCCACGACAGGGACGGACCCGGCGGCGAGGCTGAGGTAGATCCCGGCGAAGGCGCCGATGCCCACCGCGACCCACTGGAGGGGACGCAGCCGCTCACGCAGCACGACGACCCCGAGGGCGACCGTGACGATGGGGTTGAGGAAGTAGCCGAGCGCCGCCTCGGTGGTGCGACCCCCGAGCACCGCCGCGACGTAGATCACCCAATTGGCGGCGATCAGCAGCGCAGCCGCCGTGACGCCGAGGCCGAGCCTCGGGCGCTGCCAGAGCTGGCGGGCCCAGGCGAGGTCGCGGCGCACGACCAGCACCAGGGCGCACAGCAGCAGGGTCCACAGGATCCGGTGCGCCAGGATCTCCCAGGCGCCGGCCGGCTTCAGCGCCGCGAAGTAGAGCGGGAAGGCCCCCCAGATCGCATAGGCGATGAACCCGTATGCCGCGCCGCGCCGTGCGTCGTCCGCCGGCACCTCAGGTGGTGGTGTCGTGGGTCACGCCACGGTCCAGGTGTCGCGACCGTGGATCAGCGCGTCGAGGTCGGCGTCGGTGGGGCGACCGCCGGCGGTGTCGATGGCGGCGTCCACCTGGGCCCGCACCATGTCGTCATAGGTCGGCCGGGAGACGCTGCGGAAGATGCCCATCGGCACGTGCGTCATCTGCGGCGAGTCCAGCCGCGACAGCGCGAAGGCCTGGGTCGGGTCGGCCGCACCGGCGTCGTGCACGACCACGTCGCGTCCCTCCGACTCGACCTGCGGCACGAACTCCATGACGCCTCCTGCGCCGCGCACCAGCACCTGTCGGTCGCCCTCGGGCCCGACGGCCACCGGCTCGCCGTCGGCGAGGTGGACGATCCTCGCCTCCTGCTGGGTGCGGTCCTTGATGAGGTCGAAGGCGCCGTCGTTGAAGATCGGGCAGTTCTGGTAGATCTCGACCAGCGACGTGCCGCGGTGCTCGGCGGCGGCGCGGAGGATCTCGGTGAGGTGCTTGCGGTCGGTGTCGGTCGTCCGGGCCACGAAGGTGGCCTCGGCCCCCAGCGCCAGGGACACCGGGTTGAACGGGTGGTCGACCGAGCCCATCGGGGTCGACTTGGTGACCTTGCCGACCTCCGACGTGGGCGAGTACTGGCCCTTGGTCAGCCCGTAGATCTGGTTGTTGAACAACAGGATCGTGAGGTTGACGTTGCGGCGCAGGGCGTGGATCAGGTGGTTGCCGCCGATCGACAGCGCGTCGCCGTCACCGGTCACGACCCAGACCGACAGGTCGGGGCGGCTGGTGGCCAACCCGGTGGCGATCGCCGGCGCGCGCCCGTGGATCGAGTGCATGCCGTAGGTGTCGAGGTAGTAGGGGAACCGCGACGAGCAGCCGATCCCGGAGACGAACACGGTGTTCTCGCGCTTGAGGCCGAGCTCGGGCAGGAAGCCCTGCACGGCGGCGAGGATGGCGTAGTCGCCGCAGCCGGGGCACCAGCGCACCTCCTGGTCGGAGGTGAACTCCTTCTTGGTCTGGCGCGGGTCGTCCTCGGCGAGGTGCGGGACGCCGGCGGTGCCGCTGCGGACGCCGATGGACGGCATGCCTAGTTCGGTGGTCATGCGTGTCCTCCCTTGGCGGCCACGGTGTCGGTGGCCTTGGTGTCCGGAGCCAGGGTGTCGGCGCCGGAGGCGAGCGACACGATGGCGTCGGCGAGCTCGACCGTGGTGAAGGGCAGCCCGCGCACCTGGGTGAAGGAGTGCACGTCGACGAGGAACTTGGCGCGCAGCAGCATCGCGAGCTGGCCCATGTTCATCTCGGGGACGAGCACCTTGTCGTAGCGCCGCAGGACCTCGCCGGTGTTGGCGGGGAACGGGTTGAGGTGGCGCAGGTGAGCCCGGGCCACCTGCGCGCCGGTGTTGCGGACGCTGCGCGCGGCGGCGGCGATCGGTCCGTAGGTCGACCCCCAGCCGAGCACCAGCACGGTGGCCTCGCCGCTCGGGTCGTCGACCTCGAGGTCACCGATGGTGTCGGCGATCCGCTCGACCTTGGCCGCCCGGAGGCGGGTCATCAGGTCGTGGTTGTCGGGGTCGTAGGAGATGTTGCCGGTGACGTTGGCCTTCTCGATGCCACCGATGCGGTGCTCCAGCCCGGGCGTCCCCGGGATGGCCCACGGTCGGGCCAGGGTGGCTTCGTCGCGCAGGTACGGGTGGAAGACCGGCTCGCCCTTGTCGTCGGTGTCGTTCGGCTCGGTCGCGAACTCGACGGTGAGGTCGGGTAGCTCCGACACGGACGGGATCGACCACGGCTCCGAGCCGTTGGCGAGGTAGCCGTCGGAGAGCAGGAACACGGGAGTGCGGTAGGTGGTGGCGATGCGCACCGCCTCCAGCGCGGCGTCGAAGCAGTCGGCCGGCGACTGCGGGGCCACGATCGGCACCGGCGACTCGCCGTTGCGCCCGAACATCGCCTGCAGCAGGTCGGACTGCTCCGTCTTGGTCGGCAGGCCCGTCGAGGGGCCGCCGCGCTGCACGTCGACGATGACCAGCGGGAGCTCGAGCGAGACCCCGAGGCCGATCGTCTCGGACTTGAGCGCGACTCCGGGGCCGGAGGTCGTGGTCACCCCGATGGCGCCGCCGAACGACGCCCCCAGAGCCGCGCCGATGCCGGCGATCTCGTCCTCGGCCTGCAGGGTCGTCACCCCGTAGCGCTTGAGGCCCGAGAGGGTGTGGAGGATGTCGGAGGCGGGGGTGATCGGGTAGGAGCCGAGCACCAGGGGGATGCCCGCCCGGTGCGACGCCGTGACCAGGCCGAGGGCGAGCGCGGCGTTGCCGGTGATGTTGCGGTAGGTGCCGGGGGCCATCTTCGCGGGCGCGATCTCGTAGGAGACCGCGAAGTCCTCGGTCGTCTCGCCGTAGTTGAGGCCGGCCTTCAGCGCGGTGAGGTTCGCGGCGAGGATGTCGGGCTTGGAGCCGAACTTCTTCTCCAGGAACGACTCGGTGCCAGTGGTCGGGCGGTGGTACATCCACGACAGCAGCCCGAGCGCGAACATGTTCTTGGCGCGCTCCTTGTCCTTGCGGGACAAGGTGTCGAAGGCGGCCAGGGCCTCGACGGTGATCGAGGTGAGCGCCACCGGGTGGACGTGCCAGGACTCGAGGCTGCCGTCGTCCAGGGGGTTGGCGTCGTAGCCCACCTTGGCGAGGTTGCGCTTCGAGAACTCGTCGGTGTTGGCGATGATCGTGGCGCCGCGCGGCAGGTCACGCAGGTTCGCCTTGAGGGCCGCGGGGTTCATCGCGACCAGCACGTCCGGCGCGTCACCGGGCGTCAGAACATCGTGGTCCGCGAAGTGCAGCTGGAAGCTCGAGACACCGGGCAGGGTGCCCTGGGGCGCCCGGATCTCGGCCGGGAAGTTGGGCAGCGTCGACAGGTCGTTGCCGAGGGCTGCGGTCTCCGACGTGAACCGGTCTCCGGTCAGCTGCATGCCGTCGCCCGAGTCGCCGGCGAACCGGATCACGACCCGATCGAGGCGTTGGACGCTCTTGCCGCTCGACTGTGTCTGCGTCACTGCGTGTTCCGCCACCTGTTCATCTGCTGTTTGTTGCGCGCCGCGCGCTTCCTGCGGGCGTTCTTCCATGGTAGGACGGCCGCCGCCGGGGCATGCGGGCAACCCGCATTTCGGACAGTCGGGCATGTCGTTATTGGGCGCGGCAGATCGAGCTCCGACAGGTCGAGCGGGCGGCGGGCGGCTGTCGGGCGGGGCAGCGCGGCCGGGTCAGGCCGTGACGGTGATCTCGTGGATCTCGTCGTAGGGGTGGCCGGCGCGCTCATGGATGCGCTGGATGGCGTCCTTGTCCGGTCCCTCGGACAGGCAGAAGACGTGTCCACTCACGGGGTCGGCCCAAGCCTGCTTGAAGTCCACCGACTCCTCGTCCTGGATGGCGAGGTCGGCCCGGTGCGCCTCGAGCAGCGCCTCGGCGGTGACTCCCGGCATGTTGGTGTGGACATCCATGAACTGGCCCATGGTGGTCTCCCTTTCTCAGATGGTTGTCCTGCCAAACTACGCCTGGGCGGCCCCGCCGACACTCCGTCAAATTGGTGGTTGCCCCGGCTGACCCGGGAGCTCGGCGCGCCAGGCGGCCCAGACCGTGGGCAGGCCGGAGGTGTGGGCCTCGTCGAGCAGCTCGCGGGCGACGGTGCCCGGTTCGTGCAGCTGGTATGCCGCGCGGCCGGCCACGGCGTCCGGCCGCCAGCCGAGCGCGGTGAGGGTGTCGACGACCCGCGCCGTCCCGAGGGCGCCAGGTCCCAGCCCCGCCCGCACCTCGAGGTGCTCCACGAGGGCTGGCCGACCGGCATACCTCAGGGCGGTGTGGCAGTCGAGGCGACCGCCGTCCTGGCCGCTACGGCCCAGGGCGACCCGGTCGCGAACAAGCAGGCGGCCACCCTCGTCGACGTCGGCGCGCAGGTGTCGCGTGGCGGCGGAGCCGTCGGCGACGACGAGGGGCTCGCCGGCCCAGGCGAGGGTGGCCCCCTCGTGCACCCGCAACGAGGCGTCGACCACGCAGCCGAGTCCGCGACCGTGGTAGGCCACGGTGCCCGCCACGTCGCGCAGGTCGAGGCGCATCCCGGGACCCACCACGACCGCCAGCCGGAGGGTGTCCCCGCCGAGGAGGGTGGCGGTCGTGGCGAGGAGGGCGACCTCGGCGCCTGATGCGTCGTGCCGGACCACCCGCGGGGTGACCAGGCCGGCGGCCAGCACGAGTCGGCTGCTTCCGCCCCCGGGCCAGAGCTCGACCCGGGCGGTGCGGACCTCAGTGTGCGTGGACACCGTCACCGCCGACGTGGCTGTGCGTGCCGCCATCGGCATGGCTGTGCGGGGCCATCGGGCCCGGGTCGACCGGCACGTGGTGGCCGCTGCGGTGGGCACCGAGCATCGCCAGCACCCACGCGCGCAGCTGGGCGACCGACGCTGGGTCGGTGCGCGACAGGCCGATGACGGGTCGTCCGTCGCGGGCCTCCCGACCCTGCACCTGCATGAGGTCCGCATCGACGCCCACGTGCGGCGCCAGGTCGGTCTTGTTGACGACCAGGAGGTCGGCGCGCGAGATGCCGGGACCGCCCTTGCGCACCACGTCACCGCCACCGGCCACGTCGAGGACGAAGACCTGGGCGTCGACCAACGCGGGGGAGAAGGTCGCGGTGAGGTTGTCGCCGCCCGACTCGACCAACACCAGGTCGAGCGGTGCGAAGTCGGCCTCCAGGTCCTCCACAGCGAGGAGGTTGGCGGTCACGTCATCGCGGATCGCGGTGTGCGGGCACGCGCCGGTCTCCACGGCACGGATCCGCTCGGGGTCGAGGACGCCGGCGGCGCGCAGCATCCGGGCGTCCTCGTCGGTGTAGATGTCGTTGGTGACGACCCCGAGCCGCAGCTCGTCGCCGAGCTCGCGACAGACCATGGCGATGAGCGAGGACTTGCCGGTGCCGACCGGCCCGGCGACGCCGAGCCGGAAGGCGCGCGTGGTGTCGGGCGTGGTGCTGTCGGGCGTGGTGGTGTCAGGCACTGAACAACCTCCGTGGGTGGGTGGGGTGGGCGTGCTGCCACTGCTCCAGCAGCGGTGCGGACGGCGCCGGGATGCCGTCCGGCTCGGTCAGGTGCGCGACCGCCGCCACGACCTCCTCGATCCCCGGACCTGCGTGCAGCAGCCACTCGGTGGTCTCGACCGGATCGAGGGGGCACAGCTTGAGGGCGGCAGCGCAGAGGGACTGGACGTCGTCGTAGGCGACGAGGCGGGCGGTGCGGGCGCCGTCGAGACCGGCCGCGGCGGCCATCGCGCCGACCGCCACAGGCCGGGCCGGAGCCGGCATCGGCGCGAGGGCGGAGGCGGCCGCGCTGCCGGGCCACAGCCGTTGCGCCAAACGCCGCTGCCCGCGCCCCACCGCGATGGACGCGGCCCGCACCACCTCGCTGGGGGTGCGGGCGGCCCAGGCCAGCTGGAGGTCGTCGAGGGGGAGGCCGGCGAGGGTGCGGTGCCGGGCGACGACCGCCGTCGCCGCGTCGACCAGCACGACCGTCCGCAGCCGGGTGGCCACGAGGGAAGGCACGTCGCGCGGCTCGAGGCCACCGAGGAGGGCCGGCTCGAGCCCGGAGGACTGGGTGTGGCCGCCGACGGGCAGCCGGCCGTCGGCCAGCAGCATGGCGGCGAACTCGGGGTGGGGGAGCACGGGACCTCGTCAGAACAGCGAATAGCGTTGCGCGAGTGGGAGTTCCATGGCCGGGGACGGCTCGACGCGCTCGCCGTCGATGCTGATCGCGAACGACTCGGGGTCGACCTCGATGGTCGGCAGGGCATCGTTGTTCACCATGTCGGCCTTGCTCACGTCCCGGGTCGGACGGACGCCGACGAGCGTGCGCCGCAGCCCGAGCCGCTCGGCGAGGCCGTCGTCGAGGGCGGCCGGCGCCACGAAGGTCAGCGCGTGGTCGGCCCCCGCCCCGCCGTCGCCGACCAGCGCCGGGCGCATGAGCACCGGCTGCGGCGTGGGGATCGACGCGTTCGGGTCGCCGAGCGCGGCATACACGATCGCGCCCGCCTTGATCACGACGTCGGGGCGCCACCCGAAGAACTTGGGATGCCACAGCACGAGGTCGGCGAGCTTGCCCGCCTCGATCGAGCCGACCTCATGGTCGATGCCGTGCGCGATGGCGGGGTTGATCGTGTACTTGGCGAGGTAGCGCCGAGCCCGCTCGTTGTCCGCCGGGAGACCGCCGCCCAGGGCGCCGAGCCGCGCCTTCATGACGTGGGCGACCTGCCAGGTGCGGGTGATCACCTCCCCGATGCGACCCATCGCCTGCGCGTCGCTGCTCGTCATCGAGAGGGCGCCGAGGTCGTGGAGGATGTCCTCGGCCGCGATGGTGGTGGCCCGGATCCGGCTCTCGGCGAAGGCCAGGTCCTCGGGGACCGCCGGGTTGAGGTGGTGGCAGACCATCAGCATGTCGAGGTGCTCGGCGACCGTGTTGACGGTGTGGGGGAGGGTCGGGTTCGTGGAGCCGGGCAGCACGTTGGGGTGCCCGGCGATGGTGATGATGTCGGGAGCGTGCCCGCCGCCGGCGCCCTCGGTGTGGAAGGCGTGGATGCTGCGCCCGCCGATCGCCCGCAAGGTCGAGTCGACGAATCCCGCCTCGTTGAGGCTGTCGCTGTGCAGCGCCACCTGCAGGCCGAACTCGTCGGCGGCGCGCAGGGCTGCGTCGATCGCGGCCGGGGTGCTGCCCCAGTCCTCGTGCACCTTGTATGCCGCCGCGCCGGCGAGCGCCTGCTCGCGCAGCCCCGCGGCGCTGACGGTGTTGCCCTTGCCCATGAGCAGGAGGTTGACCGGGAGGTGGTCGAGGCCTCGGAGCACCGACTGGAGGTGCCAGGGGCCGGGCGTGACGGTGGTCGCCTTGGACCCTTCCGAGGGGCCGGTGCCGCCGCCGCCCAGGGTGGTCAGCCCGGCCGCCAGGGCCTCGTGCACCTGGCTGGTGGAGAGGAAGTGCACGTGCAGGTCGACCCCGCCGGCGGTGAGGATGCGGCCCTCGCCGGAGATGACGTCGGTGCCAGGGCCGATCTCGAGGTCGGGGTGCACGCCGTCCGCGATGTCGGGGTTGCCGCTGCGGCCGAGGGCTACGATCCGGCCCCCGCGGATGCCGACGTCGGCGCGCACGATGCCCCAGTGGTCGAGCACGATCGCGTTGGTGATGACCGTGTCGAGGGCGCCGTCCGCGCTGCTCCGGGTGCCCTGGGCCATCGACTCGCGGATCGACTTGCCACCGCCGAAGACGGCCTCCTCACCCCCGAAGGTCAGGTCGTCCTCGACCTCGATCCACAGGTCGGTGTCACCGAGCCGGACCTGGTCGCCGGTCGTGGGGCCGTAGATCGCGGCGTAGCGCTCGCGGTCGAGGTCAGCCATCGAGGTCACCCTCGGTCGTCCGGCCGGTCGTGGCCGGCAGCTGGAGGCCCGGGATCCTCCGCCGCCCGCGGAACGCGACGGCGTCCACCTCGCGGCTCACCCCGGGCTCGAACCGCACCGACGTCCCGCTGGGGATGTCGAGCCGGAAGCCGTGCGCGGCGGTGCGGTCGAAGTCGAGGGCGGTGTTGCTGTCGGGCAGGTGCAGGTGGGAGCCGATCTGCACCGGGCGGTCGCCGGTGTTCACGATGACGAGGGTGAGCCGCTCGGCGTCGGTGCGGTCGGCGTTGATCGTGACGGTGCCGGGCCTCACCCGGATCGCCCCGGGGCCGGAGGTGGTGCTGCTCAACGGTTTTCCTCCTCTGTCGACGTCGTCTGCGCCTAGGCGATGGGGTGGTGGAGGGTGACGAGCTTGCGGCCGTCCGGGAAGGTCGCCTCGACCTGGACGTCGGCGATCATCTCGGGCACGCCGTCCATGACCTGGTCGCGGGTGAGCACGCTCCGGCCCTGCTCCATCAGGTCGGCCACGAGGGCGCCGTCTCGGGCTCGCTCGATGACCCAGGTCGAGAGGAGGGCGACCGACTCGGGGTGGTTGAGCCGGACGCCGCGCGACAGGCGGTCCCGGGCGACCATGCCGGCCACCGACAGCAGGAGCTTCTCGGTGTCCGCGGGGGACAGGTGCATCGCGGCCTCCTTGGCGTGACGTCGCCCGGCGGTCGGTTCGGTTGGACCGGCCACGTGGTCCGGTCGGGCAGGGTCAGTAGACCAAGGCAGTGTTTCGTGCGGGTTTCCTCCCCGCCAGCGCTAGCGTCGGGCCGTGCCGTCACACAGCATCCCCACTCCGGAGGCCGGCCCCGCGCCGGGCACTGTGGGCTCGTCGCGCGTCGTGATCCTCCCCAGCCCGTTGCTCGGGCCGGCCAGCTACCTGCCCCTGGCCGGGATCCTCAGGGAGCGCGGGCTCGCCACGGTGGTCGCGTCCCTGCCGGCCGGCGAGGTGATGCCCGGCGGGGTGCTCCACACCTTTGGTGCAGTCATCGACCACCACGCGGCGACGGTGCTCGTCGCGCACAGCAACGCCGGCTACTACGCGCCGGCCCTCGCCAGCGCGCGTGACCTGCCGGTGGTCTTCATGGACGCCGCTCTGCCCGCTGCCGGTGTGGCCGAGACCCGACTGGCGCCCGCAGCCTTCGCGGAGTTCATCGAGACGCTGCCGCTGAGCGACGGCCTCCTCCCGCCGTGGCCGTCGTGGTGGGACCGCGCGGACGTCGCGGCCCTCTTCCCGGACGACGACTGGCTCGACCGGGTGACCCGTGAGGCCCCCCGACTCCCCCCGGAGTACTTCACGACGCCCCTACCCGTGCCGCTCGGCTGGGAGGCGCGGCCGGCGGCATACCTCGGCTTCGGCGACACGTATGTCGAGGAGCTCACTCTCGCCGAAGGTCTCGGTTGGGCGGTGCGCCGCGAGGCGGGCCACCACCTCGCGCACCTCGCCGAGCCTGAGCGCGTCGCCGACCTCCTACTGGCTCTCCTCGACGCCCTCGCGACGCCACGCTGAGGCGCGACCTGGTCCCAGCGGGTCATTCGCTCGTCAGTCGTCGAAGACCGACCAGCAGATGGCGTTGCGGCGCACCTGGTCCTCCAGCACGAGCGCTCGAACCTCCTGGGGGAGCTGGTCGCGCTGCCAGTCGCGCTCGCGTCGTCCGGCGTCTGGATCCTGCGGGCTCGCTGCCTGCGCGGCCTTGATGGCGTAGGCCGCCGCCCCGAGGTCGTGCTCCGCCACGTGGCCGACGCAGGCGGCCTGGCCCGCGGCGTAGGCGGCGAACCGGGCCGGCCCGAGCAGGGGTCGCGCCGCACCCATCGCGTGCCCGCCCCGCGCTCTTGCGTCCATCATCGCCAGCTCGCCGCGGGCCCACGCGCGGGCCGCGTCGATCGCCGCTCGCGGACGGCCGTCCGTCGGCTCCTCCCGCTCGAACAGGTCCAGGACGTGCTCGGCACACGCGGCGGCCCACAGCGCCAGGAGGTGGTGATCCGCATCCGTGAGCGTCCCGCCGCGACGCACCGTGACCAGGCGCGGGTCGCGGACTTCGGGAAGGATCATGCAACCAGCCTGCCAGCCCTCGATCCGGCAACGTGCGATCTGGCTTCGAGTTCAGCCGGAGGATGCGCGGGGTCAGGCGGCTTGGTGGCCGTGGCGGTCCATCGGGTGGGTGGTGTGGGTGCGGCCGTCGGGGGCGGTCCAGGTGCAGATCCCGCGCTCGTCCATGGTCACCTGCCAGCCGGCGTGGTGCTTGAACCCGTGGTGGGTGGCGCACAGGGTCTGCAGGTTGGTGACGGTGGTCGGCCCGTCGGGATGTCGGACCACATGGTCGAGCTGGCAGCGTCGGGCGGCGGTGGCGCAGCCGGGGAACCGGCAGGTGCCGTCGCGGGACCGGACCGCCCGGGCGGTCCTGGCACCCGGACGGTAGGTGGTCGGGTCCTGCCAGCGGGTCGCGCCGGTGACCGAGTCGCTGCGGGCGAGGCGGATGGTGACGTCCGGGTCGTTGAGCAGGTCCACCACGTCCGAGGGGAGCAACGAGCCTAGGAGCGGCACCTCGGTGTGGGAGGACACGAACCACAGGTCCCCGTCGTGGTCGTGCAGGACCCCGTCGTCGAGTTCCTCACAGCCACCGAGGTCTTGGTAGACACCAGCACCGACGGGATCTGCATCCTCCGCGGCCTCGTCTGCGGGAGCCGGAGCAACACACTGCGCTGAGACGCCGAGATCGGGCTGGGTGTGGTGGCCGGCATCGATCGGGGCGACGAGCTCGATGGTGGTGCTGATCGTGGCGTTGGCCTCGACGAGGTCGGTGAGGGCGTCGGCCCTTGCGGCGCCCATCCGCAGGCCGGGCTGGGCTCGGGCGTACTCGGCCGCGAGCCCGTCCACCGCACCCCAGATGCGCATCGCGACGGGGGTCGGCAGGTCGGCCACCAGCCGGGTCATGCCGGTGCACTCACCCGGGCGCACGCGCACCTCGCTGCGGCCCCGGGCCAGGGCGGCGTGGTGGTCGGCGTCGTCGGGGGCGCACCGGTCGGCCGCGCGGCGGGCCCGTTGGCGCAGGGCAGCGCAGCTCAGCTCGGTGATGTCGCCCTCGAGCACTCGGGCTTCGAACTCGTGGAGCCGTGCCGCTGGTGCAGCCATCGACTCGGCGACGACGGCGTCGACGCGGTACGGCTCGAGGTCACCCGTCCACGCCAGGGCCTGCACCTGCGGCAGGGTGCACACCGCCGGTCGGGCGTGGTCGATGCGCGTCGACATGGTCCGCGGTGAGACGTGCAGGAGGGCGGCGAGCGACCCGGCCGCAAGAGCCTGCCCTGAGAGGTGCGGTCGCCGGGAGCCGGCCAGCGCCACGTCCGCTGCCTCCTGGTCGATTCGCTCGTCGCACCGCCGGGCCACGGTCTCCATCGCCGACCGCTGCCGCGCGGTCACCGCACTCACACCCGCTGCGACGCCAGGGCCAGCGCCTCCGCCTGCTCGACCGGCAGGTCCGCGATCTCGTCGTCAGACAAGGCCAAGAGCGCACCAGCGAGGACGGCCGGGTCGGCCCCCTGCACGTCCTGCACGCTCTCGAACATGTGTTCGAGCCTACACGGCGGCACCGACAGCCCGAGGCGCTGACCGGAAGCAGCCTGTGGACAAGAAACGGACTGCCGCCAGAAGACAACATCGGGGAAAATGGTTGGGACCAAAGGAGATTGCGAGCTACGTTCGACGCATGGACCGCCCAGCCCTCGACAACGCCCTCACCGACCGAGAGGCCGTGCTGCGTGCCTTCGTGCTCCCTGACGGGAGGCTCTCGGCGATCCCGACCCGTATCCGCAAGCGCCTCGTCGTCCTCAATGAAATGGCCCAGGCGTTCGAGATCGGCCAGACCTATGACGAGGCCCAGGTCAACAACTCCCTGCGCGCTTGGCACGACGACGTGGCGGCCCTGCGCCGCTACCTGGTCGAAGAGGGTTTCCTCGAGCGCCGCGACGGCCGCTACTGGCGCGCGGGCGGCACGATCGAGCACCCCGCCGCGACGTCCTAGGTCGCCAGCTCGAAGTCCTCGAAGTCGAACCCCGGCGACACCAGACAGCTCACGAGCGCGTCGTGGTCCGTTGCCACGGTCCGCTGCCAGCTCCCGGCGGGGACGAGCACCTGCGCGTCACCGCTGACCCCCAGGGTGCGGCGCTGGCACTGGTCGGTGGGCGCCGGGGACGCGTCAGAGCCGCCCAGCTCGAGCGTCACGACTCCCCTGTGGGCGAGCCACAGCTCGTCGGAGGCGACCCGGTGCCAGGCCGACTCCGCGCCGGCCGGGAGGAGGAAGTAGATCAAGGTCGCCGCCGACCGGGTGCGTCCGTCGGCGAGCTCGACGGTGGCCGGCGACACCCAGGTCTGCCGGTACCACCCACCCTCCGGGTGTGGCTCGAGGTCGAGGGCTTCGGCAAGCGGCGGCTTCATGAACCCCAGTCTCGCGGACCGCGGACCGCGGCACGCGTGGGGGCAGGGGAGCGCAGGGAACGACGGCCGCACCCGCCCGTTCCACGACTCGGTTCAGCAGGTGAGCGGCCCCACCTGCTGCCACACTCGGCTCATGCTGAGGCTGGATGACCTCTGGGTCTGGGACTCCTGGGTGGCTGACGACGGCGACCTCTACCACCTGTTCTTCCTCCAGGCGCCGCGCTCGCTCGGTGACCCGGGCAAGCGGCACACCGCCGCCACGGTGGGTCACGCCACCTCGCCCGACCTCGTCGACTGGACCTACCTCGGCGAGTGCTTCGGGCCCGACCACAGTGGCAACGAGCGCTTCGACGACCTCGCGATCTGGACCGGTTCGGTGGTCCACGACGGCGAGCGGTGGCGGATGTACTACACCGCGGTCTCGAAACGCGGCCACCACGTCTACGACCAGCGGGTCGGCTCGGCGGTCTCCGACGACCTGCAGCACTGGGAGCGCAGTGGCACCGAGCCGGTCGTCGGCGTCGACGGACGGTGGTACAAGAACCTGGCCAACACCCCGGCGCCCACCGAAGGCCCCGACCTCGAGGGCTCCAGCGAGACCTGGCGCGACCCCCTCGTGTTCGCCGACCCGGACGGCGACGGCTGGCACATGTTGATCAGCGCGCGGGCCCGCGACGCTGCGCGCAACGACGACGGCGTGGTCGCCCACGCCACCAGCCCCGACCTGGCGACCTGGACCCTGGGACCGCCGCTGTGTGAGCCGGGCGCCGGGTTCGGCCAGCTCGAAGTCCTGCAGAACAAGCAGATCGACGGCCGCTGGGTGCTCGTCTTCACCTGCCACCCGCAGGAGATGACACCGGAGCGCATCGCCCGCACCGGGGAGTACTGCACCTGGTCGGTGCCCGGTCCCGGACCGCTCGGACCCTGGGACATTGACAAGGCCCTCCCGTTCGCGGCCGAGCCGGACCTGTTCGCCGCGCCGCTGGTGCAGCAGCGCGACGGGTCGTGGGTGCTCGTCGGGTTCCGCAACCTCGAACCCAAGGGCATCGACGGCTTCCACATCATCGACCCGATCCCCGTCACTCTCGACGCCGACGGCTACCTCGTCGCCCGCTGACGCAGCCGGCTGACGTCGCCGGCTCACGCACAGCTCCACAGCACACGCCGAGGTATGCCGCGTGGCTGAGCCGGCCACGCGGCATACCTCCCGCGCCCGGCGCGGATATTGGCAGGCGAGGAGCGCCGCTCCCTGTCTAGGGTCGCGACCATGTTCATCCGCCAGGAGCTGCCGTCAGATGCCGACGCGATCCGCGCGCTGCACCGCCGCGCGTTCGCGAAGCCGGCCACGCCGGACGCGCCGGCCACCGACGGGTCGCTCGAGGCCCACCTCGTCGACGTGCTGCGGGCCGAAGGCGACCTGCTGGCACCGCTGTGCCTCGTCGCGGTGGCGGACGGGGTCGTCGTCGGTCACGTTGCGATGAGCCGCGCCTTCCTCGACGACCGGCCTGCGGCGCTGGCCGCACTCGGCCCGCTCGGGGTCCTGCCGGAGCGCCAGGGTGCGGGGGTCGGCTCGGCGTTGATGCACGCGACCATCGCCGCCGCGGATGCCGTGGGCCAGCGCGGGATCGTCCTGCTCGGCCATCCCACCTACTACCCGCGCTTCGGGTTCGGCCCGGCGGTCGACCACGGCATCACCCCGCCGCAGGACTGGGGACCGGCCGTCTTCATGCTGCGGACCCTCGGCGCCTGGGGCGACGGCCTCACCGGTGCGTTCCGCTACGCCCCCGCCTTCGAGCGGCTCGACGGCTAGCCCCCGACCGAGTCCCATCTTTATCGGGTCTAGGGAGAAGCGCCGGCTTCACCCCGGAAACGTTCCGGGGTGAAGCCACCCTTTGTCCCTAGACCCGATAAAGGTGAGGCGGGTCAGGAGAGGCGGCGCAGGACGTCCTCGAGGTCGGTGAGGTCGCGCGCCTGCTCGGGGCTCAGCGCTGCCAGCGGCGTCCTGGCCAGCCGGGCGTAGACCGCCGCCATGGCGGTGAACAGCTCCGGGCTGGCCCCGGCCGCGCCCTGGGTCTGCGCGATCTGCTCCATCTCGCCGACGAACCGTGCGCTCTTGCTGGTCGCCACCGCGATCCGGCGACCCGCGGTGGCGGCCGCGCCGGGGAACTCCTCGGCCAGGTCGGCCAGCACGACGTCGAGCACGGCGTGCGCCTGCGCCGTCTGGAGCGCCTGGGCCCACAGGGCGGTGCTGCCCTTGTAGACCGACGCGGTGCACATCTTCACCGCCGACGCCGACCCCGGGTCGGAGCCCACGACCCGCGTGCGCAGCCCGTCCGTGGCGAGCTCCGCCAGGGCGGCCGCCGCGCCGCCGGACAGGTAGAGCATGGTGTCGCCCCCGGGCGCGGGTGGGCCGCCGCTGATCGCCCCGTCGACGAAGTCGAGGCCCTGCGACCCGGCCAGGGCAGCGAGCTCGCGGACCGTCGCGGGCGAGATCGCGTTGAGGTCGGCCAGGAGCGGCCTCGCCCCGGTGCGGCGGCAGGCCGCCAGGACGTCGCTCATCGTCGACACGGCACCGCCAGGTGGCACCACGCTGGCGACCACGTCGCTGCCGGCCACCACGGCGTCAAGGTCGGCGACGAGCTCCAGCCCGTCGGCCAGGGTCCGCGTGCGTTCGCTGCGGCCGGCGACCGTCGCCAGCACGCGCACCCCACCGGCCTGCCAGGCGCGGGCGAGGGCCGACCCCATGGCACCGGGTGACACCACCCCGATGGTGAGGCGGTCCCTGTTCCCGAGCCCAGGCATGCCGGGCACCCTCAGTCGCCGGTCCGGCCGTCGGCCAGCTCGCGCAGGATGTCGAGGTGGCCGTTGTGGCGTGAGTTCTCCTCGATCAGGTGCAGGACCACCCACCGCAGCGTGGGGTGCTCGCCCGACCGGAGCGGTGTCTGCGAGCGGTCGTCGAGGTCGAGCCCGGCAATGATCGCGTCGGTGCGCTCGGCCTGCTCGGCGTACTCCGCCAAGGTCTGGGCCAGCGGAGTCGTCGCACCGAGGCTGAACTCGCGGTCGGGCTCCTCGTCGGTCCACGGGCCGAGGTCGGGACCGCCGACGAACCGGTTCTCGATCCACGAGTGCTCGACCCAGCGCAGGTGGTTGACCACGCCGCCCAGGCTCATCAGCGGCGACCCCGGCAGGGGCGCCGCCCCCACGTGTTCGTCGGCGAGGTCGCGGCACTTCTCGGCGGCGGTGTCTCGCGTGTACTGGAGCATGGTGAGCAGGGTGGTGCGCTCGTCCCAGGCCTCGGGTTTGTCGGTTCGCGTCATGGGCCGACCCTGTCGCACCGACCGGCCGGGCGCCAGCGGATTGCCGGGCGCCAACGGATTGTCCGGTGGCCGGTGGTGCTGGGTCGGAGGAACTGGGTGGGCCGCTAGTTGGGGTTGAACCCGTGCTCGGGCATCGGCGGCACCACGCCGAGCGTGGCGGCCAGCTGCCGCTCGCGCCGCACCAGCCGGAGCCCGAGCCGTAGCCGGGTCTCGGTGTCGGCGGCGGCGAGCAGGTGCTGCCGGTCGCCGAGGTCGAGGCCCACGGCCGCGCCCACGGCATACGAGAGCTCGCCGGCATCGGTGGGCCACGTCGGCTCCTCGGCCCCGAGGGTGGCGGCGTAGTCGTGCAGGGCGCCGCGCAACCGGTCGGCCAGGTCCGCCACCGCGTCCGCGTCGCCGGTGCGCTCCTTGAGGAGGGTGACCTCCCCGGTCAGGTATGCCGTGCCGGCACCCTCCACGAGCGCGTCCAGCCGGAACCGGCGCACCCCGGTGGAGACCACCAGGTAGCGACCGTCGCCGACCGCGGCGGCCTGCTGCACCCGGGCCACGCAGCCGACCTCGTGCAGGTCACGGACCGCCTCGGGGCCGACCTCGTGGCCCTGCCGGATCGCGACCACCCCGAACTCGGGCACGTCCATCGCGTTGACGAGGTCGCTGAGCAGCTCGAGGTAGCGCGGTTCGAAGAGCTGCAACGGCAACGTCGCCCCCGGCACGAGCACGGTGCCGAGCGGGAACAGCGGGAGCCGGGCCATGCCCCTCACGCTAGGTGGCACCACGTCGGGGCAACACCCCAGGCGCGGCCCACAGCCGCACGCCGGGTCTCGGCAGGTGCACCCAGGTCGGCGCACCACCCCTGCGGGGTGCCGTCCCACTAGGCTGCCAACCGTGTCGCCCTACGTCGTCATCGCCGCTGTGGTCGCGGTCGGCCTGCTGCTCTTCGTGGCTGCGATGGGCGCCAGGGCGCTGCTCGCCCCGAAGGCGCCGACCCGCGCCAAGCTGACGACGTACGAGTCCGGCGTCGACCCCGTCGGGCGGGACTGGGCGCAGACCCAGGTCCGCTACTTCGTCTACGCGTTCCTCTACGTCATCTTCGCCGTCGACGCGGTCTACCTGTTCCCCTGGGCGCTCGTCGTCCGGAGCAACCTCGGCGTGGCGTCGCTCGTGGAGATCGCGGTCTTCGTCGGCATCCTGCTGGTCGGACTGGTGCACGCCGCCCGCCGCGGTCTGCTGAGGTGGCTCTGATGACCACGACCCAGCCGACCCAGCCGACCCAGCCGACCCAGCCGACCCAGCCGGCCCCCGGATCGACGAGCCGGCCCACGCCGCTACCGATGCCGCGCGTCGGCCCGGCCACGGACCTGGCACCCCAGCCGATCCGCGTCGTCCTCAACTGGGGACGCCGCTACTCCCTCTGGGTCTTCAACTTCGGGCTGGCCTGCTGCGCCATCGAGTTCATCGCGGCGTCGATGGCCCGGCACGACTTCATCCGGCTCGGGGTGATCCCCTTCGCGCCCGGCCCCCGGCAGGCCGACTTGATGGTCGTGTCCGGCACCGTCACCGACAAGATGGCGCCGGCCGTGCGGCGGCTCTACGACCAGATGCCCGAGCCCAAGTACGTCATCTCGTTCGGCGCCTGCTCGAACTCGGGTGGCCCCTACTGGGACTCCTACTCGGTCACCAAGGGCGTCGACACGATCATCCCCGTCGACGTCTATGTGCCCGGATGCCCACCGCGTCCCGAGTCACTGCTCCAGGGCATCCTCAAGCTCCAGGAGAAGATCGCCGCAGAGACGTTGACCACCAAGGGAATTCGTGCGAAGTACGCCGGCCACCGCATCGCATCGGCAGCCGAGGTCAACCGCCCGCTCGTGCCGCCGCCGACCAAGGCCGCCCCGTGAGCGACCCCACCGCGCTCACTCGGGCCGAGGTCGACCCTGCCGACTGGGTCGAGACGATCTCCGCTGCTCTGGCTGAGGGCTACACGTTCTTCGACTGGCTGACCGCAGTCGACCAGCTCGACGACGAGCAGGCTCCCGGGCTCGACGTCGTGTGCCACCTGATGGATGGCTCGACGCCGAAGTCGTTGCGCCGCAAGCTCTTCCGCACTCGCGTCCCATCCGGGTCCAGCCTGGCCAGCCTGACGCCGGTGTTCCGTGGTGTGGCGTGGCACGAGCGCGAGACCCACGAGATGTTCGGTCTCGACTTCGACGGCTTCGACGACGGCACCGGACTCGGACTGCGGCCGCTCCTCCTGCCCGACGGCTTCGAGGGCACGCCGCTGCGCAAGTCGTTCGTCCTCGCGGCGCGCGCCTCCAAGCCGTGGCCGGGCGCCAAGGAGCCGGGCGAGTCCGAGCACGCCAAGCCCACCGGTCGGCGCCGCGTCTCCGCGCCGGGTGTGCCCGACCCCGAGTGGGGGCCGCGGTGAACGACGCCGTCGAGGTGACGCTGCGCGCCGTCGGCGTGCTGGCGGCCTTCCTCGTCCTCCCGTTGCTGGTGGGCCAGACCGAGCACAAGGTGATGGCCCACATGCAGGGCCGCCTCGGCCCCATGTATGCCGGTGGGTTCCACGGGTGGGCGCAGCTGGTCGCCGATGGGGTCAAGTTCGTGCAGAAGGAGGACATCACCCCGGCGGCTGCCGACCAGCGGGTCTTCCGGTTCGCCCCGGCGGTCGCCCTCGTCCCCTACCTCGTCGCGATGGCCGCCATCCCCCTCAGCCCGGACGTGGTGGCGGCCGACCTGCCTGCGTCGGCGGTGTTCGTCCTCGCGGTCACCGCGGTCGGCATCCTCGGCACCCTGATGGCCGGGTGGGCGAGCGCCAACAAGTACTCCCTGCTGGGCGCCATGCGGGCGGCCGCGCAGCTGCTCTCCTACGAGCTGCCGATGGTGCTCGCCGTCGCGAGCGTCTGCCTCGCCGCAGGCTCCCTCTCGCTGTCGGGCATCGTCGTCGCCTGGTCACCGTGGTGGCTGGTCCTCCAGCTCCCGGGGGCGATCGTGTTCCTGGTGTCCGCCGTGGCCGAGCTCCAGCGCCCGCCGTTCGACATGCCGGTCGCCGACTCCGAGATCGTGTTCGGCGCCTACACCGAGTACACCGGGCTGCGGTTCGCGTTCTTCCTGCTCAGCGAGTACGCCGGGATCGTCGTCATGTCCCTGCTGTTCGCCGTCCTCTACCTCGGTGGCTGGCACGGCCTGGCCAGCGACCAGCTCGGCTGGTTGTGGACCCTGCTCAAGGGCTTCTGCATCGCGGTGGTCGTCATCTGGCTCCGGGTGGCCTGGCCGCGGCTGCGCGAGGACCAGCTGCAACGACTGGCCTGGCTCGTCCTGGTGCCCCTGGCGCTGGCCCAGCTGGCCCTGACCGGAGTCTGGGTGGTGGTCGCAGCATGACTGAAGAGGCGAAGAAGCCGGGAGCCATCGGCATACCCGGGATCCTCAAGGGGCTGGCCACGACGGCGCGGACCATGGCCAAGCCGACCCACACTGCGGAGTACCCCCACGCGCAACCCCACCTGCCGCCGCGCAGCCGTGGGGTGATCGCGCTGCTCGAGGAGAACTGCACCTCCTGCATGCTCTGCGCCCGCGAGTGCCCCGACTGGTGCATCTACATCGACTCCCACAAGGAGACGATCCCCGCGACGACCCCGGGTGGACGCGAGCGGCAGCGCAACGTCCTCGACCGGTTCGCGATCGACTTCAGCCTCTGCATGTACTGCGGCATCTGCATCGAGGTCTGCCCGTTCGACGCGCTGCACTGGAGCCCCGAGTTCGAGTACTCCGAGCTCGACATCCGCGACCTCCTGCACGAGAAGGACCGGCTCGGCCAGTGGATGCCCACGGTGCCGCCGCCCTCGGCGCTCGACGAGCACTCCGCCGAGGCCGCCGAGATCGGCGCGACCACCCGCCCCGGGCGCCTGGTCCGCACCACCCCGGCCCGCTCGGCACCGACCCGGGCCACCCCGTCCGGCCAGGAGCCGCCGCCCGCGTCCGGCCAGGAGCCGCCGCCCCCGACCGCATCGGAGCCAGCCCCGGAGCCCGGGGAATGACGGCTCTCGACGTCGCCTTCGCCGCGGTCGGCCTCGTCACGGCCGCTAGCGGGCTGCTCGCCGTGACCACCCGCCACGTGGTGCACGCCGCGCTCTGGCTGGTGGTCTGCCTCGGCGCGGTGGCGGGTTGCTACCTGGTGCTCGGGGCGGAGTTCGTCGCGCTCGTGCAGCTGCTCGTCTACGTCGGCGCGATCGTCGTGCTGGTCCTCTTCGCCCTCATGCTGACCCGCGCGCCGATCGGCGCGAACCCCGACATCAGCACCGGCCGCCTGCACCGCGTGCTGGCCGGCGTCCTGGGCGCAGGAGTGACCGCGCTGCTGGCCGCCGCGCTGCTGCCACTGGCCGGCCCGGCCGTCGAGCGTCGTGACACGTCCACCACCCAGCTCGCCGAGCAGCTGTTCGGCACCTGGGTCTGGCCCTTCGAGGTCCTGTCCGTCCTCCTGCTGGTCGCGCTGGTGGCCGCGATGGCGGTGTCGCGCATGACGCGTCCACCGGTCGCCGCCGAGCCCGCGGTGACCGGTGAGGACGGCGTCGGATGATCCACCTCGCGGGTCCCTACCTGCTCGCCGCGGTCCTTGCCGGGCTCGGCACCTATGGCGTGCTCGCCCGGCGCAACGCCGTGCTGGTGCTCATCGGAGTCGAGCTGGTGCTCAACGCGGCGAACCTCCTGCTCGTCTCCGTGGGCGCGAGCGGCGGCGACCGCTGGGCCGCCGGCAACGTCCTCACCCTGTTCGTCATCACCATCGCCGCGGCCGAGGTGGTGGTCGCGCTGGCCGTGGTGCTGGCCGTCTTCCGGCTGCGCGGCGCAGTCGACCTCAGCGAGCCGGTCAGCGAACCGGTCAGCGAGCCAGTCATCGGCGAGGTCGACGAGGTGCGGTCGTGAGCGGCACCGCCACCCGGCTCGTCGTCCTCGTCCCCGTCGTGGCGGCCCTCCTCGGCCTGCTGGTGGCGCGTCGGGCCGACGTCCGCGCGGCCCGGCTCCTGGCCGTCGGCGCCGCCGTCCTCGGGGTGCTCTTCGCCCTGGCCGAGGTGGTCGGCGTCCACGGCTCGTCCGGCGCGCGCACGGTCTCGTCGATCCCGGCCCTCGCCGCTGGGGAGCTGCGGATCCCGTTGCAGCTGCAGGCGACCACCGCCACCGCGACGATCGCGCTGGTGGTCGCCGTCGTCGGCTGGGCGGTGCAGGTCTTCGCGGGGTGGTACCTGAAGGACGACGACCGCTACGGCATCTTCGCCGCCACCGTCTCGCTCTTCACCGGCGCCATGCTCCTCGTGGTCCAGTCCGCCGACCTCGTCCTCACCCTCGTCGGCTGGGAGGTGATGGGCTGGTGCTCGTACCTCCTGATCGGCCACTGGAGCCGCAAGGAGACCGCCCGCCGCGCCGCGCTGAAGGCCTTCCTCGTCACCCGCCTCGCGGACGTCGGCTTCGTCCTCGGGGTGGTGATCCTCGCCGCGGGAGCCGGCTCCACGGCATACCGGCGGGTCGTGCAGTCCTGGGCCGGTACCGGCTGCAACGACGCGGGAGCCTGCACCGGCCCCAGCACCACCCTGCTCAACGCGGCCATGGTGCTGCTCGTCATCGGCATCCTCGGCAAGTCGGGCATGGTGCCCTTCCACGACTGGCTCCCCGACGCCATGGAGGGCCCGACGCCCGCCTCGGCCCTGATCCACGCCGCGACGATGGTCGCCGCCGGCACCTTCGTGCTCGCCCAGCTCTTCGACGTCCTCGCCGCCGCCGACGGTGCCCGCTGGCTGCTCGCGCTGAGCACCGCCGTGACGATGGTGTATGCCGCGGTGCTGGCCTTCGGGCAGAGCGACCTCAAGCGGCTGCTCGCCTACTCGACCCTGAGCCAGGTCGCCCTCATGCTGTCCGCGCTCGCGGTGGCACCGGCGGACGACGGGCCCGGCGCGGGCGTCCTCCACCTCTACTCCCACGCGTTCTTCAAGGCGTTGCTGTTCCTCGCGATCGGCTGGCTCAGCGTCACGGTCGGCGGCACCGCCGCGGCCACGATGCGCGGCGGGGTGCGGGGCCACCTCTTCATCCGGCCGGCGATGTTCGTCGGGCTGCTCTCGCTCGCAGGGGTCCCGCCGCTGGTCGGGTTCGTCTCCAAGGAGCACGTGCTTGACGCAGCGGAGGCCGGCATCGGCGCAGGCGAGGCCCGCGCCTGGCTGGTGCTCCTGGCCGGGCTGCTGACGGTCGCCCTCACCGCGGCCTACTGCATGCGCGCTTGGATCGTGCTCGACGACCTGGGCTCCGCCGACATCGAGCGCCACGACGCCGACACCGCGACCGTCGGCGTCCGCACGGCGGTCACGGTCCTGACCGTCCTCACCGTCGTCGGCGGCCTCGTCGTCGTGACCCCGTTGCTCGACCTCGGCGGCCACATCGGCTGGCTCGTCGCGTTGCTCAGCATCCTGCTCATCGTCGGGGCCGGTCTGGCAGTCCGCTCGGTCGCCGCGGGGAAGGACCCGGCCGTCCGGGTCGTCGGCGCGCGGATGCCGTCGTTCGACGCCGGGCTCGGGGTGGACCGGCTCTACGTCGCGCTGGTCGCACGCCCCGTGCTCGCGCTGGCGCACCTCGTGGTGTTCCTCGACCGGGAGGTCGTCGACGCGTACGTCCGCGGGGCGGCTGCGGCGACCCGGTTCGGTGGCACCGGCGGCCAGCGGGCCCACCGGGGCGAGGTGGCCGCCTCCGGGCTGGCCTGGGTCGTGGCCGGGGTCGTGGCGGTCGCCCTCGCAGGGGTGGCGCTGTGGTGAACCAACCGACCGTGGTGAACCACCAGACCGTGGTGAAGGTGACGCCGTGGTGATCCTGGTCAGCCTCGTGGTCCCGGCCGCCGTCGCCGTCTGGCTGCTCACGGGTGGCCGCGGCGTCTCCCACCGCACCGCCAACCTGCTCGCCAGCGCGGCCAGTGTCGTGACGCTCGCCGGCGTGCTGTTCGCCGTGATCACCCGCCCCACCGTCGACCGCGCGTGGGTGCCATCGCTCGGGCTGCGCTGGCAGCTGGCGGTCGACGGGATCAGCGCGCCGCTCCTGCTGCTCACCGCGATCCTCGGCGTCGGGGTGGTCCTGCACACCCTCGACCGGCCGCCGCAGGGTGGCACCACGGCTGCCTTCCACGCCTGCCTGCTCCTGGTCGAGTTCGGCGCGCTGGCCACCTTCTACGCGCGTGACGCGGTGCTCTTCTTCGTGGCGTTCGAGCTGGTCCTCGTGCCGATGTGGGTGCTCATCACCCGGTTCGGCGACCCCCACGACGCGGCCGCGCGGGCCGACGCCGGGGGACGGTTCGTCCTCTACACGGCCTTCGGCTCGACCCTGATGCTCGTCGGCATCCTCGCCCTCGTCGCCAAGGCCGGCACGTCCGACCTCGACGTCCTCGCCCAGGGCGGCGGGCACGGCATACCCGTCGGCACCCAGACCCTCGTCGCGGCGCTGCTGGTGGCCGGGCTGGCCGTCAAGGTGCCGGTCTTCCCGGTGCACACCTGGCTCCCGCCGGCCCACACCACCGCACCGACCGCCGGCTCGGTGCTGCTGGCCGCCGTGCTCCTCAAGATGGGTACCTACGGTCTGGTCCGGCTGCCGCTGGCTTCGCTGCCGGAGGGCTTCGCGCACGTCGCACCGGTCCTCGCGGTGCTCGGCGCGGTCGGCATCCTCTGGGGAGGCCTGGCCTGCCTGGTCGAGCGTGATCTCAAGCGGCTGGTCGCCTACTCGTCCGTGGCCCACATGGGCTTCGTGGTCCTCGGGCTGTCCAGCGGCACCCGCACCGGCCTGCAGGCCGCGCTGTTCGCGAACGTCGCCCACGGCGTGGTCTCCGCGCTCCTGTTCGTCGTCGTGGGCGGGCTCAAGGAGCGCTGGGGGAGTGCCGACCTGGAGACGGCGCGGGCCGCGCTGCGGGAGGTCACCCCGCGCCTCGGGTTCGCCCTCGTCGTCGGGCTCGCCGCCTCGCTGGGGCTGCCCGGCCTCGCGGGCTTCTGGGGCGAGTTCCTCAGCGTGTATGCCGCGTGGTCACCCGCCGCCGACCGTCCCGAATGGCTCTTCCGCGCCCTGGCCGTCGTCGGCGCCCTGGGGACGGTCCTGGCCGCCGCCTACGCGTTGCGGGTCCTGCGGACGGTCTGGGCCGGCGAGCGCTCCGAGCCCCGGATCGAGGACAGCCGCGACAGCGAGTGGGACGTCATCGCCGTGCTGGTCCTGGCCGTCCTGCTGCTGGGCATCGCACCCGGGCCGCTGCTCGCCCTCACCGACGACACGGTGAGCACCATCATCGGAGCCGCGCCATGAGCGCGCCCACGGCCACCACCATGGTCACCATCACGATCGGGGGTGCCGGATGAGCGCGCCCACGGCCACCACCCTGGTCACCTTCGACTGGGTGGCCCTGGCCCCTGTCGCCGTCCCCGCCCTGGGCGCCGTGCTCGTCCTCGTCGTGGACGTGATGGCCCCCCGGCTGGTCCGGCTGCATGCCGCCGTCGGCGTCCTCGCGCTGGTGGCCGGCATCGCCCTCGCCGTGCCCGGGGCGCTGCGCTCGGCCGACGACCCGCTGCGCACGCTGTGCCTGCCTGCTCCCGACGGCGCCTGCCTCTACGAAGCGGGTCCGCTCGCCAGCGCCTTGCAGCTGGGCGCCCTCGCGTCGGCGCTCCTCGTCCTCCTGCTCAGCTGGCCCGGGGCCGACCCCCGCGACCACCTGCGGAGCGGCCCGGCGGTCATCGTGTCGCTGGTCCTCGCGGCGACGGCCGGTGCCGCGGGTGTCGCGGCCGCGCACGACCTCGGGTCGTGGCTGGTGTGCCTCGAGCTGGCCACCCTGCCGGCGATCGCGCTGGTCGCCCTCCGCGGTGACGCTCCGGCCGGACGGGGTGCGCTCGCCCTGCTGACGACGTCGCTCGTCTCGTTCGCGATGGTCGTGCTGGGAGCAGCGCTGTGGCTGCTGTCCACCCGCGAAGCCGTCTTCGCAGCCGGTGGGGTGCAGGACGCGCTCGCCGACCCGGAGCGCCGGGTCGTGCTCCTGCTCGGCGCGCTGCTCCTGCTCGCCGGCCTGGGGTTCAAGCTCAGCCTCGTCCCGTTCCACGTCTGGACACCGCAGGCCTATGCCGGTGCCACCGAACCGGTCGCCGCCTTCCTCGCCGCGACCTCGAAGGTGGCCGCGCTCGCCGCCCTGCTCGTGCTGGTCCAGCCACTCGTCGGGGCAGGCACCCCGGTGCTGGTCGCCATCGGCATCCTGGCCGCCGTGTCGATGACCGTCGGCAACGTCCTGGCACTGGTGCAGGACGACCCGGTGCGGCTGCTCGCGTGGTCCACCGTCGCCCAGGCCGGCTGGGTGGTGCTGCCGCTCTCGGCGCTCGACGACGACTCCGCCGCGGCGTCCGGGGGATACCTGCTCGCCTACGTGGTCGCGACGTTGGTCGCGTTCACGGTGGTGCACGTGGTCACGGCCACGCCACGGCGTCGCGGGGTGGTCGACCCGGGACGCACGCTCGCGGCATACACCGGGCTGCTGCGCGCCCACCCGCTGCTCGGTGGGGCGCTGGGCCTGGCCCTGCTGTCGCTCGCCGGTCTGCCGCCGGGGGTCATCGGCCTCGTGGCGAAGGTGGTCGCGCTGCGTCCGGTCGTCGGCGCCGGCCAGTGGCTGCTCGTCGCCGTGGCGGTGCTCAACGCCGTGATCGGGGTGGCGGTCTACCTGCGTTGGTTCGCGGTGCTGCTCCGGGACCCCGACGAGGGACCGGCCCGCGCCGTCATCCGCCGCATCCCCCGGTCTGCACTGGCCGCGCTCGTCCTCGGCGGGACCGCCCTCGTGGCCACCAGCCTGATGCCCCAGCTGCTGCTCGGGCTGCTCGGCTGAGCGGCACTGCAGGGCGGCTGCACGGGGAACGCCAGCACGGAAGGGAGCGTTGAGGCAGACATGCACAACCATTTCAATGGGCTCAAGACCGCAGCCCTCTTCGGCGGGATCTTCGCCCTCCTGCTCGGTATCGGTGGGGTCATCTCGGCCTCGACGGGCAGCTCGGCGTTCATCTGGCTGTTCGCCCTCTTCGGCGTCGGCATGACCGCCTACGGCTACTGGAACTCCGACAAGCTCGCCATCAAGGCGATGCACGCCTACCCCGTCAGCGAGGCGCAGGCCCCGGCGATGTACCGCATCGTCCGTGAGCTCTCGACCGCGGCCGGCAAGCCGATGCCCAAGCTCTTCATCAGCCCCACCGCCGCACCCAACGCCTTCGCGACCGGCCGCAACCCCGAGAACGCCGCCGTCTGCTGCACCGAAGGCATCCTCGGGCTGCTCGACGAGCGTGAGCTGCGCGGGGTCCTCGGCCACGAGCTGATGCACGTCTACAACCGCGACATCCTCACCGGCTCGGTGGCCGCGGCAGTGGCCGGCGTGATCACCTCGGTGGCCCAGATGCTCATGTTCGCAGGCATGTTCGGCGGTGGGGGCAACGACGAGGACCGCCCCAACCCGCTGGCGATGCTCGCGATGGCGCTCCTCGCGCCGTTCGCCGCGATGATGATCCAGATGGCGATCAGCCGCACCCGCGAGTACGACGCGGACGAGGACGGAGCCAAGCTCACCGGTGACCCCCTGGCGCTCGCGTCGGCCCTGCGCAAGCTCGAGGCCGGAGTCGCCCAGGCGCCCCTGCAGCCGACGCCGGCGATCCAGAACTCCAGCCACCTGATGATCGCCAACCCGTTCCGGCCGCAGGACGTGTCGCGGTTCTTCTCGACGCACCCCCCGATGACCGAGCGGATCGCCCGGCTCGAGCAGCAGGCCTACGGCTTCCGCCAGCGCTGATCTGACCCCTTTCCGGGCCCACCCCAGACCGCCTGTCGGCGACTCGCCAGGGCCCGGGAATGAAAGTCTGGCGGATTCACGTTACAGTTGGCGCAGTTGCAGTTCCTCGTGTGAGTGGGCCCGCCAGTGTGCGGGCCTTTTCCGTAAGCGGTGTATTCCGTGTCGTGGTGATTTCGCAGCTGGTGGTCCGCATCCGCGGCCACATCGGCCAATTAGGAAAAGAGTTATCCCATGGCACAGGGAACAGTGAAGTGGTTCAACGCTGAGAAGGGCTTCGGCTTCATCGAGCAGGACGGCGGCGGCGCCGACGTCTTCGTGCACTACTCCGCGATCGAGTCCGGCGGCTACCGCTCGCTCGACGAGGCGCAGCGCGTCGAGTTCGACATCACGCAGGGCCCGAAGGGTCCCCAGGCGGAGAAGGTCACGGTCATCTGACCTGCCCCACCTCTGAACTTCAGTTCGAAGCCCCCGGCCGTCTCGGCCGGGGGCTTCGGCGTTCGCCGGGCACGGCTGGTTGAATCGATCCCATGCCTTCCCTGACCCGGGCCGAAGCACGTCGGCGCTCCGAGCTCCTGACCGTGACGAGCATGGCGGTGGACCTCGACCTCGACCAGGGCGAGCAGACCTTCGGCTCCCACGCGAGGATCTCCTTCGACTGCGCGGAGCCGGGCGCCACCACGTTCGTCGACGTCCAGCCGGTCGAGCTGACCGCGATCGTCCTCAACGGCCGGGCGCTCGACGTCGCCGCCCTCGTGGACGGCCGGGTCGAGCTGGTCGGGCTCGAGGCCCAGAACGTCCTCGAGGTCGAGGCGACGATGGCCTACAGCCGCGACGGGCAGGGTCTGCACCGGGCGGTCGACCCGGCTGACGGCGAGCACTACGTCTACGGCCACCTGTTCCTCGACGCGGCCCCCCGGGTCTACGCCTGCTTCGACCAGCCCGACCTCAAGGCTCCCTACTCGGTGACCGTGCGCGCCCCCGAGGAGTGGCTGGTCCTCGGCAACGGCGCGGCCACCCGGGTCTCGCCCGGTCGCTGGGAGCTGGCCGAGACCAGGCCACTGGCCACCTACTTCGTCACCGTCTGCGCCGGTCCCTACGCGTCCGTGCTCGACGAGCACGACGGCATACCCCTTGGCATCCATGCCCGAGCGTCGCTGCGCACCCACCTGGAGCGCGAGGCCGGCCAGATGCTCGAGGTGACCCGCGCGAGCTTCGACTACTACCACTCGCTGTTCGGGATCCGGTACCCGTTCGGGGAGTACCACCAGGTCTTCGTGCCCGAGTTCAACGCCGGCGCGATGGAGAACCCCGGCTGCGTGACCTTCCGCGACACCATGGTCTTCCGGGGTGCCGCGGCCCGCGACGAGGTGCTCGCGCGCACCAACACGATCGCGCACGAGATGGCGCACATGTGGTTCGGCGACCTCGTCACCATGCAGTGGTGGGACGACCTGTGGCTCAACGAGTCGTTCGCCGAGTACATGGCCCACCGCACGTGTGTCGCGGCGACCGAGTTCACCGACGCGTGGGTCGACTCGACCGTGGCCCGCAAGGCGTGGGGGTATGCCGCGGAGCGCACCCCCTCGACGCACCCCGTGGCCGGGTCGGCTGCGCCCGACGCCCAGGCGGCGCTGCAGGACTTCGACGGCATCTCGTACGCCAAGGGTGCCGCCACGCTGCGCCAGCTGATCGCGCACATCGGTGACGACGCCTTCATCGCCGGGGTCGGCGACTACCTGCGCCGGCACTCCTACGGCAACGGCACGCTGGCCGACTTCATGGGCTTCATGGAGCACGCGAGCGGGCAGTCACTCACCGACTGGAGCCGGGCGTGGCTGCTCACCGCAGGGGTGGACGTGATCTCGGTCGACCGGGCCGAGGGTGCCGTGCAGCGCACCGTGCCGGGCCGGTTCCCGGCCGACCGGCCGCACACGATGGACGTCGCCGGGTTCACCGGCGGCGACGAGGTGTTCCGGGTGCCGGTGACCATCACGCAGGACCGCACCGTCGTCGCGGCGCTGCGGGACGGACCTGCCGCCGAGCTCGTCGTGCCGAACGCGTCCGACCTCACCTGGGCGACCGTGACCCTCGACCCCGAGTCGGTCGCGGCCGTGCCGACCGCCCTGGCCAGCGTGCCCGACGTGCAGGCGCGGGCCGTCGTGTGGATCGCGCTGGTCGACGGCGTCTGCCTCGGCACGGTTGACCCACGGGTGCTCGTGCTGACCTTCGGCCACGCCTGGCCGGTCGAGGACAACGACTCGATCCTGAGCCGCACGGCGCTGGCCCTCCTGGGCCGGATCATCCCCACCTTCCTGCCGCCCGCCGAGCACGAGTGGGCCGAGGGGGTCGTGGCGAGCTCGGCCGAGCAGGTCCTTGCCGCGGCCCGGCCCGGCTCGACCCGGGCCCTGGTCGCGGCCAGGACGGTCGCCCGCTCGTCCGGCGACGAGACGCTCTTGCGGGCCTGGGCGGCGGCCAAGGACCGCCCGGCCGGCCTCGAGAAGGACTCGGACTTCGGCTGGATCGCGGTGCGCAACCTGGCCGCGAGGGGACTGGTCGACGAGGACTTCGTCGAGGGTCGCCGGGCCGACGACGACACCCTCCAGGGCCGGCTGAACGCTCTCATGGCACGGGCGGCCATGCCGGGCGCCGACGCGAAGGCGTGGGCGTGGTCGGAGCTCACCACCAACCGGTCCCGCTCGAACTACGAGCTCAACGCGCTGGCCCAAGGGTTCTGGCTGGCCGACGACCTCGCCGTCGTGCGCCCCTACGCCGAGCGCTACTTCGTCGACGTGCCGGCCATGAGCGACTGGGTGGGTGAGGACGCCATCGCCCGCGTCGCGACCCTGGCCTACCCCGGTCGGGTGGTCGAGGACGCCACGGCGCAGCGCAGCCAGGCCACGCTGGGCGGAGGCGGGCTCACCGCCGGGGTGCGCCGGTCGATGGTCGACGCGGAGTCGCAGCTGCGCGAGGCGCTGCGGTCCCGGGCCACCTTCGGCTGAGCCTGCGTGGGGTTCGGTCCGCCGAACCGTCCGGACCGCGTCTGTGCAGGTCAGGGGGCCATGGGACGAGGTGCTCCGGGCGGTTTTTCCGCATTTTGGGGGTATCGTTGCCTGCGGCGAGGCCGTCGGATGTCAGCAGACGTTCAGCTCCGTCCACGGAGGTCTGGGTGGATATCCCTCGATGAATCGACTGACTGAAGGCTTGGTCCTCGGCGAACGCTACGTGCTGGGCGCGCGGATCGCCGCCGGCGGCATGGCCGACGTCTGGGCGGGCACCGACGAGGTGCTGCAGCGGTCGGTCGCCCTCAAGGTGATGCGGCCCGACGCCGGTCACGAGGAGCTCTTCGCCCTCCGGTTCCGCGACGAGGCGGTGCACTCGGCTGCCCTGCTGCACCCGAACATCGCCACGGTCTTCGACTACGGCGAGGACGACGGCCTGGCGTTCCTGGTGATGGAGCTGGTCAAGGGTGAGCCCCTGTCCCTGCTGCTCAAGCGGCGCGGCCCGCTCGACCCGGCGGAGGTGCGCTCCCTGATCGGCCAGGCCGCCCTGGCCCTGGGCGTGGCGCACGAGGCCCGCGTGATCCACCGCGACGTCAAGCCGGCCAACATGCTGGTGCGCCCTGACGGGCTGGTGAAGCTCACCGACTTCGGGATCGCGCGCGCCCTCGACGCCGCCGGCCACACGAGGGCCGGCGAGATGCTGGGGACCCCTGACTACATCAGCCCCGAGCAGGCTCTCGGCGAGGCGGCGACCGGCGCGAGCGACCTCTACGCGCTGGGCGTCGTGGCGCACGAGATGCTCTCCGGTCGCAAGCCGTTCGACCGGGGCACCCCGGTCGCGACCGCGCTGAGCCACGTCAACGAACCCCCTCCGCCGCTCCCGGACGGCGTCCCCGAGGACCTCGCGTCGCTGGTCGCCGACTGCCTCGCGAAGGACCCCACGGACCGTCCCGCGAACGCCCGCGAGGTCGCCTCCCGGGTCGGTCTCGGCGACCAGGAGATGGCCGGCCTCGCCCTGGGCCTGGCCAGTGCCCTCGACAGCTGGGCCGAGGACGACTCGCCCGACACCGACGGCTCGGTCATCCGCTTCCCCGACCTGGGTGGCCCGACGATGGCCATCGAGACCGGCACGGACACCGCCCAGCCCGGAAGCGCGTAGCGCACCGCCCACACACAGGTATGCCGCCGTCCCCGGCTGGGGGACGGCGGCGTACACGTTTATCGGGTCTACGGACTTCCGCCGGCTTCACCCCGCAACGTTTCCGGGGTGAAACTGCCCTTCCCGGGGTTGAGCCCGGCCGGGGTCAGCGGTAGTTGGTGAACTGGATCGCGAAGTCGAGGTCCTGGCCCTTGAGCAGCGCCTGGACGGCCTGCAGGTCGTCGCGCGACTTGCTCGTGACCCGCAGCTCGTCGCCCTGGATCTGCGACTTCACTGACTTGGGGCCCTCGTCACGGATGATCTTGCCGACCTTCTTGGCGTTCTCCTGCGAGATGCCCTCCTGCAGGCCGACCTCGAGGCGGTACTCCTTGCCGGACAGCTGCGGACCGCGCTCCGGCACGTCCAGGTGCTTGAGCGAGACCTTGCGCTTGACCAGCCAGGTCTGGAACACGTCGAGGACGGCGTTGGCGCGCTCCTCGGTGTTCGCCTTGATGACGACCTTGTCCTCGCCGCTGGCCTCGATGGACGCGCCGACGTTCTTGAAGTCGTAGCGGGTGGCCACCTCGCGCGCTGCGCTGTTGAGGGCGTTGGCGACCTCCTGGTGGTCGATCTTGCTGACGATGTCGAACGAGCTGTCGGCCATGGTGGCGTGTCCTTCCTGGGCGTCACGCGGCTCCCACCCGGTCGGGTGGATACCGGTTTCGGCATTCGTGGTTGTCCTTGCTATCCTTCCACGCGCACCAAGGCAGGTTGCCCGAGCGGCCAATGGGAGTGGACTGTAAATCCATCGCGAAAGCTTCGAAGGTTCGAATCCTTCACCTGCCACCCAGTGCTCAAGAAGGCCCCTGACCAGCGGAAACGCAGGTTTGGGGCCTTCTTCCTAGCCCCGTCTCGTGTCCGGCTGACAGCGGCCCTGAACGGTGTTCTACGGGTGCCAGTGGGGAACTGGTGGGGAAATTCGGGCCTGGCCCCTGTCTCGGGCCCTTGGCGTTCACGGAGTCTCCGTGGACGCAAGGGCCGACTGGATCCGTCGACGTGCCCCCTCGTCCTGTCCCGAGATGCACGTGGCGTAGACGCGAAGAAGCACGTTGACGCTGTGGCCCGCCCACTCCGCGACCTGAGTTGCCGGGACGCCAGCGTTCAGCCAAAGGGAGACTGCTGCATGGCGCAGGTCGTACGGACGCTTGGCGAGTGGCGAGTTGTACTCGTCCTCGGTGAGCGCCTTGCGGCGAGCTCGGTCCCAGGCCCGGTACACGACGGCCATCGACTGGGGACTCGAGAATGGTGGTGCGACGGGCACGCCGGCCCTACCTGTGCGGGTGACGAAGAGGCGACCCGCAGGTCCAGGTGGGAACCGCTGAATGTGCCGGCTCAGGATCTCAACGAGCTCGGGCACGGCTGGGACGAGCCGGGTCGCGCGCCGGGCCCGGTGCTTGAGCTGCCGGTCCTCCGTTGGTCGCCCGCTATCGGTCCACTCAGCCCCCGTCGTCTGCGTCGAGCCGACGAGGTGGAGCGTGCCCCAGCCCTTTGGGCTGCCTTGGAGATCCAGGTCCTTCAGCGCGAGATGCCGGACCTCCGCGGGCCTGAGCGCGGCGTAGTAGAGGCATGCGAAGAATGCTTCCAGCGAGGGATAGATGCGACTCACTTCTGCGAGCAGGGCGCGTGCCTGGTCCGGATTGACGACGACGCGGCGGTCGATGACGTCGGTGTGGGCTGGCGCTTTCCACTTCACCTTGTCCATGGGATTCCCCGTCAGAGCACCGATCTCAACGCCGAACTCGAGAGCGCTGTAGAGCGCCGAACGCTTTCGTGCGACTGTGCTGGACGACGCTGCGGTGCCATCCAGCCTGAGTGCCAGAGCATCCAACACGGGCCTCAGTCGCGAAGGTTCGGCGAGCTCCTCGAGGGTGGGCGATCGGCGCCGAGCCCAAGCGATCACCTCGGCGAAGGCCTCCGGCGGGGAAGCGGTGGCGGCGTCCTGCCGTCTTGCTCCGGAGTTGAAGGCCCAACTGAACAGGGCCTTTCGCAGAAGTGCCCTGTCGGGTCCACCGGCAGGCAGCGCGGCACAGGTGGCTGTGACGAGGCCGTCCGCCAGCCCACGCCGGTGTTGTGGAGAAGCGTGTGCCCACTTCGTGTCTACGAAGGCGCACGCGTGTTCAAACCAATTGGGGCTGGTGGACGCCTCGGCTGCGCTGACCGGAAGGCCCGTGTTCCGGTCGAAGGGTTCCGCGTTGCGCAGGCCGACCAACAGGGTGGCCCTGAACGACTCTGCCGCCTTCACCGTGCCGAAAGTCTGCTGGAACGTCCGTCCGTGGACGTGCCAGCGGACCGTGTGAGTCGTCTTGAGTTTGCCCTTGTAGGTGCGAACGCCCCACACCTGAACCTCGAAGGTCTTCGTAGAGTTCATAGTTCAGGCCGACTGCTCTAGCGACTCGAGCCAGCGGTCGAAGTCGCTCCGCTTGATCCGCAGGTCGCCGTTGGGGAGCTTGAGGCAAGGCGGCGCCTTGTGGGCGGCACGCCAGTCGTAGAACGTCGATCGCGCAACTCCCAGCTCGTCGCACACGTCCCTGACCGTGAGATGGATCCGCTCCACGCGCTTCGTCTCAGACATGGCTGCCCCTTCTCAGCTACCGGCTATGAATAGACAACGCGGCGAGCGGGGCACCATATGCAGCCACGCCGACGAGCGGTCTCATCAATGTCAGCGCGCCGGCCGAGAGGGTGCCAAGAGACTGCTGAAGGTGCGGTGCGTCGACAGCTGAGGACTTGTCGCAGATCAGGTCCTGGGGAAGACATGAAGCATCTTCATCATCAGCGTGATGAAAGCGATAGTGATGAAGAAGCGAATGTGGACGAAGAGGCAGCAGTAGCGGCTTAGCCGTTCAACTTCGCTGCGCGCTCCAGTCGGTCGAGGGCCTCGACGGCGTTCTGGACAGACATCGCGGAGTCGTCGTTGCGGCAATAGGTGAGCATCTTGCGCAGGCGTGTGCGGTCTTTCTTCACCAACTCAGTCTCCCGGAAGTCGCGAGCCGAGACGAGGTTGGCCAGGACAACGAAGTCGGTGCAGTGGCGCGTGCTGGCCCGGTCCGAGGCGATCTCGGTACGGGCCGCGGCCTTGCCGACGAGGGCTCCGACCAGGTTCGGGCGCAGGACGGTGCCGGTGCGGCCCGTGGCCCGAACGATGACTGGCTCGCTGCGATCTAGGGCCTGCGTCGTGCCGGGCGCTGAGATGGTCGGGGCTCCTCCGGCGCCGATGCGGGACGCTGCGCGTTCGCCGACACCTTCGGGGATGAGTACATCGATCTGGGCCTGGTCGCGGCGCCAGCGGTGCTGGATGCCGTCACCGGAGATGTCAGGGGTGAAGCCCATATCGCGCAGCGCGCCAGTGAAGGTCACGAGCATCGTTGGGGAGGCCCTGACGTTGACGACCGTATCGACGTCGTTGGTCGGACGCGTTGGCGAGACACCGCGTTCGGCGCAGTGCAAGTGCACCAGTTGACCACCGATGAGGGCCCAGTTGGAGTCAACGCGCTCGTAGAGGTCCATGAGGGCATGCCAAGACTGCGTCTGGGCTTCGTTCATGGCGGGCAGTTCGACGGGGTCAGGCACGGTCTTCTCCGACGACGCGGGCTCCAGGGGCGACGAACCGGGCGTGCAGGTCGGCGACCGAGCGGATGGCTTGGCTCTTCTCGCGGACGCCGTCGTGCTCGGCGAGGTCGGCTGCGAGCGCGAGCGGGGAGCGGGCGACGTCGTCGAGGGCGACGAGTGCCGGCTTCATGGCGTCGGCGTGCACGACATGGAGAATTACGTTGGCTCGGGACCGGGAAGCGGGGGAGAGCAGGTAGTCGTCGACGAGGGTGTCGACGTCATCGGCGGACACGTAGCCTTCGGCGACAGCACCGACGGACATGTTCGACTCGGGAAGCGAGACACCGGACAGGTGGACACGCTCGTCGTCGCGGACGTCCGGCAGGTCGCGCGGGGAAGCCACGAAGAGGGCGCGCTCGGCCCGGTTACGCAGAGCGTGTACGAGATGGGCTGCGGCGTCCTCGAGCTCGGCGGAGGAGGCAAGGGCGAGCAGGCGCGCTAGCCGCGACCGGGCGCGGGACCTGGCCGAGGGGCTGAGTTTTGAGGCGGCTTGGTCACCGGCAGCCACGGCGAGCAGGTCCCATGCGGACTTCGACGACAGCGGACGCCCAGGTCCGGCGTGGTGCCTGATGCGACCCAGGTCGTTCATCTCGATGGCCCACTGGTTGCCAACCTTCTCTGCAGGCAGGGAGCCTTCCCGGATTCGCTGATGGATGCGCTGCGGGTGGACGCCGAGCATCTCGGCGGCTTCGGCCACGCTCACATGCACATCGGACATGTCGGCACTTCCCTATAAGTTCTTAGAGGTTTGCAGCAATCATATAAGAGTTTATAGGTTTCCCGCAAGCATCGAGGGGTGAGCCCAGGGCCGTACGTCTGTCGACAATGGGCGCCTCGCCCACCGGACCGAACGGAGGCGCCGTCAACTGAGGACCCCGGCTCTGTCACGACAGCCCAACTCGAAGCCCGACGACGTGTGTGTGGTCTTACCCCGGGCAGCCGGAGCGCCTCTCTCGACTCGGCCCTCGGCGCAAACTGGCCATTCCCGATCCCACCGGTGACCCACCGATACGCCCTTCCGGCCCTGCCTCACGTCCCGGCGCCCAGACTCCATGCCCCGCCTGTCTCCCGTCATGCCCGCCCCACCCCACTCGCCCCGCAGCCACGCCCACCCGACCACCCTGATCCAGCCATCATTCTCGTGCCACACGTCAGGCACCAAGGTGGGCCGTGGCCCGATGGTGCCCCGTCGTGGTCGTTGCCTTGGCGTGACGATGTCGATGCGGCGGATGACTTTGGGGGCCGGCTTTCGGTACCTGATGTCCTCGGTCGCGCGCGGTGATCGGGAGGGCCCGACGGCGGATCCGCTGACGGCGTACTACACCGAAGAGGGCACCCCACCCGGCCGGTTCCTCGGGTCTGGACTGCCCGCCCTGGACGGTGGAAGGGGTGTCGCCCCCGGGTTGGTCGTGACCGAGGAGCACCTGTGGCGAATGCTCGGGATGCTGCAGGACCCGGTAACCGGGCACGCGCTCGGGCGCGCTCCCGTCGCGGACCGCCCTACCTGCCGTGACCCGGGCGGCAAGCGACATCGGGCGTCCCGGACGGTGGCTGGGTTCGACCTGACCTTCTCCGCCCCGAAGAGCGTATCTGTGGCGTGGGCGCTAGCGGATGCGCCGACCCGGGAGCGGATCTACGCGGCGCACCAGGAGGCGTTGGAGTTCGTCATCGGCTATGCGGAGGGGGAGGTGTTCACCACTCGCACCGGTCGTGGTGGGGTGGTCAGCGAGCCAGTGCGTGGGGTGGTGGCGGCGGGGTTTGACCACTGGGACTCCCGCGCCGGTGACCCGCAGCTGCACACCCACGTGGTGGTGTTGAACCGGGTCCAGGCCGCCACGGACGGGGCGTGGCGCACCCTGGACTCGAGGGCGCTTTTCAAGTCGAATGTGGCCCTGTCAGAGCTGTACAACGGCGCTCTGATGGACTTGCTCACCGCCGACCTGGGGTGGGGCTGGCAAGCCCAGCGCCGCGCCCGCTCCACCTCGCCGACCTGGGAGGTGACCGGCGTGGGCAAGGCGTTGCGGGAGGAGTTCTCGCAGCGCTCGACCGCGATCAACGCCGCCGCCAACGACCTCGTGACCGGATTCGTCGCTGGACGGGGGCGGCAACCCACCGCGGCCGAAGTGATCCGGCTGCGGCAGCAGGCCACCCTGCAAACACGACCCGCCAAGGAGCTGCGGCCGCTGGCGGAGCTGGTCCGCGGTTGGCGCCAGCGGGCGAAGTCGCACCTGGGCCGTGATGCGCAGGCATGGGTGGCCACGCTGGCGAACAGGTGCGACCTGCCCGTCCTGAGTGCGGTCGACCTTGAGGACGGAATGCTGAAGGACGCGGCGGTCGTGGTGGTCGATGCGGTCGCGGCCAGGCGGGCGACGTTCAGCCGTTCCAACGTGTTGGCGGAGGCGCTGCGGCAGTTGCACGGGGTCCGGTTCGCCGCCCCGCACGAGCGCGTCCAGGCGGTTGAACGCATCACCGCCATGGTGTTGGACGCCTGCGTGCAGCTGTCCCCGCCCGAGGTCGGGCGCGTCCCCCCGACCCTGCAGCGTCCCGACGGTTCCACCCGCTTGCGGGCCAGGGACGCCACCATCTACACCACGACCGGCGTCCTGGCTGCGGAGGAACGGCTCGTAGCCGCGGGCCGCGCAACCGACGGACCCAAGGCGCCGGCACCGGTGGCCGCCTCGGCTGCTGGCGCGCCGCTGCCGGAGGGGACCGATGGTCGCCGGCTCACCGCCGAACAGGCCCACGCGGTATGCCGGGTGGTCAACTCCGGCCGCGCCCTCGACGTGCTGGTGGGTGCGGCCGGAACGGGGAAATCGACCACCATGGCTGGCGTGCGGGCCGCCTGGGAGGCGGCGTTCGGAGCCGGGAGCGTGGTCGGGCTCGCCCCGTCCGCGGCAGCCGCCGAGGTCCTCGCGGACGCGGTCGGGGTGCCGACCGAGAACACCGCCAAGTGGCTCACCGAACAAGCGCGACAGGACCAGCGCCTTGCCGAACTTGCCTCCCTGCAAGGCAAGCTGCGCGGCGCCAGCCCGTCGCTGCGGACCCGCGCGGTCACCCGACGCGCCCGCCAGGTGAAGGCGGAACTGGACCGGTGGCGGCTGCACCGTGGGCAACTGGTCATCGTCGACGAAGCCTCCATGGCAGGCACCCTCGAGCTCGACACCCTCACCGCACACGCCCGCGAGGTCGGGGCGAAGGTGCTGCTCGTCGGGGACCCGGCACAACTGTCCCCAGTCGCCGCCGGCGGCGCCTTCCGACTCCTGGTGGCAGACCGGGCAGACGCGCCAGAGTTGGTTGACGTGCGGCGGTTCCGGCACGAATGGGAACGCGCCGCGAGCCTGGCCCTACGCGACGGCCGTCCCGCCGCCGCCGACCCGTACTTCGAGCATGGTCGCGTCCGCGACGGCGACCGAGACTCCATGATCGAGGCCGTCTACCAGGCGTGGCGCACGGATACTCGCGCCGGCCGCACCTCCCTGATGGTGGCCGCCGACACTGCCACCGTCGCCGAGCTCAACGGTCGCGCCCGTGCCGACTTGGTCGCCACCAGTCAGGTCGCACGGGATGGGGTCACCACGGCTGACGGGACGACGATCGGGGCCGGCGACGTGGTGGTGACCCGGCGCAACCAGCGCGACCTGCACGCCACGGGCGGGTGGGTCAAGAACGGCGACCAGTGGATCGTCACTGCAGTCCACCAGGACGGGTCGCTCGCCGTCCACCGCACCAACAAAGCCGGAACGGCGACCCGGCTGCCGGCCGACTACGTGGGCGACCACGTCGAGCTCGGGTACGCCACCACCGCCCACCGAGCCCAAGGCCGCACCGTCGGCACCTGCCACGCCTACGTCAGCGCCGCCACCGTCCGCGAAACGCTATACGTGATGGCCACCCGTGGCCGCAAGGCCAACAGGCTCTACATCGACACCAGCTACGACCCCGACACCGACACCGACACAGCACACGACCTCGGCGACCCGCTCCCCGTCGAAGAAGTACTCAAGAAGGTGCTCGCCACGTCCGGCGCAGAGATATCGGCCACCCAAACCCGCGACCACGAGGCAGCCGCGGCCAGCAGTCCGGCCCGACTGGACGCCGAAGGCGCAGCCATCCAGCACCACCGACGCCACCAGCGCTACACCGACCTGCTGCTCGCCGCAGGAGTCCGGCCTGAGCACATCAAAGCAGCCAAGACCGCCGACCGCTGGCACCCGCTGCTCGAACGCATGCGCCATGCCGAACGCCTCGGCCTCGACGTTGAGGCCGCTCTTCAACCCGTATCCCCGATGGCCCCTTCCCACTCACTAGCGCGCTTCGATGCACGGATACGGGCTTGGTGTGACGTTCGCGAAGGCGCCGAATCATCCGGTCAAGTGGGCAACGGACAAGCGCTCCTCCCCGGACAGGGAACGCGTCCTGGCCTGGAGCGGTGAACATCTAATGTCGCCACCCGCGATCAGCTGGGGACACGGGACCCAAGGAGGAGTGGCTGGGGATGTGAGCCGTCGGCTGGTCGTCCGCGCGGTGAGTTGAGGCGGACGCGCGGACTAGCGATTTCAGGTAGGGACGAATGTGCAGGTCAGAGACCTGTTTCAGGGGAGCTGCGATATCTCTTGCAACGTCTCGCCAGGTTTCGCCTTCCTACCTCGGGCGCCTGCGAGCCACCACCCACTAACCAAGGGCACCGAGTGGGCGGAGTCGCCAGCCGCAAACGATTCTGAACCCTGCGGTCGCAGACCCGCCGCCCCACCCGAGGTAGCCACGGCTAGTTCCCATGGCTGCGTCATGAGTCGAAGCCCAGTCCCAGTCGGTCGAGAACTCGCAACCACAGGTTCCGCCTTCCGGTGGCGTCGTGTCGGCGCATGGCCCATTGGGTGACCTGGATGCCTAGCCAGGCAATTGGTTCGGGTGGGAAGGGCAGTGGCTTGGTGCGAACCATCGCCAGTTCGGTCCGTTCGGTCAGTTGGCCGTCCAGCAGGTCCAACATCACGTCCGCGGCGAACCGCGACGCTCCGACGCCCAAACCTGTGAAACCCACGGCGAAGGCGGTGCGGCCACGGTGCACCCTGCCGAAGAAGGCGCAGAATCGTGTGGAGGTGTCGATGATCCCGGACCATCGGTGGGTGAACTTGGTGCCGGCCAGCTGGGGAAACGTCTCGAAGAAGTGTCGGGCGAGAGTCTCGAAGGTCTCCGTGCGGTCGTAGTGCTCTTCGCGGATGGACCGGCCATAGTGGTAGATCGCGTCGTATCCACCCCACAGGATGCGGTTGTCGGCAGTCTGTCGGTAGTAATGGAACTGGTTGCCCGAGTCTGCGACGCCGATCGCCGGATCCCATCGGGTTTTCTCGAGTTGGGCGTTCGTGAGTGGCTCGGTTGCCAGGACGTAGTCGAAGACAGGGACCACAGACCAACGAAGGCGGCGTAACGGACTGGGGAACGCGTTGGTCGCCAAGGCAACCTTGCCTGCGCTGATGACGGCCTCACCGGTCTTGACGACAACTCGGTCGCCCTGCTGACGCCGCGTCTGGGAGTCGATTCGTGCAGTCGCGCAACTCGACGCGGCGGGCGAGCTCAACCTCTTCTACGAGGGCTCAGTCCGGTTCCGCACCCCCGACGATCTCCCCGATGCCATCCACACCCTCCGCGAGTACCAACGAAAGTACGGCAGCGACCATGTGCGACTTCGGACGGTGAAGCTATTCCTTGACGGGACGAACGAGCTCGGAAACAGTGCGACCCTAGAACCCATGCTGAGACACGGCCGCAACGACAGCTGCGGCGAGATCCAAATGGGCACCGACGAACTCGCCGACTGCCTGCAGACCTGCAACGACGCCGACATCGACGTGCATATTCATCTCGTGGGCGACCGTGCCTTCCGCGTCGCCTGCGATGCCGTCCAAACGGCCCGAACGCACTTGTCGACGTCCGGAGAATCGTGGCGGATCCAGGTGACCATCGCGCACTGTGAACTCATCGACCCAGCCGACATGGGTCGACCCGAACAGCTCGACATCATCGTCAACTGGACGCCGCATTGGTCGGGCGGCTACTTCGGCGAACAGGCCAAGACCCACCTCGGGATTGAGCGCTGGAACCGGATGTACGATTTCAACCCGGTCGTTCGCACCGGCGCACGTGTCACCTTCTCCAGTGACGTGGTCACGGCCTAGGAACTAGCTAGAGCCGACCCATTTTTCGGCATGCAGGTCGGGAAGACCCGTGTCGACCCACAGATGCCACTGGACCCAACCAAGCATCCGGGAAGCGTGAGGCCCGACTCCACTGCCAGCCTGACGATCGACGTGTTGGTGAAGGGCTACACGATTGACGGCGCGCGCCAGCTACGACTTGACGACCGGGTCGGTTCGATCGAGGTCGGCAAGCTTGCGAACTTCATCGTCCTCACTGACAACCTGTTCGAGGTCGACCCGCTCGAGATCAGCGACCTCAAGCCTTCGGCCGTCTTCTTCGAGGGTGAACTGGTGTCAGGCTCAATCTCCTGACCTGGCAGCGTCTGAGGGCTTCAGGCGCGGGTCGCGCACCAGGGTGGTCCGCTGGGCTCGCCGTGGCGCAACGCGCAGTGCTCGACACACCCCCACAGTCCCAGCCCACGCGGTAGGCGCGGGCTCGCCGCCCAACGATCAGCTCGCCCCACCAAGCGGCCCGCGCGTGCGCGGGCCGGGCCGGCCGACATCGAGCTGATCGTCCCCCGGCACCAGTCGACCACCAACAGACACTGGTATGCCGCGGACGCGAGGTGCGTCCGCGGCATACCGAAGTGCGGTGGTGGAGTAGGGAAGTGGTCAGTCCTCCTTGCCGGAGGTCATGCCTTCCTTGATCAGGTTCATGACCGAGGAGTCGGCCAGCGTGGTGACGTCGCCGACCTCGCGGTTCTCGGCGACGTCGCGCAGGAGGCGGCGCATGATCTTGCCGGACCGCGTCTTGGGCAGCTCGGAGACGACCATGATGGAGCGCGGCTTGGCGATCGGCCCGATCTCCTTGGCCACGTGGTTGCGCAGCTCCTGCACCGTGTCGTCGCCGTGGTCCTCGTGGCCGCCACGCAGGATGACGAAGGCCACCACGGCCTGGCCGGTGGTCTCGTCGGTGGCGCCCACGACGGCCGCTTCGGCCACGGACGGGTGTNGAGGGCGGACTCGATCTCGGCGGTGGAGAGCCGGTGGCCGGAGACGTTCATGACGTCGTCGACCCGGCCGAGCAGCCAGATGTTGCCTTTCGCGTCGTACTTCGCGCCGTCGCCGGCGAAGTAGTACTTGGGTCCGAACCGCGACCAGTACGTCTCCTTGTAGCGCTCCTCGTCGCCCCAGATGCCGCGCAGCATGCCCGGCCACGGCTTGGTCAGCACGAGGTAGCCGACCGCCTCGGGGTCGTGCAGCGGGTTNCTCGAGGTCGGTGACGCCGGGCAGCGGGCTGATCATGATGCCGCCGGTCTCGGTCTGCCACCAGGTGTCGACGATGGGTGCGTGGCCGCCGCCGATGTTCTTGCGGTACCAGAGCCACGCCTCGGGGTTGATCGGTTCGCCGACCGAGCCGAGCAGCCGCAGTGACGACAGGTCGAACTTCGCGGGGATGTCGTCGCCCCACTTCATGAAGGTCCGGATCGCTGTGGGCGCGGTGTAGAGGATCGTCACGCCGTACTTCTGCACGATCTCCCACCAGCGGCCCTGGTGCGGGGTGTCGGGGGTGCCTTCGTAGATGACCTGGGTGGCGCCGTTCGCCAGGGGCCCGTAGACGATGTAGGAGTGCCCGGTCACCCAGCCGATGTCGGCGGTGCACCAGTAGACGTCGGTCTCGGGGTGCACGTCGTGCACGATCGAGTTCGTGTAGGCCGCCTGGGTCAGGTAGCCGCCCGTCGTGTGATAGATGCCCTTCGGCTTTCCCGTGGTGCCGGAGGTGTAGAGGATGAAGAGCGGGTGCTCGCTGTCGTGGGCCACGGCCTCGTGCTCGTCGCTGGCCGAGTCGACCACGTCGTGCCACCAGACGTCGCGGTCGTCGTTCCACTCCACGTCGTCCTTGGTGCGCTGCACGACCAGCACCTTCTCCACGGTGCTGTCGCCGTCCACTGCGGCATCGACAGCGGGCTTGAGCGGAGCCGACTTGCCGCGCCGGAACTGGCCGTCGGCGGTGATGACGAGCTTGGCCTCGGCGTCGGCGATGCGGGTGCGCAGGGCGTCGGCCGAGAAGCCTCCGAACACCACCGAGTGGGGGGCGCCGATGCGCGCGCAGGCCAGCATGGCCGCGACGGCCTCGGGGATCATGGGCAGGTAGATGGCGACCCGGTCGCCCTTGGCGACGCCGAGTGACTCCAGCGCGTTGGCGGCCTTTGCCACGTCACGCTGCAGCTCGGCATACGTGATGGTGCGGCTGTCGCCGCCCTCGCCCTCGAAGTGGATGGCGACCCGGTCGCCGTTCCCCGCCTCGACGTGGCGGTCGACGCAGTTGTAGGCCGCGTTGACCTCACCGCCGACGTACCACTGGGCGAACGGCGCATCGCTCCAGTCGAGGGTCTGGTCGAAGTCCTTGGCCCAGCTGAGCCGCTGCCGCGCCTGGTCGGCCCAGAAGCCCTCGAAGTCCGCCTCGGCGGCGTCGTAGAGGTCGGCCGTCCCGTTGGCCTGCGCGGCGAACTCGGGTGTGGGCGTGAGGTCCAGACCCTCGGTCTGGCTCGTGGACTGGCTCGTGGACTGGCTCTCGGACGACTCGGACACGGTGGTTCCTCCTTTGTTGGCATACCGCGTATGCGACGAGACGTCGTCAATCGACAGCTGGCTGGGCCGCAATACGATTCCGGACTCCCGCCAGGTCACGTGGTCGGAACTGCGTCTCGGTCGCGACCAGCTGCGAGAAGGCACCTGGCAGTTACATCGGCAACGTCCCCGCGACCATCCACGATCTTGAGGATGCCGCGGGCGTGATAGATCTCCATGAGTGGCTCAGTCTGTTCGCGGAACACTTGCTGTCGGTGTGAGATCACGGCCTCCGTGTCGTCCACGCGACCTTCAGACGAGGCGCGCTCGAGCAGCCGTCGCACGAGTTCTCGCTCGGGCACACCCAGAACGATGGCTAAGTCCAGCGTGTGGCCGCAGTCCCGGCAGAACCTGTCCAGTTCGTTGACCTGGGATGGGGTCCTCGGATAGCCATCAAGTAGCCAGCCGTGGCGTGCATCGTTCTGGGCCAAACGATCCCGAACCATGTCGTTGGTTACCCGGTCAGGCACGTAGTCGCCCACGTCGATGTACCGCTTGGCCTCTCGTCCCAGGCCGGTGAGCGCGGCGACGTTGGCGCGGAAGATGTCACCGGTGGAGATGGCTGGGACGCCAAGTCGCTCCGCGAGTCGGACTGCCTGGGTGCCCTTTCCTGCTCCGGGGGGTCCCATCAGAAGGAGTCTCATGGCATACCCACCCAGAACAGTTCGGCGCGCACTGTGCTGTCAACACAGCTCGCGTCATTGCCAATGGGTGACCGATGCCACGATCTTGCCTGCCCACCGGATCGACGCAACTGCGGGTCTCTATGGCCGAAGTTGCCCCGGCCGGCTGGGCGTTCAGTCGTCACCTGACTCGTCATGCGATCCCCACGTAGGTCGTCTCGAGGTATTCCTCGATGCCTTCGAACCCGCCCTCTCGCCCGAACCCTGAGGCCTTCATCCCGCCGAACGGGGCAGCCGCGTTGGAGACGATGCCCTGGTTGACGCCGACCATGCCAAAATCCAGACTTTCGGCGAGCCGCAGCACTCTGGACAGGTCACGGGTGAAGACGTAGGCCGCGAGCCCGTACTCGGAGTCGTTGGCTCGCGAGATGGCCTCGTCCTCGGTGTCGAACGTGGCGATCGGCGCGACGGGGCCGAAGATCTCCTCGCGCAGGAGACGCGCATCGGGAGGGACGTCCGTGAGGACGGTGGGTGTGTAGAAGTAGCCCTTCTCCCCAAAGGCTTTGCCTCCACACGAGATTCGGGCTCCACGCAGGACCGCGTCATCCACCAGTTCCTCGACCTTGTCTCGGGCCGAGGCATCGATCAGTGGCCCCACGTCGACGCCGGCATCGGTGCCCCGCCCGATGGACAGCTGCTCCATTCGTGCCGTGAACCGGGCAGCGAACTCGTCAGCCACACCCGACTGCACGAGGAACCAGTTGGCCGCCGTGCACGCTTCGCCCATGTTGCGCATCTTGGCCAGCATCGCGCCATCCACCGCTGCGTCGAGGTCGGCATCGTCGAACACCACGAACGGGGCGTTGCCACCCAGCTCCATGGAGACCCGGAGCAGCTGGGTCGCGGACTGCTCCACCAGCGTGCGCCCTACGGGCGTCGACCCGGTGAAGGTGAGCTTGCGGGCGCGAGGGTCGCGCACGAGCGGCTCCACCACCTGCGCTGTCCGGGTCGTCGTGATGACATTCAGCACCCCCTGTGGGAGCCCTACCTCGTCGAGAAGCGCGGCTAGGGCGAGCATCGTTAGTGGTGTCTGCGTGGCGGGCTTGACGACCATGGTGCAGCCGGCGGCGATGGCAGGCCCGATCTTGCGGGTCCCCATCGCGAGCGGGAAGTTCCACGGCGTGATCATCAGGGTGGGCCCGACCGGCTTCTTCATGGTGAGCAGCCGGGTGGCGCCGTTGGGTGCGGTCATCCACCGTCCGGAAATGCGCACGGCTTCCTCGGAGAACCACCGGAAGAACTCGGCGCCGTAGGCCACCTCGCCCCGAGCCTGCGAGAGGGGTTTGCCCATCTCGAGGGTGATCAGGGTCGCGAAGTCCCCGGCTCGTTCGGTGAGCAGCTCGTATGCCGCGCGTAGCAAGTCGCTGCGTTGACGCGGCGCGGTGGCGGCCCAGCTCGCCTGAGCCGCCGAGGCTGCGGCAAGGGCGTCGCCTCCGTCGGTCACGGTGGCGTCGGCGACGGTAGCGAAGGCCACGCCGGTAGAGGGGTCTTCCACCTGCACACGAGCGCCATCGGAGGCCTCGCGCCAGGTGCCGTTGATGAACAGGCCGGTAGGGACCGAGGCGACGAGCGTATTCTGGGCCGAGGTCAGTATCACTTGTTGAATCTCCCTGTGCTGCAGCGGTTGTCAGGCGTGAGCTGCGAAGGCCTGCTCGAGGACGTCGAGACCTTCGTGCAGCAGCTCGTCGGGGATGGCCAGGGGCGGCAGGAAGCGGAGCACGTTGCCGTAGGTCCCTGCCGTCAGCGTGACCAGGCCCTGCTGGTGACAGGCCGCGTTGATCCGCGCGGTGAGACCGGGGTTGGGGGTGTCGTCGCCCGCGCCGGTGACGAGCTCAACGGCCAGCATCGCGCCACGACCTCGGATCTCCCCAACGACGTCGAACTTCTCGGCCAGCGCACGCAGCCGCCCCGTGAACAGGGCCTCGACCTCACGGGCGCGACCGCACAGGTCTTCCGCCTCCATGGTCTCGATCGCGCCGAGCGCCGCGGCGCACGCCACTGGGTTGCCTCCGTAGGTGCCGCCGAGGCCGCCTGCGTGCACGGCATCCATGATCTCGGCACGACCGGTGACCGCCGCGAGGGGCAGGCCGCCCGCGATTCCCTTTGCTGTCGTGATGAGGTCAGGGACGACACCCTCGTGGTCGCAGGCGAACCAGTCACCCGTGCGGCAGAAGCCGGTCTGGATCTCGTCGGCGATGAAGACGATGCCGTGTTCGCGGCACCAGTCGGCCACTCGGGGCAGCCAGCCCTCGGGCGGCACGATGAAGCCGCCCTCGCCCTGGATCGGCTCGATGATGACGGCCGCGACGTTCTCCTCGCCTACTTGCGCGTGCACCTGCGCAGTGAAGGCCTCGAAGGCCTCGTCCGCCACCCGCGTGCGGTCGCCGGCCCAGCGGTACGGGTAGGCCATCGGGACCCGGTAGACCTCGGAGGCGAACGGCCCAAAGCCCTGCTTGTAGGGCATGTTCTTCGCGGTCAGGGCCATGGTGAGGTTGGTGCGCCCGTGGTAGGCGTGGTCGAAGGCCACGACCGCCGTCCGGCCGGTGAACACCCGCGCGATCTTGACGGCGTTCTCGACGGCCTCGGCGCCGGAGTTGAACAGCGCCGACCTTTTCTCGTGCGTGCCCGGCGTCAGTGCCGCGAGCTTCTCGCAGACCGCGAGGTATTCCTCGTAGGGCGTCACCATGAAGCAGGTGTGGGTGAACTCCTCCACCTGCCTCTGCACGCGCTCGACGACCCGCGGCGCCGAGCTCCCCACGGTGGTCACCGCGATGCCGGAGCCGAAGTCGATGAGGTGGTTGCCGTCGACATCGACCAGGACTCCCCCGGCAGCGCGCTCGATGTACACCGGCAGACCCGTGCCCACCCCAGCGGCCACGGTCGCCACCTTCCGCGCATGCAATGCCTGGGACCGCGGTCCGGGGATGGCCGTGATGAGGCGCCGATGCTGCTCGACGACTGCGGACATGGAATCTCCTTGGGAGACAGGCGAAGGGCCGAGGCATGACGGGTGGTCGCCTTAGAGCCTCAACCCCGCGTGCCATGCTGTCCAATACCTATTGGGCCTTAGTCCGATGCCTTGGAGGCATGTCATGGAGATCCGCACCCTGCGATACCTCGTCGCCGTGGCCGACAACGGATCGGTGACGGCGGCCGCCGCCGCTGTGCACGTCACCCAGCCCTCGTTGTCGCGTCAGCTGCGCCAGTTGGAGCGTCACCTGGGGGTCGACCTCTTCCTCCGTGACGAGGGTCGGCTGCGGCTGAGCGCCGCCGGTGAGGAGTTCCTCCCCGTCGCCCGGTCGCTTGTCGCCCAGGCCGAGACAGCACTGGACATCGCCGCGGCGCTGGCCGCCGGTCGACTGCAGCGGGTCACGATCGCTGCGCCAGGAACCACCCTCACCGACGTTGTGGCTCCCTTTCTCGCCACCCTGGAGGCGGACGACCCGATGCCCGCCGTGCTGGAGGAGGTACCGGGGTCGGTCTACACGACCCTCACCCTCGGGGCGGACCTGGCGATCGGCACGACACCGCCCCCACCGCAGTTCGCCGGAATGGCCCTCGCCGACCTGCCCGTGTGGGCCTACGTCCCGCCCACCCACGACTGGGCTGGTCGCGGCAAGGTCCCTCTCGCAGAGCTGGTCGAGCGACCCATCCTGACCCAAAACCGCGACTACCACCCGCGTCGCGCCCTCGACAGCGCGATGGCGACGGCACACCTCGGCTACACGCTGCTCCACGAGTTCGGCTCTCCGGAAGTAGCCCAGGCGGTTGCTGCCGCAGGCCGCGGGGTCGCGGTGGTCTCGGACGACCCGCGCTTCGGCCTGCGACCGCTTGGGATCGACGGCCCCACCGGCCCGTTGGGGATCAGCCTGTATGCCGCGTGGCACCCTGACCACCACGCTGCGGCGACCATCGAGCGGCTGGCCGAGCGACTGGCCGCCTTCTGCGTGACCCGCTACGGCGAACAGGTGACGCCACCAGGACGCGGCGCACAGCGGCAGACACCTGCCCCCTGAACGCTCAGAACGCCTTCCTTCGACGCACCATCCGTACAAGTACGTATTGATGGCGCCTTGGACACCGCCGACACTCGGAAACCAAGGCACTCCAGCCCTAGGTGCTCGTCCCATTGTTGGCACGAACGGCTGCAGACATCGAGTCCCCCCGGCTCCGAAAGGTACACGCCATGACTGAGCGAACTGATGCGAAAGCGGTCGCAGGAGAGCATATGGACACTGAGAACGCGAGGCTGAATGAGTTGGGCTACAAGCCCGAACTCTCCCGATCTCTCAGCCTGGCCGATGTGGTCATCTACGGCCTCATCTACATGGTGCCGATTGCGCCGATCTCGGTCTTCGGTGTCGTCTACAACCTCTCGGTGGGGGCAGCTGGTGCGGTGTACCTCATTACCGCCCTGGTCATGACATTCAGCGCCCTCAGCTACCGGGAGATGGCACTGCAGTTCCCTGTTGCCGGCTCGGTGTACTCCTACGTCCGCCTGGGCACCTCGACCTTCGTCGGCTTCATTTCAGGGTGGGCGATACTCCTGGACTATCTCCTGCTCCCTGCATTGCTCTGCGTCTTTGCCTCCCTCGCCATGGCCTCCCTGGTCACCTTCGTGCCTGGCTGGGTGTGGGTGATCCTGTTCGTTGCGGCAACGGCGCTCATCAACATCATGGGTGTCTCAGTGACGGCGCGGATGAACAAGATCTTCCTGTGCATTCAGCTTGCAGTTCTCACTGTCTTCGTCGGATGGGCGATCGTGCTCATCGCCTCCGGCGACGCGCATCTTTCGCTCGACGTTCTCATTCCCTCCTCGAATTCCTCTTGGGCTCTGGTGGCGTCGGCGGTCCCCATCGCGGCTCTGAGCTTCGTCGGTTTCGATGCGATCTCGACGCTGAACGAGGAGGCTGAGCACGGGGGAGCCACCGTCGCACGCGCCACGATCTTGGTGATGTGGTGTGTCGGCGTGCTGTTCGTTCTTCAAGTCTGCCTGGCCGCCGTGCTCGTTCCCACCGGCACCACCTTCGCTGAAGGCGATGACACCAACAATGCCTTCTACGACATCGTGAGCCATTCCATGTCGTCGTGGTTCGGCACCGTCGTGCTCCTGACCAACGCCCTCATCGCCCTTTTTGCCAACGCGATCGCGTCCAACGCCACATCGTCACGCCTCGTGTTCAGCATGGCCAGGGATGGCCAACTGCCCCGGTTCCTCTCGCGCGTCAGCGACCGCATGGTGCCGAGGAACGCGATGCTCTTTATCGCGGTGCTGTCGGTCGGAGTCGGCGTGCTGGGCGTCGAGCAGGCTGGCCTGTTGATCACCCTGGTCACGTTTGGCGCCCTGACGGCCTACATCCTGTTGAACGTTGCGGTGGTTAATCACTTCGTCATCCGTGGAAAGAGCCGCCGTATCTTCCTGCACCTGATCTCCCCGGTTGTGGGAACCGCGATCCTGCTCTTCGCCCTCTGGAGTGCAAATCCTCACGCGAAGATCTTGGGCATCAGCTGGGTCGTCGTCGGGCTCGGAGTGGCCGCGTACTTGAAGGCCTCTGGTCGTTCCATGCAGCAATCGGACCTCTGACGCGACTCCAGGCGGCCATCGTGCGAACTCAAGAGATCCCTCGTGCCACGTGCTCCGCACCCGTCATCCCTGGCCAGTACCTCGTGACGGGGCAGGCGATCGCATCGAAGCTGCTGAACCCGCCAAGCGAGTCGTCGGTCGGGTTTGGCCCTCACGCAACATCTGACCGTCAGCTGATCACAGGAGAAAACCAATGACGCGTACGGCGGCAGACAGAGTCGCAGAGCTGCTCGAGGTCTTCACCCAGCGGAGCCTGACGCGCCTCCGCGCCGAGTTCACCGAGGAAGTCGTTGCGCAACATGACGCCGACCCACTCTGGATCTTGCAGGACGGCGCGAACCGAGTGCTGAGGATCTTGCGTAGTCAACCGATCCAGGGCAAGCACCTCATCTACGCCAATGGCCCTGACGGGCCTTGGTCCCTCGGCCTGGTAACGCACGGAGTTCCCGGGAACCTGGTCCTCCAGCCCGGTACGTACCAGGACTACGAGGACGCGATGAGGGCCGTCTTCCACGAGCGAAGGGCGAAGTACCTCGAGGCCAACGCCGTTCCTGCAGAGACCCAAAGAATTGGAACAGGATCATGAACTCGCCAATCAGCAACAGCCAGAAGGTGTTCGGCTACACCGATCGCTTGTCGGCCCGGCCCGGTGAGCAGATCCAGCTCCACGTAAGCTGTGAGGACATCGACTCGTACGTCACAAGCGTCGTCCAGCTACATCACGGGTTCGACGGTTCCGCAGGCCCAGGCTTCGAAGAATCGCATGTCCCTACAGCGGTCGAAGGTACCTATCCAGGACAGCGATACGTCTGCCGGCCCGGATCCTTCGTTGAGGTTTCAGACCCGGCCGGAACCCTCAAGGATCCGGCAGGTTTCCAAATACGTGTAGCCGTCTTCCCCACGCTGCCGCGTGACGATCGTGCGGGGAGTCTGGGCGCCTATCGGGTCAGCCACAGTTCCGTCGCGTTCCGCGGCGAGCATCAGACTGTGTTGGGAACATGGGACGCCGAAACGACGACGGGTTGGGCGCTCACCATCGAAGAGGGTCGACCCACGTTCATGTGGAGTGAGTGGGGACAGCCCTGCACCCTTCAGCTCGACACCGCCCTCATCGCACACCATTGGTACGAACTCGTTGTCGACGTACCGCCCAATGGCGGAGATGTGACGCTGCACTGCACGCCCTTGAAGCATGCGTCGGATCTGGTCGCACCAGCCTCAGCACGACTCGCATCGGAGTCCGCGACCTTGCAGACGACGAGCGCCTGGGTCGCCTCCCAGATGCCTTTCCGCATCGGCGCGCTGGCTGCTCGTGCGGACACGCGGCTCGTCGCTGCATCAGCCTTCAACGGAAAGATCGGAGGCGTCACGATTCGACGGCAGGACGGCGGTGGCAACCGTACGGTGGCCAGATGGCACTTCGGTCGAAGCGACCGTGACGATGGCCTGCTGCTCTCCACTGTCGTAGACGAGTCACCCAACGGCCTAACCGCCCACTGTGTGAATGGACCAGTGCGTGGCGTGACCGGGCCTACATTCCAGGGTCACGTGGAGGATTTTCGCCTTGCCCCGGACGAGTTCGATGCCATCCACTTTCACGACGACGACATCTCGGACGCCGAGTGGCCCGTTGCCCTGACATTCGATATCCCAGAGGACATGCCCAGCGGGGTGTACGCGTTCCGCCTGAAGGCAGACGGCAGGGACCATCATGTGCCGTTCTTCGTGGGGCCCGGCCAACGCTCGCGCGACGTGGCCGTCCTGTTTCCCACGGGGTCCTACCTCGCATACGCGAACGACCGAATCGCCTTTGAGGCCGACGGCATGGAGATGCTGCTCGGACACACACCGATCGTTCACTCCGAAGACCTGGTCATGCAGGACCACCCAGAGTTCGGGCGCTCCTGCTACGAGATCCACAACGACGGTTCCGGCGTCATCTTCAGCACTGCGCACCGCCCCCTCATCACCATGCAGCCCCGGTACCGAGCGTCCTTCATGAGCGAAGGACCGTGGGGTCTCCCCGCCGACCTATGCCTCACCCACTGGTTGGAGGAGGTCGGCTGTGAGTTCGACGCACTCACCGATGAAACCCTGGACCTCGAGGGCTATGACCTCATCTCGAAGTATCGCGTTGTCATCACGGGCAGTCACCCGGAGTACATGACCCGAGCTGAGCTCGATGCGCTGGCGGAGTTCACCGCGGCCGGCGGGCGCCTGATGTACCTCGGCGGCAACGGGTTCTACGCCACGGCGTCGTTCGACCCCGATAACCGACACGTACTCGAGGTCCGTCGCGCTGACGGAGGTACGCGACCGCACCAAACCCCGTTCGCGGAGCGGCGCCACACGACCTCAGGCGAGTCCGCCGGCCTTTGGCGCAACAAGGGAAAGGCGCCGGAACGGCTGGTAGGTGTCGGGATGTCCGCCCAGGGCTTCGATCGCTGTACCTACTATCAGCGACTCGAGGACAGCTTCGACGCGCGTGCTGCCTTCATCTTCGAAGGGATCGGAGCCGAGGAACTCCTCGGAGACTTCGGCATCATCGGCGGAGGCGCGGCGGGATCCGAGATCGACTTCTACAACCCGAGCCTCGGATCGCCTCCGGACACCCTCGTGCTGGCCACGTCCGGACCGCTGTCGGACGCTTACCTCCTGGTCACAGAGGAGCTGTTCGAGCAACTCCCCGGTCTGGGAGGAACAGAGCAACCCTCGGTTCGCTCTGACGTCGTCTACGCGGCCCTCGACGGCGGCGGAGGCATCTTTTCGGTCGGTTCAATCGCGTGGACCGGATCGCTCTCATACAACGGATACGACAACAACATCGCCCGTTTGACCTCCAACGTGTTGACGCGATTCAGGGACCCTGAGCCACTCAAGTAGGCCTGTGAAGGCTGCCCCGCCCGGTCAAGGCGGTCGTATCGACCTCCAGATGACACAGGTATTTCGATGGTCTGTCCGGGGGCAGCCAACGACAGTGCCCGTGCCGAACACGACGGCAGTGCCCTGACCGGCTGGGAGTTTCCCGCTGCCCGCTCGACGCGCGATCACCACCAACACGAAGGAGGTAAGGCCATGGAGGAGTATGCGGTCATCGATGACTACGCCGTCATTGACCCAGCGACCGGCGAGCGGCTGCGAACGTTCCCGCAGGCGTCGCAGGCCGAGATGGATGCTGCGCTGGACCAAGCCGCATCGGCGTGTGTGACCTGGGGCCGAACGACGATGGCAACTGAGCGCGCCGCACTGCTCCGGCGAGTGGGAGAGCTCCATGGTGAACGGCGTGAACATCTCGCATCCGTCATCGGGCGGGAGATGGGAAAGCCGCTGGATCAAGGGCTAGTGGAGGTCGACTTCTGCCGCGAGATATACGAGTTCTACGCTGACAACGCGGCGGGGTTCCTCGCCGACGAGCAGGTGCCGCTCCTCCAAGGAAGTGGCACAGCCGTCATCCGTCGCAGCCCGGTGGGCGCATTGCTCGGCATCATGCCGTGGAACTTTCCCTACTACCAGGTGGCCCGGTTCGCTGCACCCAACCTCGCTATCGGCAACACGATCGTGCTCAAGCACGCGCCGCAGTGTCCGGAGTCGGCTGCGGCGCTGCAAGAGATCTTCGCCGACGCCGGGTTCCCTGATGGGGCGTACGTCGCTGTCAATGCAACCGTGAACCAGGTCGCAGAGATGATCGCCGACCCCCGCATTGCCGGGGTGTCGCTGACCGGGTCCGAGCGGGCTGGATCAGCGGTCGCTGAGATCGCTGGGCGCAACCTCAAGAAGGTAGTGCTTGAGTTGGGGGGCTCTGACCCGTTCGTGTTGCTCAGTACCGACGACCTCGAGGCCGTGGTGGCGGCAGCCGTGGCGGCTCGCATGGACAACGCCGGTCAGGTCTGCAATGCACCAAAGCGCTTCATCGTCGCCGAGGAGCTCTACGAGCCGTTCCTCGATCAGTTCACGACGTCGATGCTTGCGGCGGCCGACGGCGGAGCCCCAATGTCTTCGCTGCGGGCTGCCGAGGGACTGCAAGGACAGGTCGACCGCGCCGTGGCGCAAGGAGCCACCCTGCACACCGTGGGGCAGCGCTCGGGGGCGTTCTTCCCTCCCGCCGTGCTGACCGGTGTCGTTCCGGACCAGGACGTGTTTGCCCAAGAACTATTCGGCCCAGTCGCGATGGTCTTCCGGGTCTCCTCGGAGGCGGAGGCAGTCGCCTTGGCCAACGACACTCCATACGGCTTGGGAGCCTACGTGTTCACGACTGACCCCGAGCAGGCCGAGCGCGTGGCGGACCAGATCGACGCCGGAATGGTCTTCGTCAACGGCGTCATGCTCGACGCAGCAGAGCTTCCCTTCGGTGGCGTGAAGCGCTCCGGTTTCGGCCGAGAGCTTGGCCATTTCGGTATGGACGAATTCGTCAACAAAAAGCTCATCCGCACCCAGGCCAACCGTTGACCGAAGGGGACAGCATGACCACCCAACCCGCAGGTGCTGGAAAAGGAAACCGAAAGGCGAGTGCGACCACGAAAAGGGCCACCAAGCCTCGGGGTCGTCGGGCGGCGTCTGCGCCGGTTGCCGTTCCAGTGGCTCCTCCCATCGGCTCCGAACCCGTGGCGACCATGGCGACCGACGCGGCGTTCGGCCCGGCGGCGCTTGCCGAGAGTTCCCGGAGGCCGCTGAGGAACATGTCCGAGGTGCGCCACTTCTTCCGTACCAACGATGTGCCGATCTACTTCGTGGGTGCGACTCCTTTCAACCTGTTGGGGCTCGACCGCTGGGTGCGCAACTTCACCTACATCGCCTACTACGACGCGTGGGACGGCGCGCATCCGCGAGTGTTCACGCCTGGAGACAGGCCGTTCGTCGACTTCGAGAGCGGCGAGCACATCAACAACTGGCTGCTGGAGAACTCGGAGGTGCGGGCCTTCATTGCCAGCCGGGCCAGACTCGGGGTCCGTCCCAAGATCGCGATGGTGTTCTTCGATGAGGAGACCGAACGCATCTGCGATGAGCTCGGCTACGACCTGATCCTGCCGAAGGCCGAGCTGCGGACGCACTTGGACTCCAAGCTCGTCACCACTCGCCTCGGCAACGAGGTGGGAGTGCCGAGCGTGCCCAACGTGGTGGCGATGGTCGAGGACTTCGACGGCCTCATGAGGGCAGCCGAGGACGCGGGCCTTGGGACCGACCTGGTCGTCCAGACGGCATACGGCGACTCGGGCAAGACGACGTTCTTCATCGCCTCCGAGGCGGACTGGAGGAAGCACAGCAAGGACGTCGTGGGCAACGAGGTCAAGGTCATGAAGCGAATCAACAACCGCCCGGTGGCGGTGGAAGCGGTGCTGACCAAGTGCGGCACCGTGGTAGGTCCGTTCATGTCCGAACTGACCGGCCACACGAAGCTCACCCCGTACCGGGGTGGATGGTGCGGCAACGAGATGTTTCCCGAGGTGCTTACGGGAGACCTGCGCGCACGCGCCTCTGCACTGGTACGCCGGCTGGGTGAGCGGCTCGGCGCGGAGGGCTACCGAGGCTTCTTTGAGGTCGATGTGCTGATCGATGTCGACACCGATGAGGTCTACCTCGGTGAGATCAACCCGCGCATCAGCGGCGCGTCCTCGATCACCAACGTCACTGCCGGTGCGTATGCAGACGTGCCGCTCTTCCTGTTCCATCTGCTGGAGTACCTCGATATCGACTTCGACCTCGATGTCGAGGAGATCAACGAACGCTGGCAGGAGCTCGCGACAGTCGATCTGTGGTCGCAGATGATCATCAAGGAGACGGGGCCGGGAGTGGAGCGGATCGACACCGCGGCGCCCACCGGGGCGTACAGCGTCGACGGTGCCGGTGCCCTCGTGTACCGGCGGGCTGCCCTCGACTGGCATCAGCTGCAGAACGAGTCCGAAGCGTTCTTCCTGCGGATCTATGGTCCGGGCGACTACCGATGGAAGGGCGCCGACCTCGGCGTTGTGGTCACCAAGGGAAGGCTGCAGACCCAAGTGCCGGGGAGGGCGGGGAGCCTGACGATTCGGGCCAAGCACCTCATCGACTCCATCCGAGCCCACTACACCGGCACCCCGGTGATGCCACCCCAGATCCAGCAGCCAGCAGTTGAAGATACCCAGTGGAGCGCCGTTGCTCAGAGCTAGGCTCAGCCGAGATCAGGATGACGCACGGAGAGCCCTCAATAGGGGAAGGGCTGAAAATGCGGTGGTACTAGGGGAGAAGGCAAGCCGTCCACCAGGAGCTGTGACCCTGGACAACTGGCAGGTCGCTCCGCAGCTGCACTGGTCGTTCCAGCACATCGAGGACCTGTTCCCGACCGCCATCATTGCCCGTGGCACCGACCCCGCGGCCGAGCTACCTCCTAGCCGCTCGGCCGTCGGCGACCTCGCGGTCCCCCAGCCCGACGGGTCCACCCTGACTGTGGCCGAGACCATGGCGGCCACCAACACCAACGGGTGGATGGTTTGCCGATACGGACGGATAATCGCCGAGGAATACCCCGGAGGGATGGACCCCAACACGCGGCACCTGCTCATGTCCGTGAGCAAGTCTCTGGTCGGTGTCGTGGCCGGCGCGCTGGTCGCGGGCGGTGCGCTCGATCCCCTTCGACCGCTCAACTCGTACGTGCCGGAGCTGGCATCAAGCGGCTACTCCGGCGCCGTCGTACGCCACCTGCTGGACATGCGATCGGGCATCCACTTCTCCGAGGACTACCTCGACCCACAGGCCGAGGTGCGCGTCCTGGAACAGGCGATCGGCTGGGCGCCTCGCCAACATCCCCTAGTCCCTCACACGATGTACGACTTCCTCCTGACGCTGCAGCAGAAGGCACCCCACGGCGGACCCTTTGAATACCGCAGTTGCGAGACAGACGTCCTCGGTTGGATCTGCGAGGTCGCCTCCGGACTCCGGATGCCCGAGCTGATGTCGCAACTGCTCTGGTCGCGGCTCGGAGCCGAGAACGACGCAACGATCGCCGTGGACTCGGCCGGCTCCGGCATGTACGACGGGGGAATTTGCGCATCGCTTCGCGACCTCGCCCGCTTCGGCAGCATGCTGGCACAAGGAGGGGCCTCGCTATCTGGCAACCAGATACTTCCCCCTTCTTGGATCGAGGAGACCTTCCGTGGCGAGCCCGACTCCCGCGCAGCCTTCGCTACAAGTCCAACCCAGACGCTGATGCCGGGCGGGATGTACCGCAACCAGTTCTGGCTCCCCTACGCCGACCGCGATGTGCTCCTGTGCCTCGGCATTCATGGACAGATGATCTACGTCAACCCGACCACGGGTGTCGTCGCCGCGAAACTGTCCAGCTGGGCTGAGCCTCAGCACGCATGGAAACTCTTCGCGACCCTGCGCGCCTTCGACGAAATTTCGAGGCATCTGGTCTGACGCCGACGGGATCTAATGCAGACGCGCACATGAGGACGTCCTCGAACTCCGCGGGGTGGGTGAAGTCAGCAGTTGGCCGCCCCTTCGCGTCGGGGTAGCGGTACAATCAAGCACTCGAACGGGGCCAAGAAGGGCGTCGCATGATGGACATCGTCCCCCCAGACGCCAAAGGCGCCGCCTTCACTCTCGGCGAGACGCAAGTGCTGGTCGACTGCGCCTATGCCGCGGGGTCGGGCCGCGCCAAAGAGGCGGCGGTCGAAATCCTGGACCAGCTGCAAAGAGTCGTCCACCAAGATGCAGGCGCGCTCCTGGCCTGGGACCCCTTGGCGGGCAAGCACATGGTGCTCGGCAACTCAGCCTACGACGAAGCAACTCTGGTCGGGCTGGGCGAGCGGTACGTGCAAACTGAACCTCATCGAAGGATGCTCGAACAGCATCGACCGCTGCGGATCACTGATCTGCCCTATGACTACAGGGCGACGGAGCTCTTTCAGGAGGTTCTCCGTCCGGCGGGTTTTGCAGACGGAATGACCTCGTGCCTCTTCGCTGTGGACGGCGGATATGCGGGGATGCTGCATATGTCCGCAGGGTCACGGACTGCCTTCGCGTCGAGGCATGTGCAGATGATCTCGGCGCTCACCTCAAGCCTCGGACAGCTCTGCAACCTGCGGCGTCTCAGGTCAGCCCCACTTCTCGCCGGCGAGTTCGCGCGTGCCAGCCTGCTCGACCACACTGGTAAGGCGAGGTGTGTCGATGAGTACGAACCGGCGAGCTGCGTCGAAGACCCCGACTTCAGCCGGTTCGCAGAGCGCCTTCTGAACTATCCATCGCGTGCCGTGTCGGGTGTCTGGCCCTCGCATCCAAGTTGGCTCGCGCTCACGATCGAACACGTCCAGGACCCCCTCTTCGAAGGCCAAACCGCCCTTCTGGTCATCGAGTCTCCGTGGGAGGCGCCGTATGGACTCTCCGCGCGTGAGCTCGACGTGCTGAACGGACTGGCCCAAGGGGCGTCCAATCAGCGCATTGCATCCGAACGATCCATCTCAGTCCGCACTGTCACCACGCACGTTGAGCGCATTCTCGTGAAGCTCGGACAGGAGTCGCGTGCGGGGGCGGCAGCCAAGGCAGCTCGCGAAGGATTCCTGCGTCTCGATCTGATGGCCACGCTTTCGGTGTCGCCGGTACGGGGCCGGGAGAACGAAGAGCGCGACCATCAGACGTTTCTTCCGCGTGGGGTCATGCATGACCGCGCCATCCCGCTCCTCCACGACGCCTGAAGGCGAATTCGACGCCTCTCTTGATGCCGCCGGGTGAGACGTTTCCTTACTGGTTCAAACGCGGTTTCGCCGCAACCGCGCCTGCGGCGCGGCCGTGCCGGCTCATGACCCACGACTTCGAACCGGGCGCCCGGCTCAACATCGAAGAGCTCGCCCGCAACCTCGGCGTCTCGCCGACCCCGGTGCGCGAGGCGCTGGCGCGCGTCGAGGCTGACGGTTTGATCGTGAAACAGCCAGGTCGCAGCTACACGGTGGCGCCACTGATGGGGATCGAGCAGGTGCGCGAGCTCATCGAGCTCCGGTTGCGCGTGGAACCCGCGTTGGCCGCCAAGGCCGCTGCCCGGGCGGCGCCGGACGAGATCAAGGAGCTGCGCCGCGCTGCCCGGGCCGGTGGAGCCGGCGGCGAGATCACGGCTGCGGCAAACCGGCTGAACATGGTCTACGACGCCACCTTCCACGCCATGGTCGCCGACCTCGCCGGCAACCGCATGATCAGTGACATGTTGACCCGACTGCGCAGCCACCTGCACACCTTCCGGCTCAACTACCACGCAGGCCTGCACTCCGTGACGAAGAACGAGCACCTGGCGGTGGTCGACGCGGTCGGCCGGCAGGATCCCGACGGGGCCGAGGAGGCGATGCGTGCGCACCTGGTGTCAGCGCTGGAGCGGCTCGAGACGTTTGTCGTCGGCGGGAGTGCCGCCGATGCAGCCAAGCGCATCCCCAAGCAGGGTGGCGCTGGCGGTGGGTGAGGGGACGCTCAGCAGACACCGTCCGGCTTCGGTGGTCGTCGAGAGTCTGTGGCGAACTCGCGGCCAAGTCCGCCGGTGACCTGAGAAGCCCTTGGTGGGAGGGCGGCATACGCCGGGTCTGTCAACCCATTGCGAAATGCGATGCCCGGCGTCGCCGGCCCGCCCTCTGAAACGATTCGCCTTTCGGCTCGTCGGGACCTGGAAGGGCGGGCCTATCAGTTCTGAGACGAGGGTTGATTGTGCGCCCAGACCGCGCGTAACGTTTCGCCCACGCGGTGTCGGAGCACTATTCCGAGCCTTCGTCGATGGGACACGCAACGGTGCACACACCTCCGCCCGACACGGGTACGTGGTTGCGCACGGCGTTCCGCGCCGCCCGCCTGGAGCGCATCCTCGCGCTTCCCCGGACCAACCGAGCGAGGGCGGCACGTCCCCAGACGCTCTACGCGCGGTTGGTCGGAACCCCCTGAAAGGAAGAGACAATGGAGTACTCGACCACCTCACGAGGCACCCGAGTTGTCGTACGACTTCTCGCTCCGGTGCTCGTGTTGAGTGCACTCGTACTAGCGGGTCCACTCAGAGCGGACGCCGCGACGGTCACTGCTGCGGACACCTTTGAACGCGCCGACGGAGCCCTCGGGAGCTCTTGGGCGTCGAACCGCGGCACCTGGAGCATCGCGAGTGGTGCCGCGCAGTCGACCAGTGCGACGGGCAATGCAGTCGCCACCTACAGTCCACTCGCCCTCGGCGACGACTACACCGTCTCCGCGCGGATCAATATCGTCACGACCGGAACCCCGGGAGGAGCCGAGTGGGTAGGTGTGGCGGGAAATGTTCAGGGCACCAGCGCCTCAGCTCTGAACTACTACCTGCTTCGTGTGACGACCGGCTCTGGAACGGGCACGAACGGACGGTGGCAGTTGCTGCGGATGTCCAACAGCACCTCCACGGGCCTGCTCGCCAGCGGCACGATCGTTGCAGCGTATGGCACGCAGCTCGACCTGACGCTGACCCGCACGGGCAACACTCTTCGCTCGCAGGTCAGCAAGGCGAGCTCGGGCGCCACGCTGGCGGATCAGACGTACACGCCCGCAGTGGCTGACCCCCAAGTCTCTGGAGGAAAAGCTGGGCTGTATTCCAACTCCGGAAACCTGCGGGCGCAGACCTGGAGCCTTTCGACGACCACCCCTGCCGCTTCGCCTCCGGGCCCGCTCAACTGCGCACCGGGTGGGGAAAGCTACACCTACCCGGATCCCAACCTGACTGTCGTTTCGACAAGCACGGTGGGATCGACCTGGGCCGGAATGCAAGTGACGCAGCGACTTCTCACCGATGGAAACGACCAGTACGTCGCGTACTACGCCGTGAACCGCGGCCTGACAGTCGCCAAGCACACGATCGGCGGCGCCTGGACCTACAAGACACTTCCGTCGACTCTCGGATGGGACAGCCACAACTACGTCTCGCTGGGGCTTGACCGGGATGGAAACCTTCACGTCTCAGGCAACATGCACAACGTTCCGTTGGTCTATTTCCGCACCACGACCCCGGGCGACATCAGCACGTTGGTCAAGGTCAACACCATGGTGAGCAGCGCCGCGGAGGACTCCGTCACCTATCCCGAGTTCGTCAACCGCTCGGACGGAAGCCTTGTCTTCAACTACCGCGACGGTGGGTCCGGCGATGGCGTGACGTACTTCAATGTGTACAACGAGTCGACGAGCTCGTGGTCGCACATCGTCTCCGCGCCGATCTTCGACGGGAACGGGTCCTCGAGCAACCCTTCAGGAACGTGGAGCTCGTACTTCCAAGGTCCGACGAAGGGACCCGACGGCTGGTTCCACATGATCTGGGTCTGGCGCGACAGTCCTGATGCAGCGACGAACAGCATGCTGACCTACGCCAAGAGCCTGGATCTCGTGAACTGGGTGACCAACAACGGAACGCCTTTGACGACGCCTCTCCAGTACGGCCAAGGCGACGTGATCGACCCGGTCCCTGATCATGGTGGATTGCTGAACGGCAACGCGCGGATCGGCTTCGACGCCGCCGGCAAGGTGCTCATCACCTACCACAAGTACGATGCTCAGGGCCGGTCGCAGGTGTACGCCGCGCGTCCGACTACCTCCGGCACGTGGCAGATCAACCAGATCACCAACTGGGTCGGACGATGGAGCTTCGGGGGTGGCGGGAGTCTCAACTTCCAGGTCGCCATGCAGGGTTCTCGCGTCCTGTCCAACGGTGACATCAGCGTTGACTTCTTCTGCAACGGCACCAGCGGCAGGCAGTCCATCATCATCGACTCGTCGCTGAATCGGATTGCCCAGGTACCCTCCCAGCCCCTGCCCGCCTCAGTGACGACCGTGACTGGGACGTTCCCGGGGCTAGAGGTCAAACTCGAGAGCGACCTCGCCGGCGCAACGGCCGATGGGCAGTACGTACTGCGCTGGGAGACGTTGCCGGGCAACGACGACCAGCCGCGGTCCAGCTATCCGACAGGAGGAAGCACCTTGCAGGTAATCCTGCTCGATTAGTGGCCAATCACTAGGGAGAACGGCCTCTGCCTGGCGGCGAGGCCGTTCTCCCCGCGGCCCCTTGACCGCATCCATACCCAGGAGAATCACGTCTGCGAGCAGAGGAGTTCATTGCATGATCCATGGTCACGTTGCGCCAGGCTTCGGGGCGGTCGCCGATGCTTTCGAGCGCGGACAGGCACACCACCCTGGCGGCGCCCAGCTGTGCGTCTATCAGGGGGACAGCACGGTGGTCGATCTGTGGGCAGGCTACGACCCTGAGACCGGCGTCGCCATCGACGGAGACTCCCTTTTCGTGTTGTGGTCCACGACCAAAGGCATGGTCGCGATCATTGCAGCGCAGCTCATCGAACAGGGCCAGCTCGACCCTGATGAGCCGGTGTCTCGGGTGTGGCCGGAGTTCGGCGTGGGCGGCAAGGATCAGACCACGGTCGCGCACTTCCTCAGCCATGCCGCAGGTCTTCCCTTCTTTCCCTCTGCGGCGGGGATCGAGAGTCGTGACCTGCCCAACTGGGCGCTGTGCGTCGAGGCGCTGGCCACCGCCGAACCGCTCTGGGCACCAGGGACCGCGTCGTGGTACCACCCATTCACCTTCGGCTATCTCAACGGCGAGGTGATGCGCCGAGTGACCGGCAAGACCCTGAGCGAACTCTTCGCTGAGCGAGTCGCCAGACCCCTGGGAGTCGACTTCTGGATCGGCGGGCTCCCGGCGGATCGGGAGACCCGCGTCACGCATCGCAGTCGCTTGAACCCTCCTCCCACCACGAGTCCTGCTGACCTGTGGTCACGGCACGGAGTGGATCTCTCGGATCCTGCTGTCCAGGAGCTCCTCAGCGAGGTGCAGTCGATTCCAGACATGGTTGAGTTTCTCAACACGCCTGAGGGACACCAGATGGAATTCGGCGGGGCAGGGGGAATTGCGAGCGCACGTTCGGTGGCGAGGGTCTATGCCGCCACCATCGGTGAGATCGACTCCGTTCGGCTGATCTCACCCGAGACCCTCGAACTCGTGACTCGGCCACGCACCCTGGCCTTGGGCCCCGTTCCTGAGTTGGCCGCTGTGCCCAACCAGCAGCTTGCCGAGTTCGGGCTGGGATTCTGGCTGGGATCACCATTCGCGAGTGGACGATTCGCATCCGGTGGGACGTTCGGTCACCCCGGGGCGGGTGGGAACTTCGGGTTTGCTCATCCCGAGTCGAAGATGGCCGTTGCCTACACCTGCACCGGGATGTGGTCGGACGACTCGCGACCGGACCCGCGGATGGGCTGGGCGGACTCGCTCGCGGATTTGGCTGGCGCCTAGCAGGGGGTAGCGGATCCGGTCGGAGTAGAGCGGAACAGGTCGCTACTCAAAACGCAGTATCGGCCGCAAAGAGCAGCGGGTCGGCGCGTAGGTCAGTCCTGGACGAGGACGACGTGCAGCCGACGCGGTCCATGGACGCCCTCGACCCGGGACAGCTCGATGTCGCTGGTCGCCGAGGGCCCGCTGACCCAGGTCTGCGGGCGCTCGGGGTCGAGGCGCGCCAGCGCGTCACCCACGTCCGCCACCACCTGGACCTCCCCGACGATGCAGATGTGCAGGTCCGGCAGCAGCGTCACTGCCCGGCGCCCCTGACCGGGGCCATGGTCGAGCACGACCGTGCCGGTCTCGGCGATCCCGACGGAGGCCCGTGTGACGACGGCCTCGATGCGGTCGAGCTCCGCCGGGGAGAGCCCGTTGTCCACCCGGGCGCCCGGCACCTCGAGGCCGAGGCCGGGCGGGACCACGACCTCGCGAGAGCCGTCCAGGATGGCCACCACGAGCTGACCCAGGTCTGCGGCTGCGCACCGGGTCACCTCGGCCCGGTAGTCCGCCACCCGCTCGGCAAACAGGGCCAGCAGTTCCTGGGGGTCGCGGCTGCGCGCAGGCACTACCGTCTCGACGCCCGCAGTCGGGGCGTCCGGGTCCGGCATGAGGGCCGGTCGAGCTGACGTTGTCGGGGCGAGGGCGGCACGCACTGCGGCGAGCACCTCCTGGCGGGCGGTCATGAGGAGCCCTCGCCGCGGCCGACCCTGCGCCACCACGCGCGGAATGACTCCACCGGCGGCACCGGCAGGTCCCGGGCCCGGGTCCATTGCGACCCTGGCCACGGCAGCCAGGAGACGACGGGGCGGTCCGTGCCTGCACGGGACCGGCGCAGCAGCCAGGTCGCGGCGCCGACGAGGCGTTCGCCGAACCGCATCCGCCCGGCGCCGGCCATCCCCCAGGAGGCGGCCCTCATCGCGAGCGCCTCGGCCTTGGGCCGGCCGTCACCTCGGTGGGCGTCGACGACCTTGCCCCGCAGGTGCACCAGGATGCCGGGGATGTCGATCGCGACCGGGCACACGTCACCGCAGGCCCCGCACAGCGTGGACGCGTAGGGGAGGGCGTCCGTGGCAGGGTCCTGGCCCACCCCCCTGAGCAGCGGGTTGAGGATGGCGCCGATCGGGCCGGGGTAGACCGAGCCGTAGGTGTGTCCGCCGACCCGCTCGTAGACGGGACAGACGTTGAGGCAGGCCGAGCAGCGGATGCAGCGCAGGGCCTGGCGGGCGAACTCGTCGGCCAACGCCCTGCTCCGACCGTTGTCGAGCAGTACCACGTGCACCTCCTCCGGTCCGTCACCGGGGTTGACTCCGGACCAGGTGGAGGTGTAGGGATTCATCCGTTCGCCGGTCGATGACCGTGGGAGCAGGGTGAGGAAGGACTCCAGGTCGGCCCACGTGGGGACGACCTTCTCGATCCCCACCACCGAGACGAGCACCTCGGGCAACGTCAGGCACATCCGCCCGTTGCCCTCGGACTCGACCACGACGAGGGTCCCGGTGTCGGCCACCGCGAAGTTGGCGCCCGAGACCGCCATCCGCGTCGAGAGGAACTTCTCGCGCAGGTGCAGCCGGGCCGCGCCTGCCAGCACGCCCGGATCGTCGGTCAGCCCTTCTGGGGCGGCCCGGCCGACCGCTCCCATGCGCTCCTGGAAGATGTCCCGGATCTCGGTGCGGTTGCGGTGGATCGCCGGCACGAGGATGTGGCTCGGCAGATCGTCACCCAGCTGCACGATGAGCTCGGCGAGGTCGGTCTCCCACGCCGAGATCCCCTCGGCCGCAAGGGCCTCGTTGAGCTGGATCTCCTGAGTGGCCATCGACTTCACCTTGACTACGTCCCGTATGCCGCGTGCGCGGGCGACCGCTGCGACGACACGGCAGGCGTCGTCGGCGTCCCGGGCCCAGTGCACGATCGCGCCACGGGCCATGAGTGACGCCTCGAGCGCGAGGAGGTGCTCGTCGAGGTGGGCCAGCGTGTCGTCCTTGATCCGGGCAGCCTGCTGCCGCAGGCCCTCCCAGTCGTCGAGCTCGTCGATGACCGCGGCCCGCTTGGCGCGGATGGTCCCCGTCGCGTGGGCGAGGTTGCGGCGCAGCTGGGCGTCACCCAGGGCGGCGCGCGCAGCCGTCGGGAACGGCGGCATACCGAGGAAGATCGCGGGACCCGTCTCTGCGCTCACCGGGCCACCGGACCCGAACCGTCAGGCGCCTCGGCAGGCTCTCCCGCGGTGTGGGCGAGCACCTCGGCGAGGTGCATCGTGCGGATGCCTGAGCGTTCGCGGGAGAGTAGCCCGCCCACGTGCATCAGGCAGGAGCTGTCGCTCGTGACGAGCACCTCGGCCCCCGTCGAGCGCACGTGGGCCGCCTTGTCGACACCCATCGCCACGGACGTCTCGGCATTCTTCACGGCAAAGGTGCCACCGAAGCCGCAGCACTCCTCGGCGCGGGGCAGCGGCACGAGGTCGATCCCTCCCACTGCGGCGAGCAGCCGGGTCGGGCGGTCGCCCACCCGGAGCATCCGCAGCGAGTGGCAGGTCGGGTGGTAGGTCACGCGGTGGGGGAACCACGCGCCCACGTCGACGACACCGAGCTCGTCGACGAGGAACTCGCTCAGCTCGAGCACGCGCGGCGCGGTCCGCTCGACGGCGTCGGTGAGCGCCGCGTCCCCGGCCCGGGCTGCCACCAACCCGTGCTGGTGGCGCACCGAACCGGCGCACGAGCCCGAGGGGACGACGACGTGGTCGAACCCCTCGAAGGCGGAGACGAAGTTGCGGACCAGTGGCACGGCCTCGTCGAGATACCCGGTGTTGATCATGGGCTGGCCACAGCAGGTCTGTGTTTCCGGCACCTCGACCGTGACGCCCAGCCGGCGCAGCAGGCGCACCGTGGCCCGCACCGCGTCCGGGAACATCGCGTCGCCAAGGCACGTCGACATGACCGCTACGCGCATGTCGGGCCCCTCGCGGTGTCCCGTGCCCGTCGACCGGCGCCGGGCACCACGGTCAGGCCCACGCGGCGCCGCCCGGGTAGGCGAAGCGCTCGCGTGACGCGTCGTGCATCCGCGCCGAGAAGCCTGGGGCCGTGGGCGTGACGTACCGCCCGTTCCGCACGACCGCAGGCTCGACGAAGTGCTCGTGCAGGTGGTCGACGAACTCCACCACCCGGTCGTCCATGGAGCGGCTCACCGACACGTAGTCGAACATCGACAGGTGCTGCACGAGCTCGCAGAGCCCCACACCTCCGGCGTGCGGGCACACCGGCACCCCGAACCGGTGGGCGAGCAGCAGGATGGCGATGTTCTCGTTGACCCCGGCCACGCGCGCGGCATCGAGCTGGAGCACGTCGATCGCCCCGGCCTGGAGGAGCTGCTTGAAGACCACGCGGTTCTGCGCGTGCTCGCCGGTGGCCACCTTGACGGGGGCCACCCGCCGACGGATGGCCGCGTGGGCCAGCACGTCGTCCGGGCTGGTCGGCTCCTCGATCCAGTAGGGGTCATAGGGGGCGAGCAGGTGCACCGCACTGACGGCGTCCTCGACGTCCCACCGCTGGTTGGCGTCGATGGCGATCCGGATGTCCGGCCCGACGGCCTCCCGGGCGAGCTTCATCCGCCGTGCGTCGTTCTCGGCGTCGGCGCCCACCTTGAGCTTGATCTGGGTGTAGCCGTCGGCCACGGCCTCGCGCGCCAGCTGGACCATCTTCTCGTCGCTGTAGCCCAGCCATCCGGGAGAGGTGGTGTATGCGGGGTAGCCGGCCGAGCGCAGGTGCTCGGCCCGCTCGCGACGAGTCGGCTCGGCCGCGCGCAGGATGTCCAGCGCCTGCTCCCGGTCCAGGGCGTCGCTGAGGTAGCGGAAGTCCACCTGGTCGACGAGCTCCTCGGGGCTGAGGAACGCGAGGTACTCCCACAGCGGCACCCCGGCCGCGCGGGACTGGCGGTCCCACAGGGCGTTGAGCACGGCACCGATGGCCATGTGCATGACGCCTTTCTCCGGTCCCAGCCACCGCAGCTGGCTGTCGTGGAGCAGTGCCCGGGCTGTCTCGGCCAGGTCGTGGGGTGTGCCGACAGCACGGCCGACGAGCAGCGGCTCGACGGCCTGCAACGCGGTCACCACCACCTCGTTGCCCCGTCCGATGGTGAAGACGAAGCCGTCGCCTTCGGAGTCGTCGTCGCACGCGAGCCGCACGTAGGCGGCCGAGTAGTCTGGGTCCGGGTTCATCGCGTCGGAGCCGTCCAGCTCCCGCGAGGTGGGGAACCGGATGTCACTGACGGTGATCGAGCTGACGCTGCTCACAGCACTCCTTCGACGATCTTCGCTGCCTCCGGCCAGACGGCCTCGGGGACGGGCGTGGACAGCCACTGCACCGCGGACCTGACGTGCCCGGGTCGGGACTGGCCGGTGACGACCGCCGCGACGGCGGGGTGCTGCAGGGGGAAGGTGAGGGCAAGGTGCGGCAGGACGGTGCCGTGGTCGCGGGCCAGGTGGGCGAGCTCTCGGGCGGCAGCCAGCAACCGCGGGTCCGGTGCCGCGTAGTCGAAGTGGGTGTCGCCCCCAGGGTCTGATCGCGAGAGCAGGCCGGTGTTGAAGGGCGCGGCGGCCAGCACCGAGACGCCCCGGCGCTCGCACTCGGCGAGCAGCGGCTCACCCGTGCGGTCCAGCAACGTCCAGCGGCCAGCCACCATGACGACGTCGAGGTCGCTTTCGCGGACGAACCGCAGCGGCGCCTGCCACTGGTTCATCCCCACTCCGATGGCGCCCACAACACCTTCCGCCCGCAGGCGCACCAGCTCGGGCAGCGCCTCGGCCAGGACCTGCTCGACGTGGTCGTCCGGGTCGTGGACCAGGGCGATGTCGATGCGGTCGAGCCCGAGCCGATCCAGGCTCTCCTCGATGCTGCGCCGGACCCCGGACGCGGAGTAGTCCAGGAGCCGGGTCAGGTCGTCCGGAGTGTCGAAGCCGTCGGCGAGGTCGTCCCCGACGGGGTGCTCATTGGGCACGAGCAGCCGGCCGACCTTGGTCGACAGGACGAGCTCGTCGCGGGGGCGCCCGGCCAGGGACTGGCCGAGGCGGCGTTCGGACAGGCCGAGGCCGTAGTGCGGTGCGGTGTCGAAGTAGCGGACCCCGGCGTCCCAGGCGGCGTCCATCGTCGCGCGGGCGGTGTCGTCGTCCACCTTGCGGTGGAGGTTGCCGATGCTCGCGGCGCCGAACCCCAGGGTGGTGACCTCGAGGGCCGTCCGACCCACCCGTCGGCGTTCCAGCGCGGGCGTCGTGCGGGCGGTGGGGGTCGCTGGGGCCGTGGCGGTCGGTGCCTGCTGATGCTCAGTCATGGTGGAACACCTGCTCCATCGGCGCCCACTGGCTGTCGGGCGAGGTGGCCATCCGCTCCTGGCACAGGTCGGTCAGCGCCCACCACTCGCGGGTGTGCGGGTCCTGGGCGATGGCCTCCATGTCGGCGTCGTAGTCGGAGCCGACGTACTCCAGGTAGGAGAACAGCAGTCCGTCGCGCAGGAAGATCGTGAAGTTGCGGATGTTGCTCCTGGTGATGCGGTCGAGCACCTGCGGCCACACCTCGGCGTGCAACTGCCGGTACTCCGCCTCCTTCTCAGGACGCAGCCGGACCACGGAGCCGAAGCGCTTCACGACGGGGGGTTCTCCCGCGGCCGCAGCCGCAGGCGGTCCATGCCACCGTCGACCGCGAGCCAGGTGCCTGTGGTCGAGGCGGACAGGGGCGAGGCCAGGTGCGCCACCGCGTGAGCGACCTCGTCGGCGGAGACGAGGCGGCCGTGGGGCTGGCGCGCCTCGAGGGCAGCCCGTTCCGCTGTCGGGTCCTCGGCCGCCCCGAGGAGCCGCTGCACCCACGGGGTGTCGGACGTCCCAGGGGTCACGGCCGTGACGCGGATCCCCTCGTGCAGGTGGTCGGCAGCCATGGCCAGCGTGAGCGACAGCAGCGCACCCTTGCTCGCCGAGTAGACCGCACGGGCGGGCAGTCCTGACGTCGAGGCGATGGAACAGACGTTGACGATCGCGGCGTGCCCGGACTCCCGCAGAGCAGGCAGCGCCGCACGGCTCACGCGGGCCGGGCCGACGACGTTGACGTCCAGGACGCGGTGCCACTCCTCGTCGGTCGCGTCGGCGACCGAGCCGACAGCGCCGGCCCCGGCGTTGTTGACGAGGACGTCGAGGCCACCGAGCTGCTCGACCGCCGAGGCCACGGCCGCACGCACGGAGGTGTCGTCCGTCACGTCGGCCACCACCACCACGAAGTCATCGGCACCTGCCCCTGCGGCCACCCGGTCGAGGATGGCGACCTTGGCGCCTCGGGCCGCCAGCGTGCGGGCGACTGCGAGGCCAATTCCCGAGGCGCCGCCGGTGACGAGGGCCTTGATTCCGTCGAACTCCTGCATGGTCAGGCCTTCCCGAAGATCTGTCGCTGGCGCCCGAGTCCGTCGATCTCCACCTCGACGACGTCGCCGGGGAGGAGGTACGGCGTCCCCGGCACCCCGAGGGCGACCCCCGCCGGGGTGCCGGTGTTGATGACGTCACCGGGGTAGAGGGTCATGAACTGCGAGAGGTAGTGGACGAGGTGGTGCACCGGGAAGACCATGTCGGCCGTGGTGCCGTCCTGCTTCAGCTCGCCGTTGACCCACAGGCGCAGCCCGAGGTCCTGCACGTCCGCCACCTCGTCGGCGGTCACGAGCCACGGGCCGAACGGGTTGAAGGTTGCGCAGTTCTTGCCCTTGTCCCACTGGCCGCCGCGCTCGAGCTGGAACTCGCGCTCGGACACATCGTGGCTGATCGCGTAGCCCGCGATGTGCGCGGCCGCGTCCTCCGGTGAGGAGAGGTATGCCGCCGTGGTCCCGATGACGACGGCCAGCTCCACCTCCCAGTCGGTGTGCGTGCTCCTCCGGGGCACCAGGACCTCGTCATCGGGACCGACCACCGTGTCGGGGGCCTTCATGAAGAGGACGGGTTCGGGAGGCACGGTCGCGCCGGTCTCGGTCGCGTGGTCGCGGTAGTTGAGCCCGATGCACACGATCTTGCCGATCCGGGCGACGGGCGGCCCGAAGCGGCCGACCGTGACCTCCGGCAGGTCGCCGGCTCGGGTTGTCCGGATGGCCTCGAGGGACTGCGGCGTGACCGTGGTGGCGTCGAGGTCCTCGACGACGCCGGTCAGGTCGCGCCAGGTGCCGTCCTCGTCCTGGACAACTGGACGCTCAGCGCCGGCGGGGCCGATTCGGGCGAGTCTCATGGATGGGTTCTCTCGGGTCAGGCGGGCGGTCGGGGCTGGCGGCCGTCGGGCTCGCAATGGGCGCTCAGGGTGAGGTTCTGGTGGGGTTGTCGACCGCGCCGACGACCCGGTGGTCGCGCCTGACGAGCACCCGGTCAGCCAGCGACCTCTCGAGACCTGCGTTCGATGACGAGAATCATCTTTCGTCATACGTATCTTGTCAAGGCGCACAACGGATATGCTCGGGCCATGCAAGATGACGTGGCTCCCGACGACGCGGCTGCGGCCGGGTGGACAGCGTGGCCGCGACGCCCGCGGCGGCTGGCGACGAAGGTCGTGGACGAGCTCGTCGACCGCCTCGTGGGCGGTGAGCTCCCGATCGGCGCCTCCCTGCCCACCGAACCGGTCCTCTGCGAGACCTTCGGCGTCTCCCGGACCGTGGTGCGCGAGGCCGTGAAGGCTCTCGAGACGATGCGCCTGGTGACTGCGCAACAGGGCCAGGGCACGCGGATCCGGCCGCTGGCCGACTGGGACCTGCTCAACCCCACCGTGTTGTCGGCGGTGGTGCGCCACGACGCGGGCAACGCCATCCTCGAGGACCTCGTCGACGTACGACGCGCCCTCGAGGGGCGGATGGCCGGCCAGGCGGCGAGGAACGCGACCGAGCAGGAGCGAGCCGACATCACCGCTCGCATGCGCGAGCTCGACGCGAGCATGGACGACCCCGTGACGTACCTCAAAGCCGATGTCGCCTTCCACGACTCGATCATGGCGGCCTCCAGAAACCGCTTGGGGCGGGCCATGATCCACAACCTCACCGTTGAGGCATACCGCTCCCTGCGCTACGTCGGCGACCCCTCGCCGGAGCACATCCGCCTGACCAACCAGGCCCACCAGGAAGTGCACGACGCAGTCATGTCCGGCGACGAGGAGGCCGCCTCCCGGGCGATGGACGAGCACATCATCGCGTCCTGGGAGCGTCGTCGGCGCACCCGCTGACCACACTCCGCGACCTGGTCGCGTGACCCCACCTGGGCGACGCCTACTCATCCTGCCCGGTCCCATCAGTCGGGCAGGGCGTACCACGCCACTGCGGTCGCGCCCCAGACGGCACGACGGTCGTCGTCGCTGGCACCGGGCACACGGTCGAGCGCGTCCTCGACCGTGTCGACCACCTCGGCGTACGTCATCGACATCGACGACACCGGCCAGTCGCTGCCGAACATGAGCCGATCCCGGCCGAACGCGTCCAGCGCAGCTCCGACGAACCTTGGCAGCAGGCGTCGCACTACCTCGGGGTCGCTCGCGCGCGCCGCGACGCCGGAGAGCTTCAGCGCCACGTTGGGGGATGAGGAGAACCCGCCGACGCCGGCCTGCCACCGGTCTGCTGACGATGCCGCGAAGTCCACGTTGCCGAAGTGGTCGAGCACGAAGCGGGTCTGCGAATGGCGCGCCACCGCACGGGCTGCCGCCGGCCACTGGTCGGGTCGAAGCAGGAGGTCGACCACGAGTCCAGCCGCGCCGCACGCTTCGAAGAGCGCTGCAGCAGCAGCCCCGTCCGCCCAGTCGGCCTCCGGCCGGTCGGCGCTCTGGTCGCGTACTCCCACGAGGCGGTCCGCGCCCGGCAGCCGGGTCAGAGCCTGTACCTGGGATGCGACGTCCCCCGGACCGCGGTCGAGGTCGACCCACCCGACGACCCCACGCACCAGCGGCACTCTTGCTGCAACCTCGAGGAACTCGACGGTCTCACTGGGGTCGCGAACGGTCTGCACGAGGACCGAGCCCTGCACGCCGCACGGGACAGCGGCGGCGGCCCAGTCCGGGAGCAGCTGGTCGTGGCCGATCCGCGCGTCCTGCTCCGCCGTCATCCAGGTCTGCGGACGCCGCTGCACCTCCCAGGTGTGATGGTGGGAGTCGATCCGGACGGTCTCGAGGACATCCCTCGTCATGCCGACACGTTCACCATTTGATTTGCCCTCCGTCCATCAGCACACCGATCTCCTGAGGTCGTCAAGGCTTCTCATTTCCCATCGGTCGGAGCTCCGTCGAGTCGCTTAAATCGGCCGGAGCTCCGTGGCGTCGCTTCGGGGGAGGCTCGAGGCTTCACTCTGCGATCTGTCTCGCCGCTGGTCTTGTCAAATGTACCACCATCACGTAACGTTTCGCTCAGTTCGCGCCCTGCTATCCGGGCCCGCCGATGCACCTTCGGAACCCCTTCGGCTGCCTCAGGCCGAGGTGTCACCCGGGGAGCGGACAAGCGGACCCTCCGTCGCTCCTCGCACCCCCTGACGCGTGCGGCGGGGGGTCCGCACCCACCTGGCCCCAACGTGGTGGTACACCCCACCTACCATGTGGAGTCACGACGAAGGGACACCATGACGACGCGCCGCAAGTCCTCCGCGACGTATGCCGACATCCAGCGGCTCACGGGTCTCTCCCTTGCCACGATCTCGAAGTATTACAACGGGGGAAACATCCTCGACGAGAACCGGGAGGCGATCAGGGCAGCCTCCGAGTCGCTGGGCTTCCGGCTCAACCGGAATGCGAGCAGCCTGCGTCGGGGCGCGTCGAGGACGATCGGAGTTCTGCTCCCGTCTCTCCTCAGCAGCTTCCACCTCTCCATCGTCGCCGGTGCGGAGGTGTATCTGAGATCCCAGGGCTTCAGCGTCCTCATGGCCTCGGACGAAGGAGGGCCTCTCGGTCGCAGCAACGATGCGCTCGATCTCCTCCTCGGTCGACAGGTCGACGGCATCATCACGATGCCGTCGTCCTCCGACGTGCCGGCGCTGAACAAGGTGATCGAGTCAGGCATCCCCGTCGTTGCCGTTGACCTCTGGCAGCCTGATCTCAACGCCGACTTCGTCTGCCTCGACAACTTCGGAGCGGGACGGATGGCAGGACAGCACCTCGTCGACCACGGGCATGACTCGCTGGCCGCCATCGGCGGTGACCCCGCAATCTCGACCGTGAACGAGCGCGCCGCTGGGTTCGCGTCCGCGCTACCGACAGCGGAGGCGTTGCCCGCCGAGCGCGTCCTGACCGGGCCGCTCACCTCGCAGTGGGGCCACGAGGCGATGAACCAGCTGTTGTCGATGTCACCGCGACCCACCGGGGTTTTCACGGCCAACTATGACCTCACCCTGGGCGCCGTGATCGCCGTCAACGAGTCCGGCCTCAGGCTGGGGCGGGACATCTCGCTCGTGGGATTCGACGCAGTCGAGCTCGCGCGAGCCACCCGACCCCCGCTCACCGTGGTGAGCCAGCCGGTCGCGGAGCTCGCGGCGGCCGCCGCACGAACCCTGCACATGCGACTGCGTGGAGAGGGCCAAGGTGCGGCTCCTCCGACGATGGAGCGGCTGCCCGCATCGCTCGTGGTCGGCGCGTCCGTCGCCTCCCTTCGCGACTAGAAACCGACCCGTCCGGCCGCACAGCCGTACGGATTGAGCCCGCCGGCGTGGCGCGAGATGTCCGCGCCAGATAAGCCGGGGTCCTTGCGACGACTGCCCGGGTGGCGATTGACATCGTGCGAGCGCGAAGACACACTTGTGCCTCAGCGCGAATCGTTTTGCTCTGCTCTCGTGAATGGTCCCGCACGCTTGCCGGCTCAGGTCACCGTCCTGGTTGGCGGCCACCGACCAGCCGGCCGGGGGCGCGGAGGCACCGCCGGATGCGGCACGGACCCTAACTGTCCGATCTGACACCGGGAGTGCTGGTCACGGCGCGTGGACCGACGGATGCCCTTCGAAAGGAAGACCACGACAATGACCGCAGCCTCCCCACTCCCACCGTGGGCGCTCGACGCCAGTTTCGGGATCTTTGTCCACTGGGGTGTTTACTCCGTCCCCTCCTGGGCGGAACCGACAGGCGCATGGGGCGCGGTCGACGAGGAGTGCTGGTTCGCCCACAACGCCTACGCGGAGTGGTACTCCAACACGATCCGCATCGACGGTTCGCCGGCTGCGGCGCATCAGCGCGACGTCTACGGCGGATCCGCGTATGACGACTTTCTCGACGCGTGGCAGGGGGAGGCGTTCGATGCCGGAGCCTGGGCTCGCCTCTTCGCCCACGCCGGCGCTGACTACGTGATCCCCGTGACCAAGCACCATGACGGCATCGCGCTGTGGGATGCACCTGGCTCGGGAGGACTTAACACCGTCGCCCGCGGACCGCAGAAGGACATCATCGGGTTGCTCGCAGAAGCGGTACGGCGGGAAGGCATGCGCTTCGGGGTGTACTACTCCGGGGGGTTGGACTGGGCATTCACGAAGTTCCCGCCGATCGAGAGCATGCAAGACGTCAACCTCTATCGTCCAGTAGATCCGGGCTATGCAGAGTACGCGAACCGCCAGGTGAGGGACCTGATCGAGCGTTTTCGGCCTTCGGTGATCTGGAACGACATCGACTGGCCTGACTCGGCGAAGGACGACGGCAGCCTGCTCGAGCTTCTGTCGCACTACCGACAAGCGGTGCCGGACGGCATCATCAACGACCGTTGGGGAGCTCCTGTCGGCGGGTACCCGACCAGCGAGTACGCGCACGACCTACAGAACGAGCGCGGGGTCGGGTGGGAGCACAACCGTGGGCTTGGATTCTCCTTCGGGTTCAACCGCCTCGAGGACGAGTCCTTGACCATGACGACGCGCGAGCTCGCCCGTCTCTACGCCGACGTCGTGTCCCGGGGAGGCAGACTGCTGATCAACGTCGGCCCGACAGCTTCGGGCGAGATCCCCAGCGTGCAGCGCAGGACCCTGGAGGGATTCGGGCGTTGGGTCCGCGATGTGAAGCCCTTCACGACCGGGCGTTCGCTCAGCGAGCCCGGTTCGCTCACGAGGAGCGACATGGCCGGCGACGCCGGATGGTTCCGGGCGTGGGAGTGCGACGGCCGCGCCATCGTGGTCGCCGACGACTCGACGTGGGTTCGGCATGAAGGTGGACGCGACGTCGTGCGTATCGAACTGCCGGCGGAGTAGGTGCCTTGCACCGATGTCTAGCCTTTCGACTCGCAGCACGAATCGATTCACGCTGTTTGCCTCGATCCACGAGGGGATGTCTCATGCGAGGCTCCCGATCAGCGAATTTCTGCTTGCTGAAAGGGTCTTGTAACTTGAGAGACCATCGGTCATACTCTTCCCACGCGCTCTCTGAGTCCGGACCGCCACCCTTTTTTTTGGGACTAGCGCAAAACGATTCGCGTTCTACCTCGAGCGTCCCTCTCACAAAGGAGTGAACGTGTACCACCGTCCCATCTCTCGTCGCCAGGTCGCTGGCCTGGCAGTCGCCACGTCCGCCGCCATGCTGCTCGCGAGCTGCTCTTCGTCGGACCCGTCGGGTTCGGACACAGCCAAGGACCTGAACCTCACGGTCCAGGTCCAGATCGAGCAGATGCCGGCGTTCCAGTACGCGGCAGGGCTGCTCGAGAAGAAGCACCCCGGGCTGAAGGTCAAGCTGCAGACCATCACCGGGGATCAGAAGAACACCACCAACGCCCAAGTGCTGTCCTCCAGCAACACCCCCGACGTCGGCATCGTGCCCACCAATGCACAGCCCTACTTCGACCTCATGAAGGCCAAGAAGCTGGTGCCGCTCGACGACCTGTGGAAGAGCTCCGATCTGGAGTCGCGTTACGGCAGTACGGTTGCCAACTCCCTCAAGTGGAACGGCACCCCGTACCTCGCACTCTTCGACACGACCTACTACAACATCGTCTTCTACAATAAGGACGCCTTCGCGAAGGCCGGCGTCACTGCACCGGCGAACCACCAGGTGGCGAGCAACGCGGACCTGTACACCATGGTCTCCAAGCTCAAGAGCGCCGGCTACGACGGCCTTTCCGTCGGCGGCAGCTCGGGGTTCCACCTCGGTTGGCTGGTCGATGCGCAGCTGCAGGCGAACGCGTCCGATGCCGCCCTGAAGGACTTCCTGACCTCGTGGCAGGCGGGCAACAAGCAGACGGTCGAGTACACCAGCCCCGAGTTCACCGACTCGCTCGCTCAGCTCGAGGACTGGAAGAAGAACGCCGTTTTCCAGTCCGGCTTCGTCGCCGCGAAGGCCGACCAGGCACAGGCGGCCTTCACCTCCGGGAAGGCCGCCATGATGATCGGCGGCACCTGGATCCCCTCGGTCCTCAAGAAGCAGAAGTTCGAGTACGACTGGCTGTTGCTGCCTGGGGCGAAGGGCACGCCGACGGTGCCCAGCCTCTATGCGGGCGACACCCTGGCGGTCCCCACGGCGTCCAAGCACCAGTCGTTGGCCAAGGAGTTCATCGCGACGTATTCCTCCGACGAGGTCCAGACCTACGCCGCCGAGAAGGTTGGTTCTCTTCCCGCGGTCCAGACGGTCAAGGCCTCCGACGTCGAGGGCCTCGGCCCGCTCGTGCAGCAGATCGTGGACTTCGCGGCTACCAAGGTAGGCATCGGATGGACGAGCACGCTGCCCGGCTCGCTCGGACAGGTCTTCGTGGATGCGGAGGCGCAGAAGCTCCTGAGCGGTCAGGTCACTGTGGAGAAGGCTGGACAGGACCAGCAAAAGCAGTTCGAGTCGTACAAGTCGCGGAACGGCTGACGCTCCCGTGGGGTGTCGTACCCTCCCGAGTACGGCACCCCAGGGCTCCCTATCAGTGACTGGAAGTCAGGAAATGTCCACAACCTCATTCAGCAAAACCTCTGCCGCGTCGCCCGTCGTACCCCCAGCGCAGGCACGACGGAGGAGGTCCGTGCGGGACTCCCGGCTGGTCCTCCTGATGCTGACCCCTGGGCTCGTCCTGATCCTCCTCTTCTTTGGGTTCCCCATCGTCGATCTGGTCCGGGCTTCGCTCTCCAACTGGACCGGGGTGGGCGACCGTGAGTTCATCGGCGGCGACAACTACGTCGCCCTGCTCAGTGACGGGGCAACGCAGGCCGCCCTCGGCCGCTCCGTGCTCCTTGGGCTGGGGACGGCCATCGGCATCAGCATCATCGCGACGCTGCTGGCAGCGCTCGTGTCCGGCGGGATAGCCGGCAGCAACGTCTACCGCATCGTCTGGTTCCTCCCGGCAATCGCCCCGCCCTCTGCCGTCGCGGTCTTTTGGGCGCTCGCCGTCCAGCCGACGTCCGGCGCCGTGAACGCGGCCCTGCGGGCGGTCGGTCTGGGCGACGACCACGCATGGCTGGCCGATCCGCATACTGCGCTCTGGGTGGTGATCGCGGTGGCCATCTGGCAAGGAGCAGGCTTCGCCTTCCTCGTCATCCTCGGTGCGATGGAGGAGATCCCCGTGTCGGTCTACGAGGCTGCGGCGCTCGACGGGACGGGTCCGGTGCGTCAGTTCTTCCTCATCACCCTTCCGTTGACCCGACCGGTCCTGTCGATGATGTTGCTGCTCGAGGCGATCTGGGCATTCAACGGGTTCACCCTGGTGTGGGGGATGACTCAGGGCGGGCCGGGGGACGCCACGGCGATCCTTCCCGTGCAGGTGTACAAGGAAGCTTTCCAGTTCGGGAACTTCGGCGCCGCGGCTGCGATCAGTGTCGTGGGGGGCGTCGTTCTGCTCGTGGTGGGCTTCGTCGGAAACTGGTTGGGATCGCGAAGGGCGGTTGACGAATGAGCCGACGTCGGAAGGTCCGGGCCACCACTGCGGTGGCGCAGTTCGGGGCGGTCGCCTGGAGCGTGCTCGCCGCAGTTCCCTTCGTGCTGATTGTGTTGCTCGCGTTCAAGTCCAGCACTGACATCTACAGCAACCCGCTCGGGGTCGTGGGCGTCGACTGGAACCTGCAGAACTTCGCGGATGCCTGGAACGGACCACCCGGAGGGCAGGGATTCGCGGTGTACCTCTTCAACTCGGGGGTCGTGGCGATCATCGCCATCTCGGGGTGCGTGCTCGTGGGCGCGATCACCGCGTACTTCGCGACGCTTTCTTCGCCACGGGTGCGGACCGTGGTGATCCGCGGCTTTCTGGTCGCCACGACCCTGCCCCTCATCATGTTGCTCATCCCTTACTACTCGGCGTTCAACTCCCTCGATCTGCTGAGTCGCCCCTGGGCCACTGGGATCGTCTACGTCGCCATCTGTCTCCCGACGTGTGTGTTGATCCTGCACAGCTTCTACCTCGGGTTCCCGGGAGAGCTGCGGGAGGCGGCGTCACTCGACGGACTCGGCCCGGTGCAGACCTTCGTGCGCATCGTGCTCCCGTTGTCGAAGGGGCCGATCGTTGCTGTCGGCATGGTCAACGGGTTCTTCGTCTGGGGAGAGACCCAGCTCGCCATCGTGCTGCTCCAAGACCCTGAGAGCCGGACGATCCCGGTCGGACTCCTTGACTTTCAGGGACAGTTCAGCGCGAACACCGGGGCCATTTTCGCCGGGTTGACCATGGCGACGATCCCTCTCATCGCGCTGTACCTCGTCTTCAACCGCTCCATCGCCAAGGGGGTCGCACTCGGTGGCGTCTTCCGATGAGGGTTCAAGCGCCGCGGAATGCGACAACGGGACGGATCGGCCCATGACCAGCTTTGACGACATTGCGGCCCAGCTGGATGACCAAGCGATCGAGCTGCCTTCCTGGGCGTTCGGCAACTCGGGCACCCGGTTCAGGGTCTTCGCGACTCCGGGCACACCGCGCACGGTGGAGGAGAAGCTGGCGGATGCGGCGCAGGTGCACGCGCTGACGGGGCTCGCCCCGTCTGTGGCGCTGCACATTCCGTGGGACCGGGTGGACGACTACGACAAGCTCGGCCGGGTGGCCGAGGACCTCGGTGTGCGTCTGGGCACGATCAACTCCAACACCTTCCAGGACGACGACTACAAGTTTGGCAGCCTGACGCACGTGGATGAGCGCGTCCGGGCCAAGGCCATCGCCCACCACCTCGAATGCATCGACATCATGGACGTCACTGGCAGTCGTGACCTGAAGATCTGGCTGGCCGACGGCACCAACTACCCGGGTCAGGGCGACCTGCGCGACCGCCAGGACCGGCTGGCCGACAGCCTGCAGCAGGTCTACGCGCGCCTAGGCCAGGAGCAGCGCCTCGTCCTCGAGTACAAGTTCTTCGAACCCGCCTTCTACGCCACCGACGTCCCCGACTGGGGCACCTCGCTCGTCCACTGCCTTGCCCTCGGGGACCGCGCCGTCGTGTGCCTCGACACCGGGCACCACGCCCCTGGCACGAACATCGAGTTCATCGTCGCGCAGCTCCTGCGGCTGGGCCGGCTCGGCTCGTTCGACTTCAACTCGCGGTTCTATGCCGACGACGACCTGATCGTCGGCGCGGCGGATCCGTTCCAGCTGTTCCGCATCCTCTACGAGGTGATCCGGGGCGGTGGCTACGGCGACGCCAGCGACGTCGCGTTCATGCTCGACCAGTGCCACAACGTCGAGGACAAGGTCCCGGGCCAGATCCGGTCCGTCCTCAACGTCCAGGAGATGACGGCGCGCGCCCTGCTCGTCGACCGCGAGGCACTCCGCGAGGCAGAGCGCGCCGGTGACGTGCTGGGCGCCAACGGGGTCCTCATGGATGCGTTCTACACCGATGTGCGCGCCGACCTCGCGGACTGGCGTTCCAGCCGCGGGCTGCCGGCCGACCCCATGCAGGCGTACGCCGCCAGCGGCTACCAGGACCAGATCGCCGCCGACCGGCTCGGTGGCACCCAGGCCGGCTGGGGCGCCTGACCGCGCACCCACACCGCAGCCATTCGACCTCCGCACGCTCTCCCGCTCGACCGAGAAAGAACCCGATGACGAACAACGCCGTTGCAGACCTGATTGCCCGCTCCAACCGGCTGGGCGCCGACCCGAGGAACACCAACTACGCGGGTGGCAACACCTCAGCCAAGGGGTCCGAGACCGACCCGGTGACCGGTGAGCAGGTCGAGCTGCTGTGGGTGAAGGGCTCCGGCGGTGACCTCGGCACGTTGACGGAGTCCGGTCTGGCGGTCCTGCGCCTGGACCGGATGCGCTCCCTCGTCGACGTCTACCCCGGCGTGGACCGTGAGGACGAGATGGTGGCCGCCTTCGACTACTGCCTGCACGGCAAGGGCGGTGCCGCGCCGTCGATCGACACAGCCATGCACGGACTCGTCGATGCCGCCCACGTGGACCACCTGCACCCCGACAGCGGCATCGCCATCGCCACCGCCAAGGACGGCGAGCAGCTCACCAAGGAGATCTTCGGCGACAAGGTCGTCTGGGTGCCCTGGCGTCGTCCCGGCTTCCAGCTCGGTCTCGACATCGCCGCCATCAAGACGGCCAACCCGCACGCCGTGGGCACCGTCCTCGGTGGCCACGGCGTGACCGCGTGGGGCGACACCAGCGAGGAGGCCGAGGCCAACTCGCTGTGGATCATCCAGACCGCCGAGGCCTACCTCGACGAGCACGGCAAGGACGAGCCGTTCGGCCCGCAGGTGCCCGGGTATGCCGCCCTCCCGGACTCCGAGCGCCGCGCCAAGGCCGCCGCCCTGGCGCCGCACCTGCGGGCCGTCGCGTCCCAGGACAAGGCGATGGTGGGCCACTTCAGCGACACCGACGTCGTCCTCGAGTTCCTGGCCAGCGAGCAGCTCGCGCCCCTGGCCGCACTCGGCACCTCGTGCCCGGACCACTTCCTGCGCACCAAGGTCAAGCCGCTCGTCGTCGACCTCCCGGCCGACGCGGCAGTCGAGGAGATCGTCGCCCGCCTCGCCGAGCTGCACGCGGCATACCGCGAGGACTACCAGGGCTACTACGACCGTAACGCCACCCCCGACTCCCCGGCCATCCGCGGCGCCGACCCGGCCATCGTCCTCGTCCCCGGCGTGGGGATGTTCTCCTACGGCAAGGACAAGCAGACCGCCCGCGTCGCCGGCGAGTTCTACACCAACGCCATCAACGTGATGCGCGGCGCCGAGGCCGTCTCCACCTACGCCCCCATCGACGAGTCCGAGAAGTTCCGCATCGAGTACTGGGCCCTCGAGGAAGCCAAGCTCGCCCGCCTGCCCAAGCCCCGCTCCCACGCCGGCCGGATCGCCCTCGTCACCGGCGCCGCCTCAGGCATCGGCAAGGCCATCGCCACCCGGCTCGCCGCCGAAGGCGCCTGCGTCGTCATCGCCGACCTCGACCTCGCCAAGGCCCGGGCCGCCGCCGCCGAGCTCGGGAGCACGGATGTCGCCGTCGGCGTCCAGGCTGACGTCACCGACGCCGCCGCCGTCCAGGCGGCCGTCGACGCCACCCTGCTCGCCTTCGGCGGGATCGACCTGCTCGTCAACAACGCCGGACTGTCCATCTCCAAGCCACTGCTCGAGACCACCGAAGCCGACTGGGACCTGCAGCACGACGTGATGGCCAAGGGCAGCTTCCTCACCTCCAAGTCCGCGGCGGCCGCGATGATCGCCCAGAAGCTCGGCGGCGACATCCTCTACATCTCCTCCAAGAACTCGGTCTTCGCCGGCCCCAACAACATCGCCTACTCGGCGGTCAAGGCCGACCAGGCCCACCAGGTGCGGCTGCTCGCTGCCGAGCTCGGCGAGCACGGCATCAAGGTCAACGGCATCAACCCCGACGGAGTCGTCCGCGGCAGCGGCATCTTCGCCGGCGGCTGGGGCGCCAAGCGCGCCGAGGTCTACGGAGTCGCCGAGGAGGACCTGGGCGCCTACTACGCCAAGCGCACCCTGCTCGGCCGCGAGGTCCTGCCCGAGCACGTCGCCAACGCCGCCGCCGTCCTCACCTCCAACGAGCTCAGCCACACCACCGGCCTCCACATCCCCGTCGACTCCGGCGTCGCCAACGCCTTCCTCCGCTAGACCATGGCACCCAGGGTCTTCGGCGCCATCGACATCGGCGCCTCCGGTGGCCGGGTCATGGCCGGCGTCGTCGACCCGACGAGTGGCGGGACCCAACTACACACCCTGCATCGCTTTGCCAACGGAGCGGCGATGCAGGGTGGTCACCTCCGCTGGAACCTCACCGGACTCTTCTCTGAGGTGCTCACCGGCCTGACCGCACTGGCAGCCCAGTTCCCCCTGGTCGAGTCCATCGGCATCGACACCTGGGCCGTCGACTACGGCGTGCTCGACGCAGACGGACGCCTCCTCGCCGAACCCATCTCCTACCGCGACAGCCGCACCGACGGACTCCACGAGCGGGTCCACGACCGGATCAGCCAGGACCAGCTGTACGCGATCACCGGGCTGCAGTACCTGCCCTTCACCACGATCTATCAGCTCGAGGCCGAGCGGTCGTCCAAGCAGTGGGAGCAGGCAGCCCACGTCGTCCTGCTGCCCGACCTGCTCTCGTATTGGCTGACGGGCGAGCTTCGAAGCGAAGCGACCAACGCCTCCACCACGGGGCTGTTCGATGTCCGCACTGGAGAGTGGTCACCAGCGATCATGAGCGCCCTGGACGTGGCCCCCGCCCTGTTCCCGGAGATCCAGCAGCCCGGACAGCTCCGCGGCAGGATCCTGCCCGCGATCCGCGACGCCACCGGCCTGCTCAGCGGCACGGTCGTCACCACAGTCGGCTCGCACGACACCGCCTCCGCCGTCGCGGCAATCCCTGCGGTCGGACGCCGGTTCGGCTACGTCTCCAGCGGCACCTGGTCGCTGGCCGGGCTCGAGCTCGACAAGCCGATCCTGACGGCGGAGAGCCAGCAGGCGAACTTCACCAACGAAGGCGGTGTCGACGGGCGAATCCGCTACCTGCGCAACGTCGGCGGTCTCTGGCTCCTTCAAGAGTCCATGCGAACCTGGCGTGAAGGGGGCCTCAACCTCGACCTGCCCTCTCTGCTCACCGAAGCCGAGACCCTCCCGCGCGGTGGTCCCGTCATCGACGTGGACGACCCGGACTTCATCGCTCCCGGCAACATGCCCGAGCGGATCGCCACGGCGGCTGCTCGACGCGGGCCCAGGCCGACAGAGCCCGCCGCAACGGTGCGGTGCGTCCTGGACTCTCTCGCGACGGCATACGCACACACGCTCAAGCAGGCCGAAAGTCTCGCTGGCGAGGAGATCGAGATGATCCACATCGTCGGGGGTGGCAGCCAGAACGGCCTGCTGTGTCAGCTCACCGCCAACCTCGTCGGTGTGCCCGTGACCGGCGGCCCCGTCGAGGCCACAGCCCTCGGGAACATCCTCGTCCAGGCCAAGGCGTACGGCGCCGTCCCTGACTCCCTCGAGGCCATCCGCGCCGACCTGCGGGCCACCCAGGAAGTGCGTGTCCATGTCCCTACCTGAACCAGCAACGTGCCCCGACGACACCTCGAGTCCCCGGCCGCGGCGGACGCCACGTGCTCTAGGAGCGAGCCGCGAGGGCGCCAGGCCCGGCGAGCGCGGCACCTTCCCCCGGGGGATGGGAGCAGCCATGGTCTCGGTGAGCATCAAGGACGTCGCGGCCGCGGCAGGAGTGTCCGTCGGAACGGTGTCCAACGTCCTCAACCGGCCCGAGATCGTGCGCCCCGCAACTCGGGTGAAGGTGGGAATGACCATCACCAAACTCGGATTCGTCCCCAATGCGTCTGCGCGCCAGTTGGCTGCCGGACGCAGCCGCACGCTGGCCTATCTCGTCCTCGACGCCTCGAACCCCTTCTTCACCGACGTCACCCGGGGGATCGAGGAGGTTGCCAAGGCCGAGAACCTCTCGCTCTTCCTGTGCAACAGCGACCTCGACACCGACCGCGAGAACGGCTACCTCGAGCACCTCACCCAGCTGCGCGTACGAGGGCTCCTCATCACCGCGACCGACTACGCGAACCCACGGCTGACCCGGCTTCGCGAGCAGGGCGTGCCCGTCGTCCTTGTCGACCGAGCACCGCAGGGCACCCACGACTGGTGCTCAGTCGGTGTCGACGATATCGCCGGCGGCGACCTGGCCATGACCCACCTGCACGAGTTGGGCCACCGGAAGCTCGCCTTCATCGGCGGGCCCCTCGCGATCCCTCAGGTTGCCGACCGTTACGCCGGTGCCCTCGCGGCGCTATCCAGCGTGCGCCTTGGAGCTGACGACCTAGTCCTCTTGGAGACCGGCGGTATCACCGTCGCTGAGGGGCGTCGCGCGGGGGAACGTTTGCTCGGTCTTCCACGCCACCGCCGCCCGACTGCGGTGTTCTGTGCCAACGACTTGCTGGCGCTGGGACTTCTCCAGCACCTGGTTCAGCACGGCGTCTCTGTGCCCGACGACATCTCGATCGTCGGCTATGACGACATCGAGTACGCCGCAGCGGCTGCGGTTCCCCTCACCACTGTCGCCCAGCCTCGGCAGCTCCTGGGCCGCACGGCGGCGCGGCTGCTGATGGATGAGGCGGCCCACGGCTCTGAGCACCGCCACGAGCACGTCGTCTTCTGTCCCGAGCTCATCGCCCGGGCGTCCACCACACCAGCACGGAGGAGAGCCTGATGAAGCGCGTGTGCTTCCAGCTGCAGATCCGCCCCGAGGCGCTTGCCGACTACATCGAGCGGCATCGGGCCGTCGACACGCAGGTACTCGACGCGATCCACGAGTCGGGTCGGCGTAACTACTCTCTGTTCGTCCGACCTGACGGTCTGTTGATCGGGTACTACGAGGTCGACGACGACGCTACGGCGGCTGCAGCCCTCGCCAAGGATCCGCGAACCGCGAAATGGGAAGAGGAGTCCCGCGAGTACTTCGCCAACCTCACCGGTCGCGCTGACCAGAGCGCGCCCGGCCTCACCGAGGTATTCAACCTCGAGGACCAACTCTTGGCTGCTTCCCAGCAACGCCAACCGAACTACCGCAAGAACCCGCCGCCGCCCTGATCGTCTGCTCGAACCGCTTGGACGCGGACCGAAAACAGGGACAGCGCCATCAGCAACAGCTCGCGAAGGGCGGCGAGACCTATCCGTCACCCGCTGGCAAGGGCCGGTGGACGTCGAGTGTTTGTGGCGAATTCGCGGCGAAGTTCGCCGGCGAGCCGAGAAGTAGCAGGTCAGCGGGCGGCTTACGTTGGTCTGTAAATCCATCGCGAAAGCTTCGAAGGTTCGAATCCTTCACCTGCCACCCAGTGCACGAGAGGGCGCCTGACATGCGGAGACGTGGATCGGGCGCCCTCTGTCAGTACCTGGTAGGGGTATGTCACGCAGGAAGATTTACGGTCGAATCGCCAGGCCTCTGACCTGCGGAAACGCTGCGCCGATTTGGGCGCGCGGTGAATGCGCGGGGAAATGCAGATTCCGAAGGCGGTGACAGTCGGACTCCTGGGCCGCTGACCAGCGCGGATGCGTTGGGTGGAGGTATGCATTCGCGATGGAGTTTCGCACCGTGGCGATTCTCGGTAACCCGGGTCAGGGGGCTGAGCTGCGAGCCGGATCAGGGTGTTTTCCGTTGCCCCTGTCGGCGACGAGCGCGACGATGAGGCTCCGCGTAGACACCAGGGCCCAGACGCCTTCGAGGAGTAAGAAGCCCCACTGGTGGTCCCGAATCGCAATGACGCTCAAGACCACCGAGCCGGCCACATTGAGGGCGAGGTAGGTCAACCCTCTCGTATCGAGGCGGCCGGCTTGAATTGCTACGAAGGCGCTGAGAATGCACAGGGTGCCGACGACAGAGATGACTTGTTCCACGACGAACCTCCGGTCAAACGCCGTCGTCGCACCGGGTACGGCGTTCACTCTCGTCCGGAAGATCTCAGGATGGCCCAGATCTCGTCGTGAGATTAGCAGGGCGCCCCGGCTTCGAGACGTACGGTGAGGAACCGGCGTAAGGCGGGCGGATGTGACGGGCTGCTGCGAGATAAGTCGTCGACCCCTCTTGACGAACCTACTAGACACTCGTAAGTTCCGGGAGAGCCCCGGGCGAGCCGAGGACAAGAACCCTAGGACTACGATGTCAAATCAAGAGCCGCGGCGACTCAATGCCGCACATCTGTTGTTCTTCGTGATCGCGGCAGCAGCGCCCCTGGGCTTCTCGGTCGGTACGATCCCCTTGGCCTTGGGACGAGGGAGCACCGGCTACGCGTTGGCCGTGGTCGTCACCGCTGTCGTCCTCGGCATCTTCGCTGTCGGGTACGTCGCGATGTCGCGCCACATCAGTCGCAGAGGTGGACTCTACGAGTTCGTGACGGCAGGCCTTGGTCGAAGCATGGGAACCGGTGCCGCCTTCATGGCCGCCGTGACGTATGCGTGCGCGGCTACGGGTGCGGTCGGTGTCCTTGCCGTGCTCGCGGGCAACTTCGCTTTGGACACCTTTGGCCTGGACGCGCCGTGGTGGGTGTGGGCGCTCCTCGGAGCGGTGGTGATGGGAATCCTTGGGGTTCTCAATGTTGAGCTGAACGCTCGCCTTCTTGGTGTCGTGATCACGATCGAGGTCGCCATCCTGCTCATCGTTTGCACGTCAGTCCTCGTTCAAGGTGGCGCAGGCGGTCTGACGCTGGATCCTTTCAAACCGGCCGTGTTGTTTGACGGGAGCGTGGGAACCACATTCGCCCTGGCGATCGTCGCCTTCGCCGGGTTCGAGGCGACCGTGATCTACTCGTCCGAAACGCGAGATCGTGCTCGGACGATCCGCCGTGCCGCGATCGGCGCCTTGGTGCTGATGTCTGTTCTGTACGCCTACGTCAGCTGGGCGATCGTGGTGGCGTTGGGTAGTTCTGCGACTGTAGAGATGGCCAACGCCAACCCAGTCGGTGTCTTCTTCGCTGTGACGGACAGATACGTGGGCAGCGGGATGCGCCACTTCGTCGAGCTGATGGTCGTATTCAGCTGGTTCGCCTCAGTGTTGGCATTCCACAATGCAACCGCGCGCTACCTGGCCGCCATGGGCAATGACGGGTTGATTCCCCGTTGGTTCGCTGTGTTGAGCACGCGAACTCGCGCTCCGTGGCGCAGCAGCGTCGCCCATACAGCGCTCACCATCGGTGCCGTGCTAGTCACGATCGCTCTGGGCGCCGACCCGTTCCTTGATCTGTTCGTTCTCGGGAGCTCGCCGGCTTTGATCGGGATCCCGGCCCTCGAGATTGCGGCGAGTGTCGCGATCGTCGTCTTCTTCGCGAAAGATCGTCGCGGCCATGGTGTTTGGGAGGTTCTTGTGGCTCCGACCGTGGCGGCGACGTTGCTCGCGGTGTTCCTTTGGCAGATCGTGGATCAGCTGGATCTCTTCACTGGACGAGGTGGGCGCGTGAACGCCATCATCATTGGCTCGGTGGCTGGCGCATTTGTGCTTGGGCTCATACGCGGTGCGTACCTGGATCGGCGCGCGCCACGCGATCTCGCGACCGTAGTCACGCCTGTCGATGATCTAGTTTGAGAGAACCAGCGCGCCCCTCGTCGGGGTAGGGCGGACTGGGGTGGCTGCCGGCCGGTGGGTCCAAACGGCCGGCAGCCGTCCCTTGCCCAGGCTGGAATCGCAGTGCGCTGGCAAAACGGTGCTACCCGTTGGGAGACTTGGCTCGCGAGGCGAGCTGTTGCACGTGGGCGTCGGACCACGAACCGGGGGGGATCGTCTCCACCCAGATGACACGGGCCTCGTCCTCCGACTCGTTGCTCCACGAGAAGCGCGTCTGTGCGGGAACAAGAAGCGAGTCCTCCTCACGGACCTCGAGATGCTGGCCGGCGACGGTGAAGCTCATCAATCCCTTCAGCACAAACGCAAACGTGTCACCGACGCGCGAGTACTCGCCGCCGCTGCCTTCGCCTCCTGGAACTGTCACAAGTGAAGGAGCAAGTCCATGACCGGGAAAGGCGAGTTCCTCCCAGGTGACGTTTCCACGGCCGGTTGGCCGATCATCCCTGCGGATGACCAATTGCTCGGATGGGCCATAGGCGACCAATGCCGCCATTGGCATTTCATAGGCGTCCGCGATGCGTGAGAACAGTTCGGTGGATACGGTCGCCTGACCGCGTTCCACAGAGGAAAGCAACGCCGGCGAGACGCCGATGGCCGCAGCCGCCCGACGAAGGCTGAGGCCTCGACGATTTCGTGCCGCGCGGAGCATCCGGTTCTCCCGATCAGAGTCAGGCTGGGTGGCTCCGGGTGCTTCACCGAGAGCTGTTCGGATGGCGGCGGGGTTCCACCCGTGCTGACGCCGTAGTGCGGCGATCTGGGTCGCTCGTTGGACTTGGCTCGTCGAGTAGCGGCGTTGACCGCCAGCCGTCCGCTCCGAAGTGATCAGTCCCTGGGCCTCCCAGGTGCGCAACGTCTGGGGACTCACGCCAACTTGTGCGGCGAGTTCACCAACGCTCACAACGTCAAGCGCGCTGTTTTGGCTCATGCGCCTCAAACTAGCGCACCGATCCGCGCCTTCCGCTGCGACAGGAAGGAGGTCCAAGTCCCTAGACAAACCTACTAGAACAAAGTAGGTTTCGCGGAGATCCCACGGAGGGTGAACCACAAGTTGACGGCGATCCGCCCGAACGACAACGGAGACAAGACTGATGGCAAGCGACACGAAAGTCTGGACCCACGAACGAGGTACGCGTGCCGTGACAGTCCGGCGGCCCCTTTCGGTGGTAACGGCACTTCTGGCTGACCCGACCCGGTACTCGGAGTGGGCGATCGACTACTTCACGAGTCCGGTCGTGATGATCGACGAATCGACGTACCGCGTCTCGACGGTCCCGGGTGAGCGCCGATTCCGAGTCGACACCGATCTCGATCGCGGGACGTTTGACCTCTACCTCGCGCCGATCGATGGGCCCTACAGCTATCCGCTGCCGATCCGTGTCCTGGCTAATGGCGAAGGGGCAGACGTCGTCTTCACGGTTACTCGGGAACCCGAGCTCTCGGATGACGACTGGCGCTCGTCCCTGCTGTCCCTGGAGAACGAGTTGAACGCACTCAAGCGTCTGCTCGAGTCCTGACCCCTGTCTTCGTCGCATCTCACGTCACAAGGAGCATCAATGTCATACAGGCTAGGCATCGACGTCGGCGGGACGTTCACCGACTTCGTGGCCACCGGTGGGGGCCAACCGTTCAAGGGCAAGGTGCCGACCGTACGAGGCGATGAATCGGTCAGCGTCCTCCAGGCCGTCGACGCCGCAGCGGCGCACTACGGTCTGACCCGGTCGGCCCTGTTGGCGGACATGGAGCTCATCGTTCTCGGTACCACGGTCGTCACCAACACGATGCTCGAATACAACGGATGCAAGACGGGCCTCATCACGACCGAGGGATTCCGCGACGTCATCGAGCTCCGGCGGGGCTATCGAGAGAGCCTCTTCGATCTCAGTCTGCCTGCACCCCATCCAATCGTTCCGCGTCGCTTCCGTGTGGGCGTGCCTGAGCGAATCGATGAGGACGGGCTCATCGTCAAGGCTCTCGACGAGGACGCAGTTCGCCAGACTCTGAAGTACTTCGGCGAAGCCGGCATCGAGGCAATCGCGGTCATGCTTCTGTTCTCCTTCGTCAATCCCGAGCACGAACAACGGGTGAAGGAGATTGCGGCGGAGGAACTGCCGGGTGTCTTCGTGACCTTGTCGTCCGACGTGTTGCCGCAAATTCGAGAGTTTGAGCGGGTCAGCACGACTGTCGTCAACGCGTACACAAGCCCGCAGTTGAAGGAGTACCTCAACAAGCTCGAGGGCAGTCTTCGCGACGCAGGCCTGGCCGGGTCACTGCTGATCATGCAGTCAAACGGTGGCGTGATGGACGCCGCATATTCGGGTGACCACGGCGTCGATGCTGTGTTGTCCGGTCCGGCCGGAGGCGTCGTGGCGGCGACCCGCCTCGGCGAGCAGTCGGGCTACCGGAATGTGATCACGGCCGACATGGGCGGGACCAGCTACGACGTGTGTCTCATCCATGACGGACGCCCGGAGGTAGCGACCGACCAGTGGCTCAGCCGATACCGCATCGCCGTACCTCTGATCGATGTCCACACGATTGGGGCGGGCGGTGGGTCCGTGGCTTGGGTCGACAGCGCGGGAGCTCTTCGCGTCGGCCCGGAGAGCGCGGGAGCCTTCCCCGGACCTGCCTGCTACGGCCGTGGCGGAGAGCGCCCGACCATCACGGACGCCAATGTCGTGCTTGGTTACATCGAGCCCAGCTTCTTTGTGGGCGGAGCGATCGAACTCGACGTCGAAGCCGCTCGCAGAGCCATCGAAGAGCACGTCGCGAAGCCACTTGGCATGTCGATCGAGGAGGCAGCGGTGGGGATCAGCCGCATCGCAAACCACGCGATGTCCGACGCGCTCCGATTCGTGTCGGTGTCCCGCGGTCGCGACCCTCGCGACTACGCCCTCATGGCCTTTGGCGGCGGTGGTGCCATCAGCGCTGGCGTCCAGGCGCTCGATGTGGGTATCAAGACTGTGCTGGTGCCCAAGAATGCCTCCGTGCTCAGTGCACAGGGCGGGCTGATGGCCGACTTCAAGGTATCCAGGATTCGTACCGTTCTGCAGAACAGTGAGAAGGTCGAGCTGGACCTGCTCAGCGATGTCTTGGTCGGCATGCAGGATGAGGCCGAGGGTCTGCTTGACAACGCAGGGTCCACCTTGGGAGTGCAGGTGGACCGATTCCTCGACATTCGATATCCCGGTCAGGTCCAGGAAGTAGTCGTTCCGCTCAAGAGCCGAACTCGTCGGATCACCAAGGTGAATCTGTCGCGGGCCATCCGAGACTTCCACGATCTGCACCACCAGCTGTACAAGTTCTCCCGACCCGGCGAGCCGGTCGAGATCGTGTCGGCACGCCTGGAGCTCACGGGAGAGCGTGAACCCTTCATTGGCAAGGCGCTCCCGTTCGATGGGGAGAGCTCAGACGCGGCGCTCGTCGGATCGCGCACGGTCTACTTCGAGAGCATTGGCTTCAACGACACCCGGGTATACGACGGAAACAAGTTGAAGCCGGGCAACCTCATTCTCGGCCCTGCCGTCATCCACGAGCCCGACACCACGATCGTTGTTCTGCCCAACCAAGAAGCAGTCCTCGACCAGTTCGAGACCTATGTCATCGAGGTCGTGGAGTGACTGCTTCCGAGACCGGAGTGGTCGACCTAGAGATCCTTCGTCACAAGCTGCAAGCCGTCACCGTTGAGATGGCTTCGATGCTGTCGAGTGGCGCACTCGCGCCGAGCATCAATGAGGAGCGAGACTTCGCTGTCGGGATCGTCAGTCCGACCGGCGAAGTGGTGGCGCTCGACAACCCGCTGCGGTTGGGCGCCCTGGAAGAAACCGCCCGCGGTCTGACTCGGTACTTCAAGTTCGACATGCAAGACGGTGACGTGGCCCTAGTGAGCGATCCGCACCGCGGTCCCCGGACAGTGCACGACTGGACCGTGCTGATGCCGCTCATCATCAACAGCACGACCGTTCTTCACCTCATTGCCGTCGGGCATGTAAGAGACGTCGGCGGAATGCTTGGCGGCAGCTACTACCCGCCCGCCGAGGACGTGTGGGGGGAGGGGGTGCCCCTGTCACCCGTGAAGGTGCGCCGCTACGGCCGGCCCGTGCGTGACATCGTGCAGACCGTGCTGCTGAACAGCCGACTGGAGGACGAGGTCGCCCGTGACCTGGAGACGCTTGTGGCGAGTCTGCACCTCGGGCGCGACAGGTTGAACGACCTCGTCCAGAGGTACGGCCTCGAGCTCGTCAAGGCGGCTGCCGACTACACGCTGGACTACACGGAACGCCGAGTACGGTCGCTGGTCGCAAGTTGGCCGGACGGAACTGGTCAGGGCGAGGCTGTCCTGACACACAACGGTGTGGAGTCGATCCGGGGACTCGTCAAGGCGCGGTGCACGATCGACGGCGAAAGGTTGACGATCGATCTGTCGGACTCGGATCCGCAGGGGATTGGTTTCGTCAACAGCACAGCCGGCAACACCACAGGCCTTGCACTCGCGCCGTTGCTCTGTGTGTTGGGGCGAGACATCGCGGTCAACTCCGGGTTGACCCGCGTTGTTGACATCGTCCTGGCACCCGGCTCACTGGTCCATGCGGATCGCCCAGCTGCCGTTGGTTGGTCGCCTTATCACTGCGGTTCAGAGATCGTCGAAGCCGTCTCCGAAGCCTTCGCAGGCGCTCTGTCTGCAGTGGCGGTGAACCCCGGCGCTTCACGCCCACTGGTCGTCGTCGCGCCGGATGTCGATGTCATGCGACGGGTCGACCCGGGACAGTTCGCGATCGGTCGGGGTTGCGCGATCGATGGCGTCGATGGCTGGGGTGCCGCTGCAACGTTGGCCCGTGCATCATTCCCGTCGATTGAGGCGTGGAACTCGACAAGTGACCTGCCGATCCGTCGAATGGAGTTGGTTGAAGACAGTGCGGGGTCGGGCGAATGGCGCGGAGCGGCGGCGGTCGAGGTACTCATCGACATCCCGATCGACCGACCAATCACGTTGTTCGCGCCGCCCTCCAACTCGGGGGAGCGACGTGGAGCCGGCGGCTTTGTGCGCTTCTCGCAGGACGGGGTTGACATGCCGACCCCGGCCGTCGTCGTCAACGAACCGATGCGCTATCGGTCTTTGAGACTGGTGTCCGCTGGTGGTCCCGGTTACGGCGATCCACTTCTTCGCGACCCATCCGCCGTACAGGCGGACGTCCTGGACGGCCTCATCTCGCCGCGAGACGCAATCCGCACCTATGGACTCAACTCACCAGACCGCACTCCGTCTTCTTCGCAGAGACAAGGGACGGCCTCGACACCGAGGGGGACTCATGGCCGCTGATCCGGTGACCACGGAGATCATTCGCAACTACATGGAGACGGTTGCTGCAGAGGTCGTGCAGACCATGGTTCGCACGGCAGTTCAGCCGATCTTCAATGAGGCCCACGATTGCTCGGGAGGGCTCTTCTACTACAACAACGAAGAGGTCAGCCTGATCGCCCGAGCAGACGCGGTTCCCAACCAAGTCTTTCCGAGCCTTCAATCGGTGGAGGAATGTCTTCGGTTCTTCGCGGGTGATCTCAGCGAGGGCGACGTCATCATCGTCAGCGACCCGTACCACGGTGGAAGTCACATTCCTGACTACACGGTGGTCAAGCCCGTCTTCTTCGATGGTGAACCGCTGTTCTTCCCTGCGGTTCGTGGACACGTGCTCGACGCGGGCGGTCCTGTAGCCAGCTCCATGAACCCCCATGCGACCGAGATCTGGCAGGAGGGCTTTCGCTTCGCTCCACTCAAGCTCTACGAAAAGGGTCAGCTCCGGCGTGAGGTCTGGTCTCTCATGCTGTCCAACACCCGTATGCCGCAGATGATGGAGGGAGATTTCGGTGCCATGATCGGCGGCTGCACGGTGGGCGAGACTCGGCTGAGGGAGTTGGTCGAGAAGTATGGAGTCGAAACCGTCCGCGACTCGGTCGAGGGCCTCCTCGACTACACCGAGCGCCGCTTTCGCGACATCGTTCGGGAGTGGCCAGACGGTATCTACCACGGTGAAAGCTCCCTCGACACGGATTACCAAGGACACGAGAACATCACCGTCCGGGTGAAGGTCGAGATCGAGGGCGATCGGATTCGCGCGGACTTCTCGGGCAGCGATCCGCAGACGCCGAGTGTCATCAACAGCACGCGGGCGAATACCTTGTCCTACCTGTACAGCGGTCTGTCAGCGCTCGCGCCGGATCTGCCGATCAACTCGGGCGTGTATCGGTCGGTGGAGTCGGTGACGGTACCGGGCTCAGTCGTTCACTCTCTCCCGCCTGTGGGTGCAGGTCTTGCGACAACGGCTATCGGCGCAGACGTGGGCGAGGCCGTCATGGCCGCGTTCGAGCAGTTCGCCCCCAGGAGCGTGGGGACCACGGTGATTGACCTCGCAGATCTGTGGTCTGTCGGAAAGGACGGCCGCAGCGGCCAGGACGAAGACTTCATCCAGTTCGACTACCACGCATCGCCCTGCTCCGCCGGAGGCACCTACGGTGTGGATGGTTGGGGTGCATGGACGCCGATCTTCTCGGCCCTGCAAATCAACTCGATCGAGATGAGCGAGATTCAATACCCCTGCCTGTACTGGCAGGCCGAGTACACGACGGACACCGCGGCGCCAGGCCAGTGGCGGGGCAGCTCGGCGTACATGCTGCGTCGACAGCCCTACAGGGCCAGCGGGCCGACCTATCACACCGGAATCGTGCAGGCGACGATCAATCCGCTCAGGGGCTTCCAAGGTGGAAGTCCCGGGGTGGGCAACTACATGGTGTTCCGTGAAGGTTCTGACGACGAGCTGATGATCTCGAGCGCCGAGATGCAGATCGCCGTCCATGAGGGGCAGGTGGTCGTTGCCCAGAGCGGCGGTGGCGGTGGATGGGGCGACCCGCTCGATCGCGATGTTCAGATGGTGCTCTCCGATGTGCTGGACGGCTACGTGTCTGTCGCGGGAGCACGCCATGACTACGGCGTGGTCATCGACGAGGCACACATGGCGGTCGACGAGGAAACGACCGTCAGCCATCGAGCCGCCTTGAGCCTCGAGCGTGCTGATAAGCCATGGACGTCCCTCGGCCGGCTCGAAACCTTGCGCACTATCGGACTACTCCCCACGGACGGCGAGTAGCAGTGACGGGGTCAAACTCGGACATTGCCGATGGACGAGAGGTATGTGACCTCCTGATCCTTGGGGCGGTGGTGGTGACAGCCGACTCGCAGCATCGCGTCCACCGAGACGGTGGTGTCGCGATCAGGGCTGGGCGAATCGCTGCGGTTGGCGAGAGTGCTGAGTTGGCTGCTCGATTCGATGCGGGTCGGCGCGTCATGGCCAGAGGGAAGGTCGTGACGCCCGGCCTCATCAACGGGCATCTCCACGTCAGCCAGCACCTTCTGCGGGGCTTCGTCCCGTTGGCGGTCAGCGACACCAGCGCGTATCTCTTCAAGTGGGTATTTCCCTACTACGAAACCCTCACCAGTCGTGAGGAGGGCGTCGCCGCCACGCTTGCTGGGTGTGACCTCCTCACCAAGGGCGTCACGATGGTGGCTGACGGTGGAACGGTGCGCCACCCCGGCGTGGTCGCCGATGCCTTGGCGACCACCGGGATCCGTGCTCACCTTGGCGGTTGGTCTTGGGATCACGCCTCTGCGCCGCCTGGATTGTCGATGGATACGACGGAAGCCCTGGATCGACTATCGGGCGCGATGGACGAGGTCGCCGGACGGCACCCCCGGATTGCGCCCCTCGCAACGACCATAGGTCTGGGAATGAGCTCGGACGCTCTGCTCGAGGGTGCCAAGTCGCTCGCTGATCGGCATGGGACCTTTCTCGATTTCCACCATTCGTTCGACGCTGGCGAAGTCGAGTCACACCGGTCATCCTTCGGCGACGACGTGACGCCAGTGGAGCATCTCGAACGTCTGGGAATCCTCAGTGACAACGTGCGCCTGGTGCACCAGATCGTCAGTACGGCTGCGGAGCTGGATGCCATCCAGCGCACGGGCGCCTCAGTGGTCCGGTGCACCGGCACCCGTGCAGCGCGGGACTTGGCCGAGCTGCGGGGGCGAGGCATTCCCGTGGGAGTGGGCACAGACACAGTCAACGTGTCGAACACCAGCGACGTCCTTCGAGCTTTGCACGTGTTCGCAGCAGAGATCCGCGAGCCGGACAGCGATATCCCGTCCAGTGGGCTCTCGGCCGACGACTTGTTCGACATGTGCACGGTCGGCGGGGCGCGGACCCTGGGAGTCGCCAGCTTCGCCGGCTCGCTCGAACCTGGCAAGAGTGCGGATCTCGTCATGTTTGACGCGCTGCGACCTGAGTGGATTCCCATGATCGATCCCGTCAATCAGCTCGTCCTGTCGGCAGACGGAGGGAGTGTGGAGTCGGTCTGGATCGAAGGCGAGCTGGTTGTCGACCGTGGCCGTGTTATCGGTGTTGACGAGCTCGCCCTGTGCCAAGAGGCCGAAGAAGCCGCGGCAGGGGTGTTGATGCGGATGGGAGCCCGTGCGCGGATTGGACGAAGATCCCTATGCTGAATCTGCAGGTTGAGCTGCCCGATCTGCGCATCTCGGCAACGCTGGAGATGTACGACGGGCGAGCACCCCGCGTGTGCCGCGCGATCTGGGATGTTCTGTCCACGCCGTTAGAGACGACGACACAGCACGCCTGTTTCGATGGCCATGAAATCTACTGCTTCCTGCCCGCGATGGCGGACGTGCCACCGATCGAAAACAAGACGATGCGTCCGCGTCCTGGCGAGGTCATGTTCTTCCACGCGGCCAAGAACGATTTCGCCGTCCTCGACTCGGACCGTCTTGCGCCCGGAACGGGGCCCATGTTCGAACTGGCGTTCATGTATGGCGAGGTGGACCTGCGTCACCTCTGGGAGGAGGGCCTACACGGCTCGCTTGTGGGGCGTCTGTCGACAAACGCTGACAAGTTCGCGGACGCGGCTGGCCGGACTCTGAACGAAGGGGCGACTTCGCTACGCATCAGTCGCCTGCCTCGGTAACCGACTCGATGGCGCAGGGAAATCAGGGGAGTGCGATGGGTGAACCTATCGTCGGGCGCTTGCACCAAGCGTTGGTCTTCAGGAACATCACGTACGGGCGAGCCGAACGCTTTGCCCCTGCAGAACTGTTGCCGTTCGAGGATGCAGTTCCTCAGGGGACGCGAGGGCCTCTTCCGCCCCAGCAACCCTCTCGGCTAGCGATTGCCTTGGGCCCGCAGGCCCCCCTCACCCAGCGCGAAGACTGTCAGGTGCTGTCCATCCACACGCCGGACCTCAGGGGGACACGACCTGTGCTGGTCTGGTTTCACGGTGGAGCGCACGTCAGTGGCGGTGGGGAGCTTCCGTGGTACGACGGTGCGCGATTGGCGACGGAACAGGACGTGGTAGTTGTCGCCGTAACGTTTCGACTTGGCGTGCTGGGTCACTATTACGAGGATGGGATGGAAGGGCCAAGTCCGGCCATGACCGATCAGATGGCTGCCATTGAATGGGTTCATCGGAACATTCGGGAGTTTGGGGGTGATCCGGAGAGCATCGTGCTGGCCGGGCAGTCGGCAGGCGCGATGTCGATTGAGGTGATGCTGCGCTGGGGCCTTGGTCCGCACGTGGTTGGTGCCATTCTCCAAAGTGGAAACCTTCGTGATCCCTCCGTCACATACAGCCCGACGACGGCTCGGGCTCACGCCAGAGCCTTCGATTCGGTGCTATCAGGGCGCAACGCTCACGACCTCACGGTCGACGAGCTGCTCCACGCGCAGGGCGTTTTCGCCGCAAGAATGAACGGTCCGACCTGGGGTCCCGTTCGACCTGAGATCGATCGTCCCGTGAACATGCCGATACTCGGCGGCTGGACCGCCGACGATGACCTCCCGTTCACCGCACTCAGTCATGGTTTCGATCGTCTGACGTGGGACGTCCGAATGCTGCTCGACGCGCAGGTACAGGCAGACACCTCCGTCATGTATCGCGACCCGACGATCGGCATTCTCCGGGAGGCACGCGCGCAAGGTTTCAAGGCATGGGCCTATTGCTTCACGTGGGCTGTTCCGGACTCCCCCTGGGGCTCTCCGCATTGCATGGAGTTGCCGTTTCTGCTGGGTGGCCGCGAAGCGTGGGCGTCGGCTCCCATGCTTGCTGGCGCGAACTGGGATGACATCGAGCAGTTGGGGCGGGGAGTCAGGCGGGCATGGGCGAACTTCATGCGCACTTCAAATCCTGGTTCGGGGTGGGCTGAGTGGTCACCGGATTCGATGAGGGTCAACCACATTCCACGGCCGACCGCCCGCTGACCGGCGATCGTCTTTCAAGCAGTTACCGCGTTCCAACGATCTCTCAAGGGAAGTGACCGATGAGCACGACCTCAGGATGTAGGGCGATGGTCCAGGCCGATCCGCAGATGCTGGCTGCTGCCGAGACGGTCGTCTCCAGTTTGAATCTGCCCAGGGGATCAAGCGAATTTGGCATCTACAACCCTGCCGATGGTCGATTGCTTGCAACGCTGCCCGATCTCACCCCGCAGGAGGCTCTCGACGCCGTAGGCCAGGCCGACGAGGCCGGACGACGATGGGCCTGCCGTACCGCCCGGGAACGTGCAGACGCGTTGCACGCTTGGTACGAGCTCATCACACACAGTGCAGAGCAGATTGCGCTGCTGATCACTCTCGAGATGGGCAAGCCCTTGAAGGAGTCGCGGGCCGAAGTGTCTTACGCGTCGGACTTCGTCCGGTGGTATGCCGAAGAAGCGCTGCGCCCCGCAGGCAGCTTCCGCGACGCGCCCGATGGTGCTCCAACGCTCATGGTGCGGCGTGCTCCCATCGGGCTTGCCGTGCTCATCACCCCGTGGAACTTTCCATTGGCGATGGCCACCAGAAAGATTGCACCGGCCCTGGCCGCTGGCTGCCCCGTGGTGATCAAACCCTCCGAGCTCACGCCCTTGACAACGTTTATGGCGGTGGGCCTCGCCCGGCAAGCTGGCGTGCCGGCTGAACTGATTCAGGTGATCAGCACGACAGACGCGGCCGGGTTCAGCGAAGCGCTTCTCACCGACAGCCGGGTGCGGAAAATCTCGTTCACGGGTTCAACTCGGGTGGGCAAGATTCTGCTGCGCCTCGCATCCGAGCAGGTGCTGCGCCCATCGATGGAACTCGGTGGCAATGCGCCCCTGATCGTCTTTGACGACGCCGACCTCGATCGCGCCATCGAAGGAACCTACGCGGCGAAGATGCGAAACGGGGGCCAGTCGTGCATTGCCGCCAACCGCATCTACGTCCAGGACGGCATTGCCGAGGCGTTCGTTGAGGGTCTGACCGAGAAGATGCGTGACGTGGTCATGGGTGATGGCCTGGGTCCCGGAGTTGGTCTGGCTCCGCTGATCAGCCATCAGGCTGTCAGCAGCGTGGGTCGTCTAGTTGAGGACGCGGTGCAACGGGGAGCATCGCTGCTTACGCGAGGCGAAGTCATCGACGGTGGGGAGGGAAGCTACTTTCCGGCGACGGTGCTCGATCACGTGCCGGCCGAGGCAGAACTGGCCTCGACGGAGATCTTCGGACCCGTGGCGGCAATTCAACGATTCACAGATGAGGCAGAAGTCGTCCAACGGGCGAACGCGACAGAGTTCGGTCTGGCGGGCTATGTGTTCACTGAGAACCTGGATCGGGCACTCAATGTGGCTGATTCACTGCAGACCGGCCTCGTCGGCATCAATCAGGGCGTGCCGTCCAACGCAGCAGCGCCGTTCGGGGGGCTCAAGCAGTCCGGCTTGGGGCGGGAGGGGGGCGGCGAAGGTTTGGAGGAGTACCAAGAGACGCGCTTCTACAACGTTGCGCGCCGAGAGACTGAGCGAGGGAACTGAGCCATATGTTGACCCCTTGGGGGTTAGGTGATGTGGTCGTGGGATGTCCGGCCGTGCGCTCAGTTCCGGCTTCGTGGTGCCGCTCGAACTCCAGATGTTGTTGTCCGGATGGCGTCCACTCGCTGCGGCTGACGTCCGGCATCTGCGGGGAAATCGCGGTGTAATTGGCCGGCGAGCCGAGATGCCACTGGTGCGCTGGCGGCATACCGCGGTCTGTAAATCCATCGCGAAAGCTTCGAAGGTTCGAATCCTTCACCTGCCACCATGTGCTCCAAGGGGCCCCTGACCTGCGGAAACGCTGGCAAGGGGCCCCTTGCCCATGCCCTGGTGGGGTAAGCGGGGCCGTAGGACTTACGGCAACTCTGGCAGGCCTGTGACCTGCGCGAACGCGAAGCCGTGTCACGGCGGCGGCGAAAACGCGGCGAAGTTGTTGTTTCCCCGGAGCGGATCGGGCATGGTTCCTGGGCTCGCACCCGGTGTGACCCGCCGCGGGGACTTGGTGCCGCTGGGAGCTGGGCCTCCGGATATGAGCCGGCTCGCCGAGGAGAGGAGAACTCCCATCAACTAGTGCTCGCCCGCGCGGCAACCTGAGACAACGGGCAGCTCATTGATCAGCTCACGTGATCCTTGAACTTGTAGTAGGTCCCGGCAATGGGCAGGAACCACGGAGGACCGAAGTGGCCGGGGATGCGTCGGAACTCGAAGTCGCGCCAGATGTTCGCCTCGGGAACACCGGACATGTACTCAGCCATCGCGCGCCCCATGTACGTGGCCATCTGTACTCCGTGTCCCGCATACCCCATGGAGTAGTAGACGCCGTCGTGCTGGCCGGCCTTGACCATCCGGTCGAGCGTCATGTCCACCACGCCGCCCCAGCAGTAGTCGATCCTGGTATCGGACAGCTGGGGGAACGTGTGCACCATGGCGTCGCGCAGCAGCTTGCCGCTCTTCTCGTCGGACTGGGGGTTGGACATTGCGAACCGTGCCCGGCCGCCGAAGAGCAGTCGGTTGTCAGGGGTGATCCGGAAGTAGTTCAGGAGGTTCTTGGAGTCCGAGGCGACCCGTCGCGTGGGCAGGAGGTCGTCGCACACGCTCTCGTCGAGTGGCTCGGTGGCGATGATGAAGCTGCCGACCGGTGCGATGCGGACCTGGTGCCAGCGAAACGGCCGACGGGTGTAGGCGCCTGTGGCGAGAAGCACCTGGTCTGCCTGCATGCGTCCTCGGGAGGTCTCGAGCTCATGGCCCGAGCCGAGCCTGGTCAGCTTCAGCACCGGCGCGTCCTCGTGGATCGTCACGCCCGCACGCTCAGCTGCTTCGCCGAGCCCGCGGATGTACTTGCCCACGTGGAGACTGGCGCTCTTCGACTCGGTCATCCCACCGTGGAAGACGTCCGATCCGATCTCGCGACGCAACTCGGTTCTCGGGACCACCTGCGTCTCCACGCCCAACCGAGTGTTCAGCAGGTCGGCGGTCTTTTCGAACCCGTGCAGGTGCGCCGCCTTGGAGGCAAGGATCAGCTTGCCCGGGCGCGCGAAGTCGCAGTCGATGCCTTCGTCCGTGACGAGCTTCTCGATCAAGTCGACCGCTTGGCCGTACGTGCGGTACAACGACGCCGCCCTCTCGAAGCCCAGCTTCTCCACCGCGTCCCGGATGCCGATTGACATGCCAGTGGTGGCCATACCCCCGTTGCGTCCTGAGGCGCCGAACCCGACGGTGTGCTGCTCGAACAGGTGCACCTTCGCCCCCTGTCGGGCGAGGTGTAACGCCGCGACGACGCCGGTCAGGCCGCCGCCGACGACGGCCACATCGGTGCGTCCTTCGACGGTGGTCTGCGACCGCTCTATGGAGCCCTTCGGGGCCGTGTCGAGCCAGTAGGACGTGAACTTCATGGGCACTCCTCGGATTGGGGCATTGTCGCAAGTCGGTGACTGGTCACTCGGACAGAGGCGGTTGGGCCGCATGGTCGGAGCGGCATCGTAACTGATGATTGTTGACAGTCGACTACTCTACACGTATTGTCGACAATCGACCAGACGTCCAGCCGGCAATTCTGAATCAGCTCCAGGAGGAAACCGTGGGATTCGAGATCAAGCCCAAGTTCGTGACGTTCGACATGAACGGAACGCTGATCCAGTTCGCCATCAACGACGCCATGCGCGAGGTCCTGGGCGGACGGCTGCCGGCCGAGGTCACCGATGAGTACCTGCGAATCTGCAAGGCGTACCGGATCGACGAGTGCATGGGCGCGTACAAGACCTTCCACCAGATCGTCGCCGACTCCATGGAGCGGGCCTCGCGCCAGGTCGGCATCGAGTTCCGCGAGGAGGACGCGCGGGCGGTCTACGAGATCGTCCCCACGTGGGGTCCGTACCCCGGTGTCACCGACGCACTGAACCGCCTGGCCGAGGTAGTGCCGCTGGTCATCATCACGAACAGCGACACCGCGCATGCCGAGCGTCTCGCGGAGAACCTCCAGGCCCCGTTCGAGGTCGTCATCAGCGCCGAGCAGATGGGCGTCTACAAGCCGCGGCTCGCTGCGTTCGAGTACATGTTCGACAAGCTCGGCGTGACGCCCGACGAGATCGTGCACGTCTCCGCGAGCCCGATGTACGACCACCGCCCCGCGGCGGTCATGGGCATCAAGAACAAGGTGTACGTCGACCGCGGCTTCGAGCACGACGAGCACTGGCTCGGCTACGAGCGAATCACCGACATCGCGGACCTGCCAGTCCTCTTCGGCCTGCCGCGTCCCTGACGGATGGACGTGAAGTTCGACGGGCTGGAGCGTACGACCACTCCCGAAGGCGTGTACCGCGTGCTCCGGGCAGCCATTCTCGACGGCACTGTGCCTCCCGGTGGACAGCTGCGCGAGAGAGACATCGCGACGGATCTCGGGATCAGTCGTTCCCCCCTCCGCGAAGCACTGACCAGGCTCGAGGAGGAGCGCCTGGTCGTGAGGGTCCCCTTTCGCGGGGCGTTCGTGGTGGAGGTGAGTGCCCAGGAGATCGCAGAGATCGCCTCGATCCGGTTGCTCGTCGAGCCGTATGCCGGGCAGCTGGCGCTCGCATCGCTGCGTGGGCCGGAGCGGGCCAGGCTGGACCGGACGATCGCTGACCTTCATCAAGCAACGGAGACCAACGACATCCCGGCCAGCATCGACGCGCATCTGCAGTTCCACAGGCTCTTCTACGACCTCTCGGGACACAGCGTCCTGCGCGGCCTCTGGAACGGTTGGGAGACCACGCTGCGCCTGTATCTCTCGGTCGACCATCGCTCTTACAGCGACCTGCACGACATCGCCGAGGAGCACGAGAGGTTGGCTGCGGCCGCGCTGCAGGGCGACACGGACGCGTTCCAGCGGCAGCTGGCACAGCATTTCGCGTCAGCGCTGGGACCGCACACGCGGGAGAGCCGAGAGAGATGACCGATATCGATGTCTCGAGCAGTTCTCCCACGGAGCGGCTTCACGCCCTCGGGCTGGAGCTACCGGCCGTCCGTGAGAGCACGAAGTACGAGAACCACCGAACGCTCGACTCCAGTGTGTATGTGGCGGGTCAGCTGCCGTACAGCGACGGCCGGCTCCTGGGCAAGGGCGTCCTGGGTCGCAACGTCGGCCTCGAGACCGGCCGCGGCCTCGCGCGTCACGCCGCGCTCAACGCCCTCGCCGTCGCCGCTGATGCGGTGGGCGGCCTGGACCGGGTCCGGATCGTTCAGATGCTGGTCTTCGTCGCGAGCACACCCGAGTTCGGTGACCAGTCGAAGGTCGCCGACGCTGCCAGTGCGCTGCTCGTCGACCTGCTCGGCGAGAACGGGCGGCACGCTCGCACGGCCATCGGTGTCTCCAGCTTGCCGCTGAACAGCCCGGTCGAGATCCAGATGGTCTGTACGTCGAGGACTGAAGCGTGAACCACCTCCAACGGGTACTCGACGCGCTGGTCGAGCGCATCGACACCCCCGCGCCGATCGTGGTGGCCGACGTGATGCAACAAAACATTGACCGTATGCAGGCCTTCGCCACCGAGCACGACATCCACGTCAGGCCTCACGTCAAGACACACAAGTGTGTGGAGATCGGCCGACGCCAGGTGAAGGCCGGGGCCGTGGGAATCACTGCCGGCAACGTGGGTGAGGCAGAGGTGTTCGCCAAAGCCGGCTTCGACGACATCTTCCTCGCCTACCCGATCTGGCCCGCGGGAACAAAGGGGAAGCGGATCCGCGAGCTCGCCGAGACGACCCGGCTGCGGGTCGGCGTCGACAACGTCGCGGCTATCGAAGCTCTCGCAGACTCGATGGGTGACGAACCGGACCGGCTCCAGGTCGTGGTCGAAGTCGACTGCGGCGCCCGCCGATCTGGAGCGCCACCCGCTCTCGCGGGCGACTTGGCGCGGGCCGCCCGCAAGCGTGGCCTGGTGCCGGTGGGCGTTTTCACCTACCCGGGCCATGGCGGCTCCAGTGGGGATGCAGGCGAGCGCGCCGCCCAGGACCAGCACGCCGCACTCGCGACCGCTGTGCGCAGCCTCGCCGAGGTCGGGATCGCCCCAGAGGTCGTCAGCGCCGGCTCCACACCCACTATCGAGTTCTCCACCAGCAGCCCGATCACTGAGATCCGTCCCGGCGAGTACGTCTTCTGCGACTTGAACAACACCAGGCTCGGCGCCTGCAACGAGGACCAGATCGCGCTGTTCGTCGCTGCCACGGTGGTGAGCGACTGGGTCCCCGACCAGGTCATCCTCGATGTTGGCACCAAGGCCCTGGGCCGTGAAGGGAGCCTCGAGCGCGGTTACGGCGGCGTCGCCGGGAGGAAGGCGGTCCTGTCCAAGCTCAACGAGTACCACGGGTTCCTGGCAGTACCCGCCGGCGAGTCGCGGCCCAGCGTCGGGAGTGTGGTCCCGGTGGTTCCCAACCATGTATGCCCGGTGGTGCTCAACTTCGAAGAGCTCATCGTCACCGACAGCGCGGGGACCTCGCTGGAACGGTGGCCGGTCGACGCCCGAGGCTTCATGTCCTGACTCGCCTCCCGGCAGCCCACACCTGACCCCACAGCCAGACGAGCCCGACCACCCCGACCCAACCCGACCCAGACCCGCGAAGGAAAGGACTGACATGCGACTCGAGAAGGTAACCGCGCTGGTGACCGGCGCCAGCAGCGGAATCGGGGAGGCGGTGGGCGCCCACTTCCGCCGTGAGGGGGCGCGGCTGATGTTGACTGGCCGCCGGGAGCGACTCAACACCGCCCGGCCCGACGACCTGTACGTTCCGGGAGACCTCAATGACGAGGCGTTCGTTGCGGCGCTGGCCAACCGGGCTGCCGAGTCCTTCGGCACCGTCGACGTGGTCGTCCTCAACCACGGCCTGCAGGTCAGCAGCCCGCTGATGGAGATGGCGTACGAGGACGCGAGGGACGTGCTGCACAGCAACCTGCTCAGTGCGTTCCTGGTGATGAAACACTTCGCGCCGTTGATGCCGACCGCGGGGGGTTCGTTCGTCTGCGTCGGCTCAAGGCTGGGCATGGTCGGCAAGCCCGGGGAGGTGCTGTACTCGGCCGCCAAGGGTGGTTTGATCATGCTCGCCAAAGGTGCGGCGATCGAGTGGGCCCCGCGCAACATCCGTGTCAACGTCGTCGCCCCCGGTCTGACCGCCACCCCGATCATCGAGGCGTCGTTCCAGCGCAGCACCGACCCCGAGGCCTACCGCCGCGAGCGCGAGGCGCAGATCCCGCTCCAGCGCCTCGCCACCCCCGAAGAGATCGCCGACGCGGTCCTGTTCCTCGCGTCTTCAGAGTCGTCGTACATCACCGGAGCGGTCCTTCCCGTCGACGGCGGGTACACGGCCTTCTGAGTGCTGCCGCATTCCTGTTCCGAATCCGTCCGCCTGCTGCGGCGAGGATCCCCTCCATGGAGCCAACGGTGACGACGTTGCTCATGCAGGTTCCAGAACGGTTGCCAAGGGTGATCCGCAACGGCACTCGGCGTCCCGACGGGACATGGGGCGTGCGGCGTTGCGCTGATTCGTGTGCGCCAGTGGTGCCCCGAGGCTGCTGTTCCGTGCACCGCGTGCACCGCCACACGGTGAGTTCTCAGCTGTCAAGGATGGTGAACGCGGGCAGGCGGCGGCGAGGTCTGACTCATGACGGCTCGCCTATGCATCGCCATCGAAAGGCGTCGGTCAGATGCCGAGCATGACGTTGAGCTCGTCCAGGGACTGCACGACCGTGAGACCGTAGCCCGGCGGCACCGGGTCGTAGCCACGGTCCAGCAGCACCAGGTTGCGAAAACCCATGTCGTGCATCGGCAGGGGGTCGTAGCGAGTGTGCGACGAGACGTGCACGAAGTCCTCCGGCTTGGCGTCGAGCTGGTCGAGCATGTACTCGAACGCGGCGTACCGGGGCTTGTAGTACCCGGCCTGCTCGGCGGTGAAGACGGCGTGGAAGTCCGCACCCAGCCGCGGGACGCTCTCCGCAAGGAAGGAGTCGTCGGCGTTGGACAGGATCACCAGCTTGTAGTGCTCGCCCATCCTCTTCAGGGGCGCCGGCACATCCGGGTGCGGTCCCCAGCTCTTGACGCCGTCGGCGAACAGCTTCCCCGCGCCGGGAACCGGCTCGATCCCCCACTTCCGGCAGACCCGGTCAAAGGCGTCCTGCAGGACCTGCTCGTACGGGTAGTAGTCCCCGCAAACCTGGTCATAGCGGTAGCCGCGGAACTCCGCGACGAACTGGTCCCACTGCTCCGGCGGAACCTGGTCGCCGACCAGCTCCTTGGTGATGGGTGTCATTGGCCAGCTGATCAAGGTGCCGTAGGCGTCGAACGAGACGTACTTCGGCCTGAAGGTCGGATTGCTCATCAAGGGTCCTCTCCGTCACCGGGTTTCCTGAGAAGAACGCTACGATCGGTAGCGACGATTGTCAACAGTCGATTGCATGTTGTTGACAATGTGCGAACCTGGTCGTAAATTTCCGGGCAGAACTCGGCACCAATGGCGCCGTGAAGCTGAACCCGCAGGCACAGCTCTGGCCGCGCGGTGGGTGAATGCGACGAACTCGCCGCGGCATGAAAGGACAGATGATGAGCTCACAGGCTGGGCGGACTCCGGTGCCCTCGGGAGCAACTGCCGTTCACGCACCTCTCGCTGCCCCGCTCCCACCCGTGACAGGTGGAACTGCACCCGCGATCCGTCTTGCGCTCATCCCCGGCGACGGGATCGGCGTCGAGGTGATGGAGTCCGCAAAGGAGGTTCTCCGGGCCGTGGAGAAGGCGTACGGCGCCGAGTTCGCGACGACCGAGCTTGACTGGTCGTGCGAGCGGTACCACCGCGAGGGCGACATGATGCCCTCCGACGGTCTGGAGGTGCTGAGCCGGCACGACGCCATCCTCCTCGGTGCCGTGGGATGGCCCGGCGTTCCGGACCATGTCTCGCTCTGGGGCCTGCTCATCCCGATCCGCAGAGCGTTCGGACAGTACGTCAACCTGCGACCCATGCGGGTCTTCGAAGGCGTGCCTACGCCGGTGCGCCCCGAGTTGACGGCCGGCGTCGACTTTCTCGTCGTCCGGGAGAACTCCGAAGGCGAGTACAGCCAGGTCGGCGGTCGCAGCGGTCGCGGCCTCACCGAGATCGCGCTGCAGGAGAGCATCTTCTCTCGGACCGGGGTGGAGCGGATCACCGAGTACGCGATGAAGCAGGCCGAGCGACGTCGGGGCAGCGTGCACTCTGCTACCAAGTCCAACGGCATCATCCACACGATGACGCTGTGGGACGAGGTGGTCGACGAGGTGGCTGCGCGCCATCCGGGTGTGACGCTGCAGCGTGAGCACATCGACGCCATGGCGGCTCGGATGGTGATGCGTCCATCGGACTTCGACGTCGTTGTGGCCTCGAACCTCTTCGGAGACATCCTGTCGGACCTCGCGGCCGCAGTCTGTGGCAGCATCGGGATCGCCCCCTCGGCCAACCTGGCTCCTGACGGCGGACCCTCGATGTTCGAGCCCGTGCACGGCTCCGCGCCGGACATCGCGGGCAGGGGACTCGCCAACCCCGTCGGCATGATTTGGTCCGTCGCGATGATGCTGGAGCACTTGGGGCTCACTGAGCCTGCGGCGGCGCTCATGGCCGCGATCGAGGCCTCGCTGCTCGAGCCTGGCACACGCACCGCAGACCTGGGCGGCACTGCATCGACCCGCGAGGTGACCGACTTCGTCAGCGCGCGGCTTTCCCGGGAGCAGACGAACTGACGAGCACGAGTGGAGCCGACGTGGCCGTGATCGGGCTGGGGGCGATCGGATCCATGACCCTGTGGCGCCCTGCGGAGCGCGGCGTGACCGTCCACGGCTACGAGCGCTTCGGCATGGGCTTCCCCACGAGGGGCTTCGCCATGAGTGGCGAAGTGCGCCCGGGCGGGTCGCCGATGGTCTCGGCTGCATGATCGTGGACGGGTCGATGCGCCCAGGCGAACGCATCAGGAGGCAGGCATCGTCTGCCACCTCGAGCCTCTCGCGGAACACGGTACGAGAGGCGCTGCCCCTACTCCAGAGCTCCGGACTGGTTCGGTACGGCACGGGTCCTGGTCATGAGACCAGGTTGAAGATCGTGTTCTTCGGCTCGGTCATGGCTTCGACGGCGAACTGCACGCCCTCGCGGCCGATCCCCGAGCCCTTGAACCCGCCGAACGGCATCGAGTCCACTCGCAGATCGCTCGTGCCGTTGACGACGACTGCTCCCGCGACCAGCTGGGAGGAGACGCTGAATGCCGTCTCCACCGACTGGGTGAACAATCCTGCCTGGAGGGCGTAGTCGCTCGCGTTCGCCGCAGCGATCGCGCTGGAGATGTCTTCGAAGGGGATGATCGTCACCACGGGGCCGAAGATCTCGTCCGTGAGGACTTGGCAGCCTTCGGGGACGTCGGTGAGGATTGTCGGTTCGTAGAAGGCGCCTCGCCGGGACCCGCCGGCGTGGACCGTCGCGCCCTCCGCCACGGCCTTCCCGACCCACTCCTCAACCCGCTGTGCGTCGGCCTCGCTGACGAGGGGGCCGATGTCCGTGATGGTGTCGCGCTTGCTGCCGACCCGAAGTCGGCTGGTGCGGTTGATGGTCTCGCTGAGGAACTCGTCATAGATCGAGGCGGCGACGTAGACCCGCTGAACCGACAGGCAGTTCTGACCGGCCACGCCGAACGCGCCGTCCACCACCGCGTCGACGGCGTGGGCCCGCACCGCGTCCGCGCACACGATCGTCGGGTTGTTGCCTCCGAGCTCCATCAGCATCTTCCGCGGGCCGGCGGCCGCGGTGATCTTGGCTGCCGTGGCTGGCCCGCCCGTGAACGACACCAGAGCGATGCGTGCGTCAGTCACCAGCGCCTGACCGGCTTGCGTGCGGCCGCACACGACGGCGATCCTGCGCTCGGGCACGCCGGCTGAGAGAAGGAGCTCGACGAAGGCCAGCGCCGTGAGGGGAGTGTGGTCCGAGGGTTTCAGGACGACGCCGTTGCCCCCGATCAGGGCAGGTCCGAGCTTGTGCGCGACGAGGTTGAGGGGGTCGTTGAAGGAGGTGAGTGCTGCGATGACGCCGACGGGCTCGCGGGTGAACCAGCCGACGCGATTCCCCCCTCGTTTGCTCGCAGCGAACGGGATGGTCTCTCCCTTGAGGAGGCCCCCGGCCTCGGCGGACAGGCGTAGCGTCTCCACGCAGCGGCCCACCTCGCGCTCTGCCTCGGCGAGGGTCTTGACGCCCTCGGACGAGATCAGGTGCGCGAAACGGACCGCCTCCTCCTGCAGCAGCCGTGCTGCCTTGTGGAGGGACTCGCTGCGGGCCCACAAGGGCCAGGACTCGGTCGAGACGGAGTTCAGGACGCCCGTCACCGCGTCTGCGACGTCGGCGGGGGTCGAGTCAGCGACGTAGCCGATGACGCGGCCGTCCTCTGGGTCGGTGACCGGCAACGTGAGGTCGTGGCACTGCCAGGTGCCGCCTACGAGCGCTCCTCCGGGCACCGACAGGTCGGGCACAGGGTCGGTGACGAGCACTTGGCTGCTGGCGCCGTCGTGGGTCGACACTCGCTGGTCTGATGCATACATGGCTGGCTCCTCGTCAGCTGAACCGGTCGACGACCTTGGCGTATCCGCCGATGATCGGGAGGAACCACGGGGGTCCGAAGTGACCTGGCACGGCTCGGTACGGCAGCTGTTCCCAGAGGTTCCGGGAGGGCCGGCCCACCATGGACAGGGCCATCTGCTTGCCCATGTACGTTGCCATCTGGACGCCGTGGCCGCTGTAGCCCAGCGAGTAGTGAATCCCCTTGCGCTGACCTGCATGCACCATCTGGTCCATGGTCAGGTCGACGAGACCGCCCCATGTGTAGTCGACGCGGGTCGAGGAGAGGTAGGGGAAGACGGTGCTCATGGCGTGCTTGAGGATCTCGGCGCTCTTGATGTCCGCCTCGGGGCTTGAGAGCGCGAACCTGGCCCGACCGCCGAAGAGGAGCCGGTTGTCCGGGGTGATGCGGAAGTAGTAGGTGAGCATCTTGTTGTCGGAGGCCTGCCGCTGGCGGGGGAGGATCCGTTGCGCGATCTCGAGCGGAAGCGGCTCCGTGACGATGACAAAGCTTCCGACCGGGATGGTTCGGCGCCTCAGCCAGGGCGTGAGCGAGCCGGTGTAGCCGCTGGTAGCGATGAGTACCTGGTCGGCCTGGAGCACGCCTCGGGTCGTGTGCACCACGTGGCCGCCGCTTGGGCGGGGGGCGAGCTGTGTCACCTGTGCGTCCTCGCACAGCGCGACCCCCACGCGGGTGGCGGCCCCGGCCAGGCCGTGCACGAACTTGCCGACGTGCACTCCTGCTCCCTGGGGATCCACCAGTCCGCCTGCGTAGAAGTCGCTGCCGATCTCGCTGTGGATGTCCTGTTTGTCGACGACAGTCACCGGGTAGTCGGCCAGCTCCGCGAGGGCCTGCTGGGTCTTGCGCATCTGGCCGACCTGCTTGGCGTTCATGGCCAGGGTGAGCTTGCCCGAGCGCTGGAAGTCGCAGTCGATGTCGTGCTCCTTCACGAGCTCCTCGATGGTGTCGATGGCGCGGTTGTACTCCGCGAACATCTCGGCCGCCTGCCGCCGCCCGTAGCGCTTGATCGCCTTGCCGAGACCGACCGCGAGGCCGGTGGTGGCCATCCCGCCGTTGCGGCCCGAGGCGCCCCATCCCACCGTGTGCTGGTCGAGCACGACGACGCTCGCGCCGTGCCTGGCCGCTTCCAGCGCAGCGGACAGGCCGGTGAAGCCAGCGCCGACGATGGCGATGTCTGCGCGCTCAGGCAGCGGATGCCCGCGATAGTCGCCCGACGGGGTCGCAGTGTCGAGCCAGTAGGGAGTGAGCTTCACTGTGTTCTCCTCGGTTCGCAGCAGGTCATAGCCCGACGCGCGTTGAGCTCGTCAAGGGGCTTGATGGCGGTGTACTTGTAGGCCGCGCTCTCGGGGTCGTAGCCCCGGTCGAGGAAGGCCTTGTTCGTGAAGCCGAGGTCGTCGGCCGGCATCAGGTCGTAGCGCGTGTTCGAGGAGACGTGCATGACCTCGTCAGGCCGGGCGCCGAGATGGTCGACGTCGTCGGGCGGACCCCAGGTGACGAACGAGATGTACCCCGGGCGGTCGTGCGTGGTGGGCATGCTCTGTCCTCATCGCGTGGAGTGCTGGGTGTGTGGCCATGGGTTCCAGGACGCCCAGGGATCGTAACCCAGTTCACTGCCGATTGTCGACCGTCTTCAATCCACAGTTGCAGGGTACTATGTGTCAACGAACATTCGGAGGGCTGAAGCCTGCGACCTACTTGCGGCGCCGGCCCTGGACGAGGGGAGCAGATCGTGGCGGTATCCGGACTGAGCAGCTTGAAGCTGCTGGAGCGAAGGTCGACGTCCGACCACATCAGCGACGAGCTGCGACAGATGATCATCGAGGGCACGCTGGGGCCCGGCGAACAGCTCGCCGAAGCACGGATCGCCGAACAACTGGGAGTGTCCCGCGCCCCGGTGCGGGAGGCGCTTCAGCAGCTCGTGCAGCAGAAGCTGCTCGTCGCAGCCCGCAACAAGGGCGTCACCGTGGTCAGCTTCACGGCGTCTGACATCTGGGAGATCTACGACGCCCGGTGCGCGATCGAGAGCCACGCGGCGGTCCGCATCGTGGAGGGCGGGCCGGGCGCACGAGCCCGCGCAGTCGATCGGCTGGGGGAAGTCCTGGGCAAGCTGCGGGTGGCCGTCAAGCGGGGCGACAGCCGGCAGATCTCGGCTGCTGACCTGGACTTCCACACCACCTTGGTGGCCGCGGCGGGCAACTCGCGCCTGGTCGACGCGTACTCGATTCTCTCCGCGCAGACCCTGACGTGCATCAACAGGCTCGAGCTCGCCCTGCCATCAGGTGACGAGGTGGTCGACGACCACGAGCTGCTCATCGACGCCATAGCCAGTGGCGACAAGGACGCAACCGTCAAGGCCATCAACGACCACCTGACGGTGGCGGCAAGCCACCTCACAGGCCCGCCGGCCAGTGGCACGGGCAACGGTCGTCGCCCCGACTGATTCCCCGGCCGCTCCCTGCAGTGAGCGCGACCGATACCAATGCCCACGGACGCCCGCCCAGCCGAGACTGACCAGCAGCCACTGGTCAACGGTTGGTGCGGGCGTCATGCTTTTTCGTGGTGGGGCGGCCCCAGGGCGAAACCGGCGGTGGAAAATTGCAGAAAGTTCTTGGCTGCAGATTGTCGACAATCGGCTGAAGACATGCTTCCATTGACCAACACGTCCACCAGCTTGAAGGGAACGATCATGAGAGTCGGAACGAAACTTGCCGCAGTCGCCTCGGGGGCGGCCCTGCTCGTGACGATCAGTGCATGTGGAGGGGGCGGCGGGGCAGACGCCAGCGCCGCGGCCGGGGCCGACGGCACGTCCGCAGACTCGTTGCCCCAGGTGCAGCCGGCCGCGGCTGCGGTGAAGCTGTTGCCGGCGGCGTTGAAGGAGCGTGGCACCCTAACGATGGCGGCGGACCTGCACTACCCGCCGACCTCGTTCCTGGACACGGACAACAAGACGCCCATCGGCTACAACGTGGACATTGCCACGCTGCTGGCGAAGTCGCTGGGGATGAAGCTGGAGATCAAGAACGTCTCGTTCGACGGGGTGGTCCCGGGCATCGCGGCGGGGCGCTACGACTTCACCGCGACGAACATGAGCCCGACGCCGGAGCGGCTGAAGGTGCTGGACATGGTCACGTACTGGGCGGCCGGCTCCTCGCTGGTGACATCCAAGGGCAACCCGTTGAAGCTGAGCATCTCGGAGCAGATGACGTTGTGCGGGCACAAGATCGCGGTGGTGACCGGGTCCACGCAGGCGGAGAAGTACCTGCCGCAGATCTCGGGCGACTGCTCCGCGCAGGGCAAGCCGCCCGTGGATACGGTGGTGCTGCCCAACGTGCAGGCGGCGTTGACGCAGCTGGCATCCAAGCGCATCGAGGGCGTCTTCAACGACACTTCCCAACTTGCCTGGGCAGCCAAGCAGCAACCGCAGGCCTTCGAGCTGTCCCCGCAGCAGTACAAGAAGAAGGTCGGCAACAGCATCGTCGCCCTCGGAGTGGCGAAGAACTCCCCGCTCGCGCCGGCGCTGCACGCCGCGATGCAGTCGCTGATGGCCGGGCCGGCGTACAAGGCCACGCTGGACAAGTGGGGCCTCGGTACCGGCGCCATCTCGACGTCTGAGCTGTTGAAGTAACGCCATGACGTCGACCATCAATCTTGCGCCGACGGAGGAGGTGGGTCGGGTGGAGGCAACCGAGAAACGACGGGTACACCGCCGAGGAGTCGTGGAGTACGCCGCCTGGATGGTCTGCGTGCTGGTCGGGGTCGGCGTGGCCTACACGCTGGTCACCAACGAGAACTACCAGTGGGGGGTCGTGGCGCAGTACTTCACCGCGCCCACGGTGCTCAAAGGCCTGGTCCTGACCCTGGTGCTGACCGCGATGACGATGTTCTTCGGCACCATCCTGGGCCTGGTCATCGCGATCCTGCGGGTCTCGAAGGTGCGGCCGGTGATGCTGCTCGCGTCGGGTTACATCACGTTCTTCCGCGGCACACCGGTCCTGGTCCAGCTGATCTTCTGGTTCAACATCGCCGCGCTCTACCCGAACATCCGCATCGGGATCCCGTTCACCGATGTCTCGCGGGCGCTCGACATCAACGCGTTGATGAGCGCCACCACGGCGGCCATCGTCGGCCTGTCGCTGAACGTGGCTGCCTACCTGGCCGAGATCATCCGCGGCGGGTTCGCCTCGGTGGACAAGGGCCAGCTCGAGGCAGCCGACTCCCTGGGGATGAGCGGACGGACGAAACTGTGGCGGATCATCATCCCGCAGTCGATGCCGAGCGTTGTCCCGGCGGTGGGCAACCAGGTAATCGGGATGTTCAAGGAGACCTCGCTGGTCAGCGTCCTGGGCGTGGCCGAGCTCCTCCAGAGCGTCCAGCTGATCTACGCCCGGACCTACCAGACCATCCCGCTACTGATCGTGGCCTGCCTGTGGTACCTGCTCATGACCGTGGCTCTGAGCTACCCGCAGTCGCTGATCGAGAAGAAGTACTCCCGCTCGAGGTCCCGCGTCGCCACGGGGGTCGGGCAGCCGCAGATCCCGTTGGACGCGACCCTGGGCAGTGAGGCGAGGTGACCGGCATGACGAACGACGTGACCGATGACGTGACCGATGACGTGACCACCGGGGTGGGCACCGTGTACGCGCGCAGCCTGCGGAAGAGCTTCGGCGACCGGGTCGTCCTGGACCGGGTCGACCTGGACGTGCGCTGTGGCGAGATCGTCTGCCTGATCGGGCCAAGTGGGTCGGGCAAGTCGACGCTGCTGCGGTGCATCGACGGGTTGGAGGAGATCGACCGCGGGGTGCTGCGGGTCAACGGCGAAGACCTCGGCTTCCGCGAGGAGGATGACGTCTACCAAGCGCTGACCAAGCAGGAGCTCGCCGCCCAACGGACCCGGATCGGGATGGTGTTCCAGCAGTTCAACCTGTTCCCGAACATGACCGCGCGAGAGAACGTGATGTCCGGGCCAGTACTAGTCAAGGGCACCCCGAAACGCGAGGCGCGCCAACGAGCCGAATCGCTGCTGGCGAGCGTCGGGCTCGAGGGGCACGGCGACCACTATCCGTGGCAGATGTCCGGAGGGCAGCAGCAGCGGGTAGCGATCGCCCGCGCGTTGGCGATGGACCCACAGGTGATGCTCTTCGACGAACCGACCAGCGCCCTCGACCCCGAGCGGGTGGGCGAGGTGCTGGCCGTCATGAAGGACCTCGCCGAGCGCGGGATGACCATGATGGTGGCCACCCACGAGATGGGGTTCGCCAAGGAGGTCGCCGACACGGTGATGTTCATGGACGGCGGCTTGGTCGTCGAACAAGGGCCCCCGAAGGACCTGCTCTGCAACCCCCGAGAGGCGCGCACCCAGAAGTTCTTGGAAAAGGTGCTGGTCTAGAAGTCAGGCGAACCGCCTCGCGAGCGGGCTCGCATCGATTGGTCGTGCCCAATTGTCCTACACCTTTGCACTGAGAGGAGAAGCCATGAACACCGTGGGCGACGCATACTGGAACCCGCAGGCACACATGCCCACCGCGCGTAGTCGACGGCTGGTCATCACGCGCGGCGAAGGCATCTGGCTCGAGACGTCGAGCGGGGAGAGGCTCATCGACGCGACGTCGAGTCTCTGGCACGCCAACATCGGGCACGGCCGCGAACGGCTCGCTCGCGCGGCATACGACCAGATGACGAAGCTGGAGACCTATCACACCTTCGGACGGACGGTGAACGAACCCGCCCTTCAGCTGGCGGACTGGCTCGCGGCCGAGGCGCCGATGGCGGGTGCCAAGGTGATGCTCACCAGTGGCGGCTCTGACTCGGTCGACCTGGCCTGCAAGCTGGCGCGGCGGCACTGGCAGCTGGAGGGGAGGCCGGGCAAGAAGCTGATCCTCAGCCGCCACAATGGCTACCACGGCCTGCACGCCTTCGGGACCAGCGTCGCTGGTCTCGGCTACAACCGGGAGGGTTACGGCGCCGACTCCCTGGTGCCCGAGACCGCCCGGATCTCCACGAACGACCTCGCCGAGGTCGGCCGCTCGGTCCTGCAGCTCGGGCCCGAAAACATCGCGGCCATCATCGCCGAGCCGGTCATCGGCACGGGGGGAGTGGTCGGGCCTGCTGAGGGCTATCTCGAAGGGCTCGAGGCATTGTGCCGGCAGCACGACATCCTGTTCATCGCCGATGAGGTGATCACGGGCTTCGGCCGGACGGGGCACATGTTCGCCTCCCAGCGCTGGGGCATCGTGCCGGACATCGTGACGATGGCGAAGGGCATCACTTCGGGCTACGCGCCGCTGGGAGGTGTCCTAGTCGCACCCCGGGTGGCGGACCGCTTCTTCACCGGGCCGGACGCGCCCATCTTCCGCCATGGACTGACCTACTCCGGGCACGCCACGGCGTGTGTCGTCGCCATGGCGAACCTCGAGGTGCTGGCCGAGGAGTCCCTCGTCGAGGAGGCCGGCCGACTGGAGGCTGTGCTGGAGCTGATGGTGAAGCCACTGCGCGACAGCGAGCTGGTCGTCGACGTGCGTGCTGGCGCGGGCTTCATGGCGGGTGTCCAGCTCCGTGAAGAAGTGGACGCCGACCGGATCATCGACGCCTGCCAGGCCTCCGGCGTCCTGATCAGGACCATCCACGACAACACCCTCCAGATCTGTCCGCCATTCATCTGCACCGACGATGACGTGGCCCAGATCGTCGATGCGATCGATGGTGCGCTGACGTCGTACGGCGGGCCACGGTGACCATCGAGAGCGCGCGCACTCCACATGCCGAGCACCGGCCGGACATCCCGGTGCTGGAGGGCGTGCGGACCAGGCATGCCGCGCCCGGACCGGTCGAGCCGCGTCAGGCGAGCAGTGTCGATAACCGCAAGAGCCCACCTCACCTGGATCTGGAGAGATTGTCATGAGCACACCCGCCGCAGCACCGCCCTTGTCCGCTTTGACCGACCGCGAGTGGCGTCTCATCGCCGCCGCCCCCCATCAGCTGCTCGTCGATGGGCGCTGGGTCGACTCCGAGAACGGCGCGACCTTCGACGTGCTCGACCCCGCGACCGGTGAGGTCTTGTGCGCTGTGGCGGATGCGACCCCCGCCGACGGGCGCCGCGCACTGGAGGCCGCGGTGACGGCGCAGTCGTCCTTCGCCCGGACCAGCCCACGAGAGCGGGCCGACATCCTGACCCGGGCCTTCGAGCTGCTGCACGAACGGATCGACGACCTGGCCCTGCTGATGACCCTGGAGATGGGCAAGCCGGTGGCCGAGGCGAAGGCGGAGATCGCCTATGCCGCGGAGTTCCTGCGTCACTTCGCCGGTGAGGCGCTACGGATCGACGGCGGCTACCAGACGGCGCCGGCGGGCGACGCGCGGTTCCTGATCACCCGGCAGCCGGTGGGTCCCTGTCTGCTCATCACGCCGTGGAACTTCCCGATGGCCATGGGAACGCGCAAGCTCGGCCCCGCCATCGCTGCGGGATGCACGAGCGTCATCAAGCCTGCCCCACAGACACCGTTGTCGATGCTCGCCCTGGGGGCCATCCTCGCCGAGGCAGGGCTGCCCGACGGCGTCGTGAACATCGTGCCGTGCACCGGGGCCAACGAGGTCATCGAGCCGCTCATCCGCTCGGGCCTGGCACGCAAGCTGTCGTTCACCGGTTCCACCAAGGTCGGCAAGATCCTGCTCGAGCAGTGCGCCGACAAGGTCCTGCGCACGTCCATGGAGCTCGGCGGCAACGCCCCGTTCATCGTGTTCGAGGATGCGGACCTCGAGGAGGCCGTGGCCGGTGCCATGACAGCCAAGATGCGGAACATGGGGGAGGCCTGCACTGCCGCTAACCGGATCTACGTCCATGAGTCCGTGATCGAGGAGTTTGGTTCCCGGCTCGCTGAGAAGATGGCGGCCCTGAGGGTCGGGCGCGGGACCGACGAGGGGGTCACCGTGGGGCCCCTGATCGACGAGGCGGCTCAGGCGAAGGTCACGGAGCTGGTGGACGACGCGGTGACCCGTGGGGCTACCGTCCTGACCGGTGGCACGGCGTGCGATCGCGTCGGCTACTTCTACACCCCCACCGTTCTCACCGGCGTCTCACCTCAGGCTCGAATGGCGACCGAGGAGATCTTCGGCCCCGTCGCACCGCTGACGCCGTTCAGCACCGAGGCCGAGGTCGTCGCTGCCGCGAACGACACGCCGTACGGGCTGGTCGCCTACGTCTACACCAACGACCTGCGTCGCGCGCTGCGGGTGGGCGAGGCGATGGAGTCCGGCATGGTGGGACTCAACCAAGGTGTCGTCTCCAATCCCGCGGCTCCCTTCGGCGGAGTCAAGGAGTCAGGGCTGGGCCGTGAGGGCGGCAGCATCGGGATCGACGAGTTCCTCGAGCTGAAGTACATCGGTATCGCCATGGGCTAGCGATCGTCGACGACCAGCCGTCCCGGGCCTTGCACGCGAACCTGATGGCCCCAACAAGCGCCCTTGCCCGTTTGCCGAACTGAACAGGTGCGGCGTTTCAGGATCCGGGTTCAGGACAGGGGGGTTCGATGCTGGCCCACGCGGCCGGTACGCGGCGGAAAGCCGCAGGCCACGGGCATGGCCCAACGGTCCGGCTGTGCCCGAAAGGCGCTGGACTGAAGGGCTTCGTGGGCATCTCGAAGCCACCCGCGGACCGTGAATTACGGGCGACGAAGTAGGCATGCGCAGGGTGCTCTGGATGTGTGGCCTGCGCCGCGAGGACGACGAACAGGTTGACGATTCCGGGCTGTGGCACGCGTTGCGCTCGCCCAGGCGCCCCGCGCGATTCACGGGTGGGGCGGCCAGTGCAGCTGCTGGGACTGCACTGGCCGCCCCGACCGGGTCAGGGGCGGATGGGGGTCACCTTGATGTCGACCGCGTTGGCAGTCCCGCCCACCGCGTAGGCAGCGACACCCGTCGCCGAGGTCGGCGGGTAGATGAGGTCGGTGACAGAGACCTGACCGTCCTCGGCCAGCACCTCGACCGAGCTGCGGTCCAGGTATGCCGTGAAGGTCACCTCCCCGTCGCGCACCGTCACGTGCGCCTCCTCGACGCTGGGGAAGAGGGGGTTGAACGCGACGTTGCCGCTGCGGGTCCGGTCGACGACCAGAGTTCCGTCGCGACGGACCCCGATCCTGGTGCCCACGGCGCCATCGGCGCTGCGCCGCAGCACGACGCCGGCCTCGGACGCCGAACCCAGGGCGACCCGGACCTCGACCCGTGCCACCGTCGCGGCGAGCCCGGTCGGCGTCACCCCGGCCACCGAACGCTGCTTGGCCTGCTGCTTGTCACGGTTCACGGTGACCGCATCGATTCCAGGGACCGGTGTCTGGCGGAGGCGTGGTCCCGCCTCGGTCGTGACCAGGGACAGCCTGCGGGGCATCGTCATCTGACCGCGCCACGGGTCGGTGGGCACGTCACCGGCATACTGCCAGTTGTTCATCCAGCTGATGGTGGTGCGCTGGTCGTCGGGCAGCCCGTTGAAGGTCACGCCGGCGTAGTTGTCGCGTCCGAAGTCGACCCAGCTGGCACGATCGGTCCCGCTCTTGGCCGGTGCCGACGCGAGCATGAACTGGTCGGCGAGGATGTGTCCCCACCCGCCGGAGCTGTGGTCGACCACCCTGATCTGCGCGGTCCTGCCCTGCAGGTCATTGAGGTCCCACGCGGCCCAGTCGAGGGCCTCGCTGTCCGATCCCGTGCTGGACCGCACGACCTCGCCGCCGACGACGAGGTTGACGGTCGTCTGGGTGTCGCGCGGGCCGGCAGCCGTGTCGGAGAACCGGATGTCGTCCACCATGAGGTGTCCCCAGTCGCCGCCGCTGTGGTCGTCCCGGACGACGATCCGGGCCTGCTTGCCCACCACTGCCCGGGCGTCGATGTGGCGCCAGTCCATCTCACCGGAGTTGTTGCCGGTCACCGATCCGACGACCTGTCCACCCGAGACGAGCTCGACGACGGTCGGGCCACTCGTCCCGGCCGGGTGTGTGCCGCCTGCGATGAGAAGATTGACGTAGCCCTTGGTCACGGTGAACTCGGGCGACACGAAGGTGCCCACGGCGAGGTCACACTTGTCGGGCACGACGCACGTGTCGAGCACCTTGTCACCCTGGTGGTAGGGCAGGCCCGAGCTGGTCGCGCCGTAGCCGACGAAGTCCCCTGTCGCACTCCAACCGGCGGGCAGGTGCGTCGCGGGGTCGAGGTTCTCGAAGTCGGTGAAGACCTCGCCGCCAGGGTCACCCTGCGTCGCGCCGGCAACTGCCTCGTGGTGGCCGCCGCCGATGAGGAAGTTGAGGTACCTCTGGTTGATCGTGAACTGCGGGGAGGTCAGCTCGCCCTGGGCGCCGTCGAAGTCGATGAAGCTGTTGACCAGGTGCTCGCCCACGTAACCGGTGACGGGCTGCTGGCCCGGCAGGGAACCGGATGCCGGCTCGGACCCGAAGGCGGTCCCGGTCGGGGTCCACCCGGCATACCCGTTCTCGAACCCCTGCAGGAGCGTGCCGGTGGGAGGCTGGTAGCTCGCGGGCCCGTCGGGCGTGAAGGTCGTGCCGTCGAAGTCACCGACGAAGTACTGGGTGCCCGAGCCGCCGGCGATCCCGCCCGGGTTGAGGCTGACGATCATGACCCACTTGACGTTCTCCGGGTCGCCGTCGACCGCCAGGCGGAAGAGGTCCGGGCACTCCCACGCGCCGCCGATGGCGTCGCGAGGGCCGAACTCGGACAGGCGCGTCCACTGCTTGAGGTTGGCGGAGCGCCAGATGAGGACCTTGTGCTCGTTGGCGATCACCGACACCATCCGCCACTCCTGGGCGGGCTCGTACCAGAAGACCTTGGGGTCGCGGAACTCGCGCGATCCGATGTCGATGACCGGGTTGCCCGAGTACTTGGTCCACGTCTGACCGTCGTCGGTCGAGTACGCCAGCGACTGTGCCTGAATGCCATCGCGGCCGCTGGCGGCCGTGTAGGCGCTGGTGTACATCGCCACGAGTGGGGGGTTCGTCACCGTGCCGAAGCCGGAGCTGTTGGTCTTGTCGATGACGACCGAGCCGGAGAACACTCCCTCGTTGGCGTCGAACGGGATGGCGACCGGTTGCTCCTCCCAGTGGACGAGGTCGGTGCTCGTCGCGTGGCCCCAGGACATGTTGCCCCAGCCGTTGCCGAGCGGGTTGTGCTGGAAGAAGAGGTGGTAGACACCCTTGGAGAAGACGAGCCCATTGGGGTCGTTGATCCAGTTCTTCGCGGGGCTGAAGTGGTAGGCGGGTCGGTGTTGCGGTGTGTCCGCCGCCGCGGGCGCCACCCCGAGCGCGGCAAGGACCGCGAGGACCAGCAAGACGACGGCGAGCGGCCGGCGCAAAGGTGAACGAGTGCTGACAGACATGGACGAACCTCCGGTATGACAACGTTGTCATGGGGGAGTTTGAAGGGGACCGTCCGGTAGGTCAAGAATTGGGCGCCGCATCGTGGGACGGTCGCGAGGCCGCACGGGTGGAGCCATCCGTGCGGGGTCGAGTGCCCTACCGGGTGAAGGGCAGTCCGCAGTGTTCCGAGTGGGTGCCCCCTCTGGGCGGAGTGCCGCATGCCAGGAGCGTTTTCGTCGGCCCGCGTCGTGTCCGGCTGGCAGCGTGATGGTGCTGACGGACATGGCGACGATTTCGAACGCTGGGCCAGGCCAAGGGCTAGGCCCCATCGGCCAAGCGGGCGATGCCCGCGATGAGGATGTCCAGGGCGAGATCGAAGGCCCGATCAGATCGTTGCCGTCCGGAGCCGGCCTGCTGGATCGCCGCGATCAACGCGGGGCTGCGGGCCTGGTCCACCGCCCAGACCTCATCGGGCGCTGCGAGGTCGAGGGCAGCGCCGAAGACAACGCTGTCACACATCGTGATCACGTCCAGCAGCTGCCCGTCCGGCACGTCCGCGGCCCTCAGGGTCTCGGCGAGCTCGTCGTACATGCCCATGACTTCCGGAGACGACACGGTGTACGCGGTCACCAGCGGAATGAGGCGCTGGTGCCGGGCGAAACACTCGCGGTACCGGCGGAGCATCGCGCGCACCGTCTGCTCCCACGGGCCAGAGTCGCCGGCCGCGAGGCCGCCCTCGCGGGACACGCCGCCCTCGCGGAACACCAAGGAGCGCATCGCCTCGACGATCTCGCCCTTGCTGGAGACGTGGTTGTAGAGCGACGAGGGTCGCACTCTGAGGGCGTCGGCGACCTGGGCGATGGTGAACTCGCCCGTGCCATCGACCAGACGGAGCGCTGCCATCGCGATGGCGTCCTTGGACAACAACGGCGTACGGGGCCTACCCACGGTTTCCTCTCTAGCCAGACAGATTCTCGACGGATCCCTTGACATGTGAGACAGGTCGCCATCACTCTAAACGAACATCATTCGTTTACAGCATCGAGGTCGCCATGTCTGCACTCCCTGCCAGCTCCACCTCCTCGGTCTCGGCACCATCTTCGCCCAGGTCGGGCTCGACGGAGCTCCGCCCGGACTCCATCGGCACCGTCGGCGTGATGGCGACCGTCATCTCTGCGGCCGCCCCCCTCACGGTCATGGCCGGCGTCGCCCCGGTGGCACTGGCCATCGGCGGCGTCGGCGTGCCCGGTGCCTATCTGCTGGCCGGTGCGGTGCTGGCGATCTTCGCGATCGGGTTCACCGCGATGGCGGCAGAGATCAGACGAACCGGCGGCTTCTTCGTCTACATCGGGCACGCGTTCGGCGGCACTGCCGGTTTCGCCGCCGCGGTGCTGGCCATCGTGTCCTACAACTTCCTCCAGATCGGGGTCTACGGTCTCCTCGGGATCCAGACTCGCGCGGCGCTCGACGACCTCTTCGGCGTGACCGCTCCGTGGTGGGTGATCTCGGCGATCGCTGTGGTGGCCGTGTTCATCCTCGGAGCGCTCGGGATCGATGTCGGCGCAAGGGTGCTCGTGGTGCTGATCACCCTGGAGTCGGCGATCCTGGCGATCATGGGCATCGCCATCGTCGTTCAGGGTGGCGCGAACGGGCTCGGGGTCGCCTCGTTCGACCCCCACAACATCTTCACCAGCGGGGTGCTCGCGGTCCTCGGGATCTGCTTCGCCGCGTTCATGGGGTTCGAGTCGACGGCGTTGTACCGTGCGGAGGCGCGTGATCCCGCCCGCACGATCCCGCGGGCGACGTACGCCGCGGTCGGGTTCATGGCGCTGTTCTACTGCTTCATCGCCTGGACGGTGGTGCAGGCGATCGGACAGGCCGACGTCCAGGCCCGGGCCGGCGAGCAGGGGCCGGCGCTGTTCTTCGCCACCATCCATCAGTACGTCGGCGGCTGGGCCGAGCACGCGATGTACGCCCTCATCGTGACCAGCGTCTACGCCTCGCAGCTCGCCTTCCACAACGCGATCAACCGCTACACCTTCGGGATGGCGCAGAGCGGTGCGCTGCCGCGCGTGTTCGCCCGCACCAACCGTGCTGGAAGCCCGGCGTTCGCGGGTGCGGTGCAGAGCCTGCTGGCGCTCACCGTTGTGCTCGTCTTCGGGCTGGCGGGACTCGACCCGTTCCAGGACCTGCTCATCAAGGTCAACACTCCCGGCGTCATCGGCATCATCGTGTTGCAGGCGCTCGCGGCAGCCGCGGCGGTCGCGTTCTTCCTGCGCCGTCGGGACATGCCGCGACGGATGTTCCTCATCTCCAGCTCGGTGGTCGCGGTTGGGCTGATGGCGTGGGTCATCTACATGGTGGTCAAGCACCTCGACGTGCTCACCGGCGCGCCCAAGGCGACCAACGACGTGCTGCTCGCGGTTGTCCCAGCCGTGCTCCTGCTCGGTGTCGTCGGCGGCCTCGTGCTGCGAAGCATCCGACCCGACACGATCGCTCTGCTCGCCCGCGACGACGCCGGCGTGGAGCTGCCGGAATGATCGACCTCATCGTCACCGCCGACCGGATCAGAACCATGGCCGGCGCAGAACTGGGCGTGACCGCTGTGGCGATCCGCGACGGCCGGATCGCCGCCCTCGGCAGTCGTGAGGACGTCACCGCGTGGCGGGGAGCGGCGACCCGGGTCGTCGACCTGGGCGGGGCGACGGTCACGCCCGGTCTCATCGACGCGCACGTCCACCCGGTGCTGGGAGCCAAGCTCACGCGCGGCGTCGCGTTGCTCGGCCTCGACCTCGACGGCGTCTGCCGCGCGCTGACCGACCATGCCGCCACCCTCGAGCCCGGCACCTGGGTGCTCGGTTGGGGCCTGGACCCGAACGTGGTGCACGGAAGGAGGCTGACCGCAGCGGACATCGACGACGTGGTCGGCAGACGGCCGGCGCTGATCAGGCTCTTCGACGGCCACTCGGCGCTCGCCTCCACCGAGGCGCTGCGGGTCGCCGGCGTCGACGGCCCGCGCGCCTTCGACCAGCGGTCGGAGGTCGTGTGCGACGCCCACGGGCGGCCGACCGGGCTGCTGCTCGAGGCGGCCGCGATCGCCCTGGTGGACACCGCGGCGCCCGAGGCATCCGTCGAGGAGATCGCCGCACGCGCCCACGAGGCGCTGTCGGGAATGGCTGCGCTCGGGATCACCGCGGCCCACGCGCTCGAGCACGCGCCCGAGGCGCCTGCGGTCTACGGGCTGATCGAGGCCGAGGGCGAGCTGCCGGTCCGGTTGCGATGCTCCCCTTGGGTGCAGCCAGGCACGCACGAAGCGGACTGGGCGAGGGTCGCGCAACTGCAAGGCACGGGCGGTCGTCGCTGGTACGTGCGCGGCGCGAAGCTGTTCATCGACGGCACCGTGGACAACGGCACGGCGTGGCTCGCCGAGCCCGACACGCTGGGCGAGTCGACGTCGCCGTACTGGCCCGATCCGGCGGAATTCTCCCGCGCCATCGGCTGGTTCGACGCCCACGACGTGCCGACCACCACGCACGCGATCGGTGACCAGGGCGTCCGGCATGCGCTCCAGGCGGTGGCTCGAGCCGGTGGCCGGGTGCGGCACCGGATCGAGCACGTCGAGACCATCCCGGACGACCTGGTCGAGGTGTTCGCGAGGCTGCCGATCACCGCCAGCATGCAGCCCACGCACTGCACGGAGTACACCGCACCAGATCACAGCGACAACTGGTCGACGCGGCTGGGCCCGGCGCGGACCAGCCGCGGCTGGCGGATCCGCGACCTGCGAGACGCGGGCGTGCGCGTCGCGCTCGGCTCGGACTGGCCGATCGCGGACTTCGACCCTCGAGGCATCCTGGCCGCCGCGCAGCTGCGCCGGCGCGGCGGCGCCCCGGACCGTACGCCGATCGGGCCGGAGCAGGCGATCACTGCCCGGATGGCGCTCGAGGGCTACACCGTGCACGCGGCGTGGTCGGTCGGCGAGGACGACGTCGCGGGCACCCTCGAGGTCGGCAAGCGCGCGGACCTGACCGCGTTCGCGGTGGATCCCCTGGTTGCGCCGCCGGACGAGCTGGTCGACGCTCCGATCATCCTGACGGTGGCGGACGGTGCGATCACCCACGAGGCGTTGGTCGGTGCTGCATGGACCTGACCGCATCACCCAGAAGCAAGCCAGGAACGAGCGGGCGGGGGCAGTGAGATGACGACCGGGATGGACTTCGACGCCGTCACCCTTCCCGCGCCACGCGTCGACGAGGCGTGGGCTCGAAGGGTCGTCCGGGAATCGTTCGGTATCGACGCCGTTGCGCACCAGCTGGGTAGCAACCAGGACGCCAACTTCCTCATCCGGACTCCCGACGGCCGACCAGTGGCGGTGCTCAAGGTGTCGAATCCCGCCTTCGGCGCAGCCGAGGTCACAGTCCAGGACGATGCTGCCGACCGAATAGCCGCTTCGTGTCCGGAGCTGAGGGTCGCCCAGGTGCTGCGGGGTGATGACGGAGTCGCCCAGCGAATCACGGTCGCCACTCCGGACGGCCCAGCGGTAGCGCGGCTGATCCGGTTCCTGGACGGCGGCACGCTCTTCGACAGGGGCTACCTGGATCCGCGAAGCGTGGCCCGGCTGGGCGAGGTCGCAGCCAAGGTCGACCTGGCGCTGGCTGACATCACCGATGGCAACGGACTCGACCGGGTCCTGCAGTGGGACCTGCAATACGCAGTCAGGACGGTGGCCACGCTCGGCTCGTCGCTACCCGCAGCTCGGCGTGCCGAGATCGCAACAGCTGCGGCCAGGGCCTGGCACCTGCTCGCACCCCTCGTCCCCGACCTCCCTGTGCAGGTCGTGCACCTCGACCTCACCGACGACAACACCGTGCTCGGCGCAGACGGTCTCGTCGACGGGGTGATCGACTTCAGCGATCTGACCAGGACCTGGACGGTCTGCGAGCTCGCGATCGCGATCTCTTCGATCCTGCACCACCCCGGCGCGGAGCCGGCCAGCGTTCTACCTGCGGTGCGGGCGTACCACTCCCTGCGTCCGCTGTCCGAGGCCGAGGTCATGGCGATCTGGCCACTCGTGGTTCTGCGTGCCGGGGTCCTGGTGGCCAGCGGCTGCCACCAGGTGGCAGTCGACGGTGACAACGCCTATGCGGAGACGCGCCTGATCAGGGAGTGGCGCATCGCGGAACAGGCGCTCTCGGTCCCGCCCGAGGTGATGACCGCCATGATCGGCGACGCCCTGGGCCTGGGCGCAATCCGTGGCGCTGCAGCGGCGCCCGTGCCGGACGGAGTGCTGCTAGCCCTCCCGGACGCGGCGGTGCTAGACCTGTCCCCGCAGTCGTCGTGGCTGGACGGCGGGGCGTGGGAGAACGCCGAGATTCCGGAGGTGCTTGCCGCGGATCTCTTGGCGGCTGGGCATCGCGCCGTGGTGACGAGGTTCGGCGAGGCACGCCTTGCCGGCAGTGGCGTGCTCGTGCACGCGCAGCCTGCGACTGTCGCGACCGGGATAGACCTCTGGACGGCCGGATCCGAGGAGCTCAGGGCACCGTGGGACTGCGAGGTGTCCTCCGACGAGTCTGGCATCGTGCTGCTCGCCGACGGCTTCGAGCTGGTGGCGCACGGTGTCGTCGCTTCTGCAACGGGAGCCGTGGGCGCAGGCACGGTGGTCGCCACGACGGTGCCGAGCGGTCGAACCCGGATCACGGCGGGCCTCCGGGCCGGAGGGGTACCCGAGGGGGTAGCCGCGCAGTACGCACGGGGATGGCTGGCGACGCTGGCCGACCCCGCTCCTCTGCTCGGGCTGCCCATGACGGACGCAGGTGACGTCGGCAGCGCAGCGGAGTCCGTGCTCCAACAACGCGAACGTGCCCTGGCCGAAGTCCAGGAGCACTACTACCGCGAGCCGCCCCGGATCGAACGCGGCTGGCGCCACTTCCTCATCACCGAAGAGGGTCGCCCGCTGCTGGACATGATCAACAACATCGCGGTGGTCGGCCACTCTCACCCGCGTCTCGCGAGAACTGCCGAACGCCAGCTACGGCTGTTGAACACGAACTCCCGATTCAACTACGAGGCGATCGCCGAGTTCAGCGCCCGGCTCGCCGACCTCGCGCCTGATCCGCTGGACACCGTCTTCCTGGTGAACTCCGGCTCGGAGGCGACCGACCTGGCCATCCGGCTCGCGCTCGTGGCCACCGGCCGGTCCGACATGGTCGCGATGAGCGAGGCATACCACGGCTGGACCTACGCGTCGGACGCGGTCTCCACGTCTGTCGCCGACAACCCCAATGCCCTGCACACCCGACCCAGCTGGGTGCACACCGTCCCGGCGCCGAACCCGTACCGGGGTCAGCACCGCGGGGCCGACGCCACCCGGTACGGACCCGAAGCGGCCGCCGCCATCGACGAGCTCGCCGCATCCGGACAAGCGCCGGCCGGCTTCATCGGCGAGGCCTACTACGGCAACGCCGGCGGAATGCCCTTGCCCGAGGGATACCTCGCCGCCGTGTACTCCGCGGTACGCCGCCACGGCGGCCTGACGATCGCCGACGAGATCCAGGTCGGCTACGGCCGGCTCGGTCACTGGTTCTGGGGATTCGAGCAGCAAGGCGTCGTTCCCGACATCATCGCCGTGGCGAAGGCAGTGGGAAACGGCGTCCCGGTGGCAGCCGTCATCACCAGCCGCGCTGTGGCCGACAAGTACCGCGACGCTGGCTACTTCTTCTCCTCCACCGGCGGCAGCCCGCTGTCCTCACGCATCGGTCTGTGCGTGCTCGACATCATCCGTGACGAGGACCTGCAGGGAAACGCTCGAACGGTGGGCGGCCATCTCAAGGCCCGTCTCGAAGCGCTGGGGCAACGGCACGACATCATCGGAGCCGTGCACGGATACGGCCTCTACCTGGGCGTGGAACTGGTGCGCGACCGGACGACGCTCGAACCGGCGTCGAGTGAGACAGCGGCCATCTGCGACCGGATGCTCGACCTCGGTGTGGTGATTCAGCCGACGAGTGACCGGATGAACGTGCTCAAGGTGAAGCCGCCACTGTGCTTGGACCAGGCCGCTGCCGACTTCTTTGTCGACACCCTCGACCGGGTGCTGTCGGAGGGCTGGTGACCGAGCGCGCGACTCACGCCGAGTGTGGCACCTCCGGTGCATCGCTCGCAGGCGTTCAAACTTTCGACGACGAGCGGTAAGCGGTCAGGCTTGGCCAACGACGTCAGGTACGGCCCGGCGTCCAGCGTGTGGACCACAGATCACGGGGCCTGCGCGGTCACCGACCACGGTCGCGCCCGTATCTCCGGGGGGCGCCACGTGAGCCCTGTGCGCGGCATACCTGGTCTCGGGGTCCGGACGCCGACCGGTCGGTATGCCGGCGGGCTGGCACCCGCGCCCGGATGCCGAAGGCTTCGAAGGCGGCAACCATGATCGCCTCGCGCCGCGCGATTCCTGGTGCGTAGTGCCGCGGCCGTCCGCTGCCCACCCCGGTGCTGACCGGGTCCCGGTCACGCCGCCTGACCGCGGGCCCCTGAGGGGCTCAACCTGACCAGGACGTGGCGCGCCGCAGGTCGCGAACGGAGTCGCGGACCTGGAGCGGCATCGGCACCAAGTTCTCGCCGTTCCCCGTGTCCGGCGCCAGAGCGATCGCCATCGCGAGTCTGCCCATCTCGTAGTAGGGAAGTCTCGCCGTGGTCAGAGGCGGTCGCATGTAGGCCGCCAGCTCGTCGTCGTCGAAGGAGACGAGGGAGACGTCGTCGGGAACGCGCAGCCCGTGCTCGGTCAGCGCCTGCTGGGCGCCAAACGCGATGCGGTCGTTGAGACAGATCAGCCCCGTGAACCCATGGCCTGACTCCAGGAGGGTCCGCGTGCCCCGATATCCATCCGAGGGCTCCCAGTCGTCGAGGTCTGCGACTGCGACAGGGACGACCCCCGCCTCATCGAGAGCTCGTTGGATGCCGCCGAAGCGCCGCGGGATCATCATCGACCCCCGGGGGTCCCACTCGGTGTCGAGGGCGTTGCCGATGATGGCGAGACTGTCGCCGTGCCCCGCCTCGAGGAGCTGCCTGGTCACCGCGTAACCGGCCGCTTCCTCAGCTGGATAGACGGATCCGGAGACATCGTCGCAGGAACAGTTCACGGTGACGGTGGGGATGTGTCCCGGGAGCGCGGGAACATCGATCAGCCGAGCGTAGAGAGAGCCGAAGATGAGCGCGTCGACCTGCCGGTCCATCATCGAGTCCAACGCGCGCTCGAGCTGCTTGGGGTGACCCCCGGTCTCAGCGATCAGCACGCCGCGTTCCTCCTCGTCAGCCACATCGAGGATCCCGCGGATCATCGCCGAGGCGAACCGGGTGACGGTGACCTCGTTGGAGATGAAGCCGACCGTCCCGGTCTTGCCCAACCTCAGTGAGCGGGCGGCGGGGTTCGGGCGGTAGTTGAGGTCGCGGGCCGCGGCGTGGATGCGCTCGACCGCATCCTGTGACAGCCGGGAGCCCGGTCGGTTGTTGAGGGCCAGGCTGACGGCGGACTTGGACATCCCGACTCGCGCCGCGACGTCGGCCAGCGTCGGGCGAGAGCCACGACCTCCGTGCTCGGGGGAGTCGCGGGGGGTGGACATGTCGGCACTCTACGCCGACGCCCCCGCATGGCCATGAAGAACCAGCCGGTGAAATCGATTTTGCAAACCCTTGTGCTTCGTTTGCGAGGCGAGTAGTTTCCCCTGCTGTAACGGTTTAGCAATGGAGCTGACCCTGACGTTCGGAAGACTGGATGAAGCGCACATCAGCCCACCGCGTCGCCGCCGGGACAACCCAGGCGCCCGCCGGAATGAGGCACTGATGGCCTTTGAGCTCCCGGACTCCTGGGTGTGGGACTTCTGGGTGGCAGACGACGGTGAGCAGTACCACCTGTTCTTCCTCTACGCCTCGCGGGCGCTGCGCGACCCCGAGCTGCGGCACCACAGGGCCTCGATCGGCCATGCCGTCTCCGCGGACCTGAGGTCGTGGCGCCGCGTCGCAGATGCGCTGGTGCGCAGCGACCCCCCGGCCTTCGACGACCTCGCGACCTGGACCGGATCTGTGGTTCGGCATCCTGATGGGCGGTGGTTGATGTTCTACACCGGCTCCAGCCTGAACACAGACGGTGTCAACGTCCAGACCATCGGCTGCGCCTCCTCGGTGGACCTGATGACGTGGACCAAGTTCCCGGAACCGGTCCTGCGGGCCGATTCGAGGTGGTACGAGGTCTATGCGCAGGATGGGAACTGGCACGACGAGGCGTTTCGTGACCCGTGGGTCTTCGCTGACCCGGCCGGGAACGGATGGCACATGCTCATCACGGCACGGTCGGCACACGGGCCGACGTCGGCGCCGCAGGACACCATCGACCGCGGCGTGGTGGGCCACGCCTGGTCGGCAGATCTGGAGCACTGGGAGCTGCGCGAGCCGCTTTCAGCGCCGGGAAGCGGGTTCGGCCAGCTCGAGGTGCCGCACGTGGCGGAAGTCGACGGTCGCCAGGTCCTCATCTTCAACTGTCTGACGCAGGACATGTCCCCGGCACGCCGGGCGGGAACGCCCGGCGGCATCTGGGCTGTGCCGATCGACTCCGCCACCGGCCCCTACGACGTCGCAAGGGCACACCTTGTCGCCGATCCGCAGCTCTACGTGGGCAAGGTGATCGCAAACCGCGCCACTGGGCGCAGCGAGTTCCTCGCCTTCCGCCACGTCGAGGACGGGGAGTTCGTCGGCGCACTTGCCGACCCGCAGCGCGTCGGATGGCGCGGTGACCGGCTCGTCATCGGCGAGTCCGCACCCGCGGCGATCGAGCCGCCCAATGAGGCGCCCCACGACCCCCGGTCCCGAAGCTCGGGGAACCCACAGGCACCTGACCCCGGGGCCTCCCGTCAGCGGCGGGCATCAAGTCCGCCCGGCTGAGTACCCGTTGAGCGGTGGACGTCCCGTGAGATCCACGGTGCCCCGTTCCCGTCCTCCCGGCGAAGACGTCGGAAATTTCGAAGCCGGGCTGCACACGCGCGACCGGTCAGCTTGGGGCCAATGCAGCCCCCACCGCCAAGGAGAAGAAGCGATGATCAATCGAAGGGCAACCATCACAGCCATCACGGGGCTCGGCGTCGCCGGGCTCGCCTCGGGCTGTCTGTCCGCGGGAAGTACGAATAACTCGAACAGCGACGGCTCCGCTGCGACCGGCCCCGGCAAGAAGACCGTCTCGGTGATGTACGGCCTCGGTCCCGACACCGAGCCGGGCTTCAAGGCCGACGTCAAGAAGTGGGCGGCGGCCAACGGCATCACCGTCGACTTCATCAAGGCCGCGGCGTGGGACACCGAGATCCGCACCAAGGTCCAGGGCGGCAACCCCCCTGACGTGGGCCTGTTCCCCCAGCCCGGTCTCATGTGTGACCTGGCCAAGCAGGGCAAGCTCGTCGCGTTCGACGCCGCCACCGTCGCAACGAACAAGGAGACGCTCGTGCCAGGGATCGTCGACGCCGGCACGTGTGCCGACGGCAAGGTCTACGGCCTGCCCAACGAGGTGAGCGTCAAGAGCGTCCTGTGGACCGACGCGCCAGCGTTCAAGGCGGCCGGCTACACGGCACCCAAGACCCTCGACGAGCTGCTCACCCTCACCGAGAAGATCAAGGCCGACGGCAAGGCCCCGTGGTGCATCGCCGCCGAGTCCGGCGCCGCCACCGGCTGGCCGATCACCGACTGGCTGGAGGACCTTGTCCTGCGCTTCGCCGGCCCCGAGAACTACGACAAGTGGGTCAAGGGCGAGCTGAAGTTCAATAGCCCCGAGATCAAGCCGGCATGGGAGTACTTCGAGAAGATCGCCTTCGGCAAGGACAACGTGCGCGGTGGCACGAAGTCCATCGTCGCGACGAACTTCCAGACCGGCGGCAACGCGATGTTCGCCCAGCCCCCGGGCTGCTACCTGTTCAAGCAGGCCACCTTCGTCGCCAACAAGGGCGGTTTCCCGGACTCCGTCATCGCCAAGCTCGACACCACGACGGGTCCCCTGCCCTTCCCGGCCAAGACCGAGGGCGACAACCCCGTCCTCATCGGTGGTGACATCGCGGCCGCCTTCAACAACGACCCCAACACGCTCAAGCTGCGCAACTTCATCGCGAGCAAGGAGAACGGCGTCGAGCAGGCCAAGAATGGCGCGTTCTCACCGCACAAGACGGCGGACGTGTCGCTGCTGCCGAACAAGACGCTCCAGACGATCGCCAGCGACGTGCTCTACAAGGCCACCGCCGCACGCTTCGACGGCTCGGACCTGATGCCCGCCAAGGTAGGCGCAGGCACCTTCTGGACCGAGCCCGTCAAGTGGATCTCGGGCCAGCAGGACCTCAACACGACGCTCACCAACATCGACGACAGCTTCCCCAAGACCGGCAGCTGACATCCGCCCGGCCTTGGGGGTGACCCATTCGGTCACCCCCAAGGCTGCCAGCGCTCTGTCCCACTTCAGAGAGGAAGTGTCATGGCCATCAAGCTCGTGAACGCAGTGACCGCGATCGTCGGCGGCATCGGCGGCGCCGTCATCATCTTCTGGATCCTCAACAAGCTGGCCGAGTCCCTCAAGGGCCGCTGGGAGGACCGCGTCAAACCGTGGATGTTCGCAGGGCCCGCGATCCTCGCGATCGCCGTCTACCTCATCTACCCGGCCATCGTCACCATCCAGTACAGCTTCGCCAACGAGGACTCGACGACGTACGTCGGCCTCAAGAACTACACCGACCTGGTCACCGACAAGACGTTCCTGTCCGTGATCACCAACAACCTCCTCTGGATCATCATCGTCCCGGCCCTGACCGTGGTGCTGGGCCTGGGCGTCGCCGTGCTCACCGACCGCCTACGGCCCCAAGGCGAGAAGGTGACGAAGACATTCATCTTCCTACCGATGGCCATCAGCATGGTCGGAGCAGCGACCATCTGGCGCACCATCTACGACTACCAGCCCGAGGGCGCGCCGCAGACCGGTCTGCTCAACGCGGTCCTGGGCTTCTTCGACCGAGCCCCGGTGTTCTGGTACGGCACGAGCACCCTGCACCTCAACAGCCTGATGCTCATGATCATCCTGATCTGGACCCAGGTCGGGTTCTCCATGGTGCTGCTGTCGTCGGCGGTCAAGAGCGTCCCCGAAGACACCGTCGAGGCCGGGCGCATCGACGGCGCGGGGGAGCGGCGGATCTTCTTCAACATCATCGTCCCGCAGATCTGGCCGACGGTGATCACCGTCTTCATCACCGTGCTCATCGGCGTCATGAAGGTGTTCGACGTCGTGTACGTCACGACCAACGGCGCCTACAACACCGACGTCATCGGACGCCGCTTCTACGACGAGCTCTACACCCAGGGCAACAACGGGTACGCGTCGGCGATCGTCGTCATCCTCCTGATCGCGATCATCCCGGTCCTGATCTACCAAGTCCGTCACTTCCGCCAAGAGGAGGCTGCACGATGACCACGACACTCCAGCCCGGAGTCGGAACGCCTGCCGACGAACCGCAGAAGCTGCGCCAGAGCAAGCCCGGCAGCGGTGCTGGCAGCGCGACCTGGCCAGTGCGTATCGGCCTGCTCATCCTGTGCATCGCCTGGGTGGTCCCTGCGCTTGGGATGCTCGTCAACTCGTTCCGTCCGCGTGACGACCAGTTCTCCTCCGGGTGGTGGACGGCGTTCTTCAACCCGTTCAGTTCCTCGTGGACCCTCCAGAACTACGCCCAGGCACTCACCTCGGACGCCGCGGGCATTCCCATGGGCCAAGCGTTCCTCAACAGCTTCATCGTGGCGCTCCCAGCGACGGTGATACCGATCCTGATCGCCGCCTTCGCCGCGTACGCGTTCACCTTCATGAAGTGGCGCGGCCGGGACCTCATGTTCATCGTCATCGTGGGCCTGCTGGTCGTGCCCAGCCAGGTAGCGTTCGTGCCGCTCGTGAAGCTGTACGGCAGCTTTGGCCTCAACGGGACATTCCTTGCCGTGTGGCTCGCTCACATCGGGTTCGGGATGCCTCTCGCCATCTACATCCTGCGCACCTACATGTCAGGATTGCCCACCGCCATCATCGAGTCAGCCAAGATCGACGGCGCCAGCCACTTCACCACGTTCTGGCGCCTCATCATGCCGATGTCGACCCCCGCGCTGGCTTCATTCGCGATCTTCCAGTTCCTCTGGGTCTGGAACGACCTGCTCGTCGCGCTGATCTTCCTGGGACGAGGCGACAACACGGTCGCGACCGTGGCGCTCCAAGGTCTGCAGGGTCAAACCGGGGCAGGACGCGAACTGATCCCCGCAGCAGGGTTCATCACGATCATCGTGCCGATCCTCGTGTTCCTGGCACTCCAGCGGTACTTCATCCGAGGCATGACCTCGGGTGCCGTGAAGGGTTGACCACCCGCACAGGGCCGGGCGCATTGTCGCCAAGCTGACTTCGTCCCATCCCCGACGGCCGCTCCGATGGCCTGGGGACGGACGAGGGTCGGGGGTACCAGACAGGCTTTCGCATGAGCACCATCAAAGACGTGGCCCAGGCAGCGGGTGTGTCCGTAGCCACCGTATCCCGAGCCCTTCGGGGGGTGGATCGCGTGCGCCCACAGACGCGCGAGAGGATCCAGCGGCTTGCGGCGGAAATGGACTTCGTGGCTTCTCCCACAGCCGCATCGCTTGCCTCGGGTCGGACTCGAGTCATCGCCGTGGTCGCACCATCGCGGACTCGTTGGTATTTCGCGACCTTGGTCAGCGGCATTGACCGCAGGTTGCGCCAGCACGATCACATGGTCTTCCTCCTGGATCTCGAGGAAGAGGGGGACAACCCCCGTCGAAGGCTCTCCCAGGCGATGTTGCTCAAGCGGGTCGACGGGGTCATCGCTCTGAACGTCCCCGTCGACCCGGGAGAGTTGGAGGTGCTCGACCGCTTGGACCTTCCTCTCGTGGCTGTTGGGTCCCCAGTTCCGGGCCGCTCGCTGGTGAGGATCGACGACGTCCTGACAGCACGCGTGGCGACCGAACACCTCATCGGGCTGGGCCACACCCGTATTGCCTTCGTGGGCCCTATGCCGGACGACATCGCCCAAACCCAGGCTCCTCTGCAACGCCTGCGCGGCTTCAGGGAGACCGTGGCAAACCATGGCCTTTCCGTCCCGCCGGGCTTCATCATCGACGCGGGGTGGACGGCCCTCTCGGCTTCCAGAGCCGTCACCGGGCTGCTCCATGCACCGGACCGTCCCACCGCGGTGATGGCAGCCTCTGACGAAATGGCCATGGGCGTCCTTCAGGCCGCGCGACGACTTGGACTGAGGATTCCCAACGACCTGTCGGTGATAGGCATCGACGACCACGTCCTGTCGGAGGTCATGGACCTCTCGACCATGCGACAAGACTTGCAAGCGCAGGGTGAGCTGGCTGCCGAGATGCTCATCCGGCGCATGGGGGATCCGACCCTTCCGGCTGAGATCGTGACAGCCCCGACGGAGCTTGTGCTGCGCGGCACCACGGGGAGTCCGGGCCCCGACCGGACCGACGTTGAGGATGCTTGGCCGACACGGGATCCACCGAAGCGCGGTGAGATCACTGATGACCAGATCCCCATACAGGCTGACATCCCAAGCGCCAGCGCGCTGCGGAGTCACAACCCGAGACCGTTGGGCGGCGGTACCGCGTGACACCGCAGATCAGCGCGCCCTTCTGCGGGCGCACGGACCGGCCCGGGAGTGAGGCCGCCGGGTGTGAGGCCTTCCTGGCCGGGTGGGCCTTCCTTGCTGGGCCGTCTTCCCGGCCTCGAGAACTGGCTGGTCCCATGCCCGTCGTCTACGGGTCGACGTCGCCTAGGGTCGGAGGAACGGGTCCGACCCCGTAGAGGGATGGAGCCATGTGCCACTACTGCGGGTGTCGAGAGATGCCTCTGATCCGGGACTACATCGCCGAGCACGAGCGGGCGACCAACCTCGGTGGCGACGCGGTGCGCGCCATCGACCGCGGTGAGCTGGCCGAGGCGAGTGAGCTTCTGCGCCTGATGGGTGCCGAGCTGCGGTCCCACTGGCAGGGCGAGGAGAACGGCCTGTTCGCCGTGATGGGTCGCGACCCTCTGGTGGCGGAGCACATCGGTCCATTGGTGCGGGAGCACCGCGAGCTCGAGGACCTGCTTGTCGCCGTGGACCTGGCTGACCCGGCCGACCAGGAACGTATCCGGACTGCGGTCTCCGAGCTGCACGAACACATCGCGAAGGAGGAGGACGGCCTCTTCCCTGCGTCACTCATCGCGCTGGGAGGCGCCGAGTGGGACGCCTCGATGCTGGCGTGGCAGGAGGCTCACCCGGGTCAGAGCATGATCGGGCAGTGATGCCCGCTTGGTGCAGGGCAAGCCGCCCGACCTTGGTCAGTGCGCGGGCTGGCAGCCAGGTGTCAGCCGTTCTTCTTGCCGACGCTCAAGAGGATCGCGGAGTCTTCGTCGGCCTCGAGGGCGTGTCTGGCATCGGGCACGACCAGCAGGTCCCCCGTTGACCCGCTCCACGAAGTGTCCCCTGAGACGAGCCTGACGTGTCCGTGCAGGACCTGGACCGTCGCTTCGCCCGGATTCTCGTGCTCGTCGAGGGCGCTGCCGGCGCGGAGTGCGATGAGGGTCTGGCGAAGGACATGGTCGTGACCTCCGAACACGGTCTGTGCACTCCGTCCGCTGGTCGCCGTCCGGGCGAGCTCGAGGTGGTGTCGCGTCAGATCGTTGAGGGACTCGTTCTGCATCGTGCTCATCTCCAGGGTTGTGGTTCAGGTCTGGCCGGGGCGGAGGGCCCTCAGCCGACGCGGTCCCAGCCGCGACGGGGCCGGTGGCTGCCGAGCTTGGTGTCGTCGCGACTGCGGTAGACGATGTAGGGGCGGGTCAGGTAGCCGACCGGCGCGCTGAACACGTGCACCAGCCTGGTGAAGGGCCACAGGGCGAACAGCCCGAAGGCGACCAGCGCGTGCAGCTGGAATCCCAGCGGCGCGTCCGCCATCAGGGAGGCGTCGGGGTGGAACGCGAGGAACGAGCGGTACCAGACGGATACGCCCTCGCGGTAGTTGTACTCGCCGCCGATCGTCATGATCGAGCCGGCGATGGTGTTCCACATGCCCAGCACGATCACGACGGCGAGGAAGGCGTACATGACCTTGTCCATGCGCGTGGTGGCGGAGAAGACGGGGCCGACGGTGCGTCTGCGGTAGATCAGGATCGCCATGCCGACCACGGCCATCACGCCGGCCAGCAGGCCTCCCGTGACGGCCACCAGGTGGTAGGCGTGCTCGCTGACCCTGGCCCAGTCCGTCCAGGACTGCGGCACCAGCAGGCCGATGATGTGGCCGCCGACGACGCCGAGCATCCCGAAGTGGAAGAGCGGGCTCCCGATGCGCAGCAGGCGGTTCTCGTAGAGCTGGGACGATCGCGTGGTCCACCCGAACTTGTCGTAGCGGTAGCGCCACAGGTGACCGACCACGAAGGTCGTCAGGCACAGGTAGGGGAGGATGACGAAGAGGAACTCGTTCATGTGCGGGCTCCCGGGAACGACGGCATGGGCAGCGCGATGGATGCCGTGGCAGCACGGGTGTCCGCGCCGGGGCTGAACTGCGGGTTGGCGAACGGCGCGAGCCCGACCTCTTCCTCGGGTGGCCCCTCGGCAGCGAGACGCCGGACGGCATCGCGCTCGTCGCCACGCAGCGGCGGCAACGTGGCGGTGACTGCATCGATCAGGTGCGCCCACGGCGAGCCCATGTCCCGCAGCGAGAGTCGCAGCAGCTCGAGGCCGGCCCGGTGGTCGAGCATCAGGTCGCGGCCGATGTCCTGGTCGACGGTGGCGGCGAACTCGAGCACCACACAGAGGTGGTCGGGCAGCTCCCCGTCGTCGAGCTCGAACCCGGCGCGCAGGTACGACTGCTTGAACCGGAGCAGTGCCATCCCGCGCTTGCGGGTGTCCCCATGGGCGAAGTAGGTCAGGAACAGGTTGCAGCGGCGCCGAGTGTCGAACGTCTCGACGTAGTCCGCCTGGAGCTCCGGCAGCGGAGTGGACTGGAGGTGGTCAAGGAAGGCCCGGATGGAGCCCCCAACCGCCGGCGTCAGCCGCTGCGAGGCGGACCTCAGCAGGTCGGCGCGGGCGAGGAGGAACTCGTCCGGGTAGTCCAGGAGCAGGGAGACCGACTGCCACACGATGGTGAGCTGGTCGGGGGGCAGGGTCGGTCTGGGACGGCGGCTGCTCATGAGTCGGAGCCCGTTGGTGGGAACATCCCCGGCGGGGAGCCCTTGCCATCCCAGTTGAGGAGGTTGACCCGGCCCTTTGTGTGGCTCGGTCCGGCCAGCGAGTCGGAGGTCTGCCGGTCCTGGAGCATCTGGAAGTTCTCGACCGCGATCGGCGTCGGGATTCCGGACCCCTCGCCGAACAGGTCCTGCTGTCCGCCGCCGTACTCCGACACGGAGCACTCCGTGGACAGCTCCTCCAGGGAGTGGGCCTGCTCGGCGTGCGCGGCCGGGATGACGTAGCGCTCGTCGTACTTCGCGATCGCGAGGAGGCGGTACATGTCGTACAACTCCTCCTCGCTCATCCCCACTGCGGCGGGGATCGAGGGGTCGGGGTCGCGGCCCATGTTGATGTCGCGCATGTAGCAGCGCATCGCGGCGAGCTTCTTGAGGACGGCGTCCACGGGTTCGACCTCGCCGGCCGTGAAGAGCTCGGCGAGGTACTCGATGGGGATCCGGAGGGCGTCGATCGCGGCGAAGAGGTTGCCCTTGTCCTCGGCGTCCTCCCCGGTCTCTGCGACGACGTCGACGACGGGGGACAGGGGCGGGATGTACCAGACCATGGGCATGGTGCGGTACTCCGGGTGGAGCGGCAGTGCGACCTTGAAGGTGTTGATCAGGGCGTAGATCGGTGAGCGCTGTGCCGCGTCGATCCAGTCGCGGGCGATGCCGGCGTACTCCGCCGCACGCATCACCTCGGGGTCGAACGGGTCGAGGAACACGTCGCGCTGGGCCTCGTAGAGCCCCTGGTCGTCAGTGGTCGAGGCGGCCGCGAGGACCTTGTCGGCGTCGTAGAGCATCAACCCGATGTAGCGCAGCCGACCCACACAGGTCTCGGCGCACACGGTTGGCAGGCCGACCTCGATACGCGGGAAGCAGAACGTGCACTTCTCGGCCTTGCCGGTGCGGTGGTTGAAGTAGATCTTCTTGTAGGGGCAGCCCGAGACGCACTTGCGCCAGCCCCGGCACTTGTCCTGGTCAACCAGGACGATGCCGTCCTCCTCGCGCTTGTAGATCGCGCCGCTGGGGCAGGACGCGGCGCACGACGGGTTGAGGCAGTGCTCGCAGATCCGGGGCAGGTAGAACATGAAGGTCTGCTCGAACTCGAACTTCACCTTGTCGGCGATCTTCTTGAGCATGGGGTCGCGGTGCGCGGTCTCGGTGGAGCCGCCGAGGTCGTCGTCCCAGTTGGCCGACCACTCGATCTTCATGTTCTTGCCGCTGATCAGCGACTTGGGTCGTGCGACCGGAGTGTGCTCCTGGGCGGGCGCGTCGGTGAGGGTGGAGTAGTCGTACGTCCACGGTTCGTAGTACTCGCCGATCGAGGGCAGGATCGGGTTGGAGAAGATCGTCATCAGGTTCTTGAGGCGTCCGCCTGCCTTGAGCTTCATGCGGCCGCTCTTGGTGAGCTCCCAGCCGCCCTTCCACTTCTCCTGGTCCTCGTAGGTGCGCGGGTAGCCGAGCCCTGGCCGAGTCTCGACGTTGTTGAACCAGATGTACTCGGTGCCCGAGCGGTTGGTCCATGCCTGCTTGCAGGTCACCGAGCAGGTGTGGCACCCGATGCACTTGTCGAGGTTCATCACCATCGCCATCTGGGCCATGACCTTCATCAGTACGTCACGTCCTGGCTGCGCTTGCGGATGATGGTGACCTCGTCACGTTGGTTGCCGGTGGGGCCGAGATAGTTGAACGCAAAGGTCAGCTGGGCGTACCCCCCGATCAGGTGGGACGGCTTCACGAGCAGCCGGGTCAGTGAGTTGTGGATTCCTCCGCGCTTGCCGGACGTCTCCGCCAGCGGTACGTCGATCAGCCGGTCCTGGGCGTGGTACATGTACACCGTTCCCTCCGGCATCCGGTGCGAGACGATCGCCCGGGCCACGACGACGCCGTTGCGGTTGACCGCCTCGATCCAGTCGTTGTCCTTGATGCCGACCTTGGCCGCGTCGCGGTCGCTCATCCAGATGTTCTGGCCGCCGCGCGAGAGGGAGAGCATGAACAGGTTGTCCTGGTACTCCGAGTGGATCGACCACTTGTTGTGTGGGGTCAGGTACCGCACGGTCAGCCCCTCGACCTGGCCGGCCGAACCGTCCGACACGGTGCCCAGCGCGGGCTCCGCGAACAGCGCCGCCATGTTGAGCGGGGGCCGGTAGACGGGAAGACCCTCGCCGAGCTCGGTCATCCAGTCGTGGTCGAGGTAGAAGTGCATCCGCCCGGTCAGGGTGTGCCAGGGCTTCTTGCGCTCCACGTTGATCGTGAAGGGTGAGTAGCGCCGCCCCCCGGTCTCCGAACCCGACCACTCCGGCGAGGTGATCACCGGCACGGGCGGCCCCTGGGTGTCGGCGAAGGTGATCTGCTTGCCCTCGTGCTCCTCGGCCAGATCGGCCAGTCGCACTCCGGTGCGCTTCTCGAGGGTCTTGAAGCCCTGGGTGGCCAGGTGCCCGTTGGTGGTCCCGGACATCGCGAGGATCGCCTCGCACACGTTGACGTCCTTCTTCAGCGACGGCCGACCGTCGGCCACGCCGCCTCGGACCGCCCCGTTCTTGGCCCGGAGGTAGTCGACCTGCTTACTGAGCTCGAACGTGACGCCCTTGGTGGTCGCGCCGAGCGTGTCCACCAGTGGGCCGAGTGCGTTCATCTTCTCGGCGACTGCGCCGTAGTCACGCTCCACCTCGACGAGCTTGGGCATCGTGACACCGGGGATCGGCTCGCACTCGCCCTTCTTCCAGTCGCGCACGACGCCGTGCGGGTTGGCCATCGCGTCGGGGGTGTCGTGGGTGAGCGGCACGGCGACCACGTCCTTGCGGACACCGAGGTGCGTGGCGGCGAGCTCGCTGAACTTCTCGGCGATCGTCTGCCACGCGTCCCAGTCGGTGCGGGTCTGCCACGGCGGGGCGATGGCTGGGTTGAAGGAGTGTACGAAGGGGTGCATGTCGGTGGTGTTGAGGTCGTGCTTCTCGTACCAGGTGGCGGCGGGGAGGACGACGTCGGAGAAGATCGTGGTGCTGGTCTGGCGGAAGTCGATCGTCATGAGCAGGTCGAGCTTTCCCTCCGGTGCCTTGTCCCTCCACTTCACATCGACGGGTCGTTGCCCCTCAGGTGTCTCGGTGGCTCGCACCGAGGAGTCGGTGCCGAGCAGGTGCTTGAGGAAGTACTCGTTGCCCTTGCCCGACGAGCCGAGGAGGTTGGCCCGCCAGATCGACAGGATCCTCGGGTAGTTGCTGGGCGCGTCAGGGTCCTCGCCGGCGAAGTCCAGCTCGCCGGACTTGAGCTGTTCGACGACGTACTCGCCGATCGGCTTCCCCGCGGCAGCCGCGTCGTCGCTGAGGTCGAGCGGGTTGCGGTCGAAGGTGGGATAGGACGGCATCCAGCCCATCCGCGCGCTCTGGGCGATGACGTCGGCAGTGGACTTGCCCGCGAGCTGGCCCTTGCCAGTGGTCGCTGAGAGGGTATCGGCGCCGAACTGGTCGTAGCGGAACTGGTTGGTGTGCAGGTACCAGTACGCCGTTTGGATCATGTTGCGCGGCGGCCGGTTCCAGTCGAGTGCGTTGGCGATCTGGGTGTAGCCGGTGATCGGGCGGACCTTCTCCTGACCGACGTAGTGGGCCCAGCCGCCGCCGTTGACGCCTTGGCAGCCGGTGAGGTTGGTGAGGGTGAGGAAGGCGCGGTAGATCGTGTCGGAGTGGAACCAGTGGTTGGTGCCGGCGCCCATGACGATCATGGACCGGCCCTTGGACTCCTCGGCGTTCTGGGCGAACTCGCGCCCGATCCGAGCGGCGGTGGCGGCCGGCACTCCCGTGATGGCCTCCTGCCAGGCGGGCGTGTACGGCGACTGTGCGTCGTCGTAACCCCTGTTGTCACCGGTCGGCCAGACTCCCGGAAGGGCCTGACCCTGGTGCGACCGGCCAACCCCGTACTGCGCGAGGAGCAGGTCGTAGACGGTGGTGACCAGGTGACCGTCGACGCGGCGGACTGGTATGCCCCGAGGAAGGTCGGCGGCCGCGCCATCAGGGGTGTCGAAACGCGGCATACGGACGACGACGGACTCGGTCGCGGTGTCCAGGAGGGAGAGAACCGGGTCGACGTCGCCGAGCTCGAGGTTCCAGCTGCCCACCCCTGCCTCGCCGTACCGATGGCCCAGCGACCCGTTCGGGATGACGGGCTTGCCGGTGGCGGAGTCGATGAGCACGGTCTTGAAGGCGGCGTTCTCGTCGCCGATGTGGTCGGGGAGGTCGGCGGCGGTGAGGAACTTGCCGGCGGTGTACTCACCGTCAGCCGCTTCCTCGAGGCGGACCAGGTGGGGCAGGTCGGTGTAGGTCTTCACGTACTCGGTGAAGTAGGGCGTCTGGCGGTCGACGAAGAACTCCTTCAGCACGACGTGGCCCATCGCCATCGCGAGGGCGGCGTCCGTGCCGGGCTTGGCAGCCAGCCACTCGTCGGCGAACTTCACGTTGTCGGCGTAGTCCGGGGCGACGGCGATGACCTTCTGGCCGCGGTATCGGGCCTCGGTCATCCAGTGGGCGTCCGGCGTGCGGGTGACGGGGAGGTTGGAGCCCCACATGATCAGGTAGCCCGCGTTCCACCAGTCACCGGACTCGGGGACGTCGGTCTGGTCGCCGAAGACCTGCGGGGAGGCGACGGGGAGGTCGGCGTACCAGTCGTAGAAGCTCAGCATGGAGCCGCCGATGAGGTTCACGAACCTGGCGCCGGAGGCATGCGAGACCATCGACATCGCGGGGATGGGCGAGAATCCGGCGACGCGGTCGGGCCCGTACTTCTTGATCGTGTGGACGTGCGCAGCGGCGACGATCTCGCTGGCTTCCTCCCAGGTGGCGCGGACCAGGCCGCCCTTACCGCGCGCCGACTTGTAGGCCTTGGCCCGCAACGGGTTCTCGACGATGTGCTCCCAGGCTTTCACCGGGTCCCCGTCGTGCTGGGACTTGGCCTCGCGGAACATCTGGAGCAGGACGCCGCGCACATACGGGTAGCGCACTCGAGTGGGGGAGTAGGTGTACCAGGAGAACGCCGCGCCACGGGGGCAGCCGCGGGGCTCGTACTCGGGGGAGTCCGGGCCGACCGAGGGATAGTCGGTCTGCTGGGTCTCCCAGGTGATGATCCCGTCCTTGACGTAGACCTTCCACGAGCAGGAGCCGGTGCAGTTGACCCCGTGGGTGGACCGTACGACCTTGTCGTGGCTCCAGCGGTCGCGGTAGAAGTCGTCGGCCTCGCGCCCTCCGACCTGTGAGATGGTCCGGAGGTCGTCCGAGACGGTTCCCTTGGTGAAGAACCTCCGGCTGCGGACCAGGGCCTCCGTGAGGGAGCCGTCCATCCCGATGTCGGACGTGGACTTCTTGTGCGAGGGGGTCAACGAGCTTCCTGTCCTTGGGCGGCGGTTCGTCGGACGATCGTGACGGTGAGGAGCAGTGCCAGTGCGGCGGTGACGCTGAGCATCCACAGCCCGATGGCGTACGAGTCGGTGCGGCCGTAGACGTAGCCCATGATCAGTGGCGGCACGAAACCGCCCAGACCTCCGGCTGCGCCGACGAGTCCGGTCACGCCCCCGACCCGAGAAGGCTCAGTGACCTTGGCGATGAGGGCGAACGTGGCGCCGCTTCCGGAGCCGAGCGCGGCGGCCATCGCGAGGAACGCGAGGGTGCCGATGCCGTGCAGTGGTGGGGTGCCAGCGGAGATGGCGGCGCACACGACGACGACGCCGAACCCGGTGGCCAGCACAGGGATCGAACCCACCTTGTCGGCGAGCCAGCCGCCGACGGGGCGCAGGAGGACCGCGATGAGGACGAAGCCGGCCATCCGGTTGGCCGCGCTGTCCGGGGTGAGGTGGTGGGCGGTTTTGAGGTATGCCGGGAGGTAGACGGAGAAGGCGACGTACCCACCGAAGGCCACCGCGTAGAGAAGGCACGCCTGCCAAGTGATCGGGAGCCGGGCATTGGCCGAGATCCGCGAGGCCAGTGAGGTGGTGGGCACCACTCGGTCGGGTGCGTCCCGAAGGATCAGCCAGGCGGCGAGGGAGTAGCCGGCCAGCACCACCGCGGTGATGAGGAAGGGTGCCTTTGCGCCCAGGTGGCCGGTGAGCTTGACGGTGGTCAGCGCGCTGATCGCGGTACCGCCCATGCCGGCGCCGAAGATGCCGACCGCGAGACCGCGCTTCTCTGGCGGGAACCAGGCGTTCACGAATGGGACGCCCACGGCGAAGGCGGTGCCGGCGATGCCGAGGAGGAAGCCGCCGAGGATGAGCAGGGCGTAGGAGTCGAGGGCGAAGAAGGCGATGAAGAGGGTCGGGATGATGGTCACGCCCGAGACGATCGGGAACATGACCCGTCCGCCGTACCGGTCGGTCAGCCCGCCCACGATGATGCGGCCGAGGGAGCCCACCACGACGGGGACAGCGACGAGGAGGGCGACGTCGGACTCGGTCAGGGTGCCGAGGGACCCGGTGGCCCGAAATAGTGGTCCGAGCGGGCTGATCAGCGCCCAGGCCCAGAAGTTCACCGCGAAGCCGAGGGTGGCCATCGCCAGCATTAGCCAGGGCGATCTGGTTGCCGCTCGGGGCTGTTGGTCCGAGGTCAACGGGGTGGTGGTCATCGGAGTGGTCACGGTCGTGCTCTGACGACGGAGCTATCGACGACGGGCGTTGCGGCGGCCTGTTCGGCCATGGCTGGTCTCCTTATCGGCCCACCGGCGGTGGTGGGGCGGCGCGGAAACAAGCACAGTGGCTTCGGTGCATGCGTGCCAGTGCCAAACGTCCTGCCCATCGGAGATGCCCGGTCGGCTCTTCGAGCCTGTCGGGACGCTGGTCGCGGGCGGTGCCACACGATGTCTCCTCTGCCAAGCGGTGCAGCAGCTGAAGTCACCGGGTCCAGGGCGACGACGAGTTGGACCTGTCCCGACCAACATAGCCCTTGCCGAGCCGACTGGCGCCGACTCGTGCGGTGCCGGATCCACGCCTGAGCTCGGCTCGGACCCAACTGGTCAGTCCGGTCATGCTGGGTCCCGACGGACTGGCCCTACGACGTCATGCGGGGCGGAGTGCCGTGCGCATCGATCAGGGCTTCTGGTGATCCGGGGTGCTCGAACGGCGTCGCGCGGCGGCGTCGGAGCGTGGTCCTCAGCCCAGGACGCGCTCGAGGAATGCGTTGCCGAACTTGCCCCCAGGGTCGACCTTGGTCCGCAGGGCGACGAAGTCCGTGAGCCTGGGGTACGCGGCCAGCAGCTGGTCCCGCGAGGCGGTGAAGCACTTGCCCCAGTGCGGCCGGGCGTCGAGCGGACGGAGCTCGGCCTCGATGGCGGGCAGGACGGCATACACGGCCTCCGGGTCGCGGACCCACGTGAAGTGGAGGCCGACGACATCCTCCTGGTAGGCACCGCTGAGCCAAAGCTCGTCCCGGGCGACGGTGCGGATCTCACCCACCTGGAGGAGCGGCGCCATGCGGGGGCCGAGCCGCCGCATGGCGGCGAAGGCCGCCTGGGCGTGCCGGCGGGGTACGAAGTACTCGGTCTGCAGCTCCTCGCCCCGGCTGGGCGTGAAGGCCATCCGGAAGTGCGGGAGCCTTTCGTGCCAAGGACCCGTGACGCCACCTTGCTCGGTGACCGACTCGGTCGCTCCACCGCGGAGCATGTGGAGCGTGGCGGTCGCCGGCACGGCACCGAGGAGGTCCCCTGGCGAGTCGGTGCCCCGGCTCTTCATCCAGACCTGCTGCACCGAGTCGGCAGTCCAGTCCGTGAAGAGGCTGACGCTGTATGCGCGGCCGGTGATGTCGTCGAAGCTCTGCTCGACCACCGGCCAGGGCAGGTCCGTGAAGACGTCCTGGCGCACGTCGAAGCTGGGCTCGATGTCGAGGGTCAGGGCGGTGACGATCCCCAGGGCCCCGAGCGCCACGACGCTGCCTGCGAAGTCGGCGTCACCACGCTGCAGCCGGTAGATCTCGCCTGAGGGCCCCACCGCCTCTACTGCACTGACAGCCGCCGCGAGGCTTCCGTTGCGGTCGCCGGACCCATGCGTGCCAGTGGCCACGGCGCCCGCGACCGAGATGTGCGGCAAGGACGCCATGTTCGCCATGGCCCAACCACGCTGCTGGAGCGACTCTGCCACGTGGCCATAGAGAACCCCACCGCCGACCGTGACGCTGCGGCCGGGCTCGAAAATGTCCACGTCGTCGGGCAGGTTCGCGAGCGACACGAGCACGCCGTCGGTGTCGGCGATGTCCGTGAAGGAGTGCCGCGAGCCCAGTGCCCGCACGCGCTCGTGCGAGGCCACGAGCTCCTGGAGCTCTGCCACGGATCCGGGCTCCTCGAGGCGAGCGGCCCGGTACACGTGGTTCCCGGCCCAGTTGGTCTGCATGTCGTGCGGCTCCTTCGCCGAAGGTGTGCCCGGGGGCGCGGACGTTGTCGATTCGAACTGCCGTGACGGCGAAGCCTGGTCTGCCAGCGACCCAGCGGCCCGCGTGGATGGGCGGGCTCGCTAGTTTGGTGCGTGGCAAAACTAAAGCCGTGGGGACGGTAACACCGCACTCAGGATCGCCACAAGAGGCCAGGAATCGTCCCGGCCGCCCGCCGCCCCATCCATCGGGCGAGGGCGGCCGGCTCAGTCGACCCACTTCGCCGGGTTCGCGAGGACGGCGGTCAGCTCGAGCTGGGCCGCCCCCGTCGCGCCCGGGGCAGGGTCGCCGTCCGCCGGCTCGATGGTCAGGGCAACCCAGCGGGCGGACAGCACTCGCCGGCGCAGCTGCTGCTCGAGGTCCGGCCGGAGAAGCTCGGTGATCTGGCCCAGGTGACCGCCCAGGACGATGGCCGGGATGTCGAGGACGTTCACGACACCCGCCAGGGCGATGCCCAGGGCCCACGCGGCGCTCGCGACGGCGGTCTTCGCGCGGGAGTCGCCTGACCGCAACCGTTCCGCGAGCTCGGCGGGGGTCGCGTCAGGAGCGAGTCCGGCGGCGGCAACGAGCGCCTGCCGACCGGCATACTGCTCGAGGCACCCGGTGGACCCGCAGCGGCAGGGTGGGCCGTCGGGGTCCACGCAGACGTGTCCCACTTCCCCCGCCCAGCCGTGCCGGCCCGACATGACCTGCCCGTCGACGACCGCGGCGCCGCCGATGCCGATCTCGCCGGAGAGGTAGATGAAGTCCGCCAGCCGGCCAGGACGGCCCGGTGCGACCCGCGCCACCGTCCGGGCGGCCAGGTCCGCCTCGTTGCCGATCCGCAAAGGTGTGCCGCCCACGGCCTCGTCGTCCAGGAACGCGGCAGGCTCGAGATCGGACCAGCCCAGGTTGGGTGCGAGCAGCAGCCGGCCGGATCCCGAGGAGACGATCCCGGGCAGAGCAAGGCCGGCGCCCACCAGTCGGGCGCCCTGTGCCTGGCCGAGCACCTGCTTGCTCAGGGCCCCCAGGCGGCCGAGCGTCGAGCGTGGATCGCAGCCGACGAGGTCGTCGTACTCGACGTGTTCGGCCACCACGCGACCGCGCAGGTCAACGAGCCGGGCGGCGAGGTAGCTGGCGTTGACCTGCAGGCCGAGCGCCACCAGCCCGCTGCTCGGGACGAGCGGGATGGCTGGTCGGCCCGGTCCGGTCACCGCGGGCGGCTCGAGCTCCGCCAGCACCCCTCCTGCGACGAGATCGTCGACCAGCCGCGAAACGGTCGAACGAGTCATCGAGGTGCGGGCAGCCACGCCGGCGCGCGACAGCGGAGCTGGGGACGCGCACACCGTCCGGGCCACCAGGGACAGGTTGCTCTCCCGCAGGGTGGACTGTCTCGCGCCCAGCGGCTCCACGGCTGGCGGATCCGGCCGCGCGGCGCTGGCAGCGGAGGGTGTCGGCACCCCTTGACCCTACCTTCTGGCCTCTATATGTTGTACGCGAAAACAAATTACCTGAGGAGTAGCCGTGGTTCGTCAGCCCACCCCGGAAGACAAGTTCTCGTTCGGTCTCTGGACCGTCGGCTGGACGGGCACCGACCCGTTCGGCGGGCCCAGCCGGCCCGCCCTCGATCCGTGGGAGTACTCCGAGAAGCTTGCCGGGCTCGGCGCCTGGGGCGTGACCTTCCACGACAACGACGTGTTCCCGTTCGACGCCGACGACGCCACGAAGCAGCGCATCCTCGGGCGGTTCAAGGAGGCCACCGACCAGGCCGGCCTGGTCATCGAGATGGTCACCACCAACACGTTCACGCACCCGGTCTTCAAGGACGGCGGCCTGACCGCGAACGACCGGTCGGTGCGCCGCTTCGGCCTGCGCAAGGTCCTGCGCGCCGTCGACCTGGCCGCGGAGGTGGGCGCCAGCACGTTCGTGATGTGGGGTGGCCGCGAAGGCAGCGAGTACGACGGCTCCAAGGACGTCTTCAGCGCCATGGAGCGCTACAAGGAAGGTCTGGACACCGTCGCGGGCCACATCAAGGCCCAGGGCTACGACCTCAAGATCGCCCTCGAGCCCAAGCCGAACGAGCCGCGGGGTGACATCTTCCTCCCGACCGCTGGCCACGCCCTCGCGCTGATCGCCGAGCTCGAGCACGGTGACATCGTCGGGCTCAACCCCGAGACCGGGCACGAGCAGATGGCCAACCTGAACTACACCCACGCCTTGGGTCAGGCGCTGTGGAGCGGCAAGCTCTTCCACATCGACCTCAACGGGCAGCGCGGCCTGAAGTACGACCAGGACCTCGTCTTCGGCCACGGTGACCTGATCTCCGCGTTCTTCACCGTCGACCTGATCGAGAACGGCTTTCCCGGCCACCCGGACGGCCCGCGCTACGACGGGCCGCGGCACTTCGACTACAAGCCGTCCCGCACGGAGGGCATGGAGGGCGTCTGGGAGTCGGCACGGGCCTGCATGTCCATGTACATCATGCTTGCGGACAAGGCCAAGGCGTACCGCGCCGACGCGCGGGTCCAGGAAGCGATGGAGTATGCCGGGGTGCTCGACCTTGCCCGGCCCACCTTGGAACCGGGCGAGACCGTGGCCGACCTCCTGGCGACGGACGACGGCTTCGACCCGGAGAAGGCCGCGGAGCGCGACTACGGCTTCGTGAAGCTCCAGCAGCTCGCGCTCGAGCACCTGATCGGCTGACCGGACCGTCTGATGACCCTCGTCGCGGGTATCGACTCCTCCACCCAGTCCTGCAAGGTCGTCATCCGCGACGCGGAGACGGGCCGCCTCGTCCGAGAGGGCTCGGCCCAGCATCCCGACGGCACGGAGGTGGACCCGGAGCGCTGGTGGCGCGCCCTCGACGAGGCCTTGGCCCGGGCAGGTGGCCTCGACGACGTCGAGGCCGCCTCGGTCGGCGGTCAGCAGCACGGCATGGTCGCCCTCGACGCCCTCGGCCAGGTCGTCCGGCCCGCCCTGCTCTGGAACGACACCAGATCGGCGCAGGCCGCCACGGACCTGGTCCTCGAGCTCGGGGACGGGGACGCCGACACAGGATCCCGCCGTTGGGCCGAGGCCGTCGGCACCGTCCCGGTGGCTGCCATCACCGCAACCAAGCTGCGGTGGCTGACCGACCACGAGCCGGAGCTTGCGGACAGGGTGGCCGCTGTGGCGCTCCCACACGACTGGCTGACCTGGCGGTTGTCGGGGGCCACCTCGCTCGAGGCGCTCGTGACGGACCGCTCGGACGCCTCGGGCACGGGCTACTTCTCGGCCGCATCCGGCGACTACCGCCGTGACCTCCTCGCTCTCGCGCTGCGCCGCGACGAGCGGGACGTGAGCTCGATCGTCCTGCCTCGGGTCCTCGGCCCGAGCGAGGCGGCCGGGCACGGGGACCACACCGCCGGCCGAGGCCACCTGCAGCTGGGACCCGGCTGTGGCGACAACGCCGGCGCTGCTCTGGGCCTCGGGCTACGGCCCGGCGAGACCTCCGTCTCCCTCGGGACCTCGGGCGTGGTGGCAGCGGTGTCGCACACCACCACCTCCGATCCCAGCGGGCTCGTGGCGGGCTTCGCCGACGCCACCGGGCAGTTCCTCCCCCTCGCGTGCACCCTCAACGCCGCGCGGGTCCTCGACGCCACCGCTCGCCTCCTCGGTGTGGATCATGACGGGTTGACCGAGCTCGCCCTTGCCGCGGGTCCCGGCGCGGGCGGTCTCGTCCACGTGCCCTACCTCGAGGGCGAGCGCACGCCCAACCTGCCGCGAGCAACCGGCTCCCTGTGGGGCATGACGCTCGAGTCGATGAGCCGGGAGAACCTGGCTCGCGCGGCGGTCGAGGGTCTGCTCTGCCTCATGGCCGATGGCATGGAGGCGGTGCGCCGCCAAGGCGTGCCCATCGAGAGGGTCACGCTCGTCGGTGGGGGAGCTCGGTCCCGGGCCGTGCGCGAGATCGCGCCTGCGATCCTCGGTGTGCCGGTCGAAGTGCCGTCGCCCGGGGAGTACGTCGCGGACGGGGCAGCGCGCCAGGCCGCTTGGGTCCTCTCCGGCGCGGCAGAACCGCCGAAGTGGCAGCCCGGGCAGGTCGCGACCTTCGAGGCCGAGGCCACGCCCACGGTCCTCGAGCGCTACCGCGAGGCGGCGCGAGAGGTCGCAGGGTCCCAGCTGCGGTGACGCGCGACGGCCCCGGAGCTCACCAGCGGGAGTGGACGGCTTCCCGGAAGCGGGAGTCGTAGATCGCCATGACCTCTTTGGTGAAGGAAGGCCCGAGCGCTGGCACGGAGCCTGCCGCCGCGTTGGCCCGGGCTTGCTGCACGGTGCGCGCGCCCGGGATGACGGTGGACACCTCGGGTTGTTGGCAGAGCCACGCGATGGCCGCCTGAGCGCTGGTCGTGCCGGCTGGCGCTTCCTGACGGACCAGCTCCGCGAAGGTCCTCGAAGCCTCCACCCCCGTGGTGAAGTCGACTCCGGAGAAGGTCTCGCCGACATCGAAGGCGCTGCCGTCCCGGTTGTAGGTCCGGTGGTCGTCCGCCGCGAAGGTGGTCTGCTCGTCGTACTTCCCAGAAAGCAGGCCGGAGGCGAGCGGGACCCGCAGGATCACGCCGACACCCGCTCGGGCAGCGGCAGGCAGGACCTGCTCGATCGGCTTGACTCGGAAGGCGTTCGCAATGATCTGCACCGTTGCAACCCGCGGTCGACTGATCGCGGCGAGGGCCTCGTCGACCCGCTCGACGCTCACGCCGTAATGGGCCAGGACCCCGTCGTCAACGAGGGTGTCCAAGGCGTCGAAGACGGCGTCCTGGGAGTAGACATCGCTCGGCGGACAGTGCAGCTGCACGAGATCGAGCTGGTCCACGCCCAGGTTGCGCCGCGATCGGTCGGCCCACAGGCGGAAGTTCTTCAGGGTGTAGTTCTCCGGCACCTGCTCGGCTCGACGTCCGATCTTGGTCGCCACGGTGATGTCGCGATCCGGGTCGGACTCGCGTAGGAAGCGGCCGATCAGCTGCTCACTGCGCCCGTCGCCATAGACGTCGGCCGTGTCGAAGAACGTCACCCCTTCAGCGGCCGCGGCCTCGAGGATCCCCAAGGCCTGGCCGTCACCGACGTCGTCGCCCCAGTCGCCGCCGAGCTGCCAGGTCCCCAGCCCGACCACCGACACGTGCCTGCCAGTACGCCCTAGTACCCGTTGCTCCACCGACGCTCGCCCCTTTCAGGCCGTGGTCTGTCCGCTCGAGAGTTTGTTCCTCGCCTGACACAGGCGTTGGCCTGCGTCGCTGGTATCCGAGCCGAACCAGGTAACGACTGGACCACATCGCGACTGGACCGCATCGCGAGAAGGCTACCGCCCGACACGGAGCGGGGAGCCGACGACTCGGGCGCCGCCGGCCGCCTGGACGTTCGGGGTTTGAGATCGGTCCGCAACCCACCCACGGCTGCGCCAGACTCGCTCCATGACCGCCGAGGCAACCGTCAGCGCAGACATCCTCTCGATCGCCCGTGAGCAGGTGCTTGGGCGGGGTGAGCCGTTGGGCTACGACCAGATCCTCGCCGTGCTGCAGACCTCCGACGACCAGCTCGAGGAGCTGCTCGCCCTGGCCCACGAGGTGCGGCTGCAGTTCAACGGGCCAGAGGTCGAGGTCGAGGGCATCGTCTCGATCAAGACCGGCGGTTGCCCCGAGGACTGCCACTTCTGCAGCCAGTCGGGCCAGTTCAGCTCCCCGGTGCGCTCGGTCTGGCTGGACATCCCCGAGCTCGTCCGCGCGGCCAGGCAGACGCGTGAGACCGGGGCCAGCGAGTTCTGCATCGTCGCTGCGGTGCGGGGTCCCGACGCCCGCCTGATGACCCAGATGCGCGAGGGTGTGGCGGCCATCAAGGCGGAGGTCGACATCCAGGTGGCGGCCTCCTTGGGCATGCTCAGCCAGGAGCAGGTCGACGACCTGGTCGACATGGGCGTGCACCGTTACAACCACAACCTCGAGGCGGGGCGGTCGTTCTTCCCGCAGGTGGTGACCACGCACTCGTTCGAGGAGCGCTGGGACACCTGCCTCATGGTCAAGGAGTCCGGCATGGAGCTCTGCTGCGGCGGGCTCGTCGGCATGGGTGAGACGCTCGAGCAGCGCGCCGAGCTGGCCGCGCAGCTGGGTGAGCTGGCCCCCCACGAGGTGCCGCTGAACTTCCTCAACCCGCGCCCGGGGACGCCGTTCGGTGACCTGCCGGTGATGGACTCGCGGGACGCCCTGCGCACGATCGCGGCGTTCCGGCTCGCGCTCCCGCGGACGATCCTGCGGTACGCCGGTGGGCGCGAGCTCACCCTGGGCGACCTCGGCACCCGTGAGGGGCTGCTCGGCGGGATCAACGCCGTGATCGTCGGCAACTACCTGACCACCCTGGGTCGCGACCCGAAGGAAGACCTCAGCCTGCTCTCCGAGCTGGAGATGCCGATCAAGGCCTTGAGCGAGACGTTCTGAGAGCGTGACCGGTATGCCGAGCGAGGGCCCGTGGTGCGGACGCTGCGGCCAGGCGCGGGAAGACGCCGACCATGCGGCGTGCGACCGGGCGCTCACCCTGGAGCCGCCGCGGTTCTGCGAGCGGTGCCGTCGCCGGATGAAGGTGCAGGTGCTCCCGCGCGGCTGGTCCGCGCGGTGCGCCGTCCACGGAGAGACCCGCAGTGATGGTTGACGGCGTGGCTGGCTTCGACCGCTTGATGGCCTTCGACCGCGACCACGTCTGGCACCCCTACTCGTCGGCGGGATCTGCTGCCGCGTCCTACCTCGTGGAGTCCGCCGCGGGCGTCCGCCTGTCCTTGCGTATGCCGGGTGGCTCGGCTGTGGAGGCCATCGACGCCATGTCGTCGTGGTGGTGTGCCATCCACGGCTACGCCGTGCCCGAGCTCGACGACGCGGTGCGGGCCCAGCTCTCGCGGATGAGCCACGTGATGTTCGGCGGCCTGACCCATGAGCCCGCCATCGCCTTGGCCGAGCGGCTCGTGGCGCTGACCCCAGCGGCTCTGCAGCGGGTGTTCTTCGCCGACTCGGGCTCGGTGTCCGTGGAGGTGGCGATGAAGATGGCGCTGCAGTTCCAGGTCGGGGTCGGGGGCGGAGCCGGCGCCCGGCGCACCCGGTTCTTCACGATCCGCGGTGGCTACCACGGCGACACGTTCTCTCCGATGTCGGTGACCGACCCGGTCGGGGGGATGCACTCGTTGTTCACCGGCATCCTGCCCGAGCACGTCTTCGCGCCCGTCCCGCCGGCGGGGATCGACGTCGCGGCGGACGACCCGGCCATGCTGGCGTGGGAGCGCCAGACCCGTGAGCTCTTCGCGGCGCACGCGCACGAGGTCGCCGCGGTCATCCTGGAGCCAGTGCTCCAGGGGGCCGGAGGGATGCGGTTCCACAGCCCGCACGTGGTGCAGGTCCTGGCCGAGCTGGCCCGCGAACACGGTGCTCTCGTGATCTTCGACGAGATCGCCACCGGGTTCGGCCGCACCGGGACCCTGTTCGCGATGGAGCGCGCCGGGGTCGTGCCCGACATCGTGTGCGTCGGCAAGGCACTCACGGGCGGCTACGTCACGCTGGCGGCGGTCCTGTGCACCGACGAGGTGGCCATCGGGGTGAACACCGAGCGGGCCGGGGGAGCGTTGATGCACGGGCCCACCTTCATGGCCAACCCGTTGGCCTGTGCAGTGGCGCTGGCGAGTCTCGACCTGGTGCAGGACAACGACTTCAGTGCCCAGGTGCGGGGTCTGGAGGCTGGTCTGACCACCGGCCTGAAGCCCGCCGCCGACCTCCCTGCCGTGGCTGATGTCCGTGTCCTCGGGGGAGTCGGCGTGATCCAGCTGCGGGAGCCGGCGCGGGTTGCCGAGCTCACGGCTGCAGCGCTGGAGCGTGGCGTGTGGATCCGGCCGTTCCGCGACCTCGTCTACGCGATGCCGCCCTACGTCACGTCCGCCGAGGACCTGGCCACCGTCTGCGACGCCATGGTGCAGTCCGTCGCCACGGTGCACGGCTGAGAGGATGCCCGCGTGAGTGCGTTCCTGGACTGGCTGGCCGACCGCGCCGACGAGCGTGACCGCCGCGGGCTGCGCCGCGAGGTCAGGCCGTTCAAGACCGGTGAGCTGGTCGACCTGGCGGGCAACGACTACCTGGGCCTGCGCCGGCACCCGGCCGTCGTCGCGGGCGCCGTCGCCGCGGCGGAAACGTACGGCGGCGGAGCGGGGGCGTCCCGGCTGGTGACCGGCACGCTGGAGATCCACGAGGAGCTGGAGCGCGCGCTGTGCCGCCTCACCGGGGCGCCAGCGGGGCTGGTGCTGTCGACGGGCTACCACGCGAACCTCGCCGTCCTGACCTCCCTGGCCGACCCGGAGACCCTGATCGTCTCCGACGCCCACGCTCATGCCTCCCTCATCGACGGGGCCCGCCTCAGCCGAGGAACGGTCGCCGTCAGCCGCCACAACGACCTCGACCACGTCCGCGAGCTGCTCACCACCCGCATCCAGCCGCGAGCCATCGTCGTGGTGGAGTCGGTCTACTCGGTGCTCGGCGACGCCGCTCCGCTGGGGCCGCTGGCTGACCTTGCCGAGGAGCTCGGTGCCGTGCTGGTCGTGGACGACGCCCACGGACTCGGGGTCGTGGGGGAGCGTGGTCAGGGCGGCGCCGCGCAGGCCGGTGTCATCGCCCGCGAGCACGTCGTCGTCACCGTCACGCTCTCGAAATCGCTTGCGGCCCAAGGGGGAGCGGTGCTCGCGCACGAGGCGGTGCGGGACCACCTCGTCAACACCGCGCGTCCGTTCATCTACGACACTGGACTGGCGCCGGCCGCCGCGGGGGCGGCGCTGGGTGCCCTCGACGTCCTGGCCGGCGACGTTCACCTGCCGGCCGCTGCGCGGGCCAACTCGGCACGACTGGCCGAGGCCTGCGGCGTGGACGCCCCGGCCGGGGCGGTCCTCTCGGTCACGATGCCCGGACCCGCGGAGGCCCTCGCGGCGGTCGCCCAAGCGAAGCAGCGCGGCATACACATCGGTTGTTTCCGGCCGCCATCCACGCCGGACGGCAGCTCGCGGCTGCGGCTGACGGCCCATGCGGATCACGGGCCCGACGTGCTCGACCACGCCGTCGAGGTCTTGCGGGGACTGGTCGCGCGTGGCTGACCTGACGGAGCCCGACCCCGACATGGCTGACCCCGACACCTCCGACCCGATCTCCCTGCCCAAGGTCGTCGTCGTCACCGGCACCAGCACCGACGTGGGGAAGACCGTCGTGACAGCCGCCCTCGCCGTGATGCTGCGCCGACGCGGAGCCGCGGTGGCCGTGGTGAAGCCAGTGCAGACGGGGGTGACCGAAGGCGAGGACGGGGACATCCAGGCCGTCCAGACGCTGCTCGGCGACGACCCGGGCGTCACCTTCCACGAGTTCGTCCGGCTCCACGCACCACTGGCGCCGGACGCGGCGGCACGGCTCGAGAACGTGACCCTGCCTCCCGTCGCCGCCCACGCGCGGGCCATTGCTGCCATCGCGACCGACGTCGACGTCGTGCTGGTCGAGGGGGCCGGTGGGCTGCTGGTACGGCTCGACAGCCGCGGCGGCACGTTGGCCGACATCGGAACAGCGCTGCGCTACAAGGGAATCAGTACCGGGTTCATCCTGGTGGCCAGTCCCAGCCTCGGGACCCTCAACCACACCGCCCTCACCGCCGAGGCCCTGGCGTCCCGGAGCCTCCCGCTGCTGGGGGTCGTGGTCGGCTCGTACCCGACGGAGCCCGGTATGGCTGAGCAGTCGAACCTGCTCGACCTCCCACGGGTCGCCAACGCACCCCTGCTCGGGACCCTGCCCAGCGGCGCCGGAGCCCTCTCTGCCGGAGAGTTCGGCTCTCGGGCAGGCAGCTGGCTGTCGAAGACTTGATCTGTTCTCCCGTGCGTGGGCGAGTCGCTCGTCGTCTCCCGCCAACGCCTCCGGGTAGCGCGTTGGCCCGCGCGCTGTCCGCGCTCGATTGCGGGTGGCGGTAGGCGCGGTGTCTCGCCCAGGAGGATCAGCCTCGCCGGTACGAGGTCATTCCGTCTCGGACTCGGGTCAGGAGCTCGATGGCTGCGTCGAGCTGGCGGGTGTCGTTGCCCGCGGCCGAGGCTACTGCGGCGGCCCACTCGTTGCGGGCCAGCTCGTAGTGCCCGCGCCCGCGTTCGCTCAGCTGCACGGTGACCACGCGCCGGTCCTCGGTGTTCGTGCTGCGTTCGATGAGGCCCTTCTGCTCGAGGCCGCGTAGCACCGTGGAGACGTTCGTGCGTTGCAGTCCGACGGCAGCGGCGATGCTGGTGGGGGTCGCGGCGTCGCCCCCTTGGAGATGGCGCATCACCATGCCCTCGGACGGCGAGAGGTGCAGGACGCGCTCGTCGAGGTAGGGCCGGATCTGGATCTCCCGGGCGACGACCAGTGCGAGGTCGCCGAGCTCGGCCCAGCGTTGGTCGGCTCGACGTGCCCCACGGGGACGTCGTCCACCTCTGGCAACCATTCCGACACCCTAACTGCTCGGCTTGACATACGTATGAGCAAAGCGTAGTTATGAGTCTATATTGATTATGAAAGCATTAACACTCTACGAAGTGGGCGTGTCATGACCGAAGTCGTTGTCCAAGCCGGCGTCGCAGGAACCCGCCGAGGCTCGCCGCGCGAGGTGGCCCGGGCCGGAGGCCTCCACCCCTTGGGCGTGTTCATCCTCCTGGCTGGTGCCTTCCTGCCGATCGCGGACTTCTTCATCGTCAACGTGGCGCTGCCCAGCATCGGCAGGTCGTTGCGTGCGACCCCCGGTGCACTCGAACTGGTGGTCGCTGCCTACGGTTTGGCCTACGCGGCCTTGCTGGTCCTTGGCGGGCGGCTTGGCGACCGCATGGGGCGGCATCGCCTCTTCCAGATCGGCGCTGCCGGATTCGTGCTCGCGTCGGCCGCCTGCGGCCTCGCCCCGAACACCTGGGTCCTGGTCGCGGCGCGGCTGGTCCAGGGCGCGACCGCGGCTGCGCTGGTCCCGCAGGTCCTGGCGACGTTCCATGCGGTGCTGGAGGGTGAACGCAAGACTCGCGCGCTGGCGCTCTACGGGGCGACGTCCGGCATCGCCGCCGTCGTCGGACAGCTCGCCGGCGGGCTGCTGGTGACCGCGGACATCGCCGGGTCCTCCTGGCGACCGATCTTTCTGATCAACGTGCCACTCGGCGTCGCCGTGTACTACATCGCCGGACACGTCGTCCCAGCCACCCGGTCGCCGCACCCAAGCCGCGTCGACCTGCCGGGCACTCTGCTTTTCGGCGGGACCCTCGTCGCGCTGTTGCTGCCGCTGAGCCTGGGTCACACGCTCGGCTGGCCGACCTGGACCTGGGCGCTGCTCGGGTTGGCCGTCGTGCTGGGCGCCCTCACAGTCAGAGTCGAACGGCGCAGCGAGCGCGCGGGACTCACTCCGCTGCTGCCGCCATCCGTGCTCAGGCTGCCGTCCATGGCGCGCGGCCTGGCGATGGTCCTGCCATTCAGCGTGGGCTTCGGTTCCTTCATGTTCGTCTTCGCACTCACCGTGCAGAACGGGCTGCACGCGGACGCACTGGTCGGCGGGCTGTCGATCCTGCCGATGGCCGCGATGTTCCTCCTCGGCTCCCTCGTCAGCGCGAAGATCATCAACCGGTACGGCCGCGCCGCCATCGCCGCCGGCGCCGCAACCCAGGCCCTCGGTCTGGCCCTCATCGCCACAGTCATGGTCGAAACCTGGCCGCACGTCGCCCTCATCGCGCTCGCCGGGCCACTGGCGTTGATCGGCGCCGGCCAGTCTCTGCTGTTCGCCGGTCTGTTCCGCGTCGTGATCACCGACGTCCCGGCGCACCACGCCGGCATCGGAGGCGGCGTCCTGATCACGCTCCAGCAGTCCGGCCTCGCGTTGGGCGTGGCCACCCTCGGCACCATCTACCTCGCCCTCGAGCCGCACAGCATCCCGACCGCCTTCGCGACCACGGTCGGCATCCAGTTCCTGATCGCCCTGCTGCTCACGGTGGGTGCCCGGTTCCTGCCCAGGTTCACGAGTGGCACACGCAGCGATGAGCCGGTCGTCTTCGATGCCTGACCGATCGCCACACGCGCCAAGGAGGCGACGATGGGCCGATTTCGCCGGAGCGGCGCTCAGGGGGCCTTGGCCGACTCAGGGGTGGTGGCCCGGTGGACGTGACGGGCGATCAGGGAGTAGGCAGCACGTGCCTTGGCGTCGTCCTCGCCGTCGTACCCGTGGTCGGCGTCTGACACGTCGTGGTGCTCGACCAGGGCGCCGGCTCGTCGCAGTCGGTCGGCGTACCGCGCCCCTTCTGCCTTGAGCAGGTCGAAGGCCGCCGTGATGACGAGGGCAGGGGCGATTCCGGTCAGGTCCTCGTCATCGGCCGGGTTGGCCGGTGAGACGAGGCGGTCGAAGCGGGCCTGCCGGTCGGGGACGTAGGAGCTGTCGAAGATCTCGGCCATCCACGGGCGGAGGAACGGCTTGGGGATGGCGGCACGCTTGTCCTTGGCACTGGTTGCGAGGTCGAGCGGTGGGTAGTGGAGCACCTGGAGTGCGAGGGCAGGGCCGCCCTCCTCGAGGGCCTGGCGCGCGACTGCCGCGGCGAGCCCGCCTCCGGCGCTCTGGCCGCCCACGGTGAGACGGGTGCCGTCCCAGCCGTGCTGGGCACCGTGTGAGGCGGCCCACCGGACCACCTCGAACGCCTGTCGGGGCGCCGCCGGGAACGGGTGCTGGGGAGCGAGGACGTAGTCCACGTTGATGACGGCGACACCCGCATCGGCGGCGAGGAACCGGCACAAGGGGTCATCCCCGTCGAGGAGCGGCATGACGTAGCCGCCCCCGTGGAAGTTGACGTGCACGGGAGGCGGGTTGCCGTCCGTCTTCGCAGGCAGGTACACGACAGCCCTGGCGGGTGCGATCGAGGTCGGGATCGACAGCTCGAAGGCGTCGCGTGGGACGTCCGGGAAGCGCGCGAGCGGGGAGCGGCGCTTGCTCCGGCCTTGGCCGGCAACGACGAGGCGCTGCATGGCCTTGGCGGCCAGCGAGGCCACCATCGGCTGCGAGAGGGCAGACATGAGACTCCGTTCGGTCAGGGAAGGCTGGGGGTTCGTGCAGCCGCGCCGGGCAGCACGAGCGAGACGGCAGGCCTGTCGCGTGCGCCGGCGGCGACGATCCTGGAGACGCAGGTGCACAAGGACCGGTCGCCGCTCTTCTGGGCGCTGCTGAGAAAGACGTCGCGATGGTCCACCCTGCCGTCGACCTGGTCGATGTCGATACAGCAGAGTCCGCACTCTCCCTTGCGGCAGTCGTACATGAGGTCTGCGCCGGCGCGCGTCAGGGCCTCCAGCATCGTCTCGTCCGCCCCCACGGTCGTCTCGAGCTGCAGCTGGGGGATTCGGACGGTGAACTCCTCGGGCCGGAACCAGCCGCTGCTGCCGAAGGTCTCGTAGCGCAGGTTCGAGGCAGGCAGCTGCGCACTCTCCCACTCACGACGAACGGCATCCATCAACCGGATCGGGCCGCACATGTAGAGCTCCGTCTCCGCACCGAGCGGATCGTGCGCAACGCCAGCAACGAGGGCGGCCACGTCCAGGGCGGACCCCTCGTCGTCGATCGCCGCCACGAGCCGCTTGCCGTGCAGCGCGGTGAGCTCTCGCAGGTAGGCCATCCGGCCGCGGCTGCGTCCGACGTAGACGAGTGTGTAGTCGGCACCCAACGAGCGCAGCACCCGTCCCATCTCGACGAGCGCGGTGATCCCGATCCCGCCGGCCAGGAGAACGTACCGGCGCGCGCCGACCCGCAGCGGGAAGTTCTGCAGCGGCTGGGTGACCTCGACCTCGTCGCCGACAGCGAGCTCGTGCATGAAGGTCGAGCCGCCCCGTGACGGCACGCAGCGCAGCACGCTGATGGTGAGCCGGCCGCCACTGGGGTCGGACTCGACCACCGAGTACGAGCGGGTGTCGGTCACATCCCCGATCCGCACACGGACATCGAGGTGGCTGCCCGGGGCAGCGCGCCCGCGTGCCGGTCGCTCGATGGTGATCCGCCGGGTCTCCTGTGCCACAGGGTCGCTGGCGACGACCCGTCCCCGCCGCCAGTCGGGCTGGGTGCCGGTGCTCATCGCGCCTGCACCGAGGAGGCGGCCCCGGAGTCTGCGCCGTCCTCGCCCATTGCGGCACCCCGGCCCTCCGCGGTCAGCATCCGGTCGAGGATCCGGCGCACCCACATACCGCCGGCGTCGATGTTGAGGCTGTAGAACTCGTGGTCCGGGTTGGCGTCGATTGCCGCCTGCTGGGCCGACAGCATCGCCTCGTCCTCGGCGAACACGCCCTTCACGCCCTCGCGCAGCTGTGTCGTGATCAGCTGGCTGTCCAGCCGGTAGTTGCGCATGAAGGCCCAGAAGTAGTGGGAGCTGCGGTCGGTCTCCGGGGTGATCGTGTTCATGACGTAGCCGTTGACGCCCTGGCTCCGGTCGCCCTCGGGAGCGCCGGTGCCGGCCCGCGCGACGCCGACGTCGATGCAGATCGTGGAGGGGGCCTCGTAGTGGATGATCTGCCACCGGTCGACCCTGCCGTCGAACTCAGGGAACTTCTCACGGATGTTCTTGCGCCAGAACGGCGGCGGGTCGACATCGAGCATCCAGCGCTCCACCGTCACCCTGCCGTCGTCCTCGAGGCGGGTGCGGAAGCCGGACTCGCTCAGCTCCGCCTGCCCGATGCTGCTGCCATGGACGAACTCCTCGTGCGTGAGGTCCATCAGGTTGTCGAGCACGAGCTGGTAGTTGCACGGTGCGTGGATCGTCAGCCCGTCGCCGGCCCATGCGGGGTGGTCCATCTGGTGCATGTCGGGGACCAGCCCCGGGTCCGCCAGGGTCACGTCGCCGGGCCACACCCACAGGAACCGGTAGCGCTCGACGACGGGGTACGACGGCACCATCGCGGAGGGGTTGATCGTCTCCTGGGCCGGCATCTGGGTGCAGCGACCCGCGGAGTTGAACCGGAGCCCGTGGTACGGGCACTGCACCTCGTCGCGTCCGACCAGCCTCCCCTGCGAGAGTGGCGCCAGCCGGTGCCAGCACGCATCGGCCAGCGCCACCGGCCGGCCGTCGGTCGTCCGGTAGATCGCCATCGGCTGTCCCGCGACGGTTCTCGCCAGGAGGCCCTTGCTGGTGACCTCGTGGTCCCACGCCACGGCATACCAGGCGTTCAGCGGGTACGGGAAGATCTTCGCGGTCACGCGTCCGCTCGCCACCAGGTCGGTCACCGCTCAGACCCCCTGCGTCACCGACGCACGGAAGGCGCGGCGGAGGGCCTCGAGCTGGTCGGACACCATCTGCTGGGTCACCCTCGCGCCGGGGATCATCGCGGAACCGTGGAACGTACCCGGGTAGAGGTGCAGCTCGGTCGGCACGCCGGCCTGCACCAGGCGTTGGGCGCAGGCGATGCCCTCGTCGCGGAGCGGGTCGAACTCGCACGTGGTCACCAGGGCGGGCGGAAGTCCGGCGAGGTCCGTGTGCCGCGCCGGCGCGGCATACGGCTCGACCCTCTCGCTGCCACGCACCCCCTCGCCGAGGTAGTAGTCCCAGCTGACCTCCGCGGTGGGCCGGTTCCAGAGCGGTGTGTCGTGGAACGCCTGCATCGAGGGTGATTCGAGCCGGTCGTCCAGCTCGGGTATGCCGAGATACTGGAAGCACAGGGCGGGCCCGCCCCGGTCGCGAGACAGCAGGGCGACCGCCGCCGACAGGCCACCCCCGGCGCTCTCGCCACCGACCGCGATCCGGTCGGGATCGATGCCGAGCTCGGTGGCGTTCTCGGCGGTCCAGACGAGCGCGGCGTAGCAGTCCTCGAGGCCGGCCGGGAACCGGTGCTCCGGCGCCAGCCGGTAGTCCACCGAGACCACGACCGCGCCCACCTGGTCGGCGATGCGCAGGACGTCGGAGTGGTACAGCTCGAGGCTGCCGAGGACGAAGCCGCCCCCGTGCAGGTACACCAGACCCGGACGTGGGGCTTCCGTGGCAGTGGGGGTGTAGACCCGGACCGGCACCGGCGGCGCGTCGCCGGGGCCGGGCACGAGGACGTCGAGGACCTCGACCGGCGAGGTCGGCTGGTATGCCGGCAGCGCCTCGAGCAGCGCCGCCTCGCCTGCGCGGGCGGCAACGTAGTCGGCGAAGGGCAGGTCGGACAGCGCGGGCACCCAAGGCGCCAGCTCGGGGTCGAAGGCATAGGTCATTGGGCTCAGTCCTTGTAGTAGCGGTGGACCATCTGCGCGATGCAGACGGGCTTGGGTGCGCCCTCGAGCTCCATGACCGCGTCGATGGTGGCCTGGACCCCACCGCCCGCGACCTCCTCGGCGCCGGCCAGCGACGCCGTGACGCGCACGCGGGAACCGGCCGGAACAGGTGCTGGGAAGCGAACCTTGTTGAGGCCGTAGTTCACTGCCATGCCGAGCTCCTCGAAGACCAGGATCTGCGACCAGAGCGGGATGAGCAGCGACAGCGTGAGGTAGCCGTGGGCGATCGGCCCGCCGAACGGCCCCTGTTTCGCGCGTTCGACGTCGACATGGATCCACTGGTGGTCGCCCGTGGCATCGGCGAACAGGTTGATCCGGTCCTGGCCCACCTCGACCCACGGGCTCGTGCCGAGGTCGTCGCCCACCATCGTGAGCAGGTCCTTGGGGTGCGAGATCGTCGTGGAGCTGTGTGTCATGGGGTTTCCGTCCTGTCGGGTGATGAATGGGCACGTGCCGCCCGGTCGCGCAGCACCGAGCGGAGCACCTTGCCGGTGGCGTTGGTGGGAAGGTCCTCGCAGAACTCGATGTACCGGGGGATCTTGTAGCGAGCCAGCCGTTGCTCGAGATGCCTGCGCAGCGCTGCCTCGTCCAGCGCCTCGCCGGACCCCTGGGTGGGCCGCTGGCACACGTAGGCGCAGCCCACCTCTCCCCAGCGCTCGTCCGGCAGGCTGACGACCGCGGCGGCGACGACGCCCGGGAGCTCGGTGATGACCGCCTCCACCTCCGCGGGGTAGATGTTCTCGCCACCGGAGATGATGACGTCCTTGACCCGGTCGACGACGTAGGCCCAGCCGTCCTCGTCGATGCGGACCACGTCACCCGAGCGGTACCACCCGTCGTCGGTGCGGGCGCCGGCCGTCTCCTCGGGGCGGCGCCAGTAGCCGGCGAACACGTGCGGCCCGCGGACGAGGAGCTCGCCCTGCCCCGGCCCTGACGACCGGACACCATCGGTTGCCTCGAGCAGCACGTCGGTGAAGAAGTGCGGCACCCCGGCGGATACCGGGCGTGACACGGCCCCCTCGGGCAGTCCCATGAAGACACCTGGAGCCGCCTCGGTCATGCCGTAGCCCTGCTGCAGCACCACGCCGCGCGACAGCCAGGCCTTCGCCACCCGCTCGGTGATCGGCGACCCGCCGTAGATGACGTACCGCAGCGACGACAGGTCGGCCGATCCCCAGTCGGGGTGGTCGCACAGCATCTGGAGCATCGTCGGGACGGCGGAGAACGAGGTGGCGCGGCGCCGCTCGATCAGCGCGAGGAAGGCGCCTGCATCGAACTTGGGCACGACGACGACGGTCCCGCCCTTGAGCAGCGTCGGCATCGACACCTGCCCGAGGCCCGTGACGTGGAACAGCGGTGCCACGCAGAGCGCGACGTCCGTGCTGAGCACATCGACGTGGGCGAGCTGGTTGATGGTGTTCCAGGTGATGTTGCCGTGGGTGAGCACCGCTCCCTTGGGGCGGCCCGTGGTGCCCGAGGTGTAGAGGATCAGCACCGCGTCGTCGTGAGGCACCAGCTCGTCCGGCCACGAGACCTCGCGCGGGTGCATGGTGGTGGAGCGTCGCAGCTCCTCGGTCGTGAGCACGTGACCGACGCCGCTGGAAGCCGGGCCAGCTGCGCGCACGAGCTCGGTGCACTCGCTGCCGTGGACCAGCACCGCACTACCGCTGTCCTGGAGCATGTACGCGATCTCCGGAGCAGCAAGCCGGGTGTTGAGCGAGACGAAGACCGCGCCGAGCCGAGCCGTGGCGAAGAAGCACACGAAGGTGTCGACGCTGTTTTGACCGAGATAGGCGACCCGCTCGCCCGCGGCGACCCCCAGCTCGCCGAGCGCTCGGGCGGTGGCCTCCACCTTGGCGGCCAGCTCGGTGTAGCTCAGCTCCTCCTCGTCGGTGGCGAGCGCGATGACGTCAGGGGTCATGCGCGCCCTGCGTGCGGGCCAGCTGCCGATACCGGGGATGTTCATGACGGCTCCTTCCGCCGCGCCCGGCTGCCGTCGTGGTCTGGCGTCGGCGGGCGAAGGTTGAGCGCGGTGACGGCGTTGTCCTTGAGGATCCGCGGTCGCACCTCGTCCTTGATGCCCAGTTTCCCGAACTCCGCAAGCCAGCGGTCCGGCGAGATCAGCGGAAAGTCGGAGCCGAACATCACCTTGTCCTTGAGCAAGGTGTTTGCGTACGCCACCAGCTGGGGCGGGAAGTACTTCGGAGACCAGCCGGACAGATCGATGTAGACCCGCGGCTTGTGGGAAGCGACCGCCAGCGCCTCGTCCTGCCAGGGGAATGACGGGTGCGCGATGATGATCGTGAGGTCGGGGAAGTCGACCGCGACGTCGTCCAGGTGCAGGGGGTTTGAGTACTTCAGCCGGATGCCGCCCCCGCCAGGCAGGCCCGAACCTATCCCCGTCTGGCCGCTGTGGAACAGCGCTGGGATGCCCAGCTCCGCGAGCACCTCGTAGAAGGGGTAGACGCTCCGGTCGTTGGGGTAGAACGCCTGCACGCTCGGGTGGAACTTGAAGCCGCGGACGCCGAGGTCCTCGACCAGGCGGCGTGCCTCGGCGACACCGGCCTTGCCCTTGGCGGGGTCGATGCTGGCGAACGGGATGAGGACGTCGGCGTTGCGTCGTGCCGACTCGACCACCGCCTCGTTGGCGATCCGGGTGTGACCGAGCGCAGCCTCCGCGTCGACGGTGAAGACCACCGCGGCCATCCGCCGTTCCCGGTAGTGGGCCGCCAGCTGGTCGAGCGTGGGCGGGCCGCCGCCGTCGACGCCGAAGTACTTGTCGGCCCCGGCGCGGAGGTTCTCCGGCAGCGAGAAGTGTCCGCAGCCGTCGGTCTCGGCGTGCGTGTGCACGTCGATCGCCGTCAGGCCGTCGAGGTCTAGCTGCGGCGCGTACCGCGGGGCGACGGTACTGGCGGGCGCGGCAGGGGAGGGCACGCTCACGCGCCGTGGGCCTGCAGCTCGGGGAGCACCGGCATCGGGATGCCGTAGCTCTCGAGGCTCTCGCCGACCGTGGACCGGAACGCCTCGGCGAGCGCGTCGGCGGTCCAGCCACCGTCGAGGAAGGCGCTGCGGATCTCCGTCGGGTGCGACCAGAGCGAGAGCCGGTCGCCACCGATGCCGATGGCCTGCCCGGTCACGTCGGCCGAGGCGTCGGACGCGAGGTACACCACCAGCCCGGCGACGTCCTCCGGTGTGCCGAACGACGCGGCGCGACGCACGACCGAGGGCACCGGAAGTCCCTGCGTCATCAGGTCGACGTAGGGCGCGAGGAAGGGGATGGTCTCGGTCATGGCGGTGGCGGCGTTGGGGATGACCGCGTTGACGGTGACGCCGGCCTTGGCGAGCTCCATCGCCCAGGTCCGCGCCATGGCGACGATGCCTGCCTTGGACGCGGCGTAGTTGGTCTGCCCGAAGTTGCCCCGCTGACCCGCTGGTGAGCCGGCCAGGATGACCCGCCCGCCCTCGCCCTGGGTGCGGAAGTGCCGCGCAGCCTCTCGGACGCAGGTGAAGGTGCCGCGGAGGTGGACGTGGACGACCGTGTCGAAGTCCTCGTCGGTCATGTTCCACAGGACCCGGTCGCGCAGCACCCCCGCATTGGTGACCATGACGTCGAGTCGGCCGAACGACTGCACGGCGCGGCCCACGAGCCGCTCAGCCGCCTCAGTCGTGCCGACGGGAACGACCTCCGCCACGGCGCGACCACCGCTCGCGGTGATGGCCTCGACCGCCGCGTCGGCGGTCTCCTGCTGCACGTCGTTGACGACGACAGCGGCACCCGCGTCGGCCAGTGCCTTCGCGTACGCGAGGCCGAGTCCCTGACCTGCGCCGGTGACGACGGCGACCTTGCCGGTGATGTCCATGTGTTGCTCCTCTTGGTTCCTGGGTGGTGCGTGGTCTGCAGCAGCAGTACGGGGGTGCGGCCGATCAGTCGGTGAAGCGCAGCACCGGCTTGATGGCGGTGCCACTCTTGACGTCCTCGACCGCCTGCTGGATGTCGCCGAAGTCGTAGAAGCTCACCAGCTCGGAGACCGGCAGCCGTCCGTCGGCGACCATCGACGCCAGCACCGGGATGAGGGTCTGGGTCTCGCTGTCGCCGAGTGTCACGCCGACGACCTTCTTGCCGCCGAGCATGCCGTTGACGTCGAGGCTCACCTCGGTACCGAACGGCGGGGCACCGACCACGACGACCGTGCCACGCGCGGAGAGCGCGTCGACGGACTGGCGCAGCACGGCGACGTTGCCAGTGGTCTCGATCACCCCGTCGCAGCCGGCGCCGCCCGTGATCTCGGCGACGCGAGCGGCGAAGTCCTCGGTGGAGGCGTCGACCACGTGGGTGGCGCCGAGCTTGCGCGCGACGTCGAGCCGCCGCGGCACGACGTCCACGGCAACGATCCGCAGGGCGGGCGTCAGCGCGGCGGCCATGACCGCCGAGAGGCCGACGGCGCCTGCTCCGGCGATGACGACCGTGCTGCCCGGGCGCGGGTCGAGGACGTTCCAGACCGCGCCCACGCCGGTCTGCACGCCACACCCCAAGGGAGCGAGCAGCTCGAGTGGCAGGGCGGGGTCGACCTTGACCACACTGCGCTCGTCGGCGATCGCGGCTCGGGCGAAGGAGGACTGTCCGAAGAAGTGGCTGCCGAGTGGCTGACCGCCCCGCGTGATGGTCGCGGATCCGTCGTCGCGCGTGCCGCCGATCAGGTTCGCGGGCAACCAGGTGGCGCAGTATGCCGGGTGGCCACGCCGACAGTTGGCGCACCTCCCGCAGGAGGTGAAGGAGAGCACGACGTGGTCGCCCGGCTGGACCGAGGTCACCGCCGAACCCACCCGCTCGACGACGCCGGCGCCCTCGTGACCGAGCACGCCCGGCAGGGGGAAGGGCAGTCCACCGGAGGCGACGCCGAGGTCGGTGTGGCACAGGCCGGCGGCGGTCATCCTGACGAGGACCTCGCCAGGTCGTGGTTCGTCCAGCTCGACGTCGTGGACGGTGAATGGCGCGCCGCCGGCCTCGATGACAGCGGCTTGGGTGGCAATGGGCATGGCGAGCTCCTGAACGTGTCGAGGTGAGGGACCCGGCGAGCGGGAGAGGTCGGGCGACCGAAGAAGGCGGTAGCGGGACTGGAGGGGACCAGGCCGGCGGTCAGGCCGGTGGCGGGAGGGACACGACGACCGACTTGACCCTGGTGTAGGCCTCGAGGGCCTCGGGGCCGTACTCACGCCCGAAGCCGGAGTCCTTGACTCCGCCGAAGGGGATGGCCGGGTCGAGCATCGCCCAGTCGTTGACCCAGACGATGCCTGCCTGCAGGCGCGACGCGACCCGGTGCGCCCTGGTGAGGTCGCGCGTCTGCAGACCGGCGGCCAGCCCGTAGGCCGTCCCGTTGGCGAGTGCGACGGCTTCGTCCTCGGTGTCGAAGGCCTGCACGGTGAGCACGGGGCCGAAGACCTCCTCGGCCACCACCCGCGAGTCATCCGGCAGGTCGGCGATGACCGTGGGCATGTAGTAGTAACCGCCGTCGAGCTCGAGGCGCTCACCGCCGCACACGACCCGACCGCCCTCCTTCCGGGCGAGGTCGACCCACTCCGCGACGTTGCGCAGCTGACGCTCCCCGGCCATCGGGCCGACGACCGTCGCGGCCTCACGGGGGTTGCCGATCGGCACCGTGGGCACCGCGTCGGCCAGGATGCCCAGGACGGTCTCGTACAAGGGTCGGGCCACGAGCAACCTGGGTCCGGCCATGCAGAACTGGCCGGAGTTGAACACGAAGGCCTTGATCACCGCGCCGATGGCGATGTCGAGGTCTGCGTCGTCGAAGACGAGGTGTGCCGCGTTGCCGCCCAGCTCCATCGTGACCGGCTTGAGGTGCTCGCCGGCCACGCTCGCCGCGTGGCGACCGACGGCGGTCGAGCCGGTGAACGCGATCTTGTCCACGCCCGGGTGCCGCAGGAGGGCTTCGCCGACGACCTGCCCGCTGCCGGTCACCACGTTGAGGACACCGTCGGGGACGCCGGCGTCGTGCAGCAGCTGTGCCATGAACAGGGCGCTGAGCGGCGTGTCGTCCGCCGGCTTGTGCACGACGACGTTGCCGGCCGCCAGGGCGGGGGCGATCTTGGTGCTGGACAGGATCAGCGGGAAGTTGAACGGCGTGATGGCGGCGACGACGCCGACCGGCTCGCGGAGCGTGTAGGCCAGGGCGCCGAGGGGAGTGGCGCGCGTGGCGCCGTCGATGCCCTGGGCCAGGGCCGCGCAGTACTCGTACTGCTCGGCCGCGGTCTCCACGTCGACGGCGCGGCACAGCGTGACCGGTTTGCCGACGTCGTGGCTCTCGATGGCGACGAGCTCGTCCGCGCGCTCGCGGATCAGGTCGGCGACCCGGTGCAGGATGCGGGCCCGTTCGCGGCCAGGCATCCGGGGCCAGGGGCCGTTGTCGAAGGCCTCGCGTGCGGCAGCCACCGCGACGGCGACGTCACCGGCGTCGGCCTCGGCGACCGTGGTCAGCAGGCCACCGTCCGCGGGGTCGATCACATCACGCCGCGCACCGGTGCCGGACTGTCGCCAGTGTCCTGCGACGAACAGCTCACCCCGGGGAAACGTCGTTGTCTCCATGCTCATTGTGCTGCCTCCATTATCAGGATTCCTGTCGGATTGAAGTCTGCTTCGAGCTTGGACGACTTGTCAATGGGTGATTCCACGTAGATCCCCCAGAACTACTTAGGCCCAGTCTTACGCATGAATCGAAGCCCAGCGGCGCACTGGCAGGGGGTCTTGACACCGTGTGTGACGGCGCTCATACTCCGGTGGCATCATCAGGAACCCTGATGAACGCTGACGATCACAATGAGGTGGAACAGATGCTGACTTCACGACTCGCCGCGGTAGCGGCAGCAGGTGCGCTGAGCCTGACCGCGGCGTGCACCGCCGCGGACGCCGGCTCGTCGACGAGCACGGGGCCGGTGAAGATCGGGGTCGTCGTGCCGGTCACCGGCTTCCTGTCGCCGCTCGGACTGGGGGACAAGGCGGCGGTGGAGCAGGAGGTCAAGGCGATCAACGACGCCGGCGGGGTCCTCGGGCGCAAGCTCGAGGTGACCATCAAGGACGACAAGTCCGACGTCCCGCAGTCGGTGACGGAGTTCAACCAGCTGGCGGCCGACAAGAGCTACAGCGCGATCCTGTCCTCATCGTTCGTCTCCGCATCGACGGCCGTCGGACCGAGCGCGAAGACCGCCAAGATCCCGATCGTGGCCCTGGGGCCGGTGAGTGCGTTCGCCGACGGCAGCAACCCCTACGCATTCACCGGGGTGGCAGTTCCCGAGGTGTACGCCCGGGCGATGGTCGACTATCTCGCGGCGCAGAAGGTCAGCTCGCTGGCGATCGGCTACACCGGCAAGGACCTGTACGGCGAGACCGGGAACAAGGCCACCGTGGCCGCCGCGAAGGAGGCTGGCATCGACGTCGTCCTGGACGAGCCGTATGACCAGACCGCGACCGACTTCAGCGCCCTGGTGTCGAAGGTGAAGGCGGCCAAGCCCGCCGCGTTCCTGGTCTGGGGTGCGGGTCCGGCCCCCGTGATCATCAGCAAGCAGTTCGCGGGCTCCGGGATCCCGCTGCTCATGACTGGCGCCCAGGCGTCCCAGCTCTACGTGAAGCCGGCGGGAGCGGCGGCCGAGGGCGTCGTGATGACCAGCAGCATCGCCGTGCCGGGGCGGGAGCTCCCCGCAGGCCCGCTCAAGGACCTGGTCGACGCGTTCACCGGCCCCTGGGCGAAGACGAACGCGGCCTACCCCCCGCAGTTCGCGTTCGACGGCGCCACCGGCGTGCAGCTGCTGAAGGCAGCGATCGAGAAGGCTGGCTCCACCGATCGTGCGAAGGTCCGCGACGCGCTCGAGTCGCTGGACGTGCTCACCCCGACCGGCAGGTTCACGTTCTCCAAGACCGACCATGCCGGCCTGGACACCGACGCCGTCGCCATCGTCAAGGTCGAGAACGGTGACCTCAAGACGACGCCGTACTCGCTCCAGCGGTTCGGCACGAATCTTCCGAAGTGACCACCGGGGGCCCGGGCGCCATGCGTCCGGGCCCCACCTGCTGGGAAGGACGACCATGCTCACGCTCGACCGGGTGTCGCGCCACTACGGCGGCGTGTACGCCAACCGGGACGTCACCCTCCGGGTGGCCGACGGCGAGCTCCGCGGCATCATCGGCCCGAACGGCGCGGGCAAGTCCACGCTCTTCAACCTGATTGCCGGCCACACCCGTCCCGACGCCGGCTCCATCTCGCTCGCCGGCCAGCGGATCGACCGGTGCCCGGCGCACAGCCGGGCTCGGCTCGGGGTCGCGATCGTGTTCCAGGGTGCTCGCCTGTTCCCGGGCATGAGCCTGCTGGAGAACGTCATGGTCGGCGCCCACAGCCGCACCCGGGCCGGCGTGCTGGCCGCTGCGCTCCGTACGCCCTACCAGCGGCGCGAGGAGCGCGAGACCCGGGCGCTTGCTGCCGACTGTCTCGAGCGGGTCGGGCTGCTGTCGTGGGCGGCGCGGCCGGCAGACAGCCTGCCGCTGGGCCAGCAGCGCCGGCTCCAGGTGGCGCGGGCCCTGGCAGGGCGGCCGCGGTTGCTGCTGCTCGACGAGCCGGCCTCGGGCCTGCGCTCCGAAGAGCGGAGCCAGCTCGCGGAGCTCATCACCGAGCTGCACCGGACCGGCACGACGATCCTCCTCGTCGAGCACGACGTCGGCATGGTGACCTCGCTGGCGCAGCGGATCGCCGTGCTCGACCTCGGCCGGGTGATCGCCGACGGGACGCCGGACGAGGTCACGTCCGACCCAGCCGTCGTCAAGGCCTATCTCGGAACAGGGACGCATCATGCTGCACGTTGAGGACCTCGTGGTTCGGTACGGCTCCGCGGTGGCACTGGACGGCGTCTCGCTGCAGGTCGAGGCCGGCGAGATGGTGGCCCTGGTCGGGCCCAACGGCGCCGGCAAGTCCACGATGGTCAACACCATCGCGGGTCTGCTCAAGCCGTCGGCCGGGTCGGTCCGACTCGAGGGCCGCGTCGCGCTGGTGCCAGAAGGGCGGCAGATGTTTGCCGACATGACCGTCGAGGACAACCTGAAGCTCGGTGGCTGGTCCATCCGCAACCGGGACCTCGCCGAGGTCCTCGACCTGCTGCCCGACCTGGGGTCCCTGCGCAGGCGGAAGGCAGGGCGGCTCTCCGGTGGGCAGCAGCAGATGGTCGCGGTCGGCCGGGCGCTGATGGCGCGCCCCGACCTCCTCGTCATAGACGAGCTCTCCCTGGGCCTGGCCCCGCTCGTCGTCGACGAGCTGGCAGACCACCTGCGTCTCCTCAACCGTGAACGCGGCACCGCGGTGCTGCTCGTCGAGCAGGAGGTCGGACTCGCCTTCGACGTCTGCACCCGTGCCTGCGTCCTCGACGCCGGCCGCGTCGTGGCCTCCGGAACCTCGTCGGAGCTGGCTGGCACCGAGGTGGTGCGCCGGGCCTACTTCGGCGACCTGCCCCGCCCCGAAGACCTGAACACCGAAGACATGAACACCGAAGACATGGAAGAGGTCATTCGATGAACGAGCTGGTCGGGTACCTGGTGTCTGGAGTCGCCCTCGGTTCGTCGTTCGCCCTCATCGGCAGCGGCTTCGTCGTCGTGCACCGGGTCACCCGGGTCGTCAACTTCGCACAGGGCTCGCTGGCCGTCCTCGGAGGCATGCTGTCGGCGTCCCTGCTCGGCGGACGCCTGCCGCACGGTGTGGGCGAGCTCGTCGCGGTCGTGGTCTGCGGCGCGGTGGGCCTGCTGATGGGCATCCTCGCCGTGGGCAGGCGCGGCACCCCACCACTCATCTCCCTGATCGTGACCCTCGGGATCTCGCTGCTGGCGTCGGCTGCGATCATCTGGCTCTGGGGCCAGGACCCGGTCTCGCCGCCGGGGCTGAGCGGCTCCATGACGATCCTGGGTGCCAGCGTCGAGCGCCAGCGGCTGCTCGTCCTCGTCGCCACCCTGTTGACCTTTGCGGCGCTCGCGCTGGTCTTCTCCAGGTCCTACCTGGGCAAGGCGCTCACCGCCAGCGCGTCCAACCCCTTCGCCGCCAGGATGGTCGGCATCGACGTGCGGCGGATGGGGCTGGTCGCCTTCGCCCTCGCCGGAGTCCTGGGTGGCCTGGCCGGGGTGCTGGTGGCGCCGACGAACGCACTCTCGTTCTCCTCGGACCTGCCGCTGGCACTCAGTGGCTTCGCCGCTGCCGTCTTCGGCGGACTGACCAGCCCGCTTCGCACACTCGTCGGCGGCCTCTGTCTGGGAGTCGCCGGACAGCTCACTGCCGGCTATCTCAACGGGTCGTATCAGACAGAGGTGGCCCTGCTGTTGATGCTGGTGATCATGATCGCGCGAAGCAAGTCCTTCGTCGCGGAGGAGGCAAAATGAGTCGGCTGCTGAACTGGAAGACGCTGCTCGTCGTGGCCGGGTCGGTGGCTGCGTGTGTGGCGCCGCTGGTGATGGCCGACCTCACCTTCTTCATGCGAACCGTCCTCGCCGCGATCGTGGTGACGGGCCTGTCCATGCTCATGGGGTATGCCGGGCAGGCCTCCCTCGGGCAGGGTGCGTTCGTGGCCGCGGGTGCCTTGACCGTCGCGATCGGGACGACGCGGCTGGAGCTGCCGCCGCTGGTCGCGTTGCTGCTGGCCCCGTTGGTGGCCGCGGCCTTCGCCGCGCTGGTCGGCATACCGATCCTGCGCCTGCAGGGCCACTACCTCGCGTTCGGGACGCTCGCCCTGCTCCTGATGGTCCAGGCGGCGATGAGCGCCTTGGACGTGCTCGGTGGCGCCTTCGGGATCAGCGGCATTCCTGCCTTCGGCGTGGCCGGCACAGCGTTCTCCGGACAGCTGCCGTACGCCTACCTCGCGCTGGTGTGCCTGGGTCTGGTGCTCACGCTCACGCATCGGGTGGTGCACAGCCGGTTCGGCCGCGGTGTCCGCGCCCTGGCCGGCAGCGAGACGGCAGCCGAGTCGGCCGGCGTCCCGGTCGGGCGCAGCAAGGTGGCGGTCTTCGCCCTGTCTGGCGCGTACGCCGGTCTTGCCGGCGCGCTCTCCGCGTTCTTCACGCCCTACGTGAGCCCGGACTCGTTCCCGGCCGTAGAGTCGTTCACCTACGTGATCATGGCAGTGGTCGGCGGACTGGGCACGGTGTGGGGAGGAGTGATCGGAGCGGTGGTCATCTCGGTGCTGTTGCAGGTGCTCAACTCCGTGAGCAGCCAGCCCGGCCTGCCGCCGACGGCTGGGCCGATCCTGCAGTACGCCACGTACGGCGCCGTCCTCATCGCGACGCTGCTGTTCCTGCCCCGCGGGATCCTGCCGTCGGCATCTGCGGCCCTCGGCGCCGGGCGACGGCGACTCGGAGCGGGAGCCGGCGGGTGACCACCAGTCCTTCCGCCGCGCCGGACCGCGACGTCACGCTGCTCTACCTGATCAAGCAGGTGGAGCTGGCCGTCCGCGACGCGCTGGACGAGGTGGTGGCGACCGCTGACCTGACCACCTTGCAGTACACCGCGCTGACCGTGCTCGAGCGGCACCCCGGCACCACTTCCGCCGAGCTGGCGCGCAGCTCGTTCGTCCGAGCCCAGACCATGGCTGAGATGGTCACCTTCCTGATCACCAGGGGGCTGGTCATCCGCGAGCGCGACCGGAGCAACCGACGGCAGTACCTGTTGTCCCTCAGCGGGGAGGGTCAGCAGCTGCTCGACGGCCTCTACGAGTCGGTGGCTGACATCGAGTCGCGGATGCTCGAGGCGTTCGACACCGGTCAGACGGAGATCTTCCGCACCTACCTGCTGCGCTGCCGGCGGGCACTCAGCGGCAACCCCCTGCGCTGACCTGGCCCAGGGGTACCCAGGATGGCCCAACGGCCAGGGCTCAGGAACCCGGTCTGACGAGGGTGCTCAACAGGGCGATGAGGCCGAACTCGAACGCGTCGTTGGCCCGGTGCTCAGGTTCGTGGTGACGCACTGGGCTCAGCAGCCCCGGTCTGACCCGCGAACGACGAGTCCGGCGCCCCCTCGCCAGGGCCGCGGGGAAGGCCGTCGCGGAGTGAGCCCACGTATCGGTGTGGGTGATGCCTCGCATTGGCACTCAGGCGTTCGTCTGCCAGCGCAACACGGCTTCAATGGTGTTGTCGCGAGACGGGCGAACCGTCGCTCAGGTTTTGCGCGGGTGCAGGTGCCCCTGACTGCAACACGAAGGAAGTGAGCAGCATGAGCGCGAGGGTGCGGTGGGGCATCGTCGGGACTGGCGGGATAGCGCGGCGAACGGTCGGCGATCTGCAGCTGTGCGACAACGTCGAGCTGGTCGGCATCTGCTCGCGGGACAAGGACCGGGCCGAGACGTTCGCCTCAGAGCACGCGATCCCGTTCGCGTCGGCCGACTTCGACGAGTTCTGCACCTCAGGGCAGGTCGACGCGGTCTACATCGGCATCCCCCACGGGCTGCACTTCGACCATGCCGCACGCGCCCTGAGGGCCGGCGTGCACGTGGTCTGTGAGAAGCCCCTGACCATGACCTCCGCGGAAGCCGAGGAGCTGCACCGTCTCTCGCGCGAGAACGGGGTATTCCTCATGGAGGCCATGTGGATGAAGTTCACCCCGGCGTTTCGGGCCGTGACCGAGATCCTGGGGTCGGGCACGATCGGTGAACCGCGACTGATCCAGGCCGGTGCCGGGTTCCCGGTGCCCCCGGACGGTCCGGCCAGGTACTGGGTGGCGGAACTGGGCGGGGGTGCCCTGTACGACCTCGGCGTCTACACGATCGCACTCGCGCACGCCGTCCTCGGAACTCCCGACCAGGTGATCGCCGTGGGCGAGATCCGAGAGGACGGTGTCGACGAGCAGGAGGCGTACACCCTGAGGTACGACTCCGGTGCGGTCGCACAGCTGACGAACTCGCTCACCGCCTTCATCCCACCGGGAGGTTGGATCGGCGGCACGCGAGGCAGCATCACCCTCGGCGAGCCGATCTTCGCCCCACGCTCGCTCCGAGTGGTGACGGGGCAACCTCCTGCGCCACCGACGGTCGAGGAGCTCGACTTCGACCAGGAGGGCGCCGGCTACGTGCCGATGTTCCGCGCCGCGTCCGAGGCGATCCTCCGCGGTGACCTCGAGCACGGCATCCATCCGGTGTCCGACACGGTGGCAGTGCTGCGAACACTGGAACGGGTGCGAGCCGAGCTCGTGGACGCCCGGAACCGTGCCGACCAGGGTGCCCAGCCCGCCAGTTTGGGGCGACCCGGCGCATGACGCGTACGGCATCGACAGGGTGGTCCCTCGAGGCCCGGACCGTGGTTGTCACCGGAGCGGCCTCGGGGATCGGCGCCGCGGTGGTCACCAGTGTGGTTGCCGCCGGCGCGACCGTGATTGCCCTCGACCAGCACCGCACGGCCGGCGTGCGCGCACTGGACGTTCGCAGTGAGGCCCAATGGAACGAGCTGGCCACGGAGCTCGCCGCTGCCCGGCAGCCGATCCACGGTCTGGTGAACTGCGCAGGCACGACCTGGCGTGCCCGGCTCGGTGACGCCACGTCCAATGACTTCGAGCGAGTGCAGGCCGTCAACGTCGTCGGCCCGTTGCTGGGCATGAAGGCACTCGTTCCGTTGATGGGTCACGGCGCCTCGATCGTCAACGTCGGCTCGCTCGCCGCGCTCCAGGGTCACTACGCGGTCGCCTACACCGCGAGCAAGTGGGCGCTGCGTGGCCTCACCCATGCGGCCTGCCTGGAACTCGGTCCACAGGGGATCCGAGTGAACATCGTCCACCCGGGGTTCATCGACACCCCGATGACGGAGACCGCGCCGCCGGCGTTCCGCGCCGCCTCCGTCGACGCCGCGCCCTTGGGACGAGCAGGGGCCAGCAACGAGGTGGCGAGCGTCGTGACCTTCTTGCTCAGCGACGCCGCCTCGTACGTGAGCGGGGCCGAGATCCCTGTGGATGGGGGCTCCAGCTCGCACGGTGGGGCCAAGGGAGTCTCCGACGCCTTACGGCCCCAAGGACTTTCCGCCGAAGCGTGACTCACCACGTGCCGCGTCAACCACCGCAGCAAGAAATGGACCCTCACCATGACGCCTGACCAGCTCGATCCAACCGATCCCGCCGGGGCGATCGCCGCGGCGGCGAAGCGGGTCTCCAACTGGGGGCGGTGGGGCGACGACGACGTCCGCGGCACCATGAACTTCCTGAGCCAGGAGAAGCGACGGTCGGCAGCGGCCCTCGTCGTCACCGGTCGAAGCTTCTCACTGTCGCAGTCGTTCGACATGGACGGACCCCAGAAGGGGTGGCGCCGACGGACCAACCCGATCCACGTCATGCTCGACACCGGATCCGATGCCGTGGCGGGTGTGCAGGGTTTCCCCCACGGACTCGGTGGCGCGGACGACGTGGTGACGATGCCACTCCAGTGCTCGACCCAGTGGGATGGCCTGGGCCACATCTTCGACCACGGCAAGGCCTGGAACGGCCGTCCTGCCGATCAGGTCGTGACCAGCCTCGGCGACGGTGTCACGGGCATCGAGACGGTCGCGGACGTCGTCGCCGGGCGCGGCGTGCTGCTCGACGTCGCTCGCCAGTTCGGCACGGACGGCGAGCTGCCCGACGGGTTTGCCATCACCGAACAGCACCTCGAGGCCACGATCGCCGCGCAGGGTCCCAGCTCGGCCGTCGGTCGCGGCGACATCGTCCTCGTGCGCACGGGAAGGCTCGCGCGCGCCCGGCGCGAAGGGTGGCGGGACTACGCCGGCGGGGACTCGCCGGGACTGTCGTTCACCACGGTCGACTGGCTGCACCGCTGCGAGATCGCCGCCATTGCCACCGACACCTGGGGCTTGGAGGTCCGCCCCAACGAGTTCGACGAAGCGTTCCAGCCCCTGCACCAGGTGGCGATCCCACACATCGGCCTCTTCCTGGGAGAGATGTGGGACCTCGAGGCTCTGAGCGAAGACTGTCTCGCGGATGGGGTCTACGAGTTCTGGCTCACCGCCGCGCCGATCCCGTTCACGGGTGCTGTCGGCGCTCCAGTGAACCCGGTTGCCGTGAAGTGACCGGCCGGCTCGAGGGCAAGGTCGCCCTGATCACCGGCACGGCTGGGGGCCAGGGCCGCGACGCAGCCCTTGCCTTCACGGCCGAGGGTGCCACGGTGGTCGGCTGTGACCTCCAGCCCGAAGGTGCCGCCGAAACGGTCGACCTCGTGCGCGCCGCAGGCGGATCCATGACCAGCACGCATCCCCTCGACCTCACTGACGACGTGGCCGTGGCCAGCTGGGTGAGTGCGGCCGCAAGAAGACACGGCGCCATCGACATCGTGTACGCCAACGCGGGCGCAACGCGCTTCAAACCGGTCGACCAGATCTCTGTCGAGGAGTGGCGCTTCGTCCTGGCCCATGAGCTGGATGTGGCCTTCCTACCCGTCCGACACGCGTGGCAGCACCTCAAGGCCTCCGGAGCGGGCGCGGTGGTGCTCGTCGGGTCGACCGCGGGCATCAGTGGGTCCATGACGAATGCCCGGGTGGCCCACACGGTCACCAAGGGGGGCATCGTCGCCCTGACCAAGCAGCTCGCCGCCGAAGGTGCGCCGCACGGCATACGGGTGAACTGCGTGAGCCCAGGCATGGTCGCCACTCCAGCCACGCGAGGAGACCTGCTCGCGCCCGACCACCCGATGCGAGACATAGCCCGACACATCCCGCTCGGCCGCGTCGGCAGCCCCCGCGAGGTGGTGCGCTGTGCCCTGTTCCTCGCGTCCGACGATGCGTCGTACGTCACCGGCGCGAACCTCGTGGTGGACGGTGGCTGGTCGGCTGTCCTACCTGGGCAGTGGGTCTCGGAGGTCCGCGACGAGGTGCGGTGAGCAACGGGGACCCCGTACCCCGGTGGTCAGCGTTGACCAGCGGCGTGAGCAGTGCCGGGATCAGCGCGAGGTCTCCGCGGCGAACTGGTGGTCCGGGAGCAGGAGCGACACCAGGGCGCCGACGGCCAGCACGCCGCCGAGCACCAGGAAGAGTGACCCCGCATCGGACCGCGTCGCGAGCGCGCCACCGATCGAGGCGGCGCCGATGGTGACCCCGAGCTCTCGTCCGAGTGAGACGGTGGCCGTGGCGGAACCCACCAGCTCCGGAGGCGCTGCGTCCTGCGCCATGGTGGTCACGAGCTGCATGTAGCACCCGGTTCCGACGCCGAGGACCCCGACCCAGACGGCCGTGTGGGCCAGGCTCCAGGCAGCGTTGAGGCCGGAGAGGGCCAGCATCGCGCCGGCGCCGACGAGGCATCCGACGAGGGGCAATCGGCGGTATCGCCCCGTCCGCGAGATCAGCGCAGAGGTGCCGAAGACCGAGGCCATCATCCCGAGGATGAGGGCCAGGAGGAGCGCGCCGGATGCGGTCGCGGGGACCTCGAGGATGGTCTGGACGATGGTGGGGAGGAAGCCGACGAGCGCGAAGACGGCTGCGCCGACGGTGAACCCCAGCCAGCTGCTCACCCGGATGGTGCGGTCGCGCAACACCGTGATGGGGATCAGCGGGTCATCGTGACGCAGCATGCGCCAGACGAACACCGCAGAAGCGAGGACCGCCACGACCGCAACGCCTCCTCCCGCCGGTGTCAGCCAGCGGGTCAGGCCGACTGTGCCGACCAGCGCCACCAGCGCCGTGACCGCGATCCCGTAGACCAGCGCCCCGGGCACGTCGAGTCTCCCGCTCGGAGCCGCCACGGACCGCCCTCGGGGCACGGACCTCAGGGCCAGGACGACAGCGATGAGGCCCAGGGGCAGGTTCACCCAGAACACCCAGCGCCACCCCAGCGTGTCAGTGAGGGCGCCCCCGACCAGCGGGCCGATCACGCTGGCAACCGCGAAGACGAACCCGACTGGTGCCATGAACTGCCCTCGCTGGCGAGCCGGGACCGCGTCGGCGACGACGGCCTGGGAGAGGACAAGCACCCCACCGCCGGCCAGGCCCTGGATCGCACGCAGCCCGACGAGCTGGGGCATGGTGGTCGCGAGCCCGCAGGCGACGGACGAGGTCACGAATCCTGCGAGACACAGGAGGAAGATCGACCGACGTCCCCGGAGGTCGCCGAGTCGTCCGTACACCGGCATCGCGATCGTCATCGCGAGCGTGTAGCCGGCAAAGACCCACCCCATCGCAGAGCGTCCCCCTACGTCGCGCACGATGGCGGGCAGCGCAGTGGCGACGATCGTCTGGTCCATCGCCGTCAGGAACGTGACGACGAGGAGCGCGATCTGCAGGCGCCGATGGCGGGTGGTTGGCTTCGCGGGGGAGAGCAGAGTTGCATGGGGCACGGGGCAGTCCTGCCTGACTGACGAGGACGCGGCAGTGTGCGCGCAGCCCGTCAACGACGGGCCCGACGGGCGGTCGCAGCATTGCGGAACTCACCCCGGCATCCGCGTCAATGCTACCCGGCCCGGGCCATCGGGAAGGGCGGTGCGTGTCGCCGATCGGTGAAGTAGGACATCGGTGCTGGTGATGCATGACATCGGCATCCTCGCCTTCGTCGGCAGGCGGATGAAGGCTTCAATGGCGCTGTCTCAGAACGGACACCTAGTGAGGAGAGTCATGATCCCCGACCGGATTCTTGAGGAGGGGACCCTCAAGGTGGACGGCCAGCGTGCCTCCGTGGAGGTGCGCATCCCTTGGTACAGAGCGCTGCCCGCATCCTGCATCGCCGACGTCGAGCTACGGGTCGACGGCCAGGCCGCGCCCAAGAACAGCCTCGTCTGGACCATGAACGGCCGCGACTTCCGCCTGGAGGAACTGGCCGAGACCGTCGACGAGTGGTGGTTCACCACGGACTCCGCGGTGTTGTCCGGTGACCTCGCAGTGGAGGAAGGCCGCACCCATGACGTGGAGGTGGACCTCCACGTCTACATCCCCTACATCGTGACCGCGCACGGCGTCCTGCTCATCGAGGAGCACGGCCGCAAGGCCATGGAGGTGGCTGCAGATGTCTGACGTCCTCGGCACCCCGGTCCAGGGCGTGACCCTCTACAGCTTCACGCGCGCGTTCCACGGGCGGGAGCACGACCTCGAAGGTCTCATCCGGCGCGTGGCCTCCGAAGGCTACGGGCCCGGTCTCGAGATCATCGGCTTCTCCGCCTTCCGCGGCTTCCCGGGCGTGACCGACGAGTATGCCGAGTGGTTCCGTGGCGTGGTGAGTGAGGCTGGCCTGGTCCAGACCTCGCTGGCGATCAACACGGACGTCGGGCTCCGGCGCGACCGCCTCATGACGGACGCCGAGCTGGTGGAGTACATGCGTCGCCAGATCGAGTCGGCAGCGAAGCTCGGCTTCCCGCTGGCGCGTGTGCAGATCTCGTTGACCCCGGACTCCATGGAGGCACTGCTCCCCATTGCCGAGCGGTACGGGGTGACCCTGGCGATCGAGGTCCACGCCCACCACCACGGGCAACACGAGCTGGTCCTGGCCCTCCGCGACCGCTACGAGAAGCTGGGGTCGCCCCTGCTCGGCTTCGTGGCCGACTGGGGTGCCACCGTCTCCGACTTCGCCCCGTCCTCGATCGAGGCCTACCGTCGCCGCGGGGCGAGCGAGGACCTCATCTCGGCGGCGGTCTCGCTGTGGCGCGACTACTACCGACAGGGCCCGCCGAACACCGACGCCGAGCACGGTGAGCGGTTCGGCTCCTTCATCGGACTCGCTGCCCGCCACGGCCGGCCGGAGCTCGGCGTCGACCTCGCGATCAACGGGACCGGTCTGTTCGGGCCAGCCAAGGTGGACTCGTGGCTGGAGATCATGCCGTGGATCCGCCACGTGCACGGCAAGTTCTTCGGCATCGACGACAACGGTGAGGAGCCGTCCGTTCCGGTCCGCGACCTCATCACCCTTCTCGTCAACGCCGGGTACCAGGGCGCCGTGTCGACCGAGTACGAGGGATGGCACTGGAACTACTGGGACGACGCCTTCCCGATCGTGGCCGGTGAGCAGGCCCTCCAGCGATCGGCGGCCGAGCTCGCCGGGTCGCGCATGATCACCTCTGCCGCGGAGGCTCGTCAGCAGCTGGCGGCCCACCACGGGTCGGTGCGCCCAGCCGTTTCGTAGGCTCTGCCCATGACGCCCCCGAGCGGCGAGCTCGTCAAGCAGCCGAAGCAAGAGCGCAGCCGTCAGTCCTTCGACCGTGCGGTCGAGGCCGCGATGTCACTGATGGTCGAGCGCCGCTCCGGTGCCATCACGGTCGCCGAGGTGGCAGCACGCTCGGGCGTCTCGACCGGGTCCATCTACGCCCGGGTCGCCAGCAAGGAAGACCTCATCCGCGTTGCGCACGTCCGCCTCATGGATCGCCTGGCGATCGAGACCCGGCACGCACTGAGCCTGGAGGTCGCGCCCCACGAGTCCCTGGTGGATCTCGTGGGGCGCGCGGTGCGGGCCATGGCGGAGCTGTTGCGTCGGCATGCCCAGGAGCTCGCGCCGTTCATGCGGCTCGCCCACGGGGACCCGGTGATCGCGGCGGGCGGCAAGAAGGCGCACGAGGACATGGTGACTGCCTTCGCCACAGCCCTCTTGTCGGCCGGCGGTGCCATCACCCGACCCGATCCGCAGGTGGCGGTCACCTGGTCCTGCACCGTGGTCTACAGCGTCCTCGCCCGCCAGCTGGGGCTGGGAAGTGACCCCGAAGCTGCCATGGACCAGCCCTGGGACGAGCTGCTGGCAGTGCTCGTCGAGATGGTCGCGGCATACCTCGCACCGGTCTGACAGCAGGGCATCGCTGAGGGCGATGCGGCGCATCACGAACTAGAACTGTTGTTTTAGTTCCGGCCGATGAAGACTCTCCCCAGCGCCCGCCACCGCGGCGGGGCGTCGAGAGGAGACCCGGTGTCCGACACGACCACGAAGGTTCGCCGCAGGACGGTCGGAGACGATGCTCCCGCCATCAGCCTCCCGGACGTCGACGGCGCCACGGTCAGCACGGAGTACTCCGCCCACGCGGCCACCGTCGTCGTCTTCACCTCGAACGGGTGCCCCTACGCGCTCGCCTGGCACGACCGCATCCAGCAGCTCGGCGCCGACTACGGACCGCGCGGAGTGGAGGTCGTCCAGGTCGTGAGCAACGACGACCAGCTCCAGCCCAAGGACTCCATCGAGGGCATGCGCCAGCGCATCGACGCCGGCGAGGTCACCGGCCTCTACGTCAAGGACGTGGACCAGTCGGTCACGGCGTCCTTCGGCGCCACGGCCACCCCTGAGGTGTTCGTCGTCGACACCGATGGGCTCATCCGCTACCACGGAGCGCCTGACGAGGACCATGACGACCCCACCCAGGATGCCCAGTTCGTGCGGGACGCCCTCGAGAACGTGCTGGCGGGCGAGCCGGTCCAGCGACCGTCCACCTCGCCGGCCGGCTGCTCGGTCAAGTGGCGCGTCGACCTGCTCTGGTACGACGGCTGTCCCAGTCACGGCGCCGCCGAGGTCCTCCTGACCGAGTGCCTTGCCGAGATCGGGCGCACCGACGTCCGCGTGGAGCGGGTCCAGGTCACCTCCCCGGAACAGGCAGCCAGCCGATCCTTCCCCGGGTCTCCCACGTTCCAGGTGGGCGGCACCGACCTGTTTGCCGTCGACGCTCCATCGGCCCTCGCCTGCCGGACCTACCTGCGTTCCGACGGCCGGGTCTCCCCGCTCCCGGCCAAGGACGACCTCGTCGCCCAGCTCCGCGACTCACTCGCGCGACCGTGGGAGCTGCCCGGCTGGCGCGACTTCCGCAAGGCCCCCAGCGGCAACGCTGGCGCCTGAGACCACATCCCGAGGAGTCCCCCAGTGTCGCGGAACTTCCCCTCACGCGTCGACGTCGCCATCGTCGGCAGCGGACCGACCGGTGCGGCCTACGCGCGCGTCCTGAGCGAGCTGCGCCCGGACCTCGACCTCGTCACCTTCGAGGTGGGTCCGCTCTTGGCGGATCCACCCGGACTGCACGTCAAGAACATCGTCGATGCCGAGGAGAGGGCTGCCGCTCAGCGGCGTTCCGAAGGTCCAGGTGCCCTCGGCGCGGAGGACCGGCGGCTGCGTCGGGCCGGCACCTACCTGCTGCCCGAAGGCTTCCAGCAGCCCGGTGAGGACGGGATCCCCTCGCTCGCGATGTCGAGCAACGTCGGGGGCATGGGTGCGCACTGGACGGCAGCCTGCCCGCGTCCGGGGGACAGCGAGGTGATTCCTTTCATCGACGACCTCGACGAGCTCCTCGACGAAGCGGGCCGCCTGCTGGGGGTGTCGTCGCACGCCTTCGACGACGCGCCCTTCGCTGACGAGGTGAGGGCCCGGTTGGCCAGCATCTTCGACGACTCGCGTCCCACGGGTCGCAAGGTGCAACCGATGCCCCTGGCGGTGCAGACCCACGACGACGGCCGGGTGACCTGGTCGGGATCGGACGTGGTGTACGGCGAGGCCACCCGAACGAACCCCCGGCACACGCTGGTCCCGGAGGCGCTCGTCCGCCAGCTCCGGGTGCATGACGGCACGGTGACCGGTGTCGTCGTGCGTGACCTCGTGGACGGATCCGACCACGAGGTCGAGGCGGGCCAGGTCGTCGTGGCGGCGGACGGCGTCCGGACCCCTCAGCTCCTGTGGGCGTCGGGCATCCGCCCGCGCGCACTGGGCCGCTACCTCAACGACCAGTCCCAGGTGATCTTCGCGGCGCGACTGCGTGATGTCAGCCCTCGCGACGCTGCGCAGGGCGAGGAGCCCGGGAAGCCCGCGATCGCCTGGCAGAGCGGAGTGAGCTGGGTGCCCTTCACTGACGCCGAGCCGTTCCACGGCCAGGTCATGCAGCTGGACGCCTCTCCGGTGCCGCTGGCCGCCGACGACGTCGTGGAACCGGGCAGCATCGTCGGCCTCGGCTGGTTCTGTGCCAAGGAGCTCCAGGAGACGGACCGCCTCGAGTTCGACGACGACCGGACCGACTCGTACGGGATGCCGGCGATCCGTGTCCACTACACGCTGACGGACGGTGATCGCGCGACCCTGGACGGTGCGCGCGAGATGGTCAAGCGAGCCGCGCTGGCCCTTGGCGACCCCCTGGACGCCGAACCGATCACCCTGCCAGCGGGGGCGTCCCTGCACTACCAGGGCACCGTGCGGATGGGCCCGGTCGATGACGGCACCTCGGTGTGCGACCCCCGTTCGCGCGTCTGGGGTGTCGACGCACTCAGGGTCGCCGGCAACGGCGTCATCCCGACGTCCACCGCGTGCAACCCGACGCTGACGTCCGTCGCCCTGGCCGTGGCCGGTGCGCGGGACCTCGCGACGACCTACCCGAAGAAGGAGGGTTCTCAGCCATGACCGACCACGAGGACCGGCCACGACTGCGCGTGGCAATGGTGGGGTACGCCTTCATGGGTGCCGCCCACTCCCAGGCGTGGCGCACCGCCCCCCGCATGTTCAACCTCCCTCTTGCTCCTGAGATGACGACGCTCGTCGGTCGGGACGAGGGTCGCGTCGCAGCGGCCGCCGAGAACCTGGGCTGGTCGTCGATCGAGACCGACTGGCGACGGGTGATCGAGCGCGACGACATCGATCTCATCGACATCTGCACCCCGGGCGACACCCACGCGGAGATCGCCATCGCCGCACTGCGGGCCGGCAAGCACGTGCTCTGCGAGAAGCCCATGGCCAACTCCGTCGACGAGGCCGAGCGGATGGCCGCCGCGGCAGGAGCCGCTCGGGAGCGCGGAGTGCGCTCCATGGTGGGGTTCACCTACCGCCGGGTGCCCGCGATCGCGCTCGCCAAGCGGCTGGTCGAGCAGGGTCGCATCGGGGAGGTGCACCACGTCCGCGCCCAGTACCTGCAGGACTGGATCGCCGACCCGAAGGCCCCGCTGTCCTGGCGACTGGACAAGCAGAAGGCCGGTTCCGGAGCGCTGGGTGACATCGGCGCCCACGCGCTCGACCTGGCGCAGTACCTGACCGGCGACACGGTCGTCGAGGTCTCGGGAGCCCTTCGGACCTTCGTGGCCGAGCGCCCGGTCGCGAGCGAGCACGCGGGCCTGTCCGGCACTGCATCATCGGAGCGGGGGCCGGTGACCGTCGACGACGCAGCGAGCTTCCTGGCCACGTTCTCCAAGGGCGCGATGGGCGTGCTCGAAGCCACCCGCTTCGCCTACGGGCGCAAGAACGCCCTGCGCATCGAGGTCAACGGGTCCAAGGGAAGTCTCGCCTTCGACTTCGAGGACATGAACGTCCTGGAGTTCTTCGATGCGGGCGAGCCGTCCGACACCGCCGGCTTCCACCGCGTCATCGCCACCGAGCCGGAGCACCCCTACGTGGCCGGCTGGTGGCCACCGGGGCACGGCCTCGGCTATGAGCACGCCTTCAGCCACCAAGTCGTCGACCTGGTATCCGCCATCGCCGCAGGGTGCGACCCCACGCCCTCCTTCGACGAGGGCCTCCAAGTCCAGCGTGTCCTCGACGCGGTCGAGACCAGCTCCGCATCGCGGGCCTGGCAGACCGTCCCCGCCTGAGATCGGAAGGAACAACCATGCCCCGCCCCGTCACCCTCTTCACCGGCCAGTGGGCCGACCTGCCCTTCGAAGAGGTCGCCCGCCTGGCCTCGGAATGGGGCTATGACGGCCTCGAGATCGCCTGCTGGGGCGACCACCTGGACCCGTGGAAGGCGGCAGAGGACGACGACTACGTCCAGGCCAAGCTCGACCTCCTGGCGAAGTACAACCTCAAGGTGTGGACCATCTCCAACCACCTCACCGGGCAGGCCGTGTGCGACGAGCCCATCGATGCCCGTCACCAGGGGATCCTCTCTCCCCGCATCTGGGGCGACGGCGACCCGGAGGGAGTGCGCCAGCGCGCCGCCGAGGAGATGAAGATGACGGCCCGCGCGGCCCAGCGCCTCGGCGTCTCCACCGTGGTCGGCTTCACCGGCTCCTCCATCTGGAAGTACGTGGCGATGTTCCCGCCCGCGTCGGCCGAGATGGTCGAAGCCGGATACCAGGACTTCGCTGACCGGTGGAACCCCATCCTCGACGTCTTCGACGAATGCGGGGTCCGGTTTGCCCACGAGGTGCACCCGTCGGAGATCGCCTACGACTACTGGACGACGGTCCGCACCCTGGAGGCCATCGACCACCGTGCGGCGTTCGGCCTGAACTGGGACCCGAGCCACTTCGTGTGGCAGGACCTCGACCCGGTCGGGTTCCTCTGGGACTTCAAGGACCGGATCTACCACGTCGACTGCAAGGACGCCAAGCGCCTGGTGGGCAACGGCCGCAACGGCCGCCTCGGGTCCCACCTCCCGTGGGCGGACCCCCGTCGCGGCTGGGACTTCGTGTCCACGGGACACGGAGACGTTCCCTGGGAGCAGTCCTTCCGCATGCTCAACACCATCGGCTACGACGGGCCGATCTCCGTGGAGTGGGAGGACGCTGGGATGGACCGTCTCGTCGGCGCTCCCGAGGCCCTCGACTTCGTGCGCCGCCTCGCCTTCGACGCACCTGCTGCCTCCTTCGACGCCGCCTTCTCCTCAGGGGAGTGACCATGATCTCCACCGTCCGGCGGGCCTACCTGTCCACTCAGTTCGACGAGCGACAGCTGGCCGCGTTGCTCGTCAACGCAGGACCGTCAGCGGGACCAGCGGCACTCGGGGTCGTCATCGGCAACGTCATCAGCTCGATTCGCCGCGACCGGAAGGAGCTCCGCCGGTGGCTCTCCACTGCGGGGGAGACGCCAGCATGAGCCACACACCGCACAGAGTCATCGTGATCGGTTCCGGTCCGACCGGCGCCGTCTACGCACGGAGGCTCCTCGACCGAGCGGAACCTGTCTCGGTCCTCATGATCGAGGCCGGCCCCGCTCTCACCGAGCCGCTGGGGATGAACGTCCGCAACATCGCGGACAAGGAACAACAGCTCGCAGCCAAGCTCGCGTCCCAAGGGCCCGCGTCGGGTCGGGCCGGAATGGCCGGCATCCCCACTGGGGGCATGGAGGGCACGGTCACTGCACGCCAAGGAACGCACTTGGTCGGGCGGGCGGCGGAGGGCAGCCAGGGCATGCCCGCGGCCGCAGCGGCGACGTGCGTCGGCGGCCAGGGTGCGCACTGGACGTGTGCCACCCCGCGACCTGTCGGTACCGAGCGGATTCCCTTCCTCGAGGAGGAGCTCGACGGGTTGCTCGACGAGGCGGAGCGGCTGCTCCACACCACCCACGAGGCCTTCAGTGGGGCTGTTCAGGCGACCACCCTGCTGGGACTGGTCTCCGAGGAGTTCGCCGACGACGGACTTCTCGTCCAGCCACTTCCGGTGGCCGGCGATCCCCGGGCCGATGGGTCGATGCGCTGGTCAGGGACGGACGTGGTCCTCGGGGACCTTGCGCTCCCGGGTGCCGAGGGGGACCGCTTCGAACTCCGTGCGGAAACCCTGGCCGTGCGTCTGCTCCTCGAGGAGGGCCGAGTGGTCGGCGTGCGCCTTCGCGACGTGGCGACGGGCACCGAGACCGAGGAGCGTGCTGACGAGGTGGTGGTCGCGGCGGATGCGTTGCGCACGCCGCAGCTGCTCTGGGCGTCGGGAATCCGGCCGGCAGCACTGGGCCGCTACCTGACCGAGCACCCGTTGGTGTTCGGGGTCGTGGCCGTCAAGGACGGCCTGCTCCCTCCTGTCGGACCGGAGACGACGACGATCGACCCGGTGCGGGTCGTCGTCGGCATCAGGTTCGACGAGGAGCTGCACCCGTTCCACGCCCAGCTGATCTACAGCCCCGTCTGCCCTGTCCCGCTCCCGCCCGAAAGCCCGTTCGCTGCCAACCCGGGCGGTTACGTGGGCATGGGATGGGGAGTGCGGAAGTGGCCCCGGGCTGAGGACCGCCTGGTGTTCGACGACGCCGAGCCGGACGAGAACCTGCTGCCCGGGATCAGGATCGCCTACGAGGTCACGGACCGCGAGCAGGCGGAGCTCGACCACGCCCGCGTCTTCCAGGCGAGGACGGCCGCCGCGCTGGGGACCTTCATCGACGGAATGCCCGTCGAGATGCCTCCGGGGAGCTCACTCCACTACATGGGCACGGTCCGCATGGGGGCAGCCGACGACGGCACGAGTGTGTGCGACTCCTACTCGAGGGTCTGGGGCGTGCCGGGACTGGTCCTGGCCGGCAACGGCCTGATCCCGACGGCGAACTCCTGCAACCCGACGCTGACCAGCGTCGCGCTCGCGGTGCGTGGAGCCGACGCGCTGGCCGAACGGCTCGCAGCCACCGACACCCAAGCACGGACGAAAGAGGCACGATGACCACCATTGACGACACCACCCTGCTCCAGCGCCTGGCTGAGCTGGAGGCCCGGGTCGAGGCCACCGAGCTCGCAGCCGTACGAGCCGCTGACCGCGGTGCGGTGGAGAACGTGTTCAACCGCTACATGCACTACCACAATGCCTATGAGGACGAGCGGATCATCGACGAGCTCTGGGCCAAGCCCGGGACCGAAGGCATCCGCTCGCGCTACAACAACGTGGGGGAGTACTCGACGTACGAGTCCGTCACGGCATACCACCGAGGACGTCCGCGGCCGGTCGGCAAGCTGCTCTTCCACTACACCACGACCCCCGTCGTCGAGGTCTCCGCGGACGGCACCACCGCCAAGGGCATCTGGATCATGGCGGGACTGGAGTCCGGGCTGATGGATCCCGAGATCGCCAAGGAAGCCCCGCCGTACGTGTTCTCCGGCGGCGAGGTCGACGGCAAGCCGGTCTGGGCCCACTGGGTGTGGTGCAAGTACGGCGTCGACTTCATCAAGCAGGACGGCGAGTGGCGCATCTGGCACTTCCGTTGCTACGAGGTGGCGCGGGCGCCGTTCAACCGCGACTGGATCAGCTTCGCCAAGGACAACCAGCACAGCCACGACTCGCAGCTCGCCTGGTTCGGAGACGATGGCAAGCCGGTCTTCCTTCCCACAGTGGACGGCCCGATCGTCACCACGAAGTACGAACCGTATGCGAACGACACCGCCCAGAAGCTCGACCCGGAGCCGCCGCGACCGTACGGCACGTTCGAGGACACGTTCCGGTGAACCGGCTCGACATGTTGTCCGTCAACCTCGAGTACATGTTCCACGAGGCCGGTGAGGATCTCGCCGCCAGGGTGCGAGCCGCCGCCGAGGCCGGGTACACCAAGGCCGAGATCTTCTGGACCCACGACAAGGACCTCGACGCGCTCGAGGCTGCCCTCGACGAGACGGGCGTCCAGCTGTGGACTGTGCTCGTCGACCCGCGGACCACTCGGCTCGTCCTCAAGGACACCCACGAGGGCTTCCTCGACGACGTTCGGCGGACGGTCGCGGACGCCGTGCGGCTCAAGTGCCCGCACGTCGTGGTGGGGTCCGGTCCCGCCGTCCCCTACCTCAAGCGCCCCGTGCAGATCGGGATCATGACGGAGGCGGTCGCCCGTGCTGCGGAGATCGCGGCCGATGCTGACGTCACCCTCCTCGTCGAGGCCGTCAACACGCGGATGGACCACCCGGGGGTGCTGACCAGCATGACGTCCGACTCGGTCGCCGTCGTCCGTGGGGTCGACTCACCGCATGCCCGCGTCCTGTACGACCTCTACCACTCCGTCGTCGAGGGCGAGGACCCCAACATCGTCCTCCCAGAGGTCATCGACCTGGTTGCCCACGTGCAGATCGCCGACGCTCCCGGCAGGGGAGAGCCGGGCAGCGGCAGCATCGACTGGCCGGCCGCCTTCGCCCTGCTCGACGAGGTCGGCTACACCGGCGCGGTCGGAGTCGAGTGCTACCCCACGGTCTCGTCGACGGCGGAGGCGCTCGGGTACCTGCGCCGGGTGGCCGTCGGCGAACAGGTCGTGGCGTCGTGACGCAGGTCGACGGCGCTGCGCAGCGGCACATCAAGTGGAGCTACATGGACCACTGGAGGAGCAACGGCCCGTCCGGGCCCGTTGACCAGTGGCACTCCGCGAAGACCATGTCTGCCTTCCTCAAGCAGGTCAAGGCCACCGGCTTCGACGCCATCGACACGTTCGACTTCCGCATCTGGCAGATGTACGGCGACTACGGAGGTCCTGCGAAGTACCAGGAGATGGTGCAGGACCACGGCCTCGAAAGGATCGTCAACACCTTCCACGCCGCGGACTACGACACCCGCAACTATGCGCCCCACCTCGCGGAGACGCACGAGAACATCCTCGAGGACTTCCGGGTCACGATGGGTCGCTGGTCGCAGATCCAGCTGGACAACATCATCGTCATGCCCGCCACGCTCTACTACGACATGGAGCCCGTCACCGAGGACAAGCTCAAGACCACGGCCGAGCTGTGGAACCGGGTCGGCGAGATCACCGCGAGCCACGGGGTGCGCCTCACGTGCCACCACGAGTTCTTCTGCGGGATCCAGAGCGAGGCGGACATCGACACCTTCTACTCGTACACGGACCCGGAGTACGTGTCGCTGTTCGTCGACACCGCCCAGCACTGCATCGCGGGAGTCGATCCGGTGGCTCTCTACCGGAGGCACGCACACCGAGTCAGCGGCTTCCACTTCAAGGACACCCACGACCGGGCGGTCGGCGACGACCATCGACAGCGCCCGGACTCGGAGATCATGGCGCCGACGACCGGCAAGTGGTTCTACGAGATGGGCACGCCGCAGGGGCTGGTGGACTTCGAGTCGATGATGACTGCGGTCAGGGACAACGAGTACGAGGGCTGGATCTCGGTCGAGCACGACAAGGCCAACAAGCAAGGCGGCGACTACTCCGAGAGCACCGCCGTATCCCGCTGGTACGCACGCAACGTCCTGGAACGGATCTACTCATGACTGGGATCAGGTGGGCCTACGCCATCAACCAGTGGAAACCACAGTTCGACGACTTCGTCCGCCGAGAGCAGCACGAGCGCGCACTCAAGACCATCTCGATCGCCGGCTTCGAGGGCGTCGAGCTGACCGCGGGGACCGGGCGCTGGGAACCGCTGGGCAACCCCCAGCAGCTCGCAGCCAACTTCGGGTCGGTGGCTGGTCTCCGCGACCTGTTGCAGGACTGTGCCGTCGACGCCGTCTCCAGCTGGTTCTGGGATCCGCAGGAACGCTCGATGGAGCACCTGACCGGGCCGCTGTCACCCCTCGTCGAGGCGGATGTCCCGGTCATCGTCGCCCGAGCCGAGTGGTTCGCAGAGGCGTTGGCCGAGCTCGGTGGATCGGTGCTGCTGGTGCGGCCGGTCCCCGGCGCCGGCGACACCGACCCCCTCGACGACGCCGGGCTCTCCCGGCTTGCGCAGTGCTGGGAGGCGGTCGGCGCTGCCACCGCAAGGCACGGCATACGGACGGCGCTGCACGTCGACTTCCTGTCCGCCCTCCGTCGGGGAGATGCGCTCGACAGACTGCTGCAGCTGACCGACCCCGACCTCGTCGGACTCGTCGTCGACACCGGCGAGCTGACCGTCGCGGGCCTGGATCCCGTTGCCGTCATCGAGAAGCACCCGGGGCGTGTCGTCCACGTGCAGTTCAAGGATGCCCTGGCCGTCGACGACGCCGAGGAGTACCTGGCACCCCACGCGCACTGGACGGTCCGCGTCCGAGGAGGCCAACGGGAGGTGCCCCGATGGTTCGCCGAACCCGGTGCCGATGGCGGACTCGTCGACTTCCCGGCGGTCACGCGCGCCCTGGTCGACACCGGGTACTCGGGCTGGGTCGTCGTCGAGAGTGACCAGAGCCCGCATCCTGCCGCCAGCGTCCTGCTGGCCGGGTACCTCGTGCAGCGTGAGCTGCGGCCGATGGTCGAGCGCGAGCGAGCTCCCGATGCCTGAGCGACTCGACGGCATACCCCTCTGCGCCGCCCTGGACACAGACGGTGTCCACGCATCCAACGAAAGGCTCAACCGTGTACCAGCTGTCTCCTAACATCGAACTGCTCTTCACCGAAGCGGGCGAGCACCCTGACCGGGTGCGCGCCGCGGCCGCAGCCGGCTTCGACGCCGTGGAGATGTGGGGCACGTCCACCGTGGACGTCGACGCCCTCGGCAAGGCGCTGACCGAGACCGGCCTCAGCCTCACCTCGGTGCTCGCCGAGCCGCGCACGAACTTCGCGCTGCCCTGGGAGACGCTCGACGCGTTCTTCGAAGGGCTCGACAAGGGAGTCGAGCACGCCCGCGCACTGGGGTGCCCGCGCATCGTCCTCGGCTCGGGGGTCGGGTTCCCGGGTCAGAAGCGTGCCCAGAACCTGGCCCGCCTCGTCGAGGTCTTCTCCCAGGCGGTCGAACGGACCAAGGGCTCTGGGGTGAAGCTGGTCCTCGAGCCGGTGAACACGCGGATCGACCACCCGGGCGCCCTGACCGATCGAACGGCGGACGCCGTCACCGTCGCTCGTGGGGTGGACTCCGACTCGTTCGGGATCTTGTACGACATGTACCACTCGATCACCGAAGGCGAGGACCCGGCGGTCGAGCTCGCGAACGCCGCCGGCTTCGTCGACTACGTGCAGATCGCGGACGCGCCCGGCCGGGGAGAACCCGGAAGCGGTGACGTCGACTGGGCGGCGCAGCTGGCAGTGCTCCGCAGCTCCGGCTACGGCGGTCCCATCGGGCTCGAGTACTTCCCCACAATTCCCTCCGCGGAGTCGGTCCGGCAGATCAAGTCCATCGCCGCAGACGCGTGACGACGCCAGCCCCATCAAGGAGGAACGCATGACGCTCGAAGCCAGTGTGCTCCGGCCGGATGCCGTCCGAGCCACACCCGACGGCATCCAGGTCGAGGTCCACCTCCCCTGGTATCGATCCCTGCCGCTGTCCTGTCTGGAGGACATCGACCTGCGGCTCGGCGCTGACGCTGTCGACCGGGCAGAACTGAGGATCCGGCACGACGGACGGGACCTCACCCTCGACGACCTCGCGGAGCTCGTGGACCAGCAGTGGTTCGTGCAGGACGCCCTGGAGCTCGTGGTCGCCAACCGGTCCGCCGTCGTCGGCGAGACGCTGGACGTCGAGATAACCCTCGCCACCCGCATCCCGTACATCATCATCGGTCCGCAGACTGCGCTCGTGCAGCGAACGCGGGTCGGGCGAAAGGTCGTGGTCCAATGAGCATCGTCCTCGGAGTCACCCTCTACTCGATGACCAACGAGTGGCTGGCGGGACGATTCACGTTGCCGGAGCTGGTCGACGAGGTAGGCCGGCGCGGACTGGGTCCCGGCCTCGAGCTGATCGGCTTCCAGAGCCTGCGTGGCTTTCCGGGCAAGGTCGACAAGGCCGAGCTGAAGGCGCTCAGGGAGGCGCTGGATCGCAACGAGCTGCGGCCCACTTCGCTGGCGTCGAACGCCGACGTGGCCCGTCGTGGCTCCGCCTGGATGGACACCGACGAGAGCGTCGAGTACATGCGTCCCCAGATCGAGCTCGCCGGCGAGCTCGGGTTCCCCGTCGTCCGCACCCAGGTCGGCCTCACCCCGCAGGTCCTGGAGCGGCTCGAACCCATCGCTGCCAAGGCAAACGTGCACCTGGGCATGGAGGTGCACGCGCCCGAGGGGCCGAACACCCCGAAGGTCCTGGCCACACGCGAGGCGTACGACCGGATCGGTTCGGAACATCTTGGCTTCGTGCCCGACTTCAGCTCGTGCATGCGTGCCATCCCGCCGGGAATGCTCGACAAGCTCCGTGGAGCAGGTCTGTCGGAACGAGGGGTGGAGGCGCTGGTCCGAGCGTGGGAGTCCCCGGGGCCGCCGTTCCAGCGGTACGGCACCTTCGCCGAGGAGGCGCAGGCACTTGGTGAGCCCGGGCTCCCCGTGGGACAGGCCAGGCTGGTCTTCACGATGTTCGGTCGAGAGAACCTCGAGGACTGGCGGGAGGTGCTGCCCCAGGTGCGGCACGTCCACGGGAAGTTCTACGACGTGGATGAATCCCTCACGTCGCCGTCGATCGACTACCAGGCCATCCTCGACGTGTTCGCGGAGGTCGATCGTGAGATCACGATGTCGAGCGAGTGGGAGGGGCACGCCTACCTCGACCTGGAGGACCAGGACGCCTTCGACATGGTCGCCCAGCACCACGCCATGTGTCGCCGCATGATGGGCGAGTCGGCCTGAGGTCACGAGGTGTTCAAGTGATTGGAAAGCCATTGTCACACAAGGCTATTCGCGTTCACTTGGTGCCGTTGACGATATCCGTTCCAGTGATGTGGTTGATCGCAAGTCTGCAGTTCCCAGGGCCACCGTCGTTCTGTGACAGTGGCGGCAACAACCCACTTGTCGGACCGCTGCGACGCGGCTGACAGCTAGCCAGGAAGACCCTCATGACAAACCCGAAATCACGACGCGTCATCGCCGCCGCGCTCCCGGTCCTCCTCGGGGCCGTCGTGGCTGGCTGCAGCTCCGCCGACGGCGGCTCGTCCGCCAACGCGGCCGAGCCGCAGGAGATCACCTTCTCCTACCAGATCGCCAACCCGAACGCGAAGAGCGTCTACCAGACCCTTGCCGAGCAGTACGTGGCGGCGCACCCCGGGGTCAAGATCAAGACGAACCCGATCAACCTGGCGTCGTACAACCAGACGCTCACCACGCAGCTGACGGCAGGGAACGGCCCGGACGTCTTCTTCATCAACGCCGGCAGCGGTCAGACCGCCTCGGTCGAGCCGCTCGAGAAGGCCAACAAGCTCCTGGACATCTCGGCCAACATCGACCCGAAGTTCATTCCCGAGAATGCCAAGAGCCTCTTTGTCTTCAACGGCAAGACGTATGCGGTGCCGGTGTACCTGGCGCCGGCCGGGCTCATCTACAACGACGTGGCGGCCAAGGAGGCCGGGGTCGTGCTGACCGGCGACTCCACGATGGACGACCTGATCGCGCAGTGCGGCAAGGCACGTGACAAGGGCAAGGCGCTCCTCGCCCTCGCCGGCGCCATGTCGCCGAACACGGGCATCTTCACCACGGCCGTCGCCGCGTCGACGGTCTACGGAGTCGACCCCGACTGGAACACGAAGCGCAAGGCCGGCGAGGTCACCTTCGCCAACACCCCGGGCTGGCGCACCGCGCTCGAGACCGTCAAGAGGCTGTACGACCAGAAGTGCTTCCAGAACGGTGCGGCTGGTGCCGGGTTCGACGCGCTCACCAACGGCATGGGTCAGGGCAAGGTGTTCGGCTTCGCCGCCCCGGGTGGTGCCGCCAAGGACATCATGGACTCCACCAAGGGCGCCGTGAAGCTGGTCGTCCTCCCCATGCCTGGTGCCGGGGTCGACACCTACCTGATGGCCGGGACGCCTGACGCCGTCGCCGGAAACGCCAAGACGAAGAGCCCGAAGCTGGTGAAGGACTTCCTCTCGTGGATGACGCAGCCGGCCCAGGCCAAGACGGCCGCCGAGGCCGCTGGAGACCTTCCCGTGGGTGAGATCGACTCCTCCGCCGTCCTCCCCCAGTACGACGGGATCAAGAGCATCCTCGACGCCAAGCACATTGCCAACTACCCGCAGCTCGACTGGCCCAACGGCGAGGTGTACGACGCGCTCGGCTCAGGTGTCACCGGCCTGCTCACGGGCCAGAAGTCCGTGGACGACGTCCTCAAGGCCCTCGACAAGGCCTGGGGCTGAGTCAGACCCCACGCAGTAACCAACCGAGCCGGTGGGACAGTGACCTGTCCCACCGGCTCAGTTCGTGGTTCAGGTGATCTCGATGCCGGCCGTGATGAACAGGTCGCGGAACCACTTGTGCGCCGCGTCGTTGTCGTAGGTCGGGTGCCACCACATGGTCTCCACGAGCGGGTCCGCGGCAAACGGTGGCTGCAGGACCTTCACCTGTCCCTTGCGCTCGAGCAGGCGACCGAGGCGCTCCTGCACCACGGCCACCCGGTTGGTGCCGGCGACGAGGCTGCCGAGGGTGAGGTAGTTCTCCGTCACGACCTCCACGGTCGGCTCGACGCCCTGCATGCGGAGCTGCTGGACCGATGTCGTGAATGCCGTGCGCTGGTGGAAGGTCACGGCCCAGGGACGGTTGGCGAGGTCGTCCATCGTCAGCTCCCTGGAAGCAGACTCGTCATCGGCCGAGACGATGCACACCCAGTCATCCTCGTAGAGGTCACGGTGCGAGAGCCCGGTCAGGAATCCGTGCGGCATCACGATCAAGTCACGCGTGCGCATCGAGTCAGGCGCGGTGTCGACGATCTGGGGGGTGATCGAGTTGATGTGCAGTCGTGAAGCAGGGGAGGACTGGCGCAGCAGTCGGGAGACCGTCGGGGCCAAGGCCTCGGTGGCGTAGTCGGACATGACCACCGTGAACTCGCGGTCGGCAGTGGCCGGGTCGAACTCCCCTTCGTTCGCGAAGAGCCGACCCACGGCGCGTACTGCCGTGTGGGTGGGCTCGACGAGCTGCTGAGCCAGTGGGGTGAGCTCGTAGAGGTTGCCGTTCCGGGTCAGCAGCTCGTCGCGGAAGTGACGGCGCAGCTTTCCCAGGCTGGCGCTCATCGCAGGCTGGCTGAGACCGAGCCGGGCGGCCCCCCGCGTCACGCTCTGCTCCTCCAGGATGGCCTGGAGTGCCGGGAGCAGGTTGAGGTCGACGTTGCGTGGCAAGGGTCAACACTCTCCGCACAAGGTGGGTGCCGTGGCTGATGGCTCGCTCACAACTGCACCGTACAGGCTGCCACCGGGGGAGGGCACCGAACCGCAGAGACGAGCGACGCCCACGTGCCGGCGCCGCGTCCGGTCAGTCCTGCAGCACGAGTCGCTTGCTGTCGCGGCCACCACCGGGGACTGGCATGTACGAGATGCGGAGTCGCACTGTGACGTCGACCTGGTGGTCCCCCGGTGTGAGGGGACGGTCGAGTGCGAAGCCCAGGACGGCGCGTTCACCCATCTCCCACCGGTCATCGAGGACGCCGCCCAGCTCGGGGAACCGGTACGTCTGGCCGTGGACCGAGAGGGTGGTGCGCTCGGGGTCGACGGCAACACCGTCAACGCTCACATCCACGGCCTCGACCATCGACAGTCCCAGGCCCCGGTAGTAGGGGAGGCGGACCTCGACCTGGGCGCCCGGCTGTCCCGCGTCGGTCGCGCGGAGGCTGTCCTCACAGATGATGTACTTGTCGAACACGGGGCATCTCCTCTTCTCAGTCGTCCTGGCCGAGCAGTCGCGTGAACATCGCGTGCTGTCGACGCACCTGCTCTCGGCTGTCGACGTCGAAGGCATCCTCGATGTGCCGGTTGCCTTCGTACTCGCTGGACAGGTAACCGTCGTACCCGCCCTCCACCAGCACCGGGATGATCCGGTCGTAGGGGATGCTGTACTCATCGGCGTCGTCGGTCATCTCGTAGAACTTCGCTTGGATGTGCCCGATGAGCGGCATGTGCGGGAGCAGCTCGCGCGGGTCGCGGTAGATGAAATGGGTGGCCTGGCGTGCGAGCCCCATCTCCACGGGCCCTCCGCCCCGGTAGTGCACGATGTCCATCAGCGCGTGGGTGTCCCCGTGGTCGTTGTACAGGTCGACGACGTACTGGACGAGCTCCGGGCGCGCCCCGTCGCGAAGGGCTCGCTCGGAGACCACGCGGGGAAAGCGTTCGACGAAGGTGCCCATGTCCGGCATGAGACCCAGCGCCTTGCCGCCCTCGGCGTGCATGACGTCCAGGTGTTGGAGGATCCAGGGGTTCTCATAGTGGAACGGCGCGTGCACCTCGAGGAGCAGGCGGACGCCGTGGTCGGCCGCGTAGCCGGCCGAGTCACGCATCACCTCGGGTGGGGTGTTGATGATGGCTCGGATGACCGGGGCGCCGAGGGCCACCGCGATGTCGATGTCGCGCCGCACCGAGGCGACCTGCTCCTCGTGTGACAACCACTGGCCCGGCACTCGCTTCGTGTCCAGGAACAGGTCCGTGGCACTCGTCTCGACCTGGTACCGATCCATCCAGCCGCGCCACTCGACCAGGAACTCGGGCGCGAGCCTCGGGTATCCGACGATGGACTGCTCCGGGATGATCTCGACACCGGTGGCGCCCAGCGCGGCGACGTGGGCGACGCAGTCCTCGAGCGACATCTGTCGCAGGAAGAACTCCTCCTGGTAGCTGTACAGGCTGACACCCCGTTTGATCCTGGTGGGCACCGAGCTCTCCTTGCTTCACACGGTTGTGGGACGGGACGACTCTGCCCGTCCTCCGTGACGGGGGGAAGGTCGGTCTCCCGATCCGGGGCATCAGTGCAGCGGATGGTCGTGATCGCATCAGCCGCGGTGATGTGCTTGATCGCAGGTCTGGACTTTCCGGAACCGATGGCCTGGGTCACAGTGAGTCGAATCGACCCACATTCCCGTACGGCGGCGTTGGCAGATGCTGCGCCGAGCAGACCTTCCGTCGAGGAGTTCCGAGCATGACGATGTCCACGAGCGTTCCAGCACCAGCGGTGCCGAAGCCGTCGCGAAGGCAGACCCGAAGCACAGGCCAGGGGAACCAGGGCCTCCAGTTCGGTCGCTGGTGGTGGGCCGCACCCGGCACGGGTCTGCTCATCGCGACGATCTACCTAGCGACCCTGAGCGGTGCGTTCTTCGCCTTCACCGACTGGGCCGGCATCGGGTCGTTCCACTTCATCGGGCTCGACAACTTCCGTGAGATCTTCCAGCGGCCAGAGCTCCTCTCGTCGCTGACCAACACCCTGGTCTTCGCCATCGGCTTCCTCGTCATCTCGAACGTGCTCGGCCTCGCCTTTGCCCTGGCGCTCAACCGCAACCTCAAGTCGCGATACCTGCTCCGGACCCTGCTGTTCATGCCGGTCGTCCTGGCGCCGATCTCGGTGTCGTACGTGTGGGGATTCATCTTCGCCTTCGACGGCCCGCTCAACCAGCTGTTCGGTTCCTTCGGCCTGGAGTCGTGGCAGCACGAATGGCTCGCGGAGCCGCTCCTTGCCAAGGGCGCGATCCTCACCGTGATGATCTGGCAGAACATCGGTTTCGTCATGGTCGTGTACCTGGCCGGCCTGGCCACGGTGCCGATCGAGATCGAGGAGGCTGCGGCGCTCGATGGAGCCACTCGCTGGCAGCGGCTTCGGCACGTCGTGCTGCCGACCATCCGGCCGGCGGTGGGCATCGCGACCACCCTGACGCTGATCCAGGGCTTGCGCGTGTTCGACCAGGTCATGGCGCTCACCGGGGGTGGGCCGGCTGGGGCGACAGAGACCCTTGCGACCCAGGTCTACAAGCAGACCTTCTCCTTCGGGAAGTTCGGCTTCGGGGCGGCCCTGGCGTTGTTGTTGAGCGTGCTGATCCTCGTCTTCTCGGTCCTGCAGCAGTTCGCCACCCGTGAGCGGAGCTGAGCAGACCTCATGTTCCGATACACCAAACGCACCCTGGCCCTCGAGATCGTCGTCATCCTCGCTGCGCTGGCCCTGCTCATGCCGTTCTGGATCCTGGTGACGACAGCGCTCAAGCCGGGAGAAGAAGTCCTCACGTCTGCAGCCATCGCCCCGCCGAGGGCTCCGACGCTCGAGAACTTCAAGACCCTGCTGTCGCCCTCGAGCTCCGCATCCGGTCAGATCCTCAAGGGCCTGCTGAGCAGCCTCATCATCACCGCAGGCAGCATCGCCGGACTGGTGGCACTCGGATCCATGACGTCCTATGTCCTCATTCGCAGCACGAGTCGCTGGAGCCGACGGGCGTTCTACCTGTTCCTGGTGGCCATCGTCCTGCCGACCCAGCTCGGTGTCCTGCCCCTGTATGTCGGTGCCCAGCACCTCGGTCTGGTCGGTTCGCGGTTCGGCATGATCCTCATCTACTGGGGGGTCCTGCTCCCTCTTGCCGTGTTCTTGTATGCCGGCTTCTTCCGCGAGCTGCCGAGGGACTACGAAGAGTCCGCGATGCTCGACGGAGCGTCCCCCTTCCAGGTCTTCACCCGGGTCGTCTTTCCGCTGATGGGGCCGGCGACCGGCACGGTCGCGATCCTCACTGGCCTGATCGTGTGGAATGACTTCTTCACGCCATTGATCTTCCTGAACGGCTCCGACGCCCAGACCCTGCCTGTCGTCATGTACAACTTCGTCGGGTCCCTGGTCTCCCAGTGGAACCTCATCTTCGCCGTGGTGCTGATCTCGATGGTCCCGATCCTGGCCTTCTATGTGTTCGCGCAGAAGAGGTTCATCCAAGGCTTCAGCGGCGGGATCAAGAGCTGACTGGGACGACGAGCCTTCTCGCGTCCGATCAGTCGCACGAATGACCCGCATCGCAACCACCGTCTTCCCCCCATGTCCGATCGGCCCGAGGCTGGTCAGCGAACCGAAACACTATGAAGGAGCAGACATGCCCGCGGTTTCCAACGTCCTCGTCATTGGAGCAGGCGCGGCCGGCACCGCTGTCGCGATCCTCCTCGCGGAGGGTGGGGTGTCGGTGGAGCTGGTGGACGTCAAGCCGGACGTGAGCGCCCTCGGCTCGGGCATCACCCTCCAGGGAAACGCGCTGCGCGTCCTGCGTCAGCTTGGTGTGTGGGACCAGGTTCGCGAACACGGCTTCGCCTTCGACACCCTGGGGCTCCGCGCCCCGGATCCGAACGGCACCCTGGTCGCGGAGCTCGAGGACGTGCGCACCGGAGGGCCCGACCTTCCTGCCACCGTGGGCATGTACCGCCCCGACCTCGCCAAGATCCTCGTCGACCGGGCGACGGACGTGGGCGTCAAGGTCAGGTTCGGCACGACCTTCACTGATCTCGACGACGACGGCGCAGGCGTCACCGTCAGGTTCTCCGACGGCTCGAGCGGAAGGTATGACCTCGTGGTGGGCGCCGACGGTGTCCGGTCGACCACTCGAGCAGCCCTGGGGATCGAGCTGGAGCCGCGCGGCACGGGCATGGGCATCTGGCGGGTGTTCACCCCCCGGCCCCAGTCGGTCACGCGGACGGACCTTGTCTACGGGGGCCCCTGCTACATCGCCGGCTACTGCCCGACGGGTGACAGCACTCTGTACGCGTACCTCGTCGAGGACTGGCAGGACCGGACGTCCCTCACCCCGGAGGAGTCGCTCGAGGTGATGCGCGGACTGTCCGAGGCCTACCACGGTCCGTGGGACGACATCCGGGTCGGCATGACGGATCCGGCTCGGGTCAACTACACGGCTTTCGAAACGCATGTGCTGGACGGCCCGTGGAACCGCGGCCGTGTCGTGCTCATCGGGGATGCGGTGCACACCTGCCCGCCCACCCTCGCGCAGGGGGCTGCCCAGGCGCTCGAGGATGCGTCTGTCCTGGCCGAGCTCCTCCTGGCCTCGGAGCAGGTCACCGATGAGCTGTGGGACCAGTTCGTGGCGCGGCGGCTCCCTCGGGCCAGGACGATCGTGGAGGCGTCGCTGCAGCTTTCCCAGTGGCTCCTGAACCGTGAGCGTGGTGACGTGCCCGGCCTCATGGCTGAGGTTGCGCACCTGCTCAGCAACCCGGCCTAGCGATCCAACGCACCCAGACCGGATGACCAACAGCCATCAGCCCGTCCGCACCGTGGTTCAACCGAGATGACATGAAGAAGCCGAAGCCGTGAAACTTGCAGCGTTCCGACTGGTCGAAGACGCCGACACGATCCGTCGTGTCGGACTCGTCGTGGGCGACGGTCGACAGTGGTGGCTGCACCCTTTCCCGGAGGGGGTGGAGCTGGTTCCCCTGCTGGCCGCTGATGCCGAGGACCGGGAGGCTGCGGCAGACGAGGCGGCCCAGGCTGACGGACTCCGCCCCGACGAGGTCGTGCTCCTGCCGCCGGTGTACCCCACCGCCATGCGTGGGTTCCTCGCCTTCGAGTCGCACGTGGAGGGGATGCAGCTCGCCCTGGGCGCGCCGGGAGTCCCCGAGGAGTGGTATGCCGCACCCGCCTTCCAGTTCCTGGCGCCTCACTCGGTGGTCGGGCCCCACGATGATGTCGCGTACCCGCCCGGGACCGAGCTGCTCGACTTCGGCCTGTCGCTGGGAGCGATCGTCTGCCGTGACGTCCGCAACGAAACGCCCGAGCGGGCACGCAGCGCCATCGGTGGCTACTGCGTGGTCAACGACTGGTCGGCCCGGGATGTGCAGCGGACCGAGATGCGCGTCAACCTCGGGCCCAGCAAGGGCAAGGACTTCGCGACCACCATCGGTCCATGGGTGGTCACGGCTGACGAACTCGAGCGACACGTCGACAGCGAGGGCTTCCTGGACCTCGCCATGTCCGTCAGGGTCAACGGAAAGCGTGTCGGGGCAGACGTTTCAGGGCACATGAGCTGGACGTTCGAACAGCTGGTCTCGCACGCTTCGCGCGCCTCGTGGGTGAAGCAGGGGGAGCTGCTGACGTCCGGCACGTGCGCGTCGGGTTCTCTCGCCGAGACCTGGGCGCGCAGCGGCCGCATCGAACCGCCTGCGCTGCGGATCGGCGACGTCGTCGAGATGACCATCGAAGGCATCGGCAGCATCCAGAACCGCGTGGTCCGCAGCTACGGCACTTTTCCTCCGGTGCAAGGCATACGACGCCGCGTCCCCCGCGATCTCCGAGTGCCGCGGCAGGCTGCGCGCGCAGCCGAGCTCGCGGGGCTCGCGCGGGGTTCCAACGCACTCCGGCCCCAGACCAGCACGCCACGTCAGGCAACGACCGAGAAGGATCTTCAGCAATGAGCGGAAACGTCAACGAGTTCGGTATCACCCACCTGCGCCACGTGGACCTTGCCGTGCCCGACTTCGACACCCAACGCACCTTCTACCGTGACACGTGGGGCCTCACAGAGGTCGGCAGCGACGGGGGCCTGTCATACCTGGCCGCAGAGGGCTCCCCGGAACAGTACGTCGTGAGGCTGCGTCGCTCGACGGACAAGCGCCTCGACCTGATGGCGTTCGGGGCGGAGTCCCGAGAGGCTGTCGATGCCCTGGCCGCGAAGCTCGGGTCGTCGGGGGTCCAGCTCCTGGGAGAGCCGACCGAGCTGCAGACCGCCGGCGCCGGGTACGGGTTCCGCTTCTTCGACGGCGACGGCCGCACGGTCGAGGTCTCGACCGGCGTGGAGACACGACAGCACCGGGCCGTCGAGGAAGGCGAGGCCATCCCCGTCCGCCTCTCCCACTTCGTCGTCAACAGCAATGACATCGCAGCGACCAAGGCTTGGTACGAAACGCATCTCGGCTTCAAGCACAGCGACAGCCTCTCCAGTCCCCACATGGGGGAGATGATGCACTTCCTGCGGTGCAACGACTGGCACCACTCACTGGCCATCGCCCGGGGCCCACACACCTCCGTGCACCATGTCTCCTTCGAGATGAGGGGCCTGGACGAGTACATGCGCGGCACGGGCCGCGTCATGCGGGCGGGCATCAAGAAGGTGTGGGGCCCGGGGCGCCACCTCGCCGGCAACAACACCTTTTCCTACTTCCTGGACCCGAGCGGCAACACGATGGAGTACACCACCGAGCTCGAGCGGCTGGAGACGGACGAGTGGCACCCCAGCGTGTACGACATCTCTGACCCGAAGAACCAGGACCAGTGGGGCACCGCCGACCCGATGAGCGAGCTCATCGCCAGGGAGTCCTTCAACGATCCTGACCGGGGCGTCTTCGTCGCTCCGCCGGTCTGACGCAGTGAAGCTCGCAACCGTCAGGCTGAGCGACGGGGCGTTCGTGGGCGTGGTGATCGAGGATGACAGGGTTTTCGCGTTGCCCGACGGCCAGTCCGTGGGAGCGCTCGTCGCCGGAGGGCTCGGTCCGGCGTTGGAGGTCGGACGGGCAGCGCGTCGCGGAGCCGGCATCCCTGTCGAGTCGGTCTCGCTCGCCCTGCCGTTCCGCCCTCCCAGCGTGCGGGACTTCGTCACCTTCGAGTCCCACGTCGAGGGTGTGCGCAGGAGCGTCGACGGGGCCTCCGGCGTCCCCGAGGCGTGGTACGACGCTCCGACGTTCTACTTCACCAACCCCCACGCGCTCTACGGTCCCGGGGAGGCCATTCCCAGACCAAGGACCTGCCGGGCCCTGGACTTCGAGCTGGAGGTGGCGTGCGTCCTGGGCAGTGGTGGGACGGATCTGGACGAGGACCGAGCCCGCGCGGCGATCTTCGGCTACACGATCATGAACGACTGGTCTGCTCGCGACATCCAGTCGCGTGAGATGAAGGTCGGACTCGGTCCGGCGAAGGGCAAGGACTTCGCCACGTCGATCGGTCCGTGGGTGGTGACTGCGGACGAGGTCGAGGACCTGCACACGTCTGAGGGCTTCCTGGACCTGGACTGCAGGGTCGCGGTCAACGGCACCGAGATCGGACGAGACCGGTTGTCACACATGGGCTGGACCTTCGCCCAGATGATCGCCTACGCCTCCCGCGACTCGGTGGTGGTGCCGGGCGACCTCCTGGCCTCCGGGACGACCGGTGGCGGAGGTTGCCTCGCCGAGCTGTGGGGTCGACGGGGTCGCCAGGACCCCCCTCCGCTCGAGCCCGGGGACGAGGTCGTCATGGACGTCGAACGCCTTGGCGCCCTCGTGGGCAGCGTCGCCGAGGCACCCTAGGCGCCCTTCAGGAAACGTCTCGGAAGGTGCCCGGGTGAGTGCTGTCGCCCAGTCGTAGTCGGCGGCGGAGCTGGAACGGGAGGACAGCTGCCTGACCCGGGCCAGCGCTCAGGTAGGGCAGGAGCAGCTGCATGGAGACCTCGACCTCGTGCTCGCGCCCGTGGCACACGTCGAGCGGACCGGTCACCACGAGCCGGTCCTGGACGAACCACCACTCCGTGGATGCGGCGAGCTCGGTCAGGCTCCTCTCGAGCCCGTGGAGCCGAACCCGGAGATCCGTGTCGCTGAGACGTCGCCCGTCGATGGTCACGGCCAGCTGGAGCACGCACGACAGCGGCAGCGACCTCATCCACGGCAGGCCGACTCGCAAGGAGAATCCCCGGGGGGCGGCGCCGAGGGCGTCCTCGCGCAGCTCCCAACCCATCTCAGGCTCCCACTGTCGAGTGTCGCGGGGACTGCCCGGTGCCGGGGAGATCCAGGACGTCGGCCACGAGCTCCAGGTGGTCCCTGGTCATCTCCAGGGCGCCTTCTCGCCCGGCCCACCAGTCGTGGCCACCCCATTCGCTGCACAAGGTGCCTCGGTACCCATGTCGGTCAAGACCGGCTCCCAGGTCGACGATTGGCGCCGTGACGCGCCGGTCGGCGTCGTCGAGGTCCCAGAACTTCAGGTGCACCGCGCCGACGTGAGGGAGCAGCGGCTCGAGGTCAGCGACCGTCCGGGTGCCGAATCGGATGGCCATGGTCATGAAGAGCGCCATCGCCGTGGGTGGGACGCGCCCCTCCGCGAGGCACTGCTGGACGGCAGCCGTGGTCTGCGGGCTGCCCCAGTCGGCGCTGACCTGGTCCACCAGCGTGGTGGGTAGGTCGCTCTGCCGCAGGGCCTGCAGGTAGCTGACCGGCAGCTGGGGCGTGACCAAGCTGGTGTCGAGCACGAGGCGCAGACGGGGGTCGGCGAACGTCTCGAGCGCCTCGATGGTCTCGTCGTACTCGGCAGTGCCGGGCCCCTGATGCCCTTGGATCTCTTGGTAGAGAACCAGGTCGAGCTCGTCCAGCAGGGGGCGCAGCTCGCTCAGGAGGGCGGAACCGGGCTGGCCGAACGGGAGCCGTACGCCGAATGCACCCAGCCGCTGTGCGGCGTGCAGCTGCGGCGTCAGGAAGTCCTTTCGCTCCTGCTCGCTGCGTCGGTCCTTGGGCGTGACCCAGTCGTCGAGTCCCAGGCCGACGATGCTGATGCGGGCCCCTGCTGCCTCCACGGCGTGCCGCATCCGGTCGACCTCGGCCGGCGCCATGGACGGGAACGTCCGAAAGCACTGACCGGCCTCGATCTCGAGGAGGGTGCACACTCGAGGGGCGATGACCCCGGCCACGATGTCCAGGGGAGACTCGTGGGCTCGAAGGATGTCGCGGGTCCAGTTGAACGAGCTGGCGGAGAGAGTCCACTCGCCGGCGCGATCGGGCACTGGGAGCCTCAGGCCGCCGGGGTCAGGGCTGCCGGGTCGATCGTCTTCTCGACGACGACGCGGTTGGGGACGTACCGCTCCGGGGCGATCTGCATGTAGAGGAGTCGGAGCTCCAGCGTGAGCTCCAGGGCGAACGGCTCGTCCGTGGCCTCCCAGGGGACCACGACGTCGACCCGGTCCTGCAGGAACCACAGCGTGTCCCACTGTTCGGGAAGCTCGTCGACCGTGTGGGTGCGATCGCGGAGGACGAACCTCAGGTCCTCACGAGGGACCTCGGTCCCGTCGATCCGTACCGTGACGTCCTTGACGGCCGACAGCCACAGGCTTCGGTACCAGGGCAGCTGCACCGAGATGGCCAGGCCATCGGGGTGACGGCGCACGTCCTTGGGCTGGAAGAGGGTGTTGTGAGTAGCCACGGGTCACCTCGGGGTGTCGTTGGTGCTGCGGTCGGCAACGGCTTGTTCGATCGACCGGCGGATCAGGTCGTGCTGCTTCTTGACCAGGGCGATGGGGTCCGACTCGCCGAGGTCGGCGAAGGCATGTCCCTCCCACTCGCTCGAGAGGTAGCCCTTGAAGCCGCCGTCGACGAACTGCTTGATGATTCGCGGGAGATCCATCGCGGGCTCGTTCCCGTGCTCGTCGATGTCGAAGAACTTGGTGTGCACGTGGAAGGTGATCGGCATGATGTCCTGCCACTCCTCCGGTGGGACGAGCCCGTGCATGTTGAACGCGAGGCGGGAGAACGGGCCGAGGCTCTTGGGGTCGACGCCCTCGGAGCGCAGGTACTCCTCGAAGGCCTCGTTCCGCTCGTGCATCGGCAGTGGCGCACGCCAGAAGTCCTGCATTGCTTCGAGGTGTTGCTCCTTCAGGCCCATGGTGCGCAGGGTCCTGAACAGCGTGGGCGACAGGCTGTGCATGGTCGAGCTGAAGTCCGCGGTGAACCCGAGGCGGTCGGATCCGAGCTCTTCGTACGTCTCGCGGATGGCCAGGATCTTCGGGTCGTTCGGCCCTGCGGGAGCGTGCAGCTCGTACCCCAGCCGCTGGTCGTACTTCTCGGCCAGGGGGAGCAGCCGCCGCAGCAGCTCCCGGCCGGCGTTGCGGATCACCACACGGTTGAAGCCGAGGCGGTGGGCCGTCCTGAGCTGGACGGCGAGGAAGTCGTACTCCTCGTCGGGCGTCATGTCGCGGTCTGCGCGACGCCCCATGTCCAGGTTGGTGCCCATGGCGCTCGGTTCGAGCTGGAGACGGTCCAAGGTCGAGTGCCACAGCGTCACGAAGTCCTCGTCGACGTCCGGGTAGCTGCGAAGCATCTGGGCCGCGTTGAACTCGACGCCGGGACCCATGCCCTGCCGAGAGACCTCCTCGAGGAGGGACTCGAACGTGTACTGACCCGCAGCCCATTCCGAGGTCAGCGAGTAGAGGGTGATGCCGAGCGAGATGCCCGTGCCGGCGACGTTGGTGTTTCTCAGGGCTGACTGGGAGGAAGTCAGGGTCTCGGTCATGGCCCCAGCCAAGCGGAGCTGCTGCCCGCCGGGAATCGCGAGTCACGAATGCCGGTCATCAGCAATCGAGGGTTCTCGACCGGGCACCACCCCGGCACAGTCGGGGACAGGAACCCCTATCGACCTGGACGAGGAACACCCGTGTTCGAGTACTTCCCCGGCAACTACATCTGGAACCTTGGCGTCGTCGCCACGCTCAACTCGGGCGGGATGATCGACGAGGTGGACCGTGCCTGTCGGCCCATCCGCGATCTCGCCCAGAAGGGGGCGGACGTCGGGACCCAGCAGTTCATGGCCTCGTGGCGGGCCGTGGCCGACCAGGTCGAGGCGCAGGCCAGGGCCGCGGAGGACGCGGGCCACGTCCGCACGGCGGGGCAGAAGTACTTCCGCACGGCGGCGTACCTGTGCCAGGCCGAGCGGATGCTCTCGAACTCGTCCCCGGACCGCATCCCCACCTACCAGCACCTCCTCGAGGTGATGGAGCGGTCCTTCGAGCTGGTCGACCCCGCCACCACGCGGGTGGAGGTGCCGTTCGAAGGGACCACGTTGCCGGCCTACTTCACGAACGCCAGCACGGACGGATCACCGGTGCCCACCGTGATCATGTGGAACGGGCTGGACTCGACCAAGGAACACATGTACTGCTCCGGGTGGCCCTCTGAGATGGCTGCCCGCGGTATCTCGGTGCTCCAGGTCGACTGCCCGGGGTCTGGCGAAGCCCTGCGTCTCCAAGGCCTTACAGCGCGCATCGAAACCGAGGGGTGGGCGTCCGCGTGCGTCGACTACCTGGAGACTCGCGGCGACGTGCGCGCTGACCGAATTGGACTCGTCGGCTGGTCCTTGGGTGGCTACTACGTCCCGAGGGCGGCAGCGTTCGAGCACCGTCTCGCCTTCGCGGTGGCCTGGGGGGCAAACCACGACTGGGGTGGCGTGCAGAAGCGTCGACTGGAGCGTGAGGGCGAGAACCCCGTGCCCCACTACTGGGAGCACGTCCTGTGGGTCTGGGGGCATACGGACATCCCCACGTTCATCGACTACGCAGAAGGAGTCACCCTCGAGGGTGTGGTCGAACAGATTCGCTGTCACCTGTTGATCACCCACGGGGAGAACGATCGACAGATCCCTGTGGAGCTGGCCCACCGCTCCTACGACCAGGCCACCAATGCTGCGTCGCGCACGCTACGCGTCTTCACGCCCGACGAGGGTGCGACCGAGCACATCGGGCTGGACCACCTCCCGCACGTTGGCGCCTACACCGCCGACTGGATCGAAGACACTCTCACGAAACTCGACTCCGCGCCGTCGACCTGACCAGTACGCCGTCGACCTGACCAGTAAGTGCTGACGATGACCGACACCCACGACGTTCTCATTCTCTCGGGCCACATGACGCGGGAGCACGACAACGAGTTCCGTAGCTTCCGACAGCACAACCACTGGCTGACCACGATCCTGGAAGACACTGGACGATTTCGGGTCCGGGTCGTCGAGGATCCTCGCGGACTGGGTTCGGCGACGATTGACAAGTACGACGTGGTCTTGGTGGTCTTCGAAGGACGCGACGGATACCACGACAAGGCCGTGGGTTTTGGCGAGGAGACCGACGCCGCACTGCTGAAATTCGTTCGTGAGGATGGGAAGGGCATCGTGTGGTTCCACGGGTCCGCGGTGCAGGAGGACGACTGGGGCTATCCCGAGGAGTACAACGTCATGCGCGGCGCCAAGCTCAGCGTTCCTACCGGACTGCGCCCCCGTCCCTGGGGAGAGGCTCAGTTGCAGACCGTGAATCCGAGGCACCCGATCACAGCGGGCCTCAGTGAGGCCTGGACGGTCACCGGCGACGACATCCTCACCGGCGTCGAGCTCTACGAGGGAGCACACGTGCTGCTCACCACCTACGACGATCTCGAGTCGTACGAGAAGGCGCCGGTCTGGCCGATGTCGCACTACCCCGTGGCCATCCCGCCCGAAGGTCTCTCGGGTCTGCCCGGCATCAACTCCGAGCAGCCGATCGCGTGGATCAACGAGTACGGCAGCGGTCGCTCGTTCACCATCACCATCGGGCACGACATCGACACCTTCCGGCGCATCGAGTTCATCCGAATGTTCCCTCGCGGAGTCGAGTGGGCCGCCACGGGGAAGGTGACCTTGGCTGGGCCGGACCGTCGCGGGGAGCGGCGCTTTCTCCCGTGGCCCTACTACAACCGCGAGGGCTGATCGGTTGACGCGTCTGGTTGGTCGTGGGGAGACCGCCCCGAACTGACGCCGATCAGTAGTGCAGGGTTCGGCTGATGCCCTGCGCGGCGACCTGGAGGGCGGAGAGCAGTCGCGCCCGGTCACGCCGCAGTGAGGGGACCACGACCCCGATGGCCGCGACCACTGGCGACGCGCCCTGCCCGTCCTTCGTCTCGCCGCCGGGCGAGAACACGGGTACCGCCAACGAGCATGCCCCCAGACTCATCTCCTGGTCGGTGACTGCGAACCCGTCCCGTCGCACCTTGTCCAGCTGCCTGCCCAGGAGCGCAGGCTGCACGACGGTGTATGGCGTGAGTCGGGGCAGGTCGGCCAGCACGGCCATCTGCACCTCCTGGGGTGCATGGGCGAGGAGGACCTTGCCGACCCCCGTCGCGTGCAGCGGGAGGCGCGAGCCGACGCGGCTGAGTACGGGAACCGAGGCCCGACCCGAGAGCCGTTCCAGGTAGAGGACCTGGGTCCCGTCCCGGACGGCCAGGTGGACGGTGGCGAGGGTGGCGGCGTGGACGTCGTTGAGGAACGGGCTGGCCACCTGACGCAGTCCCGTCTGGACGGGGGCGAGCAGGCCCTGGTCCCAGAGTCGTCGGCCGACGACGTACTCGCCGTTGGCTCGGCGGACCAGCGCGCCGCCGGCAACCAGCTCACCAGCCAGCCGGTATGCCGTGGGGACGGGCAGCCGCGCCCGTCGCGCCAGCTCGGTCAGGGTGAGCCGGCGGTGCGTGTCGTCGAAGGCGAAGAGCAGGGCCAAGGCCCGCGCGACCACGCTGGCGCCTGGCGTGGAGGTGTTGCCGGCCATCGAGCTCCTTCCGCTCAGTGAAAGCGTACCCTCGCGCGCGGTGATGGTGAGCCGTCACGATGAGTTCGTGAACGCACCCAGTCCAGCCCTGGACCCGCAGGCCCTCGTCAGCAGCGAGATCGCCCGCGCCCATGGCGGGGCGAGGCCCGGTGAGCCACAGCCGCGCCTGGACTTCCCGGCATACCGGAGCTCGGTGCTCCGTCACCCGACCAAGTCCCTCGTCCAGGTGGACCCCGAGGGCGTCGAGCTGGTGGCACCCGTGTTCGGGCACAGCGATCTTGGTCCGCTCGAGAGCGACCTCACCATCCAGGCCGGTGGAGCTCCCATCGGCGAGCGGATCGTCGTCACGGGACGGGTGGTCGACGGTGAAGGACGTCCGGTCCGCCACCAGCTCGTCGAGGTCTGGCAGGCCAACGCCGCGGGTCGGTACGTGCACCAGCGCGACCAGCACCCCGCGCCGCTGGATCCGCACTTCACGGGCATGGGGCGCTGCCTCACCGATGGCGACGGGGTGTACCGCTTCACGACGATCAAGCCCGGTCCCTACCCGTGGCGCAACCACCACAACGCCTGGCGACCGGCGCACATCCACTTCTCCCTGTTCGGTCGCGAGTTCACCCAACGGCTGGTCACCCAGATGTACTTCCCGGGGGACCCCTTGTTCGCCCTGGACCCGATCTACCAGTCCATCACCGACCCTGTTGCGCGCGAGCTGCTCGTCGCCACCTACGACCACGACCTGACCGAACACGAGTGGGCGACGGGCTATCGCTGGGACATCGTGCTGACGGGCAGCCACCAAACGCCTCTGGAGCGGGAGGAGGACCGATGACAGGTGAGACGCCTCGCCGCACGCCGGGTCAGACCGTGGGCCCGTTCTTCCACTACGCCCTGCCGTACGTGCGCGGTCACGAGCTCGCGCCGCCCACAGCCCTGGGCTCGATTCGGTTGCATGGGACGGTGTACGACGGCCAGGGCGCACCGATCCCCGACGCCCTGCTGGAGATCCGGCAGGCCGACGCCTCCGGTCAGGTCCCGGTCGTCGAGGGGGCGCTGCGACGTGACGGCATGGTCTTCACGGGGTGGGGTCGCGCCGCGACGGACCCGGGGGGCCGGTATGCGTTCACCACCGTCGAGCCAGGGCAGACCCGGCCCGGAGCGGCGAGCTTCTTCTCACTCGTGGTCTTCGCCAGAGGGCTGCTCGACAGGCTCTTCACCCGCATCTACCTCCCCGAGGTCGACCTCCACACCGACCCGGTCCTCAGCGCGGTGCCGGAAGACCGCCAGGGCACCCTGCTCGCCGTCCGCGACCCCGACGGCAGCCTGAGCTTCGACGTCCACCTGCAGGGAGAGCAGGAAACGGTCTTCCTGACCTTTCCGGGGCATGGTGCGCGGTGAACGCCGACCACGGCCTGCTCGAGCCGGGCTCGCACCGGTCGTCCGGGGTGGCGGACGACGCGGCCCTGGTCGCGGCCATGCTCCGCGTGGAGGTGGCCTGGCTGCGCGCCCTTGCGAGCGTCGGTGCCATCGACGAGGACGACGCGGAGGCGGTAGCCACGACCGTCGCAGGGTGGCGGCCCGACCTGAAGCAGCTCGGCGCCGAGACGGAGGCGGCGGGCAACCCAGTCGTGCCACTGGTCGGGGCACTGCGGGAAGCCATCGGCGACGAGCGACTCGAGCGCTTGGTGCACCGTGGCCTGACCAGCCAGGACGTCCTCGACACCGGCCTGGTCCTCATCGCCCGTGACGGCCTCCTGCGTGCGCGCGAGGACCTCGGCACCGTCGCCCGCGCGCTCGCGGGGCTCGCGGAGCGGCACCGCGTGACGGTGATGGCCGGGCGGACCCTGACGCAGTATGCGGTGCCGATCACCTTTGGTCTCAAGGCGGCCCAGTGGCTCTCCGGAGTCCTGGACGCGCTGGACGGCGTGGACCGGGTCGTCGAGAGGCTGCCCGTGCAGTGCGGAGGAGCGGCGGGCACGCTCGCGCTGGCCCAGGAGCTCACCGTCGACCCGGTAGCCGCGGCCCAGGCCCTCGCCGACGAGCTCGCGCTGACCTGGCCCGGTCTGCCCTGGCACACGCGGCGCACACCCGTCACGGGCGTGGGGGACGCGCTGGTGACCGCCTGCGACGCACTGGGGGTCATCGCATCGGATGTCGCACTCCTGTCTCGCCCTGAGGTCGCCGAGCTCCGCGAGGGCGCCGTCCCCGGGCGCGGGATCTCCTCGACGATGCCGCACAAGAGGAACCCCGTGCTGAGCATCCTGGTCCGCAGCGCCGCACTGCAGGCACCCCTGTTGGGGGCGCAGCTCCACGTCGCCGCCGGTCTCGCGGTCGACGAGCGCCCGGACGGGGCCTGGCACAGCGAGTGGCCGTCCCTGCGGCGGCTGCTGGAGCTCACGGTCACGGCCGCTTCACAGGCCGCCGAGCTGGTCAGTGGGCTGGAGGTCGACGGGGCGGCGATGGGAGCGCGGGTCGCTCGTGCCGCGGACGACCTGCTGGCGGAGCGGGGCAGCGGCGGGAAGCCCGCGGACTACCTCGGCGCCTCGTCCCGGTTCATCGACGAGGTCCTGGCCCGCGGCGCCGACGAGGGGCCGCGTCATGGCTGAGCCCGAGCTCATCTTCACCCGGCTCGCTGGCGAAGCGGGTCGGGGTCACCTGCTCGTCGTGGGCCCCTCCCTTGGCACCTCGGTCGAGGCCCTCTGGGGAGCGGCTGCGCGCGTCCTCGGGGAATCGCTCGAGGTGGTCGGCTGGGACCTGCCCGGTCACGGTCGCAGCGCGCCGACGGCCGAGCCCTTCACCGTGGAAGAGCTGGCCAGCGCAGTGCGGCGGACCACGAACGCACTCATGCGTGAGAGACGTCGAGACGTGTCCTACGCGGGGGTCTCGCTCGGGGGTGCCGTCGCCCTGTGCCTCGCGCTGGAACCAGGGCCCTTCGCCCAGGTCGCCTGCATCGCCGGCGCGGCCCGGATCGGCCAGGCTGCCGGCTGGCAGGACCGCGCCAGGCTGGTCCGCCGGGCGGGCACGCCCGTCGTGGTCAGCGGGTCCGCCGAGCGCTGGTTCGCGCCCGGCTTCGTCGACCGAGACCCGGCTGCCGCCAACCGGCTGCTGCTGTCGCTCTCCGACGCCGATGACGAGTCGTACGCCCTGGCCTGCGAGGCGTTGGCGACGTTCGACCTGCGCGCACGGCTGGGCGAGGTCGGGGTCCCGCTCCTCGTGGTGGCGGGCGAGCACGACGTCGTGGTCACCCTTGACCTGGCCGAGGCGACCGCCGTGGCTGCGCCCGGCTCGCGCGTCGAGGTGATGGCGGGCTGTGCGCACCTGCCGCCGGCAGAGGACCCCGTGGGCACTGCCGCGGTCGTCCTGGAGATGGTGAAGGAGAACGCTCGTGGGTGACTCGTACGACGAGGGCATGAGGGTGCGCCGTGAGGTGCTCGGAGACGCGCACGTGGACCGCGCCCGGGCCGACAGCACGCCTTTCACCGCGGACTTCCAGGACCTGATCACCCGGTATGCGTGGGGGAGTGTCTGGACGCGTCCCGGGCTCGGCCGCCGGGAGCGGAGCATCGCGACCCTCACCGCCCTCCTGGCCCTGCATCACTGGGAGGAGTTCGCCATGCACGTGCGCGCGGCGCGGACCAACGGGCTGTCGGTCGACGAGATCGGCGAGGTGATCCTGCAGAGCGCGGTCTACTGCGGTGTCCCCGTGGCCAACCACGCCTTCAGCATCGCGCAGCGGGTCCTCGAGTCCTCGGCGAGCAGCGATGAATGACGTGTTCGTGTACGACGCCGTGCGCACCCCCTTCGGCAGGTATGGGGGAGCCTTGGCCCAGTGCCGGCCGGACGACCTGGCGGCCCGCGTCCTCGGCGGCCTGCTGGAGCGGAGCCCGGAGCTGGACCCGGCCAGGGTCGACGAGGTCGTCCTCGGCAACGCCAACGGAGCGGGTGAGGACAACCGCAATGTTGCGCGGATGGCGGCACTCCTCGCCGGTCTGCCGGTGTCGGTCCCCGGGTCGACGGTCAACAGGCTCTGCGGTTCCAGCCTGGACGCGACCATCACCGGGGCCAGACAGGTCGCCTTGGGGGAGTCCGACGTCGTCCTCGTGGGTGGGGTCGAGTCGATGAGCCGGGCGCCCTGGGTCGTGCCGAAGCCGCAGCGAGGATTCCCCGCCGGCAATGCCGAAATGGTCTCCACGACCTTGGGCTGGCGCCTGGTGAACCCCCGGATGCCGGATGCCTGGACGGTCTCGCTCGGTGAGGCCACCGAGCAGCTGGCCGACCGCGAAGGAGTCAGCCGACAGGACCAGGACGCCTTTGCCTTGCAGTCGCACCAGAACGCCGCCCGCGCCTGGGACAACGGCTTCTACGACGAGCTGGTCGTCCGCGTCCCGGGCGTCGTCCTCGACAGGGACGAGTCGATCCGCGCCGACACCACGGGGGAGAAGCTGGCCGGCCTCACGCCGGCGTTCCGCCGGGACGGCAGCGTGACGGCCGGGAACGCGTCCCCACTCAACGATGGCGCCTCCGCCGCGCTCATCGGCAGCGGCTCGGCCGAAGGGCTGCTGGGAAGGTCGCCGAAGGCGCGGATCGCCGCGTGGGGCGCCGCCGCGAACGAACCGCAGTTCTTCGGGTTCGCGCCGGTGGAGGCAGCCAACACCGCCCTGCAACGGGCCGGGACCAGCTGGGGCGAGGTGGGCGCCGTCGAGCTCAACGAGGCCTTCGCCGCGCAGTCCCTCGCCTGTATCCGCGCCTGGGACATCGACCCCGAGATCGTCAACCAGCAGGGCGGTGCCATCGCCATCGGCCACCCGCTCGGCGCTTCTGGCACCCGCATCCTCGGCACCTTGGCCCACTCGCTCGAGCGCAGGGGACAGCGCTGGGGTGTGGCCGCCATCTGCATCGGTGTCGGCCAGGGCCTCGCCGTCGTCCTCGAGAACGTGGCGGCCTGATCATGGCGGCGGCGGTTGTCTCCAGCCTTGCCGAGGCGGTTGCCGGGATCCCGGACGGGGCGACGGTGATGATCGGCGGCTTCGGGGCAGCGGGTCAGCCGGTCGAGCTGATCGACGGTCTCATCCAGTCGGGCGCAACGGACCTGACCGTCGTGAACAACAACGCCGGCAACGGCGACACCGGTCTGGCCGCGCTGATTCGTGAGGGCAGGGTGCGCAAGATGGTCTGTTCCTTCCCGAGGCAGTCGGACTCCTGGCACTTCGACGCCAGGTATCGGGCCGGGGAGATCGAGCTCGAGCTGGTGCCGCAAGGCAACCTGGCGGAACGAATCCGCGCGGCAGGCGCGGGAATCGGCGCTTTCTACAGCCCGACGGGCTACGGCACTCCACTCGCAGAGGGCAAGGAGGTACGCGAGATCGACGGTCGCCACTACGTGCTCGAGTACCCCTTGCACGCCGACGTCGCCCTGATCAGCGCTGACACCGCGGACCGGCTCGGCAACCTCACCTATCGCAAGACCGCCCGCAACTTCGGGCCCGTCATGGCCACGGCCGCGGCACTCACGGTGGCGCAGGTGGCCCAGGTCGTCCCCGTGGGTGACCTGGACCCCGAGCACGTCGTGACCCCGTGTCTCTACGTCGACCGCGTCGTCCAGATCGGAGCGGCACGATGACGCCCGGCATCGGCCGGGATGCCTTGGCCGCCTTGGTGGCCGACGACATTCCCGACCGCGCCTTCGTCAATCTCGGGATCGGCCTGCCGACCAAGGTGAGCAACCACCTGGCGCCAGAGCGCGGGGTCATGCTGCACACCGAGAACGGCATGCTCGGCATGGGACCCGAGGCGCACGGTGACGACGTCGATCCCGACCTCATCAACGCCGGCAAGGTGCCGGTGACGGAGCTGCCGGGCGCGTCGTACTTCCACCACGCCGACTCGTTCGCCATGATGCGCGGCGGTCACCTCGATGTCTGCGTCCTCGGCGCCTACCAGGTCTCCGCCTCCGGTGACCTCGCCAACTGGCACACGGGGAAGCCCGAGGACATCCCGGCCGTGGGAGGGGCGATGGACCTCGCCCTCGGCGCGAAGCAGACCTTCGTGATGATGGACCTGCTCACCCGATCGGGGGTCTCCAAACTGGTGCCCGAGTGCAGTTACCCGCTGACCGGGGTGGCCTGTGTCACCCGCGTCTACACCGACCTTGCCGTCTTCCTCATCACCCCGGAGGGAGTCGTCGTACGCGACTCCTTCGGACCGGACGTCCCACAGCTGAGCGAGCTCACCGGCATACCGCTCATCGACGGCACCACCCACCCGAGCTCGGGATAGGACCACGCATGGCACCTCACGTCACCACAACCCAGGTCGGCATCGTCGGAGGCGGGCCAGCGGGCCTGATGCTTTCGCACCTGCTGGCCCTCCAGGGCATCGACTCCGTCGTGGTCGACCACCGCGCGCGCGTGGAGATCGAGAACACCGTGCGGGCAGGCATCCTCGAGCGGGACAGCGTGCGCCTACTGGTCGACTCCGGAGTCTCCGACAACGTGCTCACGGGGGGCGACGAGCACTCAGGCATCGAGCTCGCCTTCGGTGGGTCGACACACCGGATCGACTTCCAGGCGCTCGTCGGAGCCTCGGTATGGCTGTATCCGCAGACGGCGGTGTTCGCCGACCTCGTGACGGCGCGCGAGAAGGCCGGCGCCGACCTCCGCTATGGCGTCGCCGACACCTCCGTCGACGACCTCACCGGGCGCCCCGTCATCCGGTTCACGGACAGCGACGGCGCGGTCCACGAGGTGCACTGCCAGTACCTGGTCGGCGCCGACGGCTCACGGAGCATGTGCCGGCAGCAGGTCCCCGACACTGCTCGACGACAGTACTTCCGTGAGTACCCGTTCGCCTGGTTCGGCATCCTCTGCGCGGCACCCAAGAGCTCGCCCGAGCTGATCTACAACCACTCGGAGCGAGGGTTCGCGCTCATCAGCCAACGGACCGAGTCGATGCAGCGCATGTACTTCCAGTGCCGACCGGACACTGACCCGGCGACCTGGTCGGAGGACCGGATCTGGGGTGAGCTGCAACGGCGAGTGGGCGCCAACGGGCACCAGCTGCTCGAGGGACCCATCACCGACCGGGCTGTCCTCCAGTTCCGCAGCTTCGTCAACGAACCGATGCGTTACGGAAACATGCTGCTGGCCGGGGATGCTGCGCACACCGTGCCGCCCACGGGTGCCAAGGGGCTCAACCTCGCCCTGGCCGACGTCCGGGTCCTGGCCGAGTCCTTGGAACGAGCACTGCTGCAGGGCGAGCCAGACGCGCTCGACGAGTACACGGCGGCCGCCCTGCGCCGCGTGTGGCGGGCTCAACACTTCTCGTACTGGATGACGACCCTCCTCCACCGGATCCCCAGCGGGAGCTCTTTCGACGAGCGTCGACAGCTCGGAGAGCTGGAGTCGATCGCCAGCTCCGTCGCAGGAGCGACCTACCTGGCCGAGGGCTACACAGGGTGGCCGACCAGCACCACGTGAAGCCATGATCCGTCGTCCGAGAGGCCTGAATACCCATGCGAGCCCTCACCAAACCGCGCCCGTCAGGCGGGCCGGGGCAGCTCAGCAGAATCGAGATCCTGTGACCGACCATCCTCTCGACCTCTTGCAGGCCGCGGTTCGAGGCGCATTCTGTGAAGAGGGCAGGCGCGTCACACCTACCCGACTGCCTACGTGGGCACGCCGGCAGTTCGGCGGCGACGCGATGCTGGGGTCAGCAGTCGGCCACACCTCAGGTGTCCGTCTTGAGTACGACACGGCGGCCACCTGGCTAGAGCTCCAGCTGAAGTTCACCCGCACCTGGTTCTCGTTCGTCCCCTTCCCCCCTCGCCCAGTTGTCATGGCCCTGGTGGTCGGCGACATCGAACACTTCTTCACGTTCGACGAGGGCGACATCATGCACGTCGACGAGTCCGACAACACCCGGTTGGAGGCGGGGAGGACGAGCACGCTCCGTGCCCAGCTCGGCGGAGACGGCGCCGTGCGTCGCGTTGTCGTGTGGTTGCCTCACAACTGCTCGGTCGAACTGTTCGACATTCGCGCGGATGCCGTGTTGTCTCCCAGTCCTCGTGCTGGGCTCCGTTGGATCCACTACGGCAGCTCGATCAGCCACTGTCTGGAAGCCGACACCCCCGTGGGCGTGTGGCCGACCATGGCCGCCCGCGCAAGGAACCTGGATCTCCACAACCTGGGCCTCGCGGGCAACGCACTCCTTGACGGCTTCGCCGCACGCACCATCCGAGACCTGGCGGCGGACCTGATCACCATCAAGGTCGGCATCAACGTGGTGAACTTCGGCGCCTTCCGGCGGCGCACCTTCGTCTCCGCGGTACACGGGTTCCTCGACACGATTCGCGAAGGACATCCGGATACGCAGCTTGTCGTCATCTCGCAAATCTTCTGTCCAGTTCACGAAGACAACCCAGGCCCCACCGAATGGAGCTCGACCGGTCAGTCGATGCCGACATCCCTTCCCCGGCGACCACTCGACGGACAGCTGACACTGAGCGAGATCAGGCAACTGCTCCGTTCGATGGTCGAGGAGCGCTCGTCGGACGATCCACACCTGCGCTACCTGAACGGCCTCGAGCTCTTCGGCCCTGACGACCATGGGCACCTGCCAGACGGACTTCATCCTGATGCGGAGGGTTACGCCCTGATGGGGGACCGAATGACACACATCATGCAGGACTGGCTCCCGGGGGCGGCACACAGTCTGAGCGGATCACCCACGGCACCATGAGCGACAAGCCGGACAAATTTCCTGGGAATTGCCTGTATGAGTTCTCGGCCGCACGTAGCCTGCGATTGGCGTGACGGTGAACGCTATCCGTCTTGGGCTGCGAGGAAGGCTCCACATGCGTCTGTTTCCCCCGGTGCACGGCAGGAGGGCCCTCTTGGCGCGCCGCCTGTTCGTGATGGCCGCCAGCGCGGCCGTCCTGGCCGCACCCTCCGTCCTCGTCGCCGGTAGCGCCGACGCCGCCCCGCTGCCCGCGGCATACACCGCCAACGCGTCCGGTGACGTCCTGACCGTGGCCAGCACCCTCGCGACCGCGCCCCTCGCCGCAGTGGACCTGGTGCATGCCGACGCGGCCGCCGGCTCCACCACGAGCCCGCGCACCTCTGCCACGTCGGCCAACCTCGGCGCCCAAGTCGGCCCCGTCGGCGCCCAGCTGAACAGCCGGACGGCTACCGCGCCGCCGTCCTCGACCAACAACGGGAGCATCGTCCAGGCCTCCCTTGCGAGCGCCCCCGCAACCTTCGGCACGGGCATCCTGAGCGCCGTGACGAGCGCCAACTGGGCGGGCGACCTCGCGTGCGTCGCCCTGGGCACACCCCTGTCGACCGCAACGACGTCGACGACCGGCGCCTCCGCCACCCTGCTCGGGGTCCCCGTCCTGTCCACGGGGGACGCCTCGACGACCGCCACGACCTCGCTCATCGCGCAGTCCGCGACCAACGACACCAGGTCGGTGCAGTCGGCCGCGACGGGCAACGTCGCGGGCCTGACCCTGCTCGGGGCCATCTCCGTCAGCGCGCTCCAGCCGACCCTCACCGCAACCGCCAGCAGCGGTCCGGCGGGTAGCGCCTCGCTGACCGGTTCCGCGGTCACGCTCACCTACCCCGGCGGTTCCCAGACCCTCAACCTCGGCGACACCAGCGCCGCGGTCTCGATCCCCCTGGTCGGGACCGCGACGGTCCACGTGGCCAGCAATGCAGACGTCACTGCCAACGGCGGGGTCTTCTCGACGACCTTCCTCACGGTTGACATCACCCTGCTCGCCGGCGCCGGCACTGTCTCCGTGGGCGTCCTCCCACTCTCCGTGTCGGCCACCGCACCCACTGGTGGCGTGGAGTGCACCCGCGCCGTCATCGACATCGCGACACCAGCCGAAGGCTCCACGACGGCCGACTCGACCCCGACCATCTCCGGGACCTCGAACGTGCCCAGCGGCACCGTCACCATCACCATCGGCGGCGAGACCCACACGGTCACGACGGACGCCTCGGGTGCATGGACCTTCGAGTGGCCCACCCCCTTGGCCAACGGCGCCACCACGGTGAACGCCTCGGTGACGAATGCTGCAGGCAACTCAGCCACGGACAGCAACACGTTCACGGTGGCCGCCCCCGCCCCGGCCATCGTCATCACGGCTCCGTCCACGGGCTCGACGGTCGCCGACACCACGCCGGCCGTCACGGGCACGTCGAACGTGCTCTCGGGATCCATCAGCCTGGTCATCGACGGGGCCGCTCCGGTCACCGTGTCGACGGACGCCACCGGGGCTTGGACCTACACGCCGACGACTCCTCTGGTGGAGGGGTCGCACACCGTCATCGCGACCGCTACCACGCCTGCAGGCACGGCTTCGGACACGACCACCTTCACGGTCTCGATCCCACCCGCCATCACCATCAGCACCCCTGCGGACGGCTCCACCACAGAGGACCAGACGCCCGAGATTGCCGGCAGCTCGTCCGTCGTGAACGGCATGATTACGCTGGTCATCGACGGGGGCAACCCGGTCAGTGTCCCGACCGACGCGTCAGGTGGCTGGACCTACACGCCGACGGTGCCGCTCTCGAATGACGTCCACGTGGCCGAGGCGACGGCGACCAACGCGTCCGGCGCCACCGCGACGGACTCCGTGGAGTTCGAGGTGTTCGCGGAAGGTCCCCTCCCTGAGGTGGCGATCACGACCCCTGCTGACGGGTCGACGACCACCGATCGCACGCCGGACATCACTGGGACGTCGGACCAGCCGAACTCGGTCGTCCTCGTGTCCATCGACGAAGGCGAGCCGGTCGACGTCGACACCGACGAACGGGGCAGCTGGAGCCTCACGCCCACCTCCGACCTGGCCTGCGGCCAGCACACAGTCGTGGCCGTCACGGGCAACGAGTTCGGGCTGAGCGGTGACGAGGTCGAGTTCACCGTCAGCTGCCCGGCGGCCGCCCCCGTCCCCAGCGGTGGCGGTGACTCGCTCGCCCAGACGGGAAGCGACATCGCACCGCTCGGTGCGCTCGGCCTGGTCCTGCTCCTCCTCGGCCTCGGTCTGCTGCGACGGTTCCACCTGACGCGGGCCTAGCAGGAATGGGCGTGCCGCCCTCTTGCTGCCCGCGACGGTCACGAGCTGCCCGCGACGATCACGAGCTGCCCGCGACGATCACGAGCTGCCGCTCCACGGCGCGGGCGAGAGGATCCACACCATCTCGGCCCTTCTCGAGGTGCTGGTGTTCTCCCAGGTGTGCGGCTCCCCGCCGGGGAAGGTCAGTGCGTCGCCCGCGGTGAGCCGCTGTCGGCGGTCCGAGAAGATCAGCTCGACCGCACCCTTGAGGACGTACAGGACCTCGAGCTCGCAGTTGATCGTGTAGAGGTCGGCCCCTCCGGTGGCGCCTGGTTCGGCCGTGGTGTGCACGAGCTGCACCCTCGCCTGCCCCCGGGGAGTCATCAGCTGCTCGCTGACACCGGTACCGCCGAGGTTGATGGCCGGCGCTGACTCGCGTCGCACGAGCGCGACCTGCGGGGCGCTGAACAGCGTGCCCACGTCCACGCTCATCACCTCACAGAGCGTGATGAGCGAGCTGACGCTGAGCGAGGTCTCGTCGCGCTCGACCCGGCTGAGGAATCCCTTGGTGAGCCCGGACGACGTCGCGAGCTGGTCGAGGGTGAACCCGTTCGCCTTCCGCGCTGCGCGAAGGCGCGCGCCTAGTCGGACCCCGCTGTGGGTGGGGGAGACGGGGACCGGGCGCATCTGTGGATCCTCTCTGACCGGGCGACACACGTGGCCGTCCTCGTGAGGGCGACGTTACGGGCTGCTGCGTCCAGATCGGGCTGCACCCCTTGACATCCCATCATGCCTGCCCGATCCTCGTTGCACAACCTTTGTTGCTCTACACGAAACACCACTGGAGATGACCATGCAGCTTCGACACCTCGCACTTGCCGGCACCATGGCCGCGGTGACCATCGCGTCCGGCTGCGCAGCCCCGGACGAAGCAGGATCCGGCGCCAGCAGCTCCAGCAGCGGCCAGACGTCGTCGGTCGGCGCGCTCACCAAGGACGACGCGATCGCCGCGAAGCTCCCGGCCGCCATCAAGTCCGCTGGCACGGTGCGCGTCGCCTCGGGCGTGAGCTTCCCGCCCATGGAGTTCTTCGACACCGACAACAAGACCGTCCTCGGGTTCGACGCCGACCTCGGAGCCGCCCTCGGACAGGTCCTCGGCGTGAAGTTCGAGTTCCAGAACACCAACTTCGACGGCATCATCGGCGGGCTCGACGCCGGCCGGTACGACCTCTCGCTCACCAGCATGATCGACAAGAAGTCCCGCCAGACCTCGGTCGACTTCATCGACTACCTGAACTCGGGTGTCACCTTCATGGTGAAGAAGGGCAACCCGTCCGGTCTCAAGGACAAGCTGGACCTCTGCGGCAAGTCTGCGGCCGTCGAGAAGAGCGCCACCGGCGACCTGTCCGTGGACGACATCACCAAGGAGTGCACGGCCGCCGGCAAGCTGGCGGTGAAGAAGCAGCCCTTCCCGGACCAGGCCAGCGCAGTCCAGGCCTTGCAGTCCGGCCGGGCCGACGCCGTCGTCGCCCTCGACCTGACCCTGGCCTACAACGTCAAGCAGGCCCCCAACGCCTTCGAGGTGCCCGCCAAGCCGTTCGGCACCCTGCCGGTCGGCATCCCGGTGCCCAAGAAGAGCCCTGAGCTGCGGGACGCTGTCCAGGCTGCCCTGCTCAAGGTCATCGAGTCCGGCACCTACGACCAGCTCCTGGCCAAGTGGAACCTGCAGAACCAGGCGCTCACGGGCGCACCGCTCAACTCCGGGAGCTGACCATGACCGCACACGTCGTGCAGTCGACCGAGGCGGGGCACGCCGACGAGCCGGTCGTCCGGCTCCGGCACCCCGGCCGGTGGGTGTCTGCGGCAGTCCTGGTCGTCCTGGCGGCGATGTTCGTCAACTTCGTGGTGACCACCGAGCAGCTGCGGCCGGACCTCGTGTTCGGGTACCTGTTCGAGCGGTCGATCCTGCGTGGCCTGCTGGTCACCATCGAGGTGACTGCAGCGGCCATGCTGGTCGGTGTCGTCCTCGGCACCCTGCTGGCCGTCATGCGGCTGTCCGAGAACCCGCTGCTGCGGGGTGTCGCGGGCGGCTACGTGTGGCTGTTCCGCGGCACGCCGATCCTGGTGCAGCTGCTGTTCTGGTTCTTCCTGGGCACGGTGCTCCCGAAGATCAGCCTGGGCATCCCGTTCGGGCCGGAGTTCTTCAGCATCTCGAGCAACACCCTGATCACGCAGTTCGTCGCGGCCATCCTGGGACTGGGGCTCAACGAGGCCGCCTACATGGCCGAGATCGTCCGCGCCGGCATCGGCTCGGTGGATCGGGGCCAGACGGAGGCGGCCCAGGCCCTGAGCATGAACCCGGGCCTGACCTACCGCAGGATCGTGCTTCCGCAAGCCGCGCGGGTGATCGTGCCACCGACGGCCAACGAGCTGATCTCGATGCTCAAGCTCACGTCCTTGTGCCTGGTGATCGGCCTCCCCGAGCTCCTCACCACGGCGCAGCTCATCTACGGGAGGAACTTCCAGCAGATCCCGCTCCTGATCGTCGCCAGCATCTGGTACATCGTGCTCACCACGATCCTGACGGTGGTGCAGTCACGCATCGAGCGCCGGATGAGCAGGGGAGTCCTCGGTGCGCAGGTACGCCGCAACCGCTTCGCGATCGGAGGTCGGTGATGACCAGCACCACTGCAGGCCCGGCGACACCCATGGTCGAGGCCATCAACGTCCGCAAGGTGTTCGGCGACAACGAGGTGCTCAAGAGCGTCAACCTGAGCGTCCGGGCGGGTGAGGTGGTGTCGTTCCTGGGACCGTCCGGTTCGGGCAAGTCCACCTTCCTGCGCTGCATCAACCACCTCGAACGGATCGACGGCGGCGAGATCAGCGTCAACGGCCACCTCGTGGGCTACCGGCGCAGCCACGGCAAGAAGTTCGAGCTCAAGCCCAAGGAGGTCGCGGCGGCGCGGCGCGACGTGGGGATGGTCTTCCAGCGGTTCAACCTCTTCCCGCACCTGACGGCCCTGCAGAACGTCATGGAGGCGCCCGTGTTCGTCAAGGGCGTCCCCAAGGCCGAGGCGCAGTCCCGAGCCCGCGAGCTCCTGGACCGGGTCGGCCTGGCCGACAAGCCGGCGGCCTACCCCGCGCAGCTCTCAGGTGGCCAGCAGCAGCGCGTGGCGATCGCCCGGGCGCTGGCCATGGAGCCGGCCCTGATGTTGTTCGACGAGCCCACGTCCGCGCTCGACCCCGAGCTCGTCGGCGAGGTGCTCGACGTCATGAAGGGGCTCGCTGCCGACGGGATGACGATGATCGTCGTCACCCACGAGATCGGCTTCGCCCGCGAGGTGTGCGACCGCGTCGTCTTCATGGACGGCGGCGTCATCGTCGAGGAGGGCAAACCCCACGACGTCTTCAGCAACCCGCAGCATGCCCGCACCCAGTCGTTCCTCTCGAAAGTGCTCTGACCATGGCTGACCATGCCACCGCCACACCTCCGCGCGGTCCCGTCGACGCGACCGTCACCCCCCGGTACGGCGGGCCGGCCACCTTCGCCCGACTCCCGCGTCTCGACGAGGTCGAGCGCGCCGATGTCGCGGTGTTGGGTGTCCCCTTCGACTCCGGGGTCAGCTATCGTCCCGGCGCCAGGTTCGGTCCCGGACACGTCCGGGCCGCGTCCAAGCTGCTCCGCACCTACAACCCGGTCCAGGATGTCGAGCCGTTCGCGGTGCAGCAGGTCGTCGATGCCGGCGACGTCGCCTGCAACCCGTTCGACATCCTCGAGGCCGTCCGCCAGATCGACGGGGCGGCTCGTGAGATCGCCGGGACCGGCGCCAAGCTGATGACGATCGGCGGCGACCACACCATCGCGCTGCCGCTCCTGCGCGTGCTGCACGAACAGCACGGCGAGATCGCGGTCGTCCACTTCGACGCACACCTCGACACGTGGGACACCTACTTCGGAGCGCCCATCACCCACGGCACGCCCTTCCGTCGCGCCAGTGAGGAGGGCCTGATCGACAAGACCGGCAGCATCCACGTCGGGATCCGCGGGCCGTTGTACTCGCCCCAGGACCTCAGCGACGACCAGGTGCTCGGCTTCCAGGTCATCGGGTGCCACGACATGGACGACCTGGGCTGGAAGGGGGCGGTCGAGCGGATCAAGGCCCGGGTGGGGGACCGGCCGACCTACGTGTCCCTCGACATCGACGTGCTCGACCCCGCCTTCGCCCCCGGCACGGGCACCCCTGAGGCGGGCGGGCTGACCAGCCGTGAGCTGCTCAACATCCTGCGGGCGTTCAGCGAGCTCAACCTCGTCGGCGCGGACGTCGTCGAGGTGTCACCCGCCTACGACCACGCGGAGATCACCGGCATCGCGGCCGCCCACGCGGCATACGAGCTGATCTCGGCGATGGCACCGCGCGAAGGAGCCACGTCATGAGCGAGCCGGTCACGGGTGGCGCCGCCGTCATCGACTCCCTTGCGGCACAAGGGGTCTCGGATGTGTTCGGCATCCCGGGGACCCACAACCTCGAGCTCTACCGCTACCTGCCGCAGTCGGGGATCCGGCACGTCGTCACCAGGCACGAGCAGGGCGCCGGGTATGCCGCGGACGGCTTTGCGCGCGTCAGCGGACGTCCGGGCGTGCTGATCACGACCTCCGGGCCGGGCATCACCAACGCCGTGACGGCCCTCGCCACCGCCTATGCCGACTCGATCCCGATCCTCGCCGTCTCGCCCGGCGCCCCGCGCGGGCGCGTCGGCGCCGACGTCGGGTGGCTGCACGAGGTGAAGAACCAACAGGCTGCTCTTGACGCCGTCACCGGGCGGAGCATCCGCGCGGAGTCCGCGGACGACATCCCCGACATCGTGGCCGACATCTTCGAGGGCTTTGCCAGCCGCCGCCCGCGACCCGTGCACCTCGAAGTGCCGGTCGATGTCCTCGAGGGCGACTGGGCCCGGGTGCCGTGTGCTCGCCGCCCGCTGCCGGGCGCGGCCCGTGCCGACCGCCCAGCCGTCGACGCCGTCGCAGCTGCGCTGCTGGGCGCCGCCAACCCCCTCGTCGTCGCCGGTGGTGGTGCGCGAGGTGCGACGGCCGAGCTGCGCGCCCTGGCCGAGCTCGGCATCCCGGTCCTGACGACGGTCAACGGCAAGGGCGTCCTCGACGAGGCTCATCCCGCGTCGCTGGGGGCCGGCGCCCGGCTCAGTACCGCCCACGATGCCGTCAACGGCGCCGACGTGCTGCTCGTCGTCGGGTCGGAGCTGGGCGACTCCGACCTCTGGGGCGGCACGGTCGCTCCCGGCCGTCCGGGGGAGCGCACGGTGGTCCGCATCGACCTCGACGCCGCCCAGGCACACAAGAACGTCCGAGCCGACCTCGCCATCGTCGCCGATGCCCGGCTGACCCTCCGGGACCTCGTGGAGGCACTGCGCGACAAGGGGATCCGGGGCTGGGACACCGCGCGGGCCCTGACGCTCCGTGGCCAGATCGACGCGGAGGCGGCCCGGTCCGGTGCCGCCTGGGAGCCGATCCAGCGGTCCCTCGCCGCGGCGCTCCCAGCCGACACGGTGGTGGCCGGTGACAGCTCGCAGGTCACCTACTACGGGACCGTGCACTCGTGGCCGTTCACGCCGGCGAACCGGTTGCTCTACCCGACCGGCTACGCGACGCTCGGCTACGGCCTGCCCGCCGCCATCGGTGCCAAGATCGCTGCCCCCGACCGGTCAGTCGTCGCCCTCTTCGGCGATGGTGCCGCCATGTTCTCCATCCAGGAGCTCATCACGGCCACCGAGCAGGGCCTGGCCATCCCGGTCGTGATCGTCGACAACGGTGGCTACGCGGAGATCCGGGAGCAGATGGTCGACCGCGGCATCGTGCCCCAAGCCGTCGACCTCTACCGTCCCGACATCCCGGCGCTGGCCAGGGCCATCGGAGCCCACGGTGTCGAAGCCACCTCCGTCGACGAGCTCGGACCCCTTGCGGCACAGGCGCTCTCGGCCGACCGCCCCACGGTCATCTACCACCGCGTCTGACCGCAGTCCTTCGCCGGGTCGCAGTCGCCGACGCACCACCCCCAGGCATCCCGGCCCATCGACACACTCACCTCCACCCACCGACACCCTGCTGGAGCTCGTCATGCCTTCCTTGCGCAACATCGTCAACGGGCGGGCCGTCTCGTCGGCCGCCTCGATGGAGTTCCACGACCCCGCCACCGGGGCCGTGCTGGGCGAATCCCCGCTGTCGTCCGCGGCAGACGTGGATGCGGCCGTGGGCGCCGCCTCCGACGCCTTCGTCGGCTGGCGTCGGACCACGCCTGCCCAGCGCCAGCGAGCACTGCTGCAGCTCGCCGACCTGGTCGAGGTGCACGCCGAGGAGCTGCTGGACTGCGAGGTGCGCAACACCGGCAAGCCGCGGGCCCTGACCCGCGAGGTGGAGCTGCTGCCGTGCATCGACCAGCTCCGCTTCTTCGCCGGCGCAGCGCGGGTCCTCCAAGGTGTGGCCAGCGCGGAGTACGAAGCCGGCTTCACCTCCTCGATCCGGCGCGAGCCCGTCGGGGTCATCTCGCAGGTGACCCCGTGGAACTACCCGTTGATGATGGCGATCTGGAAGATCGCGCCGGCCCTGGCGGCGGGGAACACCGTGGTCCTCAAGCCGTCCGACACCACGCCGTGGTCCACGGTCCGCCTGGCCGAGCTGGCCCAGGAGGTGCTGCCACCCGGGGTGCTGAACGTGGTCTGTGGCGACCGCGACACGGGTCGCGCACTGGTGTCCCATCCGCGGCCGGACATGGTGGCCATCACCGGGAGCACGCGGGCGGGGTCCCAGGTGATGGCCTCGGCGGCCGAGACCCTCAAGAACGTCCACCTCGAGCTGGGGGGCAAGGCTCCGGCCGTGGTGTTCGACGACGTCGACCTGGCCTCGACCGCCGAGGCGATCGCCGGTGCCGGCTACTACAACGCCGGTCAGGACTGCACGGCCGCCACCCGGGTCCTCGTGCACGCGCGGGTGCACGACGAGTTCGTGGGGCTGCTGGCGTCGGCCGCCTCGGCCCGGCGTGCTGGCCATCCCGACGACGCCGATGTCGCCTTCGGTCCGGTGAACAGCGTGACGCAGCAGGCGCAGGTCGAGGGCTTCCTCGAACGGCTGCCCGCCCACGCCTCCGTGGTCGCGGGCGGGACGAGCCACGGCCCGGGCTACTTCGTCGACGCCACGGTGGTCGCAGGAGTGCAGCAGGACGACGAGGTCGTGCAGCGCGAGATCTTCGGTCCGGTGCTGACGGTGCAGTCCTTCCGTGACGAGGCCGACGCGCTGGCCAAGGCCAACGGCGTCGACTTCGCGCTGGCCTCGAGCGTCTGGACCCGCGACCACGGGCGCGCGACCCGACTGTCGGCCGACCTGGACTTCGGCGTCGTGTGGGTCAACTGCCACCAGGTCATCCCGTCCGAGATGCCGCACGGCGGTTTCAAGCAGTCCGGCGTCGGCAAGGACCTGTCGATCTTCGGGCTCGAGGACTACACCCGCATCAAGCACGTGATGAGCAGCCACGCCTCGTGACCACTCACGGCGTCGCGGTATGCCGCCGTGCCCGGCGCCGTGGTGGCGTCACCTGTTCGCCGTAGCGGGCCACGCAGAAGGCGGCCAGCCGCGCGGCAAGGCGGCCGATGGTGGCCGCGCCGTGGTGGCCCGGCTGCCACGCGGCATACAGGCTGATCCCCAACGGCCCGGTGGGGCCGTCGATGGTGAGCGGCTGGAGGTCGAACCGCGGGTCGTCCGAGACGACGGCTATGCCACGGCCTGACGCGGCGACCGCCTGCGCGACCTCAGGGGAGCCGAACTCGTGAAGCTCCGTGTAGGCGAGGCGTGCCGCCGCCACCGCACTGTCGAGGGCGCGACGCGGGTGGTAGTCGCGGTCCTGGGTCAGGAGGGGGCGGTCCACCAGGTCGGCGAGTGGGACCTGGCCGCGACCGGCCCACTCATGGGTGCGTGGGACATAGGCCCAGACGGGCAGGTCGGCGAGGGCGATCCCGGCGAGCTGGTCCGGAGGAGGCGTCGTGCCGATCGCCAGGTCTGCCCCCAGGGTGAGGGTGGCGTAGACCGAGGCGGGGGTCTCCTCCAGGACGGCAGGCATCGGGTCGTCAGCCTCGAGGGTGGCGAGGAACGGAGCCACGACATCGGTCAGGGTGGTCCCGGGGGCGGCGATCGTGACGCGCTGCAGCCGACCGGCGGCGATGGCCGCGGCGATGTCGCGTGCTGCTCCGGCCTGGACCACGAGGGACCGGGCGACCGGGAGGAACTCCGCACCGGCCGCGCTCAGCCGCAGCCGGCCGTCGTCGCGGACGAAGAGGTCGACTCCGAGCTCGCGTTCCAGCTGGCGCAGCTGGCGCGACAACGAGGGCTGGGTGACGTGCACCGCGGTGGCCGCCGCGGTCACCGATCCCAGGTCGGCGACGGCGACGAGGTAGCGCAGGGTGCGGATCTCCACGGTATGCCTCCGAGGCATGGGGACGAGGCTCAACAGGTATTGGACAGCATGGCAGGCGGCGCCCGAGGCTGGGCGGTGACCACCCGTAACACCTGCGTCTTTCCGCTGGCCCCCAAGGAGATCCCATGTCTGTAGCCGTCGAGCAGCGTCGTCGCCTCGTCACTGCCATCCCGGGTCCGCGTTCGCAGGCCCTGCAGGAGCGCAAGGTGGCGACCGTCGCCGCTGGGGTCGGGACGGGTCTGCCGGTCTACATCGAGCGGGCTGCGGGGGGAGTGCTGGTCGACGTCGACGGCAACCACCTCATCGACTTCGGCTCGGGTATCGCGGTGACCACCGTGGGCAGCTCGGCGCCGCGGGTCGTCGAGCGCGTGCAGAGGCAGGTGGAGGAGTTCACCCACACCTGCTTCATGGTGACGCCGTACGAGGAGTACCTCGCGGTCTGCGAGAAGCTCGCTGCCCTCACGCCGGGGACGCACGAGAAGCGGTCGGCACTGTTCAACTCCGGTGCCGAGGCAGTCGAGAACGCCGTGAAGATCGCGCGGGTGTTCACCGGCCGCACGGCCATCGTGGCCTTCGACCACGCCTACCACGGGCGGACCAACCTCACCATGGCCCTGACCGCGAAGAACATGCCCTACAAGCACGGGTTCGGGCCGTTCGCCTCCGAGGTCTACCGGGTCCCGATGGCCTATCCCTACCGTTGGGCGGGCGATCGCACCCGGGTGGCAGACGAGGCCTTCGAGGCCTTCACGTCGCAGGTGCACGCCCAGGTGGGCGAGGACAACGTCGCGGCCGTGATCATCGAGCCGATCCAGGGGGAGGGCGGTTTCATCGTGCCCCCAGAGGGCTGGTTGCGCCGGGTGGCCGACTGGTGCCGCGAGCACGACATCGTGTTCATCGCCGACGAGATCCAGACCGGCTTCTGCCGCACGGGTGACTGGTTCGCCTGCCACCACGAGGGTGTGGTCCCGGACCTCATCACGACGGCGAAGGGGATCGCGGGCGGCCTGCCCCTGGCTGCCGTGACCGGCCGCGCCGAGATGATGGACGCCGTCCACGCGGGCGGGCTGGGTGGCACCTACGGAGGCAACCCGGTGGCCTGCGCCGCGGCGCTCGGCGCCATCGAGACCATGGAGGCGGAGGACCTGTGTGGTCGTGCCCGCCAGGTGGGTGCGCTGTTCACGGAACGGCTCCGTCAGCTCGCCGAGAAGTTCGACGTCGTCGGGGAGGTCCGCGGCCGCGGCGCCATGCTCGCGGTCGAGCTGGTCACCGGCGGCGGGGACGACACCCCCAACCCCGGTCTCACCGCTCGGATCAACGCGGCGTGTCACCAGCAGGGTCTGGTCACCCTCACCGCAGGGACCTTCGGCAACGTGCTGCGCTTCCTGCCGCCGCTGGCCATCTCCGACGAGCTGCTTCACGAAGGGCTCGACATCCTCGAGCAGGCCTTCGCGGCCCACGCCTGACAACCGCTGCAGCACAGGGAGATTCACCACATGACACTGTCACCCGCCGAGCAGGCGCTCGTTGCAGCTGTTCCCACCGGCCTGTTCATCAACGGCGCCTGGTGCGAAGCGTCTGACGGCGCGCGAGTACCGGTGGAGGACCCCTCCACGGGTCTGGCCTTCGCCAGCGTCGCTGACGCCACCGTGACCGACGGAGGCGACGCCCTCGCCGCCGCCTCGGCGGCGCAAGCGAGCTGGGCCGCCACGGCGCCGCGCGAGCGCGGGGAGCTGCTGCTGGCGGCATACGAGCTGCTCACCGAGCGGGCCGAGGACTTCGCCACGCTGATGACCCTCGAGATGGGCAAGCCGCTGGCCGAGGCGCGGGGAGAGGTGGCCTACGGCGCCGAGTTCTTCCGGTGGTTCTCCGAGGAGGCGGTGCGCATCTCGGGGCGGTGGATGACCGCGCCCAACGGCGCCACGCGACTGCTCACCATGAAGAAGCCGGTCGGACCCACCCTGATGGTCACGCCGTGGAACTTCCCGCTCGCGATGGGGACCCGCAAGATCGGCCCTGCCATCGCCGCCGGCTGCACCATGGTGGTCAAGCCCGCGACGCAGACACCGCTGTCGATGCTCGCCCTGGCCGCCCTGCTCGACGAGGTCGGGCTCCCGGCCGGGGTGCTCAACGTCATCACCACGACCCGGACCGCTGCGGTGATGGAGCCGCTCATCCGGGACCCGCGGGCCCGCAAGCTCACCTTCACCGGGTCGACGCCTGTCGGCCGCACGCTCGTCGAGCAGTCGGCCACCCAGCTGCTGCGGGTCTCCATGGAGCTGGGCGGCAACGCCCCGTTCATCGTGTTCGACGATGCCGACCTCGACGCAGCAGTGGACGGCGCGATGCTGGCCAAGATGCGCAACATGGGGGAGGCGTGCACGGCAGCCAACCGGTTCCTCGTGCAGTCAGGTGTGGCTGACCAGTTCGCCACCCGCCTGACGGCGCGGATGGAGCAGCTGTCCATCGGGCGCGGCACCGAGGCCGGCGTCGACGTCGGGCCGCTGATCGACGCGCCGGCGCAGGCGAAGGTCGAAGAGCTCGTGGACGACGCCGTCCTGCGCGGCGCCCGGGTTGCCTGCGGGGGCAAGCCAGTGGGGGAGACGGGCCATTTCTACGCACCCACCGTCCTCACCGACGTGCCTGCCGACGCTCGGCTCCTGCGTGAGGAGATCTTCGGCCCGGTGGCGGCCATCGCGACCTTCGACACCGAGGACGAGGCCATCTCGCGAGCCAACGACACCGAGTACGGGCTGGCGGCCTACGTCTTCAGCCGCGACCTCTCGAGAGTGCTACGGCTCGCAGAGCAGCTGGAGGTCGGCATGGTCGGGGTCAACCAGGGCATCGTGTCCAACCCCGCCGCGCCCTTCGGCGGGATGAAGGCCTCTGGGTTCGGGCGCGAGGGCGGGCTCGAAGGCATCGAGGAGTACCTCGAGACGACCTACGTGGGAATCGCGTGAGACCCCTGGTGGCGGCGCAACGGCGATCACCGGAGGTTCTGGCCATCGGGGCGAGGGGGCCACGCCTGGGCGCCCAGCTCGCGCGACACGGATCGCGCGGTGTCGCGAACCAGGTCGCGCGCCTCGTGGCGGGCCACGTCGCCGTCTGAGGGGATCACGACCCCCACGGCCCCCACGGCCTCTCCGTACGAGTCGAAGACGGGGCTGGCCAGCGAGCTCTCACCGAGCACGGCCTCGTCCTGCTCGAGGGCGATGCCGGTCGACCGGATCACCTCCAGCTGCTCGCGCAGCTGGTCGGCGGAGGTGATCGTCTCGCCGGTCATGCTGCGCAGCTCTGCCGAGGTGAGCACTCGCTTCTCATCGTCAGGGAGGAAGGCGAGCAGAGCCTTGCCGAGGGCGCTCGCATGGGCCGGGATGACGATGCCCACCTCCGGCATCTGGCGACTGCCATCCGGGCGCGGCTCGTGGTGGATGATCACGACGTCGTCGACGAGCAGCACCCCGGTGCGCACGGCAAGACCCGTGCGCCGGGCGAGATCCTCGGCCCAGGGAATGGCCTTGGACCGCAGTTCCAGCGTGTCGAGGTAGACGTTGCCGAGCCGCAGGACGGCGGGGCCGAGCTGGTACCGGCTCGAGCCGCGCTCCTGCACCACCATCCCGTGCTCGACCAGGCTGCGGACGATCCCGTGAGTGGTCGAGGGTGCCAGCTCGAGGCGCGCGGCCAGCTCGGACAGGCTCATCCGCCGCGCGCCCTGAAGCGCGCTGAGCACCCGGATGGCGCGATCGACCGATTGGATCACGTTTGTCCTCTCCGCTGTGACCTACTTCACGAAAACTCTTGCCTCCCAGTGAATCATAGGGGTAGCCTCCAAATCACGTTCGACAATATCGAATGAAATTCAGACAACTTGCAAAGGGGCAAGGGCGATGCTTGACGAGACCAATCTCCTCCAGCGTTTGGGCGCTGAGGTCATCGGAACGGCTTTCCTGGTGTTCATCGGCGTGGGGTCGGTCCCCGCCACCCTCATCGTCAACGGCAAGGCGCCGTTCACCATGGCCGACCTGGGCGTCATCTCCCTGGCGTTCGGCACCGTGGTCGTGGCCACCGTCTACGCCTTGGGGCACGTGGGCGGCAACCACATCAACCCGGCGGTCACCCTGGGCCTGGCCGTGTCGGGCAAGTTCCCGTGGGCCCAGGTGCCGGCCTACCTCGGAGCCCAGGTCGTCGGTGCGATCGTCGGGGCGGCCGCGATCATCGGGGTCCTCGGACACCAAGCGAGCGACGTGGGCCTGGGAGTTGCCGCCTACGGCGACATCAGCTGGCTGCAGGCCTTCACGGCCGAGTTCGTGGGCACCTTCATCCTCGTGTTCACCATCTTCGGCGTCATCCATCGCAAGGCCGCCGCGGGGTTCGCCGGCGTCGCCATCGGCCTGGTCGTCTTCGCCGCCATCATCCCCGTCGCTCCGGCCACGGGCGCATCCATCAACCCGGCTCGTACCGTTGGTCCCATGCTCGTCCAGCAGCTCGCGGGTGGCGAGGTGAAGTGGCACCAGCTGCCGGTCTACCTGGCGGCCGAGCTCCTCGCTGGAGTCGTCGCCGCCCTCCTCTACGGCCTGCTCACCCGCACCCCGGCTGACCGCGCCGTCGCGGCTCCCGGCCTGGACCTCGGTGACCCGGACCCCCAGGCCGCCATCTCCCGCCAGACCAGCACCGTCTGACGCGTCCCGAACCCGTTGACTGCGAAAAGAGACTCTGATGAAGAAGTTGATCAACGACCCGAACGACGTCGTCGTGGAGGCACTGCGTGGCATCGAAGCCGCTCACCCCGAACTGCGGGTCGACCACGAGAGCAAGGTCATCTACCGCGGTGACGCCCCGAAGCGAGGCAAGGTGGGCCTCATCTCCGGAGGAGGGTCCGGACACGAACCGCTCCACGGTGGATTCGTCGGCCTGGGCATGCTCGACGCAGCGTGTGCCGGCGAGATCTTCACCTCTCCGGTCCCCGGGCAGATCCTGGCCGCGACCAAGCTGGTGGACGGAGGCGCAGGGATCCTGCACGTCGTCAAGAACTACACCGGCGACGTGATGAACTTCGAGATGGCCGCTGAGATGGCGGCGGCAGAGACCGGTGCCCGCATCGTGTCGGTGGTCACCGACGACGACGTGGCGGTCCAGGACAGCACCTGGACGGCAGGGCGACGCGGAGTCGGCGTCACCGTCCTCCTCGAGAAGATCGCGGGGGCGGCCGCAGAGCAGGGGCGCGACCTCGACGAGGTCGCCCAGGTCGCCAGGACGGTCAACGAGAACGGCCGGAGCATGGGCCTGGCCCTCACCTCGTGCACGGTGCCGGCTGCAGGCCACCCGACCTTCGACCTGGGCGACGACGAGATGGAGCTCGGTGTCGGCATCCACGGAGAACCGGGCCGCGCGCGGTTGCCGCTCGCCCCGGCGAGCGAGATCGCTTCGCTCCTGGTCGAGCCGATTCTCTCCGACCTGCCGTTCACCAGGGGCAACCCCGTCATCGCGTTCGTCAACGGTCTCGGCGGCACTCCGCTCATCGAGCTCTACGTGGTCTTCAACGAGGTCCAGAAGATCCTCGGCGGGCGCGGCGTGCCCATCGCTCGGTCGCTCGTCGGCTCGTACATCACCTCGCTCGACATGGCCGGCGTGTCGATCACCCTGCTCAGGGTCGATGACGAGCTGCTCTCCCTCTGGGACGCTCCTGTCAACACTGCTGCACTGAGATGGGGCATCTGAGGATGAGCGAGAACGTGACCACGGCGGTCTTCGAGCAATGGGTGCGCGGGTTCGCGGACCTCATCGCCGCCAACCGCGAGCACCTGACCGAGCTCGACGCGGCGATCGGCGATGCCGACCACGGGTCGAACATGGACCGGGGCATGAAGGCCGCCGTGGCCGCGCTCGATGAGAGCCGGCCGCCGACGGCCGGCGCGCTCCTGACCAAGGTGGGGATGACGTTGGTCTCGACGGTGGGTGGGGCCAGCGGGCCCCTGTTCGGGACCTTCTTCATGAGGATGGGGGGCTCGCTGGGGGCCACCGCCGAAACGGTCTCGGCAGGCGATGTCGCAGCGGCGCTGCGAGCCGGGCTCGGGGGCATCGTCGATCGAGGCAAGGCCGCCCCCGGTGACAAGACGATGTATGACGCCCTCGCGCCTGCCGTCGAAGCGCTGGAAGCAGCGCTGACGGACCAGGCCACCCTGGCCACCGGGCTCAAGGCCGCCCGGGATGCCGCCGCGGCGGGTCGTGACGCCACGACGCCCATGCTGGCGCGCAAAGGGCGAGCCAGCTACCTCGGCGAACGCAGCGTGGGCCATCAGGATCCCGGGGCGGCGAGCGTGGCGCTGCTGCTGGACGCTGCAGCAGATGCAGCCTCCTGAGCCAGCCCCCGATCCACCACCCACGTCAGCACGACCAGCAGCGGAGGCAGTGACATGACCGAGAGCACATCGGCCAACGCGCCGGCAACGGATGCCGAGCGCCGGGTCGGGCTGATCGTGGTCTCCCACAGCCGCGCACTCGCCCTGGCCGCCGTGACGCTGGCAGGGGAGATGCTCCATGGCCGCCCACTGACGATCGAAGTAGCGGCTGGTCTGGACGACACGACCTTCGGTACCGACGCGGTCAGCATCATGCAGGCGATCGAACGGGCGGACAGCCCAGCGGGCGTCGTGGTCCTCATGGACCTCGGGAGCGCCGTGCTCAGTGCCGAGCTCGCGCTCGACCTCCTCCAGGACTCCTCCATCCGCGATCGGGTCACGCTGTCGCCGGCCCCCCTGGTCGAAGGCCTCATCGTGGCCGCCGTCGCCGCCGCGGGTGGCGCCAGCAGGGAAGAGGTCGCGGCCGAGGCCCGCAACGCGGTGATGGGCAAGGCCGCCCACCTGTCGACCCCGGAGCCCGGAGTCGCGCCCGAGCCGGAGGACCAGGCGCAGGCAGCCATCGTCGGAGTGTTTCCGGTGGCCAACCCGCACGGTCTGCACGCCCGACCGGCCGCCCGACTCGTCAGCGAGGTCCGCGCCCTCGATGCGTCCGTCCAGCTGCGCAACCTCACCACCGGCGCCGGACCCGTCCCCGCCGCCAGCCTGAGCCGAGTCGCGACGCTCACGGCTCTGCACGGGCACGAGGTCGAGGTCCGCGCCACCGGGCCGCAGGCCCAGGAGGCCGTCGAGCACGTCCTCGCGCTCGCCAAGCGACGGTTCGACGAACCCCCCGAGCAGGTCTCCGCCCCACCCGCTCCGCCGCGACCCACCCCCAGCCGCAGCGGGCCGCTTGCCGCGTCCCCGGGAATCGCGGTCGGCCCGGTCCGCCGACTGGCTGCCGAGCCGGTCGATCCCGCCCTCCACCCCGCAGGAGAGCCGGCTCAGGAGTGGCGGCGGGTCCTGGCGTCGGTGGCGGCCGTGCGTCGGGAGATCGAGCACGTCCGGGTCCTCACAGAGCGCGAGCTCGGGCCCGACCAGGCCAGCATCTTCGACGCGCACCTGTCCCTCCTCACCGACACCGAGCTGCTGGGCGACGTCAAGGCGCGCATTCGCCCTGGCACCGGCGCGGTGGCAGCCTGGGCCGGCTCACTCGCCGAGGTCGAACGTCAGTGGGCCGAGCTTCCCGACCCCTACCTCAGGGAGCGGGCCGCCGACGTCCGCGCGGTCGGAGAACAGGTGCTGCAGGCTCTGACCGGTCAACCGGCCCGCCGGATGACGGGAGAGGGTGTGCTGGTTGCCAGCGACCTCACGCCCGCCGAGACCGCAGGCCTGGACCTCGCGCTGGTGACCGGAGTGGTCCTCGCCCAGGGGAGTCCGACCTCGCACGCGGCCATCCTGGCGCGGGCCCGCGACATCCCGGTCGTGGTCGCGGCCGGCCCCGAGGTGCTGGGCATCCCCGAAGGCAGGACGATCCTCTTGGACGGGGCCACCGGTGCGCTGCACCTCGATCCCGCGCCCGAGCTGATCGAGGAGTACCAGAGCCGCGCCGCCGAGGCCGCGGAGCAACGCGTTCGCCAGGTCGCCCTCGCCGACCACCCCGCGGTGTCTCGTGACGGCACCCGCATCCTCGTGGCGGCCAACCTGGGATCGGTGAGCGACGCGCGTGCCGCGCTCGCGGCCGGGGCGGACGGCGCCGGACTGGTGCGCACGGAGTTCCTCTTCCTCGACCGGACCGCAGCTCCCGACATCAACGAACAACAGGATCAGTACGACTCCATCGCCGAGGCCATGGAGGGTCGGCGGATCACCCTGCGAACCCTCGACGTGGGCGGCGACAAGCCACTGCCGTACCTGCCCATGCCCCCCGAGGCCAACCCGTTCCTCGGCCAGCGCGGCATCCGGCTGAGCCTGAGGAACCGGGACCTGCTGCGCGACCAGATGGCCGCCATCTGCCACACGGCGCGGCACTCGCCGACCAGCATCATGCTCCCGATGGTGTCGACACCCGACGAGCTGATCGAGGCGCGACAGGTCCTCGTCGAAGCTGCCGGATCGTCGGGCCTTCCGGCGGGTCTGCACATCGGCACCATGATCGAAGTCCCCTCGGCCGCGCTCAAGATCGAGGCTCTCCTGCCTTACGTCGACTTCGTGAGCATCGGCACCAACGACCTGACCCAGTACACCCTTGCGGCCGAACGCGGAAACGGCGCCGTCGCCGCACTCTCGGACGCTCTCGACCCGGGCGTGCTCCGCTTGATCGACCACGTCTGTCGAGCAGCGAGTGGTCGGGTCGACGTGGCTGTCTGTGGCGAGGCCGCTTCCGACGAGCTGGCCATCCCGATTCTCGTCGGGCTCGGCGTGCGAGAGCTCAGCGTCTCGCCTCCCGCGGTCGCCAGGGTCAAGGCGGCCATCCGTCAGCTCGACGTCGAGCACTGCGCGTCCTTGGCGGGGCAGGCGCTGACGCTGCCCGGCGCCACCGACGTCCGCAAGCTCGTCCTCGCCACGATGGCAGAGACGCAGGGCGACGCGGAGTCAGGAACGCGGACCGGGAGTGGTGTCGCGACGGGGTGACCGGAGGTCGGGCCGGGCGGTGTCAGGTCTCCTGGCCGATCGACAGGATGTTGCCGTCGGGATCCTTGAACCAGGCGCCCTTCACGCCCTCGATCTCGGCGATGCCGTCCACTGTCTTCAAGCCCGGCATGTCGTACTCCTCGAAGACCACCCCGCGCTCGCGGAGCTCACCCACCGCCTTCTCGACGTCGTCCACGTCGAAGCCCATGTAGGTGCTCTGGGCAGTTCCGGCGAACTGGGAGGGATAGACGAGCACCAGCGATCCGCCACCCGCCTCGTACCGGACCCCATCGGCCCGCTCGTCCTTGACCTGCAGGCCCAACGTCTCGCCGTAGAACTTCTTGGCCCTCTCGAGGTCTGACACCGCGATGGTCGGCGTCGCACGTAGTGTTTCGAACATTTCCCAACCTCCTCTTTCGGCGCTCAGAGCGCCTGATGGTTACGCCCTCTGTCACCACCCGACGGAGGTATGCCGCCTGGCGAGCTTCCCAGCGCGGAGCGGGGGCGCCCGGGTCCAGGCGGGTCAACAGCCGGGCAGCCTGAAGCTGGCGATCCGGGTGGTCCACCCGTTTCCGTTGGGTGCCGACGCCGCGCTGGCCACGGTGTAGTACTCGTTGACGTACCAGAACGTGCAGTCGTCCACGGGGTCCACGGTCAGGTCGGTGTAGTCGCCCCAGCGCGAGTTGGCCGTGGTCTGGGCTGCCGTCCCGTTGATGATGGTGCCTTCGCCCAGGGGCATCTGGCCGAGCGGGTCAGCCGCCAACCGCCCGGTGTAGCGGATGCCCGGGAACACGTCGGTGCCGTTGACCACGCTGTAGCCGAGGCCGAAGTTGCCCTTCTTGTCGGCGGCGATGCTTCCCATCCACCGATGGACACCGTCAGCTGGCGCGTAGGTGCCCTGCTGGCGCACGCTGTAGACGCCGTTGGTGCGCCGGATCTCGTACCAGCGCACCCCGGCCACACCCGGAGCGGCCTCGACCGACTGGTTCGTCAGCAGGGACTCGGAGGTGCCGAGGTTGCGGTAGGCCAGCCGGAAGGAGGGCCGCTGTCGGTAGGACAGGATGTCGAGGTACTGCGCCGGGTTCGTGATGCCCGGCTGGGGGAGGCAGTCCCTGGAGCCGAAGCCACCGACACACGGGAAGTCCGAGTCGAACGACGCGACCGGCAGCTGAGTCTTGAGGACCATCGACGCCGTCGGGGTCGAGCGCCACTTGGCGTCGAACTCCCAGATGTTGAGCGCGTCGAAGGTCGCTCCATAGGGGGCGTTGTCGTCCTGGGTCCCCACGATCGGGGCGGGGGCTTCGTTCCTGGGCTTGGTCTTTCCGTCCACGTCCGGTGGCAGCAGCCCGTCGCCGATCAGGTTGAGCGGCACGGCACTGTCGGTCATCAGGAAGCTCACCGCACGCGCGGCTGGGTCGCCCAGGATCATCTTGTTGCGCTCGAGCCCGTAGACGCCGATGCCGTAGATGCTCGGGTCGAGAATGCCGAACTCGCGGGTGGTGATGAGGTACGAGTCCTTCCACATGCCGTACTTGGGGTAGTCGGGGAAGTTGTACCCGGTGGTGAACGCGTAGCGGTAGTACGAGCCGGTCGGGTCAGGGCTCGTCGAGACGGCGACGCAGTTGTAGAACAGGTTGAGCGGCTCGTCCGGGTAGTCGATCCCGCGCGTGGTGAACTGCGTGAGGATCCAGCGGTCGGCCACCTGGTCGTAGATGACCACCGGGTCACCGGACGGCTCGGTGCACTCGTCGATCGCGAAGTTGTTCCACAACGTGCCGGTCTCCACGGGTCCGAGCAACCGCGTGCCGTTCTTGGAGTACACCGCGAAGACGAGGTTGACCATTTCCACGTAGTGGTTCGGCCCGACCTCACCGTTGGGATCGGGTGGGTTGACCCGGCCGCCCAGGACGGTGAAGTTGTCCTGGTTGCTCAGGCCCTCGAAGTTGGCCAGGGTGCCGGGGATGGCGAGGGCGCTGGGCGAGGCGTCGGACTGCAGCGCCCCGTCGGCCGCGCCTGCACGGGAGACGCCCGACCTCAGGTTCGGGTCTCGGCCCACCACGTCGGGCCGCGCTGTGCCGTGCTTGGCTGCCTTGGCCAGCTCACGAACTGACGGCGACACGTCGAAGGCCGCGGCCGTCGTGAACTTCGGCTTCAGCTTGTCCGGCGATTTCGGCGTCGCAGCCTGTGTCGCCCCGGCGGGCGACAGCATGGCGGTGACGAGCGCAGCGGGCACCAACAGCCACAGCTGGCGACGGACGAAGTTCGGAGTGGCGTTCATCGAGGATCCCTCCTGATCCATCCTGCACAGCGCATCCTCCCGCTGATGGGTGACCCGTACCTCTAGCAAACTGCGTAGCTCTGGCCCGAACGGCCGCTGAACCCATCCCGATGAGGGTCCGACCAATCGCTGAAACCCTGCACCGGCCAGGCGTCCAGCCGGCACCGGCTCGAGGGAACGAAGTTGCTCGAGGTCCTACGGCGGCCAGCTGGCGGAGGCCGAGGCGTTGACGCGGCCGCCGTTGCGGTAGGTGGCGTCGACCTCCGCCGTGACCCGGCCCGAGGCGTCGTCGTCCCAGCGCGTGACGATGATCCCGGACCAGCGCCCGGATGCCGACCCGGCGGTGCACGAGATCAGGTCACCGCTCTGCTCGCAGGAGCCCCAGTCGCCCGACGCACGGCGAAGGACGACGCCGGACGGCACCCGCAGGGTGAGCCTGACGGCTCCGGTCGTGCCCTGGGCCTGCGCGTCCACCTCGATCGACGTCGCGTCGGCCGGTCCAGAGATCCTCATCCAGACCTGCAGCTGCGTGGTGGCCACGGTCGTCGATGGGCTGCGGGTCGGGGTCGGCGAAGGGGATGACGGCGTGGTCGCGGCAGGACGCGACGGCGCCGGGGCGCTCGGCGATGGCTTGGGCGGCGGAGGGGTCGTGGTCCGCGGCGCGCTGGTCTCGCGGGTCGTGGTCGGGGCCGCCGTCTCGGTCGGGGAGGGGCTCGGGGGATCCGTCGACGGGATCGGCGGCGTCGTGGTCGGGGTCATCTGCGCGGAGGGCGGACTGGGGGGCGGGTCGTCGGGCAGGATCAGCAAGCCGGCCGAGACCGCCGCCGCGGCGCCCACGGCAGTGGCGACGACCTTGCCGACGCTCAGCTTGGCGACCAGGGACGAGGTCGTGGTGGTTGCCCCCGACCCGCCGGCGGCCGTCGGCGCGGCTGCCCCGGTCCCACCCACGACGCTGGACGCGGCTGCCCCACCCCCTCCGGCCGCTGCGGATGCGCCCGCGACGGACGCGCCTGCCGTCGTCGCCATCGCGTGGGTCAGGAACCCCGGTGCCGTCAGCAGCACCGCTGGCCCCAGCATCGAGCCCAGCTGCTGCTCCACGCGTTGCAGCTCGGCGAGCCGACCAGGACAGGTGGGGCAGGTCGACAGGTGGCGGGCCAGGTCGTCGGGGGCGACGGACCCGTCGACGGCCAGCATCGGGAGCCGGCGCACGAAGGGCTCGCAGCCGGGCTCCAGGCCGTTGGTGCTCAGGTGGGTCTGGAGGTAGGCCTGCCGCAGCCCCCGCCTGGCTCGCTTGGCGAGGGCGGCGACGGCGTTCGGGGAGATGCCCAGGTCCTGGCCGATCTCGATGTTGCGGTCATGGTCGACCGCCGTGCGCCACAGGATGACCTGCCAGCGGCGAGGCAGCGCGGCGAAGGCCTGGCGCATCATCGAGACCTCGGTCTGGCGGGCCATCGGGTCGACCGGTCCGCGCGAGCCGTCCTCGAAGACGGCGACGTCGTCGCTGAGGACCTCGGAGGACGACGCGCGGCGCGAGCGGGTGACCGCGAGGTTGCGCACCGAGGTGAGCAGGTAGGCGCGCACGGACCCCGTGGGACCGCCCCCGGACGCGAAGGCGCCCAGCATGTTGGAGAAGGCGTCGGAGGCGAGCTCCTCCGCGTCGCGCGGTTGGCGGGAGCTCCTGCGCGCGGCCGCGAGGGCAGCCGGGTAGTGCCGCACCCAGAGCTCGACGACGGCTTCCTGGGACCCGTCGCGAGCCCGTTCGACGAGGTCCAGGTCGGTGGCCAGCGGGTCTGCGCTCACCGGGCCCCGCGTCCGAGGAGGTGGTCGCGCCCGAGATGGCGGTGGCGCGGAGTGCGCCCACGCCGCATCCAGCCGTCGCCTGCGCTGGAGGCGCGGGCCGCCGCAGTGACGGCGATGCTGCCCGCCGTGAGGAGCGGTCGGCGTCGGATGGTGCGCTGCGCCACCGTGGCAAACAACGCCAGGACCTGCGCCAGCGGTCGTGGCCCGTGGCCACGGGTGAGGGCGTCGCCCTCCCCGTCGAAGAGCACGTCCTGCTCGGCGTCGCTGATCGGAGCGTGCAGGGCTGCGACGTGGAAGGTGAGCTCGCCCCGACCACCCTGGTCCCGGTCCACCTGGTACTCCACATCCGCCGCGCAGAGGGCGCCGATGGCGGTGCGGTAGGGGCCGGAGAAGGTCGCGCCTCCGGTGCGGGTGTCGAGGGTCACGACGACGTGGGGTCGCTCGACCTCCTCGGCCTCGAGGCCGAACGTCCACCTGCCGATCCCGCCGGCCCCGTCCGGCTCCGGGCAGTCGGCGGGTTCGGGAAAGCTGCTGCCTGTCGATGTCATTCCGAGGTCCCCCTTTCGGTCGGTGGTCGACGTGCGCGGGTCGACTGGACGAGGGGCACGCGGGTCAGGTCGGCCGACACCGGCCCCCCGGGTCACGCCTTCGGCTGGAGGACGCGGCTTCAACTGGAGGACTAACTGCGGCACCTTTGGTGACGCAGCTCCCTCGCGTGAGGGCCTCGGCATCGGGCGCCACCCAGCGCCAAGGCCCTCACCACCCCTCATCTCGTCCCCGCCGCTGAGACCATGCCGCGGCCGTTCCGTGACGCGTGAGCCGCTCGCTGCCGATGACCTCCGGGGCCGCATGCCGGTGTCCGGCCACCCACGTCACACATCGAGGACGACCGCGTCTCGGTCAGAAGGGGCCGCTCGCGGCTGCCTGGATGGATCGAACTGTGACGGACACGAACTTCTCGCCGGGGTGGGATACATGACGAACGCTGACGTCGGACACGCAGGACCTGGGACGACGCTGATCCGGCTGCCGGGAGTCGGCCGATGGCTCGCAGCCCTGGCCGCCTGCCTGGTGGTGGCCGGCGCGACGCTGCTGGGGGCAGGGGCGGCTAGGGCGGCCACGATCGACGGCGCCATCACCTCGATCACGACGACCGCAACGAACACGACTCAGTGGGACCGGGTCGATCTCGCCTGCACCTGGGCCGTCCCGGACGGGTCGTCGCCCGGCGACACCTTCAGCCTCCAGCTGCCGCCGCAGCTGCGGTGGTTCGGCTCGGCGGACTTCGACCTCACTGCGCCGGACGGCCAGCCGGTGGCCCACGCCCATGCCGGCGCCGACGGCCTCGTGGTGTTCACCCTGACGGACTACGTCCGCACCCATCCCGTCGACCTGCACGGGACCTGTCACTTCTCGACCCGGTACAGCGCCGAGACCACCGACGAGACCGTCCACCTGGACTTCCAGGTCGGTGACCAGGTGGTCCGGGTCGACCTGCCCACGGTCGGCCCCTGCACCCACGACTGCGCCGTCGACCGGACCGAGGCCAGCAAGTACATGTGGTGGGACGACACCAGCCAGACCACGACCCAGTCGGTGATCCGCACGCCCGCCACGACCCTGGCGGTCAGCGACGTGACCATCACCGACGCGCCCGGCCCCGGTCTGGCGCTCGACTGCGGCTCGCTCACGGCGACGATCGGCAAGGTCCTCGACGCCGACGGCAACGTCACCACACCCCGGGACGACGCGCAGTACGTCCCCGAGATCTCGTGCACGACCCACGCGCTCTCGGTCACGTGGTCGGACGTCCCGGCAGGGGAGTACGCCGAGCTGTGGGTCCGGGCGGATGTCGTCGACCCGTCACTCGCGACCTACGGCAACGACGGCTCAGTGACCATGGACGGTCGCACGACGCCGGTCCACGACACGGTCCGCCACAGCGACGCGGGCGGTGACGGAGAGGGCACGCCGTCCCCCACCACGACCACGTCCACCTCCACGACCACGTCCACGACCACGACGTCGCCGTCGTCCACGACCTCACCCACCAGTTCGTCCACGACCTCGTCCACGACCTCGCCCACGACCTCGCCCAGCACGACCGCCACGGGGACGGGCACCGTCACCCCGCCGGTCACGACCGGCGGCGTGGTCGTCACCACCGGGAGCGGCACCACCGGCGGAGCCCTGGGCCAGGGCCTCATGGACGACACCGCGCTGGCCTTCACCGGCTTCGACGCGGTGCAGCTCGCGGGGGTCGCGGCGGTCCTGCTGGGGTCGGGCATCCTGCTCACCGGGCTCGGCCGACGCAGCCGAGGTCACTAGGCGTCGCCGGCGAGCGAGGACGACGGTCGCGAATCCCGGTGTCGCGTCACGACCACCGCCATGAGCACTCCTTGAGGGGGAGGCGCCACGTGTCGGCGCTCGTGCAGGCGCCGGGGTCGCCACCCGGCCTCGTCAATGAGGAGCAGAGCCCGTGGAAGCAGTGCAGGCGCGTGGAACGGAACGACTCATCCTGAGGATCGGTGCGGTCTCGGCGACCAGTCGCACCGTGCTCACCCCGGCCGGCAGCGCGCCGGTGAACGACGTGCGGTGGACCCTGAAGGAGCAGGCATCCCCGCGGCGCAGGGTGTGGCGACGCACCCCGACCGGTGCCGGGGCGACCGGCAGGGTGCAGCTCACCGTGACGGTCCACGGGCCGGGCTGGCAGCACACCGAGGCGGTCGGCCCGGTCACCCGTGAGGAGGTCGCCGCGGTCCGAGCCAGGGTGACCCAGGCCCGCATGCTGGCACTGCGGTCCGTCGTGTGGTCCTCCGTGACGGTGCCGGACCCGGCGGCTCAGGTGAGTGGGGAGGTCGCCGCACCCGCGAGGTAGGTTCGAGGCATTCGTGGGTGCCGCCGGCGGCCACAGCCGAACCCCGGGAGTCGTTGGTGCGAGTCGTCGTCATGGGTGCGGGCGGCTACGTCGGCAGCCGTCTCGTGCCGGCCCTGCTCGCGGCCGGCCACCAGGTGACGGCCACCTTCACCAGGGCGGCAGCCGCCGAGCGGTTCTGGTGGGTCTACCGGGTGGAGGTGGTCGAGGTCGACGTCCTCGACCGCCCCACGGTGCGGTCGGCCGTGGCCGGCGCCGAGGCGCTCTACTACCTCGTCCATGGGCTCGGGGGCGACGACTTCCCGACCAGCGACCGCGAGGGCGCCTACAACGCGGCGCATGCCGCGGTGCGCGCCGGACTCGGCCGGATCGTCTACCTCGGCGGCCTGGTCCCGGCCGTCGCGGACGGCGACCTGTCCCCGCACCTGAGGTCGCGGCTCGAGGTCGAACAGGTGCTCACCGACTCGGGCGTCCCTACCCTGGCTCTCCGCGCGGCGATGGTGGTCGGCAGCGGCTCGACCTCGTTCGAGATCATGCGCCAGCTGAGCGAACGGCTGCCGGTCCAGGTGCTGCCGCGCTGGATGGACAGCCGGGTCGAACCCGTCGCCGTCACGGACGTGGTCGCCGCCCTCGTCGGCGCCCTCACCGCACCGGCTGTGAGCCGCGCGTTCGACCTGGGCAGCGGCGAGCGGATGCCGTATGCCGCGTTGCTGCGGCTCTACGCCGACCGCGCCGGTCTGCGCCGGGTGCAGGTGCGGGTGCCTGGCCTGCCGACGGCGCTGGTGTCCCGGCTGGCGCCCGCGCTCACCCGCGCCCCGGCCTCCACCGTGCAGTCGCTGGTCGAGAGCCTGCACCACGACATGGTCTGCGGCCGACCCGACTTGATGGTCCAGCTGATACCCCGGGGCCATGCCCTCACGCCGGTCGCCGAGGCGATCGACCGGGCGCTCGCGGTCCCCGACGCCGCGGTCCCGGACCCTGGTCGCGACATCCTCGGCCCACTGAGCTCCGATGCGGCCTGGACCGGATCGCTGTCAGGCTGACGCGGGGGCGGCCGAGGTCAGCGCTCCCGACGAGCCAGCTCACGCTCGAGGTTGCGGGCGAACCCGACTCCCATGGCGGCGATGACGGCGTGCATGGACGCTTGGACGGCGGGTTTGGCCAGCTTGGGGAACGGCAGGTCGACCTCGACTCCGAGCTCGATCGTGAGTCGGGTCCCGGTGCCGCTGTCGGCCAGCTGGTAGGTGCCCTCGACCCCGGCCCGCTCGGCGCCCTTCGGCTCGTGGGTGTAGACGATCCGTTCCTTCGGGGTGAACTCCATCCGCTCGGTGAACGAGAGCCCGATGCTCTTGCCGAGCACCTCGACCGGCGCGAGCTTCCAGAGCCAGGTGCTGCCGTGGTCCTCGATCGACCGCACCATCGGAGTCAGTCGCGCCACCAGCTTCGCGTCGCTCAGCACCGCCCAGACCGCGTCGCGCGGGTGCGGCACGACAGCGGTCGAGCGCTTGGATGAGGAGAAGACAGCCATGTCCCGAGTCTGGTCCATGGCCATCCCACCCGCGCGGCGCCCCTTGGACGGCGATCGACCCCGGTGTGGCTGTGAGAGTCTGGCCGACGTGAGCGAACCAGCACCTGCGACCTCTGGCTCACCGCGGCGCGGGCGGCCCGGCTACGACCAGGAGACGGTCCTGCGCAGGGCGATCGAGCTCTTCAACGAGCAGGGTTACGACGGCACCAGCATGGGTGACCTGGCCCGGGAGCTCGGGTTCAGCAAGTCGGCGATCTACCACCACGTCCCGAGCAAGACCCACCTGCTGTCCCTCGCTCTCGACGAGGCCCTCGACGGGCTGACCCGCGTCATCGAGGAGGCCAGCGACGACGCGGCCGGTCGCACGGCATACGCCCGACTGCGGCAGGCGGTGCACCGCAGTGTCGAGGTGCTGGTCGAACACCAGCCAGCGGTCACGCTGCTCCTGCGCGTGCGCGGCAACAGTGAGGTGGAGCGGGCCGCGCTGCGGCGCCGCCGCGAGATCGACGCGCGGCTGGCCGCGCTCGTCAAGGAGGCCATCGACGAGGGGTCGCTGCGCACCGACGTGCCGCCGGCCCTGGTCAGCCGGCTGCTGTTCGGCATGGTCAACTCACTCGTCGAGTGGCACCGCGCCGGTGGTGGCGTCGAGGGCCAGCAGCTCTCCGAGGCGATCACAACCATCGTGTTCGACGGCCTGGCGCTCGACCTGCCTCACCAGTCGTAGAAGCCTCGCCCGGTCTTGCGACCCAGCTCGCCGGCGGCCACCTTGTCGCGCAACAGCTGCGGCGGCTCGAACCGCGGGCCCAGCTCGCGGGCGAGGTGCTCCGCGATGGCCAGCCGCACGTCGAGACCGACGATGTCGGTGGTGCGCAGTGGACCGATGGGGTGTCGGTAGCCGAGCGTCATCGCGGTGTCGATGTCCTCCGCCGACGCGACGCCCTCCTGCACCATCCGCACCGCCTCCAGCGCGATGGCGACACCCAGGCGGCTGCTCGCGAACCCGGGTGAGTCCTTGACGACGATGGCCGTCTTGCCGAGCGATGCGGCCCAGCGACGCGCCTGCTCGACGAGCTCGGGCGCGGTCCGGCTCCCGACGACCACCTCCAGGAGGTCACTGGAGGGGACCGGGTTGAAGAAGTGCAGCCCGATGACGCGCTCCGGAGCCTGCAGCCCGTCGGCGATCGCGTCGATCGACAGCGAGCTGGTGTTGGTAGCCAGGACTGCCCCGGGCAGCTCCTGTTCGAGACGCTGGAACACGGTCTGCTTGAGCTCGAGGTCCTCTGGAACGGCCTCGATGGCCAGCTGCGCGTCGCCGTAGTCGGGGTGTGGCCCGGCGCTCACCCGGACGCGACCCAGGATGACCTCGAGGTCCTCGGCCAGCGCGCCCTTGTCGGCCGCCTTGCGCAGGCTTCCCGCCACCCGCTCGAGGGCGGCCCGGGCGGACTCGGTGTCGCTCTCGATGACGTGGACCGAGGACCCGGCCGCGAGGAAGGCGTGCGCGATCCCTGCGCCCATCCGCCCCCCGCCGTAGACGAGGACCCGCGTGGGCAGCACGGTGGAGTCGGTCATGGGTGCTCCGTTCGGAAGGCTCAGGCTGGTCGAAAAGCGTTGCGGGTCAAGGGCGTTCGAGCAGGAGGGCGCTGCCCTGACCGACACCCACGCACATCGTTGCCAAGCCGCGGTGGGCACCGGCGCGCTCGAGCCGTCCGAGCAGGGTGACGACGATGCGGGTGCCGGAGCAGCCGAGGGGGTGGCCGAGGGCGATCGCGCCACCGTCGGCGTTGACCAGGTCGGGGTCGAGCCCCAGGTCGCGCACGCAGGCGATGGACTGGGAGGCAAAGGCCTCGTTGAGCTCGACGGCGTCGAGGTCGTCGACGGTCCACCCGACGCGGGCCAGGGCCTTGCGCGTCGCGGGGACCGGGCCGATGCCCATCACCTCGGGAGCCACGCCGGCGCTGGCCGCCGCGACGACGCGCGCCCGCGGGGTGAGGCCGTGCTGCTCGATGAACCGCTCGCTCGCCACCACGACGGCCGCTGCACCGTCGTTGAGGGCGCTGGAGTTGCCGGCCGTGACCAGCCCGTCAGGACCGTGCAGCGGGCGCAGCGCGGCCAGCCGTTCGAGGCTGGTGTCCGCGCGCGGTCCCTCGTCGACGGCGAACTCGCCGTCCCGCAGCGGCACCGCGACGGTCTCGGCCTCGAACCGGCCGTTCTTGATCGCGTCGAGCGCGCGTTCGTGGGAGCGCAGGGCGAACGCGTCGAGCTCGTCGCGGGTCAGGTTCCACTGCTGCGCAACGCGTTCCGCGGTCTGCGGCATGGTCAGCGTGGTGTCGGCGTCGAAGCGCGGGTTGGTGAACCGCCACCCGATCGAGGTGTCGAAGGTCGCGCCCGGGCGGGCGAACGCCTTGGTCGGCTTCTCGGTCACCCACGGCGCGCGGGTCATCGACTCGACCCCACCGGCGATGACGACGTCGGCGTCCCCCGCGGCGATCATCTGGCGGGCCGTGGCGATGGCGGTCAGGCCCGAGGCGCAGAGCCGGTTCACCGTGAAGCCGGGCACCGACTGGGGGAGCCCGGCCAGGAGGAGGGCCATCCGGGCGACGTTGCGGTTGTCCTCGCCGGCCTGGTTGGCCGCGCCGAGGACCACCTCGTCGACCAGCTCGGGGTCGATGCCGGACCGGGCCACCACCTCGCGCACGACGAGGGCGGCGAGGTCGTCCGGGCGCACCGAAGCCAGCCCACCGGCATACCGGCCGATCGGGGTGCGCACTCCGTCGACGATGAACGCCTCGGTCACGCTCTGCTTGCTGGAAATGCGGGCCTCCTGGAGCTCGGCGAAGGTCAGGCGTCGAAGTCGACGGTGACGGCGTCGCTGACGGGGTAGGACTGACAGGTGAGGACGAAGCCCTGCTCGACCTCACCCTTCTCGAGCGCGTAGTTGCGGCGCATGTCGACCGCACCATCGCGGACGAGGGCGCGGCAGGTGCCGCAGACCCCGCCCTTGCAGGCGAACGGCAGGTCCGTGCGGGTGGCCTGGGCCGCATCGAGGATCGACTGGCTGCGCGGCATGGGGGCGGTGGAGCTCGACCCGTCGAGGACGACGGTGACGTCGCTGGTCTCGCCCTCGACCACGGCGTCGGCGCGGTGCAGCTCCGGCGGCGGCTCGTCGACGTAGAAGAGCTCGAAGTGGATGTGCTCCTCGGCGACGCCGACCTCGGCCAGCACCTCGCGGGCCGCACCGATCATCGCGAACGGCCCGCACAGCCACACGTCGTCGACGTCCTGCACCGGCACGAGGAGGTCGAGCAGCCGACGCAGTCGCTCGGCATCGATCCGGCCGGAGAAGAGCTCGACGTCGCGAGGCTCGCGGGACAGCACGTGGATCAGCTGCAGGCGCGAGCCGTACCGGTTCTTGAGGTCGGCCAGCTCCTCGGCGAACATCACCGACCCCGTGGTGCGGTTGCCGTAGATGAGGGTCACCTCGGACTCGGGGTTCGAGAGCATGGTCGTGGCGATCGACAGCATCGGCGTGATCCCGGAGCCGGCCGCGATGCACAGGTGCCGGCCTCCGGTCGCGGGATCGGCCCGGAAGCTGCCCGACGGCGTCTGCACCTCGATCTCGGTGCCGGGGGTGACCTCGTGGACCAGCCAGTGCGAGAAGAGGCCGTCCGGGATCTCGCGGACCCCGATCCGCGGTCGCTCACCGACGGCGGCGCAGATCGAGTAGGTGCGGCGGTGCTCCTCGCCGTCGATGCGGCGCCGCAGCGTGAGCGACTGCCCTGCAGCGAAGTCGTATGCCGCGGCGAGCTCGGCCGGGACGTCGAAGCTCACCGCGACGGCGTCGTCAGTGAGCTGCTCCACGGAGTGCACGGTGAGGGTGTGGAAGACGGGGGTGGTCCGGGTCTTCTTCGGGAGCAGCAGGGAGCCGGTGGAGGCGGTCACGACCTAGATCTCCTTGACGTGCTCGAACGGCTCGAGGCAGCTCGTGCAGCGGTAGAGCGCCTTGCAGGCGGTGGGGCCGAACTCCGAGGTCAGCTCGACGGCGTCCGAGCCGCAGCGGGGGCAGTGCAGCTCGCGGCGGGTGGGCAGCAGGGACAGCGCGACGGGCCCCGAGCGGGCCGGCACGCGACCGGGCGCCGAGAGGCCGTGGTCGGCCAGCGCCTGGCGTCCACGTTCGGTGATCCAGTCGCTCGACCAGGCGGGCGACAGCGAGACCCGCACCGTCGCGGCGAGCCCGGCCTCGCCGAGCACCCGCACGAGGTCGTCCCTCATCGTGGCCATGGCGGGGCAGCCCGTGTAGGTCGGCGTGATCGCGACTGTCACCGCGCCGGTCTCGGAGACCTCCACCGAGCGGAGCACGCCGAGGTCGTCGAGGGTGAGCATCGGCATCTCGGGGTCGGTGACCGTCCGAGCGAGCGCAAGGGCCCGCTCGCGCAGCTCCTGGTTCGATGTGAACACGCCGGGTTCATCCGGCGTGTTCACATCGAACCGGCGGGAGGGCCGGGTGGCGCTCGTGGTCGTCGTCGGGGGCATGGTCACCACTGACCCATCGGGTGCGCGCGGGCCACGACCTGCAGCTCGCCGAGGATCCGGCTCAGGGCCTCGGTGTGCATGCCGTCGCGCCCTTGCCGTCCCTGGACGGCGGCCATCGGCGCACCGGTCGGCTGCTCCACGCCGCTGAGCGCGAAGACCTGGGCCAGGACGACCGCGACCGCGTCGGAGACCGTCGCCGGGTCGACCCCGACCCCGGCCTCGGCGACGCGGGCCTCGACCTCGTGGGTCGCGAACTGCTCGGCCTGCAGCGGCCAGACCTGCACCAGGGCGGCGTCGATGCGGCGCCGGGACTCCTGCGTGCCGCGGGCCAGGGTGAGGAACCAGCGCCCCGCGTAGTCGCGGTGGTAGGTCAGCTCCTTGATGCCCTTGGCGGCCACGGCGGAGAGCACGTGGTCACGGCTGTCGACGAGCTGCTCGAAGACCGCGATGCGGGCGCTGGAGAAGAGCAGCAGCTTGACGATGGTCACCGCGAAGTCGCCGTTGTCGAGCTCGACGAGCCGCACGTTGCGGAACTCGCGGTCACTGCGGAAGAAGGCCAGCGCGTCCTCGGGCGGCACGGGGGACCCCTCGGGAAGGGCCGGGACCAGCGACGGGTCGGCGGCCGCCGCGCGAGCGAGCAGCAACCGGGCCTGACCGAGGAGGTCGAGCGCGATGTTGGACAGCGCGATGTCGTCCTCGAGGTCGGGTGCGCGGCTGGTCCACTCCGAGAGCCGCTGCGACGCGATGAGCGCGTCGTCGGCCAGCATCAGGCAGTAGGTGCCCAGGTCGGCCGCGTCGACGCCGTCGGGGATGGTCGTGTCGACGCCGGCCAGCGGGTCCTCGAAGTCGGTGCCGAAGGCCCAGTGCGACGGGTCGCCGCCGAGCAGCCCGTCGTAGACGGAGCCGTGGGCGTCGTTGGGGTCCGGGGCAGGGTGCGACGGCTGGTGGGCGACGTCGTCGGCCACCGACTGGATCGCGTCCAGCTCGTCCGGACCCGTCGGGTCGGGCTGCGGTGATTCAGGCATGGTCAGCAGCTCACATGTGGGGGACGTTGTCGGGGATCTCGTAGAACGTGGGGTGCCGGTAGACCTTGTCGCCGCTCGGGGCGAAGAGCGGGTCCTTCTCGTCGGGGCTCGACGCCGCGATGTCGGTCGACTTCACGACCCAGATGCTCACGCCCTCGTTGCGGCGGGTGTAGACGTCGCGCGCGTGCCGCAGCGCCATCTCGTCGTCGGCCGCGTGCAGCGAGCCGACGTGCACGTGGTTGAGCCCGCGCTTGCCCCGGACGAACACCTCGTAGAGCGGCCACTCGGCGCGCACCCGCTCGTCGGCGCTCATGCCGACACCTCCGCAGCCGAGGACGCGGCATACGCGGTGGCCGCTTCCCGCACCCAGGCACCGTCCTCGTGCGCGGCCCGCCGGTGCGCGATGCGCTGGGTGTTGCACGGGCCGTTGCCCTTGACGACCTGCATGAACTCGTCCCAGTCGGGCTGGCCGAAGTCGTGCGCCTGGCGCTCCTCGTTCCACCGCAGGTCGGGGTCGGGGAAGGTGACGCCGAGCGCCTCGGCCTGGGGCACGGACATGTCGACGAACCGCTGGCGCAGGTCGTCGTTGGTGTTGCGCTTGATGCCCCACGCCATCGACTGCGCCGAGTTGGGGGACTCGTCGTCGGGCGGGCCGAACATCATCAGCGCCGGCCACCAGAACCGGTTCACCGACTCCTGCACCATCGCGCGCTGCTCGTCGGTGCCACGCATCATCGTCATGAGCAGCTCGTAGCCCTGGCGCTGGTGGAAGGACTCCTCCTTGCAGATCCGGATCATCGCCCGGCCGTAGGGCCCGAACGACGTGCGGCACAGCGGCACCTGGTTGCAGATCGCGGCGCCGTCGACCAGCCAGCCGATGGTGCCGACGTCGGCGTAGGACAGGGTCGGGTAGTTGAAGATCGAGGAGTACTTCTGGCGGCCCTCGATGAGCATCTCGGTGAGCTGCCCGCGGCTGACCCCGAGGGTCTCGCACGCGGAGTAGAGGTAGAGCCCGTGGCCGGCTTCGTCCTGCACCTTGGCGAGCAGGATGGCCTTGCGGCGCAGCGAGGGGGCCCGGCCGATCCAGTTGCCCTCGGGCTGCATGCCGATGATCTCGGAGTGCGCGTGCTGGGCGACCTGGCGCACCAGCGTCTTGCGGTAGCCCTCGGGCATCCAGTCGCGGGGCTCGATGCGGTCGTTGCGGGCGATGGTGGCCTCGAACCCGGCCAGCAGGTCGCCCTCGTCGGTCCCGGACTGGGCCGTGGTGGTGTCCGTCATGCAACCCTCCGCGGTGAGGCGATTAACTGACCGAACGGTCTGTAATAGTGTCGCAGGTGCCGTCCGATGTTGGCAAGCACGCAGGTGGCAACCACGGTATGCCGCGTGGCGGGCGAGCGCGCGCCTCGCGGTCCGAGGTCGCATTACTCGCGAGTCACCCGTGATCGGTGGCAGGCTCGGCAGCGTTCCGCAGTCCGTCGTCGCTGGGAGGCCCACCCGATGTTCTCGCGCATCGCCATCGTCAACCGCGGCGAGGCCGCCATGCGGCTCATTCACGCGGTGCGCGACCTCAATGCGCAGGCGGGGGTCGACGGGCACCGCATCGAGACCATCGCGCTGCACACCGAGGGCGAGAAGCGGGCCATGTTCGTCCGCGAGGCCGACCACGCCTACAACCTCGGTCCGGCCGCGAACCGTCCCTACCTCGACTACGCCGTGCTCGAGAAGGCCCTGCGCGAGACCGGCGCCGACGCCGCCTGGGTCGGCTGGGGCTTCGTCGCCGAGGACCCGAGCTTCGCCGAGGTCTGCGGCCGGATCGGCGTCACCTTCATCGGCCCGAGCCCGGAGGCGATGCGCAAGCTGGGCGACAAGATCGGGTCGAAGATCATCGCCGAGGAGGTCGGGGTCCCGGTGGCCCCGTGGAGCGGCGGTGGCGTCGACACCCTTGAGGACGCCAAGACCGCGGCAGCACGGATCGGCTACCCCCTGATGCTCAAGGCGACCGCCGGTGGTGGTGGCCGCGGCATCCGCATGGTCGCCAGCGACGCCGACCTCACCGACGCCTACGAGCGCACCCGGGACGAGGCGCAGCGCGCCTTCGGCTCCGGTGTGGTCTTCCTCGAGCGGCTGGTGACCGGCGCCCGCCACGTCGAGGTGCAGGTCATCGCCGACGGACAGGGCACGGCGTGGGCCATCGGCGTGCGCGACTGCTCCGTCCAGCGCCGCAACCAGAAGGTCATCGAGGAGTCCGCCTCGCCGGTCCTCGCGCCGGAGCAGGTGGCCGAGGTCAAGGCCAGTGCCGAGCGGCTCGCCGTCGCGGTCGGGTATGCCGGTGCCGGCACCGTCGAGTTCCTCTACCACCCGGGCGAGAAGTTCTTCGCCTTCCTCGAGGTCAACACCCGCCTCCAGGTCGAGCACCCGATCACCGAGGTCACCACCGACACCGACCTGGTCAAGCTGCAGATCCACGTGGCCGGGGGCGGTCGCCTGGAGGGGGAGCGCCCCACGGAGGAGGGGCACGCCGTCGAGGCCCGGCTGAACGCCGAGGACCCCGACCGCGACTTCGCGCCGTCGCCCGGACGGATCACCCTCCTCAACCTGCCGTCGGGTCCCGGGATCCGGGTCGACACCGGCGTGGGCGAGGGCGACTCGATCCCTGCCGACTTCGACTCGATGATCGCCAAGATCATCGCCGTCGGGCGGGACCGGGACGAGGCGCTGGCCCGCCTGCGCCGTGCGATGGGCGAGACGACAGTGGTCATCGAGGGCGGTGCCACGAACAAGAGCTTCATCCTCGACCTGCTCGACCAGCCCGAGGTCATCGACGGCAGCGCCGACACCGGCTGGATCGACCGGGTCCGCGCCGAGGGCCGACTGGTGTCCCACCGGCACTCCGGCATCGCGCTGGTCGCCGCTGGCATCGAGGGCTACGAGGACGAGGAGGCCCTCGAGCGCACCCGCCTGCTCGAGACCTCCCGAGGCGGCCGACCCCAGGTGCAGCACCGCACCGGTCGCGCCATCGACCTCAAGCTCCGCGGCACGGCATACAAGGTCACGGTGTGGCGGATCGGGCCGCACCGGTTCCGGGTGGCGATCGCTGCCGGGGCGACCGAGCAGACCGTCGACGCCGACCTCGACCGCCTCGACGAGTACACCAGCCGGATCACCATCGCCGGCCGCACGCACCGCCTCATCACGGCCACCCACGGCCCGATCCAGCTCGTCGAGGTCGACGGGGTGACCCACCGCGTGAGCCGTGACGAGGGCGGCGTGCTGCGTTCTCCCGCACCGGCGCTCGTCGTCGCGACCCCCGTCGCGGTCGGCGCCGAGGTCGCCGCAGGTGCGCCGGTCCTCGTGCTCGAGTCGATGAAGATGGAGACCGTCCTGCCCGCGCCCTTCGCCGGTCGCGTGAAGGAGCTGCTGGTCTCCGCGGGCAGCCAGGTCGAGACCGGCACCCCCCTGGTGCGGCTGGAGCCCGTCGGTGACGGTGACGAGGCGGCAGCCGAGGGTGTCGACGACGAGCCGATCGACCTCGACCTCCCCGAGGGCGCCAGGTCCGGTGACGGCGCCGCCGCCACCGCCGACCACGCCCGCGACGCGCTCGCGGCCATGCTCCTCGGCTATGACCTCGACCAGCGCGACGAGGGCGCCACCCTGACCAGCTACCTGTCCGCCCGCGACGAGCTGACCGCGCAGGGCGCCTCGCAGATCCGCGACGAGGTGGACGTCCTCGAGGTGTTCGCCGACTTCGCCGAGCTCAGCCGCAACCGGCCGGCAGGGGAGGAGGCGCACGTCGAGCACCGGGTGCACAGCCCGCGCGAGCACTTCCACACCTACCTCCAGAGCCTCGACCCCGACCGTGGCGCGCTGCCGGAGCAGTTCCGGAGCAAGCTCGCCAACGTCCTGCGCCACTACGGCCTCGACAGCCTCGACCGCACCCCCGAGCTCGAGCAGGCGGTCTTCCGGGTCTTCCTGTCGCAGCAGCGCTCGGCCCCCGACGTCGCCCTGGCCACCTCGCTGCTGCAGCGCTGGATGGTCGAGCCGTGCCCCGAGCCGCCGCTGGACGCGGCCGCCCGCGAGGTGCTCGACCGCCTCGTGGTCGCGACCCAGCTGCGCTTCCCCGTCGTGGGCGACCTCGCGCGGAGCGTGCGGTTCCGGTGGTTCGACCAGCCGCTGGTCGACGCCGACCGGGCGAGCGTCCTCGGTGGCGTGAGCGACGAGCTCACCGCGCTGGAGGGTATGCCGGGTGGCGAGGACCGCGCCCGCCGCATCGACGCGCTGGCCGCCATCCCGGAGCAGATCGTGCAGTTCCTGGCCGAGCGCCTCGAAGGCGGTGTCCCGCAGCGCGAGCCGATGCTCGCGGTCCTGATCAAGCGGCACTACCGCGAGCACGACCTCACCGGCCTGCGCGAGCTCGCGGTCGACGGCCGTCCCTTCGCGGTGGCTGACTACACGCTCGACGGCCGCGGCACCCACCTGGTCACGAGTGTCGGCCGGGTCGACGAGCTCGTCCCCGGCGGTGAGCTCGAGCAGGCCGTGGCGGCCCAGCTCGACGAGACGGCCGCGGGCTCGGAGGGCGTCGTCGACCTCTACCTGTCCTGGCCGGACGAGCCCGCGTCACCCGAGGACGCCTCGGCGCGGCTGGGCGAGCTCCTCGCCGCCATGCCGTTCGCGCACGGCCTGCGCCGGGTCGCGATCGCCGTCTGCCCCGGCGCGGGTCGCCCGGTCGCCTACTTCACCTTCCGTCCCGACGGGTCCGGAGGAATGGTCGAGGACCGCCTCGTCCGCGGCGTGCACCCCATGGTCGGGCGGCGGCTGAACCTCTGGCGGCTGCGCGACTTCGACGTCACCCGCCTCGACGCCCCCGAGGACGTGCTGCTCTACCTCTGCACCGCCCCCGGCAACGAGGCCGACCAGCGCCTCGTGGCGCTGGCCCAGGTGCGCCAGCTCGTCGTCGTTCGCGACGACCAGGGTCGGGTCACCGCCCTGCCCCACGCGGAGCGCGCCATCGCCAACTGCCTCGAGGCCATCCGCCGCGCCCGCGCCGCGCGAGGAGCAGCGGGCGCCAAGCTCGACATGAACCACGTCTGGGTGCACATCTGGCCCCCGATCGAGGCCGACCTCGACCAGCTGACGGCCCTCCAGGCCAAGATCGCCCCGCTCACCGCGGGTGCGGGCATCGAGGAGGTCCTGGTGCAGGGCCGGATCGCGGCGCCCGGAGGCGCCATCGCGCCACTGGCCGCCCGGTTCCACTTCCAGCCCGGCTCCGGTGTCGTCACCTCGGTGCAGGAGCCCCCGACCACGCGGCTGCAGCCGCTCGACGACTACGCGCAGAAGGTGGTCCGGGCGCGGCGTCGGGGCGTCGTCTACCCCTACGAGCTGCAGGCCATGATCGCCGGTCCCGGTGGGACGGCCACCGAGTACGACCTCGACGACACCGGCGCGCTCGCCCCCGTCGACCGTCCATACGGCCTCAACAAGGCCGGGATCATCGCCGGGCTCATCACGACGCCCACCGAGCGCTACCCCGAAGGCATGACCAGGGTGCTGCTGTGCGGCGACCCGCTCAAGGCCCTCGGCGCCGTGTCCGAGGCCGAGTGCACCCGGGTCATCGCCGCCCTCGACCTGGCCGAGCAGCTGCAGGTGCCGGTCGAGTGGTTCGCGCTGTCCGCCGGCGCCCGGATCTCGATGGACTCGGGCACCGAGAACATGGACTGGGTCGCGAAGGCCCTCAAGCGGATCATCGAGTTCACCCAGTCCGGCGGCGAGATCAACATCGTGGTCGCGGGGATCAACGTCGGCGCCCAGCCCTACTGGAACGCCGAGGCGACGATGCTGATGCACACCAAGGGCATCCTCGTGATGACCCCGGACAGCGCGATGGTGCTGACCGGCAAGCAGTCGCTGGACTTCTCCGGTGGCGTCTCCGCCGAGGACAACTTCGGGATCGGCGGCTACGACCGCGTGATGGGCCCGAACGGCCAGGCGCAGTACTGGGCGCCGGACCTCGCCGGGGCGCGTGACGTGCTGATGGCGCACTACGACCACACCTACGTCCACCCGGGTGAGCCCGGCCCGCGCCGCGCGAAGACCACGGACCCCGCGGACCGGGACGTCACGGCATACCCGCACGTCATCCCGGACTCGGGGTTCACCACGGTGGGCGACATCTTCTCGCCGGCCACGAACCCCGACCGCAAGAAGGCGTTCGACATCCGGATCCTGATGGCTGCGGTCGCCGACCAGGACCACCCCACCCTCGAGCGCTGGGCCGGCATGGCCGACGCCGAGACCGCAGTGGTCCAGGACGCCCACCTCGGCGGCATCCCGGTCTGCCTCCTCGGGATCGAGTCGAAGACCGTCGCGCGGCGCGGGTTCCCGCCCACCGACGGCCCGGACACCTACACGGCCGGCACGCTCTTCCCGCGGTCGTCGAAGAAGGCCGCCCGCGCGATCAACGCCGCCAGTGGCAACCGTCCCCTCGTCGTGCTGGCCAACCTGTCCGGCTTCGACGGGTCTCCCGAGTCGATGCGCAACCTGCAGCTCGAGTACGGCGCCGAGATCGGCCGGGCCATCGTCAACTTCGAGGGCCCGATCGTCTTCTGCGTCGTCAGCCGCTACCACGGTGGCGCGTTCGTGGTGTTCTCCAAGGCCCTCAACCCCGAGATGACCGTGCTCGCCGTCGAGGGGTCGTTCGCCTCAGTGATCGGTGGCGCCCCGGCCGCCGCGGTCGTGTTCTCCCGCGACGTCGATGCCCGTACCGCGGCCGACCCCCGGGTCACGGAGGCCGAGTCCCGCCTGGGCGAGGCCACCGGCGCCGAGCGGGCGCTCATCGCGACCGAGCTGGCCGACCTGCGCACCGCGGTGCGCAGCGAGAAGCTCGGTGAGGTCGCGTCGGAGTTCGACGCGGTGCATAGCATCCACCGGGCGGTCAGTGTCGGCTCGGTCGACGCCGTCATCGACCCGCACGAGCTGCGGCCGAGGATCATCGCGGCCATCGAGGCCGGGCTGGCCCGCAGGAGCTGACCACCCGGACGCATGGCTTCCCGCCGGGCGGGTACGGGAGGGTCGACGGATACCCGACCGCAGGAGGAACCATGAGTGAGCACGACCGTGACCTGGCGTCGATGGACGAAGGTGACGTCGACCGCCACCGGGTCGTCCAGACCGTCATCCAGGAGGTCATCGACGGGCTCGGCCGCGACGCGGAGGGCCGTGACCCCGCCGACCTCCGGGCCGACCTGGCGGCAGGCCTGGCCGCGCGGGGGATCGGCGAGCAGCCACCGCGCTGGCTCGAGGCCGTCTCCGTGGCGCTCTCCACCGGGCACCGCTACGTCGAGGACCCGCGCCAGGCCGAGCCGCCGGTCTGACCGAGCCGCCGGTCTGACCGGGCCCGCCCGTGGGAAGGTGGCCCGGTGAAACCAGCCGGGCTGCTCCTCGCTGCCGGGGGAGGTCGCCGCATGGGCACCCCGAAGGCGCTGGTCGACGACCCCGCCGGTGGCTCGTTCGTCGAGCGGGGCGTGCGCGTGCTGCGGGCCGGCAGGTGCTCGCCGGTGGTCGTCGTGGTGGGCGCCGAGGCGGCACGGGCCACCGAGCTGGCGACGGCGGCCGGGGCCGACCTCGTGGTCGAGGCCCCGGACTGGGCCCGGGGACAGAGCGCTTCACTGCGCGCCGGCGTTGCCGCGCTCCAGTCGACGGACGCAGCGGTCGTGTGCATCCTGCTCGTCGACCTGCCCGACGTCGGCGCCGCCGTCGTGGAGCGGGTGACCGCCGCGGTCGGTGCCGGAGCCGCGGCGCTGGCGCGCGCGGCATACCACGGCGTCCCGGGGCACCCGGTCGTCATGGGACGCGACCACTGGCAGGGCGTCCTCGACGTCGCGGCCGGGGACAGGGGCGCTCGCGACTACCTCGCCACCCACGACCACGCGCTCGTCGAGTGCGGTGACCTCGCCACCGGACGCGACGTCGACAGCCCCGACGACCTCTGACTGACAGCGGGGTCGATCTGCGCCCCTGAAGGCACCGATCACCCTCTGCCGCGCCGAGCGCGACCATCCGCGACCTCGACGCCCCGGATCGACCTGCGTCGGCCGTCCGACGCCGGAGTGAGATCTTGCCCCTTCAATTAGGCGTCGCGATGAGTGATGCTGTGGACATGGAGCCACGCGAGGCGTTCTCGTCCGCGGGGGCACTGACGCAGGGGCTTGCCGACACGGGTTACCTCGCCGACGACGCCCTCGCGACGGTTGCCTGGCTCGCGCTCCGGCTGGAGCGGCCGCTGCTGCTCGAGGGGGAGCCCGGCACCGGCAAGACCGCGCTCGCCGAGGCCATCGCGGCGGCCCTCGACCTGCCCCTCATCCGGCTCCAGTGCTACGAGGGCATCGACGCGACGCAGGCCCTCTACGACTGGGACTTCCCCCGGCAGATCCTGCACCTGCGCGCCGTCGAGGCAGTGGCGTCCGACGGCCAGGACCTTGCTGCCGTGGAGGACCAGCTGTTCGACCAGCGCTTCCTGCTCGCCCGTCCCGTGCTGCGGGCGCTGCGCGAGTCGCCGGTCGTGCTGCTCGTCGACGAGATCGACCGGGCCGACGACGAGTTCGAGGCGTTCCTGCTCGAGGTGCTCTCGACGTGGCAGGTGACCATCCCCGAGCTGGGCACCGTCACGGCGGCGACGCCACCGATCGTCGTGCTGACCTCCAACCGCACCCGCGAGCTCCACGACGCGCTCAAGCGTCGATGTCTCTACCACTGGATCGACCACCCCAGCCTCGAACGCGAGCTGCAGATCGTCCGGTCGCGGGCGCCGCACGTCTCAGAATCCCTTGCGGCACAAGTCGTCTCGACGGTGCAGCGACTGCGCAACGAGCACGACCTGATCAAGCCGCCGGGGGTCGCGGAGACGCTCGACTGGGCCCGCGCCCTCGACGAGCTCGGTGCCTCGGACCTCGACCTCGACACGGCAGCCGCCAGCCTGGGCGTCGCCGTGAAGTACCGCGAGGACGCGGTGCGGGTCAGGGCCGCCCTCGACCGGATCCTGGCCCGATGACCATCGCGCCGGCGCACGCCGCGGACGAGATCCTCCTCGGGTTCGCGCGCGCCCTGCGGGCCGCCGGGGTCAACGTCACCGCCGACCGTGAGCGCACCTACCTCGAGGCGGTCGAGGCCGTGGGCGCCGACGACCAGTCGGCAGCCTTCTGGGCCGGCCGGGCGACGTTGTGCGCCTCGCCCGCCGACCTCGAGCGGCACGACCAGGTGTATGCCGCGTGGTTCGGCCTCGAGCGCGCCGGCACCCGGCGGCGCCGCGACTCGACCCACACCGTGGCGCAGGCCCCGCTCGACCTCGGGCGGGGTTCGACCGAGGACCCGCAGTCGCCCGAGGACGTGGTCCGCGCCCAGGCGAGTGCGGCCGAGGTGCTCCGGCACCGCGACGTCGCCTCGCTCAGCAGCGCCGAGCGGGCCAGGCTCGCCGCGATGTTCGGAGCCCTGCGGCCACGCGCGCCACGCCGGCCGGCGCACCGACAGACCCCGGCCCGCCGCGGAGCGGTCGACGCCCGGAAGACCCTGAGGGAGCAGCTGCGCAGGATGGGCGAACCGGGCCCGATCGCCTGGCGCCACAGGGGGACTCGGGCCCGCCGAGTGGTCCTGCTGGTCGACGTCTCGGGGTCGATGAGCGCATATGCCGACGCCCTGCTGCGACTGGCCCACGCCTACGTGGCCACCGGCCTGCCGGTCGAGGTCTTCACGCTCGGCACCCGGCTGACCCACGTGACCCGGCCCCTGCGACAGCGCGATCCGGAGCGGGCCCTCGTCGCCTGCGGGGCGAGCGTCCCCGACTGGTCGGGCGGCACCCGGCTGGCCGAGGGGGTGCGCGCCTTCCTCGACAGGTGGGGTCGGCGCGGGATGGCGCGAGGTGCGGTCGTCGTCCTCTTCAGTGACGGCTGGGAGCGCGACGAGCCCGAGGCGCTGGGCGAGCAGATGCGTCGTCTGCAGGCACTGGCGCACCGGGTCGTCTGGGTGAACCCGCACCGTGGCAAGCCCGGCTACCAACCGGTGCAGCAGGGGATCGTGGCTGCGCTGCCGCACGTTGACGACTTCGTGGCAGGCCACTCGATGGCCGCCTTCGAGGAGCTGGTGGAGGTGGTCGGCCGTGCGTGAGGTGCTTCCCGAGCTGCTCCGCTGGTGGCGGGCGGGTGCGACCGTCGGCGTCGGGACGGTCGTGGGCACCTGGCGGTCGGCGCCGCGACCGGCCGGGGCAGCGATGCTCGTGGGGCCGGGCGGGGAGGCGGTCGGCTCGGTCAGCGGCGGCTGCGTCGAGGGAGCCGTCTACGAGCTCGCCCAGTCAGTCGTCGCCGACGGGACACCGGTGCTGCAGCGCTACGGCGTGAGTGACGACGACGCGTATGCCGTCGGCCTCACCTGTGGGGGCATCCTCGACGTGTTCGTCGAGCGGGTGAGCCGGGAGAGCTTCCCGGAGCTCGACGAAGTGGCCCGGGACATCGAGGCCGGGCGACCGGTCGCCGTGGCCACCGTCATCGAGCACCCCGACCCGGCCTGGCTCGGGCGCCGGCTCATCGTGCGGCCCGAGCAGGACAGCAGCGCCGGCGCGTCGACCGGGTCACTGGGCTCACCCCGGGCCGACGACGCCGTCACCGACGACGCCCGCGGCATGCTGGCCTCCGGACGCACCGAGACGCTGACCTACGGCCCGGACGGCGAGCGCCGCGGTGAGGGCATGCGGGTCTTCGTCTCGTCGTTCGCGCCCAAGCCGCGGATGCTGGTCTTCGGCGCCATCGACTTCGCCGCTGCGGTGGCCCACCAGGGGCACTTCCTCGGCTTCCACGTGACGGTCTGCGACGCCCGGCCCGTCTTCGCCACCACCTCCCGCTTCCCGTCGGCCGACGAGGTCGTCGTCACCTGGCCACACCGCTACCTCGAGGCCGAGCGCGACGCCGGCCGGATCGACGCGCGCACCGTCATCTGCGTGCTGACCCACGACCCCAAGTTCGACGTGCCGGTCCTCGAGGTCGCCCTCCGCCTCCCCGAGGTGGCCTACGTCGGGGCGATGGGCTCGCGCCGCACCCACGACGACCGGCTGGCGCGGCTGCGCGAGGCCGGCCTCACCGAGGTCGAGCTGGCGCGCCTGTCGAGCCCGGTCGGTCTGGACCTCGGCGCCCGCACGCCGGAGGAGACCGCGGTGAGCATCGCGGCGGAGATCATCGCCCTCCAGTGGGGCGGCCGGGGCGAGCGCCTGGGCCACCGCGAGGGCCCGATCCACCACCACGCACCCGGTCTGGTGGCCGCGACGTCGCGATCCGAGGAGGCCACCGGAAACCACCCGGATTGACCGTTGTCCCAGCCCTCCGGACGGAGAAGTATCCGAAGGAGCCGGGCCTGCCCAGCCAGTACCTGAAGCACTCGTGTTCGTCACAGAGAGGTGATCGAATGACCCGCATCAGCGTCACGGTCGACGGCGTCGACTACTCCGACGAGGTGGAGCCGAGAACGCTCCTCGTCCACTACCTGAGGGAGCAGCTGGGCAAGACGGGCACCGTCGTCGGGTGCGACACGAGCAACTGCGGTGCGTGCACCGTGCACCTCGACGGCCGCAGCGTGAAGTCCTGCAACGTGCTGGCGGTCCAGGCGGACGGACACGACGTGACCACGATCGAGGGCCTGGCCAAGGACGGCGAGCTGCACCCCATGCAGCAGGCCTTCCACGACTGCCACGCGCTCCAGTGCGGTTACTGCACGCCCGGGATGATCATGCAGGCCATCGACGTCCTCAACGACACACCGGACCCGTCCGAGGAGCAGATCCGGGTCGGGCTCGAGGGCAACCTGTGTCGCTGCACCGGCTACCACAACATCGTCAAGGCAGTGCAGCAGGCGGCTGGCGCCGGCGCGACCACGGGTTCGTCAGCCGGGACGACCAGCGGTTCGACCCTGGGCGGTGAGCCGGTATGACCGCCGTCGAGGACCGCCCGAAGACCGAGGTGGGCGCAGCGCGCAAGCGCAAGGAGGACCAGCGGCTCATCACCGGCCGGACCAAGTGGACCGACAACATCCAGCTCACGGGCATGCAGCACCTGGCCATGGTCCGCAGCCCGTTCGCCCACGCCCGGATCACGGGCATCGACACCGCGGCCGCGAAGAAGGCCCCGGGCGTGGTCGCCGTCCTGACGGGGGCTGACATCAAGGACACCCAGGGCGCGATCGCCAACGCCTGGCCGATCACCACGGACCAGAAGGCGCCCGCCCACCTGCCCGTCGCCGTCGACCACGTCGCCTGCGCCGGGGAGATCGTCGCCCTGGTGGTGGCCCGGACCGCCGCGCTGGCGCGCGATGCCGCGGAGCTGGTGGAGGTCGACTACGACGAGCTGCCGGCCGTGCTGGACGCCAAGGAAGCGGTCGAGGACGCCGTCCTGGCCCATCCCGACCTGGGGACCAACAAGTCGGCCCTCTGGCGGCTCGACTCCGGTGAGCAGGGCAGCGGCGGCGATGTCGACGAGGAGATCGCCAAGGCTCGTGCCGACGGCATCGTGATCGAGCGCGAGTACCGCCAGCAGCGCCTCATCCCGGCCTTCATGGAGCCGCGCTCGACCGTCGTCGACCCCACAGGTGAGCAGATCACCGTGTGGACGTCCACCCAGGTCCCCCACATCCTGCGGTTCCTCATCGCCGCCACGACCGGCCTGCCGGAGTCCAAGGTCAGGGTCATCGCCCCGGACGTGGGCGGTGGCTTCGGCGGCAAGCTGCAGACGACCGCTGAGGAGTTCGCGACCCTGGCCGCCGCGCGGCACGTCGGCAAGCCGGTGAAGTACACCGAGACGCGGTCGGAGTCGCTCGTCTCCGGGCACCACGGTCGAGACCAGTACCAGACGCTGACCCTGGCCGCGACCAAGGACGGCACCGTCACCGCGCTCAAGGTCGACCTCATCGCCAACCTCGGCGCCTACGTCGGCCTGGTCGGGGGAGGCGTTCCCGTCCTCGGGGCCTGGATGTTCAACGCCATCTACAAGTTCCGCGCCTACCGCTTCACGGTCCAGACCGTCCTGACCAACACCACCTGGGTGGACGCCTACCGCGGTGCGGGCCGTCCGGAGGCGACCTACGCGGTCGAGCGGCTCATGGACGAGCTCGCGGTCGAGGTGGGGGTCGACCCGTTGGAGATCCGCGAGAAGAACTGGATCAAGCACGAGGAGTTCCCGTTCACGTCCGTCGCGGGCATGACCTACGACTCGGGGAACTACGAGGCGGCCACCGCGCGCGCCAAGGAGCTCTTCGACTACGACGGGCTGCGGCGGGAGCAGCAGGAGCGCCGCGCCAGCAAGGACCCGGTCCAGCTGGGGATCGGCGTCTCCACCTTCACGGAGATGTGCGGCCTGGCGCCATCGCGCGTCCTGGGCAGCCTCAACTACGGCGCCGGTGGATGGGAGCACGCCTCCATCCGGATGCTGGCCACCGGCAAGGTCGAGGTGATCACGGGGACCTCACCCCACGGGCAGGGCCACGAGACGGCCTGGAGCCAGATCGCCGCCGACCGGCTGGGTGTGCCCTTCGAGGACATCGAGGTCCTCCACGGCGACACCCAGATCTCGCCGCGTGGCCTCGACACCTACGGCTCGCGCTCGCTGGTCGTGGGCGGCGAAGCCGTTGTGCGAGCCGCCGACAAGGTCGTCGAGAAGGCCAAGGTCGTCGCGGCCCACCTCCTCGAGGCCAGCATCGACGACGTGGAGTTCTCGCAGGGCCGGTTCACCGTGCGGGGCACGGACAACGGGATCGGCATCACCGAGATCGCCACGGCGCAGTTCACTTCGCACAACCTCCCCGACGGCGTCGAGTCCGGCATCGACGCCGATGCGACCTTCGACCCCGACAACTTCTCCTTCCCCCACGGCACGCACCTGTGTGCCATGGAGGTCGACACCGAGACCGGTCAGGTGACGATGCGCAAGTACGTCTCCGTCGACGACGTCGGTCAGATCATCAACCCCCTCATCGTCGAGGGGCAGGTGCACGGAGGCGTCGTCCAGGGCATCGCGCAGGCCCTGTGGGAGGAAGCCGTCTTCGACGACCAGGGCACCCTCGTGTCCGGCTCGTTCGTCGACTACACCCTGCCGACCGCCGCCGACACGATCAGCCTGGTCACCGAGAACACCACCTCACCGTCGACGACCAACACCTTGGGCACCAAGGGCGTCGGCGAGGCCGGCGCGATCGCCTCCACGCCAGCCGTCGTCAACGCCCTGGTCGACGCCCTGCGACCGCTGGGCATCAACGACCTCCAGATGCCGTGCACCCCCGAGCGGGTCTGGAAGGCCATCCAGTCGGCCGGCTCGAACCAGGCCGAGGCCACCACCGGTGACGCCCAGCCGCACTTCGACGCCGGCGCGCCCAACCAGGACACCCCCGGTGACGATGCCGGCGCCTCGACGGACGGAGCAGGCCAGTGATCCCCGCATCGTTCGACTACGTCGCCCCCACCTCGGTCGCCGACGCCCTCGCGGCGCTGGCCGAGGCCGGCGACGACGCCAAGGTGCTGGCCGGCGGCCAGAGCCTGCTGCCCATCCTCCGGATGCGGCTCAACGCCCCGGAGAAGGTCATCGACCTCGGCCGGATCGAGGAGCTCAAGGGCGTGTCCGAGGACGGCGACCACGTCGTCATCGGTGCGATGACCACGTATGCCGATGTGCTGGCGAGCGACCTCGTCCGTCAGCACGCGGGGCTGCTCACCGACGCGATCGCCGAGGTGGCCGACCCGCAGATCCGGCACCGCGGGACGGTCGGTGGCGCGCTCGTGCACGCCGACCCGGCCGGCGACGTGGGGGCTCCGGCGCTCGCGCTCGAGACGGAGTTCGTCATCACCGGCAGCGGCGGTGAGCGCACCGTCGCGGCAGCCGACTTCTTCCAGGACCTGTTCGAGACGGCGGTGGGGGAGGGCGAGCTGCTCACCGCCATCCGCGTCCCGAAGCACACCGGCTGGGGCCACCGCTACGAGAAGTTCGTCCGGGTCTCCCACCAGTGGTCGATCGTCGCGGTCGCCGCGACGGTCCGGGTCGACGGCGGCACGATCGCCGAGGCGAGGATCGGGCTGACCAACATGGGGTCCACCCCGCTGCGGGCCACCGCCGTGGAGCAGGCGCTGGTGGGCAAGGCAGCCACCGACGAGGCGGTGCGGGAGGCCTGTGCTGCGGCCGCGGAGGGCACCAACCCGCCGTCCGACCTCAACGGCGACAGCGACTACCGCAGGCACCTCGCCACGGTCCTCGCCCGACGGGCCGTCCTGGCCGCGGCAGGGGCGTGAGCCCGTGGAGCTGAGCCACTCGTTCACCGTGCCCGCCACCGTCGACCAGACCTGGGCCACCTTCATGGACCTGCCCCTGGTCGGCGGCTGCTTCCCCGGGGCCACCGTCACCGAGGTGACCGACGAGGGTTTCGCCGGCACGGTGAAGGTCAAGCTCGGCCCGATCGCGCTGGTGTACTCCGGCACGGGCGCCTTCGTCGAGCGGGACGACGCCGCCCACCGGGCCGTGATCGAGGCCAAGGGCAAGGACAAGCGGGGCAACGGCACGGCCGGCGCCACCGTGACGATCCAGCTCGCCGAGGCCGGCAACGGGTCGACCCGCGCCGACGTGCAGACCGACCTGGCCGTGACCGGCAAGCCGGCGCAGTTCGGACGGGGGGTCATGCAGGACGTGTCCGACAAGCTGCTCGGCCAGTTCATCGCCTGCATCGAGGGCAAGGTGGGCGATGCCAACCCCCACGATGCTGCAGACCCCGGGCTGCAGGGATCTCACCCAAGTGGAACGAAACCTGCATCTGCCGCAGGGCCCGAGGTCCCCGCCCCGGCTGCCGAGGTCCCCGCCCCGGCTGCCGAGGTCCCCGCCCCGGCTGCCGAGGTTCCCACCCCGGCTGCCGAGGTCCCCGCCCCGGTCACGCTGGCCCCGGTCGCCCCGCAGCCGACCCCGCCGAAGGAGCAGGACCACGCGCTCGACCTGGGCTCCACCGTGCTGCCGATCCTGCTCAGGTCCTACGGCAAGCAGGTCGCCATCGGCGTCGTCGTCGTGGTCGCCGTCATCGTCATCTGGCGGGCGATGAGCGGCTAGCCCGCCCCACGGCATACCCACCGCACGGCCCATGGCCGCCGACCCGCCCAAACGGACGATGACGAGGTCGTCCGGACATGTGGACCTGCGGTGACCTACCCTGAAAGTGGTCGGTCGCGTGGAAGGGTGGCCGCAACCCCACACCGCCGCGGGCCACGCGGCACCCTGCCAGCACAGGAGCACGCCACGATGAGCCAGCAGACCGTCGTCGTCCTCAACGGACCGAACCTCAACCTGCTCGGCGAGCGCGAGCCCGAGATCTACGGGTCCGACACCCTCGCGGAGATCGAGGCCCTGTGCCGCAAGGCCGCCGGCCTGGCCGGGCTCGAGATCGACTTCCGCCAGAGCAACCACGAGGGCGTCCTCATCGATGCCATCCACGAGGTCCGCAAGTCGGCCGTGGGCCTGGTCATCAACGCCGGCGCCTACACGCACACCTCGATCGCGCTGCGCGACGCGCTCGCGGCGGTGAGCTTCCCCGTGTTCGAGGTGCACCTCAGCAACGTGCACCAGCGCGAGGAGTTCCGGCACCACTCGTACCTGTCCGCCGTCTCGAACGGCGTCATCACCGGGTGCGGCCCCAGCGGCTACGCCTACGCGATCGCCCGCATCTCCGAGCTGGTCGACCACCGGCACTAGCCCGCCTGCCCGACCGCGCCCTGCAAGACTGCGGGCATGACCCCGCAGTCACCACTCGACCCGATGGACCTCGCAGGGATCGACGACCTGCTCTCCGACGAGGAGAAGGCGATCCGCGGCACCGTCCGCGCCTTCCTCGACAAGCGGGTGGAGCCGTTCGTCGCCGACTGGTTCGAGCGGGGCGAGATCGACGACATCCGCGGCCTGACCAAGGAGCTCGGGGCGCTTGGGCTGCTCGGGATGCACCTGGAGGGCTACGGCTGCGCCGGGATGAGCGCGGTCGACTACGGCCTGGCCTGCCTCGAGCTCGAGGCCACTGACTCCGGCGTGCGGAGCCTGGTCTCGGTGCAGGGGTCGCTGGCGATGTTCGCGATCCACCGCTGGGGCACCGAGGAGCACCGGGGGCGCTGGCTGCCCTCGATGGCGACCGGTGAGGCGATCGGCTGCTTCGGCCTGACCGAGCCCGACCACGGCTCCGACCCCGCGTCGATGCGCACGAGGGCCCGCCGAGTCGGCGACGACTGGGTGCTCGACGGCGCGAAGATGTGGATCACGAACGGCTCGATCGCCGACGTCGCGGTCGTCTGGGCCAACGCGGGGGAGGAGCACGGCGGGATCCGTGGCTTCGTGGTCCCCACCGACAGCCCGGGGTTCTCGGCTCCCGAGATCAAGCACAAGCTGTCGCTGCGGGCCTCGGTGACCAGCGAGCTGGTGCTCGACGGCGTCCGGCTCCCGGGCGACGCGGTGTTCCCCGAGGTCCGGGGTCTCAAGGGTCCCCTCTCGTGTCTGTCCGAGGCCCGCTACGGCATCGTGTGGGGCTCGCTCGGGGCCGCCCGGTCCAGCCTCGACACCGCCCGTCGCTACTCCATCGAGCGCGAGCAGTTCGGCCGCCCGCTGGCCGGCTTCCAGCTGACCCAGCAGAAGCTCGCCGACATGGCGCTGGAGCTCGTCAAGGGCCAGCTCCTGGCCCTGCACCTGGGCCGTCGCAAGGACGCCGGGACGCTGCGGCCGGAGCAGGTCAGCCTGGGCAAGCTCAACAACATCCGCGAGGCGATCGACATCTGCCGGATGTCCCGAACCATCTTGGGGGCCAACGGAATCAGCCTCGAGTACCCGATCATCCGGCACATGAACAACCTCGAGTCGGTGCTCACCTACGAGGGCACCGTCGAGATGCACACCCTCGTGATCGGGCAGGCGATGACGGGCCAGCAGGCCTTCCGCTAGGGCCCCGCTCCGGGGTCATCTGAGGGCGACGCGGAATGCCGTCGCGCGGGCCCGGCCGCGCGGCATACCCTCGATTTTCGGTGGAGGCATCTGACCGTGTAGTCTCACCGTCGCACTTCCGCGCGGGTCCTGCCCGCGAGGTTCGTGCCCGCCCCCTTAGCTCAGTCGGCAGAGCGTTTCCATGGTAAGGAAAAGGTCGTCGGTTCGATTCCGACAGGGGGCTCTGGGAAGGGCGCCGCGAGGCGCACGCCCCATGGCGGGGTAGCTCAGCTGGTTAGAGCGCACGACTCATAATCGTGAGGTCGCGGGATCGAGCCCCGCTCCCGCTACAGCCGCGATTTCAGGATTCACCCTGGATTCGCGTATTCTGATGCGTCGTTGCCCGTGTATAGCGGGCCCACTCGATTTCACACCCAGTCAGTTCCGAGAGCAGGTTGCCCCGTGGCTAGCAAGAGCGCAGACGTCCGCCCCAAGATCACCTTGGCGTGCGTGGATTGCAAGGAGCGCAACTACATCACCAAGAAGAACCGTCGGAACAACCCCGACCGCCTGGAGATGAAGAAGTTCTGCCCCCGCGACGGCAAGCACACGGTCCACCGCGAGACCCGCTGACCTGACGCGTCCCGACAGCCGCCCCGGACCTCGGTCCAGGGCGGCTTTGTCATGCCCGGGCCGGTGCCCCATAGGGTGGGGAGCATGGCCGTCAACGCAGACTTCGCAGGGCGCAGCTACCCGCCCAGTGGCCCGTATGCCGTGGACGCGGCGATGCTCGCGGCGTTCGCCTCCGCGGTGGGTTCGCAGGACCCCGTGCACACCTCGACCGAGGCCGCGCAGGCCGCCGGCTACCGCGACGTGATCGCGCCGCCGACCTTCGCCGTGACGATCGCGCAGCAGTGCGACGCGGTGTTCGTCCAGGACCCCGAGGCCGGCATCGACTACAGCCGGGTGGTCCACGGCGAGCAGCGCTTCGTCCACCACCGCCCGATCACGGCCGGCGACTCCGTGCTGGGCACCCTCACGGTCGACGCCGTCCGCGAGGCGGGCGGCCACGCGATGGTCACCACCCGCACCGAGCTCACCACCGAGGAGGGCGAGGCGCTCTGCACCTCGACCTCCACCATCGTCATCCGAGGAGGGGAGTGACCGTGGCCGCACGGAGCCTGGCCCAGACCGCCGCAGGCGACACCATCGGACCGGTCACCATCGCCGTGGCCCGCGAGACCCTGGTCGCCTACGCGAACGCCTCCGGTGACCAGAACCCGATCCACCAGGACGAGGACTTCGCGAAGTCCGTCGGGCTGCCCGACGTCATCGCCCACGGCATGTGGACCCTGGGTGCGGCCGGTTCGGTGGTCGAGGAGTGGGCCGGCGACGGTGGCCGGGTCGTCGAGTTCGGCACCCGTTTCACCAAGCCCGTGGTCGTCCCACAGGGCGGTGGCGAGGTCGAGGTCTCCGGAGTCGTCAAGAGCGTCGACGAGGACTCCCGCCGAGCCACGGTCGAGCTGACCGCCACCAGCGAGGGCGCCAAGGTGCTCGGGCGCTGCATCGCCGTCGTCCAGCTCGACTGACCGGGGCGCGCATGCATGACGAGCACGACGTCGCCCTGGCGTCGCTCACGACGATGCGCGTCGGTGGACCCGCCGCGCGGCTGGTCACGGCCGAGACGATCGACGACGTGGTCGACGCCGTGCGCGAGGTCGACGACGCCGACGAGCCACTGCTGGTCCTCGGCGGCGGCTCCAACCTGGTCATCGCCGATGCCGGGTTCGCGGGCAGCGTGGTGCGCCTGGCGACCGACGGGGTCACCGTCGAGTCGGCCGACCTCTGCGGGGGAGTCATGGTCCGCGTCGCCGCCGGCGTCGTCTGGGACGAGTTCGTGGCCCGGGCCGTCGCCGAGGGCTGGTCCGGCGTGGAGGCGCTGTCCGGCATCCCCGGCTCGACCGGTGCGACGCCGGTGCAGAACGTGGGGGCCTACGGCCAGGAGGTGGCGCAGACCATCGCGTCCGTCCGGGTCTGGGACCGCGCCCAGCAGCAGGTGCGCACGATCAGCTCGCTCGACTGTGCCTTCACCTACCGGCACTCGATCTTCAAGGCGTCCTCGCGCCACGTGGTGCTGGACGTGCTCTTCCAGCTCATCCCCAGCGAGCTGAGCCAGCCAGTCGGCTACGCCGACCTGGCCCGCGAGCTCGGGGTCGAGGTGGGCGACCGGGTGCCGCTGACAGCTGCCCGCGAGGCGGTCCTGCACCAGCGGCGCAACCGAGGCATGGTGCTCGACGAGGCCGACCACGACACGTGGTCGTGCGGCTCCTTCTTCACCAACCCGATCCTGTCGGCCCGACGGTTCGCCGCGCTGGAGTCGCGGGCGGCCACCCGGCTGGGGGCCGAGGGGTCGACGCCGCCGCGGTTCGCCGATGCTGACGGCAACGTCAAGACCAGTGCCGCGTGGCTGATCGACCGGGCCGGGTTCGAGAAGGGCTTCGCCCTGCCGGGCAGCGGCGCGGCCCTGTCGAGCAAGCACACCCTGGCGATCACCAACCGCGGTGCCGCCACGGCCGCCGAGGTCGCCGAGCTGGCTCGTCACCTGCAGGCCGGGGTGCACGACGCGTTCGGTGTCACCCTGGTGAACGAGCCGGTGTTCGTCGGCCACGAGCTCTGACGCTCAGCCCCGAGCTCCAGCGAGTCTTTGATGGGTTGACCCCACCAGAGCGTGGGGGACCCATCAAAGACCCGGGTCGGGTCGGGCTGCGTCAGGTGGGGTCGCCAGCCAGGTGTCGATGTCGGCCAGGGCCGCGTCCCGCACCTCGGCGGGGGCGCGCGAGGCCGTGACCGAGCCCCGTGCGAGGGCGGCCAGCTCCTCGTCCGTGAAGCCGAGGGCGTCGCGGGCCAGCTGGTACTGCGCGGCCAACCGGGACCCGAACAGCAACGGGTCGTCGGCGCCCAGTGCCACCGGTATGCCGTGCTCGACGATCGTGCGCAGGGGCACCTCGGCGTTGCTGCCGTAGACCCCGAGGGCGACGTTGCTCCGAGGGCACACCTCGAGGGCGACGCCCGACTCGGCGACGAGCTCCAGGACTCGGGGGTCCTCCACGCTTCGCACGCCGTGGCCGATCCGGTCGGGCCGGATCGCCTCCAGCGTGGACTCGACCGCGGTGGGGCCGAGCAGCTCGCCGGCGTGGGGCACCAGGGCCAGGCCGGCCCGCCGGGCGATGGCGAAGGCCGGGGCGAAGTCGGCGGTCTGCCCGCGGCGCTCGTCGTTGCTGAGCCCGAACCCGACGACGGTCCCGGCACCTTCGCCGGCATGCTGGGCCGCCAGCCGGGCGAGGGTGCGGGCGTCGAGGGGGTGGCGGATGCGGCTGGCCGCCACGACCACGGCGACCTGCGTCGACCCCTCGCGGGACGCCGCGGCGGCCTCGTCGAGCACGATCTCGAGGGCGGGGGTGATGCCACCGACGAAGGGCGCGTAGGAGGTCGGGTCCACCTGGATCTCGAGCCACCGAGACCCTTCGCTCGCGTCGTCCAGCGCGGCCTCCCGGACGATGCGCCTCAGGTCGGCCTCGTCGCGCACACAGGCGCGGGCCGCGTCATACAACCGCTGGAAGCGGAACCACCCGCGCTCGTCGCGCGCACTCAGCTGCGGCGGGTACCCCGTGGTGAGGGCGTCGGGGAGGTGGAGGTGGTGCTTCTCGGCCAGCTCACGCACGGTCTCCACGCGCATCGAGCCGGTGAAGTGCAGGTGCAGGTGCGCCTTGGGCAGGTCGGTCACCGGGCGCGGCATGCGAGGCAGTCTTGCATCCGCTGTGACCGGACCGGTCCGGGGCCCGCCGCTAGCGGACGACCGACGCCGACCAGGCCTGCGGCACGAGGAGGCGCGGCGCACCGGCCCCGTCGGCGGGGACCGCCCAGAGGTCGGTCTCACCGCCTCGCTCGCCGGTCAGGGGGAGCCCGTAGAGGACGGTGGAGTCGTCGAGCCACTGCACCTGGTCGTCGACGCTGCGGGTCTCGGCCAGCAGCCGCTCGCTTCCCGTGGCCAGGTCGAGCACGGCGATCCGCCACCCCCGCGACGACGGCTGCAGCTTCTTGTAGGCCACCCGTCGCCCGTCCGGTGACAGCGACGGGCACTCCGCGCCCGAGCGCACCGTGGTGACCGACCGCTTCGACACGCTTCCCCGGGCCAGCCACGGCCGTCCGTCGAACGCGACGGTGAGGTAGAAGGTGTCGTCGTCGAGGAACGTCACCCCCCAGTAGTTGCGGTCGACCGGGGTGATCCGGCGGCCTTCGTGGGTGAGCGTGAAGTCCTCGAGGTGGACGGCGGTGCCCGCCGCCAGGTCGTGCACGTAGGTGCGGGTGGCGAAGCCGGCGCTGAGGTACGAGTCGCCGGCCACGAAGGCCGTGGTGGCAGCCAACCTGCCGTCGGGGGAGAGTCGCGCGCGACTGGGTATGCCGGGCAGGTTGCGCCGGTAGGTCACGTGGCCGATGCGGTCCCAGGCCGTGACCGAGCTGCCCAGCACCACCCCCGGTCGCGAGCGGAGGCAGAGCGTGGTCCCTCCTCGCTGGTCGACGCGCTCGCAGGCGTCCGCGGTGACGGCGCGCGGGCCGTCGGGGTCGGCCAGCGTGGACATCGCCACCTTGCCGAAGTCGGGACCCAGGGCCGTCGACCGGTAGACGAGGTGCGGCACGACCTCCACCTCGGCGAGCGAGGCGCTCGGGATGCTCGTGGGCGTGCGTGCGGCGGGCGCCGGCCGGCTCGACACGGCATACGCGACGACGCCGCCGACGCACAGCACCACGACCACGGCGAGGGCCACCACCCGGGAGCGCTGGCTCATCGCCGGGCTCCGGGCCCGGGCGCGGACCGCAGGAGCAGCCACGCCACCGGGACGACGACGGCCAGCAGGGCGGCCATCAGCAGGGCCGCGCGACCCGGCCCCACGAGCGTCCAGGTCCAGCCGAAGACGACCGCCGCCGCGAGCCGGGTGAGCGCCACCGCCGACTGCGCGGTGGCGATCGCGCTGCCCCGCACCTCCGGGCGGACCACCGATGCCGCCGCGGCGGCCAGCACCCCGTCGGTGGAGGCGTAGAAGGCGCCGAGCAGGAGCAGGCAGCCCGCGCCGACGACCAGGGAGCCGACCGGGCCGGAGGCGCAGACGTAGGCGCCGACGAGGAACAGGTGCCCCAGGACCATCACGCGGGCCCGCCCGAACCGGTCCGCCACCCGCCCGAACGGGACCGCGAGCGCGAGGTAGGCGAGGTTGGTCCCGACGAACAGCAACGGGAACCAGAGCGCGGCGAGGTCATTGCGGTCCTGCAGGACGAGGTAGACGAAGGCGTCGCTGAGGGTCAGCAGGCCGAGCAGGCCGGCCGCCCCCACGAGCCGGGCGAACCCGGGCTCGGCGAGCATCCGCACGGTGGGACGGGCCACGTCCACGGGTGCTCCGGTGGGCTGGTCCGCCGTCCTGGCCGCGCGGGCCGGTCGCAGGTCGGGCACGAGCAGGGCGAGCAGGGCGACCCCGATGACCGCCGCCGCCAGCGAGATCACGAAGACCAGCCGGTAGTCCTCGGGCACCGCCCAGAGGGCGAGGAAGGCGAGGAGCGGCCCGAGCATGGCCCCCGTGGTGTCCAGGGCACGGTGCACGCCGAACGAGCGGCCGAGCGACCCCGGGTCGCTGGAGGCGGCGATGAGGACGTCACGGGGGGCGGTGCGCAGCCCCTTGCCGAGGCGGTCGACACCCAGGACCCCCGCGACCACCGCGGCCCCCGGCAGCCACAGCAGCACGGTGCGGGCCAGGGCCGACACGGTGTAGCCGGTCAGCGCCACCTGCTTGGGTCGGTCCAGCCGGTCGGCCAGCCACCCGCCGAGGTAGCGCACCACCACGGAGGCTGCCGAGTACAGCCCGTCGACCAACCCGTAGGCCAGCGGCGACAACCCGAGACCGGCGGTGAGGTAGAGCGGCAGCACGGCCGCGGCGGACTCGGACGAGATGTCGGTGGCGAGGCTGACCAGCCCGAGCAGGATGACCGTCCGCGCGACCGGTGCACGCGCCGCCCTGCCCCCACGGGTGGCGGGCGCGCCCGGTGGAGCCGGGCGGTGCCGGTCGGCGAGGTACACGAGCGCCCCCTGGTGCCCGCGCGGGTCCGTGCGCGGTGCGGCCAGTCTACGAAGCGGGTCTTCCCGCGGGCGGGCGTTCAGGCAGATCAGCGCCGGTGAGCACCGCCGGCGCGCCGGCCGCTGGGGTCGGCAGCGCCGGTGGGCACCCGCCTGCGCCGCCGGCCCGCTGGGTCAGTCGTCGATGACGTGGATGGCTGCCGACTCGGGGCTGCCCGCCCCGGCCTCGGCGCCGCCGACCTCACCGTCGTCGACGAACTCGGTCGAGGGGTCCGGCTCGTCGTCGTCGGACGCGCCGGACTCGAAGTCGTCGCCGTCCACGGCACCGGAGTCCAGCCCGCCTTCGTCGTCGGGCGCGCCGTAGGCGGAGTCCGGGTCGGCCTCCTCCTGGCGGATCCGCTGCTCGATGGTCTCCTCCTGGCCCTGCTCCCAGGCGGTGGTGCCCCACTCGGTGTTGCGCGGCTGGCTGTCCGGCGGCGACCAGGGCTCGTTGTCACCCTCGCTGGCGTCGAGCAGGTCGTCCTGCCCGCTGCCCGAGTCGGTCGCGTCGTCGAGGCTGATGCTGCCGAGGTCGTCGTCGAAGCTCTCCGTGCCGGGTTGGTCGCTCATGCCTCCACCTTGCGGGACCCGCGATGCCCCCGCAAGGGGAGCCCGCGGCATACCCCGTCCGGACCCAGCTTTATCGGGTCAAGGGGGAAAGTTGACCTACGCACGGCTTCGGAAGCGGGGTGAAGGTCAAGGTTCTTGCCAGACCCGATAAAGCTGTGAGGAGCGGGTCAGGCGGCGCTGAGCTTCTCCGCCGCCGCCAGCAGGACGCACGTCGCGACGGCTTCCATCGCCTCGCTGACCTGGTCGAGCGGCGGGAAGGTGGGGGCGAGGCGGATGTTGCGGTCGCGCGGGTCGTCGCCGTGGGGGAACGAGGCGCCAGCCGGCGTGAGGGCGATGCCGGCCTCCTTGGCCAGCTGGACGACACGGGACGCCGTGCCGTCGAGGACGTCGAGGCTCACGAAGTAGCCGCCCGTCGGCTTCGTCCAGGTGGCGACCCCGAGGCCACCGAGGCGCTCGCTCAGGACCCGCTCGACCTCGGCGAACTTCGGGGCGATGATCGCCCGGTGCTTGACCATGTGGTCGCGCACGCCCTGCGGGGAGCCGAAGAACTGCGCGTGGCGCAGCTGGTTGACCTTGTCGGGTCCGATGGCGCCCTTGCCGAGGTGGGTGGTGTACCACTTCACCGTCTCGACCGACCCGGCCAGGAACGCGACGCCGGCGCCGGCCAGGGTGATCTTCGAGGTCGAGGCGAACAGGATCGGCCGGTGCGGGTGTCCCGACGCCGCCGCCAGCGTGAGGATGTCGGCGCTCTTGGCCTCCTCGTCGGTGAGGTGGTGGAAGGCGTAGGCGTTGTCCCAGAAGATCTTGAAGTCGGGGGCGGCGGTCGGCATCGAGGCCAGTCGCGCGGCGATCTCCTGCGTCACGACCGAGCCGGTGGGGTTGGCGTAGGTCGGCACCAGCCACATGCCCTTGATGCTCGGGTCGCTGGCGGCCAGCCGCTCGACCTCGTCCATGTCCGGGCCGTCGTCGTGCATGGGCACCGTCACCATGTCGATGCCGAACCACTCGAGCAGGGTGAAGTGCCGGTCGTACCCGGGCACCGGGCAGATGAAGGTGACCTTCTCCTCCTGGCTCCACGGGCGCTCGCTGTCGACCCCGCCGTGCAGCCAGAGGTCGACCAGCACCTCGCGCATCATCACGAGGCTGGAGTTGCCGCCGGCGACGACCTGCTCGGGCTCGACCCACAGCAGCTCGGCGAACATCTCGCGCAGCTCCTTGATGCCCTCGAGACCCCCGTAGTTGCGGGTGTCGACCCCGGCGGCGTCCTTGACGCCGTGGGGCAGGGACAGCAGGTCCGCGGACAGGTCGAGCTGGGCCGCGGCGGGCTTGCCTCGCGTGAGGTCGAGCGACAGGCCGCGCGCCTTCAGCGCGGCATACGCCTCCTGCTGCTCCTGGGCGAAGGCCTGGAGCTCCTGGGCGGAGCGCTCGGCGAGGGGGGTGCTGGCGGTGGCGGTCTGCTCGGTCACGGGCTCCATGCTCCCAGAGCCCCGGTATGCCGCGAAGTCGCCGTCCGCAGCCCGGTCACCCGGGCAGCGGTGTGGGCAGGTCGATGGGCAGCCAGCGGGCAGACAGATGGGCAGTGCCTACCGATGCCCGGGACCCACGGTCGACCGGACTCTTGGAGGGCGGCGGCACGCGGTCGTCGCACACCATCACCAACACCACCACAGAAGGAAATCCGATGAAGCTCTTCCTGATCGAACGCGAAGTCCAGGGCGCCAGCGAGCTCACCCACGAGCAGCTCGCCGAGATCTCCCGGACCTCCAACGCCGCCGTCGAGTCGCTCGGGGTCCAGTACAACTGGGTCCGCAGCTACGTCGCCGGCGACAAGATCTACTGCCTCCACGAGGCGTCCGACGCCGAGACCATCCGCGAGCACGCCCGCCGGGGCGGGTTCTCGTGCGAGGTCGTGGCCGAGGTCGTCGCCGAGTTCGGTCCGCACACCGCGACCGAGCTCGAGAGCGAACGGGCGGGGGCGACGGCATGATCGACGCCCAGATGCATGTCTTCCTCAACGAGACGGTCGCAGGGGGCCGGCTGGGAGCCCAGCGGCCGGTCGGGCCGCGCAGCGCGCGCCGGATCGTCCTCGACGTCCGCCGCCGTCGCCGGGCCGAATCCCGGTGACCTCCACGGCCGCCGACCGCGAGACCTTCCGGACCGCGGTCGGCGGCTCGTACCCTGTCGGGGTGGAGCTCGTGGAGCGGGAGCCGCAGCTGGAACACCTCCGCACGGCCCTGGAGCGCAGCCGCACCCAGGGGTGCTTCGTCGCCGTGTCCGGAGAGGCCGGCGCCGGCAAGTCCGCCCTCGTGCGGGTCGCCACCACCGGGCAGCAGTGGACCCGGGTGGCCCGCGGGCTGTGCGACCCACTGGAGACCCCGCGTCCGCTCGGGCCGGTCCGCGACGTGCTGGCCGACCTCGGCGTGAAGGTGGGGGCCGACCCCGGCGCGCCCGTGCCCCTGGCCGAACGCCTGCTCGACGCGGTCGGGAGCGAGCCGACCACCCTCGTCATCGAGGACGCCCAATGGGTCGACGAGGCGTCGGTGGAGGTGCTGCGCTTCGTCGCCCGTCGGGTCGAGGCCCTGCCGCTCGTCGTCCTGCTCACCTACCGGGACGGTGAGATCGGTCCCGACCACGTGCTCCGCCCGCTGCTCGGCGACATCGCCCGACTCGACGCAGGCACCAGCATCGGGCTCAAGGGTCTGTCGATCGGTGCCATCCGGACGGTTCTCGACGGCACCGGCATCGACGCGCCCTCGGTGCTCGCGCTGACCGGCGGGAACCCCTTCTTCGTCACCGAGATCGCCCGGCACCCCGCCGAGGCACTGCCGGCCTCGGTCCGAGACGCCGTCCTGGCCAGCACGAGTGCCGTCGGTGCCGCCGACCTCGAGGTGCTGCAGGTCATCGCCACGGCGCCCGACTCCCTCGACGACCGCCTGCTCCCGGCGCTGGCCATCGACGTGCCGCAGCTGCGCAGGCTCGAGGCCACCGGTCTGCTCCGACGCTCGCGTCGCGGGGTCGGCTACCGCCACGAGCTGGCCCGCAGGGCGGTCGAGGACTCCATCCCTCCGGGCGTGACCCCCCGTCTGCACGCCCGGATCCTCCTGGCCCTCGAGGGGGTTGGCGCAGACCCGGCGGTCCTGGCCCACCACGCCCACGCGGCCGGCGACGACGCGCGCACGCGGGCGTACGCCGACCGGGCCGCCGCGGAGGCCACCCAGGCCGGGTCGCACCGCGAGGCGGTCGCCTTCCTCGAGCTGGCGCTGGCCGCCCCCGGGGGTGAGCCGGTCCACCGGGCCGCGCTGCTCGAGCGGCTGAGCTTCCAGCAGTACATGGTGAGCCGACTGCCCGAGGCGGTGGAGTCGATCTCGGAGGCGACTCGGCTCTGGGCCGAAGCCCGGGACGACGACGGCCTGGCGGCGGCGCACAGCAGGCGGGCCCTGATCGAGTACTACTCGGCCCGGCGAGCGGCGTCCGAGCGGCACATCGCGCTGGCCCTGGCTCACCGCGACGCCCCTGCCTATGGCGCGGCGAAGTCCCTGGAGATGCTGCTGGCCTTCCGCCGCAACGACGCCGACGCCACGTCGGAGGGGCGGAAGGTGACTCGTTCGCTGGCCCAGGAGCGGTCGGACGACGAGCTCCTCGTGCGCTCGGAGATCCTCGGCACCGCCGGCGACGTGCTGATGGGCGACGACCTCGCCGCGCGCGACCGGCTGCTCATCCTGGTGCACGACGCGGCGGCCCGGCTGTTCGACGAGACGGCCTCGACCGGGTGGTCCCAGCTGGCCGCCATCGACGTGGAGCAGCGCCGGTTCCGTGACGCCGAGAGCCTGCTGGAGCAGTCACTGCCCTTCACCGTCGACCGGGACATCCCGATCTGCGAGCAGTGGCAGACCGGCGTGCGCTCGCGGCTCCAGTTCGAGCGGGGCCGGTGGGAGGCGGGACTCGAGGACGCCCAGACCGTCCTCGACGGCGGGGCGCCGATCGCCAGCCTGTGGCCGCACCTGGTGGCGGGACTCGTGGCCCTGCGACGGGGCGAGCCCGCGCTCGGGGGTGCCGACGACCACCTCGAGCACGCGTGGCGGCTCGCCGAGCAGATGGGGGAGCCGTTGGCGCGGCTGGCGGTCATGGCGGCGTTCGCCGAGCGAGCCTGGTTGCTCGACCTCCGCGACCCGCGGCTGGCCGGGGCAGCGGCCCTGCTTCGCGAGGTGGGTGGGCTGCCCGGGGTGCAGTGGTCCACGGGGCGGCTCGCGGTCTGGTTGCGGAGGCTGGAGACCGACCACGTGGACGGGGTGGGACACCTCAACGGCACGTCCGCGCACGACGGGCCGTCGCTGACGGTCGCCGAACCCAGTGCGCTCGAGCTCGAAGGTCGGTCCGACGAGGCGGCGCAGCGCTGGCGTGCCCTGGGGGCGCCCTACGAGGCGGCGCTGGCACGGGTCGGGTCGTCGGACGAGCAGGTGGCCGTCGCCGCGCTCGCCGACCTCGAGGCGATGGGCGCCTGGGCGGCTGCCGACCGCGCGCGGGGGGTGCTGCGTGAGCGCGGCCTGTCGCGGGTGCCCGCTCGGCGCCGCACGACCACGGTCGCCAACCCGTCCGGCCTCACCTCCCGGCAGCTCGACGTGGCCCGCCTGGTGGCCCTGGGGCTGACCAACGCCGAGCTGGCCCAGAAGCTGTACATCTCGCCGCGCACCGCCGACCACCACGTGTCCGCCGTGCTCACCAAGCTGGGCCTCGGGACGCGGCGCGAGGTGGTGCGTCGAGCATCCGAGCTCGGACTCGTCTAGACGGTGGCACCAGCGAGTTCGCGTTCGGCCCGGTGCCTCACGTATGCTTCTTCCTCGGTTGACTTGACCATGCTTTCGGCGTGCCCGGGCGCAGGTCGGCTCAGCCTCCCGGAACCCTCCGCCCCCGCGGTGAGTTCCGTAGGGCAGTGGCTCAATTGGTAGAGCTCCGGTCTCCAAAACCGGCGGTTGGGGGTTCGAGTCCCTCCTGCCCTGCGTAGCAGGACCTGTGACCGGACCCGGTCGCGGCACAGATGAGTGAAAGCAGAGGCATCGTGACGGACGTGAGCGCGGACACCCGCGGCTCTGGTCGTACCGGCCGCAAGAGTGACAAGGGCGGCAACCCCATCTCGCGGATGTTCCGCTCGATGTCCCTCTTCGTCAGCCAGATCCTCGACGAGCTGCGCAAGGTCGTGCGGCCGACTCGCTCCGAGCTGGTCAACTACACGATCGTCGTGATCGTGTTCGTGACCTTCGTGATGGCTCTCGTCTCGACCGTGGACTTCGGCTTCACCAAGCTCGTCCTGTGGGTCTTCGGCGGCTGACCGCCGCCCTGCCGCAGTCATCCCGGGGTCACCCGGCGAATACCAGAAGGAAGTAGGTCATCAGCGTGTCCGACCAGAGGACCACCGACAACGCCGAGCCCGGGACCGAAGAGGTCACGGTCGACGGTGCTGCCGCCGAGCTCGAGACCAGCGACATCCAGGCCGACACGGACGTCGAGGCCGTCGCTGACGACGCCGATGACGCCGATGACACCGACGCCGATGTCACCGACACCGACGCCGACACCGACGAGGCCGCCGCGGAGGAGGTCATCGTCGACGAGGTCGAGCGGGATGACAGCGAGGACCTCGACGACGAGCAGGTCCACCAGCCGCAGGTCTCGACGCTGACCTTCTCCGACGACGAGACCCCCGTGGTCGAGTCCGACGACGAGGACGCTGACGCGGCCGCCGACGTCGACGCCGCTCCCGGTGACCCGGTCCAGGAGTTCAAGGACGCGCTGGCCGCCAAGTACGGCGACTGGTACGTCGTGCACTCCTACGCCGGCTACGAGAACCGCGTGAAGGCCAACCTCGAGAACCGCACGACCTCGCTCAACATGGAGGACTTCATCTTCGAGGCCGAGGTGCCCATGGAAGAGGTCACCGAGATCAAGAACGGCCAGAAGAAGCTCGTGCGCCGCGTCCGGATGCCCGGATACGTGCTCGTCCGGATGGACCTCACCGACGAGTCGTGGGGCGCCGTGCGCCACACGCCGGGGGTCACCGGCTTCGTCGGCAACGCCCACCAGCCGGTGCCGCTGAGCCTCGACGAGGTCTTCACGATGCTGGCCCCCGCCGACCTCGAGAGCCCGGCCACGTCCGGCGCCGCCGGTGGCTCCTCGGGCAAGCCCAAGGAGGTCGCGGTCGTCGACTTCGAGGTGGGCGAGTCCGTCACCGTCATGGAAGGGCCCTTCGAGACCCTGCCCGCCACGATCTCCGAGATCAACCCCGACACCCAGAAGCTCAAGGTGCTCGTCTCCATCTTCGGCCGGGAGACCCCGGTCGAGCTGTCGTTCAACCAGGTCGCCAAGATCTGAGGGCACGGCAGCACCTGTTCCCGGCACCCCGGGAGCATGCAACCGGGTCATCGCCCACGGCGTAGGCCCACACAACCAAAGGAACACAGCAATGCCTCCCAAGAGCAAGAAGATCTCCGGCTTCATCAAGCTGCAGATCCAGGCCGGTGCGGCCACGCCCGCCCCGCCCGTGGGCCCCGCCCTCGGTCAGCACGGCGTCAACATCATGGAGTTCGTCAAGGCGTACAACGCTGCGACCGAGTCCCAGCGCGGCAACGTCATCCCCGTGGAGATCACGGTCTACGAAGACCGGTCCTTCACCTTCATCACCAAGACGCCGCCGGCCGCCGAGCTGATCAAGAAGGCCGCCGGGGTGCCCAAGGGCTCCGGTGAGCCGCACAAGACCAAGGTCGCCAAGCTGTCGGCCGACGAGGTCCGCGCCATCGCCGAGCAGAAGATGGAAGACCTGAACGCCAACGACATCGACCAGGCGATGAAGATCATCGCCGGCACCGCCCGCTCGATGGGCATCGACACCACCCTCTGACGAGGGTTCCCGGTATGCCGCCCACGCGGCATACCGGGGCACGTGGCAGGACCGCGCTGGTCCGTACCGACCACAACTCCACCGAAACACCCAGCACAGGAGCAGAAATGAAGCGCAGCAAGGCTTACCGCGAGGCCGCGGACAAGATCGATGTGACCAAGAGCTACGCCCCCCTCGAGGCCGTCCGCCTCGCGAAGGCGTCGGCGAAGGCCAAGTACGACGAGACCGTCGAGGTCGCCATGCGACTCGGCGTCGACCCCCGCAAGGCCGACCAGATGGTCCGTGGCACCGTCAACCTCCCGCACGGCACGGGCAAGGTGTCCCGCGTCCTGGTGTTCGCCAACGGCGACAAGGCCGAGGCCGCCCGTGAGGCCGGCGCCGACCACGTCGGGTCCGACGAGCTGCTCGAGAAGGTGGCCGGCGGCTGGCTCGACTTCGACGCCGTCGTCGCGACGCCGGACATGATGGGCAAGGTCGGTCGGCTCGGCAAGGTCCTGGGCCCGCGTGGTCTCATGCCCAACCCGAAGACCGGCACGGTCACGATGGACACGGCCAAGGCCGTGACCGACATCAAGGGCGGCAAGATCGAGTTCCGCGTCGACAAGCACGCGAACCTCCACTTCATCATCGGCAAGGCATCCTTCGACGAGAAGTCGCTCGTCGAGAACTACGCCACCGCGCTCGACGAGATCCTTCGCCTGAAGCCGTCCTCGTCCAAGGGCCGCTACATCGAGAAGGCCACCCTGTCGACGTCGATGGGCCCCGGCATCCCGCTGGACTACACCCGCACCCGCAACCTGCTGGTCGAGGACGAGGCCACCGCCTGAGTCCGGACCAACCGGTACGCATTCGCGTGGAGCCCGTCACCCCTCGGGGTGGCGGGCTCTCGCCGTTGCCCTCAGGTCGCCGGGTTACGATCGCAGGACCGCATGGCGCAGCACGCGCGCGGTGTGCCGTCGATGGGGGAGTTCTCGTGAAGACCACCAAGTCGTTCGCCGCGTTGGCGCTGGCCGCCGCTCTCGGCCTGAGTGCCTGCGGCGACGCCGGCGGCGACTCCACCGGCAAGACCCCCGCCAGCCCCTCGAGCTCGTCCAGCTCCACTCCCTCCGGTCTCCAGCCCGGCGCCACCGTCGACGGTGGTGAGCTCGCCACGAAGATGACCGCGGCGATGGTCAAGGCCGGCTCGGGCACCATCGCGCTGGACCTTGGCACCGAGGGCAAGGCCACCGGCTCGTTCTCGATGAAGGGCGGGGTCATGGAGCAGCAGATGACCATGCCGATCGAGGGACAGAGCATGGAGATCGTCTCGACCGGCGGGGTGATCTACCTGAAGGGCCTGCCGGGGTCGAAGAAGCCGTGGGTCAAGATCGACCCCAGGGCCGACGACCCGGTGAGCCAGATGCTCGCCGGGATGGCCGGTGACATGGGCGACCCGCGCCAGCTCGCCAAGGCGCTCGAGGGCTCGAAGGCCACCGTGGTGAGCTCGACCGCCGACTCCAGCACCTACGACGTGACGATCGACCCCAAGGCGCTCCTCGGGGGAGCAGCGTCGTCGGTGCCGTCGACCGAGCCGGTCAAGGCCCGGTACACCCTCGACGCCGAGGACCGGCCCACCGTGATGACGGTCGAGGTCCAGGGGCAGAGCATCACGATCACCTTCGGCGACTGGGGCAAGCCGGTCACCATCACGGCCCCGCCGGCTGACCAGGTCGGCACCTTCCAGCTCCCCACCGGCTGAGCGGCACCGCCGTCTCCCCGCGGCTTCCGCACCGATTTGGTGGGGACGCCGCGGACCCGTACGCTGGACCCTGACCAAAGACCGCTCGGTTGTCACGTGCCACCGCAAGAGGCAGCACGTGACCGAAGGTTCCACTGTGGTGGACGTCCAGCGCAGGCCACGATTCACCCGCAGTGCCGGCTCCCAGAGCCTGCCCGCGTGCGAGCCCCGTGCCCTGTGCACGGGGCTTCTTCCATGTGGGGCCCTCACCTCCGGCCGGTCGAACACACGGAAGGGAGGCCCCATGGCCAAGGCTGACAAGGCTGCCGCCATCGCCGAGCTGTCGGACAAGTTCCGCAACTCCGGCGCGGCCGTGCTGACCGAGTACCGCGGGCTGTCGGTGAAGCAGATCACCGATCTCCGCAACTCGCTGCGCGGAAACGCCACCTTCGCCGTCGTGAAGAACACGCTCACCGAGCTTGCTGCCAAGGACGCCGGAGTCACGGCGTTCGACGGCCAGCTCGTCGGACCGTCCGCCATCGCGTTCGTCGATGGTGACCCGGTCGAGGCCGCAAAGGGCCTGCGTGACTTCGCCAAGGCGAACCCCCTCCTCGTGATCAAGGGCGGCGTCCTCGACGGCAAGGCCCTGACTCCCGCGGAGATCACGAAGCTCGCGGACCTCGAGTCCCGCGAGGTTCTCCTGGCCAAGCTGGCCGGTGCCCTTCAGGCGTCGCTCAGCCAGGCTGTCTACCTCTTCGCCGCACCGCTGTCGCAGACCGCTCGGGTCGTCGACGCACTGCGCGCCAAGGTCGAGGCCGAGGGCCCGGTGGCAGCTGCCGCCGCTCCCGCCGCCGAGGCCGAGGTTGCCGAGGCTCCGGCCGAGGTAGCTGCTGAGGAGACCCCCGCCGAGGCCCCCGCGGCCGAGGCAACCGCAGACGTCGCCGAGGGTGGCGACGAGAGCTGAGTCCTCCGGGACCCCAGCTCGCACACCAAACCGCCACTCACGGCATACGAAGAAATAGAAAGGACGCCCATCATGGCGAAGCTCTCCACCGACGAGCTCCTTGAGGCTTTCAAGGAAATGACCCTCATCGAGCTCTCTGAGTTCGTGAAGCAGTTCGAGGACACCTTCAACGTCACCGCTGCTGCCCCCGTGGCCGTTGCTGCGGCCGGCGCCCCGGCTGGCGGCGGCGCCGCCGAGGTCGAGGAGCAGGACGAGTTCGACGTCGTCCTCGAGTCCGCTGGTGACAAGAAGATCCAGGTCATCAAGGAGGTCCGCGCGCTGACCTCCCTCGGCCTCAAGGAGGCCAAGGACCTCGTCGACGGCGCCCCCAAGCCCGTCCTCGAGAAGGTTGACAAGGCTGCGGCCGACAAGGCCAAGGAGGCCCTCGAGGGCGCCGGGGCCACCGTCACCCTCAAGTGATCTGAGCTCCCTCGGGAGCACCAGCACTGCTGCGAAGCGGGCCCGACCTCACGGTCGGGCCCGCTTCCGCGTCCCCTGACCGACGAGGTTGATGCTGACCACCCACGCCGAGATCCCAGCTTTCGGGCTTCATCCAGGTCGGGAAGCCCGAAAGCTGGGATCTCGGCGGGGCGGGCCCGGTGCCGTGGCGTACCCAGCCGTAACTTCGTCCCCCCTGCCTCGTTGAGCCATGCGAACCGGGGCCTGTCAGCAGTGACGGGCGTGGACTTCACGACGAGGTGAGCTGTGGGCGTTGAGATCAAGGTCGAAGGCCTGACCAAGCGATTTGGGTCGCAGGTCATCTGGAACGACGTCTCCCTCACCCTCCCTGCAGGTGAGATCTCGGTGATGCTGGGCCCCTCGGGCACCGGCAAGTCGGTCTTCCTCAAGACCCTGGTCGGGCTGCTCAAGCCGGATGCCGGCTCGATCATGATCGAGGGCCGCGACCTGACCCGGCTGCGCGAGCACGACCTCTACGAGATCCGCAAGCTGTTCGGGGTGCTGTTCCAGGACGGCGCGCTCTTCGGCTCGATGAACCTCTACGACAACGTCGCCTTCCCGCTGCGCGAGCACACCCGGAAGTCCGAGTCCGAGGTCCGCAGCATCGTGATGGAGAAGATGGACCTGGTCGGCCTCACCGGCGCCGAGTCCAAGCTGCCCGGCGAGATCTCCGGTGGGATGCGCAAGCGCGCCGGGCTCGCCCGCGCCCTGGTGCTCGACCCCGAGATCCTGCTGATCGACGAGCCGGACTCCGGCCTCGACCCGGTGCGCACGTCCTACATCAACCAGCTCTTCATCGACCTGAACGCCCAGATCGACGCGACCTTCCTCATCGTCACGCACGACATCAACTCGACCCGCACCGTGCCGGACAACATCGGGCTGCTCTACCACAAGCACCTGGCCATGTTCGGGCCGCGCGAGATGCTGCTCAGCTCGGAGGAGCCGGTCGTGCGCCAGTTCCTCAACGCGCAGACCATCGGCCCGATCGGCATGTCCGAGGAGAAGGACGCCGACGAGCTCGCAGCCGAGGCGCGGTCCGGCCAGGAGCTGCCGCCCCTGCCGCCGATCCCGCTGCAGCTGGGGACCAGTGACGGTGCGCCCCGCCGCGGTGAGCGTCCCGCCGGCCAGTGGTGCCGCGACAACGGCATCACCCCGCCGCCCGGCTCGTTCCACTCGCACAACGCCGGCGTCCCCGGCGTGCGCCACACCGAGCCCACCGTGCCCACCGAGCCCGCGCCCACTGAGCCCGTGCCCACCGAGCCCGCGCCCACTGAGCCCGCGCCCACCGCCGAGGCGGTGCGATCGTCGTGAGACTGAATCTCTGCTCACGCTCCTCGACCTTCCGGGCCTCGCTCCTTCGTCGCTCGTGTCCTCAGGATGTCGTCGCATGAGCAACCCAGCCATCGGTGCGCTGCGCCAGAGCGGGTCGCTCTTCGCGCTGGTGCTCGACGTCATCCGGTCGCTGCCGAAGCGGCCGTTCCAGACCAAGGAGTTCATCCAGCAGTGCTGGTTCATCGCCTCGGTCACGATCGTCCCGACCGCGCTGGTCTCGATCCCGTTCGGGGCCGTCATCGCCCTCCAGCTCGGCACCCTGACCCGTCAGCTCGGGGCGCAGTCCTTCACGGGTGCGGCCTCGGTCCTCGCTGTCATCCGTGAGGCCTCCCCGATCGTCACCGCGCTGCTCATCGCCGGAGCCGGTGGCTCGGCGATCTGTGCCGACCTCGGCTCGCGCAAGATCCGCGAGGAGATCGACGCGATGGAGGTGCTCGGCATCAGCCCGATCCAGCGCCTCGTCGTGCCCCGGGTGCTCGCGGCGATGCTCGTCGCGCTGCTCCTCAACGGGCTGGTGTCGGTCGTCGGTGTCGCGGGTGGCTACTTCTTCAACGTGATCATCCAGGGCGGCACGCCGGGTGCGTACATCGCCTCGTTCACCGCGCTCGCCCAGCTGGCCGACCTGTGGACCAGCGAGATCAAGGCGGTCATCTTCGGCTTCATCGCCGCCGTGGTCGCGTCCTACAAGGGCCTCACGGCCGGCGGTGGACCCAAGGGGGTGGGCGACGCGGTCAACCAGAGCGTCGTCATCACCTTCATGTTCCTGTTCGTCGTGAACTTCGTCGCGAGCGCCGTCTACTTCCAAGTCGTCCCCCAGAAGATCTGAAGGAGGTGCAGAAGCCGTGAGCAAGGTCCTCGATCTCGCCGGTCGTCCCGTGGAGGCGCTCGACAGCCTCGGCGAGCAGCTGCGGTTCTACGTCCGCTCGCTCGCCTGGAGCCCGCGCACCCTGCGCCGCTACAAGAAGGAGGTGCTGCGCCTCCTCGCCGAGGTCTCCCTCGGCTCCGGCGCCCTCTCGGTGATCGGCGGCACCGTCGGCGTCATCGCCTTCCTCGCCTTCTTCACCGGCAGCCAGGTCGGTCTGCAGGGCTACTCCTCGCTCAACCAGCTCGGCACCGGCGCGTTCACCGGCTTCGTCTCGGCCTACCTGAACACCCGTGAGATCGCGCCCCTGGTTGCGGGTCTGGCCCTCGCGGCCACCGTCGGCTGCGGGTTCACCGCCCAGCTCGGGGCGATGCGGATCTCCGAGGAGGTCGACGCCCTCGAGGTGATGGGGGTCCCGTCGCTGCCGTTCCTCGTGACCACCCGCATGATCGCCGGCTTCGTGGCCGTCGTGCCCCTCTACGTGCTGGGGCTGTTGTCGTCCTACGGCGCCACGCGGTTCATCGTCGTGCACTACTTCGGGCAGTCGGCCGGCACCTACGACCACTACTTCCACCTGTTCCTGCCGCCGATCGACGTGCTGTTCTCCTTCCTCAAGGTGATGGTGTTCGCCGTCGTGATCATCCTGATCCACTGCTACTACGGCTACAACGCCTCGGGCGGCCCGGCTGGCGTGGGCGTGGCCGTGGGCAAGGCCGTGCGGACCTCGATCGTGGCCATCAACATCGTCGACTTCTTCTTCTCGCTCGCAGTGTGGGGCGCCACGACGACGGTACGGATCGCGGGTTGAACCATGGCTGACTCATCCACCGGAGCACTCTCACGCCTGGGCAACCGTGCCTACGGGGTCGGGTTCATCCTCGTCGTCGGGCTGCTGGTCGGCCTGTCGGTGGCGTCGTTCCAGAAGCGGTTCACCCCCGTCGTCATGGTCAACCTGCTGACCGACCGCATCGGGTCACAGCTGCAGACCTCCTCCGACGTGAAGATCCGCGGCCTGATCGTGGGAGAGGTCCGCTCGATCGAGACCACTGGCAACGGCGCGCGGCTGGAGCTGGCCCTGAAGCCGGAGATGGTCGACCTGATCCCGGCCAACGTGTCGGCGCGGCTGCTGCCCAAGACGCTGTTCGGTGAGCGGTTCGTCGACCTCGTGGCCCCGGCCGAGGCGAGTGGTCGCCACATCGCCAAGGGCGACACGATCGGGCAGGACCGGACCTCGGTGGCGATCGAGCTGGAGCGGGTGTTCGAGGACCTCCTGCCGCTGCTGCGCACCGTCCAGCCGGAGAAGCTGTCCGCCACGCTGAACGCCCTGGCCACCGCGCTGGAGGGCAGGGGCACCCAGCTGGGCCAGAACCTCGTCCTCGTCGACTCCTACTTCAAGCAGATCAACCCCAAGCTGCCGGTCATCAAGGCGGACATCAGTGGTCTCGCCGACCTCGCGAGCACGTATGCCGTGGCGGCACCGGATCTCGTGCGCGCGGCCAAGGCGCTGATCACCACCTCGACGACGATCGTGGAGAAGAAGGACGCCCTGTCGGGCTTCCTCGCGGGGACCGCGGGCTTCGCCAACACCACCGCCGACTTCCTCGACGCGAACGGCCAGCGGATCATCCGCGTCGGCGCCGTGCAGCGCCCCACCGTCGAGGTGTTCGCGAAGTACTCACCGCAGTACCCGTGCATCGCGACCGCCATGACCAACTGGATCCCGCGGATCGACGAGGCCTGGCGCGACAAGACCTTCCACATCACCCTTGAGGTCACCCAGCAGCGCCAGGGCTACCACCCCGGTGAGGAGCCGCGCTGGGGCGAGCGCCGCGCCCCCAGCTGCCAGGGACTGCCGGGTCGCTTCGGCACCCAGGCGCACCCGTGGCGGGGCAACCACTTCGACGACGGCACCAACCACTCGAGCTCGGCCGGCAGTGCCCTGCCGTCGATGTTCTCCGGCACCTCGGGTCAGGCCATCGTCGGCGCCGACTCCGGCCTGGCCGGCACGGAGGCCGAGCAGGACGTCGTGGCGGCGCTGCTCTCCCCGGACGGGAAGCGCTCGGCCATCACCACGCTCCTGGCCGGCCCCATGCTGCGCGGAACGGTGGTGAACCAACGATGAGCACCCGATCCAGCCTCGTGAAGTTCATCCTCTTCGTCGTGGCGACCCTCCTCGCCACGGGCACGCTGGCGGCCACCATCGCCAACACCCAGTTCGGCGACAAGGCCACCTACCGCGCCGTCTTCGAGGACGTCACCGGTCTCGCCCCCGGACAGGAGGTCCGGATCGCCGGTGTGCGGGTCGGTGAGGTGAAGTCGATCGCGGTGGCCTCCGACCGGGTGCACGCCACGGTCGACTTCCAAGTGCTGAAGACCAGCGTCCTCACCCAGGGCACCAAGGCCACGATCAAGTACCGGAACCTCGTGGGGGAGCGCTACATCGCCCTCACCCAGGACGTCGGTGGCGCGACCCCGCTCAAGGACGGCGCCACCCTCGGGCTCGACCACACCCAGTCGGCCCTCGACCTGACGGTGCTGTTCAACGGGTTCAAGCCGCTCTTCGCGGCGCTCTCGCCCAAGGACGTGAACGAGCTGTCGACCAACATCATCAGCGTCCTGCAGGGGGAGGGCGGCAACATCAACTCGCTGCTGTCCAAGACCGCGTCGCTGACCTCGACCCTGGCCGACCGCGACGAGGTCATCGGTCGCACGATCGCCAACCTCAACACCGTGCTCGGCACCGTGGACGCCCACGACGCCGCCCTCAAGGAGCTGATCGACCAGCTCCAGCGGTTCATCTCGGGGCTGGCGGCCGACCGGACGACGATCGGTGCCTCCCTGACCAACATCAACTCGCTGACCGCCGAGACCGCTGACCTGCTCAAGGTCACCCGGCCCTCGATCAAGGCGGACATCGCGCACCTCCACGACCTCAGCGCCAACCTGAACAAGCCGTCGAACACCGCGACCTTCGAGAAGTTCCTGTCGAACTCGCCGGGCAAGATCAACACGATCACCCGGACCGCCACCTACGGCTCGTGGTTCAACTTCTACCTCTGCGACTTCAGCGGCACCATCGTCGTCCCGTCGCCGGTGAAGGGTGCGCCGGCCGTGAAGATCCCGGTCGACAAGCCCGCGGGCCTGTCCGGAGCGAGGTGCTCGTCATGAGCATCCCCTTCCGCGAGCGCAACCCGGTCCCGATCGGGGCCGCCGGCCTGCTGGCCATCGGTCTGGTGCTCTTCCTCGCCTTCAACATCCAGAGCATCCCGTTCGTGGGCGGCGGCGACCACTACCGCGCGGCCTTCAGCGAGGCCGGTGGCCTGATCAAGGGTGACGACGTCCGGATCGCCGGGGTCAAGGTCGGCAAGGTCGAGAAGGTCGACCTCGCCGGCGACCACGTCCTGGTCGACTTCAGGGTCACCGAGCCCGTGGCGTTCGGCACCCGCACCGGCGCCAGCGTGCGGATGAAGACCCTGCTGGGTGCGAAGTACCTGGCGCTCGAGCCGGGCGGCGCCGGGCAGCTCAAGGAGGACAGCGAGATCCCCCTCGAGCGCACCGTCTCGTCCTACGACATCGTCAACGCCTTCACCGACCTTGCGACCACCTCCGAGCGGATCGACACCGACCAGCTCGCGAAGTCGCTGACCGTCCTCGCCACCGAGTTCAAGGACAGCCCGCCCGACGTGAAGGCCGCGCTCGACGGACTGAGCCGGCTCTCGAACACGATCGCCTCCCGGGACGACGAGCTGCGCCACCTGCTGGCGTCGGCCAACAGCGTCAGCGGCACGATCGCGCAGCGCAACCAGGCGGTCGAGTCGATCATCAAGAACGCGGACCTGCTGATGGTCGAGCTGAACGCCCGTCGCGACGCCATCCACACGTTGTTCACGAACACCTCGGCGATGGCCCAGCAGATCACCGGCCTGGTGCGCGACAACCGCACCGAGCTCAAGCCGGCGCTCGACCAGCTCACCAAGGTCCTCGCCGTGCTCCAGAAGCACGACCAGGACCTCAGCGCCACGATCGCCGCGATGGGGCCGTTCACCCGGCTGTTCTCCAACGTGCTGGGCAACGGCCGCTGGTTCGACACCTACATCGCGAACCTCACCACCCCCGTCTCCCCGGGAGGCAACTGATGAAGCGCTCCGACCGTCGGTCCGCCGGGGAAGGCCGTTCCGTCCTGCCCGCGCTGCCCCGGCTCGGGCTCATCCCCAGGATCGTCGGCGCGCTCGTGGTGGTCGCCCTCGTCGCCGGCGCCTACGCCTTCTGGCCGCGCCAGGACAAGGTCCACGTCACCGGTGAGTTCACCCGCGCCGTCGGCCTCTTCCCGGGCTCCGACGTCCGCATCCTCGGCGTCGCCGTGGGCAAGGTCACCGAGGTGACGCCGATGGGTGACAAGGTCGAGGTGAAGTTCGAGTTCGACCGCAAGTACAAGGTGCCCGCGGACGCCAAGGCCGCCGTCGTGGCCCCCTCGTTGGTGAGCGACCGCTACGTCCAGCTGCTCCCGGCCTACACGGCCGGTCCGGTGCTGCGGGACAACGCCCAGATCGGCCTGGACCGCACCGCGGTCCCGGTGGAGCTGGACCGCATCTCCTCGAGCCTCGACGACCTGCTGGTCGCGCTCGGCCCGACCGGCGCCAACAAGAACGGTGCCTTCGCCGACGTGCTCGACACCGGTGCCAAGAACCTCGGCGGCCAGGGCCAGAAGCTGCACGACACCAACCGCGACCTGTCCAAGGCGCTGGAGACCCTCTCCGGTGGCCGCAACGACCTGTTCGGCACGGTGAAGAACCTGCAGGCCTTCACGACGATGCTGGCCACCAACGACGACCAGGTGCGCCGACTCAACAGCGACCTCGCCAACGTCTCCGAGCAGCTCGACGGCGAGCGCGACGACCTCGCGGCCGCCTTGAAGAACCTCGCGGTCGCACTGAGCGAGGTCAGCTCGTTCGTGCACGACAACCGCGCCGGCCTGACGACCAACCTCAAGCAGCTCGCCTCGGTCACCGGCACGATCGCCGAGCAGCGCGACGCACTCGCCGAGACGCTGACCAACGCCCCCGTGGCCATCAGCAACCTGCAGAACGCCTACAACCCCGACACCGGCACCCTCGACACCCGTGCCAACGTCAACGAGAACCTCAAGCTCCAGAACCTGCTCTGCAGCTTCATCACCGAGGGCGGTCAGCCAGCGTCCCTGTGCACGACGGTCAACGGGGCGCTCAAGCCGATCGAGGACCTGCTCGACCAGGCCGACAAGCTCGGCGTGAAGCTGCCGCTCGACCTGCTGTCGGCGCTGCCGCAGTCCCAGACCACCGGCGCCGCTGGACCGACCACGGACGCCGGGGCCGACACGGTGCAGATGCGCGGCGCCGACCCCACCCTCGGCGGCCTGCTGGAGGGATCCCGATGAACAACCTGATGAACAGCCCGATGAACAGCCCGATGAACCACGGACCAGAGACCACCGGTATGCCGCGGGCCCGGCGCCTGCTCTCCGGCGTCGTCGTCGTCGCCACCCTCCTCGGGGTCTCGGGGTGCCAGGGCGCGTTCGACCTCCCGCTTCCCGGCGGGGCCGCGAACCGCGGCGACATCTTCCGCGTCACCGCGGAGTTCGCCGACGTGCTCGACCTCGTGCCCCAGTCGTCGGTCAAGGTCGACCAGGTCACCGTCGGCTCGGTCGAGAAGATCGAGCTGAACGGCTGGACGGCCCGGGTGACGCTGCGACTGCCCAAGAACATCGACCTGCCGGACAACGCGGTCGCGGAGCTCAAGCAGACCTCGCTGCTCGGCGAGAAGTACGTCCAGCTCTCGGCGCCCTCCTCGGCGGCGCCCGAGGGCCACCTCGGCGACGGCGACAACATCCCCCTCGCGCGGACCGGTCGCAACCCCGAGGTCGAGGAGGTCCTGAGCGCCCTGTCGCTGCTGCTCAACGGTGGTGGCGTGGCCCAGCTCAAGGTGATCGAGAGCGAGCTCAACAACGCCATGCGGGGCAACCAGGCCCAGATCAAGGACGTCATCAAGCAGCTCGACATCTTCGTCGGGGGGCTGGACGACCAGAAGGCCGAGATCGTCCGCGCCATCGACAACATCGACAAGCTCGCCGGCAAGCTGGCCGCCCAGAAGGACGACATCGCGGCCGCGCTCGAGGCACTGCCGGGCGGCCTGAAGGTCCTGGCCGACCAGCGCACCCAGCTCGTCCAGATGCTCCAGGCGCTCGGCCGGCTCGGCGCCATCGGCACCCAGGTCATCCAGCAGAGCAAGGCCGACACCGCGGCGAACCTCAAGGCCCTCGCCCCGATCCTGGCCCAGTTGACCAAGGCCGGCGACGACCTGCCGAAGTCGCTGCAGCTGCTGCTGACCTACCCGTTCTCCGATGCGACGACCGGCGCGATGAAGGGCGACTTCACCAACATGTCGGTCGACATGGACCTGAACCTGAAGAACCTTGCCGGCAACCTCGGCGTCCCGACCACGCCGCCCGGTGGCGGCGGCCTGCCGACCGGCACCCCCACCCTGCCCCTGCCCACCCTGCCGCCGGTGCCGAGCGTGACCATCCCCCCGGTGCTGCCGGGCGGGCCCACCCCCACGAGCACCAGCTGCCCGCCGATCGTCGGCTGCCCGCTGGGCGCCCCGGCCCAGCAGTCCGGGTCCTCGGGCGACGACCAGTCGTGGCGCTCGCTCTACGACGGGGGTGCGGCATGATCCGCCGGTCCGTCAAGGTGCAGCTGGCCGCGTTCCTGCTGATCACCCTGTTCACGGTCTCGCTGCTGTCCGCACGCTACGTCGGCCTCTACGACCGGGTCGCCGGTGGGCAGATCCACGTGACGGCTGACTTCGAGCAGTCCGGCGGCATCTTCGTCGGGTCCGAGGTCTCCTACCGCGGGGTCACCGTGGGACGGGTCGACGACCTGCGGCTGTCGAAGGACGGGGTCATCGTCGATGCGAAGATCCAGCGCGGGGTGAAGATCCCGAAGGACACCAAGGTCGTCGTCGAGAACCGGTCCGCCGTGGGGGAGCAGTACCTCGACTTCCAGCCGCGCAGCGACACGGGGCCCGACCTCGCCGACGGCGACGCGATCCCGCGCAAGGACACGGCATACCCGTTGCGGGTGGACACGCTCCTCCTGGACCTGGACCAGACGGTGAACTCGGTGGACAAGCAGGACCTGTCCACCGTGGTCGACGAGCTGGGCAAGGGCTTCGCCGATGGTGGGGAGGACCTCCAGCGCCTGATCGACAGCGGCGACGCCCTGACCAAGTCGGCCACCGAGGCGCTCCCCGAGACGATCAAGCTGATCGACGACGGCCGGATCGTGCTCGACACCCAGCGCGACACCGCCGGCGACGTCAAGGTGTTCGCGAGCAACTTCGCCGACCTGTCCGAGACCCTCAAGTCCTCTGACGGCGACCTGAGGCTGATCCTCGACCGCGGCGCGGTGGCCTCCAAGGAGCTCGACACCCTGGTCAGGGACAACCGGGGCAACCTCGCGGCCCTGCTCGCCAACCTGATCACCATCGGCCAGGTGACCACCTCGCGGGTCGACGGGATCCAGCAGCTGCTGGTCACCTACCCCGACGTCGTGGCCGGTGGCTACACGGTGGTGCCGGGCGACGGTTCGGCCCACTTCGGGCTGGCCCTCGCGCACGACCCGCCGGTCTGCACCCAGGGCTACCAGGGCACCAAGCGGCGCAGCCCGAGCGTCACCACCGACGCCAAGGCGAACACCGCCGCCCGGTGCACCGCGGCCCGCGGGTCGGGCACCAGCGTGCGCGGCGCGCAGAACGCCCCCGGCCCGTCGTCGAGCACGAACTCGACGGTTCCCTTCGCTTTCGGCGACCAACCCGTATCCCCGGGCCTGGCTGCCTCGTTGGGCATGGCAACACCACAGGTGTCGGTGCCCCTGCCTCCGTCCGGAGGTAAGAGCAGCGAGTCCTCGTGGTTGTGGATCATGAAGGAGGCTGCTCGATGAGCACCATCACCACCGTCGCCGACCCGATGCCGGCGCGCCTGACCCCCGGCGACCGCGCCCGGGCGCTGCGCCTCACCCCCCGCATGCTGTGGGTCGTGGTGGCCGTGGCGCTCGTGGCGAGCCTCGCGCTCGGGGCGACCCGCGGTCGCGACTGGTATGCCGCGCGGCAGACCGAGGCGGCCAACGCCGCCGCCGTGGCCGCCGCGAAGCAGCTGGCCATCAACTTCGTCACGGTCGACTACACCAAGGTCGACGCCGACGTGGCACGGGTCAAGGCGGGGGCGACGGGGGAGTTCCTCAAGAGCTACTCGACCTCGGCGGCCGACCTGAGCAAGGTCCTGGTCGCCAACAAGACCGTGTCGTCCGTCGCGCGCACCGAGGCCGCCCTGGTCTCCGGTGACCAGGACTCGGCGGTCGCGCTCGTCGGGGTCGTCGCGCCGACCAGGAACACCGCCGTCCCCAACGGCGAGACCAAGACCTACCGGATGCGGCTCGACCTGCGGATGGTTGGCGACGAGTGGAAGGTGGAGAACCTTGAGTTCGTCGGTTGAGACCAGGCCCAGGACCCGTCCCAAGGTGGCGGGGGAGCGGTCCCGCGTCCGGGCCCCGCAGCAAGCCCCGCTGCGCGCCCCTGAACCCGTCGCCGTCACGGCCACCGAGCGGACCCGGCCACGACTGCCCAAGCTGCCCACGCGGCGCACCCAGGGGGCGAGGCGGGCGGCCACCGAGCCGGCCCACGACCGCCGTCGCTGGCTGGCACCGGTCGTCGCGCTCGTCGCGGTGCTGGCGCTGCTCGGCACGGTCGCCGGCATCAGCCTGCACGACCCCGCCGCCCAGGCCCGCACCGACCGGGCCGCGGCCAGCCAGGCCCGCACCTCGATCGAGCAGATGCTCAGCTACAACTACAAGACCATCGACGCCCAGGCGGCCCAGATCGAGGGCCTCCTGACCGGGTCGTTCAAGGGCGAGTTCAGCGCCGCCATGGCCAAGGACATCAAGCCGCTCGCGGTCAAGAACCAGACCGTCGTGCAGGCCAAGGTCTCCGACATCGGCGTGATGAGCTCCTCCGACACCACGGTCAAGGTGCTCGCCTTCGTCAACCAGGCCCGCGTCGGCACCGACCAGAAGCAGCCTGTCATCGACCAGAACCGCGTCATCGCGACGATGTCGAAGGTCGGCGACCGCTGGCTGATCAGCAAGGTCGAGGCCTTCTAGAGCCCCTCTGACCTGCGGCGATGCACCCCACTCGGGTGCATCGCCGTCGTCCGTTCGGCGACGCGCGCGGAGATTGTCTTGACGTGGGGGGTTTGGCGCGTCATCCTCATCTGCGTCGGATCAGCCCGCGGCTTGTGGCCCGGGCCTGACCCCCGTCGACAGTTCGTGGCGCGAGCCCGCTGGACACGGTTGGACGAGGCTGCCCTCTTTCGTGTATGGTAACCCTTTGCGCTGCCCTCTTCCTGACCTCACCTCAGACCTCAGCCCTTCGTCGTGCCCTGCGGCACGGATTCGTGGCCCAGTCTCCTGCGTGGTCCGGCTGGCGGCTGGCGCTGCACCGGTTTCGAACCATCAGTTTTAAGACAAGGCCCGTGGAAGGACCCCTCCTTGGCTGCCTCGCGCAACGCGACTCAGACTGTGTCCACCGCACGGACGGCTTCCGGCCGTCTGTCGTTCGCGAAGATCCGCGAACCCCTCGAGGTCCCCGACCTCCTGGCGCTGCAAACGGAAAGCTTCGACTGGCTGCTCGGTAACGAGCGCTGGCAGGCCCGTGTCGCAGAGGCCAAGGCCGCTGGCCGTGGGGATGTGCCGGATCGCTCCGGCCTCGAGGAGATCTTCGAGGAAATCTCTCCCATCGAGGACTTCAGCGGCTCCATGTCGCTGTCGTTCCGCGACCACCGCTTCGAGGAGGTCAAGTACTCCATCGAGGACTGCAAGGAGCGCGACCAGACCTACTCGGCGCCCCTGTTCGTCACCGCGGAGTTCATGAACACCACGACTGGCGAGATCAAGAGCCAGACGGTCTTCATGGGCGACTTCCCGCTCATGACCGAGCGCGGCACCTTCGTGATCAACGGCACCGAGCGTGTCGTCGTCTCGCAGCTGGTCCGCAGCCCGGGCGTCTACTTCGAGCGCACGCCCGACAAGACGTCCGACAAGGACATCTACACCGCCAAGGTCATCCCGAGCCGCGGTGCCTGGCTGGAGTTCGAGATCGACAAGCGCGACATGGTCGGCGTCCGCGTCGACCGCAAGCGCAAGCAGTCGGTCACGGTGCTCCTCAAGGCCCTCGGCATGTCCGAGGCCGACATCCTCGAGGAGTTCGGCGACTTCGAGTCGATGCGCCTCACCCTGGAGAAGGACCACACGGCCGGCCAGGACGACGCGCTGCTCGACATCTACCGCAAGCTGCGCCCGGGCGAACCGCCGACCCGTGAGGCCGCCCAGACCCTCCTGGACAACCTCTACTTCAACCCGAAGCGCTACGACCTGGCCAAGGTCGGTCGCTACAAGATCGACCGCAAGCTGGGCGTCGCCGCCGAGCTCAGCGCCTCGGTGCTGTCCGTGGACGACATCGTCGCCACGATCAAGTACATCGTCGCGCTGCACGCCGGGGAGTCCACCCTCGCCGGCAAGAACGGCGACGAGGTGCCGGTCGAGGTCGACGACATCGACCACTTCGGCAACCGTCGCCTGCGCAACGTGGGTGAGCTGATCCAGAACCAGGTCCGCACCGGCCTGTCCCGCATGGAGCGCGTCGTCCGCGAGCGCATGACCACGCAGGACGTCGAGGCGATCACGCCGCAGACCCTGATCAACATCCGCCCCGTGGTGGCCTCGATCAAGGAGTTCTTCGGCACCTCCCAGCTGTCGCAGTTCATGGACCAGAACAACCCGCTCGCGGGCCTGACGCACAAGCGGCGTCTGTCGGCCCTCGGCCCGGGTGGTCTGTCCCGTGACCGCGCCGGCATGGAGGTCCGTGACGTCCACCCGTCGCACTACGGCCGGATGTGCCCGATCGAGACCCCTGAAGGCCCGAACATCGGCCTGATCGGCTCGCTCGCGTCCTACGGGCGGATCAACGCCTTCGGCTTCATCGAGACGCCGTACCGCAAGGTCGTCAAGGGCAAGGTCACCGACAAGGTCGACTACCTGTCCGCCGACGAGGAGGACCGGCACGTCATCGCGCAGGCCAACGCCGTCATCAACAACGAGGGCCTGTTCACCGAGGACCGCGTGCTCGTCCGCACCAAGGGCGGCGAGATCGACTACATCCCCGGCGCCGACGTCGACTACATGGACGTCTCGCCGCGCCAGATGGTGTCGGCCGCGACCGCGCTGATCCCGTTCCTCGAGCACGACGACGCCAACCGCGCCCTGATGGGCTCGAACATGCAGCGCCAGGCGGTGCCGCTGGTCAAGTCCGAGGCTCCGCTGGTCGGCACCGGCATGGAGTACCGCGCCGCCCTCGACTCGGGCGACGTCGTCCGGGCCGAGACCGCTGGTGTGGTCACCGAGGTGTCCGCCGACCTCGTCACCGTCGCCGGTGACGACGGCTCGACGCGCACCTACCGGATCGCCAAGTTCGCGCGCTCCAACCAGGGCACGTCCTACAACCAGGTCGTCGTCGTCAACGAGGGCGACCGGGTCGAGGCCGGCGGCGTCATCGCCGACGGTCCCGCGACCGACGGTGGCGAGATGGCCCTGGGCCGCAACCTGCTCGTGGCGTTCATGCCGTGGGAGGGCCACAACTACGAGGACGCGATCATCCTCAGCCAGCGTCTGGTGCAGGACGACGTCCTCTCCTCGATCCACATCGAGGAGCACGAGGTCGACGCCCGCGACACCAAGCTCGGGCCGGAGGAGATCACCCGGGACATCCCGAACGTCTCCGAGGAGGTCCTGGCCGACCTCGACGAGCGCGGCATCATCCGCATCGGTGCCGAGGTCCGCGACGGCGACCTGCTCGTCGGCAAGGTCACGCCCAAGGGTGAGACCGAGCTGACCCCGGAGGAGCGCCTGCTGCGCGCCATCTTCGGTGAGAAGGCCCGCGAGGTCCGCGACACGTCGCTCAAGGTGCCCCACGGCGAGACCGGCACGGTCATCGGCGTCAAGGTGTTCGACAAGGACGAGGGCGACGACCTGCCCCCGGGCGTCAACCAGCTCGTCCGCGTCTACGTCGCCAACAAGCGCAAGATCACCGACGGTGACAAGCTCGCCGGCCGCCACGGCAACAAGGGCGTCATCTCGAAGATCCTGCCCGTCGAGGACATGCCGTTCCTCGAGGACGGCACCCCGGTGGATGTCGTGCTCAACCCGCTCGGTGTCCCCGGTCGTATGAACGTCGGCCAGATCCTCGAGCTGCACCTCGGCTGGGCCGCCTCGCGTGGTTGGGAGATCGCGGGCAACCCGGACTGGGCCAAGCTCATCCCCGAGGACGCCCGCTCGGCTCCGGCCGGCACGCGAGTCGCCTCGCCGGTGTTCGACGGCGTGCGCGAGGACGAGATCGTGGGTCTGCTCGACTCCACGACCAAGACCCGCGACGACGTCCGGCTCATCGACGGCTCCGGCAAGTCCCGGCTCTTCGACGGTCGCTCCGGCGAGCCGTTCCCCGAGCCGGTGTCCGTGGGCTACATGTACATCCTCAAGCTGCACCACCTCGTGGACGACAAGATCCACGCCCGCAGCACCGGCCCCTACAGCATGATCACCCAGCAGCCGCTGGGTGGTAAGGCTCAGTTCGGTGGCCAGCGCTTCGGTGAGATGGAGGTGTGGGCACTGGAGGCCTACGGCGCCGCGTACGCGCTGCAGGAGCTGCTCACGATCAAGTCCGACGACGTCCAGGGCCGCGTGAAGGTCTACGAGGCGATCGTCAAGGGCGACAACATCCCGGAGCCCGGCATCCCCGAGTCCTTCAAGGTGCTCATCAAGGAGATGCAGTCGCTGTGCCTGAACGTCGAGGTGCTCAACAGCGAGGGCACCTCCATCGAGCTGAAGGAGTCCGACGAGGACGTCTTCCGCGCGGCGGAGGAGCTCGGCATCGACCTGTCCCGGCGCGAGCCCAGTTCGGTCGAAGAGGTCTGACGGTGTGCCGCGTGGTCACCGCCACGGTGACCACGCGGCAATACCTCCCCTCACGACCAACCCCTTAGTTTCAAGCAAGAGACACGGAAGAAGGAACCACGTGCTCGACGTCAACTTCTTTGACGAACTGCGCATCGGCCTGGCCACGGCGGAAGACATCCGCCAGTGGAGCCACGGCGAGGTGAAGAAGCCCGAGACGATCAACTACCGCACGCTCAAGCCCGAGAAGGAGGGCCTGTTCTGCGAGCGCATCTTCGGCCCCACCCGGGACTGGGAGTGCAACTGCGGCAAGTACAAGCGGGTCCGCTTCAAGGGCATCATCTGTGAGCGCTGTGGCGTCGAGGTCACCCGCGCCAAGGTGCGTCGTGAGCGGATGGGCCACATCGAGCTCGCCGCCCCCGTCACCCACATCTGGTACTTCAAGGGCGTCCCGTCGCGCCTGGGCTACCTGCTCGACCTCGCCCCCAAGGACCTCGAGAAGGTCATCTACTTCGCGGCCTACATGATCACGTCGGTCGACGAGGAGCAGCGTCACAAGGACCTGCCCTCGCTCGAGGCGCAGATCGAGGTGGAGAAGAAGGAGTACGAGAACAAGCGTGACTCCGAGGTCGACACCCGGGCCAAGCGGCTCGAGTCCGACATCGCCGAGCTCGAGGCCGAGGGTGCCAAGGCCGACGCCCGGCGCAAGGTCCGTGAGTCCGCCGAGCGCGAGATGAACCAGATCCGCAAGCGCGCCGACATGCAGATCGAGCGCATCGAGCAGGTCTGGGACCGGTTCAAGAACCTCAAGGTCCAGGACCTCGAGGGCGACGAGATCCTCTACCGCGAGATGCGTGACCGCTTCGGTCTGTACTTCGAGGGTGGCATGGGCGCCGCGGCGATCCAGAAGCGCCTCGAGGACTTCGACCTGGTGGCCGAGGCCGAGCTGCTGCGCGAGATCATCGCCACCGGCAAGGGCCAGAAGAAGACCCGTGCCCTCAAGCGGCTCAAGGTCGTGACCGCCTTCCAGGCGACGACCAACAAGCCGTCCGGCATGGTCCTCGACGCCGTCCCGGTCATCCCGCCGGACCTGCGCCCGATGGTGCAGCTCGACGGTGGCCGGTTCGCGACCTCGGACCTCAACGACCTCTACCGTCGTGTGATCAACCGCAACAACCGACTCAAGCGACTGCTCGACCTCGGTGCGCCGGAGATCATCGTCAACAACGAGAAGCGGATGCTCCAGGAGGCTGTCGACAGCCTCTTCGACAACGGCCGTCGCGGTCGCCCGGTCACGGGCCCCGGCAACCGTCCGCTCAAGTCGCTGTCCGACATGCTCAAGGGCAAGCAGGGCCGGTTCCGCCAGAACCTGCTCGGCAAGCGCGTCGACTACTCCGGCCGTTCGGTCATCGTCGTCGGCCCGCAGCTCAAGCTGCACCAGTGCGGTCTGCCCAAGCAGATGGCGCTCGAGCTCTTCAAGCCGTTCGTGATGAAGCGCCTGGTCGACCTCGACCACGCGCAGAACATCAAGTCGGCCAAGCGCATGGTGGAGCGGGCCCGCCCGGTCGTGTGGGACGTCCTCGAAGAGGTCATCACCGAGCACCCCGTGCTGCTCAACCGCGCACCCACCCTGCACCGCCTCGGCATCCAGGCCTTCGAGCCGCAGCTGGTCGAGGGCAAGGCCATCCAGATCCACCCGCTCGTCTGCTCGGCCTTCAACGCCGACTTCGACGGTGACCAGATGGCCGTGCACGTGCCGCTGAGCACGGAGGCGCAGGCCGAGGCCCGCATCCTCATGCTCTCGAGCAACAACATCCTCAAGCCGGCCGACGGTCGTCCGGTGACCATGCCCACCCAGGACATGATCATCGGGCTCTACCACCTCACCTCCGAGGTGGAGAACGGCAAGGGCTCCGGCCGCGCGTTCTCGTCAGTCTCCGAGGCCCGGATGGCGTTCGACGCCGGCGAGCTGGAGCTCGGCAGCAAGGTCAAGATCCGTCTGCTCGACGTCGTGCCGATCCCCGGCACGGAGCTGGGCGAGGGTGTCGAGACGAACGAGCAGGGCCAGGTGGCCTCGCTCATCGTCGAGACCAGCCTCGGTCGGGCGCTGTTCAACCAGACCCTGCCGGTCGACTACCCGTTCGTGGACGCGGTCGTCGACAAGAAGCGCCTCTCGACCATCGTCAACGACCTGGCCGAGCGCTACAGCAAGGTCCAGGTGGCTGCGTCCCTCGACGCGCTCAAGGAGTACGGCTTCCACTGGGCGACCCGCTCGGGCACCACGGTCGCCATCTCCGACGTCGTGACCCCGCCGCGCAAGCTCGAGATCCTCGAGGGCTACGAGACCAAGGCCACCAAGGTCCAGGTCCAGTACGAGCGCGGTCTGATCACCGACGACGAGCGTCGCCAGGAGCTCATCGAGATCTGGACCCAGGCCACCAACGAGGTCGCCAAGGAGATGGAGGCCAACCTCCCGAAGACCAACACCATCTACAAGATGGTGTCCTCGGGTGCGCGTGGTAACTGGATGCAGCTGCGGCAGATCGCCGGTATGCGTGGTCTGGTGTCCAACCCGAAGGGCGACATCATCCCGCGACCGATCCGCGCGAACTTCCGCGAGGGCCTGTCCGTGCTCGAGTTCTTCATCTCGACGCACGGTTCGCGTAAGGGTCTTGCCGACACCGCGCTGCGTACCGCCGACTCGGGTTACCTGACCCGTCGTCTGGTGGACGTCTCGCAGGACGTCATCATCCGCGAGGACGACTGTGGCACCGAGCGTGGCCTGACCATGCCGATCGCGCAGAAGAACGCGGCCGGCGCCCTGGTCGAGCACGACGACGTGGAGACCTCGGTCTACGCGCGCACGCTCGCCGCCGACGTCGAGAAGGACGGCTCCGTCCTCGCCGAGGCCGGTATCGACCTCGGTGACGTGGTCATCGACGCACTCGTCGCCGCTGGCGTCGAGGAGGTCAAGGTCCGCTCGGTCCTCACCTGCGAGTCGCACGTCGGCACCTGTGCCCTCTGCTACGGCCGGTCGCTCGCGACCGGCAAGCTGGTCGACATCGGCGAGGCCGTCGGCATCATCGCGGCCCAGTCGATCGGTGAGCCCGGCACCCAGCTGACGATGCGTACCTTCCACACCGGTGGTGTGGCTGGTGACGACATCACGCAGGGTCTGCCCCGTGTCGTCGAGCTGTTCGAGGCGCGCACCCCCAAGGGTGTCGCCCCGATCGCCGAGGCGTCCGGTCGGGTGGCCATCGAGGACACCGACAAGACCCGTCGCATCATGCTCACCCCGGACGACGGCTCCGAGGAGCACGCCTACCCGGTGAGCAAGCGCGCGCGTCTGCTGATCGCCGACGGCGACCATGTCGAGGTCGGGCACCGGATGACGCAGGGTTCGATCGACCCCAAGCAGGTCCTTCGCATCCTCGGCCCGCGTGCGGTGCAGATGCACCTCGTCGACGAGGTGCAGCACGTCTACCGCCAGCAGGGTGTGTCGATCCACGACAAGCACATCGAGGTCATCGTCCGCCAGATGCTGCGCCGGATCACGATCATCGAGTCCGCCGACGCCGACCTGCTCCCGGGTGAGCTGGCCGAGCGTGGTCGGTTCGAGACCGAGAACCGTCGCGTCGTCGCCGAAGGTGGCCGCCCGGCCTCGGGTCGCCCCGAGCTGATGGGTATCACCAAGGCGTCGCTGGCCACGGACTCCTGGCTCTCGGCCGCCTCCTTCCAGGAGACGACCCGCGTGCTGACCGAGGCCGCGATGAACGCCAAGTCGGACCCGCTGCTGGGTCTGAAGGAGAACGTCATCCTCGGAAAGCTGATCCCGGCCGGCACGGGTCTCCCGCGCTACCGGAACGTCAAGGTCGAGGCCACCGAGGAGGCCAAGGCCGCGATGTACTCGATGCCCAGCTACGAGTACGACTACCCGGTGTTCGGCCCCGGCTCCGGCGAGGCCATCCGCCTCGACGACGCCGAGCTCGGCCTGGACTGAGCGACCGGCGCCACCCGCTGAGGGCGGGTATGCCGCGTGGTCACCACGCGGCATACCCGCCCTCCGCTCGTGTGTCCCCTCGACTTCTGGCCACTGGTGCCGCACCGGATCCCCGCTGGGGTGGCACCCGTGCCACCCCCGTGGCCAGAAGTGCGGGGGAGGGTGGCCCGGCATACGGGAACGACCTGCGGCGTTGTACCGTCCGGTGCCGCGTGGGGCCGGGGGTAACCGATTTGGTCGGGTACCACGCAGGCGGTATCTTTGAACACTGTGTCTGAGGTCTGCCTCAGTCATGCGCTGGAGTCGGAGCCGACCACATCACGACCAACACCGTGAGCATGTCGGCCGCTGGACCAGCACCCCTCTCGCCGGGCACTCCGCAACCGAACCGCCATGGTTCGTGCGTGGAGGGTGCAGGGGAGAGCGCCGAGCACGACACACCCGAGTGCGGGGGTCGGGCAAGGCACCACACCAAGGAGTGCCAGCAGGACCGCAGCCGCGGCCCGGCGGCACAGAACATCAACTACGTACGGAGAACAGGTTGCCTACGATCAACCAGCTTGTGCGCAAGGGGCGTCAGGACAAGGTCACCAAGACCAAGACTCCTGCCCTCAAGGGCTCGCCCCAGCGCCGTGGCGTGTGCACGCGTGTGTACACCACCACCCCGAAGAAGCCGAACTCTGCCCTGCGCAAGGTCGCCCGTGTGCGCCTCACCAGCGGCATCGAGGTCACGGCCTACATCCCGGGCGTCGGCCACAACCTGCAGGAGCACTCGATCGTGCTCGTGCGTGGCGGTCGAGTGAAGGACCTCCCGGGTGTCCGTTACAAGATCGTCCGCGGCTCGCTCGACACCCAGGGTGTCAAGAACCGCAAGCAGGCCCGCTCCCGTTACGGCGCGAAGATGGAGAAGAAGTAATGCCTCGCAAGGGACCCGCGCCCAAGCGCCCCCTCGTCGTCGACCCGGTCCACAACTCCCCGTTGGTGACCCAGCTGGTCAACAAGATCCTCCTCGATGGCAAGAAGTCCATCGCCGAGACGATCGTCTACGGCGCCCTCGAGGGCGTCAAGGAGAAGACCGGCTCCGACCCCGTCGTGACCCTCAAGCGCGCCCTGGACAACATCCGTCCGACGCTCGAGGTCAAGTCGCGTCGGGTCGGTGGCGCCACCTACCAGGTGCCGATCGAGGTCAAGCCCAACCGCGCGACCACGCTGGCCCTGCGCTGGATGGTCGGCTACTCGCGGCAGCGCCGTGAGAAGACCATGACCGAGCGGCTCATGAACGAGATCCTCGACGCGTCCAACGGCCTCGGCGCCGCAGTGAAGCGTCGCGAGGACACCCACAAGATGGCCGAGTCCAACAAGGCCTTCGCGCACTACCGCTGGTAACAGCGACCGGTATGCCGCGTGCCACCGCGCGCACGCGGCATACCGGAGGTGCGTGGTCGAGGCCCCGCCCCCACGCACCACCACGAACTTTTTCTAACGAGCGAGATGAGACGATCACATTGGCACTCGACGTCCTGACGGACCTGACCAAGGTCCGCAACATCGGGATCATGGCGCACATCGACGCCGGCAAGACGACGACGACTGAGCGCATCCTCTTCTACACCGGGGTCAACCACAAGATCGGTGAGACCCACGACGGTGCGTCGACCACCGACTGGATGGAGCAGGAGAAGGAGCGCGGCATCACGATCACGTCTGCCGCCGTGACCTCCTTCTGGGAGGGCACCCAGATCAACATCATCGACACCCCCGGTCACGTGGACTTCACGGTCGAGGTGGAGCGCTCGCTGCGCGTCCTCGACGGTGCCGTCGCCGTTTTCGACGGCAAGGAGGGCGTCGAGCCCCAGTCCGAGACCGTGTGGCGTCAGGCCGACAAGTACGACGTCCCCCGCATCGCGTTCGTCAACAAGATGGACAAGCTCGGCGCGGACTTCTACTTCACGGTCCAGACCATCAAGGACCGCCTCGGCGCGGAGCCCCTCGTGCTCCAGCTGCCGATCGGCACCGAGAGCGAGTTCGTCGGCGTCGTCGACCTCATCTACCGTCGTGCCCTCGTGTGGCCCGGTGACGCCAAGGGTGACGTCACCATGGGTGCCAAGTACGAGATCCAGGAGATCCCGGCCGACATGCTCGAGAAGGTGGAGGAGTACCGCCACGCCCTCGTCGAGCGCGTCGCCGAGTCCGACGACGTCCTCATGGAGAAGTACCTCGGTGGCGAGGACCTCACCCCGGAGGAGATCAAGGGCGCGATCCGCAAGCTCACGGTCAACTCCGAGCTCTACCCGATCCTGTGTGGCTCCGCGTTCAAGAACCGCGGTGTGCAGCCGATGCTCGACGCCGTCGTCGACTACCTGCCGTCGCCGCTCGACGTCCCCCCGATGGTCGGCCACAAGCCGAACCACGAGGAGGTCGAGATGACGCGCAAGCCCGACACCAGCGAGCCGTTCTCGGCGCTGGCCTTCAAGGTCGCGACGCACCCGTTCTTCGGCACGCTGACCTTCATCCGGGTCTACTCCGGCCAGATCTCCTCCGGCTCCGCGGTCGTCAACACGACCAAGGGCCGCAAGGAGCGCATCGGCAAGCTCTTCCAGATGCACGCCAACAAGGAGAACCCCGTGGACGAGGCCCTCGCGGGTCACATCTACGCGGCGATCGGCCTGAAGGACACCACGACCGGTGACACCCTGAGCGACCCGAACGAGCAGATCGTGCTCGAGTCGATGACGTTCCCGGACCCGGTCATCCAGGTGGCCATCGAGCCGAAGACCAAGGGTGACCAGGAGAAGCTCTCCACGGCCATCCAGAAGCTCTCCGCCGAGGACCCGACCTTCCAGGTCCACCACGACGAGGAGACCGGCCAGACGATCATCGCCGGCATGGGCGAGCTCCACCTCGACATCCTCGTGGACCGCATGAAGCGCGAGTTCAAGGTCGAGGCCAACGTCGGCAAGCCGCAGGTGGCCTACCGCGAGACGATCCGTCGCACGGTGGAGAAGTTCGACTACACCCACAAGAAGCAGACGGGTGGCTCCGGCCAGTTCGCCAAGATCCAGATCAGCATCGAGCCCCTCGACACCACCGAGTCGGGCGAGCTGTACGAGTTCGAGAACAAGGTCACCGGTGGCCGTGTCCCGCGCGAGTACATCCCGTCGGTCGACGCCGGTATCCAGGACGCCATGCAGTACGGCGTGCTCGCGGGCTACCCGCTAGTCGGCATCAAGGCGACGCTGCTCGATGGCGCCTACCACGACGTCGACTCCTCCGAGATGGCGTTCAAGATCGCCGGCTCGATGGCGCTCAAGGAGGCCGTCCGCAAGGCCGACCCCGTGCTCCTCGAGCCGATGATGGCCGTCGAGGTGCGCACGCCCGAGGACTACATGGGCGACGTCATCGGTGACATCAACTCCCGCCGTGGCCAGATCCAGGCCATGGAGGACATCAGTGGTGCCAAGGTCGTTCGCGGCCTGGTCCCCCTCTCGGAGATGTTCGGCTACGTCGGCGACCTGCGGTCCAAGACCCAGGGTCGGGCGAACTACTCGATGGAGTTTGACTCCTACGCCGAGGTCCCCAAGGCTGTGGCCGAGGAGATCATCAAGAAGACCCGTGGTGAGTGACCGGTAGCATTACCGGTCGCACCACGGACTGCAGAGCTCCACAACCCCCAATCCGCGCCACGTCCCGCCTGGGAACACGGCGTTCAACCAAAGAAGAGTCCTGAGGAGGACATCAAGTGGCGAAGGCAAAGTTCGAGCGGACTAAGCCGCACGTCAACATCGGCACCATTGGTCACATCGACCACGGTAAGACGACGCTGACGGCTGCGATTTCCAAGGTCCTGCACGACAAGTACCCGGACCTGAACCCGCAGTTCGCGTTCGACGACATCGACAAGGCACCCGAAGAGAAGCAGCGCGGTATCACGATCTCGATCGCGCACATCGAGTACCAGACGGAGAGCCGTCACTACGCCCACGTCGACTGCCCCGGACACGCTGACTACGTGAAGAACATGATCACGGGTGCGGCGCAGATGGACGGTGCGATCCTCGTTGTCGCGGCCACCGACGGTCCGATGCCGCAGACGAAGGAGCACGTCCTCCTGGCCCGCCAGGTCGGCGTCCCCTACATCGTCGTGGCGCTCAACAAGGCCGACATGGTCGACGACGAGGAGATCCTCGAGCTCGTCGAGATGGAGGTCCGTGAGCTGCTGTCCGACTACGAGTTCCCGGGCGACGACCTGCCGGTCGTCAAGGTCTCGGCGCTGAAGGCGCTCGAGGGCGACGCCGAGTGGGGCAAGTCGGTCCTGGAGCTGATGGACGCTGTTGACAGCGCCATCCCGGAGCCGGAGCGCGAGGTCGACAAGCCGTTCCTCATGCCCGTCGAGGACGTCTTCACGATCACCGGTCGTGGCACCGTCGTCACCGGTCGTATCGAGCGCGGCATCCTCAACGTCAACGAGGAGATCGAGATCGTCGGCATCCACGAGGGTCCGCCTGCCAAGACCACCGTCACCGGCATCGAGATGTTCCGCAAGCTGCTCGACGAGGGTCGTGCGGGCGAGAACGTCGGCCTGCTGCTGCGTGGCACCAAGCGCGAGGACGTCGAGCGCGGGCAGGTCATCTGCAAGCCGGGCTCGATCACCCCGCACACGGACTTCGAGGCGAACGTCTACATCCTCTCGAAGGACGAGGGCGGCCGTCACACGCCGTTCTACGACAACTACCGCCCGCAGTTCTACTTCCGTACCACCGACGTGACCGGCGTGGTGCACCTCCCCGAGGGCACCGAGATGGTCATGCCCGGTGACAACACGGAGATGAACGTCGAGCTCATCCAGCCGATCGCCATGGAGGAGGGCCTGCGCTTCGCCATCCGCGAGGGCGGCCGTACCGTCGGCGCCGGCCGCGTCACCAAGATCACCAAGTAGTCACAGGAACACCGCGGTCCAGCACCACGGTGGTCTGACGCACCCAGCTCCACCGACAGGGCCCCGCAGCTACGGCTGCGGGGCCCTGTTGCTTTTGCCCGGTATGCCGGATGTGCCCGTTCCCGGGTACGGCTGGTGGGGGAGGTGGCCGGGCCGGTCCGGGGTTAGTTTCGGGCCATGACCGGACGGTTCCGCCGCGTGGCGCTGGCGACTGCGGTGCTGCTCACCGTGCTCGCGGCTCCGGTGGCGTCGGCACCCGGTGACCCGACGGTGCGGTTCAGCGCCGCGGGCGACTTCTCCGCGGGCGGAAACGCGACCAGCGTCTTCAACCTGATCGGATCGCTGGACAACGACTTCCACGCCGCGCTCGGTGACATGTCCTACGGCGCCACCGGCGCCGAGGACGCGTGGTGCAACGCGGTCAAGGCCGGGGTGGGCGAGGGCTATCCCTTCGAGCTGGTCTCCGGCAACCACGAGAGCAACGGGCAGAACGGCAACATCAACGACTTCTCGGCGTGCCTGCCCAACCAGCTGCCCGGCCTGAAGGGCACCTACGGCCGCCAGTACTACGTCGACGTGCCCGCCAACGCGCCCCTGGTGCGCTACATCGCCGTGGCGGCCGGGATCCCGTTCACCACCGGCACGCTGAGCTACGCGGTCGGCACCCCGCAGTACACCTGGACCGCCGCGGCGATCGACTCCGCTCGGGCGGCGGGCATCCCTTGGGTCGTCGTCGGCAACCACACGCCGTGCCTGAGCCTGGGGCAGTACGCCTGCGAGATGGGCTCCGACCTGGCCAACCTGCTGCTCACCAAGAAGGTCGACCTCGTCCTCGGTGGTCACGAGCACCTCTACCAGCGCACCAAGCAGCTCACCACCCGAGCGGGGTGCACCCAGCTCGTGCCCGGCACGTTCAACGCCTCGTGCGTCGTCGACTCCGACAACGACCTCGCAGCCGGCGCGGGGACCGTCTTCGCGACGGTCGGCACCGGCGGGATCAACCAGCGCGACGTCAACACCACCGACCCCGAGGCCGGCTACTTCGCCGCCTACGCGGGGCTCAACATCAACCCCACCTTCGGCGTGCTCGACTTCTCGGTCACGGCCGACGTCCTCACCGCGAACTTCCGCCGGGCTGCGGGCCTCACCTTCACCGACGCGTTCACCATCACGCGTGGTGCGGCGCCGCCCAACCAGCCGCCGGTGGCCGACTTCACGCCGAGCTGCACCCAGCTCGCCTGCACCGTGAACGCCGCGGCCAGCAGCGACCCCGACGGCACGATCAGCTCCTACGCCTGGCAGTTCGGCGACGGTGGCACCGGCACCGGCGTCACGTCGAGCCGGACGTATGCCGCGGCCGGCACCTACACGATCACCCTCACCGTGACCGACGACGACGGTGCCACCGGCAGCACCACCCGGTCGGTGACGGTCGCCCCGACGCCCAACCAGCCGCCCACGGCGAGCTTCACGAACAGCTGCACGGACCTGGCCTGCACCTTCAACGGCACGGGCTCGAACGACCCGGACGGCAGCATCGCGTCGTACGCGTGGAACTGGGGTGACGCGACCGCCGACGGCAGTGGTGCGACCCCCAGCCACACGTTCTCCGCGGCCGGCACCTACCCGGTGCGGCTCACCGTCACCGACAACAACGGGGCCACCGGGACCACGACGACCTCGGTCACGGTCACCGCGCCGCCCCCGCCGACCGTCCTCGCGGCCGATGCGTTCGGGCGCACCCTGGCCAGCGGCTGGGGGAACGCCGACACGGGCGGGGCGTGGACCTTCAGCGGGTCCGCCACGAACCTGTCCGTCGGCTCAGGGGTCGGTCAGGTGCGGCTCGCTGCGGGATCCGGTCCGTGGCTCGCGCTGGCCGGTGTCTCCTCCTCGGGCACCGACCTGAGCGCCACCATCGCCCTCGACAAGGTCGCCAGCGGCAGCGGGGCCTACGCCTCGCTCAACGGCCGGCGGGTGGCCGGCGTGGGCGACTACCGGGCGAAGGTGCACTACACGTCGAACGGTGGCGTCTGGTTGTCCCTGCAGCGGGCCACCGCGGCCAACGCAGAGACCGTCCTGGCCGCCGAGACCCAGATCCCGGGGATCACGATGGCGGCGGGCGAGAAGCTGCTCGCCCGGGTCCAGGTCACCGGCACCTCACCCACGACGATTCGGGCGCGGGTCTGGAAGTCCGGGACGACCGAGCCCACGACGTGGCAGAAGACGGCGACGGACTCGACGGCAGGGTTCCAGGTGGCCGGTGGCGTCGGCCTCTACCTCTACCTGTCGGGCAGCGCGACCAACGCCCCCATCACGATGTCGTTCGACGACCTCAAGGCCGTTCCGGCGCCCTGACTGGGCCGGTCCGCGCCTGCTCGAACTCCTGCGCGGTCAGCTCGTAGACGACCTCGCCGAGCTCGGCCCCGGGCAGGGGGTCGTCCCACTGCCGCACGTCGGTGCTGACGTGCCGCAGGCCGAGCCGCTCGAGGACGGCTCGCGAGCGCACGTTCACCGCCATCGTCTCGGCCCAGATGCGCCGCAGCCGCGCGGTCACGAACCCGTGCTCGAGCAGGCGCAGGGCTCCCTCGCTGGCCAGGCCACGACCCCAGGCCCGCTGGCGGAGTCGGTACCCCAGCTCGGCCTCGCCGTCGCCGGTGGGCGTCAGGCAGAACCACCCGACGAACTCACCGTCCTCGAAGCCCGACCAGTAGCCGAGCCCGAGTGCGTCGTGCGCCGGGTCGGTGCGTTGCGGCATCCACACCTCGATGACCTCGTCCGGCGGGGTCTCGCGACCGCTGAGGAACTCCATGACCGCGCGGTCGCCGTCGAGCTCGACGAGCAGGTCGCTGTCATCGGCAGTCAGTGGTCGCAGCTCCAGTCGGGCCGTGCTGAGGCGCGGCCTGGCCATCAGGGCGCCGCCGCCAGCAGCTCGGGTCCGAGCTCGGACACCGACCCCACCCCGGACAGGCCCATCGTCAGGTCGAGCTCGGCCACGATGTTGGACAGGACGTCCCGCACCCCGTCGCGCCCGGCCAGCGCCAGCCCGTAGACGTAGGGGCGCCCGATCGCGACGGCGTCGGCGCCGAGGGCGATCGCCTTGACGACGTCGCTGCCGGTGCGCACCCCGCTGTCGAGCACGAGGGGGAGCTCGGGACCCACCGCGGCCCGCACGGCGGGCAGGGCGTCGAGGGAGGCGATGGCGCCGTCCACCTGACGGCCGCCGTGGTTGCTCACGACGATGCCGCTCGCGCCGACCTCGACCGCGCGCCGCGCGTCGTCCGGGTGGATCACGCCCTTGACGAGGAACGGCAGTGACGTGCGGTCGCGCAGCGTCGCGAGCTGCTCCCAGGTGAGGCCGGGGTTGGAGTAGATGTCGAGGAACGTCTCGACGGCCGCGCGCGGGGTGGGGGAGCGCAGGTTGGACCGCAGGTCGCCAGGGTGCTCCCGGCTGATGGACAGCAGCGACCGCAGCGCACCGAGGGTGACCTTGACGTCGTCCGAGGCGCCCTTCTGCTCCTGCTTGGCCGCCACCCGCTCGGCGACGACCTGCTGGAAGCGCGGGTCCGAGGTGTACTGCGCGATCCCGATCCCCTGCGAGAACGGCAGCGACCCGAGGTTGAGGTCCTGCGGTCGCCAGCCGAGCATCGTGGTGTCCAGCGTGACGACGACCGCCTCGGCCCCGCTGGCCTCGGCCCGGGCCAGCAGGCTGTCGACCAGCAGCTCGTCCTTCGACCAGTAGAGCTGGAACCACCGCGGGCCCGAGCCCATGGCCGCGGCGACGTCCTCCATGGGGGAGCACCCCTGGTTCGAGATGATGTAGGGCAGCCCCAGCTGCGCCGCGGCCGCGCCGATCTCGGTGTCGCTGTCGCGATGGACCAGCCCGGCCGCGCCCACCGGTGCGAGCAGCACCGGCGCCGGCAGCCGGCGGCCCAGCAGCTCGGTGGACAGGTCGCGGGTGGCCCGGCCGGGCAGCATGCGGGGGACGATCCGGTGCCGGTCGAACGCCGCCCGGTTGGCCCGTGCCGTCGCGCCCTCGCCGGCCGAGCCCGCGACGTAGGCCCAGGCGCGGGGCGACATGGCCGCCTGCGCACGCCGCTCCAGCTCGGCGGCGTCGGTGGGGACGGTGGGCCGGTGCCCGAGGACGCCGGCGCGGTAGACCAGCCCCTGGCGGGTGCGGCCGGGCCCTTCCGGGGGCGGCACTGCTGATGGGTCCGACATGGCTCGATCCTGCCAGTCGGTCGACCGCTGTGGCTGTGAACGCGGGGCCGACCTGACAGCGTGGTGACAGGTTCGCCACGGCCTCCTACCAGCCCGGCGGCGCAGCCTCGGTGGGAGAGGGGCGCACCGCGGCGCCCCGTCAACGAGAGGAAGTGCGCCCCCGATGCCCACCGTCAGCAAGTCCATGAAGCTCGCCGCCGCCGGAGGCGTGGCTGCGGTCGCCGCCGGGATCGGCGCCAGCGCCGCGATGGCCGACAGCACCGCCACGCCGACGCCCAGTGGCACGTCCACGTCGGCCCCGTCCCAGGCGTCGCCCGGCCGGGGCGGACCCGGCGGTGGAGGCCACCGCGGCGGCCCCGGCGGCCTGGACACTGCAGCGCTGGCCACCAAGCTCGGCCTCACCGAGGCCAAGGTGACCGCCGCGCTGGAGAAGGTGCGGGCGGCGCAGCAGCCGAGCACCCCGCCGGCGCAGGGCAGCAAGCCGACCGACGCCGAGCGCCAAGCCCGCGAGAAGGCCCGCGTCACCGCGCTGGCCAAGGAGCTCGGGGTGAGCCAGGCCAAGGTCCAGGCCGCCCTCGACGCCATCAGGGCCGACCGGGAGGCGAGCCGCAGGACCGAGCTGACCACCCGGCTCGACGCGGCGGTGCAGGCCGGCACGCTGTCCGCCGCGGACCGGGCCTCGGTCCTCAAGGCCTTCGACGCCGGCGTCCTCGGCGGCGGTCGCCCCTGAGCGACCAGCCCCTCCTGCACCGCCCTGGCCGCCCCGGCCGCGTCCATCCCCGTGGGCGCGGCCGGGGCTTCGGTCGGCCCGGGCGGTCGGTGGGTGCGTCTGCCGCGCAGGTGAGCCCGCGGCATACTCGGGCCGGCCCCGTGGGGACGTCGCGGACGGCGCGCGACGCGCCACCGGTGCGGGTATGCCGGGTGCCACCGCCTCGATTTGGTAGGTCGCCGCCCGCTCTGGCACACTGGACCGGTTGCTTGACGCGCGCCGTTGACCCATGTCGACGCCGCCACCCCCGGTGACACACCTCGAACCGTGCGTTCAGCACGGGGCGACACTCCAGGGAAGCGCAAGCCCCGGCTCTGCCGGTCAATCCGAACCGCACGACTGCGTGAAAACGCGTGTCGTCCGGCCGCGAAGCGGGTGCGACACACCCGACCGCGGGGGTCGGAGATGGCCAAGAGCCGGCCAAGCTAGATGTTCGGCGAGAGAGAGACGTAACGGAGATGGCGGGACAGAAGATCCGCATCCGCTTGAAGTCGTATGACCACGAGGTCATCGACAACTCGGCGCGCAAGATTGTCGACACGGTGACCCGTGCTGGCGCGACGGTGGTCGGCCCTGTGCCGCTGCCCACGGAGAAGAACGTCTTCGTGGTCATCCGTTCGCCCCACAAGTACAAGGACAGCCGCGAGCACTTCGAGATGCGCACCCACAAGCGCTTGATCGACATCATCGACCCGACGCCGAAGGCCGTCGACTCGCTGATGCGTCTCGACCTGCCGGCTGACGTCAACATCGAGATCAAGCTCTGAGGCTGGCGAAATGACCACCACTGCTACCAAGACCGTGAAGGGTGTGCTGGGCAAGAAGCTCGGCATGACCCAGGTGTGGGATGCCGAGAACCGGCTCATCCCCGTCACCGTCATCGAGGCGGGCCCCTGCGTCGTGACGCAGGTGCGCGACGCCGCGACGGATGGCTACGACGCCGTCCAGATCGCGTTCGGCGCCATCGACCCCCGCAAGGTAACCAAGCCCCTGACCGGGCACTTCGAGAAGGCCGGCGTGACCCCGCGTCGCCACCTCGTGGAGCTCCGTACCGCTGACGCCGCCGAGTACACGCTCGGCCAGGAAGTCACGGTCGAGACCTTCGAGGCCGGCCAGGACGTCGACGTCACCGGCACCACCAAGGGCAAGGGCTTTGCCGGCGTCATGAAGCGGCACGGCTTCCACGGCGTCAGCTCCTCCCACGGCTCCCACAAGAACCACCGCAAGCCGGGCTCGATCGGTGGCTGCGCCACCCCGGGCCGCGTCTTCAAGGGCATGCGGATGGCCGGCCGGATGGGCGGCGAGCGCCAGACCACCCAGAACCTCACGATCCACGCCGTGGACGCTGAGCGAGGCCTGTTGCTCGTGAAGGGTGCCGTTCCCGGCCCCCGCAACGGCACGGTCCTCGTCCGCACGGCCGCGAAGGGAGCCTGACCCACATGGCTACCAAGACTGTCGTTGCCGACCTGCCCGCCGAGATCTTCGACGTCCAGGTCAACGTCCCGCTGATCCACCAGGTCGTCGTGGCCCAGCTGGCCGCTGCGCGTCAGGGCACGCACTCCACCAAGACCCGCGGCGAAGTCCGCGGTGGTGGCCGCAAGCCCTACCGCCAGAAGGGCACCGGCCGCGCCCGTCAGGGCTCGACCCGCGCCCCGCAGTTCGCCGGTGGTGGCGTCGTCCACGGCCCGCAGCCGCGTGACTACGCCCAGCGGACCCCCAAGAAGATGAAGGCCGCCGCCCTGCGTGGCGCCCTCTCCGACCGGGCCCGCCACGACCGCGTGCACGTCGTCGAGTCGCTGGTGACGGGCTCCGCCCCGTCCACCAAGGACGCGCTCGCCCTGCTCGCCGGCCTGACCGACCGTCCCAACCTGCTCGTGGTGCTCGACCGCAGCGACCTGGTGTCGCTGAAGTCGGTGCGCAACCTCGAGGGCGTGCACGTGCTCGCCGCCGACCAGCTCAACACGTACGACGTGCTGTGCTCGGACGACGTCGTCTTCACCAAGGCCGCCCTGGAGGCTTTCGTCACCAAGGCGCAGCCCGTGGGTGGCGTCGAGGTCACGATCGTCGACGAGACGGACGAGACCGCCACGGCCGAGCAGGCTGCGAAGGCAGACAAGCCCGCCAAGGCCACCAAGACCGCCGCGAAGGCCGAGAAGCCCGCCAAGGCTGAGAAGGCCGAGAAGGCTGACAAGGCTGACAAGCCCGCGAAGGCCGCGAAGACGGCCAAGGCCGCCAAGGCCAGCGCGGACGAGGAGGAGACCAAGTGAGCACCCTCGCTGCAGGCAAGGACCCGCGCGACATCCTGATCGCACCGGTCGTTTCCGAGAAGTCGTACTCGCTGCTCGACCAGGGCAAGTACACCTTCATCGTCGACCCGCGGGCGAACAAGACGGAGATCAAGATCGCCGTCGAGCGCGTCTTCAACGTCAAGGTTGACTCCGTCCACACCCTCAACCGTGTCGGCAAGACCCGCCGCACCCGGTTCGGCATCGGCAAGCGCAAGGACACCAAGCGTGCGATCGTCACCCTCCGCGAGGGCTCGATCGACATCTTCGGTGCCGGCGCCTGACGGAATCGCTGAAGAGACGTAAGGGATTACGAACAATGGGTATCCGCAAGTACAAGCCGACCACGCCTGGCCGCCGAGGCTCCAGCGTCGCCGACTTCGTCGAGGTCACACGCTCCACGCCTGAGAAGTCGCTGGTGCGCCCCCTCACGAAGTCCGGTGGCCGCAACAGCAACGGCCGCATCACCACCCGTCACATCGGTGGTGGACACAAGCGCGCCTACCGCGTCATCGACTTCCGTCGCCATGACAAGGACGGTGTGCCGGCCAAGGTCGCTCACATCGAGTACGACCCCAACCGCACGGCGCGCATCGCGCTGCTGCACTACGCCGACGGTGAGAAGCGCTACATCCTGGCCCCCAAGGGCCTCGAGCAGGGCGCCAACATCGAGAACGGCCCCTCGGCCGACATCAAGCCCGGCAACAGCCTGCCGCTGCGCAACATCCCGACCGGTACGGTCATCCACGCCGTCGAGCTCAAGCCCGGTGGCGGCGCGAAGATCGCCCGTTCGGCTGGTGTGCGCGTGCAGCTCGTCGCCAAGGACGGCCCCTACGCCCAGCTGCGCATGCCGTCCGGTGAGATCCGCAACGTCGACCTGCGCTGCCGCGCCACGGTCGGCGAGGTGGGCAACGCCGAGCAGTCCAACATCAACTGGGGCAAGGCCGGCCGCATGCGGTGGAAGGGCAAGCGCCCGACCGTCCGTGGTGTCGCCATGAACCCGGTCGACCACCCGCACGGTGGTGGTGAGGGCAAGACGTCCGGTGGACGTCACCCCGTCAGCCCGTGGGGTCAGGCCGAGGGCCGCACCCGTCGCCCCGGCAAGCCGAGCGACAAGATGATCGTTCGCCGCCGCCGTACTGGCAAGAAGCGCTGAGAAGGAGCCTGAGAAACCATGCCTCGTAGCTTGAAGAAGGGCCCTTTCATCGACGGCCACCTTCAGAAGAAGGTCGACGTCCAGAACGAAGCGGGCACCAAGAACGTCATCAAGACCTGGTCACGTCGTTCGGTCGTGAGCCCGGACATGCTGGGTCACACCCTCGCCGTGCACGACGGCCGCAAGCACGTCCCGGTGTTCGTCACCGAGTCGATGGTCGGCCACAAGCTCGGTGAGTTCGCGCCGACCCGCACGTTCAAGGGTCACGTGAAGGATGACAAGAAGGGGCGGCGTCGCTGATGGCTGCCTCCACCGACAACAAGGACAACGTGATGGAAGCCAAGGCGAGCGGACGCAACATCCGCGTCACGCCCCAGAAGGCGCGCCGCATCGTGGACCTGATCCGCGGGAAGCAGGCCGTCGAGGCGATTGCCGTGCTGCGGTTCGCCCCGCAGTCCGCGTCCGACCCGGTCCAGAAGGTGCTCGAGAGCGCCATCGCCAACGCTCGGGTCAAGGCTGACAAGGCCTCCGAGGCCTTCGACGAGCGCGACCTGGTCATAAGCGCCGCTTTCGTCGACGAGGGTCCGACCATGAAGCGATTCCGTCCGCGGGCCCAGGGCCGCGCGGCGCGCATCAACAAGCGGACCAGCCACATCACCGTGGTCGTCACGCCGAAGACCACCAAGGGAGGCACCCGCTAATGGGTCAGAAGGTCAACCCGCACGGCTTCCGCCTCGGTATCACCACCGAGCACAAGAGCCGCTGGTTCGCTGACTCCACCAAGGAGGGTCAGCGGTACCGCGACTACGTCAAGGAAGACGTCGCCATCCGCAAGCTCATGTCCGAGGGCATGGAGCGGGCCGGCATCTCCCGCGTCGAGATCGAGCGCACCCGTGACCGCGTCCGTGTGGACATCCACACCGCGCGTCCCGGCATCGTGATCGGTCGCCGCGGCGCCGAGGCCGACCGCATCCGCGGCGAGCTCGAGAAGCTCACCGGCAAGCAGGTCCAGCTGAACATCCTCGAGGTCAAGAACCCCGAGGTCGACAGCCAGCTCGTCGCGCAGGGCATCGCCGAGCAGCTCTCTGCTCGCGTCTCGTTCCGTCGCGCGATGCGCAAGGGCATGCAGTCCGCCACCCGCGCCGGCGCCAAGGGCATCCGTGTCCAGGTGTCCGGTCGCCTCGGCGGCGCCGAGATGTCTCGCACCGAGTTCTACCGCGAGGGTCGCGTCCCGCTGCACACCCTGCGTGCGCAGATCGACTACGGCTTCTACGAGGCCCGCACCACCTTCGGTCGCATCGGCGTCAAGGTGTGGATCTACAAGGGTGACGTCACCGCTCGTGAGCTGGCCCAGCAGCAGGCTGCTGCGCCGCGCCCGAGCCGTGGCCCCCGTCGTGACGGCGCCGACCGTCCGGCCCGCGCTCGTCGCGAGCGTCCGGAGGCCGCCGCCACCGAGACCGCTGCTGAGGCTCCCGCCGTCGAGGCGACCGCAGCCAGCACTGAGGGAGAGCAGTCCTGACATGTTGATTCCTCGTCGAGTCAAGCACCGCAAGCAGCACCACCCGGGTCGCTCGGGCGCTGCGAAGGGTGGCACCAAGATCGCGTTCGGCGACTACGGCATCCAGGCCCTCGAGCCCGCCTACGTCACCAACCGTCAGATCGAGTCCGCTCGTATTGCGATGACGCGTTACATGAAGCGTGGTGGAAAGGTGTGGATCAACATCTACCCCGACCGCCCGCTGACCAAGAAGCCCGCCGAGACCCGCATGGGTTCCGGTAAGGGCTCCCCCGAGTGGTGGATCGCCAACATCAAGCCTGGTCGCGTGATGTTCGAGGTGTCCGGTGTGTCCGAAGAGGTCGCCCGTGAGGCCATGCGTCTGGCGATGCACAAGCTCCCCATGAAGTGCCGCTTCGTTCGGCGTGAGGGTGGTGACATCTGATGGCAGTCGGATCCAAGGACCTGGTGTCGGAGAACCTGCGTGGTCTCGACGACGACCGTCTGGTCGACGAGCTCCGCAAGGCCAAGGAGGAGCTGTTCAACCTCCGTTTCCAGTCGGCCACCGGCCAGCTGGACAACCACGGCCGTCTGCGCGCCGTCCGCAAGGACATCGCCCGCATCTACACCGAGCTCCGTGAGCGTGAGCTGGGTATCGGGCAGAGCCCGAGTGCTTCGGCCAAGGAGGAGTCGGCATGACCAAGAACGTGAAGGATGAGGCCGTGACGGCGCAGGACCGCAACTACCGCAAGACCCGCCAGGGTTACGTGGTGAGCGACAAGATGGACAAGACCGTCGTGGTCGAGGTCGAGGACCGCGTGAAGCACGCGCTCTACGGCAAGGTCCTGCGGCGCTCGAGCAAGGTCAAGGCCCACGACGAGGACAACGCTGCCGGTATCGGCGACCGCGTCTCGATCATGGAGACCCGTCCCCTCTCGGCCACCAAGCGCTGGCGCGTGGTGGAGATCCTCGAGAAGGCCAAGTAAGCCACCTGCCGCCTCGGCAAGCCCATCTGTCATCAGACAGTCAAGTTCGGCCAGGCTCGCCCGCGAGGGTGAGAACCAGCACGACGAGTAGGAGTTAGAAGTGATCCAGCAGGAGTCGCGACTGCGCGTCGCCGACAACACTGGTGCAAAGGAAATCCTCTGCATCCGTGTCCTCGGTGGCTCGGGTCGTCGTTACGCCGGCATCGGTGACGTCATCGTCGCCGCAGTCAAGGACGCCATCCCTGGCGGCAACGTCAAGAAGGGCGACGTCGTCAAGGCTGTCATCGTGCGCACCACCAAGGAGCGCCGTCGCGGTGACGGGTCGTACATCAAGTTCGACGAGAACGCCGCCGTCATCCTCAAGGCCGACGGGGACCCCCGTGGCACCCGCATCTTCGGCCCGGTGGGCCGCGAGCTGCGTGAGAAGAAGTTCATGAAGATCATCTCGTTGGCGCCGGAGGTGCTCTGACCCATGGCTGACAAGAAGAAGATGAAGATCAAGAAGGGTGACACCGTCAAGGTGCTCACCGGCAAGGACCGCAACAGCATCGGCAAGGTCATCGCCGTCTACCCCGAGACCGAGCGCGTGCTCGTCGAGGGCGTCAACCGCGTGACCCGCCACACCAAGGCCGGCCAGACCGCTCGCGGCAGCCGCACCGGTGGCCTGGTCGTCCAGGAAGCTGCGATCCACGTCAGCAACGTCGCGGTCGTCGACCCGGACGACAAGAAGGTCGGCACCCGGATCAAGACCCGCGTCGAGACCGTCGAGCGCAACGGCCGCACCAAGACCGTCCGCACCCGTGTCGCGGTGCGCTCGGGCAAGGACCTGTGAGAGACATGACCGAAACCGCAATCACCTCAAGCAAGCCCCAGACCGAAGTTTCCGCAGCGGTGACGCCGCGCCTGAAGCAGCGCTACGCGGACGAGATCAAGGGCCAGCTGTTCACGCAGTTCGGCTACGAGAACGTCATGCAGGTGCCCGGCGTGGTCAAGGTCGTCGTCAACATGGGTGTTGGTGACGCCGCCAAGGACGCCAAGCTCATCGAGGGCGCGATCAAGGACCTCTCGGCCATCACCGGCCAGAAGCCCCTGGTCACCAAGGCCCGCAAGTCCATCGCGCAGTTCAAGCTGCGCGAGGGCATGCCGATCGGTGCGCACACCACGCTGCGCGGCGACCGGATGTGGGAGTTCCTCGACCGCCTCGTGTCGGTGGGCCTGCCCCGTATCCGTGACTTCCGCGGCCTGTCGCCCAAGCAGTTCGACGGCAAGGGCAACTACACCTTCGGCCTCACGGAGCAGTCGATGTTCCACGAGATCGACCAGGACCGGATCGACCGCGTGCGTGGCATGGACATCACCGTCGTGACGACCGCCACCAACGACGACGAGGGCCGCGCACTGCTCAAGGCGCTCGGCTTCCCCTTCAAGGAGAACTGACATGGCGAAGACCGCCCTGGTCAACAAGGCCAACAAGAAGCCGAAGTTCAAGGTGCGTGGCTACACCCGTTGCCAGCGCTGCGGCCGACCGCACTCGGTCTACCGCAAGTTCGGGCTCTGCCGCATCTGCCTTCGCGAGATGGCACACCGCGGCGAGCTGCCCGGCGTCACCAAGAGCTCCTGGTAATACCCACCGATTTCATCCTTACATCGCAGGTCGCTGCAGACGCAGTGAAACCACGGTGAGAGAGGGCCGGAGAAGCCCATGACCATGACTGACCCGATTGCGGACATGTTGACCCGCGTCCGGAACGCCAACTCGGCGCACCACGACGCAGTCTCCATGCCGTTTTCCAAGCTGAAGTCCCACATCGCCGAGATCCTCCAGGCCGAGGGCTACATCGCCTCCTGGAAGGTCGAGGACGCCGAGGTCGGCAAGACGCTGACCATCGAGCTGAAGTACGGCCCCAACCGCGAGCGTTCCATCGCTGGCGTGCGCCGTGTCTCCAAGCCCGGTCTGCGTGTCTACGCCAAGTCGACGAACCTGCCCAAGGTTCTCGGCGGTCTCGGCGTGGCGATCCTTTCCACCTCGTCTGGTCTCCTCACGGACCGCCAGGCCAAAGCCAAGGGCGTGGGCGGGGAAGTCCTCGCCTACGTCTGGTAAGGGGATTCGACATGTCGCGTATCGGACGACTCCCAGTTGCCATCCCGAGCGGTGTCGAGGTCACCATCGACGGCCAGTCCGTCACGGTGAAGGGCCCCAAGGGCCAGCTCAGCCACGTCGTGGCCGAGCCGATCACGGTCGAGAAGGGCGACGCTGACCTCGAGGTCAAGCGCCCCAACGACGAGCGCCAGTCCCGTGCCCTGCACGGCCTGACCCGCTCGCTCATCAACAACATGGTGCTCGGTGTGACCGAGGGCTATGAGAAGAAGCTGGAGATCCACGGCACGGGTTACCGCGTGGCCAACAAGGGCGGCGACCTCGAGTTCGCGCTCGGCTACAGCCACTCGATCACCGTCAAGGCCCCCGAGGGCATCTCCTTCGCCGTCGAGAACCCGACCCGCTTCGCGGTCCAGGGCATCGACAAGCAGCTCGTTGGCGAGGTTGCTGCGAACATCCGCAAGCTGCGCAAGCCCGACCCGTACAAGGGCAAGGGCGTTCGCTATGCGGGCGAGCAGATCCGTCGCAAGGTCGGAAAGGCCGGTAAGTAAGCCATGGCAATGATCGTCAAGCGCGCCAAGGGCAAGTCCGCTGCACGCGGCCGTCGCCACCTGCGCCTGCGCAAGAAGGTGACTGGTACGACTGTGCGTCCGCGCCTGGTCGTGTCACGCTCCTCGCGCCACGTCTTCGTGCAGATCGTCGACGACACCATCGGCAAGACCGTGGCGTCGGCCTCCACCATGGAGGCGGACCTGCGCTCGTTCGAGGGTGACAAGACCGCCAAGGCCCGCAAGGTGGGCGAGCTGCTCGCCGAGCGCGCCAAGAGCGCCGGTGTCGAGGCCGTCGTGTTCGACCGTGGTGGCAACAAGTACCACGGCCGCGTCGCGGCCATCGCCGAGGGCGCCCGCGAGGGTGGACTGGCCCTGTGAGCACCGTGACCGAAACTGTTATTGAGATGAGGAACATCTGATGCCCGGACCCCAGCGTCGAGGCACTGGTGCCGCTGCTGGCGGCGACGCAGCTCGTGGTGAGCGCGGCGACCGCCGCGGTGGCCGCGACAACCGTCGTGACGGCGGCCGCGACCAGGCCGAGAAGAGCGCCTACGTCGAGCGCGTCGTGACCATCAACCGCGTGTCCAAGGTCGTCAAGGGTGGTCGTCGCTTCAGCTTCACCGCCCTCGTGGTCGTGGGCGACGGCGACGGAACCGTCGGCGTCGGCTACGGCAAGGCCAAGGAAGTTCCCGCGGCGATCGCCAAGGGTGTCGAGGAGGCCAAGAAGGAGTTCTTCAAGGTCCCGCGCATCCAGGGCACCATCCCGCACCCCGTCCAGGGTGAGGCCGCTGCCGGTGTCGTCATGCTCCGCCCCGCCGCTCCCGGTACCGGTGTCATCGCCGGTGGTCCGGTGCGCGCGGTGCTCGAGTGCGCCGGCATCCACGACGTGCTGAGCAAGTCGCTCGGCTCGGACAACGCCATCAACGTCGTCCACGCGACCGTCGCGGCCCTCCGGGGTCTCGAGCGTCCGGAGGAAGTGGCTGCCCGCCGCGGCCTCCCGGTCGACCAGGTCGCCCCGGCCGCCATGCTGCGCGCCCAGGCTGCCGGTCGCGAAGCTGCGAAGGCAGGTGCCTGATGCGTCTCAAGGTGACCCAGACCCGTTCCGAGATCGGTGGCAAGCAGAACCAGCGTGACACGCTGCGCAGCCTCGGTCTGAAGCGCATTGGCGACGTCGTCGTCAAGGAGGACCGTCCCGAGATCCGCGGGATGGTCAAGACAGTGACCCACCTGGTCGCTGTCGAGGAGGTTGACTGACCATGGCAGAGAAGAAGGCCGCCAAGGCCGCTGCCGCTCCTGAGGGCACGGCCCTCAAGGTGCACCACCTGCGTCCCGCCCCGGGTGCCAAGACCGCCAAGACCCGCGTGGGTCGCGGTGAGGGCTCCAAGGGCAAGACCGCCGGTCGCGGCACCAAGGGCACCAAGGCCCGCTACCAGGTCCCGGAGCGCTTCGAGGGTGGCGCCATGCCGCTCCACATGCGTCTCCCGAAGCTGCGTGGCTTCAAGAACCCGTTCCGCGTGGAGTACCAGGTCGTCAACCTGGACAAGCTGTCCGCCCTGTTCCCCGAGGGTGGCGATGTGACCATCGCCGACCTCGTGGCCAAGGGTGCGGTCCGCGACAACTCCCCGGTCAAGGTTCTCGGCACCGGCGAGATCACCGTCAAGGTCAACGTGACCGCTGACAAGTTCTCGGCGACCGCCAAGGAGAAGATCGAAGCCGCTGGCGGCTCGGTCACCTCCGCCTGACCACGCCAGAACGACAGGGTATGCCGCGGGCTCACCGCTGAGGTGAGCGCGCGGCATACCCCGTTTGCTGTCCCCAGCCGTCACCCGGGGTAGCCTTCGTAGGATTGCCTGACCATCATCATCGCGTGGCCCCACGGGCCCGCGTCACCAGGAGGACCTGTGCTCACCGCCTTCACCCGTGCGTTCAAGACGCCGGACCTGCGCAGGAAGCTGCTGTTCACCCTCGCGATCGTCGTCGTCTTCCGGCTCGGCTCGCACGTGCCCGTCCCCGGCGTGAGCTACACCGCCGTGCAGGCCTGCATCAAGGGTGCTGACGCGACCACCGGCGTGCTGGGTCTGGCCAACCTCTTCAGTGGTGGCGCCCTCCTGCAGCTGTCGATCTTCGCGCTCGGCATCATGCCGTACATCACGGCGAGCATCATCGTGCAGCTCCTCACCGTGGTCATCCCGCGGTTCGAGGCCCTCAAGAAGGAGGGCCAGCAGGGCCAGACGAAGATGACGCAGTACACCCGCTACCTGACCATCGGCCTGGCGGTCCTGCAGTCCTCCACCCTCATCACGTTCGCCCAGAACCCGTCCGCGCTGTTCGGCCCGAACTGCACGAGCATCCTGCCCGACGAGTCGATCCCGACCCTGGTCATCATGGTGCTCACGATGACCGCCGGCACCGGCGTCGTCATGTGGCTCGGTGAGCTGGTCACCGACAAGGGCATCGGCAACGGCATGTCGCTGCTGATCTTCACCTCGATCGCCAGCTCGTTCCCCAGCTCGCTCTGGGCGATCCAGCAGCAGGACGGCCGCTGGGACGTCTTCATCGGCGTCATCCTGCTCGGCTTCCTCATCATCGCCCTGGTCGTGTTCGTCGAGCAGAGCCAGCGCCGCATCCCGGTGCAGTACGCCAAGCGCCAGGTCGGCCGCCAGATGTACGGCGGGACCTCGACCTACATCCCGCTCAAGGTCAACATGGCCGGCGTCATCCCCGTGATCTTCGCCTCGTCGCTGCTCGCGCTGCCCTCTTTGCTGTCACAGTTCAACAGGTCCACCACCGGCGACCAGCCCGGCTGGGTGACCTGGATCGACGCGCACCTGGTGCGCGGCGACCACCCGATCTACATGGCGACCTACATCGCGCTGATCCTGTTCTTCACGTTCTTCTACGTGTCGATCACGTTCAACCCGGTGGAAGTGGCCGACAACATGAAGCGCTACGGAGGCTTCATCCCAGGTATCCGCGCCGGGCGACCCACGGCCGAGTACCTCGACTACGTGCTCACCCGCATCACCGTTCCAGGGGCCATCTACCTCGGCCTCGTCTCGCTGATCCCGCTCATCGCACTGAAGCTCGTCGGCGCCAACCAGAACTTCCCGTTCGGTGGCACCTCCATCCTGATCATCGTCGGCGTCGGCCTCGAGACGGTGAAGCAGATCGAGTCGCAGCTGCAGCAGCGGCACTACGAAGGGTTCCTTCGGTAATGCGTCTGATCATCCTGGGTCCGCCCGGTGCCGGTAAGGGCACGCAGGCGGCCAAGATCGCCGACACGTTCGGCATCCCGGCGATCTCGACCGGCGACATCTTCCGCGCCAACATCAAGAACGAGACCCCCCTCGGTCTGCAGGTCAAGGAGGTGCTCGCGTCCGGTGGCTACGTCACCGACGGGATCACCAACGCGATCGTGCGCGACCGGCTGTTCGAGGACGACGCCGAGCAGGGCTTCCTGCTCGACGGCTACCCGCGCACGGCCGCCCAGGTCGAGACGCTCGACGCGATCCTGGCCGAGCACGGCCACGCGCTCGGTGCCGTCCTGGAGCTGACCGTGGACGAAGAGGCCGTGGTCCAGCGGCTGCTCAAGCGGGCCGAGATCGAGGGACGCGAGGACGACACCGAAGAGGTCATCCGCGAGCGCCAGGCGATCTACCGTCGCGAGACCGCCCCGCTGACCGAGGTCTACTCCGCCCGCGGCCTGCTCGTGCAGGTCGACGGCATGGGGTCGGTCGACGACGTCTTCACCCGCATCTCCGAAGCCCTCGAAGGGGTTGCTCGATCCTGATGTTCGGCAGGTCCCGCATCGAGACCAAGACCCCCGACCAGATCCTGCGCATGCGCAAGGCTGGTCTGGTGGTCGGTCAGACCCTCCAGCTGATGGCCCAGACGGTCCGTCCGGGGATGACCACCAAGCAGCTCGACGAGCTGGCCGAGGAGCACATCCGTGGGTGTGGGGCGACACCGTCGTTCCTCGGCTACCACGGGTTCACCGGCTCGCTGTGCACGTCGGTCAACGACGAGGTCGTGCACGGCATCCCCGGCTCGCGGGTGCTGGCCGAAGGTGACCTCATCTCGATCGACTGCGGGGCCATCGTGGACGGCTGGCACGGCGACGCCGCGATCTCCGTCATCGTGGGCGGCCGCGACGCCGGGCGCCCCGAGGACCTCGCCCTGATCGACGCGACCGAGGACTCCATGTGGGCCGGCATCGCCGCGCTCACCGTGGGGGAGTCGCTGTATGCCGTGGGCGCCGGGGTCGAGGACAGCATCGTCGCCTCTGGCGAGCGCGACGGGCACGACTACGGGATCATCGAGGACTACGTCGGCCACGGCATCGGCACCGAGATGCACATGGACCCCCAGGTGCCGAACTACCGCGTCCGCGACCGCGGTCCCACGGTGCGTTCCGGCGTGACCGTGGCGATCGAGCCGATGGTGACCCTCGGCAGCGCCGAGACCACCGTGCTCGAGGACGACTGGACCGTCGTGACCACCGACAAGTCCAGGGCGGCCCACTGGGAGAACACCGTGGCCGTCACCGACGCCGGGCTGTGGGTGCTGACCGCCCTCGACGGCGGCAAGGAGCGGCTGGAAGCCGCCGGCGCGGCATACGCCCCCTTGGCCTGACCCCCTTGGCCTGACCCCCCTTGGCCTGACCCCCTTCCGCACGCTCCTTCCCCCCACTTCTGGCCACTGGTGCGGCACCTGAGGCCGCAATCGGCGTCCTGGTGCGCCATGAGTGGCCAGAAGTCGGGTGATTGGGGGGCCTGGAGCGCGATTTCGTGCTCAGGCAGTCCTGGCGTAGACTGATCTGTCGGTGCGCGACCTCGCGTGCCGTATTCGTGTGTGCGCCCCAGCCGGGGGCGCCACGACGACAGATTGTGGAGGATATGGCCAAGAAGGACGGTGTCATCGAGATCGAGGGCACGATCGTCGAGGCTCTCCCGAACGCAATGTTCCGGGTCGAGCTCACGAACGGTCACAAGGTTCTCGCTCACATCTCGGGCAAGATGCGTCAGCACTACATCCGGATCCTCCCCGAGGACCGCGTGGTGGTGGAGCTCAGCCCGTACGACCTGACCCGTGGCCGGATCGTCTTCCGCTACCGCTAGACGCACGACCAGCACCACCCGTTAGACCTGTCGGTCCGCCCGGAGCGACAGTGCCAGATCGACTGAAGCAGAGGCTATGAAGGTCCAGCCGAGCGTCAAGAAGATCTGCGACAAGTGCAAGGTGATCCGCCGTCACGGCCGGGTCATGGTGATCTGCGAGAACCTGCGCCACAAGCAGCGCCAGGGCTGACCAGCTCCACCTGAGGCCCGGGTTCGGGACTCGCCCAGCACGACTCGCATCTCTTCGAGAAGCGCAGACAAGTGAATCGACCGCAGTACCCGGCCCCTGAGAGCAGCGTCGTCGACGCAGCCCAGGACGTCACCCCCGGCCCGGAGGCCGAGGACCGGTGCCCCGAGGAAAGCTTCGGGAAGCAGCCCGGAACGGTACTGCTCCAGACCTCCGGTGAAACAAAGGAAACACACAAGATGGCACGTCTTGTTGGTGTGGATCTCCCGCGCGAGAAGCGCGTCGAGATCGCTCTCACCTACATCTTCGGAGTGGGTCGTACCCGCTCCCAGCAGGCCCTGGCCGCGACGGGTGTCAACCCGAACACGCGCGTCCGCGACCTGACCGACACCGAGCTGGTCGCCCTCCGCGACCACCTCGAGGCGAACGTCAAGATCGAGGGTGACCTCCGTCGCGAGATCGCCGCCGACATCCGCCGCAAGGTCGAGATCGGCTCCTACGAGGGTCTGCGCCACCGCCGTGGCCTGCCTGTGCGCGGTCAGCGCACCAAGACCAACGCGCGCACCCGCAAGGGCCCCAAGCGCACCGTCGCCGGCAAGAAGAAGGTTGGTAAGTAATGCCTCCCAAGGCTCGTACGGCCGGCGCCAAGAAGGTGCGCCGCAAGGAAAAGAAGAACATCGCCCACGGGCACGCTCACATCAAGAGCACCTTCAACAACACGATCATCTCGATCACGGACCCCACTGGTGCCGTCATCGCCTGGGCCTCTGCCGGCCAGGTGGGCTTCAAGGGTTCGCGCAAGTCCACCCCGTTCGCCGCTCAGATGGCCGCCGAGGCTGCTGCCCGTCGCGCGATGGAGCACGGCATGCGCAAGGTCGACGTCTTCGTCAAGGGCCCCGGCTCCGGTCGTGAGACCGCCATCCGTTCCCTGACCGCGACCGGCCTGGAGGTCGGCGCCATCAGCGACGTCACCCCCTCGCCGCACAACGGTGTCCGTCCGCCCAAGCGCCGTCGCGTCTGAGCCGTCGGTAAAGAACAGGGAGATAGAGAAAACTCATGGCTCGTTACACCGGCCCCATCACCAAGAAGTCGCGTCGCCTCAAGGTCGACCTCGTCGGCGGCGACAAGAACTTCGAGCTCCGTCCCTTCCCGCCCGGCCAGCACGGCCGTCGCCGGATGCAGGAGAAGGAGTACCTCACCCAGCTGCAGGAGAAGCAGAAGGCTCGCTTCACCTACGGCGTCATGGAGAAGCAGTTCCGCGGGTACTACCAGGAGGCCTCGCGCCGCTCTGGCAAGACCGGTGAGACCCTGCTGCAGATCCTCGAGTCCCGCCTGGACAACGTGGTCTACCGCGCCGGCCTGGCCCGCACCCGTCGTGCGGCTCGCCAGCTCGTCACGCACGGCCACTTCGAGGTCAACGGCGTGCGCGTGGACGTCCCGTCCTACCGCGTCGAGCAGTACGACATCATCACCGTTCGCAAGCAGTCCGTGAACACCTTCCCGATCGAGCTGGCTCGCCAGACCTTCGGCGAGCGCCCCACCCCGGCCTGGCTCCAGGTCGTCCCGGGCACGCTGCAGATCATGATCCACCAGCTCCCGGAGCGTGCGCAGATCGACACGATCCTCACGGAGCAGCTGATCGTCGAGCTCTACTCGAAGAACTGACAACGAGCTTCGGTATGCCGCGGGCGCGCTCGTGCGCGCGGCATACCGAAGCGTTGTGGTCCACGCCGCAGACAGAGGTGGCATGGACAGCCGGTCGGACCGGCACATCATCGGCGTCATATAGCGGTCGCCGAAGAGAAAGGAAACACCCGTGCTCATTGCACAGCGCCCCTCACTCAGCGAAGACGTCGTTGCGGACAACCGCAGCCGCTTCGTCATCGAGCCCCTCGAGCCCGGCTTCGGCTACACGCTCGGCAACTCCATGCGCCGCACGCTCCTCTCGAGCATCCCCGGCGCAGCCGTGACCAGCATCCGCATCGACGGCGTGCTGCATGAGTTCTCCACGATCCCCGGGGTCAAGGAGGACGTCACCGAGATCATCCTCAACATCAAGGGCCTGGTCGTCTCCTCGGAGCACGACGAGCCGGTCGTCATGTACCTGCGCAAGCAGGGTGCGGGCGCCGTCACCGCCGCGGACATCGCTCCGCCGGCCGGCGTCGAGGTGCACAACCCCGACCTGCACATCGCCACGCTCAACGGCAAGGGCAAGATCGAGATGGAGCTGACCGTCGAGCGCGGTCGCGGCTACGTCTCGGCCAACCAGAACAAGTCCGGTGACCAGGAGATCGGCCGCATCCCGGTCGACTCCATCTACTCGCCGGTGCTCGCCGTGACCTACAAGGTCGAGGCGACCCGTGTCGAGCAGCGCACCGACTTCGACAAGCTGATCGTCGACGTCGAGACCAAGAACTCGATGGCCCCCCGCGACGCCATGGCCTCCGCCGGCAAGACCCTGGTCGAGCTGTTCGGCCTGGCCCGCGAGCTCAACGTCGAGGCCGAGGGCATCGACATGGGCCCGTCGCCGACCGACGCCGCCCTGGCTGCCGACCTGGCGCTGCCGATCGAGGACCTCGACCTCACCGTCCGGTCCTACAACTGCCTCAAGCGCGAGGGCATCCACACCGTGGGTGAGCTCGTCGGACGCAGCGAGGCCGACCTGCTCGACATCCGCAACTTCGGTGCGAAGTCGATCGACGAGGTCAAGGCCAAGCTCGTCGGCATGGGCCTGGCCCTCAAGGACAGCCCGCCCGGGTTCGACCCGTCCGCCATCGCCGACAACTACGGCGACTACGACGACGACTTCGTTGACGACGGCCGCGCCCTGGCCGAAGACGAGCAGCTCTGACCAACCGCCGCTGACCAGTCGGCACCGTCCGCGGTGCCGGCAGGTCACACACCAAGGAGAACCTGAACCATGCCTACCCCCACCAAGGGTCCCCGTCTCGGCGGCGGTCCGGCTCACGAGCGCCTGATCCTGGCCAACCTGGCCAGCTCGCTGTTCGAGCACGACTCGATCACCACCACCGAGGCCAAGGCCAAGCGCCTGCGCCCGCTGGCCGAGCGTCTCGTGACGTTCGCCAAGCGCGGTGACCTCCACGCCCGTCGTCGCGTCCTGTCGGTCATCTCCGACAAGGGCGTCGTGCACCGTCTCTTCACCGAGATCGCGCCCGACATGGCCGAGCGCCCCGGCGGCTACACCCGCATCACCAAGATCGGCGCCCGCAAGGGTGACAACGCCCCCATGGCCGTGATCGAGCTCGTCCGCGAGCCGCTGGCCAAGAAGGCGACGGTCAAGGAGGCGGAGGCCGCCACCAAGCGTTCCGCCAAGCAGGCCGAGGCCAAGCAGGCTGCGGTCGAGACCAAGGCTGCGGAGGACGACGCCAAGGCCGAGGAGACCACCGAGGCGACTGAGTCCACCGAGGCGACCGAGACCGAGACCACCGAGGCTGCCGCCAAGGAGGTCCCGGCCGGTGCCATCGCCGCGAACGAGGACGGCTCGTCCCCCGACGCGGAGTACACCGTCAAGGGCAACGCCGACTCCGGCAAGTTCCACGAGCCCGACGGCCAGTGGTACGACCAGACCCACGCGGAGTTCTGGTTCAAGTCCGCCGCCGACGCCGAGGCCGCTGGCTTCGAGAAGGCCGGCGCCTGACCCAGGCAGCCACCCGGCACCGACGAGGGCCGCTCACCCCATGGGGTGAGCGGCCCTCGTCGTCGTACCCCCGCCCCGCCCCACCCCCGGACTTGTTGCCACTGGTGCCTCACGGGACGGCGGTTCCGGGGGTCTGGTGAGGTGCTGGTGGCAGGAAGTGGGGGTGGTGCCCGACTTGTTGCCACCTGTGCCTCACGGGACGGCGGTTCTGGGGGTGTGGTGAGGTGCTGGTGGCCAGAAGTGGGGGTGGTCTGCCACCTGCGGGTGGCGGGTGCGCGGGTCAGGTCTGCCGGGTCGCCGGCTCGGTGCGGAAGGCCCCGGCGAGGGGGAGGATGGCCAGGATCAGCACCATGGGTACGGCGAACCCCGGCCGTAGCGACTGCGACCCGACCACGCCGGTCAGGACCGCCCCCAGCAGCCCTCCCACGTAGTTGAACTGGTTGAACCGGGCGATCACCGCATCCACCCGCGCCCGTCGCGCCTCGGGGTCCAGCCCGCCACCGGCGACCACCGCGGCGGCGGAGAAGGACAACGGCGCGATCACGGCCACCGAGCCACCGAGGATGGTGAACCCGAGGACGGCGACCCACCACGACGGGGAGAAGACGATGACGGCCAGGGCCCCGCACGCCACGACCGCACCGCCGCGGAGCAGGGACACGGCCCCGACCCTGGCGACCGCGGCGTCACCGGCGAGCCGGGTGGCCAGGCTGGCGACGAGGTAGGGGAGGGTGGCGAGCGGGAGCAGCCAGTCGGGGGCGTCGTGGACCGACTTGAGGAAGACCGGCCCCCAGGTCGTCGCGGCGGTGTCGACCATGTAGAAGAGCACCATCGCGGCACCGAGCAGGAGGATCTTGCGCCACGGGACGTCCAGGCCGGGCGCAGTCGTCACCGGCGGGTCGGCGCTCGCGGGTAGGAGGGGGGCGGCCAGCAGGATGAGCGCCACGGCGCACAACGGCAGCAACCCGGCGAGCAGGCCGACCTGCGTCACCGCGATCGTGACGACGGTCGCAACGATCCCGCCCGCCGTCCAGGCGCCGTGGAACGACGGCAGGATGGTGCGGCCGTAGCGGTGCTCGACCGCCACCGCCTGCATGTTGGAGGCGGCGTCCACCACGCCGAGGCCCAGGCCGTAGAGAGCGAGCCCGCCCACGAAGACACCCCGCTGTGGCGCCCCGGCGACCGCGGCCAACCCGAGGGCCTGCAGGACGAACCCGACCCGCAACGTCGTGGCACTGCCCCGGCGGGTGGCGGCCAGCTCGGCCAGGGCCGACCCGGCGCCGGCCAACAGCACGACCATCAGCAGGAGCCCGGACACGAACAGCTCCGACAGGTCCCACCGGTCCTGGAACCTCGGCAGCCGGGTGGTCAGGGAGATGAACAGCAAGCCCTGGACGGCGAAGGCGGCGGCGACGGCCGCGCGGTGCCGGGCCAGCCCGGCAGCGGTCGGCGCCGCGGTGGTGGCGATCCTCACCCGCCCACTCTGGCAGACCGCCGGCCGGCATCGTCGGAGCCGTGCCCGTGGCTAGGCTGGCGGGATGGACGACGAGCAGGGCGTGGAGCCGACCGCGCCCCTGCGGATCCGCCTCGACCTCGGCTACGACGGCACCGACTTCTCCGGCTGGGCGGCCCAACCGGGTCTGCGCACCGTCGAGGGGGAGCTCTCGGCCGCCCTGACCACCCTGCTGCGCTCCAGCGAACCGGTGCGCCTCACCGTGGCGGGGCGCACCGACGCCGGCGTGCACGCCCGCGGACAGGTGGCTCACCTCGACGCAGACCCGTCGGCCTGGGCGGCCCTGCGCGGTCGGTCGGAGCGCTCCGCCGAGGCGGCGGCGCTGTCGCGACTGCGCGGCATACTCCCCGCAGACATCGGCGTGCGGGCGGTCGGCGTCGTGCCCGAGGGCTTCGACGCGCGGTTCTCGGCGCTGCAGCGCCGCTACCTCTACCGACTGTGCGACCGACCCGCGACGGCCGACCCGCTCCGGCGACGTGACACGGTCCTCACCAAGCGTGAGCTGGACGTCGAGGCCATGCACTCCGCGGCGCAGAAACTGTTGGGGCTGAACGACTTCGGCGCGTTCTGCAAGAAGCGGGACGGCGCCACCACGGTGCGCACGCTGCTCGACTACTCGTGGCGCAGGGCCGCGGACGGCACCCTCGAGGCGACCGTCGTGGCCGACGCGTTCTGCCACTCGATGGTGCGGTCGCTGGTCGGGGCGGTGCTGCCGGTCGGCGAGGGGCGTCGGTCGGTCGAGTGGCCCGCCGAGGTGATGCGCGCCGCCGTCAGAGACACCGGCGTCACCGTCATGCCACCCCACGGCCTGTCGCTGGAGGAGGTCACCTACCCCGACGACACCGGGCTGGCCTCCCGTGCGGACGAGGCGCGGGCCGTGCGCACCCTGGGCGAGCGGAGGGGCTAGGAGCCCTCGGGCAGGGGCGGTCCGACCACCTCGAGCCCGTACCGCGGGCCCACGACGTTCCACCGGGCGATCTCCTCAGGCATCGGGCGACCATCCGCTCCCGGCAGCCGGTGCTCGAGCGCAGGCAGCCCGACCTCGTCGTAGAGGTCGAACAGGTGCCCGGGGTCGGTGAGGCCCAGGAACCGGACCGGCCGGTCGCCGGTCACCCGGAAGGCGTGGGGCAGCATCGCCGGCAGCCAGATGAAGTCACCGGCCGCGAGGTGGAAGACCTCGTCCCCGGCGCGGTAGGTCATGGTGCCATCGAGGAGGTAGAAGGCCTCTGCCTCACGGGTGTGCCGGTGCAGCGGGGTGGCGATGCCGGGGGGCTGGGTCACGATCGCGACGCCGAGTCGCCCGCCCGACTCGTCAGCAGTGAGGAGGTGCTCGAACAACGAGCCCATCGCCCACGTCCCCCGTCCCGTGCCCGCCGGCCGGTGGACCACCCCGGGGCCATCGTCGGTGGTGGGAGTCGTGGCGGTCGTCCCGAGCTCGCTCATCTGACGCTCCTCGTGCTGCATCCGGGCCACGGCTCCCGACCCGTCGTCGGGCCAAGCCATTTCATCCGAATCATCTTCGGACGAATATTGCTAAGGTAGGCCCGATGACCAGGCCCGTCAAGACCCGCACCTACCGGTCGACGCTGCGCGCCGAGCAGGCACAGCGCACCCGGCTCGCCGTCCTGCGCGCAGCCAAGGACCTGTTGACCGAGCACGGCTACGAGGCGACGACCGTGGCGATGGTCGCGGCTGCGGCCGGCGTCTCGGTCGACACCGTCTACACCAGCGTGGGGCGCAAGCCCGAGCTGGCGGTCGCCGTGGTCGACATGGTGCTGGGTTCCAGCGACCAGCCGGTGCCCGCCCAGGAGCGCGACTACGTGCGGGCCGTGCAGGCCGCCCGCACCGGCCGGGACAAGCTCGCGGTGTATGCCGCGGCGTTGCGGACCCTCGTGCCGCGCACCGCCCCGCTGCTCGAGGCTCTGCGCAGGGCGGGGGAGTCCGACCCCGCCTCGGCCTCGGCCTGGGCGATGGTGATGGACCGCCGGGCCGCCAACATGCTGCTGCTGGCCGCCGACCTGCGCGCGACGGGCGACCTGCGGGCAGACCTCACCGACCACGAGGTGGCCGACCTGATCTGGTCGACCAACTCACCCGACTACTGGCTGCTGCTCCGCTCGCGCGGCTGGTCGGCCCAGCGCTACGCCGACCTGCTCGAGGACCTGTGGTGCCGCCTGCTCCTGGAGCCCGAGAGGCCCTGAGCCCCAGCGGAGGAAGTCCGGGGGGACCGGTCAGCCGGTGACGGCCGCGTAGCCGACCGAGTCGTGGATCGCCAGCCCCGCGAACGCGGGGGAGCCCGAGAACGCGTCCCGCACGAGCGCGAGCTGGGCGTCCATCTGCGCCAGCGTCATGCCGTGGAAGGTCTGCTTGACCTCCGTCGGGTCGGCGCCGAGGAAGTTCGTCTCCTGACCGACCCGCACCGGGCGGCCGAGCAGTGCGCCCGCGGCCAGCTCGGCCGAGGCGAGGGCGATCGTGCCGTCGGTCCCGTCGGCGGTGTTGCGGTAGGCCATCACGGTGACCGCGTCGGTGCGACGCATGATCTCGCGGTCCAGCGTGGAGCCGTTCGCGGCGATCTCGTCGAACCAGAACGGGATGTCCGCCTCGATCGGGGTTGCTGCGGCGGCGGCGCCGAGCGTGTCGAGGGTCGTGAGGTACTTCTTGATGACGGCCTTGCGGTTCTTCGTCCACGCGGGGGTCGTGTAGGGCTCGATGTCGACGTGGACCCCGGTGAACAGTCCGGTGGCGAGCGCCGGCTGGAGCCAGTTGGTGACCACCCACGTGGGGTTGTCGACCCAGCCCGGGTCGCCGCCGAGCGCGTCGACCCGCAGCCCCGCGGCGTCGGCCAGGGCGACGAGCTGCTGGAGCTCGGCGAGCTTCGGTGAGCCGTCCACGTGCGGGGGGACGGCGGCATACAGCTGACCGATGCCCCGAGCCGCGGCGAGGCTGACGACCGCCTGCGGGTCGGACGTGTCCCAGACCCACATGGCTCGCGCAGCGGCCGGCCGACCGGTGCGGTCCACCTCCGGGGCAGCCATCGCCTGGCCTGCCACCGTCACGCCGACGGCACCGACGATCGCCACGAGGGCGACCATAGCCATGAGGCGCAGGGGGGAGGCAGAGCGGGGCACGGGATGTCCTTTCGGGGTGAGGTTTCCATGGTCGGGGGTCTGGACCGGTGCTCCCTGCCAACTTTGACAAGCCTTTACCTTCGTCTAGTCCCTTCGTCCGGCGTTGGCCGCCAGACAACTGAGATGACGGGCGGGGGTCGCGTGCAGCACCCTTGACCCCGTGGGACACCTCGACATCAACACCGTGAGCTTCGTGCTGCCGGACGGCCGGCCCCTGCTGAGCGAGGTCTCCCTCCGCGTGGGTGAGGGCGCCAAGGTGGCCCTCATCGGTCCCAACGGCACGGGTAAGACGACGCTGGGCCGGATCATCGCCGGTGACCTCGTGGCCCACGAGGGCGCGGTGACGCGCTCGGGCGGCCTCGGGGTGATGCGGCAGTTCGTGGGCTCGGTGCGCGACGACTCGACCGTGCGCGACCTGCTGCTGTCGGTCGCGCCGGAGCCGGTGCGCGAGGCCGCCGCCGAGATCGACCGCACCGAGATGCTGATGATGGAACGCGACAGCGAGGCCGACCAGATGGCCTACGCGCACGCCCTCGTCGCGTGGGGCGACGTGGGTGGCTACGACTACGAGACCCTGTGGGACGTCTGCACCGTGGCAGCCCTCGGTATGCCGTTCGACAAGGCCCAGTGGCGCAAGGTCACCACCCTGTCGGGCGGGGAGCAGAAGCGGGTCGTCCTCGAGGCGTTGCTGCGCGGGCCCGAGGAGGTGCTGCTGCTCGACGAGCCGGACAACTACCTCGACGTGCCGGCCAAGCGGTGGCTCGAGGAGCAGCTCATCGCCTCGCCGAAGACGGTGCTGTTCGTCAGCCACGACCGGGAGCTGCTCAACCGGGTCGCGACGCGGGTCGCCACCCTCGAACCCGGGGGTGCCGGCTCGACCCTGTGGGTCCACCCGGGGCGGTTCGTGACCTACCACCAGGCCCGGGAGGACCGGAACTCCCGCCTCGAGGAGCTGCGCCGGCGCTGGGACGAGGAGCACCAGAAGATCAAGGACCTGGTGCAGATGCTCAAGGTCAAGGCCAAGTACAACGACGGCATGGCGCCCCGCTACCACGCTGCCCAGACCCGCCTGCGCAAGTTCGAGGAGGCCGGCCCACCGCAGGAGACGCCGTTGCGGCAGAACGTGAACATGCGGCTCAAGGGTGGTCGCACCGCCAAGCGCGCCGTCATCGCCGAGCGGCTCGAGCTGAAGGCGGGGGCACCTCCCGATGGCACGCTTTCTCCCGCCATGGGGGGCCTCATGAAGCCGTTCGACCTCGAGATCTGGTTCGGGGAGCGGGTCGCGGTCCTCGGCAGCAACGGCTCGGGCAAGTCGCACTTCCTGCGCCTCGTGGCGGCCGGTGGGAGCGACCCCGACGCCGAGCACCGCCCGGTCGGCGACCTCCAGCCGGTCTCGGTGACCCACACCGGTCGGCTGCGACTGGGGTCGAGGGTGCGGCCGGGCTGGTTCGCCCAGACGCACGAGCAGCCCGCCCTCGTCGGCCGCACGCTCCTCGAGATCCTGCACCGGGGCGACGAGCACCGCGCCGGACGGCCCCGCGAGGAGGCCGCCCGGGTCTTGGACCGCTACGGCCTGGCGCGGGCCAGCGAGCAGACCTTCGACTCGCTCTCCGGTGGCCAGCAGGCACGGTTCCAGATCCTGCTGCTCGAGCTGTCGGGTGCGACCTGCCTGCTGCTCGACGAACCCACCGACAACCTCGACCTGCACTCGGCCGAGGCGCTCGAGGAGGGCCTCGAGGCGTTCGAGGGCACCGTCATCGCAGTGACCCACGACCGGTGGTTCGCGCGGGGCTTCGACCGGTTCCTGGTGTTCGGGTCGGACGGCCGGGTCTACGAGTCGGACGAGCCGGTCTGGGACGAGGGCCGGGTGGCCCGCGCCCGCTGAGCCGGACCCGTCGTTCTCGGCGAGCGCTGCGGGCCGGGCGGGAATACATTGCCTTGGTTCCCCCGAACTCCCGTTGACCAGGACGGTGCTGTCATGGCGCGTACCAAGACCCTTCTTGCTGCCCTCAGCAGCGCTGCCGTCATCTTCGCCGGGGTGGGGGTGCCGTTGGCGGCCGGTCCCGCGTCCGCCGCGGACCCGGTGCCCCGGACGGCCACGCTGGCCGGCTCGTTGCAGAGCGAGCTCGGCTGCCCCGGTGACTGGGCTCCGGACTGCACGACGACGGACCTGACGCAGGTGGGCAACACCACGGCATACGCGAAGGTCTTCGACGTGCCCGCGGGCTCGTACGAGTTCAAGGTGGTCATCAACCACTCCTGGGACGAGAACTACGGTGCGGGTGGGGCGAAGAACGGCGGCAACATCCCGCTGGTCCTCAAGGGTCCGGCGCGCATCGAGTTCTCCTACGACGACGTCAGCCACCAGGTGGGCATGCGACCGGTCCAGCTGTCGGGGCCGGCCACCAGTGCCGACCAGGCGTATGCCGCGGACTCGTTGCGCGAGCCGCTCACCAAGGAGCGGTACTACTTCGTCATGGCGGACCGGTTCGCGAACGGGGACCCGACCAACGACAAGGGTGGGCTGACCGGCGACAAGTTCCAGACCGGCTACGACCCGACGAACAGCGGGTACTACCACGGTGGTGACCTCAAGGGGATCCAGTCGAAGCTCGACTACATCAAGGGTCTGGGCACCACGGCCATCTGGCTCACGCCGTCGTTCAAGAACCGTCCGGTGCAGGGCGCGCCGCCGAACGACAGTGCCGGCTACCACGGGTACTGGATCACCGACTTCACCCAGGTCGACCCGCACCTCGGCACCAACGCCGACCTCACGGCCCTGATCTCGGCAGCCCATGCGAAGGGGATGAAGGTCTTCTTCGACATCATCACCAACCACACGGCGGACGTCATCAACTACTCCGAGGGCCAGTACTCCTACATCGACAAGGCGACCTCTCCCTACAAGGACGCCGATGGGAACGTCTTCGACGACAAGGCGTATGCCGGCAAACCCGGCTTCCCGGCCCTGGACCCGAACACCTCGTTCCCGTACCACCCGGTCTTCAACACCCCCGCCGACGCGACGGTGAAGGTGCCGGCGTGGCTGAACGACCGGACCAACTACCACAACCGGGGCGACTCCACCTTCGCCGGTGAGTCCTCGGAGTACGGCGACTTCGTGGGGCTCGACGACCTGTTCACCGAGCAGGCCGACGTCGAGCAGGGCATGGAGGACATCTACAAGGCGTGGGTGGACTTCGGCGTCGACGGCTTCCGGATCGACACCGTGAAGCACGTCAACATGGAGTTCTGGCAGAAGTTCAGCCCGGCGATGCTGGAGCAGGCCAGGAAGGACGGCAACGACGACTTCTTCATGTTCGGCGAGGTCTTCGACTCGCGGCCGTCCTACATGTCGACCTTCACGACCACCGGCAAGCTCCCGGCCACGCTCGACTTCGGCTTCCAGGCGCAGTCGGTCAACTGGGTGCAGGGCAAGTCGGGGACCGACCTGCGCGACCTCTATGCCGACGACGACTACTACACCGACACCGACTCCAACGCCTACGAGCTGCCGACCTTCACGGGCAACCACGACATGGGTCGGGTCGCCATGCTCCTCAAGGGTCCCAGCGCGGACGCCGCAGACCTCATGCGTCGCGTCAAGCTGGTCGACTCGTTGATGTTCCTCACCCGGGGCCAGCCGATCACCTACTACGGCGACGAGCAGGGCTTCATGGGCTCCGGTGGCGACAAGGCGGCCCGGCAGGACATGTTCGCCACCCAGGTCCCCACCTACGCGAGCGAGCAGGTGCTGGGCGGGGAGCCGGGCGCCAAGGAGCGGTTCGACACCAGCGCGCCGCTCTACCAGCACATCAAGGAGCTGTCCGCGGTCCGGGCGGCCAACCCCGCCCTCGCCGACGGTGCGCAGGTGCACCGCTACGCCAGCAGCAACGCGGGCCTGTTCGCCTTCTCCCGCATCGACAAGGACCAGCGCGTCGAGTACGTCGTCGCCCTGAACAACGCGACGACGGCCAAGTCCGCGACCTTCGCGACGTACGGCCACAACCAGACGTTCGCGCCCGTCTACGGCACCACGTCGTCGGTGCGCTCGGCCAAGGACGGCCGCCTCGCCGTCACCCTCCCGGCGCAGTCGGTCTCGGTGTGGAAGGCCACGAGCCCGATGGACAAGCCCAAGTCGGCGCCCGCGGTCTACCTGACCTCGCCGGGTGCCGGTGACGTCGTCGGCGGCCGTGCCGAGATCGGCGCGGGCATCGCGGACAACACGTTCGCGCAGGTCTCCTTCCTCGCCCGCCCCGTGGGGACGACCGCGTGGCAGGAGCTGGGCACCGACGACAACGCGCCCTACCGCGTCTTCCACGACGTCAGCGACCCGACGGCCTGGCCCAAGGGCACGCTGGTGGAGTACCGCGCGGTGGCCAAGGACTCGGTGGGCCACCTCTCGGCGTCGTCGAGCTACGGCATCGTGGGCGACCCGAAGGCCGCCGGCGGCGGTGGCAACGTCGGGCCGGTCACCCAGCCGGATGCAGCCAGCGTCCCCGGTGACCACAACTCCGAGATGGGGTGTGCCGCGGACTGGTCGCCGGACTGCCCGCAGGCCCAGCTCGCGCTCGACCCCAAGGACCAGATCTGGAAGGGCACCTACACCACCCTCCCGGTCAAGACCTATGCCTACAAGGTCGCGATCAACAAGTCCTGGGACGAGAACTACGGGGCCGGAGGAGTGCCGGGGGGTGACAACATCGGCTACACGCCGCCCGCCACCGGCGTGACGTTCTACTACGACCACGGCACGCACTACGTGACCTCGGACGCCCAGGGTCCGATCGTCACCGCGCCCGGGTCGTTCCAGTCCGAGCTGGGCTGCCCGGCCGACTGGAGCCCGGACTGCATGCGACCGTGGCTGCAGGACCCCAACGGCGACGGCATCTACACCTGGTCTAGTGACCAGGTGCCGGCCGGCACCTACGAGTTCAAGATCACCCACGGCCTGAGCTGGGACGTGAACTTCGGCGCCGGTGGCGCGCCGGGTGGTGGCAACATCTCGCTGACCGTGCCGGCCGACGGCATGGTGGTCTCGATCTCCTACGACATCAGCACGCACGTCGCGACGGCCAAGGCGGCCAGGGCTGGGGCTGCCCCCGACCTGACCAAGCAGCGGGCGGGCTGGGTCGGCAAGGACCTCATCGCCGTGCCTGCCGGCATGGTCCCCGAAGGCGCCAACCCCGCGCTGCTGCGCTGGCGGCTGGCCTGGTCGGCGACCGGTGGGCTCAGTGTCGACGCGGAGGACATCGTCGGCGGCTCGTCGGCCCCGCTGACGTGGGACCCGCGGGGACTGTCGGCCGCGGTGGTCGCCGCCCATCCAGAGCTCGCCGGCTACCTCGCGCTGCGGCTCGATGACAAGACCGCCAAGCAGGTGCCCGAGATCCTGCAGGGACAGGTCGCGGTCGGGGTCTTCGACTCCCTCAACCGGGTCATCGACGCCACGGGTGTGCAGATCGCCTACGTCCTCGACGACCTGTATGCCGCGGACGCGGGCAAGCGCGTCTACGGCGTCACCTTCGCGGGGCGCTCGCCGGCCTACCGGATCTGGGCGCCCACGGCACAGCGGGTGGACCTGCTCACCTGGGCCCCTGGCGCGGCCGCCGATGCGCCGGCCAGCGCCGCGACCCGGACCCACCTGGCGCGCGGGTCCGACGGCTCGTGGTCGGGGTCTGCAGGGGTGCGCAACGCGCGCTACCTCTACGAGGTGACCGTCTACGTCCCCAGCACCGGAAAGGTCGAGACGACGCAGGTGACCGACCCCTACTCGGTCGCCCTGACCCTCGACTCGACCCGGTCGGTGGCCGTCGACCTCAGCGACGCGGCATACCAACCCGCGTCGTGGCGCACGGCCAAGGCGCCGGCGCTGGCCAAGGACGTCGACTCGACCATCTACGAGCTGCACGTCCGTGACTTCTCGGTCAACGACCCGACGGTGAGCGCCGAGAACCGCGGCTCCTACCTGGCCTTCGCGGAGAACGGCAACGGCACCAAGCACCTCAAGGCGCTCGCGGCCGCGGGGCTCAACACGGTGCACCTGCTGCCGACCTTCGACATCGCGTCGATCCCCGAGGACCCGGCCAACCAGCAGACCCCGGGCTGTGACCTCAAGTCCTACCCGCCGGACAGCGACCAGCAGCAGGCGTGCATCGACGCCATCCGCGCCAAGGACGCCTTCAACTGGGGTTACGACCCGTGGCACTGGATGGCACCCGAGGGCTCCTACGCCTCGACGGCAGCCAAGGCCGACGGGGGAGCGCGGGTCGCGGAGTTCCGGACCATGGTCGGGGCGCTCCACCAGGACGGGCTGCGCGTCGTCCTCGACCAGGTGTTCAACCACACCCCCACCTCGGGGCAGGCGCAGACCAGCGTGCTCGACAAGGTCGTGCCGGGCTACTACCAGCGCCTCAACGCCAGTGGTGCCGTCGAGACGTCGACCTGCTGCCAGAACGTCGCGACCGAGCACGCCATGGCCCAGAAGGCGATGGTCGACGCGGTCGTGCTGTGGGCCCGGGACTACAAGGTCGACGGCTTCCGGTTCGACCTGATGGGGCACCACAGCAAGGCCAACATGCTGGCCGTCCGGGCTGCCCTCGACCAGCTCACGCTGAGCAAGGACGGCGTCGACGGCAAGTCCGTCTACGTCTACGGCGAGGGCTGGAACTTCGGCGAGGTCGCGAACAACGCGCGGTTCGTGCAGGCCACCCAGGGCCAGCTCGGCGGCACCGGGATCGGGACGTTCTCGGACCGGTTGCGTGACGCCGTGCGGGGTGGCGGACCGTTCGACGACAACCCGCGGGTCCAGGGGTTCGGCAGCGGTGAGGCCACCGACCCCAACGGCGACCTCGGGGCGAACCCGGATGTGGCGACCCGGCTCAAGCACGACACCGATCTCGTCGAGCTCGGTCTGGCCGGCAACCTGAGGTCATTCTCGTTGCGGCTCAACGAGAATGGCTCCGTGGTGACCGGCAAGGACGTGGACTACAACGGCCAGCCGGCGGGCTATGCCGACCAGCCGGACGAGGTGATCACCTACGTCGACGCCCACGACAACGAGGCGCTGTTCGACAGCCTGACCTACAAGCTGCCGGTGGCGACCTCGATGAGCGACCGGGTGCGGATGAACACGCTCTCGCTCTCGACGACCGCCCTCGCCCAGACTCCGTCGTTCTGGCACGCCGGCGCAGACCTGCTCCGGTCGAAGTCACTGGACCGCAACAGCTATGACAGCTCGGACTGGTTCAACACGCTCGACTGGACCGGCGCCGACAACGGCTTCGGCCACGGGCTGCCGCTCAAGGGCGACAACGAGTCGAAGTGGTCGTTCCAGAAGCCGTTGCTGGCCAACCCGGCGCTCAAGCCGGCAGCAGCAGACGTGCAGAGCGCCACGGCGCAGGCCCAGGACCTGCTGCGGCTGCGGTTCTCCACCCGGCTGTTCCGGCTGGGCAGTGCCTCGGCGATCAACGCCAAGGTCTCCTTCCCGGCCAGCGGCACGGCCGACGCCCACCCCGGGGTGATCGCCATGCGGATCGACGACACCAAGGGCGCGGACGTCGACCCGCAGCTCAAGGGCCTGGTCGTGGTCTTCAACGCGTCGCCGACGGCCGTGACGCAGAAGGTGCCCGGCCTGGCCGGCGCCACCCTGGCTCTGTCGCCGGTGCAGCAGCAGGGCTCGGACGCCGTCGTCAAGACGTCGACGTGGAACGCGGCCGCGGGCACCGCGACCGTGCCGCCGAGGACCGTGGCGGTCTTCCTCCAGCCCTGACGACTCGGGACCTGGCCCCGACTCGCCGGGGTCAGGTCTCGAGGCCGAGGACGATGCGGCGCAGGAGGGCGTTGAGCTGGACCTTCTCGGCCTCGCTCAGCACCCCCAGGGTCTGCTTCTCGCGGACCACGGCCAGCTCGAGGGCCTGCTTCCACACGGCCCGTCCGGCCTGGGTGGGCCGGACGATGATCCGTCGCCGGTCGAGGGGGTCGCTCTCGCGGGTGACGTAGGCCAGCTCGACCAGCCGGTCGAGCCGCGAGGTCATCGCAGCGCGAGTGACGTGGCACGCCTCGGCGAGCTGGGCGGGGGTCGTCTCGTTGGGCTCGGGCTGGATGAGCAGGGTGTGGAGGGTGTCGTACTCGGCCGGCCCCAGCCCGAGCTCACCGAAAGCCGTGGCGTTGGCGCGCTTCACGTGCCGGTTGATCGCCCCGATCCGCACGAGGGCGCCCTCGACCTCGGGGTCGAACCCCCGGAAGGTCCGCCGCCAGCGCTCGACGTGCTGGTCCACCCAGTCCTGCTCCTGCTGCTCGGCCATGGGACCAGTGTGGCAGATCTGGATACCGTCTGAGAGTTAGATGGCAGATAGTTAGACGATGTACTAATATCTCTCGCATGACCTCCAGTCCAGCCCCCAGCGGATTCCGCCTCCTGGCCGTCGGCCAGGGCCTGTCGTGGTTCGGCGACGCGTTCGCGCCGATCGCCCTGGCCGTCGCCGTCCTCGCCGGCGGGGGCAGCGCCAGCGAGCTCGGTCTCGTCCTCGCAGCCACCATGGCGGCCCGCCTGGCGGGGACGCTCGTGGGCGGCGTCTGGGCCGACCGGGCGTCGCCGGGAGGGATCATGGTCGCCAGCGACGTCGTGCGGGCCCTGAGCGCCCTCGGCACCGCCGGCTACTTCGCGACCGGCCAGGACAGCGTGCCGCTGCTCTGCGGGCTGGCGGCCGTGACCGGTGGTGCCGCCGCCTTCTTCGGGCCGGCCTTCGTCTCGCTACGCCCGCTGCTGGTGGCGGCGGACCGGCGGCACGCGGCGAACGCCACCCTCAACATCCTCCAGAACTCCGCCTTCATCCTCGGCCCCGCCGCGGCCGGCGTGTTCGTCGCGTGGGCCGGCGCCCCCTGGGCCTTCGTGGTCAACGCCGCCTCCTTCCTCGTGTCGGCGGGCACGGTGGCAGCCATCCGCGTCGACGCCCCGCGCGCCGCGCGCGTGGGCCTGCTCGCGGAGCTCCGGGAGGGGTGGCACGAGGTCACCAGCCGCAGCTGGTTGCTGGCCGGCCTGCTGGCCGCCACGGCATACCACGCAGCCTTTGGGGCGGTGACCGTGCTGGTCGACGTCATCGCGGTGCGCGACCTGGGCGGCCCCACCGCCCTCGGGTGGATCTCCGCGGCCTCCGGCGCCGGGGGGCTGGTGGGTGGCCTGCTGGCGCTGCGTGTGCCGCCGAGTCGCCCGCTCTTCGTCGGCTGGCCCTGCGTGGCGCTGATGTCGCTGTTCGCGGCGGCGTTCGCGTGGCCGGGCCACCTGGCCGTGGTCATCGGCGCGGCGGTGGTCGCCTTCGGTGGGCTGATGTACTTCTCGGTCTGCTGGGACACCGCGCTGCAGGACGGTGTACCGCACTCGGTGCTGGCGCGGGTGTCGTCGTGGGACATCCTGACGTCGTTCGTCGCGATCCCGGCCGGCAACGCCCTCGCCGGACCGCTGGCGCACACCTACGGGACCGGTCGGGTGATCCTGGTGGCCGCCGTCGTGATGGCGCTCGCGTCGTTCGCACCGATGCTGGTCCGCGGGTCGCGCGAGCTGCGCCGGACGACGAGTGTCCCCGCGCCCGAGCCGGCCCTCGCGACCCTCGGTTGAGGCCGTCCACCCACGCGACGGAGCTAGGCGGTGGTGGCGTCCTCGACCTCGAGCTCGTCGACCGGCTCGAGCCGGCCACGGCGCCAGGCTGGGAGGAAGCAGACGAAGCCCACGGTGCTGACGGCACCGGCGACGACCATCGCGGTCGCGATCGAGGTGTGGGCCGCCAGCAGACCCAGGAGGGGGCCGGCCACCGCGCCACCGGCCTGCATGACCAGGGAGCCCAGCGAGAGGATCGTCGCGCGGTTCCGCGCACTCGCCTCGCGGTGCATCAGGCCCATGTAGGCGGGGCTCGCGGCGCCGTGCAGCGAGTAGGTCACGAGGTAGGCCGCGATGAGCGCGGCGGGTCCGAGGACCAGGCCCATCGCCACGACGCCGAGGCCGTTGAGCACCCGACCCAGCACAGCGGCCTGCACCAGCCCGAAGCGGTCGGCCGCGCGGCCACCGAGCCACGAGCCGACCGAGAACAGCGCCCAGCCGCCGGCCGCAGCCGGGCCCATCCAGGCGCCGGCCTCGGCCTCCGAGCCGAGCAGGTCGGACAGGCGCAGGGGCATCAGCGTCTCGTAGGCCATCATCCCGATGACCCAGAACAGCTCGACGGCGACCAACCCGGCCAGCACGCGGTTGCGCGTCACGAGGCGGATCCCGTCGCGCACCACCACCGGGGTCTCGCGCACGGAGTCGGCCAGCCGGGCCCGCATCCGGTCGTCACTGCGCGGGGTCTCGCGCAGGAGCGCGATGGTCGCGACGAGGTGCACGACGCACAGCGCCACGAAGACCTGGATCGGCAGGAGCAGGGCGCTCGAGTCACGGAACGGGTGCCAGGCCACGAGCCCACCGGACACCAGGGCGCCCCCACCCATGCCGACGCCGACCAGCACGCCCTGCGCCGACATGGCGCGGTGGACGTCGGCGCCGGGCTCGCGCTCGTGCACGGTGTCGACGTACCACGCCTCCAGGGGGCCGGAGTCCAGCGCCCGGTAGACCCCCATCAGGCCCGCGGACAGGGCGAACTGCCAGAACGACTGGGCGAAGAGGAAGGCCACGCCCGCCGCGATGTTGACCACCCCGGCGAGCAGCAACAGCGGACGCCGCCCCAGTGCGTCGGCGAACCCGCTGGTCGGCAGCTCGAGCAGGAAGACCATGATCCCCTGCGCGGTCATGTAGAGGGTGATCTGCTGGATCGTGAGGCCGCGCTCGCGGGCCACGAGGGTGAAGATGCCGACGACGAAGCCGACCGGGAGCCAGCGGGTCGTGCTGAGGGTGAGGAAGACCCGCTTGGCCGCAGTGGGGGAGAGGCTGCTCATGACACGTCCTTGCCGGTCGGGACCCGGTCGAGGTCGAGTGGGTATGCCGCGTAGTAGACGGCGAGGCGGCGTGCCTTCGGGTTGCCCTGCCCGACCCGTCGGTACCTCAGGAGGAGCTCGTCGAGCTCGGCCTTGAGCTGCTCGACCTGCTCCGGGGTGGCGACCACGAAGTTGTCGCTCATGCCGGCGGCGTCGCGCCACTCCAGCGGCCAGGTCTCCTGCACGTCGAGCCACTGCTCGAACTTCTCGGAGAAGTGGCGGGCGTAGTCGCGGACCAGCCAGTTGAGCGCCGTCTCGGAGTCCTCATCGCCGGCGAAGTCGCTGGCCTCCCAGGTGTGGAAGTCGGTGGCCGCCTGCCAGAGCCGGCGCTTGCCCTCGCCCTCGCCGTTGTCCGAGACCAGCCCCACCGACTCGAGCTTGCGCAGGTGGTAGGAGGTCGCCCCGGAGTTGGTCGAGAGTCGCGCGGCCAGTGCTGTGGCGGTCGCGGGCCCGTCGACGCGCAGGGCGCTGAGCAGCCTGGAGCGCAGGGGGTGGGCCAGGACCTTGAGGGCGGCGGCGTCGAGGCGCAGGCCCGTCATGTCGCCGATCTGGGTACGAGAAGTGGCCATGCGTGCACAATACCTTTGCACACTTCGTTTGCACAAGTATTTTGCACAGGAAATGTGCACGTGCATCACCGCAGGTCAGGGCCTGTTTGAGGCGGCCTCAACGGCGATTTGGGTGCACAGCGCGTTGCCCGTAAACTTGAGCACTGTTGTGCCGTGCGCCCTCGTAAGGCGACACCACCGATCCGCCCGGCGGATCGTGCGCCTCGGGCGCACGCGGCATACCGAACCATCGCATTTCCTCATGTAATTCCGATGTAAAGGTTCAGAACTTTGCGCACCTTCACCCCGAAGCCGGCCGAGGTCACTCGCACCTGGCACGTCATCGACGCCACGGACGTTGTCCTGGGTCGCCTGGCGAGCCAGACCGCGATCCTCCTGCGCGGCAAGCACAAGACCACGTTCGCCCCGCACGTCGACGGTGGCGACTTCGTCATCATCATCAACGCCGAGAAGGTCGCCCTCACCGGCGCCAAGCTCGAGCAGAAGAAGGCCTACCGCCACTCCGGTTTCCCGGGCGGCCTCAAGAGCACCTCCTACACCGAGCTGCTCGCCAAGAGCCCGGCGAAGGCCGTGGAGAAGGCCGTTCGCGGCATGCTCCCGCACACCACGCTCGGTCGTGAGCAGCTGACCCACCTCAAGGTCTACGCCGGCTCCGAGCACCCGCACAGCGCCCAGAAGCCCGTCCCGTTCGAGATCACCCAGGTCTCCCAGTAAGGATTTCTTGTGACTGACATCAACACTGAGACCCCTGTCGAGGGTGACGAGGTCGAGCTGACCGAGTACACCTCCGAGTCCGAGGGCCCTGTCTCCTCCGACGAGCCCGCGCGTCGCGCCAGTGCCACCGTGCCCGGCGCCGCGACCGGTCGACGCAAGCAGGCCATCGCCCGCGTGCGCATCGTCCCCGGCAACGGCGAGTGGAAGATCAACGGGCGCACGCTCGAGCAGTACTTCCCGAACAAGGTGCACCAGCAGATCGTCAACGAGCCGTTCACGCTGCTCGAGCTCGACGGTGCCTACGACGTGCTCGTGCGCGTCCACGGTGGTGGCCCCTCCGGCCAGGCCGGTGCGGTCCGCCTCGGCGTCGCCCGCTCCCTCAACGGGATCGACGAGGAGCTGAACCGTCCGGCCCTCAAGAAGGCCGGCTTCCTCACCCGTGACGCCCGCGTCCCGGAGCGCAAGAAGGCTGGTCTCAAGAAGGCCCGCAAGGCTCCGCAGTACAGCAAGCGCTGATCTGCCCCTGCAGTACCCGTCCGGAGGCGGCGCCCAACTCGGGTGCCGCCTCCGGCGTCTTTGGGGGTAGGTTCACGCCAGATGCCCGTGCGCCCGGCCCTGCCCACGCGGCGGCCGTCCGCGCACCTGATCGAAAGGCTTCCTCTTCATGCCCACCACGGCACGACTCTTCGGTACCGACGGGGTTCGCGGGCTCGCGAACGTCGACATCACGGCCGAGCTGGCGCTGCGGCTCAGCGTGGCTGCCGCCCACGTCCTCGGTGACGACGCGCGTCGAGCCGGGCGCCGCCCGAAGGCCGTCGTCGGTCGGGACCCTCGCGCCTCGGGAGAGTTCCTCTCGGCCGCCGTGATCGCCGGCCTGGCCTCGGCGGGTGTCGACGTCTACCACGCCAACGTCCTCCCGACCCCGGCGATCGCCTTCCTCACCGATGACACCCACGCGGACTTCGGCGTGATGCTCTCGGCGTCGCACAACGCCATGCCGGACAACGGGATCAAGTTCTTCGCTGCCGGTGGGCACAAGCTCGACGACCGGATCGAGGACGAGATCGCCGCCCGCCTCGACCAGGACTGGGAGCGCCCGACCGGCCCCGACGTGGGCCGGGTCGTGACGATGCCCGACGGCCACACGCGCTACATCTCCCACCTGCTCACCGTCCTGCCCAACCGTCTCAACGGCATCAAGGTCGTCATCGACGGCGCCCACGGTGCAGCCAGCCAGGTCTCGCCGGAGGTGTTCCGGCTGGCCGGCGCCGAGGTCTACGAGATCGGCACCGAGCCCGACGGCCTCAACATCAACGACGGCTACGGCTCGACGCACCTCGACCACCTCAAGGCTGCCGTCGTGGCCCGCGGCGCCGACCTCGGCATCGCCCACGACGGTGACGCCGACCGCTGCCTCGCGATCGACCACACCGGCACCGAGGTCGACGGCGACCAGATCATGGCGATCCTCGCCGTGTCGCTGAAGTCCCGCGGCGCGCTGGCCCAGGACACCCTCGTGGCGACGGTCATGAGCAACCTCGGCCTGCTGCAGGCGATGGAGCGCGAGAGCATCGCGGTGCGACAGACCGCGGTCGGCGACCGTTACGTCCTCGAGGACATGCGCGCGTCCTCCTACTCGCTCGGCGGCGAGCAGAGCGGGCACGTGATCTTCCTCGACCACGGCACCACCGGCGACGGCGTGCTCACCGGCCTGATGCTCGCCGCCCGCGTCGCCGAGACCGGAAAGCCCCTGGCGGAGCTGGCCACCGTGATGCGCCGGCTGCCCCAGGTCCTCATCAACGTCAAGGGCGTGGACAAGGCCCGGGTCGAGACGGACGACGAGCTCCAGGCGGCCGTCAAGGCCGAGGAGGAGGCGCTCGCCGGCAGCGGCCGCGTGCTGCTGCGCAAGTCCGGCACCGAGCCGGTCGTCCGCGTCATGGTCGAGGCCGCCGAGCAGGAGCAGGCCCAGGCCGTCGCCGACCGCCTGGTCGACGTCGTCAAGGCGCGCCTCTCGCTCTGACCGCCCCGCCACGCAGAGGCGGGGTATGCCGCGTGGTCACCACCCGGCATACCTCACCTGCCACAGCTTTATCGGGTCATGGGGGAACGTTGACCTTCGCTCGACTTCGGTTCTGGGGTGAAGGTCAAGCTTCTTGCTTGACCCGATAAAGTTGGGCGGGGAGGAAGTTGTTGCGGCTCAGGCGGATTCGTCGAGCAGGCGCACGATGTGGCGGGCGGTCTCGAAGGCGCTCGTGGCGGCCGGGGACGGCGCGTTGAGGACGTGGACCACCGACCCGGCGCGCTCGATCAGGAAGTCGTCGACCAACGAACCGTCGGCCCGCAGGGCCTGGGCGCGCACCCCGGCCGCGGCCGGCACGAGGTCGTCGTCACGCAGCTCGGGCACCAGCCGGCGCAGGCTCGCCCCGAAGCGGTGTCGGGACAGGGAGCGCGCCACCTCGGCGGCCCCGGCCCGGTGGTGCCGGGCCACGAGTCGCCAGAAGCCCGGGTGGGTCAGGGTCTCGCGCAGGTCGGGCCAGCGCACGGTGCGCCAGTCGTACCCCTCGCGGGCCAGGGCCAGCACCGCGTTGGGGCCGGCGTGGACGTGCCCGTCGGTGCCGCGGGTGAGGTGGACGCCGAGGAACGGGAAGTCGGGGTCGGGCACGGGGTAGACCAGGTGCCTGACCAGGTGGGTCGCCTCGGGACGCAGCTCGAAGTACTCGCCCCGGAAGGGGACGATCCGCGCCGAGGGCCGGTGGCCGAGCCGTCGCGCCACCAGGTCGGCCTGCAGGCCCGCGCACGAGACGACCAGGTCGGCCCGCAGGTCGCCGCGGCTGGTCCGCACGACGATGCCCCCGGCTCCCCGAGCGCCCACGACACCTCCCACGACACCGCCCAGGCCCGCGCCGCTGCCCAGGCCCAGGACCTCGGTGTCGAGCAGCAGGGTGGCACCGGCTCGCTCGAGTCGGCGCACCAGCGCCGCGCACACGGCGGGGTAGTCGATGATTCCGGTCTCGGGGACGTGCAGTGCGGCGAGGGCGTCGACGTGGGGTTCGTGCGCGCGGGCCTCGTCGCGGGTGAGCCGGGTGACGGCGAGTCCGTGGGCCAGGCCGCGCTGGTGCAACCGGTCGAGTCCGGGCAGCTCGTCGGCCCTGGTCGCCACGACGAGCTTGCCGCAGATCTCGTGGGGGATGCCCTCCTCCCGGGCGAAGGTGGTGAGCGAGGCCGCCCCGGCGCGGCAGAAGGCTGCCTTGAGCGAGCCCGGCGGGTAGTAGAGGCCCGAGTGGATGACCCCGCTGTTGCGGCCGGTCTGGTGGGTGGCCCAGGTCGACTCCTTCTCGACCACGGTGACGTCGGCACCGGGATGCTCGCGGCACAGCCGTTCGGCCACGGTGAGCCCGATGATCCCGCCGCCGATGACGAGGTGGCGCACCGGTGTCGGCATCGTCACAGCCTAGGACGAGCGGGTGATGGGGCCGTTCTGGAATCACGGATGCACCGCCCCCGTTGTCCTGAGCGGCATCCGCCCCGAGGATGTCCTCATCCGTCGCCCCACCGAATGCGAGCCCCGCTGATGCCCCACGAGTCCCTGACCGAACCGCTCTACTCGATCGCCGCCACCGCCCAGGGTGGCCGGGCCGGGCACGTCACGAGCGCGGACGGCGTCGTCCACCTCAAGCTCGGCAAGCCCGGCAGCAAGGCCAACCCCAAGGCCAACCCCGAGACCCTCTTCGCCGCCGGGTATGCCGCCTGCTTCGGCAACGCCCTCAACTCGGTGGCCACGGCGATGGGGCTGGACACCTCCGACTCCACCGTCACGGCCACGGTGACCCTCGGGAAGACCGACACGGGTGTCGGTCTCGCGGTCGCGCTGGTCGCGGAGGTGCCCGGCCTCGACCGCGGCACCGCCCAGCAGCTGGTCGACGCGGCGCACGAGCGGTGCCCCTACTCCAAGGCGACCCGCGGCAACATCGACGTCACCGTCGCCCTCGCCTGACGGCGTAGACCGCCGACGCGCCCACGACGCGACGCGGGGTATGCCGGGTGGTCACCACCCGGCATACCCCGCGTCTGCGTCGGCGCGCGGCCGCTCAGACCAGCTGCTCGAGCAGCCCCGTGTCGACGTCGTAGATGAACCCGCCGACCGGGACCTGGTCGCCGATCAGTGGGTGCGAGCGCACGGCTCGCACGTCGGCCATCAGGGCCTCGCGCTGGTTGTCGATGACGTGGAACCCCTGCCACGACGCGTCCTGGCCGGCCGAGGCGCCGACCCGCTCGCGCAGCTCGGCCTCGGTGTTGCTCGCCATGGCGCAGCGGGTGTGGGGCACGATGAGGATCCGCTCGACCCCGAGCAGGTGCACGCCGAGGACCAGCGCCTCGAGGGCGTTGGCGGTCACGCGGCCACCGGGGTTGCGGAAGATCTTGGCATCGCCGGGCTTGAGCCCGAGCAGTCGCAGCGGGTCGATCCGGGAGTCCATGCACGTGACGATGGCGACGCCGGCGTGCGCGATGCCGTCGAAGCCACCCGTCGCGAAGTCGGTCGACGCATAGGTGCGGTTGGCGTCGAGCAAGTCGTCGAAATCGCCTGCGGTCGTTGGGTTCTCGCTCACAGCGTGGTCCTCGCTCACAGTAGTCCGGGGCGCTTGGGGATGGACATGGCCATCGGCTTGATCGTCGAGGCGAAGAAGTCGTTGCCCTTGTCGTCGACGACGATGAACGCCGGGAAGTCCTCGACCTCGATCTTCCAGACCGCCTCCATGCCGAGCTCGGGGTACTCGAGCACCTCGACCGACTTGATGCAGTCCTGCGCCAGCCGGGCCGCCGGACCGCCGATCGACCCGAGGTAGAAGCCGCCGTGGGTGTCGCAGGCGTCGGTGACCTGCTTGGAGCGGTTGCCCTTGGCGAGCATCACCATCGAGCCGCCGGCGGCCTGGAACTGGTCGACGTACGAGTCCATCCGACCAGCCGTGGTCGGGCCGAACGACCCGCTCGCGTAGCCCTCGGGCGTCTTGGCCGGACCGGCGTAGTAGACGGCGTGGTCCTTGAGGTACTGCGGCATGCCGTCGCCGGCGTCGAGCCGCTCCTTGATCTTGGCGTGCGCGATGTCGCGGGCGACCACCAGCGGTCCGGACAGCGACAGCCGGGTCTTCACCGGGTACTTGGTGAGCTCGGCGCGGATCTCGTCCATCGGCCGGTTGAGGTCGATGCGCACGACGTCGTCGCCCTCGTCCTCGAGGTGCTCGTCGGTGGTCTCGGGCAGGAACCGCGCCGGGTCCTTCTCGAGCACCTCGATGAAGACGCCCTCGGGAGTGATCTTGCCGAGCGCCTGCCGGTCGGCCGAGCACGAGACCGCGATCGCGATCGGCAGCGAGGCGCCGTGCCGGGAGAGACGGACCACCCGCACGTCGTGGCAGAAGTACTTGCCGCCGAACTGCGCCCCGATCCCGAAGTTGCGGGTCAGCTCGAGGACCTGCTCCTCCAGCTCGGTGTCGCGGAAGCCGTGTGCGGTGATCGACCCCTGGCGGGGCAGCTCGTCGAGGTACTTGGCCGACGCGTACTTCGCCGTCTTCAGGGCGAACTCGGCGCTGGTGCCGCCGATGACGATGGCCAGGTGGTAGGGCGGGCAGGCCGAGGTGCCGAGGCTGCGCAGCTTCTCGTCGAGGAAGGCCAGCATGCGCTCGGGGTTCAGGACCGCCTTGGTCTCCTGGTAGAGGAACGACTTGTTGGCGCTGCCGCCGCCCTTGGCCATGAAGAGGAACTTGTATGCCGTCTCGTGCCCCTCGGCGGTGTCGGCGTAGAGCTCGATCTGGGCCGGGAGGTTGGAGCCGGTGTTCTTCTCCTCCCAGGTCGTGATGGGGGCCATCTGCGAGTAGCGCAGGTTGAGCCGGGTGTACGCGTCGTAGACGCCCTCGGCGAGGGCCCGCTCGTCGGAGCCCGAGGTCAGGACCTGCTGGCCACGCTTGCCCATGATGATCGCGGTGCCGGTGTCCTGGCACATGGGCAGCACGCCGCCCGCCGCGATGTTGGCGTTCTTGAGCAGGTCGAGCGCCACGAACTTGTCGTTGTTGCTGGCCTCCGGGTCGTCGATGATCCGGCGGAGCTGGGCCAGGTGTGCCGGACGCAGGTAGTGCGCGATGTCGTGCATCGCCGTCTCGGTCAGCGTGCGCAGTGCCTCGGGCTCGACCTGGAGGAAGGTGCGGCCGCCGGGACCCTCGACCGTGGAGACGCCCTCGGTGGTCAGCAGCCGGTACTCGGTCTGGTCCGGACCGGTCGGCAGCAGGTCTTCGTACTCGAACTCGGCCATCGGCTCGTCGTGCTCCTGTCTTCGGGGCTACTGCTCTTACAGCTCGAGCTCTACAGCTCGTCCAGTGCGGGGGCGTACGCGCCGGCCCGGCCGACGGTCACAGCACTGGTGGCCAGGCCGCGCTCGACGGCGGGCCGGACCTCCTCCAGTGTCGCGGTGCGCAGCCGCTCGCGCGCACCCGGGTCACCCAGCAGTCCGGCGGCCACGAGTCCGGAGACCAGCCCGGCCATGAACGAGTCACCCGCCCCCACGGTGTCGACGACCTGCTCGGCCCGGGTGTCGGCGCGGGCGACCGTGTCGTCGCCGGACACCCGGTAGGCGACACCGTCGGCGCCGAGGGTCACCACGGCGATGCCGGCCCCGAGACCCACCCACGCCGCCATGACCTGCTCGGGTGACTGACCGGCATACAGGAGGGCGAGGTCGTCCTCGCTCGCCTTGACCACGTCGCTGAGGGCCACCAGCTCCTCGACCCGGGCTCGCACCGGGTCGAGGTCGCCCATGATGCTGGGGCGGATGTTGGGGTCGTAGGAGACCGTGCCCTGCGACCGCACGGCCTCGAGGGCCGCGGTGACGCTGGCCGCACCGGGGAGCAGGACCGTGGCGATCGACCCGGTGTGGACGTGCCCGGTGCCCTCGGGCAGCGCGATCGTCGGCAGGTTCCAGTGCAGGTCGAAGTCGTAGGACGCGGCGCCGGTGTCGTCGAGGGTCGCCACGGCGGTCGACGTCGGGTCGTCACCGAAGCTCTCCGGCAGGACGTGGACGCCGTGGTCGGCGAGGTGGGCGGAGATCCGCTCGCCCCGCTCGTCGCGGCCGAGCCAGCCCGCGAAGTCGACGTCGTGCCCCAGTCGCGCCAGGCCCATGGCCACGTTGGCCGGGCTCCCGCCGACGTGCTCGGTGCGCTCCCCGGACGGCTCGGCGACGATGTCGACCAGAGCCTCGCCGACGACGAGCAGGCGGGTCACGAGGCACCGCCCGGGCCGGCGCGGTCGAAGTCCACGGAGGAGTAGGCACGCAGCTTGGCCAGCTGGTGGTGGCTCTCGATGAGCCGGATCGTGCCCGACTTGGAGCGCATCACCAGGGAGTGGGTCGTGGCCCCTCCCGCGCGGTAGCGGACACCCTTGAGCAGCTCGCCGTCGGTGATGCCGGTGGCCACGAAGAAGCAGTTCTCGCCGGTGACGAGGTCGTCGGTCGACAGCACGCGGTCCAGGTCGTGCCCGGCGTCGAGGGCGCGCTGGCGCTCGTCGTCGTCCTGCGGCCACAGCCGACCCTGGATGACCCCGCCGAGGCACTTGATGGCGCAGGCGGTGATGATGCCCTCGGGGGTGCCGCCGATCCCCAGTAGCAGGTCGATGCCGGTGTCGTCGCGGGCCGCCATGATCGCGCCGGCGACGTCACCGTCGGAGATGAACCGCAGCCGCGCCCCGGCGTCGCGCACCTCGTCGGCGAGCTCCTGGTGTCGGGGGCGGTCGAGCATGACGACCGTGACGTCCTCGACCGTCTCCTTCTTGGCCTTGGCGATCCGCTTGATGTTCTCGGCAACGGGCAGGCGGATGTCGACGACGTCGGCCGCCTCCGGACCGGTCACGAGCTTGTCCATGTAGAAGACCGCGGACGGGTCGTACATGCTGCCGCGATCGGACACCGCGAGCACCGACACGGCGTTGGACTGTCCCTTCGCGGTCAGCGTCGTGCCGTCGATCGGGTCGACGGCGACGTCGCACTCCGGACCGTTGCCGTCGCCGACCTCCTCGCCGTTGTAGAGCATCGGGGCGTCGTCCTTCTCGCCCTCGCCGATGACGACGACACCCTTCATCGAGACCGTGCTGATCAGGGCGCGCATGGCCTCGACCGCGGCCCCATCGGCGCCGTTCTTGTCGCCCCGGCCGACCCAGCGGCCGCCGGCCATCGCGGCCGCCTCGGTCACCCGCACCAGCTCGAGGGCGAGGTTGCGGTCGGGCGCCTCGACGCCGACGCGCAAGGACGAGGGGAGGTGCTGCTCGGACATGCGATGGATCCTTCACGCGACGGCGGGTGAGCGCCCGAAGCCTATCGGTGGTGGGGGCGGTTGGCGCCGGGGTGCCCCGGTCGTGGACGATGGGAGCGTGAGCACGCCCGCCCCCCGCAGTTCCTACGCCAACGGCTCCGTGGCCAACATGGTCCGGTCGCTCGTGGTGATCGGCGTGATCGTGGCCGCCCTCATCGCCATCGTGCCCCGGGTCAACAGCGTCTCGCAGCCGCCCGTCGACGTGGCCGGGACCTCGGTCGAGATGGCGCGCACGAGCGGCTGGCCGATCGACCGGCCCGAGGCGCTGCCGGACGGGTGGAAGGCCACGAGCGTGCGCTACGTCCGCTCCACCGGTGGCCTGATGACCTGGCACGCCGGCTACCAGTCGCCGACCGGCAACTACGTCGCGATCGAGCAGACCAAGGACGCCACCGACGAGTGGGTGTCGGCGCAGACCAACCGCGCCGCCAAGACCGGTGAGGTGCAGGTGGCGGGCCAGACGTGGGGCACCTACGTCCGCAGCGGCAAGGTGCAGAACAGCCTCGTCCACCGCGCGGAGACCGCTTCCGAGCTCACGACGATCGTGACCGGCACCGGCACGTTCGACGAGCTGACGGCCTTCGCCGAGACGCTCCGTCCCGTCCCGACCAGCTGACCTGCGCAGGACCATCCGGGTCGGGCAGCCCCGGCCGGGCCTCAGTCCTCGGGGTCGTCCTGGGCGAGGGCGGCCTCGGCGCCGTCGAGCCAGGTGCTGCAGTGGGCCGCCAGCGCCTCGCCCCGCTGCCACAGGCGCATGCTCTCCTCGAGCCCGAGCTGGCCACCCTCGAGCTGGGCGACCACGCTGATCAGCTCGTCGCGGGCCTGCTCGTAGGACAGCTCCGCGATGTCGTCGAACGCGCCGTCCGTCTCGACGGTGCGGTCGGTCTCGACGGCGGGTGTCGCCTTCTCTGCTCCCTTGGCCATGGTGGAGGAGCCTAACCGGAGCTGCCGGGCAGGCCGACGACGCTCGCGGCGAAGTCGCCACGCGCCACGCGCACGCGGAGCACCTCGTCGACCGTCACGTCGGCCCGGTCCATGACGACCCGCCCGTCGCGGTGCTGCACGACGGCATACCCACGCTCGAGGGTGGACAACGGCGAGAGGGTGCTGACCTGCGCACGCAGGTGGGCGACCTGGTCGGCCGCCCGGTGGACCGAGGCGAGGACGCGACGGTGGGCCCGGTCGGTCAGGGCGTCGAGCTCCTGGCGACGGGCGTCGATCATCGCCGCCGGGCGGGCCATCACCGGGCGCGAGCGCAGCGCGATGAGGTGCCGTCGCTCGCTGGCGATCCGCGCGTGCAGCGCGCGCCGCCCTCGGTCGCGCGAGTGGCGTATGCCGTGCCGCTCGGCCTGCGCGTCGGGCACCACCCGCTTGCCCGCGTCGGTGGGCGTGGAGGCACGCCAGTCAGCCACGTGGTCGAGCAGGGGAGTGTCGACGTCGTGGCCGATCGCCGAGACGACGGGGGTGCGGGTGGCGGCGACCGCGCGCACCAGGGCCTCGTTGCTGAACGGGAGGAGGTCCTCGACCGAGCCGCCCCCACGCGCGATCACGATGACGTCGACGTCGGGCCGCCCGTCGAGCTCCTGGAGCGCGGCCATCACCTCCTGCACCGCGTTGCCGCCCTGCACGGCGACCTCACGGATCTCAAAGCGGACCGTGGGCCAGCGGCGACGGGCGTTCTCGACGACGTCCTTCTCCGCGGCCCCCGCCCGCCCACAGACCAGCCCGACGGTGCGGGGCAGGAACGGCAACGGCTTCTTGCGCTCGGGGTCGAACAGGCCCTCTGCGGCGAGGGTCCGCTTGAGGTGCTCGACCCGCGCGAGGAGCTCGCCCACGCCCACGGGCCGGATCTGGCGGGCGTCGAGCATCAACGAGCCACGCTGGGTCCAGAAGACCGGCTTGGCCTGGAGGACGACCCGCGCTCCCTGGGTCAGGGGCGTCGCCATCGCGTCGAGGGCGTTGACCTGGATCGCGACCGAGAGGGACATGTCGACATCGGGGTCGCGCAGGGTGAGGTAGGCGGTGCGCTGGCCGGGGCGGCGGGTGAGCTGGACGACCTGCCCCTCGACCCAGAGCACCGACATCTTCTCGACGTACTCGGCGATGCGCATGCTCAGCAGCCGCACCGGCCACGGCGACTCCGCCGAGGTGTCGGCGGCCTTCTCGGGCAGCGCCGGGCGCTGGTCTGGGCCGCTCACGCGTCCACTCTAGGAGGTGGGCCCGTCACCGGAGCGCGACCCACGACCTTGCCGCCGACGGGACGAGCGCAGCATGGCGCGCTGGAGACCGGCCGGCTCCGCTGCCGGCGGCAGCGCGGACGGTCTGTGGCGCCGGCCGTCGGGCCTGCTGCCGGCAGGGCGGCAGCCGTCGAGGAACAGCGCCACGTGGCGTCGCCAGGCGTCGGGCAGGTCGTCGCGGGTCGTCTCGATCACCCCCGCGAGGGCGAACGAAAGGATCGGCAGGTCCTCGGGGCTGAAGTCGTCGCGCAGCACCCCGGCCTCCTTCGCGCGCCGGATCACCTCGAGCACCTTGCGGTAGCTGCGCTCGCGGGCGCTGGTCCCGGTCCGACCCATCGGCATCGACGACTGGATGAGGTGGGCGAACCCGAGGTTCTCCGCCTGCAGGGCGCCCATCCGCTCCGCGAGCCCCGCGAACCCCTCCCACGGGTCGTCCTCCGCGAGGGCCTGGTCGGCGCTGGCGTCGTAGCGGTCGAAGGCGTCCTCGAAGGCCTCGCTGACCAGGGCGGCACGGTCGGGGAAGCGGCGGTAGAGCGTCGCGATCCCGACGCCGGCGCGGGCGGCGACCTCACTCAGCGGCGCGGACACCCCCTGCTCACCGAAGACCTGCTGGGCGGCGGCGAGGATCCGGCTCCGGTTGAGCTCGGCGTCCGCGCGCAGGTGTCGCGACTCGCACTCCGGTGTGCTCGGCATCGGCCCAGCATAGGTGGGCTCGAGGTAAGTGGAATACATCCTCCACATCGATGGTTTCCCGCACGGAGAGAGTGGAGGATGGCCTCCACTTCCGGGACCGTGAGGGAAACCATGAACACCGTGCTGTGGATCGTGCAGATCATCCTGGCCGTCGCCTTCGGAGTGGCCGGCGCGCTGAAGTCGACCCGGGGTCGCGCGCTGGAAGGCACGATGCCGTGGGTCGAGGATTTCTCCGACCGCGCCGTGCGGTTCATCGGCGTGATGGAGCTGCTCGGCGCGATCGGGCTGGTCCTCCCCGCCGCCACGGGGATCGCGGCCTGGCTGACGCCGCTGGCCGCGACGGGGCTCGTCGTGGTGCAGGTGCTGGCGGTGGTCACCCACCTGCGCCGCAAGGAGCCGCAGGTGGTGCCGGTCAACGTCGTCCTGGGGCTGCTCGCGGCGTTCGTGGCCTGGCAGCGCTTCGGGCCGCACTCCCTCTGAGCTGGCGCCCGGGGCGGGGTATGCCGCGTGGTGACCACGCGGCACACCCCGCCCGCGGATTGGGGTGGCCGGCGACGGCCACCTACGATGGAGCCATGACCCAGACGACTGACCAGGCCACCAAGCGCGTGCTGCTGGCCGCCCCGCGGGGGTACTGCGCGGGCGTCGACCGGGCCGTCGTGACCGTCGAGAAGGCCCTCGAGCTCTATGGGCCCCCGGTCTACGTGCGCAAGGAGATCGTGCACAACAAGCACGTCGTCACCACGCTCGAGAAGCGTGGCGCGATCTTCGTCGAGGAGACCGACGAGGTGCCCGAGGGCGCGACCGTCATCTTCTCCGCCCACGGGGTCGCCCCGGTCGTCCACGAGGAGGCCAAGGCCCTCAGCCTGAAGACGATCGACGCGACCTGCCCGCTGGTCACCAAGGTGCACCGCGAGGCGGTCCGGTTCGCCAACGACGACTTCGACATCCTGCTGATCGGCCACGAGGGGCACGAAGAGGTCGTCGGCACCTCGGGCGAGGCTCCTGAGCACATCACCCTGGTCGACGGCCCCGACGACGTCGCCAACGTCACCGTCCGCGACCCGGAGAAGGTCGTCTGGCTCTCGCAGACGACGCTGTCGGTCGACGAGACGATGGAGACGGTGCGGCGGCTGCGCGAGCGGTTCCCGTCCCTGCAGGACCCGCCCAGCGACGACATCTGCTATGCGACCCAGAACCGTCAGCTGGCCGTGAAGCAGATGGCGCCGGAGTGCGACCTGATGATCGTCGTGGGCTCGCGCAACTCGTCCAACTCGGTGCGGCTCGTCGAGGTCGCGATCGAGCACGGGTCCCGCGCCGGCCACCTGGTCGACTACGCCGACGAGATCGACGAGGCGTGGCTCGAGGGCGTCTCCACGGTGGGGGTGACCTCCGGGGCGTCGGTCCCCGAGCTGCTGGTCCGGGACGTGCTCACGTACCTCGGCGAGCGGGGCTACGCCGACGTGAAGCCCGTCGTGGCTGCCGAGGAGAGCCTGCTCTTCTCGCTGCCCAACGAGATCCGCAGGGACCTCAAGGCCCGTGGGCTGAGCGACAAGATGCGCCACGACGGAGCGTTCGAAGAGGCCGGCTCACTCCACTGACGGTGGGTTTCGTGAGGTCGCGGAGGCCTCCGACTTCTGGCCACCAGTGCGTCTCCAGGTAGCGCATTTCGGGCGTTGGTGCGGGATGGGTGGCCAGGAGTCGGGGGTTGGTGCGGGAGGCGTCGGTCGCGACGCGCACCCGGATCTAGGGAGCCTGTCCGTCGCGACGACGCCACGCGGGTACCGTCTGACCCATGATCGGCTTGACCTCTGCGCGGGCGCGCCTCACGCAGCGGCTCATCGCCCGTGCCACGGGCGGCGGCCCGGTCGACCTCTCGAGCCTCGACGCCGTGCCCCGCCGCCTGCTCCGCCCGCTGCGGCGCTCCGGCCTCGATCCGGTGCACCGGATCGGGACGACCGCCCCGGAGCCGGTCCACCGGCTCGCGCACATGTTCGGCATGAACATCTGGCTGGTGTCGGGCCACGAGGAGGCCAAAGCCGTCCTGGCCGACCAGCGCAGGTTCAGCAACGACATCCGGCCGTACGTCGGCGCGGCAGGAGCCAGCGTGGGCGGGCTGGGTTTCACCGACCCGCCCGAGCACACCCGACTGCGGGCCCTGCTCACGCCCGAGTTCACCATGCGCCGCATCAACCGGCTGGCTCCGAGGATCGAGGCCATCGTCGATGACCAGCTCGACCGGATGGAGGCGAACGGCCCGGTCGTCGACCTCGTCGAGGACTTCGCCTTCCCCATCCCGTTCCTCGTCATCTGTGAGCTGCTCGGTCTTCCCGTGGAGGACCGTGAGCGCTTCCGCACGCTGAGCCACGCCCGCTTCGACGTCACGGCCGGGGGTGCGGGTGCCTTCGGCGCCATCTCGCAGAGCCAGCTCTTCCTGCTCGACGCCACCCGCAAGCAGCGGGTCGACCCGGGCGACGGGCTCCTGGGCCGGATCCTCGCTGCGGTGGGCGACGAGGTCAGCGACGAGGAGGTCGCCGGGCTCGCCGACGGCGTCTTCACCGGCGGCTACGAGACGACCGCCAGCATGCTGGCCCTGGGGTCGCTGGTGCTGCTGCGCGACCGCAAGCACTTCGAGCTCGTCCGCGACGACGACAGCTCCATCGACCGGGTCGTGGAGGAGATGCTGCGCTACCTCAGCGTCGTGCAGATCGCCTTCCCGCGGTTCGCCAAGGAAGACCTCGACCTCTTCGGCAAGACGATCCACAAGGGCGACGTGGTCATCGCAGCCCTGAGCCGGGCGGATCGCGACCACCGGATCGGTCCCGACCTGGGCACCTTCGACCCCAACCGCCCGCCGTCACCGCACGTGGCATTCGGGTACGGCTTCCACCGCTGCGTCGGAGCCGAGCTGGCCCGGCTCGAGCTGCGGATCGCCTTCCCCCGACTGGTCCGCCGCTTCCCGGAGCTGGCGCTCGCCGCAGCCCCGGAAAGCCTGCAGTTCCGCGACCAGTCGATCGTCTACGCGGTCGACTCCCTGCCGGTCCACCTCGGCGGGATCTCGACGTCGTCGAAGTCCAGCTGAGGTCGCTCGGCGTCGGCCGTGGCGGCCTCGATCAGCTCCATCGCCGTCAGCACCCGCGGGCCGGTCTCGAGCGGCAGCGGGGTGGGCAGTGGCCGCTCGACGATCCCTGCCTCGTGCATCCGCCGCGCTGACACCAGCACCCGCGACTCGAGGGCCCCGACCATCTGGTTGTAGGCCTCGACCGAGCGCTGCAGGGCGGTGCCCATGCGCATCGTGTGGCTGCCCAGCGTGCCCAGCCGGTCGTAGAGGTCGCGCCCGAGGGTCATCACCTCGCGGGCGTGCGCCGTCAGGGCATCCTGCTGCCACGTGAACGCCACGGTCCGCAGCAGCGCGAGCAGCGAGCCCGGACCGACGAGCACCACGCGGCGGGACATGGCGTCCTCGTGCAGGGCCGGGTCGGCCGACAGGGCCGCAGCGAGCATGGCGTCGCTGGGGACGAAGCAGACCACCATCTCGGGAGAGTTGTCGAAGGCAGTCCAGTAGTCCTTGGCGGCCAGCGACGTCACGTGCGACTTGAGCGACGCGGCGTGCGACCGGAGGAGCTCCTTGCGCTCACCGGCCGGGACGTCGTCGGCCTGGGCGCCGAGGAAGGCACCCATCGGGGCCTTGGCGTCGATGACGAGGTACTTGTCGCCGGGCAGGCGCACCACGACGTCGGGGCGCACCTGGCGCTGGTGCCGGCTCACGCGGCACACCTGCTCGTCGAAGTCGCACCGCGCGAGCATGCCGGCGTGCTCGAGCACCCGTCGCAGCTGGACCTCACCCCAGGCCCCCCGCACGGTCGAGGAGTTGAGCGAACCGGCCAGCGACTGGGTCTGGCGACCCAGGGCGGTGGTCGACTCGTGCACCGCCGCCATCGTCGTCTCGAGCGCCGCGAACTGGCTGGTGCGGTCACGCTCGAGCGTGCCGACCTGCTGCTCGACCCGCACGAGGGCGTCGCGGAGGGGCAGGAGGGCCGCTGCGGTCTGGGCGTCGTCGGAGACCGCGGCCTCGAGGTCGACCACGCGCTCACGCAGGAGGTCGGCCTCGGTGCGCGCCGACGCCAGGGCGGCGGAGGCGGACCCGCGCGCGCTCCACCAGCCGGCGGCTGCGCCGACGACCAGGCCGAGGATGAGGATGCCCACGAGTTCCATGGACAGGACCATCCCATCAGCCACCGACACGGCACGGCGCGACACGGGCTCAGCCGCGTGAGTGCCCCGCTGGATCTTCGGTCAGCCCGTCCCTCAGGGGTGGAACCGTTGGCGGATGGGTGCCAGGAAGATCTCGCCGGCGGCGGTGGTGGCGCTGGCCGGCAGCGCGATGGTGACGTCCCAGGTCGGCGCATCCGCGGGCAGCGGCACGGCGATCAGCTTCCCAGCCTTCTTGGCGGCGATGTGCTTGGGCACGACGGCGATGCCCAGGCCGTGCTCGACGAGGTCGAGCAAGGTGTGGACGTCATTGACCTCCGAGGCGATCCGCCGGGCGACTCCTGCCGCCGCAAAGGCCCGGTCGGCCACCTGCCGGGAGCCCCAGTCGGTGTTGAAGTCGACGAACGTCTCACCGCCCAGCGCCTTCCACCCCAGCCGCTTGGCGCGGGTCAAGCCGTGCTCGGGTCGGCAGACCACGGTCATGGGTTCGCTCTCGAGCCGCTCGAACCTCACGTCGTCAGGAGCGCCGGCCGACCCTGCGACGAAGGCGATGTCAAGACGTCCGGTGTGCACCTCGTCGACCAACCGGGCCGACCCCGCCTGCTGGACCACCAGCTCGACGCCGGGGTGCGCGGAATGGAAGGTGGCGAGCTCCCTGGGCACGTCGACCGCACCCAGGCACTGCTCGGTCCCGACCCGCAGTCGGCCCCGTCGCAGGCCCTGGACTGCGGCGACGGCATCCCGCGCAGCCACCACGCTCGCGAGGGTCCGTCGCGACTCCTCGAGCAGCGCCTGTCCCGCGTCGGTCAGCTCGACCCGGCGGGTGTTGCGGTCGAACAGCTCCGCGTCGAGCTCCTTCTCGAGTGCCCTGATCGACGCGGACAGCCCGGACTGGGAGATGAACAGCCGTTCCGAGGCGCGGGTGAAGTGCCGCTCCTCGGCCACGGTGACGAAGTGCTCGAGCTGCCGCAGGTCCATGATCCAGAAGTGTAAATGGATACTGCCAGCACTTTCTACTGTTGGACTTGTCAATCGTTGACAGGGATCCTTGACGACGTCACCAACCCGCTGAAACTCAGGGCCGGACCCGCCGGCCACCCGCCCACCGCAAGGAGCCACCCCATGCAGCTGCGCCAGATCGGCGACACCAAGGTCAGCGCCATCGGACTCGGCGGGATGCCGATGTCCATCGAGGGGCGTCCCGACCGGTCTCGCTCCCTCGCCACGATCCACGCCGCCCTCGACGCCGGCATCACCCTGATCGACACCGCCGATGCGTACCACCTCGATGCGAGCGACGTCGGTCACAACGAGACCCTCATCGCCGAAGCGCTGGCCTCCTACGGCGGTGACACCTCCGGCGTGCTCGTCGCCACCAAGGGCGGGCACCTGCGCCCCGGTGGCGGCGCCTGGACCCTGGACGGCACCCCCGCCCACATCAAGGCAGCGTGTGAGGCGTCCCTGCAGCGCCTGGGAGTCGACGCCATCGGGCTCTACCAGTTCCACCGCCCCGACCCCACCGTCCCCTACGAGGACTCGGTCGGCGCCATCGCGGACCTGCTCGACGCAGGCAAGATCCGCATGGCCGGCATCTCCAACGCCAACCCGGACCAGATCCGCAGCGCCCAGCAGATCCTCGGCGGGCGACTGGTGTCCGTGCAGAACCAGTTCTCGCCCGCTTTCCGGTCGAGTGAGCCAGAGCTCGAGCTGTGCGACGCACTCGGCATCGCGTTCCTGCCGTGGAGCCCACTCGGAGGCATCAAGAACGCCGCCGACCTCGCCACCACCTACCAGCCCTTCGCCGAGGTCGCCGCCGAGGTCGGCGCCACCGCACAGCAGGTGACGCTCGCGTGGATGCTGGCCAAGTCCCCAGTGGTCATCCCCATCCCCGGATCCAGCCGCCCCGAGACGGTCCGGGCCTCCGCCGCCGCGACCGACATCGCGCTCACCCCCGCACAGGTCAGCCGACTCGACCAGTCCTGAACCGCGAAGCCCCGAGCCCAGCTCGCGTCGACCAGCGGACGCTACGAGGCAGCCGCGACGTCCTCGGCGCCTGGTGGCCGCACGGGCTGAGGATGCAGGCCCAGGGCCAGGTCCACCTCGGGGTCGGTCAGGGGCCGGTCCGCACTGCCTGCCGCCACCACCAGGTCGGCGAGGAGGTCGATCTCCTCGAGGAGTGCGACATCGTTGAGCTCCTCTTCGGGACCGGTGGAGGTCACGGGGGCACTCCTTTGCCTGACGGGACGGTTACGGGGACAACGAGCGCTGGGTCGCACCGTTCCGCCCCCCGGTGACAATTCAGCCGAACGGATGAGGCTGGGGCGGCTCGTCTAGGGTTGGCCCGTGGCTGAACCCGGGACGGCGCTGGTCGACGGCGACCTGACCCTGCGGGCCGTCGACGGCGACGGCGGCGACCCCGACCCGACCGGTGAGCTGGGTGACCACGCGTTCTCCGTCGAGTGGCAGGGCGAACAGGTGGGGCGCGTCGAGGTGATCGACGACGGGTCCGGTGACGCCGACCTGATCTGGGCGGTCGTCGCCGAGTACCGCGAGGTCGGCATCGTCGAGCGCGCCCTGAGACTGGCCGTCGCCTGGACCTTCGACGCGCTCGAGGTGCACCGCATCGAGGCCCGGGTGCCCGACGCCGACCGATCGGGGGTGCGGGCCGCGCTGCGCGCCGGGATGCGCAAGGAGGGGGTCGCCCGCGGCGCCCTCGCGGGTCCCGGTGAGCGGGTCGACACGATGGTGCTCGCCCGGCTGCGCGACGACGCGGAGCCCGACAGCCGCGACGGCTTCATCGCCCTGCTCAACTCGTCACTGCCCACCAAGCGCGCCATCGCCCAGGGCGTGCTGCGCGACCCTGCGGGTCGGGTGCTGCTGTGCGAGCTCACCTACAAGGCCGAGTGGGACCTGCCCGGTGGCGTGGTCGACCCCTCGGAGTCGCCGGCCGAGTGCGTGGTCCGCGAGGTCAGGGAGGAGCTCGCGATCGACGTCGAGGTCCGCGCCCTGCTCGCGGTCAACTGGCTGCCACCGTGGCGAGGGTGGAGCGACGCCACGGTCTTCGTCTTCGACCTCGGGGTCGCCGACGAGGAGCTCATCGCGCGGACCACCTTGGAGCGCAGGGAGATCCGCTCGCTGCACTTCGCCGCCGAGGAGGAGTGGGAGGAGCGCGTGGCGCCCTACAACCAGCGCCTGCTCGCCTTCCTCGCCGCCCATGCCGGCCCCACGGCATACCTCGAGGACGGACTCCCGGCGCTGTGAGGTGAGGTCGACCAGGTATGCCGCGCGGCGGCCGTTCGTCGCCCACACCGGTTGCAGTGGTCAGCCGCCTGGCTGAGTGCTCGCAGGGGCATCGTCGCAGGTCAGGGCCTTGCCCCGATGTGCATCGTGAGGCAGCGAGGGGTACTGTCGCCGTGTCATTGGGCCGGGGGAAACCGTCGACACGGAGTGCACCATGACTGACTCGAGCATGCCGCCACTGACCGCGGACGAGCTGGCCGCCGAGGCCGGCACCGCCCTGCCCGACAAGGAGGTCATCAGCCTCCTCGACCTGAACGCGGACCTGGACATCGGCCTCGACGCCGCTGCGCCGATCGACCTCGCCGTGGCCGCGAACGCCAACGTGGCGGCGCCGATCGACGCTGCGGTCGGCGCGAACATCCTGTCCGTCGGCTCCGAGGCCCAGGCCATGGCAGACCAGGGCGTCATCATCGACCAGGGCATCACGGGTGAGGCCGTGGCCGATGCCGGCCAGGACTCCACGATCGACCAGGCCGCCGAGACGCCCGCCACCACGGACGCTCCCGCCGACGCGACGACGTCCCCGACCGACGGCGCGACCGACGCGGTCACCAGCAACGGCGCGCTGGACGGCAACCTGCTCAACGTCGATGTCGACCTGGCCGCCGACCTCGACCTCGCCGCGCCGATCGCGGGTGCGGTGGCGGCCAACGCCAACGTGGCTGCCCCGATCGACGCGGCGGTTGCCGCGAACATCGGGTCGATCGACTCCGATGCCGTGGCGCTGGCCCAGCAGGACGCGATCATCGTCCAGGACATCGACGCCGACGCGAACGCGACGACCGACCAGTCGTCCGACATCTCCCAGTAGTCGGCGCGAGCTCTCGCTGACGTGACTCCCTTCGAGGGGCCGGGTGCCCCCGACGCGCCCGCAGTCGTCCACGACGAGGCGACCGCACCCCCACCGAGTGGTGGGGGTGCGGCACCCGTGCGCGCCGACGGGGTGCAGCTCCTCGGCGAGGTGCCCGGTTCCGGCTACCGCGTCGCCCCCGCCCTGGTGCGCCGGGGTGACGGCCAGGCGATCCAGCTGACCCCTCTGCTCTACTCCGTGCTGGAGCACGTGGACGGGCAGCGGTCCCACGCCGAGGTGGCCGAGGCCATGGGGGCAGCCCTGGGACGCCAGGTGTCCGGGGCAGACGTGGAGACGCTGTGCGACAAGCTGCGCACCCTCGGGGTCCTCACGAAGGCGGACGGTTCGGAACCCGAGGTCCGGCGCTCGAACCCGTTGCTGGCGTTGCGGTTCAAGTACGTCGTGTCCGATCCGGAATCGACCAGGCGGATCACCGCCCCCTTCGCCCTGCTCTTCGCACCGGTCGTCGTGGTGGTGCTGGTCGGCGCGTTCCTCGCAGTCTGCGCCTGGGTGCTGCTCGACAAGGGACTGGCGTCGGCCACCCATCAGGCCTTCGACCAGCCGGCCCTGCTGCTGGCCGTGTTCGCGTTGACGGTCGTCTCGGCCGGCTTCCACGAGTTCGGGCACGCAGCGGCCGCGCGCTACGGAGGCTCGACACCCGGGGCCATGGGCACCGGTTTCTACCTCGTGTGGCCGGCCTTCTACACGGATGTCACCGACAGCTACCGGCTCGGCCGCGCCGGACGAGTGCGCACCGACCTCGGTGGTCTCTACTTCAACGCCATAGTGGCCGTGGCGATGTTCGGCGCTTGGTGGGGCACGGGCTGGGACGCGATCCTGCTGATCATCGCGACCCAAGTGCTCCAGATGGTGCGCCAACTGGCTCCCCTCGTGCGGTTCGACGGCTACCACGTCCTGGCCGACCTCACCGGGGTGCCCGACCTCTACCACCGGATCAAGCCGACCCTCGTGGGCTTGCTTCCCCGGCACTGGAACGACCCGGAGGCCACGGTGCTCAAGCCCTGGGCCCGGGCCGTGGTCACCGTCTGGGTGGTCGTCGTCGTGCCCGTCCTGCTGTTCTCCCTCGTGATGATGGTCCTGAGCTTCCCCCGCGTCGCGGGGACCGCGTGGGCCTCCGTCGGCAGGCAGTGGGCGCGGCTCGAGACGCAGCTCGCCGACGGTGACGTGCTCGCCGTCGTGGTGCGGGTGCTGTCGATCGTCGCCATCGCCCTGCCGGTGCTGGGCGTCGTCTTCATCGTCACACGTGTCACCAAGCAGGTCGCGACCGGCACCTGGCGGGCCACCGAGGACCGACCGATGCGGCGCGCGCTGGCCGGCGTGCTGGCGCTCGCAGTCGTGGCCGGGCTGGCCTGGTCCTGGTGGCCCCAGCCGGGCACGTACCGGCCCATCCAGGCCTACGAGCGCGGGACGCTGGCAGACGGCGTCGCCAGCACCCTGCGCTCAGGGACCCCGACCACGCTGCAGCAGGGTCGGCAGGGTGCGGGGCGAGCCGTGTGGCCCCGCGATGCGGCGCTGCCGACTGCGGAGTCGCCGGAGCTGGCGGTCGTCATGGTGCCCCGAGGGGGCCGGGCGGCGGACGGGGACCAGCAGCTGCCGACCTGGGTCTTCCCGTTCAACCGCCCGCTCCCTCCGGGCGAGGGTGGCAACCAGGCCATGGCCGTGAACACCAAGGACGGGTCCTCGCTCTACGACGTGGCCTTCGCCCTGGTCTGGGCCGATGGTGACACGGTGTCGAACAGCAACGAGGCCTACGCGCTGGCGTCCTGCACCGGGTGCCAGACCGTCGCAGTGGCCTTCCAGGTCGTCCTCGTTCTGGGAAACGCCAACGTCGTCGTCCCCGAGAACGTCGCCGCGGCCGTCAACTACGGCTGCGTGCAGTGCGTCACCCAGGCCCTCGCGACCCAGCTGGTGGTGACGTTGTCCGGCCCTCTCAGCGCCCAGACCAGTGCCGAGCTCGCGGAGCTGTGGAAGGAGATCTCCGCCTTCGGGGACTCCATCCAGGATGTCCCCCTCAGCGAGCTCCAGGAGCGGCTGACCGAGTTCGAGCGCCAGATCCTGGCCATCGTGCAGCAGGACCCTGCCTGGGTGAAACCGGCCACGGGTAGCACGCCGACCGCGCCCACGACCACCGGGCCGGCTGGCTCGACGTCGCCCACGACTGGTGCCACCGGGTCCTCGACCGGGGGTTCGCCCTCGGCCAGCTCCTCATCGACCGCCCCCGGGTCGTCGTCGAGCGCGAGCAGCACCTCGGATCCGGCGAGCACCACTGACCCCACTACCTCCCCGACCCAGCCGACGACGGCCACCGCCGAGGACGTGGCGGAGGCCACGGCCACGCCCTGACCGGCCGTTGCGCGGCATACCCTCCAGTGACGTCAGGTATGCCGCGCGCAGCGCAGGATGGGAGCAGCCAAGTGGTCAGTGGGGCGAGTGAGTTCGACACGGGTTCAGCGGTTTCCGCACGCGACGGCGAGGGGGGCGTCTACGACGCGGCCCTGGGCGAGGGGTGGCGGATCGGCGGCGGAGTCAACGGCGGGGTGCTGCTGGCCATCGCCGGTCGGGCGCTCGCCGCGGAGTTCGGCACTGTGGACGGTGACCGTCCGGCCCACCCGGACCCGTTGGCGATCAGCGCCTACTACCTGACGCCGGGTGCCCCCGGACCCGCGACCGTGCGCACCTCGGTGGTCCGCCGGGGCCGGGCCGTGTCGACCGGACAGGCCTCGCTGCTGCAGGACGACGGGCAGGGCGGCGAGGTGGAGCGGGTCCGTTTCCTCGCGACCTACGGCGACCTCGCCTCGGTCGACGGCGACCTCACGACGTCCGCCCAGCCGCCCGACCTGCCGCCGCCCGACCGTTGCGTGTCGGCGGCCCAGGCGCCGCCGGACTTCCTCAAGCACGCCTCCCTCCTCCAGCGCCTCGACATGCGCCTCGACCCGGCGACCACCGGCTGGGCGATGGGCAAGCCGTCGGGCAACGGCGTCATCCGCGGGTGGCTGCGGATGGCCGACGGCCGCGAGCCCGACCCGCTCCTGCTGCTCCTGGCCGTCGACGCCCTGCCGCCGGTCGCGTTCGAGCTCGGGCTGCCCGGCTGGACGCCCACCCTCGAGCTCACGGCGCACGTCCGCGCCCGTCCGGCCCCGGGCTGGCTGCGGGTGAACCTCACGAACCGCACGCTGGCCGGTGGCTTCCTCGAGGAGGACGCCGAGGTCTGGGACAGCGAGGGACGGCTCGTCGCGCTGTCTCGGCAGCTCGCCCGGGCGTCCGTGCCTGCCCCTGACCGCCGGTAGACTCTCGGCCTTGTGGCTCTCACTATCGGAATCGTCGGCCTGCCCAACGTGGGCAAGTCCACGATGTTCAACGCCCTGACCAAGAACAACGTGCTCGCCGCGAACTACCCGTTCGCGACGATCGAGCCGAACGTCGGGGTGGTCCCGCTGCCGGACGCCCGCCTCAAGCGGCTGGCCGAGATCTTCGGCTCCGAGCGCATCCTGCCCGCGACGGTGTCGTTCGTCGACATCGCCGGCATCGTGCGCGGGGCCTCGGAGGGTGAGGGCCTGGGCAACAAGTTCCTCGCCAACATCCGTGAGGCCGACGCGATCTGCCAGGTGGTGCGCGCGTTCGAGGACGGCGACGTCGTCCACGTCGACGGCAAGGTCTCGCCCGAGTCCGACATCGAGACGATCCACACCGAGCTGATCCTCGCCGACCTGCAGACCCTCGAGAAGGCCGTGCCGCGGCTGGAGAAGGAGTCGCGGATCCAGAAGGAGAAGAAGGCCACCCTCGACAACGCCGTGGCGGCGCAGAAGGTGCTCGAGGAGGGCCACACCCTGTATGCCGCGGGCGCGGCTGCCGGGGTCGACCTCGCCGAGGCGCGGGGCCTGGGCCTGCTGACGACCAAGCCGTTCATCTACGTGTTCAACCTCGACGAGGACCAGCTGTCCGACGCCGCGCTGCAGGACTCCCTGCGCGCGCTGGTGTCGCCCGCCGACTCGGTGTTCCTCAACGCCAAGCTCGAGATGGACCTCATGGAGATGGAGCCGGAGGAGGCCATGGAGCTGCTCGAGTCGTTCGGCGCCGAGGAGTCCGGGCTCGACCAGCTCGCCCGCACCGGGTTCCACACGCTCGGCCTGCAGACCTACCTCACGGCCGGCCCCAAGGAGTCGCGCGCGTGGACCATCGGTCAGGGCTGGACCGCGCCGCAGGCCGCCGGGGTCATCCACACCGACTTCCAGCGTGGGTTCATCAAGGCCGAGATCGTGTCCTACGAGGACCTCGACGCCATGGGCTCGATGGCTGCGGCCAAGGCCGCGGGCAAGGTCCGCATGGAGGGCAAGGACTACGTCATGTCCGACGGCGACGTCGTGGAGTTCCGCTTCAACGTTTGAAACACGGCCATTTCCGCAGGTCAGCGACCTGCGACCTCCTCGTGGGGCACGGACGGGGCACACGAGGCCCAAGCACTTTCGATCGCTCGGCGGGTTCGGTCCTCGGAATCGGGCATCAGGTGGCCATACGTGGACAGCACCAGGCTCGCGTTGTGGTGGCCCAGGCGCTCGGCCACCGCGATGACCGACTCGCCTTGTGCCAGGAGCACCGAGGCGTAGTGGTGCCGCAGGTCGTGGGACGTGGTCGACTTGGGCAGGCCGCTCCTGGCGACCGCCTCGGCGAAGATCCGTGTCCCGTAGTAGTCGTGCCGGTATGGCGCCCCGAACCGAGTGGTGAACAGGGTGCCGTCGTAGCCCGGCGCGAACTCCTCGAGATGCACCGACAGCGCTTCGGCCACCACTTGGGGGAGCGGAAGGGTCCTCGTTGAGCGCCGCGTCTTCGGGGCGCTGCGCGTCTTCTGCCCGGGGGCCAGTTGCCACTCGATGCGCACCGACCTGCGCATGAAGTCGACGTCTTGGACCCGCAGGCTCAAGAGCTCGCCGATCCGAAGGCCGAGGCCGGCTTGGGTGATGACCATCGCCCGGTTACGCCTGGGCATCGCTTCGGACAGAGCCAGGACCTGCTCGATCGATAGGGGCACGACTCGCTCCCGATGTGTCGGGGGAAGCGACAGCCGAACCACGGGCGACGTCGCCACCAACCGATCAAGCACTGCCGAGGCATATACCGAGCGCAGCAGGCTCACCAGGTTGCGCAACGTCGTCGGTGCCAAGATCTGCGCTCGGTCCGATGCCCAGGCCTGCACCTCCGACGGCGTGACCGCCGCAAGTCGTCGCGCCCCCAAGCTGGTCCCAGCAACATGAGTAGAGATCATGCTCTCCACCCGCCGAGCCGTCGTCGGTCGGTGGATCCTCGCCGCGGCCCAGCGACGGGCATACTCCAGCACCGTTGTGGTGTCCGACGGATCGACGTACTGACCTCGCAGCATGTCCGCCTCGATCTGCGTGACGAAGCGCTGGGCGTCGATCTTGCGCCTGAACGACCTCTTGCGCTGACGACCGGTGTCGTCACGCCATCGCGCCAGCCACGTGACTGCGCCACCGCGTTCGCGCTTGTCGATGCTGGCCATGTCATGCCCCAGACTCGGAGAGCCAGGCCCTGACCCGGTCGGGATCGAAGCGGATGTGGCGGCCAACCTTGAACGCTGGTGGACCCTCGCCGCGGACCCGCCACTGGTAGAGCGTCCCCATCGGCACGTTCAGGAAGTCCGAGACGTCCTGGAGGGTCCACAACCGAGCGCAGCTCGGCGGTCGCGACGTGGTTGCTTCACCTGCCGGTGAAGATCTTCGAACTGTCATCAGTGTTTCCTCTCAAGCGGTTTCTGTTGTGCTCACTTCGAATTCGGGCTCGCTCCTGGGCGTACTCGCGGGCTCGGGAGGCGGCTGCGGTGGCGAGGGCGGTTTCGCCGTCGTTGGCCCATCCGGTGCCGGCGTAGGCCCAGGATCCGATCACGACGGTGGCCTCGTCTTCGACGTCGGCGAGGAGCTCTGCCTCGATGGCGCGGAGGTCGATAGGGGTGCCTGTGCGGTTGGCCTCGACGATCCGGGCCTGAGCGCGTTGCCGGGCCCGGCGGAGGGCGCCGAGGGTGACGGAGTAGCGGCGGGACTTGGTCGCGAAGTGGCCCCGGAAGCCGAGCGTGTGTGCCCATTTGCCGAGCAACCCATAAGGGGCCGTCGGGTCCTCCTCGGCGCTGACGGCACGCGCGGCCATGCTGCGGGCGGTGGCGTGTAGGCGGCGCAGGTGGGTGGAGTCCTTGGCCTCGGTGTCGGAGGCGGACTTGGTGGCGTACTTAGCCAGGTACCCGGCGACCTGCTCGGGGGTGAGCTCGCGGTCGGGGTCGTCGGTGCGTGACGAGGTCCGCACCGGGCGGGTGTCGACCTGGACTCCCAACGCCAGCACGCGCGGGACATCGCCGTCGTGGACCGGGTCGGCGGTGACCCGGACCGCGCGGACGGCCTGCTCGACGAGCGCGGACAGCACTCGGGCGGTCACCTGGGTGGGGGCGTGAGCGAAGCCGTCAGTGGTTTGGGGGCCGTCGAGGCGGACAAGGGCGTGGAAGTGCACCGCGCCGCGCAGCTGGTACTCGGCGACCTTCGCGTACTGCACGCTCGCCACATCGCCGAGGTGGGCGGGCAGCACGCCCACGTGGTGGGCCAGCATCCGTCGCAGGGTGATCGTGAAGCGTCGCCACAGCTCGGGCGCCCACCACTGCCACACCACCTGGGAGGCGTAGTCGTAGCAGTCCGGACACAACGGCTGCCCCACGGCTATGTCCTCATCGGCGTGAATCGCCATGCAGGACAACGGTCTTCCGTGCGGGCAGCGGGCTCCGGTATCGCGTCGTGGCCGGCACCTGCCGTTGTTGGGGCGGACGCCGTGGACCGGCCCGAACGACGGGGCGGTCAGGGTCGCGAACACCAGCGGGTTCTCGCCAACGGTCGCCGGGACGCCCTTTCCGCCGGTCACCCCTGAGCGGATCAGGTGGAACGTGTCCGCCGCGTACAGCCGCGAGCAAGACTCGCACTCGGAGGCGCGCCGGTTGCCGCAGCGCACGAACGTCACCCCGGTCGGCTCATCCGCCGACGCGTAACACCGGACCAATTCACCAGTCGTCTTGTCGAAGGTGCGGGACTGGCCGACCAGGCGGATTGGCTTGGCGCAGAACCCGACCCGGGATGCGGCCACCGACCAGGCGTCGAAGTCCGGCGACAGCAACCGGGCCACCACCTGCGCCTGCGTCGCGGCGTCCAGCTGCGGCAAGTCCAGCGGGCGGTCGTCCCGATCGCCGATCGGGGGCAGCGCCGTCCACACCTGGTTGCGGGTCGTCGAGGTCACGACCACCACGCCCTTTCCCAAGGGTGTGCCGCGTGGAGCTAGTGCGACCCGTTCCACACGACACACCCGGTACTGGGGCGGCCACTAAGGGTGGTGCTCACCGACGCTGGGGGTCGCTCAAACGCCGGACACAGAAGAATCAGGGAGGTGCGGACGAAGAGTTTTGTCTGTGTGTGTTTGAGCGGCTGTCAGTTTGTGTGCGGCCTCTGGCCAAGGGTGGGGAGCCGACCCCCAGGGATATACCCGTCAAATTTGTGTGTTTGTTTTGTATGGAATTGTCCGCTGCTTCGAGGATGACACCCACCACGGACAGCAATCCACCTTTACCCCCGACCACCGGCCATCCTTGACCAACTCCTTACCCAACTAGGCGGGGATGGAACGTCCGCTCATGCCGATGTGCGTGCACACGTGTGTCGTGGCCGCCATAGTTGCCACGGTGACCGTTCAGCAGCCGGAGTGGCTGGCCCCCCTACCCCACATGAATTGGCTCGTCGCGGCGGGTGGCTTGGCCGCATTCGGTTGTGTGTTGCTCTGGATCGGTCGCGAGAGTCAAACGGCTCAGCCGCGGCACGCCGCCGACGGGACGGTAACAATACCGGGAGACTTCCACCGCGCGGCCTACGTCGCGGGAGCATGGGCCATCGGTGGAGGGGTGCTCGCCCTGGTTGACTGGGCTACAGCATCGGCGGCGCCGCCATACGCCCCCTTAATGACTTGTCTCTGGGTGATCCTCATGTTCGCGTCGTTGGCGGGGATGGGCTTGGCGTTGCGGTACTCGGCCGTGTTCTCCGCAGAGGGTCTCGCGGTGCGTCACCCCTTCGAGTCGTTCTTCCTGCCGTGGCACGCGTTCGAAGGGCTTGAGGACGGACCGTCGTTCACTCTGCGTGTGCTTGTCGGCTCCCACGAAGGGGTGGTCGTGCGGCGTCCCTTCAGCAGGCTGTTCGGTGAGCCAAGGGTGCCCAACTCGTTCGTCGTGTCGCCGGAGGCTTTGGTTGGCGGCGCCTCGACGTTTCGATCGGAGCTCGATCTCGCGCTCGAGACGTTCATGGGCGGGCCGGACGTCGAGCGATGACGGCGGTCAGACGGCTCACCGAGGTCGTCGGGCTTCAGTCACCCACTCGCTGAACTGCTCGACGTACGTGGTCGCGATCGTGCCGAAAACATCCGATCATGCCGCGTAGCGCACGGTCGGTCATGTCGATGTGCGGACACGCCTCTTTGGCGTGCGGAGATGCCGATGGAGGTATTCGCCATGCGAGCTTGTGGTAGCGATTTCAACGGGACCGTCCCACACCTACAATCCACGCACGTCGCAGGGGAACTGGGTCGAACGGTTGGGTCGTCGATGGGACAGCCGCCGGGAGGCTGCGAGCAAGGTTGAGCGCCATGCCTTCGAGGCAAGCGTGGTGATCGCCGCAGACGTCGAGACGGTCTGGGAGTTCGTCACCGAGCCCGCGTCCAACAGTGAGCTGGAGCAGGGCTTCGTCAAAACTTTCCCCGTACCCGGCACTCCGACATTCGGTGTCGGACATCAGTACTGCAATGTTCACGAAGACGAAGCCGGGAACCAGAGGGTCCTGCTGACAGAGATTGAGGAGGTTGAGCGACCCAGGCATCTCAAGCGGCGGATCCTCAACAATGGTACCGACCTCGTCCGCGTCTTGACGCTCGAGAAGGTGGACGCGGGCTGTCTGTACACCGTGCGCACGGAGACGATGGCACCCACCGCGGACGTCGAAATAGCAAGGCATCTGGTCGAAGGGAAGATGCGGCAGACCTTGATGAAGGTCAAGCAGGTGATCGAGTCGGATCGTATCCCCGCCCTCTCCGACGCCGCCGAGCGACTGATACGCCCCAGCGGAATCACTAGACTGACCGAGTGACCTGGATTCGGGGGGTGGCCGCGATCGCGATGGTCTGCCTGCTCGTGAGCGGGTGCCAGGAGCCAGGCACGTCCGCGCCGTCGGTGCCGCCCTCGGCGGCAGATGCTGGTGGCCGCACACGCCACATCACCCGCGACGAATACAACGCCCTGAACAAGAGCACAGCTGCCTGGCCGCTCACGGTTGAGGGAGGGACGCTGTCATGCGAACTGGTCCCAGGGGAGGGATCGACGCTCCACAGCGTTGTGTTCACCACTGACGATGGCACCCAGTATGGCGTGAACGGCGCAGCAGGTGACTTGGAAAGGTATCGAGAGATCCATGACATTTGGGCCCCTGGCGTGGGGTCGGCCCTCAGGGACATCACCGGCCTCATTGCCATGGGCACTCAGTTGTGCCCGGACGCGTCCACGACCTCTTAGCTAACATCCTTCACGGCTCGTCGGGGAAACCGGGAAGAGTGCCCGACGATTCGCCTCGGGTTCAATGCAACCGGGACGATGGTGCGAGCCACACGCCCGGATCTGCCGCGATCCGCCTGTGCCGACAAGCTGAGCACCCACGGCGCTGTGCCACACTCCGCGCATGTGGAACGAGGTCGGTTGGGCACCCGGTGCCGCCGCTGTCTTGTGCGCGTTCGTGATTGTGGTCCTGAAAGTCATCACGCCGACGTTGCGGCGCGCGCGTGACGCCGGTCTGGAAGACGACTCGGTTAGGAGTAGCGCAGAGGAGATCCAGTCCCTCGCGGCGGCACTCGATGATGTAGAGGGACAGCTGCGGAGCATGCCGACGCACGAGTTGCTGGCCGACGAGGATCTTGAGCGGTCTATTGGAACCGTTTTCATTGAGGCTCGGGTGGTGACCGTCAGACCTCTCGTGATCGCACTGGAGGCGTCACGAGGGGTGCCCCTCCGCGTATCCCAAAGCAGGACCGTGACCTTGGACTCCGAGTAGCCGCGCAACGTCCGCTCATGCCGCTCTGCGCGCGATCAGGCGCACGCTACTGCCGCCGGTCGTGCCTATGACGGCACACCTGCGGGGCCGTCTTAGCGTGGTCGATCGCTGGGCCGAGCGGCCGGTGACGAGGTTCGAGCGCAAGGGGACTGCCGCCGGCCGCGGCATCGCCGACCTGCGGTCCCGACGGACAGCCTGACCGATCGGGCGCAGCGCGGATCGGATACGTCAGCCGCCCCCGGCGATGTTGACCAGCCACGAGGTCCCGAACCGGTCGACGCACATCCCGAACTCGTCGCCCCACGGCTGGGT
>NZ_LMST01000001.1:3146832-3477333 GCF_001429685.1 Phycicoccus sp. Soil803 | reverse complement strand
TTCAGTCGAGTGGTCATGGACCGACGATAGAGGGCTCATCCCAATCGAGGGTGTAGGTGGGGGGTCTGAAGCCGCCGGTCTCAACGGCACCAGCCGTCCGGTTCGACGACCCGGCACGCGAGGACTGCACGAACCGCCCGATCATGCCGCGCAGCGTGCGCTCGCCCTCGTCGGCAGGTGGTTCACGGCAGATCCGCCGGCTGGGTTGTTCCCGCGCGCTGCACCCACCAGCCTGACATGCTTCGCCCATGCCCCAATCCCAAGCAGCGGTTGCAGACGCCCTGGCTGAAGCACTGGAATCACAGCGGCCGGTTCGCATCGTTCGCGAGCACGATTGGTGGGCTGAAGAAGTCCGCGGATTCGTGGTCGGTATCTCCGGCGACTGGGTCGCGCTACACCGGTTGATGGATACCGCCTACATCGACGGCTATGACATCGTGCGCCTTCAGGACGTCACCGAGCTCGATCACGATGACGATGACAAGGCTGCCTACACCGAGCGGGCGATTGCGGGCCTGGGCCGACCGGCCGTGGGCTTTCGATTGCCGCCCAGTGCGACGACACCAGCGGTCCTACACGCCGCCGCCGACAGCGCACAGCTGATCGTCGTGCACACCGAGGCGACCGACGAGGACGCGTTGCTCATCGGCCACCTCTGTCGGCTCGGCGCGGAGGAGTTCGACATCCACCTCATCGGGCCCGAGGGCCATTGGTCCCGCGAGCCCGGCCAGTGGCGCTTCGAGGACGTGACTCGGATTGTGTTCCACGATCGCTACTCGACAGCCTTGGCCCGATATGGCGACACGCGTCCGGCTGTCCATGCAGGCTCAGCGAGAGACGGGAGCCTTCTGTGCAACTGCGTCGTAGAGCCGTGAACCGCGCGTGGCCCCCGGACTGACAACCGGGCACGCCGCGAGCCGCGTCCAGGTGGCACGCATCAGACGACGAAGCACAGCGAGCACGCATCCGTGACGTGTGCGAATCGGTGAGGACTTTCTTCACATGGCTCAAGCGCGGCTTCGCCGCGACGCGGGGCCCCGCGATGGGGCCCCGCGCTGCGGGCGGCGCTGGCGCGCCGTCCTCGCGCACCCCAACGCACCCCGCGAACAGACGAAGTGCCCCGGATCTTGTCCGAGGCACTCCTCACCACCGAGCCGCCGACCCGACTCCGCAGCCTCCGGCCGGCACTCACGAGCCCGTCAAGGCCGAGCTCCCAGCCAGGTCACGGTGCACACTCCGTGTACCGCCACATCGGCGTTCATGTCAGGGCGGCCTTGACCGACTCGAGCGCCGCCCTCCACTGCTCCGCGATCGGGTCGGTGGCTCTCCCTGCCCAGCCCTTCTGGGGCACATTTGGGGCACACGAGATTCACGCCCTGCGGCAGCCACCGTCACACAACCGAAGCCAGTCGGAGCGCTGACCAGCGCAAATACCGCCGCAACACAGGCCCAAAGCCCGGGGTCGCAGTTCCGCTTCAACGTCTGACTTGGTCGGGCCGGAACGGTGCGCCGTGGCCGGGCACGATGAGCACCGGCTCCAGCGCCAGCAGGGCAGCCCGAGACCGTTCCAGGGTGGCCTGGTCCTCCGCGAGGGGGTCTTGGTCGGGACCGTCCTCGGACCACCACAGGTGGGTGCAGGCGACCAGGCCCTCTGCGGTGTCAACCAGGGTCGTGATGTCCTGGGCCGTGTGTCCGGGCGTCGCCATCAGCCGCACCGAGGGGAGACCTCGAACCCGTCCGCCGGACGGTCGGTCCACGTGTCGCCCTCGTAGACGGCCCAGAAGTCGTGGAACCGGGCTCGCTCGAACAATGCTGCGTTCAGCGTGTGGTCGGGGTGGTGGTGGCTGAAGACCACGTCGCGGACGTCTGAGGCCTGCAGCCCGAGCGCCTCGAGCGGGTCGAGGATCTTGCCGCGGTGGGACACCATCCCGGGATCCACCACCACCGCGTGCGACCCGTCCCGGATGAGGACCACGGTGCTGGCCACGCGTTCGTCGGCGTACCCCACCGAGAGGACGTCCAGCTCTGCAGTCATGCGTCATGGTGACACGGCGTCCCCGGCGGCGCGTGCCAACGGAGGCAGCGACTCGAGCCGCTGGTGAACCACTGCCGGCCTTGGTCGCCCCCTCGCAGTGCTACTCGATGAGGTAGACCTGCCGCACCTGGAGGTCGCAGGACGTGCCGAGGGCGCAGTCGCTCTCGTGGCTCGAGCCGGACAGCCGCAGCTTCACGGCCTTGAGCAAGAGGTAGTTGGTCTGGTTGTCTCCCGTCGCCGGGGTCAACGACGAGGGGTTGTTGGTGGGTCCGGCACACTCGCCGGTCATGCTCAGCCCCGAGCTGTCCTGGCCTCCGAAGTGGTAGCCACAGACGACCACACCGATCAGCGCCTGGACCGGGTAGATGGCGTTGTTGCCGCCGGCGTTGACCACCGCCGACTGGTCGCAGGGTGGCACCCCGCAGAACACCGGCAGCAGGATCTGCTTGTGCGTGCTCACCAAGGAGTCCCAGGCCTGCAGGATCGGTGTGCCACCCAGGTTGCCGCTGTTGGCTGCCAGGCAGGAGCTGGACTTCGCCGGGCAGCTGCCCTCCAGGTAGGTGCGCAGGGCGGAGCCGGTGCGCGGGGTCTGGTTGGGGACGATCGAGATCGGGTCGGTGCAGCCGTTCTGGGTCGCCGTGCCCAGGTAGGTGGTGCTGTTGCTGCCGGCCTCGGGGCAGTCGATGGACCACCAGTTGCCGCTGCTGCTGGCGCCGGGACACATGGTGTTCCCGGTCGAGGGGAGCGTCATCTGGAAGACCGTGGAGGGCAGCACCGTGGGCAGCTGGCTCCCGCAGACCGCGTAGGGCCGGACGCCGATCGCCTCGGAGGGCGCGGAGACGATGGCGGTGGCGGGTCGGGTGGTGGAGTACGGGCCGTTGTGACCGAAGATCCCGCCGAGCAGGGTGGGCGTGGAGCCCCCCGACACGTACCGGACCTGGATGGACCCCTTGGTGGTGCAGGTGGCGCTGTAGCTGGCCTCGGTGCTGCCCGGTCGGTTGTCCTCGCGGATGGCGGAGGCAGCGCTGGCTGCGGCGGCGGTCCACGCCGGGGTGGCGAGGATCGTCGCGCAGCTGCCGGTCTTGTCCGCGAAGACGTTCGCGGCCGCCAGCGCCGCGGCATCCGAGGCGGCCTGGAGCCGTCGGGTGCTGGCATAGGACACGCCGAAGTCGAGGGTGAAGGCTCCGATGCCCACCAGGACCACCATCATCACTGCGACGGTCACCGCGACCGCGCCGCGGTCCGACCGTTCACTCCCCAGGCGGCGCCGTAGGGTCCCTGTCCTCCGGGCGTCGAACCGGTTCATGGGGCGTTCGTGGGGAGGGTGGTCACGGGCCCGGGTGTGGTCAGCGTCGCCGTGGGCAGGGTGGTCTTGGACTGGCCCGGCGGCGTCGCTGGTGCCTTGCTCTTGGACGTCGAGGTCCCCTTCGGTGTCCTGGAGGTCGAGGTGCCCTTGGGCGTCTTGGTGGCACCAGAAGAGCCGGGGTGGGGGATCTTCGCGCAGTAGGCGGCGATCTTTGCCTCGCCTCCTGCGGCCTTGGCCAGGTTGCGGAAGGCCACCGAGCTGCCGGGCTTGTCCTTGTCCTGGGCCTGGTGGTGGGTCCAGGCGTTGCAGAGTCCGAACGCGGCCGGACCGGACGCGTCGGGGCCCACGGGTGTGCCGGTCTTGTCAGGCTTCGGCGTCGGCTTCGCGGCATCGGTCGTCGCGCTGGTGGCCACCGGCGCGACCGGAGTCGGATGAGCCGGGCCCATCGCACCCGAGGCGAAGACGATCGTCGCCACACCGCCCAGTGCGACCGCGGCGCCCGCCGCGGATGCGAGGGCCCTGAGACCAGTTGCTGAGGGGATCATGGCGACCCTTCGGGATCGGGGCTGGGCGAAGGTGCTGCCATAGGCGGTCATGGCCTTCGCATAGCCGGCCAGCTCGCTGCGCTCGGGCGGCGAGGTCAGTGCGTTCATGGCGTCGGCAACCCGCTGGACCTCGGGGGCGCCCTCGAGGGGACGATGGCCCTTGAGCATCGAGTCCAGGTCGGCGTCCGAGATCTCGGGCTCGGCGCCGCTGCCGGTGGGGTCGGTGAAATCAGTCATGGCACTGGATGAAGCGCCGCCAGCGGTTACTGCGTTACACCCTGGCTCCGCAGGGTCGCTGCGAGGGTCCGCAGTCCGCGATGGGCCGACACCCGGACGGCTCCCGGGCTCTTGCCCACCATCGCGGCCACGGTCTCCACCGGCAGTCCAGCGATGACTCGAAGGGCCAACACCTCGGCCTGCACCGCAGGCAGGGTCGACAACAGGGCGACCACCGATCCCGGGCTCAGGTCCTCCAGCACGCCGAGGCTCGGGTCGGGAACCGCCCACGCCTGCTCGCTGGGGTCGCCGAGCACCTCCCGTGGTCGCCGGGAGCGGCGCCGGGCGGCATCCAGGGCTCGCCGCCTGGCCGTGGTGAACACCCAGGCGCGCCACTCGACCTCGTTGCCACGGAACCGACGAAGGCCCTTGATCACCGAGATCCACGTCTCGGCTGCCAGGTCCTCGGCATGACCGCCGGGCTCCAACGAGAGGTAGCGCACGAGACGGGGGTTGAGGTCCAGCCACAGGCGCGAGAAAGCCTCCTCGTCGCCGGCCTGTGCCTTGGAGAGGAGCTCCGCGAAGTCCTCGCGCGCCACAGGGCCAGTATCTGGAGCCGGCTCGGGTCCGGCGGCGGTTCGCCGAACCCGTCGCCCGTTCGGACGAGGTCGGATGCGGGCAGGCCGGCGCCCATCCCGGCGCCTCGAGTGGGCAATTGTCCGGTAGGTCGCGGATGTCCTCACCTGAACGGGTGCAACTTGGCCTTGCCTTGACCGCTACTTGACCAAATCCATACCTACCTTGGTCCGGCTGGGCCATCCTTCGCCCCAGGGAGACCGCAGGGGTCGCCCGTGATCGAGGGGACTTGCTCATGTTCAGGAAGACTGTGGCTGTAGCCGCGCTGGGGGCCGGGCTGCTGCTGGCAGCAGCCGGGTCGGCGTCTGCGTACACGATGGATGCAGGCGGTGTGGGCTGGGTCGGCAAGGGAGAGGTCCAGAGCGCCTACGGCTGGAACAACAAGGCCATGCAGGACAACGTCGCAGGCGTGACGTTCGCCTATGACAGCACCGCCACCTACGAGGTCGTCTGCGAGTTCGACAACCCCGGCGGGCACCACGTCATCACGAACACCAAGCGCTCCTCGGTCAACACGACCGTGGGCAGCGACTCCCGCACCAACAGCAGCGGCAAGCAGGGGCCGATGACGGGCTGGTACCTCACCGGCTTCGGCACGGTCACCTCGACCGGCACGAACATCCCGGCTGTCGGAGACGGTTGCCCCGGTAACAGCGGGCTGGGCGCCATCACCTCCGTGACGCAGACGGGCACCGGCACCGGTGGACTGTATGCGCTGTGGGGCGGTCAGAGCCGACTGCTCACCCTCACCGTGGCGACCACGACCCTCTGAGCTGGCTCGCCAGATGGTTGACCGCTCCGGCGCGGGGCCCGCGATTGGGCTCCGCGCCGGAGCCGCCTGCTGTCGGCTCGGGCAGCTCGGACGAGTGGCTGCTCGTCCGTTCGGGCAGGGTTGTCCGGTTTCGGCGCAGGCGTGGTCGGCGTCGGCCTAGCGTGGCCGCCACCGAGTGAACGTTCCTCATTTCCTGCTACGCCCGGAAGTGCTTGTCCCTCCTCATGATCCGTCGATCCGACCGCCACCGGCCAGCTCTGGCTGGGTCGATCCTCGCAGTCCTCGCGCTCGCGGCCTGCGCGCCTGCCAGCGCCGACTCGGCGGCGTCCGCAACCCCTCGCGCCGGGTCGAGCAGCGGGACCACCAACCCGGCGTCGCCCACCAACCCGGCGTCGCCCTCCATCACGGCCGCGGTCGTCACGGCGGGTCTCCCAGCCACGACCTCGAGCGCCGTCGCAGCGCCGAGCACGCGGCATACCTCGTCGCAGGACCAGCCCGCGCCCGCCCAGACGGCAACGGCGCGGCCGGGCACGGCCGTCACGACCTTGGCGACCTTGACGGTGAAGGGTCGGGCGCCGCGGACCGGCTACGACCGTGACCTGTTCGGGCAGGCCTGGGCCGACGTCGACCGCAACGGCTGCGACACCCGCAACGACATCCTGCGGCGCGACCTCACCGGCACCACCCTCAAGGCAGGCACCCATGGCTGCCTGGTGCTCACCGGCACCTTGACCGACCCGTACACGGGCACGCGCATCGCGTTCGTCCGTGGCCCGGGCACGTCCAACGCCGTCCAGGTCGACCACGTCGTCGCCCTGTCGGACGCGTGGCAGAAGGGCGCCCAGCGGTGGACCACGAAGACCCGCACGGCGTTCGCCAACGACCCGCTCAACCTCCTGGCCGTCGACGGGCCCACCAACCAGCGCAAGGGAGACGGCGACGCCGCCACCTGGCTGCCGCCGCGCAAGGCGGTCCGGTGCGCCTACGTCGCACGGCAGATCGCGGTCAAGCACCGCTACGCGCTGGCTGTCACCGCCGCCGAGCGCGACGCCATGGTCCGGGTGCTCACCGCCTGCCCCGGGCAGTCCCTGCCCCGCTGACCCCGCTGACCCCGCGACGACCCCGCTGAGGCGGCCCGACCACGCCACGGTCGCGGGACCACTGCGGCCGGAAATGCCCCGGCGCCCGGGCGGGTCGATCTGGCAGATTGACCGGTATGACCGTGTCCGTGCCCGCGCAGGTCGGACCAGCGACGCCCGTGTGGGTGCTGCTGGAGGGAGCCTCCGACGTCGCTGCCGTGCGGGTGGTCGCGCAGCGCGCCGGGGTCTCCCTGGAGGCGCGCGGGGTCGAGCTGGTCGACATGCACGGCGCCACCAACATCCGTCGGCACCTGTTCGCCGCGACCGAGGCGACCGACAGCCCGCGGGTGCTGGGGATGTGCGACGCCCCGGAGGCGCCGTTCTTCGTCCGCGCCCTGCGTCGGGTCGGCTGTGCCGTGGACGGGCCCGGCGACCTGCCCTGGTGGGGCTTCCAGGTCTGCGACCGGGACCTCGAGGACGAGCTGGTGCGCCATCTGGGCGAGGCGGGCACCCGGACGGTGCTGGAGGAGCTCGGACTCACCCAGCGGTTCGCGATGCTGACCCAGCAGCCAGCGTGGGTCTCCGGCTCCTTCCACGACCGGGTGCACCGGTTCGCGGGGGCGGCGTCGGGGCGCAAGGAGCTGATGGCCGGCGCGCTGGCCGGGGCGCTCGACCTGGACGCCCTGCCGCGGCCGCTGACCGGCCTGCTCGACGCGATCTCCCGGTCCGGGCCGACTTTCGAGGAGCTCCGTGGCGCGGCTCCAGGACCGGATCGCACCGCCGAGGGGCGCGGCTGACCCCGAGGGCGCCCACCCGCGAGGGCGCCCACCCGCGAGGCTGACGCGCACAGGGAGCCCACAGGCACCGCATACCCCTGCTTGACGGCGACCCAGCACGGTGGAGCCATGAACACCGCCGCCCTCGCCACCCGTCCTGCTCCGCTCGCCGCCCGCCCCGCGCCGTTCCAGCGTCGCGGTCACCGGGTCGCTGCCGCAGCCCTCGCCCTGGCCGCCCTGTCCATCCCCGTCACCGGGACCGGCAGCGCACTGGCCGCCACCCACGCCCCGGCCCATGTCAGGGTGGCCGCTGTGGCGGACTCGGTGGTCGGCGTCGTCGCCACGGGCAAGAACGACGTGTAGTCGCGCCGTCCCAGAGCTGGTCGCGCCGTCGCGGAGCTGGTCGCGCCGGCCCGGAGCCTGCGGAACGACGAACGTGGCGACGCCCACGAGGGGCGCCGCCACGTCGCGTCGGATCGGGTCAGGCGTGGCCCACGCCGAACCCTGCGAGCCAGCTCTGGACGACCGGGATGTCGATCCGCTGCAGACCACCGAGGTAACGGCAGTTGGACGTGTAGCCGTAGCTCGTCACGGTCACCTGGTAGCCACCGTTGAACGACGGGCCACCGGAGTCGCCGAAGCAGGTGCCACCGCCACCGCGCGGGTCGTTCTCGTTGCCGTTGACCTGGAGGATCTGCGGCGTGAGCTTCTGCCCCACCTCGTCGGTGACTCGACGCACGATCGGGTAGGACATCGGCGTGGGCTTCTGGGGACCACTCTCGGCCTGGCGCACCTCGGTGCCGTAGCCGACCGCCGTGAACAGCGTCTTGTTCAGGACGTTGGGCGTGTACTTGTTGAGATAGTTCGTCGGGGCGATGGTCGCCGGGGCGATGGTGGTGACCGGGGCGTCGAGGACGATGACGCCCACGTCGTTCCAGTTCCGCAGGTCGGTGAAGTCCGAGTAGCCCGGGTGGGTGTGCGCGGTGCCGCTGAGGAAGCCGGCCGCGGTCAGCTCTGCCGACGTGTAGCCCGCGGCCGGGTTGGCGGCCGCCGGCAGCGGCGACGGCGGGGCCTCCGCCACCACGGACTTGAAGGTCACGGCGGTCTTGCCGACCGTGCCGTCGGTGCAGTGCGCTGCGGTGACCAGGACGGTCGGCGACACCAGGGTGGCGCTGCAGCGGAACCGGCCGGTGCCGTCGTAGAACGCGATCATGCCCACGTTCGGGTGGCCGTTGCCGTCGAGGTCGCCCCCGGTGATGGCCGATGCGGCGAGGGTGGTGCCCCCGACCATGGCGGTGCTGATGCCGAAGACGGCCAGCGCGCGACGAAGCTTCATGCGGACTCCCTACAGTCTGGTCACCCCCGTGGGTGACCAGCGCATTCAAACCCCTGGGGTGTCACCTGTCCAGTGTCATCGGGGGGATCTCCTGCCGGTATGCCGCGTGCTCGCCGGGGCTCCGGACCAGTCCGTTCAGTCGCTGCCCGGGGTCGTCTCGGCGGGGCGCAGCCGCACCTCGGTGACCGCGCGCCGCGCGACACCGGTGACCTCCACCGTCCAGTCGGCCACGGCGACGACGTCACCGGGACGCTCGGGCACCCGCCCGAGCACCTTGAGCACGAGCCCGGCGACGGTCGAGTAGTCCGCGGAGGCAGGCAGGCCGAGCTCGACACCGAGGTCGGGCAGGTCGTGGACCGGGAAGGTGCCCGGCAGGGTCAGCACCCCGTCGGGGCCACGGTCGGCCGCGGCGAGGTCAGGGTCGTTCTCGTCCCAGATCTCGCCGACCACCTCCTCGAGCAGGTCCTCCAGGGTGACGATGCCGTCGACGGAGCCGTGCTCGTCGACGACGATCGCCATCTGTTGGCGCTCTTCACGGAACCGGCGCAGGGCGTCCGACAGGCGCACCGTGTCGGGGAGCATCAGGGCGGGCTGCACGCGGGAGCCGACGAGGTCGTTGTCGCCGTCGACGACCGAGCCCCAGTGGACGATGCCGAGGACCCGGTCGAGGTGGTGGCCGAGCGTCACCGGGACACGGGAGTGGCCCGCGGCAGCCATCGCCTCGCGGGCCTGCGCGACGGTCAGGTCGCTGGCGAGCGAGAGCACCGAGCCGCGGGGCACCAGGACGTGGCGCACCAGCCGCTCGTGCAGGTCGAGCGCCCCGCTGATGATGACGCGCTGCTCGGCGTCGAGCCCGGGGTTGCTGGTGACCAGGTCGCGCAGCTCCTCGGCCGAGATCTCTTCCGCGGTCGTCTCGGACCGCCCGCCGAACAGCCGGACGACGAGGTCGGTGGAAGCGCTCAGCACGGCGACCGCCGGTCGTGACAGCGTCGAGAGCACGTCGAGCGGCCGGGCCACCGCGAGCGCCCACGGGAGGGCCAGCTGCATCGCGAGCCGCTTCGGGGCGAGCTCGCCGAGCACCAGGGTGACGAACGCCAGCACCAGCGTCACGCCGGCCACGACCACGGGCTCGGCCGCGGAGCCGAGGAAGGTCACGTGGGGCACGAGCGGTTCGGCCAGCGACACCGCCGCCGTCGCGGAGGCCAGGAAGCCGGCCAGCGTGATGCCGATCTGGATCGTCGCGAGGAACCGGTTGGGGTCGCGGGCGAGGCGCACGAGGCGCTCCCCACGGGCACCGCCGCTGCGTTCCAGCTGGCGCAGCTGCCCCTCACGCAGGGAGACCAAGGCCATCTCACTCCCCGCGAAGACGGCGTTGAGGAGCACGAGTGCTCCGACGAGGGCGATGTCGAGCCAATAGCCAGACATGGCTGGGTGGATCACCGGTCCTTGCAGATGGGGGGAGAGACCGGTGAACGTCCCGGCGCGGGACCGAGTTCCCCGAGCACGGCGGTGGGCGACCCCGACTGGGGAGCGGGCCCGGCCGCGGCGGCGCGCGACGGGTCCGGGACGCGTCAGACCTGGGTGCCGACCAGGGCGCCGATCGCATAGGTCACCAGCATCGCGACCAGGCCGCCCGCGATGTTGCGCAGCACCGCGGGCCGTACGGGCGCCTGCCCCAGGCGGGCGCTGCCCCACCCGGTGAACGCGAGCGCGACGACCACGGCCACCGCGGTGACCCAGATCCGGTCGCCGGCCGGGGACAGCAGGATGGCGAGCAGCGGCAGGAGGGCACCGAGCGTGAAGGCCGACATCGAGGCCCAGGCGGCGTGCCACGGGTTGGTGAGCTCCTCGGGGTCGATGCCGAGCTCGGCCTCGGCGTGCGCGCCCAGTGCATCGTGCTCGGTCAGCTGGCGGGCGACCTCGGCCGCGAGGTCTGGGGTCAGCCCCTTGTCCTGGTAGATCTGGGCCAGCTCCTCCAGCTCCTCGTCGGGCATCTCGCGGAGCTCACGCTTCTCCTTGGCCAGCAACGCCCTCTCGGTGTCGCGCTGGGTGCTCACCGACACGTACTCGCCGGCGGCCATGCTCATCGCCCCGGCGGCGAGACCCGCGATGCCCGCGGTCGCGATGGTCGACCGCTCGACGGTCGCCGCAGCCACGCCGATGACGATGCCGGCCGTGGAGACGATGCCGTCGTTGGCGCCGAGGACGCCGGCGCGCAGCCAGTTCAGCTTGGCCCCGATGCCCTGCTCGTGCTGTTCGCCGTCGTGGGGTTCGACCTGCGTCGCTGCCTCAGCCACTGGCGGTCGCCCCCAGACGAGCGGCCGACTGGGCGACCCGGTGGGCCAGCTCGACATCGAGCTGGGTCAGTCCACCCTCCGAGTGGGTGGAGAGCACGAAGGTGACTGTGCGCCAACGGATGTCGATGTCGGGGTGGTGGTCCATGTCCTCCGCCTCGACGGCCACCTCGTCGACCAGGCGGATCGCCGTCGGGAAGTCCGGCGCCTCGTAGCTCGCCCTGATCTCGTCACCCTCGCGGGTCCAGCCGGGCAGGTCGCCCAGCTGGCGCCCGATCTCCTCGTCGGTCAGCAGTCGGCTCATGGTCCCAACTCTGGCAAGGAAGTCCGCGCCTGTCATCGAAGCCCAGCCTCACCTCAACTGACCTCACGACGTCACCGCGCCCCAGGCACGGGTATGCCGCGTGCGCTCGGTGCGCACGCGGCATACCTGCCGTGGTGGTCGGGGCGGTCAGAGGGCCTCTTGGACCGAGGCGGGACCCATGAAGTCGGTGTCGTCACCGTGCTCCTCCTGGGTCGTGATCTGGGCCTTGACCTCGTGGGGCTTCAGCTCGCCGGCCGAGATCTGCTCGGCGAAGTGGCAGGCGACGCGGTGGCTCGCCGGCACGCCGTCGATGCTGATGACGCGCAGCTCGGGGCGCTCGGTGTCGCACCTGGTCTCCTGCCGCCACGGGCAGCGGGTGTGGAAGCGACAGCCCTTGGGCGGGTTGGCCGGTGAGGGCAGGTCGCCGGTGAGCAGGATGCGTTCGCGGCGGTCCTCGATGATCGGGTCCGGCACGGGCACCGCGGACATCAGGGCTCGCGAGTAGGGGTGCAGCGGCTTGGTGTACAGATCCTCTGCGTCGGACTCCTCGACGAGCGCCCCGAGGTACATCACGCCGATCCGGTCGCTGATGTGGCGCACGACGGCGAGGTCGTGGGCGACCACGAGGTAGGTGAGGCCGAACTCGTCCTGGAGCTCCTCGAGCAGGTTGATCACCTGGGCCTGCACCGACACGTCGAGCGCCGAGACGGGCTCGTCGGCGACGATCAGCTTCGGGTTCACCGACAGGGCCCGGGCGATCCCGATGCGCTGCCGCTGGCCGCCGGAGAACTCGTGCGGGTACTTCTTGAGCGCCGCCGCGGGCAGCCCCACCGCCTTGAGCAGCTCGCGCAGCCGCTTGCCGGCCTGCTTGGCGTCCTTCGCGAGGCCGTGCGCCTTCATGCCCTCGAGCAGCAGGGACTCGACCGTCTGGCGCGGGTCCAGGCTGCCCATCGGGTCCTGGAACACCATCTGGATGTCCTGCCGCTTGTGGCGCAGCTCCTCACCCTTGAGCGACGCGATGTCGACCCCCTCGAAGTCCACCGACCCGGCGGTGGGCGGCTCGAGGTTGAGGATCGCCCGGCCGAGCGTGGACTTGCCACACCCGGACTCGCCGACCAGGCCGTAGGTCTCACCCTTGCGGATCTGCAGGTCGACCCCGTCGACCGCGTAGACGTGCCCCACGGTCTTGTCGAAGATGACGCCCTTGCGGATCGGGAAGTGGACCTTCACTCCCTTGACGTCGACCAGGATCTCGTCGCTGATGGTCATCGGGTCACCTCCACGGGGTTGTGGCAACGCAACGCTCGCGCACCGTCCTCGACGAGCTCGGGAGTGCGCTGGACGCACACGTCGATCGGCTGTGAGCAGCGTGGGGCGAAGGCACAGGCGTTGGCCCACGGCAGGTTGTCGGACACCGAGCCCGGGATCGGTGTCAGTTTCTCGCCGCGCGACCCGTCCAGCCGGGGGATCGAGGCGAGCAGGCCGTGGGTGTACGGGTGCCGGGGCGCCGCGAACAGCGGGTGCCGGTCGCCTCGCTCGACGATGCGCCCGCCGTAGAGGACGTTGACCCGGTCGACCAGGCCGGCGACCACGCCGAGGTCGTGGGTGATCATCACGAGGGCCGTGCCCGTGTCCTCCACGAGCTCCTTCAGCAGCGCCAGGATCTGGGCCTGGATCGTCACGTCGAGGGCGGTCGTGGGCTCGTCGGCGATGAGCAGGCGGGGCTCGCAAGCCAGCGCCATCGCGATCAGGGCCCGCTGCCGCATGCCGCCGGACAGCTGGTGGGGGTAGTCCTTGAGGCGTCGGGTCGGGTCGGGGATGCCGACCTTCTCGAGCATCTCGCGGGCCAGTGGCGTGGCCGCCTTGCGGGACAGCCCCTTGTGGCGCTCGAGGACCTCGGTGACCTGCAGCCCGATCGGCACGACGGGGTTCAGCGACGACAGCGGGTCCTGGAAGATCATGCCCAGGTCACGACCGCGCCGGTCACGCATCTGCTCGCGGGTCTGGGTGAGCAGGTTCGTCCCGCCGTAGAGGACCTCGCCCTCGACCCTGACCCCGCGCTGGGGGAGCAGGCCCATGATGGCCAGGGACGTGACCGACTTGCCGCAGCCGGACTCGCCGACCAGGCCCACCGTCTGCCCCGGTCGGACGTCGAAGCTCACTCCGTCGACGGCGACGAAGGGCTCCTCGCCCTGCCGGGTGAAGGTGACGCGCAGGTCGCGCACTGACAGGAGGGGTTCCTCCCGGTTGCCTCGGGTCTGGACGTTCTCCAGTGTCTCGGTCATGGTCGCCCTACCTCCTGCTCTTGGGGTCGAGGGCCTCGCGCAGCGACTCACCCATCAGGGTGAAGCCGAGCGCCACGACGATGATGCACAGCGCCGGGTAGGCCGCGAGGGTGAGGTGGTCGTAGATGTAGGGCTGGGCCTTGCCGAGCATCTGTCCCCACTCCGGCTTGCGGTCGTCGGGGTTGCCGACACCGAGGAAGGACAGCGCCGCCGCGTCGATGATGGCTCCGGCCAGGACGAGGGTGGCCTGGACGATGACCGGCCCGAGGGCGTTGGGCAGCATGTGCCGGAAGACGATCGCCGACCGCTTGACCCCGAGGGCCCGGGCGGCGAGGACGTGGTCGCTGGCCCGCTGCGCGAGCATCGACCCCCGCAGGAGTCGCGCGAAGATCGGCACCTGCACCGTCGCGATGGCGATGATGACGGTCCACTGGCTCGGCTGGGAGGCCAGCGCGGCGATGGAGACCGCGAGCAGCAGCGACGGGATCGACAGCATGACGTCGACGAGTCGCATGACGACCGAGTCGACCCAGCCGCCGAACGCGCCGGCGATGGTGCCCAGGGTGAGGCCCCCGAGGAAGCCGAACGAGGTGGCCATCACGCCGACGAGCAGCGTCTGCTGCGAGCCCACGATGAGCCGGGACAGGATGTCGCGACCGGAGTTGTCGGCGCCCAGCGGGAAGCCCGCCTGTGGTCCGGGAATCGGGTTGCTCTGGGGTCGGACCTGGTCGATGAGCAAACGTGCCGCGGGGTCGTGCGGAGCGATCAGGGGGGCGAAGATCGCCAGCAGGATGAACAGCGCGCTGATCGCCAGGCCGAGGAGGAAGACCGGGTTGCGGCGGAGCCGGCGCCAGGCGCTGGCGATGAGGGAGACACCGGCACCCTCCTCGACGTGGCCGGCACTGTCGACGACGTGGTCGTCGACGGCCACCCCGCCGGAGCGGGAGCCAGTGGCAGAGCTCGCGGCGAGGTCGTCGATCCGCTGCTTGCGGGCGCGGGGGTTGAGGGGGTTGGGCACGGGGTCACCTCGTCCGGATCCGGGGGTCGATCACGGCATACGCGATGTCGACCAGGAGGTTGATGATGACGAAGGTCACCGCGAACATCAGCAGGAGGACCTGGAGCACCGCGTAGTCCTTCCGCTCGAACGACAGCGCCGTGGCCTCGCCGAGGCCGCCGAAGGAGAAGACCCGCTCGGTGAGGACCGCGCCGACGAGCAGGCCACCGGTCTGCAGGCCGATGGTGGTCACCACGGGCAGGAGGGCGTTGCGCAGGATGTGGCGGCCGCGGATGACCCGGGCGGTCAGGCCCTTGGACTCGGCGGTGCGGACGTAGTCCTCGTCCATCACCTCGAGCACCGCGGCGCGGGTGATGCGGAAGATCACCGCGAACGGGATGGTCGCGAGGGCGAGGCCGGGGAGGATGAGGTGCTTGATGGCGTCCCACGCCGCGTCGAACTCCCGCGTCAGCAGGCCGTCGAGGACGAAGAAGCCGGTGACGCGGGTGGCGTCGAGGCCCGGGTCCTGGCGTCCCGACACCGGCAGCCAGTGCAGGTTGACCGCGAAGACGTACTTGAGCAGGAAGGCGAGGAAGAAGACCGGCACGGCGACGCCGATGAGCGAGCCGACGACGGAGAGGTTGTCGAACCAGCTCGCCCGGCGTCGGGCGGCCATGTAGCCCAGGGGGATGCCGAGCGCGACCGCGAGCACCAGCGCGAAGATGCTCAGCTCGACGGTCGCGGGGAACCGCTGGAGGAAGATCTGGAACGCGTCCACGCCGGGGAGCACACCCGTGCTCGACCCGAACTGGCCCTTGACCGCCCGCTTCACGAACTCCCAGTACTGCACGTAGAGCGGTTCGTCGAGGCCGAGCGCCTTCTCGAGGGCCGCCCGCCGCGCGGGGGTGGCCTTCTCGCCGAGGATCGCGGAGACCGTGCCCCCCGGCAGGCTGCGCAACCACAGGAAGACCAGCAGCGACAGGACGATGACGACGCCCATCATCTGCAGCAGCCTTCGCAGGATGAATCTCAGCACGGTGGCTCAATCTCCTTCACTGGCGACAGTTTCGGACGACCGGAGTCGATCACGTTCGACGGTCCGACACAACCGATCGTCGGTTGTACACGACTGTGGCCGCCCCAGCGAATCTGCTGGGACGGCCACAGTCGTTGGAATTGCTGTTCTGAGGCGAGCCTCAGGTCACTTGCTGACCGTCACCGAGGAGAACGTCTCAGCGGTCAGCGGGCTGGCCACGAGGCCCTTTAGCTTGGCGCTGACGACCAGGGCCGGCGGGGAGTGGCTGATCGCCAGACCCGGCAGGTCCTGCTCCATGATCTCCTGGTTCAGCTTCTCGTAGGCGGCGGCGCGCTGGCCCTCGTCCACGATGGCGTCCGCAGCAGCGAGGTCCGCCGAGAGCTTCGCGCCGTACGACGTCGCACTGGTGTGGAAGTCGTTCGTCTTGAGGCCACCGAAGAACGTCCCGATGAAGTTGTCGGGGGAGTTGTAGTCACCGGTCCAGCCGAGCAGCCACGCGTCGTAGCCACCGTTGTCGACCGTGTCGAGGTACCCACCGTTCCACGGCTTGGTGACGACGTTGACCTTGATGCCGACCGCCTCGAGGTCGCCACGGAGCGCCTCGTAGATCTTCTGCGGGTCCGGCATGTACGGGCGCGACACCTCGGACGGGTAGGCGAACGTCAGGGTCATGCCCTCGGCGCCGGCCTCCTTGAGCAGGGACTGGGCCTTGGCCTTGTCGTAGGCGTAGGGCTTCAGGTCCTTGTTGTAACCGGCCACGGTGTCGGGCATGAACTGCGTCGCCACCTGGGCGCCCTCGGGCAGCTGGGTCTTGACCAGCTGTTCCCGGTTGAGGGCGTAGTAGAGAGCCTGCCGGACCTTGAGGTCCTTCAGCTTCGGGTTCTTGGCCGGGTTGAGGCCCATGTAGAGGATGTTGAAGGCGGGGCGCACGAGCACGTTGTTGCCCGAGTCCTTCAGACCCTTCCAGTCGGCCGGGTTCGGGAGGTCGTAGCCGTCGATGCTGCCGGCCTCGAGCTCCTGGCGACGGGTGCTCTCGTCAGGGATGATCTTGAACACGAGCTTGGCCGTCTTGGCCTTCTCGCCCCAGTAGGCGTCGTTGCGCACGAGCGTGACCGTCTTGTTGGCCTCGTCGTACTTGTCGAGCTTGTAGGGGCCGGTGCCGACCGGGTTCTTCGAGTACGCCGGGTAGCCGAAGCCGTCACCCTGCTTGGTGACGTTGTTGGCGTCCCCAGCCTTGAGTGCCTTGGGCGACTGCATGGAGAACGAGTCGAGCGACAGCGCCGTCGGGAACTTGGACGTCGCGCGGCTGATCTTGATGACCGCCGTCATGTCGTCCTTGGCCGTGCAGCCCTGGTAGAGCGCGTCGGCGCCGTCCTTCTTGAAGCCGCCCATGACGTCGGCCCAGTAGCCGGCCGGTCCGCCTGCCGCGACCTCGTTCTGGTCGGACATGCGCTCCATGTTGTAGCAGACCGCTGCGGCGTTGAATGCCTCGCCGTCCCAGAACTTCACGCCTTCGCGCAGGGAGAAGGTCCACTCCTTGCCGTCGGCCGAAGCCTCCCACTTGGTGGCCAGCTCCGGCTCGATGTCGGCCGTGCCGGGCTTGATGCCGACCAGGCCTTCCATCATCTGGCGGGTGACCCGGAAGGTCTCACCGTCAGTGGCGTAGAAGGGGTCGAAGAGCTCCGGGGCGCCGGCGGCGCCGAAGGTGATGGTGTCCTTCACGTCCCCACCGCCGCTCGACGCATTGCCGTCGGAGGTTCGGTCGGACTGGGCACAGGCTGCCAGCGTGAGGGCCAGCGTCGTCGCCAAGGCGACCGGGGCCGCCTTCCGCGTGAGCTTCATGTATACCTCGCTTGATGTGCGATCTTTGGTCGACCCGGTCGGGCGCCAAGGGTGGTGCTGGGTGGTGCTCCTCCGCAGGAAGAGTGCGTGCGCAATCCTTCTGCGGTTGTCGGCAGACCCTAGCGAGAACTGCGGTCGCTGCACCCGTGCGCCGCGGAAATTAACAAAAGTGAGACACATGTCCGAAATGGCAGCAGGACCAGTCCGCGAGGTCGTGGGCGCCGCGGTCGTCGACGACCTGGCCCGCCCCACGCGGCTGCTGGCCGCCCGGCGCACCGAACCGCCTGCGCTCGCGGGTGGGTGGGAGTTCCCCGGCGGCAAGGTCGATCCCGGCGAGACGCCCGAGGAGGCGCTGCACCGCGAGCTGCGCGAGGAGCTCGGTGTCGCGGTAGCGCTGGGGGAGCGGGTGCCCGGACCGCTGGAGGGTGGCCGGTGGCCGCTCGGCGAGTCGTGGGCGATGGCCGTGTGGTTCGCGACGGTCACGGCGGGCGAGCCCGCACCGATCGAGGACCACGACGAGCTGCGCTGGCTGGCCGTCGACGAGCTCCACGCCGTGCCGTGGCTCCCGGCGGACCTCCCCATCGTCGACGCGATCGCCCCCCATCTTTATCGGGTCTAGGGGGAACATTGACCTTCACTCGACTTTGCTTCCGGTGCGAAGGTCAACCTTCCTGCTAGACCCGATAAAGGTGAGGTATGCCGCGGGGGCGGCAACGCGGCATACCTCACCTTCGGTGGTTTGCGTGCGGATGCGTGCACTCGCTGTGGTCAGGGCGTGCTCGAAAGCCTGAGACAATGGTGCTCATGCCCATGAAGACCCGCGGTGACATCCGCAATGTCGCCATCGTTGCCCACGTCGACCACGGAAAGACCACGCTGGTCGACAAGATGCTCTGGCAGGCCGGTGCGTTCGGCGAGCACCAGCACGTCGACGAGCGGGCGATGGACTCCGGCGACCTGGAGCGCGAGAAGGGGATCACCATCCTCGCGAAGAACACCGCCATCCACTACGCCGGCAAGGCGGCCGCCGAGGCGGGCCTGCCCGATGGCGCGACGATCAACATCATCGACACCCCGGGCCACGCCGACTTCGGTGGCGAGGTCGAGCGCGGCCTGTCGATGGTCGACGGCGTCGTGCTGCTCGTGGACGCGTCGGAAGGCCCCCTCCCGCAGACCCGGTTCGTGCTGCGCAAGGCGCTCGCCGCCAAGATGCCCGTCGTCCTCTGCATCAACAAGGTCGACCGGCCCGACTCCCGCATCGCCGAGGTCGTCGACGAGGTCTACGAGCTGTTCATGGACCTCGACGCCGACGAGCACCAGATCGAGTTCCCGATCGTCTACGCCTCAGCCAAGAACGGCCGCGCGTCGATGAACCGCCCGGAGAACGGCGGCCTTCCGGACGCCGAGGACCTCGAGGCGCTCTTCGAGACGATCCTCTCGACGATCCCCGCGCCGGTCTACGACGACGAGGCGCCGCTGCAGGCGCACGTGACGAACCTCGACGCCTCCAACTTCCTCGGCCGCCTGGCCCTGCTCCGCGTGCACAACGGCACGATCCGCAAGGGCCAGCACGTCGCCTGGTGCAAGGTCGACGGCACCGTCGAGCGGGTCAAGATCACCGAGCTGCTGATGACCGAGGCGCTGGAGCGCAAGCCGGCCGAGTCCGCCGGCCCCGGCGACATCATCGCCATCGCCGGCATCCCGGAGATCATGATCGGCGAGACCCTCGCCGACGCCGAGAACCCCATCCCGCTGCCCGTCATCACCGTCGACGAGCCGGCCATCTCCATGACCATCGGCACCAACACCAGCCCCATGGTGGGTCGTGTGCGTGGCTCGAAGGTCACCGCGCGGATGGTCAAGGACCGCCTCGACAAGGAGCTCATCGGCAACGTCTCGCTGCGCGTCCTCCCCACCGAGCGCCCCGACGCCTGGGAGGTGCAGGGTCGAGGTGAGCTCGCCCTGGCCATCCTCGTCGAGCAGATGCGACGCGAGGGCTACGAGCTGACCGTCGGCAAGCCGCAGGTGGTCACCCGCGAGGTCGACGGCAAGACCCACGAGCCGGTCGAGCGCCTCACGATCGACACCCCCGAGGAGTTCCTCGGTGCGATCACGCAGATCCTGGCCACCCGCAAGGGCCGCATGGAGCAGATGACCAACCACGGCACCGGCTGGGTCCGGATGGAGTTCCTGGTGCCGTCCCGCGGCCTGATCGGCTTCCGCACGCTCTTCCTCACCGAGACCCGCGGCACCGGTATCGCCCACCACGTGTTCGAGGACTACGAGCCGTGGTTCGGCACCATCACGACCCGCACCAGCGGCTCGCTCGTGTCCGACCGCACCGGTGTGGTCACGGCCTACGCAATGGTCAACCTCCAGGAGCGCGGGACGCTGTTCGTCGACCCGACCACCGAGGTCTACGAGGGCATGATCGTCGGCGAGAACTCCCGCGCCGACGACATGGACGTCAACATCACCAAGGAGAAGAAGCTCACCAACGTGCGCGCCTCCTCCTCGGACAACTTCGAGAAGATCGTGCCGCCGCGCAAGCTGAGCCTCGAGCAGTCGCTCGAGTTCTGCCGCGAGGACGAGTGCGTCGAGGTGACGCCCGAGGCCGTCCGCATCCGCAAGGTCGAGCTCGACCAGACCATCCGCGCCCGTAGCGCCGCCCGGGCGCGCAACGCCTGAGGCGTGCGGCCCTCGATGCAGGACCGCCGACCACGGAGGACCACGGTCCTCGCCGTGGGCGCAGCGACAGCTGCGCTCACGGTGTCGGCCTGCACCGGCGTCGCGAGCGACGGGTCGAGTGAGGCCGGCCCGGCCGGACAGCTGACCGTCCTGTCCCTGGGACCGGTGGCCACCTGGGACCCGCAACGGATCTCGACCCCCCAGGACATCGCGTTCGCGGGCCGAGTGTTCACCCGCACCCTCACGGCCTTCCCCGCCGGCGCGGATGCCGCCCGGCAGCGAGCAGTCGAGGGCGACCTGGCCACCACCGCCGGCACCGTGGACTCCACGCTGAAGCGGTGGTCCTTCACGCTGCGTGACGGCGTGAGCTGGCAGGACGGTTCGCCGGTCACCTGCGAGGACGTGCGCTACGGCGTCTCGCGGTCGTTCGCCGACCCGTTCGCGTCGGAGGGGCTGAACTTCCCCCTGGCCTACCTGGACATCCCGCGCAAGGCCGACGGGTCGTCCCTCTACGCCGGGCCGTTCGTCAAGGACACCAAGGGCCAGGCGGAGTTCGACAAAGCGGTGTCCTGCGAAGGCACGACGGTCACGTTCCGGCTCAGCACGCCGATGGCCGACTTCAACCAGGTCGTCGCGCTGCCGGTGTTCGCGCCCGTCAAGCAGTCGCAGGACAAGGGCCCCGACGGCACGTATGCCGTGTTCTCCAACGGCCCCTACCAGCTCAAGGACGCCTGGAACCCGAGTGCGGGCGGCACCTTCGAGCGAAATCCCCGCTGGGACAAGGCTTCTGACCCGATCCGGCTGGCGAAGCCCACCTCCATCGACTACGTGGAGGGCACCGAGTCGCAGACCGCCGTGCAACAGGTCATCAACGACTCCGGCGTCCACCGTCGAGCGGTCACGCTCGACTCCGCGCCGCCGGCGATGCAGCAGCACGTCCTCACCGACACCGCCCTCAAGGCCCGTTCGGTGAACCCGTCCGCGCAGTTCGTCGACTACCTCGCGCCCAACATCAGCACGGGCGTCATGCGCAACGCCAAGGTCCGCCAGGCCCTGGCCCTGGCCACCAACCGAGAGGGTTACGTCAACGCCCTGGGCGGGGCCAGCGCGGCCACCGAGGCCTACTCCCTCATCGGTCCGGCGCTGCCCGGGCACACCGACTCCGACCCGGTGGGTGCGGGCCCGACGGGCGACGCGGACGCGGCGAAGGCGGCGCTGCAGGAGTCGGGCCTGACGCTGCCCGTGCAGATCCGGGTGTCCTACCGCTCGACGCCGACCGCCGACAAGGCGATGGCCGCGCTGGTCAACGGCTGGGAGTCCGCCGGCTTCACTGTCTCCCTCCAGCCGATCGAGAAGGACTACTTCGCGGAGGTGTCCAGGCCGGCCCGCTCCGCGCAGACCGACGTCTTCTGGGCGAACTGGGCTCCGGCGTGGCCGTCGGCCTCGACCGTCATCCCCCCGTTGTTCGACAGCCGCCTCAACCTGTCCGACAGCGGCAAGGGTCGCGACTTCGGTGGTTTCGCGGACCCCGCGGTCAACGCCGAGATCACCCGCATCGGCACGCTGTCCGACGCGACCGCCCGCGCCGATGCCTGGAGCCGGCTCGACGCCTCGCTGGCCGAGCGTGGGGTGTTCGTGGCGCTGGCCCAGCGCAGGTCCCTGTTCGTAGCGGGCAGCTCGGTGACGGGCCTGTCGGCCAACGAGGCACTGGGCGGGTTCGTCGACCTCGCGACCCTGGGTGTGGAATAGCGACGTGAGCGCCCAGCCCGAGAGCCTGTTGTTCGTCCATGCCCACCCGGACGACGAGACCCTGACCGCGGGGCTGACCATGGCCCGCTACGTGCGCGACGGCTACCGCGTGCACGTGCTCACGTGCACCCTGGGTGAGGAGGGCGAGGTCATCCCGCCCGGGCTGCGGCACCTCGACGCGGCCCACGACGACGCCCTGGGCGCCCACCGCCTCGAGGAGCTGCGGAGTGCGATGGCCGTCCTCGGTGCCACCCACGAGGTGCTCGGGGCGGATCTCGCCGAGGGTGCCCTGTCGCGCTACCGCGACTCCGGCATGGCGGGCACCCCCAGCGCGGCCAACCCCGACGCCTTCGTGAACGCCGACGTCGACGAAGCGGCGGCCCTGGTCGCCGACGTCGTCCGGCGCGTGCGACCGGCCGTCGTGGTCACCTATGACGAGCACGGTGGCTACTGCCACCCGGACCACATCCAGACCCACCGCGTCACCTGCGCGGCGGTCGCCTCCCTGCCCCCCGAGCAGCGCCCGGAGCTGTATGCCGTGCTGGTGCCGGAGTCGTGGGCGCGCGAGGACCGCGTGTGGCTGGCCGAGCACCCGCCGACCGGCACCGGCTGGGAGCTCCCCGACCCGGACGGTGACTACCCACCGTCGGTCGTGGCCGACGACCTGGTGACGCACGAGGTGGTCAGCCCGGAGCTGGTGCCCGTGCAGGCCGCGGCCCTGCGCGAACACGTCACGCAAGTGACCGTGGCGGAGTCCGGGGACGCCTACGCGCTCTCCAACGACATCGCCGCCCGGATCCCGGGGCGCGAGGGCTTCTCCCGCCTCGACCCGACCACCGGCCGGCTCGCACCGCCCGACACGCAGGCGAGCGGGCGGCATACCGATCTCCTGCGCGGTGACCGATGAGTCCCGCCGACGCGGCGCTCCCGGTGGGTGCCGACGACGTCCCGGGTGCCGTGGCACCGGGGACACCGCTCCCGCCCGTGGACGGCGACCAGTTCCGCCTGGCGATGGGCCGGTTCGCCACCGGGGTCACGGTGCTGACCACCTTCAGCGCCGGGCACGACCACGCCATGACGGCCAACGCGCTGACGTCGGTCTCGATCGACCCGCTGCTGGTGCTGGTCTGTGTCGAGGTCGACGCACGGTTCCACGACGCGATCGTCGACTCGGGCGTCTGGGGCGTCAGCGTGCTCGGCGCCGACCAGCGACCGGTCGCCCAGTGGCTCTCCACCCAGGGGCGGCCGCTGCACGGGCAGCTGGACCGCATCGCCCACCACCGCGGGGGCGCGACCGGAGTCGCCCTCCTCGACGACGCACTGGCCACCCTCGAGGTGCGGACGACGGCAGTTCACCCCGCCGGTGACCACAGCATCGTGGTCGGCGAAGTAGTCTCGCTCGCGAGCACCGAGCACCCCGCAGATGCGCTGGTGTACTACCGAAGCCGATACCAGGCGCTGAAGTGATGGGAGTCCGCCCGTGAAGGACAGCGGTTCAGCCGGGCTGCGCCTCGGCATCGCCGTCGCGGTGCTGCTGGCCGGCTACCTCGGCATGGCGTGGTTCCTGGGGCGTCACATCCCCTCCAACTCCACCGTCGCCGGGGTGCCCGTGGGAGGCATGGCTCCGAAGTCCGCCGAGGACACCCTGCGCCGCGCGCTCGCCTCGCGGGAGGGCGCCAAGGTCACGCTGCAGGCTGGCGACAAGACCTTCCAGCTCGACCCCAGGGCCGCCGGTCTGGCGATCGACTACGCGGGCACCGTCGACGGGCTCTCCGGGTTCAGCCTCAACCCCGCCGACGTCTGGAACAACCTGTCCGGCGGGTCCGCCGAGAAGCTCGAGATCAGGGTCGACCGCGACAAGCTGCTCGCCGCGCTCCGGGGCGCGGAGGCCACCCTCGACACGAAGGTCGTCCAGGGATCGGTGACCTTCCCGGCCGGCAAGGTCAAGGTCGTCGAGCCGGTCGAGGGGGCGACCCTGTCGTTGGAGAAGACCGCCGACGAGGTCGCGGCCCGGTGGCCGAGCACCACGCCGATCACGCCGCAGGTCGACCGGGTCGCCCCCGCGGTCAGCGCCCAGGAGGTGGACCGTGCGGTCGCAGAGTTCGCCTCGCCCGCGGTGTCCGCGCCGGTCACGGTCAAGGTGGCGGCAAAGACCTTCGCCGTGCCGCCAGCGGCCTTCGCGCCTGCCCTGGCGATGAAGCCTGACCCGGCCGGCAAGCTCGCTCCTGCCATCGACAACGCCAAACTCGTTGCGGCAGTGCGGAAGTCGGCCTCCGCTGCGGGACTCGAGGCGAAGCCCCGTGACGCCAAGATCACCTTCAGGGGGACCACGCCGGTCGTGGTGCCGTCCGCGGCCGGAGCGACCCTCGACGAGAAGTCGGTGGTGTCGACGTTCGTCCCTGCCCTGACCTCGTCGACCCGCACCGCAACCGTCACCACCGCGGTGCTGCAGCCCAAGCTGACCACGGCCGAGGCCGAGAAGATCAAGCCGCGCGAGGTGGTCTCGACCTTCACCACGTACTTCCCGTACAACCCGCCGCGCACCGAGAACATCACCATCGCGGCGCGCACCCTCAACGGCACCTACGTCGGCCCGGGCGAGCAGTTCAGCCTCAACAAGGTGCTCGGCCAGCGCACTGCGGCCAAGGGCTACAACCCCGCCCCGGTGATCAACAACGGTCGCCTCACGACCGACTACGGCGGCGGCATCTCGCAGCTGTCGACGACGACGTTCAACGCCGCGTTCTTCTCCGGCGTCCGGATCGACGAGTACCTCGCGCACAGCTTCTACATCTCGCGCTACCCCGAGGGTCGCGAGGCGACGATCTCCTGGCCCGACGTCGACCAGAAGTGGACCAACGACACGGGCTACGGGATCCTCATCCAGGCCTTCGTGTCCAACGGGTCCGTGACGGTGACGTTCCACGGCACCAAGGTGTGGGACATCGAGAGCGTCAAGAGCCCGCGGCGCAACGTCGTGCAGCCGAAGACCATCGTGGACGACAAGCCCGGGTGCGTGACCCAGTCCCCGAGCACCGGCTTCGACGTCACGGTGACGCGGATCTTCAAGAAGGCCGGCAAGACGATCCGGTCATCCACCTTCACCACGCACTACATCCCCGAAGACAAGGTCACCTGCACCCATCCGAAGGCCAACTGACCCGTTCGGGGTCGTCGGGGGGTGGCGGCCCTCCGCCGAGGGCTAAATGACCCACGGGTGCGGGTGTCGTGGCAGGTCAGGGACATTCGTCATGAACGTGTCGTCGGTCATCCGCCACGTGAGCTATCCCCAAATGTCTGATTTGCCCGGAGTTTGACGGGTTGTGCCACCAAGGATGGTTCGACTCTTTAGTTGCGTACGGCTACTGTCGGCAACGTCGATCTGCGTGTGGAACGCCACACGCCTGACGGTGCTCCGGAACCTCCTGCAGGGGGACGGCCGCCTGGAAATGCCGCCGTCGCGACGCTCCCAGACTCCGAGCGATCAGTACACCCTCGGGGTTGTACCTGGTGAGGATCGACATCGTCTGTCGCCGCTTCTGCGCGCGCCAGCGAACCCTTTGCTGTACCCAGTGCCCCCTCGGGGCCGAAGGAGAACCTGATGTCCACACGCAGAACAGTCCTCAAGCGCCTCGGCGCAGCCGCCGTCGTCACGACGGGGGTCGCAGTTGCCGGGAGGACGACTGCGTCGGCGGCCGTGGGCGACGAGGAGATCCAGCTCGACTCGTTCACCGGCACCGACGACCAGAAGCTCACCGCTGCACTCGACCTGGCGCGGAACTCGAACCCGCGCCGGCCCATCCGCCTGTCCGCACACAGCTACACGTTCAGCCAGACCCGCACCACGTTCTCGGGGCTGCGGATCCTCGGTCCCAATGTCGGGTGGCAGAACCCCGAGATCGCCAACACCGCCGGCGCGCTCCCGCAGTGCACCGTGACACTCAACTGCGGCAACGGTGCCAATTCGTGGCTCGTCGGGGCCGCGACCACCTACGACGTCATGGTCGCGGGCATCACGTTCAAGTCCTCGAACGCCGTGACGCAGTTCTACCACCACCCCTACAGCGCCGGGACGTCCTTCGCCACGACGCTCGACACGCTGTCGTTCTACGGTTTCAAGCACGTCCTCGGCACCCCGGCCGACCCCTTCTCGATGACGCTGGTCACCACGCGCGGCTCGTGGACCTGTGTCGCGGTCCAGGACACCCAGTTCTCGCTGCGCGGGTCCGACAACTTCCTGTGGGTCGCCGGCGACCTGAACTACGGCTGGCAGGGCGCCAACCAGGGTCGGTACCTCATGCGCTTCAGCAACCTCTCGAAGACCGCTGTCAAGCACCTCTACCTCACGGCCCGCGGCGGCTCAAGAGCCGTCCTCGTCGAGGCGACCGCCCAAGGCGGCCTGGACTTCAGCGATTGCGTGATCGAGGGCCAGAACGCCAACGACCAGGCGATGGGCGCGCTGATCGTCACGAAGGGGCAGGCGTCCTTCACCAACATCAAGCTCAACTTCGGCATGGCGCGACCGTCGGACTTCACCGACCAGGCCGACACCGCCTACATCATGGTGCTCGGCGGGTCCGCGCTCATCGCCAACGTCTGGGTCAACAAGGCGAACAAGCCCGGCACGTCGACGCAGGTCGCTGAGACCGTCCCGGTCGTCGACGTCCGCGGCGGCACAGCCTACGTGAGCACCGTCATCGGGTGCGGCTCCGGTTGGGCGACCAAGCCTCTCGCCAAGGCCTCCGGTGGGACCCTCGTCGCGGACCAGTCACTCAGGACCAGCTAGCAGCGGCTCGGCCAAGGCATGGCCCAGCGACGGCGACGGCCGCGCGTTCCCCACCATTGTCGGGCTTCCGACGTTGCGGGCGTGTCGGACGTATCGGGTCGTGACGTCGCTGGTCAGCGGGTTGTCCGTCGCTTGGCACCGTCGGCGATCCGCCACCTGGCCGGAGGTTGTGGTGTCCCGAATGTCCTGATTTTGCGCACAGCTACCGCGGACGAGATTTCGCGGGCGCCGTGCCGTTGCGTAGTCTCCTGCCTCATCGATCCGCGTGTGGGAATCCACACCGCTGGACCGGTGTCCGGAGCCTCCTGCAGGGAGGTGGCCGTCGGAAGCGCGTCCTCGAGGACGCCACCGCCTTCAGTGACCAGTCGTGCCGCATGGCGTGACTGGTGCTGGTCGGTGCTCGCTGGGCCGTCCCTCGGCGAGCCACCCCCGTAGCCAGAGCCCCCTCCCCCCGGGGCCGAAGGAGAAGCATGCCCACCCCCCGCAGAACCATCCTCAAGCGCCTCGGCGCTGCCGCAGTCGTCACGACGGGGGCCGCCGTCCTGAACGGAACGACCTCAGCGTCGGCGGCCACGGCGTCGGGCGAGGACGACATCCTCCTCGACTCGTTCAGCGGCACCGACGACCAGAAGCTCACCGCGGCGCTCGACGTGGCTCGGAACTCGAGCCCGCGTCGACCGATCCGGCTCTCTCCCCGCAGCCACACGTTCAGCCAGACCCGCACCACGTTCTCGGGCCTGCGCATCCTCGGCCCGAACGTCGGGTGGCAGAACCCCGAGATCGCCAACACGGCCGGAGCGCTCCCGCAGTGCAACGTGACGCTCAACTGCGGCAACGGCGCGAGCTCCTGGCTCGTGGGTACCCAGACCACCTACAACGTCATGGTCGCGGGCATCACGTTCAAGTCCTCGAACGCGGTGACGCAGTTCTACCACCACCCGTACAGCGCGGGCACGTCCTACGCCACCACGCTGGACACGCTCTCGTTCTACGGCTTCAAGCACGTCCTGGGCACCCCCGCAGACCCGTTCTCGATGACGTTGGTCACCACGCGCGGCTCGTGGACCTGTGTCGCGGTCCAGGACACGCAGTTCTCGCTGCGGGGCTCCGACAACTTCCTGTGGGTCGCCGGTGACATGAACTACGGGTGGCAGGGCGCCAACGCTGGCCGCTACCTGATGCGCTTCTCCAACCTGTCCAAGACCGCGGTCCGCCACCTCTACCTCACGGCGCGTGGCGGGTCCCGCGCGATCCTCGTCGAGGGCCCGGACTCCCAGCAGGGTGGTCTCGACTTCTCCGACTGCGTCGTCGAGGGCCAGAACGCCGGCGACCCGGCCATGGGTGCCCTCATCGTCGTCAAGGGTGGCGGTGTGTCGTTCACCAACACCAAGCTCAACTTCGGCATGGCCCGTCCGTCGGACTTCACCGACCAGAGGGACACCGGCCTGGTCATGGTCCAGGGCGGCACCGCCCTGCTGACGAACACCTGGACCAACCGCGCCAGCGCCACTCCCGAGTCGGTCCCGGTCGTCTCGGTGTCCGGCGGCACCGCCTACGTCAACCTGGTCATGGGCATGGGTGGCAACTGGACCGGCAAGCCACGGGTGTCACGCACCGGTGGGACGCTCGTGCCCGACGCGTCGGTCTCGGCAGCCTGACCGCAGCCACGCCCGGCCGCTCCTCCGGCCGCCACCGGTCGGCGCCGCCCGGACAGTCCGGACCCCTGCGGCTACCTCACGAGGTGGGCGTAGGGGTCCGGTCGTTCGGACTCGCTGCGCAGCACGCAGAACTCGTTGCCCTCGGGGTCGGCCAGCGTGACCCAGCCGGTGCCGGGCCCGTGCTGGTCGCGCAGGTCGTGAACGAGCGTGGCGCCGGCCTCGAACAGCCGCTCGACCTCCTCGTTCATGGTGCGGTCGGTCGGCCAGAGGTCGAAGTGCACGCGGTTCTTGACCGACTTGCCCTCCGGCACCTCGATGAAGAGCACCCGCTGGCGCCCGTCCGGCGAGAAGATCATGCACTCCTCGTGACCCGGGAGGTTGGGGTCGCGAGGGTCCTCGGAGAAGCCGAGGACGCCACACCACCAGACCGACTGCTCGTAGGCGTTGCGGGAGTCGATGCTGGTGTGCGAGATGCGTGACGTCATGGCGTCACTCTGGCCGGTGCGGCGGGCTGCACGCCAGCAGGTTTTCGGTGCCCGGGACCGCGACGCCCCGGTCCCTCAGCCTTGGGTGAGGTAGGCGTACGACGAGTGCACGTCGAAGCCGAGCCGCCGGTAGAGCCGGATCGCGGTGTCGTTGTCGTGCTCCACCTGGAGGTGGATGAGGGCGATGTCCTCCTGGCGCAGGTGCGCTGCGAGGGCTGCGGTGAGGTGCGCGGCCAGTCCGCGACCTCGGTATGCCGGGTCCGTCCAGACCGCACCGAGGCCGGCCCAGCCCGCGCCGATCCCCAGGCGTGCCAACGCGATCGGCGTCGTGCCTGCGGCATCCGCCGCGCGCAGACCGAGCTGCTGCGACAGGCCTCCGCCGGGCGTGATGCTGGCGAAGACCACTCGCGGGCTGTCCCGGAGGACCGCCTCGGTGGCGCCCGGCACGGTGGCGCGGGTGAGCCGGTAGGCCTCCAGCCACTGTGGGGTCAGCTCGCTGCCGATGGTCACCGCCGGGCCGCCAGGATCGGCTGCCGCGATGGTCTCGCGGGCGGCCGTTAGGTTCAGGGTGCGGCTGCCGACGACGTAGCCCCGGCCGAGCAGGAGCGTGCCCAACGGGTCGTCGGCGGGGTCGAAACCCTCGGGCCCGGCGAGGGCGAACTTGGCTGGGAGTCCGCGCGCGGCATACCAGGCCTCGACGTCGGCGACGGCGTCGGCGAGGGGCTTGCCGGGGCTGCCGACCGGCACCACGGAGTTGCCACGCTGGGTGTAGCCGGCGGAGGCGCGCAACGCCCAGTCGCCGACGGCCGCCCGCTCGACCGCGCCCCAGGCGGGCGTCATCACCCGCTGCAGGTCCTCGATCGTCAGCGCGAGGTGGGCCGCGCCCCGCCGCGACGGCTTCGGCGGCACCTCCTTGGCGGCCGTGACCCGTGCGCGCTCGATCGTCACCACGCCGCGGGACGTCTCGACGCGGACGGTCTCGGCGTCGCGCGCGAGGAGCGTGCCGACGGCGTCGGTCAGGGTCGCGCCGGTCGCCGGATCGGGGGCCGCCAGCCGCCACCTGACCACGACTCGGGACCCGAGGGGGAGGTTGCTGACGTCGGCCGACATGAGCCGCATAGTATGTGCGGCATGACGTACGTGATCGCCCAGCCTTGTGTGGACCTCAAGGACAAGGCCTGCATCGAGGAATGTCCGGTCGACTGCATCTACGAAGGTGAGCGGTCCCTCTACATCCACCCCGACGAGTGCGTCGACTGCGGTGCGTGTGAGCCGGTCTGCCCGGTCGAGGCGATCTACTACGAGGACGACACCCCCGAGCAGTGGGCCGACTACTACAAGGCGAACGTCGAGTTCTTCGACGACCTGGGCAGCCCGGGCGGTGCGGCCAAGCTCGGCCTGATCCCGAAGGACCACCCGCTGATCGCCGACCTGCCGCCGCAGGTCCACGACGAGTGAGCGGTGTGAGCCCGCGCGCTCTGCCTGACTTTCCCTGGGACTCGCTCGCTCCGTACAAGGAGCGGGCGAGTCTCGCTGTCGGTGTGCCCGGCTCGTCCGGTGGGCCCGGTGGCGGCATCGTCGACCTGTCGGTCGGCACCCCCGTCGACCCCACGCCCCAGGTCGTGCAGGAGGCGCTGCGGGCTGCCGCTGACGCGCCGGGGTACCCGCAGACCTACGGCACGCCCCCGCTCCGCGAGGCGGTGGCGACCTGGTTCGCCCGCCGCCGCGGAGTGCCGGACCTCGACCCCGACGGGGTCATGCCGACGGTGGGCTCGAAGGAGCTCGTCGCGTGGCTGCCGACCCTCCTGGGGCTGGGGGAGGGCGACATCGTCGGTTTCCCCGGAGTGGCCTACCCGACCTACGACGTGGGTGCCCGCCTCGCGGGGGCCCGGCCGCAGGTGGTCGACGGCCTCGCTGCGCTGGGCCCGCTGACTACCGCCACGACGCCCAAGCTGCTGTGGCTCAACAGCCCGAGCAACCCGACCGGGCGGGTGCTCGGCATCGACCACCTCGCCAAGGTGGTCGCCTGGGCGCGCCAGCACGGCGTCGTCGTGGCCAGCGACGAGTGCTACGCCGAGCTCGACTGGCGACCGGATGGCGAGCGCGACGGCTCCTCGCCGACCACGCCGAGCATCCTCGACCCGCGGGTCTGCGGCGGTAGCCACGACAACCTGCTCGCCGTCTACTCGCTGAGCAAGCAGTCCAACCTCGCCGGCTACCGGGCCGCGTTCATCGCCGGCGACGTGGCCCTCGTGCGACGGCTGCTCGAGGTCCGCAAGCACGCCGGGATGATCGTGCCGTGGCCGGTGCAGCAGGCCCTCACGGTCGCCCTCGGTGACGACGTCCACGTGGCCGAGCAGAAGGCCAGGTATGCCGCGCGGCGCGCCACGCTGCGGGCCGCCGTCGAGGGCTTCGGGATGCGGGTCGACCACTCCGACGCGGGCCTGTACCTCTGGGCGACGCGGGGCGAGGACGCCTGGGCGACCGTCGACGCGATGGCCGCGCGCGGCATACTCGTGGCGCCCGGCAGCTTCTACGGCGAAGCCGGTCGTGAGCACGTGCGGATCGCCCTCACCGCCACCGACGAGCGCATCGCCGCAGCGGCCGAGCGTCTCGCGGGCTAGTCGGGTCGATTCCCTGAGGCCCGTGGTGGTGGGGTAGCGTCGCAGTGCGCGGGAAGCGCCCGGTGGGACACGGATCCGGGCGCCCGCATCACGTTGGAGGATGGATTTCGCATGACTGACGCAACTGGTGGCGCCACCCTGACGGCCGGGGGCAAGACCCTCGACCTCCCCCTGGTCAAGGCTGCCGAGGGCAACAACGGCTACGACGTCTCCAAGCTCCTCAAGGAGACCGGCAACGTCACGCTCGACAGCGGGTTCGTCAACACCGCATCGTGCAGCAGCGCCATCACCTACATCGACGGCGACGAGGGGATCCTGCGCTACCGCGGCTACCCGATCGAGCAGCTCGCCGAGAAGTCGACCTTCAGCGAGGTCTCCTACCTCCTCATCTACGGCGAGCTGCCCACCCAGGCCCAGCTCGACGACTTCGACCAGAAGATCCGGCGCCACACGCTGCTGCACGAGGACCTCAAGGCCTTCTTCGGCGGTTTCCCCCGCGACGCCCACCCGATGCCGGTGCTGTCATCCGCGGTGTCCGCGCTCTCAACCTTCTACCAGGACAGCCTCGACCCGTTCGACAAGGAGCAGGTGGAGATCTCCACGGTTCGCCTGCTGGCCAAGCTGCCGACCATCGCGGCCTACGCCTACAAGAAGTCGGTCGGGCAGCCGTTCCTCTACCCCGACAACTCCCTGTCCGTGCCGGAGAACTTCCTGCGCATGACGTTCGGCTTCCCGGCCGAGCCGTACGACATGGACGAGGACATGGTCAAGGCGCTCGACCTGCTCCTCATCCTGCACGCCGACCACGAGCAGAACTGCTCGACGTCGACGGTACGGCTGGTGGGCTCGTCCAACGCCAACCTGTTCGCGTCGGTCTCGGCCGGCATCAACGCTCTGTTCGGGCCGCTGCACGGTGGCGCCAACCAGGCAGTCCTGGAGATGCTCAACACGATCCACCAGGACGGCGGCGACGTCGACACCTTCGTGAAGAAGGTCAAGAACAAGGAGGACGGGGTCAAGCTGATGGGCTTCGGCCACCGGGTCTACAAGAACTACGACCCGCGCGCCGCCATCATCAAGAAGACGGCCGACAAGATCCTCACCAAGGACGGCGTCTCCGACCCCCTGCTCGACATCGCGATGCAGCTCGAGCAGCGGGCGCTGGAGGACGACTACTTCGTGGAGCGCAAGCTCTACCCGAACGTCGACTTCTACACCGGCCTCATCTACAAGTCGATGGGCTTCCCCGAGCGGATGTTCACCGTGCTCTTCGCGCTCGGCCGGCTGCCCGGCTGGATCGCCCAGTGGCGCGAGATGATCGAGGACCCGCAGACCAAGATCGGGCGTCCGCGCCAGATCTACACCGGTGCCACCGAACGCGACTACGTGGCCATGACCACCCGCTGACCCACCCCGCGCCCAGCTGCTCCGAGGAACGTTTGCTAGCAAAGGTTCCTCGATCAGGGACACGTTGCGGCCTGTCCGCGATTGACTTACCTGTGGTGGGTCGTGGCCTTCGTGCGCCGAGGTATGCCGCCGGACCGGTCATGCGGGTCGGCGCAGCCGCGCGCGTGCCACGGCCGCCCCAACTCGGTCACGCACGAGCGCGAGGTTTCCCACTTCGTGCCAGGTGAACCGGACGAACTCGTGGTTGGACCTTCGCAGGACGTCCTCCTCTCGGCGCTTCTCCGCGGCAAGGTTCTGCCGTGCTGCGGCAACGGTGCCTGATGCGGCCGTGGCTGTGGCCAACACGTACTTCCCCAGTCCATCGAACTCGACGACGACGGGGACTTCGTCGAGGAGGAAGTCACCTCGGTAGCCGCGCCCACCCGGGAGGGATGCCTGCGGAGTGAACTGGAAGCCGAGCTGGCGCATGGAATGGGCAAGCCGTGTCTCACCAGGAGACTCATGGCGTCCGTCGGCGTGCTTGAGGAGCGCCCGGACGCCCGGGATGCCCGGATGATGGGTGTGCTGGCGGAGGGCATTGTCGAGGGCGTCCCGTGAGAGAAACCCCTGCTGCAGGGCGAAGTCGGCCGCGATAAGGCTGTCCATGCTCGGTCGGCGTCCAGAGTCGTCGGCGGGGTAGAGGCCGACCTGGACGACGGCTTGGGCCACGGGAACAGTCTGGAATCCCTCCGCAGTCTTCACGGGTTGGTCTGGCACAGGTGGATGGATGACGGCCGACGGCCTGTGCCGCGTGTGGTTCGTGCTCGTCCGGCAGACGTGGGCGGTGCTCAGGTCTGCCTGCCACAGGGGGACACCATGCAGCACCAGGGCAGACTGGTGGCTGGCGACCACCCGCCCTTCGAATGACTTCAGGAGGGCGACGGTCAACAGGCGATGCTCCAGCCGGGCCGTCTCGAAGTCGTCCGCACCTTCCCACGGTGCACGGCTCCGACCAGGCGTCCGCACGGCATACCAACCTCGAATCACACGCCGGATCGCACCGGTCTTGACCAGCCGTTGTAGCCCCGAAGGATCCAGCCCGATCGACCTGGCGGCGGCCGCGGACACGAGGTCGTGCTGAGCGAGGTCGTGCAGCTCCATGTCGCGAGGGTGTCAGAAATGCGGGGACCACCCTCGAGGCCCTGTGGACAACCCGCGGAGGCATCACGACTCAGCGCAGGAACCTCGTTCCCGGATAGCGTGCAGGTTGTCCGCGAACGAGGAACCTTTGCTAGCAAAGGTTCCTCGTCAGACCTGGGGGTCAGGGGGCGAAGGTGACGGTCACGGTGTTGGCCGTGCCGCGCTGCTTCTTCGCGTCGTGCCACTCCCAGCCGGAGGAGTTGCGCGTCCGGGTCCATTCCCGCGTCCCGACCTGCACCGACGTCGCGCCGTGCACCGAGGCCTTCGCCACGGCATACGCACCGGCACTCCAGGCCGCGCGCTGGGAGACGGCCGCGACGGTCAGGGTGCGACCGCTCACCGTGGCCTTGACGCCCAGCTCCTTCGACAGCGCGGACTTCAGCGCCGCGGGGTCGCCGGACGTGGCGTCGTCGAGCCGGCAGCCCATGCCCTCGGGGGAGTGGCCACTGAGGGTCGAGGCGAGCAGCCGGCCCTCGGTCTCGTGGTCGGCGTACGCCTCGGGGTAGGCGCTCTTCTGCACCTCCTGCGCGATCTCGGTGATCCGCATGTGCTCGTAGCCGTCGACCTTCACCAGCGCGTCGTAGAACTTGTTGGTGGCGTAGACCGGGTCGAGGATCTGGTCGACCGTGCCCCAGCCCTGGCTCGGCCGCTGCTGGAACAGCCCGACGGAGTCGCGGTCGCCGTACTTGAGGTTGCGCAGCTTGGACTCCTGGATTGCCGTCGCGATCGCGATGGTGGCGGCGCGCGCGGGCAGCCCCCGTTTCTCGGCGACCGCCTCGATCGTCGCCGCGTATGCCGTCTGGCTGGGGTCGAAGTCGACGCTCGCACCGGCGGCGGTCGCCTGGCAGCGCGGGCTGCCGAAGTTGGTCACGAGCCCGCGGGCGCCGACCACGCCGGCGACCGCGAGACCGGCGACGAACAGCAGGAGCACCAGACGGGTGACGAGCTTGCGGGTCCGCGAAGGGGGACGCTGCTCCGAGAGGACGACGCCGCCGCGCTTAGTCGTTGGCATGCAGGGCCGAGTTCAGGACGATGCCGTGACCGTCACGTGCGCGCGCCTCCACGGTGCCGGTGACCGAGTTGCGCAGGAAGAGCAGGTTGGACTGGCCGGAGAGCTCGCGGGCCTTGACCACCCGGCCGTCCGTGAGCGTGACCTTGGTGCCGGCCGTGAGGTAGAGGCCAGCCTCGACCACGCAGTCGTCGCCGAGGGCAATGCCCAGGCCGGACTCGGCCCCGAGCAGGCAGCGCTCGCCGATGCTCACGCGGGCGGTGCCGCCGCCCGACAGGGTGCCCATCGTGGAGGCCCCTCCGCCGATGTCGGAGCCGTCGCCGACCACGACGCCCTGGCTGATCCGACCCTCGACCATGGAGTGGCCGAGGGTGCCGGCGTTGAAGTTGACGAAGCCCTCGTGCATGACCGTCGTCCCGGGGGCGAGGTGGGCGCCAAGGCGGACGCGGTCGGCGTCGCCGATCCGCACGCCGGCGGGCACCACGTAGTCGACCATCCGCGGGAACTTGTCGACGCCCAGGACCTGCACCGCCCCCCTGGCCTGCAGACCGGCCCGGGTCAGCTCGAAACCGTCGACCGCGCACGGCCCCTGGGTGGTCCAGACGACGTTGACCAGCACGCCGAACAGCCCGTCGAGGTTGATGGTGTTGGGGGCGACGAGGGTGTGGGAGAGCAGGTGCAGGCGCAGGTAGGCGTCGGCCGGGTCGACGGGGGCGGCGTCGAGGTCGATCTCGGTCGTGACCACCTCGCGTCGGACCTTGCGCACGTCATCCTTGCCGACCAGCGCGTCGAGCTCGGCCGGAGCCGCGGCGTCTGCCGGCCGGTCGCCGAGGACGGGCTGTGGGTACCAGGTGTCGAGGACGGCGCCACTGTCGTGGATCGTCGCGAGTCCGTGGCCCCAGGCCGTGCGTGCGCTGCTCATGGGTCAAGCCTACGAGACGCGGTCGGGTGCCCGAGCCAGGTCCGACTGCCGGTCGGCGCGCTCGCTCACGGTGGATATGGTGGCGGGCATGGCGAACCCCACGACCACCGCGACTCCTGCCCTCGACCTGTCTGCGGACATCGTCACCCTCACGGCGGCCTTGTGCGACATCGAGTCAGTGAGCCGCGACGAGGCGGCCGTGTGCGACGCCATCGAGGCGGCGCTCGCCCCACTCGGGCACCTGGCCGTCACGCGGATCGGCAACACCCTGGTCGCCCGCACCGAGCTCGGTCGCGACGAACGGGTCGTCCTCGCGGGCCACATCGACACGGTCCCGCTCACCAAGGCGCCCGCCAACCTGCCCACCCGGCGGGACGGCGACGACCTCGTGGGCCGGGGCACCGTCGACATGAAGGGTGGCGTGGCGGTCCAGCTCAAGGCGGCCCTGGTCGCCGAGCCAAGTCGCGACCTCACCTTCGTGTTCTACGAGGGCGAGGAGATCGACAGCCAGTTCAACGGCCTGCTCCACGTGCAGCAGCAGCGCCCTGAGCTGATCGAGGACGCCGACTTCGCGGTGCTGCTGGAGCCGACGGCCAGCCAGGTCGAGGGCGGCTGCAAGGGCACCCTGCGCGTCGACGTGACGGTCAAGGGTGTCGCCGCCCACTCGGCCCGTCCGTGGAACGGCCGCAACGCCATCCACGACGCGACCGCGGTGCTGACCCGGTTGACCGCCTACGAGACCTCGACCGTGACCGTCGACGGGCTCGACTACCACGAGGCCATGAACGCCACCGGCATTCGCGGCGGCATCGCCGGCAACGTCATCCCCGACGAGTGCGTCATCACGGTCAACTACCGCTACGCCCCCGACAAGTCCGCCGACGAGGCCCTGCTCCACGTGAAGGACCTGTTCGAGGGCTACGAGGTGCTCTGCCTCGACAACGCTCCCGGCGCCCGCCCCGGCCTCGACCTGCCAGCAGCCAAGGCCTTCGTCGACGCGCTCGCGGTGCCGGTCATCGCCAAGGAGGGCTGGACCGACGTGGCGCGGTTCTCCGGGATGGGGATCGCCGCCGTGAACTTCGGGCCGGGTGACCCCAACCTCGCCCACCACGACGACGAGCGGGTGCCGGTGGGTCAGCTCGAGTCGGCCGAGGCCGCGCTGCTGCGCTGGCTCGCCTGACGCCGCGGCGCCGGATGCGGCGCCGCCCAGGCACGAGGAGTATGCCGCCGGGGCCGGCCCCGGCGCGGCGTCACCCGTCCAGCGGCTCGCCGAACCCCAGCGGCGCCCGGCTGACGAGGTAGGTCGCCCAGTTCAGCTTCACCACCGCGCCGTCGGCGTCGTAGGTGACCCGCAGCGTCTCACCGCGTTCGCGACCCGAGACGGTACGGAACGTGCTGTCGTCGATGCGCTCGAAGACCGACGGAGCGCGGTCCGACGGTGCGTTGTCGGCCCGCGCCTCGAGCCGGCCCTCGCGGACCGAGAAGGTGTAGCCGGACCCCTCGGAGAACCACCGGCCCAGCAGGGGAGCCAGGTCGTCGGGCACGGAGGTGCCCGGCCGCCACGGCTCGGCCTCCGCGGGGTCGTGCTCGAGGACGTGCTCACCAAGGGCGATCGCGAAGGCAGCAGGGTCGGGGGAGGACGAGCTGTTCATCAGGACGATCCCGCCGGTGCCGCTCTCGCGGTGCGTGAACACCCCGGTCACCTGGCCCGGCATCCCTCCGGTGTGCCCGACCCAGGTCCGCTTGCCGGGCGAGCGCATCAGGAAGAAGCCCAGTCCCATCGCACCGCCCCAGTCGTCCGGGTCGACCATCAGCTGCGGTTGGCACATCTCCTCGAGGGTGTCGGGCGAGAGGACGGCGGAGTCGGGGTCGGCCACGAAGCCGGACCACTTCGCGAGGTCGGTGACGGTGCTGGCCAGGGCACCGCACGGACCCATCGCCCGCAGGTCGACCACGGGCTCGACGCGGGGCACGTCGTGGAACGGCTGCACGTGGTAGCCGGTCGCCCGGGGTCCGTCGTCGAAGCCCACGGTGGTGCGGGTCATGCCCAGGGGGTCGAGGATCCGCGCCTTCAGCGACTCCTCCCAGGCGCGGCCGTCGAGGCGCTCCACGAGCTGGCCCAACACGGCATACACGACGTTGGAGTAGTGCCAGTGGTCGTGCGGCCGACCGACGCGCTCGATCGAGTTGAAGTCGCGCACGAGGGTTGCGGCGTCGGGCTGGTCGAGGGTCTCCCAGACGTCGCCCAGTGGTTCGCGGGCCAGGCCGGTCGCGTGGGAGAGGGCCTGACGCACGGTCGCCCGGTGCTTCACCTCGGGCAGGTGCTGGTCGAGGGTGTCGTCGAGGTCGAGCCGACCCTCGTCCCGCAGCGCCATCACGAGCACGGCCGTGAAGGTCTTGGTGTTCGAGGCAACGAGGAACTGGTCGTCCGGGCCGGGCACGCGGGGGGTGGCCACGTCGACGGTGCCGACCCCGTCGGACCACAGGAGCTCGCCGTGGCGGACGACGGCTGCCGCGAGGCCGGGCACCCGACCGGTGCGCTGGCGGTCGATGGCGATGTCACGCAGCCGTCGGACGGTGGTGTCCTGCAAGGTGGTCTCCACGCCATCGACCCTAGCGACCACGGTCCGCGCAGGCGGCCCGTGCCGCTCGCGTAGGTTGGCTCCGTGACCGACGAGACGCAGACCTCCGGCGCCACCGAGCGCGACGACGACTATCCCGGGTTCGACTACCACACGGGTCCGGTGACCCTGCGTGGTTCGCGGGTGCCGGGGACGACCACCGACCAGCGGCTCCTCGACAGCCGCGGCCCGACCGACTGGGTGCATGCCGACCCGTGGCGCGTCATGCGGATCCAGAGCGAGTTCGTCGAGGGCTTCGGGGCGCTGGCCGAGCTCGGGCCCGCCGTGAGCGTCTTCGGGTCGGCGCGCACCAAGCCCGGCACCCCCTTCTACGAGCTGGCCACCCAGGTGGGGCGTCGCCTCGTGGAGCAGGGGTATGCCGTGATCACCGGTGGCGGGCCCGGCGCCATGGAGGCGGCCAACAAGGGTGCCCGTGACGCCGGGGGCGCGTCGGTCGGCCTCGGCATCGAGCTGCCGTTCGAGCAGGGACTCAACGAACACGTGAACCTCGGGGTGAACTTCCGCTACTTCTTCGCCCGCAAGACGATGTTCGTGAAGTACGCGCAGGGGTTCATCGTCCTGCCCGGTGGCTTCGGGACGCTGGACGAGCTGTTCGAGGCGGTGACGCTGGTGCAGACCCAGAAGGTCACGTCGTTCCCGATCGTGCTGATGGGCACCGAGTACTGGGGCGGCCTCTTCGACTGGCTGCGCGGCACCGTCCTCGAGGCCGGCACCGTCAGCCCGAAGGACGTCGACCTGCTCCACCTCACCGACGACGTGGACGAGGCGGTCCGGCTCGTGACCGAGGCCGACGACGACGTCGCACCGAAGCGCCCCGAGTAGACCCCCGAGTCGTGCGTCCGGGCCCGCCCTGGCGCGTCCTCAGGCCCACGACTCGGAGATCGGGGGATGGACGGGACCGGTCCGCTCGGCCGATGATGGGTGCGTGACCATCTCGCCGCTGCCGCGTCATGGTGACGTCATCGTCGGTCGGGACGTCGCTGGTCGCACGCTGCGCATCTCCGGTCACCCGGAGTCCGGTCGGGTGGTCCTGTCGATCTGGCAGGACACCGTGTGCCGGGCCACCCTGCGCCTCGCCCCCGAGGACGTCCCCCAGTTCGTCGAGATGCTGACGCGCACCGCGATCAGCCAGTCCGACGACGACGTCCGTGACCTCGGTACGGCGGGCTGACTAGGTCGTCGTCAGCAACTCGTGCGACGATCGGCCGGTGATCTGGGTCCTCTTCATCGCCGTCGGCGTGCTCCTCGTCGGGGGGTTCGCCGCGCTCATCGTGGGGCGGGTCGGCTACGACCCCCTGTCCGAAGCCACCACGACCCAGGCCGACCCGGTGCTGTCCGAGGAGTTCGGCGCCGGGGAGATCGCAGCGGTGCGCTTCGACACCGCCCTGCGTGGCTACCGCATGGACCAGGTCGACGCCGTGCTCGACCAGCTCCAGACCAGGATCGCGGAGCTCGAGGCCGGGGACCAGCACCGCTGACCCCATGGCCGACTTCCACCTCACCCGCCTGTGCGCCGCGCCACCCGCGATGGTGTGGGACGTCGTGACCGACTTCGCGGCATACGGTGACTGGATGCCGTTGACCCGCATGCGGGTCGACCCGGGCGGACCCCGGCTGGGCTGGGGTTTCACGGGGGTCAGCGGAGTGGGGCGCGTGGGGTTCTCCGACTCGATGCTGGTGTCGGCGTGGGTGCCTCCGGGTGAGGACGGGCGCGGCTCGTTCCGCGTCGTCAAGACGGGACGGCTGCTCGGCGGCTGGGCCGAGGTCCTGGTCGAACCGGAGGGGGCCGGCACCCGTCTGCAGTGGCATGAGGACGTCGTGGTGAGGCCGCTGCCGTTCAAGCGGCTGTTCGCGCCGTTGCTGACCCGCGCGAGTGAACGTCTCTACGGTCGGGCGATCGACGCCATGCTGGCGCGCGCCGAGCAGCGAGCGCAGTCGGCGGGCTCGGAGGAACGGCGGTGAGCGGACTCGTCGTCGGCGCGGACGGCATCGCGCGTTGTGCCTGGGCGGGGTCGACGCCCGACTACCTCGACTACCACGACACCGAGTGGGGGGTGCCGGTCCACGGTGAGCGAGCCCTCTACGAGCGGCTCACCCTCGAGGCGTTCCAGTCGGGCCTGGCGTGGATCACGATCCTGCGCAAGCGCGAGGGGTTCCGCGCAGCCTTCGCCGGGTTCGACCCCGAGGTGGTGGCGCGGTTCGACGACGACGACCGGGCCCGGCTGATGGCCGACACCGGCATCGTCCGCAACCGGCTCAAGGTCGACGCCGCGATCAAGAACGCCGCAGCGGTGCTCGCGTTGCGCGAGGCAGGCGGGCTCGACGAGCTGGTCTGGTCGCACGCGCCCGAGCACCACACCCCACCGCAGACGACGGCGGACTTCCGGGCGACCTCGCCGGAGTCGGTTGCGCTGGCCAAGGCGCTGAAGAAGGCCGGCTTCGTCTTCGTCGGCCCCACGACGATGTATGCCGCGATGCAGGCCTGCGGGCTCGTGGACGACCACCTGGCCGGCTGCCACCGGGCGGGCGGAGCCCGATGATGCGCACCCTCGGTGTGAGGGTGGCGGTGGTCTACCTCGCGCTGCGGGCCGTGTCGGCGGTGCTGCTCGTCCTGGCCAGCCGCGACCAGGTCGTCATGCCCGACTGGACCGGGCCGACCGTCGAGCCGATGGACATGACCGTGCTGTGGGACGGCAGCTGGTACCGCTACATCGCCGAGCACGGCTACCCGCACGTCCTGCCGGTCGACCCCGGCAACGGTCACGTGTCCCAGAACGCCTGGGCGTTCTACCCGCTGTTCCCGATCCTGGCGCGGATGCTCATGTCCGTGACGCACCTCGGCTTCCCGGTCGTGGCCGCCACCCTCTCGCTGCTCTGTGGCCTGGGGGCGGCGCTCATCATGGGTCAGCTGCTGGCCGACCGCGTCGGCCCGCGGGTGGCGCTCGGGACCGTCGCGGTGTGGGGAGCCTTCCCCGCAGCCGTCTCGCTGCAGATCGCCTACACGGAGGCGATCGCCATGCTGGTGCTCTGCGGCCTGCTCTGGGCGCTGGTGCGACGCAACTGGGTGGTGACCGGCGCCCTGGCCCTCGTGCTCGGGGTGACCCGACCGATCGCCGTGCCCGTGGCGGTCGTCGTGGCGCTGGTGCTGCTTCTGCGCTGGCGTCGTCGCGCCGTCGACCCGATCAAGCCCGGTGAGTACGCCGCCGGGGCGTTCGCCCTCGTCGCCTCGGCCGTCGGTGCCGTGGCGTGGCCGTTGATCGCCTGGCAGGTGACCGGGGTGCGCAGTGCCTACACCGAGACCATGGCGGCCTGGCGGGTCGGCAACGTCATCACTCCGTTCAAGCCGTGGCTGGGCATGTCCCAGTGGACCTTCCGCGACTTCGCGAAGGGCGACGTCTACGGTCCCGTCGCCCTCGCTGCCCTGGCCACCACGATCATCGTGCTCACCTGTGGCCCCTGGGCGACCAGGCTGGGCCCCGAGCTGCGCGCCTGGTGCCTGGCCTACCCGGCCTACCTCGCCGTCGTCCTCGACCCGTTCACGAGCATCTTCCGCTACGCCATCCCGCTCTTCCCGCTGGTCGCGGTGGTCCTCGGCGGGGCGTGGGTCGAGCGGGGAGCCCGCCACCTCTGGACGAAGGTCAGCCTCCTCGTCGCCATCGGCATCGCCGGGCAGGCCATGTGGATCTGGAAGCTGCTTGTCTACGTGCCACCCTCGGACTACCCGCCGTGACCGTGACCGGGCTGCGCGCCGTCGTGACCTCCCAGGGGCGCAGCGCAGTGGGGAAGTGGGCACTGCGGCGTCCCGTCGTCTTCCTGCTCCTCGTGTATGCCGTGACCCGGGTCATCGCGCTGGTCGCCATGTGGGTGGCCGCGACGTGGTTCCAGACCCCTGCCGGGGTGGGCCACCTCGACCCGACCGTGGGCGACATCCTCGGCAACTGGGACAGCATCTGGTACCGACGCGTCGCGACCCAGGGCTACCCCGTCCCCCTGCCGGCCGACCCCGACACGGGCCTGCTGACCTACAGCGCGTGGGCTTTCTACCCGGCCTTCCCGTTGCTGGTCCGCGGACTGATGCTCACCGGCGTCTCGTTCGAGGTGGCCGGGGTGGGCCTCAACCTCGTGCTGGGTGCCGTCTGCACGCTGCTGGTCTGGCGCTGCTTCAACTTCGCGCTGCACGCCTCACCCCAGCCGGCCCGCGAACGCCTCGCCCTCGTGACCGGCGCGCTCTGGTGCCTCTACCCGGCCACGGGCATCCTCGTGATGCCCTACACCGAGGCGTTGGCCGGAGTGCTGATCGCCGGGTCGCTGCTCCTGCTGATGCAGCGGCGCTACGCCTGGGTCGTCGTCCTCGTGCTCGCGCTCGGGTTCACCCGGGCGGCGGCGCCCGGCATCGCGTGCGCAGCGATCGCCCACCTCGTGCTGCGGTGGCGCGACGACCGCGCGGCAGGGGTGTCACCCCTGCGTGGCCAGCGGGTGACGGCCGCCCTCATGCTCGTCGCGACCGGCGTCTCGTCGGTCGCGTGGCCGGTCGTGGTCGGCATCACCAGCGGCCTGCCGAGGGCGTTCTTCGACGTGCAGGCCGCGTGGGGGCAGAAGCCGGAGTCCGGCCCGTTCGTGCTCTGGCTGTCCTGGGCCTGGGACGCGCACGGCCTCGTCGGGGTGGTCATCCTCGTGGGGCTGGTTGCGACCTACATCGCGCTGATCCTCGGTCGGCACGGCCGGTGGCTGGCGGTCGAGCTGCGGGTCTGGGCGCTGGCCTACCCGTTGTACCTGCTCGCCGTGGTGCGCCCGATCACCAGCATGTGGCGCTTCCTGCTGCTCGACTTCCCGCTGGCGGCCGTGGTGGCCTCCGTGGCGATGCGGACGTCCACGGGCGCCAAGGTCGTGGCGCACTGGCGACGGCGGGTGGGCGTGGTCGCTCTGGTGCTCCTCGTGGGGCTCTTCTGGTTCACCTGCACCCTGCTGACCTACACGCCCTGGGCCTCCGCCCCACCCTGACCAGACGACTGTGCGTCTGTGGGAAGTGGAACTACCGGATATCCGGTAGTTCCACTTCCAACAGACGCGGTCGCGGAGGGGTCACTCGCCGGTGAAGACCGGCTTCTCCTTGGCGAGGAACGCGGCGACGGCCGCGCGGTGGTCGGCCGTCCCGCCGGTCAGCGTCATGTAGTCACCCTCGTTGGCCAGTGAGTCGCTCAGGCCGTGACCGGCGCTGAACGCGACGGCGCGGCGGATCGAGCCGTAGGCGAGCGTCGGCCCCGCGGCCAGCCTGGTGGCCAGCTGACCCACCGCGGCGTCGAACTCGTCCGGGGGGACGACGGTCGTGACCAGGCCCAGGGACAGGCACTCCTCGGCGGGGACCGTGCGCGGGAGCAGCAACAGCTCCTTGGCCTTCGCGGGGCCGACGAACCGCTGCAGCGACCACGACGTGCCGGAGTCGCACGACAGGGCGATCCCGGCGAAGGCCAGGTTGAAGCCGGCGGTGTCGACCATCACCCGGAAGTCGGCCGCCAGCGCGAACCCGGCCCCAGCGCCTGCCGCCACCCCGTTGACCGCCGCGACGACCGGCTTGTTCATCGTCGCCAGGAGCTCGACGACGGGGTTGTAGTGCCGGGCCACGGTGTCCCAGAGCGAGGGGTCGTCGTTCTGGAGGAGGGTGATGTGCTCACGCAGGTCCTGCCCGACGCAGAAGGCGCGACCGCTGCCGGTCAGGACGACGCAGCGCACGCTGGGGTCCTCGGCGACCTCCGTCAGGGCGCTGACCAGCGCGTCCTTCGTGGCGATGTCCAGGGAGTTCATCGACTCGGGCCGGTTGAGGCGGACCGTGGCCACCCCGCCGTCGCGCTCGACGAGGACGAGGGAGCTCGGCTGGGTGGTCGCGTCGGTGGTCGTGTCGGTCATGCCGTCATCCTGCCGGACCGTCGTCGGACCCGGATTTCGCCTGTGAGGTGGTTCACGGGATAATGGAGCAAATCTGGCGCGCGCGGGACTGATCACAGGCACTGGCGTGGATCCGCGTGGCCAGCAGCAGACCACGCCAAACGGAAGGACACTCATGGCGGCAATGAAGCCGAGGACCGGCGACGGCCCGCTCGAGGTGACCAAGGAAGGTCGCGGCATCGTCCTGCGCATGCCCCTCGAGGGTGGCGGCCGACTCGTCGTCGAGATGACTCCTGACGAGGTCCGCGCCCTCGGCGACGCGATCACCAACTGCGAGGGCCTGAAGTAGTCCCCACCGCACGTTTCGAGGACCCCCATCGGCAGCTGCCGGCGGGGGTCCTCGCGCGTGCAGGGTATGCCGCGGGCGAGAGGCAGGTGGGTAGGGTCGAGTCCGTGCGTGCACCCGAACTGCTCGACCCCGCAGCCAGCGACTGGACCATCTCGGCAGAGCCGCTGGCCGACGTCCTGGCCGACCTCGACCCCGTCGACCTGCTGCTGGCCCTCCCGGTGCCCACCGGGGGAGTGCGCCCGACGGGGGCGACCGCCAAGGCGCTGGCCCTGGTCGGCCTGGACGCCGTCGAGGTGTCGGCCACCTACGAGCCCAGGTCCGAGGCCGGGTCGGTCACGACCATCCCGCTCCCGCCGGGCGAGCGTCCAGCCCGCAAGGTGCTCCTGGTGGGGGTGGCCGCTGCCACTGCTGCCGACCTGCGCGCTGCCGGTGCCGCGCTCGGCCGAGCAGGCAAGGGTCACGCGGCGCTGGTGACGACGGTCGGCGGTGGCACGTCCCGGGCCGGCCAGGCGGCGCTCGCCGAGGGTCTGGCCCTCGGCGGCTACTCCAGCCCGCGGTGGGTCCGCGACGACGCCACGCCGGCCTCCACCCCTGCCGCGCAGGTCGCCCTCGTCGGTTCCTACGACGAGCCGTCCGTGCGGCACTCGGTCGTGCGGGCCCGCGCCACCATGCTCGCCCGCAACCTCGCCGTCGTCCCCTCCAACACCAAGAACCCCGCCTGGGTCGCCGCCCAGGCCAGGACCCTGGCGGGCCGAAGTGGGCTCGACGTGCGCGTCTGGACCGAGCGTGAGCTGAAGACAGAGGGCTTCGGCGGCCTGCTGGCGGTCGGCGCCGCCTCCGCGACCCCTCCGCGCCTCGTGCAGCTCGACTACGCACCCGAAGGTGCCACTACCCGGACGCCGCGGGTCGTGCTGGTCGGCAAGGGCATCACCTTCGACACCGGAGGCCTCGACATCAAGCCCGCCGACGGCATGCTGGCGATGAAGACCGACATGAGTGGCGCCGGCATCGTGCTGGCGGTGCTGGCCGCCTGCCGTGAGCTCGCGGTGCCGGTGAAGGTGACCGGGCTCCTGGCCCTCGCCGAGAACGGCGTCGGCGGCGCGGCATACCGGCCCGGTGACGTCGTCACCCAGTACGGCGGCCGGACCGTCGAGATCGGCAACACCGACGCGGAAGGGCGGATCGTGATGGCCGACGCCCTCGCCTACGCGGACCTGCGCCTCGACCCCACGGTGCTCCTCGACATCGCCACCCTCACGGGCGCCGCCCGCGTGGCGCTCGGTCGGTCGATGGCCCCGGTCTACGCGACCGAGGACGGCCTCACCCGTGCGCTCGTGGCGGCGGGGGAGGCGACCGGCGAGCTGCTCTGGCCGATGCCGCTGGTGGAGGACTACCGCGCCAACCTCGACAGCGACGTGGCCGACATCAACCACATCGCGGGCATGGGAGGCGGTGGCGGCTCGATCTCGGCAGCATTGTTCCTGCGCGAGTTCGTGGGCGCGCGACGCTGGGCACACCTCGACATCGCCGGGGTGGGTCGTTCCGACGTCGACCGCGGACTCCTCACCAAGGGCGGGACGGGTTTCGGTGCCCGCCTGCTGCTCACCTGGCTGGAGGAGATGACATGAACGCGGGATACGGACTGAGCGTGCGCTGGTCCCTGGAGTCCGCCCCCGAAGGCGTCGAGCAGGAGCTGCGCGACTACGTCGTCGGCACCTCGATGGCCAAGTTCATGTTCCTCGACGGCCTCGCCTTCAAGACCTGGCGGATGGTCGAGGGGCGGTGGTTCGAGGGCACCTACGTCTTCGACGAGAAGGTCTACCGCGACGACTTCCAGCGCGAGTTCTCCGCCACGGCCGCCGAGTCGGCGGGCAGCGGCATCATCGGCTCTGCGCCGACCCTGATCGAGCCCTTCGAGGTGGTCGCGATCGCCGAGGGCCCCGGACGGTTCCGTCGCGGACCCGGCCCCGGCACCGCCTGACCCTAACCGCAAACAGCGCTCCTGTTGGGAGGGGAACTACCGGATATCCGGTAGTTCCCCTCCCAACAGGAGCCAGCGGTCGGGGGATCAGCGCTTGACGGCCGCCAGCACGCCGTCGCCCACGGGCAGCAGCGCGGGGATGAGGCGCTCGTCGTCGCGCAGCGCCTTGCCGAGGTCGCGCAGCACCGAGGTCTGCTCGTCGCGTGCGGCCGGGTCGGCCACCTTGTCGTGCCAGAGCATGTTGTCGAGCACGAGCACGCCACCGGAGCGCAGCAGGCGGATGCCGTGGCTGACGTACTCCGGGTACTCCACCTTGTCGCCGTCGATCACGACCATGTCGTAGGCGCCGTCGGTCATGCGGGGGAGCACGTCGAGCGCCCGACCCGTGATGACTCGAGTGCGCTGGTGGGCGATCCCTGCCTCGGCGTAGGCCTTCCTCGCCACGCCCTGGTGCTCGGCCTCGACGTCGATCGTGGTGAGGATGCCGTCCTCGGGCATGCCCTGGAGCATCCACAGCCCGGAGGTGCCCGCGCCGGTGCCCACCTCCACGACCGACTTGGCCTTGACCGCAGCCGCGAGGAGTCGCAGCAGCACCCCCGCGCCGTTGCCGACCGGAGTGGCCCCCAGCTCCTCGCCCCGGCGCCGCGCCGACTCGATCACCTCGTTCTCGGTGACGAACTCCTCGGCGTAGGCCCAGCTGGCCGGCTTCTGTGCGCTCATGCGCCAAACCCTACTGCCGCGAACGCCGCGAACCGGGCACCGCGGCATACAGGGAACGCTCAGGTTGTTGGGGAACGATGCAAGCCATTCGGTCGTCTGGACCGAATGACAGGTGTGCGCCGCCCGGCGCTCGACGGAGGTGAGGGACGTGACCGCGACCGACACGATCGGTACGGCCCGGCAGGACGTCCAGGGGGACGCCCAGGAGGGACCCGCGTGGGTCCCGCCGACCTGGGAAGAGATCGTCGAGCAGCACTCGGCCCGCGTCTACCGCCTGGCCTACCGGCTCACCGGCAACCCGCACGACGCCGAGGACCTCACCCACGACGTCTTCATCCGGGTGTTCCGCTCGCTGCACAGCTACCAGCCGGGCACCTTCGAGGGCTGGCTGCACCGCATCACCACCAACGTGTTCCTCGACAAGATGCGGCGCAAGCAGCGCATCCGGTTCGACGCGCTGTCCGACGAGTCCGCCGCCCGCCTGCCCACCCGTGAGGCCGGTCCCGAGGCCGCGTTCGAGGCCACCCACTTCGACGACGACGTGCAGCGCGCGCTCGACGCCCTCTCGCCGGACTTCCGGGCTGCCGTCGTGCTGTGCGACATCGAGGGTCTGTCCTACGAGGAGATCGCGGCGACACTGGGCGTCAAGCTAGGCACCGTGCGCTCGCGGATCCACCGTGGTCGCGCCCAGCTGCGCGAGGCGCTCGCGCACCGTGACCCCAAGCTCGCCCGTCCCGCCGTGGACGCCGACCGTGCGCCCGTGACCAAGCGCCGGATCCCGGTGCTCGGCCGGGCGGTGCCGGGATCACGGTGAGCCGCCCGGGGTGGACCGGCGTCGCGAGTGCTTCGTTCAGCCCGCGCGGCCGGTGCCTCGGCGACCAGCTGACCTCCTATGCCGACCGGGCGATGGACGACGCGACCCTGCTGCGCTGGGACCGCCACGTCGTGGCCTGCCAGTGCTGCCGCGCCGCTGTGGACGAGGAACGCCGAGTCCTCACCGCGCTGCGCTCCTCGGCCGGCTCCCCGATCCCCGGTGACCTGCGCGGGATGCTCCTCGCCCTCGCCACGCACATGCCGTCCCCCGGCCCCGACGGCACGAGTGCGACCCGGGCCCCGCTGCTCCCGCCCATCCCGGTCGCGCCGGTCCCGGTCGTCGACCGCGGCACCCCCGCGCTGCACCGGTCGGCCGGTCGGGCGACCGTCTACGCCGGGCTCGCCGCCGGGGCCACGGCCGCCGCGGCGCTGAGCCTCGTGGTGAGCGGTGGCCTGACCTCGACCAACCCCACCGCACCCCCTGTCGTGCAACGCGCCAAGCCGGTCAGCCCCGGTTTCGCGACGGCTGCCTTCACGGTGCCCGGGCTCGGGGGCTCCGCGCCCGGCCCCTCTGCCACACCCTCTGTGGGCACGGTGCGTGGTCGTTCGGCACAATCGTCTCCATGAGCGACGAGCGAGACCCGGCAGGCCACGACCGGCCGACGCCCGCCGACCCTGCCGCCGACTCGCCCGAGGTCCGTCCCGAGCCCACAGCCGAGCCGACCTCCGAGCCCACCGCCGAGCTGACCCCTGAGGCTCCCGCTCCCGTCACCGAACCGGTCTGGGACCCCTGGGCCCCACCCGGACGTGGCAGCGGAGACCACACCCAGCCCGTCGACCTGACGCACACCCGGGAGATCCAGGGTCAGCCGGTCCACGGTGCCGCCGACGGCGCGACGACCGGCGCGCCGTCGACCTCCGACGCCCCCGGCAGCGGACCCGTCTGGGCCGCGGAGCCCACCGGGTGGCCCTTCGACGACGTTCAGGCGCACAGCGCGGACGTCCCCGTCGGTGCGTCCTCGGCGCCCGCGCCGACCGGTTTCCCGACCGAGCCAGCCAGCCACGCGGCACACGCCTCCGCCCAGCCCGCCACGAGCGAGGGCTGGGACCCGATCAGCAGCCCCAGCGCGGACGCCGGGTATGCCGGCCAGCCGACCCCGTGGGTCGGGCAGCGCCCGCCCGAGGCCACGGCTCCCCAGCAGAAGGGACCCGGCTGGGGTGCCCTGGTGGCCGTTGCCGCCGTCGCCGCCCTGGTGGCAGCGGGTCTCGGTGGCGTGTTCGGTGGCTGGCTGGGGGCGACCGGACGGGTCGACTTCGGCCGGCTCGACCGCACGCCGTCGTCGATCCCCTCGGCCGGCGCGGGCTCGACCGCCCGGCCTGCGGGGTCGATCGCCAACATCGCGGCCAACGCGCTGCCGAGCGTCGTGACCATCAAGGTCGAGGGTGCTGACGGCGGTGGCACCGGATCAGGCTTCGTGCTCGACCGCGACGGCCACATCATCACCAACAACCACGTGGTCGCGAGCGCCGCGAGCCGCGGCACCATCAAGGTGGAGCTGTCCGACGGCACCGAGATCGACGCCACCATCGCCGGCCGCGACGGCTCCTACGACCTGGCCGTGCTCAAGACCGACCGCACCGACCTCGTGCCGCTGGTGATGGGTTCGTCCAAGGACGTCGTCGTCGGCGACCAGGTGATCGCGGTCGGTGCACCCCTCGGGCTCGAGTCCACCGTGACCAGCGGCATCGTCAGCGCGCTCAACCGACCGGTCAGCCCCGGTGGTGACGGCAACCAGCAGTCGTTCATCAACGCGATCCAGACCGACGCCGCGATCAACCCGGGGAACAGCGGGGGACCGCTGCTCAACATGGCCGGTCAGGTGATCGGCGTGAACTCCGCCATCGCGCGCATCCCGGGGGCCACCGACACCCAGTCGGGCAACATCGGCGTGGGGTTCTCCATCCCGAGCGACCAGGTCATCAAGACGGCGGAACAGCTCATCAAGACCGGTTCGGCCCAGCACCCGGTGATCGGGGTGGTGCTCGACCGTGAGTTCACCGGTGACGGGGTGCGGATCCTGGCCAAGGAGAGCGACACGAGCGGTCCGCCGGTGGACCCCCAGGGCCCGGCCGGCAAGGCCGGGATCAAGCCCGGCGACGTCATCGTCGAGTTCGACGGCCGCCGCGTGACCGATCCCGACGACCTCGTCGTGGCGATCCGGGCCAAGAGCGTGGGTGACGACGTGTCGATGAAGGTGCGCCGCGGCAGTGAGACGATCAGCGTCACCCTGACCCTGTCCGGCTCGGGCAAGTAGGAGAGGGCACGCCATGGCGAGCATCAACGGCTGGGAGTTCATCGCCCTCATCGTGCTGGCGGTGGTGATCCTCGGTCCCGAACGACTGCCGGAGTATGCCGCGAAGCTCGGTCGCCTGGTGCGCCAGGCGCGGGCGATGGCCGAGGGCGCCAAGGGCCAGCTGCGGGAGCAGATGGGGCCGGAGTTCGACGACATCGACTGGCGCCAGTACGACCCGCGCCAGTACGACCCGCGACGCATCGTCCGGGAGGCCCTGCTCGACCCCAACCCGGCCGACGCCGACCGGACTCCGCCCACCTACGCCACCAGCACCGGCGGTTTCGACGCGACCAAGCCGACGCCCTACGACGACGACGCGACCTGACGAAACCCCCACGGGTTCGAGGTGAACACGCCGGGAGTTCCGGGCGTGTTCACCTCGAACCGCGGGAAGGCGGCTAGCGGCCGACGGGGGACAGGCCCAGCGAGCGACCGGCCAGCCCGCGGGACCGGGTCGCCAGACCACGCGAGATCGCGCGCAGCGACACCGCGGCCGGCGACTCGGGGTTGCGCAGCACGACCGGGGTGCCCTGGTCGGCGCCTTCACGGAGGTTGACGTCGAGGGGGATCTGGCCGAGCAGTGGCACGTCGGCGCCGACCGCGCGGGTGAGGGAGTCGGCCACGGCCTGACCGCCACCCGACCCGAAGATCTCCTGGCGCGAACCGTCCGGCAGCTCGAGCCAGGACATGTTCTCGATCACCCCGACGATGCGCTGGTGGGTCTGCAGCGCAATGGATCCCGCGCGCTCGGCGACCTCGGCGGCAGCCTGCTGCGGAGTGGTCACGACCAGGATCTCAGCGGTCGGGATCAACTGGGCCACGGAGATGGCGATGTCGCCGGTGCCCGGGGGGAGGTCGAGCAGGAGGACGTCGAGGTCGCCCCAGAAGACGTCGCCGAGGAACTGCTGGAGCGCGCGGTGCAGCATCGGTCCGCGCCACACCACGGGCTGGTTGCCGGGCACGAACATCCCGATCGAGATGACCTTCACCTCGTGGGCGATCGGCGGCAGGATCATGTCGTCGACCTGCGTCGGCCGGTGCTCGACGCCGAGCATCCGCGGCACCGAGAAGCCGTAGACGTCCGCGTCCACCACCCCCACCCGCAACCCGCTCTGGGCGAGCGAGGCGGCGAGGTTGACCGTGACCGAGGACTTGCCGACGCCGCCCTTGCCGGAGGCCACGGCATACACCCGCGTGAGCGAGCCGGGCTTCGCGAAGGGGATCTCGCGCTCGGCGGTGCCACCCCGCAGCTGCTGGCGCAGCGCCACGCGCTGCTCGTCGCTCATCACGCCCAGCGTGACGTCGACGCCGGTGACCCCGGGCACCTTGGCCAGGGCCGCGGTGGTGTCCTTGGTCAGCGTGTCCTTCATCGGGCAGCCCGAGACGGTGAGGAGGATGGTCACGGCGACCCGGCCGCCGGCATCGACCGTGACGCTCTCGACCATGCCGAGCTCGGTGACGGGCTTGCGGATCTCAGGGTCGATGACGGTCGACAGGGCCTGGTGGAGGGCGTCGTCGGTCACCGGGGCGGCCGCAGACCCGCTGTCGCTGACGGCGTCGCTCTGGGCGTCGCTCGAGGTGTCGCTGGGGCTGGGGCACATGCCCCCATGTTAGGTCGCGCCGTGGTCCCTCGAAGAACCGGTCGCGCCTGGGCGGCTGTCATCTGCCTCACGTCGGCGCACCTCCAGGCCGCGTTCCTCGAGCTCGTCGAGCAGCCCACGCAGTTCGGAGCGGACGAAGTCACGGGTGGCGGCGTCACCCATCGCGTGACGCAGCGATGCGACCTCGCGGGTGAGGTACTCGGTGTCGGCGAGGTTGCGCTCGTCGCGGGCGCGGTCCTGCTCGAGGGCGACCCGGTCGCGGTCGGCCTGGCGGTTCTGGGCGAGCAGGATCAGCGGCGCGGCGTACGAGGCCTGCAGGCTCAGCATGAGCGTGAGGAAGATGAACGGGTAGTTGTCGAACCGCCACTCCTTGGGCGACACGAGGTTCCAGATCACCCAGAAGACGACGAAGACCGTCATGGCGATGAGGAAGGCCGCGGTGCCCATGAAGCGGGCGAACTGCTCGCTCCACCGCCCGAAGGTCTCCTGGCTCATGGTGGGGCGCGGCAGCAGCGCCCTGCGGGTCTCGCGGGGCTGGTCGAGCCGGCTGGACGACACCCGGCGGTCGCGCTCAGCCACGGGTCACCTCGTGCCGGTCCTCACGCCAGTCGTCCGGGAGGATGTGGTCGAGGACGTCGTCGACGGTGACCGCACCGATCAGCCGGCCGTCGGCGTCGACCACGGGGACACCGACCAGGTTGTAGGTGGCGAGGATCCGGGTCACCTGACCCAGCGGGGCATCCGCGGTCAGCGGCTCGATCTCCTTGTCGAGGATGCCGCCGATCGCCCCGTGGGGAGGCTCGCGCAGCAGCCGCTGGATGTGGACGATGCCGAGGAACTTGCCCGTGGGGGTCTCGTGGGGGGCCCGGCAGACGTAGACGGTGGACGCGAGGGCCGGTGAGATCTCGGCCCGGCGCACGACGGCCAGCGCCTCGGCGATCGAGGCCTCCGGACCGAGGATGACCGGCTCGGTGGTCATCATGCCGCCGGCCGACTCCTCGTCGTAGGTCAGCAACCGGCGCAGGTCGGCCGCCTCGTCCGGCTCCATGAGCTGGAGGAGCTCCTCCTGCTTCTCGGCGGTGAGGTTGTGCAGCAGGTCGGTGGCGTCGTCGGGCTCCATCGCCTCGAGCACGTCGGCGGCCCGCTCCACGGGCAGCGTCTCGAGGATCTCGACCTGGTCGTCCTCCGGGAGCTCCTCGAGCACGTCGGCGAGCTTGTCGTCGTCCATCGCCTCGGCGACCTCGGCCCGGCGCTTGGGTGACAGGTCGTGGATGACGCCGGCGAGGTCGGCGGACTTCAGGTCGTCGTAGGTCTCGAGCAGCATCGCCGCCGACTGCCCCGCGGTGGACTGGTGGATGCCGGTCACGTCCTCGACGGGCACCAGCACGGTGGCGCCGCGGCGCCGCCGGAACGGCCCGAGCGTGCCGCGCGCCGTGCCCTGTCGCACGAACACCTTCGACATCGCCCAGTCGCGGCTGCGCTCGCGCTCGATGGCGACGTCCTCCACGGTCGCCTCGTAGTCGCCCTCGGGGTCGTGCACGGTAACCGGTCGCTCGAGGATCTCGGCCATCACGAGCACCTCGTTCGTGCGCTGCTCGAACCGGCGCATGTTGACCAGGCCGGTGGTGATGACCTGCCCTCCGTCGACGGACGTCACGCGCGTCATGGGCACGAAGACCCGCCGACGACCGGGCACCTCGACGACGAGGCCGATGATGCGGGGGCGGCGTCGGGAGGCCCCGAACGTGACGACGACGTCGCGGACCCGACCGACCTGGTCACCGAGCGGGTCGAACACGCTCAGGCTGGTCAGGCGGCCGACGAAGACGCGCGACGGAGTGCTCACGCCGCAAGGTTATCCGGCTGGTCAGCCGTCGTCCGGGAGGCGGTTCCCGCGCCGTCGTCGTGGTCGTCCGCGCCAGTGCCACGGGCGCCAGGTCGCGGTCGTGGCCTCGCTGGGCGGCGGCGGTGCGGCGCCGGAAGTCGTGGGGTAGGACCCCGGACCCTCCACGAGGGTGCCGAACGGCCGCAGCGCGCGCACGGTGCACTCGCGGGCCCACCTTTCGACGGCGTCCACGGACGCGTTCAGCCGCCCGGCCCGCAGGGCCTCGGTCGCCGCGCCCCAGCCCTCGTCGGCGGGGCCGATCTCCTGGACGGTGGCCTGCACGGTGAGCAGCCGACCACCGGTGTCCTTGCTCCGGAGGATGAGGAGCACCTCCTCGGGCAGCCACGGCAACGCCTGCTCGCCCGGTCCGGACACGGCATACACGGTCTCGTCCGCCCACGCGTGCCAGAACGGCCACGCGCGGTCGCCGGGGGGCTGGACCCACATGAGACCCGACTTGGTCGCCGCCTCGGCGAACAGTGCGGTGACGTTGAGCGGCGTGACGGTGAGCGGCGTGCTCGCGGTGAGCTCGGGCGGCGCAGGCGCGGCGCCGCCTCCGGCAGGCTCGGGCGCGGGCTCGGTCACACGTGAACTGTGTCATAACCGCAGTGAGACTGTCGCTGCTAGCGTCGCCGCGTGCGCAGCCCCAAGGACTTCTTCGCCCCACTGGCGGTGGGTGCTCCCACCCCGCTCACGCAGGTGCCCTCGCGCCCCTCGCGCGTGATCCACTTCTTCGACCCGAGCAACGCGAAGATGGCCGCCAAGATCCCGGCCATGGTCGGCACGGTGGACGTGCTCCTCGGCAACCTCGAGGACGCGGTCAAGGCGGACCGCAAGGAGGCAGCGCGGGCCGGGCTCGTCGAGATCGCCCGCGGCACCGACTTCGGCGACTCCACCCAGCTGTGGACCCGGGTCAACTCCCTCGACAGCCCCTGGGTGCTCGACGACCTCACCACTCTCGTGACCGAGGTCGGCGACAAGCTCGACGTCATCATGGTCCCGAAGGTGCAGGGGCCCGAGGACATCCACTACGTCGACCGGCTGCTGGCCCAGCTGGAGGCCCGCGCCGGCCTCCAGCGCCCGATCCTCGTGCACGCGATCCTGGAGACCGCCCGGGGCGTCGCCAACGTCGAGGCCATCGCGGGGGCCAGCCCGCGCATGCAGGGTCTCTCGCTCGGCCCGGCCGACCTCGCGGCCGACCGGCGGATGAAGACCACGCGCGTCGGCGGGGGGCACCCCGGCTACCTCGTCCGGCAGGACCCCCCGGCTGGCGTCGAGGACGCCGTCAACGCGAACCGCCAGACCTACCAACAGGATCTGTGGCACTACACGATCGCGCGGATGGTCGACGCCTGCGCGATGCACGGGATCTTCCCGTACTACGGGCCGTTCGGTGACATCAAGGACGTGGTCGCGTGCGAGGACCAGTTCCGCAACGCCTTCCTGCTCGGCTGCGTCGGCACCTGGTCGCTGCACCCGGTGCAGATCGAGATCGCCAAGCGGGTGTTCAGCCCGTCCGCCGAGGACGTCGCCCACGCGCGTCGGGTCGTCGAGGCGATGGGCGACGGAACGGGCGCCGTGATGCTCGACGGCAAGATGGAGGACGACGCGTCCCTCAAGCAGTGCCAGGTGATGCTCGAGCTCGCCGAGCGGCTCGCCGCGACCGACCCCGAGCTCGCGCAGCTGTATGCCGCGAAGCCGGCCGCCCGTGACGGCGACGGTGCGTGACGTGGTGGACACCACGGCATACCGGCCGCGGCGTTCGGTGCTCTACATGCCGGCGTCCAACGAGCGGGCGCTGGAGAAGGCCAAGACGCTGGCCGTCGACGCCCTGATCCTCGACCTCGAGGACGCGGTGGCCCCCGACGCGAAGGACACGGCCCGCGACAACGCCTGCGCCGCGGCGCGGTCCGGTGAGTACGGTCGGCGCGAGCTGGCGATCCGGGTCAACGGGATCGGGACCCAGTGGCACGAGGCCGACCTGCAGGCCGCGTGTGCGGCGGGGCCGGATGCGGTCGTGGTGCCGAAGGTCGGGTCGGGCGACGAGGTCCGCGCGCTGGTCGCGGCCATGGAGGCAGCCGGCGCCCCTGACCACACCGCGCTCTGGGCCATGGTCGAGACCCCGCAGGCGATGCTGCACTGCGAGGAGATCGCCGGCGCCTCCGACCGGCTCACCGTGCTCGTGATGGGCACCAACGACCTCGCCAAGGAGCTGCACGCCGAGCACGTGCCCGGCCGGGCGCCGCTGCTCACCGGGTTGTCGCTGTGCCTCCTGGCGGCCCGGGCGACGGGGACGGTGATCCTCGACGGCGTCTACAACGACGTGAAGGACGCCGAGGGCTTCGCGGACGAGTGCACTCAGGGGCGTCAGCTGGGCTTCGACGGCAAGACCCTCATCCACCCCGGACAGGTCGAGGCGTGCAACGCGGCGTTCGCGCCGGGCGAGGCCGCCGTGCAGGACGCCCGGGCCGTGCTCGCGGCCTGGGAGGCCGGTGCCGGAGCTGGTGTCGTGACGCTCAACGGACGACTGGTCGAGAGCCTGCACGTCGAGACGGCGCAGCGGGTGCTGGCGATCCACGAGGCGATCACGGCGCTCACCGAGGGCTGAGTCGGGGCTGCGTGGCCCCGCACTCCTGGCCACCAGTGGTGCGTGTCGGCCCGCTCCCGGGCCCTTCGCGCCACACCAGTGGCCGCAAGTGCGTCCGGTTGAGAAATCAACAGGACAACGGGGGCAACCTTTCGGCCCGCCGCCGCGTCTTGGTGTTTGCGGTCGTCCTCGACGAGGACGACCGCGCCATGCCGGGGGGCATGGTGGCTGGCTCCGGGGCGGAGCGGGAGGGAGCGCCGCCCCGGAGCCTCGCAGCTCGCCATGGTCACGATTCGGCGCGGTGGACAACCGAAATGCGGTCGAGTGCGTCACCATGACTGACAAGGCGTCGCCTGCGGACCGCGTCCGCCGGCCAGGGAAGGGGACTCGATGGACCGCAGGCGGACTGGATCAGGCGTGGCGCTGGCTGCGTCGCTGCTGGTCGGCGCGCTCGCGCTGAGCGGGTGCGGAGGCATCACCTTCGGCAAGAACACCTCGGCGACTCCCTCGGCCCAAGGCACGACGTCGGCCACCGACCCCGCCACGACCGATCCCACACCGGAGCCGACGGACCCCGGCACGGTCACGTCCGGCCCGACCACGCCGCCCACCACGGCGACGGCCACGCCGAAGCCGACGACCAAGCCCACCCCACCCAAGCCGACCCCCAAGCCGATCCCGACCGAGGGCGACACCCTCCACTCGGGCGACACGGGCCCCTACGTCAAGCAGGTGCAGCAGCGGCTGTCCGCGCTCGGCTACTGGAACGGCTCGGCCGACGGGGTCTACGGCGGCCTGACCTCGCAGGCGGTGATGGCCCTGCAGAAGGCGGCCGGACTCGGCCGGGACGGCGTCTTCGGGCCGGCCACCCGACGTGCCCTGCAGAACGGCGTGCGCCCCCAGTCGCGGATCGGGGGCAGCGGCATCGAGATCGACAAGGCGCGCCAGCTCCTGCTCGTCGTGCGCGGTGGCCGGGTCACGATGATCCTCAACACCAGCACGGGCAGCGGTGAGCGGTACACCAGCCAGGGCTCCACCCGCACGGCGCTCACCCCGGCAGGGACCTTCAGCACCTTCCGGTCGGTCAACCACCTCGACAAGGGGCCGTTGGGTGACCTGTGGCGCCCGCGCTACTTCAACGGTGGCATCGCGGTGCACGGTGCCGGCAACGTCCCCGGCTACCCGGCCTCGCACGGCTGCGCCCGGGTCAGCAACCCCGCCATGGACATGATCTGGGCCAACGACATCATGCCGATCGGCGGGCGCGTCACCGTCTACTGACGGTCGTACTGCTCGCGCACCCACTCCAGCTGCGGGCCGCCGTGGCTGGTCCAGTACTCCGCCGTGTGCCCGCCCTTGTCGAAGGTGAGCTCAGCCGAGGGCAGGGCCTTGCCGAAGGCCTTGTTGCCGGGGACGAACGGGTCGGAGCGCCCACAGTCCATCCGCACCGGGATCTTCGCTAGCACGTCGGTGCGCTCGAACACGTCGTGGGCCTCGAAGTCCTCGCGGTCGTCGAAGGCCCCTGCCGCGCTGAGCCCGGGGTCGGTCCACAGCGCGGCGCTCTCGGCGACCACCGCGAAGACCCGGTCGGGACCGAGCTCGCTGGCCAGCAGCAGCGAGCCGTAGCCGCCCATCGACCAGCCGAGGAAGGCGACTTTGCCGTGGTAGCCGGTCTCCCGTCGGACGAGCGGCAGGAAGTCCTCGACGACCATGGCGCCGGTGTCGACCCCGGCCCGGCGGGCGTGCCAGTAGTAGTCGCCGCCGTCGACCGACGCCAGGGTGACGCCCGCCGAGCGCACGTGCTCCTGCAGCCGCATGATCCGGAAGGCGTGTGAGGCGTCGCCGCCCTTGCCGTGCAGGACGACCACCACGGGTGCGGGCGTGGTGACGTCCTTGGTCTGCTGTGCGAGCTGCCAGTGGATGTCCCGCCCGGGCCAGTGGCTGCTGCGCAGCGACCCGGACCGCACGGCCACGTCCGAGGCGTCGGGGCCACGACAGCCAGCCAGGGCGAGCCCGCCCGCACCCGCCGCCCCGGCGAGGAGGGTGCGACGGGTGATCGTGGCCATGGCCTCACCCTAGGACGGGTCAGGTCCGGACTCCGGTATGCCGCGTGGCCGGCCAACAACACGTGGCCGGCCACCGGCGCGGGCCGGCACCCCGCGGGTGTCGGGCTACCAGCGCGAGGTCGCCTCTGCGACGAGGTCGCCGAGCAACTCGCCCTCGTCGACCTCGAGCCCCTTGCTGACGAACCACCGGCACATGTTGGCGACGTCGCGCTCGAGGAACTCGAAGCCACGCGGGTTGCCGATGATGTCGACGATCTGCGGCCAGTCGATGATGACCAGCCGCTCGTCGTGCAGGAGCACGTTGTAGGGGGACAGGTCGCCGTGCGTCCAGCCGCGCCTGGCCAACGTGACCATCGAGGTGCGCAGCTGCTCGAACAGCTCGGGCAGCAGGTCGGCCGACGGGCGCGTCTGCGCGAGACGCGGTGCCGCCTCGCCGGGGTCGCCGATGAACTCCATCAGCATCTCGCGGTCGCTGAGCTGCACGGGGTAGGGGACGGGCAGGCCCATCTCCCAGAGCGTGGCCAGCGCCTCGAACTCGGCCACGGCCCACTGCCCCGAGAGCAGCTCCTTGCCGAACTCGGTGCGCCGGGCCATGGCGCGCATCTCGCGGCTGCGCCGGACCCGTCGGCCCTCGTGGTAGCCGGCGTCCCGGTGGAACAGCCGGTGCTCGCCGGTGCGGTAGCGCTTGGCGGCGAGGAACGAGTCGACGGCAGGCGTGGTCGTCCCGTCCGGCAGCCAGCGCCGGACGATGTGCACGTCGGCCTCTTTGCCCGTCTTGAGGACACCGAGGTCGGACTCGACCGCACCGAGCGCGGTGATGACCCAGTCGGGTCGGGGTTTCGGACCGTGCGTCGCACCGTCCCAGCTGGACCAACGCTCACCTTCGGGGGGTGCGTCGGGAAGGCTGTCAAACGAGAAGGAGAGGTGCTCCTGGAACTGCATGGGTGGACTCCATCGAACGAAGGGAAAGGGCAGTGGACACGCCCAGGACAGTCGTGGACATCTCGTGCCTCCTTCGGTTGATGTAGTCGTCCCTCCGAGAGGGAGTCGTGCGCGCGGCGCTGTGCCACGCGACATACCCGGAGAGCGTGACAGACCCGCGGTCGGTCACGCCACTGATTTACCGAGTCCCAGCTTTATCGGGTCTAGGGACAAGGTTGACCTTCACACCGGTTTGTTTCCCGGGTGAAGGTCAACGTTCTTGCTTGACCCGATAAAGGTGAGGTCTGGGTGGGGAGGCTCACACGGCCGCAACCTGTGCTGGGACCGGGCCACTCGGCATACTCGCGGGAGGTCCTGATCCCCGAGATCGAATCCCTACAGCTGCAAGGTGGCGAACCGCATGTCCCGACTCCAGCAGACCGACGGCCTGACCGAGGAGCAGACGGAGCTGGTCAAGCTCGTGCGCGAGTTCGTCAACGAGCAGATCATCCCCGTGGCCCAGGAGCTCGAGCACAAGGACGAGTACCCGACCGAGATCGTCGAGGGCATGAAGGAGATGGGGATCTTCGGGCTGATGATCCCCGAGGAGTACGGCGGTCTCGGGGAGTCGCTGCTCACCTACGCGCTGGTGGTCGAGGAGATCGCCCGCGGCTGGATGTCGGTGAGCGGCATCGTCAACACCCACTTCATCGTCGCCTACATGCTGCTGCAGCACGGCACCGAGGAGCAGAAGCAGCGCTACCTGCCGAAGATGGCGACCGGCGAGATCCGGGGCGCCTTCTCGATGAGTGAGCCGGGACTCGGTTCCGACGTCTCCGCGATCCGGACCAAGGCGGTGAAGGGCGACACGGTCGACGGTGTCGACCAGTGGTCGATCACCGGACAGAAGATGTGGCTCACCAACGGCGGCAGCGCGAATCTCGTTGCGGTGCTCGTGAAGACGGACCTCGGCGCCGACTCGGTCTACAAGAACATGACGACCTTCCTCATCGACAAGACCGCCGGCTTCGGCGAGACCGCCCAGGGCGTCACCATCCCCGGCAAGATCGAGAAGATGGGCTACAAGGGCGTCGACACCACGGAGATGGTGCTCGAGGGTCACCAGACCACCAGCGCCCAGATCCTCGGCGGCGAGCCGGGCAAGGGCTTCTACCAGATGATGGACGGCGTCGAGGTGGGTCGCGTCAACGTGGCCGCCCGCGCCTGCGGGGTGTCGATGCGGGCCTTCGAGCTCGGGATCGCCTACTCCCAGCAGCGCGAGACGTTCGGCAAGAAGATCGCCGAGCACCAGGGCATCCTGTTCCGCCTCGCCGACATGGCGACCAAGGTCGAGGCCAGCCACCAGATGATGGTCAAGGCCGCGCGGCTCAAGGACGCGGGTGCGCGCAACGACCTCGAGGCCGGCATGGCCAAGTACCTCGCCGCCGAGAACTGTGCCGACGTGGTCGAGCAGTCGTTCCGCATCCACGGTGGCTACGGCTACTCGAAGGAGTACGAGATCGAGCGCCTCTACCGTGAGGCCCCGATGCTGCTCATCGGTGAAGGCACCGCCGAGATCCAGAAGATGATCATCGGCCGCCGCCTCCTCGAGGACTTCGCTCTCAAGAAGTGATGGCGCTCTCAAGAAGTGATGGCGCTCTCAAGAAGTGATGGCGCTCTCAAGAAGTGAGGGCGACGTATGCCGCGTGGCCGGCCGCGCGGCGCACCACAGGTCCCGATCGGGTGCCGTCCAGCGGCCTCCCAGCGGGCTTTGACACACTGGTGCCATGAGCACCCAGCCCAATGCCATGGCCAGGTCCCGCGCGGTCCTGTCGCTGGAGTACCCGATGTCGCTCGGACGGTACGACACCTACGACAAGGCCCAGAAGGCCGTCGACTACCTCTCCGACCACCAGTTCCCGGTGCAGAACGTCCTGATCGTCGGAACCGACCTCAAGCAGCTCGAGCGCGTCACGGGTCGGCTGACCCGGCAGCGGGTCGCGGTCGGCGGCCTCGTCTCCGGTGCGTGGCTCGGCCTCTTCGTGGGCCTGATCTTCTCGCTGCTCGACACGGGCAGCAACGGCGCCGGGTTCGTCGGGGTGCTGCTGACGGTGGCGTTCGGGGCGATCTTCGGCCTGGTCTGGGCGCTGATCGGCTACGCCCTGACCGGGGGCAACCGTGACTTCACCTCGGTGATGCAGGTCGTCGCCACCCAGTACGAGGTCCTGGTGGAGCACAAGTTCGCGGCCCAGGCCCGTGAGCTCCTGACCAAGATGGACCCGATGGCGGCAGCCCAGGCCCAGGTCGACGCCGCCCGCGAGGCCGAGCGTCAGCGCGCCGCCGCCGAGCAGGCGAGCCCCCCGCCGCCTCCCACCGTCTGAGCTCGGCGCCGACCTCGCGACTCTGAAGGATCCTGCGGGCCAGGACCCGGCGGATCCTTCAGAGTCGCGACCCGGTCCGTCCGAAGAACCGTCAGTGAGGGGAGGCGCGGTCGCGGGCACGCGGCATACGCTCCCTCCCATGACTGAGAACGCAGGGGACAAGCCCGCTCTCGCCGACTTCGGCGACGACTTCACCTCCGTCCTGTGCGTCGTGGCGCACCCGGACGACATCGAGTACGGCACCGCTGCGGCCGTGGCCAAGTGGACCGCGGCCGGCAAGACCGTGACGTACTTCCTGCTGACCAGGGGGGAGGCAGGCATCGACACCATGCACCCCGACGAGGCGGCCGGCGTCCGCGAGCAGGAGGAGCGCGACGGGGCGGCCATCGTGGGGGTGACCGAGGTGGACTTCGGGAGCCATCGCGACGGCAACGTCGAGTACGGCCTGGCCCTGCGCCGCGACATCTCTCGCGAGATCAGGCGACGCAGGCCCGACGTCGTGATCACCGGCCACTACGGCGACCGGTTCGTCCAGGGGATGCTCAACCAGGCCGACCACCGCGCCGTCGGGCTCGCCACCGTCGACGCGGTCGCCGACGCCGGCAACCGCTGGATCTTCCCCGAGCTGGTCGACGAGGGCTTCGAGCCCTGGAACGTCAAGCGGCTCTGCTTCGGCGGGTCGCCCACCGCGACGCACTTCGTCGACGTGGGCGACCACTTCGAGCAGGCGGTGGCGTCGCTGGAGGCCCACCGGGCCTACAACGACGCGCTGCCCGACACCTTCCCCAAGCCGGCCGAGCTGATCGGCATGATCCTCGGGTGGGGCGGTCAGGCAGCCGGCGTCGACAAGGCCCTCACGCTGGACGTCGTCGAGCGCCGTTAGCGGCTCTGGACCTCGCGGATCCAGGCCTCGACGTCGGCCGACGCGCGGGGCATGCCGGCGGAGAGGTTCTCGTGGCCTTCGGCGGTCACCAGCACGTCGTCCTCGATGCGCACGCCGATGCCACGGAAGCGCTCTGGTGCCTTGAGGTCGTCGGCCTTGAAGTAGAGGCCCGGCTCGACCGTCAGGACCATGCCCGGCAGCAGCTCGGCGTCCATGTACTCCTCGCGGGTGGCGAGGGCGCAGTCGTGCACGTCGAGGCCGAGGTGGTGGCTCGTGCCGTGCACCATCCAGCGGCGGTGGTACTGGCCGTGCTCCTTGTCGAGGGTGTCCTCGACCGAAACGCCTTCGGGCAGTAGGCCCCACGCGAGCAGGTGCTCGGCGATGACCTTGATCGCGGCGGCGTGCACGTCGGAGAACTTGTTGCCCGGCTTGACCGCCGCCAGGCCCGCTTCCTGCGCCGCGTAGACGGCGTCGTAGACCTCGCGCTGGGCATCGGTGAACGTGCCGTTGGCGGGGAGCGTGCGGGTGATGTCGGCGGTGAACAGCGAGTCCACCTCGACGCCGGCGTCGAGCAGGATGAGGTCGCCGTCACGCAGCTCACCGGTGTTCTTGATCCAGTGCAGCGTCGTGGCGTGGTCGCCGGCGGCGGCGATCGAGTCGTAGCCGACGCCGTTGCCCTCGTGGCGTGCAGTGAGGCCGAAGACGCCCTCCACCCAGCGCTCGCCGCGGCCCTTGGCGACGGCCTCCGGCAGGTCGGCGATGACGGCGTCGAACCCGTGGTGGGTGGCCTTGACGGCCTTGCGCATCTCCTCGACCTCCCACTCGTCCTTGGTGAGCCGCAGGGTCGAGAGGAAGTGGGCGAGCTCGTCGTCGGCCTCGGTGAGGTCGTCCTTCTCGGCCGTGGCGGAGACCGCCTCCGAGGTGCGGGCGGTGTCCAGCTCGCGGGTGAGGTCACGGTCGGCGTCCCGGACCAGGCGCACGGTCACCTCGCCGGCGTCCTTGACCACCGCGTCGGAGAACTCGTCGATGTGGCGGCCGGTGACGCCGAGCTCGATCTCCACGTCCTCGATGGTCGGGCGGGCGCCCACCCAGAACTCGCCGTAGCGGGCGTCGGCGAAGAACTCGTCGGTGTCCCGCCCGGCCAGGGGACGGAAGTAGAGGATCGCCTCGTGCGTGCCGTCGTCGCGGGGTTCGAGGACGAGCACGGCATCCGGCTCGCGGTCGCCGCCGAGCCCGGTGAGGTGGACGAACGCGGTGTGCGGTCGGAAGACGTAGTCGGTGTCGTTGCTGCGCACCTTGAGCCCACCCGCGGGGATCACCAGCCGGTCGCCCTGGAAGGCGGCGCTGACCGCCTCCCGACGCGCCGCGGCATACCGGGCTGCCTCGCTCAGCTCGCTCGGACCGGGCGGCCGTGGAGCCCAGTCCTCGGCGACAAACGCACGGAACTCGTCCGTGGTCGGGCGGGCGCGGTTCTCCGACTTCTTCTGCTCTTCGCTCACCCGCCCATCGTGCCATGGCACCACCCGGCCTCACCCCAATGGTGGGGGTCGTCCGAGACGTCCTTTGCCAGCATCGGTCCATGGCACGGCACAGGGGCAAGGCCAGGCACCCGGTGGTCATCGGCGCGGGTGTCCTGCTGGTCGCGGCGCTGGCAGTCGGAGGCGTGTATGCCGCGATGAAGGCTGACGATGCCACCCCACCGCCGAGCGGAGCCGGCGCCACGACCACGTCCCCGAGCAGCACGTCCTCCAGCACCTCGTCCAGCACCTCGTCCGGCAGTGCGCCGTCGAGCAGCACCTCCTCGAGCGGCGCAGCGGGCACCAGCGCCACGAGCTCGACCAGCTCCAGTGCGCCGGGCTCGGCGACCACCGACGCCACGGCCGTGACCGCGCTCGCGTCCTGCACCACGACGGTGCGTGCCCAGCAGGGGCTGGCCAGGGCGGTTGCCGCATCTGCTCGGGACTGGGGCCTGCACACCGATGCCCAGCGCAAGTTCGACTCCGGCGAGTTCACCGTGGCGCAGACCGAGGCGCAGTGGGCGGCCTCGAAGGCGCGCGGTCCGGCCGATCTGGCGGCGTGCACGCGAGCCGTGAAGGCAGTGCAGCGCGCTCGCGGTGGCTGCGACCGGCTCGCTGCCACCACGTCCGGCTCCTCCGTCGAGGTGCCCGCGAAGCGGTGCACGACCCGGTCGGCGTCGCTGGCGCGGGTGGCGCGCACCGGTGCGGTGGTGCACCGGCAGTGGGCGGCCCACCTCGCGATGATGGCCCACAAGCAGCACATGGGCGAAGCCGAGTACCTCGATCGGTGGGCCGGCATGGTCGAGGACGCCAAGCCCGCGCTGACCGCCTACCGCGCCGCCGCGGCTGCCCTCGCGAAGGCGCCACCCTGCTCGGCCTGACCTCGACCACGCTGGACGGGCACTGAGTGGCCGGGCCGCCGGCTGAGGGTCAGTCGTCGGCCAGGAGCGCGAGCACGGCCTTCTCGATCGCCGCCTGGCGACGCTCGGGCGTGCGGTAGCGCGACGGGTCCACGTCGATGGTGGCACCCGACTCGTAGCGGTCGAGCACGCGCGGGTCGATGTAGGAGTTCTTGGCGATGGTCGGGGTGTTGCCCAGGTACCCCGCCACCTCGTCGACGGCTGCCTTGACCGCCCGCTTGCGGGACGCCTTGGTGTCGCCCGGTTCGTCGCTCGCAGCGAGGGCGACCGCGGCCAGCACGGTCGCGTGCCAGGTGCGGAAGTCCTTGGCGGTCAGCTCGCCGCCGAGCAGGTCGCCCAGGTAGGCGTTGACGGCGGTGGAGTCGAGGTCGGACCAACGACGGGCTTCCTGGTAGGCCAGCAGCCGCTTGCTCGCCGACTTGCGCCGCCGCATCCGGTCCAGCGCCTCGATGGCGGCCGCGTCGTCGATCTCGATGGTGTGCTCGATCCCGGACTTGCCGACGAACGTGAAGACGATGACGTCGCCGCGGCGGCGGACGTGCTGGCGCTCCAGGGTGGTGAGACCGAACGACCCGTTGTCCTGGGTGTAGGCGTCGTTGCCGATGCGGAAGTACCCGAGGTCGAGCAGGCGTACGGCGGTCGCGGCCGCCCGACCGCGGGGCATGCCCTCGAGCGCGAGGTCCGCGAGGATGCGTCGTCGGGCCGCGGGCAGCTTGGCCGCGGCGGCCAGCACCCGGTCGAACTTGGTCTGGTCCTGCTTGAGCCTCCAGACCGGGTGGTAGAGGTACTGGCGCCGACCCGCGACGTCGGTGCCCACGGCCTGGATGTGTCCCTGCGGCAGGGGGCAGATCCAGACGTCCTCCCAGGCCGGCGGGATCGCCAGCGACCGGATCCGCTCGACGTCAGCGGCGCCCAGCTTCGCCCCGTTCTCGTCGAGGTAGACGAATCCCTTGCCTGCTCGGCGACGCCGCCAGCCCTTCGACTGGGGTGAGACCTTCCGCAACCTGGGCACGGTCTACAGCCGGTCGAGGGCCGACTTGAGCGTGCGGGCGGTGTCGTTGCCGAGCTTGCTGAGCAACGGCATCGCCACCGGCCACAGCCACCGGCCCAGCCCGGTGAAGGAGAACTCCGCCGTGTAGTCGACCGACGACCCGGCGCCGTCGGGGGACACGGTGATGGTGTCGCGGCTGGTGGTGGTCTCGTTGCGCCCCACGATGACGAACCCGTGGTCGGCGACGCTCTCGAGGGTGTAGTCGAGGTCGACGGTGCGGCCCGCGAACTTCGACACGTTGTGCCAGACGGTGCCGGGGGAGCCGTCGCCCGAGAGGAGCTCGCAGGTGACCGTGCCGGCGTCCCACTCCACGGCGTTCTCGAAGTCCAGCAGGTAGGGCAGGACCCGGGTCGGTGGTGCGGTGGTGGTGACGGTGCGTCGGACGGTGGGCATTCACGTGCTCCTGTGGTCAGTGACGCGGGTTGCGTCGGGCAATGGCTGTGGTGAGGGCGGTCGCGAAGGGGCGCCACCCGGCACACGCGAGCAGTCCGGTGGCCTTACCCCGTCAGGCCGGCGCCACACGTCCAGCGAGGTCACCCGCGCTCACGGTGCGGGCCGATCGTCCGGAGGGTCGCGGCCACGATGGCGGCGCCGACGGCCGCACCGGCGGCGGCGCCGGCGGTCCGCTGGACCGTGCGCCGCCACTGCTGGGCGTCGACGGTGCGCAGTGCGGCCCGGACGGCCGTGTCGAAGCCCGCGGGACCGCCCGGTGGGGGGCCGATCTCGGTCTGCGCATCGTCCTCGTGGCAGACCGCCTCGTGGACCAGGCTGCCGACCAGCGGGCGCGCGATGCCGGCGGAGATCGGCGTGACGAGACCGACCCACAGTCCAGCCAGCCGGGGCGACAGCACCGGCACGGACACGATCAGGCGACGGCCCAGGCCGGCCACCTCGGCGTAGCGCTGCATCATGTCGGCGTAGGTCAGCACCTCGGGGCCGCCGATGTCGTAGGTGCGGTTGCTGTCCGCCGGGAGATCGGCGGCACCGACCAGGTAGTGCACGACGTCGTCGACGGCGATCGGCTGGATACGGTTGTCGACCCACTTCGGCGCGACCATCGCGGGCAGCCGCTCGGTGAGGTGGCGCAGCATGTCGAACGACGCCGACCCGTCCCCGAGCACCACTCCGGCCTGGAGCACGGTGGCGGGCACCGGGCCGGCCAGGAAGATCTCGCCCACCTCGACCCGCGACGCGAGGTGCTCGGACAGCTTGCCCGACGGGTGCAGGCCGCTCAGGTAGACCACCCGGGTGGTGCCCGCGTCGGCGGCCGCGGCGGCGAAGCCCTGCGCCATGGTGCGGTCGCGCTCGACGAAGCTGCCCCGCCCGTCCATCGAGTGCAGGAGGTAGTAGGCGACCTCCGTGTCGTCGAGGGCGCGGCCGAGGTCGTCGGGTGAGGTGGCGTCTCCCTCGACCACCTCGACGTCCTCGTGCCAGGGATGGCCTGCGAGGCGCGAGCTGCTGCGGGTGAGCACGCGCACCCTCCACCCGGCGTCGAGCAGGGCGGGCACGAGCTCGCCCCCGATGTAGCCCGTCGCGCCGGTGACGAGCGCCGTGCGTGGTGTGCTGCGGGGGACGGAGTCGGTCATGCGTCAGCTCCCGGTGGACAGGACGAGGGGCAGGAGGAAGAGCATCCCGAGCGACCACGTGAGGTGCGTGACGACCGGGCCGAGGATGCCACCGGTGACGCGGCGCTGCAGGGCGGTCAGCAGCCCGAGCAGGCCGGCGGCCAGGACGAGCAGCGGTATGCCGGCCCCGACCGTGGTCAGCGCGTAGACGACGGTGGTGATCGCCACCGCGTGCCGGCGGCCCACCGCGGAGTAGAGCGCGCCGCGGAAGTAGAGCTCCTCGGCGACGCCGTTGACGGCGGTGAGCACGGCCACCAGGGCGAGTGAGCCGAGGCGGGCGTGGTCGAGGAGGTGCTGCACGGGGTCGCGCAGGACCGGCACCTGGGCCACCACCACTGCCCCCACGAGGAACAGGGCCAGGAGGAGCGCGCCGAGCGCCAGGGACTGGACGATCGGCCGGGCGTCCTGTCCGCCGGCGCGGGTGTGGGCGTGGCCGAGGTGGAGGGGGCCAGAGGCGAACGCCCCGGTGGCCCACACGGCAGCGAGGCCGAGCGTCGCGACGTAGAAAATCGGGTCGCCCGGCTGGATGCGCAACGCGAACGCCAGCACCGCCGCGCCGACGACGAGGGTCACGAGGGCGACGACGCGGCGTCGGCGGAAGGCCGCGTCGCTCTCGGTGTGGTCGCGCGCGACCGGCGTCACGAGGGCCGCGCGGATGAAGTCGCGGACCTCGCGGACCGGGTGCGGTCCCCGGCTCGCCGCAGGCGTCCGGTGGGCGCCCGGTGTGGACCCGCTCATCCGCGGACCGACGCGTAGCGGCGCAACGCCTCGCGGCGCTCGTCGGCGTGGTCGACGAGCCGCTCGGGGTAGTCGTGGGCGTAGCCGTCGTCGTGCTTCCAGGGCTCGTGGACCGCCGGTCCCTCGAGGTGGGCGAGCTCCGGCACGTAGCGACGGACGTAGTCGCCGTGCGGGTCGAAGCGCAGTCCCTGCGTGATCGGGTTGAAGACCCGGAAGTACGGCGACGCGTCCGTGCCGGTGCCGGCCACCCACTGCCAGCCGTGGTTGTTGGAGGCGATGTCGCCGTCGATCAGGTGGTCGAGGAAGTGCCTGGCCCCGATCGGCCACCACACGTGCAGGTCCTTGGTGAGGAAGCTGGCCGTGACCATCCGCATCCGGTTGTGCATCCAGCCCTCGCGCAGCAGCTGGCGCATCGCCGCATCCACGACGGGGTAGCCGGTCCGTCCCTCGCGCCAGGCCTCGACGGCCTCGCCGCCGTCGTCGTAGTCCATCCCCGACAGGGCGGGGCGCAGGTCGTGCCACGCCGACTCCGGGTGGTGCCACAGGACGTCGGCGTAGAACTCGCGCCAGGCCAGCTCGGTCGCGAACCGGTCGGCTCCCGGGCCGAGGTTCCTGCGGCCGTCCGCGAGGTCGGCCAAGAGGGTGCGGGGGTGCACGGCCCCGATCTTGAGGTACGGCGACAGCCGCGACACCCCGTCGAGGTCGGCCCGGTCGCGGTCGGTGCCGTAGTCGGCCAGAGCACCGTCGCGGAAGTCGGCCCACCGCTCGAGGGCGGCCGCCTCGCCCGCGGCGGGCAGAGCGGGCAGGCCGTTCGCCTCGCGGGCGTCCTCGAGGGTGGTGAGGGCCGACTGGTCGGACCGCACCTGTGCCAGGCGCAAGTCCTTCGGCTCCGTGGCCGGAGCGGGCCAGCCGTGCTCGCGCCACGCCTTCGAGAAGGGCGTGAAGACCTTGTACTCCGTGCCCGAGCCGTTGCGCACCGAGCCCGGCCCCACGGCATACGGGGAGCCGGTCTCGACCCACGCGATGCCGGCCTCGCCGAGCGCCGCCGCCACGGCGCGGTCGCGGCGTCGCCCCGCGGGCGTGGTCTCGCGGGAGACGTGGACGGAGTGTGCGCCCAGCTCGGCGGCCAGTGCCGGGACCACCTCCACCGGGTCACCCTCCCGCACGCAGAGCCGCCCTTCGTATGCCGCGTCGGCGGCCTGGAGGCTCTCGGCCAGCCAGGCACGGCGGGCGTCGCCGGCGCCCTTCCACAGCGTGGGGTCGAGCACGAAGACGACGGCCACCTCGCCAGGCCCGGTGCCCGAGGCACTCGCGGCCGCGTCATGCGCCGCACCCAGGGCCGGGAGGTCGCCACGACGCAGGTCCCGGCGCAGCCAGAGGATGCTCGGCGACGACACGCGGCACTCCTCTCGGTGGGCTGGCCAAGGCGGGGGGATCGAGTGTGCTCAGCTGCCTGGAACACCCACGCTAACCGTCTGACCTGCGATGTTCAAAGTGTGTCCAAGGTGTCTCGAGTCGTCGTCGACCAGTCAGAGGGTGCCGTCGGGACCGCTCCGACGGGCCTCGTCGGCGCTGGCGTCGTCGGGCATGGTCTGGCTGATCCGCTCGGCCTCGACACGACCGAGGTAGATCTCGATCTCCTCCTTGGTGCGGGCGTCGTCCCAGCCGAGCACCGGCGCGACGAGCGCGGCGGCGGCGGGGGCGGCCGAGACCCCTCTGTCCCAGGCCTCGATCGAGATCCGGGTGCGGCGGGTGAGCACGTCGGTCAGGTGCAGCGCCCCCTCGTGCGACGCCGCGTAGACGATCTCGGCCCGCAGGTGGTCCTCGGCGCCGTCGAGCGGCTGGCCGAGCTCGGGCCGCTCTGCGACGAGGTCGAGGAGCTCCTGGGTGAGGGCGCCGTAGCGGCGCAGGAGGTGCTCGATGCGGGCGACGTGCAGCCCGGAGGAGCGGGCGAGCGTCTGGCGCTGGTTCCAGGCCGCCTGGTAGCCGACGCCGCCCAGCAGCGGGATGGTGTCGGTCGTCGACTCGGCGATGCGCCCGGGGATGGCCTGGGCCGCCTCGTCGACGGCGTCCTTCGCCATCACGCGGTAGGTCGTGTACTTGCCGCCTGCCACGACGACCAGCCCTGGCGCGCTGTGGGCGACCACGTGCTCGCGCGACAGCTTGCTGGTCGACTCGGACTCGCCGGCCAGCAGGGGCCGCAGGCCGGCGTAGACGCCCTCGACGTCCTCGTGGGTCAACGGGGTGGCCAGCACGCGGTTGACGTGGTCGAGGATGTAGTCGATGTCGGCCCGGGTCGCCGCCGGGTGCGCCTTGTCGAGCGACCAGTCGGTGTCCGTCGTCCCGAGGATCCAGTGCCGGCCCCACGGGATGACGAAGAGCACGGACTTCTCGGTGCGCAGGATGAGGCCGGTCGAGGAGTGGATGCGGTCGCGGGGCACGACCAGGTGGATGCCCTTGGACGCGCGCACGTGGAACTGGCCGCGCTCGCCGACCATCGCCTGGGTGTCGTCGGTCCACACGCCGGTGGCGTTGACGATCTGCTTGGCGTTGATCACGAACTCGCGGTCGGTGAGCTTGTCGACGGCCCGCACGCCGGTCACCCGCTCGCCCTGGCGCAGGAAGCCAATGGCAGCAACGCGATTCGCGACGTGCGCGCCGTAGCTGGCCGCCGTGCGGGCGAGTTCCATGGTGTGTCGGGCGTCGTCGACCTGGGCGTCGTAGTACTGCACTGCACCGGTGAGTGCGCTGCTCTTCAGGCTCGGCATGAGGCGCAGCGCCTGGCGACGGGTCAGGTGGCGGTGGTGGGGGAGACCCGCGCCGTGACCCGAGCTCATGGCCATCGCGTCGTAGAGGGCGATGCCCGACCCGACGTAGGCGCGCTCCCAGCCGTGGTGGGTCAGCGGGTAGAGGAACGGCACCGGGCGCACGAGGTGGGGTGCGAGGGTGGTCAGGAGCAGCCCCCGCTCGTGCAGGGCCTCTCGGACGAGGGCGAAGTCGAGCATCTCGAGGTAGCGCAGGCCGCCGTGGATGAGCTTGCTGCTGCGCGAGGACGTGCCGCTCGCGAAGTCGCGTTGTTCGATCAGCCCGGTCGACAGGCCGCGGGTGACGGCGTCGAGGGCGGTACCGCTGCCGACCACGCCACCACCGATCACGAGCAGGTCGAGCTCCTCGCCACTGCCGAGCGTGGCGATCGCGCGCTCGCGGCCCTGCGGCGAGAGTGCCGTGTTGGTGCCTGCCAGACCCATGTCCTACCCCTCGTCGACGTCCACCCAGTCAAGGGTGCGTTCCACGGCCTTGCGCCACCCGGCATACCCGTCGGTGCGCTGCCGGTCCGACCAGGTCGGTGACCACCGCTTCGACTCCTGCCAGTTCGCGCGGAGCTCGTCGGTGCCTGACCAGAAACCGGTGGCCAGACCAGCAGCGTAGGCCGCCCCGAGCGCGGTCGTCTCGGCGACCACGGGACGGGACACCGGCACGCCGAGGATGTCGGACTGGAGCTGCATGCAGAGGTCGTTCGCGGTGACGCCACCGTCGACCTTGAGCACCTCGAGCTCGACCCCGCTGTCCTTGGTCATCGCGTCGGAGACGTCGCGGGTCTGGTAGCAGATCGCCTCGAGCGTGGCCCGCGCCAGGTGGGCGTTGGTGTTGAACCGGCTCATGCCGACGATGGCGCCACGGGCGTCGGGCCGCCAGTAGGGGGCGAACAGGCCGGAGAAGGCCGGGACGAAGTAGAGGCCGCCGGTGTCGTCGACCTGCTTGGCGAGGCGTTCGATGTCCGCGGCCCCCGAGATGATCCCGAGCTGGTCGCGCAGCCACTGCACCGCCGACCCGGTCACCGCGATCGAGCCCTCGAGGGCGTAGACCGGCTTGGCGTCGCCGAGCTGGTAGCAGAGCGTGGTCAGCAGCCCCGACTCGCTGCGCACGATCTCCTCGCCGGTGTTGAGGATCATGAAGTTTCCGGTGCCGTAGGTGTTCTTGCCCTCGCCAGGCGCGAAGCAGACCTGGCCGACGGTCGCGGCCTGCTGGTCGCCGAGGTCTCCGGCGAGAGGGACCTCACCACCGAGCGGGCCACCGGCGCGCGTCAGCCCGTAGAACTCGGGGTCGGAGCTCGGCCGGATCGTGGGGAGCATCTGCCGTGGGATGTCGAAGAAGCCGAGCAGCTCGTCGTCCCAGTCGAGGGTCCGCAGGTCCATCAGCATGGTGCGGCTGGCGTTCGTGACGTCAGTGACGTGCACCCCGCCGTCGGTGCCGCCGGTGAGGTTCCACAGCAGCCAGGTGTCGATGGTGCCGAAGAGGGCGTCACCGTGCTCCGCGGCGGCCCGGGCGCCTTCGACGTGGTCGAGGATCCACTGGACCTTGCCCGCGGAGAAGTACGCCGCAGGCGGGATCCCGGCGCGCTCGCGGATGACGTCGCCCTTGCCGGACTGGTCGAGCGCCCGGGCGATGCGGTCGGTGCGGGTGTCCTGCCAGACGATCGCGTTGTGCAGCGGTCGGCCGGTGCGCTTGTTCCAGACGACCGTGGTCTCGCGCTGGTTGGTGATCCCGAGCGCGGACAGGTCCGACGGCTGGAGGTCGAGCTGCGACAGTGCCGAGCCGATCACCGTCTGGGTGCGTTCCCAGATCTCGAGCGGGTTGTGCTCGACCCAGCCGGCCTGCGGCATCACCTGCTCGTGCTCGAGCTGGTGTCGGCCCACCTCGGCGCCGTCGTGGTCGAACACCATGAAGCGGGTGCTCGTCGTTCCCTGGTCAACCGCACCAACGAAATCGGCCATGAGGTGACCCTAGTGCGGCACGAAGCCGGCCACGCGGCATACCGAGGTCGTGACGGCTAGTCCTTGGGGGCGGGTTCGACCAGCTCGGGGCGGCCGGGCTGCTCGCCTCCGCGCGCCTCGAGGTAGGAGTCCTTGGGCACCATCACCTTGCGGCGGAAGATGCACACGAGCGTGCCGTCCTGGTTGTAGCCCTTGGTCTCGACGTGCACGACACCGCGGTCGTCCTTGGACTTCGACTCCCACTTGTCGAGCACCTCGGTCTGGCCGTAGATGGTGTCGCCGTGGAAGGTCGGGGCCACGTGGCGCAGCGACTCGATCTCGAGGTTGGCGATCGCCTTGCCGGAGACGTCGGGCACGCTCATGCCCAGCAGCAGCGAGTAGATGTAGTTGCCCACCACCACGTTCTTGCCGAACTGCGTGGTGTTCTCCGCGTAGTTGGCGTCGAGGTGGAGCGGGTGGTGGTTCATGGTGAGCAGGCAGAACAGGTGGTCGTCGTACTCGGTCACCGTCTTGCCGGGCCAGTGCTTGTAGACCGCGCCGACCTCGAACTCCTCGTAGCTGCGTCCGAATTGCATGGGCCCCATCCTGCCGATGCCCGCCCCGCAGGGACACCGGTATGCCGCGTGGGTTCCCTCACAGCGGACGCGTCGGGAGGTGGTCGCAGAACTTTCTCGAGAATTCCGGGTCGAAAGATCGAGACCGTCGGTTCCGGGCCGTCAGGGTAGTGACAGGGCCACCCGGCCACCGATCCCCGGACAGGGAGCAGCAACCATGAAGTACGTCATCCTCATCCACTCCAACCCACAACCGTGGGGTCACCCCACCAGTGACTTCGTCGCCGAGCACCAGGCGTTGTCGCCCGAGGAGCGGGCGTCCCTCGAGGCCGACTTCGAGTCGGTGATGCAGGAGATGTCCGACACCGGCGAGCTGCTCGGCGGCCAGGCGCTCGGCGACCCCGCCGACGCGCGCCTGGTCCGGTGGCACGCCGGGCGGCGCAAGATCACCGAGGGCCCCTACGCCGAGACGGTCGAGCAGTTCGCCGGGTTCTTCCTCATCGACGTCGTCAGCCAGGAGCGAGCCGAGGAGGTGGCCGAGAAGTTCGCCGGACCGGGCGAGACCGTCGAGCTCCGCCCGGTCGCCACCTGACCCGGGGGCGCGGTCAGGACTCGGCCAACTGGCCGACTTTCCTGACCCGCGCGGCGTGTGGGGCTCGGGGAAGCGGGCAATTGGCCGACTTTCCTGACCCGCGCCGCCTGTGGGGCTCGGGGAAGCGGGCAATTGGCCGCTTCTGGGGTCAGACGACGCCGGGAGGCCCCTCCCCGACGGCGCTGTCCTCGCCGACGGGGATGACCGGGTCCGCGTCGGTCTGCCGCGGGCTTCGGTGCTCGAACAGCAAACCCCGGCACAACCCCAGCAGGGCGAGGTTGATGAAGACGAGCAGGTAGCCGGCGAACTCCTGGTCGAGCAGCCGGAAGAACTGCACCACGAACAGCTCGGCGAGCAACGCGATCTCGAACATCCGCAGGGCGCGCTCCCGGTCTCCGCGCACCCACCGGACGGTGGCCACGACGGCCAGAGCCGCCGAGGCGACGCTGAAGAGCCCGTAGATCACGTCGCTCGTCGTAGGGCCACTGGCGAGGAGGACCAGCGGGCGCACCATGGACGCCACGACGAACACGAGCACCACCACGACGGCGGTGCGCTTGACCAGCTCGAGCCGGGGCAGGCCGACGATCGTCCGCCGCGCCCGGGCGTAGGCGCGGGCGATGAAGGAGCTGGAGACCGCGGTGACCGGCAGCCCCTCGAGGGTGCGGCGCAGCGGCCCGGCCAAGGGCTCCGAGCCGCCCACCTCGCGCAGCAGGTCGATCGCGCGCTGCCGCTCCGCCTGGTCCATGTCGTGCGCTGCGGACTCCTTCAGCAGCTCGACGGCGTTGACGACCCGCTCACGATCGGTCAGGGGATGCCGTTGCACGACGAACGTGACGACGAGGTACATCCCGACGAACGTGCCGTAGATGATCGCGGCCACGGGTTCGTAGAAGTAGTTGTTGTCACCCGTGACGAACTTGCCCACCTCGTCGATGAACAACCCGAACCCGATGCCGGCGAACACCGTCGCGACGTTCCGCACGGCCCGGCTGAGGAACAGCATGAACATGAGCTGCGCGACGAGCATCCCGAGACCGCCCCAGAGCAGGTGGGCGAGGTGCAGGGTGCCGCCACCCAGCTGGGGGAAGCCGGTGGCCGCCAGGATCATCCGGGTCAGCGCGATCGACAGCACCGAGCAGACCAGGAAGACCTCGAAGCGGTCCGCGCCCTCGGCATCGCGGATCGGCAGTCGCGAGGGGGAGGGCACCTGGCGATGATGGCACGGCGAGGGCCCTACCCTTGGGCACGTGCCGATCGACCTCCACACCCACTCCACCGCGAGCGACGGCACCGAACCCTCCGAGGTCGTCGTGGCGCAGGCTGCGCGGGCCGGTCTCGACGTGGTGGCCCTCACCGACCACGACACGTATGCCGGGTGGCCGGCTGCCGTGGCAGCCGCCGGCGAGCTCGGCGTCGACCTGGTGCGCGGGGTCGAGGTGTCGTGCTCGCAGCGCGGGATCAGCGTCCACCTGCTGGCCTACCTGGTCGACCCTGAGGCCAGCGGCCTCCTGCACGAGCTGGACCGGGCCCGCGACTCGAGGGTGACCCGGATCGACCGGATGGTCGAGCTGATGGCTGCCGACGGCATACCCGTGACGATCGAGGAGGTGCGCGCGCAGGCAGGTGTCGGCACGACGATGGGTCGGCCACACATCGCCGACGCGCTCGTCGCGAGCGGCTTCGTGATGAGCCGCGACGAGGCGTTCGCCGATGTCCTGCGCAACGGCAGCCGCTACTACGTCTCCCACTACGCCCCCGACCCGGTGCGGGCCGTCGAGCTCGTGCGCGCGGCGGGCGGTGTGCCCGTGATGGCGCACCCGTTCGCGAACGGTCGCGGCTGGACCGTCGAGGACTCGGTCATCGAGCGGATGGCCGACGCCGGCCTGGCCGGGCTGGAGGCGCACCACCGCGACCACACGCCCGCGGAGCGCACCCACGCGGTCGAGCTCGCGGCGCGGCTGGGGCTGTTCGTCACGGGGTCGAGCGACTACCACGGCGCGGGCAAGGAGAACCGGCTCGGCGAGAACACGACGACCCCGGAAGTGCTCGCGCAGATCGAGGAACAGGCAACCAGCGGCATCGACGTGGTCAGGGTGGCACGAGCGTGAACGACATCATCAACCTCCAGACCTTCGGCTCGGTCTTCGTGACCCTGCTGGTGATCATGGACCCGCCCGGCGCCCTGCCGATCTTCCTCGCCCTGACCTCCTCGCTCACCCAGAAGCAGAAGGTCGCGGCGGCCCGTCGGGCGTCCCTCGTGGCGCTGGGCGTGATCGTCCTCTTCGCCGTGTTCGGGCAGCAGATCCTCACCTACCTGCACATCTCGCTCCCGGCGCTGCAGGGCGCCGGCGGTCTGCTGCTGCTCCTCGTGGCGCTCCAGCTGCTGACCGGGTCCGAGCAGGAGCAGCACGCCGACGCCGGGGTCAACGTCGCCCTGGTGCCGCTCGGCACCCCGCTGCTGGCCGGCCCGGGTGCCATCGTCGCGACGATGCTGCAGGTCAAGCGCGCCGACGCCGTGGGCGACTACATCGCCGTCGCGGCCGGTCTGGTCGCCACGATGTTCGTCGTCTGGTTGTTCTTCCGCTTCGCCAGCCAGGTGCACCGCGTCCTCAAGGACAGCGGCACGGTGCTGGTGACCCGGATCGCCGGCCTCCTGCTCTCCGCGATCGCGGTCCAGATGGTCGCCGACAGCATCCGCGCCTTTGTCAGCGGCACCGCCTAGCGTGGTCGGCATGGGCACGGGGGAAGTTGGCGACCAGGGTCACGGCGCGCGCGGCGTCCAGCAGGAGTTCGTGGGTATGCCGCGTCGCCTGTTCCGCGCCAGCCCGAGCAAGCTGCTGGCGTGGGTCGACTGCCCGCGGCGCTACCGCATGCAGTACCTCGACCGCCCGGCCCCGCCGTCGCGCCCGCAGCGAGCCCACACCTCGGTCGGGGTGGCCGTGCACAACGCGCTGCGCGACTGGTGGGACCTCCCGGTGGAGCAGCGCTCGCCGGCGGCCGGGGCTGAGCTGGTGCGCACGTCGTGGATCGACGTGGGCTTCCGCGACGCAGACCAGTCGATCGCGTGGCGTGAGCGGGCCCAGGGTCAGGTGGTCGCCTACCTCGACGACGTCGACCCGGCCCACCAGCCGCTGGGGATCGAGCGCACCGTCTCGCTGAAGACCGAGGTCTTCACGCTCCAGGGCCGCATCGACCGCCTCGACGACCGCGCCGGCGAGCTGGCCGTCGTCGACTACAAGATGAGCCGCTGGGAGCCCACCGACGACGACGCGCGCACGTCGCTCCCGCTCGCCCTCTACGCCGCGGCGGTGTGGAAGATGTTCCGGCGCAAGTGCGTGCGCGTCGAGCTCCACCACCTCCCGAGCGGGTCGGTCGCCAGCCACGAGCACTCTGGTGAGTCGCTCAAGCGCAAGATCGACGAGGCCGAGTCGATCGCCCGCGAGGCCCGACGGGCCGAGGACGACTACGCCGAGTTCGGCGTCGACTCGAGTCGGTTCCCCGCCAACGTCGGCCCGATCTGCCAGTGGTGCGACTTCCGGGCGCACTGCCCGGCGGGCCAGGCCTTCGGTCCGGAGAAGTCCGACTGGGCCGCCCTCGAGCAGCCGGCGCCCGCAGCTGCCGGGGACCTCTCCTAGCCAAGGCTTCTCGGTGGTGGACAGGGGCAACCTGTCCACCGACCAGCAGGCTGTGCCAGCCAAAAGCTTGCTGGTGTCACCAGTCCCAGCGGACCCCGACGACCCCCGGCCCGGCGTGGTGCAGGACGTGCTGCACGCTCGTCGACCCGTTCAGGTGGACCGGGCGGGACATGGTCCGACCCCCGAGGGTGCTGTAGGTCACGACCCGTGCAGGGAGCCGGGCAGGGGAGAACCGCACCCAGATCATCAGCTCGGTGACCTCGCGCACGAGGTAATACTCGATGCAGTGCTTGGAGCCGAGGTCGCGGGGGATCAGGACCCGGTGCTCGGCCGCAGCCGTCTCCCCGAGCCGCAGCGGCCGGTCGAGCACCAGCTCGGCCGCGAACACGCCGACCTCGGGTCGCGACACCTGACGACCGAGGGTGCACCCGCTCACCGGCACGAACTCGGCGCGCTCACCGCTCGGCACGTCGATGGTCAGCAGCGCGGGCAGGTGCTGGGCGCCCGGTCGCACGGCCCGCACCACGTTGCGGATGGTCCGCACTCGTTCGACGCCGTGTTCGTCGACATCGAGGGTGTCGTGGATGGTGACGTCGACCAGGCCCGGGTTGGCCCCGAAGCCCAGGTCGGCCAGGGCCAGCTCGGCGTCGGGGTGGTCGATGGGCAGGCCGACGGCGGTGACCTCCTGCTGGGTCAGGAACGGTCGACGACGAGGGCCGATCCGGTCCAGGAGGTGTCCGTGCGGCAGCTGGAGCAGCTCTTCGAGGTGCAGCACGGCGCGCAGGGACGAACCGCGCTGGGGCTTGCTGCGACCGGACTGCCAGTAGCTGAGGGTGGCGATGCTGACGGGGGTCCCGCGCTCCGCCAGCCTGCGGCGCAGGGACTCCAGGCTCCGGCCGCTCCCGGCGATGGCCGTGCGCAGCGCGTCGGGGAAGGCGTCCGGATCGCCCGGACGCGGCCTGTCCCGGGTGGCGCCGTCCACGGCGTCCCCTGATGTCATGCTGCCACCCCCTGCGCTGGGCGCTGCCTGCCGATTGGTCGGCTCGATGCAGCCCCCCGGCACCGAAGCTCTTGAAGCCTCAACCTTACAGACGCGGAAGCGGGATTCACGGACAATCCCAGGTTTCGGTGGGACGGGCGGCCACGGGGACGGCGCACTCACCTGACAGACTTGGCCCACCGGCATACCCATCTCCCGAGGGCAAGCACAGCAGAAGGGCGGCCACTGGTGGCGAGCACCCGCACGAAGCCGGCCACGATCGTCTCCGTGGCCAACCAGAAGGGCGGCGTCGCGAAGACGACGTCGGTCGCTTCGCTGGGCGCGGCGTTCGCGGAACAGGGCAAGCGTGTGCTCCTCGTCGACCTCGACGCGCAGGCCTGTCTGACCTTCAGCCTCGGTGTCGACCCCGACGAGGTGGACAGCTCGATCAACGAGGTGCTGCTCGGCAGGGCGACGATCGCCGACGTGCGGGTGGCCTGCGACGACGGGGTCGACCTGGTGCCGAGCGTGATCGACCTCGCGGGCGCCGAGGCCCAGCTGCTGCCGCGGCCCGGTCGGGAGTACGTGCTGCGCACGGCGCTCGAGGAGGTGCGGGACGAGTACGACGTGATCCTGCTCGACTGCTCCCCGAGTCTGGGTGTGCTGACCCTGAACGCCCTCACGGCGAGCCAGGCGCTGATCATCCCGATGCCGTGCGAGATGCTCAGCCACCGTGGTGTCGGCCAGCTGCTCGACACGGTGGGCGACGTCCAGAAGATCCTCAACAAGGACCTCGAGGTGTGGGGGATCCTGCCCACTCTCTTCGACGGCCGCAGCAACCACGCGCGTGAGGTCCTCGCGGACGTGGGCGAGCGGTACGACCTCCCCGTCCTGGACCCGCCGATCCCGAAGACGGTGCGGTTCGCGGAGGCGCCGGCCGTGGGGCGCTCGATCCTGGCAACCTCACGCACCTCGAAGGGCGCGAAGGCCTACCGCGACGTGGCCGCTGCGCTCGCCAAGAAGCTCTGAGCAGATCGCCATCGCCTGAACTGGCGACTGCGCTCATCGTCCGAACGGGTGTGATTGGGCGTATCCTCTGGCGTCGACCCCTGAATCCGTCGGTTGGCGCCCGTCCACGTGTATGGGCTGCAACCATCGGGTGAACCCCGCCTGCCGGTCTCCAGCGACCGCTGTTTGCCTGAGCTCACGCCCCCGAGGAGCTGTCCATGTCCATTGCCACTTCGACCCGCCCTTCTGGGCGAACGTCCTGGCTGGCTCGTCTCGCCGTGCTCGCCCTCGCGGCGGGGCTGCTCGCCGTGTCACCTGCCGGTCTGCTGCACGGCCACACCAGCGCGGCCGGAGCGACGACGACGACGGCGACGGTCCCTGCGGCGAGCTCGACGCACCCGTTCAGCGCACCGATCTGGTCCCCCCTGCGGTCCCCCGCCACGATCAGCTGCGTCAGGACGAACTGCACGAGCTCGAACGGTGAGCACTACCACGGCTACTGGGCGATCGACTTCCTCGGTGCCCGCGGAGACGGCATCTACGCGGCCGGCGCCGGGATCTTCCACGTGGGCGCCACCGAGCAGACCTGCGGCACCACCACCACCCAGACCGATGGCACCTGGGCCTGGGTCGACCACGGCGGCGGCAAGGTGACGAAGTACACCCACCTCGACTCGATCGCCGTCGCGGAGGGAGCGCTGGTCACACCGGCCACCATGATCGGGCGGATGGGTCACTGGGGCGACAGTGCCCCCTGCACCACCAACTACCTGCACTTCGAGGTGCGTGAGGGCGGGATCAAGGGGACCCGTGTCGACCCCGGCACGCTGCGCGCCTGCACGTCGGGGACCGTGGTCATGCCGACCATCTTCAACGGGAGCACGTCGTTCGACACCCTGCCCAAGATGGCCTACCGGACCCCGACCACCAACTCGTCCTGCATCACGGACGTCTGGAACAAGACTCCCGCGCAGCCGACCCTGACCGCCACCCGCGCACCGTCCTCGGCGAAGCTCGCGTGGGGCACCCCGCCGAGCGGAACGACGTCGGTGCGGGTGACCACCGAGCTCTGGGGACCGAGCTTCAACGGGTGGCACGCCCCGACGTACAAGACCTTTGCGGGCACCACGACGGGCACCACGATCACCGGACTGACCAACGGACGGACCTACCGCTTCCGCGTCACCTTCGGCAACAGCTCGGGCTTCAGCGCCTGGTCGTCGGCCAAGTCGGTCATCCCGGCGACCGTGCCGTCCGCTCCGCCCTCGCCGCGCTACCTCACCTCGCCCCAGCCGACCTACGTCCACTACGGCTGGTATGCCGCGACGGCCAACGGCGCGGCCGTCACCAAGTACACGACGCAGGTCCGCTGCCTCAAGAGCGGGGTCTGGCAGGCCTGGAAGAGCGCCACGACGGCTCCCTCGGTGATCTACTACAACCACTACGGGCTGACCGGGTACACCTACTGCCAGGTCCGGGTGAACGCCACCAACGGGATGGGCACCAGTGCCTGGTCCACGGTGAGCAGCATCTCCAAGGCCGCCTGAGCCGCGGACCTCGGCCGCCGGGGCGGAATAGCAGCACGGGGTGCGGACTTGTCCCCTGACGGTGACTGAACCCGAACCCCTGAGGAGACTCATGTCCCGCACTGCCGCACTGTCCACCGCCTCCGCAGGCGCCCCGCTCACGGCGACCACCATCGAGCGCCGCGACCTGCGTGACGACGACATCACCATCGACATCGCCTACGCCGGAATCTGCCACAGCGACATCCACCAGGTCCGCGAGGAGTGGGGCAGCGCGATCTTCCCCATGGTCCCCGGCCACGAGATCGCGGGGGTCGTCTCCTCCGTCGGCGACGGGGTGACCCGATACCGGGTCGGCGACCGCGTCGGCGTCGGCTGCATGGTCGACTCGTGCGGCGAGTGCGAGTTCTGCAAGGACGGCCAGGAGCAGTTCTGCGCCAAGGGTGCCGTGATGACCTACAACGGCAAGGGCTACGACGGCGAGGAGACCATGGGTGGCTACAGCCAGCAGGTCGTCGTCAGCGAGCGGTTCGCCGTCCGCATCCCCGACGCCCTCGAGCTCGACGTCGCGGCCCCGCTGCTCTGCGCCGGCATCACGACGTACAACCCGCTCAAGCGCTGGGGTGCCGGTCCCGGCACCAAGGTGGCCGTCGTCGGCCTCGGTGGACTCGGACACCTCGGGGTGAAGTTCGCGGCGGCCCTCGGGGCCGAGGTGACGGTCCTCAGCCAGTCGACCGCCAAGCAGGCCGACAGCACGCGGTTCGGCGCCGTCGACCACCGCGCCACCAAGGACGGGTCGACCTTCACGGACCTGCGCGGCCAGTTCGACCTGATCCTCAACACGGTGAGCGCGGACCTGCCGTTCGACGACTACCTCGCGCTGCTCAAGCCCAACGGGGCGATGGTCAACGTCGGAGCGCCCAGCGACCCGAGCTCGTTCCAGGCCTTCTCGCTGATCGGGGGCAGCAAGGTGCTGGCTGGCTCGAACATCGGCGGCATCCCGCAGACGCAGGAGATGCTCGACTTCGCGGCGGAGCACGGCATCGCCGCGGAGATCGAGACGATCAGCGCTGACCAGGTCAACGAGGCCTACGACCGGGTCGTCGCCTCTGACGTGCGCTACCGCTTCGTCATCGACACCGCCACGATCGGCGCCTGACTCCCGACCGGGCCGAGTTCGTGCGGAAACGCCCGGGTTTCCGGGCATTTCCGCACCGACTCAGGGGTGCAGGACTTCGCCGGGGCGGATGACCCGCACCCTGTCGTGGGGAGCCAGGGTCGGGCCGAGGTGGGCCCTGGTCGCGGCCGGGTCCACCGACTCGACGACGACTACGTAGATGTACCGGTCCTCGAACCTCACCTCCACCACGTGGGGGTCGGTGGCGATCCGGCCGAGCAGGTCCCGCATGGCCACGTTGGCCGCGTGGTTCCCGACCGGCAGCGTCACCGTCCCGCTGGAGATCGTCAGCCCCCAGGTGCCAGCCCACGCATGGTCCACCAGATAGCCCTCGTACGCGGTCGCGAACCGCGAGTACGTCGCCGGGGTGAGCTCGCCGTCCAGGCCGACCCAGGCTGTCGGGGACCAGTCGCTGGCCTCCCGGATCGGCCCGGCGCTCACGCCCGCGCTGGTGACGCCCGGCTGCTTCTCCAGCCATCGCTCGAGGCGCGCCTGGTGCGGCACGGTGCGCAGGACCACGACCGTGGCCACGCACACGAGCACGACCGCGGCCAGGACGGCGACCGGCTGGGTCAGTGGATGCTGTCGGATCCCCCGCATGCGCCGATGTTCGCAGGCGAGTCGGTCGGCGCGACGGCGCGTGACCGATCCGCAACCCCGCCGAGACGAAACAGGTATGCCGCGCGGTCCAGCCGCGCGGCATACCTGTTCATCGTGGGTGGGCCGGTCAGGCCTGGGTGCTGGTCTCCCCGGTCGCTCCGCCGCGGGTGCGGCGTCGGTTGCGGTTGCGGCGCGGCTTGGCGTCGCCGCCCTCGCTCGGGGCCGACGGGGCGCTGTCGCTGCGACGCTCGCCACTGCGGCCTCCGTCGCGACCTCCACGACCACCACTGTCGCGGCCACCGCCGTCGCGGCCACCGCCGTCGCGGCCACCGCCGTCCCGGGCACCGCGACCGCCGGCAGCCGGGCGACGACCGCTGGACTTGCCGGTCTCGCCGAGGTCCTCGAGCACCTCGGCGCCGAGGCCGGCGAGCTTCTGCGCGGCCTTGGGCAGGCGGCCCTTGGCGGTGCGCGGGATGTCGAGCTGCTCGTAGAAGTGCTCGGAGGAGGAGTAGGTCTCCTCGGGCTCGGGGATGCCGAGGTCGAGGGTCTTGTTGATCATGCCCCAGCGCGGCAGGTCGTCCCAGTCGACGAAGGTGACCGCGATGCCGGTGTTGCCGGCGCGGGCCGTGCGACCGATGCGGTGCAGGTAGGTCTTCTCGTCCTCGGGGCACTGGTAGTTGATGACGTGCGTGACGTTGTCGACGTCGATGCCGCGAGCCGCGACGTCGGTGGCGACGAGGATGTCGACCTTGCCGTTGCGGAACGCTCGCAGGGCCTGCTCGCGGGCGCCCTGACCGAGGTCCCCGTGGATCGGGGCGGCGGCGAAACCGCGGTCGATCAGGTCGTCGGCGACCTTGGCGGCAGTGCGCTTGGTACGGCTGAAGATGATGGTCAGGCCACGGCCCTCGGCCTGGAGCATGCGGGCCAGCATCTCGACCTTGTCCATCGCGTGGGCGCGGTAGACGAACTGCTCCACGGCCTTCACGGTGTGGGCGTTCTCCTGGTCGTCGCCCATCGCGCGGATGTGCGTCGGCTGGCTCATGTAGCGGCGGGCCAGGGCCACGACCGCGCCCGGCATGGTGGCCGAGAAGAGCATCGTCTGGCGGGCCGGCGACGTCATCGCGAGCAGCTTCTCGACATCGGGCAGGAAGCCCAGGTCGAGCATCTCGTCGGCCTCGTCGAGCACGACCGACTTGCAGTGCGACAGGTCGAGGTGGCCCTGCTTGGCCAGGTCGATGAGGCGACCCGGGGTGCCGACGACGATCTCGACGCCGTTGCGCAGCGCCTCGATCTGGGGCTCGTAGGCGCGGCCGCCATAGACGGTGAGCACGCGGATGCCACGGCGCTTGCCGGCCCGCTCGAGGTCGCTGGCGACCTGGACGGCGAGCTCACGGGTCGGGGCGACCGCGAGGGCCTGCGGCTTGCCGGCGTGGGGGAAGGTGTCCCAGGCGTCGTCGCCGCGGGCGATGGTGCGGTTGAGCATCGGGACGCCGAAGCCCAGCGTCTTGCCGGTGCCGGTCTTGGCCTGGCCGATGATGTCGTGGCCGCCGAGGGCGACCGGCAGGGTCATCGCCTGGATGGGGAAGGGCGAGACGATGCCGGCATCGCTCAGGGAGGCGACGATGTCGGGGTGGACGTCGAAGTCCGCGAAGGTCGGGGCTGCGGGCACGACAGCATCCGTGGTGGTTTCAGTCATGAAGTTCTCTCGATCGGGGGCACACCCAGAGGGGGCGCGCTCGCGCAAGCGGGCCGATCGGAGGTCTTCGTCAATGCTTGTGAGCGGGGTCGCGGAGCGGGTCCGCGGCTGATTCGTGCCGACCGGGCACCTTTGACCTCAGCAGTCTAGCCCGGGCGGCGTGACATCCCTGCATCGACGGCGTCCCACGAGGGGCGCCGTTAGGGTGACCGACATGACCAAGGACGACTGGCTGGCCGACCCGCAGTACCGCGACGCCGTCGCAGACCTGCTCGGGGTGCTGGCCTACGGCGAGCTCACGGCGTTCACCCGGCTGGCGGGGGACAGCGAGCTCTCACCCAGCCAGCCGCTCAAGGCCGCGGTGGCCGGGCTGGCCGTGGCCGAGTTCCGGCACTACGAGATCCTCGTCGCGCGGCTCGACGAGATGGGCATCGACCCGGAGGCCGCGATGGCCCCGTTCCTCGCGCCGATCGACGCGTTCCACGAGCGGACCAAGCCGAGCAGCTGGCTCGAGGGCCTGGTCAAGGCCTACGTCGGCGACGGCATCGCGACGGACTTCTACCGGGAGATCGCGGCCTACGTCGACCCCTCGACCCAGGCCCTGGTGCACTCGGCGATGGAGGATGTCGGGCAGGCCGAGTTCGTCGTGAAGGTCGTGCGCGAGGCCATCAAGGCCGACCCGAAGATCGCCGGGCGCCTCGCGCTCTGGGGGCGCCGCCTCGTGGGGGAGGCGCTCTCGCAGGCGCAGCAGGTGGCCGTCGAACGCGACGCCCTGGCCTCCCTCCTGGTCGGTGGGGTCGGCGGTCCCGACCGGCCGAGCGCCGACCTGGCCGAGCTGGGCCGGATGTTCGCGCGGCTGACCGACGAGCACACCCGGCGGATGGGTCGCCTCGGCCTCGCCGCCTGACCCCACCTGCGACTTCGGGCCACTGGTGTCGCTCGCGGGCCCGGAGACGGGGGCCTGGTGCGGCATGCGTGGCCAGAAGTGCGGGAGGGTGGCATGCGGGAGGGGGATGCGGAAGGGCCCCGTCCTGGTGGACGGGGCCCTTCGGTCAGGTCAGGACAGACCCGGCTTGCTGGGTCAGCGAACCTGCTTCCGGCCGGTGACCGCGCCGTAGATGACGACCAGGACTGCAGCGACGACGATGCTGATGATCCAGCGGATCCAGTCGATGCCCGAGGTGTTCCCCTTGTCGGAGATGGCACCCCACAGGTAGTACCCGGCGAGCGCGCCGAGGATGCCGAGGATGACGGTGACGATCAGGCTGATGTTCTGCTTGCCCGGGAGGACGAGCCGCGCCAGGAATCCAATTACCGCACCGAAGATGATGGTGCCAATCACAGCTCCCATGACTGCACTCCTTCTACACGGCACAAACCGTGCTGACGTGGGCCCTGATCGGGCCCGTACGTCCCCAACTCGACCACGAATCGCCTCGAAACGCACGTTTCGTGCCTGCGTGCCGCATTAAGAAGTGGACACGATGCCGTCGCGTTTGTGCAGGTCAGAGGCTCGCCGGGGTCAGCCAGGCGCTGGAGTCGTCAGACTCCGAAGCCCACCCCACGCTTCTCGGACTCACCGATCTGCACGTAGCCGAGGACCGAGGCGGGGACCAGGAGCTGGCGGCCCTTGTCGTCGGTCAGCGTGAGGACGGCGCCCTTCTCGAGCGAGGCGCTCACGGCTGCGGCGACCTCCGCCGCGCCCTCGCTGGACTCGAAGACGACCTCACGTGCGACGTTCTGGACACCGATGCGGACCTCCACGGTGGTTCCTCTCTGTGCTGGGTGTGGCCGCGGTGGCGCCCCTGACGGGGAGGTCACGGTCCACGGTGGGCACGCGGCATACGAGCGCGTGCGGATCTGTCGACAAGGCTAACGAGCGGTGTGTCAGGAACCTTCCCCGCCCACCTTGGGGAACGACCCGAGCCCCCGCCAGGCGAGTGCGCCCATGAGCAGCGCGGCCTCGTCCTTGGGGACGTCGGAGCCCTGGGCGAGCCAGTGCCGGGCGCTGACCTGAGCCAGTCCGGTGAGGGCCATGCCCAGCAGGGAGGCGTCCTCGTCGGTCAGCCCGGTGTCCTCGGCGATCACCTCGGCGACCGCCTCGGCGCAGACCAGGCCGACGGCGTCGAGGCGGTTGCGCACCGCGGACTCGTTGGTGAGGTCGGACTCGAAGATGAGCCGGAACGCCGCACCGTCGCGCGAGACGAAGTCGAAGTACGCGGCGATGGTCGCGTAGACGCGTTCCTTGTTGTCGTGGGTGGACGCGAGCGCCTCGCGGACCAGCTGCTCGAGCGCCTCGCTGTGCTTGTCGAGCAGCGCCAGGTAGAGCTCGAGCTTGCCGGGGAAGTGCTGGTAGAGGACCGGCTTGGAGACGCCCGCCCGGTCGGCGATGTCGTCCATCGCGGCGGCGTGGTACCCGGACTCGACGAAGGCGGCCTGCGCGGCATCGAGGAGCTGTGCGCGGCGGGCCGACCGGGGGAGGCGCTGGCCGCGGGCGTTGTCGGTGCCTGGGACTGCTCGAACTGACATGGGGACTCTCTGTTCGGCGGTGGTGCAGCCTGACTGCGGTGTCGAGGACATCGTACGGGTGGGTAACCTGCATCACATGGCGATCCCACCGCTGGTCGCGCCCGGACCTGAGCTCAGCACCGAGCAGAAGGCCCGGTACGCCCGCCACATCCTGCTCCCCGAGATCGGCGTCGAGGGCCAGCGACGGCTGGCCAACGCGCGCGTCCTCGTGGTCGGTGCGGGGGGTCTCGGGTCGCCCGCGCTGATGTACCTCGCGGCGGCCGGCGTCGGGACCATCGGGGTGGTCGACGACGACGTGGTCGACGCGTCGAACCTCCAGCGCCAGGTCGTGCACGGTGTCGCCGACGTGGGGCGGTCCAAGACGGAGTCGGCGGCCGAGACCGTCGCGGCGATCAACCCGCTGGTCACCGTCGTGCGCCACGACCTGCGGCTCACCTCCGAGAACGCCCTCGAGATCCTGGCCGACTACGACGTGGTCCTCGACGGCGCCGACAACTTCCCGACCCGCTACCTCGTCAACGACGCGTGCGTCTTCCTGGGGCTGCCGCACGTCTGGGGGTCGATCTACCGGTTCGACGGCCAGGTCTCGGTGTGGTTCGCCGGCCACGGACCGTGCTACCGCTGCGTCTTCCCCGACCCGCCACCGCCGGACGCCGTGCCGTCGTGTGCGACCGGCGGGGTACTCGGTGTGCTGTGCGCGGCAGTCGGGTCAGTCCAAGTGGCGGAGGCGTTGAAACTCATTGTGGGACAAGGTGATCCGCTCGTCGGCCGCCTACTCGTCCACGACGCGCTGCGCCAGACCTGGGACTCCCTCACGGTGCGCGCGGACCCCGACTGCCCCGTGTGCGGGGAGTCCCCGACCGTCACCTCCCTGGTGGACTACGAGCAGTTCTGCGGTATGCCGGGTGCCTCCGACGTGCCCGACGGGCAGGAGGGTGCCGTGCCCGGCTTCGCCGACGTCTCCGCGAAGGAGCTCGCCCAGATGCTGGCCGAGCGGGAGAGCGGCGACCGGACCTTCGAGCTGGTCGACGTCCGTGAGCCGGGCGAGCGGGCGGTCGTGTCCATCCCGGGGTCGCGCGCCCTGCACCTCGACCGGTTCCGGGACGGGACCGCCGTGGACGAGCTGCCGGCGGACACCCCGGTGGTGCTGCTGTGCAAGTCCGGGGTCCGGTCGGCGGAGGCGGCTGGCTTGCTCGCCGCGGCCGGTCGCACGGAGGTCGCGAACCTCACCGGCGGGGTGCTGGCCTGGGTGCGCGACGTCGACCCGAGCCTGCCGGTCTACTGAGCGGCTACCGAGGGAGACAGTGATGGTGACGCAGGCGGGCCAGGTGAGTGGTGCCCCCAGCGAGTTCGCGGACGACGTGCTCGAGGTCGTCGACACGATCCCCGAGGGCATGGTGATGACGTACGGCGACATCGCGGAGCTGCTCGGGCGTGGCGGGGCACGAGGCGTCGGCAACGTCATGGCGCGCTACGGCTCCGACGTGCCGTGGTGGCGGGTGATCCGCTCCGGTGGCTACTTCCCCCAGGGGCTCGAGGAGGAGGCCCTCGCGCACTACCGCGAGGAGGGGACGCCGCTGGTGCGCGGCCAGGTCGACGGCCGCCGCGTCGACCTCGCCAGGGCGCGCTGGCTGGGGGCCCGGCCGCCAGTCCCGCCACCCCCGGGCTGACGCGTGGCTTCACCCCGAAAGGTTGTCCTTCACCCGGGAAACCTTCCGGGGTGAAGGACAACCTTCTCCCTAGACCCGATAAAGCTGGGGCGGGGGGTGCGGGGAGATGTCGGTCGGGGATGGTGGGATGGGTCCGTGCTGAACCTCCGCCGCGCCCCGAGCGTGGTGGCCGAGGCGCCGCCGCTCGACGACGTCCAGCTGGCCGCACTCGCCCACCGCGGTGGAGTGCTGCGGGTGCTCGGCGGCCCCGGCACCGGCAAGACCACCACGGCCATCGAGGCCGTGGTCTCCCGGGTCGAGTCGGGCGAGGCCACGCCCGACCAGTGCCTCATCCTCACCTCCTCGCGGGTCGCGGCCGGCAGCCTGCGTGAGCGGGTCACGGCCCGGCTGGGCGGCACCTCGACCGAGCCGCTGGCCCGCACCCACCAGGCCCTCGGCTTCGGCATCCTGCGGCAGGCCGCGGCCCTGCGCGGTGACCCCACCCCGCGACTGCTCAGCGGGCCCGAGCAGGACGTCATCCTGCGCGAGCTGTTGGCCGGACACGTTGCCGAGGGCACCGGTCCCGCCTGGCCCGAGCGGGTGCACCTCGCGATGGGCACGAGGGGGTTTCGCGGCGAGCTGCGCGACCTGTTGATGCGCGCGGTCGAGCACGACCTGGAGCCGCACGACCTCGCCCGCCTCGGCCGGGCGCACGACCGAGCCGAGTGGGTGGCCGCGGCCGAGGTGCTGGCGGAGTACGACGAGGTCACGGCGCTGTCCGCGCCCGGCGCCTACGACCCGGCCTGGATCCTCGGTGCGGCGGCCGACCTGCTCGAGGAGGACCCGGCCGCCCGCGCCCGGCTCGTCGACGGGCTGCGCCTGGTCGTGGTCGACGACGCCCAGGAGCTCACCTCGGCGGCGGCCCGGCTGTTGCGCACCATCGCCTCGCCCGGGCTCGACCTCGTCCTGCTGGGCGACCCCGACAGCGCGGTGCAGACCTTCCGCGGCGCCGATCCCCGCCACCTCAGCGACGGATGGGTGCAGCTCGGCTCCCGCGCGGTGGAGGGCCCCAGGTCCGCCGGCGGTGAGCCGCGCACCCTCGTGCTGCCCACGGCATACCGGCTGCCGCAGGCGGTCGTCGACGCGGCGGCCAGGGTGGCACCCAAGATCGGTGCGCTGGCCGGCGGCGTCCAGCGCGGTGCGGCCGCAGGCCGAGCAGGGGGCCGCGTCGACGTGCGGCTCCTGCGCGCGGTGAGCCAGGAGGCCAGCCACGTCGCCGCCGAGCTGCGCGAGTCGCACCTGAGGTTCGGGATCCCGTGGTCCGAGATGGCGGTCATCGTGCGTGGCCAGGGGCGCACGTCCACGCTGCGACGGGTGCTGATGGCTGCGGGGGTGCCGGTCGCCGGCACCGCGACCGACCTGCCGGTACGCGACGAGGTGGCGGTGCGTCCGTTGCTGGCCCTGCTCGAGGTCGTGCTCGACCGCGCCCGGGGCGTCGACGAGCCGCTGCCGCCCCAGATCGCCGTCGACACCCTGCTGTCGCCGATCGGCGGTGCCGACGCGGTCGGGCTGCGTCGGCTGCGGCGCGCGCTGCGCCGGCTCGAGCTCGAGGGCGGTGGTGGGCGCACCAGTGACGAGCTGCTCGCCGAGGCGCTGCTCGCGCCAGGTGCCCTGGTCGAGGTGGGGGCCGAGGGGCATCCCGCCCGCCGCGTCGCCGCGACGATCGCCGCCGGGGTCAAGGCGGCCCGTGGGGTGGTCGACGACACCCCGACCGGACCGGTCTGGCGGTGGGAGCCGGGGGTCAGCGCCGAGTCGGTGCTGTGGGCCATGTGGGCCGCGACGGGTCTGGGTGGGGAGTGGCAGGCCACCGCGCTCGCCGGCGGCCCCGGAGCCGGTCGTGCCGACCGTGACCTCGACGCCGTGGTCGGGCTCTTCGACGCCGCGGCGAAGTTCGTCGACCGCCTGCCGCAGGCCGGTCCCGAGGAGTTCCTCACCCACATCGGCAGCCAGGACATCCCGGGCGACACCCTGGTCGCGCGCTCGCCCGTCGGTGAGTCGGTGACGGTCACGACGCCCCAGGCCGCCGCCGGCCGGCAGTGGCAGCTGGTGGTCGTGGCGGGCGTGCAGGAAGGCGTGTGGCCCGACCTGCGCCTCCGCGGATCGCTGCTGGGGTCGGAGCACCTGGTCGATGTCGTGTCCGGGCGCGCGGGCACGTTCCGGGCCGCACAGGCCGCGGTGCGCTACGACGAGACCAGGTCGTTCCTCGTGGCGCTCACCCGGGCGAGTGACCGGGTGGTCGTGACGGCGGTGCGTTCCGACGACGAGCAGCCGTCGGTCTACCTCGACGTCGTCGACCCCGAAACCATTGCGACACAAGGAGATCGACCGTTCGCCGAGGTCGCGCGCACGATGACCCTGCCGACCCTGGTGGGTGAGCTGCGCCGCCAGCTGGTCTCCGACGACACCTCGGTACGCCGCACGGCGGTGGCGGCGCTGGCCCGGCTGACCCGCGAGGGAGTCCCGGGGGCCGACCCGGCGCAGTGGTGGGTGCTGCGCGGGCTGTCCGACGAGCGACCGCTGCGCGAGCCCGACCAGGAGGTGCGGGTCTCGCCGAGCAAGGTGGAGTCGTTCGGCAACTGTGGCCTGCGCTGGATGCTCGGCTCGGTCGGGGGCGACGGCCCGTCGGTCGGCGCTGCCGACATCGGCACGCTGGTGCACGACATCGCCGCCGAGCTCGGCGACGTCGACGCCGACACGCTCGTGGCCGAGGTGGACGCCCGCTGGGGACGCCTCGGTATGCCGGCCGGCTGGGTCTCGGACCGCAAGCGCCACGAGGCGCACGGCATGGTCCGGCGGCTCGCGACCTACTTCGACGAGGCCCGTGCCGGGGGGTGGGTCCGACTCGGGGCCGAGGTGGACATGAAGGTCGTCCTCGGTCGGGCGGTGCTCAGCGGCAAGGTCGACCGGATCGAGGGCACGCCCGACGGCACGGCCCTGCGGGTGGTCGACTACAAGACCGGCAGCACCAAGCCGCGCACCGAGGAGCTCGACCGGCACCCGCAGCTGGGTGCCTACCAGCTGGGCGTCGAGCGGGGTGCCTTCGGCGAGCTGGGCGACCGCTCGGCCGGAGCGGCGCTGCTCCAGGTCGGCAAGGCGGCCCTCGTGAAGACGACCTTGCAGACCCAGGGCCCACTGAGTGCCGACCCGGAGCCGCAGTGGGCCGCCGAGCTGGTCACCAGCACGGCCGAGGGGATGGCCGGCGCCACGTTCCAGGCGACCGTGGGCGACTGGTGCAAGCTCTGCCAGGTGCGGGCGTCGTGCCCCGCCCAGCCCGAGGGGCGGGTGCTGTGATGACGCGTTCCCTGTTGTCCGCCACGGAGATCGCGGCCGCACTCGGTCAGCCGCCCCCCACCGACCAGCAGGTGCGGGTGATCGAGGCGCCGATGTCGCCGCTGCTCGTCGTCGCCGGCGCCGGGTCCGGCAAGACCGAGACGATGACCGGTCGGGTGGTCTGGCTCGTCGCCAACGGCTTCGTCGAGCCCGACCAGGTCCTCGGCCTGACCTTCACCCGCAAGGCCGCGACCGAGCTGTCCGAACGCATCGGTGCTCGGCTCCGGCTGCTCCAGCAGCGCAATGTCTGGCACCCCCGCACCGACGACGCCGAGACCGGGGCCGAGGTCCTCGGCGGCACGCCGACCGTGTCGACCTACCACTCGTATGCCGGTCGGCTGGTCCGTGAGCACGCGCTGCGGCTGGGTTACGAGTCGGAGTCGCGGCTGCTGTCCGAGGCGGCTGCGTGGCAGTACGCGTCCGAGGTCGTGGCCGCGTACGACGGCCCGATGGACGAGGTCCGCTTCGCGGAGTCGACGGTCACGGCAGCCGTCGTCGACCTGGCCGGTGAGATGGCCGAGCACCTCGTCGAGGTCGGTGACGTGGCGGCCTACCTCGAGCGGGTGCTGGGCTCGCTGGCGGCGCTTCCGCCGCACGTCGGCGCGCGGGGCAAGGACCTGCCCGGCGAGGTGAAGAAGATGCGCGAGCAGCTCCTGGCCCGCGCGGGGGTGCTGCCCATGGTGGAGCGCTACCTCACCCTCAAGCGCACCCGCGACGCGATGGACTTCGCCGACCAGATGGCGCTGGCCGCCAGGCTGGCGATCGGGTTCGAGGACATCGGGAGGATCGAGCGTGAGCGGTTCGGGGCCGTGCTCCTCGACGAGTTCCAGGACACCTCGGCTGCCCAGCTCCAGCTGCTGCAGTCGTTGTTCATGGCCCCGGGGGAGCCGTCTCCGGTCACCGCGGTCGGTGACCCGCACCAGTCGATCTACGGCTGGCGGGGAGCCAGTGCGACCACGCTCAGCGAGTTCCGGCGGGCGTTCGGTGGACCGGAGGGCCTGGCTCCCGTGCTCCCGCTCGCCACCAGCTGGCGCAACGACGAGGCCGTACTCGACGTCGCCAACGCCGTGGCCGAGCCGCTTCGTGAGCGCTCGACCGTGCCGGTCGACCAGCTCGTCGCCCGCGACGGCGCCGGGCCGGGCCGGGTCGTGGCGGCGCGCGTCGAGACGGCCGGTGAGGAGGCAGCGCTGGTCGCCGACTGGCTGGCGCAGCGACGAGCGGCAGGTGCGAAGTCGGCTGCGGTGCTGTGCCGCAAGCGATCTCAGTTCGCGCCACTCATCGACGCGCTCGAGACGAAGGGCGTGCCCTACGAGGTGGTCGGGCTCGGTGGGCTGCTCCTCACGCCCGAGGTCGAGGACATCACCGCCCTGCTCCACGTGGTGCACGACCCCAGCCGCGGCGACCAGCTCATGCGCCTGCTCACGGGGCCGCTCTGCCGGCTGGGGGCGGCCGACCTCGACGGGCTGATGGCGTGGGCCCGTCACCAGCAGGACCTGCGTCTGGGCATCGACGACCGGTCGGCCCCCGACGACGACGACGATGCCGAAGGGGCAGTCATCGGGTCGGCGACGGCCGGCAGCGGCAGTGGTGACGCGGGCCCGGCCCGGCTGGTGCGCGACCAGTCCCCGGACAGCTCCGACCGGGTGAGCATCGTCGAGGCGGTCGACGACCCGCCTCGGCCCGGCTGGACCAGCTGGGACGGCAAGCGGGTCAGCGACGTGGGGCTGGGGCGGCTCCGAGGGCTGCAGCAGGCCATCCGCCGGCTGCGCTCGTTGTCCGCCCTGCCACTGGCCGACCTGGTGGGGGAGGCCGAGCGCGCCCTCGGCCTCGACATCGAGGTGCTCGCCCGCGAGGGCTACACCCCAGCCGCAGCCCGAGCCCACCTCGACGCCTTCGCCGACGTCGCCGCGACCTTCACGGTCAGCGCCGACCGACCCAACCTCGGGGGCTTCCTGGCCTGGCTCGCCGCAGCCCTGAAGGAGGAGCGCGGGCTGGACAAGGGCTACATCGAGGCGTCCTCCGACGCGGTGCAGATCCTGACGATCCACGCGGCGAAGGGTCTGGAGTGGGACGCCGTGGCCGTCCCCGGGCTCGTCGAGGGCTCGTTCCCGGCGCTGGCCTCGGCCGCGAGTCGTTCGAACGGCGAGGCGTGGACGATGTCCGACCCCAAGCAGCGCGGGTGGATCGGTGGCCTCTCCGACGGGGGCATCCCCTACGCCCTGCGGGGAGACCGTGACGGTCTGCCGCTGCTCGACTGGGAGGGGGCCGGCGACTGGAAGGACATGGAGACCCGGGTCGAGCGGTTCCTGCGGGCCGGCGGCGACCACGGCGTCGACGAGGAGCGACGCCTCGCCTACGTCGCGTTCACCCGGGCGAGGTCGGACATGCTGCTGTCCGCCTCGGTCTGGACCGACGGCAAGACGCCGAAGGTGACGTCCCGCTTCCTGCTCGAGGTCGTCGAGGCCCGGCCACCCCTGCCGGTCACCCGCCTCGCCTGGGTCGACCTCCCCGACCCCGCAGAGCCTGCCGAGGCCGTCAACCCGACCGCCGCGACCGCTGTCAGCGTGCAGTGGCCCGCAGATCCCCTGGCCCACCGTCGGGCTGCGCTGGCCGCAGGAGCGGAGGCGGTGCGCGCCGCGGTCGCGGGACAGGTGGACGGCTCGGGCGCTGCGCCAGCGCTGGCGGAGCAGGGCATGTTCCCGCTGCCGGGTGACGCCCTGACCGTGCTGGAGGAGCTCGACCTGCTGCTCGAGGAGCGCCGCAGGCTCGCGCACCGTGGTGACGTCACGGTCCTCATGCCGCGCCACCTGTCGGCCTCCGCCGTCGTCAGCCTGGCCCAGGACCCGGCGCGGTTCGCCTCGGCCCTGCGCCGACCGATGCCCGAACCGCCCGCGCTCGCCGCTCGCCGTGGCACGGCCTTCCATGCCTGGGTCGAGCAGCACTACGCGCAGGCGGCGATGGTCGACATCCTCGACCTGCCGGGCAGCGCGGACGACGACCCCGGCGACGACGCGGACCTGCCCCTGATGAAGGAGCGCTTCCTCGCCAGCGAGTGGGCCCACCGCACCCCCGCGGAGATCGAGATCGCGGTCGAGACCGTCATCGACGGGATCGCGGTGCGCGGGCGGATCGACGCGGTGTTCCCGCGCCCGGGAGGTGGTTTCACGATCGTCGACTGGAAGACCGGGTCCAAGCCCACCGGCGAGTCCGCACGGTCGCGGGCCCTCCAGCTGGCGGCCTACCGGGTGGGCTTCGCCCGACTGCGTGGTCTGGGCCTCGACGAGGTCGACGCGGCGTTCTACTACGCAGGCACCGGCGAGACGGTCTGGCCCGAGCTCCCCGACGACGCGGCACTCGCCGCGCTGCTGGGGACCGTCCCCGACGCCTAGGCCGGGTCAAGCCTNACGTGGTGCGGCGACGTGGTGCGGCGACGTGGTGCGGCGACGTGGTGCGGCGACGTGGTGCGGGGGCTAGCTGCGCGGGTGGTAGCCGGGCTCGAACTCCGGGCCCGGGTCGTCGCCCTCGATGACCTCGGGACGGCGCAGCGAGCTGACGTCGAGCTCCGCCGTGACGTCGTGGTTTGACCCGGTCTCGGGCTCGGTCTCGGACCCGGCTTCGGTCTCGGACCCGGCCGCCGGCTGGTCCTCGGTGTCGAGCTCGCCCTCGCCCGCGAGCTGTCCCGGGGTCTCGTCCTCGAGCTCGAGGACGAGCTCGCCCTCCAGCTCGCCCTCGAGCTCACCCTCGAACTCGGCGTGGCCGACCCGGCCCGGTGACACCGCGTCGCTGTCGCTGTCGCTGGCGTCGCTGGCGTCGCTGTCGCCGGTGTCGCTGTTGTCGTCGGGGTCGGCCGTCCGGCCGAACATCACCTCGACATCGTCCTCGTCGTCGTCCTCGGCGTCCGCGAGGACCGGGGGCACCAGCACCGGGCTGCTCGTGGTCGGGCCGCTGCCGGCCCGCCGGTAGTCGTTGGCGGCCTCCTCCTCGGCGTGCACGCGGTCGTCGAGGCGACGCAGGGCCGAGGCGAGTCGCTCGACCTGGAGCCGGTCGCCGCCCGACACGGCGGACATCAGCTGCGAGAGCGTGCGCATCTCGGCCGAGAGCCGGGCCCGGGTGAGCAGGTGGGAGTCGGGGCGCTCGGCGCGGGCGTGCGCGTAGGCCTCCATCAGTGTCTCCAGGGCCCTCGGCGCGGTCTGCGTGACCAGGGCGAAGAAGTCGTCAGCGGGGTCAGCGACCTTGGCGTCCTCCCACCCGGTGAACGCCTTGACGCGGCCGCTCGCAGCATCGTCGTCGTCGTCGAAGACGACCAGCACCTGGTCGCCGGTCAGGTCGCCGTGCGTCGGGGTCGGCGCGAACCGCCAGAGCGTCACGTCCTCCAGCAGCTTCTCCCAGCGCGCGAGGAGGCCGGTCGGCACGTGCCCCGTGGCCGCCGCGCGGTCGAGCTCACTGAGCCGCCGGGTGCGGTAGGTGTCGGCGTCGTAGGCCGGCAGCCCGGCCTCGTCGAAGAGGCCGTGGTCGGCGTTGTGCAGCGCGGCGATCGACCGCCCGAGCTCCGCGGCCAGGCCCGGCCCGGGTGGCAGCTGCGCGAAGTCGACGTTCTGTCCGGGCAGGTAGGGATAGATCGCGGCCCGGCCGCCCTCCTTGAGCGCGGCGAAGCCCTTCGGCGTCGGCACACTGAACGGAAGCCGCCGCGCCAGCAGCGCGAGCAGTCCGAAGGTGGACTCCATCTGGGCGGCGGCTGCCTGGCTGCGCGGCACCCGCACCACCCAGCGCCGGTGCTGGGTGTCCTGCACGAACGCGACGTCGTAGCCGTTGGCCTGGTCACCGTGGTCGGACGTGCCGGGGAGCGCCTCGACGCTGGCCGGGTCGAGCCCCGGCACGGCAGCGCTCGCGAGCGCTGCGAGGAAGAGGGGGCTGCGGTCCACACGGTCACCGTATGCCGTGCGGGCGCGCCTAGGGTGGAGGTGTGGGCCTCCTGACCGAAACTCTCCCGAATCTCGCGCTCGCCCGGCCCGGTCTCGACCGGCACGCCGAGCTGCGTGCGCAGCCGGACCTGCTCGACCGGCTGCTCGCCGACCCCTCGACCCGGGTCCTGGAGGTCCACGGCGACAAGGTCCCGGTGCTCCTGGGCCACGCCGACGACGGGGACCGGCCGGACGACGACGGCGCGGGCGCCGCGCCGGCCCTGGACCTGCGGGCGCCGGTCCCCGCCGATGCCGATGCGCTGGTCCTGTTCCTCGGGCAGGACGGCGACGGCACGGCATACCTCGCGGTGGCGCGCCCGGCACCAGAGGTGGAGGCGCCGGACGGCGGCGTCTGGGAGCGGCTGCGCGGGCTGCGCCAGGTCGGCGCCGACCTGTCCGACCGCGACGCCACGGTCTTCGCGACCGCGCTGGCGCTCGCGAACTGGCATGCGACCCACGGCCACTGCCCACGCTGCGGTGCTCCCACCGAGCCGATCCAGGGGGGCTGGCTGCGCCGGTGTGACCGGGACGGCAGCGAGCACTACCCGCGGACCGACGTGGCCGTGATCATGTCCGTCGTCGACGACCGCGACCGGTTGCTGCTCGCCCGAGGGGCGGGCTGGGGCACGGGTCGCTTCTCGGTGCTCGCAGGCTTCCTCGAGCCGGGGGAGAGCCTCGCGGCGGCGGTCGCCCGGGAGGTCCACGAGGAGGTGGGCCTGCAGGTCCACGACGTGGAGTACCTCGGTGACCAGCCGTGGCCGTTCCCGAACTCGCTCATGGTCGGCTTCACCGCCAGGGCGACCGGCGACGAGCTCCGGCTGCAGGAGGCCGAGATCGCCGAGGCCCGGTGGTTCACCCGCGAGGAGTACCGCGAGATCCTCGCGGCAGGAGAGGTCAGCCCCTCCACCCGCTTGTCCATCGCCCGCCGGCTGATCGAGCGCTGGCTGGGCCACGACCTGGCCGAGGTCGCTCCCGGCTGACCACGCGGCGAGCGAGCCGGGCATGACGAGACCCCGGCCGGTGGCCGGGGTCTGGTGGGTGTCTAGGTGCTCCGGATCAGGAGGCGAGGCGCTTCTTGACCTCGTTGATCGAGGGGTTGGTCGCCGACGAGCCGTCCGGGAAGAGCAGCGTGGGGACGGTCTGGTTGCCGTCGTTGGCGTCCATGACGAACTTCACGGCCTCCGGCACGTCCTCGATGTTCACCTCGGTGAAGGCGATGCCTTCGCGCCCCATCTGGGCCTTGAGACGGTTGCAGTAGCCGCACCACGAGGTGCTGAACATGGTCACGGAACCGGGGACGGGGTGCTTCAGGGCGCTGGCGCTCATGATCTCTTTCAGGGGGTCGGAGACTGTCTAGCCATGTAACCACGCTCCGGCCCGCGTTCTTCCGCGCCGGGGTGTGACCTCTGTGACCATGATTGTCCCATGGCCTCCACTGCAGCATCCGGACAAACCCCCGCGTTCGACCCAGCCCTGCTCGCCCTGGCCGCGGGCCGCAACCTCGGCGCGCTCGCGGCGCTCAAGCGCGACGGCCGGCCCCAGCTCTCGATGGTCAACTTCGCCCTCGACCGCAGCGACCCGGCCACCCCCACGGTGCGGGTGTCGGTCGTCGACGGCCGGGCCAAGGTGGCGAACCTCCTGCGCGACCCGAGGGGCTCGCTCATGGTCACCTCGCCGGAGGGCTGGTCGTATGCCGTGCTCGAGGGTGACGCGGAGTTCTCACCGGTCGCGGGGGCCGAGGACGACGAGGTGGTCGACGAGCTGGTCGAGCTCTACCGGACCATCCGTGGCGAGGACCACCCCGACTGGGACGACTACCGGCGGGCGATGGTGAAGGACGGTCGTCGCATCCTGCGCCTGCGGGTGACCCGCGTCTACGGGCTGGTCCAGTAACCCGCCGTCAGTCGCCCATGACAGGATCTCGGCGATGCCCACCCAGCCCCACGGCATACCCGTGCACTCCTCCGCCGACGACATCCTCGCCGCCCTCGACCCCGAGCAGCGCGAGGTCGCGGCGCACCCCTTGGGACCCATGGTCGTGCTCGCCGGCGCCGGCACGGGAAAGACCCGGGCGATCACGCACCGGATCGCCTACGGCGTCCACTCCGGCGCCTACCAGGGCCAACGCGTCCTGGCCGTCACGTTCACCGCCCGAGCCGCCGGCGAGATGCGCACCCGGCTGCGCACCCTCGGCGTCGCCGGGGTGCAGGCGCGCACCTTCCACGCCGCGGCCCTGCGGCAGCTGCACTACTTCTGGCCGCAGGCGATCGGCGGCGCCGCCCCCGAGGTGATGAGCCAGAAGGCCGCTGCGGTCGCCCAGGCCGCTGCGTCGCTGCGGCTCGACCTCGCGCGCGACCGCACCGCCATCCGTGACCTGGCCGCCGAGGTGGAGTGGGCCAAGGTGTCGATGCTCACCCCTGAGACGTATGCCGCGGGGGCGCGCGCCGCGCGCCGCGAGCCGCCCGGCCTCGACGCCACCGCGATGGCGCGGGTGCTCGAGGCCTACGAGCAGGTCAAGACCCAGCGTGGGGTCATCGACTTCGAGGACGTGCTGCTGCTGACCGTAGGGATCCTCGCCGAGCGCGACGACATCGCGCGGGCGGTGCGCTCGCAGTACCGCCACTTCGTCGTCGACGAGTACCAGGACGTCAACGCGCTCCAGCAGCGGCTGCTCGACCTGTGGGTGGGGGAGCGCGACGACCTCTGCGTGGTCGGTGACCCGGCCCAGACGATCTACTCGTTCACCGGCGCCAGCCCTCGCCACCTGCTCGAGTTCCAGACCCGGCACCCCAAGGCCGAGGTGGTCAGGCTGGTGCGCAACTACCGCTCGACACCGCAGGTGGTGGGGCTCGCGAACCTCGTCGTGCGCGGGCCGTCGGGGGCGATGCGCAGCAATGCGGTGGTGCTCCAGGCCCAGGGGCAGGACGGGCCGACCCCGGTCCTCACCGCTCACCCGGACGACCCGGCCGAGGCCGCCGCGATCGCCGCGGAGGTCGCCAAGCGGGTCGCCGACGGGGTGTCTCCCGCCGAGATCGCGATCCTGTTCCGCACCAACGGCCAGTCCGAGGCGTTCGAGTCCGCGCTGGCCGACCAGGGTGTGCCCTACCTCGTGCGGGGCGGGGAACGGTTCTTCTCCCGACGCGAGGTGCGGGACGCGATCCTGCTGCTGCGCGGTGCGGCCCGGTCCGACGACTCCTCGAAGCCGCTGCCCGAGCTGGTGCGCGACGTCCTGCTCGGCGCGGGCTGGACCCGCGAGGCGCCGAGCTCGGGAGGCGCCGGCCGGGAGCGCTGGGAGTCGCTCAGTGCCCTCGCCGCGCTCTCCGACGACCTGGTCGTGACCAGTCCCGAGGCCCGCCTGCCCGACTTCATCCGTGAGCTGGACGAGCGGGCCTCGGCCCAGCACGCCCCGGCCGTCCAGGGCGTCACGCTCGCCTCGCTGCACGCCGCGAAGGGACTGGAGTGGGACGTCGTGTTCCTCGCCGGGGTCTCCGACGGCTACCTGCCGATCATGATGGCCGAGACCCCCGAGGCCATCGAGGAGGAGCGCCGCCTCATGTACGTCGGCGTCACCCGGGCGCGGCGCGAGCTGCGGCTGTCGTGGTCCGGCGCCCGCACTCCCGGGGCCCGGGCCAGCCGCCGGCCGTCGCGGTTCCTCGACGGCGCGGCGAGCATCCTCGGCGACGGCGCTCGCTCGCAGCCCAAGGGGTCGGCGAAGGTCGGAGCGGGCAAGGGCGGCCGGGGCAAGGCCCTCAAGCCGGCGCTCCCCGCGCACTGCCGCTCGTGCGGCACCGAGCTGACCACCGCGGCGCAGCGCAAGACCGGTCGCTGCGACACCTGTCCGCCGACCTACTCCGAGGCCACCTTCGAGCGGCTGCGGGCCTGGCGGCTGGCCGTCGCGCGGGAGACGAGCGTGCCGGCCCACGTCGTCTTCACCGACGCCACGCTCACGGTGATCGCCGAGCGCGAGCCGGGCTCCGAGAGCGAGCTGGCCCAGATCTCCGGTGTCGGGGCGCGCAAGCTCGGGCTCTACGGCGCGCAGGTGCTGGCCCTCATCAGCGGTGAGGATGTCGAATCTGTGCTCGAAACCCGTTCTGCTGCAACGGATTCCGAAGACTAGGCGTTCGTTCACCAATTCTTTGCAGGAAATCTCGATAAATGCGTTGCTGCCCCGCAGGGGCGTCCCGTACTCTGGACCAACACACCAGCCCAGGGTGTCGCGCGCGATGCGCTGGGGTCCACGAGCACACGAAGGAGGGTAGGTCCCAATGGAGAACTTCACGATGACGATCGACGCGACTCACATGTCCCGCGTCCGTTCCGTGTGCCCCGAGGTCGGCCGTGTCCTCCTCGCAGGCAGCCGTGGATGGGTCCAGGGGACCACTGTGCCCGCGCCCATCGCCACCCGTGTGATCACCGATGCCCCGGCTCCGACGTTCTACATCGGCGGCTTCGGTGCCACCAAGGATCTCGCGTTCCGTCCCTTCGGAGAACCACCTGTCTAGGCCACCAGCCAGCAGGCCCTCTCCGAGGCCGCGGAACCCGATATCCGGGATCCGCGGCCTTTCTGTTTGTCCGAACACCCGTTGTTGGTCAAACACAAGTCTTCCGCACCACACCGAGCAGGAAGAAGCACCACCAGAGATGAAGTCCGACACCGAAGAGAACGGACCGGCCCTCGACCGAGGACCCACCGGCCAGACGGAAACAGGGAAATCCGCCACCACCGTGGCGGGACGACGAGAGGGAGGTGACACCCGATGCATCTGAGCGCACTCCACGACCTGAACGAGCAGGCCGCGGTCGCCGGCGCCGGCATCCCGTGTCGAGAGAACGACGCCGAGATGTGGTTCGCCGAGAGCCCGGCCGACGTCGAGTTCGCGAAGTCGCTGTGCCACACGTGCCCGGCCCTGGCCGCCTGCCTCGCAGGCGCGCTCGAGCGGTCCGAGCCGTGGGGCGTGTGGGGCGGTGAGCTCTTCGTCCAGGGGGTCGTCGTCGCACGCAAGCGGCCCAGGGGCCGGCCGCGCAAGAACCCGGTCGCCGCCTGATGTCGTCCACGGCATTCGTCCAGACCGTCACCGGCGGGGGTACCGGAGAGGTGAACGCGGGGCCAGCCGCAGGAGCTGGCCCCGCGGGACCGACCCGTCACCCCGCCCACAGCACTGAACACCACTCTTCACAGACCAGGAGTTCCACCATGTTCCAGGCCTTGTACGCCGACCTGGCGCGCGCCCATCGACGGCGCCGTCAACGGGAGTACCAGCGCCGGCTCGAGGCACAGGCGCAGCACGAGTTGCTGCTCGCCATGCCTCGCATGCTGGCCCGGTGACCCCCGTGCCCGAACCCGCCGGGACCTTCCGCTCTGGAGGTCGTCCCGGCGGGTTCTTCCATGTCTGGGGTCCTGCGCACGGCCTTCGACTCGTTATCGTCCGCACATGTCCCGCGAAGCCGTCGTCAAGGCCCTGACCGCTCCCGACCTCTCCGCCGTGGTCGACCTGGCGGTCTGGGTCGAGGGCGGGGTGGCGCACGCCGCGAACCACCTGGGCACGGTGCGGCTGCACGCCGACGGCAGCCACGAGGTCCTCTCGGGGATCGACCCCGTGGCCAGCGAGGACCCGATGGCCTTCTTGCCCTACGAGGCCGAGCTCGCGGCTGCCGGCCCGCGGGTGTCCACCGACAACGCCTACCCGTATGCCGCGCAACGGATCCTCTCGTTGTTCGGCGACGCCGACCGCAGCCCCGACGTCGCCGTCGTCCACACCCCACGGCACTGGTTCGTCGACGAGGGTGGGCACGCAGGCGAGCACGGGTCGCTCGATGTCATCCAGTCGCGCGCCCCGCTGGTGATGTCCGGCCCGGGAGTGGCGAAGCTGGGCTTCGTCGACGACCACGCCCGACTCGTCGACGTGGCTCCGACCCTCGCCGTGTTGTCGGGTGTGCCGTCCGACGACCTGCGCGACGCGCACGGTGCCGAGCTCGACGGCCGCGCCCTCACGGCATACCTCGAACCACCCGCGGACGGGCAGCGTCGGCGGGTCGTCGGCATCCTGTGGGACGGAGCGCACTGCGGTGACCTGCTCCACCTCGCCCAGTCGGGTGAGCTGCCGGGGGTCGCTCGCCTCATCGAGCACGGGCTGGCGCTGCGTGGGGGTGCGGTGGCCGAGTTCCCGAGCGTGACGCTCACCAACCACACCTCGATCCTGACCGGCGTCGGCCCGGGGCGGCACGGCGTGCTCGGCAACGTGTACTTCGACCGGTCCCGGCAGGAGCGGGTCGTCCCCAACGACGCGGAAACCTGGCACCGGAGCGCGGAGTGGCTCCGGCCCGGCGTGCGCACCGTCTTCGAGATGGTGAACGACCATGTGCCGCAAGAGGGTTCGCCCCGGACCGCCAGCGTCGACGAGGCCATCGACCGCGGTGCGGACTACGGGACGATGGCGCTGCTGAGGGCTGCCGGCGGGTTCGAGTCGGCCACCACGGGGATGGGTGACCTGCTCCCGGACCCGGAGAAGTCCCCGTTCGTCCAGCGACCCGAGCACCTGGCGGACCCCTACTTCCGGTGGGGGGTGCAGGTGGACGACATGGGCCTGCAGCAGGTGCTCCAGCTGTGGGAGACCGCTGCCGACGCGCCCACGCTGACCTGGTGGGCGCACGTCGTGACCGATGCCGGACACCACGGCGGCGGACCCCGGTCGGACCTCGCCCGGGACTCGCTGCGGCAGAGCGACGCCCGGCTCGTGGTGTTCCTCGACCACCTCAAGTCGCTGGGGGCGCTCGACGAGGTGACCTTCCTGCTGACGGCCGACCACGGGTTCGAGGGCGCCGACCCGAGCGTGACCGGCTCGTGGACGCCGGCGCTCGAGGCGCTCGGCATCCCCTACCGCGACGAGGGCCCGGGGTTCGTCTACCTGCTCTGAGGCCACCGGGCGGGCCCACCCAGCGGCAAGGAGGGGGACCGCCCCGCTGCAGGTTTCCCTCCAATTGGAACGAAACCTGCAGGCTAGGCTGGTCCGCATGGCTACGCAGATCCGGATCGCCCAGGACGAGGCCGCCGACGAGGTGCTGAGCAACGACCCGTTCGCGCTGCTCGTGGGGATGCTGCTCGACCAGCAGTACCCCATGGAGCACGCGTTCCGCGGACCGTGGAAGATCCTCGACCGGTTCGGCACGCTGGCCCCCGACGCGATCGCGGCGGCCGAGGCGGAGTCCTTCGCCGACCTGTGCGCCACGCCGCCGGCCATCCACCGCTACGGCCGGTCGATGGCGGGTCGGGTGCAGCAGCTGGCCACCGTCGTCCGTGACCAGTACGACGGCCGGGCCGAGACGATCTGGACCGAGGCCGCGGACACCCGCGACCTGATCGAGCGGCTCAAGGCGCTGCCCGGGTTCGGCGACCAGAAGGCCCGCATCTTCGCCGCCCTGGTCGGCAAGCAGCTCGAGGTGCGGCCGGCGGGGTGGCAGGAGGCCATCGGCCCCTACGCCGAGGACGGCTCCTACCGCTCGGTGGCCGACGTCGTCGACGCCGCGTCGCTGGCCAAGGTGCGGGAGTTCAAGCAGGCCGCGAAGGCCGCGGCGAAGGCCAAGGACGCCGCCCTGACGAAGAAGTAGCCGTGGCTGACCAGGCTGGACCGTCAGAGACACCTCCGGTGTGCTCGACCTGCGGCACCGTCGCCGGTGACCCGGCCCTGGCCGCGATCACCTGGACCCGCGGCACCGAGAACGACCGCGAGGTCTGGACCTGCGACCGCTGCAGCCGCGAGCACCTGCGCAGCATCGAGGGCAAGCTCGACTCCGCCTGGTGGTGACCCGACGTCAGTCGAGGGGTGGGGGAAGGTGCCGGAGCTGCATGCCGGGCATGTGGTCGACCACGATCTGCCGGGCCGAGACGGTCCCGCCCAGCTGGCACAGCACGCCGATCCCGCCGAGCCAGACCCGGTGGATGAGCAGGTAGGACGGCGGCAGGTTGAGCTTCATGCCGACGAGGAACTCGGGTCGGCGGATGTCGTTGACGTGCGCGGCCACGCCCCGCAGCCACGGCCGGCTGAAGGTGAACTCGGCGTGTGACAGGGGCTCGATGAACGGGCCGAGGTAGTGCAGCAGCGCCTCGGCATCGAGGGACATCGACGGCTTGATGAACCCCTCGGACCGCAGGCCCCTCTCGAGCTCAGCCGCCTCGCCGCGCAGCGCCGCGCTGACCAGGGTGCCCATCGCGGGCGGCAGCCCTGACGGCAGGCGGTTGACCGCCCCGTAGTCGATCACCCCGAGCCGCCCGTCGGGCAGCAGCCGGAAGTTGCCGGGGTGGGGGTCGGCGTGGAGCAGCCCGGCGCGGGCCGGCCCGACCAGCAGGAACGCCATGTAGCGCTCGGAGGCGGCGTTGCGCTGCTCGGGTGTGCCCGACGCGACGATCTGCGACAGCGGGATGCCGTCCATCCACTCCGACACGATGACGTGCTCGCTGTTGACCAGCACGTCCGGCACGGCGAAGTGCGGGTCGCCGCGGAACGCCTTGGCGAAGGTGCGCTGGCTGGTGGCCTCGAGGTTGTAGTCGAGCTCCTCGCTCATCCGCGACTTCAGCTCGTCGGTGATCGGCTTGATGTCCATGCCGGGGATCCACCCGCCGGCCAGCCGGGCCACCCGGGCGAGCTGGTTGAGGTCGGACAGCAGGGCCTTGCCCGCGCCGGGGTACTGGATCTTGACGGCGACCTCACGACCGTCGCGCCAGACCGCCTTGTGGACCTGGCCGATCGAGGCCGCTGCTGCGGGCGTGTCGTCGAACGACTGGAACTTCGAGGACCGCCACCGGGGCCCGAGCTCCTCGGCCAGCACCTTGTGCACCGTCGCAGCCGGCAGGGGAGGGGCCGCCTCCTGCAGCTTGGTCAGGGTGGCGCGGTAGGGGCCGGCCATCTCCTCCGGGAGGGCAGCCTCCATGACCGACATGGCCTGGCCGAACTTCATCGCCCCGCCCTTGAGCTCGCCCAGCACCTTGAAGAGCTGCTCGGCCGTGCGGGCCTGCAGCTCGGCGGCGACCGCCTCGGCGGGCTTGCCGCCCACGCGCTTGCCGAACCCCACCGCGGTGCGCCCGGCGAAGCCGAGGGGCAGGCTCGCCAGTCGGGCCGTGCGGCTGACGGCACGGCGAGGGAGTTCGTTCACCCGGCCATTCTGACCTGCGGGGCAACCTCGCCGTCAGCGGGTCGGCAGAACGGGTCGGATCGCGTCCCGCACGCGCACCGCGGGTGCGCCGCCCACTGACGCTGTCGGACCCCGGGCCAGGGCAGCGAGACCTCGAGCGACCGACCGGTCGGGAGCGAGTGGCCGTCGAGCACCGCCAGCGCCACCATCGCGGCCATCGAGGCGGTCACCGCGACCAGCGTGGTCTCCCCGCTGACCTCGGGTCCGGCTCCGACCGTGACCGGGACGAGCTGCCCGAGCAGGGCGGGCCACGCCGGGTCGAGGTCGGCGCGGGCGAGGTCGAGGCAGCGCAGGCACGGTCCGTCCGGCACGACGACGGGGCCGACGACGGCCTCCAGCCCGTGCAGCACCACGGGCAGCACCGGTGTGCCGCGGGCTCGCCACGGCGTGGCGGCTGCCGAGTCGACCGCGCCCCAGCCGACCAGGACGACGAGCGCGGGCGGCTCCCAGTCGTCCGCCACGTCGGCGCCCTGCCGCACGGAGCCGACCCCGGCGCGGCGCAGCAGCTCCGCGATGGCGCGCGGCAGCTCACCCCGCCCGACGACCAGGAGGTGCGCCGCCCGGCGGCCGGCCAACGCGGCATACGCCTGGCTCTGGGTGGGGGCGATGCGCAGCACCGCCTGCGTGTCGTGGGCGAGCAGGACCCGCGTGGGTGGCGGCTGCGGCACCGGCTGGGCGGCGTCGGCGACCAGCCGGTGGGCGAGGAGCAGGTCGAGCAGGTCACGACCGGTCGGGGTCTGCAGCGCCGCCGGGAGCTCACGGGCGCCGTCGAGCAGCTGGAGGGCGTCGAGCTCGTCGGCGCGCAGTCCCTCCACCACCCGCGCACGAGTGGGGTCGGTGCCGAACTGCACGCTTCCTGCGCCGCGGCGCAGGACCGGCCACAGGGCCTTGAACAGGGTGCGTCCAGTCACGCGGCCCAATCTCGCACAGCACACTGGCGAACCGACCCGCCATCCACAGGCCCGGACGCCGCGAGGGGCGGCACCGACCAGTGGTCGGTGCCGCCCCTCGCGGTGCGAAAGCCTGGTGTCAGGCCTTGCCGAGAATGCGGTTGAGGTTGGTGCCACACACGGGGCACACACCCTTGGCCATGCGGCGACCGTTGGTCTCCACGACACGGCCCTCGGCCTCGCGCTTCTCCTTGCACTTCACGCAGTAGAACTCGCCCTTGTAGGTCTCTTCAGCCATCGCCATGTCTCCTCTTGTTCACGGCACACGGTGCGCCGTCGGACTTCGGCCAAACTTAGACCATGCTGAGCACAAAATCGCGCAAGGGGGGCCTGTGCGTCGTGCTCAGGGCCCACCCCTAGTCTTCGCCCCATGAGCACGCAGCCGTGGTGGGAGACCCAGTTCGAGGACCTGCGGGTGGCTTCCCGGGAGGCCTCGGGACGCCGGATCGCGGTGGTGACGCTCGACCTGCCGGATCGACGCAACTCGATGAGCACGGCCATGACGGCGTCGTGGGTGAGGCTGATGGGGCTCCTGCGCACGGATGTGGCGCTCGCGGCCGTCGTGGTGACCGGAGCGGCGCCGGCGTTCAGCGCTGGTGGCGACCTCTCCTGGATCGTCCAGGACCCCGACGCGCCGGTCAGCGAGCTCCGGACGAGGATGCTCGCCTTCTACCGCTCGTGGCTCTCGATCCGCGACCTGGAGGTGCCCACGATCGCGGCCGTCAACGGCGCGGCGATCGGGGCCGGGTTCGCCGTGGCGCTCGCCTGCGACCTCCGGTATGCCGCCGCTGACGCCCAGGTCGGCGTGCCGTTCACCTCCCTGGGGCTGCACCCGGGGATGGCGACGACCTGGTCACTGCCCAACGTCGCGGGCCACGCGGTGGCTCGAGACCTGCTGCTCACCGGTCGCGTCGTCAGCGGCACCGAGGCGGCGCAGCTCGGACTGGTGTCGCGCGCCCTGCCCGTCGACGACGTGCTGCCCGAGGCCATCGCCGCCGCCGAACGCATCGCGGCGGCAGCGCCCGTCGCCACCCGGCTGACGCTGCAGGCGCTGCGTGACGGCGGCCACGCGACCTTCGAGGACGCCCTGCAGTGGGAGGCGCTCGCCCAGGCCGTCACCCTCGCGACGGAGGACCTGCACGAGGGCATCGCGGCCGCGGCAGCCAAACGCCGGCCGACCTTCCACGGCCGCTGACCTTCACTAGGGTCGGGCGCATGGACTTCTCCCTGTCACCGCGTGCCACCGACCTGCGCGACCGCGTCCGTGCCTTCCTCGACACCGAGATCGAGCCGGTCGAGGCCGCGCTGCACGCCGAGATCCAGGCCCGGCGCGAGAGCGGGGGCGACCCGTGGACGCCCTCGCCGGTCGTCAAGGAGCTCCAGGCCAAGGCGCGGGCGGAGGGTCTGTGGAACCTGTTCCTGCCCAAGGAGCACGCCGGACGGTATGCCGCGGAGTTCGGCACCGACGGCGGCGAGGGCCTCTCGAACGTCGACTACGCGCCGGTGGCCGAGGTGATGGGCCGTTCCGCCATCGCGCCGTTGGTGTTCAACAGCAACGCGCCCGACACTGGCAACATGGAGGTGCTGCTCAAGTACGGCACCCCCGAGCAGCAGCGTGAGTGGCTCGAGCCGATGCTCGACGCGCGGATCCGCAGCGCCTTCTGCATGACCGAGCCGGAGGTGGCCTCCTCCGACGCCACCAACATGGCAGCGACCGCGGTCGTCGACGGTGACGAGGTGGTCGTCAACGGCCGCAAGTGGTTCTCCACCGGCATCGGCAACCCCGAGTGCAAGATCCTCGTCTTCATGGGGCTGTCAGACCCTGACGCCGACCGACACTCCCGCCACACGATGGTGCTCGTGCCGCGCGACGCCCCGGGCGTCAAGGTCGAGCGGATGCTCTCCACGATGGGCTACCACGACGAACCGCTCGGCCACGGCGAGGTGTCGTTCACCGACGTGCGGGTGCCCACCGCGAACATCCTGCTCGGCCCCGGGCGGGCCTTCGAGGTCGCGCAGGGTCGGCTGGGGCCGGGGCGGGTGCACCACTGCATGCGGGCCATCGGCCTCGCCGAGCGTTCGCTCGAGCTGGCCTGCCAGCGCGCCCTCGAGCGCACCGCCTTCGGGAAGCCGATCGCGAAGCTGGGCGGCAACCTGGAGCGCATCGCCGACGCCCGGATCGCCATCAACCGCTCACGCCTGCTGGTCATGCATGCGGCCTGGCTGCTCGACCAGGGCAGCTCGCGCGAGGCCTTGTCGGCAGTCAGCGAGATCAAGGTCGAGGTGCCCACCATGGCCCTCGACGTCATCGACCTCGCGATCCAGCTGCACGGCGGTGGGGGCATGACGAGCGACTTCCCGCTGGCCGCCGCCTGGGTGGGCGCGCGGTCCCTGCGCCTGGCCGACGGTCCCGACGAGGTCCACCGCAGCGTGGTCGGCCGCATCGAGCTCGGGAAGCACCAGTGAGCCAGCGGGTCCTCGTGACCGGCGGAGCCTCGGGGCTGGGTGCTGCGCTCGTCAGCGCCTTCCGCGCGGCCGGTGACGAGGTCCTGGTCACCGACGTGCACGACGCCGACGGGGTCGACCTCGTCCTGGACATCACGTCCGACGACGACTGGGCCGCAGCCCTGGCCCACGTCGAACAGGGCTGGGGTGGCCTCGACATCCTCGTCAACAACGCCGGCATCGCCGGGGGTGGCCGGATCGAGCTGTCGACCATCGACGAGTGGCAGCGGATCATCGACGTCAACCTCCTCGGTGTCGTGCGCGGCACCCGCACCTTCACGCCGATGTTCAAGCAGCAGGGGTCCGGCCACGTGGTCAACATCGCCTCGCTCGCCGGGCTGGTGCACGCCGCCGGCATGGGCTCCTACAACGCGGTCAAGGCGGCCGTGGTGGCCTTCACGGAGACGACCGGACACGAGCTGCATCCCTTTGGTGTCAAGGCATCCGTCGTCTGCCCGTCCTACTTCAAGACCAACCTGCTCAGCTCGATGCGCGGCGCCGACCAGCGGGTCGGGCGGGTCGTTGCCGGCCTGATCGAGCGGGCGACGGTGACGGCCGACGAGGTGGCTGCCGCGGTGCTCGAGGGGATCGCGCACGGCGACGACGTGATCGTCCCCGACGAGCCGGCCCGCCAGGCCTACGCGCTCAAGTGGGGTGACCGCGCGGCATACGACGCCTTGATGCGCCACCAGGCGTCGCGGCTCGCGGAGGAGCGGTGAGCGAGGTCGCCGGTGCCCGACCGGTGCGCGCCGAGGACGCCTTCGACGTCGACGCGGCGGTGACCTGGCTGCGCTCCCACGCCGACCAGCGCTATGCCGCGGGGCTGGCGGGGGAGCCGGAGGTCCGGCAGTTCTCGGGCGGCGCCTCCAACCTCACCTACCTCCTGCGCTTCCCCGGCCTCGACCTCGTGCTCCGACGCGGGCCGAGCGGCACGAAGGCCCGGGGCGCCCACGACATGGGTCGCGAGCACCGCATCCAGGCGGCGCTGGGACCCGTTTTCCCTTATGTCGCAACGATGGTCGCGATGTGCGATGACCCGGCAGTGCTGGGTGGCGACTTCTACGTGATGGAGCGCCTGGTCGGCACGGTGCCGCGTCGCGAGATGCCGGTCGACCTGTCGAGCGACCAGGCGAGCCGGCTCTGCGAGTCGATGCTCGACGTCCTCGTCGAGCTGCACTCGGTCGACCCGGCCGCGGCCGGGCTCGACACGCTGGGCAGGGGCGAGGGCTACGTGCGCCGCCAGGTCGAGGGGTGGTCGACCCGCTACCGCCGGGCCCACACGGCCGGCCAGCCCGACCTCGAGGTGGCGATGGCCTGGCTCGACGAGCGCCAGCCCGCCGACGTCGGCAGCTGTGTGATCCACAACGACTACAAGCTCGACAACCTCGTCCTCGCCGCCGACGACCCCACCCGCATCGTGGGGATCTTCGACTGGGAGATGGCCACGGTCGGCGACCCGCTGATGGACCTCGGCGCTGCGCTGGCCTACTGGGTGCAGGCCGACGACGACGCCGACTTCCAGAGCTTCCGGCGGGTGCCCACCCACCTGCCCGGCATGCTCAGCAGGGCCGAGCTCATCGCGGGCTACTGCGAACGGGCCGGCCGTGAGGTCAGCGCCGACGCCGCGGTGTTCTACGAGGCCTACGGGGTCTTCCGGCTCGCCGTCATCGCCCAGCAGATCTACTACCGCTATGCCAACGGCCAGACCACGAACGAGGCGTATGCCGCCTTCGGACCCGCCGTGCAGGTGCTCGACCGCAGGCTGGCCAAGCTGCTTTCCGCAACCTGAGCGCCCCACGAGGCGCCCAGGTTGCGGCGCGGGTCACCGGTCATGTCGGTCGGCTCGCCTATCGTGGTGGCATGGGGAGTCCAGACATCGAGGTCCGGCGCAGCCGCAAGCGCCGCCGCACCGTGAGCGCCTACCGCGAGGGCGGTCGCACCATCGTCCTCATCCCCGCGCGGTTCACCAAGGCTGAGGAGCAGCAGTGGGTCGACACGATGCTCGAGCGACTGGCCAAGGGTGACAAGAAGCGACGACCCAGCGATGCCCAGCTGCGCACGCGTTCGGCAGAGCTCTCGCAGCGCTACCTCGGGGGCCAGGCCAAGCCGACGAGCATCCGCTGGGTGACCAACCAGAACTCCCGCTGGGGCTCCTGCACACCTTCCGACGGCACCATCCGCATCTCCACGAGGGTCAGGGGCATGCCGGGCTTCGTGCTCGACTACGTGATCCTCCACGAGCTGGCCCACCTGCTCTCGCCCGGCCACGGTCCCGACTTCTGGCGGCTGCTGGAGGGCTACCCGCGGCTCGAGCGGGCGCGCGGCTACCTCGAGGGCGTCGCGGCGACTGCTGGCCTCGACCTGTCCGACGGTGAGACCGAGTCCGACGAGCTCGGCCAGGCCGCCCTCGACTTCGGTCCCAGCGACTGACCCCGCACGACCTGCCCGGTCACCGGAGCGACGAGGCGAGCAGCCGCCTGGCTGCGTCGGCGAGGGGTGCGATCTCGTCGCGGCTGGCCTTGGGGAGCGCGTCCACGGGCCACCAGGCGACGTCGAGCGACTCGTCGCTCACGGCATACCCGGCCTCGTCGTCGGTGACCCCGACGTAGCGCAGGTCGAGGTGCTCGCTGCACCGACCGAACCCCGAGGCCAGCAACGCGTGCCGGTCGAGGTGCGCGAGCTCGGGGTGCAGCTCGAGGTCGACGATGCCGGACTCCTCGCGCGCCTCGCGGGTCGCCGCGGCCAGGACCGACTCGTCACCCGGTTCGAAGTGCCCTCCGAACTGCAGCCACAGGCCGGCCTTCGCGTGCAGGGTGAGCAGCACCTTGTCGAGCGAACGGTTCAGCACCAGGGCGCTGGCGGTGAGGTGGGCTGGCGGCCCCTGCTTCGACAGCGCGTCGGGGTGCTCGGTGCAGTGCGCGAGCAGCTCGACCCGCAGCCGTTCCTGCCCTGCGTCGGGTGCCGTCCAGCGCTCGAGGACGCGCTGGGCGTCCTCCCGCAACGCGAGGTATGCCGCAGGCACGCCGGTCAGCGGCGCCGTCACCGGCCGTCCGCGCCGGTCTCGTCGTCCCCGGGGGTCTCGCCCTCGCGGAGCAGCTGGTCGAGAGCCGCGTCGAGGTCGGCGCTCTCGGAGGTACCGAAGCGCTCGACGTAGCCGAGCGGGTCGTCGAGGTCGGCGCCGGTGGGGGCGACATCGGGGTGTCCCCACCCGGCGTCGCGCCCGTCCGGTCCGTGCTTGGCCTCGAGGGCGGCCCAGAGGTTGGCGGCGTCGCGCAGTCGACGAGGGCGCAGCTCCAGGCCCACGAGACCGGCGAAGGCCTTCTCGGCGGGACCGCCGGTGGCCCGCCGGCGACGCACGGCCTCGCCGAGGGCGGCGGACTGGGGCAGGTGCTCACGGGTGGCACGGTCGGCCACGACGTCGACCCATCCCTCGACCAGCGCGAGGTAGGTCTCGAGCCGGGCCAGCGCGGCGCGCTGGGCGGGGCTGGGGTCGGGGCGGAACAGCTGGTCCTGGAGGGCGGACTGGAGGGCGGTCGCGTCGCTGGCATCGACAGACTGCAACGCGCTCTCGATCCGGTCGGTGTCGATGCTGATGTCGCGGGCGTAGTCGCGGACGGCGGCGACCAGCTGCGGCCCGATCCACGGGACCTCGGAGAACAACCGCACGCGGGCGGCCTCGCGGACGGCGAGGTAGATGCGCACCTGGTCGAGGTCGACACCGAGACCTTCGGCGAACGCTTCGACGTTGGCGGGCAGCAGCGCGACCGACCGGTCGGCCACCAGGGGTAGCCCGACCTCGGTGCCGCTGACCGTCTCGGTGGCGAGGGCCCCGACGGCCTGGCCGACCTGCAGCCCGAACATCGCCCCGCTCATCTTGGCCAGCATCGGCTCCATCTGGCCGAGCATGGCCGCGGGGTCCATGCCGGCCGGCAGGAGGCCCTCGGGCAGGCCGCTCTCGCCGAGCTGCTGGAGCTGGGTGCGCATGGCGTCGCCGACGGCCCGGCCCACGCCCTCGGCGACCGGCTCCACGAGCGTGCCCCAGGTGGCCATCGTCGCCTCGACCCACTCGGCCCGGCTCCACGCATGGGTGGAGATGCCGGGGGCCTCGAAGGCGGTCACCTCGTCGAGCCAGAGCTCGGCCACCTGGACCGCCTGGTCGAGCTGGCGTTGCGCGGCCTCGCCGACCACCGCGTCGCCCGCCTCGGACACGGTCTTGCGGGCCGTGTCGGTGGCGAGGGTGAGGTTGAACGCGTCGGTGTCGGTGCTGGCGAACATCGACTGCATCTGGCCGACCATCATCTGGAGCATCGCCGGGTCGACCTGGTCGATGCCCATGTCCTTGAGGGCCTTGGCCAGGTCGGGGTCGACCTCGCCGCCGGTCAGCCGCGCCAGGACCTCCGCGATCTCCGGGGACAGGGCGTCGCCGAGGGCGTCGTCGGACGGTCGCCCGGACTCGTCGCGCGGGTCGTCGGACGGGTCGTCGGACTGGTCGTCATGGTCAGGGGGAAGGTCGGGCACAACTGCTCCTCAGCGGTCCTGAGAGGATGGTCTCTCACTAGACAACCACGCGGAGGCCACAGTGAGTTCCCCCGGGCGGGCTGGACGGGGCGCCGTTCGCTCGCGGCGTAGCGCGATCGACGTCGCGGTGATCGGCACGGCCGACCCGGCGAGTCGTGCGGTGCTGCGCGCCCTGGTGTCGGCCGCCGCGCGGGGCACGACCACGGCGCAGCCCGGCGGCGCCGAGGGAGAGGCCCGGATCGGCACGGTCGTGGCCGTGGGCACCGAGCCCCCGGTGGTCGGGGGAGCCGAGTTCCGCCACGCCGACCCCGGTGACCCGAGCCTGGCCGCGGCGCTCTCGGGAGTCCACGCCGCGGCATACGTGGCGACGAGCACCAACCTCGCACGCGACCTGGCCATCGGCGCCCGGGCCCGTCGTGAGCGCAGCCTGCGCGTCGCCCAGACGGTCATCACCTCGGCGGCCGCCGCGGGACTGCGGCACCTCGTGGTCGTGACCTCGGCACAGACCTACGGCGCCCGGGCCGACAACCCCGTCCCACTCGAGGACGAGGCGCCGCTGCGGGCCGCCTCCGACGAGGGGCAGGTCGGCGACCTGATGGACGTCGAGCAGCTCATCGAGGTGGCCCGCGACGTCCACCCGGGCCTGACCATCACCGCCGTCCGGCCCGCCGCGCTGGTGGGCGACGGCGTCGACACGGTGGTGACTCGTCACTTCGAGGCGCCGCGGCTGCTCACCCTGCGCGGCGCGGAACCCGCCTGGCAGTTCTGCCACGTCGACGACCTCGGGACCGCGGTGGCGCTGGTCCTGGCCCAGGGCGTGGGTGGTGCGGTCACTGTCGGGGCCGAGGGCCACCTCACCCAGCGTGACCTCGAACGGCTGACCGGCATGCGCCGGGTCGAGCTCAGCCTCGGGGCGGCGATGGGAACTGCGGACCGCCTCCACCGCGTTGGGGTGTTGCCGGCACCGGCCAGCGACCTCGCCTTCGTGGCATTCCCCTGGGCGGTCTCCGCCCGCACGATGCGGGGTCGCGGCTGGGTGCCGGTCCACGACAACGAGACGTGCCTCGGCGTGCTCCTGGAGGCGATCCGGGGGTCGCACGCGGTGGCGGCACGCAGACTGGACCGCAAGGATGCCGCTCTGGGAGCGGCCAGCGCCGCGGTGGCCCTGGTGGGAACGGCGGCAATCATGCGGCGACGCCGCAGGAAAGGTTCAACGGCATGACCGATCCGGTCAGGGAGCTGGACAGCGACCCGATGGTGGTGCTCAGCGACGTCCGGGACGAGCCGCTGAGCGTCGACGAGGTGCTCAAGGCGGTGCAGCACCCTCGGTGCGGGGGCATCGCCCTGTTCGTCGGGGTGGTGCGCGAGCACGACCACGGCGCCGACGTGTCCGCCCTGGACTACACCGCGCACCCCAGCGTCGTGGACACCCTGAGCCGGGTCTGCGCCGACGTTGCCGGGCGGCACGAGGTCGCCCGCGTCGCCGCCGTCCACCGGGTGGGTCACCTCGAGATCGGCGACGTCGCCGTCGTGGCGGCCGTCTCGGCGCCACACCGGGGACAGGCCTTCGACGCCTGTCGCGACCTCATCGACACCCTCAAGGGGACGGTCCCGATCTGGAAGCACCAGCTGTTCACCGACGGCACCGACGAGTGGGTGGGGCTGCCGTGACGACGCCTCCTCATCAGCAGGGCGACCATCCCGGCCCGGCGGGCGCGACCGGCTCGGCAGTCACCGACCCCTACCGCCTCAGCCGCAAGTCCACCGTGAGCCTGGTCGGGTTCTTCCTGGCGATCGCCCTCGGCGCACTGTCGGTCATGGTCGGCCTGCCCTACGTCATCATGAAGCCCGGCCCGATCACGAACACCCTCGGCAAGCTCTCCGGCAAGCAGCTGATCACCGTCTCCGGCGCCCCGACCTACCCGACCCAGGGCGCCCTCGACTTCACCACCGTGCGGATCTCCGGAGGGCCCGGCTACAAGGTCACCGTCTGGGACCTCCTGAGCGCCGCGATCCGTCCGAGCGAGGACGTCGTCGACGAGGAGCTCTACTTCCCCAAGGGCGTGACCGACAAGCAGGTCGAGGAACAGAGCGCCGCCGAGATGATCGACTCCCAGCAGGAGGCGGTCGCCGTGGCGCTGAAGGCTGTCGGCCAGAAGGTGACCGAGCACATCGTCATCGCGCAGGTCGCCAAGGACGCGCCGTCCGCGAGCCTGATCAAGGCCGGTGACGAGATCGTCTCGGTCGACGGCAAGGCGATCAGCGACTCGAGCGGCGTCCGCGACGCCGTCGGGGCCCACAAGCCGGGGGAGAGCGTGGCCCTGGGTCTGGTGCGCGACGGCAAGCCCGTGACGGTCGAGGCCAAGACCCGCGCGGCCGAGGGCCGTGCCACGGTCGGCGTCTTCCTCGGGGTCCGGTTCGAGTTCCCGATCGACGTCAAGATCAACGCCGGCGACGTCGGTGGCCCCTCGGCCGGCACGATGTTCTCGCTGGCCGTCTACGACACCCTGACACCCGGACCGCTGACCGGCGGCCAGAAGATCGCCGGCACCGGGACGATCAACGCCAAGGGCCAGGTGGGGCCGATCGGTGGCATCCGCCAGAAGCTCGTCGGCGCGCACGACGGGGGAGCGAAGTGGTTCCTGGCTCCTGCCGACAACTGCGACGAGGTCGTCGGCCACGTGCCCGACGGCCTGCGAGTGGTCCGGATCGCGACGTTCGAGGAGGCCAGGTCCGCGGTCGAGGCGATCGCCGACAAGCGCCCCGACTCGCTCCCCACCTGCACGCGATAACACTTCAACCCGAAACCCCCTTCGCACCGCAAGGGGTATGCCGGGCGGCCGGTTCAGGCCTGCAGCGTCGCCTTGAGCGCGTGGACCAGGCCGGGGGCGATCTCGTCGCCGAGGGCGACCTTGTCGTCGCGGTCGTTGGCCCGCTGGCGCAACAGGCAGCGGCTCTGGCCGTCGCGGGTCACGGCGACGAGCAGCCGCACGTCCTGTCGCCCGGGGTGCGCGGCCAGCGCGTCGACGGCCGACTCGGTGTGGGCCGGCAGGTCGCGCTCGGCCTCTGGCGGCACGACGATGCGCTCGACCGCGAGCGCTGCCCCGACGACACTGTCGGGCCAGGCGATCCCGCCGAGCAGGCTCTCGAGGTTGGAGGTGCGGGGGAGGTCCTCCTGCTCGATCGCGCTGAGCGCACCCTCGGCCAGGTCGGACCCGCGCATCTGGGCCCGCAGGTGCGGCTCGCGCTCGAGCAGCTCGGCGGTGGGCACGAGGGCGAACAGCCGCGGGTTCTGGTCCCACCCGGCCGCGGCGACGTGGCGTTCGGTGTCCAGGGCGGCGATGGACAGCGGATCGGCGACGGGGCGGGAGGTCTGGCTCACGCGCCCATGGTGCCGTATGCGGCATACCCAGTCGGTGCACAGGTGGTGCCAACCCGTGTCCAAGGCGGCCGTGGGAACCCCGGGGGCGCTCGGTAAGTTGGACCCACTACAGCAGGCGACCACCGCGGGCGGTCGCACGGATGATCGGGCGTGGCGTGAGTTCTTCCTCTGAATGGTTCGGCCAGGGCGAGCCGGGTGCCGAGGGCGCCCGACCGGAGGGAACCCCGCGGGGGTCCGGCCCCGGTGGCCGGCGTCCCCCGACGCTGACCTTCGGCAGGCGTCGCGGACCATTGGTGCCGACCCTCGTCGTGCTGGTCGTGCTGGGCTTCGTGGTGTCGCTGATGGCCTCGCTGTGGACCGACATCCTGTGGTTCAGCTCGGTCGGCTACCAGCAGGTCTTCGTCACCGAGCTGACCACCAAGGTCCTGCTCTTCGTCGTCGCGTCCGTGCTGACCGCGGCGGTCGTGGCGTCGAGCCTCATCGTCGCCTACCGGACCCGCCCGATCTACGCACCGGTCACCGCCCAGCAGCAGAACCTCGACCAGTACCGCGAGGCCATCGAACCGCTGCGCAAGGTCGCCATCTTCGCGATCCCGGCGATCCTTGGCCTGCTCGCGGGCACGGGCGCCGCAGGGCAGTGGAAGACCTACCTGCTGTGGCTCAACCGGGTGCCGTTCGGCACGAAGGACCCGCAGTTCGGCAAGGACCTGTCGTTCTTCATGTTCACGCTGCCGTGGATCCAGTTCCTGCTGGGCTTCCTCACGATGGCGCTGGTGATGGCGACGCTGGCCGCGGCCTTCACGCACTACGTCTACGGCGGACTGCAGATCCAGTCGCGCGCGGAGCGCACCTCGCGCGCCGCCCGGACCCACTTGGCCATCCTCGTGGCCGCGCTCGTCCTGGTGCGCGCCGCGACGTATTGGTTCGACCGGTATGCCTTGTCCACCAAGGACTCTCGCCTGCTGACGGGCATCGGCTACACGGACGCGCATGCCGTCCTGCCGGCCAAGGCGATCCTCGCCATCGCCGCGCTGATGACGGTCGGGCTGTTCGTCGCCTCGATCTGGTCGCGTTCGTGGCGGTTGCCGATCGTGGGCGTGGCCCTGCTGCTCATCACCTCGATCGTCGTGGGCAGCATCTACCCAGCGCTCTACCAGCGGTTCATCGTCAAGCCGTCGGAGAAGTCCCGCGAGCAGATCTACATCGACCGCAACATCAAGGCGACCAGGGCTGCCTACGGCATCGCGGACGTGAAGACCGAGGGCTACACCGCGACGACCGAGGCGACCCAGGGACAGCTGCGCGACGACGCCGAGACCATCCCCGGCATCCGCCTGGTCGACCCGATCGTCGTCTCGCCGACGTTCAAGCAGCTGCAGTCGGTGAAGTCCTACTACGCCTTCCCGGACGCCCTCGACGTCGACCGCTACAAGGTGGACGGCAAGGTCCGTGACACCGTGCTGGCGGTGCGTGAGCTCGACCTGGACGGCATCCCGGCCAACCAGCGCAACTGGCTCAACGACCACACCGTCTACACCCACGGCTTCGGGCTGGTCGCCGCGTTCGGCAACCAGCGCACCGCCGACGGCCAGCCGGTGTTCTACGAGCGCAACATCCCGCAGGCCGGCGAGCTGCCCGACTTCGAGCCGCGCATCTACTTCGGTGAGCAGTCGCCGTCCTACTCCATCGTCGGCGCGGCCGCGGGCAGCAACCCGCGCGAGTTCGACTACCCGGACAACAGCGCGGCGGGGCAGAAGAACAGCACCTACACCGGCAAGGGCGGTGTCGCGCTGGGCTCGCTGCCGCGCAAGCTCGCCTACGCGCTGAAGTACCGCGAGCTCAACCTCCTGCTGTCCGACGCCGTCAACGACAAGAGCCGGATCCTCGACCACCGCCAGCCGCTCGAGCGGGTGGAGCGGGTCGCCCCGTGGCTGACTCCGGACGGCAACCCCTATCCCGCGGTCGTGGACGGCCGGGTGCAGTGGATCATCGACGGCTACACGACGTCGGCCGACTACCCCTACTCGCGGCTGACGGACATCGACAGTGCGACCTCCGACTCCGTGACCGCGCGGTCCGTCGCCGTGACCACGATCGGGAGCGGTCAGGTCAACTACATGCGCAACTCGGTGAAGGCCACCGTGGATGCCTATGACGGGTCGGTGAAGCTCTACGCGTGGGACGACAAGGACCCGCTGCTCAAGGCTTGGAGCAAGGCGTTCGACAACACCGTGCTCCCGATGAGCGACATGAGCGCAGACCTGATGTCGCACATCCGCTACCCCGAGGACCTCTTCAAGGTGCAGCGCCAGATGCTGGCGAAGTACCACGTGACCGACGCCGCGTCGTTCTACGGCGGCCAGGACTACTGGCAGATCCCCGAGGACCCGGCGCAGGACGCGAGCGTCGTGCAGCCGCCCTACTACCTGACCCTCAAGATGCCCGACCAGGACGCCGCCCGCTTCTCGATCACGACGACGTTCAAGCCCGTGGGTGACCGGCAGATCCTGACCGGGTTCCTGGCGGTCGACGCGGACGCCGGGTCGACGAAGGGGCAGCGCAGCAGCGACTACGGCACGATGCGGCTGCTCACGCTGCCCAAGGACAGCCAGGTCAGCGGACCCGGCCAGGTGCAGAACGAGATCGGCTCCTCCAACGCCACCTCGCCGGACTCTGCCCTCAACCTGAGCCAGTTCCTCAACAACGCCCGCCAGAGCGGGTCGAGCGTCACGCTGGGCAACCTGCTGACGCTGCCCGTCGGTGGCGGCCTGCTCTACGTGCAGCCGATCTACGTGCGGGCCCAGGGTGACTCGGCGTTCCCGCTCCAGCGGGCCACGGTGGTCGCGTTCGGTGACAAGCTGGCCTGGGCCTACACGCTCGACGGCGCGCTGGACGGACTCTTCGGCGGCAACTCCGGAGCCACGGCGGGGGACTCGGGCTCGACTCCCACCCCGACGACGCCGGGTAGCACCCCGACCACCCCGCCGCCCACGGACTCGGCTGCGCTCGCCAAGGCGCTGGCCGACATCCAGGCCGCCTACGACGCGGGACAGAAGGCGCTCAAGGCCGGCGACTTCGCGGCATACGGCACTGCGCAGAAGCAGCTCAACGAGGCCATCCAGCGAGCGGTCGCTGCGGCGCCCAAGGGTGGTTCGGTGACGGTCAAGCCGTCGCCGACCACGACCGCCACCCCCACGGCGACGCCGACCACGACGTCCACGCCCTGACCCGGTGCGGGTGACGTCCACCGCCTGACCTGCTGCGGAAGCCCTGCGAGCGCACCGATTTGGTTCGCGCGCAGGGCTTCCCGTAAGGTGGTGTCTACCGACGCGGGGTGGAGCAGCTCGGTAGCTCGCCGGGCTCATAACCCGGAGGTCGCAGGTTCAAATCCTGCCCCCGCTACTTGAAGTAGCAGGTCAGAGGCCCTTTCCCTTCGGGGAGAGGGCCTCTGGCGTTGGCACGTGTAGCCAAATGTGTAGCCAACCGGGGTCGAGACGCTCGAGAACGGGTCGGACACGGTGGGACGGCTGGGACAAGGCAGAAACGCATGAGACGGCCGTTTGGAACGGAGCGGGGCACGTTTCGGGGTGTCGCCGGGTCGGTGTCCGGGCGATCGCTGGATTCTGCGATACCTCGCCCCACTGATTCTCATCACGCGGTTTCGATCTCGGGCGAGCGAGTCGCTGCAATCAGGGGCCCGCGCTCTGGTGGCCGCGGCGGCCTCAGGCCGGCTTTGCCCGGGTGAGCTTGTCGTGGGTTTCGTACATGCGCTGGGCCACGACGAGCGCGGACGTAGCGGTCATTGCTGCGATCAGCCAGATCGCCGCGCGGACGCCGAGGGTGTCGGCGAGTACTCCGGTCAGGAGCGCGCCGACCGCGAATCCGAGGTCTCGCCAGAGTCGGTAGACGCCGACGGCGCGTGCTCGCCAGCTGGGGTGAGCGACGTCGCTGATGGCGGCCAGCAGAGTGGGGTAGACCATGGCTGTGCCGGCGCCGAGCAGCACGGACCCCAGGGCCCATGGCGTCTGTGAGTTGGCGGTTGCGATGATCGCCAGAGCGGCGGCTTGGAGCAGCATGCCGCCGGTGATGAGGTGTTTGCGGCCCCAACGGTCGGACAGTGCACCGGTGGCAAGTTGCCCCACGCCCCAGACGGCGGGGTAAAGGGCGACGAGGATGCCGGTCTGGCCGAGCGACAGTCCGGCAGAGGTGAAGAGAACCGGGAACAGGCCCCAGGCGAGGCCGTCGTTGAGGTTGTTGACCAGGCCGGCTTGGCTGGCCGACGAGAGGGCGGGCTCGCGGAAGCTTGTCAGCACGAGGACTTCCCGGTCGGTCAGGTCCTCGGAGTCGGCACGGGTCGCCGCCTCGTGGTCGGAGTGGGGACGGGTCTCCCGGACCCAGAGCGTGGAGAGGCCGAGGCCGAGCGCGGTGTAGGCGACGCCCAGCAGGAACGGCTCGGGCCGAAGTCCGGCGTTCGCTGCGATGGTGCCTGTGAGCAGGGCGGTCACGGCGACCGCGAGGTAGCCGGCGGACTCGTTGAGGCCCATGGCTAGGCCGCGGTGTCGGGGCCCGACAAGGTCGATCTTCATGATCACGGTGGTGGACCATGTCAGCCCCTGGCTGATGCCGAGCAGGACGTTGGCGGCGACGACGACCCACCAGTGGGGCGCCCAGATGAGGAGCAGGGGGACGGGGAGGGCGACCAGCCAGCCTGCGACTAGTACGGGTTTGCGCCCATGGCGCTCCGACCAGGTCCCGGCGAAGTAGTTGGTGCATGCCTTGGCCAGGCCAAACGCGAGGATGTAGGTCAGGGCCGCGGTGTAGGAGTCGAGCCCGAACTCCTGGGTGGCAAGGAGGGGCAGGACGGTGCGTTCCTGGCCGAGCGTTCCGCCGACCAGAGCGTTGACGGCAACGAGCAGGCCGAACTGGGCGGCGTTCGCTCGTACGCCGAAGACGGGAGACGCCGACGTTCCTGCTCGTTTCACGGGCCGCTGGCGAGGTCCTCGCCGTGGGCGGTGGCCCAGTCCTGGGGGCTGCCGGCGAACACGGCGACCTGGGTGAATCCGGCTCCGGACAGCAGCGATGCCGCTCCCATCGCGCGTTCGCCGTGTCCGCACATGACCACGGTAGGCACGTTGGCGAGGTGGCCGAGCACGGCAGGGAGGTCGCCGAGCTCGATGTTGAGGGCACCAGGGACGTGTCCGGCTCGGTACTCGGCCTCCTGACGGATGTCCAAGACCCGCACGGTGGCCGCGGCGCTCACCCCGGCGCTTGCCTCGACCAGCGGCACCGAATTGGTCGGCAGGCACGCAGCGGACCAGGCCTCCTGGCCGCCGGCTAGTTCGCCGATTATGTTGTCGTAGCCGATCTTGACGGCCTGCCAGAGCACCTCGTCGACGTTCTGGTCGGGTTCGCGGAGCACGACGAGTGGTGTGTCGTTGGGTGCGAGCCAGCCGAGCCAGCTCGCGAACGCGGGCCGTAGCGGGATCGAGAGGGCGCCCGAGGGGTGTCCGGCGGCGAAGGCGGTCACTGGGCGCACGTCGACGATCACGGCGCCGGTTGCCTGCGCACCGGCAGCCGCCTGCGGTGTGAGCTGCTCCAGCCCGAGCCGACGGGGCAGGATCGCTGGTCCGCGCCGGTTGATCTCGGCCAACCGCAGGAAGTAGGGCGGGAACGAGCCGAGCCCGGCGAGCAGCCGAGCGACGAACGCGTTCTCGTCTGCGGCGGACAGCAGCGGGTTGTTGGCCCGTTCGGCGCCGATGGTGCTGGTGCGGGCGGAGCCGCCGGGTGCGGCGCAGAAGGAACCAGCGCCATGAGTTGGCCACACCTCGACGTGGTCGGGCAGCTCCAGCAGTCGATGCACGGACCGGTACTGGGCCCGGGCGAGCTCGATCGTGCGGTCGGGGTCGACGAGGTCGGTCCGGGCGACTGCCCCGACCAGCAGTGAGCCCCCGGTGAAGACCCCGACGGGTTGCGAGCCGTCCAGCAGAAGGTAGGACAGGTGCTCGTCGGTGTGCCCGGGCGTCCCGAGGGCGCGCAGCCGCAGACCCCCGAGGTCGAAGTCGTCACCGTCGCTCAACCCGTGGTGTCCGAAGCTCCGGTTCCCGGCGGCCGAGGCCAGCACCGTCGCGCCCGTAGTCGCAGCGAGCTGACGAGCGCCGGAGATGAAGTCCGCGTGCAGGTGGGTGTCCGCGGCGACGGCGACGCGAAGACCCCGGGCGTCGGCGGCCGCCTCCAGGGCGCGCAGGTCACGACTGGGGTCCACGGCTAGGGCGCGGCCGTCGCCGAGGTCGACCAGGTATGCCGTGTTGCCCAGTCCCTTGTCCGCGATCTGGAGCGTGAGGGGGTGCGTCATGTGCTGTTCGGCTCCATCTGCGTGTCACGCCTCAGCTGGGCTTGGCATAGGCCTTGATTCCGGTGTCGAGCAGGACACAGGGCTCGTCGCCGTCGGTCCACGCGTCGTGCCCGGGGTCAAGGTCCACGACGTCGCCGGGGCCGATGGAGACCTCGCTGCCGTCGTCGAACCGGACGGTCATCTTTCCCGAAAGGCAGATTCCCGTGTGGTGGGTCTGGCAGGAGTCGGTGCCCGCGATGGGCTTGACGTCGTTTGACCAGCGCCAGCCTGGTTCGAAGACGCCGCGACCGAGAGTGAAGTCGCCGAGGGTGACCACATCCAGGTGGCCGTGAGCCTTGAAGGGGCGCTGCTCGTGCGGGGTGTCGATGTTCTGCTTGTCGGACATGGGTTCCTCCGGTGGTGTGGGTTAATCGGTGGTCAGGGTGGCGAGGATGGAGATGCTCTTGACGCCGTACCTGGCGCTGGCATTGCGGGCCTGGTCGGATATGAACGCGTACGCGTTCTCGCGGTGACGGGTGATGGTGACGCCGGCCGATTCGATGGCCTCTAGGTGTACTGACCACGGACCTTGTTGACATGAGGGAGGACCTCCGGGCGAAGTGATGGGTGTCGAATCCGTTGCTTCCCACCGGAGGTCGGCGTTGCAGACGATGGAGTCCTTGAGCTGTAGCTCGCTGATGATGTCGGCGATCGCGAGCCGCCCGCCGGGCTTCAGCACTCGTGCGGCTTCGGCGAACACCGCCTTCTTGTCGGGGCAGAGGTTGATCACCCCGTTGGAGATCACGCAGTCCACGGTGCCATCTCCCAGCGGGACTGCCTCGATCCGGCCTTCCCGGAACTCGACCTGTAAGAGCCCGGCCTCGTCGGCCAGCCGGCGTGCCTTGCCGAGCTGCTCCGGGGTGAAGTCGACCCCGCACACCCGCCCCGCGGGACCGACGAACCGCGCTGCGTACAAGGCGTCCATCCCTGACCCGCTGCCCAGGTCGACCACGGTCTCACCGGCCCGGAGGTCGGCCAGGTCGAAGAAGAAGCCACTCCGGCGAACGACTCGACCGCCCCCGTCGGAATGTCTGCCAGTCGGTCAGCGTCGTAGCCAACCCGCAGTGCGAGCGGTGCACCGAGTTCGAAGTGGAAGCGGTCGTGGGGCTGCTGCGCCACGTGCCGGTACATCTCCTTGACCTTGCCCTCGAGCTCCTGCGTGTTCACCAAGATCGTCACGGTTCGCCTTCTTCGCAATATTCAATGATTCACTTGAATAAAACTCCTGTAGCGTGAGCCTTGTCAAGGGGAATCTTGAATAGAGTGGGGGGAGAGGTGACAGATGGCAGATCACGCAGCAAAGGCCGCTCTGTATGACGCACTGGCGGAGTCGGCCAAGGCGCTGGCCAACGGGCGACGTGCGGAGTTGGTCGACGTGCTCGCTCAGGGCGAGCGATCGGTGGAAGAGCTTGCCGCCGAGATCGACCAGACCCTCGCCAACACGTCCCAGCACCTGCAGCGGCTGCTGCGTTCCGGCCTGGTGCAGTCGCGTCGCGAGGGCACCCGGATCTACTACTCCCTGGCCAGCGAGGTGGTTGGTGACCTGTGGCGGACCATGCGACGAGCCGCCCAGGAGCATGTCTCCGGGCTCGAGCAGCTGGCTGCCGACTACCTCGGTGACCGCAGCAAGCTGCGGACCATCACCCGCGACGTGCTGCGGAGCCGCCTGCGCGACGGTGACGTGGTCGTGCTGGACGTGCGACCCGAGGCCGAGTACGCCGCCGGTCATATCCGCGGAGCGATCTCGATCCCGATCCATGACCTGAGGTCGCGTCTTGGCGACATCCCGGACGGCGCCGAAGTGGTCGCCTACTGCCGTGGCCCGTTCTGCGTCTTCGCCGACGAGGCCGTCCGGCTGCTCAGCAGGAAGGGCTTCAGCGCCGCCCGCCTCGAAGACGGTTTCCCAGAATGGAATGAGGCTCACCTGCCGGTCGCCCGCCCGTAAAGACCGACCCAGAGATGCGTGGCGCGTTGAGTTGCTTGGAGTTGAAGCAGACCGGGCACACCAGCAGCCGGCCGCCTGCTGCCGCGTAGCGTCCCCTGAGGTCAGGGATGCTCGGGCAGCCTTCGCAGGCGGTTACCGACGGCGACGCCTTCGAGTGCGAGTGGGACAGCTTCCTGGGTGAGGAACGTCAGGGTCGGCCGTCCGCTCTCGGCGGCCCCGACGGCGACGAGCAGGGCGACGGTGACGCGCTCGGCGTCTTCGAGTCCCGTCGTGAGGCTGATGGCTGCTTTGTTGTCCATTGTGTGCCCCTTCGAGGTGGTACATCGCTACCAGTGGAGTCGGTCAGTTGCGGTTCTCGCGCTGGAATCCGGAGCACAGGAGGTCTATCGACGCGATGCGCTCGCCGGCTTGCAGGTAGGCCTGCTGCTCGATGACGTGCCAGGCATCGTCGCCCCACGGCGTCGGATGCATGCGGAGCCGCCACGCCACGTGCGGCCTGCCAGCGACCTCGCCGACGGCACTGTCGAGCACCTCGAACTCGTGGGCGCCTCCGAACCAGATCTGAAGGTTCTCGACGATCTGGGCGGCTCCGTGAAACGCGGTGGGTCCGCTGGGAAGCATGGCCCGCATGGTTGCGTCGGCCTCGAAGCACGCGGGCATCCGATCAAAGTCGCGTGCGGCCAGAGCCTCCAGGAGCTGGCCGCCTGCCGACCTTCGATCCACCGGGTTCGGCCGGATGGGCGTTGTCGTTGTCTCAGTCATGTCAGAACCTCCGCAGATTCAAGTGATTACTTGAATATGGTCCCGACCTGGAAACTTGTCAAGAGAAGTCTTGAATAGAGCCCTCTCACGCCTCAGGGAGGTCGACCGGAATGCCGACGCGGGCCCCTTTCGGTATAGCCGTCCTCGAGACGAGCGGCCTGGTAGCCACGGTCGGGTGATGGCGGGTCGGGAGATCAGGCTGACCGACGACTTCAAGGCGTTCCCTGGCACGCCCGGGATCGGGGTGCATCAGTGTTGCACCCGCGGCCCTGAGGCCAAGAGCATCCTCGAGCGGGCCAACGGGTACCTGAAAACCTGGTTCCTGCGCGGTCGGACCTTCACCGGCCCGGCTGACTTCAACACCCAGCTGAGCCACCCGCTGAAGCGGGCGCATACGCGGCCTTCGTTGCCTCTCCGTAAGGGCGGGTGGAGTACTAGTCCGATCGGGCGAGGCGGCCGCCGTGGGCTGGGAGGAACGTGCTGTGGTGCGGGCCGGGTGGGCCGCCCTGGCGCATCGTCCGCGTGGAGGGACAAGCTATGAGAGCTTTTGCGATTGCACGCGCCACCCTCGTTGCTGCCGCGACTGGGGCCTTGATGTTCACTGGGACGGCGGCTATGGCTGCTGCTGCCAGCCCTGTCACGACGGTCGTCCACGAGCACCAGGGCACGGAGACCTTTGTCGACGTGGGTCCCGAGTGCGGCTCGACCGAACTCTTCGAGATCACCGTCACCTATAACTCGGTGGAGAAGCAGACCATCTTCGCCGACGGGCGAGAGCACGACACCTTTACCCAGACCGGGACCTTCGAAGCGGTGTCGCTCGAGACGGGACGGACTGCGACCGGACACTTCACCGTCTGGGGCGGTTTCAACGCCAACGGGACGAGCGCCAACGGGACGTTCACGTTCAACGTCAACGGCGCCTACGACGACGGCCAACAGATCAGCGTCCACTCCGTCGACCACTTCAGCGCCATCCCCACCGGAGCGGTCTTCGAGTGGTCGAAATGCCACGGCTGACGGCTGGCTGAGGCGACCTTCGACTCGAGACGTTTTGCACCGGTGGGCGTGTACTCCAAGTAGGCAACGGCCAGACGTGTCTTGAAGGCGGGTAGGTGTAGCCAAATGTGTAACCGGGAGGTGGCGGGATGGCTTGAGACGCGGCGCGACCATCAGGACGCGACACCGAGATCTCGTGTGGCAGGGGACATGGCACGGGACGTGTGAGACGTGGGCAGGGCTGGCTCATAACCCGGAGGTCGCAGGTTCAAATCCTGCCCCCGCTACCACGAAGTAGCAGGTCAGAGGCCCTTTCCTTTCGAGGAGAGGGCCTCTGGCGTTGGCACCTGTAGCCAAATGCGTAGCCAGCGGGCGTCGAGGGCTCCGGGACGAGCGGGACCGCTTGGGACACCTGGGACGAGGCAGAAACGCATGAGACGCCCGGCCGGACGCCGGATGCCGCCAATTCGGGATGTCGCCGGGTCGATATCCGGGCGATCGCCAGTCAGCGCCCACCACAGAGCCTTGGGTGATTTTCTCCTTGGGTGGTGCTCCTGTGACGTGCAGTACCCGGTCGGAGTCTTCGTGTCTCTGACTAGCTCGCTCGGTTCGACAAGATGTGGTCGCAGACCCGCCAGGCGTTGGCCATGATGGTGAGTGTCGGGTTCGCTCCTGTTGCCGTGGGGAACGGAGAGCCGTCGACAACGAACAGGTTGTCGACCTCGTGGGCGCGGCAGTTGCGGTCCAGTACTGACAATGCGGGGTCGTCACCCATCCGGGCGGTGCCGTGCTGGTGAGAACAGTTGCCTGTCACCTTCTCGGCGTAGACGCGGTCGACCTGCTTGGCCCCCGCAGCGTCGAGGATCTCCCCGCACCGGTCGACCAGGAACCTGCCCTGGTCGATGTCGTTCTGGTGGGTTTGAAGGGTGATGCGGGCGACGGGCAGTCCCCAGGCATCCTTGACGTTGGGGTCGAGGTCGACCCGGTTGTCGTGCTGCGGCATGTCGTGCAGGACCATGGCGACAGCCATGCTGTGGCTGAAGTAGTCGCGATCGTTCTGCTTGGCCTCAGCGCCCCAGGTGGGTCGACCCGGCAGTCCCCAGTTGATAGGGAGGGGTATGCCGACGCCCGCGGCAGCAATGTGCCCGCCACTGACGAATCCCCGGGAGTCGTCGTGCTCGTAGAACTGGAAACTGCTCGCGCTGACGTAGCCGCCGCCGGCCCAGGCATTGATCGGATCCTCGAAGGTGCCGACCGACGCGCTGTACTCATGGAAGGTGACGTTGCGGCCTACGAGGTCGCTGCCGTTGGCGAGTCCGTTGGCGAATCTCGAGGAGGTCGAGAGCAGCATCAGCCGAGCGGTCTCCACGGCGCCACAGGCAAGGATGAAGACATCGGCCTCCTGCTCCACCAGAACGCCCGCGGAGTCTTCGTAGACGGCGCTCTTGATGCGTCCCTGCGAGTCGACGGTGAGCTCACGAACGTATGAATCCGCGCGGAGGTCACATCGGCCCGTGGCGAGGGCATCGGGGATGAACACGTTCAGTGCGCTTGACCGGGTGCCGCTGGGATCGCCGTGCTGTTGCGCGAAGGCGCTGATGACGGTGGCGGGCCGCCCGTTGAACGGTTGGGACAGGGCTGCCTGCGGAGTCGGGAACGAGTTCCAGCCGAGGTGTTCGCAGCCGAGGTGGAACTTCTCGGCGTAGCGGGACTGGGGCATCGGCGGGCAGGGGTAGCCCCGGGAGCGGAAGGACTCGAACGCGTTCGCGCCCGCCTGTCCCGAGACGCCGAAAGCCCACTCGACCTTGTCATAGTACGGCTCCAGCTCGGCGTACGTGATCGGCCAGTCAGCAAGCGTGGTCCCGGGCAGCTCGCCCGCAATGCTGCGTAGCCGGAAGTCGTTCTCGGTGAACCGTGGAAGCCACCCCTGCCAGTGGACCGTCCCGCCCCCGACCATCTGCGGAACCGGGCAGAAGAGGTCGACCTCCGCTTCGCTCTCGGTGTCGCGCCGCGATGTGCGGGGGTTCAGCAGGGGATCCGGCCAGAGGTTGTAGCGGTTGACGTTGGCCAGCTCGTCCCCACCGAAGGTCTCCTTGGTTCGCCAGGGCCCCTTCTCGAGGGCGACCACGCGCATGCCACCCTCGGTGAGCACCTTCGCCGCGGCCGCCCCCGAGGCGCCCGCCCCGATGACCACTGCATCGACTTTCTCGGGCTTGGTCGCGCGGATGGTCATGAGGGCTCCTGCAGGCTGCGGTGGGTCGGGTTGTCGGAGAAGTACTGGCGTGTCGTGTACTGGCCGGTGTGCACCTCCGCGAGATCCTTCGGCCCGGGGAAGCCGATGGTCTGCCAGCCGACCTGGCCGCGGTTGCCGCCGTAGATCGGATCTGCGAGAAAGCCCTGCCGGGTGTGCGTCACGAGCAGGCCGAAGAAGTCGAGGTCGGACTCGGCGTTGGTCTGCTGCAGTGCCGGCTCTTCGGGACCGCCATAGTTGATGGTTGGGGCCGTCGTGCCGCGCTCAAGGCCGCGAAGGACGTCGTCCTGCTGCCCATCGTCGAGATCGACGAAGGGCCTGCCGTGGGCGTTGTCGGCCCGCTTGTCGAGCTCGACGACCCCGGACATGTACACGCTGCGCGCGTGGTCCACCCGCTGCTGCCAAGCCAACGCCCGCGGGCCAGTGAGCGTCTCGAACCCGCTCCCGTCAGGGAGGGCGTAGATGTAGTCGATGCCAGAGAGGTAGCGGTCGAGGAAGTCGATCGTGCCGGCCTCGCGTGCTCCGGGTGTGTCGTCAGTCGGGATGACACGGGCCATTGCCGCCTCTATCGTCTCCCGCTGGTGGGCGTCGAGGAAGGTGTCGGCCATGGAGGCCTCCGTTCGAGTCGTGGGGGTCAGGCGATGATGAGTGGTCGCAAGGTGCGGTGGGCGACGAGCAGCCCGGTTTCGATCCGGGCCTCGCTGCCACCCCAGACGGGGTCCTCGTGCTCCACCGACAGCACGCCGTCGAACCCGCCCTCGTAGAGCGTGTCCACGACGCGGTTCCAGTCGACCTGACCGCGGCCGGGGATGCGGTACCGCCACCAGCCGACGTTCCAGGGGTCCGCGCTCTTGTCCGCAATCCCGGGCCAGCCGAACCGGTTCCGCTTGTGCGGGAACAGCTCGATGTCCTTGGCCTGGGCGTGGGCGACGCGGTCCACGTAGGGGCGCAGCGCCTCCACGGGGTCGATGCCCATCCAGACCAGGTGGGACGGGTCGTAGTTCAGGTAGAGGCCCAGCCCGAACATCCACTCCCAGAGCTCGGGGGAGTACGCAAGGTTTCCGGGATAGCCATCGGGGTGCCAGCCCTCCATGACGCAGTTTTCGATGACCAGTTTGACGCCCTTCTGGCCGGCGTGGTCCACGAGTCGCGGGAAGATCCTCTCGGCCTCGCGAAGGTTGTCCGCCACGCTCTGGCCGGGATGGCGGCCGATGAACGTCCCGACGGTGGGGACATCGAGGAGAGCAGCAGCGTCGATGCACGCGATGACGTGGTCGTTGATCGCCTGTCGTTCCTGGGGATCGGGGTGGAGGTTGTTGTCATAGAACGCCAGGGACGACAGGGAGAGATCGTGCTGTTCGAAGAGCGCACGGATCTTCTCGGCGTCGCAGTCGGTGAACGACTCGGCCGCGATGTGGCTAGCCGTGAACGGTCGATCACCGAGTGCTGGCCAAGCTGCCACCTCCAGCGCCTCATAGTCGTGTTCCGCCGCCCACCTGGCAATGTCTTCGAGGGGCCGGTCCGGCAGGCAGGACGTGAGGAATCCGAGTTTCACGAGGGCACCTCCACCCAAGAGTCCTTGGCAGCCGAGGCCAGGACGGCCTCGGTGATGACGGCGGCCCGGTGGCCGTCGCTGAAGCTGGGAAGTCCTTCGGGCCGCGGGCCGGACACCGCGGCATACGCATCTGCCATGAACGCGGTGAAGCTGTCCTGGTATCCCTGTGGGTGTCCGGCAGGCAGGCGCGAGTAGTCGGCGCCGCCACCGGCGGCGAACGTATCCGGTCCACGGGGGACTATCTGGCTGGAGGATCGCCCACCGATCCACAGAGAGTCCGGGAGTTCCTGGTCGAAGACGTAGGCCGCCTCGGTCCCGTCAAAGGAGAACCAGAGGCGGTTCTTGCGGCCCAGCGACACTTGGCTGGCTACCACCGAGCCGGTCGCGCCGCGGTCGGTCTCGAACATCACGGTTGCGCCGTCCTCGGTTCCCACAACCGAACCGCCGTCGGTGCCTGCTCGGCTGGCATAGGCCTGGGACATCCGGGACACGAGACGTGTGATGCGGTGTCCGGTGGTGAACTCCATGACGTCGCACCAGTGGACACCGATGTCGCCGAATGCTCGCGACCCACCGCCTCTGGCCGGGTCCACCCTCCAGTTTGTTTCCTGTGAGCCGGAGAGCCAGTCCTGGAGATAGGAGCCGTGCAGCATCCACAGGTCTCCCGCCTGTCCGCTGGAGATGCGGTGCCTCGCCTCACGGACGGAGGGGTAGAAGCGGTAGACGAACGGCACTGCGGTGACCGCGCCGGTGGCCTCGGCCGTCTGGGCCAAGAGGGCGGCGCGCTCCGCGCTGATGGCCAGCGGCTTCTCGCAGATGACCGCCTTCCCGGCTTGCATTGCGGCGAGCGCCAGGTCGTAGTGCGTGTCATTCGGTGTGCAGATGTGCACCACGTCGACGTCGTCCGAGGCGATGAGCGCCTCGGCGGACTCGGCGCCTGATTGGGCTCCGAGCCGAACGGCGGCGTGGGCCGCTGCCTCGGGGGAGTGATCGGCGACTTGCGTCACCACTCCTCCGCTTGCTCGCACGGCATAGGCGTGCACACCGCCGATGAAGCCGGCGCCGATGATTCCAGCTCGCAGTGCGGGCATGCGGCTCACTTCTTCCGCGCGAGTGCGACGGCCAGGATGATGATGACGCCGCGGACGACCTGCTGCTGGCTGCTGTCGAGTCCGGCAAGAATCAGGCCATTGTTGATGAGGCCGATGAGCAGCGCGCCGAAAAGCGTGCCGACCACGGATCCTGCGCCCCCGAAGAGGCTGGTGCCGCCCAGGATCACCGCCGCGATGGCGGACAGCTCGTCGCCTGCGCCCCACTGGAACCGTCCGGACTGCAGCCGGCCCGCGTAGAGCATGCCGGCCACGCTGGCAACCGTGGCGGACAGGAGCAGCACCTGGAACTTGATCCGGCGTGTGTTCACCCCAGTGAACTGAGCCGCGGTGCGGTTGCCACCGGTCGCGAGCACCTGACGGCCGAAGCGCGTCTTGGCCAGCACGATGGCGCCGATGGTCACGAAGATGGCGCTCCACGCGAGCAGGCCGGGGACTGGACCGAAGTTTCCACCGCCGAAGATCAGGTTGAACGTGTCGCTCAGGATGGGCTGGGGCGCCGAGTCGGTTATCCATTGCGCCACCCCTGCGGCGATGCCAAGCATGCCCAGCGTCACAAGGAACGACGGGATACCGAGCAGGCTCACCAGGGCACCGTTTACCGCGCCCACGGCAAGGCCCACCGCGAGTCCGGCGAGGACGCCGGGGATGAGACCCCAGCTGGAAAGCGCCATGGCAGTCACGACACTCGAGAGTCCTGCTACTGAGCCCACGGACAGGTCGATCTCGGCACAGGCGATCACGTAGGTCATACCCACAGCGATGACCGTGATCGTCGCCGTCTGGCGGAAGATGTTGAGCAGGTTGTTGGAGGAGAGAAAACCTTGGTCGCGCAACAGGACGGCGAAGAAGGCAAAGACGACCAGGAAGCCGATGTAGATGACGTAGCGGCGCCAGTCGATCGTGGACATGCGGCTCTGAAATGAGCCCACTGCGGTGGTCTCTTTGTTCGGTGCGATGGTGCTCATGGCTCAGACTCCTTGAACGGCGAGTTGAAGGGATTCTTCGTCGGCGATCTCGCTCCGCCGCAGATCGCGGGTCACAGAGCCGTCACGCAGGATGAGGATGCGGTCGCTGACCGCGAGGAGCTCGGGGTACTCCGAGGAGATGACGATGACGGCCTTGCCGGCATCAGCGAGGGCGCGGACCATGTCGAGAATCTCGGACTTGGTCCCGATGTCTACTCCCGCGGTGGGTTCGTCAAGGATGAGGACGTCGGGTTCGGTGCCCAGCCACTTGGCGATCACGACCTTCTGTTGGTTGCCGCCCGAGAGCAGACGAATAGGCCGATTCGGGTTGGCTGCCTTGATGGCAAACCGCCGAATGAGGCTGGAGGACATGGCCTTTCCTGCCTTCCCGTCGAGCAGGGGACCCTTCTTGAGTTTCCCTAGCAGGGGAAGCAGCAGGTTCTCGCGTACGGAGTGGTCCAGGACCAGTCCTTGTTCGCGACGGTCCTCCGGGATGAGCGCGAGTCCGTGACCGATCGCGGCGCGGGGGTCATTGACGGTGATCTCCTTGCCGCGGAGTCGGATCGTTCCGCTCGTGGCCTTGTCGATCCCGAAGAGGGTTCGGGCGAGCTCGGTGCGTCCACTACCCATGAGGCCGGCGAGCCCGATGATCTCGCCTGCGTGGACGGTGAATGAGACGTCCTGAACCAGAGGACCACTGGTCAGCCCGGATACTTCCAGCAGGGCCTCACGCTGGTCGAGACCTTCCCGCTCGCGGTAGTTCATCTGACCTTCGATCTTCTTGCCGACAATCCCCTCGACGATCTGCTCGGGCGTGACTGCAGCCAGCGGCTCGGTGAGAAGGCGCTTCCCATCGCGCAGAATGGTGATGCGGTCGGCGATTCGGTAGATCTCGTCCATCCGGTGGGAGATGTAGATGATCGAGATTCCGCGATCTTTGATCCGACCGATAAGGTCGAAAAGCGCCTCGGTCTCGTGCTTGGCCAAGCTCGCCGTCGGCTCGTCCATGATCAAGATCTGGGCGTTCTGGGCCAGCGCCTTGGCGATTTCGGTGAGCTGCCAGTAGGCAGTTCCAAGGCTGGCAACCATGGCCTTCGGGTTGACTGAGACCTCCATGGTCGCAAAGACGTCCGCGGCTTTCGCGACGGCAGCGCGGTCGTCGATGAGACCGAACCTTCCAGCGGGCTCGTCGGCCAGAAAGATGTTCTGTGCCACGGTCAGAGTCGGTACCAGGCTGAACTCTTGAAACACCATGCCGATGCCCGCTGCTCGCGCGCTGTGGATGGAGTTGATGTCCGCGGGCTCACCGTCGACGCGGATCTCCCCTTCGTCGGCCCGGTAGACCCCTTGGAGGATCTTCATGAGCGTCGACTTGCCTGCGCCGTTGCCCCCCGCGAGGGCATGGACCTCGCCGCGGCGGACCTCGAAGTCGACGTTGTCCAGGACGACGACGCCGTCGAATGCCTTGCTGATGCCGTGCATTTCTACCGCTGTCGCNGGGCCGCTGCCGGACCGCCCCGCCGGGATGTCTACTTCTTGTACGAGCTCTTCAGGTCGGCCGGGGCCTCTTGGTGGTAGACCTGCTTCCACGCCTCGAGGATGTTCGAGTGGTCGACAGGCAGCGAGCTCAGGGCGACGTACGCCGGGGCCGTCTTGCCCAGCAACGCACCTGCGCCCAGTCGAGCCTCCGCCACGCCCTGGTCGAAGGGCAGCTGCGCGCCCAAACCGACCACGAGCTCGTTCTTCGCCAAGGCGATGGCGACGTTCTTGCCCAGGTCCTCTGTGGCGATCTTCAGGTCTGCACGGCCGGAGGCACGTGCCGCGGCCATGATGCCCTCGGCGGGAACGTCCCAGACGCCCCAGATGCCGGCCAAGGTGGGGTGCTTGCTCAGCATCGCATTGGCCGCACCCTGTGCATCGCCAGCGAAGTCGGGCCCTGCGATTCCCTTCTCCTCCACGATCTTGATGTCGGGGTAGTCCTTGGTGATGGTGGACTTGAACCCGTCATAGCGCTGCTTCGTGACGAAGAAGTCGGCCTCGTGGAAGACGAGGCCAATCTCGCCCTTGCCGCCCAGGGCCTTGGCCATCAGATGGGCGGAGGTGACGCCGTTGCCGTAGTTGTCGGCGGAAACGACCGAGACGTAGTCGGTGCCAGCCTTCATCCCCTGCGGGACGTTGTCCATGAAGACGAGCTTGACTCCTGAAGCGGCGGCCTTCTTGAACGCAGAAGCCGTGGCCACGGGGTCGGTGGGGATGGAGACGATGATGTCGGGCTTGAGGTTGAGCACGGTCTCCAGGTCGGACACCTGCTTGTCTGGCTTGAAGTTGGCGTCGGTGATTGCGACGACCTCAATGCCCAGCTTGCCGAACTCGCTCTTCAGGCCCGCCACTTGGGCATTCGCCCAGTCGTTGCCGCCGTAGTGCATGACGATCGCCGCCTTGGCCTTCATGCCCTTGACCTTCGTGATCTCCTCGGCGCTGAGGTCCGCAGACGAGGCAGGGGACGGGTCTTCGCCGTGGGGCCCCTTGCTGAGGACGGTGCCCTTGATCTTCGCCAGCGCGTCATCGGCCTTGGACGACACTCCGGCGTCGACGCTGGTGGTCGCGCTGGTGGCTGAACTGCAGCCGGCCGTGGCCAAGGCGATGGCGGTCGCCAGGCCCGCCAGGCGGTAGGTGCTCTTCTTCATCGAATTTCTCCTGAGGGGAGGGTGCCGCCAGCGGTTGCGAGCAGCGTGTCGAGGTACTTCTTGCTTGTGGCGGCCGCTTCACGAGGGTCGCCTTCGAACGAGTCGAGCTCGACGACGATCCAGCCGTCGTAACCGCTCTCATTTAGGGCCGCGATGACGTCATCGAAGTTGACGTCCCCCTGGCCCAGGGGAAGGAAATGCGTTGTCGCCACGTCCACGTCCTTCAGGTGCACGTGACGCAGGCGCGTCGCATAGCGGCGGATCAGGTCCGCAGGGTCACCGCCACCGGCCGTCAGGTGGGCGGTGTCGGGGCAGAAGCCGATCCGGGTCAGCGGCATGAGGCGGTCGAGCTCATCCGGGCTCTCGACGATGGTGCTGAGGTGCGGGTGGTAGCAGGCCACCAACCCGTGCTCCTCGGCGATGTCAGTGACCAGGTCGAGTGCAGAGCCCAGCGCGGCGTAGTCCCCGCCTGTGGTACCCGACGCCCTGCGGGCGCCGCCGCCCACAACGAGGCTGTCGGCTCCGAAGAGAGCAGCGAGCTCCGCTGCCCGACGCACCCGGTGCAGCTCGTCGCTCAGGATGTCCGGGTAGATGAAGTTGCCCCCGGTGTAGACGGCTGCCAGCACCACGCCGGCGTCGGCCAGCAGGTCCCGCAGCTCGTCGGGCCGGTCTGCGTAGTCCGCCACGTTGCCGTCGAACATCTCGACGCCCTCGTACCCCAGGCTCGCGATGTCCGCGAAGGCACGGTTCATGGGGCCGTTCACGCGGTAGAAGAGGTCCTTGATGCTGGTCACGCCCGTGGCGTCGCCCACGACGCCACCCCAGGTGATGGTGTGGTAACCGAGCCTCATCGTCGAGTCCGTTCTGTCTGCAGTGTGGGGTGTCTCAGCCCCTGCCAGGTTTTTACTGTGGTATGCATACTTCTGCATGTTGCGTGCAAAAGTCAAGAGCAAACGTGCTGATACATTTGCGTCACAGACAGAAGGAGGTGGCTGACATGGATGCCAGAACTCAAGGGGCCCTCGCTCCCGATCACGTCGCCGACCTGGTCCGTGTGCTGGATGCCGTGCGCTCCGGCCGGGCCAGCACACGGCCGGAACTCGCCCACGCCACGGGTCTTGGCAGAAATGTCGTGACCCAGCGGGTGGCCCGTCTGATGGACTCGGGCCTACTGGTCGAGGCTCCGCCCTTGCGGTCGACCGGTGGTCGCGCACCTCGTGGACTGCGGTTTCCCGCCGATGCTGGCCGGATTCTGGTAGCCGAACTTGGCGCGACAAGCATCGGGGCAGCCGTGAGCGACCTAGAGGGGACTCTTCTGGCCCAATACGAAGAGGACGCAGACGTGACCGTGGGGCCGGTCGCGGTGCTCACCCGCGTGGCCGAAGTCTTTGACGAGCTCCTTCAGCAGCTCGGCGCCAGCCCGCCCATATGGGGCTTGGGGATTGGCCTTCCGGGCCCCGTCGAGTTCGACACTGGTCGGCCGGTTGCGCCTCCCATCATGCCCGGCTGGGACGGGTTCGACGTGCGCACCTTCTTCGCGGGACGGTTTCATGTGCCGGTCTGGGTCGACAACGACGTCAACGTGATGGCGCTGGGGGAGCTGCGTGCTGGGCAAGCTCAGGGCCTGCGCGATGTCGTCTACGTGAAGATCGGCTCCGGTATTGGCGCAGGACTTATTTCTCAGGGCGTCCTGCACCGGGGGGCTCAGGGCTGCGCGGGCGACATCGGGCACGTGACTGTGGAGGAGGGGTCCACCGTGCTGTGCCGGTGTGGCAAGTTCGGCTGCCTCGAGGCGCTGGCTGGGGGCGCAGCGCTGGCGCGGGACGGCGAGACCGCCGCCCGAGAAGGTGACAGTGCCTATCTCGCCGATGTGCTCGCGCACGGGAACACGATCGATGCGCGCGCCGTGAGCGACGCCGCCATCCACGGCGACCCCGTGGCGATCAAGCTCCTGGCAGGCTCTGCCCGACTGGTCGGGCAGACCTTGGCCCGGATCGTGAACTTCTTCAACCCGTCTCTCATCCTCGTCGGAGGGGGGGTGTCGGAGGCAGGCGACTACTATCTGGCAGAGGTTCGGCAGACCGTGATTGGCCGGTCGCTGCCCCTCGCGACCCGCTCACTCCAGATCGTCCGCTCAGGCCTGAGCGACCGCGCTGGTCTGCGCGGCGCCGCTCACATGGTCATGGACGCCCTGCTCTCGCCTCAAATCCTCCCGAGATGGCTGGATCAAGGAACTCCCGCAGGCCGTGCCGAGCTGACTGCCCAGTAGTGCGTCCCGCGCAGGGGCCGTCGTGCAGGGCAGTGAATGGATCCTGGGGCGGTAGCCACGTCGGACGGACCTGCACTGTGTCCGCACTGTGTCCGCACTGTGTCCGCACTGTGGAGGTGTGGCCAGATGTGTAACCGGGAGGTGGCGGGACGGCTTCAGACGCGGCGTGACGACGGGGACCCGGCGCTGAGATTTCGTGCGCCGGGGGAGAGGGCGCGGGACGGGTGAGACGTGGGCTGGGCTGGCTCATAACCCGGAGGTCGCAGGTTCAAATCCTGCCCCCGCTACCACGAAGTAGCAGGTCAGAGGGCCTTTCCTTTCGAGGAGAGGGCCTCTGGCGTTGGCACGTGTAGCCAAATGCGTAGCCAGCCGGCGTTGAGACGCTCCGGGACGAGTGGCACACGGCGGGATGGCTGGGACGAGGCAGAAACGCATGAGACGCCCTGCCGGAGGCGTCAAGACGCCCATTCAGGGTGTCGCCGGGGTCGATTTCCGGGCGACAGCAGGCTTTCGTGCGGGCAGAGGGCCGCCGGGTGCCCGACCGTGGCAAGACCTCCCGGTACAGCGATCGGTCAACGGTTACCAACGCGGCGGACTCTGCCTGCCACGAGTCTCGAGGTGAGGGTGGGCGCGACGGGCCGCATGATGGTGACGAGCGAAGGATGAAGACCGCATGGACTCGCAGTCCCAACGAAGGAGAAACGCATGAACCAAGCGTCCCTAGGAGATCGCTCGCACAATGCTCTGGTCGAGCGCGACGAGGCTGCGTCCGATGGCCCGCGCCGCCCCAGCCTGATCGTGTTCGACGTCAACGAGACGCTGTCCGACATGAGCGTTCTTGCGGATCGCTTCGGAGAGGCGGGCCTGTCTCCGCAGCTTGCGGCCACCTGGTTCGCCGGACTGCTGCGGGACGGGTTCGCGCTGACCGTGACCGGTGAGAACCCGGACTTCGCGCAGGTGGCGTCCGATTCGCTCGTTGGCCTGCTCCGGGCCCGGGGCGTTCCGGATGTCGATGGTGGAGTCGAACGCGTCATGAGCGCCTTCATGCAGCTGCCGCTCCACCCTGACGTCGTGGACGGGATCCGCGCCCTGAGTGACGCCGGAATGCGTTTGGTGACACTCAGCAACGGGTCGACAGCTGTTGCCGAGGGGCTCCTCGAGCGCAACGGCATTCTGGAGCGGTTCGAGCGACTCTTGTCCGTTCAGGACGCATCGGCATGGAAGCCCGCCGCGGCGGCTTACCGATACGCGATGGAGGAATGCCGCGCCAGCGCCTCGGAGAGCATGCTGGTGGCTGTCCACCCGTGGGATATCCACGGAGCCCACAAGGCTGGGCTCGCCTCGGGCCTCATCAATCGCGCAGGCGCGCTCTACCCCGGCTTCTATGCCAGGCCCGATGTCGAGGCGCCGACGTTGGTCGAGCTCGCCCGGGCCCTGACGGGAGACCGGACAGGCTGACTGCCGGATCTACTCCTCGACGTTTGTCCGGCGTCCCGAACAGTCGTCCTGAGGTCCACCGCGCGGGTGCGAGATGATGTCGCCATGACTGTGGACGTGCAGGTGCAGACCACGATCGACATGCCGGTCAGCGCGGTTGCCTCGTTTGCGAGCGACCCCACAAACGCTCCGGACTGGTACACCAACATCACGTCCGTCGTCTGGCAGACCCAGCCGCCCGTGGCGGTCGGATCGCGGATGGACTTCGTCGCGCACTTCCTGGGCAGGCGCTTGGCGTACACCTACGAGGTGGTCGAGCTCGAACCGCAGGTGCGACTGGTGATGAGGACCGCAGACGGTCCCTTCCCGATGGAAACGACGTACAGGTGGGAGACGGTTGGCCACGGCAGCACAAGGATGACCCTGCGTAACCGGGGCAACCCTGCAGGCTTCTCCCGACTTGCCGCACCCGTCATGGAACTCGCTATGCGCAAGGCCACGACCAAGGACCTCGCACGACTCAAGACCCTGCTCGAGGCCGCCCACCGCTGACCTCAGTGGGTTCGGCGACCACGGGTCAGGAGGGCGGAAGCGACCGCCCCCGGCAGCATGGCCGACGGGTCGGCGAACCGGCATACGGAGGCTCGTCTGCCGGGGCGGGTCCACGAACGGGCCGCGGGTGGGTGAGGTCCGTCCGAAGGAAGGCCGACGACGAGTGCGGCCAAGATCTCGGTCTGCATGACGCCTGGCCTCAGGACGCGGCGATGGTAGGAGCCATGCAGGCATTTGCCCCCGTGGCGGGCTGTTCTTTGAGATGTCGAGCGAGTCACGCTCGTCGGTGAAGACGGCGGTGACCTCGGCCCCGCGATGAACCAAGGGCCTGTCACTGCCGAGCACGAGAGGCTCGGCAGTGACAGGGCTGGCTACTGGCGAGTGATCTCGCCGCAGGCCACGGGCAGGGTCGCTTCGAACAAGCTGCTCAGCGAGGTGTGGTCCGGGTCGCTCGGCAGGTCCGTGCCATGGATGACGATGTGAAGGTTGGCGAGGTTCTTGGCGACCTCCTTGGGAACCACGACGCTGCGGTGGTAGTTGAGGTTGCCATTGGCGTCGGCGGCCAGGAACCGTTCAAGGCTGAGGCCGCTGGAGGGGCTGGTGTCGCCGGTCACCGTCATGGACACGTCGATGGGACCGTAGTCAGGTGCCCCCTCGCCCAGGGAGATGAGCCCGTCGGGTTGGCCCGCGACGAAGGTAGAGGGGTCGATCGGGTCGCCGGTATTGGTGTCGGCCTCGATGCCCGGGCACTCGTTCCTGGCCTGTGTCAGGCCGTGAATGTGCATGGCATGCGGCTCGTTGGGGGTCAAGCCCGAGGCAGTCAGGTTGATGTCCAGGGTGCGACCAGTGAGCCGCAGCACGGCGTTGCCGGTGACGTTCGATCCGCCATCAGCTGCGTGGTCGTGGGGAACCGGCGCCAAAGATGCACCGAAGGTTCCCGCGCTGACCGCAGCCGCGGCCCCGGCCGAAAGCAGAACGGCAGCCGGTACTGCCAAGGCGACCTTCATGGTCTTGTTCATGTCGAACCCTTCATTGCGTTGGGGTGCCCCTCGGCGCCCATGCACCACACCCGATGTGGTGTTCGTCACAACCCGGCCATCCGGATTGCCGCCCCACCGCATCGGGCGCGGGCCCCCGTTTACTTCACGCGTTATCTATATTGATGGATGTCACGAAGGAGCCCCATGGCCACGTCCAGCAATCTGCGACTGAACGACCAGCTGTGTTTTGCCCTCTACGCCGCGACCAACCAGGTGACTCGGGCCTACCGGCCCCTGCTCGAGGCCATCGGGCTGACCTACCCGCAGTACCTGGTGATGTTGGTCTTGTGGGAGTCGGACGGCCCACTAATCCACGAGATCGCCGCTCGGCTGCAGCTGTCGTCGCCCGCAGTCAGTCCCATCCTCGGCCGTCTCGAGGAGGCCGGCTTGGTGGTGCGGGACCAGGACTCCGCCGATGGGCGAGCGGTCAGAGTCAGGCTCACCAGCAAGGGCGCTGACCTGGAGTCAGCTGCGTCGAGGGCGCAGCTGAACGTGGTGGATCAGACCGGCCTGTGCGGTGACGAGCTCGGCGAGCTCAGGGACGGCCTGCACGATCTTGTGATGCGCATGTCCGTGCGCCACCCATGAGCGAGCATGCTCGCCTGGGTGGCGGCACGGGTCATCTCGGTGAACCTGACCCGGCGCCCGCGTTGGCAGACCTGCTGGTTCGATGCGCCTCCGGCGACGAGAGAGCCTTCGAGGGGCTGTACGGCGCCACGGCTTCCCGGGTGTTCGGCCTGGTCTTGCGCCTCGTGGTCCAGCATTCCCTCGCTGAAGAGGTCACTCGGGACGTCTTTGCGTGCGTGTGGGCCGAGTCGAGTCGCTTCGAGCCTTCCCGTGGCTCCGCCATCGGCTGGGTCCTGACGATTGCCCACCGGCGCGCGGTGGACAGAGTCCGCAGCATCAGCGCCAGCCGGACTCGTGATGACGTGTGGTCGCGGAAGGTCACCGATGCGCCCTTCGACTCCACGGCAGAGTCGGCGCACTCCTCCTTCGAGGCTGCCCGGGTCAGGGGCGCCCTGGCGGCGCTGACGGTGAAGCAGCGCACCGCCCTCCAGCTGGCCTACTTCCACGGACTGACGTACCCGGAGGTCGCGGTCCAGCTCGGAATCCCGCAGAGCACGGCCAAGACCCGGATCAGGGACGGGCTGCGGAGCCTGGCGAGCGCGCTTGACCACGTTGCGGCCACAGCCTGACGATCCCCTTCGAGTCCGTCCTCTGACGTCTGGGCGCAGCGCCATCGGTGGCCGCTGCGCCTCGGGAATCGTCGCGGTCATGAGCGGCGCGAACCAAGCCGGATCGAGCGTCGCACCGAACTCCTGACCGTGGTCGCCCAAGCGGCCGCCCGATCTGGAGGCATCACATGACCCGCAAGATCTCGCTGCTCGCTGTCGTCCCGGTCCTGGCTCTGGGCTTGTCTGCGTGTGGTTCGTCGAGTGGGGACGCCGGCTCGTCATCCACCTCCCCCATGTCGGGCATGGACATGTCGTCCTCGAGCAGCAGCTCAGCGGCGCCGTCGTCGTCGTCGCCGGCGCAGGAGTCCGAGTCGGTCATCACCATCTCGGACTTCGCCTACAAGGTGCCGGTGTCGGTCGCCCCCGGGGCCACGATCACGATCAGCAACGACGACTCGCAGGCCCACACGGTCACCTCCAAGGACGGCGGGTTCGACGTGAAGATCGACCCCAAGGGGACGGCCACGTTGAAAGCGCCCGACAAGGCCGGCAGCTACACGTTCGTCTGCACTTTCCACGCGAACATGACCAGCACCCTCGTGGTTAAGTGACCATCCAATCGGGCCACGCGAAAGCCGATCGTGCCCCCCGCGTGCTGCACCTCGTGCTGCGGGCAGCGATCGCGGTGACCCTGGTCGTCGACACGGTCGTCCACCTCCACCTCGCGCCCGGTTACCAGCAGTCGGCCCCCAGCGGAATCGGTGCGGGCAACCTCTTCCGCATCGAGGCGGCGGCAGCCCTGGTGGTGGCCGTCTGGGTGGTATGGCGCGGGAGCCGGGCCGCCTTGCTGGCGGCCTTCGCCGTCGGGGTGAGTGCGTGTGTGACCGTGGTGCTCTACAGGTATGTCGACGTTCCAGCCCTGGGGCCGATACCCGCGATGTACGAGCCGGTCTGGTTCACGGAGAAGTCCCTGAGCGCCGTCGCCGAGGCGGTCGCCGCCGTGGGCGCTGCCGCCGGGCTGGTGGTGTCGCGTCGCGACCGCACAGGCGCCTGACCTGCGTAGGAGCGAGCCAGTCGCGCAGAAAGTTGAGCTTTGCACCCATCTGGGTCGTGAAGGGCGACGAAGTACCTGCACAAGTGTGTTTCCAGTGCGACCCGAAGCGGCCGCGGATCAAGGAGTTACCGAATGCGTACCACCACCAAGATCGCGACCATCGCCCTGGGCTCTGCCGCCCTGCTGCCCTTCCTCGGTGCAGGCGTTGCGCAGGCGGCCGACGGGAACACGATGGCCACCCTTCGCCCCGTGGTCCTCAATGGCGTCAAGGGCAGCGGCACCGCGATGGTGACCGTCAGCGGCACCCGCATCGACGTGACCATGGCGGCGAACGGCCTCCTTCCCGACCAGCCGCACGCGGCCCACATCCACTTCGGGGCGGACGCGAGGCACGAGTGCCCCGCCGCCGGCGACGACGCCAAGGGCGACGGCACCATCAACACCACCGACGGTGGCCCGGCCTACGGCCCGATCGTCGTCTCCCTCACCAAGACCGGTGACACCTCGCCCAAGAGCGGCCTCGCCGTTGACCGGTTCGACACCGCCCCCGGCGGCAAGATCAACTACGAGCGCGGCAGCATCAAGGTCTCCTCCGACGTGGCCCAGGCCATCACGGAGGGCAAGGCCGTCGTGGTCGTCCACGGCGTCGACCACAACGACAACGGCAAGTACGACGGTGACACCAAGAGCGACCTCGACCCGAGCCTGCCCACCGAGGCCACTGACCCGGCCATCTGTGGCGTCCTGAGCGCGGCTCCGGCCGGTGGCATGGACACGGGCGCCGGCGGCACCTCCACCCCGAACAACGAGGGCATGCTCCTCCTCGGTGGCGGCCTCCTGCTCGCTGCCGCGGGTACCGGTGCCTTCACTGCTCGCAAGGCTCGTAACCGCGCCTGATGTCCCTCTCCACGAAGTTCGGTGACCGTCGCGGCAGCATTGCCGCGGCGGTCACCGTCGTGCTCCTCCTCGTGGGAGGGCTGCTCGTGGTGAAGTCCTTCTCGGGCACGCAGGCACCGCCGCAGCCCGACGCGGCTCAGTCCGCCTTCACGACCTCCCCGGCTCCGTCGACCTCGGCACCGAGCGCGACGTCCTCCCCCACGTCCGGGGCAGGCAAGACAGCGGCACCCACCACCCCCGACTTCGGTCCGATCATGGAGCCGAGTTCGCCTGTCGCACTCCGAATTCCATCCATCGGCGTGAACACCAAGGGCATCGTCGACCTCACCCTCGACAAGAAGGGCAAGCTCCAGGCGCCGACCGACTTCGCCAAAGCAGGCTGGTATGCCGGCGGCCCCACCCCGGGTGAGTTCGGCCCCGCCGTCATCGGGGCGCACGTGGACAGCAAGTCCGGTCCCGCGGTCTTCTACCGCTTGGGGTCGTTGCAGAAGGGCGCGACGGTGAGCGTCCTCCGCAAGGACGGTTCGACCGCCCGCTTCGTCGTCGACCGCGTCGCGCGCTACTCCAAGGCGGACTTCCCGACCTCGACCGTATACGGCGACACCAGGGGTCGCGCCGAGTTGCGCCTCATCACGTGCGGTGGAGCCTTCGACCAGTCCACCGGTCACTACGTCGACAACATCGTCGCCTTCGCCCACCTCACGTCCTGAAGCGGCCATCGCTAGGCCACTCGGCGTCTCCGACCTTCTGTGCAACAGGCGCTGGCCAGTTCCGGGCCACCAAGCCAGAAACACAGCCTGTGTATCGGTGCGCGGGTACCCCAAGCAGGCCAATGACCAGACGTGTCTTGCAGGCTGGGAGATGTAGCCAGATGTGTAACCGGGAGGTGGCGGGACGGCTTGAGACGCGGTGCGAGGACGGGGACGCGACCCTGAGATTTCGTGCGGCGGGGGAGAGGCTGCGGAACACCTGAGACGTGGGCTGGGCTGGCTCATAACCCGGAGGTCGCAGGTTCAAATCCTGCCCCCGCTACCAACGCGTCACACACAGAAGGCCCGGACCACTGGTCCGGGCCTTCTGCTGTCGCGTCCATCGCGCTGGGCGCTGGCCTGGCCTGCCGCTTCCCGCGAGCTAACCGAGCAGGCGTTCCTCGAGGAAGGCTGCGATCGCCCATGCCCCGTCGGTGGTGTTCGACAGGACGGTCCACGTGGCGCCGGTGGACGGGTCGTGGACGCTGCGGAACCCGACCCCCGCGTCACAGCCGTCGAGGAAGACCACGTCCCGCTCCCGGTGGATCCAGAAGCCCAAGCCGTAGCGACGGCCCTCCGTCGGCACGTCGTTCCGTGGTCGCACCATCTCGTGCACCCGACGCATGGGGACGATCCGCCCTGCGAACAGTGCGGTCCAGAAGCGGTCGAGGTCCTCGGCGGTCGTGTACATGCCGCCGTCGCCGCTGCCGAGTACGGGCAGGTGCAACACGTTGGTGCGCAGCCCGTCGGGGCCCAGGTAACCGCGGGCGACGCCCGCTGGCAGCTCGTCACCGCGCAGGTATGCCGTGTGGTCCATGGCAGCGGGGCCACACACCTTCTCCGCCACGAGGGTGGGGAAGGGCGTGCCGGTGACGCGCTCGGCCAGGAGCGCGAGCACGACGTAGCCGCTGTTGTTGTAGCAGAACCGCTCGCCCGGTGCGAACTTCGTCGGATATCCATCGAGCGCGCTGACATAGGACTCGGTCGTCGCGAGCTGGTGGACGGGCACCGGCATGACGTAGTCGGTGGGATCGAAGTCGGCCTCTTCGTCGAGGTAGTCCCCGATGCCGGATCGGTGCGCGAGCAGGTGCTCGACGGTGACCCGATCGTCGATCTCCGGCAGGCTGTCGCCAAGGAGCGACCGCGCAGTGGTGCTCAGCGAGAGCCGACCCTCGTCGACCAGGGTCACGACGGTGAGTGCCGTGAAGGCCTTGCAGCCGCTGGCGGTCCCGAACCGCGTGGTCAGGGTGTTGGGCGCTCCGAAGGCCCGTTCTGCGAGACCGAAGGCTTGGGCGACCTCGGTCCGGCCGCCGCGGTCGACGCGGACCACACCCGAGAAGCCCTCGTCCTCAGCGCGTCGGGCGAGGGCGTCCCCGAGCGACTCCATGACCCGAAGGTACTGGAGCCTTCGGTCACCTCGGCTTGGCGTAGGCAGCGACGCCCGTGTCGACCAGGACGCACGGCTCGTCGCCGACCGTCCAGGCGTCGTGTCCGGGGTCGATGTCCACGACGTCGCCCGGGCCGACCTCCAGCTCGCTGCCGTCGTCGAACCGGACCGTCATCTGCCCGGACAGGCAGAGGCCGGTGTGGTGCGTCTGGCAGGAGTCGGTGCCTGCGATCGGCTTGACGTCGTCGGACCAGCGCCAGCCCGGTTCGAACACGCCGCGGCCGAGCGTGAAACCGCCGAGCGTGACCACGTCCATGTGGCCGTGGTCCTTGAAGGGCCGGCGCTCGTGCGGAGCTTCGATGTTCTGCTTGTCGGTCATGGTGACCTCCGGATGGTCGTGCGGTGGGGTGGGAGAGCAGGGCCGGGCGACAGGCGTCAGCCGATCGTGGCCCGGAAGGCGATCCCCTCGCCGGCGATGCCGGCCGACTCCTCGATGGGGAGGATGGGTTTGGCCGTGAACCGCAGCCAGGGGGTGAACGCGCTCACCGCCCGTGCCAGGGTCGCAGCGCTGTCCACCTCGATGAGGGCGACACCGCCGTCCCCGTCGGCGAAGCCGTAGAAGGCCTGGAAGTCGGCGCCGGGTGGCGGCTTCCAGCCCTGGAACACCGCCAAGGCGCGGGCGCCGCCTGCTTCGCTTGCATCGGCCCACTCCCACACAACGTGCATCAACATGATCCGCAACCTCCCGTCCGGGTCGGATCCGGGTGACGCCGGGGTGACGTCCCCCGTTGCAGACGCCGCGACCCTGCCACAGCTGACGTCGCTCTCAGGGTCGTCCCGACCACCCGAGGAGGCCACCGGCAAAAGAGTGAGGGCCCACGGCCTAGCCCCAGCCCCGGCGTCGCTGGCTACTGGCCGGTGACCCACTCGGCGTAGAAGAGCCCCAGCCCGGAGACCACGCAGATGCCGGCGATGATCCAGAACCGGATGACGATGGTGATCTCGGCCCAGCCGATCATCTCGAAGTGGTGGTGGATGGGGGCGATCCGGAAGACCCGCTTCCCGGTCAGCTTGAAGCTCACGACCTGGATGACGACCGACATGGTGATCATCACGAACAGGCCCCCGAGGATGACCAGCAGCAGCTCGGTGCGGGTCAGGATCGCCATACCCGCCAGGGCGGCGCCGAGGGAGAGCGACCCGGTGTCGCCCATGATGATGCTGGCCGGGGAGGCGTTCCACCACAGGAAGCCGAAGCAGGCTCCGGCGATGGCGCAGGCGACCACGGCGAGGTCGAGCCCGTCCCGCACGTCGTAGCAGCCTGGGCCGGGGGCGATGGCGCAGGCTTGGTTGTACTGCCACAGGGCAATGCCGCTGTAGGCGCCGAAGACCATGACCGACGCACCGGTGGCCAGTCCGTCGAGCCCGTCGGTGATGTTGACGCCGTTCGAGGCGCCGCTGACCAACACGTTGGCCCACAGGATGAACAGGACCAGCCCGAGCGCCGGACCAGCCACCGCGAGGTCGACGGGGGTGTCCCGGATGAAAGAGATCGCGGTGGACGCCGAGGCGCGCCCGGAGCCGTCGGTCACGAGCAGGGCGAGGATGGCGAAGGCCACGGTCACGAGGGTCTGGCCGAGGAGCTTCTGCTTCGACGTGAGCCCGAGGCTGCGGGCCTTCGAGATCTTCGTGTAGTCGTCGAGGAAGCCGACCAGCCCCATCCCGACCAGCAGGAAGAGCACGAGCAGCGCGCTGAGGGAGAGTCGACCCGGCGCGACCGCGATGGCGCCACTGGAGCTCACCGCGACGAGGACCAGGTGGGAGACGAAGTAGCCGACCACGGTGGCGCCGATGATCACCGCGCCGCCCATCGTGGGCTTTCCCCGCTTGTAGTGGTGCTGGGTGAGGTCGTCCCGGATGAACTGGCCGTACTGACGCCGGACCAGGAACCGGGTGAAGAACGGGGTGCCGAGCAGCGCCACAGCCATCGAGATCCCGCCGGCGAGCAGGACGTTGACCATCAGCTTCCCTTCGTGTGCCACCGGCCAACCGGGACCCGCCGTCCGAGCGGTCCTGCCGGATGGGGCAACCCGCGACGCGCCCCCGCTGCGCCGGCTGCCCTGCTGGTCCTCAAACCTAGGCGACGGCGCGAAGGCCGACCGCCTCGACGCGCCGATGCCCACTCGCGCCCGACGTGGTGCCACCAGTGCCTCACCGGGGCCGGGAAGACAGGGCTCCGTGAGGGCCTGGTGGCAGGAAGTCGGAAGGGGTCAGGCGGGCAGACGCTCGGCCAGGTACTCCGCCAGGGTCTCGAGGTGGTCCCCTTCGAGGGCGCCTTCACTGCGGACCAGCGCCGGGAGACCGGTCTTGCCGGTGACCTGGACGCCGTCGACCTCGAGGTCGGCATCGGTCGGCACAGCGGCGTCGACGAAGCACATGACACCGACCACCGGCACCGCGGACAGCCCGACCTCGTCGAGCAGCGCGCGCACGATCTCGACCCGCCCCTGCGTCGCGGTCACGGTCGACGTCATGGGGCGACCGCCGACGAGCAGCTCACGGGCCACCGGAGCCGGCTCGTCGGCGGGACGCACCTCCACAGAGGCGTTCTTGGCGCGCACGACGTCGATGACGTAGACGCCACCAGCCCCCACAGCGAGGTGCGCGATGCGGCCGCGCCGACCCGGCATGTGCCGGTCGTGCAGCGACAGGACGCCGGCGTCGGCTGCGGCGTCCAGGATGGCCCGGGTGGCGCCGTCGGGGGTGCCGGTCACGCCGGGGTCCCGACCGCGGGAGGCGCGCAGCGCCAGCAGCCCGGCGGGCAGGAAGGTGCGGCGTCGGTGCGACGGGCCGACGATCGCGACGGCCTCGTGCGACACGGCGATGACGGAGGTCGCGGGCTCAGGAGCCTCTGCCGCGGCGGCGTCCACGGGAGGAGCCGGGGCGACGGGAGCGGTCTCTGCCACCGGAGCACTGGGAGGAGTCTCTGCCGCCGGAGCAGGGGGAGGGGTCTCTGCCGCCGAAGCGGGGGGAGGGGTTTCTGCCACCGGGGCAGCCGGCGCAGCTGGCACTGGTGTGGGAACGGGGGACTCGACCTCCGCTGCGCGAAGAGCGTCCTCCTCGACCGGTGACGGCGGGGCGAACTGCACGACCACCGGCGGCACCGCAGGCTCGACGCGACCCGGACCCACGGGGGCAGCGGGCGGCAGGTCGACGGTGATGCCGGCCGAACGCTGCCACGCGGGCAGCTTGCTCGGCGTGGACGGCCCCCAGTCCGCGGGGATGACGACGGAGACAGGCTCGGGCAGCGACACGGACAGGTCTGCGTCCTGGCCCGGGGCCGGCGCCTCGTAGTAGACGCTCAGGATGTCCTCGTCAGGAGCCGTGGAGAACGCAGCCACGCACGAGAGGCACACCACCAGGCCCGACTGACGCGTCGAGCCCGCGCGCTCGCCGGCCGCGACGACCTGTCCGCATGCGCACACACCAGCCTCCTTCAGCCGGACGACCACTGGGACCATGCCCCCCACCCCCTCGGTTTGGGTTCTGGATCGCCAATATGGCGCCGAACGGGCGGCGCTGCGGGCGAAACAGTGCCAAGGGGGCAGATTTGTCCATCCCTCGGTATACGTTCGGTGGAGTCGGGTAAGGACTCCACCGGTTCGGCTGCGAGATCCGGGTCACCAGCGTAAAATCACGCGACGGCCGTGCGGGGGAACCACGGAGCCGTTCGAAACCCACAGAGCCGTTCGAAACACCGGGCCGTCCGGAACGACGCGGACCGCACTGCTACCAGGTGACTTCCTTGCACCCGGTGTGCGTGTCGGGCTCCACCTGGAGGGTGGCGTGCTCGACCCCGAACTGCGACCGCATGACCTGCCTGGCGCGGTCGAGCACCCCGTGGGCGTCGGCGCTCTCCGAGGTCACCAAGTGGGCGGTGGCGACGTTCATGCCCGAGGTCAGGGTCCACACGTGCAGGTCGTGGACGTCGATGACCCCGTCGACCCCGGCGAGGGCGTGCGCCACGGTCTCGGCCTCCATGCCGGCTGGGGCGTGCTGCCCGAGGACACCCAGGACCTCGCGACCCAGCTGCACGGCCCGCACCGCGACGAAGGCAGCGATCGCCAGCGCGATGGCCGTGTCCCACCAGGCGCTGCCCGTGGCCGCCACCAGCGCCCCGGCAACGATGACGCCGACCGATCCCAGGGTGTCGGCCACCACCTCGAGGTACGCGCCCTTGACGTTGAGCGACTCGGCCGCACCGCCGCGCAGCAAGCTCAGGCAGGCGACGTTGACGACCAGACCGATGGCCCCGACGACGAGCATCGCGCCCGTGGCGACGTCGGGGGAGTCGCCGATCCGGCCGAGTGCCTCGACGACGATGTAGCCGGCCACGCCGAGCATGAGCAGGACCGCGAGCCCGGAGGCGAACACCTCGGCGCGGTAGGAGCCGAACGTGCGGCGCCCGCTGCTGTCGGGCCGCGCCGCGATGCGGGTGGCGACGAGCGCCGCGCCCAGCGCGACCACGTCGGCCGCCATGTGGCCCGCATCGCTCAGCAGCGCGAGCGACCCCGACACCAGCCCGGTGACCAGCTCGACGACGAAGAAGCCGGCGACCAGCACGAAAGCCGTCCGCAGCCGCCACCGGTGCGTCGCCCCGGGGTGCCCGTGCGCGTGACTGCTCACTGGGTCGCGGCCGGAGAGGTGGGCTCGGCTGCGAGGGGTCCGCTCACGCAGCGCATGCTTCGATCCTATGCCAGCACACGGGACGGCCCCGTCGGCCGCGCTGGGCGGTGCGGGTATGCCGCGTGGTGGCCACGCGGCATACCACGGGCTCGCGGCTGCTCGGCCCGCGACCTGGCGTCGGCAGCGCGGCGTTCGCTGCGCAGGCATGCGGCGCGGTACCATCGACGCGTACCGGCTCCCGGCCGTACCGCACTTCTGGCGCCGACTCGGTTCAGCGCCTGGCGGGCCCCGCGACCGCAGGTCGTCGGTTGCACGCCGTGGGCGCGCCGTCGGGGACGGCACGTCGATCCGTCCCAGCACACCATGGGACGAGCAAGGAACGGTCTCCAGGCCGTTCCGTCCCGGTGTCCACACCGTCACACGCGGGGTGGCCCGTCGTTCGCTCGGCCCGCACGTCGCGGGCATCCTTCAGGAGGAGTACTTGGCTCAGCGAGGCCAGCGCCAGTCCGGCGGTCAGCGACCCGCGCAGCGCACCCAGCGCCGCGGGCGTGCGCTCGACAACGAGGGGATCATCCCCGTGCTGGCTCGCGCCGTGCGCGAGGTCGAGACCGACGCCCAGCGCGGTCGGGTCAAGCCCTCCGGACGCGCCAAGTTCCAGGTCGTCGCGCTCCTCGTGCGCGAGGAGCGCGCCAGGGTCAAGGCCGACACCACCGTCACCGTGGCCGAGCGCGACGGACAGCTCAAGCGGCTCGACGGCGTCGCGACGATCCTGGCCAAGACGGCCGCCCGGGACACCTCGCTGCTGGCCCTGTTGGCCGAGGACGCCGTCGTGAGCGACGCGGCGGCGACGCTGCGACGCGACATGCTCCGCGCGGCCGGCCTCGAAGCCGAGCCCGAAGAGGTCGAGGAGGAGGCTCCCGAGGGACTCGCCCCTGCGCCCGAGCGCCGCGCCGTGCCCCAGTCGGTCGTCGCCCGCCAGCTCGCGAACCCGTTTCTGGCTCCCGACTTCAGTGCGGTCGCCCCCCGCAAGCCCACGACCGGACGGCTGGCCAGCTGGGAGCTGCTCGGTCCGCTCTTCCGGGCGTTCGAGTACGGCGGCGACTCCTCCTGCATGCCCCTGCCCGAACCCACCAGCGTCCTGCGCGGCGCCGGTGAGCTGCAGCTGATGCGGCACCAGGGCCAGGTCGTCGCTGCGGCCGCCGCCGGCCACCGCAGCTTCCTGCTCGCCGACGAGCCGGGTCTCGGCAAGACCGCACAGGCCCTGCTGGCCGCCAGCGCTGCCGACGCCTACCCGCTGCTCGTCGTCGTCCCGAACGTGGTCAAGGCCAACTGGGCCCACGAGGCGGAGCTGTGGACTCCCGGCCACCCCGCCACGGTGATCCACGGCAACGGCGACACCATCGACGGGTTCGCCGACATCGTGGTGGTCAACTACGAGGTCCTCGACCGGCACGTGGGGTGGCTCGGCGACCTCGGCTTCCGCGGCATGGTCGTCGACGAGGCGCACTTCATCAAGAACAAGACGTCGCAGCGCTCGCAGCACGTCCTGCAGCTGGCCGACCGGATCCGCCAGCGCACCCCCAACCCGCTCCTCATGGCGCTGACGGGCACGCCACTCATCAACGACATCGAGGACTTCAAGGCGATCTGGCAGTTCCTCGGCTGGATCGACGACAAGAAGCCGCGGCACGCCCTCATGGCGGCCCTCGAGGAGACCGGCCTGACGCCGGCCGACTCCGGCTTCTACGCCGCGGCTCGCACCAGCGTCATCGAGCAGGGCATCGTCCGGCGTCGCAAGGTCGACGTCGCCGCCGACATCCCGGCCCGTCGCGTGGCCGACCTGCCGGTCGAGCTCGACGACGACGCCGGACGATCCATCCGCGCCGCCGAGCAGGAGCTGGCCCGCCGACTGGTCAAGCGCTACCACGCAGCCGTCGCGGCCCGCACCGCCGGCCCGGACGTCGAGGGGATCGACCACGACCTCGTCCGTCGGGTCGCGACCTGGGAGCGCGAGGAGGGCAGCAAGGCCAAGTCGGGCGACAACGTCTTCACCGTCATGCGTCGCATCGGCCAGGCCAAGGCCGGGCTCGCCGCCGACTACGCGGGCCAGCTCGCCCGCAGCGTCGGCAAGGTCGTCTTCTTCGCCAAGCACATCGACGTCATGGACGTGGCCGAGGAGACGTTCGCGCGACGTGGCATGAAGTACTCCTCGATCCGCGGCGACCAGACCGCGAAGGTCCGCAAGGCCAACATCGACGCGTTCATCAACGACCCCGAGGTCGCGGTCGTCGTGTGTTCGCTGACGGCGGCCGGGGTCGGCCTCAACCTCCAGGTCGCGTCCAACGTCGTGCTCGCCGAGCTGTCCTGGACTGCCGCCGAGCAGACCCAGGCCATCGACCGCGTCCACCGGATCGGTCAGGCCGAGCCGGTCACCGCCTGGCGGATCATCGCCGCGCAGACCATCGACGCCAAGATCGCCCAGCTGATCGACACCAAGGCCGGGCTGGCGGCCCGAGCGCTGGACGGCTCCGACGAGGAGGTCGGCTCCTCCGCCGACGTCCAGCTGGAGGCGCTGGTCGCGCTGCTCACCGATGCGCTCACGGAGGAGCTCGGTGCCGCCGACGCCGACGCCGACGCCTTGGACGCCATCGCCCTGGCGGGCCCGACGACGAAGCCGTCGCAGTCGGCGGCGCCGACCGCCCCCGCCCCGGTGGTCGACCTGTTCTCGACCACCGAGCTGTCTGCCACCCAGTAGCCGTCCTCGGCTCGGCTACTCGTCGTGCCTCACCCCGGCCAGCGGTTCCGGGTGACCTGCCCGCCGATGACCGACGCGGTCATCACCACGGGTCCGTCGGGCAGCTGGTAGAGCTCGTACTCACCCTCGGTCACCGAGGGGTAGACCAGCGAGTGCACGACGCCCGCACCGTCGGGACGGGCCACCACCCCCACGTGCGGGTATGCCGCGTGGGCGGGGTCCGCCCCGTGGCCGGTGGTCCCGGCGTCGTCGTGGTCGTGGTGATCGCTGTCGTGGTGATCGCTGTCGTGGCGGTGGTGGTGGGGCTCGTGGTGGTCGTGGCCGTCGGTGTGGCGGTGTCCCTGCGTCTGCGTCGTCGGTCCCGCGGCGGTCGCGCCGGCCGGGCGCAGCTCCACCTCCAGGCCGTCGGTCTCCGGTGGCATGACGACCACGAGGGCCCCCACGTCGCCACCGATGTCGAGCAGCACCGGTCCCTGACCGGCATACGGGTTCTCCATCGTTCCGCCCATGGCGGCCTCCTGGCTGTTCGTGTTCCTACTGTTCGCGCTGTGCTCGGGCGGTCACCCGAGGAGGTCGTGGCGGCGGCCGCTGGTGGACCCGGCCGCCGCCACGACGTGGGTCAGGCCGCGGGGGTCCCGGGCAGCGTCTGGTAGCCCCCGGCCGGGTGGCCGAGGTAGGGGAACGCGTCGAGGTAGGGCGCGTTCGTGTTCGACGTGCCGTCGGTGACCACGCTGGCTGCCCCGTCCGGGGTGAAGCTCGGGTCGACCAGCGGGATGGTCGCCCCGGCCACGGCCCGCAGCTCGATCGCCACGACGTCGTCGATCAACCGGCGCCCGTTCGGGAACCCGGCGGCGTCACCGGCGACGAGCCCGATCGGGTTGGGGTTCGCGGTCGGGGGCACCGCGACGTTGAGCCGCAGCAGGTCGGCCTGGGTGCTCCCGGTGTAGTTCTGGAAGCCCGGGACGACCCCCTTGGGGATGCCGGTCAGCAGGATCGCGAGCAGGTCGGCCCGGTCCTTGGTGTAGCCGGCCAGGTTCGGGAAGACCCCGGGGTAGAGGACCGGCAGCAGCTTGGCGAGCTCCGGCCTGGCCACGTAGCGGGCGAAGTCGGAGTCGTCGTGGGGCTGCCGGGCGTTCCAGCGGTCCTTCATGGCCATCGGGGTGATGACCTCGTTGAACAGCGGGTTCCCGAGCCGGGAGACCTGGCTGAACGGACCCCGCCAGGCATAGCGCTCGGCGACGTCGTCCCAGATCCGCGACTTCTGCCGGCTGGCCGTGGCCCACACGCCGATGACGGACCCGGCGTCCAGCGGGTCGGTCGGCTTGTTGCCCCTGCGGGTCAGGTCCGAGATCGGCACCTGGATGGCGATGCTGTGGACGTTGAGCCCCTGGGTGCCGTTGACGCCGACTGCTGCCGCGGACGGGATCAGGTGGAGCATCTGGAACGGGCGGAGGGTGCCCAGGTCGAAGATGCTCCCGAGGTCCACGTGGAACCCCTCGGCCCGCTGGCCCGCGAACACCTTGCGTCCACCCTGGATCGAGTGGACCGCCTGGCCGGCCAGGGTGGCGTACTTCGGTGTGCTGCGCGGGCCGATGTTGACCGGCGGGCAGGACAGCCGGCTCGCGAGCAGTCGGGGGTAGTCGCCCCTGGCCACCCGGGTGACCGAGTAGGACTGCGGACGGTTCCACGCCGGATCGGAGATCGAGGTGATGGGCCCGGTGTTGTAGAGGAAGGTGGAGTCGTTGCGGACCTTGGTGCGGAACCGGAACTGGTAGGTCACGTCGGCGCGCGCGCCGCCGCGGTTGCTCACGTGGATCTCATAGAGGACGTCGTCACCGAACTCGTAGAAGTTCGGTCCGCCCTGGGGGTTCTGGAACGGGATGAAGTTGGCGATCAGCGTGACGGTGTCCGGCTTGTCGGGGCTGACGAACGCGTAGACGTCGGTGTTGTCCGCCACCGGGTCCTTGGAGACCTCCGGGGCTTCGCGGTGCGAGGACATGGCTACCTCCTCGCTGCTCGGGTCAGCCGACGGACGAGGTCGGCGTCGTGCACGAAGACCTCGTCCTCGCCGAACAGGATGGCGACGCGCCCAGTGGTCACGTCGTCGATGTAGGCGACGAGGGGCTCGTCGTCCGGTGCGGAGTCATCCGGCCGCTGGCCGGAAGGGGCGGCCAGGGCCCCCGGGGCAGCCGCGAGGGCCGCGGCGGCGGCAGCGCTCGACCCGGCCGCGGCCAGGAAGACTCGCCGTGAGGTGTTGCTCATTGCTCACTCCTTGAGAGTGCGCGGGCAGCGGGATCCCGCGCGGTGGTGGGCATCGCCAGCGCGGAGCACCCAGACTGACGTGACCCACCTCACATTCGGCGCCGTCGAGATCGCCGGATTGGAGTCCTCAGCTGGCGGCGCGGCCCAGCGCGAGGGCGAGGTTGTGGGCCGCGGTGGCCACGGAGTGCCCGAGGGTCACCGCACCCTGCCCGACCTCGAACTGCGCGCCTCCGCCGACGTGGACCCGCAGCACCGGGTCGACGGCGCGCAGGGCAGCGACCGTCTCACGGGTGGACAGCACGTCGGTGGGGGTCGGGGTCCCGATCACCACGGCGGCCGGCCGCTGTTGCTGGACGACGCGGACCCAGTGCTGGGCGGGCAGGTCGGCCCCGAGGTAGAGGACGTCGACGCCGGCTCTTCGCAGCATCACGCTGAACGCCAGGATCCCGAGCTCGTGCTGGGCGCCGCGCGGCAGACCCACGGCCACTCGGGGTCCGCCGGCACCCGGGGTGACCGCGTCCAGCTCGATCGCCAGCCGTCGGTGCACGGTCGCACTCACCACGTGCTCGCCGGCGACGTCCACCCGGCCAGCCCGCCACTGTGCCCCGAGCATCTCCAGGGCGGGCATCAGCCAGACCTCGACGACCTCCTCCAGGGGGCCGGCCGCGAAGGCCGTCGTGATGGCCTCGTCGATCGCCACCGGGTCGAGCTCGGCGGCTCCGCGGGCCAGGGCCGTGACGTCCCAGGCGCCGGACGCATCCCGGTCGGCGGCGTCGTCCGTCGCGGGCGCGTGCGCCGTCTCCCCGCTGTCGTCCCGCTCATCGGTGACGAGGTAGGCATCCCAGGGCGCGTTCTGCGGGTCGCCGTCCGAGGTGACGTCGGAGCGCAGGTGCTCGGCGGCCTGGCTCGGGGACCAGCCGGCCGCCACGAGGGCGCCCATCGCCCGCAGCAGCTGCAGGCCCTGCTCGTCGTAGAGCCGGTAGCCGCCCTCGGTGCGCACCGGGCGCACGAGTCCGTAGCGGCGTTCCCAGGCCCGGATCGTGGCGGACGGGACGCCGGTCAGGCGGGCGGCGTGCCCAATCGTGTACACCCCCGCAGGGTCCCACATCGTTGCGCAAAGCATGGACAAGTTCGCAGGTGAGGAGCCCAATGGGAGGAGGTGGCTGACAGGATGACGGCATGAGTCGGCCCCTCCTGCCCGAGGTCGCGCCGGGCCGGGTCGTGGGGGTGGACGTGGCCCGTGCCCTGGCTCTCGTGGGCATGATGGCCACCCACATGCTCCCCGGACTCGTGGGCACCCACGTGCCGTGGGCGCAGCAGGTGGCCGGGGGCCGCGCCTCGGCCCTGTTCGCCGTGCTGGCGGGGGTCAGCGTCGCCCTCGTCAGCGGCCGCACCCGGCCGGTGCGCGGACGAGAGAGGTATGCCGTGTCGACCAGGTTGGTGGTCCGCAGCCTGGTCATCGGTGCGCTGGGCCTGACGCTCGGCCTGGTGCCGACCGGTATCGCCGTGATCCTGGCCTACTACGCCGTCCTCTTCCTCCTGGGACTGCCCTTCCTGGGATTGCGGGCGCCCGCGCTGGCCCTCCTGGCCGGTGTCTGGGCGGTGGCCGGGCCGGCCCTCTCCCTGGTGCTGCGGCCGCACCTTCCCGGCCACGAGGTCGGCAGCCCGACGCCCGGGTCCCTGACCGCGCCCCTCCACCTGTTCAACGAGCTGCTGTTCGTCGGCTACTACCCGGCTGCGGTCTGGCTGGCCTACCTGCTGGCCGGCATGGCGATCGGGCGCACCGACCTGCTCCGCCGGGGCGTCGACGTGGTGCTCCTGGTGGGCGGGGTCGGCGTGGCGGTGGCCGGCACGGTGCTCTCACGGGTGCTCCTGTCCCGCGACGACGCCCGGGCCGCCCTCGCTGCGACCTACCCGGACCAGGGGGTGGGGCAGGACCCGGACCTCTTGGCCGCCACCCTGACCCACGGTCTGCACGGCACGACGCCGACCGGCTCCTGGTGGTGGCTGGCCACGGTTGCGCCACACTCAGGGTCACCCCTCGACCTGGCACAGACGATCGGCATTGCGACGGCGGTGCTCGGGCTGTGCCTCCTGGCCACGCGCGTCCGGCCGCGGGTCTGGGCCGCGGTGTTCGGCGGCGGGGCGATGACCCTGAGCCTCTACACGCTGCACGTCCTGATGATGGGCGAGGGTTGGTGGCCCGACCTCGAGGCGCCGGCCAACTACCCCGACCAGGTGCTCATCGTGCTGGGGGTGGGTGCCGGCTTCGCCCTGGTGCCGCTCAGGGGGCCCCTCGAGACGCTCGTCGCCCGGCTGTCGCGGGCCGCGGCCGCCCCGTGGACGCACCCTGCGCCGAGCACCGCGAGCGGGGGCGGCGCACGACGGCGCCGGTGACCCCAATCCAGCAGGTCTGGCGTGCCGAATCACTGGCGAACCGTCACCCCGACCGGATGGATCCCCATGTCTGCACCACGCCGCGCCGTCATCGGCAGCGGAGTCGCCGGGCTCACCGCCGCCCACGTGCTCAGCACCCGCGGTGCCGTGACCCTCTACGAGGCCGACTGCCGCCTCGGCGGCCACGCCGACACCCACGAGGTGACGGTGGACGGCCGGACGATCGGCGTCGACACCGGCTTCATCGTGCACAACGACCGCACGTATCCCACCCTCCTGCGCCTCTTCCGTGAGCTCGGCGTGGAGACGCAGGAGTCGGACATGAGCATGTCCGTCCGCGACGACGAGGCCGGCCTGGAGTATGCCGGTGCGCGCGCGGCCCGGGGACTCTTCCCGCGGGCGGCCAACCTGACCAACGGCAGGTACCTGCGGATGCTCACGGAGGTGAAGAAGTTCCACCGGGAGGCCAAGGCGGTCCTCGCCCGTCAGGCCACCGACACCAACCGTGACGAGACCCTCGGCTCGTTCGCCGGGCGCTGCGGTTTCAGCCCCTACTTCACCCGCCACTTCCTCGAGCCGGTGGTCGCAGCAGTCTGGTCCTGCGACCCGTCCGTGTCGCTGCACTACCCGGCCCGCTACCTGTTCGAGTTCCTCGACCACCACGGCATGCTCACGGTCTTCGGCTCGCCCACCTGGCGCACCGTGACCGGCGGCTCCCAGCGCTACGTGGAGGCACTCGCGGCCGGGATTGCCGACATCAGGTTGTCGACTCCCGTGCGCTCGGTCGTCGAGACCGCCGACGGTGTCGTGGTGACCGACGTCGACGGCGTCGAGGATGTCTTCGACTCGGTCGTCATCGCCGCACACCCGCACCAGGCCTTGGCCATGCTCGCTGAGCCGACCCGGGCCCAGCACGACGTGCTGAGCGCGATCACATACTCCAGCAACGTTGCCCAGCTGCACACCGACGAGTCGGTCTTGCCCACGGCATCGGGCGCGCGGGCCTCGTGGAACTACTGGCGGCGGGCGGAGGGTGACGGCACCGGCGTGCTGGTCACCTACGACCTGACCCGGCTCCAGCGGCTCGACGTGAACGACCGTCGCTTCCTCGTCACCCTGAACGGCGTGGATTGCGTGGACCAGGGCCTCGTCATCGACACTATGCGCTACGAGCACCCCCTCTACACCCCGGAATCCGTTGCAGCCCAACGACGACTGCCCGAGATCAACACCGCCCGCATCGCGTTCGCGGGCGCCTACCACGGGTGGGGCTTCCACGAGGACGGGGCGCGGTCCGGCGCGGTCGCCGCTGAGGCGCTCGGGGTGCCGTGGGTCGAGGACGAGCCCACCGCACCTGCCGGTCGGCACCGCCCCGACGTGGCCCTGAGCGCCCACGAGGACGTGTCGGTCGCGGACGCGACGGGTCTCGTCGCCGGTGCCGAGGGCGACTTCGAGGAGATGGGCGCCCGGTGAAGGCACCCGCCGCCACTCGCATCTACGCGACCTCGATCGTGCACGCCCGCACGACCCCGCTGCGCCACAGCTTCCGGCACCGCAGCCACACCTGGCTGGTGGACCTCGACGAGCTGCCCCGACTGGGGCTGCTGGGTCCACTCGCGAGCTTCGAGTCCCGGGACCACCTCGGGTCGCCGGACCACACGCTGCGCGAGAACCTCGACACCTTCCTCGCCACCCAGGGGATCGACCTGGAGGGCGGCCGGATCCTTATGCTGGCCATGCCACGCGTGGTCGGGACCGTCTTCAACCCCATCAGCGTCTACTGGTGTCACACGCCGGACGGGCGGTTGGCCTGCAACGTGGTCGAGGTCCACAACACCTACGGCGACCGGCACGCCTACCTCGTCCACGCGGACGACAAGGGCCACGCCGAGGTGGACAAGGCCCTGTACGTCTCACCGTTCAACGATGTCTCCGGCCGGTACCGGCTGACCATCCCGAACCCGGGCGAGACCGTGCAGGTGCAGGTGGTCCTCGAGCGCCCCGACCAGGCGCCCTTCGTGGCCGGCCTGCGCGGACGCGCCTTGCCCGTTCGCGCCACGACGGTGCTGCGCCTTGCCGTCACCCAGCCCCTCGAGCCCCTCGCCGTCGCCGCGCGAATCCGCTGGCACGGCATCCGCCTGTGGTTGCGCCGCCTGCCGGTCCAGCCGCGCCCTTCACACCACCAGGAGGCAGTCCAGTGACCACCGCCACCGCCGGCCTGTCCACGCGGCCCGCCATCGACGCCAGCCGCTGGCCCGACCTCACGGCACGCCGCGCCAAGGCGCGCCGCGCCGTCGAGGGTGCAGTCGCCCGCAAGATCTTCCTCTCGGTCGCACGACGGCTGCCCGTGCGCATCCAGCTCGGGCGTGAGGCCATCGTCGGCGGCGCCGCCACCGACCCCACGGCGCCCCTGATGGTCATCGAGCGCCCCGAGAGCTTCTTCGCCGCGCTCGGCGCCGGTGGGCTAATCGGCTTCGGTGAGTCCTACATGACCGGCGACTGGAACGCCGAGGACCTCGGCGGGCTGCTCGAGGTCTTCGCCGCCCAGATGGGGACACTGATCCCGGAGCCCCTGCAGAAGCTCCGCGCCTTCTACGTCGCTCGCGCCCCGCACACCGAGAAGAACACGACGACCAACACCCGCACCAACATCGCGCGCCACTACGACCTGTCCAACGACATGTTCGCGACCTTCCTCGACGGCACCCTGAGCTACTCCTCGGCCCTCTTCGACGGGGCAGAGGACTCCGGTCGGGCCGTGGCCGGTGAGGTGGTGACGACCAGCGTGCCGACCACCGTCCCCACGTGGGACCAGCTGGCGGACGCGCAACGGCAGAAGATCGACCGGATGCTCGACTCCGCCGGAGTACGTGACGGGAGCCGCGTCCTCGAGATCGGCACCGGTTGGGGCGAGCTGGCCATCCGCGCTGCGTCGCGCGGTGCCCGGGTGCTGTCGGTGACCCTCTCCAGCGAGCAGCAGGCCCTGGCCCGCGACCGGATCGCCGTCGCCGGCCACGCCGACTCCGTGGACGTCGAGCTGCTCGACTACCGGCTGGTCGAGGGTGAGTTCGACGCGGTCGTCTCGGTCGAGATGATCGAGGCCGTCGGGCACGAGTACTGGGGCGAGTACTTCCGCAAGATCGACAGCGTCCTGGCCCCGGGCGGCAAGGTCGCCATCCAGGCGATCACCATGCCGCACGACCGCATGCAGGCCACGAAGTACACCTACACGTGGATCAACAAGTACATCTTCCCCGGTGGCTTCCTGCCCTCGACCGAGGCCATCATCGATGTCAGCGGCGAGGAGACCAGCCTCCACGTCAGCGAGCGGCTCTCGTTCGGGCAGCACTACGCCGAAACCCTGCGACTGTGGGACGAGCGGTTCCTCGACTCCCTCGACCGGGTGCACGCGCTCGGGTTCGACGAGGTCTTCGACCGGATGTGGCACTTCTACCTCGAGTACTCACGAGCGGGCTTCCGCTCGGGCTACCTCGACGTCCAGCAGCTCGTGCTCGAGAGGAAGGCAGCCTGATGACCACCCTCGAGTGGGTCGAGTCCCCAACCGTGACAGGGCGATCCGGCGTCGCGGGCGAGATCGCGAAGGCTCTGGCCCCCTTCGCCGGCGGCGAGCTGCCGGTGCGACTCACCGCATGGGACGGCAGCGAGGCCGGACCTGCTGACGCCCCCCACGTGGTCCTCCGATCGCCGCGCGCGCTGCGCCGGCTGCTGCGCCACCCGGGCGAGCTCGGGGCCGCGCAGGCCTACGTCACCGGTGAGCTCGACGTCGAGGGTGACCTCGACGAGGCGCTGACCCACGTCCGGGCGGTGGCCCACGAGCGCCAGCTCACCGGCATACGTCCCACGCCTGCCGCCATCGCGGCGCTGCTCAAGGTCGCCCGCGGTGCGGGTGCCATCGGACTACCCCTGCCCGCACCGGCCAGCCAGGCCGCGCTGAGCGGACGGTTGCACAGCCTGGGTCGCGACCGTCAGGCGATCCACCACCACTACGACCTGTCCAACGACTTCTACAGCCTCATCCTCGACCCCCACATGGCCTACTCGTGCGGCTACTGGCGCTCCGAGGACGAGGGTTACACCGTCGAGGACGCCCAGCGCGACAAGCTCGAGCTCGTCGGCCACAAGCTCGGGCTGGGCTCGGGATCGCGGCTGCTCGACGTGGGCTGTGGCTGGGGTTCGATGAGCCTGTATGCCGCGGAGCACTTCGGCGCGCAGGTCGTCGGCGTGACCATCGCCGCGGAGCAGAAGCGCTTCATCGACGCCCGCATCGCCGAGCGAGGTCTGCAGGACCGTGTGGAGATCCGGCTGCAGGACTACCGCGACGTGCCCGACGGCGACTTCGACGCGGTCGTGTCCCTGGAGATGGGGGAGCACGTGGGCCGACGCAACTACCCGACCTACGCCGAGGTGCTGCACGACCGGGTGCGCCCGGGTGGCCGCGTCCTCGTGCAGCAGATGTCCCGTCGCGGCCGGCACCCCGGCGGTGGTCCGTTCATCGAGTCCTTCATCGCTCCCGACATGCACATGCGGCCGGTCGGGGCGACCGTCGACCTCATCGAGGCGTCGGGGCTCGAGGTGCGCGACGTGCACGCCCTGCGCGAGCACTACGTGCGCACCGTCGCGGCCTGGCACCGCACCTTCGAGGACAACCTCGACCAGGTCGTGGCCCTCGTCGGCGAGGAGGTCGCGCGCGTCTGGCGGCTCTACCTGGTTGGTGGCGCGATGGCCTTCCGTGACGGCCGGATGGGGGTCGACCAGATCCTGGCCGTCCGCCCCGACCGCGGGCTCGCGGACCTCGAGCCGGCGCGACCGGCGGACTGGTCCTGATGTTCGACGGTTCGAACTTCCTTGCGGTCACTGGGTTCTCGCTCCTGGCCATCGTCCTGCTGATGGTCGCCACCGCCGTGGAGGGGCACCGCCAGGGCAGGGTCAGTGTCGTCGACACCACGTGGGGGCTCGGGTTCGTCGTCGTCGCAGCCGTGGCCGCCGTCGTGGGTGACGGCGCCGTCTGGCGTCGCCTGGCACTGTTCGGCATCATCGCCGCCTGGGGGCTGCGCCTCGCGTGGCACATGCACCAGCGCAACCGCGGCAAGGGCGAGGACCCGCGCTACGCCGCCATGCTCGAGAAGGAGTCCGGCAACCCGACCCTGGTCGCCATCCGGAAGGTGTACGGCATCCAGGGGCTCTCCGTGTGGTTCGTGTCGCTGCCGATCCAGGTCAGCGCCGCGGCGGGCGGGGGAGTGGTGGTGGTCGCTGTGGTGGGCCTGGCCCTGTGGCTGCTCGGCGTCTCCTTCGAGTCGCTGGGCGACAAGCAGCTCAAGGACTTCAAGGCTGACCCGGCCAACAAGGGCACCGTGATGGACCGTGGGCTGTGGTCCTGGACGCGGCACCCCAATTACTTCGGCGACTCCTGCGTCTGGTGGGGGACCTGGCTCGTGGCGGCGAGCGCCTGGCCGGGCGTCCTGACCATCCTCTCGCCCGTGGCGATGACCTACTTCCTGGTGTTCGCCACCGGGGCGAGGCTGCTCGAGAAGCACATGGCGGAGCGTCCCGGCTACGCCGAGTACCAGCAGCGGACGAGCTACTTCCTCCCGCGGCCACCCCGACGCTGACGGTCTCAGACTGGCGCAAACGAGCGCAAACCTCGCTCGGACCCGTTACTGTCCTGCCTTGGCGAGCAGGGCGCCACGGACCAGGTGCGAGTGGAGGTGGAGACCGTGGACAGTGCTCTCATGGACGCCGCCGTCGCCCGGGCGAAGGTGGGCGACCGTCCTGCGTTCGGACAGCTCTGGCTCGACCTGTCGCCCCGAGTGGCCGCGTACCTCCGCTCGCACGGCGTGGCCGACGCCGAGGACGTCACGAGCGAGGTCTTCCTCGCGGTGTTCCGGCAGATGGACCGGTTCTCCGGTGGGGGAGCAGCCTTTCGCGCGCTCGTCTTCACCGTCGCGCACCGCAGGCAGGTGGACTGGCACCGGCAGCGAACCCGCCGCGGGACCTGGCTGACGCTCGATGACCTGGGATCCGAACCAGCTTCCCCCTCGGCCGAGAGCGCGGCCCTCGCGGCCATCGCCGACGAGCAGGTGGTGGCGGCGCTGGGCACCCTCACCGCCGACCAGCGGTCCGTGCTGGCGCTCCGGGTGGTGGCCGAGCTCAGCCTCGAGGAGACGGCGGCCGTGCTCGGCAAGGACCTCGGCGCCGTGAAGTCCCTGCAGCACCGGGCGCTTGCGCGCCTGCGGAGAAAACTCTCGCCGGACCCGTATCCCCGGGACGCCCTCGCGCGATTGAACGCCCGTCATGCCTGAACCCGAAGACCTCACCCCCCGAGGACTGCACGTGCCCGCCAGCGACTCGGCGGCCCCTGCCGTCGAGGCGCTGCGTGCCCTGGCCTCGCAGGGGCCGGTGGCGGCCAGCGCCGAGCTGGCCGCCTTCCTCGACGAACCCGCAGGTCAGGGTCTGGGCACCACATCCCCCCAGAGGAGCGATCTCGTGACCGTTGTCCGACTTCCCATCCGCCGAGCCGGCCGCGTTGCCGTGGCCGTCGGCGCAGCCCTCGCCCTGGCGGCCATCGGCGGCGTCGCCGTGGCCGCGACCGGTGGCGCCCCCGACCGTGAGCCCGCCCAGGTCCAGCAGGACGACCCGAGCGACACGACCACGTCGACGTCCACCGAGACCGAGACCGAGGCCCCCGAGACCGAGGCCCCCGAGACCGAGGCCCCCGAGACCGAGGACACGTCCGACGACGAGAGCACCGACGAGGACGCCGCGACGCACACGGCGAACCCGACCGCCTCGGCCAACCACCACGACGGCCAGGGCAGCGACGACGAGCACGCCGACGTCAACGGCGGTGGTGAGATCGACCACCGGGCCGAGCACTCGCCGACGGCCCACCCGACCGGCGGCGACGACGCCGACGAGCAGGGCGATGACGAGGGCGACGACCAGGGCGACGACCAGGGTGAGGACCAGGGCGACGAGGGTTCCTCGCACCGTGGCGGCTCCCACGGCGGCTGACCGGCACCGCATACCCGGCAGCTGAGCTGGTGGCTGTCCCGCACCCGCGGGGCAGCCACCATCTGCGTCCGGCCCCGACGCGCGGCTAGAGTCCGCCCGTGGACTGTCTGTTCTGCCGGATCATCGACGGCGCGCTGCCGGCAACCGTGGTGCTCGACGAGCCCTTCACGCTGGGCTTCCTCGACACCCGACCGGTCTTCAAGGGGCACGTCCTGCTGGTGCCGAAGATCCACGTCGACACGCTCGTCGACCTGCCCGCTGAGCTGCTCCCCGTGCTGATGGGGGCGGCCCAGCGGCTGTCCGGCGCCGTGGTCGCGGGTCTCGGCGCGCAAGGCTCGTTCGTCGCGGTCAACAACGTCGTCTCGCAGTCCGTGCCACACCTCCACGTGCACGTCGTGCCACGCACCAAGGGCGACGGTCTGCGTGGCTTCTTCTGGCCCCGCACCACCTACGCCTCGGACGACGAGGCGCAGGAGTATGCCGCGCGGCTGGCTGCCGTCCTCCCGCCACCTCCGAGCTGACCAACCCGGCGCCCTGTCACCGGGGGCTGGCAGGATCGGCTCCGTGCGCAGCCACCTCGTCACGCCCTCGCCGCTCGGCGAGCTGACCCTCGTGGCCGAGGACGGCGCCCTGGTGGGGTGTCTGATGGCCCTGCCCGACCGCGACCCGTCCGAAGAGACCCTGGGTGCGGCTGCCGAGCCGGGGTCGGCCGACCAGGTGCTGCGCGGTGCCGCGTCCCAGCTCGCCGAGTACTTCGCGGGGGAGCGCACCGAGTTCGACCTGCCGCTCGCACCCCGCGGCGACGAGTTCCAGCTCAAGGTCTGGGCCCTGCTGCGCGAGATCCCCTACGGGCAGACGCGCAGCTACGGACAGCTCGCCCGGGTATTGGGTGACGTCAGCCTCAGCCAGGCGGTCGGGTGGGCCAACGGCCGCAACCCGATCAGCATCATCGTGCCCTGCCACCGGGTGATCGGGGCCGACGGCACGTTGGTCGGCTACGCGGGAGGGCTGGACCGCAAGCGTTTCCTGCTCGCGCTGGAGGAGCCACCCGCCGACGAGGCGCACCGCCTGTTCTGACGGCTGACCTGTGACGGATGTGACCCCTGTCCGTTTGGTGCTCGTCCGTTCGTCCGGCATTGCCCGGAGTGTGCCTGTCGGTGTGGTCGCGACCGCGAGGATCCACGGTGGAAAGGGGGCGCCATGTGGATGCGGAGGCGCCGGGCGGGCGCGGCGGTGCTCGCGGCTGCGACCGTGCTCCTCAGTGCCTCCACGTCGCCCCCGGCCGGTCGGTCGACCGACGCTCGTCTGCGACCCGCCGCAGACCTCACCACCCCGGCCCTCGTCGCCGTGCCTGCGCTGTACTCGTTCGACGACCTGGGGCCGGCCGAGGCCGTGGCCCTGGAGCACACCGGACCGCCCACCTCGCTGGTGACCGGCCTGCGCCAGCCGCCCCGACCCCCGCGCACCGGTGCCCACGGCAGCTCGCCCGCCCCGGGGACGCCCCAGGCCGTCCTGGTGGCCGCCTACCGCAGGGCCGTGGCCCGGTCGCCGCAGAGCTGCCACCTCCGGCCCGAGCACCTCGCCGCCATCGGGCAGGTCGAGTCGGGCTCGATCGGTGGCCGGTCGGTCACCTCGGGGCACCGGGTCACGCCAGCGATCTACGGACCCCTGCTGGACGGCGGGCCGTTCGCGGTGGTGCACGACAGCGACGGCGGCAGCTACGACGGAGACGGCCAGTACGACCGGGCGATGGGGCCGCTGCAGTTCCTCCCGGGCACCTGGCGCTGGGCCGGCCGCGATGGCGACGGCGACGGACGCCGCGACCCGCAGAACGTCTTCGACGCCGCCCTCGCGACGGCCGGCTACCTCTGCCTCGGCGGGCGAGACCTGTCCAGGACCGGTGACCTGAGGTCGGCGGTGCTGTCCTACAACCAGTCCGGCGCGTACCACTCGGCGGTGCTGGAGTGGGTCTCGTACTTCCGCCAGCACGGTCTGGCCGCGCTGACCAGCGTGGCGTTCCGGGTCGGGTCGGGTGGCCGGGCGAGCGCGCTGGCCGAGCCCGAACCCGACGACGACAAGGCGGAGAAGGCCGACCAGGCCACCGAGCACGCCCAGTCGACGCCCACCAAGGCCCCCCAGAAGCAGCCCCCTCCGACCGCCGCAGACCCACCCGACACCCCCACCACGAGCAGCCCGTCGACCACGCCGACGCAGCCCGGTCCGCCACCCACGACGCCCACGACACCACCCACGACGACACCGAGCGACCCCACTCCGGAGCCGACCGTCCCGGCCCCGACCACGACGACACCACCCCCCGCCTCGTCCACCAGCTCGCCGCCCGACCCCGAGCCGTCACCCGCCGGCTGACCAGCTGGTGGGACGGCGACGTGACGCGCGTCGCACTTCGCGCAGGGAGGTGACCGAACGGCATACCCAGGGGTCTAGCGTCGTTGACGAGAGTGACTGCTGGTCCGCACAGCAGACGTCAGCGAGGACGGCGCCCCAGGCAGGGGTAGCCGTCCTTCGCCTTTCACAGGAGAGTGGTGGAATGACCTCGCAGCAGGTGCCTACAACAACGTCGCGTCACCGGGTCGTCGTCATCGGTTCCGGCTTCGGCGGCCTGTTCGGGACGCAGGCCCTCAAGCGTGCCGACGTCGACATCACGCTGATCGCCAAGACCACGCACCACCTCTTCCAGCCGCTCCTCTACCAGGTGGCGACCGGCATCCTCTCCGAGGGCGAGATCGCGCCCGCGACGCGGGAAGTCCTTGCGCGCCAACGCAATGCGCGAGTGCTGCTCGGCAACGTCACGAAGATCGACCTGACCGCGAAGACGGTGACGTCCCGCGTCCTCGACCGCGACACGGTCACCCCCTACGACACCCTGCTGGTGGCAGCCGGCGCGGGTCAGTCCTACTTCGGCAACGACCAATTCGCGCAGTTCGCCCCTGGCATGAAGTCCATCGACGACGCCCTCGAGCTGCGCGGCCGGATCTTCGGGTCGTTCGAGTGGGCCGAGCTCGCGAGCACGCCCAAGGAGATCGAGCGGCTGATGACGTTCGTGGTCGTCGGCGCCGGTCCGACCGGTGTGGAGATGGCCGGCCAGATCGCCGAGCTGTCGCGTCGCACGCTGCGCAAGGACTTCCGGAACATCGACACCAGCCGCGCCCGCATCGTGCTGCTGGACGCCGCACCCACGGTGCTGGCCGCCTTCGGTGACCAGCTCGGCGCCAAGGCCGCGAAGCGGCTCGCCGAGATCGGGGTGGAGGTGCAGCTGGGGGCCAAGGTCATCGGCGTCGACGCCACCGGCATCGACGTCGAGGACGCCGACGGCACGCAACGCCGGATCGAGTCCGTCTGCAAGGTCTGGGCAGCCGGCGTGCAGGCGTCGGAGCTCGGTGCCCAGCTCGCCGAGCAGTCCGGTGCGCAGCTCGACCGGGCCGGACGCATCGCCGTCAACGACGACCTGACGCTCCCCGGGCACCCCGAGGTCTTCGTCGTCGGTGACATGGCCTCGCTCAAGGGTTACCCGGGCGTCGCCCAGGTCGCCATCCAGGGTTCGCGGTATGCCGCCGACCAGCTCAAGCGCCGACTCGCCGGCAAGGAGCCCAAGGGTCCGTTCGAGTACCACGACAAGGGCTCGATGGCCACGATCTCGCGGTTCAGCGCGGTCGCCTCGATCGGCAACCTGCGGTTCACGGGCTTCGTCGCCTGGGTGCTGTGGCTGGCCGTCCACCTCGTCTACATCATCGGCTTCAAGCACCGCCTGACCACGCTCCTGCACTGGGCCGTCAGCTTCCTCGGTCGCGGTCGCTCGGAGCGCACCGTGACGGAGCAGCAGGTGTTCGCCCGCACGGCGATCGAGCAGCTCGGCTCGGGCTACGCACCGTCGCTGCCGCGAGTCGCCGCCGACAAGAAGTCTCCGACCCAGTCCGTGGCACAGGCACGCGAAGAAGGCAGTCGCATCCTCTGAGCCGTCTCGACGTGCCCGCTGCGTGAGATGCCACGTGCGCGGCGGGTGACTCGCCTAGGGTGGCGCCATGCCGCTGGACTACCCGATCCACGAGACGACGCTGGCCAACGGCCTGCGGGTCGTCGTCTCGCCCGATGCCTCCGTGCCCACCGTCACCGTCAACATCTGGGTGAACGTCGGGTCGCGCCACGAGGTCCCGGGGCGCACCGGCTTCGCCCACCTGTTCGAGCACCTGATGTTCCAGGGGTCACGGCACATCGCCAGCGGCGAGCACTTCACCCGGTTGATGGCCGAGGGCGGGCGCCTCAACGCGACGACCTGGTTCGACCGCACCAACTACTTCGAGACCATCCCCAAGGGTGCCTACGAGCTCGCCCTCTGGATGGAGGCCGACCGGCACGGGCACCTGCTCGACGCGGTCACGCAGGAGAACCTCGACAACCAGCGGGACGTGGTCAAGGAGGAGAAGCGCCAGCGCTACGACAACGTCCCCTACGGCACTGCCCTGATCGAGGTGTACGCCGCGGTGTTCCCCGCCGGGCACCCGTACCACCACCCCACGATCGGGTCGATGGAGGACCTGGACGCGGCCAGCCTCGCCGACGTGCATGACTTCTTCCGCCGCTACTACGGACCCAACAACAGCGTGCTCACGCTCGTCGGCGACGTCACCCCGGAGGAGGGGTTCGCCGCGGCGGAGCGCTACTTCGGCCACCTGCTGCCATCGGCGGAGCCGGCCCGGCCCGCAGTGCCGCCCCTGGAGCCGCTCGCCGAGCCGGTGCGGGTGGACCGACCGGGCCACGTCCCCAACGACCGCCTGCACATCGCCTTCCGGCTCCCGGTCGACAACACCCCTGAGTTCTTCGCGGCAGGTCTGGCCATCGACGCGCTGGGTGGGCTCTCGACCTCCCGGCTGGTGCAGCGGCTGGTCCGCCGTGAGCAGGTGGCCAACTCCGTGCAGGCGCACGCGATGGGTTTTGTCGACGGCGTCTCGCTGGGGTTCCTCGTCGTCGACGTCGCCGACGGCCAGGACCCGGAGGCCGTCGAGGCGGCCGTGGTGGAGGAGCTGGAGCGGTTCGTGGCCGAGGGACCCACCGAGGTGGAGATGGAGTCCGCGATGGCCCAGTCCGAGCGCTCGTGGCTGTCGGCGCTCGCAGGGCAGGAGGAGCGGGCCGACCTGATCAGCCAGCACGTGCTGCTCCACGATGACGGCCAGTTCGTCAACACCTTCCTGGACCGGATCGGCGAGGTCGGGCCGGACGACGTCCGTGCCGCCGCGTCGCGCTGGCTGCAACCCGAGAGCAGGGCCGTCGTCCGGCACCTGTCCGTCCGTGACGAGGAGGCGGTGGCATGAGCGACGTGACCGAGGTGGTCGACCGCACGCTCGACGACGGCACCCCACCCGAGCCCCCCGTCCAGGCCCCCGGCGCGTGGCGGTTCGCGACGCCTGCGCGGCACACCCTGTCCAACGGCATCGAGCTGCTGGCCTACGACATCCCGGGGCAGTACGTCATCTCGGTGCGCACCGTGCTGCCGTTCCCGTTGTCCGTCGAGCCCCGCGAGGTCGAGGGAGTCGCGAGCATCATGGCCAGGCTCCTCGACGAGGGCACTGCGGAGCACTCGCCTGAGGAGTTCGCAGAACTGTTGGAGCGCAAGGGGATTGCCCTCGGCGCCTCGGTGACCGACGGCGGTCTCGGGGTCGACCTCGACGTCCCGAAACGCCGGCTCGCCGAGGCCCTCGACCTGCTCCGCCAGGCACTGGCCGAGCCGGTCTTCCCCGAGCCGGAGGTGGACCGCCACCGCAAGACCCGGCTCGCCCAGATCGAGCAGGAGCGTGCCCTCGCCCCGCAGCGGGCCGCGCAGGAGTTCATCAACACCTTCTTCGACGGGGCCGACCGGGCCTCCCGACCCACGGCCGGCACCACCGCGAGCATCTCCGCCCTGACCCGACAGCACATCGTCGACTTCCACACCGAGCGGGTCGGCCCGACCGGCATGACTGCCGTCGTGGCCGGCGACCTCACCGGACTCGACGTCGTGACCCTGGCCGAGGACACCCTCGGCACGTGGCGCAACGCCAGCCACGTGCCGGCCCCGGCCGCGACCGCGCCCCGGCGTGCCGGCGACGCGGCACGCGTCGTCCTCGTCGACCGACCCGGGTCGGTCCAGAGCGAGCTCCTGGTGGGCTGGGCGGGACCGGACCGGCACACGACGACGGGCTGGGCGGCATACCCGGTCCTGGGTTTCATGGTGGGTGGCTCCCCGAACGCGCGCATCGACGCGGTGTTGCGCGAGGAGAAGGGCTACACCTACGGGATCCGCTCGGTCTTCCGCCCCCGTCGCGTCGGAGGTCTCTTCCTGACGTCCGGCTCGGTGCGGGCCGACGCGACCGTGGAGTCGGTGCGCCTCCTGCTCGACCTGCTGGCGTCGGGTCGCGAGGGGTTCAGCCCCGAGGAGGTGCGCGCGGGTGTCGACTTCATCAGCAAGACGGCGCCGGGCCGCTTCGCCACGGCCGACGCGGTCGCCGACGAGGCCGTCCTGATGGCCCTCGACGGCCTCACCACCGACTTCACCACCCGGACCCTCGAGGCCATGCGCAGGCTCGACAGCGAGCAGCTCACCGCGGCCTACCGCGAATGGGTGCAGGGGGAGTGGACCATCGTGGTGGTCGGCGACGCGAGCTCGTATGCCGATGGCGTGCGTGCCCTGGGTGTCGGCGACGTGAGCGTCGTCCCCGCCTGAGCGACGGCGGCCTCCCGGGTGGGTGCGTCAGGCGCGGGCGCCGGTGCCCAACCGCTCGAGGACCTGGTCGTGCAGCAGGCCGTTGGTGGCGAGCGCGTTGCCACCCCACGGCCCGTCCTTGCCGGCCAGCGACGTGAACCGACCGCCGGCCTCGGTGACGATGGGGACCAGGGCGGCCATGTCGTAGACGGCGAGGGAGGGCTCGGCGGCGATGTCGACCGCGCCCTCGGCGACGAGCATGTAGGACCAGAAGTCACCGAAGGCGCGGCTGCGCCAGCAGTCGTCGGTGAGCTGGAGGAACTCGTCGTGCCGGTCGACGTCACGCCAGCCCTTGATGCTGGAGTAGGAGATGGACGCGTCCGCGATGTCGGAGACGGCCGACACGTGGATCCGCTTCGCTGCCGCGAGGCTGCGCCCGGACCAGGCGCCCGAGCCGTTGGCGGCCCACCACCGTCGCCCGAGGGCCGGGGCGGCCACCAAGCCGAGCACGGGCATGTCGTTGTCGACCAGTGAGATCAGCGTCGCCCAGGCCGGGACCCCGCGCACGAAGTTGTGGGTGCCGTCGATGGGATCGATGACCCAGCGCCTCGGGCCGTGACCCGTGGTCTCGAACTCCTCGCCCTCGACGGCGTCGCGCGGTCGGGTCCGCTTGAGCTGCGACCGGACGAGCTCCTCGGCGTCCTTGTCCGCGTCGCTGACCAGGGACAGGTCGGGCTTGGACTCCACCACGAGGTCGTGCGCCCGGAAGCGGGACATGGTGATCCGCTCGACCGCGTCGGCCAGGACATGGGCAAGGCGCAGGTCGTCGTCGTAGGGCACCCGGCCACGCTAGCCCGTCGGCGCACCACGGCGGTGGACCCCGGCTTCGACGGCGCCGTCCACGGGCGTCGGAGGGGCTTGGGCGACCCGGTCGGGGGCCGAGGGGCATTCCAAATCAAATAGCACCAAATAGGGACAAAAGGCATCCGCGCCGAAGATCTGCTCTCAAGTCGGCGGCAGGACGATCACGTTTTTGTCTCGGGTTGGCCCAGAGCGTCGCCTTTACTCCCTGCTTGCCCTTTCATGGGTGCCACAACACGAACGCCCTGTGCGTTACAGGGCTGCGCTCCACTCGGTGCACAGCCCGGACCGACCGCCCATCAATCTGGGCGGCAGACCCTAAGTAGGAGGACGTCAATGCGAGGAACTACTCGCACGGTGGCCATGCTTGCTGGTATCACTTCCGTCGCGCTGCTTGCTGCAGCCTGCGGCGGCGGCGACAGCAGCGATGACACCAGCTCCAGCGCCGCTGGCAAGACCGGCGGGGCTGTCACGGTCCGCGGGTGCAACCCCCAGAACCCCCTTGTCCCGGGCAACACGAACGAGACCTGCGGCGGCAACGTGCTCGACGCCATCTCGGCCAAGCTCGTGCACTACAACCCCGAGACCGCGGCCCCTGAGAACGACATCGCCGACAAGATCGAGACGGCGGACAACCAGAACTTCACCGTGACCCTGAAGAAGGGCTACAAGTTCCAGGACGGCACCGAGGTCAAGGCGAAGAACTTCGTCGACGCCTGGAACTGGGTGGCTGCTGGCGAGAACGCCGCGCTGGGTAGCTACTTCTTCGACCCGATCGAGGGTTACGCCGAGACGCAGTGCACCGGCTCCGGTGACGACCCGTGTGCAGGTGCTGGCAAGGCCAAGACCAACAAGCTGTCCGGTCTCGCGGTGAAGGACGACTACACCTTCACCATCAAGACGAAGGAGAAGGTCTCGAACCTTCCGGTCCGCCTTGGCTACACCGCCTTCGCGCCGGTCCCGGACTCGTTCTTCAACGACCCGAAGGCCTTCGGCGAGAAGCCGATCGGTGCGGGTCCGTTCAAGTTCGACAGCTGGACCAAGAACACCGAGATCAAGATCAGCAAGTTCGCTGACTACTCGGGCAAGTTCGGCGGCAAGCTGGACAGCATCACGTTCAAGATCTACCAGGACGACGATGCTGCCTACAACGACGTCATCGCCAACCAGCTCGACGTGATCGACACGATCCCGTCCTCGGCCCTGATCGACGACAAGTACAAGACCGACCTGCCGGACCGCAACCTGTCCAAGGCTGTCGGTGTCATCCAGGCGATCAACTTCCCGCCGGCCAAGACCGACCCGAACTACTCGGACGTCAAGCTCCGTCAGGCGATCTCCATGGCCATCGACCGGCCGACCATCGTCAAGCAGATCTTCAACGGCACGCGTGAGCCTGCCACCGGTTGGGTCTCCCCGGTCGTCGACGGCTACAAGGCCAACGCCTGTGGCGAGTCCTGTGTCTTCGACCCCGCCAAGGCCAAGGCCAAGCTCGACGAGGCCGGTGGCTTCAAGGGCGGCAAGATGACGATCTCCTACAACGCCGACGCGTCGCACAAGGCGTGGGTCGAGGCGACCTGCAACTCGATCAAGACCTCGCTCGGTGTCGACTGTGTCGCCACCCCGGTCGTCGACTTCGCCACGTTCCGTAGCCAGATCACGGACCGCAAGATGAAGGGCATGTTCCGCGCCGGATGGCAGATGGACTACCCGTCCATCGAGAACTTCCTCGCCCCGCTGTACGGCACGGGCGCCGGCTCGAACGACAGCGACTACAGCAGCGCCCAGTTCGACCAGCTGCTGAAGGAGGCTGCGGCTGCCAAGGACGGCGCTGCCGCCAACGCCAAGTACCAGGAGGCTGAAGGCGTTCTCGCCAGCGACATGGCTTCCATCCCCATGTGGTACTCCACCGCGCAGTTCGGGTGGTCGAACAAGGTCACCGGCGTGAAGGTCACGGCGTTCGGCACGATCGACTTCTCCACCCTGGCGCTCAAGTAAGCCAACCCCGGTGCCCCCACCTTCTCGGTGGGGGCACCGAGGCAGTGTCGTCGGCCTGCCGGCCCAGTGCCGGCAGGCCGACGACCTGTCCGGGGTCAGTCGAGGGGTTACCCCCGCCTCCTGACGCCCGCACCATCCAAACGACTATGTTGTGAGCAGCAGCACACGGGCGTGCACGTCTCGCCCCACACGACTGGTCTCAGTCACGCCGGCGGGACTCACCCCCTCCCCGCGGCGTCCAACAAGGAGGTGACGTGTACAAGTACATCCTTCGCCGAATGCTCCAGATGGTCCCGGTGATCATCGGATCGACATTCATCATTTTCTGGATGGTCTTCTCCATGCCTGGCGACCCGACTGCCGGCATGTGTGGTGACCGACCCTGTGCGCCCGGGTTCGTGAAGCAGTTCCGTCTCGAGCACAACCTCGACGATCCCTTCCCGGTCCAGTACGCCAAGTACATGGGCAACGTGGTCACCGGCGACCTGGGCACCAACTTCCGCCAGATCAAGGTGTCGGACGAGCTCGGACAGCGCTACCCGATCACCGGCAAGCTCGCCCTCATGGCGATCGTCTTCGAGACGGTGATCGGCATCATCGCCGGCATCCTGTCCGGCGTTCGCAAGGGCAAATTCATCGACAACCTCGTCCTCGTCAGCACCTTGTTCGTGATTTCGGTGCCCGTCTTCGTCATCGGCTTCCTGCTCCAGTTCTACGTTGGCGTGAAGTTGGGCCTCGCCCCCGTGACGTACCAGGCCGACCACCCGACGAGGTCGCTGATCATGCCGGCATTCGTGCTGGGCAGTGCCTCGATCGCCTACGTCGCGCGCCTGACCCGCACCAACCTGGTGGAGAACCTCCGGGCCGACTACGTGCGCACCGCCGTGTCCAAGGGCCTGACGCGGGGACGCGCCATCGGCGTGCACGCCATGCGCAACTCGCTGGTGCCCGTCGTCACCTTCATCGGTGCCGACTTCGGAGGGCTGCTCGGTGGTGCCATCGTCACCGAGCGAATCTTCAACATCCCGGGCGTGGGAGGCTTCCTCTACCAGGGCATCCACAACCACGACGGCGTATCCGTCGTCGGCACGGTCACCGTCCTCGTGCTGGTCTTCCTGCTCGTCAACCTTTTCGTCGACCTGTTGTACGGCGTGCTCGACCCGAGGATCAGCCATGACTGAGTCATCGACCATTGCCATTGGTGCCGAGACAGCTGCCCCGGCCGGAGGCCAGGACGAGGCTCGCTCGCTGACCTCGGACGCCTGGAAGATCCTGAAGGGCAATCCCGTCTTCTGGGTGTCGATCGGGCTCATCCTGCTGTTCGTCCTGATGGCAGCCGTGCCGCAGCTGTTCACCCATGTCGACCCCGACGCCGCCCTCCTGAAGGAGGCCCGGCAGAAGCCCAGCGGAAGCGCCTGGTTCGGCCGCGACATCCAGGGCTACGACATCTACTCGCGCACCATCTACGGTGCCCGTGCCTCGATCCTGGTTGGCTTGTTCGCAACGTTGTTGACCACCCTGATCGGCGTGGCGCTGGGCACTCTGGCGGGGTACTACGGCGGGTGGCTGGACGCCATCGTGTCGCGCATCACGGACATCTTCTTCGCGATCCCGCTGCTGCTCGGCGGCATCCTCTTCATGTCCGTGAAGCCGAACAACCAGGACACCCCGTACCTCGTCGTGGTCGGCAAGGTCGTCATCGTGTTGGCGATCTTCGGTTGGCCGGGTATCGCCCGGCTGATGCGGTCCAGCGTGATGCAGGTCAAGCCGAACGACTACGTACAGGCAGCCAGGGCCCTCGGGGCGACGCCGTGGAGGATCATCCGCGCCCATGTCCTCCCCAACGCCATGGCGCCGGTCATCGTCGTGTCCACGATCAACCTCGGTGTCTTCATTGCTGTCGAGGCAACCCTGAGCTTCCTCGGTATCGGGCTGACGCCTCCCGCGATCTCCTGGGGCGTGGCGATTTCTGACGCCCTCGTCGGGCTGAGGACCACTCCGCACATGCTGCTGTTCCCCAGCCTCTTCCTGAGCCTGGCGGTGCTGGCCTTCATCATGCTCGGTGACGCAGTCCGCGACGCCTTCGACCCGAAGTCGCGCTGAGGCGGGAGAAAGACGACACATGACAACCTCTGAAACCATGGCCCGCCAGTCGGCGAAGTCATCCGGCCAGACCTACGCGCCGAAGGACGGTCTCCTCCTCGAGGTGGAGAACCTCCACGTCGAGTTCCACACGGCCGACGGGATCGCCAGGGCGATCAACGGCGTCAACTTCGACCTCTACGAGGGCCAGACCCTGGCCATCCTCGGGGAGTCCGGGTCGGGCAAGTCCGTGACCGCGCAGGCGATCATGGGCATCCTCGACATGCCACCGGCGGTCATCCCGCAGGGCCAGATCCGCTACTGCGGCCAGGACCTGCTGACGATGCCCGACGAGCAGCGGCGCAGGACGCGTGGCCCGGAGATCTCGATGGTCTTCCAGGATGCGCTGTCCTCGCTCAACCCGGTGTTCCCGGTCGGCTGGCAGATCGCCGAGATGTTCCGCGTGCATCGTGGCATGAACAAGTCCGACGCCCTCGAGCGTGCGGTCAAGCTCATGCAGCGCGTGCAGATCCCCGCGGCGAAGGAGCGGGTCAAGGCCTACCCGCACCAGTTCTCCGGCGGCATGCGCCAGCGCATCATGATCGCGATGGCGATCGCGCTCGACCCGGCGGTGCTCATCGCCGACGAGCCGACCACCGCGCTGGACGTGACCGTGCAGGCGCAGATCATGGCGCTGCTGCAGGAGCTGCAGGAGGAGCGCCAGATGGGCCTCATCCTGATCACGCACGACCTCGGGGTCGTCGCCGACGTCGCCGACAAGATCGCGGTCATGTACGCCGGCCGGATCGTCGAGCGGGCGGACGTCTTCGACCTGTACCGGCAGCCCGGGCACCCCTACACCAAGGGTCTGCTCGAGTCGATCCCGCGCCTGGACCAGAAGGGTCAGCAGCTTGCCGCCATCGGTGGCCTGCCGCCGAACCTGATGCGGATCCCCGCGGGTTGTGCGTTCAACCCGCGGTGCAAGTACGCCCAGGACATCTGCCGTGAGGACCGTCCTGCCCTGCTCGAGGTCGTTCCCGGCCGAGAGAGCGCCTGCCACTTCGCCGAGGAGGTCCTCAATGGCTGAGGCCATTCTTACCGCGACCGACCTGGTCAAGTACTACCCCATCAAGGGCGGCGTGCTGCGCCGGACGGTGGGCAACGTCAAGGCCGTCGACGGTGTCAGCTTCGAGCTCCTCAAGGGCGAGACGCTGGGCATCGTCGGTGAGTCCGGGTGTGGCAAGTCCACCCTCGGCCGCCTGCTGATGCGGCTGGAGGAGCCCACCTCGGGCAGCGTGGTCTTCGACGGCGTCGACATGTACGCCCAGAAGGGCCGCGCGATGCGCCGCCTCCGTCGCGACATCCAGATCGTGTTCCAGGACCCCTACACCTCGCTGAACCCGCGCAAGACGGTCGGCGACATCGTGGGGGAGCCCTTCGACATCCACCCCGACGTGGTGCCGAAGAAGGGCCGCCGCAAGGCCGTGCAGGACCTGCTCGACCTCGTGGGCCTGAACCCGGAGCACATCAACCGCTACCCCCACCAGTTCTCCGGTGGCCAGCGGCAGCGCATCGGCATCGCCCGCGGCATCGCGCTCAACCCCAAGGTGCTGATCTGCGACGAGCCGGTCTCCGCGCTCGACGTGTCGGTGCAGGCGCAGGTCGTCAACCTGATGGAGAAGCTGCAGGACGAGCTCGGCCTGTCCTACATCTTCATCGCCCACGACCTGTCCGTCGTCCGGCACATCTCGGACCGCGTGGGGGTCATGTACCTCGGCAAGATGGCAGAGCTGGGGGAGGAGGACGAGATCTACGGTCGTCCCACCCACCCCTACACGCAGGCCCTGCTGTCCGCCGTCCCGGTGCCCGACCCGACCCTGCGGGACAAGCGCGAGCAGATCGTCCTCAAGGGCGACGTGCCCTCGCCGGCGAACCCGCCGTCCGGCTGCCGCTTCCACACCCGGTGCTGGAAGGCGCAGGACAAGTGCAAGACCGACACCCCGCTGCTCGAGCCGCGTCCTGACGGCGTCGCGGAGCACCTGTCGGCCTGCCACTTCGCGGCTCCGCGCGAGATCATCGAGACGATCGACCTCACCGAGGTCGACCCGAAGGCGCAGACCGCAGGCGCCTGACCGCCTCACCGCACGACCACGGTGCCGCCCTCCTGCACAGGAGGGCGGCACCGCGTCGTCCCCCTGGTCTACGGCCGCCCGGGCAGCCGGCGGTTCAGCGAGAAGATCCGCCCGAGCAGCGGCATCAGCACGATGTTGAGTCCGTGCAGGATCCCGATGATCAGGAGTATGCCGCCGAGTCGCCCGAGCTCGAACGTCACCTGCTCCGCGGTGACCTTGCCCGAGATCGAGTTCTGCCACTCCTTCTGCGGCGCCACGTGCACGCTGAAGAGGATGTAGGCGGCGAAGATCAGGTAGTACACGATGTCGGTCAGCACGATGTAGCTCTTGCCGGTGAGCGGGTTGTCGTGGAACACGTCGGCGGCATACGCCCGCCCGAAGCGCTTGATGAACGGGCCCAGCCACAACGCGATGGCCAGCAGGGCGAGGTTGGTACCCACCTCCAGGATCCACCAGGGCATGTGCAGTCCTTTCCCATCTCTCGGTGTGAAGGTCAGGACGGCTGCCGTCACGGCAGCAGTCCCGACCAGCCAGAGGGCCCCGACCCGGGCCAGGCGGCGCCGTCGGGCGCGGTCGTCGTCGATCGATGCGACCACGCGGGCGAACAGGTCCGGCGACGGCTCGGCGCGGGTCCCTTCGCTCACGAGGGCCTCGTGCAGGCGTTCCTCGAGGGTGCTCATTGCTTCTCCTCCAGGGTGGTCGCGAGGGCGCGCATGCCCCGTTGCAGGTGGGTCTTGACCGAGTTGGTGGAGATGCCAAGGGTCGTGGCGATGGCCTCGACCTGGAGGTCGAGGTAGTAGCGCAGGACGAGGCAGTCGCGTTGCCGGTGCGGCAGCCGGCGCAACGCCTCGACGACCTCCGACCGTGACTCGCGGGCGGCGGCGGTCTCCTCCGCGGAGGGCTCGTCGAGGACGGCCGGTGGCCGGTGCCGGAGCGAGACGAGACCGCGGCGGTTGTGGTCGCGAGCCAGGTTGATGACGATCGACCGCAAGTAGGCAGCGGCCCTCTCGGGGTCGCGGATCCGGTGTGCGCTGCGCGACAGCCGGATGAACGCCTCCTGCACGAGGTCCTCCGCTGCCGTGCGGTCCTCCACGAAGAACCTCGCGAGCGAGACGAGTCGCGATGCCTCGGCGGCGAAGAGCGCGGCGACGAGGGCGTCGGCAGCAGGGACTGCCGACGCCTCCCGTGTGCCACCGTCCAAAACGCCCACAGACTCCATCACCTCGACAGACGAACGAGCAGAGCCGTTGGGTGACAACGAATTTCGGTGAATTCTCCTGTCACCCACCACGTCGTGGTGTCGCGTCAGTGAGTTGTCAGCACCACGGCATCACAGGGCAAGGAGAGCACCATGGAACACATCCAGTCATCACCTCTTTGGCGGAGGACGGCCACCGCCGCTGCGTGCGCGGCGGTCCTCGGCGTGGGCGCCGCAGTCGCCCCTGCGGTCGCGGGGGTGGCGCTCAACTTCGACAGTGGCTTGAGGGACTTCGCCCCGACCGCTTCCGGACCGTTCGACGGGGCGACCGCCAAGCTGACCCTGGTCGGCTCAGACTCGACGCAGGCCGTCTTCGTCGTGCACGGAGCAGACCCCGCAGTTGCGGGCCGGACGTTCGGCGCCCACCTGCACAACGGACCCTGCGTCGAGGGCAACGGCGCGGCAGCCCTCGGCCACTACAACCACTCGACGACGACACCACTCACGGTGAACGACCAGACCGAGATCTGGCTCGACGTGACCATCAACGACGGCGGGAACGGGCAGAGCATGGCCCGGGTCGACTGGGCGCCAGCGGCCGGCCCGCGATCCGTGGTGATCCACGCGAACCCGACGGCAGCAGACGGGACCGCTGGGGCGAGGCTCGCGTGCCTGCCCGTGGAGTGGTGATGACAGGCTCCCGGCGCGCGGTGCTCCGCGCCGCCCTCATCGGCCTCGGCCTGGGGGTGGCGTGGGGCGCGGCCGCGCGGGTCTGGATGCGCCTGGTGTCGACGACGCCGGAGTTCAGCTGGGCCGGCACGGCGATCATCCTCGGGTTCAGCGGCCTGTTGGGCCTGTTGCTGGGGCTCTCCTGGCGCGCGCGACATGCCACGGGACGCCGACGCTGGTTCCGGCTGCTGTTCCTACCGGGCCTGATTCTCTTCGCGGGACAGGGTGCGCCGTTGGCGCCGGGACTGCTCGTCGCCGGCCCGCTGCTGCGCCGCCCCGGTGTGCTGGCGCGGGCGGGGACGGTCCTGGCCGTGGCCGGCCCGGCGGTGGCGCTGTGGTGGACGGAGCGACTCGACGAGGACACCATGCTGTCGGCGCCGACGCGGGTCCAGGTCTGGTTGTTGATCGGAATGCCTGTGCTGTCAACGGCATTGGCCTTCGCCGGCCACCTGGTGCTGGGTCCGCTGGGGCAGCGCGATCACTCGGCGTCGCCCGAGCGCGCCCGCAACAGGCGGCGCAGCGACTCCAGGCGTGAGGTGCCGGCCGGCCCCGCCTGACCGGATGCCACCCACGCGTCGAGGGCGCACTCCTCCTCGTCGTGGGTGCATCCGCGCGGGCACTCGGCCGTGCCGGGCTCCAGGTCGGGGAAGTGCTGGATGATCCGGGCGAGGTCCACGTGGGCCAGGCCGAACGAGCGCACCCCCGGGGTGTCGATCACCCAGCCGCTGCCATCGGGGAGCCGCAGCGCGACCGCGGAGCTGGAGGTGTGTCGACCGCGACCGGTGAAGTCGTTGACCACCCCGGTCGCCCGGCGGGCGTCGGGGACCAGTCCGTTGACGAGGGTGGACTTGCCGACGCCGGAGTGGCCGATGAAGACGCTGATCCGGTCGACCAGCTGCTCCTGGAGGGCTTCGAGACCCTCGAAGCCGGTCTCTCCGGTGGCGGTCACGACGCTGCGGACGTTGAGCGGTGCGTAGTTGGCCATGAAGGCGTCGGCGTCGGCCAGGTCTGCCTTGGTGAGCACGAGCAGGGGGTCGAGTCCGGCGTCGTAGGCGGCCACGAGGCAGCGGTCGATCATGCGTGGTCGCGGCTCGGGGTTGGCCAGCGCCGAGACGATGACGAGCTGGTCGGCGTTCGCGACGATGACGCGCTCGACCGGGTCGGTGTCATCAGCGGTGCGACGCAGCACCGAGCGCCGCGGGGTGAGGCGGACGACCCGGGCCAGGCCGTCGGGGTTGCCCGTCGTGTCACCGACGAGCTCGACGTCGTCGCCGACGACGATGCCCTTGCGTCCCAGCTCGCGGGCCTTCATCGCGGTGACCGTGCGCTCCGGCCACGGCCTGCCGTCCGGGCGCTTGCCACCGGCCCCCGCCGCCACCAGCACGGTGTAGCGGCCACGGTCGACGCCGACGACGAACCCGGGCACGGCGTCCTCGTGGGCGGGGCGGTCCTTGGACCTCGGCCGGGAGCCCCGGCGGCTCGGCCGGATGCGGACGTCGCTCTCGTCGTAGTCCGACGCGCGTCGGCTCACGCCCGGTCACCACCGGGGTCCACGAGGCCGTGCCACAGGTCGACGAACTCGGGCAGGGTCTTGGCCACCGTGCCGGGGTCCGCCACGACCAGTCCGGGCGCGCGCAGGCCCAGGACCGCTCCGGCCATGACCATCCGGTGGTCGGCGTAGGTGTGGAACAGCCCACCCGTCAGGGCGCCCGGCACGATGCGGAGGCCGTCGTCGGTCTCGGTGACGGTCGCTCCGGTGGCGCCGAGCTCGCGGGAGAGGGCGGCCAGCCGGTCGGTCTCGTGTCCCCGGATGTGGGCGACTCCCCGGATCACGCTGGGGGAGTCGGCGAGCGCCGCAAGTGCAGCCACCACGGGGGTGAGCTCGCTGGCGTCGTGCAGGTCGACGTCGATGCCGCCCACTTCGCCATTGCCCGACACGGTCAGCCCCTCGCGGGACAGGGACACGTCGGCCCCCATGGCGTCGAGGATGTCGCGGATCGCGTCACCGGCCTGCGTGGTGTGCTGGGGCCACCCGGGCACGGTGACGCGTCCGCCGGTCACGAGCGCCGCGGCGAGGAACGGTGCCGCGTTGGACAGGTCGGGCTCGACCTGCACGTCGAGGCCGTTGATCTCCGACGGCTCGACCCGCCAGGTGTTGGCCTCGCCGTCGTCGACGATGGCCCCGGCGTCCCGCAGGGTCTCGATCGTCATCTCGATGTGCGGCTCCGACGGCACCGGTTTGCCGACGTGGTGGATCGTCACGCCGTTGTCGTAGCGCGGGGCCGCGAGCAACAGGGCGGAGACGAACTGGGACGACGCGGAGGCGTCGAGGGTGACCGTGCCACCCGGCATACGGCCCGTGCCGTGGACGGTGAACGGCAAGGTGCCGCGCCCCTCGTCCTCGACCGTCGCTCCGAGGACGCGCAGCGCTTCGAGCACCGGGCCCATCGGCCGCACGCGTGCCTGCACGTCGCCGTCGAACGTGACCAGGCCGTCGGCCAGGGCGGCCACCGGAGGCAGGAACCGCATCACGGTGCCGGCCAGGCCGCAGTCGACGTGCGCGCCCCGGTTGAGCGCCGCCGGCGTGACCACCCAGTCGGGGGCGAGGGCGCCGGGCCCGGTGGCGTCGTCCACGCCGGCCCCGAGGTCACGCAGGGCCTGCGCCATGAGGAGCGTGTCGCGTGACCGCAGCGGCCGCCGCAGCCGCGACGGGCTGTTGGCGAGGGCGGCGAGGACGAGGAAGCGGTTGGTCAGGGACTTGCTGCCCGGTAGGGCGACCTCGGCGTCGACGGGTCGGGTCGCGGCGGGCGTGGACCAGTCGTCCGGCACGGCGGTCGATGGGTCAGGTGAGGGCATCGTGCGCCTGGGCTGCCGACAGCTTGGCCTCGCGACGGGCGGCGTGCGCTGCGTGCTTCGCCTCGCGCCTGGCCTTCTTGGCGGTGCGCTTGGCGGAGTCGCTGGCGAGCCCGGCACGATAGGCGAGGCCCGGCCTGCCCTCGGTGTCGACGCTGGCGAGCAGGAGGCCGCCGAGCAGCCCGAGGTTCTTGAGGAAGCCGATCCGCTGGGTGCGCTTCACGGCCGGGTCCGTCTCGGCCCAGAACGCGTGCCCGACATAGGTGGTGGGCACGAGTGCGCCCGCGAGGGCCAGGGAGGCCAGGCGCGGCACCCGACCGGTGGCGAGCAGCGCACCGCCCGCGACCATGGTGGCGCCGTTGGCCCGCACGAGGAGCTCCGGGTCGTTGGGCAGGCCTAGGGGAGCGAGCCGCTCGGCGAAGGGGGCCACCTTCGGCTTCAGGGCCGAGGGGTGACGGAGCTGCTCGAGGCCCTGGACGACGAAGATCGCTGCGAGCAGCGGCCGGGCCACGCGGCGGACGAGGGTCATGTTCACTCCTGGAGGTGCCTTGGGGGTGCGGTCGGTCGGTTCGCACGTCGCCTCCCTGTCTACCGTATTGGCCGGTCAGCGTCGCTGCGTACCCTGTCCACCATGTGCGGCCGATACGCAGCGACAGCAAACCCCGACGAGCTCATCGAGGAGTTCGAGGTGGAGCAGGACCGCACGGCGGAGCCGACCCGCAGCATCCTCAAGAACCCGCAGTCGCCACCGGCCGGCACGCCCGACTACAACCTCGCCCCGAGCAAGCAGGCGCCCGTCGTCCTGGCCCGCGTGCCGCGCGACACCGCGGAGGGGTATGCCGGTGAGCCGGCGCCCGTGCGCCAGCTCCGGTTGCTGACGTGGGGGCTGGTCCCCAGCTGGGCCAAGGACGTCAAGATCGGGATGCGGATGATCAACGCCCGCGCGGAGTCCGTCCTGGAGAAGGGGTCGTTCGCCAAGGCGGCAGCCTCGCGCCGGTGCCTGGTGCCGGCCCAGGGCTGGTACGAGTGGCAGAAGTCGCCGGTCAGCACGGACGCCAAGGGCAACCCCCGCAAGCAGCCGTTCTTCATGCACCGGGCCGACGGCGACGTGGTGGCGTTCGCCGGGCTCTACGAGTTCTGGCGGGACCGCGAGATCGCCGACCAGGACGACCCCGAGGCCTGGCTGACGACCTTCACGATCATCACCACCGAGGCCGAGCCGGGCCTGGACCGGATCCACGACCGGCAGCCGCTCGTCCTCGAACGCGACGACTGGGCCACCTGGCTGGACCCCGCCGTCACCGACCCGGCCGAGGTCGGCCGGCTGCTCGCCTTCGCGTCGCCAGGACGCTTCGAGGCGCACCCCGTCGGGGCGGCGGTCTCGTCCAACCGCAGCAACGGCCCCCAGCTCATCGAGCCGGCCGGCATCGACGAGCTCGACGGCGTCGTCGACCCGATGACCGGCGAGATCATCGGCGCTGCCGGCGCCGGTGCCGCCGACTCGTCCGGAGGGCCCAACCCCGCATGAGCAGCCCACGAGTGGTCGAGGTCGAGACGCCGCTGGGACCCGCGCGGGTGCACCTGGCGAGACCGCCCAGGGCGCACGGGTCGGTCGTCCTCACCCACGGCGCCGGCGGAAGCCTCCGCGCCGGTGACGTGACCGCGGTCGCCACCGGGCTGGTCGAGGCCGGCTGGGCGGTTGCCCTGGTCGAGCAGGCCTGGGTCGTCGCCGGGCGCAAGCTGCCGCCACCCGCCGCGACCCAGGACCCCGCGTGGCTGCCGGTGGTCGCCCACCTGACCACGGGGCGCGGCGCCCTGCCGAGGCCGCTGGTCGTCGGCGGCAAGAGCAACGGGGCGCGGGTCGCGTTCCGCACCGCGCACGAGGTGGGCGCCGACGCGGCGCTCGCCCTGGCCTTCCCGCTCCACCCGCCCGGGAAGCCCGAGCTCTCGCGAGCGGGGGAGCTGCGTGCACCCGTGCCACACGGCATACCGCTGCACGTCGTGCAGGGCGAGAGCGACGCGTTCGGCACCCCCGCCGAGGTGCGCGCCGAGCTGCCGGACCCTTCGTGGGTGACCGGGGTCAAGGGCGGCCACGGCTTCACCCGGAAGCCGGACGACCTGGTCGCGGCCGCGGTGGCGTTCGTGCGCACCCTCGCCTGAGCCTCGTCCGGGTGACGTGCCTGCTCCGCCCTTGAGCCGGCTCCCGAGATCCCACCTCTCGGGCTTCCGGAGACCACGCGGGCCCGAGAGATGGGATCTCGACGTCGGTGGTGGGCGGTCAGCCACCGAACCGGGTCCCGCCCGGCACAGCGCCGCCCGGGAAGGCACCACTTGTCAAGCCGCCGACGGTGCCGCCGAACGTGGTCCGGTTGCCGAAGCCGGTCGTGCTCGAGCTGGAGGTGGGGATCGCCTCGCTCGCATCGGCGAGCAGCACGGTGTCACCGGCGGCCAGGCCCCTGCTGACCTCGGTGCGGGTCGGACCGACGGTGCCGAGGGTGACCGAGGTGCGCGTCGTCACGCCACCGCGTACCAGAGTGACGAAGCCGGCCGTCGCGCTCGTCGTCGTGATGGCTGAGTTCGGCACGGTGAGTACGTCGGTCGCGGTGCCCACCGTGATGCTCACCGGGGCGCGGGCCCCGCTGGCCAGAGTCGGGCTCGGATCGGACACCAGGACGATGACGGCGTAGGTGGCCCCCGACGACGTGGCGGCGGTGTTCGGCGTTTCGGTCGGGATCAGGCTGACCTGCGAGACCGTGCCCACGACGGTCTCGACCGACCCCGGCGGGGTGACGGTGGCGTCCTGACCCACCTTGATCCTCGGGATCGAGGCCACGGGCACCTCCACGGTCACGGCCGCCCCTCGGGTGCCGACGATGGTGATGCCGTTGGACCCCGCAGCCGCACCCGTGGTCAGGCCGACGGCCGCCACAGTGCCGGCCGCGGGGGCCGTCAGCCGCGCGTTGGTGCGGGCCGTCTCGGCCTGGTCGAGGGCGATCTTGGCCTGCGTGACGGCTGCCTTGTCGGAGGCGACCCGGCTCGCCGAGACGCTGGTGGCCGACTGCGACCCGGAGGTGGATGACTTCTGGGTGCCGCTCGACGAAGACGACTTGGTCGTGCCCGTCGTGGAACCGCGACCCCCGCTGCCGGTCGATCCTGTCGCGCTGGTGGACGGGGTGGAGGTCGAGGCCGCCTTGGCGGCATCGGCCAGCGCCTGCGCCCAGACCTGCTGAGCCGTGGTGACCTTCTCCTGCGCGGCGGTCAAAGCATCCTGCGCGGCGGTCACGGCGTGCAGGGCCGACTGCGCGCCGTGCATCGCCTGGAGGCACGCAGCCAGCGCCCCGGAGTCGGTCGACGGGTCCGTCCCGCCGGTGCCGGTCGTGCTCGTGCCGGTCGGCTCGGTGGTGGCCGTCGTCGTCGGGGGGGCCGTGGGTGCGGCCAGGACGTCGGCGCACGCGACATCGGCAGCCGAGAGGGCCTTGGTTGCGGCCTGCTCGGCTGCGGCGACCTTGGCCTGTGCGCTGGTGACCGCGGCCTGGGCCGCGCGCACCGTCTCAGCGGCGTTCTTGCCCCGCGTCGCGGCCTCCGACGTGGTGGGCTTCGTGGAGGTGGGCTTCGTACCCACGGGGCCGGTAGAGGTCGTGCCTGCCGCGATGGTCAGCGCCGTCGGGAGCGCGGAGAAGGCGCCGCCCTGGGGGGAGCTCGACGAGGTGGTCGCGGTGGAGGTGCCCGACTCGTCGGACTCCAGGGTCGCCTTGGCCCGGGCCAGAGCAGCCTTGGCCTGCAGGACGGCGTCGTCGAGGTCGGCGGTGTCGAGGAGGGCGAGCTGCTGGCCCTTGGTGACGGTCTGGCCGACCGCGACGGACACGGCCGAGACCGTGCCCGAGGTCTTGAACGTCGCGGTCTGCTGGTCGACCCGCTGCACAGTCCCGGTGAACGCCAGGGACTGCGACACCGTGCCGGTGGTCGCCGTGGCGGTGCGGTAGCCGCTCGACGGGTCGTCGGACGCGTAGGCCCGGGCTACCAACGCGACGCCCAGCGCCACGGTGACCGCCACGACCCCGGCGACGAGCCGCAGGGCGGTCGCCTGTGTGCGGGCGTGGTCAGCCATTGGTGCCTCCAGTGCTTCCGGAACTTGCCCTGCCACGACCGAAGCCTTGGCTGCACGTGCCGTTCTCCGCCGGGCGGATCGCGATCGAGGTCGCCTTGATCGCGCCCGTGTCGTCAGCGCTGCCCTGCGCCGTGACACAGGTGCCGACGGCTGCGGCCTTCGCCGTGGCCGGGATCGTCGTGGTGTAGCGCGTCGTCGACGAGGTGGTGACGGTGACCGTACGAGTCGTGGCCGTGGGGCTCGCCGTCGCCGTCCCGGCCCCGCGCTCGGGCACCGTGCTCGCCACGGTGAAGCCCCTGCCGGAGACCGCCGTCACCCGGCCGAACGCTCCGCCGCCGAAGCCGCGGCCTTGTCCTCCGATGGGTGCGCCCGACGGGGGTGCGCCGGTGGCGTCCGGGGCCGCGCCTGTCGCGCCACCGGGCGCGCCACCGGGGAAGCCGCCGGGGAAGCCGCCGGCGCCACCTCGCCCGAACCCGCCGGGGCACCCGCCGTTGACGGCTGTCGAGACGGCGACGCTGGTCGCCGCGACCGGCGCCGTGGCCTCCGCGGTCGCCGTGCCGGTCGTTCCGGTGGTGGGCTCGCTGCGGACCACCACGCACGACCCGACCACCAACGCGGCCGCGGTCGTCGCGGCCTCACGGGTGAACTTCGTGGCCGAGGTCCAGGTCACTGCGGTCTGGGTGTCGGCACCCTGGACCTGCAACGTGGTCCCCTCCGCCGCCGCGACCAGCCCGGAGACTCCCGGCAGCCGGCCCTGACCCGCGGGAGCCTGGCCACCGGCTGCGCCGCCGGTGCTGGCGGTGCTCGGAGCCGAGGAGGTGGGGGAGGCGGAGCTGCTCCCGCCTCCGCAACTGCTGACGAGCAGCACCACGGCTGCGACGGATGCTGCGGTCCACGGTGTCTGGGTGAGGGTGGACATGGCGTTGGTGCTCCTGGTCTCGTTGGGGCGCATGGTCATTCGCTGCGCAGGGCGTCGATGGGAGCCAGTCGGGCGGCGCGCGTCGCGGGGTACACGCCCGCGCCGATCCCGATGACGAGGGAGATGAGCAGCGCGCCGACGGCGACGTAGGGCGCGATCGAGACGGGCTGGTCGATCAGCGGGGGGAGCAGGCGCGCTCCGGCATACCCGACGGTGAGGCCGAGCACCCCGCCGGCGAGGCCGAGCACGCTGGCCTCGGTGAGGAACTGTCGTCGCACCGCCCGCGGGGTGGCGCCCAGCGCTTTGCGCAGGCCGATCTCACGGATCCGTTCGGTGACGGATACGAGCATGATGTTCATGACACCGATCCCGCCCACGAGGAGCGAGATCGCCGCGATGCCGGCCAGCAGGATGGTCAGGGTGCGGTCCGTGGACGTCGCCGTCTCCACCAGCGACTCCTGGGTGCTGATCGTGAAGTCCGGCGAGCCCGCCGTGACGCCATGCGAGACCAGCAGTGCGGCATGCGCCTCCTGGTATGCCGCCGAGAGCGTCTCCTGTGACGTCGCCTTGAGGTAGAGCGTGCTGATCGACGAGGCGTTGCCCGAGGAGCTGAGGCGCGCGGCATACGTGGTCAGCGGGACGACCACCGTGTCGTCCTCGTCGGAGCTCGTCGACGACCCGATGGAGGCCAGGGCGCCGATCACGGAGTAGCTCGACCCGTCGATCGTGATGCTCTGGCCGACCGGGCTGCGGCGACCGAACAGCTCGGACGCGGTGCTGGTGCCGATCACGGCGACCTGCGCCGCCGCCGACTCCTCGGCGCTGGTGAAGAAACGGCCGCTGGACATCTTCCGGGACCGGACGTCCGGCCACGAGCCAGTGGTGCCCACCACTTCGGTGGTCCAGTTGGTCGTGCCGGCCACAACCGACTGCGAGCTGGTGCTGACCGGGGCCAGTGCGGCGATGTCGGGGGCCACCGATCGGTCGGAGAGCATCGTCGCGTCACGGGTCGTGAGGGTGGACGCGGAGCCGCGCCCCGCTCGCACGCCACCGGTGGTGGTGCTGCCGGGGGAGACGATCAGCAGGTTCGACCCGAGCTTGCCGATCTGGTCGCGGACGGTCTGCTGGGCGCCCTGGCCCAGCCCCACCGTGAGCATCACCGCGGCGATGCCGATGAGGATGCCGAGCGTCGTCAGCACCGACCGCAGGCGGCGCGCCGAGATGGCTTCCAGGGCACTGCGCAGCGTCTCGGACCAGCTCATCGGGCCGTCCCCGTCACGCTGAGGTGCTCGAGCAGGCCGTCGCGGATGCGCAGCGTCCGTCGGGCGCGGGCGGCGACGTCTTCCTCGTGGGTGATCAGGGCGATGGTGCGGCCGGTGTCGCTGAGCTCGTCGAGCAGCCTGAGCACGTCGTCGGTCGAGGCCGAGTCGAGGTTGCCGGTGGGCTCGTCGGCGAGGATCAGCGACGGGTCCGTCACCAAGGCGCGCGCGATGGCCACCCGCTGTTGCTGACCACCGGAGAGCTCACCCGGGCGGTGGTCCACCCGGTCGGCCAGGCCGACCCGCTCGAGGCAGGCGATGGCCCGGTCGCGGCGTTCCGCTGCCGGGATGCTGGCGTAGGACAGCGGCAGGGCGACGTTGCGCCACGCGGACAATGTCGGCAGGAGGTTGAACTGCTGGAAGACGAAACCGATGCGGGCGTTGCGGATCTCGGCCAGCTCGGCTTCGCTGAGGCCGCCGACGTCCTGGCCGGCAAGCTGGTAGACCCCCGAGGTGGGGACGTCGAGGCAGCCGAGGATGTGCATCAGGGTCGACTTCCCGGAGCCTGAGGGTCCCATGATCGCGACGTAGTCACCGGCCTCCACCGTGAACGAGACGCCGCGGAGGGCGGCGACCTCGAGGCTGCCGCTGCGGTAGGTCTTGCTGACGTCGGTCAGGCGAAGGACCTGCTCTCCCCACTGCGCGGTCACTGGCCCGCTCCGGGCGCCTGGCCGCCAGGCGCCTGTCCGCCACCGGGAAACTGGCCGCCGCCGGGGAACTCGCCCTGGGTGCCACGCTGCCGTTCGGTGGCGCCCGCGCCGCCCTGGGGGAGCTGGAGCTGGCGCACGACGACCTGGGCTCCCTCCGTGAGGCCGGATGTGATCTCGGTCCGGGCCCCGTAGACGGCCCCGACGACGACCTTGGTGCGGGTCTGCTGGCCGTCCTTGGTGACTGTCACGTAGGTGGCGTCACCCTCGGAGCTGATCGCCGCGGACGGGACGGTGAGGACGTCGTCGACCTGCTTGACGACGATGGCGGCGGTCACGGTGCCGCCGGCATACAGCCCGGTCGGCGTGCCGGTGACGGCGATGGTGACCGGGAAGGTGGCCGACCCGCTGCTGCCCGTGGAGGCCATCACGCCTACCGACCGCACGGTGCCGAAGACCTTCTGGTTGCTGCCGTCGGGGGTGATCTCGACCTGCAGACCCTTCTTCACGCTGGCCAGGTCGGAGGCGCCGACCGAGGCGTCGACGACCCAGGCGTTGGTGGAGATCACGACGACCTGGGCCGTAGGGGTGCCCGTGCTGGTGCCCGTGCCCCCAGTGCCACCAGTCGAACCGACCGTGTCGCCAGCGGCGATGTCGACCGCGGCCACGGTGCCGGCGATCGGGGAGGTGAGCGTGGCCTCCGCCAGGGACTCCTTGGCCCGGCTGAGGGTGCTCTTGGCCGCGGCCAGCTGGGCGTCGGCGGAGGCGACCTGCGCGGAGCTGCTGCCGCTGGCGCTGTCGACCTGGTCCTCGGCGGCGTCGACGCCGGCCTGGGCCGAGTCGACAGCGGCCTGGAGCTCGGTGTCGTCGACGGTCGCCAGGGTCGCCCCCTTGGCGACCTTGTCGCCGACCGAGACCGAGACCGTGGTGACCGTGCCTGAGACCTGGAAGGACAGGTCCGAGCGCTGCGCCGGGGCGAGGGTGCCGGTTGCAGAGACGGACTGCCGGATCGTCCCGACGGTGGCGGTGGCGGTCACGGTGGTCGTGGTCGCGGCGCTCGCGTCCGGACGCACGAGGGTCCACATCCCGACGGCTCCACCTGCGACGACCAGTGCGCCTGTCAGCGCGATCCACTTGCCTCTGCCAGCCAGACGCCTGCCCACGGTCCACTCCACTCCTCGACGATGCCGAGAGAAGAGTGACGAGCGGGGCTGGATGGGACGTGCGAGTTCGCTGTGGCTGGGCTGTGGATCCTGTCGGGACCCTGTCAGCGGCCCGGCAGGGGTTCGGCGAGGGAGCCGGCACGGGATCCGGCGAGGGGGTCCCGCTGCTAGAGCGCGCCGCCCGCAGCGGCCGGTGCGGAGGCGTCGTTGCCGCCGTCGCCCACGGCCTCGCGGGCGAGGTGGTCCTCGATCTGGAACCAGTCCTCACCGGCTCGCTGCGCGATGGTCAGCAGCGTGTTCATCGCCGCCACCTCCTCGACCTGCTCCTTGAGGAACCACAGCATGAACTGCTCACCCAGGACGTCGCCCTCGGTGCGGGCGGCCCGGAACAGCGCCTCGATCTGGGCGGTCACCGACTTCTCCTGCTCCAGCGCCAGCGCGATCGGCTCGTGCGGCTTGCCGAACTCGTTGCGCACCTCGTCGACGCCGGGGACGGTCAGCGCCCAGTCCCGGTCCAGCATGTACTGGACCATCATCATGGCGTGGTTCCGCTCCTCGACGCTCTGGAGGTAGAAGTGCGTCGCCAGGCGCGGGAGGTCGTGCCCGTCGAACCACACGGCGATGGCGATGTACTGCTGGCTCGCGGTGAACTCGTGGCGTACCTGCTCCGTGAGCAGCTGGACGAAGGACGGTTCCGGAGCGCGCGACATACCGGAAACCGTAGCGCGTGGGAATGACCACGCCAGGCGCCCCGTTGGACCAAGGGACCGACCGCGACGCGGTCGAACCCATCGATGCACCACCAGGAGCCAGTTCGTGCCCGTCCTGACCGCACCGCCCGACCGCGGCGCCGCGCTCTCCGCGCCTGCCGCCCTGGGCCTGTCCGCCACGACCGAGAAGCCTGTCGCCGCGACCGCGGGACTAGGCTGGAGGGCAATGACTGAGACACCCGCCACCGACACCATCGTCGACGAGGCCACCCCTGACGCCACGGTCGACGTGGCCAGCGAGACCCCCGCCGAGCGCCAAGGGCGCTTCGAGCGCGAGGCGATGCCGCTGCTCGACCAGCTCTACTCCGCCGCGCTGCGCACGACGCGCAACCCGGCGGACGCCGAGGACCTGCTGCAGGAGACCTACACCAAGGCCTTCGCCGCGTTCCACCAGTACCGGCCCGGCACCAACTTCAAGGCGTGGATGTACCGCATCCTCACCAACACCTACATCAACACCTACCGCAAGAAGCAGCGCGAGCCGCTGCAGTCCGACGCAGCGGAGATCGAGGACTACCAGCTCGCGCGGGCCGAGTCGCACAGCTCGAGCGGCCTGCGGTCGGCCGAGATGGAGGCGCTGGACCACCTGCCCGACACCGAGGTGAAGCGGGCGCTCCAGGAGCTTCCGGAGGACTTCCGGATGGCGGTCTACCTCGCCGACGTCGAGGGCTTCGCCTACAAGGAGATCGCCGAGATCATGGACACCCCCATCGGCACCGTCATGTCGCGGTTGCACCGCGGCCGGCGCCAGCTGAGGGAGCTGTTGACGGAGTATGCCGCCGAGCGCGGCTTCGTGACCCAGGGAGCGGACTCATGAGCTGCGGAGAACAGGGACCGGGAGAGGCTGCGGGGTCGGACTGCTCCGAGGTCCTGCACCGGGTCTACGAGTACCTCGACGGCGAGATGACGCACGCCGACACGGTCAAGATCAAGCACCACCTCGAGGAGTGCGGCCCCTGCCTGAAGGAGTACGACCTCGACCACGCGCTCAAGGCGCTGGTGAAGCGCTCCTGCGCCTGCGAGGAGGCCCCGGTCGAGCTGCGCACCTCGATCATGGCCAGGATCACCACCATCAGCTACCAGATCTCGGAGTAGCCGGCACCCACCGCACGTCACCGGGGGCCGACGCAGGCCATCAGACGCCAGACGGGGCGGTCGAATCCAACTGGATTCGACCGCCCCGTCTCGTGCGTCTGGCGCGGGCTCAGGCGTTGGGCTTGCGGCCGTGGTTGGCCGCGTTGCCCTTGCGCGAGCGGCGCTTGCGGGCGCGCTTGCTCATGGGAGTCACTCCGTCAGTGGTGGTGTGGCGCGATGTGCACCGGGTGCACGGCGATTGTCTCACAGGCTCGAGGTGCTGCCGTCCGCCAGAGCCGAAATCGGGATCTCTTCGGGCAAACCCCAGCCAAAGGGTCCACGCAAGCCTCGAAAAGGTGCGACTCCTTGTTCAAGGTTTGGCAAAGAAGGGGCAAGGAAAGTCCCAAGGCTACAGGTTGACCGGCATCATAGTCCTGTCCACGCACCGCACCCCTGGCGGCTAGGGACAACTGATGGTCTGAAGTAACCGAACGGACGAGTCGGGCATCAGACAGAAGGAGCATCTGCCATGAAGGCGATCACCACCATCTTCGAGTCCATCCTCAACAAGGACGACTCGCTCGTCTGGACCCCCGCCGACGGACCCACCAAGGCGATGGCCGACCGTGGCTGGACCTGGACCGGCCTCGAGGCCAACCGTGGTTGGACCTGGACTGGCTGAGCTCCGCCTCAGCGTGTGCTCGTGCCGGTAGGTTGACGGCATGAGTCCGTCGTCGTCGAGCCCCGCTTCCGAGGGCGCCGACACGAGTGCGTTGCGCGTTGCCCTGTTCATCGGGTTCGTGTGGCTCCTGGCGTTGGTCGCCGTTGCCCTGTCGTGGCTCGTGGCGGGCCCGCCGACCAACCTTCCGGCCCTCGTGCTCCTGGTGCTGGTCGCGGTGGCGGGCTGGCTGGGTCGGGACAACCTCGTCGGGACGCGGATCCGCTTCTCCTTCGTCAGCATCGTCGTCCTTGCCTCGATCGTCATCACCGGCCCCGCAGGCGCGGCCCTGGTCGGCGGCGGGGCCAACCTCGTGCGGTTCCGCAAGATGCCCCACCGCGCACGGGTGTTCAACACCGGCATGTTCGCCTTCATCGGCGCGGCCGGGGGGCTGGTCTACCTGGGCGTCGGTGGTCGGGCCGACGTGGCCACCCTGCACTCCGCCTCGACCCTCCTGCTGGAGGTGGGTCTGCCCCTCGTGGCGGCCGATGTCGCCCAGTGCCTCGTCAACGCCCTGCTCCTCGCGGCCGTCCAGACGATTGCCACCGCCACCCCGTTGCGCACGCAGGTCTGGGGGCTGCTGGCCACCACCGGGCCCGCCTACATCGGCTACGGCCTGATCGGGTTCCTCTTCGTCGTGCTGTGGATCCCGGCCCAGGTGGGCTGGTTCAGCGCGATCCTCGTGCTCGCGCCGCTGTTCGTCGCGCGGTGGGCGTTCGCGCAGTACGGCGACGAGCTGCAGGCGCACGAGCGCACGCTGCGGGCCCTGGTGACGGCCGTCGAGACCAAGGAGCCGCACAACGCCGGCCACAGCGAGCGGGTGGCCCAGCTGAGCGAGTGGATGGCCGAGGCAGCGATGCTGGGCCACAAGGAGATCGAGGACATCCGCACCGCAGGGATGCTCCACGACGTCGGCAAGGTGGCGATGCCGACCCGGCTGCTGGGGTCGCGACAGGCCCACACCGACGACGACCTCGCCACCATGGCCGGTCACGCGCTGGCCGGCGTCGAGCTGGTCAAGGACGTCGACTTCCTCTCCGGGTCGGTCGACGGGATCGCCCACCACCACGAACGGTACGACGGGCGGGGCTACCCCGACGGGCTCGCGGGCGAGGAGATCCCGATGGCGGCCCGCCTGATCGCCGTGGCGGACGGCTTCGAGTGCCTCACCTCGGCTCGGTCCTACCGTCCGGGCCTGCCCGTCGACGCCGCGTTGGCGGTCGTGCGTGGCCAGTCCGGCACCCAGTTCGACCCGCAGGTCGTCGAGCTGCTGGCCAAGGCGCTGTCGCGCCACGAATGGAGCGTCACCGAGCGCACCCCCGACGAGCTGGCCTCGGCCGGTGTCGCCCTCGACCACGACGAGCCCGAGGTGTCCGACCACATCGCCACCACCGAGCGGCTTCGCGCCCTCATCACCGGACGCGCTGCAGCCGGACTGCACCACGCCGGTGGAGAGGTGCGCTGATGCGCGAGCGGCTTCGGCGCATCGACCTGAGGGGGGCCATCGGGGTCGTCTGCGGGGCCTGCGTCGTGGTCTCCGTGTGGCTGGCGCGTGACTCGGTCAGCGGCCTGGCCGGCGATGTCGGCCTGGAGATGCTGATCTTCCTCGTGGCCATCGCGCTGGGCGAGACGGCGCGGCTGACCATCCTGACCGGGCGCGAGACGGCGCCGATGTCCACCGCCGCAGCGCTGGGGCTGTCGTTCACCGCGTTGACCGCACCCGGCGACCAGCAGGTCGACGCCAGCGTCGTGGTGGCCACCATCTCGCTCGGCATGGCCTGTGGGTTGCTGATCCTGCGCCTCGCCACGGGGTCGGGTCACTGGGGCGGCACGGCGGCCCGTCTGCTCGCAGCAGCCAGTGCGGCGGTGGTCTACCGGTCGGTCGACTTCAACGGCCACACCCTGATCGTGTGGCAGGAGGAGTGGTCCCATCACCGCTGGCTCGTCGCGGTCCTGATGCTCTCCGTCGGCGCGCTCGCCATGCTGGTCGACCTCACGCTCGAGGCCGCCGTGCGAGCCGGACGCGACCACGCCCCGCTGCTCAGGTCGGTGGTCGACGAGGTCCGGTCCAGTGGCGGGCTGGCCACCGCCCTGGTGTCGTCGGGTGCGCTGATCGCCCTGGCCGAGGTCGCCGTCGGGGTGGCCGCGCTGCCGCTGTTCCTCTTCCCGCTGCTGCTGACCTACTTCGCCGTCCAGCGCTACGCCTCGATCCGCACCACGTACCGGCAGACCATCGGGGCACTCTCCTCGCTGACCGACCGAGCCGGCTACACCCGCACGTCGCACGCCCAGCGGGTCGCCGACATCGCCGTGGCCGTCGGCCGTGACATGGGCATGGGCCAGCGCGAGCTGACCGACCTGGAGTATGCCGCGCTGCTGCACGACCTCGGCCAGGTCGCCCTGCGGGCACCCATCCCCGAGGGCGCGACCGTGATGGCGGCCCCCGCCGACCAGCAGCGGATCGCCCACGACGGCGCCGAGATCGTCCGCACCACCGGGGTGCTCGACAACGTCGCAGCCATCCTCGAGTCCCAGACGACTCCCTACCGGCAGGTCCGGGAGTTCGGGCAGGAGCTGCCGATGTCCAGCCGCATCATCAAGGTCGCCAACGCCTACGACGACCTCTGTGCCCCCAGTGGCAACGACGACCGCGCGATGGAGCGGATCCACCTCGGGCTGGGCTACGAGTACGACCCCCGGGTGGTCGACTCGCTCACCCGGGTGCTCGAGCGCCGTCGGGGTCGCACGCCGCTGTCGACCGGCTGACGCGGCCGAGCCGCAGCGCGGCATACCTGCTCCGCCTCCTGGCGGACCGCACGGCCCACCTGCCGGCGGCGGCCGGACCACGCACGCAGTGGGCGGTGCCGGGACCTCGTCCCGACACCGCCCGACCCTGCTGGAGGCTCGTCGCTAGGGCGTGCCCGTGGTGAGGTGGGCGTCCATGGCGAGGTTCTTCTCCACGCGGGGGTCGCCCGCGTCGGCGAAGTAGTCGCCCCGGATCGTCTCGTCGCGACCGGCGTCGACCTTCATCGCCGTCAGCACGAGGGTCAGGACCACGGCCACCACGAGGTTGATGACGAACGCCGTCATCGCGATGTAGCCCAGGTCGCCGAGCACCGGGATCGGGTCCAAGGACCCTCCGAAGTGCGCGACCTTGCTGCGCGGGTTCGCCACGCCCCACGCCGCATAGGTGCCGTAGGCCATGCCGGCCGCCCAGCCGGCCAGCAGGGCCCACCGGTGGAACCACCGCGTGTAGAGGCCGAACACGATGGCAGGGAGGGTCTGCAGGATCCAGATGCCACCCAGGAGCTGGAAGTTGATCGCGTTCTGCTTGTCGAGGGTCAGCACGAAGACCAGGGCGAAGGCCTTGACCAGCAGCGAGACCAGCTTGCCGACCTTGGCCTCCTGGGCGTGCGTCGCGTCGGGCTTGAGCCACTCCTTGTAGATGTTGCGGGTGAAGGTGTTGGCCGCCGCGATCGACATGATCGCCGCTGGGACCAGCGCCCCGATCGCTACCGCGGCGAAGGCGACGCCGGCGAACCAGCTCGGGAACGAGTCCTCGAACAGCTGGGGGATCACCAGCTGGGCGTTCGGCTTGCCGTCGAGACCGATCGGCTTGGTGCCCGCCGCGATCGCGACCCAGCCGAGCAGGGCCAGGAGGCCGAGCACGAACGAGTAGGCCGGGAGGATCGAGGCGTTGCGCCGGATCGTGTTGCGGCTCGAGCTCGACAGGGTCGCCGTGATCGAGTGGGGATACATGAACAGCGCGAGCGCGGAGCCGAAAGCCAGGGTGGCGTAGGCGACGAACTGCTGCTGCGACGGGATGAACGCGCCATTGGGCTTGCCGTCGATCGCGTTGGGGGCCGCCATCTTCTTCTCGGCCGCACCGAAGATCGCGTCCCAACCGCCGAACTTCGTCGGCAGGTAGATCACGGCGACGATGATGACGAGGTAGATCAGGGCGTCCTTGACGAACGCGATGACTGCCGGAGCGCGCAGGCCGCTGGAGTAGGTGTAGGCGGCCAGCAGTGCGAACGCGATGAACAGCGGGAGGTCGCGAGCCAGCACGCTCTCGCCACCGATGCCGGCCACCTCGAGGACGGCCTGGATGCCGACCAGCTGCAGCGCGATGTAGGGCATCGTCGCGAGGATGCCGGTGACGGCCACCGCGAGCGACAGGCCACGGGAGCCGTAGCGCCCGCGGACGAAGTCGGCCGGCGTCACGTAGCCGTGCCGGTGGCTGACCGACCACAGGCGGGCCATGAAGATGAAGATGATCGGGTAGAGCACGATCGTGTAGGGGACCGCGAAGAACCCGGCGACGGCACCGGTCGCGAACATCGCGGCGGGGACCGCGACGAACGTGTACGCGGTGTAGAGGTCGCCACCGAGGAGGAACCAGGTGACCCAGGTGCCGAAGCGACGACCGCCCAGGCCCCACTCGTCGAGCGACTCCATGCTGTCGGCCTGGCGCCACCGGGTGGCCCAGAAGCCCATCCCGGTCACCAGCGCGAAGAGCAGGATGAGGACGGTCAGGGCGACGCCGTTGACGCTCGAGTCGGTCACGGCGGGTGCGAGCGCGGTCATCGGCCGGCCTCCTCGTCGTCGCGGCGGCGGGTCTCAGCGTCCCGGTGGCCCGGCATCGGCCGGTGCGGGCGGGCCCTGAGGACCAGCTTGTAGGCCGTGAAGGTCAGCGCGGAGCAGAGGAAGACCCAGAGGAACTGGTACCAGATGAAGAAGGGGAACCCCCAGAGCTCGGGGTCCTTGCGCGCGTAGCTGCCGACCCAGGCCAGCGCCACCAGTGGGAGGGCGAGCAGGACGCCGGCAATGGCCAGCAGGCCCTTGTTGGCAGGGGGGACTGTGTCGTGATCGACGTCGGTGTCGATGCTCACCGTGACCTCCAATGGAGAGTGGGCGGCTGCGGGAGGGCAGCCAGTGCGTACGATATGCCCGACTCGTCGGTAACTGTGGGAGAAAACAGGGGTCACTTCAGCACCAACCCGCAGGTGGCAGGCGCGGCGGCTCACCGCCGGCTGGCCCCCCGGGACGACGAACGCCCGCCCCGCGGTGCGGGACGGGCGAACGGCTGGAGCGGGCCTCAGGCGGCCTTGGTCTCCTTGAAGATCTTGTCGATCTCGTCGATCTTGGCGAGCAGCTCGTCCGCCTTCGCGGCGTCGAACTCACCCTTGGTGCCCGACGCGCCAGCCAGCTTGGTGGCCTGGTTGAACAGCGTGTGCAGGTCCGGGTACTTCTCGAAGTGCGGGGGCTTGAAGTAGTCGGTCCACAGCACCCACAGGTGGTGCTTGACCAGCTCGGAGCGCTGCTCCTTGATGACGACCGCGCGGGTGCGGAAGTCGGGGTCGTCGTTGTCGGCGACCTTGGCGATGATCGCCTTGATCGACTCGGCCTCAATGCGCGCCTGGGCGGGGTCATAGACACCACAGGGCAGGTCGCAGTGGGCGCTGACCTCGGTGGTACGGAAAATGCGGGAGAGCATGCGAATCCCTTCTGCGAGGTGGACCTCCGGGCGTAGCAGGAAAATGTGAACTTCCGGGCGTAGCAGGAGATCAGAAACTTTCACGTGCGTCTTCGACCCTACCCCGCAGGTCAGCGGGCCGCACGGCACCCCCCGGGGCTGCCCGGCATACGGAACGGGTATGCCGCGTGAGCGGCTCCCACCCGTGGCGACGCGGGGAGCCGCTCACTCAGCCGAGGTCGGGTCGACCCCGGCGCGGGCCGGGGATGCGGACCCGGTGGGGGATCCGGAAGAGCACGATCGCGCGGATCTGCTCGCGAGCCAGCGAGCCGATGCCGTGCGTCCACGAGTCGGCGACACCGAGCGCACTCTGGTTGTCGCTCTCCACCCAATAGCGCCGCCGGTCGCTCGGGTCGCGCATCGTGACCCGCTTGATGGCCAGCGGTCGCGGGTTCCCGGAGTCGTCGTCGGGCAGCCGGACGATGGCGAGTCGGCCCAGCCGCGGTGGTGCGCCGCGCAGGACGAGCATCCGGTCACCGGTGTGGAGGGTGGGCTCCATGGACCGTCCGCGGACGACCACGACGCCGAGCCCCACCGGCATCAGGCGGGACCCTCATCGCCCAGGCCGGCGAGGTGCGCGGCCTCTTCCAGGGCCTTCTCGTGCGCCTCCTCCTCCTGCCGCATGCGCCGGAGGAAGCTGCGGGTGCGCTCGTGCTGCGGGTTGGAGATCACCTCGCTCGGCGGACCCTGCTCGACGACCACGCCACCGTCCATGAAGACCACGCGGTCGGCCACGTCACGGGCGAAGCCCATCTCGTGGGTCACCACGATCATGGTCATGCCGTCCTGGGCGAGCTGGCGCATCACCCGGAGGACCTCGCCGACGAGCTCGGGGTCGAGCGCCGAGGTGGGCTCGTCGAAGAGCATCAGCTTGGGCTGCATGGCGAGGGCCCGGGCAATGGCGATGCGCTGCTGCTGACCGCCCGAGAGCTGGGCGGGGTAGGCGCTGGGCTTGTCCTTGAGCCCCACCTGGTCGAGCAGGGCGAGGGCGCGCTCGCGGACCGCCTTCTTCTTCTCTCCCTTGACCTGGATCGGCGCCTCCATGATGTTCTCGAGCGCCGTGAGGTGGGGGAACAGGTTGAACCGCTGGAAGACCATGCCGATCTCACGGCGCTGGGCGGCGATCCGCTTGTCCGTCAGCCGGTGCAGCGTCCCGCTGCGGTCCTCGTAGCCCATCAGGTCGCCGTCCACCCAGATCCGGCCGCCGTCGATCGACTCGAGCTGGTTGATGCAGCGCAGGAAGGTGGTCTTGCCCGACCCGGACGGGCCGAGCAGACAGACCACCTCACCGGGGTGGACGTCCATGTCGATGCCCTTGAGGACCTCGTTGCCGTGGAACGCCTTGGTGACGTTGACGGCGTGGACCAGGGGGTCCCCGGTGCTCTTGCCGGTGTCCGTGCTGGAGCCGGTGCGGGTGTCGGTGCTCATCAGTGACCTGCCGTGATCGTGTCGAGCTTGCGCCGGGTGGCCTTGGACGGGGCGCCGAAGCCGCGTCCGTAGTAGCGCTCGAGGTAGTACTGCCCGACCATCAGGATCGAACACACGATGAGGTACCACAAGGTGGCGGCCATGAAACCGGGCACGATCTGGAAGCTCCGCGAGCCGAAGCCGTAGGCCTGGAAGTAGAGCTCGGTGATGATCGACGCGGCGATGAACAGCGAGGTGTCCTTGACCATGGCGATCGTCTCGTTGCCGGTCGGGGGCACGATGACGCGCATCGCCTGCGGCAGCACGATCCGCCGCATGGTCTTGCCCGGCGGCATGCCGAGGGCGTGCGCCGCCTCGGTCTGGCCTCGGTCGACCGACAGGATGCCGGCGCGGGCGATCTCGGCCATGTAGGCGGCTTCGGAGAGCCCGAGGCCAAGGATGCCGATCCAGATCGAGGACGAGATGTCGTTCCAGCTGAAGCTGAAGAAGGTCAGGTCGTTGCCGAGGCCGAGCGCCTTGGACAGCTGCTGCCCGAACGGGATGCCGATGTCGATCGGGTTGTACAGCACCGCGATCGCGCCACCGAGGATGGCCAGCAGGACGTAGCGCGGCATCGCCCGGAAGAACCAGGTGTAGACGAACGCCACCCCTCGCAGCACCGGGTTGGTCGACAGCCGCATGACGGCCAGCGCGATCCCGAGCACGATGCCGAGGACCATCGCACCGATGGTGCCGAAGATGGTCCCCTTCCACAGGCCGTCGATGACCGGCCGCTGCTGCATGATCTCGAACGCGAAGGACCAGTTCCAGTTCGGGTTGGTGACCACCGAGCTCACCATCATGGCGACGACCACGAGGATCACGGCGATCGCCACCCAGCGCCAGGGGTGCCGGACCGGCCGGGCGTGGATCTTGCCCGGCCGGTCCGCTGCAGCGGAGGGGGTGGACATCAGGGCTGCGGGTTCACAGCGAAGTCGCTGATCGCGCCGCCCTCGGTCTTCCACTTGGTGAGGATCGACTTGTACGTGCCGTCGGCCTCGAGCGACTTGAGCGCGTCGGCGATGGCCTGCCCGAAGTCGGTCTGGTCCTTGGGGAGCACGTAGCCGTAGGGCGCCGAGTCGTACTGCTCACCGAGCAGCTCGAGCTTGCCCTGGGTCGTCGCGACGGCGCTGATGGCCGGCGGCAGGTCGACGAGCATGGCGTCCGCCTTGCCGGTCAGCACGGCCGACGTCACCTTGGCCTGGTCGGCGTCGACGATCGGCTTGATGGCGGGCTTGCCGGCATCCGTGCAGTCCTTGCTGCGCTTGGGCAGGTCGACATCGGCCTGGACGGTGGCCTTCTGGACCGCGATGTTGAGGCCGCACGCGCTGGCCGGGTCGACCTTCTTGGGGTTGCCCTTCTGCGTGACCCACTGGGTGCCGGCCGTGAAGTAGCTGACCATCGTGGCTTCCTTCTCGCGGTCCGCATTGACCGTGAAGGACGAGACGCCCACGTCGTACTTGCCGCTCTTGACACCGAGGATGATCTGGTCGAAGCCGGTCGGGACCCACTCGGTCTTGATGCCGAACTTGGCCATCACCGCGTCGAAGAGCTCGACGTCCATCCCGATGACGGTCTTGCCGTCCGTGTCGAGGTACTCGTTCGGCTGGTAGGTCGCGTCCGTGCCGATGACGATCTTCCCGGCGCTCTTGACCTTGGCGGGCAGCTTGGCCACCAGGGCCTGGTCGACGGTCGCCTTGGTCGTGGAGCTGCTCGAGCTGCTGGTGTTCGTGGACAGCGAGTCGGATCCACAGGCGGAGAGTGCCAGTCCGGCGGTGGCCAGCCCCGCGATCAGGAGCGTGGCAGGGCGAAGGCGGTGGGTCATGCGGTGAGGTTCCTTCCTCGATGGCGAGTGGCGGGCAGGGGCGCGGCGCCACGTGGGGGACTGACCGGCATACTGCCACTCCGATGGGGCGACGCGGGTCACACTCGCGTTACGACAGTGGTTTCGCGGTCGCCGTTGTGCCACCATGAACTCGCGGGTAACCCCCGCACCTTGCGTTTGAGAGGCCACACCCGGCTGTCGTTCGACCGCGCGGCTCGATCCGTGCGCGGTGTGTGCCCCACGCAGTTCTGCTGTGAGCAACTTCTTTTGTTCGCAGCTCCGACCCCTTTTGAGGTGACTCGTCCATGTCTGCCATCCCGTCGTACCCGCTGTTCGACCCGTCCGACCCGGTCTTCCGGGCGCACGAGGGCGGCAAGCTGGGGGTACACGCCACGCAGCCACTGCGGGACCGCGCCGACCTGGCCCTGCTCTACACGCCGGGCGTGGCGGATGTCTCCCGCGCGATCGCGGTCGACCCGACGCTGGCCGCCCGCTACACCGCTCGGGCCAACACGGTGGCGGTCGTCACCGACGGGACCGCCGTCCTCGGGCTCGGCGACATCGGCCCGCTCGCCGCGCTGCCCGTGATGGAGGGCAAGGCGGTGCTGTTCAAGCACTTCGGGGACGTCGACGCCGTTCCGGTGTGCATGGAGTCGGGCACGGTGGAGGAGCTGGTCGACGCCATCGCCCGGATCGCGCCCACCTACGGCGGCATCAACCTCGAGGACATCTCGGCGCCGCGCTGCTTCGAGATCGAGCGCCTGCTGCAGGAGCGCCTCGACATCCCGGTCTTCCACGACGACCAGCACGGCACGGCCATCGTCGTCCTGGCCGGGCTGCTCAACGCGGCCACCGTGGTCGGCCGCTCGCTGGAGTCGCTGCGCGTGGTCGTCTCCGGAGCCGGCGCCGCCGGGGTGGCCGTGACCAAGCTGCTGGCCCGTGCCGGTGTCGCCGACATCGTGGTGTGCGACTCGCGCGGCATCATCGCCCCGGATCGCAACGACCTCGCCGACCACAAGCGCCGGTTGGCCGCCACCACCAACCCACGCGGCCTGTCCGGCGGGCTGTCCGACGCCCTCGCGGGCGCCGACGTGTTCGTCGGGGTGTCCGGGGGGCAGGTGCCGGAGGAGGACGTCGCCCGGATGGCACCCGACGCGATCATCTTCGCGCTGGCGAACCCCACTCCCGAGGTGCACCCCGACGTGGCTGCCCGGTATGCCGCGGTGGTCGCCACCGGGCGCTCGGACTTCCCCAACCAGATCAACAACGTGCTGGCGTTCCCGGGGATCTTCCGTGGCGCCCTGGACTCCGGCGCCGCGCAGGTCACCGAGGCCATGAAGCTGGCCGCGGCGCACGCGATCGCCGGGTTGGTCGAGCACCCCACCGCCGAGGAGATCGTGCCGAGCGTCTTCGCCCCCGGGGTGGCCGACGCGGTGGCGGCGGCGGTGTCGAAGGGGGCCTGAGCCCAGGTCGGCAGCCGCCTCGAACCGCCCTTGAGCCGGCTTGGAGTCGGCCGTGGGGCCGGCCCCGGAGCCAGCTCTGGAGCTAGTCCTGGTCCTGGTCCTGGTCCGCGAGCTCGCGGGCCAGGGCCTGGCAGGCGGCGTAGGAGGGCAGCAGGCCCTGGTCCAGGGCCTGGACCAGCGACGGCGCCGCTGCGTCCTTGGGCGACAGCAGGGGTTCGAGACCGTCCGGGAAGAGCAGGCCCACCTCGGCGTCGAGCGGGTGGATGCCGTGCTCCCGGCCGGGGTTGTAGGCCGCGGTGCACAGGTACATCGCCGTGGTGTCGTCCTCGAGCGCCACGAAGGCGTGCCCGAGCCCCTCAGCGAGGTAGACCGCCCGCCGGTCGACGGTGTCGAGCAGGACCGAGTCCCACTGGCCGAAGGTCGGCGATCCCACCCGCAGGTCGATGACGAAGTCGAGGAGGGCGCCCGACAGGGCGGTGACGTACTTCGCCTGCGACGGCGGGACGTCGGCGAAGTGGATGCCTCGCACGGTCCCGCGCGACGACACCGAGATGTTGGTCTGGACGACCTGGGGGCGGTGCCCGATGACCTCCGCGAGGAGGTCACCGCGGAACGACTCGAGGAACACGCCCCGGTCGTCGGGGAACTGGCGCGGGGTGACCTCGAACGCGTCGGCGATCGAGAGGGGGCGGATCTGCACTAGCCGGCCCCGGCCTCGTCGAGGAGCCTGGCCAGGTAGGCGCCGTAGCCGCTCTTGCGCAGCGACTCCGCGAGCTCGGCGAACTGCGTGTCGGTGAGCCAGCCGTTGCGCCAGGCGATCTCCTCGATGCACCCGATCTTCTGTCCCTGCCTGGCCTCGACCACGTGCACGAACTGCGCGGCGTCCATCAGCCCCTCGAACGTGCCGGTGTCGAACCACGCGGTGCCGCGCGGCAGGACGGTGACGGTGAGGTCGCCCCGCTTCAGGTACGCGTCGTTGACACCGGTGATCTCCAGCTCGCCGCGGTCGCTGGGCTCGAGGCCGCGGGCGATCGCGACGACGTCGTTGTCGTAGAAGTAGAGACCGGGCACCGCGTAGGAGGACTTGGGGTGCTCCGGCTTCTCCTCGATGGAGATGACGCGGCCGTCCTCGGCGAACTCGACGACGCCGTAGGCGGACGGCTCGGTCACGTGGTAGGCGAAGATCTGGCCCCCGGTGACGTCGGTGTTCGCCGCCAACGAGGTGCCGAGGCCGGTGCCGTAGAAGATGTTGTCGCCCAGCACGAGGGCCACCGAGTCGTCGCCGATGAAGTCGGCACCGATGATGAAGGCCTGGGCGAGGCCGTCGGGGCTCGGTTGCACGGCGAAGGTCAGCTCGACGCCCCACCGCGACCCGTCACCGAGCAGTCGCTGGAACTGCGCCTGGTCCTCGGGGGTCGTGATCACCAGCACCTCGCGGATCCCGGCCATCATCAGCGTCGAGAGCGGGTAGTAGATCATCGGCTTGTCGTAGACAGGCATGAGCTGCTTGCTGATGCCGAGCGTGATCGGGTGCAGCCGCGTGCCTGACCCCCCTGCCAGGATGATGCCCTTCATGGGACCCGACCCTAGTGCGAGCAAGCCCGCCGTGAGGCGTGTCCCCGCGCGATAGCCTCGGCGCCATGAAGGTCCTCGTCACCGGCGCCGCCGGTTTCATCGGCTCGAACTTCGTGATCAGGGCCCGTGCGGTGCGGCCCGAGTGGCGGCTCACCGTCCTCGACTCGATGACGTATGCCGCGAACCTCGCCTCCCTCGACCCTGTCGCCGGCGAGGTCGACGTGGTGAAGGGCTCGGTGACGGACGCGGACCTCGTGGACGAGCTCGTCGCGGCGCACGACCTCGTCGTCCACTTCGCCGCTGACTCGCACAACGACAACTCGCTCGAGGACCCCTGGCCGTTCATCGACACGAACATCATCGGCACCTACCAGCTGATCCAGGCCGTGCGGCGGCACGACAAGCGGCTGCACCACGTGTCCACCGACGAGGTCTACGGCGACCTCGAGCTCGACGACCCGGCCAAGTTCACCGAGAGCACGCCGCTCAACCCGTCGAGCCCCTACTCGGCGTCGAAGGCCAGCGCGGACCTCCTCGTGCGGGCCTGGGTGCGGTCGTTCGGCCTCAGGGCGACGCTGTCCAACTGCTCCAACAACTACGGCCCCCGCCAGCACCCGGAGAAGTTCATCCCGCGACAGGTCACCGGGATCCTCGACGGGGTGCGGCCCAAGCTCTACGGTGCGGGCCTCAACGTCCGCGACTGGATCCACGTCGACGACCACAACGACGCGGTCCTCGCGATCATCGAGCAGGGTCGGCTCGGGGAGACCTACCTCATCGGCGCCGACGGCGAGATGAACAACCGCGACGTCGTCGCCCTCATCCTCGAGCTGATGGGCAAGCCGGCCGACTGGTTCGACCACGTGCCCGACCGACCGGGGCACGACCTGCGCTACGCCATCGACGCCGCCAAGCTCCGGGCCGAGACCGACTGGCGCCCGGCCCACCCGGATGTCCGCTCGGGCCTGGTCGACACGATCGCCTGGTACCAGGACAACCAGGACTGGTGGCGCACCGCGAAGGTGGTCGCCGAGGCTCGGTACGACCGGATCGGGCGCTGATGGCGCGGTGGCTGGTGACCGGCTCGGGCGGCATGCTCGGGCTCGACCTGCAGGTGACCCTGGCGCTGGCCGGGGTCGACGAGGACGACGTCACGGCACTCACCCGCGCCGACCTCGACGTCACCGATGCCGACGCGGTGCGCGACGCGGTCCGGGGGCACGACGTCGTGGTGAACTGCGCGGCATACACGGCCGTCGACGATGCGGAAACCCATGAGGGGCAGGCGTTTGCGGTCAACGCGATCGGCGCGGCCAACGTCGCGGACGCGTGCCGGTCGGTGGGCACGCGGCTCGTGCACATCTCCACCGACTACGTCTTCTCCGGCGACGCCGACGAGCCCTACGCCGAGGACGCGGCCCTGTCGCCGCTGTCCGCCTACGGCCGGTCGAAGGCTGCGGGGGAGTGGGCCGTGCAGGCACGCTGCCCGCAGGCATGGATCGTCCGGACGGCCTGGCTCTACGGAGCCGGGGGCCCGAACTTCGTCAAGACGATGGCCAGGCTCGCCGAACGGCACGACACCCTCGACGTCGTCGACGACCAGCGCGGACAACCCACCTGGACCATGGACGTGGCGCGGGCCGTCCTGCGCCTCGTCGACGAGTCCGCCCCGTTCGGGGTGTGGCACGCGACCAGCCAGGGCGACACCACGAAGTTCGGCCTCACCCGCGAGATCTTCCGCCAGCTCGGGTTGGACCCAGACCGGGTGCGACCCGCCACGAGCGACGCCTTCCCCCTGCCGGCCCCGCGTCCGGCCTACAGCGTGCTGGGACACGACGCGTGGCGGATGGCCCGGCTCGCTCCGCTCCCGCACTGGGAGGCCAGCCTCGCCGAAGCGCTGCCGGACGTCGTCGCCGAGCCGCCGAGCAGCTGAGCGGCTGAGCGGCTGAGCGGCTGAGCAGCCGCACGACGCGAGGGTGAACGGATGGCTCCACCCGGCCGGTCACCTTGCAGTCGAGGGGTCCGGTGGTCGAGAGTGGCCGCCATGGCAACTGAGACGCAGCGCACCTCCCAAGAAGACCTCTGGGCCGGCGAGTTCGGCGCCGACTACATCGAGCGGAACCGGGGCACCAACCTGATCGCGAGCAACACCGAGCTCTTCCGCAAGGTCTTGGAAGCCACGGACGGCGTGGGCTCGGTCCTCGAGCTGGGCTGCAACATCGGGAACAACCTGATGGCCCTGCGCACCCTGCTGCCCGACGCCGACCTGCACGGTGTGGAGATCAACACCCAGGCCGCCGCCGAGGTGGAGCGCTGGGGCGGCGCGACGGTCGAGGTGGCCTCGATCCTGGAGTACCAGGCAGAGCGCGGCTTCGACCTCACCTTCACCAAGGGTGTCCTGATCCACATCAACCCCGACCGGGTGCGCGACGTCTACAGCGCCCTGGTGGAGTCGTCGAACCGCTACGTGATGGTCTGCGAGTACTACAACCCGACGCCCGTCGAGGTCAGCTACCGCGGTCACGAGCAGGCGCTCTTCAAGCGCGACTTCGCCGGGGAGATCCTCGACGCGTTCCCGGAGCTCACCCTGGTCGACTACGGCTTCACCTACCACCGCGACCCGCAGTTCCCGCTCGACGACTCGACCTGGTTCCTCATGGAGAAGTCCGGCTGAGTCGTCCGGATGGGCGTGCGGCTAGGGTCGGGACATGCTCGCCGTCTACGCCGCACGCCAGTCCGCCGACGACCCGCTCTCGGGGCTGGAGGTCGGTGAGCGGCCCGACCCCACCCCGCGCGAGGGCTGGACGACGGTCACGCTCCGGACGGCCGGGCTCAACCACCACGACGTCTGGTCGCTGCGGGGAGTAGGGCTGCCCGCCGACCGGCTGCCGATGATCCTGGGCTGTGACGGCGCGGGCACCGCCGAGGACGGCACCGAGGTGATCGTCCACGCGGTCATCCCCAGCGACGGCTGGCGGGGTGACGAGACCCTCGACCCGCGGCGCACGCTGCTCTCGGAGCTGCACGACGGGACCCTCGCCGAGAAGGTCGCCGTCCCCACCACGAACCTGGTGCCCAAGCCTGCCGAGCTGCCCTGGGAGCACGCCGCCTGCCTCTCGACGGCGTGGCTCACCGCCTACCGCATGCTGTTCACCAACGCGGGGCTGACGCCCGGCGCCACCGTCCTGGTCCAAGGGGCCGGTGGCGGGGTGTCCACCGCCCTCGTGCAGCTCGGGGCCGCGGCGGGTTACCGGATGTGGGTCACCAGCCGCGACGAGGAGAAGGGCCAGCGCGCGGTCGAGATCGGCGCGGACCGCGCGTTCGGCAGCGGCGAACGCCTCCCCGACCGCGTCGACGCCGTGATGGAGACGGTCGGGGCGGCCACCTGGTCGCACTCGGTCAACTCGCTCAAGCCCGGCGGCACCATCGTCATCTCCGGGGCGACGTCGGGCGACGCGCCCAGCAAGGCGGAGCTGACCAAGATCTTCTTCAAGCAGCTGCGCGTCGTCGGGTCGACGATGGGCAGCCGTGGCGAGCTCGAGCGGCTGGCCCAGTTCGTGGTGCAGCAGCGCATCGCGCCGGTCATCGACACGACCCTGCCGCTGGCCCAGGCCCGTGAGGGGTTCGCCCGGATGGCCGCCGGTGAGCTGTTCGGGAAGGTCGTCTTCACCGTCTCCTGACCCCCGCGACCCCCTGTTGGAAGCGAAACTGCCGGGTTTCCGGGCGTTTCGCTTCCAACAGGGGGGTCGTAAGGGGGTCAGAGGAGGGCGGTGACCAGCCAGACGATCCCGGCCACCGCGAGGATCGCCACGGTGGCACCGGCGACGATGACCGCACCCTTCTGGGTCCCGCCCATCTTCTCGTCCCAGCCCTGCGCCTTGGCGACGTCGCGGATCAGGTCGCGACCGGCGGTGGCGTCGAAGCTGTAGTCGACGACCTTGCCGACCTGCCCGGTCTTCAGGTCGACCCCGAGCTCCTTGCGGAACGACTTCTCGTAGACGCGGCCGCGCTGCGTGGACGCCGATGCCTGCAGGCGCGGTGACGAGCCGCCGCCGCTCCACGAGAACGTGTTGCTGACGTCGGTGATCGTCATAGACTGACCGGCCTCGTCGAGCCGGACCCGGTGCGTGAACACCTTCTTCAGCCCGTGCGCCTTGAACACGGCCAGCCACTGGGCGTCGGCCACGTCGATCGTCAGGTCGAAGCCCTGCGGCGTCTCGCGCACGGCATACGGGGTGCCGGCGGCAGCAGCGCGCACAGCAGTGATCAGTTCAGCGGACGTACCCATCGAGGGCCCCCTCGGTCGTCGGTGGTGATGCGATGTCGTGCCGGTCAGCAGGCGGTCAGCTCGGCGAGATCTGCAACCAGTCGTACCAGCCGTTGTGCAGGACCAGCCAGGCGATCAGGCCGTACCCCGCCTGCCCCGGATGGTGTTGCACCCGGCTGGCGGCCAGGTCACTCTGCCACTGCTCGTGCCCCAACAGCGGCCGGAAGCAGTCGACGAACGGCACCCCGCGCCGGGAGCAGACGTCGGCCTGCGCCTCCACCAGCACGTCGAGCTTGGCGTTCAGCTCCTCGTCGTCGCCCGGCGGAGGGCTGACGACGAAGGTGCCGATGCCGGCGCTGGCGGCGTCGTCGAGGATGTTGGCCAGGTTGAGCCGGTGCCGGGCCAGGGTCACACCGGTCGCCGCGTCGTTGCCGCCGACCGAGATCACCAGCCGCTTCTCGGCCCGGCCGCGCCAGCGTGGGGCGCACTCGGCCTTCCAGCGGGCCAGCACGTCAGCGGTGGTGTCGCCGCGGACGCCGAGGTTGTAGGCGGTCAGCTCGAGGTCGGAGTGGTGGGTGCGACCCACGACCCGCGAGACCCAGCCCTGACCCTTGGGGTCGCCGACGCCGGCCACGAGCGAGGCACCGACGAAGACGATGCCCACGTCCCGCGGACCGTCAGCGGCGACCTGGAACTCGGCACTCGGGGTGAAGGTGGGCTCGCTCACGCGTCAGTCCTCGTCGTCGTCGAGCCGGGCCAGCCAGGTGGCCAGGCGCTCGACGGGGGTCTCGAAGTCGGGGTTCAGGTCCACGAACGTGCGCAGCTGGTCGGCCAGCCACTCGAAGGAGACTTCCTCTTCCCCTCGGCGAGCGGCCAGCTCCTCGATGCCACGATCCGTGAAGTACACGTCTGCAAGGTTAACGGGGGTATGCCGCGTGGCTGAGCCAGCCACGCGGCATACCTCCCGTGGGTGTCAGCGGGCGAAGGCCGCCGTGATCAGCTCGGCCTGCTGCTCGGCGTGCCGCTTGCTCGACCCGGTGGCCGGCGAGGCGGAGGGCTTGCGCGACACGATCCGCAGCGGGCGGGTCTCGCCGAGCTCGGCGAGGGCCTGCGGCAGGTTCATGGCCACGAACGGCCAGGCGCCCTGGTTGGCCGGCTCGTCCTGCACCCAGACGAAGTCCGCTCCCGGGTACTTGGCCAGCTCGGCGGCGATCTCCTTGGCGGGCAGCGGCGCGAGTTGCTCGACCCGCACGATGGCCGTGGTGGTGTCCTCGGCCTTGTCGCGGGCGGCCTCGAGGTCGTAGACGACCTTGCCGCTCGCGAGCAGGACCCGGGTCACGCCACCGTTGTCGAACGAGGCGCGGTCGGGCAGCACCGGGCGGAAGGTGCCCTCGGTGAAGTCCTCGGGCATGCTGCTCGCCGCCTTGAGCCGCAGCATCGACTTCGGGGTGAAGACGATCAGAGGTCGGCGCGGCCGGGCGTAGGCCTGGCGGCGGAGCAGGTGGAAGTAGCTCGCCGGGGTCGAGGGGTAGGCGACCGTCATGTTGTCCTCGGCGCACATCTGCAGGAAGCGCTCGATGCGGGCGGAGGAGTGGTCCGGTCCCTGGCCCTCGTAGCCGTGGGGGAGCAGCAGCACGACGGACGAGCGCTGGCCCCACTTCTGCTCGGAGGAGCTGATGAACTCGTCGACGATGGTCTGCGCACCGTTGAAGAAGTCGCCGAACTGCGCCTCCCACAGGACCAGGGCATCGGGCCGCTCCACCGAGTAGCCGTACTCGAAGCCCATCGCCGCGAACTCGGACAGCAGGGAGTCATAGACCCAGAACCGGGCCTGGCCCTCACCGAGGTAGAGCAGCGGGGTCCACTCCTCGGCCGTGTGCTTGTCGATCAGCACGGCGTGGCGCTGGACGAAGGTGCCGCGACGGCTGTCCTGTCCGGCGAGGCGCACCGGGGTGCCCTCCATGAGCAGCGAGCCGAACGCGAGCAGCTCGCCGGTCGCCCAGTCGATCCCACCGTCGTGGGTGGACTGGGCGCGCTTCTCCATGGCCTGCAACAGCTTCGGGTGGACGGTGAAGCCCGGCGGGGGGTTCACGAACGCGTCACCGATGTGCTGGAGCTGGTCGCTCGGGATGGCGGTCTGGTCGGCCGATCGGGTCGCCTGGTCGGTCGCCTGGGCGGTCGGCGGCTCGAGGCCGGAGTGGCCCTCGGCGTCGGTGCCGACGAGCGTCGGGTCGCTGGTCTCCTCGGAGGCCTGCTTGAGCGCGGCCTTGGTCTCGACGAAGACCCGCTCGAGCTGCTGCTGGTAGTCGCGCAGCGCGCCCTCGGCGTCCTCCTGGCTGATGTCGCCGCGGCCGATGAGGGACTCGGTGTAGAGCTTGCGGACCGAGCGCTTGGCCTCGATGAGGTTGTACATCAGCGGCTGGGTCATCGAGGGGTCGTCGCCCTCGTTGTGACCGCGGCGCCGGTAGCAGACCATGTCGATGACGACGTCCTTGTTGAACGTCTGCCGGAACTCGTAGGCGAGCTCGGCCACCCGGACGCAGGCCTCGGGGTCGTCGCCGTTCACGTGGAAGATCGGCGCCTGGATCATGCGGGCGACATCGGTCGAGTACGTCGAGGAGCGGCTGGCGCTCGGCGACGTGGTGAACCCGACCTGGTTGTTGATGACCACGTGGATGGTGCCGCCGGTGCGGTAGCCACGCAGCTGGGACAGGTTGAGCGTCTCCGCGACGACACCCTGGCCGGCGAACGCCGCGTCGCCGTGCATCAGCAGGGGCAGCACGGTGAAGTCCTCGCCCGCGAGGTCGAGCCGGTCCTGCTTCGCGCGGGTGATCCCCTCGAGGACCGGGTTGACGGCCTCGAGGTGCGACGGGTTGGCCGCGAGGTAGACCTTGGTCTTGCTGCCGTCCTCCGCGACGAACTCGCCCTCGGTGCCGAGGTGGTACTTCACGTCGCCCGAGCCCTGCACGGACTTGGGGTCCTGCTTGCCCTCGAACTCACGGAAGATCTGGCCGTAGGACTTGCCCGCGATGTTGGCGAGCACGTTGAGGCGCCCGCGGTGCGGCATACCGATGCAGACCTCGTCCATCGAGTCCGCGGCGGCGCGGCACAGGATCCGGTCGAGCAGCGCGATGACCGACTCGCCGCCCTCGAGGCTGAACCGCTTCTGCCCGACGAACTTGGTCTGCAGGAACGTCTCGAAGGCCTCGGCGGCGTTGAGCCGGCGCAGGATCCGCAGCTGCTCGTCGGGGCCGGGCTTGGCGTAGCCGACCTCGATCTTGGCCTGCAGCCAGCGGCGCTGCTCGGGGTCCTGGATGTGCATGTACTCGGTGCCGATGGTGCGGCAGTAGGAGTCGCGCAGGATGCCGAGGATCTTGCGCAGCCGGAGCATCGGCGCCCCGCCGAAGCCGCCGGTCGCGAAGTCGCGCTCGAGGTCCCACAGCGTGAGCCCGTGGGACGTGACGTCGAGGTCGGGGTGGCGCCGCTGGCGGTACTCCAGCGGGTCGGTGTCGGCCATCAGGTGGCCGCGCACGCGGTAGGCGTGGATGAGCTCCTGGACGCGCGCCGTCTTGTTGACGTCGTCGTCGTGGTGGGCCGAGATGTCCTGGACCCAGCGCACCGGCTCGTAGGGCAGGCGCAGGCTCTCGAAGATCTCGTCGTAGAAGCCGTTCTCGCCGAGCAGGAGCTGGTGCACGATGCGCAGGAAGTCGCCCGACTGCGCGCCCTGGATGATGCGGTGGTCGTAGGTGCTGGTCAGCGTGAGGATCTTGGACACGGCGTTGCGGTTGAGCGTCTCCTGGCTCGCGCCCTGCCACTCGGCCGGGTACTCCAGCGCGCCCACCCCGATGATCGCGCCCTGGCCGGACATCAACCGCGGCACCGAGTGGTTGGTGCCGATGGTGCCCGGGTTGGTCAGCGTGAGGGTGGTGCCCTGGAAGTCCTCGACGGTGAGCTTGCCGCCGCGCGCCTTGCGCACGATGTCCTCGTAGGCGGTCCAGAAGTGCGCGAAGTCCATCGACTCGGCCGACTTGATCGAGGGCACCAGGAGCTGGCGGGTGCCGTCGGGCTTGGCCATGTCGATGGCCAGCCCGAGGTTGACGTGGCCCGGGATGACCAGGGCGGGCTTGCCGTTCTCCTCGGTGAACCCGTTGTTCATCTCCGGCATGTGGCCCAGCGCCTTGACCAGGGCGTAGCCGATCAGGTGGGTGAACGACACCTTGCCGCCGCGGGAGCGCTGCAGGTGGTTGTTGATCACGACCCGGTTGTCGATGAGCAGCTTGGCCGGCACGGCGCGGACGCTGGTCGCGGTGGGGACGGTCAGCGAGCTCTCCATGTTGGTCACCGTGCGGGCGCTGGCGCCACGCAACGGCTTGACCTGGTTCTCGTTGGTGGCCTCGGTCTGCTTGGGGGCCTGGGGCTCGCGCGGCTTGGGAGCCTCCTTGACGCCGCCGGTCTCGCCGCCGGTACTGGCCTCCTTGTCCTCGGGCTTGTCGGCCACCGCCTTGTCGGTGCTGCCGTCCGGCTTGTCGGTGGTCTGTCCGGAGGTGGTCGACGGCGCGGCCGGGGCTGCGGCCGGGGCCGGCGTGGCGGCCGGGGCCGGGGCAGCAGCGGGAGCCGGCGGGGTGGCAGGGGCGGGCGCGGCCGCGGACGCGACCGGAGCGGCAGGGGCGGAGGTCGGGCTCCCGTTGGAGCCGGACCCGTTGGTCGTGGAGCCGTCGGACGGCTGGTAGTCCTCGAACAAGGACCACCACGCCTTGTCCACGGAGTTCTTGTCCTTCTGGAACTTCTCGTACAGCTCGTCCACGAGCCACTCGTTCGGCCCGAAAGCCGCCATGGGGTCGTTGGTCGGGGACTGGTCGGGCACGGCGGATACGCCTCTTTCGTAGCGTCGACAATGACGGGCAAATAGGTGCTCCCAGCCTATCCCCGTGCGTCGCGCCGCGCTGCGGCGGGCGAGAGGTTTCCGGAGCGACCTTCGCCACGTCGCTCGCCGGCCCTCCCGCAGGCGCTCCAGCGCCCGGCCCGGGTATGCCGCGGGGCCGGGTTCCGTGCTGGAACCCGGCCCCGCGGCATACCCTTGGCGACCTAGCTGATGTCGCTCCGGATGGTGCGCCACGAGCCGAACCCGGCAAGCACCGCGGCATAGGCGGCCAGGACGAGCGCGCCGGCCCACCAGGCGAGCGGCGTCACGGCGTTCTCGCCGCCCTGGTTGACCCCGTTGACCATGGCCTGCGTCGCCGCAGAGGGGAGGTACTGGACGATGTGGTCCCGACCCCAGTCCCAGAACGACAGCCCGAAGCCCGCCAGGGGCTCGACGATCCAGGCCACGCCGACCGAGATCAGCAGGGCCGCGACCTGGTTGGGGATGAGGATCCCCGCACCGAGCCCGATCAGGGCCCACAGGCCGAGGACGAGCAGGCTCAGGGCGAGCGTCCGGAACACGCCGGACGTCGGGAACGGTGCGAACCCGCGTGCGTTCAGGACGATGGCCCCGGCGATGATCGACCCGGCCAGCGAGATCAGCCCGTAGATGGCGCCGATGCCGAGCAGGGCGATGACCTTCGCGCCCATCACCTTGGCTCGCTTGGGGGTGCCGAGGAAGGTGCTCGTGATGGTCTTGTGGCGGTACTCGGAGCCGATCTGCATCACGCCGATGGTCAGGGTGAGCAGGTAGCCGATGCTGAGGCCGCTCGTGTAGACGCTGTTGGCGACCTGCTCCGGCGTGCCGGTCGGGACGCCTTGGCCGGGCGCGGCGCTCGGGTCGGGGGCCTGGGTGAAGAGGAAGCCGAAGAGGACGGCGAGGCCCGCCCCCGCGACGAACATGGCGATGGCCAGCCCCCACCACATGCGCGTGGTGAAGAACTTGCGGAACTCGGCCTTGATGGCGTTGGTCATTCGTTGCCCCCTTCCTGTCCGGCGATGGCATCCCGCTCGGCAGCCGCCGTCGGCCCGGAGGCTCCGTCGCCGAGGTTGCGGTTGGTGCCCTCGGTGAGCTCGAAGAAGAGTGCCTCGAGGTCGGTGGTGGCCTGGCGCAGCTCGTAGATCGGCAGGCCGGCGCGCAGGGCGACGTCGCCGATCAGGCGCAGGTCGTGCGTCTCGGCGAGCAGGGTGCCGTCCTCGACCGTGCTGGTGACGTCGGCGACCCGCAGGGCCCCCGCCAGGGCGTCGAGGTCGGTGCTGCGGACGATGGTGTGGGCCTCGCCGTGCAGGTCGTCCATCGCCCCCTGCTTGATCAGCCGGCCGTTGTTGATGATGACGACGTCGTCGACGGTCTGCTCGACCTCCTGGAGCATGTGGCTCGAGATCAGGACCGTCTTGCCCTGGGCGGACAGGTGGCGCAGGAACCCGCGCAGCCACCGGATGCCCTCGGGGTCGAGGCCGTTGGCCGGCTCGTCGAGGATGAGGACCTGGGGGTCGCCCAGCATCGCGGCGGCGAGGCCAAGCCGCTGGCGCATGCCCATCGAGTAGCCCCCGGCCCGCTTGCGTGCGGCGGCGGGGATCCCGACCAGCTCCAGCATCTCGTCGACGCGCTGGGCTCCGACCCCGGCCGTGTCGGCCAGGACGCGCAGGTGGTCGCGACCGGTGCGGCCGGGGTGGAAGTTGGTGGCCTCCAGCGCCGACCCCACGACCGACATCGGCTGCGTGATCTCCTGGTAGCTGCGCCCGCCGATGGTCGCGACACCGCTGGACGGGTTGACCAGGCCGAGCAGCATGCGCAGCGTGGTCGTCTTGCCCGCCCCGTTGGGGCCGAGGAAGCCGGTGATCCGGCCGGGCTCGACGGTGAAGGAGAGGTTGTCGACGGCGGTGAAGCTGCCGAACCGCTTGGTCAGGTCACGCACCTCGATGCGGGCGCCCTCGGTGGGGCGCGGCGGTGCTGTGGTCGTGGTCATCGTTCCCCCGGAATCGGTGTCATGACGGCATCCTGCCAACTGACGTGGGGTCAGGGTCAACCGGGTTGCGGCCCTAGGATGACCGGACTATGACCGAATGGTTGCTGGTCCTGACCGGCGTGGGGCTGACGATCGGTACGGCCGTCTTCGTGGCCACCGAGTTCTCGCTGGTCGCGCTCGACCGGCCGACCGTGCAGAAGGCCGTGGACGCGGGGGACGCCCGCGCCGAGGTGGTGCTCGGGTCGCTGCGCCGGCTCTCGACACAGCTCTCCGCGGCCCAGGTCGGCATCACCTTGACCACGCTGATCCTCGGGTTCCTCGCCACCCCTTCGCTCGGGGTGCTGCTCGAGACCCCCCTGAGGGCCGTTGGCCTCAGGGGCTCCACGCTGGACTCGGTCGCCGCCGCCGTCGCCCTGCTCATCGCCACGGTGTTCTCGATGGTGTTCGGCGAGCTGCTGCCGCAGTTCCTCGGCATCTCGGCACCGCTCGCCACGGCCAAGGTCGTGGCCATGCCGGTGCGGGGCTTCGCGCTGGTCGCGAGGCCGCTGATCTTCGTGCTCAACGGTTCGGCCAACCTCTTCCTGCGGGCGCTCGGCATCACCCCACGGGAGGAGCTGTCCGGCGCCCGGACCCCGCAGGAGCTGGCCTCGCTGGTCCGCCGCTCCGCCGAGGCGGGCACGCTCGACGAGGGCACCGCCCGGCTGGTCACCAAGTCCCTGGGCTTCGGTGAGCAGACCGCGGCCGACGTCATGAGCCCCCGCGCCCGGGCGTCGTCCATCGAGCGCACGGCCACGGCCGAGGACGTCGTCCGGCTGGCCCGGCGCACCGGGCACTCGCGCTTCCCGGTGACCGGCGAGGACTGGGACGACATCGACGGCGTCGTGCACGTGAAACGGGCCATCGCGGTCCCGCACGAGCGCCGCGACGACGTGCCGGTGTCGGCGCTCATGGTGCCGCCGCTGCTGGTGCCGGAGACGATCCGGCTCGACCCGCTGCTGCTGATGCTGCGCGAGCACGGTCTCCAGCTGGCCATCGTCGTCGACGAGTACGGCGGCACCGCCGGCATCGTGACCCTCGAGGACGTCGTCGAGGAGATCGTCGGCGAGGTGTCCGACGAGCACGACGTCTTCCGCACGACCGGGCGTGAGTTCACCGACGGTTCGTGGACGGTGCCAGGCCTCTGGCGTCCCGACGAGGTGCGGGAGCGGCTGGGTGCCGTCGTGCCGGACGGCCCCGCCTACGAGACCACCGGTGGCTTCGTGATGGCCGAGCTCGGCCGGATCCCGACCGTGGGCGACACCGTCAACATCCCCGGTTGGGCGATCACGGTCCTCGCCATGGACGGCATGCGAGCCGACCGGCTGCGGTTCGTCCCGACCGACGAGGGCGACGACTCGCACGAGGGGACCTCGGTCGAGGGTTCCCCGCGGGGCCAGGCCGCACCAGGTCGTGACAGCGGTCGCTCGGTGACTGCCGGCGGCCGCGACGCGGAGGGCGCGAAGTGAGCGCCGGTGCCGTCTGGGTCACGGTCCTGCTCCTGCTGCTCAACGCGTTCTTCGTGGGGGCCGAGTTCGCGGCCATGGCGGCGCGCCGGTCGACGCTGGAACCCCTGGCCGCCAACGGGTCCCGCCGCGCGCAGGTCTGCCTCGACGCCCTCGAGCAGATGGGCTCGCTGCTCGCCTGCGCCCAGCTCGGCATCACGGTCTGCTCGGTGCTGCTGGGTGCCATCTCCGAGGCCGCCCTGCACCACGCGCTCGAACCCGTCGTCCACCACCTCGGGCTGCCCGAGGGGGTGACCGACGGCCTGGCGCTCGCGCTGGCCCTGCTCGTGGTGGTCTACCTGCACGTGGTCGTCGGCGAGATGATCCCGAAGAACCTGGCCCTCGCGGGACCCGAGCGGTCCGCGCTGATCCTCGTGCCCGTGCTGCTGTTCATCACCCGGGCCCTGCGCCCGATCATCTCGGTCATGGAGTCGCTCGCGAAGTCGCTGGTGCGGCTGTTCCGGGTCGAGCCCAAGGACGAGATCACCTCGACCTTCACCGTCGAGGAGGTCGAGCACATCCTCGCCGAGAGCCGCCACGAGGGACTGATCGAGGAGGGCCAGCACGGGCTGGTCGGGGCGGCGTTGGAGTTCAGCGACAAGGACGCCGTCGATGTCGCCGTCGCCCTGTCCGACCTCGTGACCCTGCCGCTGACGGCCACCCCCGACGACGTCGAGCGCCTCGTGGCCAAGCGCGGCTTCTCGCGCTACCCCATGCTCGACAAAGCCGGTGAGCTCACCGGCTACCTGCACCTCAAGGACGTCCTCTACGCCGACGACACCGAGCGTGACATCGCGGTCCCGGTCAAGCGGGTCCGCAAGCTGGCCACGGTGCAGGCCGCGGACGAGGTCGAGGAGGTGCTGCGGACCATGCAACGCACCGGCTCGCACCTCGCCCGCGTGGTAGACCCCGAGGGCGCCGACATCGGCGTCGTCTTCCTCGAGGACGTCATCGAGGAGCTCGTCGGCGAGGTCACCGACGCCTCCCAACGCTGACCCCGCGGCATACCTGTCCCAACTTTATCGGGTCAGGCAACAAGGTTGACCTTCGCACGACTTCAGAACCGGTGTCAGGGTCAACGTTCCTGCTAGACCCGATAAAGCTGGGGTAGGTCGGAGACGAAAAGATGGCCTGGCGCTTGACGCCAGGCCATCTCGACCGTGGGTGCCCCCGGCAGGATTCGAACCTGCGCTCCCGCCTCCGGAGGGCGGTGCTCTATCCCCTGAGCTACGGGGGCCGACACGTGCGCTTCCGTGAAGGAGGCGCCCGCAGAGGTTAGCAGCCTAGGGTGGCCCCCATGGAACGCGGGGGACTCGTCTACGTCTGCGACGACACCGAGCAGATCAGGCGCCTCATCCGGGTCAACCTCGAGCTCGAGGGCTACGAGGTGCGTGAGGCGCGGGACGGCGAGGAGCTGATCGCCGCCCTGCACCAGCTCGACCCGCTCCCGGGGGTCGTCACGATCGACGCCCAGATGAGCCCGCGCGACGGCTGGTGGACGATCTCCCAGATCCGGGCCGACCCGAGGCTGGCGGACATTCCGGTCATCATGGTGACGGCGTCGGTGCAGCAGCACGACCGGGTCCAGGCGCAGGGTTCGGGACTCGACGCCTTCGTGTCCAAGCCGTTCGATCCCGACCACCTGATCGAGCTCGTCTCGGGCTTCATGGCCGACGGACGGCAGCACTCACCGGCGCCCTAGACTTGACCGGGTGACTCCCGAAGAGCTCTCCGAAGCCATCCGCACCGCCCTCACCGAAGCCGTCGCCGCCGACGAATTCGCCGTGGACGTGCCCGCGGAGATCCGCGTGGAGCGACCGAGGAACCGGGACCACGGGGACTGGTCCACGAACGTCGCGCTCCAGCTGGCCAAGGGAGCCGGTATGCCGCCGCGTGACGTCGCGACGCGGCTCGCCGAGCGCCTCGGCCGGGTCCCGGGTGTCAAGGCCGTCGACATCGCCGGACCGGGCTTCCTCAACATCACCCTCGACGCGGCGTCGGCCGGGGAGCTGGCCCGCAGCATCGTCGAGGCCGGGGCCGCCTACGGTCGCAACGACTCCGAGGCCGAGCACGTCATCAACGTCGAGTTCATCTCGGCCAACCCGACCGGGCCGCTCCACCTCGGCCACACCCGGTGGGCCGCGCTGGGCGACGCCATGAGCCGCCTGCTCAAGACGTCGGGTGCGACGGTCACGACCGAGTACTACATCAACGACGCCGGCGCCCAGATGGACAAGTTCGCCGCCTCGGTCCTCGCGAGCGCGAAGGGGGAGCCCACCCCCGAGGGCGGGTACCCCGGCGCGTACATCGACGACCTCGCTGCCCAGGCGCTCGCCGCCCGTCCCGACCTGCTCGAGCTCCCGGCCGACGAGGCCCTGGCCGCGGCGCGCTCGGTGGCCTACGACGCGCAGCTGCAGGACATCAAGGACACCCTCGCCGACTTCGGCGTGCACTTCGACGTGTGGTTCTCCGAGGCTGCCCTGCACGACTCCGGCGCGGTCGAGCAGGCCGTCGAACGGCTTCGGGAGCAGGGGCACGTCTTCGACGAGGGTGGCGCGATCTGGTTGCGCACGACCGACTTCACCGACGACAAGGACCGCGTCCTCATCAGGGCCAACGGGGAGCCCACCTACTTCGCCGCCGATGCCGCCTACTACCTGTCGAAGAAGGACCGCGGCTTCGACGAGAAGATCTACCTCCTCGGTGCCGACCACCACGGCTACATCAACCGGCTCAAGGCGATCGCGGCGTGCGCGGGCGACGACCCCGAGCACAACATCGAGGTCCAGATCGGCCAGCTGGTCAACCTCGGCGGCGCCAAGCTGTCCAAGCGGGCCGGCAACATCATCGAGCTTCGCGACCTGATCAACTGGATCGGCACCGACGCGATCCGCTACTCCCTGTCGCGCTACCCGGCCGACAGCCCGCTGTCCCTCGACGGCGAGGAGCTGCGCAAGCAGACCAACGACAACCCGGTCTTCTACGTGCAGTACGCCCACGCCCGCACCTCCAACGTGGCCCGGCTGGCGGGGGAGGACGGTGTCGACCGCGGCGACGGCTTCGACCCGTCGCTGTTGACCGACCCGACCGAGGCGTCGCTGCTGGCCATCCTCGGCGACTTCCCCCGCGTCGTCGCCCAGGCGGCCCACCTGCGCGAGCCGCACCGGGTGGCCCGCTACCTCGAGGACCTCGCCGGTCACTTCCACAAGTGGTACGACACCTGTCGCGTGCGCCCGATGACCGCCGACGAGGAGATCACCGACCTGCACCGGACCAGGCTGTGGCTCAACGACGCCACCCGCCAGGTCTTGGCCAACGGACTGGACCTCCTGGGAGTCTCCGCACCCGACAGGATGTAGCCCATGCGCGCGCACGAGGCGGGAGCCCTCCACGCTGAGGGGTACGGCGGACCACCCCACTGGCTGCCCTGGCCCACCGACGTCATGGAGCTGCTGCCGCAGCTGTGGCCGCAGACGGTCGACCGTGACGACGAGGGTCGCCTGACCGTCGGTGGGCTCGACGTGGTGAGCATCGCCCGCGAGTTCGGCACCGCGGCATACGTGGTGGACGAGGCTGACTTCCGCGCCCGGGCGCGGGCGTTCCGGGACGAGTTCGGCGCCCCCTTCGCGGCCCTCGGTGGGGTCGACGTGTTCTACGCCGGGAAGGCCTTCCTCTGCACCGAGGTGGCCCGCTGGGTGGCCGAGGAGGGGCTGTGCCTCGACGTCTGCTCCGGCGGTGAGCTCGCCGTGGCGCAGCGCGCTGGGTTCCCCGCGGCGCGGATCGGCCTGCACGGCAACAACAAGTCCCTCGCCGAGATCCGTCAGGCCCTGGCTTATGGCGTGGGGCGGATCGTCGTCGACTCCTTCGAGGAGATCGACCGGGTGGCCGCGGTCGCCGACGAGCTCGGGGTGCGCGCCCCGGTCATGGTCCGCGTCACGGTGGGCGTGGAGGCACACACCCACGAGTTCATCGCGACCGCGCACGAGGACCAGAAGTTCGGGTTCTCCCTGGCCGGCGGCCAGGCCGCGGAGGCGGTCGCGCGCATCGTCGAGCGGAGTGCCCGGCTCGACCTGCTCGGGCTGCACTCCCACATCGGCAGCCAGATCTTCGACACGTCGGGGTTCGAGGTGTCCGCGCGACGGCTGATCGGGCTGCACGCGGAGGTGGCCCGGGTGCACGGGATCCACATGCCCGAGCTCGACCTCGGGGGCGGCTACGGCATCGCGTACACCTCGGAGCACACGCCCCTGCACCCTGGCGAGCTCGGCGAGCAGATGGCCGACCTGGTCGAGCGCGAGCTGAAGGCCGTCGGCGACGGTGGTCAGGACACCCCGACCCCCCGGATCTCGATCGAGCCCGGCCGCGCCATCGTCGGACCGAGCACGTTCACCCTCTACGAGGTGGGCACGGTCAAGGACGTCGACCTCGGCGGGGGAGCCAAGCGCACCTACGTCTCGGTGGACGGCGGCATGAGCGACAACATCCGCACCGCGCTCTACGACGCCGACTACTCCTGCACGCTGGCCAGCCGGCACTCCGACGCGGCGCCGCGGCTGGCCCGCGTGGTCGGCAAGCACTGCGAGAGCGGCGACATCATCGTCATGGACGAGTACCTGCCGGACGACATCTCGGCCGGCGACCTCGTCGCCGTGCCGGGCACCGGTGCCTACTGCCGGAGCATGGCCAGCCAGTACAACCACACTCCGCGGCCGCCGGTCATCGCGGTCCGGGACGGGCGGGCGAGGGTGCTGGTGCGCCGCGAGACGGTGGACGACCTGCTGGCCCTCGACGTCGGCTGACGCGATGACCGGGCTAAGGTCCGGATGGCGGAACAATGGCGTCCACGAAGTGGTCACCCGTCACGATGGTCCGGACCGTGAGACAGCCCCACGAGGGCGCGAGGAGCAGGTGTGAGTGAGAGCCAGCAGGTGACGGCGGGAGAGCCCCTGAGGGTGGCCCTGCTCGGGTGCGGGGTCGTCGGCTCGTCCGTGGCCCGGATGCTCACCGAGCACGCCGACGACCTCGCCGCACGGGTGGGCAGGCCCCTCGAGCTGATCGGCATCGCGGTGCGCCGGCCCGGCAAGGACCGCTCCGACCTGCCGGTCGACCCCGCCCTGTTCACCACCGATGCCGAGTCGATCATCACCCGGGCCGACATCGTCATCGAGGTCATCGGTGGCATCGAGCCGGCCCGCAGCCTGATCGAGCTCGCGATGAAGAGCGGCGCCTCCGTGGTGTCGGCCAACAAGGCGCTGCTCGCCGAGGCCGGTCCGGCGCTCTACGCCGAGGCCGCCGAGCACGGGGTCGACCTCTACTACGAGGCGGCCGTGGCCGGGGCGATCCCCATCCTGCGCCCGATCCGCGAGTCGCTCGCCGGCGACGAGGTGCGCAAGGTCATCGGGATCGTCAACGGCACCACCAACTACGTCCTCGACAAGATGGACACGACCGGCCAGGGCTTCGCCGAGGCGGTCGAGCAGGCCCAGGCGCTCGGCTACGCGGAGGCCGACCCGACCGCCGACGTCGAGGGCTTCGACGCCGCTGCCAAGGCCGCGATCCTCGCCTCCCTGGCGTTCCACACCCGGGTGTCGAGCGACCAGGTCTACCGCGAGGGCATCACCGAGGTGAGTGCCGCCGACGTACAGGCCGCGCGCGAGATGGACTGTGTCGTCAAGCTGCTCGCCATCTGCGAGCGCACCGAGACGGTCGGTGCCGACGGCACGACGACGGCCGGGGTCAGCGTCCGCGTGCACCCGGCGATGATCCCGCGCTCGCACCCGCTCGGTGGCGTGCGTGACGCGTTCAACGCCGTCTTCGTCGAGGCCGACGCCGCGGGCCAGCTGATGTTCTACGGCAAGGGCGCGGGCGGCGACCCCACGGCCAGCGCGGTCCTCGGAGACGTCGTCGCGGTGGCCCGTCACCGGGTCGGCGGTGGTCGGGGGCACGGTGAGTCCGCCTACGCCGACCTGCCCGTCCTCGAGATGGGCCAGGCGCTGACGCGCTACCACATCAGCCTCGACGTGGCCGACCGTCCGGGCGTCCTGGCCCAGGTCGCGACGTCGTTCGCCGAGCACGGGGTGTCGATCGAGACGGTGCGCCAGCACATCATCGCCGCGGAGCCCGAGGGCCCGGACGGCGAGGTCGGCGAGACCCGTGCGAACCTCATCGTCGTGACCCACACCGCCCCCGACGCCGCGCTGTCCGCCACCGTCCAGGCCCTCGTGCGGCTCGACACCGTCCGCGAGGTCGTGTCCGTGATGCGGGTGGAGGGCGCCTGATGGCCACCCTCTGGCGCGGCGTGATCCGTGAGTATGCCGACCGCCTTCCGATGCTCGCGGGTGCACCGGTGGTGACGCTCCAGGAGGGTGGCACCCCGTTGATCCCGGCAGCGCACCTGTCGGAGCTGACCGGGGCAGACGTCTTCGTGAAGTACGAGGGGCTCAACCCGACGGCGTCGTTCAAGGACCGCGGCATGACAGCGGCGATCTCGATGGCGGCCAAGAACGGTGCCAAGGCGGTGATCTGCGCGTCGACCGGCAACACCAGTGCCAGCGCCGCGGCATACGCCACCAAGGCAGGCATGGCCTGCGCGGTCCTCGTCCCCGACGGCAAGATCGCCATGGGCAAGCTCAGCCAGGCCATCGCGCACGGCGCGACCCTCCTGCAGGTGGACGGCAACTTCGACGACTGCCTCACCCTGGCGCGCAAGCTCGCCGAGTCCTACCCGGTCGAGCTGGTCAACTCGGTCAACCCGGCCCGCATCGAGGGGCAGAAGACGGCCTCGTTCGAGGTCGTCGACGCGCTCGGTGACGCTCCTGACATCCACTGCCTCCCGGTCGGCAACGCCGGCAACATCACGGCCTACTGGAAGGGCTACCGCGAGTACCACCGCGGCAGCGAGCAGCCCGGTCCGGCGACGAAGCTCCCCCAGATGTGGGGCTTCCAGGCGGCCGGCGCGGCGCCGATCGTCCTCGGCCACCCGGTTGACGACCCCGACACCATCGCCACAGCCATCCGCATCGGCAACCCCGCCTCGTGGAAGCAGGCCGAGGCGGCCCGGGACGAGTCCGGTGGCCGCATCGAGTCCGTCACCGACGAGCAGATCCTCACCGCCCACCGCATCCTCAGCGCCCGCGAGGGCATCTTCGTCGAACCCGGCTCCGCGGCCTCGGTCGCGGGTCTGTTGCAGGCCGCAGAGGCGGGCCAGGTCCCGCGCGGCGCCACGATCGTGTGCACCGTCACCGGACACGGCCTGAAGGACCCGCAGTGGGCGCTGCGCAACGCCGACGGCTCCGACGTCACCCCGACGCGGGTCCAGGTCGACGCGTTCACGGCGGCGCAGGCGCTGGGTCTGCAGGACTGATGGCCGAGCTCGTCGTCGGCAGCTCCGTCACGGCGCGGGTGCCGGCCAGCAGCGCGAACCTCGGGCCGGGCTTCGACTCGGTCGGCCTCGCCCTCGGGCTCTGGGACACCTGCGTCGCCACGGTCACCGAGGAGCCGGGCATCACGGTCGACGTCGAGGGGGAGGGGGCCGCAGACGTCCCGCGGGACGCCACCCACCTCGTCGTGCGCACCATGCTCCGAGCTTGGGACGAGCTCGGCGTCGCGCCGCCGCGCGGCCTGCACCTGAGCTGCGTCAACGAGGTGCCGCACGGCCGCGGCCTCGGCTCGTCGGCGACCGCGATCGTGACCGGAATCGTTGCGGCACAAGGACTTCACCAGGTATGCCGCGGGGTCACCGACGGTCCCGACCTCACCTTCGCCAACGACCTCGCGGCCCGCCTCGAGGGGCACCCCGACAACTCGTCGGCCTCCGTCTATGGCGGGCTCACCCTCTCCTGGTCCGACTCGCCGGACGACGGGACGCGCACCCTGCGGCTCCGTCCACACCCCGACCTGCACGCGCTGGTCCTGGTGCCGGCGACCCAGCTCTCGACGGCCAAGGCCCGGTCGGTGCTGCCGACCCAGATCCGGCACGGTGATGCCGCGCTGAACTCGGCCCGCGCCGCCCTGCTCGTGCAGGCGCTGACCAGCCACCCGGAACACCTGCTGGACGCGACCCGCGAGTGGCTCCACCAGGAGGCCCGACGCGACTCCTTCAGCGCGTCGATGGACCTCGTCGACAGGCTGCGCGGCGCCGGCCACGCGGCCGTGATCTCCGGGGCCGGGCCGTCGGTGCTGGTGCTCACCCGCGGTGACGCGTCAGCCGCCATCAGGTCCCTGACGAGCAACGACTGGACGGTGCTGGACCCGGGCATCCCGGCGACCGGGGCGCAGCTCAGCGACCTGGTGCGCGGCGAGGACACGTGACGGCGATCTGGCCACAGTGGACTGACCCAGCACCCAACGGTGTTACATTGTGAGCGCACTCGCAGCCGATGCCTCCTCTTGCGCATCCAGCAGCGATCTGCACCCACCACATGTCGGCGGCCTCGGCGCTGCCACGCCTCGCTGTGCTGCATGTGGCTCCATTGGTCAGCACCTCTGACCCAAGCACCGGTCCGGGATCTGAACACCGGCCGCGAACGAGGGGGAAGGATCCTTCGTGACAGACACCACCACTCTCGACACTGCGGGTACGCAGGACGAGAAGCCGCGTCGCTCCGGCGCGCTGGGCACCATGAAGGTGGCCGAGCTCCAGGGCTTGGCCGCGAGCATGGGCATCACCGGCACCGCCAAGATGCGCAAGGGTGACCTCGTCACCGCCATCAAGGACCGCCAGTCCGGAGCAGGGGCGCCCGCCCGCCGCAGCGCACCGCAGCAGGAGCGCCCGGCGCAGGCCGAGGCACCCGCCGCCACCGAGCCGCAGCAGTCCCGTGGCGACCGCCAGGACCGCGCCCAGCGTGCCGAGCGGGCTGACCGTGCGGTCCGCGAGCAGGTCGACCAGGCCGAGGGCCGGGCGGCGGAGGCTCGCGAGGCCGGCGCGGACGACGCGCGGCAGGACCGCGGCGACCGTCTGCAGGGTGACCGCCAGAACCGCACCCGGGCCGACCGCCAGCAGGACCGCCAGGACCGGCAGGACCGGCAGGACCGGCAGCAGGGCGAGCGTTCGCTGCGCGACCAGCAGGACCAGGCCGCGTCGGACCGGGACGACCGCCAGCAGGACCGCCAGCAGGGCGACCGCCGCGAGCGCCAGAACCGCGACGAGCGCCAGCCGGACCGGCAGGACCGGCAGGACCGCCAGCAGGGCGACCGCCAGAACCGCGACGACCGTCCGCAGCACGACCGGGACGACCGCGACGACCGGGACGAGCGTGGCGGCCGCACCCAGGGCCAGGGCAACCACAGCGCCCAGGGCCAGCAGGGCGGCCAGAACCAGCAGGGTGGCCAGGGCGGTCAGGGCTACGACGACGACGGTGAGGGTCGTGGCGGACGCCGCCGCAACCGCAACCGCAACCGCAACCGCGACAAGCGGGGCCAGCGCGGCGACTACGGCAGCGACTACGAGAACGAGCCCATGGTCGAGGAGGACGACGTCCTCGTGCCGGTGGCCGGCATCCTCGACGTGCTCGACAACTACGCCTTCGTCCGCACCTCCGGCTACCTCCCGGGTCCGGGTGACGTCTACGTCCCCCTGGGCATGGTGAAGAAGAACGGCATGCGCAAGGGCGACGCAGTCACCGGCGCCGTCAAGGCCCAGCGCGAGGACGCCCAGCAGAACCAGCGGCAGAAGTTCAACGCGCTGGTCCGCCTCGACACCGTGAACGGCATGTCGCCCGACGACGCGCGTAAGCGGGTCGAGTTCGGCAAGCTCACGCCGCTCTACCCGCAGCAGCGGCTGCGGCTCGAGACCGACCCCAGCATCCTGACCACCCGGGTCATCGACCTGGTCGCCCCGATCGGCAAGGGCCAGCGCGGCCTCATCGTCGCGCCCGCCAAGGCCGGCAAGACCATGGTCATGCAGGCCATCGCCAACGCGATCACGACGAACAACCCCGAGTGCCACCTCATGGTCGTCCTGGTGGACGAGCGGCCCGAAGAGGTCACCGACATGCAGCGGGCGGTCAAGGGTGAGGTCATCTCGTCGACCTTCGACCGCCCTGCCGAGGACCACACCACGGTGGCCGAGCTGGCCATCGAGCGGGCCAAGCGGCTCGTCGAGATGGGGCACGACGTCGTGGTGCTGCTCGACTCGATCACCAAGCTGGGGCGCGCGTACAACCTCTCGGCCCCGGCGAGCGGCCGGATCCTGTCCGGTGGCGTCGACTCCGCGGCGCTCTACCCGCCCAAGAAGTTCTTCGGCGCGGCGCGCAACATCGAGAACGGCGGCTCGCTCACGATCCTCGCGACCGCCCTCGTCGAGACCGGCTCGCGGATGGACGAGGTGATCTTCGAGGAGTTCAAGGGCACCGGCAACATGGAGCTCAAGCTCGACCGTGGCCTGGCCAACCGCCGGATCTTCCCCGCGGTCGACATCAACAACTCGGGCACCCGCAAGGAGGAGATCCTCCTGTCCGGCGACGAGCTCAAGATCATGTGGAAGCTCCGCCGGGTGCTGGCCGCCCTCGACCAGCAGCAGGGCATCGAGCTGCTGATCGACCGGATCAAGAAGACCAAGAGCAACATCGAGTTCCTCATGCAGGTCCAGCAGAACTCCTCGATCCGCATCGACGACGAGGACAAGGACTGACGTCCGACCCTGATCCGATCCGAGCGGGGGCCCGGCGCCGAACAGGTGCCGGGCCCCCGTCGTGTCGTCCGCCCTGTGGGACGACTGGCAGCGGGAGGTCCGTGGGTTTGCTGAGCAGTGCCGTCGGAGTGCCCGATGAGCGCGAAGAACGGGTCCCGAGCCCGTACATTTGGTCCAGGCTCATCCATTTGCATGACGAGAGGACTGGCAGTGACCGCGGCTGAGGGAATCCGAGTGCTCGTCGCCGACGACGACCCGGACATTCGCGACCTGGTGGAGTTCAAGCTCACCCAGGCCGGGTATGCCGTGGAGGCGGTGGGTGACGGCCTGAGCGCCTGGGAGGCGTTCCAGACGGAGCCACCGGCGCTGGTCATCCTCGACGTGATGATGCCCGGGCTCTCCGGGATCGACGTCCTGCGCAAGATCCGCGAGAGCGGCGCGGCCACGGTGCCGGTCCTGATGCTGAGCGCCAAGTCGCGCGACAGCGACGTGGACACCGGTTTCGCGGTGGGAGCCGACGACTACGTGATCAAGCCCTTCAGCCCCCGTGAGCTCCTGCACCGCGTCAACGGGATCCTGGCCCGCGTCAGGTGAGCGCCCGCGGCATTCTCTGGGGCTCCACCGCCCTGGTCCTGCTGGCGTGCCTGGTCCTCGTGCTGCTGATCGTCGCCACGAAGGTGACGCGCACGCTGCGTGACCGGCGGACCTCGGCCCTGGTCGCCCCCCACCGAGCCGACCTGCTCGCCGTCGGCTCCGGCGAGGACGAGGACGGCACCCACCGTGACGCGCTGATCGCCGTGGAAGGACCGGCGCGTGAGGCGTTGGACGACGCGCTGGTCGACCTGCTCGCCAAGGTGCGCGGCGTCCCCGCCGAGGAGCTCGCGGCGGTTCTCCTGGCCCACGGCGCCGTCGACCGGGCGCCCCACGACCTCAAGCACCGGAGCACCGTCCGCCGGGCCCGCGCGGCCCACCTCCTCGGGCTCTGCCACGTGGGTGCGGCCCTGCCCCTGGTCGTCGACGCCCTGCGTGACCCCGCCGCGGAGGTGCGCGTCGCGGCGACCCGGGCCCTCGGCCTCCTCAGGGAGCCCAGCGCCGCACCCCCGCTCCTCGCCGCGGTCGGCGCGGACCGCGCCGTCCCCGCCGGCCCGGCCGGCGACGCCTTGGAGCAGCTGGGAGTCGGCATCGCCGACGCGCTGCGCGACGGACTCCTGGCGACCAGCCCCACGACCCGCACCGTCGCGGCATACCTCAGCGGTGAGGGGACCTTCACGCGGTCCATCGACCTGCTGCGGCTCTCGCTGAGGACCGACGAGGACCCGGTCGTCCGGGCCACGGCGGCCGTCGCCCTCGGACGGATGGGGCGCACCGCCGACGTCGCCGTGCTCCTGGAGGGCACGCAGACCCATCAGCCCATCGAGCTGCGGCGCGCCTGTGCGGCGGCACTGGGTGACCTCGGCGACCCGTCGGCCGTCGACGGGCTGCGTGCCCTGCTGGCCGACCCTGACCCGCGGATCGCCGAGATCGCCGCCACCTCGCTGCTCAGGCTGGGGCCGATCGGCCGCGCGGCGGTGGACGGCGCGCCCACGAACGCCTCGATCGAGAGCGCGCGGGCCGTGGCCCGGCTGCAGGGGAGCCTGTCGTGAGCTGGGACGGCCTCGTCGACGGGCTGCGGTCGACCGTGGCGTGGCTCATGCACATCACGTCGACGCCGATCCTCATCTACTTCACGGTCATCAACCTGTCCTACCTGGCGCTGATCGTGCTGGCCTTCGTCGACTTCCGGGCGCAGCACCGACGTCGAGAGGCGATCGTCGAGACCTTCGGCGGTGCGCTGACCCCCGGGGTGTCGCTCGTCGTGCCCGCCTACAACGAGGAGGCCGGGATCGTCACGGCCGTGCAGGCGCTGCTCTCCCTGCGCTACCCGCGGCACGAGGTCGTGGCGGTCGACGACGGCAGCACCGACGCGACCTTCGAGCGGCTGCGGGACGCCTTCGACCTCGTCCCCATCCCGCGCGAGATCCCGCAGGACGTGCCCACCCGAGCCCGGGTCATCGACGTGCACGTGCCTCGCGACGGCCGCACCCGGCTGATCGTCGTGCGCAAGGAGAACTCGGGGCGTTCAGAGGCCATCAACGTCGGGGTCAACGCCGCGACCGAGCCCTTGGTCACGATGGTGGACGCCGACTCCATCCTCGAGCCCGACGCGCTCCTGCGCGTCACCCAGCCGTTCGTCGACGACCCGAACCGGATGGTCGCGGCAGGTGGCGCGATCCGCCCCGTCAACGGGAGCCGGGTGGTGTCGGGCCGCATCGTCAAGGTCCAGATGCCCACGTCGTGGCTGGCCAGGATCCAGGTCGTCGAGTACCTGCGGGCGTTCCTGCTCGGGCGCACCGGGTGGGCCCGGTTCGGCGCCCTGATCCTGATCAGCGGGGCCTTCGGCATCTTCCGTCGCGACGTCATCGTCGAGGTGGGTGGGCTCGACCCCGACAGCATCGGCGAGGACTTCGAGCTGGTCCTGCGGATCCACCGCAGACTGCGCGACGAGGACCGTGACTACCGCGTGGCATTCGTGCCCGAGCCGGTGCTGTGGACCGAGGTCCCCTCGACCACCTCGGTCCTGCGCAGCCAGCGCCGGCGCTGGCACCGGGGCCTGTGGGAGACCTTGTGGGCCTACCGCGGCATGCTCTTCCGGCGGCGCTACGGGCGGGTCGGGTTCGTCGCGCTGCCGTACTTCTGGATCTTCGAGCTGTTCGCGCCCCTGCTGGAGATGTTCGGCATCATCATCGTCCCGCTGGCCCTCGCCCTCGGGGTCGTGAACGTCCCCTACGGCATCCTCTTCCTCGTGCTGGCCTACGGCCTGGCCGTCCTCGTGACGCTGTCGGCCATGGCTGCCGAGGAGTGGGCTTTTCACCGGCACGAGCGCTGGCGTGACCTGGGCCTGAGCCTCGCGGCCTCGGTCCTGGAGAACTTCGGCTACCGGCAGCTCACCGTGTGGTGGCGGCTGGAGGGCTGGTGGGCCAGCCTGCGGCGCAAGAAGCAGGTGTGGGGTGTCATGACCCGGACCGGCTTCGACGAGGCTGGCGGGTGACCAAGCTCGCGAGCCGATCGGTCTCCGGCCAGCTCAAGGTCCTCGGTCTGGCGCTGGTGGTGTTGATCCCTGTCGTGGCCGCGGCATCGCTGTGGAACCTCACCGGCCAGAGTAGGGACATCCACGTGCTGACGACCTCATACAGCCCGGCCCTCGACGCCAACAACGCCGTCCTCATCGACATGACCGGGGCCTATGTGACGTGGAGCCAGCTCCTGGGCGGCTCCGCCCCACTGACCAGCTACCGCGGCACGCAGAACCGGGTTTCCGTGGAGCTCGCCACCATGGAGCGTGCCCTGACCTCGAGCTCGCTCCCGGCCGAGGACCGCACCCGGTATGCCGCCCTGCTGGACACCCAGCGAACGGCCATCGCCGCCTGGTTCAGGTCGGCAGAGGCCGCGGACGACGGCATGCGGCGCAGCCAGCCGCAGCGCGAGGTCCTCGAGACAGACGCGATGGACCGGTTCCGTGCCTTCCGCGACAGCAACCGCGGCCTGTACGACGTGCTCCGGCTCGAGCGTGACGCGGCCCGCGACAGGGCGCGGCGCTCCGTCCAGCTGCTCGTTGGCACCGCGGCCGCCACGGTGCTGCTGGCGATGGTCATCGTGCTCAGGGGGTGGCGGCTGCTGGCGCGCTCGGTCAGTGGTCCGCTGGAGCGGCTCCGTTCGGTCGTCGAGCGTCAGCGTGACGGTGACCGCGACGCCCAGGCAGACACCGGGACGGGGGCCGCGGAGATCCGGGCGCTGGCGGCCGACTTCAACGGCCTGACCCGCTCCAACCAAGTGCTCCAGGAGCAGCAGTCGGTCGTCCTGCTGGCGCACCAGCTCGCCCTGGACGTCGCCCGGGTGGTGCACGGGGCGCCCGACATCGACACCGCCCTGCACACGGTGTGCACGATGCTCGGGGAGGGTCTGTCGGTCGACCGGATCATCCTCTACACCCACGACGAGTCGGGGGTGATCGACCAGCGGACCCAGTGGCATCGTCACGACCTTCCCGACCTGCCGGTCCTCCCACCCTCGCTGGCCGGTGAGGTCAAGGACGTGGGCGACGAGCTGCGGCGTCAGGCGACCTTCTTCGTGGTCTCGGACTTCCTCGCCCCGGAGGTGCAGGCCCAGGACCGGGCCCAGCGCTTCTACCGCGCGACCGGCGCCACGTCGCTCCTCATGGTGCCCGTGGGCATCGGCGAGCAAGGGCTCGGCGTGTTGTCGCTGATGACCGTCGACGGCCCGCGTCGGTGGCGTCGCTACGAGATCCAGGCCGTGCAGCAGTGCGCCGGCTACGTCGCCCAGTCGATCGTCGACCTGCGGCTCCGCGAGATGCGCGAGGCCCAGGTCGACCAGCTGACCGCGCTGGACCGGCAGAAGACCGACTTCATGGCGACCGTGTCGCACGAGCTGCGCACCCCGCTGACCTCCATCAACGGCTACCTCGAGCTGCTCCAGGACGGCGACTACGGAGACCTCACGAGCAGTCAGCGCGGCGCACTCGACATCATCGGTCGCAACGCCCACCGGTTGCGTGGCCTCATCGAGGACCTCCTGGTCCTCAACAAGATCGAGGTCACCGGCCTCCAGTCGTCGACCGAAGAGGTCGAGGTCGTCTCCCTCGTCGCCGGCGTCGCCGACCTGCTCCGCCCCGTGGCCGACGCCGCGGGGGTGTCCCTCGTGGTCGACGCCGTCGACCCGGAGCTGACCATCCGGGTCGACCGCGGCCAGCTCGAACGCAGCCTGATCAACCTCGGTTCCAACGCCGTGAAGTTCACCCCCGCGGGCGGCCGGGCGACGATCGCCGCCAAGCAGGTCGACGGCCGGGTGGTGATCACGGTGACCGACACCGGTATCGGGATCCCCGAGAAGGACCTGCCCGACCTGTTCGACCGGTTCTTCCGTGCCTCCAACGCCACGGCCGCCGCGATCCCCGGCACCGGGCTGGGCCTGGCGATCGTGCGAGCGATCGTCGAGGGCCACGGCGGAGAGCTCCAGGTCGACTCGGTCGAGGACCAGGGAACGGTGATGACGGTGGTGCTCCCGGCGGGGAATGGCACGGCGGTCCACGCCGTTTAGGAGATGTGCGCCGCTCTCTGGCACACTTGACTGCTGACCGGTTCACGGCATGGACACCTCCAGGGCAGCCCGCCCAGCCGACCCGGCCACATTGACTCAAGGAGCACGCTTTGCAGAAGGACATCCACCCCGAGTACGTCGAGACCACGGTGAGCTGCACCTGTGGGTCCACGTTCACGACTCGCAGCACCGCGACCTCCGGCGTCATCCGCGCCGAGGTGTGCTCGCAGTGCCACCCGTTCTACACCGGCAAGCAGAAGATCCTCGACACCGGTGGCCGCGTGGCCCGGTTCGAGGCCCGCTACGGCAAGAAGGCCGCTGCCGAGAGCAAGTAGCTTTCCCGATGCGCCGGTCCTGACCCCCTGGGGTCGGGGCCGGCGCACTGCTTTCCCCGCCCCAGGGCACCACCCCCGCGCCACCCCCGCGCCACCCCCGCGCCACCCCCGCACCACCTCAGGGAGCCCTCATGTTGGAGTCCGCCGCAGCCCTCGTCCAGGAGCACGCCGACCTCGAGAAGCAGCTGGCCGACCCCGAGGTGTTCGGCGACCAGGACCTCGTCCGCAAGCTGAACAAGCGGTATGCCGCGCTGGCACCCACCGTCGCGGCATACCACGCGTGGCACGCGGCGACGGACGACCTGGCGGCCGCCCGCGAGCTCGCCACCGAAGACGCGGGCTTCGCCGCGGAGGTGCCCGGTCTGGAGGCCCGGCTGGCCGAGACCGAGGACGTGCTCCGGCGCCTGCTCATCCCACGCGACCCCGACGACGACCGCGACGTGATCCTCGAGGTCAAGGCGGGGGAGGGTGGCGAGGAGTCGGCGCTGTTCGCCGGTGACCTGCTGCGGATGTACCTGCGCTACGCCGAGCGACGGGGCTGGAAGACCGAGGTCATCGACGCGACCGAGTCCGACCTCGGTGGCTACAAGGACGTCCAGGTGGCCGTGAAGGCCAAGGGCACCCCCCAGCCGGGCGACGCCCCATGGGCACGGCTCAAGTACGAGGGCGGCGTCCACCGGGTGCAACGCGTCCCCGTGACCGAGAGCCAGGGGCGCATCCACACCTCGGCGGCAGGCGTGCTGGTGATGCCGGAGGCCGAGGAGGTCGAGATCACCATCGACCCCAACGACCTCAAGATCGACGTCTACCGCTCGTCCGGCCCCGGTGGCCAGTCGGTCAACACCACCGACTCGGCGGTGCGGATCACCCACCTGCCCACCGGAGTGGTGGTCTCGTGCCAGAACGAGAAGAGCCAGCTCCAGAACAAGGAGTCGGCGATGCGCGTGCTCCGGGCCCGGCTGCACGCCCTGGCCAAGGAGGCCGCCGACGCCGAGGCCAGTGCCGCCCGTCGGTCGCAGGTCCGCACGGTCGACCGCAGTGAGCGGATCCGCACCTACAACTTCCCGGAGAACCGCATCTCCGACCACCGCACCGGCTACAAGTCCTACAACCTCGACACCGTGCTCGACGGCGACCTCGAGGCGGTCGTGCAGTCCGCGGTCGACGCCGACGAGGCCGCGCAGATGGCGGCAGTCGCCGAGGGCACCGGTCAGTGACGACCCTCCGTTCGGAGGTCGTGCGGGCCACCGGGGCGCTCGCTGGGAGCGGGGTGCCGTCCCCCGAGGCGGACGCCCTCGCCCTCGCGGCGTTCGCCCTCGGTAGCGACGTCGCCGACGTCCGGCGCCGCATGGTGATGCTCGACGAGGCCGACGTTGCCTTCCTCGATCGCTACGCGGACCTCGTCGCGGAGCGTGCGGCGCGGATTCCCTTGCAGCACCTCACCGGTCGCGCCGGGTTCCGCAGGCTGGAGCTGAGCGTCGGGCCGGGGGTCTTCGTGCCGCGGCCCGAGACCGAGTTCGTGGCCGGGCTGGCGATCGAGGCTGCGCTGGGCCTCGAGGCGCCGGTCGTGGTCGACCTGTGCACCGGCTCGGGTGCCATCGCCCTCGCGGTCGCCGACGAGGTGCCGAGCGCGACGGTGTATGCCGTGGAGCTGGGACGTGAGGCGCACGCCTGGGCCGTCCGCAACGTCACCGACTCGGGGCTCCCCGTGGAGCTGCGGCTCGGCGACGCCACCGAGGCCTTCCCGGAGCTGGAGGGTGAGGTCGACATCGTCGTGTCGAACCCGCCGTACATCCCGGCGGGGATGGTGCCGCTCGACCCCGAGGTGCGCGACCACGACCCGGAGCTCGCGCTCTTCGGCGGAAGTCCGGATGGGCTCGCCATCCCGCTCGCCGTCGCGCGACGGGCCGCCCAGCTGTTGCGTCCCGGCGGCCTGCTCGTGATGGAGCACGCCGACAGCCAGGGGGCCAGCATGCCGCACGGACTCGGCCGCACCGGCGAGTGGACCGAGATCCTCGACCACGACGACCTGACCGGACGACCGCGCGCCACCACCGCCCGGCGCGCCTGAGCCCGCCCCCTCCCCGGGTCTTTGACGGGTCGACCACGCCAGGGCGGGGTCAACCCGTCAAAGACCCGGGCTCGGCGTCCGGGCCGGGTCAGCTCAGCAGATAGAACCGCCAGAAGCCGAACTCCTCGATCGGGAGCACCTCGAACCCGGTGAAGCCGGCCTCCTGCGCGTAGCGACGCAGGGTCGCCGGGCGCATCACGGTGCCGGTCCCCACGCTGCCTGGAGCCGACATCCCGTCGGGCAGGCAGACCAGCAGGCTGAAGCCGTACATGACCCGCTCGAGCTCGTCGCCGTGCGGAGCGAAGTCCTCCGCGACGGCCTCGTCCATGACGACCATGAACGCTCCCGGTGCCAGTGAGGCGCGGGCCGCCCTGAGCACCCCGACGGGGTCGGGCATGTCGTGCACGCACTCGAAGGCGAACGCGGCCGCGAACCGGCCGGACGGCATACCTGCCGCATCGCCCCCGGTGAAGCGCACCCGGTCGTCGACGCCCTGCGCCGCGGCGTTTGCCGTGGCCATCGCGACCGAGGGTGCGTCGATGTCGAAGCCCTCGACCGTGGCGTCGGGGTAGGCCTTCGCGAGGGCGATGCTCGACCAGCCCGCCCCGCACCCGACGTCGGCGATCACTGCTCCCGGCGCGGACAGCGCCTCGTGCACCTGCGGGACGCCGGCGAGGGCTTCGGCCAGCCGGTGCTGGTACCACGGCCGGTTGCCATCGGCCTGGGACTCACGTGCCTCGGTGCCGAGCTGGTCCCAGCTCACCCCACCGCCGGTGCGGTAGGCCCCGAGCAGGTCGGGCAGCTGCGGACCGACGGCGGCGAACATCCGGGCGAAGGGGGCGAGGTAGCTGAGGCTGGTCTCGTCGGTCATCACCTCGGCGGTGGCCGACGGGATCGAGTAGACCCTCGCGTCGGGGTCGTCGTCAGGGTGGTCGAGGGCGAGGAAGCCGGTGACCGCCTGCTGCTCCAGCCACTCGCGGGCGTAGCGCGCATGGGTGGCGGTGCGGTCGGCGAGCTCGAGTGGGGTCGCCGGCCCGTCGGAGGCCAGGCTGCGGTACCACCCGAGGCGGTCGCCCAGGAAGACCGACAGGATGTCGACCGTGCCCAGGAGGGCGCCGAAGATCCGTTCGGCCAGCTCGTCCGTGGTGGGGGCAGCCATCTCAGCCGGCTGTTGCCGCGACGGACAGCGCACGCTGGCGCCGGTGGTCGGCACGGCGGAAGTCCTCGATGAAGTAGCTCATGTCGAACCACGAGGCGAAGGCGCGGCCCAGCCGACTCGGTCCCAGCACCCGAGCGTCACCCCGGCGGACCAGCTCGGCGAAGGAGGTGCGGCCCAACAGCCAGCGGTGCATCTGCGCCGTGTCGGCCTCGATCGCGAGGTCGACGTCGTGACCCTGGTCGTCCTTGCAGACGGTCGCACCCGACCGGCTCAGCTCGAGCCAACCCTCAGCCGCACCGTGGCCGGTGAGGACGATGTGCACGATCGTCCGCTCGACGGGCAGCTTGCTGGGGATGGCGTGCTGGTGGAGCCGCCAGATCAGCGACAGCCCGTCGCAGTCGGCCTCGCTGGGGTCGCCGAAGACCCACTCCGCCGCCCAGTGCCCCATCGCCCAGACGACCGGTGTCAGGCCGTGGCCCGCCTCGGTCAGGTGGTACCCGCCCGGGCGTCCGCGCGGCCCGACGGTGCGCTCGACCAGACCCATCCGCTCGAGCAGGCGCAGGCGCTGGGCGAGCAGCGTGCGGCTGACTCGGGGGATGCCGCGGTGGATCTCGTTGAAGCCACTGGCGCCGACCATCAGCTCCCGGATGACCAGGGGCGTCCACCGGTCGCCGAGCACGTCGACCGCCATCGAGATCGGGCAGTAGTCCCCGCCCCGTTCACTCATGGACCCATGGTGCACCGACGGTGCGCGCGAGGGTAGTACGAACTTTGTACCCGTCACCGTGCGTGGGATCCCGTCGTCGAGTCGGGTTTGCCCTGTTCTGCGGCGCCCGGATGGGCAGCGAAAGGCCCTCCGGGCGGTACGAGATCGCCACTCGTTGCGGCCCTTGCGGTCCACGCATCCTCGATGCAGACGACGGCACGGTGCCGTCGCACGACGAAGGAGCAACACCACCATGTCTACAACCACCACCCTGGTCGATCTGGCGGCAGTCAAGGCGAAGCAGCAGAAGACCTGGTCCAGCGGCGACTTCTCCGTGGTCGCCTCCCGCATCGTCCTGGTGAGCGAGCAGCTGGCCGAGACCGCGGACCTGCGCGCCGGCTGGAGCGTGCTCGACGTGGCCTGCGGCAACGGCAACGCGACGTTGGCCGCAGCGCGGTCCGGAGCCCACGCCATCGGCGTCGACTACGTGCCGGCGCTGCTGGAGGACGGGCGGGGCCGGGCCTTGGCCGAGGGGCTCGATGTCGAATTCCGGGACGGCGACGCCGAGGCGCTGCCGATCCAGGACCACTCGGTCGACGCGGTCCTCAGCGTGTTCGGGACGATGTTCGCGCCCGACCACCAGCGCACCGCCGACGAGGTGGTGCGCGTGACCAAGCCGGGTGGCACGGTCGCGCTCGCCTCTTGGACGCCGGGAGGCTTCATCGGGCAGATGTTCCGGGTGATCACCTCGCACGTCCCTGCACCGGCCGGAGTCGCCTCGCCCCTCCTGTGGGGGACCGAGGAGCACCTCGTCGAGCTCTTCGGCACGGCGGTCGACACGATCGAGTCGCGGGAGCGCGAGTGCGTCTTCCGCTTCACGACGGCCGAGGAGTTCGTGACGTTCTTCCGACGCTGGTACGGCCCCACCCTCAAGGCCTTCGAGGCCCTCGACGAGACGGGGCAGGCAGCGCTGGCAGCCGACCTCGCGGAGCTGGCCGGCCGCTACGACCGCAACCAGGACGGCGGCAGCGTCAGCATCCCGTCGACCTACCTCGAAACGGTCATCTCGCTGCGCTGAGGCGCCGGTAGACGAAAGGAGAGAAGACATGACGATGGTCACCTTCCAGGTCCTGGGCGGCGTCGCGATCGTGCTGGGCCTGCTGGGCACCTGGGTGGCGGCCAGGAGGCGCAGCGGCTGGCTGCTCTGCATCGCCTCAGCCGGACTGTGGGCCCCGACCCTGGTGTCGGGCGAGCAGTGGGTCGCGGTGGCGAACTGCTGCCTCACGGTCGGGATCTGCGTGCGGAACTTCCGCGCGCAGGACGACAGCGCCACAGCAGCCTGACCTGCAGTCCTCCTCACCCGAGTCTTTGCGTGATCCAACGGCCCCTGGCCCGCCGGATCACGCAAAGACTCGGGTGAGAGGGCTGTCAGCGGGGGTCCTAGGCTGGCCACCATGAGCCCGGTCTACGACTGCAGCACCGACGAGGGTCGCCGCGAGGGGGTGGCGAAGGCGGTCGAGGCCGTCCGCGCCGGCGAGATCGTCGTCCTGCCGACCGACACCGTCTACGGCGTGGGCGCCGACGCCTTCTCCGCCGAGGCCGTCGCCTCGCTGCTGGCCGCGAAGGGCCGGGGACGCGAGATGCCGCCACCCGTGCTGGTCCCGAGCGTCCGCACGGTCGACGGCCTCGCCACCGACGTACCGGCTTGGGCCCGCGACCTGATCCGCGAGTTCTGGCCCGGGCCGCTGACCCTGGTCTTCAAGGCACAGACCTCGTTGATGTGGGACCTCGGGGAGACCAACGGCACCGTCGCCCTGCGCATGCCACAGGACGACATCGCGCTCGCGGTGCTGAGCGAGGTGGGCCCGATGGCCGTGACCAGCGCCAACCTCACCGGCCAGCCCGCGGCCACGACGGCCACGGATGCCGCCTCACAGCTCGGTTCGGCGGTGTCGGTCTACCTCGACGGCGGGCCGACCACCAGCACGGAGGTGTCGACGATCGTCGACTGCACGGGCGAGGAGTTCGTCGTGCTGCGGGCCGGGGCGGTCACCGAGGAGCAGCTCCGGGCCGCCCTCGAGCCCAAGGAGCCCGAGCGGCCCGCTGAGCCCGATCAGCCCGAGCAGCCCGGCGAGGCCGAGACCACGGACGAGGCCACCACCCTGCCCGGCGAGGCGTCGGGCACCCCCGAGACCGACGGGACGCAGGCAATAGAGTTGCCCGCGGATCCCGCCACTGACCGCAACGACGGCACCGACAGCACCCTCCCAGGAGACCCGCATGAGCGCTGACACCTTCTACGGCTCCGACTTCGGCGCCCTCGAGTCGTTCGACCCCGAGATCGCGGGGGTGCTCGTCTCCGAGCTCGACCGCATCCGCGGCGGCCTCCAGCTGATCGCCTCGGAGAACATGTCCAGCCCCGAGGTGCTCACCGCCCTCGGCTCGACGCTGTCGAACAAGTATGCCGAGGGCTACCCCGGACGCCGCTACTACGGCGGCTGCTCGGAGGTCGACAAGGCCGAGACGCTCGCGATCGAGCGGTGCAAGTCGCTCTTCGACGCCGACCACGCCAACGTCCAGCCGCACTCGGGAGCGAGCGCCAACCAGGCCGTCTACGGCGCGTTCATGCAGCCCGGCGAGACGATCCTCGCGATGGCCCTGCCGATGGGTGGCCACCTGACGCACGGCACCAAGGTGTCCTTCTCGGGCAAGTGGTTCAACGCCGTGCACTACGGCGTCGACAAGCAGACCGAGGACATCGACTACGCCGAGGTGGAGCGGCTCGCCAAGGAGCACCGCCCGAAGGTGATCCTCGCCGGCGGGTCGGCGATCCCGCGGCTCATCGACTTCGAGTTCTTCCGCAAGCTGGCGGACGAGGTCGGGGCGATCTTCTGGGTCGACGCTGCGCACTTCATCGGCCTCGTGGCCGGCAAGGCCATCCCCAGCCCGGTGCCCTACGCCGACGTCGTCACGTTCACGACCCACAAGGTGCTGCGCGGCCCCCGCTCCGGAGCGCTGGTCTGCAAGGAGGAGCACGCCGCCAAGCTCGACAAGGCGGTCTTCCCGATGATGCAGGGCGGCCCCCAGATGCACACCATCGCGGCCAAGGCGGTGAACTTCAAGGAGTGCGCCACTGCTGAGTACCAGGACTACGCCAAGCGGGTCGTCGAGAACGCCTCGGTGCTGGCTACCGCCTTGGGGGAGAAGGGCATTCGTCCCACCACCGGCGGCACCGACACCCACCTCTCGCTGCACGACCTCCAGGGCGTCGGCGTGACCGGTGCCGACGCGGAGGCTCGGTCCGACGCGGCCGGCATCGTCCTCAACAAGAACGCCATCCCGTTCGACCCGCAGAAGCCCAACATCGCCAGCGGCATCCGGGTCGGCACTCCCTGCGTCACCACCCAGGGCATGGGCACCGACGAGATGCGCGAGGTCGCCGAGCTCATCGCCACGGCGGTCATCCGCGGAGACGCGGACCCCGACCACGCCGTCTCCAAGGAGGTCCGCGCGGGGGTCACGGACCTCGTGACCCGCTTCCCGGCATACCCTCGAGGCTGAGTCCCCCACTCGAGAGGCGCCATAAGTGCGCGAGTACCTCCTCGTCCTGATGGTCGCCGCGGTGATCACGTATGCCGCGACGCCCCTGATGCGTGCCGTCGCCGTACGCACGGGCGCGTTCACGCCGGTCCGTGACCGCGACGTCCACTCGACGCCGATCCCGCGCCTCGGGGGAGTAGCGATCTACCTCGGCTTCGCGGCCTCTATGATCGCGGCGAGCCACCTGCCGTTCCTGGGCCAGGTGTTCAGGCTCGGCCCGGAGCTGCAGGGGGTGCTGGTCGGCGCCGGCATCGTCTGCCTGATCGGCGCGATCGACGACATCCGCGAGATGGACTGGCTGACCAAGATGGGCGGCCAGATGATCGCCGCCGGGATCATGGCGTTCAGCGGGGTGTTGCTCTACCAGCTGCCGATCGGCGGCGTGACCGTGCTGCCGCAGCCGATCATGGTGGGGCTCACCGTGTTTGCCGTGGTGCTGTTCACCAACGCGGTCAACTTCATCGACGGCCTCGACGGTCTCGCGGCCGGCGTCGTGGTGATCGCGGGCACGGCGTTCTTCATCTACAGCTACGGCATCTCGCGCACCTTCGACCCACCGAACGTGTTCTCGTCGGCGACCCTCATCTCGGCCGCCCTGATCGGCTGCTGCGTGGGCTTCCTGCCGCACAACTACCACCCGGCCCGGCTCTTCATGGGTGACTCCGGGGCCTTGCTGCTGGGCCTGCTGCTCGCCGCTGCGACGATCTCGACGACCGGCAACGTGACTCCAGCGCAGGTCAGCACCAACCCGGTCGCCGCGACCCTGCTGCCCCTCGTCGTGCCGGCCGCGATCATCCTGCTCCCGCTGGTCGACATCCTCCTGGCGGTGGTCCGGCGGACCGCGCGCGGGGAGCGCCCGTGGCACCCCGACAAGCAGCACCTGCACCACCGGATGCTCCAGCTCGGTCACGGCCACCGACGGGCCGTGCTGCTCCTGTGGCTCTGGGCGGCGGTCGCGGCGCTCGGCTCGGTGAGCTTCATCTTCGTGGACGACGCGCGAGTGGCCGGCGCGGGCGTGCTGGCCGCCGTCGTGGTGATCGGCGTGCTCACGCTGTGGCTGCCGCGCTGGTCGGTCCCGGGCCACCGCCCGCGCTCACACTGACCGGGCCCGCGGCGCAGCTGTCGGCTTCGGGCGCAGACATGACTGCGCCCACGGCCAACGACTGCGCCACCGCTCGGCTTCAGCCGTCGCCGAGGCCGATCCGCTCGCGGAGGCCGGCCCGCACGGTGGGCCACTCGTCCTTCAGCACGCTGAAGACCACGGTGTCGCGGAAGCTGCCGTCCGCCCGCCGGGTGTGCCGCCGCAGGACACCCTCGCGGGTCGCGCCCAGCTTGGCGATCGCGGCCTGCGAGCGCTCGTTCACCGCGTCGGTCTGGATCTTGACGCGCCCGAAGCCGCAGTCGAAGGCGTGCCCCAGCAGCAGCAGCTTGCACTCGGGGTTCACCGGGGTGCCCCACCACCGCGAGCCGTACATGGTCCAGCCGAGGTGGATCCGCTCGTTCTCGAGGTCGACGTCGCCGAGCGACGAGGTGCCCACGACGGTGCCCGCGTCACCGAGGCCGCCCTCGCCAGTGAGCCGGACCGTGTATGCCGTGCGGCCCCTGGCGCCGGCCGCGATGTCGTCCTCGGTGTTGGCGCGCGTGGCAGCGAGGTTCTCCGGCGGCGGGCGCATGATGAAGCCCTGCGTGTAGACGGCCGGGTCGGTGTAGACCGCGTGCAGGCCGGGGGCGTCCTCCATGGTCATCACGTCGAGCCGGACGAACCGGCCCCTCAGGGGCGCGCCGGTCGGGGGAGTGGCTGGCATGGCGGAAGGCTACCCGTGCCCGAATTTCCGCTTTCCCGGTCCTGGCGGCAGGGTCGTCCGACCCCCGGTGGCGGGGCTTTCGGTACCCCCGGTGGCACCGCCCAAACCGCTTGTGATACCTTTCACAAGCACCCCAAGGTGGGTGCAGACCACCCCGTTCGCCAGGCACCGCAGCCCCGACGAATCAGGCAGGCCAGACCGATGAGCGCAACTCCGCACACCGACCGCGACCCGTTCGCGGTGATGCTGCGTGGAGCCTTCCTCCCCACCGTCGCGGTGGGTCCGGTCGCCGTGGTCGTGGCCGCGATCTTGGGTGGCGGCAAGGCCGCCCTGGGTGCCGCGCTCGGCTTTGTGATCGCCCTGGCCTTCTTCGCCCTCGGCCTGATCATCATGCGCAAGCTCGGGGGTGCCTCCGACCCGTTCCGCTTCCTCGCCAGTGCGCTGGCCGTCTTCATGGGCCAGATGATCTTCCTGCTGTTGGTCATCATCGCGCTGCAGGGTGCGAGCTGGCTCGACGGCACGGCCTTCGGCCTGACCATCCTGGCTGTCGCTCTCGTGTGGCAGGTGTTCCAGGTGATCGCCTTCGTCCGCTCTCGTCGCCTTGCTTTCGACGAGCCGCAGGAAACGCGGCAGGATGGGGGCTCGGCCTGATGACCATTGGAGCTCACCGTGACCACACCGTCCTCGCGACCGTCGCCGGAGGCCCGGCAGACGCCGTTGCAGAAGGCCGACTCGGGTCATCAGCGGCTCGACGAGGCGAGGATGTGGAACGTCGTGTCCTACCTCATCACGGGACCGGCGATGTTCGGCGCCGTGGGCTGGGGACTCGACCACTGGCTGGGCACGACCTGGCTCGTCGCGGTGGGGATCGTGGGCGGGATGGCACTGTCGCTGTACCTCGTGTGGTTCCGGTACGGTACGCAATGACTTCCGCAGGTCAGCTCCCCCCTCTGTACGCCGGGCCCACGTGTATGGGTGCTGCCCCCGTTGGCCCGTGGACTGTTTCGAACGCAAAGCTCAAGGAGAACCTGTGAGTCTGAACGTGCTGGGCGCCATCAGCCTGGCTGCCGAGGGCGGCGAAGGCGAGGGCTTCCACGCCCCCGAGCCGTCCGAGTTCTACCAGCCGCTGATCGGCCACGGTGACTTCGCGATCACGCGCCCGATGGTCGTCCTGGCCATCTCCGTCGCCCTCATCGCCTGGTTCCTCGTCGCGACCACCAAGCGCGCGGCGGTCGTCCCGGGCAAGGGCCAGTGGGTCACCGAGAACGCCTACAACTTCGTGCGCAACGGCGTGGCCCGCGACATCATCGGCAGCCACGACTTCCTCAAGTTCGTGCCCCTGCTGTTCAGCATGTTCATGCTGATCCTGGTCAACAACCTGTTCGGCATCATCCCGCCGATCCAGTACCCGACCATGAGCCGCATCGGCTTCCCGATCGCGTTGACCTTGTTGGTCTTCGTGATCTACCACGCCGTCGGCATCAAGAAGAGCGGTGCTTGGGGACACATCAAGCACATGATCCCGCCGGGCCTGCCCAAGGGCATCTACGTGCTGATCATCCCGCTCGAGCTGCTGACCTACTTCGTCACCCGCCCGCTCACCCTCGCACTGCGACTCTTCGGCAACATGTTCGCCGGACACATGCTCCTGCTGCTGTTCATCACCGGTGGCGAGTACATGGTGATCCACGGCGGGCTCGGCCTGAAGGTCGCCGGCGTCGGCTCGTTCGGCATGGCCTTCGTGCTGACCGCCTTCGAGGCACTGATCGAGTTCCTGCAGGCCTACATCTTCACGCTGCTGGCAGCGACCTACATCGCCGGCTCCCTGGCCGACGAGCACTGAGACGTCCGGGTCCCGCAAGGGCCCGGTGCTGGATCGCTACACCCACAACTGAATACACACCCGAACTTCCGGACGGCGTTGGGCCGCTCGGATCACTGAAGAATCGAAAGAGGACCCTCCCATGGAAGGCACCATCAACATCGGTGGCAACATCGCCATCCTCGGCTACGGCCTGTCTGCGATCGGCCCCGGTGTCGGCATCGGCCTGATCTTCGCCGCCTACATCAACGGTGTCGCGCGTCAGCCCGAGGCCCGTGGCGTGCTCCAGGGCATCGCCATCCTCGGCTTCGCCCTCGCCGAGGCGCTGGCCATCTTCGGTCTGGTGCTCGCGTTCGTCTTCCGTAGCGCCTGACGATCTGCCACCAGCCCACCCCGGCACCACAGCACTAGGAGAACCCCGTGCAGCACTTCACCGGCATCACGCAGGTGGTTGTCGCGGCCGCCGCCGAGGACAAGACCGGCGAACGCCTGCCGATCCTGCCCCTCTGGGGCGAGCTGATCTTCGGCATCATCGCGTTCGCGATCCTGTACTGGGTCGTGGCCACCAAGGTCGTGCCCAACCTCGAGAAGGCGTACGCCGAGCGCACCGCCGCGATCGAGGGCGGGATGCAGCAGGCCGAAGAGGCCCAGCAGCAGGCCCAGGCTGCCCTGGAGCAGTACCAGGCCCAGCTGACCGAGGCCCGTGCCGAGGCCGCCCGGATCCGCGAGGAAGCTCGCGAGCAGGGTGCGGCCATCGTCGTGGAGATGCGCGGACACGCGCAGGCCGAGGCGGCCCGCATCACCGAGGCGGCCCACAAGCAGATCGAGGCCGAGCGCCAGCAGGCGGTCGTCTCGCTCCGCTCCGAGGTGGGTCGCCTGTCGACCGACCTGGCCAGCCGCATCGTGGGTGAGTCGCTGCACGAGGAGACTCGTCAGAAGGGCATCGTCGACCGCTTCCTGGCCGAGCTCGAGGCCGGCGAGATCCAGCCCGAGAAGGTCGGGGAGGACGCCTGATGCGTGGGTCCTCGCGCGCGGCCGCGATCGCCGGAGGCAAGGCGCTCGACGCCGCGCTCGCCGGTGGGGTCGACCGTCGCGTGCTCGGTGACGAGCTGCTGGCTGTCGTGGCCGTCATCGACGGCTCGGCCACCCTGCGCCGCGCCCTCGCCGACCCGTCCCGGGAGGGCACGGAGAAGCAGGCCCTCGCCGAGGGGCTGCTCGGCGGCAAGGTCTCGGCCGAGGCGATCGTCGTGGTCAAGAACCTCGTCGGTCAGCGCTGGGCCACCGAGCGCGACCTCTCCGACACCCTGGAGGACCTGGCCGTCACGTCGATCCTCGCCGGTGCCGAGAAGGCCAACCGGATCGACCGGGTCGAGGACGAGCTGTTCCGGTTCGAGCGGATCGTCGCCGGCAACCCCGAGCTGCGGGACCGCCTGACCAACCGCCAGGGTGACGTCGACGCCAAGGCCGGCGTCGTCAGCGAGCTGCTGGAGGGCAAGGCCTCCGAGGAGACGGTGCGGCTGGCCCGCCAGGCCGTGCTGGCCCCGCGGGGTCGCAAGCTCGACCGCACCCTCGAGCGCTACCTCGGCCTCGCGGCCCAGCGGCGCGAGCAGATCACGGCGGTCGTCACCGCCGCCACCGAGCTCACCCCGCAGCAGCGGGAGCGGCTCGCCGCAGCCCTGCAGGGCATCTACGGCAAGCCCGTCCTGCTCCAGGTCGTCCTCGAGGACCAGGTCCTCGGCGGTATCCGGGTGCAGGTGGGCGACGAGGTCGTCGACGGCACCGTGCTGCGACGCCTCGACGAGGCCCGTCGGCACATCGCCGGCTGACCGCCGGCACCCAGCCACACGGCACCAGCAGCAGGGCACGCGCACCACAACTGAAGATGCAGGACCACACCACAGACTTCGGTTCGACTCATCGGGCCGGTTATCGAGGAGAAGAGATCAGATGACGGAGCTTTCGATCCGTCCGGAGGAGATCCGGGACGCGCTGGACAACTTCGTTCAGTCCTACGAGCCCGGCACGGCCTCCCGCGAAGAGGTCGGCCGCGTCAGCGACGCCGGAGACGGCATCGCCCACGTCGAGGGCCTGCCCTCGTGCATGACCAACGAGCTGCTCGAGTTCGAGGACGGCACGCTGGGCCTCGCGCTCAACCTCGACGTCCACGAGATCGGCGTCGTCATCCTCGGTGACTTCTCCAAGATCGAGGAGGGCCAGGAGGTCAAGCGCACGGGAGAGGTCCTCTCCGTGCCCGTCGGTGACGCGTTCCTCGGCCGCGTGGTCAACCCGCTCGGCCAGCCGATCGACGGCCTCGGCGAGATCGACACGTCCGAGCGTCGCGCCCTCGAGCTGCAGGCCCCCACGGTGGTCCAGCGCAAGTCGGTGCACCAGCCGCTGCAGACCGGCCTCAAGGCCGTCGACGCCATGACCCCCATCGGTCGCGGCCAGCGCCAGCTCATCATCGGTGACCGCCAGACCGGCAAGACCACGGTCGCGGTCGACACGATCATCAACCAGAAGCAGAACTGGGACTCGGGCGACCCGGAGCAGCAGGTCCGCTGCATCTACGTCGCCATGGGCCAGAAGGGCTCCACCATCGCTGCCGTCCGCGGCACCCTGGAAGAGGCCGGCGCGCTCGAGTACACGACCATCGTCGCGGCCCCCGCGTCCGACTCGGCCGGCTTCAAGTACCTCGCGCCCTACACCGGCTCGGCCATCGGCCAGCACTGGATGTACCAGGGCAAGCACGTCCTCATCGTGTTCGACGACCTGTCGAAGCAGGCCGAGGCCTACCGCGCCGTGTCGCTGCTGCTGCGTCGTCCGCCGGGCCGCGAGGCCTACCCCGGTGACGTGTTCTACCTGCACTCCCGTCTGCTCGAGCGTTGCGCCAAGCTCTCCGACGACCTGGGCGCGGGCTCGATGACCGGCCTGCCGATCATCGAGACCAAGGCCGGTGACGTCTCGGCGTACATCCCGACCAACGTCATCTCCATCACCGACGGCCAGATCTACCTCCAGGCCGACCTGTTCAACGCCAACGTGCGTCCCGCGATCGACGTGGGTGTCTCCGTCTCCCGAGTCGGTGGCGCCGCGCAGATCAAGGCCATGAAGGACGTCTCCGGTCGTCTGAAGCTCGACCTCGCGCAGTTCCGCGCGATGGAGGCCTTCGCCATGTTCGCCTCGGACCTCGACCCGGCCTCGCGGGCCCAGCTCGCCAAGGGTGCCCGGCTCGTCGAGCTGCTCAAGCAGAAGCAGGCCGCGCCGTTCCCGGTGGAGGAGCAGGTCGTCTCGATCTGGGCCGGCACCAGCGGCCAGCTCGACTCGGTCGCCGTGGAGGACGTCTCCCGCTTCGAGACCGAGTTCCTCGACTACCTGCGCCGCGAGAAGTCCGGTCTCCTGGACGCGATCCGCGAGTCCAAGAAGTTCGAGGACGAGACCCGCTCCGGCCTCGAGGAGGCCGTGGGCAAGTTCAAGGAGCAGTTCGCAGCGTCCGGCTCGGAGAAGACCCCGGTCGGCCACGAAGCGGACCCGGGTGCCCTCGAGCACGACGTCGCGCAGGAGAAGATCGTCAAGCAGAAGCGCTGACCGGTATGCCGGGTGCCCACCTCGGTGGGCACCCGGCACCGCAGCGAACGTGCCGGCCACACGGCATACCCACAGCGCCCAACCAAGGCGCGCAGCACACCACAACGTAGAAACAGACTGAGAGAGGCGGCTTCATATGGGAGCGCAGATGCGGGTCTACCGCCAGCGCATCCGGTCCGTCCAGGCGACCAAGAAGATCACGCGCGCGATGGAGCTCATCGCAGCCTCTCGCGTGGTCAAGGCGCAGCAGCGGGTGCGGGAGTCCTCGCCCTACGCGCGTGCCCTGACCAGGGCGGTCTCGGCCGTCGCGACCTTCTCGAACGTGGACCACCCGCTGACCACCGAGCACGACGACGTCCGTCGCGCCGCGGTCCTCGTGGTGACGTCCGACCGCGGGCTGGCCGGCGCCTACAGCTCCTCCGTCCTCAAGGAGAGCGAGCGTCTGATCGGCGACCTGCGCTCCGCCGGCAAGGAGGTCGTCCCCTACCTCGTGGGTCGCAAGGCCGTGGGGTTCTACAAGTTCCGCAAGCGCGAGTACGCGGACGAGTGGACCGGGTTCACCGACCAGCCGACCTTCGACGCCGCCCGCGAGATCGGTGAGGCCCTGGTCGCCGCGTTCAACCGCGACTACGAGGACGGTGGCGTGGACGAGGTCCACATCGTCTTCACGCGGTTCGTGAACATGGTGACCCAGGAGCCCGACGTCATCCGCATGCTGCCGCTCGAGGTCGTGGAGGGCGAGGACGCGCCCGCCGAGGACGACGTCCTGCCGCTCTACGAGTTCGAGCCGAGTGCCGAGCAGGTGCTCGACGCGCTGCTGCCCAAGTACGTCACGGCGCGCATCTACAACTGCCTGCTGCAGGCCGCCGCGTCCGAGCTGGCGTCGCGCCAGCGGGCCATGAAGTCGGCGACGGACAACGCCGAAGAGCTCATCAAGAAGTACACCCGGCTGGCCAACCAGGCTCGCCAGGCCGAGATCACCCAAGAGATCAGCGAGATCGTGGGCGGCTCCGACGCCCTCGCCGACGCCAGTTGAGAAGGTAGAGAGAAACCAATGACTGCCACTGTCACTGAAGAGACCAAGGCCGCCACCCCCGGTGGCATCGGCCGCATCTCCCGCATCATCGGCCCGGTCGTCGACGTCGAGTTCCCCGCGGACGCGATGCCCGAGCAGTACAACCTGCTCACCACCAGCGTCGAGCTGGCCGGCGAGAAGAAGAACATCAACCTCGAGGTCGCCCAGCACATCGGCGACAACATGGTCCGGGCCATCTCGCTGCAGCCCACCGACGGCCTGGTCCGCGGCACCCAGGTGCAGGACACCGGTGGCCCGATCTCGGTGCCCGTCGGCGACGTCACGCTCGGCAAGGTCTTCAACACCACCGGTGAGGTCATGAACCTCGCCGAGGGCGAGAAGTTCGAGGTCAACGAGCGCTGGGGCATCCACCGCAAGGCGCCGGCCTTCGACCAGCTCGAGTCCAAGACCCAGATGTTCGAGACCGGCATCAAGGTCATCGACCTGCTGACCCCCTACGTGCAGGGTGGCAAGATCGGCCTGTTCGGCGGCGCCGGCGTGGGCAAGACGGTCCTCATCCAGGAGATGATCGCCCGTGTCGCCCGCGACCACGGTGGTGTGTCGGTGTTCGCCGGTGTCGGTGAGCGCACCCGTGAGGGCAACGACCTCATGGTCGAGATGGAGGAGGCCGGGGTCCTCGGCCAGACCGCCCTCGTCTTCGGCCAGATGGACGAGCCGCCGGGCACGCGTCTTCGCGTCGCGCTCTCCGCGCTGACCATGGCGGAGTACTTCCGCGACGTGCAGAAGCAGGACGTGCTGCTCTTCATCGACAACATCTTCCGCTTCACCCAGGCCGGTTCCGAGGTCTCGACCCTCCTCGGCCGCATGCCGTCCGCCGTGGGTTACCAGCCCACCCTCGCCGACGAGATGGGTGTGCTCCAGGAGCGCATCACCTCCACGCGTGGTCACTCGATCACCTCCATGCAGGCGATCTACGTGCCGGCCGACGACTACACCGACCCGGCCCCGGCCACCACGTTCGCCCACCTCGACGCGACCACCGAGCTGTCCCGTGAGATCGCCTCGCTGGGCATCTACCCGGCCGTGGACCCGCTCACGTCGACCTCGCGCATCCTCGACCGCCGCTACATCGCCGAGGACCACTACAACACCGCGGTGCGCGTCAAGCAGATCCTCCAGCGCAACAAGGAGCTGCAGGACATCATCGCCATCCTCGGCATCGACGAGCTCTCCGAAGAGGACAAGATCCTCGTCAACCGCGCTCGTCGCATCCAGCGCTTCCTGTCGCAGAACACCTACGTCGCCAAGCAGTTCACCGGCATCGAGGGTTCGACGGTCCCGCTGGTCGACAGCATCGAGGCGTTCACCAAGATCGCCGACGGCGAGTACGACCACGTGCCCGAGCAGGCGTTCTTCATGTGCGGTGGGCTCGACGACGTCGAGCGCCAGGCCGCCGAGATCGAGAAGAACCTCTGAGCAGGCGCACCACCGCGTGACCCGTGGGGCCGGCCGGACACGGCTGGCCCCACGGCATACCACCGGCCCGCAGGGCACCACCCCGCAGGCCGATAGACTGCAAGCACCGCACCACTGGAGGACACCGTGAGCACCCTGCAGGTTGAACTCGTCGCAGCAGACCGCAAGGTCTGGGAGGGCGAGGCCGACATGGTCGTCGCCCGTACCGTCGACGGCGAGCTGGGCATCCTGCCCGGGCACACGCCGCTGCTCGGGGTCCTCGTGGAGGGTGAGGTCAGGATCAAGTCGGGGGAGGGCTCCCAGAGCGCCACCATCGACAGCGGTTTCCTGTCCGTCGACCGCGACAAGGTGATCATCGTCGCCGAGGCGGTCGACGCCTCGCAGTTCTCGGCCTAGCCGCGGGCTGGTCGCGGCAGGCCCACGACCAGCTCACGGCTACCTTTCGAAAGGGGTGAGCATGTCGCCCGTCGTCTCCGCGGAGATCGTCGCTGGCGCCCTCATCCTGCTTGCGCTCCTGGCGCTGACGTACATCTTCGTGCGCCGGCGCCTGCTCGCCTCCGGAGCACCGCTCATGCTGTGTGCCCTCCAGCCCCACGGTCGGTCCCAGTACCGCCTGGGGCTGCTGCGGTTCTCGGGCAGCGCGCTGGAATGGTTCACCCTGATCGGGCCCTCGCCCCGCCCTGCCCGCACCTGGGAGCGCCCCCGCCTCGAGCTGGGTCCGCCGGGGCTGCCCCACGCGGCCATCGCCGGTCTCCCCGAAGCGGTGACCGTCGACTGCCACTACGGCAGCGACACCTTCTCGCTCGCCCTGGCGCCCTCGGCCTACACCGCGATGCGCAGCTGGCTGGAGAGCTCGCCCCCGGGCTTCAACGTCAACGTCGCGTAGCTAGCTGCTGCGGCCGGGAGGTCCTTCGGCGCGCCCGCCCCCGGGCTGCCAGAGGACGTCGCCACCGATCGGCAGGTTGGCCACGCGGGCCAGCACGAACAGCAGGTCCGAGAGCCGGTTGAGGTACTTCGCGGTGAGCAGGTTGACGCCGCCCTGGCCCTTGGCGGAGCCGGGCTGGTCGCCGTAGGCCTCGATGGCCGACCAGGCCTGTCGCTCGGCGCGGCGGACGACCGTGGTGGCCACGTGCAGGTGGGCCGACCCGACGGTCCCGCCGGGGAGGATGAACGAGCGCAGCTTCTCGACCCGTGCCAGGTAGCGGTCGCAGTCGGCCTCGAGCTCGTCGATCCAGGCCGCTTCGACCCGCAGCGGCGGGTAGTCGTAGCTCTCCTGCAGCGGCGTGCACAGGTCTGCGCCGACGTCGAACAGGTCGTTCTGCACGCGCAGCAGGGTGGTCCGCAGGTCGTCCGGCAGGTCACCCGCCGCCAGGGCCACGCCGATCGCGGCGTTGGCCTCGTTGACGTCGGCGTACGCGAGCAGCCGGACGTCGGTCTTGCTGGTGCGGCTCATGTCCCCGAGGTGGGTCTGGCCGTCGTCACCCGTGCGGGTGTAGATGCGCGTGAGGTTGACCATGCCACGAGGGTATGCCGCGGGGTGCGCGGGCGTGCCGGTGGTGTGTCAGGGGTCTCCGCGAGCCTCGATAGGGTGGTGCGGTGGCTGAACGTTTCCGGGTCGTCGGAGGGACCGCGCTGCACGGTGAGGTCGCCGTGTGGGGCGCCAAGAACAGCGCCCTCAAGCTCATGGCGGCGGCCCTGCTCGCGGTGGGCCGCACCCGGCTGACCAACGTGCCGGCCATCCTCGACGTGACGATCATGGCCGAGCTGCTGCGCAGGCTCGGCTGCACCGTCGACTACGACGCCCCGAGCGGGGTCGTGGAGATCGACGTGCCGGAGCAGATCGGCCACCGGGCCGACTACGACCTGGTCCGGGCCCTGCGCGCGTCCACGGCGGTGCTCGGTCCGCTCGTCGCCCGGTGCGGCGCCGCCGACGTGGCCGTCCCGGGCGGTGACGCGATCGGCTCACGGGGGCTCGACCTGCACGCAGCAGGCCTGGAGGCCCTGGGGGCCCGGGTGCACGTCACCCACGGGTTCCTCGTCGCCGAGGCCCCGAGAGGGCTCGACGGTGCCGAGATCCGACTCGAGTTCCCGAGCGTCGGGGCGACCGAGAACGTCCTGACCGCCGCGGTCCTGGCCCGGGGCGTCACCCGGCTGGAGAACGCCGCCCGCGAGCCCGAGATCGTCGACATCGCGGAGATGCTCATCTCGATGGGCGCGCGGATCACCGGTGCGGGCTCGTCCGTGGTCGAGATCGAGGGCGTCGACCGGCTGGCCCCCACCGAGCACGCCGTGGTCCCCGACCGGATCGCCGCGGGCACCTGGGCGTTCGCAGCGTCCGCCACCCGGGGTGACGTCGAGGTGGTGGGAGCCCGCCCGGAGCACCTCACCAGCGCGCTCGAGCTGGTGCGGGCCAGCGGTGCCACCGTGACGACGACCGAGCGCGGCTTCCGGGTCGACTCCGGTGGCCGCCGCCCCAAGGCCTTCGACGTCGCCACGCTGCCCTACCCGGGTTTCCCGACCGACCTGCAGCCGTTCGCCCTCGCGTGCAACGCCGTCGCCGACGGCTCGGCGATGATCACCGAGAACCTCTTCGAGGCCCGGTTCCGCACCGTCCAGGAGCTGAACCGGCTCGGGGCGGAGACCAGGATCGACGGTCACCACGTGATGGTCCACGGGGTGGAGACGCTCTCCGGGGCCCCGGTCGAGGCGAGTGACATCCGCGCCGGTGCCGCCCTGGTGATCGCCGGGCTGGTGGCCGACGGGATCACCACCGTCAGCGGGGCCCAGCACATCGACCGTGGCTACGCAGGGTTCGCCGAGAGCATGCAGGGACTCGGTGCCGACGTCACCCGCGAGCCCGACGACGCCCCGTTCCTCTGAGCCGGACCGCCGGCCGGCCCCAACCCCCGCGCAGACCTTTATCAGATCTTGATCTGGACGCCGACAACCGAAACCCCCATCCCGTGCGTCCGTGTGAGTGAATGTCTGTCACGGACGAGGGGGTTCGCATGTCGATCAGCACCATCGGGGCTCTGCCCGTGCAAGTGCTTGCCACGCACACGGGGCAGGAGGTCGCGATCATCGGCCGGATCGACGTGCACACCGTCCCGGATGTGCGGCTCCTCCTCCACGAGATCATCGACACCGGCTGTGGTGACGTGCACATGCGGCTCGCCGGGGCCGAGATCGGCGACGCCACGGGGCTCGGGGTCCTGGTCGAGGCCTACAACCGGGCCCGGCGCGCGGGCCGCCGACTGGCCGTCATCGACATGACGGAGCGCACCGGGCGGCTGTTGCGTGCATCACGCCTCGACCGCGCGCTGGTGCTCCGGGAGGACGTCGCGGCGTCGACTGTGGCGGCTGTCACCGCCTGAACGCCTGCCTGACCCTGCTCCTGCGCAGGTACCTTCGGCCCTATGGCCGAGCACACCGACGTCCAGGCGCCTGACCTCGCCACGCCCGCCGCCACGGAAGCCGTCGCGGAGCCGGTCGTGGACGCCGTCCCGGCGCCCGTCACGGAGGCGGCCGCACCGGTGCCCGTCACGGAGGCGGCCGCGCCCGCGCGCCCGGAGCGCGACCGCCCGTGGGTGATGCGCACGTATGCCGGTCACTCCAGTGCCGCGGCGAGCAACGAGCTCTACCGCCGCAACCTCGCCAAGGGACAGACCGGGCTCTCGGTCGCCTTCGACCTGCCGACCCAGACCGGCTACGACCCGGACCACCCGCTCGCGCGGGGCGAGGTCGGCAAGGTGGGGGTGCCGATCTCGCACCTCGGCGACATGCGTGCGCTGTTCGACCAGATCCCGCTCGACCAGATGAACACCTCGATGACCATCAACGCCACGGCGATGTGGCTGCTGGCGATGTACCAGGTCGTCGCAGAGGAGCAGGCCACCGCGGCCGGCGCCGATCCCGCCGAGGCCGTCCGGGCGCTGGCCGGGACGACCCAGAACGACATCATCAAGGAGTACCTGTCGCGCGGGACCTACGTCTTCGCACCGGGGCCGTCGCTGCGGCTCATCACCGACATGGTCGCCTACACCGTCTCGGACATCCCGAAGTGGAACCCCACCAACATCTGCAGCTACCACCTGCAGGAAGCCGGGGCCACGCCGGTCCAGGAGATCGCCTACTCGATCTGCACGGCGATCGCCGTCCTCGACGCCGTCCGCGACTCCGGGCAGGTGCCACCCGAGCGGTTCGGTGAGGTGGTCGCCCGGATCTCGTTCTTCGTCAACGCCGGCGTGCGGTTCGTCGAGGAGATGTGCAAGATGCGCGCCTTCGTCCAGCTGTGGGACGACCTGACCCGGGAGCGCTACGGCGTCACCGACGCCAAGCAGCGTCGGTTCCGGTACGGCGTGCAGGTCAACTCGCTCGGGCTGACCGAGGCCCAGCCCGAGAACAACGTGCAGCGGATCGTGCTCGAGATGCTCGCGGTGACGCTGTCCAAGGACGCCCGCGCCCGCGCCGTCCAGCTGCCCGCCTGGAACGAGGCGCTCGGGCTCCCGCGTCCGTGGGACCAGCAGTGGTCGCTGCGGATGCAGCAGGTGCTCGCCTTCGAGTCCGACCTGCTCGAGTACGACGACCTGTTCACGGGGTCGAGGGTCGTGGAGGCCAAGGTGGCCGAGCTCGTCGCCGGCGCGCAGGCCGAGATCGCCCGGGTGCAGGAGATGGGCGGTGCCGTGCCCGCCGTGGAGAGCGGCTACATGAAGTCCGCGCTGGTGGCGTCGCACTCGTTGCGGCGCCAGCGGATCGAGTCCGGCGAGGACGTCGTCGTCGGCGTGAACCGGTTCGAGACCACCGAGCCCAACCCGCTCACCGCCGACCTCGATGCCGCCATCCAGACCGTCGACCACGACGTCGAGGCCAAGGCCGCCGCAGCCGTGCGCGCGTGGCGCGACCGACGCGACGCCGACCCCGAGGGCCGCGAGCGGGCAGCAGCAGCGCTCGCCGCCCTGACGGCTGACGCGCGCAGCGGCACCAACCTCATGCCGGCCTCCCTCGAGGCCGCCCGGGCCGGGGTCACGACGGGGGAGTGGGCCCAGGCCCTGCGCGAGGAGTTCGGGGAGTTCCGGGCGCCGACCGGCGTCTCCGGGTCGGTCGGTGTCGCCAGTGGCGGCAGCGACGAGCTCCAGGCCGTGCGGGCGGAGGTCCGTCGCACGGAGGAGGAGCTGGGGGAGCGACTGCGCGTGCTGGTCGCCAAGCCGGGTCTCGACGGGCACAGCAACGGTGCCGAGCAGGTCGCCGTCCGCGCTCGCGACGCCGGCTTCGAGGTCGTCTACCAGGGGATCCGGCTGACCCCGGAGCAGATCGTGGCCGCCGCGGTGGCCGAGGACGTCCACCTGGTCGGGATCTCGATCCTCTCCGGCTCCCACATGGAGCTGGTGCCCGAGATCCTCGCGGGGCTGCGCGACGCCGGTGCTGGTGACGTCCCCGTCATCGTCGGCGGGATCATCCCGGACACCGATGCCCGCGCCCTGCGCGAGCGCGGCGTGGCCGCGGTCTTCACCCCGAAGGACTTCGGGCTCAACGACATCATGGGCCGGTTCGTCTCGATCATCAGGGCGTCGCGCGGGCTGGCCTGAGACCGGACGGACTCCGGCGCCGGCCTCACCTTGGCTGGGTCGAGCCCGCCCGGACGGGCGGGGAGATCCCCCGTCAGGGGCGGCAGAGCCATTTCGGGGGCAAACACCCGAAACCTAGGCAAATTTCTGGTTCTGGTCTCGGCGAATCCCTGTCCATCCCGGCCCGGGATGGCTTACCTTCAGCGACGGCGTGGTGAACCGGTGGGGGAGTGTTTCCTCCGCGAGCCTCGGGCGATCCCCGAGGCGAGTGGTTGTGCGGCCACGTGCGAAGGAGACCTCGTGTCGATGGAATCTCGGGGAAGGCGTCGTCGGGGCTACACAGCCGTCGTCGGAGTCAGCGCCCTGTCGATCGTGGCGGCAGCTGCAATGAGTGCAGCGCCCGCCATCGCGAGCACCACGCCGAGCCCGGTCAAGCACCGCGGCAAGGCCTTCACCGCCCCCGAGGGTCTGACCGGTGGTGGATCCTTCCGGCTGGGCACCCAGCGCTCGCAGGCGGAGAAGGTCGACCGGTCGCTCGAGGGTGTCAAGGGCGCCGTTGACGTGATGATCGAGCTCGACGCCGTTCCCGCGTCGACCGCCTACACCCGGGCCAAGGCCCGCGGCGGTGCGGCAGCGACGCTCGCGTCCCGCAACCAGACGGCCACGATCAAGCGCGCCCAGGCGGCCGTCGAGGCCCGGTTCGGCGCCTCGGCGACCAGGGCCCAGACCCTCTACCGCGCCCACGCCCTCTACTCGGGTGTCGCCGTCCGCACCGACGCGAGCAAGCTTCAGGCACTGGCAGCGATCCCGGGCGTCAAGGCGGTCCACCGGATCACGCCCAAGTCCCCGTCCAACTCCTCCTCGGTGCCGCTGATCGGCGCCCCCGCCGTCTGGAAGGCCAAGGGCGAGACCGGCCAGGGCGTCCGGGTCGGCGTGATCGACACGGGGATCGACTACACCCACGCCGACTTCGGCGGCCCCGGCACGACCGCGGCATACAACACCGCCAAGGCCTCCAACACGTTCACCCCCACCGCCAAGGTGGTCGGTGGCTACGACTTCGCGGGTGACGCGTACAACCCCAGCGAGGGCGTCACGAAGCCGGTGCCGGACCCGAACCCGCTCGACTGCGAGGGCCACGGCTCCCACGTCGCCGGCACCACCGCGGGCCTCGGTGTCACCAAGGCCGGTGCCACCTACACCGGCGGCTACAACGTGACCATCAACCCCGCGAACATGGCCATCGGGCCCGGTGTCGCGCCGGGCGCCAAGCTCTACGCCCTCAAGGTGTTCGGCTGCGAGGGTGACACCAGCGTCGTCGGCCAGGCACTCGACTGGGCCGCCGACCCCAACGGTGACGGCAACCTCTCCGACCGCCTCGACGTGGTCAACATGTCGCTCGGCTCCAGCTACGGCTCCCCGGACGACCCGGACTCGGTGGCCTCCAACAACCTCGCCGCCCTCGGCACCGTCGTCGTCGCCTCCATGGGCAACAGCGGCGACGTCTACGAGGTCGGTGGCGCTCCCGGCAACGCCACCCGCGTGCTGGCCGTGGCCGCCTCCGACGACCGTGACTCGGTCGTCGACGGCCTCAAGGTCGACAGCCCCACCGGCATCGAGCCGGCCAACACGGTCGACAAGACGCAGGACAACATCTTCGCCGCGCTGAAGTCGGTGGCCTACGACTGGGCGACCAAGCCCGGCCTGACCGACACCGACGTCGTCACGATCGGTGACTGGAGCCAGGCAGCCAGCCCGACCAACAACACCGACGCGTGCTCGACCCTGTCGGTGGGCGACGCGGCCAAGGTGGCCGGCAAGATCGTGATGACCAAGTGGTTCGACGGCACGGGACGTCGCTGTGGCTCGGCCGCTCGCGCCCAGCTCGCCGAGGACGCCGGCGCCATCGGCGTCATCTACGGCAGCGACGTGAACTCGTTCTCGGCCGGCGTCACCGGTGACGCGGACATCCCCGCGATGCTGACCGTCAACCAGGCCACCGTCGCCATCAAGGCCCAGCTGGACAACAGCGTGCCGGTGAAGGTCACCATGACCAACGCCCTGCGCAACAGCGTGACCGTCGTCAACTCCGGTGCGATCGACCAGGTCGCCGGCTTCTCCTCGCGGGGTGTCGGCATCGCCAACAACGTCAAGCCTGACGTCGCGGCCCCCGGTGTGACCACCTTCTCCGTCGCCGTCGGCACGGGCAGCGAGGGCATCGCCGAGAGCGGCACCTCGATGGCCTCGCCGCACGTTGCCGGTGAAGCCGCCCTCGTGCGTGGCGCCCACCCCAACTGGACCTCCGAGGAGGTCAAGGCCGCCATCATGAACACGGCGACCCAGGACGTCTTCGTCGGTGCGAGCCACACGGGTGACGTCTACGGTCCGGAGCGGGTCGGCTCGGGTCGCGTCAAGGCCGACGCGGCTGTCGACACGACCACGCTGGCCTACGTCAAGGACACCCCGGGTGCCGTCAGCGTCTCGTTCGGTCCGGTGGCCGTCACGGCGGCGACCACAACCCTGACCAAGACGGTCAAGGTCGTCAACAAGCGCCCGACCGGCACGTCTTCGTACACGATCGCCTACAAGGCGGCCCACCCGACCCCGGGTGTGACGTACTCGTTCACCCCCAGCCAGATCAGCCTCCCGGCTGGTGGCTCGGCGGACGTCAAGGTCACGGCGACCATCACGCGTTCGTCGCTCCGGGCGGTCACCGACCCGACCACGCCGACCGACCCGCTCGGACTCGAGATCCAGACGAACCACCGCGCTGACGCCAGCGGCCGCATGGTCCTGACGCCGGCCGGCACCACCCCGGGCTCCAAGCTCCGGGTGCCGGTGTGGTCGGCTCCGCGTCCGGCCTCGGTGATGAAGGCGGCCGCCACGGCCACCGTCACGGGTGGGACGGTCAAGACCGGCTCGCTCGCGCTGTCCGGCACGGGTGTCTCGCAGGGCAGTGGCAACACCGGCTACGAGTCGTCGGTGTCCACGTTCCAGCTGCAGGGCAACAGCCCGAAGATCCCGAGCTGCTCGTCCACCCTGGTGGTCAAGTGCATCGCGTTCGCCGACGACCGTTCTGCCGACCTGCGTTTCGTCGGCACCGGCTCGGACGCACCGAAGTACGCGGCCGCGGACCTGGACCACTCGTTCATCAGCTTCGGGGTCACCAGCTTCGGACCCTGGCGCACGCCGGCGTCCTACACCGAGTTCGACGTCTGGCTCGAGACGGACGCGACGAAGCCGGGACCCGATGCGGTCGTCTACAACACCCGGTTCGTCACCACGGACGACTACGACTACTTCCTCTCGGAGCTGGTCGACCTTCGCCCCGGTGTCGACCAGTACTCGGTGATCGATGACCAGCTGCTCAACGGCATCGACGGCTCCTTCGACACCAACGCCTTCAACAGCGACTCACTGGTCCTCCCGGTGTCCGTCGGTGTGCTGCAGGACGCGGGTCTCATCACGGGTGCCGCGCCGAAGATCAAGTACTGGGTCGAGTCCTCCACCGCGGAGGCCGGTCTGGTCGACACGGTGGGCTCGCAGGCCGCTCCGTTGACGCTCAGCGTGGCTTCGCCCGCGCTGGCCGCCTACGGCGACTACCTGACGATGCTCAACACCGACCTCCCGGGTGCGAAGCTCACGGTCCGTCGCGCCGACGCGTCGATGGCGTCGGACAAGCCGCAGGGGCTGCTGCTCATCCACCACCTGAACACCAATGGTGCTCGGGCCCAGGTGGTGCCGGTCCGGCTCCCGACCAAGACCACGATCACCGCCAACGACCGCGACTTCAGGTACGGCTACCGCCCGACCTTGACTGCCACGGTCAGCCCGTCCGCCGCGACTGGATCGGTGACGTTCCTGGACGGCAGCCGGGTGCTCGGGTCCGCCACGCTCAGCAACGGCAAGGCGGTCCTGAAGGCGCCCGTCCTGTCCAAGGGCACGCACAAGCTGACGGCGAGGTACACCGCTTCGACGGCGTACGCTCCGTCGACGTCGGCGGCCATCACGGTGGTCGTGCGCTGAGCCTGATCCACCCTGCGTGACCTCTGGGCCCCTGCCATCCGGCAGGGGCCCAGAGTCGTTCCCGCCGACTTCTGGCCACCCATGCCCCCTTGGCACCGACATCCCGGGCCTGCGTGCGGCACCGGTGGCCAGAAGTCGGGGAAGGGGGGTGGGGTCAGAGCCAGCTGCCGTGGCGCAGGACCCGCTGCAGGACCAGCTGGGAGTCGACCACCAGCAGGTCGGCGTGCTGTCCGGGTGCCAGGCTTCCCGACCCCGCCAGGGCGAGGGCCCGGGCCGGCGTGGCGGAGGCTGCCGCCACCGCGTCGACCAGGGGGATGCCGAGGTCGTGGACCAGCCACCGCACCTGGTCGAGCAGCGTGCTCACCCCACCGGCCAGGCTGCCGTTGCCGGTCAGTCGCACCGCCCGACCGCTGAGTGTCACGTCGAGCCCACCGAGGGTGTAGGCGCCGTCGGGCAGGCCGCTCGCGGACATCGCATCGCTGACCAGGGCGAGGTGCTCGGGGCCGACCGTGTCGAAGAGCATCCGCACCGTGCCACCGTCGAGGTGCACTCCGTCGGCGATCACCTCGACGACCGCCCGGCCGCGGGCTGCGGCAGCGATCGCGGCACCCGCGGGGCCCGGGGAGCGGGACAGCAGCGGCGGCATACCGTTGAAGAGGTGCGTCGCGAGGGGCAGGCCACCCCGCACGCCGGACGCGGCCACCGCGTCGAGGGCTCGGGCGGTGGCGTCGAAGTCGGCGTCGGTGTGACCGACCGCCCCCACGGCGCCGACAGCAGCGAGGGCCGCCGGCACCTCGTCCCCGCCGGCCCGCTCCGGGGCCCAGGTCATCTGCGCGAAGGCCCCGTCGCCCGCGGCGTCAGCGAGGGCGTCGATGAGCGCGACGTCGGCGTCGACCAGCGCGGCGGGGTTCTGCGCCCCGCACCGCGCGGTCGAGAGGAACGGCCCTTCGAGGTGTATGCCGGCCAGCTCGCCGCTGCGCACGAGGTCACCGAGCGTCCGGGCACCCTCGAGCAGCGTGGTCGCCGGCGCGGACACGAGGGAGCCCACGATCGTGGTGGTGCCGTGTTGGTGGTGGTGCCGGGCGGCCCGGTGCGCGCTCGCAGGGTCGGGACCGAACTCGCCTCCGTTGCCTCCGTGGCAGTGGAGGTCCACGAGCCCGGGCAGCAGGGTCAGGCCGGCCTGCCAGCCGTCCGGCTCGGCCACGTCGACCCACGCCGGGGGCAGCGAGGCCCGGGCACCGGCATACGCGACGCGGGCGCCCTCCACCGCGACCGCCCCGTCCCCGACGACCCCCTCGGGGGTGACGACTCGCCCGGTCAGGAGCAGTCGGCGGGGGTCGGCAGCGGAAGGGGTCACGTGAGGATGATGGACCGAGACAGGTGTCGGGGTCGATCCGGGTCCACGCCGGCCTGCTCGGCCTTGGCCAGGCAGAGCCGGTGCACCCGCAGCAGGTCGGCGAGCGGGTCGATGGCACGGTGCTCGAAGTGTGCGCCGGTCGCCCGGACGTCCTCGTCCAGGCCGGCAGGGACCTCACCGAAGGCCCACGTCGCCCGCCCGGTCGTCGCGATGCTGATCGGGCCGTGCCGGTACTCCATCGCGGGATAGGACTCCGTCCAGAACTGGGCCGACTCGCGCAGCTTCAGGGCGGCCTCGTGGGCCAGGCCCACGGTCCAGCCCCGGCCGACGAAGGTGACCTGCTCGGCCTCGCGGACACCCTCGAGCGCCGTGGAGCCGTCCTCGGCGAGCACGGCCTCGGCGTCGGCGATGGCGGCGCTGAGGTCCTCGCCCAGCGTGGCTCGCAGCAGCGCGAGGGTCGTGGTGGCGAACCGGGTCTGCACCACGGAGTGCTCGTCGACCTCGGGGAGCAGGAGCGCGTGGGTGGCCAGGTCGGGGATGGCGGTGCCCGCCGTGGCGACGAGGGCCGTGGTGGTCGGGCCGTCGGAGCGCTCACGCAGCCGTTCGAGCAGGTCGATGACCTCGGTCGTGGTGCCCGAGCGCGAGATGGCCACGACGTGGTCGTAGTCGCGCCCGAGCGGGTACTCGCTGGCCGCGAAGGCATCGGTGGGGCCGGTGCCGGAGGTCTCTCGCAGCGTGGCGTAGGCCTGCGCCATGTAGAAGGACGTGCCACAGCCGGTGACGGCCACCCGGGCACCGCGGGGTGGGAGGACGGCCAGCGCCTCGTCGACGCGGGCCAGCACGGCCCGCCAGTCACCCGGCTGGGTGGCGATCTCGGCGGCCAGGTGGGCAGCGGGGCGGTCAACCACGACATGACTCCTTGGATGAGTGAAGACGACTGTTACGAATCTTTAACCATCAGATTCGATCAGTCAAGACCAGGCCGGTTTGATCCGCATTTCGCCCGGTTGATCAGGGCAACTGCACGAAAATGTCGCTGCAGACCCCTTGACGAGCGCCGATCACCGGGGCCACTGTGGCTGTCGAACCTCGCAGTTGTGAGCGAACAACGCGGCAACCGCTACGAAACGATCACGGCCACGAGGCCGGGTCGACACGAGAACCGACAGAGATCGAGGTAGACACGTGAGCACGAGACGACACCTCCGGGGAGCGGCGCTGGTCGCGGCGACCGCGGCAGCCGGCCTTGGGCTGGCTGCCTGCGGCGGCGGGCAGGGAGCCGGTACCGCCGACGGCGGCGGATCGGGGGGCAAGGCCACGACCATCAAGCTGGTCGCGGCCGAGTACTCCAAGGACCACACGAAGGCCTTCTGGGACCAGTTCGCCCAGGCCTACAAGACCAAGACGGGCAACACCCTGCAGGTGCAGATCGTCAGCTGGGACGACATCGACCAGCAGAGCTCCACCATGGTCCAGAACAACAACCCGCCGGACATCCTCAACCTCAACGCCTACGCGAGCTACGCGAAGGACGACCTCCTGTACAGCTCCGACGAGGTGCTGTCCGACTCGGTGAAGTCCGACCTGCTCGAGGCCTTCGTGAAGTCGGGCACCTACAACGGCAAGATGTACGGCATGCCCGACCTGAGCTCCGCCCGGGCCATGTTCTACAACAAGACCCTCTTCAAGGAGGCCGGCATCGCCGAGCCGCCGAAGACGTGGGCCGAGTTCGAGGCCGACGCCCAGAAGATCAAGGACCTGGGCAAGGGCAACATCGGCTACGGCCTCCCGCTGGGCCCCGAGGAGGCGCAGGGCGAGTTCTCCATCTGGCTGTTCAACAACGGCGGTGACTGGAAGAAGGACGGCAAGTGGTCGATCAACAGCCCTGAGAACGTCGAGACGCTGACCTTCCTCAAGACCCTGGCCGCCAAGAAGCTCACCCAGAACAACCCCGGCAAGACCAACCGCCAGGACGCCTTCGACCTGTTCGCGTCAGGCAAGGTCGGCATGGTCGTCGGCTTCTCTCCGCTCGCGGGCACCCTCGACAAGGACAAGAAGGTCGACTACGGCGTCGCCCCGATGCCGACCAAGGCCGAGGGCGGCGAGCCGCAGACCTTCGGTGTCACCGACTACCTGATGGCCTTCAAGAAGAAGGGGAACCAGGACGCGGTCAAGGCGTTCTACGACCTCTACTACCAGAAGGACCAGGTCAACCAGTTCATCAAGGCCGAGGGGTTCTTGCCGGTCACCAAGTCCGGCATCCAGGAGTTCTCCTCCGACGCCGCGCTCAAGACCTACCTCGAGACCCTGCCGAACGCGCACCTGACGCCCACCGACGACCCCACGTGGGACAAGGTGAAGCTCGCCGTGCAGCAGAACCTCGGCACGGCCATCACCGGTGACCCGAAGGCGGTGCTGGACAAGCTGCAGCAGTCCGCCGAGGCCGGCGGCTGAGCGTGACCCAGCCCATCGGCGCAGGGGCGGGTGCGGTCGGAGGTCCGGCCGCACCCGCCCCGGCGGCCCCCTCCTCGCCGGCCGAGCCGGTCGGTGGCCGGCGACGCACAGCGCGGCGGCGACACACCTCCGGCGTGTCCGGGTGGATCGCCCTGCTCTGGCTGGCCCCGGCACTCGCGCTGGTCCTCGGCGTGGTCGTGTGGCCGGCGGTCGAGCTGGTCCGTGCCTCCCTGTCGCGCTACTCGATCACCGGGCTGCGCAAGGGCGACGCCGGCCTCGACAACTTCCGCAACGTCCTGGCCAACGACAGCCTCACCACGGTGCTCACCAACACGGTCGTCTGGGTGGTCGCGGTGGTCGCGCTCACGATCCTCATCAGCCTGGGTGTCGCCCAGTTCCTCACCAAGGAGTTCTGGGGACGGCGCATCGTCAGGTGGGCGGTGATCGTGCCCTGGGCCGCGTCGCTCGTGATCACCGCCCGGCTGTTCAGCCTGATCTACAGCTACTACTACGGCACGCTCAACGCCGTGCTCCTCAAGCTGCACGTCATCGACACCCCGATCGACTTCATCGGCAGCGACCGGCTGATCATGCCGTCGATGATCGTGGTGGGGGTGTTCGTCTCCATCCCGTTCACCGCCTACGTCTTCGTCGCCGGGCTCAACGCGATACCTGGCGACGTCTACGAGGCGGCGCGCATCGACGGTGCCTCGGCCTGGCAGACCTGGCGGCAGATCACGCTGCCCCTGCTGCGACCCGCGATCCTCGTCGCGACCGTCCTGAACATGATCTACGTGTTCAACAGCTTCCCGATCATCTACACGCTCAACGAGTCCAACCCCGGGTTCGGTCACGACACGACGATCACGTTCATGTACAAGCTCGCCTTCAAGAGCGCCGAGAAGGACGTGGGCCAGTCCGCGGCAGCCGGGTTGTTCAACGTGTGCCTGATCCTGGTGGCGGTGCTCGTCTACCTCCGGGTGTCCAGCTGGCGCGAGGAGGAGTCATGAGCAGCACGTCCACCGGCCTGCCGGCCGCCCCCACCGTCCGTCGTCCGCGACCGGGTGGGTGGCGGGGCGTCCGGCCGTGGGTCATGCCGATCATCGGCCTGGTCGTCGCCTTCGCCTTCCTGTGGCCCTACCTCGTGATGCTGCTCGACGCGTTCCGCCCGAGCAGCGACGTGGTGAAGACGCCGCCGTCCCTGCTCCCGGAGCAGTGGAAGTGGACGACGTTCTCCGAGGTGCTCGGTGACGAGCGCTTCCTCGCCTGGCTGAAGAGCTCGCTGGTGATCTCGCTGTCCTCGACCGCCATCGTCGTGGTGGTGGCGATCCCGGCGGCCTACTTCACCGCGCGGTTCCGGTTTCGCGGCCGGATGGCGTTCCTGTTCCTCGTGCTCGTGACCCAGATGTTCGCCCCTACCTCGCTGGTCGTGGGCATCTACCGCGAGTTCTACGCCCTCACCCTGGTCGACACCTACCAGGCGCTGATCCTCACCAACGCCGCCTTCAACCTGGCTTTCGCGATCTGGATCCTGCACGGCTTCTTCGCCTCGATCCCGCGCGAGATCGAGGAGGCCGCCGAGCTCGACGGTGCGGGCCGGCTCGGTCGGCTGTGGCGGGTCATGCTGCCACTGACGCTGCCGGGCCTGGTCACGGCGACGATCTTCACGTTCATCGCGGCCTGGAACGAGTACGTCGTCGCGCTCACCCTGATGCTCAGTGACGACAAGAAACCCCTGACCGTCGGCATCAACTCCTACGTCACCGGCTATGAGCAGAACTGGGACCAGCTGTTCGCCGCCTCCATCGTCGCGATCGTCCCGGTCGTGGTGTTGTTCGCGGTCATCGAGAAGCACCTCGTCGGCGGGCTCACGTCGGGGGCGGTCAAGTGAGCGAGCTCGAGGTGCGCGGCGGCATGGATCGCGGCGCCCGCTGGGGTGCCCTGCTCGCCCTCCTCGCCGAGCACGGCCGGCTCAGCGTGGCCCAGGTCGTGGAGGCGCTCGGTGTCTCGGAGGCCACGGTGCGGCGCGACTTCGGCGAGCTCGCCGCCCAGCAGCTGGTGACCCGCACCCACGGCGGGGTCGTGGCCAGCGCGGTGGCGTACGAGCTGCCGGCCCGCTACAAGCTCGCGGGGAGCGACTCGGCCAAGGAGCGGGTCGCAGCCCATGCGGCCGACCTCGTGCCGGAGGGCACCGTGGTGGGCTTCAACGGGGGCACGACGACCAGCGCGACCGCGCGACGGCTCGCGGCCCGAGCCGACCTCGCGGCCAGCTCGAGGCGCCCCGCGGTCACCGTCGTGACCAACGCGCTCAACATCGCCACCGAGATGGTGCTGCGACCCTTCATCCGCTGCGTGTCGCTGGGGGGCGTGGCGCGGCAGGAGTCCTACGAGCTCTCGGGTCCGCTCGCCGCCATGGTGCTGGGCGAGCTGTGGCTCGACACAGTCGTCCTCGGCGTCGACGGGGTCTCCAGCGCGGGCGGGGCCACCTGCCAGCACGAGGGGGAGGCCGGCATCAACTCGCTCATGGTCCAGCGCGCGGACCGGGTCGTCGTCGTCGCGACGGGCGACAAGGTCGGCCGCCGGGCGTTCGCGCGGATCTGCCCGACCGAGCGGATCTCGTTGCTGGTCACCGATTCCAGCGCTCCCGACGATGCTGTCTCCGACCTGCGGGCCGCGGGTGTCACGGTGCAGGTGGTCTGAGGGTGGATCGTCCTGTCGTGGCCGCGATCGATGTGGGCGGCACGCGGATCAAGTCAGCCCTGGTGACCCGCGAAGGAGTCGAGGTCGTGGCCCTCACTCGACCCACTCCCGAGCGCCTCGACGTCGACGGCGCCCTGGTGGACGCCGCGGTCGACACCGTGGGCGCGCTGCGGGACGCCGCGACCCGGGACGGCCACGAGGTCGCCGTCGCCGCGGTGGGACTGGTCGTGCCGGGGATCGTCGACGACGGCAGGGGCCTGGCGCGATGGTCGGCCAACCTGGGCTGGCGCGACCTGCCCGTCGCCGAACCGCTGGAGCGGGTCCTCGCGCTCCCGGTCGCGTTCGGCCACGACGTGCGTGCCGGGCTGGTGGCCGAGGCCAGGTTCGGCGCCGCCCGGCTCGCCTCGAACGCCGTCTTCGTCGCGATCGGCACGGGAGTGGCCGGCGCGCTCCTGCTCGACGGACGGGTCATCTCGGCCGACGGCTGGAGCGGCGAGCTGGGTCACCTGGTCGTCGAGCCCGGCGGTCCCCGCTGTGGCTGCGGAGGGCGGGGATGCCTCGAGGCCGTCGCGTCGGCCGCAGCGGTCGAGTCGGCCTACGCGGCCAGCACCGGCACCCGGCGTGACGCCGCTGCCGTCGCGGAGCTCGTGGCGGGCGGAGACCTGCCGGCCACCAGCGTGTGGCAGGGGGCCGTCGACGCGCTGGCCCGGGCGGTCGTCGCGACGGTCACCCTGACCGGGGTCGAGCGAGTCGTCGTGGGTGGCGGACTGAGCCGCAGCGGTGAGGTGCTGCTGCGCCCGCTGCGCAGCGCGGTCGAGTCCGCCCTCACGTTCCAGCGGCGCCCCACCATTGTGCAGGCCGCGCTCGGGGACCGCGCCGGATGCCTGGGCGCCTCCTGCCTGGCGTGGGATCGCACGTGATCGTCACCGTCACGCCCAACCCGGCCCTTGACGTCACGTATGCCGTCGAGCGCCTCACGGTCCACCGCAGCCACCGCGTGCTCGAGGTCCGCGAGGTGGCGGGCGGCAAGGGGCTGAACGTCTCGTCGGTTCTCACCGGCCAGGGACAGCCGGTGCTGGCGGTGGGCCTGGTCGGGGGAGCCGCCGGCGAACGGCTGCTCGCCGACCTCGACGCACGCGGCATACGGCACTCGTGCCTGACGAGCCCGGTCGAGACCCGGCGCACGGTCACCGTCGTCTCGCGGGCCGACGGCGAGGCGACCGCCTTCAACGAACCCGGTGCGCCCTGCGCCCCCGGCCAGTGGGACTCGGTCGTCGCGCACACCGGTCGGGTGCTCGTCGAGCACGGTGCCGCGGTGCTGGTCGCCTCCGGCAGCGTCCCACCGGGCTTTCCGCCCGACGGGTACGCCCAGCTCGTGGCGGCCGGTCACGCCGCCGGCTGCCGGGTGGTCCTCGACGCCTCCGGCGACGGGTTGCTCGGTGGGGTCGCCGCTGGTCCGGACGTGGTCAAGCCCAACCGCGACGAGCTCGCCGAGGCGACCGGGAGCGACGACCCGGTCGCGGGTGCCCGTCTGCTCCAGGACCGCGGGGCCGGGGACGTGCTGGTCTCGCTGGGGCCGGACGGCATGGTCTGGGTCCCAGCGCAGGGTCCGGTGCTGCGGGCTGCACTCCGCCACGCACTGCGCGGCAACCCCACCGGGGCCGGCGACGCCGCCGTGGCCGCGGTGGCCGCGGGCTTGTTGGCGGGGGAGCCGCCCGAGCTGGTGCTGCGCAACGCCGTGGCCTGGTCCGCGGCGGCGGTGCTGCAGCCTGTCGCGGGCGTCGTGTCGGCCGATGACGTCGCCCGCCTGGGTTCCGACGTGACGATCTGGAGGGACTGACGTGCTGGCTGATCTGGCAGGGGTGCTCGCGGAGGCGCGGGCGCAGGGGCGCGGGGTGGCGGCCTTCAATGTCATCCACCTCGAGCATGCGCAGGCCCTGGTCGGGGCGGCCGAGGACGTGGGCCTGCCCGTCGTCCTGCAGGTCAGCGAGAACACCGTGCGTTTCCACGGAGCCCTGGCCCCGCTCGCGGCGGCGGCCCGCGTGCTGGCCGAGGCGGCCACCGTCCCCGTGGTGCTCCACCTCGACCACGCCGTGAGCACCGACCTGGTCGAGGAGGCGCTCGGTGCGGGCTTCACGTCGGTGATGTTCGACGGGTCGACCCTCGAGGACAGCGAGAACCGTGCCGTCACGCGGGCGGTCGTCGACCGCTGCCACGCCGCGGGGGTGAGCGTCGAGGCAGAGCTCGGCGAGATCGGGGGCAAGGACGGCGTGCACGCCCCGGGAGTCCGGACGCGACCGGACGAGGCGGCCCAGTTCGCCCGCGACACCGGCGTGGACGCGCTGGCGGTGGCCGTCGGGTCCTCCCACGCGATGACCCACCGCACCGCGGTCCTCGACCTCGACCTGATCGCGGCGATCGCGGCGCAGGTGCCCGTCCCACTGGTGCTGCACGGCTCGTCGGGGGTGCCTGACGACGGGATCCGGGCGGCGGTGCGCGCGGGAATGACCAAGATCAACATCGCGACGCACCTGAACGCCGTCTTCACCGCAGCCGTGCGTGAGCGGCTGGCGGCCGACGACGCACTGGTCGACACCCGCAAGTACCTCGGGCCGGCGCGCGCTGCCGTGCGCGCCGAGGCGGCCCGGCTGCTGGTGCTGGTCGCGCTGCGCTGACGGGTGTCCGCGGCACGGCGAACCCGCCGCACGGCGCGAACGGCCCGGCCGCGCGGCAGGGAACGGGCTTGCCCGGCATACCCTCGACGCATGAGTGACCTGCAGTGTGCCGCCACGCTCCTCGTCGCCCGCCACGGCGACGCGGAGTACGGACACCCCTCGGTGCTGTCCGACGAGGGAGGGTGGCTGTCGCCCAAGGGGATCGAGCAGACCACTGCCCTGGCCGAGTCCCTGGTCGGCCGAAGGGTGGCCGCGGTCCGCACCAGCCCGCTGGTGCGCGCCGTCCAGTCCGGCGCGGTCGCGGCCGAGGTCCTGGGGGTCGACTCGCGCGCGGTCGAGGGGCTCGAGGAGTTCTCGGTCGGTGCCCTGGCGGGCCGGCCGCACGACGACCCCCAGCTGCACTCGGTCTTCAAGGCCTGGCTGCACGGCGACACCAGGCGCTGCATCCCCGGCGGGGAGACGGGGGAGGAGGTCCTCACCCGCTACCGGGAGGCGCTGCTGTCGATCGCCGACCAGTTCCGCGGCGAGACCGTCCTGGTCTTCTCGCACGGTGGCGTCATGTCGTTCGCCCTGCCGCGGCTGTCCAGCCACCTCCGCGGGGACCTCGCCGGCGCCAAGTTCCTGCCCAACTGCGGGGTGGCCGAGGTGGCGGTCGACGGTGACGGCTTCGACGTCCGTACCTGGCCGGGCTCGACCGACCGCGCGGTCGTCTGACCCCGGCGCCACCTGCACAGGGTGTGCCAGCGCCGCCCCGACGACTAGAACAGCCGGTGCTCGCTGTTGTCGATGCCCTTGAGCGCGTCGTAGTCCAGCGTCACGCAACGGATGCCCCGGTCGGTCGCCAGCGTGCGCGCCTGCGGCTTGATCTCCTGCGCCGCGAAGACCCCGGTCACCGGTGACAGGTGCGGGTCGCGGTTCATCAGCTCGAGGTAGCGGGTGAGCTGCTCGACGCCGTCGATGTCACCCCGCCGCTTGATCTCCACGGCCACCGAGGCCCCGGCGGCATCACGGCACAGGATGTCGACCGGTCCGATGGCGGTCATGTACTCGCGACGCACCAGGCTCCAGCCGTCGCCGAGGGTGTGGATGTGCTCGGCCAGGAGCTTCTGGAGGTGGGCCTCGACCCCGTCCTTGACCAGCCCGGGGTCGACCCCGAGCTCGTGCGACGAGTCGTGCAGCACCTCGTGGATGAGCACCCGGAGCCGGTCCTCCGACTTGGCGTGCTGCACCAGCCAGACGGCCGTGACGCCGTCCGCGGTCTCGTGCTCCTCGGGGGACACCTCGGCCATCGCGCACGGAGGAGACATCCAGTTGAGCGGCTTGTACGAACCACCATCGCTGTGGACCAGCACCGACCCGTCCGCCTTGACGAGGAGCAACCTCGTCGCCAGGGGGAGGTGGGCCGTCAGCCGGCCCTCGTAGTCCACCGAACACTTCGCTATGACCAGCCGCACGAGGGGTCACTCTACGGGCAGCCAACCGTTGCGTCGTGCGGGGTCGGTGGCGCACACTCGGAGCACAGAGGTGAGCTGGTATGCCGAACGTCCTGGGCAACGTCGCCGGTCTCGTCCTCGTGATGGGCACCCTCGTGAGCGGGGTGCGTTGGCTCACGACGGGCCAGCCACCCCGGCTCGTGCAGCCAGCCGTCACGAGGTACCAGGCACGGCGCGACCTGCGGCGCCCTGTGCCCGAACCCATCCCGCCCATCCTGCTGGCCATGGAGCTGAGCCGGCTGGCCGCGCACATCCGCCGCGTCGAGGCGGGCGACCAGCCCCGCAAGGCGGAGCGGCTGATGGCGGCCAGGCTGGCCTACGACCACGCGCTGCGGGACTACTGCCGGGCCGTCGGCATCCCGGTGCCCGTGGCGATCCGCGGCCTGTCCCGCGAGCAGCGGTTCCACATGGAGTCCGCCCTGATCGGCGCCGGCCACGACTGGTGACCCGGCTTCCCGCAGGTCTTTGATGGGTTGGCCACACCAGGGTGTGGTCAACCCATCAAAGACTCGGGCTTCGGGGCCGGGGTGGTGACCGTCACGCTGCCCAGGGGTCCACGCGGCATACCCGCTCTGCCAGACTCGCCGCATGGCTCGTGAGTTCAGCAAGGTCGGAGTGATCGGTCTCGGCACCATGGGTGCCGGCATCGTCGAGGTGTTCGCCCGCAACGGCATCGACGTCGTCGCCGTCGAGGTCGACGAGGCGGCGGTCGAGAAGGGCCGTGGGGTGCTCGAGCACTCCACCGGCCGGGCCGTCAGCCGCGGCAAGCTGAGCGAGGAGGACCAGGCGGCGCTGCACTCGCGCGTGCTGTTCACCTCGAGCCTCGACGACCTCGCGGAGTGTGAGCTGGTCGTCGAGGCCGTCCCGGAGCACCTCGACCTCAAGAAGGACGTCTTCGGCAAGCTCGACGCGATCGTCGGCCCCGACGCCATCCTCGCGACCAACACCTCGTCGCTGTCGGTCACCGAGATCGCGGTGGCCACCGGCAACCCCAAGCGGGTCGTCGGCATGCACTTCTTCAACCCCGCGCCCGTGCTGCAGTTCGTCGAGGTCATCCGCACGGTCGTCACCGAGGACGAGGTCTTCGAGGACGTCAAGGCCCTGGCCCTGCGGCTCGGCAAGCAGCCGGTCATCGTCGGCGACAAGGCCGGGTTCATCGCCAACGCCCTGCTCTTCGGCTACCTCAACCACGCCGTCTCGATGTTCGAGTCGCGCTATGCCAGCCGCGAGGACATCGACGCGGCGATGAAGCTCGGCTGCGGCTACCCGATGGGACCGCTGGCGCTGATGGACCTCATCGGCCTGGACACCGCCTACGAGATCCTCGACACGATGTACAAGCAGGGCCGGGACCGGCTGCACGCCCCCAGCCCGGTCATCAAGCAGATGGTCAGCGCCGGCCTCAAGGGCCGCAAGAGCGGGCGCGGGTTCTACACCTACGCCGAGCCGGGCAGCAGCCAGGTCGTCGACGACTCCCTCACGCCGCGCCCCGCAGGTGACGCGGGCGTGGCCCTGCGCGAGGTCCGCACGGTCGGGGTCGTGGGCTCCGGCACCATGGCCACCGGCATCATCGAGGTCTTCGCCAAGGCCGGCTACGACGTCACCTACGTGACCCGCAGCCAGGCCAAGGTCGACGCCGTCACCGCGGCGATCACCAAGTCGCTCGAGAAAGCGGTGCAGCGCGGCAAGCTCGAGGAGTCGGCCCGCGCCGAGGCGCTGTCCCACCTCACCGGCACCACCTCGCTGGACGCCCTGGCCACCGTCGACCTCGTGGTCGAGGCGGTCGTCGAGGACCTCGCCGTCAAGAAGGCGTTGTTCGAGAACCTCGACGAGATCTGCAAGCCGGGCGCGATCCTGGCCACCACCACCTCGTCGCTGCCCGTCGTCGACTGCGCGGCCGCCACGACGCGGCCCGAGGACGTCATCGGGATGCACTTCTTCAACCCGGCCCAGGTCATGAAGCTCGTCGAGGTCGTCCACACCGTCTCGACCGCCGCCGACGTCGTGGCCACCATCCAGGACGTGTGTGCCAAGGTCGGCAAGCATGCCGTGACCTGCGGTGACCGCTCGGGCTTCATCGTCAACGCGCTGCTGTTCCCCTATCTCAACGACGCCGTGAAGATGCTCAGCGCCAACTACGCCACCGCCGACGACATCGACACCGCCATGAAGACCGGCTGTGGCCTGCCGATGGGGCCGTTCGAGCTGCTCGACGTGGTCGGCAACGACGTGTCCCTGGCGATCCAGCGCGAGCTCTACCTCGAGTTCCGCGAGCCCGGGTTCGCCCCGGCGCCGCTGCTCGAGCACATGGTCACGGCCGGCTACCTCGGTCGCAAGACCGGTCGCGGCTTCCGCACCTACGCCTGAGCCGGGTCGGGTGCGGCCTTCGGGCCGTGCGGCCTCTGGGAGACTGGACCCATGCCCCGCGCCAACCGGCGTCGCCGTGACGACGCCCCGCTGAACCTCGACCGAGCGGTCGGGGGCACCGCGCGGCGGGAGCTGTATGCCGGTGCCGAGTGGTTCGTGCGCCGCGTCACCGGCAGTGGGGCGAGCCGGGCGTACCTGTGCCCGGGTTGCCAGCAGAACATCCCGATCGGCACGCCCCACGTGGTCGCCTGGCCGGCTGAGGGCATGGGCGGTCTCGACGACCGACGGCACTGGCACACGCCCTGCTGGGAGGCCCGCGACCGCCGCCACACCCGCGGCGCCACCCGCTGACCGCTGACTCGGCGCGCCAGGGGGGCCAGCCGCGCGGCACGCGTGCCCAATGACGACTCGGCGCGAACCTGTTTCGCGGGGACCGACGTGCGGAGGATGCTGGCTCCATGAGAGTGGCGGCGGCGGTCTGTTCGCTCGTGCTCGGCCTGGGGTTCGGCCTCCCCGGCGTCTTCGGCGCGCTGCACCTTGCCCGCACCGGTGAGGTCTGGACGTTCGTCGGTTTCCCGACCTACGGTGGCGGCCCGTTCGAGCGCTGGGGCATCCCAACCTCGGTGGCGCTGGTGGTGGGCTTCGTTCTCGTGTGCGCTGCCGAGGTGGTGCTGGGCGTCCTGATCCTGGCTGACGCCCCCGGCGCGAAGGCCCTGTCGATCGCCCTCCTGCCGTTCGAGCTCGCCTACTGGGTCGGGTTCGCGTTGCCCTTCGGCCCACCCCTCGGCATCGCCCGCACTGTCCTGCTGTTCCTCTGAGGTCAGCCCGGCGCGCCACCGCCCGCCTCGACGAGGACCTTGACCCTGGTCACGTACGCGTCGAGCGCCTCCTGGAGCTTGGTCCCCACTTTCCGAGTGAAGCCGACGGGGACCTTTGACTCGAAACGGACGACATAGCGGCACCCGCCGGCTGCGTCGGTCAGTTCGTGACGTTCGATCGTCGACACCCGTTCGGTCCGTGACCGGCGGACGGACAGGCTCGGCGGGAGCTGGGTCAGGACATCCGACTCGAGCACGGCAAGCTGTCCCTGATCGGTCGTGCGGAACACGAAGAGGGTCCTGTCGTGACCGTCCACGGCCGTGCCAGGGACGGTGAACAGCTTCACGCGATGGCCCTCCAGGAGAAGCGCTTCAACGCCGTCTGCCTCGACCAGATCCCAGACGGCTTGACCGGTGGCACGGATGTGAACCTCGGACTGCGCCTCGAAGAGCTCGCCGAAGAGCTCGTCGTCGCGCCGCTCGTCCTGCCGTCGTGACCAGCGCTGCTCAAGACGCCCCAAGAACCCCGTCCCCTGCATCCAGCCAGTATCACTGACGGCGCCAGGTCGCGAGTGGCATTGGTCTCAAGGGGCGATCAGTGGCTGTGGTGGCGCAGATGCCCGCGGGCCCGTCGCTTCAGGTCAGTGGCGGCGCTGGCGGGGCAGCAGGACCTCTTCGTAGAGGAGCAGCAGGCCGGCGGCGACCGGGATCGCCAGCAGCGCGCCGAGCACGCCGAGCAGCGTGCCGCCGGCGAGGGCGGCGACGACCGTCACCGCGCCAGGCACCGAGACCGTGCGCTGCATGATCCTCGGTGCCACGACGTAGTTCTCGAGCTGCTGGTAGACGACGTAGTAGATGAGGGCGATGACCGCCTTCTTGGGCTCGTCGAAGATCGCCACCAGGCACACGACGGCCGCGCCGGCGGTCGCACCCACCATGGGGATCAGGCCGAGGAAGCCGACCGCGACGGCCAGCACCGCGGCATACGGGATGCCGACGATCATCATCATGATCCACGAGCAGATGGCATTGATCGTCGCGACGGCGACCTGGCCGATGGCGTAGGAGCCGGTGCGTCGCATGATCTCCTCGGACAGCGAGATCACCCGCGGACGACGCGAGGCGGGGACGATCGCGTAGGCGCCCTGCTTCACGCGGGGGAACGACGCGAGCAGGAACAGCGTGAGGACCAGCACCGTGAAGGCCTGGAAGATCCCGCCGATGACGGCCGCGCCGACGCCGAGCACGCCGCCGAAGACCTGGCTGAGGAAGTTGCCGTCGGTGATCCGCTTGTTGAACTCGGCCTGGATCTTGTCGACCACGCCGTAGTGCTGGTCGAGGTCCTTCACGAAGCGGCTCTGGAGGATCTGGTCGAGGTAGTCGGGCGCCTTCTGGGCGAGGTCGGTGCCCTGCGAGATGACCGGCGGCACCACGACGAGCCCGAGGAGCGTGAACACCGCCACCACCCCGGCGAAGACCAGGGCGACCGCACCTGCGCGGTTGAGCCCGTGGCGGGTGAGGAACTCGACGAGCGGGTTGAGCGTGAGGGCCAGGAAGAACGCGATGACGACGAGGGTCAGGACGGTGGTCAGCCGGCCGAGCGTGTGCCAGAGGAGCACGGCCGTGAGCACGCCGATCGCGCCGACGAAGCCCATGTAGAACGGCGACTGGCGGTTGAGGGGGCGCCCGGCGCGCCCGTAGCGACGGCCGTCGTCATCGGGCGAGCGCTCGGCGTCGTCCTCGCGCTCGCGGACTCCCACGCCCAGGTCGGCGTGGCCCGATGGGGACGTCGTGCCGTCGGTGGGCACCCCGTCGGGCTGGTCGCCGGGCTCGCTGGCCGCGCCGGTCGCTCCCGCTGGCTGACGGCGCGAGGGCAGGATGTCGGCGAGCAGCTCACCCCACTCGCCGGACTGCTCGGAGCGGTCGTGGGGGTGGTTGCTGGCCCGCAACGCGTCCCGCTGGGCGCGCCGGAACTCTCTCCACCGGTCGAGCACTGACATGCGACGACCCTATGGCACCGACACCCGCCCAGCCCGCGAAGGCGCAGGTCAGGCGTTGCGGAAGCGGTTGATCTGCGGGAGCAGGGCCGCGCGCTTCTCGGTGTCCGTGACGCCGAGGCCAGCCTCGGGCGACAGGGTGAGGACGCCGACCTTGCCCTGGTGGGCGTTGCGGTGGACGTCGAGGGCCGCCTGGCCGACCTCGTCCATGCCGTAGGTCTTCGACAGCGTCGGCTGGATGAGCCCGCGGTTGATCAGCTCGTTGGCCTCCCACGCCTCGCGGTAGTTGGCGAAGTGGCTCGAGATGATCCGCTTGAGGTTCATCCACAGGTAGCGGTTGTCGTACTCGTGCATGTATCCGGAGGTGGACGCACAGGTGACGATCGTGCCGCCCTTGCGTGCGACGTAGACGCTCGCACCGAAGGTCTCCCGGCCGGGGTGCTCGAAGACGATGTCGACGTCGTGGCCGCCGGTCAGCTCGCGGATCTTCTTGCCCAGCCGCTGCCACTCCCGCGGGTCCTGCTGGGTGTTGCCGTCGTTCCAGAACCGGTAGCCCTCGGCGTTGCGGTCGATGATGAGCTCGGCACCCATCTCGCGGCAGATCTGGGCCTTCTCGGGCGACGAGACGACGCAGATGGGGGTCGCCCCGCCGGCCAGGGCCATCTGGGTGGCGTAGGACCCGAGGCCGCCGGAGGCGCCCCAGATGAGCACGCGGTCGCCGAGCTTCATCGCCGCGCCGTTCTTGGAGATCAGCTGGCGGTAGGCCGTGGAGTTCACGAGCCCGGGGGAGGCCGCCTCCTCCCACGACAGGTGGGCGGGCTTGGGCATCAGCTGGTTCGACTTCACGATGGCGAGCTCGGCGAGGCCGCCGAAGTTGGTCTCGAAGCCCCAGATGCGCTGCTGCGGGTCGAGCATCGTGTCGTTGTGGCCGTCGGCGTCCTCGAGCTCGACGGACAGGCAGTGCGCCACGACCTCCTGGCCTGGCGTCCACTTGGTCACCCCGGGGCCGGTGCGCAGGACGACGCCGGCCAGGTCGGAGCCGACCACGTGGTAGGGCAGGTCGTGCCGCTTGGCGAACTCGGAGGTGCGGCCGTAGCGCTCGAGGAAGCCGAAGGTCGACACCGGCTCGAAGATCGAGGTCCACACGGTGTTGTAGTTGATGGCGCTGGCCATGACGGCCACCAGGGCCTCACCCGGCGCGAGCTCGGGCACCGGCACGTCGTCGAGGTGCAGCGACTTGCGGGGGTCCTTGTCCTTGCTGGCCAGGCCCTCGAACATCTCGACCTCGTCCTTGTGCACCGTCACGGCGCGGTAGGACTCGGGGATGGACAGCCCGGCATACGTCTCCTGGGTGCGGTCCCCGGAGAGGATGGCGTCGCGGATTTCCTGCATCGGTGTGGCTCCTCGGCGTCGTCGGCACGTGCAGCCGAAACTACTGCTGGGTAAGGCGATCCGGGGCCCGGTGAGACTCCGGTCACGCGGTGACCTACCTCACCCGCCGCCTGCCTCGGCGGGCTCACGGACCGGGTATGCCGCGTGGGCAGTCCCAGCCTTGGGTCCCCGCTGGCGGTCAGTGCGTCTCGTGCGCGGGCTGGACCAGCTCCACGAGGATGCCGCCGGCGTCCTTGGGGTGGATGAAGTTGACGCGGGAGTTCGAGGTCCCCCGTCGCGGCTCGTCGTAGAGCAGGCGCAGGCCCCGGTCACGCAGCACCTGGCTGACGGCTTCGACGTCCTCGACCCGGTAGGCGACCTGCTGCACGCCGGGGCCTGAGCGGTCGAGGAACTTGGCAATCGTCGACTCCGGGGAGAGCGGCGCGAGCAGCTGGATGTGGGAGCCGCTGCCGCCCACGGCCATCATCGCCTCGCGCACGCCCTGCTCCTCGTTGACCTCCTCGTGCGCCAGCGTCATGCCGTAGGTGTCGCGGTAGAAGGCGATCGCCTCGTCGAGGTCGCGCACCGCGACCCCCACGTGGTCGATGGCCGTGAACAGGTCGATCGGCAGGCGGGTCATGCCACCACCGTAGGCACCCGGCCGCCTGGCAGACAGGGGTGAGTCGTGTGGTGGTCGCCACGAGGGGTGACCCGGCAGGCCCGGATCGGCGACGGCCCGCCGGGTCACGGTGGTGGTGTGGTGGTGCCCCCACGGGACAGGCCCGGAGCCTCCCGCGGGTGCCGGCCGAGCACGCCCGGGGACGGTTCGTCGTGCGCGAGGCCCCTAGACTGGCGCCCATGTCCGCACTGTCCCGGGACGACGTCGCGCACCTTGCCGGCCTCGCCCGCATCGACCTGTCCGACGCCGAGCTCGACCGCATGGTCGGCGAGCTGGGCGTCATCCTCGAGTCCGTGGCCAAGGTGCAGGAGGTGGCCGCCGACGAGATCGAGCCGATGTCGCACCCGCTGCCCCTGACCAACGTCACGCGTCCCGACGAGGTCCGCCCGTCCCTCGGTGCCGAGGCCGCCCTGGCTGCTGCTCCCGAGAAGGAGCAGCAGCGCTTCTCGGTGCCCCGCATCCTGGACGAAGACTGAGCGACCGCGCCGAGCGCGCGTCCCACCCAGCGACAGACCCTGCGACAGACCAAGGACGACCCTCGTGAACACCGACCCCACCCGCCTCAGCGCCGCTGAGCTGGCTCATGCCATCGCCTCGAAGGAGCTCAGCTCCGTCGAGGTCGTCCAGGCCCACCTCGACCGGATCGCCGCGGTCGACGCCGACGTGCACGCGTTCCTCCACGTGGACGGCGCAGGCGCGCTCGACGCGGCCCGGGCCGTCGACGAGCGCCGGGCGTCCGGCGAGGACCTGCACGTCCTCGCCGGCGTCCCGATCGCCGTCAAGGACGTCATGGCGACGAAGGGCCTGCCGACGACGTGCGGCTCCAAGATCCTCGAGGGCTGGATCCCGCCCTACGACGCCACGCTCGTGTCGCGGCTCAAGGCAGCCGGCATGCCGATCCTCGGCAAGACCAACATGGACGAGTTCGCGATGGGGTCCTCGACCGAGCACTCGGCCTACGGACCCACCCACAACCCCTGGGACCTCACCCGGATCCCCGGCGGGTCGGGAGGTGGTTCCTCGGCCGTGGTCGCGGCATACGAGGCACCGCTGGCGATCGGCACCGACACCGGTGGGTCGATCCGCCAGCCGGCCTCGGTGACGGGCACCGTCGGCGTGAAGCCGACCTACGGTGGTGTCTCGCGCTACGGCCTCGTGGCCCTGGCCTCGAGCCTCGACCAGGCCGGTCCGTGCACGCGGACCGTGCTCGACGCCGCGCTGCTGCACTCGGTCATCGGTGGCCACGACCCGATGGACTCCACCTCGATCAACGCCCCGGTGCCCTCGGTCGTCGAGGCCGCACGGCGCGCCGACGTCAAGGGGCTCAAGGTCGGCGTCATCAAGGAGCTCGGGGGAGAGGGCTACCAGGCCGGCGTGCGCGCCCGGTTCGACGAGTCGGTCACCCTGCTCCAGGAGGCCGGGGCCGAGGTCGTCGAGGTGTCCTGCCCGAGCTTCGACTACGCGCTGGCCGCCTACTACCTGATCCTGCCGAGTGAGGCGTCCTCGAACCTCGCGAAGTTCGACGCCATGCGCTACGGCCTGCGGGTGCTGCCCGAGGGGATTGAGGACCCGAGCGCGGAGCAGGTCATGGCGGCCACGCGTGACGCCGGCTTCGGCGACGAGGTCAAACGCCGCATCATCCTCGGCACCTACGCCCTGTCGAGCGGCTACTACGACGCCTACTACGGTCAGGCCCAGAAGGTGCGCCGGCTCATCGCCAACGACTTCTCCACCGCCTTCGAGCAGGTCGACGTGCTGGTGAGCCCGACGGCCCCGACCACCGCGTTCAAGCTCGGCGACAAGCTGGACGACCCGATGTCGATGTACCTCCAGGACGTCGCCACCATCCCGGCCAACCTCGCGGGCGTGCCCGGCATGTCGCTGCCCAGCGGTCTGGCCGACGAGGACGGGCTGCCCACCGGCATCCAGATCCTCGCCCCAGCGACCCAGGACGAGCGTCTCTACAACGTGGGTGCCGCGCTCGAGAAGATGCTCGTCGACCGATGGGGTGGGCCGTTGCTGGCCAAGGCGCCCCAGCTGACCGCGAAGGGAGCGTGACCATGAGCAGCGCCACGTCCGTTGCCGAGGAGATCGTCGACTACGACGAGGCCCTCGAGCGCTACGACCCCGTGATGGGGCTCGAGGTGCACGTCGAGCTCAACACCGCGACGAAGATGTTCTGCGGGTGCGCGACCGGGTTCGGGGCCGACCCCAACAGCCAGGTCTGCCCCGTCTGCCTCGGCCTGCCCGGGGCCCTGCCGGTGGTCAACGAGAAGGCCGTCGAGTCGGCCATCCGGATCGGCCTCGCGCTCAACTGCGAGATCGCCGAGTGGTGCCGGTTCGCCCGGAAGAACTACTTCTACCCGGACATGCCGAAGAACTTCCAGACCAGCCAGTACGACGAGCCGATCGCCTTCGAGGGCCACCTCGACGTCGAGCTCGGGGACGGCACGACCTACCGCGTCGAGATCGAGCGCGCCCACATGGAGGAGGACACCGGCAAGTCGCTGCACATCGGCGGCGCGACCGGTCGCATCCACGGTGCCGACCACTCGCTGGTCGACTACAACCGCGCTGGCATCCCGCTCATCGAGATCGTGACGAAGCCGCTGACCGGCGCGGGGAAGCGTGCACCCGAGGTCGCCAAGGCCTACGTCGGCGCCCTGCGTGAGCTGCTCCGAGCCCTCGGGGTCTCCGACGTGAAGATGGAGCAGGGTTCGCTGCGCTGCGATGCGAACGTCTCCCTGCGCCCGCGCGCGACCGGCGACCAGTCGCAGGACGACGTGCCGCTCGGCACGCGCACCGAGACCAAGAACGTCAACTCGCTGCGCAGCGTCGAGCGGGCCGTCCGCTACGAGATCACCCGCCACGCGGCGATCCTCGACAGGGGCGACAAGATCACCCAGGAGACGCGGCACTGGCACGAGGACACCGGCGTCACGACCAGCGGTCGCGAGAAGTCGGACGCCGAGGACTACCGCTACTTCCCTGAGCCCGACCTGGTGCCCGTGGCCCCGACCCGCGAGACCGTGGAGACGCTGCGGGGCACCCTGCCCGAGCCTCCCGGTGAGCGTCGGCGCCGCCTCCAGAACGACTGGGGCTACAGCGATCTGGAGATGCGCGACGTGATGAACGCCGGCGCGGTCGCCCTCATCGAGGAGACCGTGGCCGCTGGCGCCACGCCGGCCGGGGCGCGCAAGTGGTGGACCGGTGAGCTGGCCCGCCGCGCCAACGTCGAGGGCCGGAGCGTCGAGGAGTTCGGCGTCACCCCCGCCCACATCGCCGAGCTCGACGGGCTGGTCCGGGACGGCCGGCTCAACGACTCGATGGCCCGTCAGGTGCTCGAGGGCGTGATCGCCGGCGAGGGCGCACCGACCGAGGTGGCGGACGCCCGCGGTCTGGAGCTCGTGCAGGACGACGGTGCGCTCGAGGCCGCCGTCGACAAGGTCATCGAGGCCAACGCCGAGGTCGCCCAGAAGGTGCGCGACGGCAAGGTCCAGGCGGCTGGTGCGCTCATCGGTCAGGTGATGAAGGAGATGAAGGGCCAGGCCGATGCCGGCAAGGCCCGCGAGCTGATCCTCGCCAAGCTGACCTGACGTCCGCTCACCGCACCCGCTGAGCCTCTGTTGGAAGTGGAACTACCGGATATCCGGTAGTTCCACTTCCAACAGACGTGGTCGCGAGACGTGGTCGCGAGGCGGGGTCAGCGGCGGCCGGCGCCGAGCAGGCCGCCGAGCACGTCGGTGATGATCGACCCGGTGTCGACCCCGCCGGACTGCGTGCCCTTGGTCGCCCCGCCGAGGACCTGACCGAGGATGTCGCCGAGCCCGCCGCCGCCCGCGCTCGCGGACGGCGACCGGGAGGCGTCGGCCGCGCCCCCGAGCACCTTCTTGGCCAGCCAGGACAGCACGATGGGCGCGAGGATCGGGATCAGCTTGGCGACGATCCCCTTGCCTGCTGACCCGCTGACACCCCCGAGCTGGCTGACCACCTGGTCGCGGTTGTCGCCGAAGATGTGCTGGGCGATCTTGTCGCCCTCGGCCGGGTCGACCTGGCCGAGGTCGACGCCGCCCTCGACCAGCGCCGGGTCGTGCTGGCCCAGCGCCTCGGCGAGCGAAGCCGCACCTGCCGGGTCGGCCGCGTTGGCGTCGAGGCCCCCGAGCAGGGCCGGTAGTGCGGTCCTGGCAGCCTGCTCGACGTCCGCGGGGTCGGCCCCCACCTGCTGCGCGAGCTGGTCGAGGTCGACCTGCGACAGGATCTCGTCCACTGCTGACATGGGTGCCCCCTTCTGAGGTGGTCGGCCGCCATGGCCGCGCCTGGCGTCAAGGTACCGCGCCGCCGTCCGCGGGGCAGGCCTAGAAGTCGTCGAGCGACAACGCGACGACCCGGTCGTCGTCGGCGGCAGGGGTGCCACGGAAGGTGTTGCTGGTCAGCACCCACAGCCGACCGTCGGGCGCCGTCACCGCATCACGCAGTCGGCCGTACCTGCCCTCGAGCAGCCGGTCGGGCCTGCCGACCCCGTTGGTGGTCAACGGGACCCGCCACAGCGACTCGCCCCTGAGGGCGGCCATCCAGACGGCGCCCTCGGTCACGGCGATCCCGCTCGGTGAGGCGTCGGAGGTCGCCCACTGGACGAGGGGGTCGGTGAAGCCCGAGCGTCCGGCCCTGCCCTCGACGACCGGCCAGCCGTAGTTGCGGCCGGGCTGGATGAGGTTGAGCTCGTCCCACGTGTTCTGGCCGAACTCGCTGGCGAACATCCGCCCGTCGGGTGCCCACGCGATGCCCTGCACGTTGCGGTGCCCGTAGCTCCAGACCGGGGAGGCGCCGAAGGGGTTGCCGGGAGCGGGCTTGCCGTCCTTGGTGATCCTGAGGATCTTGCCGCCGAGGGCCTCCTTGTCCTGCGACCGGTCCGACTTCCCCGCGTCACCGGTCGTGACGTAGAGGTAGCCGTCGGGACCGAAGGCGAGTCGCCCGCCGTTGTGGTGGCCGGCCTTGGGTATGCCGCGCAGCACCACAGTGGGCCGGGTCGCGGCGCCGTCCGCGAAGGTCAGCCGCACGACGCGGTTGTCGTCGGCCGCCGTGAAGTAGACGAAGATGCTCTGGTCGGTGGCGAAGTCGGGGGAGACCGCGACGCCGAGCAACCCGCCCTCGCCGTCCGGGGTGACCCCGGGGACCTCGCCCAGGACCCTCGGAGCCTGGCCGGCCCGGACCTGCAGGAGCCGCCCCTCGTCGCGCAACGTGACGAGGGCCGACCCGTCGGGCAGGAACGCCAGGCCCCACGGGACGTCGAGGTCCTTGGCGATGGTCGCGGTGGCGGCAGCACTCGTCGGACTCGCGGTCGTCGACGGGCTCGTGGTCGTCGAGGCGCTCGAGGTCGCGGAGGTGCTGATCCGGGGAGCCGAGACCGTTCCCGTCGGGCCGGGGTCGTCGCCCGAGCAGCCGCTGACGAACAGCACACCGACGACCACGGAGGCGGTTGCGGCCCCGGCGGAGGTGCGCCCTGGACCCTTGCGCCTCGGATGGACTGGTGCACGCGGCATACCCCATTGTGCGGGATGGGGTCCCTGCGAACGCCGATGGAGACGGGGCTACCGTGCTGGACATGACTCTCGTGACCCTGCCCGGACCGGAGTGGGTCGATGCCGTGGGCCCGGTCTCCGGCATCGAGCTGGCGGTCTGGGACCTCGACGGTGTGCCCGACCGTGCCGACGAGGTCAGGGTGGTCGTGCCGCCCTACATCGGTGCCGGCGAGCGGCTCGCGGTCCTGTCACAGCTGCCGCACCTCGAGCTGGTGCAGCTGCTCACCGCCGGCTACGACAACGTCCTCGCCGTGCTGCCCGACGGCGTGCGGCTGGCCAACGCCACGGGGGTCCACGACGCCTCGACCGCCGAGCTCGCAGTAGCGCTGACGCTGGCGAGCCTGCGCGACTTCCCGGACTTCGTTGCGGCGCAACGGGAGCGGACCTGGCTGCCCTCGGTGTTCCACGAGTCGTTGGCCGACAAGCGGGTTCTCGTGCTCGGGTACGGCTCGATCGGTCGAGCGGTCGCGGCCCGGCTGACACCGTTCGAGGTGCAGGTGACCGCCGTCGCCAGCCGCGCCCGGGCGGGCGACGAGCTGGTGCGTTCGGTGCACGGGGTCGACGAGCTGCCGGAGCTGCTGCCACACCACGACGTGGTGGTCGTGATCGTGCCCCTGAGCGACCAGACGGCCGGGCTGGTCGACGACGAGTTCCTGGCGGCGATGCCCGACGGGTCGTTGCTGGTCAACGTCGCCCGTGGTGGGGTGGTCGAGACCGACGCGCTCGTGCGGCACGCGACTGCCGGCCGGATCCGGGCCGCCCTCGACGTCACCGACCCCGAGCCGCTGCCCGCCGACCACCCCCTGTGGGGACTGCCGGGCGTGTTCATCACGCCCCACGTGGGTGGTGCGTCGACGGCCTTCATGCCGCGGGCGGCCCGGCTGCTCCAGGAGCAGCTCGGCGCGTATGCCGCAGGTCGGCCCCTGCGCAACCTCGTCGCGCGCGACTGACCTCAGTCGGACGGGGTCTGGTCAGGCGCCATCCCGATGCGGTCGACGACCAGGGCAGGCACGTGGGCGGCCTGGTCCGCATCGTCGGGGTCAGCACGGTCGGGGAAGTCGAAGACCGCGACCATCGACTGCATCGGGTAGTCGGGCACGACGTCGGCGGTCCGGATCACCAGGCCGTCGATCGCGAAGCTCGCGCCGTCGGGCGTCCAGTCGACGCTGTAGGTGTGGAACTCGCTGACGTCGATCGGCACGCGCGGAGCGTCGAAGTCGTCGACCAGCCGAGGGTCGCGGAACGGGTGCACCCCCATCCCCACTGCGGCGCCCTCTGCGGTGATCGCGTCGCCGAAGACCTCCACGACGCAGAGCTCCCCACACCGGTCCGGCTGGTCGTCGAGGCCGACCAGCCACCAGGCGGCCATCGACCGTGACGTGAGGTCCATCCGCGCCCGCATCTCCAGGCGGCCGAAGCGGGGCGTCCAGCCCCACATCGTCGGCTGGGCCTCGCGCACCACGGCGCCCGCGCGGACCGGCTGCTGGCCGATGGTGCTCCCGACCGGGCCCGCGAAGACGCCGGACTGCACTCCGGACACGCGCAGCGGTCCGTGGTCGTCGGGGCACCACAGGCCGTGCTCGGGCGGGATGGTGAGGTGCAGGCACGAGTCGCGCACGGCATACGTGGCCGCGCTGGCGGCTCGGGAGCTCCACTGGGGGAGGTAGGACGGGACCCACACCGAGAGGTCGAGGTCGGGGCCCGCGAAGTCGTCGACGAAGAGCTGGTGGCCCGGGTCGTCCTGGGCGCGGTCGGCGGTCATGTCCCCATCGTGACGGGTGCCACCGTCAGACGTCAGTGCCATATTGGGAGCCATGGGAGACACGGCTGAGCGCACTGCTGGGGAGACCATCGTCGGGATCGGGACGCGCAAGGGCCTGTGGCTGGCCCGCAGCACGGACCGGCGCACCTGGACGGTCGAGGGACCGCACTTCCTGATGAGCGAGGTGCTGTCCCTGTTGTTCGACACGAGGCGCGACGCCCCGAGGCTGCTGGTGGGCTTCCGGTCGTCGCACTGGGGCCCCTCGCTCCAGCACTCCGATGACTTCGGCGCCACCTGGGTGGAGCACCCCGAGGGCTCGATCCGCTTCCCCGAGGACACCGACACCGCGCTCAAGGCCACCTGGCAGCTCGTCGCCGACCCGCACGACCCCGACGTGGTCTGGGCCGGCACCGAGCCCCAGGGGCTGTGGCGCAGCGCCGACGGTGGCGAGACGTTCGAGCTCAACCGGGGGCTGTGGGAGCACCCGCACCGGCCCGAGTGGGGCGAGGGGTTCGGTGGCGGTGCGATCCACACCGTCCTGCCCAGCCCGGCCAGCCCGGACCACATGCTCGTCGCGATGAGCACCGGGGGCGTCTACAACACCCGTGACGGCGGACAGTCGTGGACCCCGGGCAACACCGGCATCCACGCCTACTTCCAGCCCCACGACGAGTGGCCCGAGTTCGGCCAGTGCGTCCACAAGGTGGTCCGCGACAGCGCCACCGCCACCCGCCTGTACGCGCAGAACCACCGGGGCGTCTACCGCTCCGACGACGACGGGGTCACCTGGACCTCGATCGAGGCGGGGCTGCCGACGAACTTCGGCATGACCGCGCTGGCCCACCCGACCCAGGGCGACACGGTGTGGCTCGTGCCCATCGCCTCGGACGGCGAGCGGATCCCGCCGGCGGCCGAGCTGCAGGTGCAGCGCACGGACGATGCCGGGGCCACCTGGCGCACCCAGCACGAGGGCCTGCCGTCGCCGTCCTACACGAACGTCCTGCGCGACGCCGCAGGTCTCGACACCCACGACGACCCCGGCCTCTACCTCGGCACCCGCAACGGCGAGGTCTACGCCTCGCTCGACGGCGGCGAGTCCTTCGACCGGGTCGTCGAGCAGCTCCCCGACGTCCTGTGCGTCCGGGCGGTCACGCTCCGATGACCGCGCGAGTCGTCCTGCCGGGTCTGTTGCGCGACCTGGCCGAGGGCGCTGCCGAGCTCCCCGTCGAGCTGTCGGCGGATGCACCCCTGGCCGAGGTGCTCGACCGGGCTTTCGAGCCGTGGCCGATCCTGGCCTCCCGCGTCCGCGACGAGCGGGGCCAGATCCGCCGCCACGTGAACGTGTTCATCGACGGCGAGGACGCCAAGCGCGCCGACGGCGTGCAGACGCGGGTGTCGCCGACCTCGACGGTCCACGTGATCAACGCCGTCTCCGGCGGCTGACCCGCGGCAGTCTTTGATGGGTTGGCCACGTCAGAGTGTGGTGGATCCATCAAGCACTCGTGGGCAAGCCCGGGTCAGGCGGTCCAGATCCCGTCGTCCCAGGCCCGCTCGAGAACGCCACGATGGGGGCCGAGGTCCCAGCCGCGCTCGGTGAGCCAGGCGTCGTTGCGGTAGGTGCCGGCATACCGCTCCGACCCGTCGCACAGCAGCGAGACGATGCTGCCGGACTCGCCACGCTCGGCCATCTCGCAGGCCAGCCGTAGTGCCCCGAAGAGGTTGGTGCCGGTCGAGGCGCCGGCGCGCAGGCCGGTGCGCTCGGTGAGGAACCGCATCGCCGCGACCGAGGCGGCGTCGGGCACCAGCAGCATGCGGTCGACGACGCTCGGGATGAAGCTGGGCTCCACTCGCGGTCGGCCGATGCCCTCGATCCGCGACCCGCAGGCCGCCGAGACGCCCTCGTCGTCACCGCAGAAGCCGGGGAAGAAGGCCGACCGCTCCGGGTCGACGACACAGACCTGGCTGGACAGGCCGCGGTAGCGGACGAACCGTCCGATCGTGGCACTCGTGCCGCCGGTCCCGGCGCCGACGACGACCCAGTGCGGCACCGGGTGCCGCTCCCTGGCCATCTGCTCGAAGATCGACTCCGCGATGTTGTTGTTGCCCCGCCAGTCGGTCGCGCGCTCGGCGTAGGTGAACTGGTCGAGGTAGTGCCCGCCACGCTCCTCGGCCAGCCGGCGGGCCTCGTCGTAGACCTCGGAGGCGTCCTCGACGAGGTGGCACCGACCGCCCTCGCGCTCGATCAGGGCGATCTTCTCCGGGCTCGTCGTGCTGACCATGACGGCGATGAACGGCAGCCCGAGCATGCGCGCGAAGTACGCCTCGGACACGGCCGTCGACCCGCTCGAGGCCTCGATGACGGTCGTGCCCTCGTGCAGCTCGCCGTTGCACAGCGCGTAGAGGAACAGCGAGCGGGCGAGCCGGTGCTTGAGGCTGCCGGTCGGGTGCGTCGACTCGTCCTTGAGGTAGAGGTCGACGTCGGGCAGGCCGGGCACCGGCACGTGCACCAGGTGGGTGTCGGCGCTGCGGTTGGCGTCGGCCTGGATGCGTCGGACGGCCTCGTCGAGCCACGCCCGGTCGGTCGGGGTGGACGTCACGGCGTCGATCAGGGTGGGCCCCTGTTCCATTGGTCATTCCTCACTGCGCAGCGAGGTATGCCGTGGCCGCTCGTCGCTGTCCCGGGTCACCTCGTCGTGTGGCACGAGGCTAGCGGCCGGGGCTGGCTGCCGGACCTGCAGGGCTGGCTGTCTGGGGCCATCAGGGCCATGCTCGGGGTATGACCCTCGCCAGTGATGACAAGGTGCTCATCCTCTTCCGCCACGCCAAGGCGGAGCAGGTCTTCGGCAAGCCCGACCACGAGCGCGAGCTGACCGGTCGGGGCGTGCGGGACGCCCGCGCGGCCGGGGCCTGGCTGCACGAGCACGAGCTCGGGCCAGAGCTCGTGCTGTGCTCGTCGGCCACCCGGACCCGGCAGACTTGGGCCGCCGCCGAGGAGGGCGGAGCCTGCGGGGAGACGGTGGAGTTCTCCGACAGCATCTACTCGGGCGGCGCCGAGACGGTGCTGCGGTCGCTGCGCGACGCGCCGGGCGAGGTGCAGGTCGTGATGGTGGTCGGCCACAACCCGACGATGGCGATGCTGGCCAGCGGGCTGTCCGAGGGCGACGGGTCGAGCGCCGCGCACGACTGCCTCGCCGCGGGCTTCCCGACGTCCTCGATCGCGGTGCTGCGCTACGCGGGACCGTGGTCGGGACTCGCGTTCGGCACGGCAGCGCTGGAACGCTGCCACGTGTCGCGCGGGTGACCACGCGGCATACCAGCGTGGCGTCCTTGCGGCGCTGGTCGGCCAGTGAGACCCGCGTCCCACCCTGTGGACCCGAGTTCTAGACTGCGGACATGACGACCACCGAGCCCACTGCGGGGGCGACCACGTCCGGCGTCGACATCAAGCCGCGCAGCCGCGACGTCACCGACGGCATCGAGAAGACCGCGGCGCGCGGGATGCTCCGCGCGGTGGGCATGGGCGACGACGACTGGGTCAAGCCACAGATCGGCGTGGCCAGCTCCTGGAACGAGATCACGCCCTGCAACCTGTCGCTCGACCGGCTGGCGAAGGCGGTCAAGGACGGCGTGCACTCGGCTGGTGGCTACCCCCTCGAGTTCGGCACGATCTCGGTCAGCGACGGCATCTCGATGGGCCACGAGGGCATGCACTTCTCGCTGGTGAGCCGCGAGATCATCGCCGACTCCGTCGAGACCGTGATGAACGCCGAGCGGCTCGACGGCTCGGTGCTGCTGGCCGGCTGCGACAAGTCGCTGCCGGGGATGCTGATGGCCGCCGCTCGCCTCGACCTCAGCTCGGTCTTCCTCTACGCCGGGTCGATCCTGCCGGGCATCGCCAAGCTCTCCGACGGCTCGGAGAAGACGGTCACGATCATCGACGCGTTCGAGGCGGTCGGCGCCTGTGCCGCCGGGTTGATGTCGCGGGCGGACGTCGACGCGATCGAGCGCGCGATCTGTCCCGGCGAAGGCGCCTGCGGCGGGATGTACACCGCCAACACGATGGCGTCCGTGGCCGAGGCGATGGGGATGTCGCTGCCCGGCTCGGCCGCCCCGCCCGCGACCGACCGTCGACGTGACGGGTTCGCCCGCAAGTCCGGCGAGGCGGTCGTCGAGCTGCTGCGTCGCGGCATCACCGCGCGCGACATCATGACCAAGGAGGCGTTCGAGAACGCCATCGCCGTCGTGATGGCCTTCGGCGGCTCGACCAACGCCGTCCTGCACCTGCTCGCCATCGCCAACGAGGCGGAGGTCGACCTGACCCTCGACGACTTCGTCCGCGTCGGCGCCAAGGTGCCGCACCTGGCCGACGTGAAGCCGTTCGGCCAGTACGTCATGACCGACATCGACCGGGTCGGGGGAGTGCCGGTCGTCATGCGGGCGCTCCTCGACGCGGGGCTGCTGCACGGCGACTGCCTGACCGTGACCGGCCGGACCATGGCCGAGAACCTCGCCGACATCGCCCCGCCCGACGTCGACGGCAAGGTCGTCCGCGCGATGGCCCAGCCCATCCACAAGACCGGCGGCATCACGATCCTCAAGGGGACGCTCGCGCCCGAAGGGGCCGTCGTGAAGTCGGCCGGCTTCGACTCCGACGTCTTCCAGGGCACGGCGCGGGTGTTCGACGGCGAGCGGGCCGCGATGGACGCGGTCGAGGACGGCTCGCTCAAGGCCGGCGACGTCGTCGTCATCCGCTACGAGGGCCCCAAGGGCGGTCCGGGGATGCGCGAGATGCTGGCCGTGACCGGCGCCATCAAGGGTGCGGGCCTCGGCAAGGAGGTGCTGCTCCTGACCGACGGCCGGTTCTCCGGGGGGACGACGGGACTCTGTGTCGGGCACGTCGCCCCCGAGGCCGTCGACGGTGGACCGATCGCGTTCGTGCAGGACGGCGACCGGATCACCCTCGACGTCGCGAACGGTGTGCTCGACGTCCACGTCGACGAGGCCGAGCTGGCCCGACGGGCGGAGGGCTTCGAGCCGCCGGCGTCGAAGTACCCGCGCGGCGTCCTGGCCAAGTACCGCAAGCTGGTCGGCAGCGCGAGCGGCGGTGCCGTCTGCGGCTAGGCCGTTCAGCTCCTGGGTCCCGTCTCTCGCGGTTCGAGGTATTCGGCGACCGGGATCCGGGCGCCGAATACCTCGAACCGGGGCTGTGGGTGAGACGACAGTCCCGGATCGTGGGACCGGTTGTCTCGTACGTTGACACCACCAGTGGACGGCGGGAGAGTTCTCGTGTGGCACGAATTCTCGTACTTCACTAGCGCGCCGGCTCCCCGAGCCAGCGCGCTGCCCTCCGTCGTCCTCACCTGAGGACTGGAGGGCTTTTTCATGAGCAGATCCAGTGGGAACACCTCCAGCCTGAGCAGTTCGAGCGAGAACCGAAAGCGGTAGTGACGTGAGCGACCTGAAACCGGCACCGAGCCCGGTCGGCAGTCCAGCCCCCAGCCCGTCCCGGCTGGCCGAGCAGGCCAAGGCGAAGGTGCCCGCCGTGGTGACCGGCGCCCAGAGCCTGGTGCTCTCGCTCGAGGCCATGGAGGTCGACACCGTCTTCGGCATCCCCGGTGGGGCGATCCTGCCGGCCTACGACCCGCTGCTCGACTCGGTCAAGGTCCGCCACATCCTGGTCCGCCACGAGCAGGGGGCCGGTCACGCGGCCGAGGGCTATGCCAGTGCCACCGGCAAGGTCGGGGTCTGCATGGCGACGTCCGGGCCGGGCGCGACCAACCTGGTCACCGCGATCGCCGACGCCTACATGGACTCGGTGCCGATCGTGGCGATCACCGGCCAGGTCGCGTCAGCCGCCATCGGCACGGATGCGTTCCAGGAGGCCGACATCCGCGGCATCACGATGCCGATCACCAAGCACAACTACCTCGTGACCGACGCGTCCCAGATCCCGCGGGTCATCGCCGAGGCGTTTCACATCGCCTCCACGGGACGTCCCGGCCCGGTGCTGGTCGACATCTCCAAGGACGCCCTGCAGGCCAAGACGACGTTCTCGTGGCCGCCGAAGTACGACCTGCCCGGCTACCGGCCCGTCGCGCGACCGCACAACAAGCAGATCCGCGAGGCGGCCCGGCTCATCGCGGCGGCCAAGCGCCCGGTCTTCTACGTCGGCGGCGGCGTGGTCCGGGGTCGTGCTTCGGACGCCCTGCGGGAGTTCGTCGAGCTGACCCAGATCCCCGTCGTGACCACCCTGATGGCGCGCGGTGCGGTGCCCGACAGCCACCCGCTCCACCTGGGCATGCCGGGCATGCACGGTTCGGTCGCGGCCGTCACCGCCCTGCAGAAGTCCGACCTGCTCATCACCCTCGGCGCGCGGTTCGACGACCGGGTCACCGGCCAGCTGTCGACGTTCGCCCCCGAGGCCAAGGTCATCCACGCCGACATCGACCCGGCCGAGATCTCCAAGAACCGCACCGCCGACGTCCCGATCGTCGGTGACGTGCTCGAGGTGATCGGCGAGCTGGTCAAGGCCGTCTCGGCCGACCACGAGGCCGGGACCAAGGGCGACTACGCAGCGTGGCGGGACCAGACCGCCGGCTGGAAGGCCACCTTCCCCCTCGGCTACACCACGCCCGAGGGCGAGGAGAACGCTGTGTCGCCGCAGCAGGTCATCGAGCGGATCGGGGCCATCAGCGGTCCCGAGTCGATCTACGTCGCGGGCGTCGGGCAGCACCAGATGTGGGCCGCACAGTTCGTCCAGTACGAGCGCCCGAACGCCTGGCTCAACTCCGGTGGCCTCGGCACGATGGGGTATGCCGTGCCGGCCGCCATGGGCGCGAAGGTCGCAGAGCCGGACCGCGTGGTCTGGGCGATCGACGGTGACGGCTGTTTCCAGATGACCAACCAGGAGCTCGCGACCTGCGTGATCAACAACATCCCGATCAAGGTCGCGATCATCAACAACAGCAGCCTCGGCATGGTGCGCCAGTGGCAGTCGCTCTTCTACGACAAGCGCTACTCCAACACCGACCTGCACACGTCGGTCGGCAACCGCATCCCCGACTTCGTCAAGCTCGCGGACGCCTACGGCTGCGTGGGCCTGCGCTGTGAGCGGCCGGAGGACATCGACGCGACGATCAAGAAGGCGATGGAGATCAACGACGTCCCGGTGATCGTCGACTTCGTGGTCCACCGCGACGCGATGGTCTGGCCGATGGTGCCGGCCGGCGTGAGCAACGACGCCATCCAGGTCGCCAAGGACACCGCCCCGCAGTGGGACCGTGAAGAGGACGAGGCCACCGAACAGCCCGAGGACGCGGACAAGGACGGGAAGTGATGACGATGAGCAAGCACACCCTGTCGGTCCTGGTCGAGAACAAGCCGGGCGTCCTGGCCCGCATCGCGGCGCTCTTCTCACGGCGCGGCTTCAACATCGACTCGCTCGCGGTCGGCCCGACCGAGCACCCCGAGATCTCCCGGATGACGGTCGTGGTCGACGTCGACGCGTTGCCGCTGGAGCAGGTGACCAAGCAGCTCAACAAGCTCATCGAGGTGCTCAAGGTCGTCGAGCTCGAGCCCACTGCGTCGGTCCAGCGGGAGATCCTGCTGGTCAAGGTCCGCACCGACATCCACAGCCGCAGCCACGTCCTGGAGACGGTGCAGCTGTTCCGGGCCAAGGTGGTCGACGTCGCCAGCGACACCCTGACCATCGAGGTCACCGGCAACCGGGACAAGCTCGCCGCCTTCCTCGAGGTCATCGAGCCGTTCGGGGTCAAGGAGCTGGTCCAGTCCGGCATGGTCGCCATCGGCCGCGGCACCCGCTCCATCACCGATCGCGCCATGCGGTCCGCCTGATTTCACTGCACACCCGAGAAGCACAGACAACCTAAGGAGTGGCCACCGTGGCCGAGATGTTCTACGACGACGATGCTGACCTGAGCGTGATCCAGGGCAAGAAGGTGGCCGTGATCGGCTACGGCAGCCAGGGCCACGCGCACGCGCTCAACCTGCGCGACTCGGGGGTCGACGTCCGCGTCGGTCTCGCCGAGGGGAGCAAGAGCCGCGCCAAGGCGGAGGCTGAAGGGCTGACCGTGAAGTCGGTCGCGGATGCGGTCAAGGAGGCCGACCTGGTCGTCATCCTCACGCCCGACCAGGTGCAGCGGACCGTCTACGCCAACGACATCGCCCCCAACCTCAAGGAGGGCGCCGGCCTGCTGTTCGGCCACGGCTTCAACATCCGCTTCGACTACATCAAGCCCGAGGCCGGCTCCGACGTGGTCATGGTGGCCCCCAAGGGCCCCGGTCACCTCGTCCGTCGCGAGTACGTCGACGGTCGCGGCGTGCCGGTGCTCCTGGCGGTCGAGCAGGACGCCTCCGGTGACGCCTGGGCCCTGACCCAGTCCTACGCCAAGGCGATCGGCGGCCTGCGCGCCGGCGGGATCAAGACGACCTTCACCGAGGAGTGCGAGACCGACCTGTTCGGCGAGCAGGCCGTCCTCTGCGGTGGCGCGTCCCAGCTGGTGCAGTACGGCTTCGAGACGTTGGTCGAGGCCGGCTACCAGCCCGAGGTGGCGTACTTCGAGTGCCTCCACGAGCTCAAGCTGATCGTCGACCTCATGGTCGAGGGCGGCATTGCCAAGCAGCGCTGGTCGGTCTCCGACACGGCCGAGTACGGCGACTACGTCTCCGGCCCCCGGGTCATCGACCCGAGCGTCAAGGAGAACATGCAGGCCGTCCTCGCCGACATCAAGAACGGCGTGTTCGCGAAGCGGTTCATCGACGACCAGGACGCGGGCGCACCGGAGTTCAAGGCGTTGCGTGAGAAGGGTGCCCAGCACCCGATCGAGGGCACCGGCAAGGAGCTGCGCAAGCTGATGAGCTGGATCAAGGAGACGGACTCCGACTACGTCGAGGGTTCCGCCGCCCGCTGACGACCACAGCAGGTCTGCCGGCCGGTCCCGTTCGAGGGGCCGGCCGGCTTCGTCGTCTTCGAGCCAGCCGGCCGGGCAGTCAGCGGGGCAGTCCGGGGGGCAGTCCGGGACGGCGTGGTGGCGGGCGCCGAGCAGCACGAGAGGTGTGATCTGCGTGTCACATGTCGAGCCACGGCATCCACATGCTGAGCCGGGTCGTATGCTGTGCGCCGGGCACAGCGTGGTGCCAGACCCCCCAATGACCATCGTGACCCACCGAAGGACTGACCCGTGAGCAAGCCGATCGTGCTGATCGCCGAGGAACTCTCGCCCGCCACCATCGATGCCCTCGGGCCCGACTTCGAGGTCCGCCACGTCGACGGAGCGTCCCGCGAGGCACTCCTGCCGGCCCTGGCGGACGTGGACGCCGTCCTGATCCGCTCGGCCACCAAGATGGACACCGAGGCCATCGCCGCCGCCAAGAACCTCAAGGTCATCGCGCGCGCTGGTGTCGGGCTCGACAACGTCGACGTCCCAGCGGCCACCCGTGCGGGGGTCATGGTCGTCAACGCCCCGACCTCCAACATCACCTCCGCGGCCGAGCTGGCGGTTGGCCTCCTGCTATCCACCGCCCGCAACATCGCGCCTGCCAACCAGGCCCTCAAGGGCGGTGCGTGGAAGCGCAGCAAGTACGGCGGCGTCGAGCTGCTCGACAAGAAGGTCGGCGTCGTCGGCTTCGGCCGGATCGGCCAGCTGGTCGCCGAGCGGCTCAAGGGCTTCGGCATGGAGATCCTCGCCTACGACCCCTACGTCTCGGCGCAGCGGGCCGGCCAGCTCGGCGCCCAGCTCGTCACGCTCGACGAGCTCCTCGAGCAGAGCGACTTCATCACCGTGCACCTGCCGAAGAACCCCGAGACGGTGGGGCTCATCGGCAAGGAGGCGCTGACCAAGGTCAAGCCGAGCGTCCGCATCATCAACGCCGCCCGCGGCGGGATCGTCGACGAGGAAGCGCTGGCCGAAGCGTTGCGTGAGGGCCGCGTGGCCGGCGCCGGCATCGACGTCTTCGCCACCGAGCCCACGACCGAGAGCCCGCTGTTCGAGCACGAGTCGGTCGTCGTGACACCTCACCTCGGGGCCTCCACCGACGAGGCCCAGGAGAAGGCCGGCGTCTCGGTGGCCAAGTCGGTGCGGCTCGCCCTCGGTGGCGACCTGGTCCCCGACGCGGTCAACGTGTCCAGTGGCGTCGTCCCCGAGGAGGTCCGTCCGGGCATCGCCCTGGTCGAGAAGCTCGGCCGGATCTTCACCTCGCTGGCCGGCTCCGTGCCGGTGCAGCTCGACGTCGACGTGCAGGGTGAGATCACCGCGCACGACGTGTCGATCTGGAAGCTCGCCGCGCTCAAGGGCCTGTTCACCGACGTGACCGAGGACCCGGTGACCTACGTCAACGCGCCGCTGCTCGCCGAGCAGCGGGGGTGCGAGGTGCGTCTGCTCACCGACCCGACCATGCAGGACTTCCGCAACGTCACGACCCTGCGCGGCACCCTCGCCGACGGGTCGACCATCAGCGTCGCCGGCACCCTCACCGGCCCTCGCCTGATCGAGAAGGTCGTCGGCGTCAACGGTTTCGACATCGAGGTGCCGCTCACCGAGCACCTCGCCTTCTTCACCTACGTCGACCGGCCCGGGGTCATCGGCACGGTCGGGCGGCTGCTGGGCGACGCCGACATCAACATCGCCGGCATGCAGGTCGCGCGCAACGAGAAGGGCGGCCAGGCACTGGTCGCCCTCACCGTCGACAGCCGCATCCCGGCCGACGTCCTCGCCGCGATCGTCACCGAGGTGGGCGCCGACGTGAGCGTCGTCGACCTCGCCGACTGAGCTCCGCGACCTGAACCACGAGGTATGCCGGTGGGTCCCCGAGGTGGGGACCCACCGGCATACCTGTCTGTGGGGGGAGGGTGCGGCGGCGCGGCTCAGCTGCGCGGTGGGCCGTCGTGGAGGACCAGGTTGAACAGGATGCTGTCGCGCCAGTCACCGTCGAGGTAGAGGAACGACGGGATCCGCCCGATCTCCTCGAACCCGCAGCGCTGCAGCACGGACTGGGACGGGAGATTCGCCACCATGGTGCTCGCCCCGAGGCGGTGCAGGCCGAGGTCGTGCCCGCGCTGCACGAGGTGCTCGAGCGAGGCGACGGCGAGGCCGCGGCGCAGGTGGGCGTGGTCGACCCAGTAGCCCACGTCGGCCCCGAGCATCGCGCCACGCACGATGTTCTGCAGGGTGGCGGCCCCCACGACGTCGGTGCCGTGCCAGAGCACCCAGGAGTCGAACAACCCGAGCTCGACCTGGCGCAGCCGACCCTCGACGACCTCGCGCTGGCCTTCCTCCGTGAAGAACGACTCGGGGCGTGCGGGCTCCCACGGACGGAGGTGGTCACGGTTGCGCTCGGCCGCGTCGGCCAGCGGGCCGGCGTCGTCGATCGAGAGGGGGCGCAGGGCGTAGCCGTCGGCAAGCACCTCGCCACCCTAGACAATCGGGTCTCGGGCACCTCGGACAGCGGTCCCTCGAGGACCTGCACACCATGAGACGCCGGTCACGTCCAGCCATGTCTCACTGCGTGGGAAACGGGTGTCAATTAGTTGGACGTCCACGTAACCTCGAAGACATGACGCGGCAGGTCGTAATTCTTATTTGCCGCGGCGAGTTCCGGTAGTCAGCCCACTCGCCGCGGAGATCCCGCGTGCGTGGCTGGCAGTGGCACCCCGTTAACCGGCGAGTGCCCAGTGCGATCACCGAGAACCACCCCAAGACCGAGCCCTGTTGTGACACAGGGAGATCCGTAGAGGAAATGATCAACATGAGCGAAGAGGCCGAGAAGGCACGTCAGGCACTGCAGGAGTCGATGGACCTTCGCGAGCAGGGTCACTCCGACGACTGACCAGCGCGACGCACACCTCCGCACCGACCGGTGCGACGACGAACGGCTCCGGGCAACCGCTCAGAGTCGTTCGTCATGTGAGACACCGGTATCAGATTGCAAGACCCTCCTTAGGCTGGTGACATGGCTTCCGTGAGCACCGGCAACGACACCGTCAACCTCGCCGTCATCGGCGGCGACGGGATCGGGCCGGAGGTCGTGGCCGAGGGCCTGAAGGTCCTCGAGACGGTCACGGCCGGCACCGGCACGAAGTTCCACGCGACCGAGTACGACCTCGGGGCGAGGCGCTGGCACGCCACCGGGGAGACCCTGCCCGACTCCGTCCTGGAAGAGCTGCGCGGGCACGACGCCATCCTGCTCGGCGCGATCGGTGACCCCACCGTGCCGAGCGGCGTCCTCGAGCGCGGGGTGCTGCTGCCGCTGCGGTTCGCCCTCGAGCAGTACGTCAACCTGCGCCCGGCCAAGCTCTACCCCGGAGTGCAGAGCCCGCTCGCGGTCGAGCGGGTCGCCCCCGACGGCATCGACTTCGTCGTCGTCCGCGAGGGCACGGAGGGTCCCTATGTCGGCAACGGCGGTGCGCTGCGCACCGGCACCCCGAACGAGATCGCCACCGAGGTCAGCGTCAACACCAGGTTCGGCGTCGAGCGGGTCGTCCGCGACGCCTTCGCCCGTGCGCAGGCGCGTCCCCGCAAGCACCTGACGCTCGTCCACAAGCACAACGTGCTCACCCACGCCGGGCACCTCTGGCGCCGCACTGTCGACGAGGTGGGCGGCGAGTTCCCCGAGGTCACGACGGCATACCAGCACGTCGACGCGGCCACGATCTTCCTGGCCACCGACCCCGGACGCTTCGACGTCATCGTCACCGACAACCTGTTCGGTGACATCATCACCGACATCGCGGCCGCGATCGTCGGCGGCATCGGGCTGGCCGCCAGCGCCAACATCAACCCCGAGCGCACGGCTCCCAGCATGTTCGAGCCGGTGCACGGATCCGCCCCCGACATCGCCGGGCAGGCCAAGGCCGACCCGACCGCGACCATCCTCTCGGTCGGCATGCTCCTCGAGCACCTCGGTCGCGCCGACGAGGCGGCCCGCGTCGAGCGCGCGGTCGAGGCCGACCTGGCGGCCAGGGGGAGTGCGGTACGCAGCACTGCAGAGGTCGGCGACGCGATCGCGTCCCTCCTCTAGACGACTGGCTACATCCGACGTCTCCTGCCCGGGTGGTTGGCCGGGCAGGTAATCTCGGCAGGAGGAACCCCGCCCCCACCGGGGGTGACCCACCAGGAGGACTCCATGAGCCAGACCACCGCCCCGCTGACCTTCGAGGTCACCCGCCGCAGCGACCCGCGGCCGGACGCGGAGCGTGAGGCGGTACTGGCCGACCCGGGGTTCGGCACCACCTTCACCGACCACATGGTCACGGCGACGTGGCGCAAGGGCGAGGGCTGGAGCGAGGGCAAGGTCGTCCCCTACGGGCCGATCACGCTGATGCCGTCGGCTGCCGTGCTGCACTACGCCCAGGAGATCTTCGAGGGCATGAAGGCCTACCGCCACGAGGACGGGTCGATCTGGACGTTCCGCCCGGAGGCGAACGCCCAGCGACTGATCCGCAGCGCCCGCCGGATGACCCTGCCCGAGCTGCCGGAGGAGGACTTCATCGCCTCGCTGCGCGCGCTGGTCGAGGTCGACCAGGCCTGGGTGCCATCGGGCGCCAGCGGGGAGTCGAGCCTCTACCTGCGTCCGTTCATGTACGCCTCCGAGGCGTTCCTCGGGGTGCGCCCGGCGTCGGAGGTCACCTACTCGGTGATCGCCTCGCCGGCCGGCGCGTACTTCAGCGGCGGCATCAAGCCGGTGACCCTGTGGCTCTCCACCGACTACGCGCGGGCCGGCGAGGGCGGCACCGGCGCCGCGAAGTGTGGCGGCAACTACGCCTCCAGCCTCGCGGGACAGCTCGAGGGCATCGAGAACGGCTGTGACCAAGCCGTCTTCCTCGACGGCTCGACGCACACCTACGTCGAGGAGCTCGGTGGCATGAACCTGTTCTTCGTCACGAAGGACAACCGGCTCGTCACGCCCGAGCTCACCGGGTCGATCCTCGAGGGCGTCACCCGTTCGTCGGTGCTGGCGCTCGCCAAGGAGATGGGCCTGGAGCCGGAGGAGCGGCGGGTGCCCATCCAGGAGTGGAAGGACGGGGCGGCCAGCGGCGACATCGTCGAGATCTTCGCGTGCGGCACCGCCGCGGTCATCACCCCCGTCGGCGAGCTGCGCTGGGCCGGGGGCTCGTGCGACCACCGACGCGGTGTCGACTACGGCGAGGTCACCCGCTCGATCCGTGAGCGGCTGCTCGACATCCAGTACGGCCGCACTGCGGACACCCACGGCTGGTTGACCCGCCTGGTCTGAGGCCTCGTGCGCCATCGGTGTGCCGCCCGCTCCCCTGGAGCGAGCGGCACACCTTTTGGTTTGGGCTCGGACTATTGGTTTGTGTTCGGACCATTGACAGGCCCAGCCCGCTGGGTGAAGCATTCGCTCACCTTCGTTGCGTGGACTAGGAGTCTGCTGTGTCCGATGTGCGATCACTGTCCGATGACGAGCGCCGCCTCGCCGAGCTCGGTTACAAGCAGGAGCTCAACCGCTCCTGGTCCGGCTTCTCGAACTTCGCGATCTCGTTCTCGATCATCTCGATCCTGGCCGGGTGCTTCACCACCTTCGGCCAGGGCTTCAACAACGGTGGGCCCGTCGCGATCTCGTGGGGCTGGCCCATCGTGTCGGCGTTCATCCTCCTCATCGGCTTCACCATGTCCGAGCTGGTCTCGGCCTACCCGACCTCGGGTGGCATCTACTGGTGGGCCAGCAAGATGGGCGGGGCGCGGGCCGGCTTCTTCACCGGATGGCTCAACCTGATCGGCCTCATCGCCGTGACGGCCTCGGTCGCCTACGGCTGCGCCACCTTCCTCGACCTCACGCTGAGCACCTTCTCGAAGGGCTACGCCGACAGCTACTCGCTCACCAGGGTGTTCTGGCTCTTCGTGATCCTGCTCGCGCTCGCCTCGGTGCTCAACATCTTCAGCGGCCACCTCATGGCGATCATGAACAACGTCTCGGTCTGGTGGCACGTCGTCGGCGCGACCATCGTGATCCTGATGCTCATCTTCATCCCCGACCACCACCAGAGCTTCTCCTACGTGTTCACCGAGCGGTTCAACAACTCCGGCTACAGCGGTGGCAGCAACAGCTCGCTCAAGTACTGGTTCCTCGTGCTGCCGTTCGGCCTGCTGCTCACGCAGTACACGATCACCGGTTTCGACGCGTCAGCCCACCTCTCCGAGGAGACCGCCTCAGCGTCCAAGGCAGCGGCGAAGGGCATCTGGCAGTCGATCTTCTACTCCGCCATCGGCGGCTGGATCCTGTTGCTGTGCTTCCTCTTCGCGGTCCCTGACAACGACAAGGGACTGCCGGACAACGCAGGGGTCGGCGGCGGTGGAGTGGCCTACATCTTCACCCACGCCATGGACAGCAAGTGGGCCGGCACGATCCTGCTCATCTCCGCAGTGGGCCAGTTCTTCTGCACCACGTCGTGCATGACCAGTGCCTCCCGGATGACGTTCGCGTTCAGTCGTGATGGCGCGATCCCGGGATCCCGGCTGTGGTCCTCGCTGTCGGGCGCCAGGGTGCCGGCCAACGCCGTGATGCTGGTGGCCGTCGTGGCCGCGCTGATCACCCTCCCCGCCCTGAAGGAGGTCAACATCGGCACGGACGAGTCGCCGCTCATCGTGCCGGTCGCCTTCTACGCGGTGGTCTCGGTGGCCGTGATCGGGCTCTACCTCGCGTTCCTCATCCCGATCTGGCTGCGCTGGCGGATGGGCGACGCGTTCCAGCCCGGCAGCTGGAACAACGGCGCGAAGTACAAGTGGATGAACATCATCGCCGTCATCGAGATCGCGATCATCTCGATCTACTTCATCCTGCCCTTCGTCCCGGCCGGCGTGCCGTTCAGCGACGGCTTCGACTGGAAGTTCGTCAACTACGCGCCCATCCTCACCATCGGCTCGCTGGTCATCCTGTGGATCTGGTGGCAGGTCTCGGCGCGGCACTGGTTCAAGGGCCCGAAGCACACCATCGACCAGGCCGTGGTGGAGGCCTTCGGGGAGTGACCTCGGGCCTCTCGCTCGACGAGGCACTCCAGAGGCTGCCCCGGCTGGGGCAGCCTCTGGAGGTCACCGAGCTCCCTGGCGGCCTGACCAACCACAACTACCGGGTCCGGACGCCGACGCACGACGTCGTCGTCCGGATCTCACCTCCCGGCACCGAGCTGCTGGCGATCGACCGCGAGCACGAGTGGCACAACAGCACCGTGGCAGCCTCGGTCGGCGTCGGCGCCCCCGTCGTCGACTACCTGCCCGGCGAGGGAGTCCTCGTCGTCGAGTTCCTCCCCGGACGCACCTACGGCCCGGACGACGTGGCCGCCAACCTCCCGCGCGTCGCAGCGGCCGCGCGCCGGCTCCACGGCGGCCCCGAGTTCGCCTCGCGTTTCGACATGTTCGAGGTGCAGCGCGGCTACCTGCGGATCGTCCGCGATCGCGGGTATGCCGTGCCCGAGGGTTACGACGCGCTGGCGCCGGCCGCGGGCCGCGTCGAGGCTGCGCTCGCCTCCCGGCCCGAGCCGCTCGTGCCGTGCCACAACGACCTGCTGGCCGCCAACGTCCTCGACGACGGGGGAGACCTGCGGTTCATCGACTACGAGTACTCGGGGATGAACGAGGCCTCCTTCGAGCTGGGGAACCTCGTCAACGAGTCGCAGCTCGACCACGACCACCTGGTCGAGCTGGTCGGGGCCTACCACGGGAGGGTCACCCCACGGCTGGTCGCTCGCGCCGAGCTGTGGGGGCTGGCCGGGCGGTGGGCGTGGACGCTGTGGGGGGCGATCCAGCACGGTGTGTCCGACGTCGACCACGACTTCTGGGACTTCGCGATGGAGCGCCACGAGCTGGCCCTGCCGCTGCTGACGAGCCGGCGGTTGGACGGCCTGCTCGACGCCGCCGGTGGTCCCGCATGAGCGGGGTCCCCGAGCGCGCCCGCGTCGTCGTCGTCGGTGGTGGGGTGATCGGCTGCAGCGTCGCCTACCACCTCACCAAGCTCGGGTGGACCGACGTCGTGGTCCTCGAGCAGGGCACCCTCTCCTGCGGAACCACCTGGCACGCAGCGGGACTCGTCGGGCAGCTCAGGGCGAGCGAGGCCGGCACCCGGCTCGTGCAGTACTCCACGGACCTCTACTCGAGGCTCGAGGAAGAGACCGGGCTGACCACCGGCTACCGCGTCTGCGGCGGCCTCACCGTCGCGCGGACGCCCGAGCGCATGGTGCAGCTGCGGCGCACCGTCGCCAGCGCCGCCGCATACGACCTCGACTGTGAGCTGCTCACCCCCGACCAGGCGCTCGACCGTTTCCCCCTCATCCGGGTCGACGACGTGCTCGGGGCCATCTGGCTCCCGGGAGACGGACGCGCCAACCCGACCGACCTCACGCAGTCGCTGGCCAAGGGCGCGCGCATGGGGGGCGCCACGATCGTCGAGCGGGTCCGCGTCACCGGTGTCACGACCCGCGCCGGCCGGGTCGCAGGGGTGTCCACCGACCAGGGCGACATCGAGGCGGAGTTCGTGGTGAACTGCGCGGGACAGTGGGCCAAGGCCGTCGGCGCGCTGGCCGGCGTGACCGTGCCCCTGCACTCCGCGGAGCACTTCTACGTCGTGACCGACCAGGTCGCCGGGGTCCACCGCGACCTGCCGATCCTGCGCGACCCGGACGGCTATACCTACGTCAAGGAGGAGGTCGGGGGTCTCCTGGTCGGTGGGTTCGAGCCGGTGGCCAAGCCCTGGGTGTCGCCCGACGAGATCCCCTATCCCTTCGAGTTCGCCTTGCTCGACGAGGACTGGGAGCACTTCGAGGTGCTCATGGACAGTGCGGTGCACCGGATCCCGGCCCTCGCCGACACGGGGATCCGCAAGTTCTACAACGGTCCCGAGAGCTTCACGCCCGACAACCAGTTCCTCCTGGGCGAGGCGCCCGAGCTGCCCGGCTTCTTCGTGGGTGCCGGCTTCAACTCGGTCGGGATCGCGTCGGCCGGCGGCGCGGGCCGGGCGCTCGCCGAGTGGATCGTCGAGGGGGAGCCCACGTCCGACCTGATCGGCGTGGACCTCCGGCGCTTCTCGGCGCTGTCAGGGAGCAACGCGTGGCTGCGAGCGCGGGTCGGCGAGGTGCTGGGGCTGCACTACGCCGTGCCGTGGCCCAACCGCGAGCTGGAGTCCGCACGGCCGCAACGGATCTCGCCGGTGCACGACCTCCTGGTCGCCCAGGGCGCCTGCCTCGGCAGCCGCAACGCCTGGGAGCGGGCCAACGTCTTCGCGCCGCCCGGGGTGGCGCCCGTCCTCGACTACGCGTGGGAGCGACCGAAGTGGGTGGACTGGTCGGTGGCCGAGCAGCGAGCCACCCGCGAGGCCGTGGCGGTCTTCGACCAGACGTCCTTCTCCAAGTACGTCGTGACCGGACCCGACGCCGTCCGGGCGCTGCAGTGGCTCTGCTCGGCCGACGTCGACGTGCCCGTGGGCCGGGCGGTCTACACGGCGATGCTCAACCAGCGCGGCACCTACGAGGCCGACCTCACCGTGACGCGGACCTCCGCGACCGACTTCTTCCTCGTCAGCAGCGCCGCGACGACGGTGCGTGACCTCGACTGGATCCGGCGACACGTGCCCGGCGACGCCCGCCTCGGCGTCGTCGACGTGACCGGCTCGTATGCCGTGTTCGGCGTCATGGGGCCGCGCTCGCGCGAGCTGCTCGCGGCCTTGAGCGCCGACCGCTTCGACGACGCGTCGTTCCCGTTCGGCACCAGTCGGGAGGTCGTGGTGGGGACAACGCTCGTGCGGGCCACCCGGATCACCTACGTCGGCGAGCTCGGGTGGGAGCTCTACGTCCCGACCGAGCTCGCGCGGTCGGTCTACGAGGAGCTGTTCCGCGCCGGCGCGGACCTCGGGGTCGTCCCGGCCGGCTACTACGCGATCGAGTCCATGCGGCTGGAGAAGGGCTACCGCGCCTTCGCCCGAGAGCTCACCACCGACACCGGCCCGGTAGCGGCGGGGCTGACCTTCGCCTGCAAGCTGCGCGGCGACGTCGACTTCCTCGGTCGGTCGGCGGTGGAGGCCTCCCGCCTCGTCCCGCCGCCCCGCCGGGTGGTGTCACTCGTGGTGGGTGACCCCACGGCATACCTCTGGGGTGGCGAGCTGCTGCTCCGCGACGGTGAGCCCGCGGGACAGGTCACCAGCGCGGCCTGGGGCGCGACCGTGGGGGCCTCCGTCGGCCTGGCCCTGGTCGGCGACCGGGCCTCCGGCACTGCTACGAAGGACTGGCTCGAGGAGGGGACGTGGACCGTCGACCTCGCGGGGGAGCGGTGGCCGGTGCGGCTGTCGCTGCGTCCGCCGTTCGACCCGGAGGGCCGCAAGCTCGGACGCGGGGGAGACGACACCACATGAACCAGTTAAAGGTCTTATCCCAGACCATTGACGTCCACCCGCCGGGGGTATTGGATCGGACGGTGAGCTCCGCCCAGCCGAGGATGTCGCTGCCCCACGTCGTCCTCCGGCCGGCGTCGGGCAACGCCTTCGAGTCGACCGTCGAGCAGCTTGCGACGGCGATCCGGCTCGGCGTCTTCACCGACGGCGAGCAGCTCCCGCCGGAGCGCGAGCTCGCCGACCGGCTGGGGGTCAGCCGGAGCACGCTGCGCGAGGCGATCGCCGCGCTGCGCGACTCGGGACTGGTCACGACGCGCCGTGGGCGAGGGGGCGGCAGCGTCGTGACCTACGCAGGGCTGGAGCCCGGCAGCCGGGCCGGGTCCGTGCCGGTGCGGACCGGTGCGGCGCTCGCGGACGCCATCGACTTCCGCCGGGTCGTCGAGCCCGGTGCGGCCGCGCTCACCGCGACGCGAGCCCTCGCCGCCGACCAGCGGGCCTGGCTGGTCGAGAGCGCCAAGGCAGCCCGCGAGGCGCCGGACAACGCGGCCCACCGGCTGGCCGACAGCCGCTTCCACCTGGCCGTGGCCACGCTGTCGGGTTCGCCGATGCTCATCGAGGCCGTCACGCGCGCCCAGGCGGCCCTCAACGAGCTGCTCTCCGCGATCCCCGTGCTGCCGACCAACATCGCCCACTCCAACGACCAGCACGACGCGGTCGTGCGGGCCATCCTCGACGGCGACGACGCCCGCGCCCGGGAGGCGATGGAGGAGCACTGCGACGCCACGGCCGCCCTGTTGAGGGGGCTGATCGGATGACCACGCGCCCGCTGACCACGCGCCCGCTGACCACGCTCACGACGACCACGCGACAGACCAGGAGACCCGCATGACCGCTCCACCGCAGCTCACCGTCGAGCAGCTCCGTGCCGACATCGCCTCCGGGGTGGTCGACACGGTCATCGTCGCGTTCACCGACATGCAGGGTCGCCTGCAGGGCAAGCGGATCCACGCCCAGTTCTTCCTCGACTCCGTGCTGGGTCACGGCACCGAGGGGTGCAACTACCTGCTGGCGGTCGACGTCGACATGAACACCGTGGACGGCTACGCCATCAGCTCGTGGGAGCGCGGGTACGGCGACATGATGTTCGACCTCGACCTCGACACCTTGCGCCGCACCCCGGGCCAGCCCTACTCGGCGACGGTGCAGTGCGACCTGTCGTGGCTGGACGGCAGCGGTCTCGTCCGGGAGTCGCCACGCTCGGTCCTCAAGGCCCAGGTCGACGCGGCCGCCGAGCTCGGCTTCGCCGCCCTCACCGGCACCGAGCTCGAGTTCATCGTCTTCGAGGACTCCTTCGACCAGGCCTGGGACCGCCGCTACCAGGGCCTCACCGGGGCCAACCGCTACAACGTCGACTACTCGATCCTCGGCGGCACCCGCGTGGAGCCGCTGCTGCGCGACATCCGCAACGAGATGTATGCCGCGGGCGTCACCGTCGAGAGCGCCAAGGGTGAGTGCAACCTCGGCCAGCACGAGATCGCGTTCCTCTACGACCACGTGGTGCGCACCTGTGACAACCACGTGGTCTACAAGACCGCGGCCAAGGAGATCGCGGCCAACCACGGCAAGTCGCTGACCTTCATGGCGAAGTACGACGAGCGCGAGGGCAACTCGTGCCACATCCACCTGTCGCTGCGCGGCACCGACGGGGGGATCGTCTTCGCGGACGACGACAAGGAGGATGGGCGCAGCGCCGTCTTCGAGCACTTCGTGGCGGGCATCCAGTCGACGATGCGCGAGCTCACGCTCCTCTACGCCCCGAACGTCAACTCCTACAAGCGGTTCCAGCCCGGGTCGTTCGCCCCGACCGCGATCGCGTGGGGCACCGACAACCGCACCTGTGCGCTGCGGGTCGTCGGCCACGGTGCCGGTCTGCGGGTCGAGAACCGTGTGCCCGGTGGTGACGTGAACCCCTACCTCGCGGTGGCGGGCATGCTCGCCGCGGGGCTGCACGGCATCCGTGAGGAGATCGCGCTCGAGCCGGCCTTCGAGGGCAACGCCTACGCGTCCGACAAGGACCGCGTGCCGTCGACCCTCGCCGAGGCGCGCGACCTGTTCGCGGCCTCGGAGTTCGCCCGCGGCGCGTTCGGCGACGACGTGGTCGACCACTACGCGCACGCCGCCGACGTCGAGCTCGCCGCCTTCAACGCCGCGGTGACCGACTGGGAGCGGGTCAGGGGGTTCGAGCGGCTGTGAGCGTGCACCAGGTCGTCAACCCTGCCACCGAAGCCGTGGTGGCGGAGGTCCCGCTGGCCGACGTCGAGCAGACCGACGCGGCGATCGCGGCGGCCGAGGCTGCCGGGCCGGCGTGGCGTGCCGTGGCGCCCGCCGACCGGGGACGCCTGCTGCGACGGTTCTCCGAGCAGGTCGACGCGCACAGCGAGGAGCTCGCGCAGCTCGAGGTGGCCAACTCCGGCCACACCATCGGCAACGCCCGGTGGGAGGCGGGCAACGTCCGCGACGTGCTGGCCTACTACTCGGCGGCCCCCGAGCGGTTGTTCGGCCGGCAGATCCCCGTGGCCGACGGACTGGACGTCACCTTCAAGGAGCCGCTGGGCACGGTGGGCATCATCGTCCCCTGGAACTTCCCGATGCCGATCGCCGGCTGGGGCTTCGCCCCGGCGCTGGCTGCGGGCAACACGGTGGTGCTCAAGCCTGCTGAGCTGACCCCGCTGACCGCGATCCGACTGGGCGAGCTGGCCCTGGAGGCCGGGATCCCCGAGGGCGTCTTCACGGTGATCCCGGGCAAGGGGTCCGTCGTCGGCGAGCGCTTCGTGACCCACCCCTCGGTGCGCAAGGTGTGCTTCACCGGGTCGACCGCCGTCGGCCAGCGGATCATGCGCGGCGCCGCCGACCAGGTCAAGCGGATCACCCTCGAGCTCGGCGGCAAGAGCGCGAACATCGTGTTCGACGACAGCGACCTCGAGACCGCGGCTGCCACGGCTCCCTACGGAGTCTTCGACAACGCGGGGCAGGACTGCTGTGCGCGCAGTCGGATCCTCGTGCAGCGCAGCGTCTTCGACCGGTTCATGGAGCTCCTCGAGCCGGCCGTGAAGGGCGTCGTGGTGTCCGATCCCGCCGACGAGGGCACCGAGATGGGACCGCTCATCAGCGCCGGCCAGCGCGAGACGGTGCGCTCCTACGTCGAGGAGGCGACCGAGGACGTCGACGTCGCCTTCCGCGGCGAGGCGCCGACCGGGGACGGGTACTGGTACCCGGCCACGGTGGTGCTGCCGAGGGCGACGACCGACCGGGTCTGGCAGGAGGAGGTCTTCGGACCGGTCGTGGCCGTCATGCCGTTCGACGACGAGGCGGACGCGGTCGCGAAGGCGAACGACACGGCATACGGGCTGTCGGGGTCGATCTGGACCCGCGACGTGGGACGCGCCCTGCGCGTGGCCCGCGGCGTCGAGGCGGGCAACCTGTCGGTCAACTCGCACAGCAGCGTCCGCTACTCCACACCCTTCGGTGGCTTCAAGCAGTCGGGGATCGGGCGCGAGCTCGGTCCCGACGCACTCGACGCCTTCACCGACGTCAAGAACGTCTTCATCTCGAGTCACAGCATTTCCACCCTGAACTGACTCAACAACTTCCTGAGAGGACATCACATGGCAGGCAGGCTCGAGGGCAAGGTGGCCGTCGTCACGGGCGGGTGCTCCGGCATCGGTCTCGCGACCGTCCGCCGGTTCGCCGAGGAGGGCGCCAAGGTCGTCGTCGGCGACCTCGACGACGCGGCGGGGGAGGCGCTGGCTGAGGAGATCGGCGGCGCCTACGTCCACTGCGACGTCGCCGCCAAGGACGACGTCGACCGCCTGTTCGCGACGGCGAAGGAGAAGTTCGGGCGGCTCGACGTCGCGTTCAACAACGCCGGAATCAGCCCTCCGGAGGACGACTCGATCCTGGACACGGACCTCGATGCCTGGCGCCGGGTGCAGGAGGTCAACCTCACCAGCGTCTACCTGTGCTGCAAGGTGGCGTTGCCCTACATGCTGGAGCAGAAGTCCGGGTCGATCATCAACACGGCGTCGTTCGTCGCGGTGATGGGCGCCGCGACGTCGCAGATCTCCTACAGCGCCAGCAAGGGCGGCGTGCTGTCCATGACGCGCGAGCTCGGGGTGCAGTTCGCCCGCGAGGGGATCAGGGTCAACGCGCTGTGCCCGGGGCCGGTCAACACCCCGCTGCTCAAGGAGCTGTTCGCCAAGGACGAGGAGCGGGCGGCCCGCCGGCTCGTGCACGTGCCGATGGGCCGGTTCGGCGAGCCGGAGGAGATGGCCAACGCGGTGCTCTTCCTGGCCTCCGACGAGTCGAGCTTCATGACCGCCTCGACGTTCCTGGTCGACGGAGGGATCTCCGCCGCCTACGTGACCCCCCTGTGAGGTCTGCGTGAGCCGACCGCTCATCGGGATCACCTGCTACGTCGAGCCGGCGAGCCGCGGTGACTGGAAGGACGTGCCGAGCGTCGTCCTGCCGCACGACTACGTCCGGCAGGTCGAGGCGGCGGGCGGGACGATCCTCGTCATCCCGCCGAGGGCCGACGCGGACGACGTGGTCGCCCGCGACATCGTGTCGCGGATCGACGGGCTGGTGATCGCCGGCGGCGCCGACGTCGACCCGGACCGGTATGCCGCGCCCGAGCGACACCCGGAGGTGCAGGAAGCGCGCCACGACCGCGACGCCATGGAGATCGCCCTGGCCACGGCTGCGGCCGAGGCCGACCTGCCCCTGCTCGGCATCTGCCGCGGCATGCAGGTGATGGCCGTCGCGGCCGGCGGTGTCCTGGAGCAGCACGTGCCCGACCGCGTCGGGCACGTCGACCACTCGCCGGGTGTCGCGGTCTACGGCCACCACGTGGTCACCACGGTCCCCGGCACCCGCATCGCGAGCCTGCTCGGAGACGTGACGGATGTGCCGAGCTACCACCACCAGTCGGTGCTGACCCACCCCGGGTACGAACCGTCGGCGTGGGCGGCGGACGGCACCCTCGAGGCGATGGAGGACCCCGCTGCGCGGTTCCGGCTCGGCGTCCAGTGGCACCCCGAGGTGGGCGACGACCCGAGGCTCTTCGACGCACTCGTGGCTGCCGCGCGCCAACACCGCGACTCCGCCTCCGAGTCGAGGTGAACACGCCCGCCATCACCGGCGGGTTCACCTCGACCCGCAGATCAGCGTGACCAGATGGCGGACCGGGGGTTCAGTCGGTGGACAGCACCTGCCACAGTGATCCCGTGACCTCCTGGCACATGGCTACCACCATGGTGATTATCGACTAGCGCGACGAGACCTCTCGTCGCGCAGACCTCCCACACCCGGGGGGTCTTTTGCTTTGTGGAGACACAGCGTTCGTGGAGACACGGACACAGGCCTCGCCGGCACACCCCAGCCGGGCAGAGGGGCGCGATGACGGGGAGAATGACCACCAGGACAGCGAATGACGACTCGGCGAGGAATGACGATGAGCGACCTGCACGTCTACGACACCACCCTGCGCGATGGCGCGCAGCAGGAGGGGCTCAACCTCTCCGTGTCGGACAAGCTCGCCATCGCCATGCACCTCGACGAGCTCGGAGTCGGCTTCATCGAGGGTGGTTGGCCGGGCGCGAACCCGAAGGACACCGAGTTCTTCGCCCGCGCCCAGACCGAGCTGCGGCTGCGCAATGCGACGCTCGCAGCGTTCGGCGCGACCAGGCGGGCCGGTGGCCAGGCGGCCACCGACCCCCTGGTGCGCGCCCTGCTCGACAGCCAGGCGCCGGTGGTGACTCTGGTGGCGAAGTCCCATGTGCGCCATGTGGAGTCGGCCCTGCGCACCACCCTCGAGGAGAACCTCGCCATGGTGCGCGACACCGTGTCGTTCCTCGCGGGGGAGGGGCGACGGGTCTTCCTCGACGCCGAGCACTTCTTCGACGGGTATGCCGCGAACCGCGACTACGCGCTCGAGGTCGTGCGGGCGGCGATGGAGTCCGGTGCCGAGGTCGTCGCCCTCTGCGACACCAACGGCGGCATGCTGCCCGACCAGGTCGCGGACGTGGTGGCCGATGCGGTCGGCGCGACCTCGGCGCGGGTCGGCATCCACTGCCACAACGACACCGGCTGCGCGGTGGCCAACTCCATGGCGGCCGTCGACGCCGGGGCGACGCACGTGCAGGGCACCATCAACGGCTACGGCGAGCGCACGGGCAACGCCGACCTCCTCACGGTCGTCAGCAACCTGCAGATCAAGCGGGGGCTGCCGCTGCTCGAGACCGACCGGCTGCGCGAGGCGACCCGGATCGCCCACTCGATCAGCGAGATCACCAACGTCCCGCCCTACTCCCGGCAGCCCTACGTCGGGGCCAGCGCGTTCGCCCACAAGGCCGGTCTCCACGCGAGCGCGATCAAGGTCGACCCCGACCTCTACCAGCACACCGACCCCCAGCACGTGGGCAACGACATGCGGATGCTGGTGTCCGACATGGCTGGACGCGCCAGCATCGAGCTCAAGGGCCGGGAGCTGGGCTACGACCTGTCCGACGACAACGACCTGCTGATCCGTGTCCTGGCCCGGGTCAAGGAGCTCGAGCTGCGGGGCTACACCTTCGACGCGGCCGACGCCTCCTTCGAGCTGCTGCTGCGCCGTGAGGTCGAGGGTGGCGGCTACGACTTTTTCGAGGTCGAGTCCTGGCGGGTCATCACCGACGCGCGTGGCGACGAGGACGCGCTGTCCGAGGCGACCGTCAAGGTCCTCGCGGGCGGCGAGCGGGTCGTGGCGACCGGTGAGGGCAACGGACCCGTCAACGCCCTCGACCACGCGCTTCGCCGTGCGCTGGCGCCCGCCTACCCCGAGCTCGACAAGCTCGAGCTGATCGACTTCCGGGTGCGCATCCTCGATGCCGCCCACGGCACCGACGCGGTCACCCGGGTGCTCATCGAGACCTCCGACGGCTCGACGTCGTGGGAGACCATCGGCGTGGCCGGCAACATCATCGAGGCCTCGTGGCAGGCCCTCGTCGACGGCGTCACGTACGGCCTGGTGCGCGCCGGGGTGCCCGTCCGCTAGGGACTCCACCGTGCGTGGGCGTCGCCGCGGCGTGCCCCTCGCCTCTCGCATCCTGGACACCGCGTAATGGGTGCTGCCCCTGGGACGTCTGGAGGCGAGACCACCCGCAGGGGACGAGTCACGAGGGACGGAGGCCCGTGGATGAACCAGGAGTAGCCGGGCTCGAGGGCATCGAGGACGAGATCTTCGGTCGACAGGTCCTCGCCGCGATGAAGGTGGCGCCACGCGCGAACCTGGCCAACGCCACGAACATCATCGTCGTGACCCTCTACATCGCCCTGCCCGGTCACCCCGTCTTTGCCCTGGTGTGGGTGGGCCTGGCCCTGCCCGCGGCTGCTCTGCGTGCGGTGGTCTGGTGGCTCGGTGAGCGAGCCTCCCCGCCCAGGCCGACCGCCGTCCTGAGGCGCCGGTACCACCGCATCTCGATGCTCGAGGTCACGCTCCAGGCCTCCCTCACCGCGATCCTGGCCGCCTACCTGCTCCCGCGGATCGACCCGGATCGACAGGTGGTCCTGGTGGCGTCGATAGCGGGGATCCTGGGGGCCGGGGCGGTGGCGCTCTCGACGGTCAGGTCGGTCGGCACGCTGTGGGTGGTCCTGCACGTGTCCACCATTGCCCCGACCTTCCTGGCGATGGACCGGACCGCCTACGACGTGCTGACGGTCCAGATGTTCGTCTACGGCGCGGTGCTGGTCGCCGGGGTGGTCTACCTGGCCGACTCGTTCCGGCGACGGACGCTGGCCGAGATCAATGCCAGACGGGAGCACCAGGTCGTCGAGCTCCTCCTCGACGACTTCGAGGACGGCTCACGCGACTGGCTGTGGGAGACCGACTCCCAAGGCGCCCTCACCCACGCGTCGGAACGGCTCGCCGAAGTGTCCGGCTACTCGGTGGAGTCGCTTCGTCGGCTGACGATGGTGGAGCTGCTGGGGCGACTCGCCCACCCGTCCGACGACGGGCGTCGATCCGTCGAGCTGCTCACCGACGCGATGGCGCGTGGGGTGGGCGTCCGTGACCACTTGCTCCACGTCCAGGTCGGCGGATCGGAGCACTGGTGGGCCATCTCGGCCAAGCCGAGGGAGGCGGCGGACGGGAGGGTCCTCGGCTGGCGAGGGGTGGGGGCCGACACCACCCAGGCCCACATCCACGGCCTCGAGATGGTGCGGCTCGCTGAGACCGACCCGTTGACGGCGCTGGCCAACCGCCGCCGGTTCCAGGAGAGCCTCGACTCCGTCCTCGACGGCGAACCGAGCGCCGGCGAGGTCCACCTCGCCATCTTCGACCTGGACAACTTCAAGGTCGTCAACGACACCCTGGGGCATTCGGTGGGCGATGAGCTGCTGGTCCAGGTCGCCCTGCGGATGGCCGCCTGCAGGGAGGACGACTTCATCGCTCGCCTGGGTGGGGACGAGTTCGCGGTCGTGACGCAACCGGCGTCGCCGCCGGACTTCGCCGAGCTGCTGTTCGCGCCCTACCAGGACGTGTTCACCGAGCCCTTCATCGTGCGGGGCAACCGGCTTCACGTGACCACGAGCGTCGGCTGCGCCCGCGCCTGGCCGGGCACCACGCGGGCCGAGGAGCTGGTCGGCAGGGCTGACCTCGCCTTGTATGCCGCGAAGGCCGCCGGGCCAAGCCGGATGAGCTCCTACACCTCGTCGATGACGATGCGGGCCCGGGAGCGGGCGTCCCTGGTCGCCGATCTGCAGCGGGCCATCACGCGAGAGGAGTTCCTCCTCTACTACCAGTCGCAGCACGACCTGCGCACCGGCAAGGTCGTGGCGACCGAGGCGCTGCTGCGGTGGCAGCACCCACGTCGCGGCCTGCTACCGCCGTCGGAGTTCCTGGAGGTGGCGGAGGCATCCGGTCTCCTCGTGCCCATCGGCGGGCTCATGCTCCGCCAGGCCTGCCGCAAGCTCGCCACCCTCGGAGGTGGGGTCCGGGTGGCCTTCAACGTGTCCCACTCAGAGCTCGACGCGAACGACTTCCTCGAGCGGCTCGAGCAGGCCCTGGACGAGTTCGGGGTCGACCCGCAACGGCTCGAGCTCGAGGTGACCGAGACCGCGGCCGGCACGCCGCGGTCGGAGTCGCTGCTCCGGGAGGTCGCGCAGCTCGGGGTCCGCATCGCGATCGACGACTTCGGCGTCGGCTACTCCTCGCTGGCTCGTCTCCAGCGCATGCCCGTCGACGTCATCAAGGTGGACCGCTCGTTCGCTGCGGCGCTCAGGGCATCGGAGCCACGGTCGACCGACGTCGCAAGGGCGATCATGAAGTCTGCGGTCGACATCGCCTCGGCCCTCGGGATCGAGGTCCTGGCGGAGGGGATCGAGACCGCCGACCAGCTTGCCGAGGTGCGCGGCCTCGGCTTCGACCTGGCGCAGGGTTACTTCGTGGCAACCCCTGCGCCCGACCTCAGCCGCCACCTGAGGCTCGTGGAGCCGCTGTCCTGAGAGGACCGTGGACCGTCCGCCATCGGGTTGCGCAGAGCTCCACCCGGCCTCACGCGGGACCGCGGACCGCCTGCTGTCGGCCGGCTTCCTCGGCGGACGGGCCCGCTTCCTCGGCGGACGTCCGCGCGAGGTACGCGGTGCGAAGTCCGCCGCGGGCGCGGAAGCTCAGGGCGGCCGCGGCGTTCGCATTGAGGCCCATCTTGGCCCCGGCGACGGCCAACGGCTCGCCGATCATGATCGTGCGCCACAGGATCTCCCGCCACCGCGGTGGCAGCGTCGAGAGCACCTCGACCACCAGGCTCTCCTCGAGGATCGTGTCGCTGTCGTCGGGCTGGAGCCGGTCCAGCGCGTCGGAGTCCCCGACGAGGAACTCCCGGGCGCCCTTGCGGACCCGGTCGACGTACAGGTGGCGGATGGTCGTCGCGAGGTAGGGCCGCAGCGAGCGGTCCGGGCCGGAGCCGTGGAGCACGGACGTGACCACCCGGGAGAACGCGTCGCTGACCAGGTCGTCGGCCAGGCCGGCACCGCCGACGGCCCGCGCGGTGCGGAGCGCTGCCGCGTAGTGGCGCTCGTAGAGCGCCGACATCGCCGACATGTCGCCCGCTCGGACGGCGGCCAAGAGCACGAGGTCGTCCTCGGCCGCAAGGTCAGACGCGGCTTCCGGACTCGCGGGGTCGTCGACCGTCGACGGGTCCGGCTCGCCGTACACCGCCGCGCCCGCAGGGACCTGCATGCCCTCCATGCGTAACGAGACGCATGGGAGAACGATGTGTGACGCGGGTCATGTCGACCCGTTTGCCCCGGGTCCGCCGGCTCCGGTCAGTCGGTGCCGGACTCCATGGCTGCCCGGTCGAGGGCGTCGTCCTCGCCGTCCTGCGCCCTCGGGTTCGACGAGATCGCCTTGGCGCCGCCGGGCTCCAGGTCTCCCACGAGGTCCTGGTGGCGCGCGACGAGCTGGCCCTGCGCGGCATACAGCTCGAGCTTGGCCCGGGAGTCGGCGATGTCGAGGTTCCGCATGGTCAGCTGCCCGATCCGGTCGACGGGGCCGAAGGCCGCACCCTCGGTGCGCTCCATCGAGAGCTTCTCGGGGTGGTAGCTGAAGGCGGGGCCGGTGGTGTCGATGATCGAGTAGTCGTCGCCGCGACGCAGCCGCACGGTGACCTCGCCGGTCACGACCGACGCGACCCAACGCTGCAGCGACTCGCGCAGCATCAGCGACTGGGGGTCGAGCCAGCGGCCTTCGTAGAGCAGGCGGCCGAGCCGGCGGCCCTCCGCGTGGTAGTTGGCGATGGTGTCCTCGTTGTGGATCGCGTTGAGCAGTCGCTCGTAGGTGATCCAGAGGAGGGCCAGGCCCGGGGCTTCGTAGATGCCACGGCTCTTGGCCTCGATGATGCGGTTCTCGATCTGGTCGGACATGCCGAGGCCGTGGCGACCACCGATCGTGTTGGCCTCGTCGACCAGTGCGACGGCGTCGGGGAAGACCTGGCCGTTGATGGCCACCGGTCGGCCCTGGTCGAAGCGGACGGTCACGTCTTCGGTGGGGATCGCCACGGACTCGTCCCAGAAGGGGACGCCCATGATCGGGTCGACGATCTCCATGCTCTCGCTGAGGAACTCGAGCGTCTTCGCCTCGTGGGTCGCGCCCCAGATGTTGGCATCGGTCGAGTAGGCCTTCTCGGTGCTGGAGCGGTAGGGCAGGTCGCGGGCCTGCAGCCACTCGGACATCTCCTTGCGGCCGCCGAGCTCGGTGACGAAGTCGGCGTCGAGCCAGGGCTTGTAGATGCGCAGCGACGGGTTGGCCAGCAGGCCGTAGCGGTAGAAGCGCTCGATGTCGTTGCCCTTGAAGGTGGATCCGTCGCCCCAGATGTCGACGCCGTCGTCCTTCATGGCCCGCACCAGCAGGGTGCCCGTGACCGCGCGGCCCAGGGGAGTGGTGTTGAAGTAGGTCTTGCCACCGCTGCGGATGTGGAACGCGCCACAGGCGATCGCGGACAAGCCTTCCTCGACCAGCGCCGAGCGGCAGTCGACGAGCCGGGCGAGCTCGGCGCCGTACGCGCCGGCCCGATCGGGGACGGTGTCGATCTCGGGCTCGTCGTACTGGCCCAGGTTTGCGGTGTAGGTGCAGGGGATCGCCCCCTTCTCCCGCATCCAGGCAACGGCGACAGAGGTGTCCAGACCGCCCGAGAAGGCGATCCCGACACGCTCACCAACAGGCAGGGACGTCAGAACCTTCGACACGGTAGGTCAGCCTACGGGCCGCCAGACCGACGCGTGCACGGGTCCGGTCCGTGGCCAGCCTCCCTGCAACCCGGGCGCCCCGTGGGGTGCTCAGGCTGCAGGCTCGGGGGTGCTGGCAACTTGACATCGATATATCGATAGGTGCATTATTCGATATATCGACAACAGACTGTCGACCGTGCGAGAGAGAGCCGCCCGACCAGAGTGACGGCCCCCGCACCACCACATTCGTAGGAGAACCCGTGAACCGCATGAACCTGAACATCCACATGTCCCACCCCCGCCGAGGGGGCCACGCCGGCCGAGGCCGGTCCATCGACGACCAGCCCGGTCGCAACCGCGGGCAGGACGGCCAGCCCGGCCACGGACACCACGGGGGACCCCGTCGTGGCCGCAGCGAGTTCGCGGGCTTCGGCGAGGGCCGTGGCCCTCGCGGCGGCGGACGCGGTCCGCGTCGCGGCCGGCGCGGTGACGTCCGCCGGGCGATCCTCGCGCTGCTCGCCGAGGAGCCGATGAACGGCTACGGCATCATCACCGCCATCGCCGAGCGCTCCGACGGCTCGTGGCAGCCCGGGCCCGGCTCGGTCTACCCCGCGCTGCGACTGCTCGACGAAGAGGGCCTGATTGCCCCGGACGAGTCCGATGACGACCCGCGCCGCAAGGTTTTCGCGCTGACCGACGACGGTCGGACCTACGCGGAGACGCACGGCGACGAGCTCGCCCAGGCGTTCGCCGACGCGACGACGCCGCAGCGGGGCTTCCGCGAGATGCGCCGGGAGATCGGCCAGCTCGTCGTCGCCGTCGAACAGGTCGTCATGGCCGGCCAGCCGACCCAGATCGAGACGGCCCAGAAGGTGCTCGCCGACGCCCGTCGCTCGCTCTACCGCATCCTGGCAGAGGACGACGAGGCGGGCGCTGAGAGCCCGACCGACCCGGTCGAGTAGCCACCGTCGACCGCGTCCAGGGCCTGCAGGAGTCGCTCCCGCAGGCCCTGTCCGCGCGTCGCGAAGTCGCGCTGGGCGGCGGCATACTCGGCCCGTCCCTGGGGGGTCTCGATGGCGACGGGCACGTAGCCGAGGGCGCTGAGGTCGTAGGGCGAGGCGCGCATGTCGAGCTCGCGGATCTCGCGGGCGAGCTCGAAGCAGTCGAGCGCGAGGCTGCTCGGCACGGCCGGCGCCAGCTTCATGCACCACTTGTAGAGGTCCATGCCGGCGTGCAGGCAGCCCGGCTGCTCGAGGGCGACCTGGTCCTCGCGGGTCGGTTGGAGGACGTTCAGGGACCGGGCCGGGGGAGTGTAGAAGCGGAAGGCGTCGAAGTGCGTGCACCGGATCTGCAGCCCGTCGACGACCTCGTCGGTGCCGGTGGGGCCGAGGCGCAGTGGCCAGGCCGAGTGCCGCACCTCGTCAGGCGACCGGCGGTAGACCATCGCCCACTCGTGCAGGCCGAAGCAGCCGAGCTGCGCCGGCCGCGAGTGGGTGGCTGTCACGAGCCGGCGCACGAACTCGACCGTGGCACCTCGCGCTTCCAGGTATGCCGCCGTGTCGAGCACACTGCCGCCGTCCAGGTCGCGGTAGAACCGCCACGACCCGCGGTCCAGCTGTGCGGCGCCGTCGAGGACCAGATCGGGTCCCGGGTGCCAGCGGCGCAGCTGCGAGGGCTTGAACGGGTAGTAGGTGAAGAGGAAGTCCTCGACCGGGTGGGCGGTGCCGGTCTGGCGACGCCCGCGGTGGCCGGCGGTGAGGGCGTCGACCCGGTCGGCGTGGTCGGCCTCCAGGGCCTGCCACACCGCCTGCTCGAGCACCCCGGCGACCATGGGCACCAAGGCTAGGCGGTCACCCTCGTGACGCGGGGAGGGTGGTCACGAGCGGGCAGCGGCGTCGTGCAGGACGCGGTCCCAGTCGTGGTCGAGGTCGCTGAAGGCGATGGTTGAGTCGGCTCCGTGCGGTGCGTGCGGGAGCGACCAGGTGCGGCGGTGGTGACGCTCGAGGGCGAAGACCAGCGCAGTGACGAAGGCGATGAGAACGATGATTTCCATGACTGAAATCATGCGCCCAACCGAATGCAGCCACGAGTGGCAGAACTGTCGCTGAGGGAGGTTTTTCTGCCATACTGTCGGCATGGCCCTGTCCACGATTGCTGCGCTGATCACCGACCCCGTCGCGATGTTCGAGACCGCCATCGCGTGCGAGGTCTTCGGGCTCGACCGCACGGACGACGGAGTGCCGCCGTTCACCTTCATGATGTGCGGCGAGACCGCCGGCCTGCCCGTGCCCACGACGAGTGGCGGCGCGCTGACACCGACGCACCAGTGGCAGGACGCACTGGACGCCGACCTCGTGGTCATGCCCGCGGGTGGCGTCCGCGACACGTACCCGGAGGAGCTGCTCGACGTGATCCGTGGTGCGCACGCCCGCGGCGCCACGATCCTGTCGATCTGCACAGGGGCGTTCATCCTCGGCGAGACCGGGCTGCTCGACGGGCTGACCGCGGTGACGCACTGGCGCTACGCGGAGTCGTTCGCCAAGCGGTTCCCCAAGACCACGGTGTCGATGGACGTGCTCTACCTCGACCACGGCCAGATCGTCACCGGGGCCGGCACCGCAGCGGGGATCGACGCGGTGCTCCACCTCGTGCGTCGCGAGCTGGGGTCGACGGTGGCCACCCGGATCGCCCGCCGGATGGTCGTGCCTCCGCAGCGCGACGGTGGCCAGCGCCAGTACGTCGAGGCGCCGCTGCCCGAGGTCGACTGCGAGAGCATGCAGCCGGTGCTCAACCACATCACCGAGAACCTCGACGCCCCCCACACCGTCCCGGACCTGGCCCGCCTCGCGATGATGTCCGAGCGCACCTTCGCCCGCCGCTTCGTCGCCGAGACGGGTACGACCCCGCACAAGTGGCTCGTCCAGCAACGCGTGCTGCGCGCTCGCGAGCTGCTCGAGTCGACCGACCTCCCGGTGGAGTCGGTGGCGTCGCACAGCGGGTTCGGGTCGGCGGCGCTGCTGCGCACCCACTTCCAGACCGTCGTGGGCACCTCGCCCCAGCGCTACCGTCGCGAGTTCTCGCGGCGCTGATCTGCCGTGGGCCGTGCAGGTTTCGTTCCAATTGGGTGAGGAACCTGCAGGGTGGGTGGCCGGATAGGCTCCTCGGGTGCGCATCGCGAGATACACCACTGGTGAGGACCCCTCCTACGGCATCGTCGAGGGGGAGCCGGGCCGTGAGTTCATCGCCCAGGTCCAGGGCGACCCGCTCTACCAGCCGGTCGTGCTGACGGGTGAGACCGTGCGGCTCGAGGACGCCCGGCTCCTGGCGCCGGTCATCCCGCGCAGCAAGGTGATCGGCATCGGTCGCAACTACGCCGACCACGCCAAGGAGATGGGCGGCGAACCGCCCGCGCAGCCGCTGATGTTCCTCGTCCCCAACACCGCGGTCGTCGGTCCGGGCGACCCCATCGTCATGCCGGCCGGGGCGCAGGAGATCTCCTACGAGGGTGAGCTGGCCGTCGTCATCGGGCGGATCGCCAAGGACGTGCCGCGGGAGCGGGTGTCCGAGGTCGTCTACGGCTACACCTGTGCCAACGACGTCACCGCGCGCGACTGGCAGCGTGGCGACGGGCAGTGGGCCAGGGCCAAGGGTTTCGACACGTCCACGCCGCTGGGACCCTGGATCACCACCGAGCTCGACGTGTCCGACCTGCGGATCCAGAGCCGGATCGACGGCGAGACCCGCCAGGACGGCCGGACCGCCGACATGATCTTCGACGTGGAGACCCTGGTGTCCTACGTCAGCGCCGCATTCACGCTCCTCCCCGGTGACGTGATCCTCACCGGCACCCCGGCCGGGGTCGGCCTCGTCGAGCCGGGTCAGCGGGTGGACGTCGAGATCGAGGGCATCGGCACGCTCAGCAACACCTTCGTGCGCCGCTGAGGCGAGGTATGCCGCGTGGCTCAGCCCGCGGCATACCCCGCCTGCGTCCCGACCTCGACTTGTTGCCACTGGTGTGGCAGGGGTGGCCCGGATCGGGGGTCTGGCGAGGTCCTGGCGGCCAGAAGTCGCGGGGGACTGGCGGAGGGGACCTGCTCGGGGGGTCCCTAGAATCGGGGCACCATGACTGAGACGCCCAGCTCCGCACCCCGCCTCCGTGTCGCGCCGTCGCCCACTGGCGACCCGCACGTCGGCACCGCCTACATGTCGCTGTTCAACCTGGCCTTCGCGCGCCAGCAGGGCGGGTCGTTCGTGCTGCGCATCGAGGACACCGACCGGGCGCGGTTCAGGGAGGACAGCGAGCAGCAGGTCTTCGAGACGCTGCACTGGCTGGGGCTGCAGTGGGACGAGGGGCCGGACGTGGGTGGGCCCTTCGCGCCCTACCGTCAGTCCGAGCGGCTCGACACCTACCGCCCGTACGTCGAGCGGCTGCTGGCCGATGGTCGTGCCTACCACTGCTGGTGCTCGACCGAGCGTCTCGCCCAGATGCGTTACATGCAGCAGAAGCTCAAGCAGCCCACCGGCTACGACCGGCTCTGCCACGGCAAGACGCGCGAGGAGCGGGCCGAGCTGCCGGGCTTCAACGAGACCCCAGTGGTGCGGATGCTGATCCCCGACGACGTCGAGCTGACCTTCGACGACCTCATCCGTGGTCGCGTGTCAGCACCGCGTCCCGACGACCAGGTGATCCTCAAGGGCGACGGCTTCCCGACCTACCACCTCGCTGTCGTCGTCGACGACCACGAGATGGGGATCACCCACGTCGTGCGTGGTGAGGAGTGGATCTCCAGCACCCCCAAGCACATCCAGCTCTACAAGGACCTCGGGCTCGAGCCGCCGAAGTTCGCGCACATGCCGCTGCTGCGCAACACCGACAAGTCGAAGATCTCCAAGCGCAAGAACCCCGCGGCCCGCCTGACCTGGTTCAAGGAGCAGGGCTACCTGCCCGAGGCGCTGGTGAACTTCCTTGCGCTGCTTGCCTATCCGCCGAAGGAAGGCGCCGCCGGCGAGGACGTCGAGGTCTTCACCTTCGAGGAGTTCAGCGAGGACTTCGACTGGAAGAAGGTCAACCCGGTCGGCCCGATCTTCGACCTGAAGAAGCTCGACTGGCTCAACGGCGTCTACATCCGTGGGCTCGAGGTGGGTGAGCTGGCCTCGCGGTTGCTGCCGTTCCTGCAGGCCGACGGAGTGCTGGGTGACAACCCGAGCCTGGGCCAGCTGGCCCGGCTGAAGAAGGTCACCGAGCTGATCCAGACCCGCATGGTCCTGCTCACCGAGGCGAGCGCCCTGGTGCGCCCGTTCTTCCTCGGCGACGACGAGATCGAGGTCGCCGAGGACGCGCGGGCCCAGCTCAAGGACGACTCCGGTGCGGTCCTGGCCGCGGCGACCAAGGCGCTCGAGGACGTCGACGACACCCGCTCGGGGGTGCTCGGGTCCGAGAGCGGCTGGAGCGCCCCCGCCATCGAGGCGGCCCTGCGCTCGGCTATCGTCGAGGAGATGGGCATCAAGCCCAAGTTCGCGTTCGGGCCGCTGCGCACCGCCGTCTCCGGCCAGCGGATCAGCCCGCCGTTGTTCGAGTCGATGGAGATCCTCGGCAAGACCTCGACCCTGGCGCGCCTGCACCGGCTGCACGACGACCTCGCCTGAGGGTCGGGGGCGTCGAGCAGGTCGTCGGGGCCTGCCGGCGACACGTAGCAGGCAACACTCACGGCCGATTTGGGAACGCGACCGAGGGGCCGGTAGTATCGCGTCTCGGTTCACTCCCATGAAGGCCTTCGGGCGCGCTGGAAGTGATACCCCCTTGGGGTATGGTGTAATTGGCAACACTACGGTTTCTGGTACCGTCATTCTAGGTTCGAGTCCTGGTACCCCAGCTCAGGCGCAAGCCCTTGTGGCACACGCCGATTCGGAGAAATCCACTTCCTGCCGGTATGGTTCTCTCCGCTGCCCGCGCACTGCAGAGTGCACGGGCAACCAGCTAGGGCCCCGTTGTGTAGCGGCCTAGCACGCCGCCCTCTCAAGGCGGTAGCGCGGGTTCGAATCCCGTCGGGGCTACCAGTAGAAGCCTCCGTCCACGGACGGGGGCTTCTCCCATGTCCGGCTCCGGACGGGTGAGCCAGCCTAGGAGGATCCGCTGCTGACGTGCTCCTGGGCGAGCCTGCGCAGCGCCGCCAGGACCGGGTCGACCAGGACCGTGCCGGCCACCACCCGGTGCAGGGCGGCGGTGAGGTCGTCGCGCGGCACCGCGGCCACGTCGACCGCGGCGATGCCCTCGGTGGCCCGCGCGTAGCCGGTCAGCGACTCCGGCTCGAGCGGCACGCCGGCCGACCTCGCCGCGGCGATGGCGCCGGTCAGCGAGCGGAGCGCCGGCGAGTCGGGTGACACCTGCCAGCCGAGCCCGGCCACCAGGTCGGTCACCTCGGCACTGACGGCGACGTCGGGGTGGCTGGCGGGCAGCGCGTACTGCGCCTTGCCGAGGAGGTCGTGCCGGGAGGTCGGGGGAGAGTCGAGGGTCTCGACCACCCGCTTGCTCTGGGCGACGGAGACACCCGCGTCGATCAGCGCGCGGACCAAGCGCACCCGCTGGAGGTGCGCCTCGGAGTAGTCGGCCCGGGTGGCGCCGAGGCTCTCCCCGGCCGGGACGAGTCCCTCACGCAGGTAGTACTTGAGGGTCGCCACCGTCGTGCCGCTGCGCTCCGAGAGCTCCGACATCTTCATGGATAGTCACACTACCCACGGCCAGCGGAGCGAGGTATGCCGCGTGGCCGGCTGGGCCACGCGGCATACCTCGTCGTCGTGGGCGCGCGTGGAGCGCTCGCGTCAGGCGTGGTTCTGCTGCTGTTGCTGCGCGTGGTGGCGCGCGAGCACCTCGGTGAGCTTGTTGGCGCCGGCGATGACGGTGGCGGCGTGCAGCCGGCCGGGCTGGCGGGAGAGCCGCTCGATCGGGCCCGAGATGGACACCGCGGCGACGACACGACCGGACGGGCCACGCACGGGTGCCGACACGGAGGCGACGCCGGCTTCCCGCTCGCCCACGCTCTGCGCCCACCCGCGGCGGCGCACGCCGGAGAGGGTGGTCGCGGTGAACTTGGCGCCGTGCAGCCCGCGGTGGAGCCGGTCGGGCTCCTCCCAGGCGAGCAGCACCTGGGCCGCCGAGCCGGCCAGCATCGACAGCGTCGCGCCGATCGGGATCGAGTCACGCAGACCGACGGGGCGCTCGGCCGCGGACACGCAGATGCGGTGGTCGCCCTGGCGCCGGAAGAGCTGCGCGCTCTCGTTGGTGTGGTCGCGCAGCGCGCCGAGCACCGGGCCGGCAGCGGCCAGGAGCCGGTCCTCGCCGGCGGCGGCGGCGAGCTCGGCCAGGCGTGGGCCGAGCACGAAACGGCCCTGGAGATCGCGGGTGACCAAGCGGTGATGTTCGAGGGCGACGGCCAGCCGGTGAGCCGTGGGGCGGGCCAGCCCGGTCGCGGTGACCAGCTGGGCGAGGGTCGACGGACCGGCCTCGAGGGCGCCGAGGACGATGGCTGCCTTGTCGAGAACGCCGACTCCACTGGTTGTGTCCATGGCTTGATATTGACGTCTCATTCGCTGAGACGCAAATCCGTGGGCGTGTCTCGCGTGCGAACCTCGGATTGCAGCACAGCGCCGTGCTCACGACAGGGCACGGCCAGGCCGTGCCCGCGATGGGCCGCAACCAGGACAAGAGGGTGGAAGACGTGTCAGGAACGCTGGCCGAGAAGGTCTGGGAAGCGCATGTGGTTCGGCGCGCCGAGGGCGAGCCGGACCTGCTCTACATCGACCTCCACCTGATCCACGAAGTCACCTCACCCCAGGCCTTCGACGGGCTCCGGCTCGCGGGCCGCCAGGTCCGCCGTCCCGACCTCACCCTCGCGACCGAGGACCACAACGTCCCGACCACGCCCGGCCCGATCACCGACCTCGTGAGCAAGACCCAGGTCGACACGCTGCGCCGCAACTGCGAGGAGTTCGGGGTCCGGCTCTTCCCCATGGGCCACGCCGAGCAGGGCATCGTCCACGTCGTCGGTCCCCAGCGCGGCCTCACCCAGCCGGGCATGACGATCGTCTGCGGCGACTCGCACACGTCCACGCACGGAGCGTTCGGCGCGCTGGCGTTCGGGATCGGCACGTCCGAGGTCGAGCACGTGCTGGCGACGCAGACCCTGCCGCTCAAGCCGTTCCGCACCATGGCGGTCAACGTCGAAGGTGAGCTCCAGCCCGGGGTCACGGCCAAGGACATCACCCTGGCGGTGATCGCGAAGATCGGCACCGGCGGTGGCCAGGGTTACGTCCTGGAGTACCGGGGGAGCGCGATCCGGGCGCTGTCCATGGAAGCCCGCATGACGGTGTGCAACATGTCGATCGAGGCCGGCGCCCGCGCGGGCATGATCGCCCCCGACCAGACCACGTTCGACTACCTCCAGGGTCGCGAGCACGCGCCGACAGGTGCCGACTGGGATGCCGCGGTCGCCGACTGGAGCACGCTGCGCAGCGACGACGACGCGGTCTTCGACGCAGAGGTCGACCTCGACGCCAACACGCTCACGCCGTTCGTCACGTGGGGCACCAACCCCGGCCAGGGTCTTCCGCTCAGCGAGTCGGTGCCCGACCCCGAGACGATGGGCGACGACAACGAGAAGGCGGCCGCCCAGCACGCCCTCGACTACATGGGTCTGACCGCGGGCACGCCCCTGCGCGAGATCCGGGTCGACACGGTCTTCGTCGGCTCGTGCACCAACGGCCGGATCGAGGACCTGCGCGCCGCCGCCGACATCGTCAAGGGGCGCAAGGTTGCCGACGGCGTCCGCATGCTCGTCGTGCCCGGATCCGCGCGGGTGCGGCTGCAGGCCGAGGAAGAGGGTCTCGACCAGGTGTTCACCGAGGCGGGTGCCGAGTGGCGCCTCCCCGGTTGCTCGATGTGCCTGGGCATGAACCCCGACCAGCTCGCCCCCGGTGAGCGCAGCGCCTCCACGTCCAACCGCAACTTCGAGGGCCGGCAGGGCAAGGGCGGTCGCACCCACCTCGTGAGCCCGCTCGTCGCCGCCGCCACCGCCTTGCGCGGCACGCTGTCCAGCCCGGCAGACCTCGTCGACGCCACTTCCGAGGGGAGCAAGTGATGGATGCCTTCACCACCCACACCGGCATCGGTGTGCCGCTGCGTCGCAGCAACGTCGACACCGACCAGATCATCCCGGCCGTCTACCTCAAGCGGGTGACCCGCACCGGCTTCGAGGACGGCCTGTTCGCGGCGTGGCGCAAGGACGAGACGTTCATCCTCAACAACCCCTCGTACGCCGCCGGGTCGGTGCTCGTCGCGGGTTCCGACTTCGGGACGGGCTCCTCACGCGAGCACGCCGTCTGGGCGTTGCTGAACTACGGCTTCCGCGTCGTCCTGTCGTCGCGGTTCGCGGACATCTTCCGCGGCAACAGCGGCAAGCAGGGGCTGCTCACGGCGCAGCTGGCCCAGGACGACATCGAGCTGATCTGGAAGTACCTCGAGAACGAGCCGGGCGCCTCTGTGACGGTCGACCTCGTGTCGCGCACCGTCACCGCCGGTGACATCGTCGCTCCGTTCGAGGTCGACGACTACACGCGCTGGCGGCTTCTCGAGGGCCTGGACGACATCAGCCTGACCCTGCGCCACGAGCAGGACGTGACCGAGTTCGAGACTCGCCGACCGGCATACAAGCCCTCCACGACGGTGGCCTGACGCGCGCGGCGCGCCGACGAGCACAAATTCCCCGAAAGTCGCCTTCCGGCGCCTGCCGGAGAGACCCCCGATGCTCCGCGTCGGGGGTCTTCTGGCGTCCCGCACCGTTGCGGAATCGTCATGCGTTTGCGAAAACCATTGACCTGCAACGCTTTCCGGCACTCGCGCTCATCGGGGCCCGGAATGCCCCACGGAAGGTCGACGACCTGCTGCGGCCGCGCCAGCGGCCTCGAATCGCGCCGCAATCCGTTGCGACACAACAGATCGGGCGCCGAGATGGTGGACTCACGCGCGCAACCGCCCTAACGTCGGACCCAAGTCGGGCACTGGCTCGGCCGCTCACCCTCGTCGGACTAAGGGGTCCGGCGTCACCAACCCTATGAAGGGGAAGACGTGAACAAGGCAGAACTGATCAAGGAGCTGGAGAGCCGCCTCGGCAGCCGGAAGGCAGCCAGCGACGCACTGACGGCCGTCGTGGACGTGATCATCCGCGAGGTGGCCAAGGGCGGCAGCGTCGCCATCACCGGCTTCGGAACGTTCGAGCAGGCCGCCCGGGCCGCGCGCACCGGCCGCAACCCGCGCACCGGTGCCAGCGTGAAGATCAAGAAGACCGTGGTGCCGAAGTTCCGCGCCGGCTCGGCCTTCAAGGATGTCGTCAAGAACCCGCGCTCGCTGCCCAAGGCAGCTGTCGCCGGTGCCCGTGCCGCTGCAGGGACGGCCACCAAGGCCGCCGCGGCCGGCGCCAAGAAGGCGGCGC
>NZ_LMST01000001.1:3099805-3146769 GCF_001429685.1 Phycicoccus sp. Soil803 | reverse complement strand
GAAGAAGGCGGCTCCGGCCAAGAAGGCGGCTCCCGCGAAGAAGGCGGCACCGGCCAAGAAGGCCGCGACGAAGCGCGCGGCCAAGAAGGCCTGAGCCACACCAGCCCCATCACGGAGGCCGGCACCCAGATGGGTGTCGGCCTCCGTCACATGGCGGGAGGGCGGGGTGGGATGCTTGGGCCATGGCAGACATCCTCACCGTGAATGGCGGCGTACCGCTGGTCGGAGACCTCGAGGTCAGGGGTGCCAAGAACCTGGTCTCCAAGGCGATGGTCGCCGCCTTGCTCGCGGAGGGGCCATGCCGGCTCCGGGGGGTCCCGGAGATCTCCGACGTCAAGATCGTGTCGGGGCTGCTCGAGCTCCACGGCGTCAAGATCGACTCCACTGACCGTGACGGCGAGCTGCTGCTCGACCCGACCAACGTCGAGCAGGCGCACGTGGCCGACATCGACGCCCACGCCGGCTCCTCCCGCGTGCCCGTGCTGCTGTGCGGCCCGCTGCTGCACCGCCTCGGTGAGGCGTTCATCCCCGACCTCGGTGGGTGCCGCATCGGTGAGCGCCCGATCAACTACCACCTCGACGTCCTGCGCCAGTTCGGCGCCGACGTGCAGAAGCGTCCCGAGGGACTACGCCTCACTGCGCCCAACGGGCTGAAGGGCACGCGCATCAAGCTGCCGTACCCGTCCGTCGGCACGACCGAACAGGTGCTGCTGACGGCGGTGCGCGCCCAGGGGGTCACCGAGCTGCGCAACGCCGCCGTCGAGCCGGAGATCCTCGACCTCATCGCCGTGCTGCAGAAGATGGGCGCGATCATCAGTGTGGAGACCGACCGGGTCATCAAGATCGACGGTGTCGACAGTCTCGGGGGCTACGACCACCTGTCCATCCCGGACCGCATCGAGGCCGGCTCATGGGCGTGCGCGGCGCTGGCGACCAAGGGCGACATCTACGTCCGGGGCGCCCAGCAGCAGGCGATGATGCCGTTCCTCAACGTCTTCCGGAAGATCGGTGGCGACTTCGACATCGACGACGAGGGCATCCGCTTCTGGCACGCCGGTGGCACCCTCAACTCGCTCGTGCTCGAGACCGACGTCCACCCCGGTTTCATGACCGACTGGCAGCAACCCCTGGTCGTGGCCCTGACCCAGACCAGTGGTCTGTCGATCGTCCACGAGACGGTCTACGAGAACCGACTGGGGTTCACGGAGGCACTGGGGGAGATGGGCGCGGTCGTCCAGCTCTACAAGGAGTGCCTGGGTGGTTCACCGTGCCGGTTCGGCCGGGCCAACTTCCGCCACAGCGCGGTCATCTCGGGTCCGACGCCCCTCAAGGGTGCCGAGATCACCGTCCCCGACCTGCGCGGTGGCTTCAGCTACCTCATCGCCGCACTGGCCGCCGAGGGACAGTCCAAGGTGCACGGCATCGAGCTGATCTACCGGGGCTACGAGCGGTTCTCCGACAAGCTCGACGGCCTGGGAGCCGACTACGAGGTCGGCTGAGCCCGCCTCACGACGTCGTCCGCCCGGCCGCCTCGCCGAGAGTCAGCCGATGGTCTGGTCGTCGCCGATCCCGACGATCCACAGGCGGTCGACCGTCGTGCCCTCACCCAGGTCGATGCTGAGGCGCTGGCCGACCCGCAGGTGGCGCAGCGCACTGGCCGCGAACACCGCGGAGCTGAAGCTGACCTCGCGCCCGTCGTCGAGCAGCGCGGAGCCGCCGCCGGTCGACTCGTCGAAGGTGTGCACGCTCGCCTGCATGGGCGGCAGCGTATCCGGCGTGGCGCCCAGCACGCCCGCCGTGGCGGCGTCGACCCCGAGCGCGAGGGCGGCGCGCAGGGCCCGGTCGTCGTCGACATCGGTCCGCAGCCGGGGGAGGTCGAGTGGGAGCCGGTCGTGCCCCGCCGCCTCGTGCCTGGCGGCCGAGCCGTGGCCGAAGGACGGGACGAGGTCGGCCCCGTCGAGGGCGGTCAACAGGACCGTGCCGGTGCCCGAGGCGTCCGGGACCACCGCGCGGGGGTGCTGGGACGCTGCGGCCAGCGCTGCCACCAGGTCGGTGGGGCGCAGGGACGGCAGGTCGCCGAGCAACACCGCCACCGGGGCGTGCGCGGACCGCGCCAGGGCGGCGTCGCGGCCCGCACGGACGGCGGCGTCGAGACCTGCGCCGGGGTCCGGCACGACCAGTGCACCCAGAGCGCGCGCGACCCCGCGCACCCGCTCGTCGGAGGTCACGACGAGGACCCGGCCGGACGGCATACCGGCGCAGCAGGCGGTGAGGCAGTCGGTCGCGAGGGCGAGGGCGAGGTCCTCGCGTCCGACCCCGGCCGGAGGGTGCAGGCGCGACTTCGCGGTCGCCCCGCCCTTGACGGGGACGACGAGGTGCCAGTCGACGGGAGAGGTCATCGAGACGATCGTCGCAGTGCTGGCGCGCTTGCTCGACACCGACCCCGGGAGCCGCGAGGATGCTCACTCACACGCTCCCGTCGATATGGAGGACACGTGACCGCCCGCGGTGCACGAGCTCTGCCCTTCGCCTACCGGTTCGTGGTGGCGATCCTGCGTCCCGTGCTCATGGTGGTCACCAAGCGCGACTGGCGCGGCGCCGAGAACCTGCCAGCCACCGGTGGGTTCGTCGTGGCGCCCAACCACCTGTCCTACGTCGACCCGCTGGCTTTCGCCCACTTCCTCGTCGACCACGACCACCCGCCCTTCTTCCTCGGCAAGGAAGGCGTCTTCCGCGTCCCCGTCGTCGGCGCCATCCTCCGTGGCGCCGAGCAGATCCCGGTCTACCGCAACACCGGCCAGGCCGCGGACGCCTTCAGGGCCGCCGTCGCCGCGGTGGAGAGCGGCAAGTGCGTCGCGGTCTATCCCGAGGGCACGCTCACCCGCGACCCCGACATCTGGCCGATGGTCGGCAAGACCGGAGCCGCGCGGATCGCGTTGGCGACTCGCTGCCCCGTGATCCCGGTCGCCCAGTGGGGGCCGCAGGAGCTGCTCGCACCCTACGGGAAGCGGCTGCGGCTGTTCCCACGCAAGACGATGCGGGTCAGCGCCGGTCCGGCCGTCGACCTCAGCGACCTCTACGACGAGCCCGTGACGGGTGCCCTGCTGCGTCAGGCGACCGACCGCATCATGGCGGCGATCACGGCCGAGCTCGAGACCATCCGCGGCGCCAAGGCCCCGGCCGAGCGCTTCGACTCACGCAAGCACGGACTGCCCGAGACCGGGAACTTCCACCGCACGCAAGGAGATGGCGCATGACGACGGCTGCGGTGTTCGGGACGGGCAGCTGGGGCACGGCGTATGCCGCGGTGCTGGCTGACAGCGGCACGACCGTGCGCATGTGGGGGCGCCGACAGGCGGTGGTCGACCAGATCAACGCGGGGAGCAACGAGGACTACCTCCCCGGCATCCCACTGCCTACGGGCATCTCGGCCACGACCGACCCCGCCGAGGCAGCCGAGGGCGCCGACATCATCGTCCTCGCCGTGCCCTCCCAGACCCTGCGGGCCAACCTCGCCGACTGGGGTGGGGTGCTGCCCCGCAACGCCGCGATCGTGTCGCTGATGAAGGGCGTCGAGCTCGGCACCACGAAGCGGATGAGCGAGGTGATCGCCGAGGCGGGCGGAGTCGAGCCCCGGCGGATCGTCGTCGTGTCGGGCCCCAACCTGGCCAAGGAGATCGCCCTCAAGCAGCCGGCCGCGAGCGTGGTCGCGTGCATCGACGAGGCGGTCGCAGGCATGGTCGCCGAGGCCTCGAACCCGCCCTACTTCCGGCCCTACACCACGACCGACGTCGTCGGCGCCGAGCTCAGCGGCGCCGTGAAGAACGTCATCGCGCTGGCGGTGGGCATGGCCGAAGGGCTGGGTATGGGCGACAACTCCAAGGCCTCGATCATCACCCGCGGTCTCGCCGAGACGTCCCGCCTGGGCATGGCGCTCGGAGCCGACCCGGTGACGTTCTCGGGACTGGCCGGGGTCGGCGACCTCATCGCCACCTGCATGTCGCCGCTCTCGCGCAACCGCACCTTCGGGCTCAACCTCGGTCGCGGGATGGGGGTCGAGGAGGTGGTGGCGGTCACGAAGCAGACGGCTGAAGGCGTGAAGTCGTGCGAGTCGATCCTGCAGCTCGCCCACGACCACGGCGTCGACGTGCCGATCATCGAGCAGGTGGCGGCGGTCGTGCACGACGGTCGGCGGGCCGAGGACGTCGTCGGCGCGCTGATGGGACGGGCACTCAAGAACGAGGCGAAGTAGAGCAGTCAGGGGTCTGTTGTGAAGCTGCTTCTCACGTCCGGGGGCGTCACCAACGACAGCATCCGTGCTGCCCTGGTCGACCTGTTGGGCAAGCCGATCTCGGAGTCCAACGCGCTCTGCATCCCCACCGCCCAGTGGGGGCACCCGATGTGTGGGCCGACCTCGGTCCGTGGCTTCGTCAGCGGGCTGCCTCCGTGGGGCGGCATGTCCACGCTGGGGTGGAGGTCACTGGGTGTGCTCGAGCTCACCGCCCTGCCCAGCATCGGCGAGGAGCGCTGGGTCCCGTGGGTCAGAGACGCCGACGTCCTGCTGGTGGACGGCGGCGATGCCACCTACCTGTGTCACTGGATGCGGCAGTCCGGACTGGCCGACCTCCTGCCGTCACTGCCCGACCTGGTCTGGGTGGGAGTGAGCGCCGGCAGCATGGTCATGACCCCCAGGATCGGCGACTACTTCGTGGAGTGGCCGTCCGCCCCGGACGACCGGACGCTGGGGGTCGTCGACTTCTCGATCTTCCCGCACCTGGACGTCTTTCCCACCAACACCCTGCCCAAGGCAGAGGCGTGGGCAGAGGGCATCCCGGGTCCCTCCTACGCCATCGACGACCAGACGGCCATCACGGTGGTCGACGGCACCGTCGAGGTCGTCAGCGAGGGCGACTGGAAGCTACTCACCCAGGGATGATGACGCCCCGTTGCGTAGGGTCTCCGCGCCCCGAAAGTCAACGTTGGGGAGAGCAACCAATTCCTCTTGCATCGAGGGAGTCGGTGCGAGTCTCCGGAAACGCCTCCTTGACCCGGTCAGACCTGCTGGGCCAAACCGACGACATGACCCTGCGGGTCTGCGATCAGGGCGAACGACACTCCGGGAACGCTGACCGGCTCCTGGACGACGCGTCCGCCGAGGCGAGTCGTCTCGGCGATGGCCGCGGCCATGTCATCGACGCCGACGAAGAACGTGACCAGGTCGCCGTCGCCCTGGAGCGGGCTGATCGCGGTGTACAGCGCGCCGGGCACCCCTGTCTCGACAAAGGTGTAGCCGGGGAAGGCTCCTTCGGTGGGGTAGGTCCAGCCGAACAGCTCCCCGAAGAAGGCCCTTGTTGCGTCAGGGTCGCCCGAACGGATCTCGGCGTGCACGATGGGATGGCTCATGATGACCTCCGGTTGGGCGAGGCCACCGGGCGTGGCCTTCACCCAGATGACGTTCGAGCCCGCCCCGAATCGACAGCCGTCAGGTGGCGTCCGCGCCGTCCCTGAGGGCGCGGTCGAGGTCGCGCCACAGGTCCTCCACGTCCTCGATGCCGACGGACAGGCGCAGCAAGGCGTCGGGGACGGTGGCCGGCTCCGCAGGGTGGCGGCGACGACGTTCGATCTGCGACTCGACCCCTCCGAGGCTGGTCGAGTGGGTCCACAGCTCGGTTGCCGCAGCGACGCGCTCGGCGCCGGCTGCGCCGCCCGGCACCTCGATGGCGATGATCGCCCCGAACCCGGGGTAGCGCGTCCTCTCGACCGCCGGGTGGGCGGCCAGGCGCTCGGCGAGCACTCGGGCGTTGGCAGTGGCGCGTTCGATGCGGACGTGCAGGGTGCGCAGGCCACGCAGGGCCAGCCAGGTCTCCATCGGCCCGGCGATGGCGCCGTGCAGCAGTCGGGCGGTGGACAGCCGGTCGGCGAGCTCGCGACCGGCGTCCGTCGAGGGGGTGACGAGCGCACCGAGGATGACGTCGGAGTGGCCGGAGAGGTACTTGGTCACGGAGTGCAGCACGACGTCGACGCCGTCGCTGAGAGGCTGCTGAACCAGCGGTGTGGCAAAGGTGTTGTCGCACACCGTCAGGGCGCCGGCCTGACGCGCCATGGCGGCGAGCGCGCGGATGTCTGAGACCTCCAGCATGGGGTTGGTGGGGGACTCGACCCAGAGCATCGCCGCCCCCTGCAGCGCCTCGCGGACCTGCTCCTGGTCGGTGGGGTCGACGCGACGGACCGCCACCGCCCCGGTGGACGCGAGCTGGTCGAGCAGTGCGGTCGTGCCGTTGTAGGCGTGCGCCGGGACCACGACGGCCCCGCCGTGCGGCACCAGGGTGAGGGCGGCCGAGACGGCAGCCATCCCCGATGAGAAGACCTGGGCGTCGCCGCCCTCGAGGCCGCCGAGCGCCTCCTCGAACGCCGTCCAGGTGGGGTTGCCCCCGCGCGCGTAGTTGACCGGGCCGTCGGCGAGGTAGGTCGACGTGAACTCGAGGGGCGCGTTGACTCCGGCACCCGGCATACGGGGCTGGCGCCCGAGGGCGACGACGCGGGAGGCGGGGGACAGCTGCTCGTGGCTCACGTCGCCAGCGTAGGCGGGTGGCCGTGCGTGCCGTCGGGCTGCCCGACGAATGGGCGGGATACGCTCATCCGCGATGAGCACTGACCAGCCCACGCCCTCCAAGCCTCGCGTCGCCATCGTCTTCGGCGGCCGCTCCTCGGAGCACGCCGTGTCGTGCGCCACCGCCGCGGGGGTGATGCGAGCGATCGACCGCGACGCCTACGACGTGATCCCGATCGGGATCTCGCGCGACGGTCACTGGGTGCTCGCCGACGGCGACCTGCGGTCGCTCGAGCTGACGTCGGACAGCACGCCCGAGGTCGCGTCGGACGGGGCTGCCGTCGTGGTGCCGCTCGCCACCACCGACCGCACGCTGACGACGCTCGAGCCGCAGCAGATCCCCGAGTCGCTCGGGGAGGTGGACGTCGTCTTTCCGTTGCTGCACGGGCCTTTTGGGGAGGATGGCACCATCCAGGGCATGTTCGAGATGGCCGACATCCGCTACGTCGGGTCGGGGGTCTTCGCGTCGGCTGCTGGGATGGACAAGCACTACATGAAGGTCCTGTTTGCGGGGGCCGGCCTCCCGGTCGGCCCGTATGTCGTGATCACCGACTCCCAGTGGCGGCGCGACAAGGCGGCAGCGATGGACGCGGTCGGCGCGCTCGACTACCCGGTGTTCGTCAAGCCGTCACGAGCCGGCTCGAGCATGGGGATCTCGCGGGTGTCGGCTCCCGAGGCGTTGGAGGCGGCGATCGAGTTCGCCCGCGAGCACGACCGCAAGGTCATCGTGGAGCAGGGCATCGTCGGTCGTGAGATCGAGTGCGCCGTCCTCCAGGGCCGCGGCACCGATGCACCCCGCGTCTCGCACGTCGGGGAGATCGAGGTGACGGCCGAGGGCGGTCACGAGTTCTACGACTTCGAGGCCAAGTACCTCGACGACGGCGCGGTCCTGTCCTGCCCCGCCAACGTGCCGGACTCGATCTCGGCCGAGGTTCAGCGGCTGGCGGGCGAGGCGTTCGAGGCGCTCGGTTGTGAGGGCTTGGCACGGGTCGACTGCTTCTACACCGACACCGGCGACGTCGTCATCAACGAGATCAACACGATGCCCGGCTTCACCCCGCACTCGATGTATCCCCAGATGTGGGAGGCGACCGGGCTGCCCTACCCGCAGCTGATCGACGAGCTGATCCAGCTCGCCCTCACCCGGCCGGTCGGGCTGCGCTGAGTCGCGGGGGAGGGCGCCGCGCGGTTTGGTGTGATGCGCTCGAGTCGCCCTGACCCGGGGAGGTTCCGGACGCCGAACGTCCTGGATCCCGGGTAGTTTGCCGGCATGTCCGACTTCACGATCAAGGCGCTCACGCCGGAGACGTTCGACGACTTCGCCGCTCTGGTCGAGCGGAACAAGGGCATGTTCGCCAACTGCTGGTGCACGTGGTTCCACCCCGAGGACCGCGATCCTGACAGCACCACCGAGGACAACCGGGCGTTCAAGAAGCGCCGCGTCGACGAGGGGATCGCGCACGCTGCTCTGGTCTACGACGGCGACCTCGCCATCGCCTGGGCGGAGTACGGGACACCCGAGGAGCTGCCCGGCATCCACCACCGCAAGGAGTACCTCGCCACGGCCGAGCGGCTGCCCGACTACCGGGTCACCTGCATCCAGGTCGAGAAGGCGCATCGCGGCAAGGGACTGGCGTCGGTCGCCCTGCGCGGGGCCGTCGAGCTGATCGCGCAGGCCGGAGGCGGCGTGGTCGAGGGCTACCCGCACGACACCGGCGGGGTGCGGAAGAAGAACTCGTCGTTCCTCTACAACGGCACCCGCACGATGTACGAGCGGGAGGGCTTCACCTACGACCGGCCCAAGGGCCTGGGCAACTGCGTGATGGTGCGCGAGGTGGCCCCGAGCACTCCCGACTGACCGCACTCATCCGCCGCAGTCCGCGCGTGAGGGTCATCGGGCGCTCTCCAGTCGTCGACGCACCACGCGCCGACGCAGGGTGGGTGACGCCACGACCTCGTAACCCGCCTCGAGGAAGACCTGCAGCAGTCCCACCGACGCCTCGTCCCAGATCACGGTCTTGCCCGGTGGCGGCTCGATCGGGTAGCCCTCCAGGACGCGGGCCCCGACCTGCTCGCCGTACTCGACCGTGGCGGTGGCCAGCTCGTAGGTCAGGCCCGACTGGCGCCAGCCCTTGCGCACCACGAAACAGGTGACCGACCAGACACCCTCGAGCTCGGGATCCATCCGCATCCACGGCTGCTTTCGACTCCACAGCCTGGGGTAGTTCTCCCGCGGCTCGACGGCGACCCATCCGGCCGCTTCGCCGTCGACGTACCCGATGAGCCCAGAGGTCGGTCCCGCGGTGCCGCAGGCAGTCTGTTCGATAAGGGCGTTGTCCCTCTGCTCCTGGGTCGTGTCACGCCAGATCCAGCCCGGCACCTTCATGGCCTGGCAGCGGCACTTGCTGGCACCCCCAGTGGCGAACACCGCCTCGACGTCCTCGCCCGTTGCCTGGTTGGCCGGCAGCCACGTGAACTCGGGCATGTGCTTCTCCCATCTCAAGCAGCTGTCGGTAGGTCTGCCCGCGATGGTGTCAGACGCGCACGGGTCTGCGCTGTTTGCATCTGCTCCAGGAGCGGGCCCGCTGTCATGTTGGCTGCATGGACGGACCGTCGGGAGAGGGCGTCCCAAGAGCCTGGGACGGGTCACGCGCCGAGTCGCGGATGGCACTGGGGCGGGGCCTGATCCTGGCCATGCTCACGTTGCTCGCGTGCGACGTGATCGGTGGCTTCATTGCCGTCGCGTCGGGCGTCGACACGTGGGACCACGCCTGGGGCTTTGACACGGAGTACACGGTGCCGCTCCCTGTCGGTGTGGTTCAGCTCGCCCTGGCTTGGTTGGCGGGCCGCAACGTGCGGCCTCCCGTTGGTCTCATCGCGGCGGTGCTCCTCAGCACGTTCTGCCTGGCCAGCCTGTTGTTCGGGTCGTTCGACGGCGACCTGAGGGGCAACATCGCGTCGGCTGGGTGGTGGTCATGGGGAGTGGTCTGGGGATTCGTGCTGCTCCTGGTCACGGGAGTCGTCGGTGTGCTCGCCGTTGCCCAGGCCAAGCGGCTTCGCCGGCAGCGCTGAGACCCGAAGAGCAGGTCGCCAGCCAGGAGCCGGAGGTGGTCGAGGCCTGAGAGCCGTTTGTCCGGAAGGCCGGAACTTGCCGGAAATTCAATGGCCCCAACGGCGTCCGTGGCCGTTGACGCTGTTGGCGCGCGGCGGGAGACTCGGCGTGAGGGGCAATTGGGAGGTCCGATGTCCTGGAACTTGGCCGGTAGCTACGTCGAGACCTGTTCGTGCGAGCTGATGTGCCCGTGCAACCTGTCTCTCGATCACGGAGCCACCTACGACTTCTGTCGCGTGACGCTCGTGTTCAACATCCGCGAGGGTGCCGTGGAGGGCACCGACATCGCGGGGTGCAAGGTCGCCCTGATCGCCGACACGCCCAAGGTCATGACCGAGGGCAACTGGCGGGTCGGGGTGTTCGTCGACGACGGCGCGACCGACGAGCAGTTCGACCAGCTCGTGCAGGTCTTCGGCGGCCAGCTGGGTGGGCCGATGGCGGGTCTCGCGCCGCTGATCGGCGAGATGCTGGGCGTCGAACGCGCCAAGATCGACGTCGAGGACGATGGCCTGCGACACAGCGTCCGCATCGGCGACGTCATCGACTTCGAGATCGCTGACATCGTGCCGTTCGGGGTGGAGTCCGGGGAGCCGATCAAGTTCTCCGGGATGTTCCACCCGGTCGGGTCGGACCTGACGATGGCCGAAGCCAAGCGGTCGAGGATCAGTGCCTTCGGCATCGAGTACGAGGGGAAGACCGGACTGTCGAAGTCGGACTTCGCCTGGACTGCCTGAACGGATGACCGACATCAGCTCGGCGGCCCCATCGGCCCGCGGAGGTCTACATCCTGCACTCGTCGCCAGCCGCGCGCAGTGGGGGCTGGTCGCGCTGCTCTTCCTCCTCGCAGCTGCCGCCTGGTGGTGGACCTTCGAGCTCATGCGCGGCATGGACACCGGCCCCTGGACGGCCCTCGGCTCGTTCGGATGGTTCATCAGCGTCTGGGTGGTCATGATGGCGGCGATGATGTTCCCGTCGGTCGCGCCGACGATCGCCCTCTACGCGCGGATGAGCGGGAAGTCGCGCCTGCTGCCCTTCGTCTTCACCGGCGGCTACCTCCTGACCTGGGTTGGTGCCGGCGTCGTCGCCTTCCTGGTCGGGGGAGTGGCGAGCCGCCTGGCGGGAGGGGCCCTGTCGTGGGACCGCGCCGGGCGGCCCATCGCCGGAGCCGTGTTGGTCATGGCTGCCGGCTACGAGCTGACGCCGCTCAAGAACGTCTGCCTCGGGAAGTGCCGTAGCCCGCTGGGCACGCTGCTCGGGTCCTGGCGGGGCGGGAGGTCGGGCGCCCTCCGGATGGGTGCCAAGAACGGCGCCTGGTGCGTCGGGTGCTGCTGGGCCCTGATGGCGTCACTGTTCGCGCTGGGAGTCATGAGCGTGGTCTGGATGGCAGTCGTCGCAGGCTTCATCGCGGTCGAGAAGGTCCTGCCGTGGCGGCGCACGGCGACGTACGGGACGGCGGTGATGCTGCTCGTGCTCGGCGTACTCGTCCTGGTCGCACCGGAGGCGCTCCCGGGTCTGACGGTGCCCGGGAACGACTCCATGACCATGACCTGAGGGTGGAGCTGGGGCTCGTCCTCGACGGTTGGCGAGAGGAGTGCCGCGATGAAGACGATGGCACGAAGCGGCTCAAAGCGCGCCTGGGGGTGTTCGGCCCTCTGCGCGGTCCTGCTCGGCGCCGGTTGCTCTGGTGGAGACAGTCCGACGAACCCAACCAGCAGAACCGCCTCGGCCACGAAGCCCGCGTCTGCGTACACCGGTTACCCGGACTCCGTTGCGGCGATCGGCCACTCGGCGGTGACTGGCGAAGGCACCCAGCCGGGCGGCCAGGAGGTCAAGGCCAACTCGTGGGCGACAGGGAGCAATCCTGAGGTGAACAGCGTCTACCTGCGCCTCCTGCAGGCACACCCTGCGATCAAGGGCCACGTCGTGAACTTCGGCTCGGGGAGTGCCGACGTCGAGTCGCTTGCTGGGCAGGCCGAGGGCCTGATCGCGCAGAACCCACAGCCTGAGCTGGTCCTCATCGCGACCCTGGATGCCGACATCGCCTGTCCGGCCACCCAAGGCGACTTCGCTACGTACGGCCAAGCCATCGGCAAGGTCCTCGGAGAGCTGTCGACGAAGATGCCCGGTAGCCGATTCTTCATCACCACCCAGATCAGCACACCCAGCCGCGATGCCGCGGTGTACTCACGATCAGAGCGGGCGAGCGTGGGCGGCACGGGTCCGTGCGCCTTCCTCGACCCGAGAGGCAACCTCGTCCCCAAGGAGCTCACCCGGCTCGAAGCCGCGATCGCAGGATTCAAGACCGAGCTGACCAAGGCCTGTTCGGAGACCGACCGGTGCAGCACCGACCAGACCGGCCAGGGCTGGACCATGCGTCGATCCGACTACAGCGACGACCTCAACCACCTGAACCTGAGTGGTCAGGCCAGGTGGGCGGAGTACGTGTGGGGCCTGCTCCAGAAGGCCAAGCTCGTTCCCGCGCCATAACCGAGCTCGGGGCGTGCACGCCCACGTCACAGGGATCGGGCCGTTGCGAGATCATCCGTTCGGCTTCGATCACGGCGGGATTGCCTCAGACGCAACCCCATTGGGGCCTACGCTCCCCTCCGTGGCACATCCCGACGGCAGCCGTGCGGCACTGTCCTCCACCAGGGGGCGACGTGCTGTGCTGGTGACCGCGCTCCTGGCCCTGGTCGCCAAGCTCGCGCTCGCGGCCAGCACCGGTGGCACGCAGGACCTGGGTGCCTGGAAGGCGTTCGCCAAGGGGGTGCGCGAGCAGGGACCGGTGGGGGTGTACGCCATCGACTTCTCGACCCGCGACGTCACCCAGTACAACCACCCACCGCTGGTCGGATACCTCCTCGAGGCGCTCGCCGCCCTCGAGCGCGTGGGCGTGCCCCTGCAGTTCTCGCTGCGGGCAACCGCCGCGATCAGCGATGTCGTGTGTGCGCTGGTCCTGTTCGAGATCCTGCGGCGACGAAAGTCGGTTGGCGCGGCGACGGTCGCGGGGGTCGCCCTGGCTGCCAGCCCCATCCTCCTTCTCGTGGCCGGGTACCACGGCAACACCGACCCCCTGATGATGTTGCTGCTCTGGCTCGGGACCTATCTCGTGGTCGACCGGCGGATGGCCGCGGTGGGGGGCATCGCCCTGGCGCTCGCCATCAGCGTGAAGCTCGCTCCGATCGTGGCGCTCCCGACCCTGGCTGCGTGGCTCCTCGGGCGCCGGGACCTACGCCTGCTGCTCCGCGCGGCTGCGGGGTTCGTCGTCACCATCGGCATCGTCTGGGGGCCGGCCATCGTCTCCCAGTGGGACGGTGTGCGGACCAATGTCCTCGGCTACGCGGGTGTCGGTGACCGCCCTTGGGGGCTCGTGAAGATGATGGACGCGTTCAACCTCCCGACGATGTCGGCGTGGCTGATCGGACCGGGTCGCTACCTGATCTTGCTCATCTGTGCGTTCGTGCCGGCCGTGCTGGTCTGGCGCAGGCCGGGGGCCGCCATGGAGTGTGTGGCCCTCAGCCTCATCGCGTTCCTCGTCCTCTCACCGGCCTTCGGCGTGCAGTACCTGGCCTGGGCCGCCGCGGCGACGCTGATCCTCCGGGCCAGGGTCGCCCTCGCCTACAACATCCTCGGCGGGCTCTTCCTCTTCGCGGTCTATGCGGACTGGAACCACGGGCTCGACTGGAGCGGCACGGCGAACGGGCAGCCATTCAGGCCGATCGAGGCCATCGCCGGTGTGGGGCTCTGGGCGATCCTCGTCGCGGTCGTGTTCATCGGGCTACGGCGCGTCCTGGCAGCGGAAGGCACGGGCGGGGCTCAGTCGCACTTGCGGCCGTTGGTGGGCAGCGCCTTCGCGGCCGGACCGAAGGCGGGGAGCAGCAGCGGCTCGGGAGCATAGGCGTGGGGGACCAGGACCTCGATCGCCGGCTCTCGTCCGTAGGTCGTGAACCGCACGCCGTCGCTCAGGGGCTCGACGACCCAGTAGATGCCGTCGACGTCGAGGCACTCCTTGTCGGTGGGGCCGAGGGCGGGCCATCCGCAGGTGGCGATGATGGCGGGGTCACCCCACGCAGCCGCGTCTGCCTTCACGCCACCGTTGGGGTCGACCCCCCGCGCGGACTGACCGCCAGCCTTCGAAGGCCACTGGGCGGTCGCCGGCTCGCACTCCGCCGTGTGTTGCGGCGGATAGATCTCCACGAGGGTGGAGCAGGCCGAAAGCAGACCACCGGCCACCCCGAGGACGAGGAGGCCGGTGGTCGTGGTGCGCACTGGGCGCGCAGCCCTCAGGCGGGCAGCGCGACACACGTCGGTCGAACGCTCAGACGTGGACGACGGTGCAGGTCAGGGTGCGGGTGATGCCCGGGACGTCCTGGATCTTGGCGATGACGAGCTTGCCCAGCTCGTCAACGGTGTTGGCCTCGACGCGGGCGATCACGTCGTAGGGACCAGTGACGTCCTCGGCCAGCACCACACCGGCAATCTGGGCAATGGCCTCGGCAACGGACGCCGCCTTGCCGACTTCGGTCTGGATCAGGATGTAGGCCTGGACCACCACGTGGCACCTCACAGTTCTGTTTAAGGGTTCAGTCTGTTCAAGCGTTGAGCTCGTCTTGGTACTCAGAGTCCTGAGCGGGACATCGGTGTCCCGGAGAACTGCACGGCCGGGGCGCACCTCGGCCACGCCAGACGCTACCGTGCCCGTGTCCCGCCCGTCTCCCCCGACCCGTCACGAGGAGGTCAAGTCATGGTCACGGCCGCTCGCACCCTGGCTGACGTCTCCGAGTCCGAGCTCCTGCGCGAGATCTTCCCGTTCTTCCCGTCGTCGGCAGCGCTGTCGGTCGGGCCGGGTGACGACGCAGCGGTCCTGCGCACCGGCCCGGCCACCGTTGCCACGACTGACTCGATGGTGCGCGGCCGGGACTGGCTCGACGAGTGGTCGACGGCGGGTGACGTGGCGACCAAGGTCCTCACCCAGAACCTCGCCGACGTCGCCGCCATGGGCGCGATCTCGACCGCGATCCTCGTGTCGCTGGTGGCCGAGCCCGCGACCCGGCTCGACTGGGCGGTGGACTTCGCCCGGGTGTTGGGGGAGCGAGCCTCCGCAGCGGGTGTCGTCGTCGCCGGCGGCGACCTGTCCTCGGCCCCGACCGGCGTCCTCATGGTGTCGGTCACCGCGCTGGGCGACCTCGGCGACCACCAGCCGGTGCTGCGCAGCGGCGCGCGCCCCGGCCACGTCGTGGCCGTCAACGGCACCCTCGGCCGCTCGGCGGCCGGCCTGGCGCTGCTGCAGGGTGGCGCCGACCCGCTGACCGTCACGGACGGCATACCTCGCTCGTGCCTGGCCCAGCACCTGCGTCCGGTCGCGCCGTTGGCGGCCGGACCAGAGGCTGCGCGCGCTGGTGCCAGCGCGATGATCGACCTGTCCGACGGGCTGCTGCGTGACGGTCACCGCATCGCCGAGGCGAGCGGCGTGCGCCTCGCGCTGTCCCCGACCGGTCTCCTCGACGACCACGCGGCACTCGAGCCGGTCGTCGGCGACGCAGCGTGGGAGTGCGTGCTCGCCGGGGGCGAGGAGCACAGCCTGCTGGCCACCTTCCCGGGCGACGTCCCCGACGGCTGGCGCACCATCGGCCTCGTGGAGGCCGGCGCGGGCGTCACCCTCGACGGGGCCGTCCAGCAGGCGCGCGGGTGGGACCACTTCCGGGCGTAGCAGGAAAATCGACACTTCGGCGGCTAGACATGAAAGGAGCCGACCTCCCGGTGGGGAGATCGGCTCGTTTCGGTATGCCGCGGGGGCAGGGTCAGCGCTTGACCTTGCCGGCCTTGAGGCACGAGGTGCAGACATTGAGACGCTTCGGGGTCACTCCCGCGTCGCCCACCAGCGCCTTGACGCGCTGGATGTTGGGGTTCCAGCGACGCTTGGTGCGGCGGTGCGAGTGCGAAATGTTGTGACCGAAGCCCGGTCCCTTGCCGCAGACGTCGCAGTTGGCAGCCACGGGTGTTCTCCTGAAATCGATTGGTACAAGAATGGATGGCCCCAAGGTGTCTCCTCGCGCGGGCACAAGCCAGCGACGCAGAGGTCCACGGGAACCGGTCAAGCGTAGCCGAGGTGTGGCGCAACGGCCAAAACGGGGCTCGTGACGGCGTCTGCGGCTAGCCTGCCACCGTGCTCGAAGCCCTCACCGCTGTGGACGCGAGGCGATGGGCCGTGCTCACTCGCGCCGCCTTCGCCGCGCGGCGGGCCGAGATCGACGCGCTCAACGTCTACCCCGTCCCGGACGGCGACACCGGCACCAACCTCTACCTCAGTCTCGACGCCGCCCTCGACTCGGTCCGCACCGAGCACGAGAAGGCCGGCATCCTCGGGGCGGCCACCCTGACGCAGGAGTGCTCGGCGCTGGCCCGCTCGCTGCTGCTGACCGCGCGCGGGAACTCCGGGGTGATCCTGAGCCAGCTCGTGCGCGGGTTCGCCGAGGCGATCGCCGAGTCCGGCAAGGACGAGGCGGGTGCCGAGACCATCGCCGCCGGCCTCGAGCGCGCCAGCCAGCGCGCCTACGCGAGCGTCACCCGCCCCGCGGAGGGAACGATCCTGACGGTGGCCCGGGCGGCCGCGGCGGCCGGAGCCGCCGCTGTCGACCGCGGGCTGGTGGCCGTGGCCGAGGACGCCCTCGACGCGGCGACCGAGGCCCTGCGGGCCACGACTGCCCAGCTCCCGGCGTTGGAGCGCGCCGGCGTCGTCGACGCGGGCGCGGCCGGTTACCTGCTGCTGCTCGAGGCGCTCGCGCGAGTGGTGCACCAGGACGGCACGCACGTGGGTGAGCGCATGGAGGTGTTCGCCGACGACTCGATGCGCCGTCGCGAGGACTGGAGCCAGGTCGGTGGCGTGGTCGAGCCGATCGGCGCGGCGGGGGGAGCGCCCACCGGTGACGGCGACCTCGTCGTGGGCGGCCCGGCCTACGAGGTGATGTACCTGCTGCGGGACAGCGACGAGGAGCGGGTGGCCACCCTCACGGCGACCCTCGACGGGCTCGGCGACTCACTGCTGGTGGTCGGCGGACCGGACCTGTGGAACGTCCACGTGCACGTCGACGACGTGGGTGCGGCCGTGGAGGCGGGCATCGACGCCGGTCGCCCCTACCGGGTGCGGGTCACGCATTTTTCTGTTCAGGGTGGTGGCGCTGACCAGATCGCTCGCGCGACGCCAGCAACCACGGTGGCCGTGGTCGCCTGCGCGGCCGGTCCCGGGCTGGCCGAGGTGTTCGAGGACGCCGGTGCAGTCGTCGTGTCCAGCGGACCGGGTCGTCGCGCCTCCGCCGGCCAGCTCCTCGACGCGGCCCGCGCGGCGCACGCCCTCGAGGTCATCGTCCTCCCCAACGACGGTGACACGGTGCTGGCGGCCGAGGCGGCCGCCAGCGCGGCGGAGCAGGAGGGCATCACCCTGCACGTCGTCCGCTCGCGGACGGCCGTGCAGGGCCTGGCCGCGCTCGCCGTCTTCGACGCCACGGCCTCCGCCTCCCGCAACGCCGCGCAGATGTCGCACGCCGCCGCGGCCACCCGCCACGGCGCGGTGGCGGTCGCCAGCAAGCAGGCCCTCACGAGTGCCGGCCCCTGCGAGCCCGGCGACGTGCTGGGCGCCGTGGCCGGTGACGTCGTCATCGTGGGGTCCGACCTTGAGGAGGTGGCCGTCGAGGTGGTGGCGCGGCTGCTCAGCAGCGGGGGCGAGATCGTCACCGTGATCGGGGGTGTCGACGCACCCGAGGGACTGGCCGAAGGCCTCGGGGCGCGGATCGAGCGGGGCCACCGAGACGTCGAGGTCAGCGTCATCGACGGGGGCCAGCCGCACTACCCACTGCTGCTCGGGGTCGAGTAGGCGTGGTCGACGAGCGCACCAAGCTGGACAAGCTGCTCGGCGTGCGGACAGCTGGCAACCTCGCCAAGCACCGTGACCTCGTGACGGTCGGCGACCTCCTGGAGTTCTGGCCGCGCCGCTACCTCGAGCACACCTCCGACCTGTCCGACCTGCACATGGGCAAGTACGTCGTGGCCGTCGCCGAGGTGAAGACCGCGGCTACGCGACGACCCAAGAGCGGTCGCGGCGAGATGCTCACGGTGACGATCACCGATGGTCGCAACGACGTCGACCTCGTGTTCTTCAAGGCATGGGGACACAAGGACGCGCTGGTGCCCGGTGTCCGGGCAGTGTTCGCCGGCACGGTCGGGATGTACGGCAAGAAGTGGCAGCTCGCCCACCCCGCCTACCAGCTCGTCGAGGGCGGCGACCTCGGCGTCGCCGCCACCGACCGCGGGCCGATCCCCGTCTACCTGCAGGTCAAGGGACTGCAGAACTGGACCGTCGCCGAGTGCGTGCGGATCGTGTTCGACCACCTCGAGGAGGTGCCCGAGCCGCTGCCGGCGAACCTGCGCAGGCGACACGGGCTGCCCGAGCGGCTCGAGGCCCTACGCGGCATCCACGTCCCCAAGGCCTTCCCCGAGGTGCAGCGGGCCAGGCAGCGGCTGCGCTACGAGGAGGCACTGGTCTTCCAGACCCTCCTCGCCCAGCGGCGGGCACGGCAGGCCGCCGACCGCACCGTGGCGCGCACTCCTCGGGCGGGTGGCCTGCTCGCGGCCTTCGACGCGCGGCTGCCGTTCGAGCTCACCGACGGACAGAAGGCCGTTGGCGCCACGCTGGCCGAGGAGCTCGCCAGGGACGTGCCCATGAACCGCCTGCTCCAGGGCGAGGTCGGGTCAGGCAAGACGATCATCGCGCTGCGCGCCATGCTCGCCGCGATCGACTCCGGCGGCCAGGCGGCGCTGCTCGCCCCGACGGAAGTCCTTGCGGCACAACACCATCGCTCGATCACGACGATGCTGGGCGACCTCGCCGAGGGTGGCCTCCTCGGCGGCAGCGACATCGGCACCAGGGTGGCGCTGCTCACCGGGAGCCAGGCCACCGCGGCGCGTCGCGAGAACCTCCTGCAGGCAGCCAGCGGCGACGCCGGCATCGTCATCGGGACACACGCGCTGATCCAGGAGAAGGTGCAGTTCCAGGACCTCGCGCTGGTCGTCGTCGACGAGCAGCACCGCTTCGGCGTGGAGCAGCGAGATGCCTTGCGGGAGAAGGGATCACAGCCCCCTCACGTGCTCGTCATGACGGCGACGCCGATCCCGCGCACCGTGACCATGACGGTCTTCGGCGACATGGAGACCTCGACCCTGGCCGAGCTTCCTCGGGGCCGTTCACCCATCGTGACGCACGTCGTGCCCGCCGACCGGGGCGCGTGGGTGCAGCGCACCTGGGAGCGAGTGGCGGAGGAGGTGCGCTCGGGGCGGCAGGCCTACGTCGTCTGTCCGCGGATCGGGGACGGCGACTCCCGGGCCGCCGGCTCCGCGGCCACGGCTGACGAGGAGGAGATCTCCGGCGTCTTCGCCCCCACCGACGAGGACGGCGACGAGGGCGAGGTCGCCGCTCCGCCGCGCGAGATGGCGAGCGTGTATGCCGTGGAGACCACCCTGCGCGCGAACCCCGCCCTCGCGGGTCTCTCGATCGCGGTCCTGCACGGCCGGATGGCCCCGGAGGACAAGGACGCGGTGATGAGCGCGTTCACGGCGGGGCGCATCGACGTCCTGGTCTCCACCACCGTCATCGAGGTCGGTGTCGACGTCCCCAACGCCACAGTGATGGTCGTCGTGGATGCCGACCGGTTCGGGGTCTCGCAGCTGCACCAGCTGCGCGGCCGCGTCGGCCGTGGTGTCCACCCCGGACTGTGCCTGCTCATGACGTCGTCCGAGGCGGAGGCATCGGTCGAGCGACTCCAAGCGGTGGCAGCCACCAACGACGGCTTCGAGCTGGCCCGGCTCGACCTCGAGCTGCGTGGCACCGGCGACGTCCTCAGCGGACGGCAGAGCGGGGGCGGCCGGTCCGGACGGGCGATGGGTCGGGGGAGCTTCCGGTTCCTCTCGCTCGTGCGGGACGAAGAGGTGATCCTGCAGGCGCGCGAGGACGCCGCCGAGCTGGTCGCGGCCGACCCCGAGCTCACCGAGCACCCGGAGCTGGCGAAGGCCGTGGCCGAGCGGGTCGACGCCGAGCAGGCAGCCTTCCTCGACCGAGGCTAGGACTACGACACTGCTCGCCCGGAGCGAGCAGTGTCGTAGCAGCGCGCCAACGTCGAGATATGGAGGGGCGCGGTTGGCCCGCGGCGCAATACGCTCGATGGATGCTGCTCTCGCATGACGACGAAGGTTCCGGTCCCGCGGTCGTGCTCCTGCATGCGGGGGTGGCCGACCGCAGGATGTGGGACGCCATCACACCGGCACTGGCGCACACGTTCCGGGTGATCAGACCGGACCTGAGGGGCTTCGGGCAGACCCCGCAGCCGCCCGGGCCCTACGCGGATGCCGACGACGTGGACGCCCTGCTGGACTCGCTCGGGGTCGTCGACGCCGCGGTCGTGGGGTCGTCGTTCGGCGGGCGGGTGGCGATGGAGCTGACCACGCTGCACCCGGCGAGGGTGTCCTCCCTGGTCCTGATGTGCACGGCCTACCGCGGGCTGGAGCCGACCGACAGCGTGAAGGCGTTCGGCGCCGAGGAGGACCGGCTGCTCGAGGCCGGTGACGTCGACGGAGCGGTCGCCCTCAACGTCGACACGTTCTTGGGCCCCGAAGGCGATGCCGCGGCGCGGGCCCTGCTGACGCTCATGCAGAAGCGGGCCTTCGACGTCCAGATCGCCGCCGACCTGGCCGATCCCGGGCCCGAACCGCGCCGCGTCGAGGTGGATCCCACGGCCATCGCCGTGCCCACCGTCGTGGTGTCGGGGGCCCACGACCTCGACCACTTCGGTGAGGTGGCCGCGCTGTTGGGCGAGCAGATCCCCGGGGCGGAGACGGTCGAGCTCGACTGGGCCGGACACCTACCCGCCCTCGAGCGCCCGGACGCCGTTCTCGCCCTGCTGCTCGACGTCCTGCGCGACGACCCGACGGTGCACGCCCCCTGACCCACGCCACTGCTACCTTGCCGCCGTGACGCGCATCATCAGCGGCCGGGCCGGAGGCATGCGGCTCACCACCCCGTCGGGCTCCGGCACCCGGCCCACGAGCGACCGCGTCCGCGAGGCGCTGTTCTCGCGGCTGGAGCACCTCGAGGTGCTCGTCGGGGCGAGGGTCGTTGACCTGTATGCCGGTTCAGGAGCTCTGGGCCTCGAAGCAGCCAGCCGCGGAGCGGTGACGGTCCTGCTCGTCGAGTCGGACAAGGCTGCCGCGAAGGTGACCCGACAGAACGCCGACGCCCTCGGCATACCGGGAGCAACGGTCCGGCACGCGACCGTGCAGCGGGTGCTGGCGACGCCGCCCCCCGAGCCGCAGACCCTGGTCTTCCTCGACCCGCCGTACGAGCTCAGCGAGGAGGCGCTCACCGCCGACCTCACCGCGCTCACGACCGGTGGCTGGCTCGCCCCTGACGCGCTCGTGGTCGTCGAACGCTCGGCCCGCTCACCGGAGCCGGCCTGGCCCGAGGTCCTCGAGCGTGAGGGCGAGCGCCGCTACGGCGAGACGAAGATCTGGTTCGCGGGCCCACGCACCCCTGACGTCGTCGCCTGACGCAGTCGCCTGACGCAGTCGCCTCGCGGCGACCCGGACGCGGACGTGACAGAGCCCGACCGCACCGCGGTCGGGCTCTGTCAGGGTGCCGGGTCGGTCAGACCGTGGGGGAGGAGGACGGCAGGAGGCTGAACTGCACCCCGCCCGTCTCGTCGACCGCGGCGTCGAGCACCTGGTCGCCCAGGGCGACGGCGGCGGTCTCGTCGAGGTAGACCTTCGCGCCATCCTGCTCGACGACGGCGTCGCCGGGCAGCGCCTCCTCGGCGGTGGTGACGGTCAGGCCGCCGGAGTCGACGCCCTCCTGGCTGAACCGCAGACCAGCGTCCTCGGTGCTGAGGTTCTGGTCGACGAGGGTCTTCACGATCGTGCTGGCGTTCTCGGTCAGGGTGAGCATGGGCTCTCCTTCGTTGCCGATGAGTCAGGCGATTGAGGTCAGGACCCCTCCACCGTGTCGCACCCACCGCGCGGACACCAAAACGGGTGTCCGATGGGTGGGACCGCCACCTCGCACTACCCCCGAGGTGTGACATCAGCGCAGGTGGGAGAGGGTATGGGGATGACGCACTACGAGATCCCCCGACCCATCGACGGCGATGTCGTCGAACTGATCCTCAACGACCACCGCCTCTTCGAAGCCCTCCTGCGCGACCTGCGGGACGCCACGGCCGACCGCGAGACCGCCCGCGAGGCGCTGTCCGACGTGCTCATCGCCCACGGTGAGGCCGAGGAGGAGAAGGTGTACAACCAGCTGAAGAGCAAGCGCGCCATCACCGCCCACGAGGCCGAGCACGGCGAGGAGGAGCACGCCGAGGGCAACGAAGCCCTCCTCGCCCTGCTGGAGTGCAAGGGCACCGACACGCAGAAGTTCGACGACGCGGTCGAGGCGCTCGCCAAGGCCCTCAACCACCACATCGGTGAGGAGGAGCAGACCATCCTCAACCCGGCCCGTGAGGACGTGTCGGAGCAGGTCCGCCAGGACCTCGGCGTCGCGTGGGCGACCCGCCGCAACGAGCTGCTGGACGAAGGTGCCGGGTCGATCACCAACGTCCGCAAGATCGTGGCCCGTGCCCACAAGGAGGGCCTGCTCCCCGCCGACGAGGAGGAGGACGAGTAGCCGGCAACGGAGCTCGACGGGCAGGGCCGCGCTGCTAGCGTTCCCGTGTGAGCAGCGCTGAGACCACGCAGGCCGGGCCCGTGCAGGTGGGGGCCCGGCGGTGCGTGTGCCCTGGCTCCTACGACCCGGTGACGCTCGGCCACACCGACGTCATCCGGCGGGCGGCGGCCCTCTACGACGAGGTCGTCGTCGCCGTGCTCCACAACCCGGCCAAGCGAGGCACGTTCACCCCGCAGGAGCGCCGCGACCTCATCATCGACACGTGCGATGACCTCGGAAACGTCCGCGTCGAGCTCTTCGCCGGTCGCCTCCTCGTCGACGTCGCCCGCGAGGTCGGGGCGAGCGCGATCGTCAAGGGCCTGCGAGGTGGCACCGACTTCGCCTACGAGCTGCCGATGGCCCTGATGAACCGCCACCTCACCGGGATCGAGACCGTCTTCCTCCCGGGCGACCCGAGCCTCGAACACATCTCGAGCTCGTTGGTCAAGGAGGTCGCGGCCCACGGCGGCGACGTCTCAGGGCTGGTCAGCGACCGGGTGCGGGACGCGCTGCTGGCCCGCCTGCAGGAGCGCTGACCTGACCTCGACGGACCCCCGGACGGCACGCTTCCGGCCCGACATCGAAGGGCTGCGCGCCGTCGCCGTCCTCCTCGTCCTGCTCTACCACGCAGGCCTGCCGCTCCCGAACGGCTTCCTCGGGGTCGACGTCTTCTTCGTCATCTCCGGCTTCCTCATCACCGGCATCCTCGTGCGCGAGCTGGTCACCACGGGCACGATCAGCTGGGCCCGGTTCGTCGGCCGACGGATCCGGCGGCTGCTCCCGGCGGCGATCCTCGTCCTGGTCGTGACCGCGCTGGTCGCCTGGTTCGTCGTGCCCGGCCTCCGGCGGCGCGACATCGGCACCGACGTCGCCGGCGCCGCGCTGTACGTCGTGAACTGGGTGTTCGCCCACCGCGCCGTCGACTACCTCGCTTCCGACAGCATCCCCTCCCCGGTCCAGCACTTCTGGTCGCTCGCCGTCGAGGAGCAGTTCTACGTGGTGTGGCCCCTCGCCCTGATCGCGCTCGCCCTGGTCCTGAAGCGGCTGGGCCGCCGACCCGGCGTGGGCGTCGTGGGCGGCCTCCTCGCCGCGATCGCCGTGCCGTCCTTCGGGTATGCCGTGTGGCTGGGTCACGTCGACCCGGACCGCGCGTACTTCGTCACCACGACGAGGGCGTGGGAGCTCGGCGTGGGAGCGGCGCTCGCGGTCTGGTGCGCCGGCAGGGAGGCGACTATCCGGCATACCGAAGCGCCTGAGGACGCCGACGGCGGGAAGGCCGCGGTGGCGTGGGCCGTGCTCGGGTGGGTCGGGCTGGCCGCCGTCATCGGGTCTGCGGTCTGGCTGCCGGCCGGTGCGACCACCCCCGGACCCTGGACCCTGGTCCCGACGGTGGGGGCGGCGGCGGTGCTGCTCGTCGGCTGGTCGGGTGCCCCGGGCGGGCCCGTGCGGGTGCTCAGCAGCGCGCCGATGGTGTGGGTCGGGGGACTGTCCTACTCGATCTACCTCTGGCACTGGCCCTCCCTGGTGCTGACCGAGTGGGCCCTCGACGGGATCACGACGACCCAGCGGGTGCTGGTGCTGGCCGTGTCGTTGCTGCCCGCGTGGGCGAGCCACCGGTTCCTCGAGAGCCCGATCCACCACAGCCGGGCGCTGGCCGCCCGCACCCGCCCGGTGCTCGCGCTCGGCGTCGCCCTGTCGGCCGTGGGGGCGCTCGCGGCCCTGCCGCTCGTCGCCGCGGCATCGCCGTTCCGCACGACGCCGGTGGCCGGCGCCCGACCCTCGGTCGACGCGCTCGGCGCCATGACCCTCTCGTCACCGCCGAGCACCGACCCGGCGGCGTATGCCGTCGACGACTGGGGCTGGCTCACCCCTGACCCGCAGCTCGCCGGCCAGGACCGCCCCGCCGCCGACGTCGACCGCTGCCAGGTGGACCGGCTGGTCGAGGAGCCGGTGGCCTGCGAGTTCGGCGTCGCCGATGGCCAGACCACGGTGGCCCTCGTCGGCGACTCCAAGGCCATGCAGTGGCTGCCCGCGCTGGAGCGGCTGGCCTCCGACCGTGGCTGGCGGGTCGTGACCTTCGGCAAGTCCTCCTGCGCACTGGCGGCCGGTCATGCCCAGAACGAGGGCCGGCCCTACCCCGCCTGCGACGAGTGGAACCGGCGGCTCGCCGACCGGTTGCGCGCGGACCCGCCCGACCTCCTCCTCACCTCCGGGTATGCCGCGTCGGCCTGGGACGGCGCGCACGCCACCCGGGCGGCACTGGTCTCGGGGCTCGCGACCCGCTGGCGGCAGCTGCGCGACGACGGTGTGCCGGTCGTGGTGCTGGGGGACAGCCCGCTCTCGCCCGACGACCTCGACGTGTGCACCGCCCGCCACCCGCGCCAGCTGACCCGGTGCGCCTTCGACCGGGCGTCCGCCGTGGCCGGCAGCGGGCTGCCCGCCCAGCGCGCGGCGGCGGCCTCCTCGGGCACTCCGCTGGTCGACCTCACGCCGTGGATCTGCCCGGTGGAGCGGTGCCCGGTGGCGATCGGGAACGTGTCGATCCACCGCGCCGGCGACCACCTGACCGCCACCTACGTGCGGACCCTGGCCCCCGTGCTGGGGGCGGCGCTGGACCGCGCCGTCCCGTCTGCTGTGACACGCTGAACCGGTCGCACGATCAGCCGCTCTGTTGGAAGCGAAACTTCCGGGATTCCGGCAGTTTCGCTTCCAACAGGGCGGCTGCGGGTGGGACGGCCTACCCGCGCATTTGGGGGAGTGGGCCGTGCTCCGGTAATCTCGTGCGTCGGTCTTGTCCTCGCCCGAGGTGAAGTCCGAGTCACTCGACGTCTGCTGGAGCCATGGAACACCTGAACCCCCGATCGCCGCTGGTCTTCGACACCACGGACCTCGGTCGGCGACCCGGTTCCATGGAACGCCTCCAGCGCACCGTCGAGGCACCTGCCGACTTCGGCACGGACGTCATCGCGGTCCCGGAAGGGTCCCCGATCGAGCTGGAGCTCCGGCTCGAGTCCGTCGTCGAGGGCGTGCTGGTCACCGGCTCGGCCCGAGCCACGGCAACCGGCGCCTGCGTGCGGTGCCTGGATCCCGTCAGCCACGAGGTTGACGGACACTTCCAGGAGCTGTTCGCCTACGCCGATCGCGCGGCCCACCACCGTGAGGTGGGCGCGGACGACGACGAGACCGAGGAGCACGTGCTGGAGGGCGACCTGTTCGACCTCGAGCCCGTGCTCGTGGACACGGTGGTGCCTGCACTGCCGTTCCAGCCCGTGTGCCGGGAAGACTGTCCGGGCCTGTGCTCCGAGTGTGGAGCCCACCTGGCGGACGACCCCGAGCACCACCACGAAGTGCTTGACCCCCGGTGGGCCGCGCTCAGCGCGCTGTCCCCCGACACCACCCAGAGCAACACCGAAGAGAAGAGGAACTGACGTGGCTGTCCCGAAGCGGAAGACGTCGCGCTCCAACACCCGTTCGCGTCGTGCGAACTGGAAGGCGACGGCGACCACGCTCACCACGTGCCCGCAGTGCAAGGCTGCCATGCAGCCCCACATCGCATGCCCGTCCTGTGGCACCTACAAGGGCCGTCACTACACGCCGGCCGAGCGCACCGAGCACCAGGGCTGAGTCGGTCTGAACCTCGCGTGAGTACTCCTCAGTCCCCGACCGGGGACAGCGCGATGCAGCGGCCCGTCGACGGCTTCGTCCAGCACCTCACCGAGGTGGTGGGTGGGACGATCGACGAGTCGCTGCTTCTGCGTGCCCTCACGCACCGCTCGTACGCGTACGAGAACGGCGGACTCCCCAACAACGAGCGCCTCGAGTTCCTCGGCGACTCGGTGCTGGGGCTGGTCGTGACCGACACCCTCTACGCCACCCACCCCGACCTGCCCGAGGGCCAGCTCGCCAAGCTGCGTGCCGCGGTGGTCAACATGCGTGCGCTCGCCGACGTGGCCCGCACCCTGGGCCTCGGCGACCACGTGATGCTGGGCAGGGGTGAGGAGAGCACCGGGGGTCGCGACAAGGCCTCGATCCTGGCCGACACGATGGAAGCCGTGATCGGGACGGTCTACCTGTCCTGCGGCATGCCCGCGGCGGCCCGGCTGGTGCACCACCTGCTCGACCCGCTGATGGCCGCCAGCGCCACCCTCGGCGCCGGGCTCGACTGGAAGACCAGCCTCCAGGAGCTGTCCGCCGCCACGGCCAAGGGCGTGCCCGAGTACCGCGTGGACGAAGAGGGCCCCGACCACGAGAAGACGTTCCACGCCCGCGCCGTCGTCGGCGACGAGGTGCTGGGGGCCGGCAGCGGCCGGTCCAAGAAGGAAGCCGAGCAGCGCGCCGCCGAGCTGGCCTGGCGGGCCCTGACGGCGCGCGCGGCCGACCTCCCCGGCGACCCCACCGCGTCGGTCGACGAAGAGGCCGTGGCGGGCTCGCCCTCCTAGGCGAGCACCCGGCATACCCCACGTCCGACCAGGCCGGCCCGCACGGGTGTCGGGCCCGCATGCTTGAGTTGCCCCATGCCCGAGCTGCCCGAGGTCGAGGTGGTCCGCCGTGGTCTGGCCGACCACGTGGTCGGGCGCACGATCGACGTCGCGGAGTTCCGCGGCGAGCGGGTGGCCCGCCGCCACCTGCCCGGCCCGCTCGACCTCGCCGACCAGCTCGCCGGGAACCACATCGAGCAGGCCCGTCGACGCGGGAAGTACCTCTGGCTGGTGCTGCGCGCCCCCGACGGCCACCGACAGGGGCTGATCGCGCACCTCGGCATGAGCGGGCAGCTGCTCGTCGAGGCGGCTGACGCGCCGGAGGAGAAGCACCTGCACGCGCGGCTCACCTTCGCCGACCGCGGACCCGAGCTGCGCTTCGTCGACCAGCGGACGTTCGGGGGGATGGCGCTGGCCGAGCTGACCGACGACCTGGTCCCCGAGACGATCGCCCACATCGCCCCCGACCCGTTCGAGGCGGGCTACGACCAAGCCGCCGTCGTGCGCCGGATGAAGTCCCGCGACTCCGCCGTGAAGCGGGCGCTGCTCGACCAGACCCTCGTCGCCGGGATCGGCAACATCTATGCCGACGAGGCCCTCTGGCGGGCGCAGGTGCACGGCGAGCGGCTCTGCTCGTCGCTCACCAAGCCGACCCTGTCGCGGGTGCTCGACCACGCCCACGACGTGATGCTCGCGGCCCTGGGTGAGGGCGGGACGAGCTTCGACGCGTTGTACGTCAACGTCAACGGGGCGTCAGGCTACTTCGACCGGTCGCTGCACGCGTACGGGCAGGAGGGTCGTCCGTGCGACCGCTGCGGCACGCTGATCCGGCGCGAGGCCTTCATGAACCGCTCGTCGTTCTCGTGCCCGAGGTGCCAGCCCCGTCCCCGACCCCGCCGCGGCTGAGCCGGCTGCAGACCCTGCTGCTGACAGCGGGGGTCGCGCGGTTGTACAACTGGACCGAGAGGGTGGTGAGGATGGATCACAACGGTCCGGCCAGGGCGGTCGTCTGGGTGCACGGTCGGGTGCAGGGGGTCGGGTTCCGCTGGTGGACCCGCGCCCGGGCGCTCGAGCTCGGCCTCGTCGGTCACGCCCGCAACGCCGGCGACGGCCGCGTCGAGGTGGTCGCCCAGGGCGACGAGGAGCGGATCCGTGAGCTGGTCGCGCTGATCGAGGAGCGTCCCTCCCAGCACCTGCGGCCCGGCGAGGTCCACCAGTGCGTGACCACCTGGGGTTCGCCCAAGGACGGGCTGGTCGGGTTTGTGGAGAAGTGAGCGCGAAATGAGCGCGGTTGCGGCAGTTTGCCCGCTGCGGCATTGACCGGCTGTGGTCCGGATGTCACTCTGAGAGATGCCCGGACGAGAAGCCGGATGAGATGCCGGAACCGGGCACCCGCCGGACGCGACCCCCACGTCTGCGGAGAAGGAGTCGACATGGCCAAGGCCCTGGTGGGCTATCGCGTGGCGTCTGACCCGCGACTGATGCTCGAGACCATCGAACTGCGTCGCCGGGTGCGGGACCTCGAGTTCCTCGTCGAGCGACTGCAGCTCGAGAACGACAAGCTGCGTGAAGATCTGAGACACCCCGACGCCGTCGCAGCCGGCGTGCCTACGATTGCCGGGTGAGCTCGACCGCAGCGACGCCCGGTTCGTCCCGTTCCACTGGTTCGACCCCTGACGATCTGCTGCGCCTGCGTGCGAGCATCGACAACATCGACGCGGCCCTGATCCACCTGCTCGCCGAGCGTTTCAAGTGCACCCAGCAGGTGGGTGAGCTCAAGGCCCGCGAGGGTATGCCGCCCGCTGACCCCGCGCGCGAAGAGGCCCAGATCGCGCGGCTGCGCGACCTCGCCGACCAGGCCGGGCTGGACCCGACGTTCGCCGAGAAGTTCCTCAACTTCGTGATCGCCGAGGTCATCCACCACCACGAGGCCATCGCCAGCTCCTGACTCTGCGCCCACTTCTGGCCACTGGTGTGGCAGGGAGCCGGGGTTTGGCGGGTCCGGTGCGGCACGGATGGCCAGAAGTCGGAGAAGGGGGCGCGCGGCATACCTCTGGGGTCACTCCTGTCACATGAGGCACAGGCAACGCAGGGCGACGGAAGGTGCCGGGACCACGCCGCGACCGCAGGTAAGGTGGCCCAGACCTCGACGGTCCCGTCAGACAGCCCCGCATCTCACCAGGAGCCGACCCGCTCGTGTACGTCAAGAGCCTCACCCTGAAGGGCTTCAAGTCCTTCGCCTCGGCGACCACGATGCGTCTCGAGCCGGGCATCACCTGCATCGTCGGGCCGAACGGCTCGGGCAAGTCCAACGTCGTCGACGCGCTCGCCTGGGTGATGGGGGAGCAGGGCGCCAAGAGCCTGCGCGGCGGCAAGATGGAGGACGTCATCTTCGCCGGGACGTCCGGCCGTGCGCCGCTGGGTCGCGCCGAGGTCGCGCTGACCATCGACAACTCCGACGGCGCGCTCCCGATCGACTACACCGAGGTCACGATCGCGCGGACGATGTTCCGCAACGGCGGCTCCGAGTACGCCATCAACGGCACGTCCTGCCGCCTGCTCGACGTCCAGGAGCTGCTCTCCGACTCCGGCATCGGCCGCGAGATGCACGTCATCGTCGGCCAGGGCCAGCTCGACGCCGTCCTGCGCGCCACCCCCGAGGAGCGGCGCGGCTTCATCGAGGAGGCGGCCGGCGTCCTCAAGCACCGCAAGCGCAAGGAGAAGGCGCTCCGCAAGCTCGAGTCGATGGAGGCCAACCTCACCCGGGTCAACGACCTCACCGGTGAGATCCGCCGCCAGCTTGGCCCCCTGGGTCGCCAGGCCGAGGCCGCCCGCAAGGCCGCCGTCATCCAGGCCGACGCCCGGGACGCGCGCCTGCGCCTGCTCGCCGACGACCTCGTCCAGCTGACGTCGACCCTCGAGCAGGAGGTCGCCGACGAGACCGCCCTGGTTGCCAAGCGCACCGAGGTCGAGGAGGGGCTGGCCACGCTGCGCAGCCGGCTCGCCACCCTCGAGCAGCAGGCCCAGGACGCCGCGCCGGAGCTCGCCAGGGCGCAGGAGCGCTGGTTCAGCCTGCAGCAGCTGCGCGACAAGCTCACCTCCACCGAGTCCCTCGCCGCCGAGCGCGTGCGCCTGCTCAGCCAGGACACCCACGACGAGCAGACCTCGGGCCGTGACCCCGAGGAGCTGCGCGCGCAGGCTGCCGAGGCGCGCAAGCAGGAAGAGGCCCTGCTCGCCGAGGTCCGCGAGGCCAAGACCGAGCTCGAGGTCGCCGTCGCGGCCCGCGAGGCCGCCGAGCAGGCGTATGCCGCGGAGCAGCAGCGGCTCCAGCGCCTCGCCCGCGCGGCCGCTGACCGACGTGAGGGACTGGCCAAGCTGGCCGGCCAGGTGGGCGCCCGCCGGAGTCGGCTCGAGGCCGGGGAGGCGGAGATCGGCCGCCTGCGCGGTGTCATCGAGCAGTCGCTCCAGCGCGCCGCCGCGGCGGAGCAGGAGTTCCGGACCCTCGAGGCCTCGGTCGCCGTCGACGAAGAGGGCGAGGAGGGGCTCGACTCCGCCTACGAGAAGGCCGCTGCCGTCCTCGAGCAGGTCGAGGCCGAGGTCGAGCAGCACCGCGAGGCCGAGCGGCTCGCCGAGCGCGACCGCACCAGTGGCGCCGCGCGGCTCGAGGCCCTCGAGCTCAGCCTGTCCCGCAAGGACGGCGCGGCCACCCTGCTGGCCGCCGCCGACTCCCAGCACGGGATCGTCGGGTCGGTCGCCTCCCTGCTCCAGGTCAAGGGCGGCCACGAAGCCGCCATCGCGGCGGCGCTCGGCTGGGCCGGTGATGCCCTCGCCGTCGAGTCAGTCGACCACGCGGCTCGCGCCCTCACCACGCTGCGGGCCGACGACGCCGGCCGGGCTGCCTTCCTCGTCGGGCAGACCGCCCGCTCCAGCGACCCGTCCACCTGGCCCGTGCTCGAGGGTTCGGCGGTCTGGGCCCGCGAGGTCGTCGAGGCACCCGCCACCGTGCGGCCCGCGGTGGAGCAGCTGCTCGACCGCGTGGCGCTCGTCGCAGACCCCGCCCTCGCAGCGGCCCTCGCCTCACGCGGTGAGGGGATCACCGCGGTCACCACCGACGGCGACGTGTTCGCCCCCGGCTTCGTCCGCGGCGGCAGCAGCAGCGCGCCCAGCCTCATCGAGATCCAGTCGGCCGTCGACGAGACCCGCGACCGCGTCGCCGACGCGACTCGGCGCGGCGAGCAGGCCCGCTTCGCGCTGACCGCTGCGCAGGAGCGCCAGCGGGTGGCCAACGACGACGTCGAGGCCGCCCTCGAGCGACTCCACGACTCCGACGCCAAGATGGCAGCCGTGGCCGAGCGCCTGGGCCACCTCGGGGCCACCGTGCGCTCCGCCAAGGCCGAGGCCGAGCGCACCGAGCGCACCATCGCCGACGCCACCGCGGCCCTCGAGAGCGACCGGGTCGAGCTGGCCGGGCTCACCGAGCGCCTCGACGAGGCCAGCGCGGAGCCGACCGAGTCGCAGGACCCGAGCACCGACGAGCGCGACCGGCTGGAGCTCGAGGCGAGCCGCGGTCGCACCGCGGAGACCGAGCTGCGACTCACGTTGCGCACCAAGGAGGAGCGTGCCCGCGCCCTCAAGGGTCGGGCCGACTCGCTCGAGGGCGCGGCCCGCAACGAGCTCGCTGCCCGTCAGCGGCTCGCAGCCCGCCAGGAGCGGCGCAAGCGCGAGGCGACGGTGGCCGAGGCCGTCCGGCGCGGCGCGGCATACGCGAGCACGCTCATCGCGACCGCCCTCGACACCGCCGCCCGCCAGCGCGCCGCCGCCGAGCAGGAGCGCGCCGAGCGCGACCAGGCCCTGACCCAGGTGCGATGCGAGGTCTCCGTCCTCCAGGACGACCTGCGCGAGCTGACCGACACCGTCCACCGTGACGAGGTCGCGCGCACCCAGCAGCGCCTGCGCATCGAGGCCATGCAGGCCAAGGCGGTCGAGGAGCTGGGCATCGACCCCGACGCCCTGATGGAGGAGTTCGGCCCCCACCAGCTCGTCCCCTTCGTGGCCGGTCCCGACGACGACCCCGACGCTCTCCCGGAGCCGGCGCCCTTCGTGCGCGAGGTCCAGGAGAAGCGGATGCGCAAGGCCGAGCGTGCCCTCGGTGCCCTCGGCCGCGTCAACCCGCTCGCACTGGAGGAGTTCGCCGCGCTGGAGGAGCGGCACAAGTTCCTCACCGAGCAGCTCGAGGACCTCAAGAAGTCCAAGCGCGACCTGCTCGACATCGTCCGTGAGGTCGACGAGCGGGTCGAGCGGGTGTTCACCGAGGCGTTCCACGACACGGCCGCGCAGTTCGAGGGCGTCTTCAGCCGACTCTTCCCCGGTGGCGAGGGCAAGCTCACCCTCACCGACCCGGCCAACATGCTCACCACCGGCATCGAGGTCGAGGCCCGCCCGCCCGGCAAGAAGATCAAGCGCCTCTCGCTGCTCTCCGGTGGCGAGCGGTCCCTCGTGGCCGTGGCCCTGCTGGTGTCGATCTTCAAGGCTCGGCCCAGCCCGTTCTACATCATGGACGAGGTCGAGGCAGCGCTCGACGACGCCAACCTGGGCCGTCTGATCACGCTCTTCGAGGAGCTGCGCGACTCCAGCCAGCTCATCGTCATCACCCACCAGAAGCGCACCATGGAGGTCGCCGACGCCCTCTACGGTGTGTCGATGCGTGGTGACGGCGTGACCACTGTCGTCTCGCAGCGGATCCGGGACGTGGCTGCCCAGAGCGCGTAGCACCCCGGCGCTAGCGCGCCGATTTGAGCAAATGCGCTCGGGCAGGGCACCCTTGGAGGCATGGTCCCCCTCATCATCGGCATGCTCGTCTGCGTCGTCCTGGCCGTTGCCGTCGTCGCCGTGGTCGCCATCCCGGCGCGACGCGAGGGTCGAGAGCTGCTCACGCCGCAGGGCGAGGAGCTCATCGCGACCGTCAAGGACAAGACGGTGTCGACCATCGAGTCCACCGGCGACGCCATCGTCACGGCCAAGGACAAGGTCGCCGACACCATCACCCCCAACGCCACCGCCGAGGACATCGGCAAGCACCGCGCCAGCTGACCGCCGGGTCACCCCGCGCGTCGGACGCGCAAGGTTTTCGGAGCCGCTTCCCGCACGAGGGGAGCGGCTCTCGTCGTCGGGTGTCTGCGCAGGTCAGGTACGTCGCGCATGGCCCCACCCATGACATTTGTCATGGGCCGCTGACTGTCCGCACGAGGATGCTGGGGCGCGGTCCCAGACCCCGGGGCCACACCGCCCTGGAGGAGACCCACCGATGGCATCTCTCACGTCCCGCACCCGCCGCACCATCGCCGCCGGCTGCGGCCTGGCCCTGGTCGTCGGCGGTGCCGCCGGCTTCCTCGGCCGGCACGAGCTCAACGAAGCCTGGCTGAAGTACCAGTGGCGGGACCGCCACTACAACGCCGCCGTCATGGAGAAGGCCCTGATGATCGCCGGGGGCAACCCGACGGAGGCCCAGAACGAGTCCAAGGAGGCGGTGACGATCGCCGAGCAGTTCGCGCAGGCGCGCACTGCCCCCGGCGTCGTCGCACCTGGCGCCTACGGCAACGCCTTCACCCAGATCCAGGGCCTGACCCACACGGCCGGCACCTGGAAGGAGGTCACCGGGGTCGCTTACAACGCCGACGACCCGCGCTACCGCGACTACTACTCCAACTCCTCCGGCGGCGCCGGCCACGTGACCGGCCGGATCACCGGCCTGGCGGCCGACAGCGCCAACCACGTGTATGCCGCGGGAGCCGACGGCGGCGTCTGGCGCTCCTCCCAGGGTGGTGGCGCGTGGACGTCGATCGCCGACACCCTGCCCTCGCTGAGCGGTGGCGACCTCCAGCTGGCCGGCGACGGCTCGCTGTGGTTCGCGACCGGGGAGTCCAACACCGGAGCCACCTCGTTCGTCGGGGCCGGGGTCTACCGGCTCGGCAGCCCGACGTCCGGTGCGTTCGCCCCGACCGACCGGGTCGGCGGCAAGGAGCTGGAGTCGACCACCATCGGCCGGATCCGGTTCGGTGGCGGCTCGACCGTGTTCGCCGCAACCAACCGCGGCATCTGGTACCACGCGGCCGGGAGCAAGGCCGGCGCGTGGACCTTCGGCTTCGCGCCCAACCCCACCTGGATGCCCGAGATCAAGGACGACGCAGGCAACGTCCTCGTCCCGGCGGGGTCGAACTGGGGAGGCAACACCGCCTCGGGACCCACCGACGCGGCATACAAGAACATCGTCAACGACATCGCGGTCGACCCGAAGAACCCCAAGCACGTCGTCGCAGCCATCGGCTGGCGGTCCGGGGACGCCTACAACGGCTTCTACGAGACCAACGACTTCACCACCGGGCCGTCCGGCTGGCACAAGCTGTCGGTGACCCTCGGCAGCATCACCAACACCTCCGACGTGGGGTACACGACCTTCGCGTTCAGCAAGACCGGTGACCGGCTGTACGCCTTGGTGCAGCAGCCCAGCAAGATCAGTGGCTCCTCGTCGTTGGCGGGGATCTTCGTGTCGAAGACCGGCTCGCCCAAGGGACCGTGGAACAAGATCGCCGACGCCGCGCAGCTGCACAACAGCGGCTCGGCGCTGGACCGCAAGGGCTACGGCGTCGGCGTGCAGGCCTGGTACAACCAGTTCCTCACCGTCGACCCCGCCAACCGCGACCACGTGTGGGCCGGTCTGGAGGAGGTCTTCGAGACCAAGGACGCCGGCAGCCACTGGTCCGCGGTGTCGCCGTACTGGAACTTCTACTTCCCCTGCTGGAACATCGCGGACTCCAAGAACACCTGCCCGCTGGCCGGTCACCCCGACCAGCACTCGGTGGCCGTCGGCACCCGCAACGGCACTCCAGTGGTGTTCTTCGGCAATGACGGCGGCGTCTACCGTCGTCCGGTCAACGGCCAGGTGAACGCCAACGGGAACGCCACCGACCTCGAGTCGACCTCGACCGACGGCACCCTCGACGCGCTGCAGTACTACTCGGTCTCCGTCGGCACGGAGACCGCCGGCAGCGGGGTCGTCGTCTCCGGCGGTCTGCAGGACAACGGCACGTCGAACCTGCGGAAGGTCGCGCCGAACGGCACGAACGGCGACACGGAGATGGGATCGGGCTTCGGCGGCGACGGTGGCGACAGTGCCGCCGACCCGCGCCAGGGCTGCAACCAGCTGCAGGAGTACGTCTACCTCGCCGTGAAGGTCACCAACAACTGCGCCACGAACCCCGGCGCGCTGAGCGAGGCCACGGCGACCAGCTGGTCGCTGGACCCCGGTGACCCCAACCCACGGTTCATCGCCCCGGTCGGGCTCGACGGTGCCGACCCGGACACCGCGATCTTCGGCGGCCAGTTCGTCTACACGGTCCCGAAGGTGTGGGCCGCCCGCGACGCCTCGGCGGTGAAGAAGGTCTTCGACCTCGGCGCCGGGCACTCGGCCACGGCGGTCTCGATGCAGGACGGCACCGCATACGTGTCCTGGTGCGGACCCTGCAACAACACCGGGTTCACCCGTGGTATCGCCACCAACGCCGGCGGGACGTGGCACCAGCTCACGCTGGCGTCCACCTTCCCCAACCGGTTCGTCCAGGGCCTGACCATCGACCCGGCCAACACCCAGCACGCGTATGCCGCCATCAACGGCTTCTCGCGCAGGTTCACCGAGGGCCCGGGGGCCGGCGTCGGTCACCTCTACGAGACGACCGACGGTGGAGCCACCTGGACCGACACGAGCGGCAACCTGCCGGACGTGCCCGCGAGCACGGTGAAGCAGCTGGCCAACGGTGGGGTCGTCCTCGGCACCGACCTGGCCACCTTCTACCGGGCCAAGGGTGCGACCACGTGGCAGGTGCTCGGCACCGGCCTGCCGCTCACGGTGGTGATGGACCTCGAGTCCGCGCCGGACGGCAACCTCTACGCGGCGACACACGGTCGGGGCATCTGGAGCATCCCGGCGCCGCAGTAGCGCTGCCGCACGAGGCGGGGTGGGCGTGCCGGGTCGCTGGGGCGCCCACCTCGAATCGTGTCGCGGGGCGGTGATGGGGGAGGATGGCGCGCGTGATCGATCAGCTGTGGGAATGGATTGCCGTCGCCGTCGGGCTCCTCGTCATCCTCGGAGGGGTGCTGCTCGGACTCGTGCGGGGCCGCGGAGGCCGCCCGAAGTCCGCGCCGTCACCGACGACACCGACGCGCGACCGCGACGTCCTGCCCGGTGTGGGCGACGACGCGGAACCGCCCCGGGACGCCCCGAAGCGGTCCATCGAGGACGCCGGCTCGGTCGACACCCTCCCCACCCCGGTCGACGAGGCACTGCCCTCGCCCGCGCCGACCCCGACGCTGGACCGCCCCGACGCGCCGGCTGGTCGCCTGCAGCGGCTCCGGGCCCGCCTGGCGCGGTCGAACACCGCCCTCGGGCAGGGCCTGCTCGCCCTGCTGTCGCGGGGCCGGCTCGACGAGGAGGCCTGGGAGGAGGTCGAGGACACCCTCATCGCGTCCGACCTCGGCGTCGAGGCCAGCACCGAGCTCGTCGAGTCGCTGCGCGCCCGCGTGAAGGTCGAGGGCACGACCGACGAGGCGACCGTCCGCGGCTGGCTCCGGGAGGACCTGCTGCGACTCGTCGATCCCACCCTCGACCGCACCGTCGTCAGCTCCCGCGTCGACGGCCGCCCCGCCGTGGTCATGGTCGTCGGCGTCAACGGCACCGGCAAGACCACGACCGTCGGCAAGCTGGCCCGCGTGCTCGTCGCCGAGGAGAAGGACGTCGTGCTCGGCGCTGCCGACACGTTCCGGGCCGCTGCCGCCGACCAGCTGGAGACCTGGGGTGCCCGCGTCGGCGTGCCCACCGTGCGCTCCGACCGGGACGGCGCCGACCCGGCAGCCGTCGCGTTCGACGCCGTCAAGGCGGCTGCCGAGCTCGAGGCCGATGTCGTGCTCATCGACACCGCGGGCCGGCTGCACAACAAGGTCGGCCTGATGGACGAGCTGCGCAAGGTCAAGCGCGTCATCGAGAAGCAGAGCCCGATCGACGAGGTGCTGCTGGTCCTCGACGCCACGACCGGCCAGAACGGCCTGCGGCAGGCGGAGGTGTTCGCCGAGGTCGTCGACGTCACCGGCATCGTGCTCACCAAGCTCGACGGCACGGCCAAGGGCGGCATCGTGGTCTCCGTCCAGCGCAAGCTCGGGGTGCCGGTCAAGCTGGTGGGCCTGGGCGAGGGGCCGGACGACCTCGCGCCGTTCGACCCCGAGGCCTTCGTCGACGCGCTGCTGTCCTGACCGGAGCTCCGGGTGGGTCGCTCCGGGCTGCACCGGCAGGTCCCCCGGCAGATCCCGACGACCACCCGGTGCTCGTCCCCCGGCATCTCCTCGCTCAACTACCATCGGCCGAGGCTCGTGCCAAACCATGACGAATCGACTCCCTGGGGGGACCTCGTGACCACTCGTACCCTTGCCGCGCTCGTGGCGACCACGGTGGCCGGCGCACTCGGCCTCGGGCTGGCACCGACCGCCCACGCGGCCGACGCCACCACCTGCGCTGTCACGGCCCCGGTCTTCGCCGTCGACGCCGGCGGCACGCTGTTCCGATACCCCTTCCGGGACGCTGCGACGTCCACGGCGAAGTTCGGCGCCCGCACGGCCATCGGCTCGGGGTGGCAGGTCTACGGCAAGGTCATCGCCGGCGGCTCCGGCTGGGTGTACGCCCTGAAGTCCGACGGCCTCTACGTCTACCACCGCACCCCGGCCGGCACGTGGGACGTGCAGCGCCGTCACTTCGGCTTCCTGGGCGAGTATGCCGCCAGCTCGCGGTCCGCACGGATCGTCGCCGACCAGCGGGGCACCATCTACACCCTGACCGACGCAGGAGCCGTGCAGGCCTATCGGTTCGATGCCGACCACACGGGCTTGGTCGCCGTCCGCGACCTCGTGCTCGAGGCCGACCCCACGCGGAACGCGCTGGTCGGTGCCGGCGACGGCGTGCTCTACGTCCGGCACAAGGACGGCGCACTCGACCGGATGCGCTACGAGGCCACCAGCGACCGGATCATCTCGACGGTCTCGCGGGTGGGGGCCGGCTGGAACATCTTCAGCCGGCTCTTCTCCCCGGGTGGCGACGTGCTCCTCGGCCAGGCCACCAACGGCGACCTGTTCCAGTACCGCTACCGCGAGGACACCAGGACCTGGGTGATCACCAAGCGCAAGGTCGGGGCCGGGTGGCAGGTCATGCGTCAGGCGACGGCGACCAGCGACAGCTGCTGGGGCGACTCGTTCGTCCCCGAGGAGGTGGCGCCCACCACCGCCGGCACGGACCGACCGGGCATTGCCGCGGTGCCCCAGTCGAGTGAGGTCGACGTCGTGGCGCCGGACCGCACCCAGGGCGTGGTGTGGGGGCGCTACGACGGCGTGACGGGCGGCATGCAGCAGGCGCCCCTGCCCTTCCCCGCGGCCGTGGGGACGCCCTCGGTCACGCGGCTCGCCGACGGCCGGATGTCGGTGCTCACGACCGGTCCGGACGGCCAGATGCACGGCGCCCTCCAGGTCCCTTACCGCTTCGGCCTGACGCCTCCTACGGACGAGGGCGGCCGAATGGCCACCTCTCCCGCCTCGGCGTCGATCGGCTCCGTCGCCTTCCACTTCGCGATCGACCCGCAGGGCGCGCTGTGGGTGAAGCGGCAGCTGCACTCGACCGGCGATTTCCTGCCCTGGCACCCGGTCGGCGTCACGGGGCTCGCCGCCAAACGGGTCATGGTGAAGCAGATCAGGATCGGCGACACCGGTGGCCTCGGCCTCGGGGTCATCACCCCCAGCGGCCAGCTGCGGCTGGGCACCTACGACGGCACCCGCGTCACGAGCTGGACCACCGTCGCCGAGGGGGCCGCTGGGACGCCTGACCTCCTCGTCTACCCCGGCGGCAACGACGGTGTCCTCACCTACCGCGGGACCGACGGTCTCGTCCACGCCCGCATGTGTCCGCTGCGCGCCGGCGGTCGGTCAGGGCCGTGGCAGACACTGGCCGGTCAGACCGAGGGTGACCCCGCGGTGTCCTTCGGCGCCCACCCGGGCAAGTCCGTCATCGTTGCCCGGTCCTCGTCCGGCGGTCTCGTCGGCGCCGAGGAGACCGGGGAGCTCAGTGGCACCTGGGGGGCCTGGGTCGCCCAGACCTCCGCACCGGTGGGAACCGCTGGGTCCGACCCCGCGACGGCCGACAACTACTCCTGGGCCAACGCAGGTGAGCCCTGGCTGGTGGTGCAGAGCGTCCTGGCCCAGAACGGCGCCCACCGCCAGCTGTCCATCCCGACCCCGCCGTACTTCCCCTGAGGCTCCTCCGGCCCGCGCTCCGCTGGGGCGGCGTGGTCCTGCTGCTGGCCGCGACCTCCGCCCCGGTGGTCGCGGCCGAGCAGCCGCGCGTCGACTTCCGGTTCGAGGACGCCCGGATCAGCGAGTCGTCCGGGCTGGCCCTCAGCGTGCGACACCCGCACACGGTGTGGACCGTCAACGACTCCGGTGACTCCGCGCGGGTCTTCGCCGTCGACACGCGCACCGGCGCGACGGTCGGGGCGCACACCTTCGACGCCCCGGTCCGGGACGTCGAGGCCCTGGCGGTCACGCCGCAAGGTCGGATGCTGGTCGCCGACATCGGTGACAACAGCGCATCCCGCACGGTCGTGCGGATCTACTGGTTCGACGAGCCGGAGCTGGGGAAGACGTCCGGCTCACGTGGTGGACCGGCATCGTGGGAGCTGAGCTACCCGGACGGGCCGCACGACGCCGAGGCCCTCGCCGTCGACCCGCGGACCGGTCGCGTGCTCGTCGTCACCAAGGGTCGGCCGGGCGGCGTCTACGCCCTCCCGACCGCACCGAGCCGTCAGGGGGTGAGCCGGCTGACCCGCGTGGGGCCGGCACCCTCGTCCGCGACCGACGCCGTCTTCCTGCCCGACGGCTCCGCGCTGGCCGTCCGGACCTACACCTCGCTCCACCTGCTCGACCCCCGCACGTGGACCGAGCAGCTCACCACCCTGCTCCCGCTCCAGCCGCAGGGGGAGACCCTGGCCATCGCCCCGGGAGGGACCGGCCTGCTGGTGGGCAGCGAGGGCAAGGACTCCCGCGTCCAGGGGATCGCCCTGCCGCAGCTGCCGAGCACCTCGACCGCCACCGCCACCCCGACGACCCCGTCGTCCGACCCGACGGCCACTCCGTCGACGGTCCCGACCGGACCAGCGGCCACTCGCCACTCCGGCACGGCCGGCGACGACGTCCTGCCGCTGGTGGTGAACCGTGGGGAGCTGGTCGCCGGCCTGGCGGCGCTGGCCGGCCTGGTGCTGATCGCCTTCCTCGTCACCCGCGTCCCGAGGCGGCGCCGGCGATGACCAGCGGTCGCCGGGACCCCGCGTCCCAGGAGGAGATCCTCGGCGGCGGCAACACCGGCGTGGTCGTCCGGGTGGGTGACACCGTCCGCAGGCAGGCCGGGCACTGGACGCCGGCCGTGCACGCCCTGCTCGACCACCTCGAGTCGGTCGGCTTCGACGCCGCACCGCGAGCGCTCGGCACCGATGCGCAGGGACGCGAGGTCGCGGCATACCTGCAGGGGCAGGCGGGGACGCTGGGCCCGGAGGCGCTGGCACCGCCGTTCCGGACCGTGGCGGCCTGCCGCGCCATCGGCGCCTGGCTGCGCGCCTTCCACGAGGCGCAGGCGGGGTTCGAGCCCGACCCGGCCCTGCCGTGGCGTGTCGTGCCCGGTCGCGCCCTGGCCGCGGGTGAGGTCGTGGTGCACCACGACGTGGGCACCTACAACACCGTGCTGCGACCCGACGGCTCGTTCGCGGTCATCGACTTCGACTTCGCCTCCCCGGGTCGGCCGGTCGAGGACCTCGCCTACGTGCTCTGGTCCTGGACACCGCTGTGGCACGACGACGCAGCGGTGCGTCGCGAGATGGGCGGGGTGCCGTTGTCCGAGCGGCTGCACAAGTTCGCGGCGGTGCTCGACGGGTATGCCGCGGACGCGTCCCTGCGGGCGGAGGTGCCCGACGCGGTGCTGCGCCGCATGACAGAGCAGTCGCGCACGCTGGAAGACCTTGCGGCGCAAGGGGACCCGGCCTTCGTGCGGATGGTCGCCGAGGGGCACGCCGAGCGACCCCTGCTCGATGCCGAGTGGTTCGGGCAGCGGCGCGAGCTGTTCGCGGCGGCGATCTCGTAGGTCAACGGGTCGCGCGGGCGCCTCGGATCGCGAGGTAGGCGACCCCGGCGAGGACCGTGGCGCCGGCGGCCACGAGCGGCATGCGCATCGCCGGCAGCTCACCACGGGACTGTGCGGAGCGCACGCTCCGCCCCGACTGCCACGAGAGGAGCGAAGAGCTCGACTGGCCCGACAGGACCGACCCCGTGCTCTGGAACGACAGCGCCGAACCCATCGACATCGCCGACCCGACCGAGCCCAGCGAGGCGAACGAGCCGATGCTGGCGATGGACGCGACCGAACCGATGCTGCCGACCGAGAGGATCGACCCCTCGGAGCCGATCGACAGGATCGAGCCGTGCGAGCGGATGGACCACAGCGAGCCGTCGGACATGCCGCCATCGTGCCACCGTCGACCGCGGCTGTCGGGGGTCGTGGCTAGCGTGGCGGGATGGCCCAGACACACCACACCATCGACTACATCGAGCTCGCGGCCCCCGACCTCGGCGCCGCGCGTGACTTCTACTCCGCCGCCTTCGGCTGGGAGTTCAACGACTACGGCGGCGAGTACGCCGGCATCCGCGCCCCGGGTGGGGAGGGAGAGGTCGGCGGGCTCAACCCCGAGGGACAGCCCGGCCCCGGCGGCGCCCTCGTGCTGCTCTACTCCGACGACCTCGACTCGACCGTGACCCGGGTCCGCGAGGCCGGCGGCACGATCGCTCGCGAGCCCTACGAGTTCCCCGGTGGGCGGCGGTTCTACTTCCGTGACCCCGCCGGCAACGAGCTCGGGGTGTGGTCGACCGCCTGACCCGGCCTCGGTCGTCGGGCCGTCGCGGGTCGGCCCGCAGGTCGGCCGGACGGCCAGCCCGATGGCCTAACCTGAGCGCGTGCAGACGGGGGTGGACCGACTCGGTCGGGTGGCGAAGACGTGGCGCGCAGCTGTCGTCCTCGCCCTCGCCGTCCTGTTCTGTGCGGGGTCGCTCGTGGGCGACGACCACTGGTGGCCGTTCGGCCCGTGGCGGATGTTCTCGACCTCGCAGGCTGCCACCGGATCGGTCTGGTCGACCGGCATCGAGGTGCAGACCGCCGACGCCCCGGGGCAGTGGGTGCGGGCGCCGCTGACCCCCGAGAACGTCGGGCTCAACCGGGCCGAGGTCGAGGGGCGGATCCCGCAGATCGAGGCTGACCCGTCGCGCCTCGGCACCCTCGCCCGCAGCCACGCCCAGCTCCGGCCCACCTCCTCGGAGTGGACCGCCCTGCGCGTCGTGCGTCGGCTCATCGTCGTGGTCGACCGCAAGCCGACCGGCGAGGTGCGCACCGAGGTGCTCGCGCAGTGGCAGGCGCCGTGAGCACGGGGACTGCCGGGGCTGCCGGGTCGGCCGTGACCGCCCTGACCCGGCTGGGGCGGGGCGTGGGTCGGCGGTTCTCCGGCTGGCTGTTCGCGCCGATGCCGCTGTCGCGGGTCGCGGCCCTGCGGGTGCTCGTCTTCGCGTTCGTCATCGTCGACGTGGTCCTCCTGCACACCTCCGGCTGGTACCACGGCTACGCCGACCCGGTCTGGTACGAACCACTCGTGATGGGGAAGGTGCTGCACCTGCCTGCGGCCTCAGTGCTGCTCGTGCAGGTCCTCAAGTGGGGCTGTGTCGTCGCCGCACTGGCTGCGATGACCGGTCGCGCGCCCCGGGTGCTCGGCTGGGCCGTGGCCGTCGGGTGGGTCTGGTACCAGTACGTCGCGTTCTCCTACGGCAAGGTCGACCACGACCGGGCCGACTTCGTGGTCGCCCTCGCCCTGCTGCCGACGGTCGGGTTGGCGCACCTGTCCGACCAGCGACGCAGCGAGGCGGCCGGCTTCGCCCTGCGCGCGGTGCAGCTGGCCGCGGTGGCGACCTACTTCCTCTCCTCGTGGGCCAAGGTCCGCTTCGGCGGTTGGGACTGGGTCAACTCGGCGACCATGGTCCGGGCGGTCGTCCGACGCGGCACGCCGATGGCGCAGTGGCTGCTCGAGGTGCCCTGGACCCTGCACTGGTTCCAGTGGGTGCTGATGGGGGCCGAGCTCACCTCGCCGGTGATCTTCCTGCTGTCCGAGAAGTGGCGACGCCGTGCCGTGGGTGGCTGGTTCGTCTTCCACGCCATGACTTACGGCGCCATCACCATCGCGTTCTGGCCCCACCTCGTGATGATGCTCGCCTTCCTCCCCCTCGAGCGGTATGCCGCGTGGCTCCGCGAGCGCTTCGCGCGGCTTCGTGGCGGACCGGCGCCCACGCCACCTGAAGGGGACTCGCCGCCCCCTCGCGACGCCGACCGCTCGAGCCGTGCCCCCGTCGGTGCCGCCGGTTAGGGTCGTCCCGTGAGCCGAGCCGAGCACGTCGCTGCCTTCCTGTCCGCCGTCGACCTGAGCGTCGACCTCGCTGGTCGCCCCGAGGTGCGCGACGCCTGGGGCCGCGAGAGCGCCTGCGCCGGGATGACCGTGGGAGGGCTCGCGCACCACCTGCTCAAGCAGGCCGGCAACACCGTGACGGGGCTGCGGACGGCGCCGGACGCGGCCCCTGTGGATGCCCCGGTGATCCGGCTGCAGGAGCACTACGCGCGGGCCGCGTGGGTGGAGGCAGGCCCGGACGACGACGTCAACGTGTCGATCCGCGAGGGCGACAACGACGCGGCAGGGGTCGGTCCCGACGTGGTGCTCGAGCTCGGCCACGAGTGGGCCGCGGACCTCCCGGCCCTCCTCGCTGCCCCGCGCCGACCCGACACGATCTTCATCCCGTGGCAGGGCTGGGCGCTGTCCACCGAGGACTTCCTCACGACCCGGATGATGGAGATGGTGGTGCACGGCGACGACCTCGCAGCGAGCGTCGGGGTCGAGACCCCGACCTACCCCGACGACGTGGTCGGCCCGGTGCTGGCCCTGCTCGCCGGGGTCGCCGTGCGTCGACACGGGCAGACCGCCGTGGTCCGCGGCCTGAGCCGCCCGCAGCGGGCCCCCGGCACGATCTCGGCGTTCTGACGCGAGGGCACCACGCGGCATACCCCGGCGGGCCGCGCGCTATCGTCGACGCCGTGCAGCCAGACCATGAGCACCTGCCCGCGGCCGTGCTGGCGGAGGCCGCGGCGCCCCTCCCGGACGATGTCACGGGATACCACGACGCCCTCCTCGCGGCGGCCGACGCCCACGACCCGATCCGGATGGACCACCTCGTGCACGGCTGGGCGCAGGCCCGCGCCGAGCTGCTGCCGCTGACCGACCCGGCCGAGCTGACCATGCAGGCAGTGCTCGACCGGCGCCTCGGCCAGATCCTGTTCGGGGCCGGCCACCCCGCCGCGGCGGAGGTGCTGAGCGACGCCCTGGGCGCGGCGGTGCTGGCCGACGACGAGGTCGAGACCCTGCGCTGCCACGTCGCGCTGGTGCCGGTGGAGGTGCTGCTCGGCGACCCGGACGCACTGGCAGCCGGGCGCGGCTACGTCGAGCAGCTGCAGGCCCTGGGGGAGCCTGGCCATGCCGCTGGCGGACTGATGGGACTGGCCCAGGTCGCGCCGCCCGAGGAGGGGCCGGTGCTCGTGTTGCGGGCCTCGCACCTCTACGAGCAGGCCGGTGACCCGGGCTGGGCGGCCGAGGCGGCAGTCCTGGCCGCACGGGCACTGTCAGCGGCCGGAGACCCTCGGTCCCCGGACGCCCTCGACCGGGCTCGCCGACTCGTCCATGCCCACGCGACCGTCGAGCTGCGCGTCGCGCTGGCCGAGGTCGAGGCGATCGTGCTGTGGCAGGGCGGCGACTCGACGACGGCGGCGGCCCTGCTGGGGGAGGCCATCAGCGCGTCCGAGCGCACCGGCCGGCCCGTCGCGCCCGACCTGCAGATCATGTTGTGCGACATCCTCGTGGACAGCGAGCAGTGGGAGGCGCTGCGGGCCCCGGCCAGTGCGCTGGTGCGGTTCGGGGAGCTGGTGGAGGACGACGAGCTGACCTCCCTGGGTCAGCGGTACCTCGCGCGGGCCGCCGCTCCCACGATGTGAGACCGGCTGCGGTCCGAAACCTGATCCTTACGGATGTGAGGATCCGCTAACACGGCTGTAACAAACTCGGGCACGCCCTGAAACGCCCGCCGGTCAGAGTTCTGGCCATGACTCCAGCACTTCTGCCAGCGGCAGACCCCACGATCAACGAGGCCGCGACCGCGTTCATGCTCGTCGCCGCCTCGATGGTCCTGCTCATGACCCCCGGTCTCGCGCTGTTCTACGGCGGAATGACGCGAGCCAAGTCCGTCCTCAACATGATCATGATGTCGTTCGGGGCGCTCGGCGTCGTCGGTGTCATCTACGTGTTGTGGGGCTACTCCATGTCCTTCGGCAACCTGCAGGACGGCACCGGCGACGTCGGTGGCCTGTTCACCAACCCCTTCCACCTGTTCGGCCTCAAGAACGTCATCGGTGCGGACGGCTCGCGCCTGATCGACGTGTTCGGCGTGGACGTGTTCATCCCCGAGACCGTGTTCGTCGGGTTCCAGCTCACCTTCGCCGTGATCACGGTCGCGCTGATCAGCGGCGCCGTCGCTGATCGCGTCAAGTTCTCCACCTGGCTCGTCTTCTCCGGCATCTGGGCCACCATCGTCTACTTCCCGATCTCCCACATGGTGTGGGGCGGTGGCGTCCTCTCCGGCGCCGAGGGCGGCCTGTCCTCGAAGATCTTCGGTGCGACCGACGGCGTCGCCAACGTGCTCCCGATCGACTTCGCCGGTGGCACGGTGGTCCACATCAACGCCGGTATCGCCGGCCTCGTGCTGGCCCTGATCGTCGGCAAGCGGCTCGGCTTCGGCACCCAGGCGATGCGACCGCACAACGTGCCGGTCGTCATGCTCGGCGCCGGCCTGCTGTGGTTCGGCTGGTTCGGCTTCAACGCGGGCTCCGAGCTCGCCGCGGACGGCCTGGCCTCGACGGTCTGGCTGAACACCACCGCCGCCACCTGCGCCGCGATGCTCGGCTGGCTGCTCGTGGAGAAGATCCGTGACGGTCACGCCACGTCGATCGGTGGCGCCTCGGGCGTCGTCGCCGGCCTGGTCGCCATCACCCCGGCCTGTGGCGCGCTGTCGCCCGTCGGCTCCCTGATCCTCGGTGTGGTCGCGGGTGGCCTGTCCGCCCTGGCCGTGGGCCTGAAGTACCGCTTCGGCTACGACGACAGCCTCGACGTGGTGGGTGTCCACCTGGTCGCCGGTCTCTGGGGCACCATCGGTGCGGGCCTGCTCGCCACCGGGTCTGGCCTGTTCTACGGCGGTGGCGCCAAGCAGCTCGTCGTGCAGGCCATCATCGCCATCGCGTCGCTGCTCATCAGTGGCATCCTGACCGCAGTGATCGCCCTGGCCCTGAAGTACACCCTGGGCTGGAGGGTCACCGAGGACGTCGAGTCCGACGGGATCGACCAGAGCGAGCACGGTGAGTCGGCCTACGAGCTCAGCGGCTTCACCGGCGGCCGGTTCGGCTCCCCCGGTGCAGTCTCGACCTCGTCCGCCAAGCCTGCCAAGACCCCTGAGGGAGCGTCCGCATGAAGCTCGTGACCGCCATCATCAAGCCCCACCAGCTCGACGAGGTGAAGGAGGCCCTGGAGGCCTACGGAATCTCCGGAATGACCGTCAGCGAGGCGTCCGGCTACGGCCGCCAGCGTGGCCACAGCGAGGTCTACCGCGGCGCCGAGTACACCGTCGACTTCGTGCCGAAGGTGCGGGTCGAGGTCCTCGTGGACGACATCGACGCCACCTCGGTGGCCGACGTCATCCTCAAGGCCGCCCAGACCGGCCGGATCGGTGACGGCAAGATCTGGACCGTCCCGGTCGAGGACG
>NZ_LMST01000001.1:2809744-3099791 GCF_001429685.1 Phycicoccus sp. Soil803 | reverse complement strand
TGGTCCGGGTCCGCACCGGAGAGCGTGGAGTCGACGCCCTCTGACCGACCAGCCGCACCGTCGGTGCCCGGGACCGCGCGCGGTCCCGGNGCACCGTCGCGTCCACGCGGCATACCCACCACCCCCGACTTCTGGCCACGGGTGTGGCAGCGGAAGCAGGAAACTGGGGTCTGGTGAGGCACCGCTGGCCACAAGTGGGCCGCGTCGAGCACAGGTGGCCGGACGTGAAACGCGGCGACCCAACGCAAATGACCTCAGACGTCTAACACAGGCGTAACACGGAGGCGCACGTTCGGAAACGTCGAGAGGGCACGGTGGTGATGTGACGATCGAGGAGACCGACCTGGCGGCCCGCCGCCTGGACCTGGCGGGGGCCAGGGGCTTCGATGCCCCGGGAGCGGGCCCTGTGCGCCGTGACGCCATCGCCAGCCTGACCCGCGACTGGCTCTCCCAGGTGTGGACCCAGGCCCTCGACGGCAAACCCACCGAAGGCATCGCGCTGGCCTCGGTCGGCAGCCTGGCCCGCGGTGACGCCGGTCCCCTCAGCGACGTGGACCTCGTGCTCCTGCACTACGGCCGCTCCCTGAGCGGCGACGACCTGCGGGGCCTGGCCGACCGAGTCTGGTACCCCGTGTGGGACGCAGGCGTGAAGCTCGACCACGCCGTCCGCACGGTCAACCAGTGCCGCACGGTGGCTTCGGGCGACCTGACCGCGGCCGTGGGGCTGCTCGACCTGCAGTGCGTGGCGGGCGACCCCGAGGTGGTGGCCGCCGCACGCTCGACGGTCTCGCACGACTGGCGCGCGAACGCCCGCCGCCGGCTCCCGCAGCTGGTCGACATCCTCAAGGCGAGGCACGCCCGCCACGGCGAGCTGGCCCAGAGCCTCGAACCCGACCTCAAGGACGCCCACGGCGGCCTGCGCGACATGACGGTGCTCAGCGCCCTCGTGGCCGCGTGGCTGACCGACCGGCCGCACGTCGGGGTGGACGAGGCGCACCAGACCCTCCTCGACGTGCGCGACGCAGTGCACGTGGTGACCGGCCGGGGTCGCGACCGGCTCACCCGTGAGGACCACGACGCCGTCTCCGCGCTCCTGGGGCACACGGACTCCGACGAGCTGATGACCTCGGTGGCCGATGCCGGTCGCACGATCGCCTACGCGCTCGACGGCACGGTCCGCCGCGCCGGGCAGTCCCAGCGGGCTCGCACCCTGCGGGTGGGACCGCGCCGACCGCAGCTGAACCCCTTGGGGTTCGGCATGTTCGAGCACGACGGGGAGGTCGTCCTCGGCCCCCGCAGCACCCTCTCCACCGACGCCCTGCTGCCCCTGCGTGCCGCCGTGGTTGCCGCACGGGCCAACCTGCCGATCGCGCCCACCACGCTGGCCAACCTGGCCGGACAGGCCCCCACCCTCAGCGAGCCGTGGCCCGAGATCGCCCGTGACCTCTTCGCCGACCTGCTCGCGACCGGCCCTGGGCTGATCGGCGTCTGGGAGGGCCTCGACCAGGCCGGCATCATCGACCGCTGGCTGCCGGAGTGGGCGGCGGTGCGGTCCCGGCCGCAGCGCAGCGCGGTTCACCGCCACACCGTCGACCGGCACCTCATCGAGACCGTCGTCCTCGCCGGCGGACTGGTACGCAGCGTCACCCGCGCCGACCTGCTGCTGCTCGCCGCACTGCTGCACGACATCGGCAAGATCCGCGGGGCGCACGACCACTCCGCCACGGGCGCGCCGCTGGCCAAGGCGATCGCCACGCGTCTGGGCTACCCCGCAGCCGACGTCGAGGTCGTCACGACCCTGGTCCGTGAGCACCTCACGCTCATCGACCTCGCCACCCGCCGCGACCACCAGGACGCCGGCACCGTCACCGCCGCGCGGGCCGCCGTGGGCGGGTCGCGCGAGGTCTTCGACCTCCTCGTCGCGCTCACCGAGGCCGACGCCAGTGCCGCCGGGCCGGCGGCCTGGACCGACTGGCGGGCGACCTTGTTGAGCCAGCTCGCCGAGGGGGCCCGCAAGGGCTGGGAGGAAGGTGCCGTGCCACCGCCGGCCGAGACCGCGACTGTCGACGAGGACGACCTGCGCTCCGTGGCCTCGGGCGACCCTCGGGTCATCATCCGGCCGCAGGGTGGGTCCTACCGCATCGACGTCTTCGACCGCGACCGGCTGGGACTGTTCGCCGACACCGCAGGGCTGCTCGCGGCATACGGGCTGGTGGTCCGCACCGCGATCCTGCGCACGATCGACGGCGTCGCTGCCAACGAGTGGCACGTCGAGAGCCCGAGCGGTGAGCCACCGCACGAGGAGCGGATCGTCCGCGGCCTCGAGCGGCTGGCGCAGGGCGACCGGGCCCCGCTTGGCCTGCTCGAACGGCGCCGCCAGTTCGCCGCCCGCCCGAGCGCCGAGTCCGGCACCGGGTCGCCCGGCCAGGCTCGCGCCCTCGTGGTGCCGCACGCGTCCGAGGAGGCCACCGTCATCGAGGTGCGCGCACAGGACCGCCCCGGCCTGCTGCACGAGCTCGGCATGGGGTTCGCCAAGGCCGGCCTCTCGGTGCGCTCCGCGCACATCGCCACGTATGCCGGTCAGACGCTGGACACCTTCTACGTCACCGAGTTCGGTGGTCGCCTCCTGTCGCCGGCCAAGGTCGCGCAGACGGTGGCCATGGTCATCGACACCTGCGACGGCGCCACTCCCGGCTAGGCGCCGCCGTCCCCGCGTGCAGGTATCCGTCCAATTGGAGGGATACCTGCACGCCGACCACCTTCTGGCGCCGTGTCCGGCACGCGACCTGGGGTCGATTAACCTTGGGCGCGTGTTCACCTCACTCTCCGACCGCCTGACAGCCACCTTCAAGAACCTTCGGGGCAAGGGGCGGCTGTCCGAGTCCGACGTCAACGCGACGGTCCGCGACATCCGGCTCGCGCTGCTCGACGCCGACGTCTCGCTGCCGGTGGTGAAGAAGTTCACCTCCGCGGTGCGCGAGCGCGCCCTCGGGGCCGAGGTGTCCGGCGCCCTGAACCCGGCTCAGCAGGTCGTGAAGATCGTCAACGAGGAGCTCGTCGACATCCTCGGCGGTGCGACCCGGACGATCCAGTTCGCCAAGAACCCGCCCACGGTGATCATGCTGGCGGGTCTGCAGGGTGCCGGTAAGACGACCCTGGCGGGCAAGCTCGCCCGGTGGCTCAAGGAGCAGGGCCACACCCCGATCCTCGTGGCGGCCGACCTCCAGCGTCCCAACGCGGTGACCCAGCTCGAGGTCGTCGGTGAGCGGGCCGGCGTGCCGGTGTTCGCCCCCGAGCGCGGCAACGTCGGCGGGCACGACGCCGTCGGCCCGACGGGGGAGGGGACGCGCTCGTTCGGCGACCCGGTCTCCGTCTCCCGAGCCGGCATCGAGCAGGCTCGTCGCGCCCAACACGACGTCGTCATCGTCGACACCGCCGGCCGCCTGGCCGTCGACGAGAACCTCATGCAGCAGGCCGCCGACATCCGCGCTGCCATCTCGCCCGACGAGGTCCTCTTCGTCATCGACGCGATGATCGGCCAGGCCGCGGTCGACACTGCCCTAGCGTTCCAGGCGGGCGTCGACTTCACGGGTGTCGTGCTGTCCAAGCTCGACGGCGACGCCCGCGGTGGCGCAGCGCTCTCGGTCGCCTCGGTCACCGGGCGCCCGATCATGTTCGCCAGCACCGGCGAGGGTGTGAAGGACTTCGAGGTCTTCCACCCCGACCGGATGGCCTCCCGCATCCTCGACATGGGCGACGTGCTCACCCTCATCGAGCAGGCCGAGAAGGCCTTCGACGCCAGCCAGGCGCAGGAGATGCAGCGCAAGTTCCTCGCCGAGGAGGACTTCACCTTCGACGACTTCCTGCAGCAGATGTCGGCGCTCAAGAAGATGGGCGGCATGAAGGCGATGCTCGGCATGATGCCGGGCATGGGCCAGATGAAGGCCCAGCTCGACAACCTCGACCCGCGCGAGTTCGACCGCATCGAGGCGATGGTGCGGTCGATGACGCCGTTCGAGCGCACCCACTCCAAGCAGATCAACGGCTCGCGGCGGCTGCGCATCGCCAAGGGTTCGGGGGTCGAGGTGTCCGAGGTGAACGCCCTGCTCGAGCGGTTCACCGAGGCCCAGAAGATGATGAAGCAGCTCGCCCGCGGCGGTGGCATCCCGGGGATGCCCGGGATGCCCGGCATGGGCGGTGGCAAGAGGGGCCGCCAGCAGCAGCCCCAGCGCAAGAAGTCCAAGTCCGGCAACCCCGCCAAGCGCGCGGCCGAGGAGCGGGCGGCCGCCCAGAAGGCGTCGTCAGCCCGGACCGGGGGCGGTGGCTCAGCGTTCGGCGCACCGGCCGGGGACGGCGGCCTACCGGCTGACCTCGACCCCAACCAGCTGCCCGCGGGCTTCGAGAAGTTCCTCGGCAGGTGAGCCAGGCAGCGCCGCTGCACACCCTGTCGATCGGCACGGCCGGACCGCGAATCGCCTTCCTGCACGGGCTTTTCGGACAGGGCCGCAACTGGTCACAGATCGCCAAGGCGCTCGCGGGACCCGACGGCACCGGTGCGCGCAGCACCCTGGTCGACCTCCCGGACCACGGCCGGTCCCCGTGGTCGCAGGAGTTCTCCTTCGAGGGCTATGCCGCGGCTGTCGCCGACACCCTGCGCGGCATCGACGCCGAGACACCCTGGGTCGTCGTGGGTCACTCGCTGGGTGGCAAGACCGCGATGCTGCTCGCCCTCCAGCACCCGGAGCTGGTGTCGCGCCTGGTCGTCGTGGACATCGCGCCGAAGAGCTACGGCAGCCTGGAGCGGTTCAGCGGCTACATCGAGGAGATGCAGCGGCTCCCGTTGGGCGAGCTGGCCAACCGCGCCGATGCCGAGGTGCGGTTCGAGGAGCCGAACCCCGGCGTGAAGGCGTTCCTGCTCCAGAACCTGCGCCGCGACGGCGACTCGTGGCGGTGGCAGGCCAACCTCGAGCTGTTCGCTGCCGACGCGGCGAAGGGGACCGGCTCGGTGATCGCGGCGTGGCCCGACCTCGCGGCCGGGCTCCGGCCCTACCCGGGTCCGGTGCTGTGGGTCTCGGGGTCGGAGTCGACCTACATCATCGACGAGGACCTCCCCGCCATGCGCGCGCTGTTCCCGAAGGTGCGGCAGCTGACGGTCAAGGGGGCCACGCACTGGGTGCACACGGACGCCCCGGAGATCATCGTCGAGGCGTTGCGCCGCTTCGCCCACACCGGCCCCACGTAGGCCGTCTTGTTGCTTGGCCCTGTTGGAAGCGAAACTTCCGGGTATCCGGCAGCTTCGCTTCCAACCGGGCGAAGCGCCGGTCGTGAGGTGGGGGGCGAACCGGATCGCGCGGCATACCCGGTCGCGCCACAGTCGAGTCATGACCGGACCTGGTGGGGGAGCTGTCTCGAGCCCGGTGGGTGCCCTCTTCGACGCGCGGGACGAGGACGGGAACGTCGTCGTGTGGCAGGACATCCGCTACACCCCGGGGGTCGCTCGCCAGCCTCGGCGCCTCTAGGGTCGGCGCATGGCATCGGTGCTGCACCTGCAGGGGGAGGTCCTGGTCGGGCCCGAGGACGTGCGACCCGAGGCGTGGGTGGTCGGCGGTCGGCTGACCTTCGAGCGCCCGACCGCGCCGGACGGCGACGTGGAGACGCTGCGCGGCTTCGTCCTCCCGGGCCTGGTCGACGCCCACTGCCACGTCGGGCTGGACGCGCACGGTCCGGTCGACGACGCGACCGCGGAGGCGCAGGCGCTCGCCGACCGCGAGGCCGGCACCCTGCTGATCCGGGACGCGGGGTCGCCGGCCGACACCCGGTGGATCGACCAGCGCGACGACCTGCCGAAGGTGATCCGGGCCGGTCGACACATCGCTCGCACCCGGCGCTACATCCGCAACTTCGCCCACGAGATCGAGCCGGACCAGCTGGTCGAGCGGGTCCGGCTCGAGGCCCGCGCCGGCGACGGCTGGGTCAAGCTCGTGGGGGACTGGATCGACCGGGATGCCGGCGACCTCACGCCGTGCTGGCCGGTCGACGTCCTGACCGACGCCATCGAGGCGGCCCACGAGGAGGGTGCCCGGGTCACCGCGCACTGCTTCGGGGAGGCGTCCCTCTACGACTTCGCCGCGGCCGGCACCGACTGCATCGAGCACGCGACCGGCCTCGAGGCGGAGACGATCGCGCAGTTCGCCGAGCAGCAGATCGCCATCGTGCCGACGCTGGTCAACATCGCCACCTTCCCCGCCCTCGCCGAGCCGGCCAAGGAGAAGTTCCCCGAGTACCACCGCCGGATGGTCGCCCTGCACGACCGCCGCTACGCCACCATCGGCGCGGCCCGCGACGCCGGCATCCCGATCTACCTCGGCACCGATGCTGGCGGCTCGCTGCGACACGGCCTGGTCGCCGACGAGGCGCTGGAGCTGACCAGGGCCGGGCTGTCCACCGACGAGGCGCTGCACGCCGCGACCTGGGGAGCCCGGGCCTGGCTCGGTCGGCCGGGGCTGGAGGAGGGCGCCGACGCCGACCTCGTCGTCTACGGCGCAGACCCCCGGCGTGAGATCCGCGCCCTGGCCGCCCCTGAGCACATCGTGCTGCGCGGCGTCACCCTCTGACCCCACCTCAGCTTTATCGGGTCTAGCAGGAACGTTGACCTTCACCCGACTTCCGAAGCGGGGTGAAGGTCAACGTTCTCCCTAGACCCGATAAAGCTGAGGTCTGGGGGAGGGGGGCGGGGGAGGTCGGGGGGCCGGTGTGTCGGGTGTCCCAGGGCTTCCACGATCTGAGACATAAGGTCGTGTTATTTGACCGATAACCAAACGCTATCCAAACTCCTAGTTGTCACATAGGAGATGCGCACCCCGCGCCACCACGCCGTCCCGGCGAAGAAGGAGCCCTCGATGAGCCGTCACACCCGCCTTGCTCTGGCCGCAGCCGCGACCGTCGGAGCACTGGTGATGACCGCCTGTGGAGGCGGCGGAGCCAGCGACACGGTTGGCGGCGACGCCGAGAACGCCGGCGCCAAGACCGGCACCATCAACCTCTACGCGTATGCCGTGCCGAAGGTCGGCTACGACAAGGTCATCCCGGCGTTCAACAAGACCGAGGCCGGCAAGGGCGTGCAGTTCCAGCAGTCCTACGGCGCCTCCGGAGACCAGTCGCGCAAGGTCGAGGCCGGCGCCACCGCGGACTTCGTGAACTTCTCGGTCGAGCCCGACATCACCCGCCTGGTCGACGCCGGCCTGGTCGCCAAGGACTGGAACGCCAACCAGTACAAGGGCATCCCGTTCGGCTCGGTCGTCACCATCGTGGTGCGCAAGGGCAACCCCAAGGGCATCAAGGACTGGGACGACCTGCTCAAGCCCGGGGTCGAGATCGTCACCCCGAACCCGTTCAGCTCGGGCAGCGCCAAGTGGAACCTGCTCGCCCCGTATGCCGCGAAGAGCGACGGCGGCAAGAACCCGCAGGCGGGCCTCGACTACATCGAGAAGCTGGTGACCGGTCACGTCAAGGTGCAGCCGAAGTCCGGCCGCGAGGCGACCGAGACCTTCCTGCAGGGCACCGGCGACGTGCTGCTGAGCTACGAGAACGAGGCGCTGTTCGCCGAGCGCAGCGGCGACCCGGTCGAGCACGTCACGCCACCGACCACGTTCAAGATCGAGAACCCCACCGCGGTCCTGACCAAGAGCAAGAACTACGCCAAGGCCAAGGCGTTCAACGACTTCCTCTTCACGCCGGAGGCCCAGAAGCTGTGGGCCCAGGCCGGGTTCCGCCCGGTGGACCCGACCGTGGCCAAGGAGTTCGCGGCCGACTTCCCGCAGCCGACCAAGCTCTGGACGATCGACGACCTCGGCGGCTGGAAGACGGTCGACGGGACGCTCTTCAAGAAGGAGACCGGCGCGATCGCGCTCATCTACGACAAGGCCACGTCGTAGGACGGCGATGACGACGACAACCAACCACGCGCGCAGGGGCGACACCTCCACCGAGGGGTCGTCCCTGCCGCCGCGCCCACACCTGCCCCTCGGCGACGGCGCGGACTCCCTGCCGGCCGCCCCGCCGTCCCGTCGCCGCACCGGCGTGGCCCGTCCGCTCGGCGTCGGCCTCGTCGGCCTGTGGCTCAGCGTGCTCGTGCTCCTCCCGCTGGCCGCCTTGACCGTGACCTCGCTCGGAGAGGGGATCGGCGGCTTCTGGCACGCCGTCTCCGCCCCCGTCGCGCTCGCCTCCCTGCGGGTCACCGTGCTGGTGGCCGCCATCGTCGCGGTCGTCAATGCCGTGATGGGCACCCTCATCGCCTGGGTCCTGGTGCGCGACGACTTCCCCGGCAAGCGCATCGTCAACGCCCTCATCGACCTGCCGTTCGCGCTGCCCACGATCGTGGCGAGCATCGTGCTGCTGTCGCTCTACGGCCCCAACAGCCCGATCCACATCCACCTCAACGCCACCCAGCCGGGCCTGCTGGTCGCCCTCGCGTTCGTCACCCTGCCGTTCGTCGTCCGCTCCGTGCAGCCCGTCCTGATCGAGGCGGACCGCGAGGTGGAGGAGGCCGCGGCGTCGCTGGGTGCCTCGAACTGGACCACCTTCCGCCGCGTCGTGCTGCCGACCCTGGCCCCGGCCGTCATCAGCGGCACCGGCCTGGCCTTCGCCCGCGCGATCGGCGAGTACGGCTCCGTGGTCCTCATCGGGGGCAACATCCCGCGCAAGACCCAGGTCGCCTCGCAGTACATCCAGCAGCAGATCGAGATCGACCGGCCGCTCAACGCCGCCGCGGTCTCGGTGGTGCTGCTGGCGATCGCCTTCGTCACGCTGTTCGTCCTGCGGCTGTTCGCCGGTCGCAGCCTGCGCCGCGAGGAGGACGCCCAGTGAAGACCTCCACCACGGCCCGGATCGGTCTGCGGACCGTCGCCCTCGGCTACCTCGTGCTGCTGATCGCAGTGCCAATCGTGCTCATCCTCTGGCGCACCTTCGGGGAGGGGGTCGGCGCGTTCGTCGACTCCATCCGCACCCCGGCGGCGATCTCCGCCCTGAACCTGTCGCTGCTCATCGTGGCGATCGTCGTCCCCCTCAACGTGGTGTTCGGGGTCGGCACGGCGCTGGCCCTGGTGCGTGGCCGGTTCCGCGGGCGCGGGCTCGTGCAGGCCGTGGTCGACCTGCCGTTCGCGGTGTCGCCCATCGTGGTCGGTGTCTCGCTGATCCTGCTGTGGGGCGTCGACGGCTGGTTCGGAGGCCTCGAGCGGCTCGGCATCAAGGTGATCTTCGGCCTGCCCGGCATGGTGATCGCCACGCTGTTCGTGACGCTCCCCTTCGTGGTGCGCGAGGTGGAGCCGGTCCTCCACGAGATCGGCACGGAGCAGGAGCAGGCCGCATCGACCCTCGGGGCCAGCACCTGGCAGACGTTCTGGCGGATCACGCTGCCGGCCATCCGCTGGGGCCTGACCTACGGCGTCGTGCTCACGATCGCCCGGGCACTCGGTGAGTTCGGTGCGGTGATCATGGTCAGCTCCGGCTTCCCCGGTGTCTCCCAGACGCTCACCCTGCTCGTCCACTCGCGCTACATCGACGACCACAACACCTACGGCGCGTACGCCGCGGCCACCCTGCTCATGGGGCTGGCCGTGCTCACGCTGCTCGGCATGACAGCACTCGACCGCAAGAGGAGCAAGACATGATCAGCGTCATCGGAGCCCGCAGGAGCTATGGCGACTTCGCCGCGCTCGACGACGTCACCCTCGACATCCCGGCCGGCTCGCTCACCGCCCTGCTGGGCCCGAGCGGCTCGGGCAAGTCGACCCTGCTGCGCTCCATCGCCGGGCTCGAGCAGCTCGACGGCGGCCGCATCGTCATCGCCGGCCGCGACGTGACCGGGGTGGCACCCCAGAAGCGGGGGATCGGGTTCGTCTTCCAGCACTACGCGGCGTTCAAGCACATGACGGTGCGCGACAACGTGGCGTTCGGGCTCACCATCCGCAAGCGGCCCAAGGCCGAGATCGCCCGCAAGGTCGACGACCTGCTCGAGATCGTGGGCCTCGACGGGTTCCAGCACCGCTACCCGGCGCAGCTGTCGGGTGGGCAGCGCCAGCGGATGGCGCTGGCCCGGGCGCTCGCGGTCGACCCCGAGGTGCTGCTCCTGGACGAGCCGTTCGGCGCCCTCGACGCCAAGGTGCGGGCCGACCTCCGGCAGTGGCTGAGGCGGTTGCACGACGAGGTCCACGTGACCACCGTCCTGGTCACGCACGACCAGGAGGAGGCCCTCGACGTGGCCGACCGGATCGCCGTGCTCAACAAGGGGCGGATCGAGCAGGTCGGCGACCCGGTGACCCTCTACGACCGCCCGGCCAACGACTTCGTCATGTCGTTCCTCGGCTCGGTGGCCCGGCTCGGCGGCGCCCTCGTGCGCCCGCACGACATCGCCCTCGACCGCGACCACGAGCGAGCCCGAGCCGCCGACGCGCGGGTCGGCGGGTCGCCCGGGGTCGTCGAGGCGGTGGTCGAACGCGTCGTCCGCCTGGGCTTCGAGGTGCGAATCGACCTGCGCGCCGACTCGGGCACCCGCTTCGCCGCCCAGGTCACCCGCGCGGAGGCCGACGCCCTCGGGCTCGTGGAGGGTGAGACGGTGTACGCGCGGGCCACGACCGGACCCGACGCGGCCGAGATCCACCCCGCCCTCGCCATCTGAGTCGCGGCCCACCCGGGGCCCCTGGAGCGGCGCCCGCCCACAGCCATGGGTATGCCGCGTGCCCCGGCTCCGCGGCGGTGCGACAGAATGCGCTCGTGGACATCTCGGCACGCACGGAGTACGCGGTCCGGGCCATGCTCATCCTCGCGGAGGCGGCGACGACATCGGCGGGCCCGGTGAGCGTCGAGACGCTCTCCTTCCGCCAGACCCTCCCGCGCAAGTTCCTCGAGGCGATCGTGGCCGACCTGCGCACCGCCGAGCTGGTCAAGAGCACCCGCGGCGCGCGGGGTGGCTACTCGCTGGCCCGCGAGCCCCGAGACATCTCGCTGGGCGAGGTGTTCCGGGCCGTGGACGGGCCGCTCGCGGAGGTGCGCGGCCTGCGGCCGCACGAGACGGCATACGAGGGCGTGGCCACGCACCTGCCCACCGTGTGGGTGGCGCTGCGCGCCAGCCTCCGCTCGGTGCTCGACGAGACCAGCCTCGCGGACGTGCTGTCGGGGGAGCTGCCCGACCGGGTGGTGACGCTGGCTGCGGACCCGGACGCGTGGCGCAGCCGATGAGCGAAGGCGCCCCGATCGACGAGACCTCGGCCGAGGTGGGCCCGGGCATCGACCCCGAGGACCTCGCCATCGCCCTGCGCGTCCTCGAACAGCTCGCCGAGATCGACGGCGACCACCCCGACATCCAGACGGTCAAGCGGGCGACGGGGCGGATGTACAAGCGGGTCCGCAAGGCTCGCCGCCGCGAGGCCAAGCAGCCCCAGGTCGACCACGACGAGGCGATCCTCGCGCAGACCGCCACCGGCTCACCGATGCGGATCGACGACGAGACCAAGGGCATCCCGCTCGTCTCGACGACCCGGGGAGCCCACGCGGGGGAGCTGATCAAGCCGCGGGGCTGCTACATCTGCAAGAGCGAGTACACCCTGGTCGACGCGTTCTACCACTGGCTCTGCCCCGACTGCGCGGCCCTGAGCCACACGAAGCGTGAGCAACGGACTGACCTCACCGGCAAGCGGGCCCTGCTCACGGGTGGCCGCGCCAAGATCGGGATGTACATCGCACTGCTCCTCCTGCGCGACGGCGCGCACCTCACCATCACCACGCGCTTCCCGCATGACGCAGCGAGACGCTTTGCGGCACAAGAGGATTCGGCTGACTGGATCCACCGGCTCAAGGTCGTCGGCATCGACCTGCGCGACCCCACCCAGGTCGTCGCGCTGGCCGACGAGGTCGCCGCCGCAGGTCCGCTCGACATCCTGGTCAACAACGCGGCCCAGACCGTGCGCCGCTCGCCGGGCGCCTACTCCCACCTGGTCGAGGGTGAGTCGGTGCCGCTCGAGGGCGACGTCGTCTACCCCGAGCTCGTCACCTTCGACCGGATCAGCGAGGCTCACCCGGCCAACCTCCTCGGCACGTTGCAGGAGCAGAAGGTCGCGCACCACGAGGGTGAGTCCGAGCAGGAGGCGGCGCGCGCGCTCGCGCAGCGCTCGGCCGCGTCGATGACGTCGCTCGCACTGACGGCGGGCCAGGCTAGCCTCGAGGCGCACCTGGCCGGCACGGCGGTCGACGCCGGCGGACTGCTGCCGGACACCCAGCTCAACAACTCGTGGACGCAGAAGGTCGAGGAGGTCGACCCGCTCGAGCTGCTCGAGGTGCAGCTCTGCAACTCGACCGCGCCGTTCATCCTCGTGTCGCGGCTGCGACCGTCGATGCGCGCCGCCGTCGCGGCCGGCGCCCGACGCGCGTACGTCGTCAACGTCTCGGCGATGGAGGGCCAGTTCTCCAGGCGCTACAAGGGAGCCGGGCACCCGCACACGAACATGGCCAAGGCGGCGCTCAACATGCTGACCCGCACGAGCGCCGGCGAGATGTTCGAGACGGACAAGATCCTGATGACCGCGGTCGACACCGGCTGGATCACCGACGAGCGGCCGCACCACGAGAAGCTGCGGATCGCCGCCGAGGGCTGGCACGCGCCCCTCGACCTCGTGGACGGCGCGGCCCGCGTCTACGACCCCATCGTGCGGGGCGAGGCCGGGGAGGACGTCTACGGCTGCTTCGTCAAGGACTTCGAACCCAGCCCCTGGTGAGGCCGGCGCCGTGGACGAGCTGACCGCATACCTGCTCGACGCCTTTGGGCTCGGAGGCGGCGGGGCCGCGGCCCGACTCACCTTCGTGGCCCGCGGTGCGGAGGGCCGGGTGAGCCTCCTGGAGTGCCACGGACTCCGGTATGCCGTGAAGCAACCCTTCGCGGCCGATGCCGGCTTCCCGGACCTGGCGGCTGGGGAGGAGGTGGTCCGCCGCGAGGCCGGTCACCTCACGCACTTCGCGCAGGCCGGCATACCCGTGCCCGTCCCCGTCGCCGACCGGGACGGGCGGTTCCTCGTGCCCGTGCCCGTGACGCTGGGTGGGGGTCTCGTGCGGCTCAGCACCTGGGTGGACGGCACCGCACCGCGGGCCGACTTCGTGCCCGGCCTGCACGCGACCGAGCTCGGCACGCTGCTCGGGCGGCTGCACGCTGCGGCGCCGGCGACCGACGACCCGATCGGCTGGTGGTACCGGACCGTCCCCGAGGCGCAGGTCTGGGCTGACCTGGTGGAGCGGGGGACCGACCAGCCGTGGCACGACGCCCTCGTGAGGCGGGTGGCGGACCTCGAGCGACTCTGCGACCTCGTGCGGGCCGTGCCTGCCCCGACCGGGCCGTTCGTGGTCGGCCACCGCGACCTGCACCCCGACAACCTCCTGGTGACCACCGACGGCCAGCTCGTCCCGGTGGACTGGGAGGACGTGGGCCCGGTGCTCCCCGACCGGGAGCTGGCCAAGGTGCTGGTCCAGTGGCACGTCGACGGGGAGGAGGTCGACGCCTCGGCAGTGCGCCGGACCGTCACCGCCTACCGCGCAGCGGGCGGTACCGGTGCCGTGCACGGGCTGGACTCGTTCACCATGCTGCTCAGTGGGGAGCTCAACTTCCTCGCCCGACAGGCCGCTGCGTCCCAGGCTCCCGCCACGGAGGACGCGCACCGCCGGCACGCGGTGGCCGAGGTGCAGGAGTGCCTGCTGTGGCTGCCGTCGTTAAGCACGCTCCAGCACGTGCTCGACGTCGTGCTCGACCTGATGGCCGCCGGCTGAGCCTGCATGGTCGGGGCATCCCCACGGATCTGGCAGAATGGTCGGCTGTACCCGTCCAGGCACGGGCCCGGTCACAGACTGCGGCCTCCTGGCTGGAACGCCTACACCGAGTTCCGGTACCCCGCGTGAATCCTGCGCGGTCTTGCCGTGCTCACAACCAGAAACAGGAGACACCACCACTGTGGCCGTCAAGATTCGTCTCAAGCGCATGGGCAAGATCCGTGCACCGTTCTACCGCGTCGTCGTCATGGACTCGCGCGCCAAGCGCGATGGCCGGGCCATCGAGGAGATCGGCAAGTACCACCCCACCGAGGAGCCCTCGGTCATCGACATCAACTCGGACCGCGCGCAGTACTGGCTGGGCCAGGGCGCGCAGCCGACCGAGGCCGTCGCGGCACTGCTCAAGGTGACCGGCGACTGGCAGAAGTACAAGGGTGAGCCCGGCGCCGAGGGCACGCTCAAGGTCAAGGCTGCCAAGCCGTCCAAGAAGGAGCTGTACGACGCGGCCATCGCCGCGGCGGGCAAGTCCGAGGCCGGCACCGACGGGGCGACCACCCCGAAGAAGCGCGCTGCCAAGAAGGCCGACGAGACCCCCAAGGCCGACGAGACCCCCAAGGCCGACGAGACCAAGGCTGACGACACCAAGGCTGACGTGGCCCCCAAGGCCGACGAGCCCAAGGCCGACGAGCCCAAGGCCGAGGCCACCGAGGCTGTCACCGATGCTCCCGTGGCCGACGAGGCCAAGGCTGAGACCGAGGAGGCCCCCGCGGCCGCCGAGGCCGACGCCGCGGACAAGGCCTGACCGTGCTGGAAGAGGCGCTCGAGCACCTCGTGAAGGGCATCGTCGACCACAAGGACGAGGTTGCCGTGCGACGCAAGGAGCTCCGCCGTGGTGAGGTGCTCGAGGTGCGGGTGCACCCCGAGGACCTCGGTCGCGTGATCGGTCGCTCCGGTCGCACCGCGAGCGCCCTGCGCACCGTCATGGGTGCGCTGGCCGGCGGCCAGAACGTCCGGGTCGACATCGTCGACACCGACAAGGTCCGCTGAGCGCTCACCCGCGCTGACACGCACACCGAGCTCATCGAGAAGGGCCACCGGGTTTCCCGGTGGCCCTTCTCGCTTCGCGGCATCGTCGCGGTCGATGGCTCGCCGCACCACTGGCTCCCACCGTGGAGCCAACCCCTGAGAGGATCACTCCATGCCTGCCGACTCCAGACTGCTCGTCGCCCGCATCGGCAAGCCACACGGCCTGCGCGGTGAGGTGACGGTGCAGACCCACACCGACGACCCCGAGGCGCGCTTCGCGCCGGGTGTCGCCTACGCCACGGAGGCCGCACCCGGGTCGGGCGTCCCGCGCTCCCTCACCCTGCGCACCGCGCGGCTGCACCAGAAGGTCTGGCTGCTCGGCTTCGAGGAGATCCCCGACCGCACCGGCGCCGAGTCGCTGCGGGGCACCCGCCTGTTCATCGATGCCGAGGCCGCGGCCGAGGCTGCGGCCGACGAGGACGACGCGTGGTACGAGGACGAGCTCGTCGGGCTCACCGCCGTCGACCCCGCGGGGACCACCCTCGGTGAGGTCACCGGCCTGCGCACCGGCGCGGCGCAGGACCAGCTGGTGCTGCGGCTGACCGGCGGCGCCGAGGCACTCGTCCCGTTCGTCGAGGCAATCGTCCCCGAGGTCGACGTCGACGGCGGCCGGGTCGTCGTCGACGCACCGCCCGGGCTCCTCGAGCTCAACGCCGACTGACGGCGGACCCCCGTGATCCTCGACGTCGTCTCGATCTTCCCCGAGTACCTCGCGCCGCTCGACCTCTCGCTGATCGGCAAGGCCCGCCGCGACGGGCTGCTCGACCTGCGCGTCCACGACCTGCGCGACTTCACCCACGACCGGCACCACTCGGTCGACGACACCCCCTACGGCGGTGGTGCCGGCATGGTGATGAAGCCGCAGCCGTGGGCCGAGGCCCTCACGCACGTGGTCGCCTCGGGTGCCGACGGGCCCCGCCCGCGGCTCATCGTCCCGGGTCCGGGAGGTAGGCCGTTCACGCAGGCCCTGGCGCGCGAGCTCGCCGAGGAGCCGTGGCTGGCCTTTGCCTGCGGACGCTACGAGGGGATCGACGAGCGGGTCTACGAGTACGCCGCGGACGAGCTCGGGCTCGAGGTGTCGGTGGTCTCGCTCGGCGACTACGTCCTGAACGGGGGCGAGGTGGCGGTGCTGGCGATGGTCGAGGCGGTGGCCCGCCTGCTGCCCGGCGTCATCGGCAACGCGGAGTCCCTGGTCGAGGAGTCCCACGAGGACGGCCTGCTCGAGTACCCCGTCTACACCAAGCCCGCCGCCTGGGAGTCGAGTGGCGGCGTGACCCGGGCGGTCCCGCCGGTGCTGCTCTCGGGGGACCACGGGGCGATCGCCGCGTGGCGCCACCAGCAGCGACTCGAGCGCACGGCAGCTCGCAGGCCGGACCTGCTGCACTCCTCGGCGGCGCTCACGACCGATGGCCTCACGATCACCGTCGCCCAGCCGTCCGATGCCGCAGAGCTGACCACCCTGCAACGGGCCTGCTGGGTGAGCGAGGCGAGGGCCAACGCCACCCACGACATCCCGCCCCTGCTCGAGTCCGTCGACGACGTCGCACGTGGACTGCAGGAGTGGCAGACCTGGGTGGTGCGCGTCGGCGGCCGGCTGGTGGCCTCGGTGCGGGCGCGGTCACACCCCGACGACGCGGCCACCTGGCAGATCGGCCGGCTGATGGTCGCCCCCGATCTCCAGGGCCGTGGCCTGGGGCGCGCGCTGCTGGAGCACGCGGAGGCGCAGGCGCCGTCGGGCACGGCGGCATACTGGCTGAACACCGGGACCGGCAGCGAGCGCAACCTGCGCACCTACCGCAAGGCCGGCTACCGGGTGCAGCCCGGAGCGGGCGCCTTCCCCGGCGCCGTGGACCTGCTCAAGCGGCGTCGCTGACGCGCTCGCTGGCGTAGAGCCGGTAGAGGCAGTAGGCGGCCACGGCGCACAGCAGGTGCCAGGCGGCGTGGCCCTGCAGGAGCGAGCCGGGGTGGCAGAGCGACGACCCGTCCTTGGCGAGGTTCCAGATCGCGAACGCCAGGGCGAGGGCTCCGGCCGACGCCAGCCCCCAGCCGACCTGGCGTCGCGCGGCGCCCCGCCGCCACAGCACGGCCTCACCGGTCAGGGCCACGAGCAGGAAGAGCCCGAACGCGAGGTTGGCGGCGATGTCGACCACCGGGACGTGCCCCGGGATGCGTTCGACGAGCTCGCAGACCAGCACGACGCCGACGAACGACGCCGCGAAGAAGCCGGTGCCGCGGCCCAGCACCCGGGTGACCGCGTAGGACGAGGCGAAGGCAGCGATGAGGTACATGCTGAGCAGGTCGAGGTGGCCACCGAGCGCGCTCTGGGTCGCGTGCATCGCCGCGCTCGCCGGCCCGAGCAGCACCACGACCACGCCGAGGGCCGCCGCGAGCCGCGGGTTGGCCGCGATCGTCGTCCCAGGTGCTCCGGCCCGCCACGCGATGGCCAGCCCGGCGAGGACGAACCCGGCGTTGCTGAACGTGTTGGCGGGCTGGCGGACGACGGCGTCGCGCGCCGCCTCGCAGAACCGGTCGCCGCGACCGACGTCGGGGCCCAGCCAGCCGTGCAGCACCGCGAGCCAGAGCAGGCCCACCGAGACGACCGCGACAGCGCCCGCCAGCGCCAACGGTCGCAGGTCGCGCTGCGCGTGGGTCGCCATGGTGGCGAGTATGCCGCCGCGGGTCACCCCGGGCGGGTCGGTGCGTCAGTCGACGAGGCTCGTGGCCAGGTCGTCGGGGAGCAGCCGGCGTCCGGCGAGCAGGTGCTCGGCCACGAGGACGGTGACGGTCTGCGCGGCCATGATCCCGAAGAGCACCAGCACCTGGGCCGTCGCGGCCTGCGCCGGGGTGCCGCCGCCGAGCATGACCCCGATGAACGCGCCGGGCAGCGTGACCACCCCGGTCGTCTTCACCTGGTCGAGCCCGGGGAGCAGGGCTTCGGGGGCGCGGCGGTGGACGATCTCGCGGATGGCCTGGCGGGGGAGCAGGCCCACCGACAGGCTGGCTTCGTACTGGCTGTGCTCCTCGCGCAGCGCGGCGAAGGCGCGACGGCCGACGAGGGTGTGTGCGGTCATCGCGTTGCCGACGATGATGCCGGCCACCGGGATGACCGCGATCCCCGTCGCGGGGATCGTGCCGGTGGCCAGCACGATCGCCAGCACGGGGAGCACGCCCGAAGCCATCGCCAGCGCTGCCCAGGACCAGGCCCTCGGCGCCTCGACCCGGCGTGACGTGGTGAGCACCCCCATCGCGAACATCACGCAGACCAGCGCCACCGACCACGGCAGGCTGTCGACCACGGCGGCGATGAGCACCGCGGCGAGCCCGAGCTGGGCGATCGCCCGCACCGCGGCGACGAGGACCGGGCGCTCGAGGCCGTAGCCGGCGAAACGGTGCGCGGCCAGCGCGACCGCCAGCAGCAGGGCCAGTGCGAGGCCGACAGGCCAGCCGGGGTCGATGCTCACAGCATCACGGTATGCCGCGGCGCCGCGGCGAGGACGCAGGCGGGTGCAGCGGGCGCCCCGCGAAAAAAGCCCGCGAGAGCGGGAATGTCTTCTGTATCGTTCTACTTGAACGATTTAGTACAACGATCCAGAAGCCAGTTCAGAGCGTCGAAGGAGGCCGGGAGCCATGGGAAACGTCACCCTCAGGTCCGTCGCCGAGGCCGCCGGTGTCTCCGTGTCCACCGTCTCGAACGCCTACAACAAGCCCGACCAGCTCTCCGCCGAGGTGCGCCAGCGCGTGCTCGAGACCGCCAAGACGCTCGGGTATGCCGGCCCCAACCCGGCCGCGCGCAGCCTGCGGTCCCAGCGGGCACGGGCGATCGGGCTGGTCTTCACCGAGCGGCTCAGCTACGCGTTCTCGGACCCCTACTCGGTCGGCATGCTGGCCGGGCTCGCCGAGGTCGCCGAGGAGTTCCAGACCGGGTTGCTGCTCATCCCGCTGCGCCCGTTCGACCCCGAGCGTCCCGAGGAGGTCGAGGCCAGCGCCGAGGCCATGCGAGCCGCCGTCGTCGACGGGCTGCTCGCCTACTGCCTCGACATCGACCACCCGGCCCGCGAGATCGCGGTCGACCGTGGCCTGCGGATGGTGGCCACGGACGACAAGGACCCCCGGATGGACGGGCTCGTCCTCATCGACGAGCGCGGCGCCGCCCGGCAGGTCGGCGAGCACATCCGCAGGCTCGGCCACCGCAGCGTCGGCATCGTCGTCGACAGCAAGGTCGACTCGTCCGCCGTGGTCGAGGTCGACGACGTGCAGCACCGGTCCATGTCGTTCTCCTGGGACCGCTACGACGGCTTCCGCGAGGGACTCGGCCCCGACGTCAGCGTGCAGACGGTCGCACCCCCCGGCCACAACTCGGTCGAGGCCGGTCGCTCCGCCGGGGCTCACCTGCTCGACCGACAGGACCGACCCACCGCGATCATCACGGTCAGCGACGTGCTGGCCCTCGGGGTCCTCGACGCCATGCGCCAGCGCGGCCTGACGCCGGGGCGCGACATGTCGCTCTCCGGCTTCGACGACATCCCGGCAGCGGCCGATGCCGGCCTGACGACCGTGCGCCAACCGATCGCCGAGCGCGGGCGGATCGCCGGCCGGATGCTCCTCGACCCCGACTACACCGAGCGCCGCATCGTGCTCCCCACCGAGCTCGTCGTGCGGTCCAGCACCGGACCCGCCACGACGTCACCGACGCGCTGACAGATCCGTCAGCGTCCACAGCGCTACCGCACCCTGAAGGGAGAAGGACATGAGCGACTACATCGCCCTCACCATCAACAGCAACGCAGGCGCCGCCCTGGCCCGGTCGGCCCGCCCGGACGCCCCCGTCGTCGACGACGGCTTCAGCGCCAGTCCGGCTCGCCGGCCCGTGCGTCGTTCGTTGGCGAGCACGCTGCGCACCGCCGCAGCGGGTCAGCGCCGCCTGGCCGACCGGCTCGACCCGGCCTGCCGTCCGGCGCACGCCGGCGCCTGACGCCCGAGGCGGGTGTGCCGGGTGGCCCGGCCACACGGCATACCCGGTCGTCCAAGGGTCGCGACGATTTCTGTCGCGACCCCTGTGCGTGGCAGAATGGCTCCTCGCGCCCGCGTGAACCAGCGGCCCCTGCCACAGGGGGAGTGTCCGGACAGCATCTCCGGCCACGTGGTCGGTCCACGCACACGGCGCACCATCATCAGCAGCACCACCCAACACCCTGGGCGACCTGTGGCGCCGAGAAGAAAGCGAATCTGCCATGCAGCGTTTCGACGAGATCGACAAGGCGTCCCTCCGCGACGACATCCCGGCCTTCCGCGCCGGTGACACCGTCAACGTCCACGTCAAGGTCATCGAGGGCACGCGCTCGCGTGTCCAGGTCTTCAAGGGCGTCGTGATCCGTCGCCACGGCGGTGGCCTGGGCGAGACCTTCACGGTCCGCAAGGTCTCCTTCGGCGTCGGCGTCGAGCGCACCTTCCCCCTGCACACCCCGGTGATCGACCACATCGAGGTCGTCACCCGCGGTGACGTCCGTCGCGCGAAGCTCTACTACCTGCGCGACCTGCGCGGCAAGGCCGCCAAGATCAAGGAGAAGCGCGAGACGACCCCCGCCAAGTAAGGCGGAATCATCTCCCCCTCAGCGCGTCCCGGCGCTCGTCGCCACAGCCCTGAGGGTTAGGCTCCGGAGCGATGAACCCCGGACCGGAAGCACCCCAGCAGGACCCGGCCGCCGCACCAGTCGAGACTGACGCGGCGGCCGAGTCCGAACGCCCCCGAGGCGGCCCGTCGTGGCTGCTGCTCGGCGGCGTCGCCCTGCTGGTGATGCTGCTGGTCCGGGGTTTCCTCGTGCAGTCGTTCTACGTGCCGTCGGGCTCCATGGAGCCGACCATCGAGCCGGGCGACCGGATCCTGGTCAACAAGCTGGCCGACGGCGACTCGGTCCGCCGCGGCGACGTCGTCGTCTTCGACGGCACCACGACCTTCGCCGCGGCCGACCTCACCCCGCACCAGGACGACGGCGCGATCGGCAGGGTCCTGGGCGACGCGGCGTCGTTGGTGGGCGTCCACCTCGGCGAGCAGGACTTCGTCAAGCGGGTCATCGGCCTGCCGGGCGACCACGTGGTCTGCTGTGACCGAGGCAGCCTGACGGTCAACGGCAAGGTCATCGACGAGACCTACGTCATGCCCGGCGACAAGCCGAGCGAGCTGGAGTTCGACGTCACCGTCCCCGCCGGCCGGCTCTGGGTGATGGGCGACCACCGCAGCGACAGCGCCGACTCGCGCTCGCACCTGGGTGACCCGGGTGGCGGCACGGTGCGGCTGTCCGACGTCATCGGCCGGGCCAGCGCCACCTACTGGCCCCTCTCGCGGCTCGGCCGCTTCGAGCGCCCGGACGCACTGGCCGACCTGCCCCGCGTGGGTGAGCCGTGAGCGGCACCCCGCGCGAGGGTGACAGCGGCTGGCTGAGGTACGAGGCCGACCAGCCCGACCCGACCCCCGCCGAGGCCGACTCGCACGACTCGGCCTGGCTGCGCAACGACCTGCCCGACCCCGGCGTCGCGCCGACGGTCGCGGCCCAGGCCGAGGACTCCACCCCGGCGCACCGGTCCTCGGCGACGCAGCCGCTGCCCAAGGAGGGCGAGCAGGGGGTGGCCGGCGACCAGCGCTCGGAGCGCCGAGGCGGCGACCACGAGGAGTCGGTCGGAGGGCTCGCGGTGCTCGGCGCGGCCATCAAGGAGTTCGCCATCGTCGTGGGGATGGCCCTCGTGCTCTCCTTCATCGTCAAGACCTGGCTGCTCCAGGCGTTCTACATCCCGTCGGGGTCGATGGAGGACACGCTCGTCCTCAACGACCGCGTCATCGTCAGCAAGCTGACGCCCGGCCCGGTCGACCTCAAGCGCGGCGACATCATCGTGTTCGCCGACCCGGGCCAGTGGCTCGACGAGGCCCCGAAGGCCCAGCAGGGCCCGGTCGCGACCGTGGTCACCGAGACGCTCACGTTCGTGGGCCTGCTGCCCGACAACGCCGAGAACCACCTCATCAAGCGGGTCATCGGGCTGCCCGGTGACCACGTCGTCTGCTGCGACGAGGGCGGCCGGATCACCATCAACGGCACGGCGATCAAGGAGCCCTACCTCAAGCCGGGCGACGCCGCGAGCGAGCAGGACTTCGACATCACCGTGCCGAGCGGACGGGTGTGGGTCATGGGTGACCACCGCTCGAACTCGGCCGACTCGCGCGTCCACGACGGGCCGGAGAACAACGGCAGCCAGGGTTCCGTCGACGAGCGGCTCATCGTCGGCCGTGCCGTGGCCCTCGTCTGGCCGCTCGACCACCTGACCTGGCTGTCCAACCCCACCACGACCTTCGCGAAGGTCCCGGCTCCCTCGCCCGCCACCGCCACCACCGACTCCCAGGGCACCGGCACCACTGGCGACGAGGGTGACGGTCCCGGCGGCGGCGAGGTGGGCGGCACCGACACACCGACCGGGTCGGGCTGAGCGATGGCCCAGCCCGTGCGCAGTCGCAAGCCGAACCTCAGGGTGGAGCGCCAGCTCCAGCGTGACGGTCACCGCGTCCTCGCCGGCATGGACGAGGTGGGTCGCGGTGCGCTCGCCGGACCGGTGACGGTCGGCGTGGTGCTCATCGACGAGACGTGCCGCAGCGCGCCCACCGGGGTCAAGGACTCCAAGCTGCTGACCCCGGCCGCGCGGGTGGCCATGGTCCCGCGGATCCGGCGCTGGGCCCTGGCCTACGCGGTCGGGCACGCCTCGCCCCGGGAGATCGACGAGATCGGCATCATCGCCGCCCTGCGGCTGGCCGGCTGCCGGGCCCTGGCCGCGGTCGACGTGGTCCCCGACCTGGTCATCCTCGACGGCAACCACGACTGGCTCACCGCTCCCGACGAGGTGGGGCTGTTCGCCTTCACGTCCCACGACGCTCCCGTCACCCCGCCGGTCACGACCATGATCAAGGCCGACCTCAAGTGCTCGTCCGTCGCCGCCGCGTCGGTGCTCGCGAAGGTGGAGCGGGACGGGATGATGGTCGACGTGGCGCCGGAGCACCCGGCCTACGGGTGGGAGGAGAACAAGGGGTATGCCGCGCCGGAGCACCTCGCGGCACTCGAGGCGTTCGGGGCGACGGACCTGCACCGACGGTCGTGGCGGCTGCCGGGAGTGACGATGGATGATGAGAGCGTTCGGCAGGGTGAGCAACCGGAGATGAGCACGCGATGAGTTCTGAGGACCTCGAGAAGTACGAGTCGGAGATGGAGCTCCAGCTCTACCGCGAGTACCGCGACGTGGTGGGCCTGTTCTCGCACGTGGTCGAGACCGAACGCCGGTTCTACCTGTGCAACTCCGTCGACGTGAAGGTGCGCTCCGACGGCGGTGAGGTCTACTTCGACGTCACCATGCAGGACGCCTGGGTCTGGGACATCTACCGACCTGCGCGGTTCGCCAAGCAGGTCCGCGTCGTGACGTTCAAGGACGTCAACGTCGAGGAGCTCGCGAAGGCCGACCTCGAGCTGCCCAAGGGGCAAGGCTTCTAGCTGTGCTGTCGAGGCACGGTGGTGCGGTTCTGGCGCTGCCAGCTGCCGGATCCGCGGCCGTATCCGGGTCGGCTGTCCCCGGTAGGGCGGCTTTGCCGAGCCTGTCCACAGGGGCGGTCCCCGCCCATGTCGGTCTCCGCCCACGCGGGCTTGGGTTGGGCGCATGGCAGACAGGGCGGATCCGCGCAGGGCGTTGGGGGAGTATGGCGAGCGGCTGGCCGAGCGGTACCTGACCGACCGCGGGCTGGCCGTCGTCGACCGCAACTGGCGCTGCGCTCGCGGCGAGCTCGACCTCGTGGCCAGGGACGGCGACTGCCTCGTCTTCTGCGAGGTCAAGACCCGCCGCACCGAGCGCTTCGGTTCGCCGGTGGAGGCAGTCACCGCGCGCAAGGTGGCGCGGCTGCGCCGGCTCGCGGCGGCCTGGCTGCAGGAGAACGGGGAACATCCCGCGCACATCAGGATCGACGTGATCGGCATCCTGCGACCGGCCGAGGGGCGCGCTGTGGTCCGACACCTGCAGGGGGTGGAGGGATGACGTTCGGCCGCACCCGATCGGTCACGCTGGAGGGGCTGGCCGGGTCCGTCGTGGAGGTCGAGGCGCACCTGTCCGGGGGCCTGCCCGCCTTCATGCTGGGCGGGCTGCCCGACACCGCGTGCGCGCAGTCGCCCAACCGGGTCAAGGCGGCGGCGGCCAGCATCGGGCACTCCCTGGCGCAGAGCCGGATCACGGTCAACCTGTCGCCCGCGTCGATCCCCAAGAACGGCAGTGGATTCGACCTTCCCATCGCCATCGCCGTGGCGACGGCCCTCGGCCTGGTCCCGCCCGAGCGGGTGGGTGACGTGGTGCACCTGGGGGAGCTCGGGCTCGACGGGTCGATCCGCTCGGTGCGCGGTGTCCTCCCGGCGGTCCTGTGCGCCGCCCGGGCCGGGTGCCGAGACGTGGCGGTCCCGGTCGACAACGCTGCCGAGGCGCGCATCGTGCCCGACATCCGGGTGCATCCCGTGGCCCACCTGGCTGATCTGATCGCGGCGCATGCAGCCGGGGTCGAGACCTTGGGGGTCAGCGCCCCGGAGCGGGCACCACGACTGTCGGTTGCGAAGGTCACGCCCGACCTCGCCGACGTCGTCGGCCAGGAGGAAGCCCGGACGGCGCTCGAGCTGGCGGCTGCCGGTGGACACCACCTGTTCCTGCTCGGACCACCCGGCTCCGGCAAGACGATGCTGGCCGAGCGTCTGGTGTCGATCCTCCCGCGCCTGAGTCGAGAGCAGTCGATCGACGTCCTCGCCGTGAAGTCACTCCTCGGGGTGACTGCTGCCGAGCTGTCCCTCGAAGGGCTGCCGCCGTTCGTGGCACCACACCACAGCGCCACGCAGGCGGCCATCATCGGGGGCGGGAGCTCGGCCGTGCGTCCCGGCGCGATCACGCTGGCGCACCACGGCGTGCTCTTCCTCGACGAGGTGCCTGAGTTCAAGGCGGCGGCCCTGCAGTCGCTGCGGCAGCCGCTGGAGTCCGGTCGGGTGGTCGTCTCCCGGGCCAAGGCGAGTGTGCAGTTCCCGGCCCGGTTCCAGCTGGTGATGGCCGCGAACCCGTGCCCCTGCGGTCTCGGCTTCGGCAAGGGGGTTGGCTGCTCGTGCACTCCCTTGGCCAAGCGCGGCTACCTCGGTCGGATCTCGGGGCCGCTGCTCGACCGGGTCGACCTCCAGGTGCAGGTGCCCGCCATCACGCGTTCCTCGCTCGCGGGCCACGCGGGAGAGAGCAGTGCGACCGTCGCCGAGCGGGTCCTTGCCGCGCGGAAGGCCCAGGCCGAGCGATGGGCCGGCACGCCGTGGCGACTGAACAGCGAGGTGCCCGGTTCGACGCTGCGGCGCGGCCGGTGGCGTCTGTCTCCCTCGGTCACCACCGACATCGACCGGTCCCTCGACCGGGCCCAGCTGACGTTGCGTGGGTATGACCGGGTGATGCGGGTGGCGTGGACCGTCGCTGACCTCGGCGGTCGCCTGACCCCCACCCGCGACGACGTGGGCACTGCCCTGACCCTGCGCAACCAGGGCCCGGTGGCGGCATGACGTCGGGGATCGCACCGGTGCGCGGTGACCGTGCCGCGCGGGTGGCCTGGGCCAGACTCGTCGAGCCGGGCGATGAAACCGTCGCCGCCCAGATCGCCGCAGTGGGAGCGGAGGAGGCGCTGCACGCAGTGGCTGCCGACACGATCCTGGGTGCCCGGATGGCCGAGCGCGCGGCGGAGCTCGATGTCGACCGTGACCTGGCCATCGCCCGGCGGTTGGGCGCCCGGCTCGTGGTGCCGGGCGACGAGGAGTGGCCGCTGGGCCTGCACGACCTGGCGGCTCCACCGATCTGCCTCTGGGTGCTCGGCCACGCGAGCCTGGGTGAGGTGGCGACCCGGAGCGTCGCCGTGGTGGGGGCTCGCGCGGCCACCGGCTACGGCGTCCACGTGGCGAAGGAGCTCGGCGCCGGGTTGGCGGAGCGGGACTTCGCCGTGGTGTCGGGCGCCGCCTACGGCATCGACGGTGCGGCGCACGAGGGCGCGCTGGCGGTCGACGGGGTGACCATCGCCGTGCTCGCCTGTGGCGTCGACCGGGCTTACCCAGCGGGGCATGCCGGGCTGCTGCAGCGGGTGCAGGAGGACGGCCTGGTGGTCAGCGAGGTGCCGCCCGGCTCGGCCCCGACCAAGTGGCGGTTCCTGAGCCGTAACCGGGTGATCGCGACGTTGACCCAGGGCACCGTGGTGGTCGAGGCAGGGCTGCGCAGCGGTTCGCGCAACACCGCCCGGCACGCGGACGAGCACCTCAGGGTCGTCTGTGCCGTGCCGGGGCCGGTGTCGTCGGCGGTGTCGGCGGGATGCCACGAGCTGGTCCGTGGGGGCGCGACGCTGGTCACCGATGCGGGGGAGGTCGCGGAGGCGGTCGGGCCGATCGGTGAGCTGGCCCCGCGCAAGGAGGGGGAGGCGCTGCCCGGCGACGACCTCGAGCCGAACCACCGGGTCGTCCTCGCGGCGCTGCCGGCTCGCAAGCCCGCGACGACCGAGGAGCTGGCCCGCCTGAGTGGGCTCAGCAGCACCGAGGTCCGGGGTGCCCTCGGTGCCCTGGACCTTGCCGGCCTCGCCCAGCGGCAAGGGGACGGCTGGCGCAGACCGCTAGGACGGTGAACCTGCGGAGGCTCGGCGCGCCCGTGCGTCCAAGACCTCTGCGCGGGAGCGGACGGCTGGCACAATGACGCCGTGCTCGCAGCCGAGGTCGCCTCCTCCCAACAGGCCCAGTGGGACCTGGTGCGCGACTACCTCGCCTCGTACGCCGAGAACCGGCCGGTCCGGAAGGTGACCGTGGTCGGCAACGCGCCGCTGGGCCCCAACCCCGAGCGGGTGGCGCAGATCGACAGCAGCGACTTGGTCTTCCGGATGAACTCGATGGCCCTGGACGACCCGGGCACCCCGCCGTGTGTCGGCACCAAGTGCCACGTCCTGGTGGTGTCGCGGTACGCGCCGGTGACGCCGTGGATGTTCCAGGACTACCGGCAGCGCGCCTACCTGATCCCGCAGGCCGGCTACGGGCTGCGCTACATCCTCCATCCGCAGCCGACCTTCTGGCCCTCGGACCTCGGCACCATGCCGGTCCCCAACGCCCCGGTCATCACCCGGCTGCTCGACCAGCTCGACCCCGACCACGTGCCCAACCAGCTGATCCCCACTTCCGGGACCATCTCGTGCTTCCTGGCGCACGAGATGTTTCCCGAGGCCGAGATGTTCGCGACCGGCTTCTCGTTCCTCGACGGGGTGCAGCGGGACTCGTGGCGCTACCAGAGCGGCGGAGGCAGCCCCGTCATCCCCGCCCACCAGCTGGGCCTGGAGGCACGACTGCTCCGCTCATGGATCGACGACGGCACCATGCGGATGCTGCCGTGAAAGAGGAGAACATGTCCGGAACAGATGCGCGGCCCGACGGCGCAGGAACCCCGACGCCCGGCGCCTACCGACGAGCCCGGCGTGCCTTCGGGCGGTGGCGCCGCAGCGTCGCGGACCCCAACAACCTCGCCGCGAAGGTGGACAAGCAGCGGGCCCAGCTCGACCGGCAGGCCACCCAGATCGCCGAGCTCAAGTCGTCGGTCGCGGCCCTGGGCAAGCGCCTGCACCCCGTCGAGCACGCGTCGGCCCACCGCGAGGTGGAGCACGGTGGGCTGGCCATCCAGATCGGCATCGTCGAAGAGCGCCTCGGCAAGATCGAGGAGGGCCTGCGCAGTGCCGAGTTCGTGGGCGACGACGCCGAGCGAGCCGAGGCACGCAGCCTGGTCGAGGCGGTGCGGCGCGAGCACGAACAGGTCCGCGTCCGCATGCAGGTGATCGCCCAGTACGAGGAGCGGCTCCGGCGTCTGGAGGACGCCGTCGTCAAGACGTACGACGGAGACGTGCGCCACCCCTTCTGATGCGACCCGTGGCGTGCGGGGTGGCGGCTTGTGTGCCGCTCGTGCGTTTGCGACGGTGACGGCGTGAGTGAGTCCCTGCTGCAGACGTTGGCGGCCTTCGAGCGCCACCTGCGCAGCGAGCGCGGCCGCTCGGAGCACACGACTCGGGCCTACCTCGGCGACCTCCGCGGACTCCTGCGCTTCCTCCAGGACGAGTGCGGCATGACCGACCTGGCCGACGTGGGGCTGCGCGAGCTGAGGGCGTGGCTCGCGGCGCAGGCTGAGTCGGGGGCGGCTCGGTCGACCATCGCCCGGCGTTCCGCTGCCGCCCGCACCTTCCTCGGGTGGGCGACCAGGACCGGGCGGATCGCCCAGGACCCGTCACTGCGTCTGGCTGCTCCCAAGCGCGCGGGTCACCTCCCGGAGGTGCTGCGCCAGGGCGACGCCACGGCGCTGATGGACCTCGCGGCGGTGGCCAGCGACGACCAGGACCCGATGCACCTGCGCGACCGCGCCGCCGTCGAGCTGTTGTACGCCAGTGGGATCCGGGTCGGTGAGCTGACCGCCCTCGACGTCGACGACCTCGACCTCGCGGGAGGCGTGGTGCGGGTGATGGGCAAGGGCGGCAAGGAACGCACGGTGCCCTTCGGTGCGCCGGCCCGCGAGGCCGTCGAGGCCTGGCTGGCCCTGGGTCGCCCCCAGGTGGTCGTCGCGGGCAGCGGCCCGGCCCTGCTGCTGGGCCGACGTGGACGACGAGCCGACCCCCGGCAGATCCGGGCCGCTGTCCACGAGCTGCTCTCACACCTGCCTGACGCCCCGGACCTCGGGCCGCACGGCCTGCGGCACAGTGCTGCCACCCACCTCCTCGAGGGCGGGGCGGACCTGCGCCTGGTGCAGGAGCTCCTGGGCCATGCCTCACTCGCGACGACGCAGATCTACACGCACGTCTCCGTGGACCGGCTCAAGGCCTCCTACCGACAGGCCCACCCGCGTGCGTGAGCACCGCGGTGACGCCGGGTTCGGGATCGTCGTCGGGCGTGCCGTGCCGGCGGGGGCCGCCCGAAGGGGGGAAGATGGGCGCCGAAGACGTTCATCCGACCCCCGGGGTCCGCGACCCGAGAGGAGCTGTGCAGCGCGTGCGTGAGGATCTGCCGGCAACCCGCAGGGCCCGCCGGCACCGACGTCGGCCCAGCCGTCAGGTGCGCCTGCGCCGCACCATCACGGGAGCCGTCATCCTGGTCCTCGTCGCCGTCGTCACCGTGCGGCTCACGAGCGGGGACGACACGACGCTGATCGAGGCCGCGGGCTCGTCCGGGAAGGCAACGACCTCGGCATCGAGCACGACCCAGAACCCCGACAACGAGGACGGCTCGCCCAGCACCGAGACCGCGAAGGCCGGCACCACCAAGGTCCCGCAGAACGGCAACGGCAAGATCACCGTGGTCGCCGTGCCGCAGGCCGCTGTCGCGGACACCGGCCGCACCGTCAAGTACACGGTCGAGATCGAGGGCGGCCTCGGTGTCGACCCGGCCGAGGTCGGCGCCACCGTCGAGTCCGTCCTGCTGGATCCCCGGGGCTGGCAGAAGGTCGACGGCGTCCGCTTCGTCAACGTGACCCCCGCCCAGGCGGCCAACGGCGCCCACGTCGACGTGCGGGTCACGCTCGCGAGCCCCGGCCTGACCGACAAGCTCTGCGCGCCGATGCGGACGCTCTCCCAGGTCTCCTGCTGGAACGGCGAACGCTCGGTGCTCAACTACCGCCGCTGGGCCCTGGGCGACGACAGCTACGGCTCCGACGTCGCGCGCTACCGGATCTACCAGGTGAACCACGAGGTCGGTCACGGCCTCGGCCACCAGCACCGCACCTGCCCCGGCACGGGCAAGCGCGCCCCCGTGATGGTGCAGCAGACCCTCGACCTCGGTGGCTGCAAGGCGTGGCCCTACCCGTCGGGGGCCTGAGCCAGCGGAAGCAGTCGCACCCGACGCCCGCCCGTGAGGAACACCAGCGGGTCGAGGTAGGCCCGGCCGCGGACGGCGCCGAGGTGCAGACAGGCCGGCCGGCAGTGGGAGCCGATGGCCTCCAGCTCGCCCAGGGGTGACCCTCGCGCAACCACCTCACCGACGGTGACCGACGCGTCGACCGGCTCGTAGGTCGAACGCACGCCGGACGGATGCAGGACCGTCACCGTCCCGCGACCGGCGATCCGGCCCACGTGGGCGACGGCGCCCGCCTCGACCGCCAGCACCTCCTGTCCCGTCGACCCGGCCAGGTCGATGCCACGGTGGCCGGCGCCGTACGCCGACACCGGCGGCACGAACGGCCGCACGACGGTCGGCCTCGGCGCCAGCGGCCACCCCCATCGGCCCCGGAGCGACGGGGGAGAGCGCGGCACCGCCACGGCGGCGGACCCGGTCTGCGCTTGGTGCGTTTCGGCCGGGACCCGGTGTGCTCCGGCCGAGGGGGAGCCCGGAGCGACGGACGCTCCCGCCGGCTGGCCGGCGCCGGGCTGTGCGGGCCACCTCAGTCCGGGCGGCGCAGGGAGCGACAGCCCGATCGAGGCCGCCACGACAGTCGAGACCGGGAGGAGCAGTGCGCTGCGCATCCCGCCACCCTGCTGGGTCCGCCCTCGTCCCGCGACGGAGCGCTCGCCGCCCTGTGGACGGCCATGACCTCCCTGGTCGCCTGTGGACGCAACGGGGTCCGACGCGGGCGGATCCCGGCTCCTCGAGTCAGAGTCGGCTGAGCCGGCTCACGGCCTCGTGCAGCACCTCGTCGCGCTTGCAGAACGCGAACCGCACCAAGGTCCGGGCGGCGTCCGCGTCGTCGTGGAACACCGACACCGGCACCCCGACGACCCCGGCTCGCGCGGGCAGCTCTCGGCAGAAGGCCAGGGCGTCGACGGCCCCGAGCGGTGCGGCGTCGGCGACGACGAAGTACGTGCCGGCCGGAACCGACACCTCGAGCCCGGCTGACCGCAGGCCCGCCACGAGCAGGTCGCGCTTGGCCTCCAACGAGCTGGACAGGCCGGCATACACCTCGTCGTCGAGACCGAGGGCGACGGCGACGGCGGGCTGGAACGGGCCGGAGCCGACGAAGGTGAGGAACTGCTTCACGGCCCGCACCGCCGCGACGGCGGCCGCCGGGCCGCTCACCCAGCCGACCTTCCAGCCGGTCGCGGAGAACGTCTTCCCCGCGGACGAGATCGTCAGCGTGCGTTCCCACATCCCCGACAGGGTGGCGACGGGGACGTGCGTCGCGCCACCGAAGATCAGGTGTTCGTAGACCTCGTCGGTGACGACCCAGGCGTCGAACTCCCTTGCGAGGGAACAGATCAGGTCGATCTCCGAGCGGCTGAACACCTTGCCCGTGGGGTTGTGCGGGGTGTTGAGCAGGACCATCCGCGTGTGTGGGGAGAACGCCGCGCGCAGCGACTCCTCGTCGACCGCGAAGTCCGGGAAGCGCAGCACCGAGGTGCTCCGCACTGCGCCCGCGAGGGCGATCGACGCGGCATACGAGTCGTAATAGGGCTCGAAGGTAACCACCTCGTCGCCGGGCTCGCACAGCGCGAGGATGGTGGCCGCGATGGCCTCGGTGGCGCCGACCGTGACCAGCACCTCCGAGCGCGGGTCGACGTCCAGCCCGTAGAACCGGGACTGGTGCGCGGCCACGGCAGCGAGCAGCTCCGGCACCCCGGGGCCGGGTGGGTACTGGTTGCGTCCGCCGTCGATCGCGGCCTTGGCGGCCTCGAGCATCTCGCGGGGGCCGTCGGTGTCGGGAAAGCCCTGCCCCAGGTTCACGGCGTCGTGCTCGGTGGCCAGCGCCGTCATCTCGGCGAAGATCGTGGTGCCGAACGGGGCCAGTGCGGGTTTGCCGGGTGGTCGAGCCATGCGCCCGAGCGTATGCCGCGCGGCCGGGTCCGCGGCGGACCTAGCCGCGCTCGTCCGAGTGGGCCTCGTCGGCGTGCGCGATGTGCCCGAGCTGGCGCCAGATCAGGACCAGGGTGATGCCGGACCCCACGAACGCGAACCAGAAGGGAGCGGCGAGGCCCCACTGCTCCGCGACGACCCCACCCAGCCCCTGGCCGACGACGAGCCCGAGGAACAGGCCGACGACGTAGACGCTCCCGACCCGTCCCTGGAACTCCTGCGGCACCGCGCGTTGGCGGACGGCTTGGGAGACGGTGCCCCAGACGAAGGCGTAGCCCCCGAAGACGACCATGATGGCGATCGCCAGCCAGCCCACCGTGGTCAGTGCGAGGGCGAGGTGGGTGAGCACCTCGAGCAGCAGGCAGCCCCGCATCAGGGTGGCGAGGGGGATCTTGCGCTCCAGCCAGCCGTAGGCGCTGGTGCTGACCAGCCCACCCGCAGCGGCGGCGGTGGTGAGCAGGCCGAACCCGACCTCGCCCAGGTGCAGCCGGTCGAGGGAGTAGAGGACGAGGACCGACCAGGCGGCCCCCCAGGTGATGTTGAACGCGAAGATCACCAGCGCCAGCGTGCGGACCGGGGCGTGGCCGCGGATCCAGCGCAGTCCGTCGGCGATGTCGCGGCGGACGTGCGTCTCGGGGACACCGCGGACCCCGCCGCGGGGCGTGGCGATGCGGGCCACCAGGACGACACCGAGGGCCACGCACGCCACCTGCACGACGAACGGCCAGACCATCCCCGCCGCGAAGAGGAAGGCCCCCAGCGGGGGACCGACGAGCTGGTTGGCCGTGAGGAAGCCGGCCTGGAGGCGGGCGTTCCCGATGCCGAGGTCGGCCCTGTCCACGAGCATCGGCAGCAGCGTCCCGGTGGTCGTGTCGGCGAACACCTCGGCCACGCCGTAGACGAACATCGTCGCCAGCACCAGCCCGATCGAGATCTGCCCGGTCACGATGGTCACGCACAGGACGGCGACGACGGCCGCCCGCAGGAGGTCGGCCACGATGACGACCCGGCGCCGGTCGAGCCGGTCGGCCACCGCCCCGGCCCACAGCCCGAAGAGCAGCCAGGGGAGCCGTTGGAGCACGGCGGCCAGGGCCACCAGCACGGCGTTGCGCGTCTGCGAGGCCACCAGGAGGGGACCGGCCGCCAGGGCGATCCCGTCACCGATGTTGCTGACCCACGACGACGCGAGCAGCCACCGGAAGCTGCGCCCCAGCCGTGGCGGCGCGACGACGTCCAGAACCCTGCTCACAAACGGGCGAGCCTACCCGGGTCCGCGATTTCTCGATCACCACCGTGAGCACGTACGATGGTCGGCGGTCCACGTGTGCTCGCACGCGCAGACCTATTTCGCGCGTCTTCCACCCGCTGACTCGGCTCGCCGACGAAACGGGGGCGCACCACAGCAGTCCGGAGAGTATGCCGGTGGGGTGCGTTGCAGGCGCCAGGCAGGTGGTCGCACCTACGCGGCACACCGACGCAACTGACAACGACACAAGGAGACACGGCATGGCCGTCGTTACCATGCGCCAGCTCCTCGAGAGCGGCGTCCACTTCGGGCACCAGACCCGTCGCTGGAACCCCAAGATGAAGCGCTTCATCATGACCGAGCGCAATGGCATCTACATCATCGACCTGCAGCAGTCGCTGACCTACATCAACAACGCCTTCGAGTTCGTCAAGGAGACGGTCGCCCACGGTGGGTCGATCCTCTTCGTCGGCACGAAGAAGCAGGCCCAGGAGCCCATCGCCGAGCAGGCGACGCGCGTCGGGATGCCCTACGTCAACCACCGCTGGCTCGGTGGCATGCTCACCAACTTCAACACGATCTCCAAGCGGCTCACGCGCCTCAAGGAGCTCGAGGAGCTCGACTACGACAACGTCGCGGGCTCGGGCTACACCAAGAAGGAACTCCTGATCTTCAAGCGGGAGAAGGACAAGCTCGAGAAGACCCTCGGCGGCATCCGCAACATGGCCAAGGTCCCCTCGGCCGTGTGGATCGTCGACACCAAGAAGGAGCACCTCGCCGTCGACGAGGCGCGCAAGCTCGGCCTGCCGGTCATCGCGATCCTCGACACCAACTGCGACCCCGACGAGGTCGACTACAAGATCCCGGGCAACGACGACGCGATCCGCTCCGTCACCCTGCTCACCCGCGTGATCGCCGACGCCGTCGCCGAGGGCCTCATCGCCCGCAGCTCCGGCAAGTCCGGCGAGCCGGCCGAGGGTGTCGTCGCAGGCGACGAGCCCCTGGCCGAGTGGGAGCGCGAGCTGCTCGGTGGCGACGCTGCCCAGGCCGCGGAGTCCGCAGCACCGGAGGCCGGCGAGACCGCCGCTGCCGACGCGACCGAGGCCGCCCCGGCCGAGGCCGCTGCGGTCGAGGCTCCCGTCGAGGCTGCTCCGGTCGAGGCCGCAGAGGCCCCCGCCGCGGAGGCCACCCCGGCCCCTGCCGTCGAGGAGACCGCTGTTCCCGAGGCTGCTGCCGAGACGCCGGCCGACGCCGACGCCAAGGCCTGAGCCGCACCTGCCCTCCAGTCGGACGGCTCCGGCCAGACGCGACCACGTCTGGCCGGGGCCGGTCCGGCCCAACCGTGAGAGAAGAGCTGAGAATCACCCATGGCGAACTACACCGCCGCTGACATCAAGGCCCTGCGCGAGTCCACCGGCGCGGGCATGCTCGACGTCAAGAAGGCGCTCGACGAGGCCGACGGCGACCGTGCCAAGGCCACCGAGATCCTTCGTGTGAAGGGCCTCAAGGGCGTCACCAAGCGCGAGGGCCGCACCACGTCCAACGGACTGGTCACCGCCCAGGCCGGTGACGGCGTGGGCACCCTCGTCGAGGTCCTGTGCGAGACCGACTTCGTCGCCAAGGGCGAGAAGTTCATCGCCCTGGCCGCCCAGGTCCTGGCCCAGGCCGTGGCCTCGGGTGCGGCCGACGCCGACGCGCTGCTCAAGAGCTCGCTCGAGGACGGCTCCACCGTCCAGGAGCTGCTCGACGGCGCCAACGCGACCATCGGCGAGAAGATCGAGGTCAAGCACGTGGCCCGTGTCGAGGCCCCGGTCGTCGTGTCCTACCTGCACAAGACCAGCCCCGACCTGCCTGCGCAGATCGGCGTGCTCGTCGGCGCAGAGGGCAGCGACGAGCAGGTCGCGAAGGACGTCGCGATGCACATCGCCGCGTTCAGCCCGACCGTGCTGACCCGTGACGAGGTCGACGCCGAGACGGTCGAGAACGAGCGTCGCGTCGCCGAGGCCACCGCGAAGGAGGAGGGCAAGCCCGAGGCCGCCCTCCCCAAGATCGTCGAGGGTCGCGTCAACGGGTTCTTCAAGGAGAACGTCCTGCTCGAGCAGGCCTTCGCCAAGGACGCCAAGAAGACGGTCGAGAAGGTCCTGGCCGAGGCCGGCACGAAGGTCACCTCCTTCGTCCGCTTCCGGGTAGGCGGCTGACCGCGCTCCACGCACCACACGACGAGGCCCCTCACCGGTTGGTGAGGGGCCTCGTCGTGTGTGGGGTATGCCGCGGGCCTGCCCTCGCGGCTAGCTCGCCGCCTTCTTGACCAAGGTGGCGATCTGCTTCTCGAGGGCGGGAGTCAGCTTCCTGAGTGCATAGCCGATCGGCCACATGTCGCCGTCGTCCAGCTTCGCGCTGTCGTTGAACTCGAACGTCGCGTACCGCGCCTTGAACTTGCTGGCGGGCTTGAAGAACGCCACCGCTTTGCCGTCGCGCTTGTACGCGGGCATGCCGTACCACGTCGAGGGCTCGAGCTGCGGAGCCGCCTTGGTGATGATCTCGTGCAGGCGCTCGGCCAGCTCGCGGTCCTCCGGGGGCATCTCGGCGATCTTGTCGAGGAGGTCCTGCTCGCCACTGGCGCTCTTGGCCTCCTTGGCCCGCTCCTTCATCGCGGCGCGCTCGTCGGCGGTGAACCCGCTCTTGCTCCCCGCGGTCCTGGTGGTGGTGGCCTTCGTGGCTGTCGCAGTCTTTCTGGTGTTACTGGTCGCCGTGGTCGGCATGATGGGTCCCTCCCGGGTCGTCGTGGTCTGTCCTGACCATTCTGGGAGTCCGGGGACCTCCGGCGCTTCTCGAAAACTGATCACTTGTACCGCATACTCGCTTCATGGGGAGACGAGCGAAGCAGACGCCACCGGCACCCGAGCAGACCAGGGTGCAGCCCGACTTCACCCACCTGCCCGAGCGGATCGCACCCGAGGACATGACCACGACGCACGACGTGGACCCGGGTCCCGACCCCCGCGGGGGGCGCGACACCGACACCGAGTTCATGCTCCGCAACGCGGGTTTCTGACCCTCCGCGGGCGCGCCGGGGCGCGTCGGGTCAGAAGATGCGCACCCGTTCCTGGGGGGCGAGCCACATGCCGTCACCCTCGGTGACCCCGAAGGCGTCGTGGAACTCGTCGCAGTTGCGCACCGCGTTGGCCCGGACCTCGGTGGGGGAGTGCGGGTCGATCGCGAGCAGCCGCTTGGCCTCCTCGGTCCTTGCCTTGCCGGACCAGACCTGGGCCCACCCGAGGAAGAACCGCTGGGGTCCGGTGTAGCCGTCGAGGTCGGGCACGTCCTGGCCCTCGGTGGCGATCCGGTAGGCGGAGTAGCCGATGGCCAGGCCACCGAGGTCGCCGATGTTCTCGCCGACGGTGAGCGCGCCGTTGACCTTCTCGTCGGGGGCCGCGATGGGCGAGAGCGTGCTGAACTGGGCGATGAGGGCCTGGGTGCGCTCGTCGAACCGGGCTCGGTCCTCCTCGGTCCACCAGTCGCGCAGCGCGCCGGTGGAGTCGTAGCGCGACCCCTGGTCGTCGAAGCCGTGGCCGATCTCGTGACCGATGACCGCGCCGATGCCGCCGTAGTTCACTGCGTCGTCGGCGTCCAGGTCGAAGAACGGCGGCTGCAGGATCCCCGCGGGAAAGACGATCTCGTTCATCAGCGGGTGGTAGTAGGCGTTGACCGTCTGCGGCAGCATCAGCCACTCGTCGCGGTCGATCGGACCGCCGAGCTTGGCGAGCTGGCGGCGCAGCTCGAACTCGTTGGCGCGACGGACGTTGCCCACGAGGTCGTCGTCGATGGTCAGCGAGGAGTAGTCGCGCCAACGGTCGGGGTAGCCGACCTTCGGGGTGAACGAGGCCAGCTTGGCCAGGGCCTGCTCCCGGGTCTGCGGGCCCATCCAGTCGAGGCCCTCGAAGGAGCGCCGGAACGCCTCGACGAGGTTCGCGACCAGGTCGAGCATCCGCTGCTTGGCCTCCGGCGGGAAGTACTCGGCGGCGTAGAGCTGGCCGACCGCCTCGCCGATCGAGCCCTCGACGAGCGAGACCCCGCGCTTCCAGCGCTCGCGGTTCTCGGGGAGGCCCGAGATGACCCGGCCGGTGAAGTCGAACTCGGCGTCCACGAGCTCCTTGGACAGCAGCGGAGCGGCGGAGCGGACGACGTGGAAGGCGAGCCAGTGCTTGAGGTCGTCGAGGCTCGTGTCGTCGAGGAGGGTCGACAGCCCCTCGAGGTAGGAGGGCTGGCCCACGACGACCTGCGCGAAGGCGTCACGGGCGCCGAGGGAGTCGACGAAGGTGTCCCACCCGAGGGTCGGAGCCAGACCCTGCAGCGCGGCATACCCGAAGGGGTTGTAGCTCTTGACCGCGTCGCGGGTCGCGACGTTGTCCCAGTGGTGGCCGGCCAGCCGGGTCTCGAGGGCGACCACTCGCGCCGCGGGTGAGCCCTCGTCCGTGGACCCGCCGCCGATGCCCGCGAAGTCGAGCATGCGGGCCACGTGCGGGAGGTATGCGGCGAGGATGGCCGCGTGCCGCTCCTCGCGGTAGTAGGACTCGTCGGGAAGGCCGAGCCCACCCTGGCCGAGGTAGAGGACGTACTCCTCGGGGTTCTTGGCATCCGGCGCGACCCCGAAGTCGAAGAGGCCGGGGCCCCCCTCGCGCTGGAGACGCCCGAGGACCCGGGACAGGTCGTCGAGGCTGCCGATCTGCTCGACTGCGGCGAGGTCGTCCGCGATCGGCGCGAGGCCCAGCTCGTCGGCCCTGGCCTCGTCCATGAACGACCGGTAGAGGTCGCCCACCTTGCGGGTCGGCGAGCCGGGGGGTGCGTCCGTCTCGGCCGCAGCACGCTCGATGATGGTGCGGACCCGCTCGTCGGACTGCTCCCGCAGCATGTCGAAGGTGCCGTAGCGACCCCGGTCGGACGGGATCTCGGTGTCGCGGACCCAGGTGCCGTTGGCGTGCCCGAACAGGTCGTCCTGGGGGCGGACGGAGTCGTCACGGTGACCGGGGAGGATGCCTGACCTCATGCGCGTGTCTTCCTTCACTGCGTCGATGACCTTGCGATGGGGACACCCTGCCACGCAGCACGGACAGGCGTGCAACCGGCGGCGTGTGTCCCGCGGGAGTGTGGAAGGATTCGGTGACCGCCCCACACCTCCAGGAGGATCTGTCGTGACTTCTGCCCCCGAGCAGACCGCCCCAGCCGGATCCACCACCCCCCGCCGGCGGGTGCTGCTCAAGCTCTCCGGCGAGGTCTTCGGCGGTGGTCGGGTCGGACTGGCTCCCGAGGTCGTGCGGGGGATCGCCCAGCAGATCGCGCAGTCTGTCAACGAGGGCATCCAGGTGGCCGTCGTGATCGGTGGCGGCAACTTCTTCCGGGGCGCCGAGCTGCAGCAGCAGGGCATGGACCGCACCCGCGCCGACTACATGGGCATGCTGGGCACGGTGATGAACTGCCTCGCGCTCCAGGACTTCCTCGAGAAGGAGGGCATCGAGACCCGGGTCCAGACCGCGATCACGATGGGTCAGGTCGCCGAGCCGTACATCCCGCGCCGCGCGATCCGCCACCTCGAGAAGGGCCGCGTGGTCATCTTCGGCGCCGGCGCCGGGATGCCGTTCTTCTCGACCGACACGGTGTCGGCGCAGCGCGCGCTGGAGATCAAGTGCGACGCGGTGCTGATGAGCAAGAACGGTGTCGACGGGGTCTACGACTCCGACCCGCGCACCAACCCCGACGCCAAGAAGCTCGACGAGATCAGCTACGCCGAGGCCCTCCAGCAGGGTCTGCGCGTCGTCGACGCCGCGGCCTTCAGCCTCTGCATGGAGAACAAGCTGCCCATGGTCGTCTTCGGCATGGAGGGCGAGGGCAACGTCGTCCGGGCGCTGCGCGGTGAGAGGATCGGGACGCTGGTCACCCCCGGCTGAGTCGGCGGCACGCCGACCCACCCACCAGACTGACCACACCACGACCGGCGCAGCCCCTCCGGGGAGCGCCCGAGAAGGAGCGGGACATGATTGAAGAGACTCTCCTCGAGGCCGAAGAGAAGATGGAGAAGGCCGTCGAGGTCGCCAAGGAGGACTTCGCGGGCATCCGCACGGGTCGCGCGACGCCGGGCATGTTCAACAAGCTCATGGTCGACTACTACGGCGCCCCGACGCCGCTGCAGCAGCTGGCGTCGTTCCAGACCCCTGAGGCCCGCACCATCCTGATCACGCCGTTCGACAAGTCGGCGATGGCGGAGATCGAGAAGACCCTGCGCGACTCCGACCTGGGCGTGAACCCCAGCAACGACGGCAACATGATCCGCTGCGTCCTGCCCCAGCTCACCGAGGAGCGGCGCAAGGACTACATCAAGCTCGCCCGGCACAAGGGCGAGGACGCCAAGGTGTCGATCCGCAACATCCGCCGCAAGGCCAAGGACGAGCTCGACAAGCTCGTCAAGGACGGCGAGGTCGGCGAGGACGACGGCACCCGCGGCGAGAAGGAGCTGGACGCGACGACGAAGAAGTACGTCGACAGCGTCGACGAGCTGTTGAAGGGCAAGGAGGCCGAGCTGCTCGAGGTCTGAGCCGCTCGCCCCACCACGAAGGAATGAACACGCCATACTCCCGTAGCTCACGGCGCGAGGCCGCCCACCCGGTCCCCGATGCCGGGGGCTCCGGCACGCCCGCCGGGCCGCCCACGCGTCGTGGTGCCGCAACGGCCCCGGCCCAGCGGCCGTCGAAGGCGGGCCGCAACCTGCCCGCCGCCATCGGGGTGGGTGTGGGCCTGGGCGTCCTCATCATCGGCTCGCTGATCCTGCGCAAGGAGCTGATGCTCGGCATCGTCATCGTGGCCATCGTCGTCGGCGTCTGGGAGCTGCGGCGTGCGCTCGCCCAGGTCTCGATCCACGTCCCGCTGGTGCCGAGCCTGGTCGGCAGCGTGAGCATGCTGGTGTCCGCCTACGTGGGTGGGGGAGAGGCCCTGATCATCACGGTCGGGCTGACCTGCGTCGGCATCCTGCTGTGGCGGATCGCCGACGGGGTGCTCGACGCGGTGCGCGACATCGCGGGTGGCTTCTTCGTCGCGGTCTACCCGTCGTTCCTGGCCGGGTTCGCCGCCCTCATGCTGGCTGCCGACGACGGGGCCCGACGGATCGTGGTGTTCATCCTGGTCACGGTGCTCAGCGACGTGGGTGGCTACGCGTTCGGCGTGCTGCTGGGCCGGCACCCGATGGCTCCCTCGGTGAGCCCCAAGAAGTCCTGGGAGGGTTTCGCCGGGTCGGTGCTCACCTGTGTCGTGGGCGGCGCGATCGCGGTCGTGCTGCTCCTCGACGGGCCCTGGTGGGGCGGTGCCGTGCTCGGGGCCTGCGCGGCGATCGCTGCCACGGTCGGCGACCTCACCGAGTCGACCGTCAAGCGCGATCTCGGCATCAAGGACATGAGCACGATCCTCCCCGGCCACGGCGGGGTGATGGACCGGCTCGACTCCCTGGTCGTCGTGGCTCCCGTCGCCTGGGCCCTGCTGGCCTGGGTCGTCCCCCCGGGCTGAGGTCACCGCACGTCGAGCGGGTGTGAGGTCACGGCCGACACCTGAGAGACTGGGTGCACCATGACCACCGACCTCCCTGCGCCCACCAGCGAGCGTCCCCAGCCGGGACAGCTGACCTTCTCCGCCCCGCGTCGGGGCAAGCCGCCGCGCCACCTCGCCGATCTCTCTCCGGCGGAGCGCAAGGAGGCGGTCGAGGCGTTGGGGCACAAGGGGTTCCGGGCCAAGCAGCTGTCGACCCACTACTTCGAGCGGCTGGTCGAGTCGCCGGAGGAGATGACCGACCTGCCCAAGGCGATCCGCGACGACCTCGTCGCCGACCTGCTCCCGACGCTGCTCACCCCGCTCGTGCAGCGCACCGCGGACGACGGCATGACGATCAAGTCGGCCTGGAAGCTGCACGACGGAGCCATCGTCGAGTCGGTCCTGATGCGCTACCCCAAGCGGGTCACGATCTGCATCTCCAGCCAGGCGGGCTGCGGCATGAACTGCCCGTTCTGCGCCACGGGTCAGGCCGGACTGACCCGCAACATGAGTGCCGCCGAGATCGTCGAGCAGGTCGTCAGCGGAGCCAGGCTCCTGCGCAGCGGTGACCTCGCGATCGGCGGCGCGGCTCGCGGCGCGGCCACCGGCCCGGCGGCACAGGACGACCACGTGGCCGAGCTCGGCGAGGAGGACGACACCGAGGGCGGCAGCGAGGGTGACACCGGGCCGACCGGTCCCACCCGCATCTCGAACGTCGTCTTCATGGGCATGGGCGAGGCGCTGGCCAACTACAAGGCGGCGATCGGTGCCATCCGCCGGCTGACCGATCCCGCGCCCGACGGGCTCGGCATGTCCGCGCGTGGCATCACCATGTCGACCGTGGGGCTCGTCCCGGCGATCGACAAGCTGGCGGCAGAGGGCATCCCGGTCACGCTGGCGCTGTCGCTGCACGCCCCCGACGACGAGCTGCGCAACGAGCTCGTCCCGATCAACACCCGCTGGAGCGTCGACGAGGCCCTCGACGCCGCCCACCGCTACTACGAGGTCACGGGTCGCCGGGTGAGCATCGAGTACGCGCTCATCAGGGACATCAACGACCACGCCTGGCGCGCTGACCTGCTCGGGAAGAAGCTCAACGCGCGCGGCCGTGGCTGGGTGCACGTCAACCCGATCCCGCTCAACCCCACCCCCGGGTCGAAGTGGACCGCGTCCCGGCCGGGCGTCGAGCAGCAGTTCGTCGAGCGCCTGCGCGCCCACGGCATCCCCACGACGATCCGGGACACGCGGGGCCAGGACATCGATGGGGCCTGCGGCCAACTCGCTGCCTCCACAGCGTGATGCTGCCTAGACTCGACAGGTGAGCTCACGCCGACTGGCGATGGTGGTCTCTGCCACGGCTGTCACGGCCGTCGCGGTGACCTTTGCCGTGGTGCTCACGGGCGCGTTCGCCGGTCGGGAAGGCAAGGCGGTCCCCGCTGCGCTCACCACGTCGCCGCACGGCCACAGCGTCGCCGTGACGGCGCCACCCGAGGCCCCGCTGCGCGCGGGGGAGCGCTTCGTCACGCTCCGGATGCCCACGGCATACACCCCGAAGGCACCGGCGGGGCCGGGCACCGACGACTACCGCTGCTTCCTGCTCGACCCCCGCCTCACCGCCAAGTCGGTGGTGACGGGCATCAACGTCCTGCCGGGCAACCCCGACGTCGTGCACCACGTCATCCTGTTCCGGGTGCCGGCCGAGAAGGTGGCGCGGGCCGAGGAGATGGACCGCCTCCAGGTCGGCCAGGGCTGGACCTGCTTCGGTGGCACCGGTGTGGAGAGCCAGGGCGCTGGACTGAACAGCGCCCCGTGGCTGGGTGCGTGGGCCCCCGGCGGTGGCGAGCGGGTGCTCGCCCCCGACCTCGGTATGCCGGTCGAGGCCGGTTCGCGGATCATCATGCAGGTCCACTACAACCTGCTCGCCGGCCGGACCCCTGACCAGAGCGCCGCCAAGCTGCGGGTCGCGGCCGACGACGGGAAGCGCAAGACGCTCCAGACGGTGCTGCTGCCGGCGCCGGTCGAGGTGCCCTGCCGACCCACGCACCCCGGCCCGCTCTGCGACCGGAAGGCCGCGATGGCCGACGTGCAGCAGCGCTTCGGGATCGCCGCAGGGCGCACCGGCGATGCGCTGCACCTGCTCTGCCCCGGCAACAAGGCCGGCCCGACCCAGACCTGCACGCGCCCCGTGACCCAGGCGTCGACGATCCGTGCCGTGGCCGGTCACATGCACCTGCTTGGCACGAAGATCTCGGTCACGGTCAACCAGGGCAAGGCCGACGAGCGCACCATCCTCGACATCCCGATCTGGGACTTCGACGACCAGGGCAGCCGGCCAGTGCAGCCCGCGGTGAAGGTGGGACCGGGCGACACCCTCACCGTCTCCTGCACGCATGACCAGCGGATGCGCGACCTGCTGCCGTCGTTCGAGGGGATCCCGGAGCGCTACGTCGTGTGGGGCGAGGGCACGACCGACGAGATGTGCCTCGGCATCGTCATGGTCACCCGGCCCTAGCACCACTGCTGCGCACCTAGGCTGACCCGCGTGAGAGCCAACCCCGTCGGAGCCGTCGAGCCGGGACGCGAGTTCGTCCTGACCGTCTCGTGTGCCGATCGCCGGGGCATCGTGCACGCGGTGTCGGGGGTGATGCTCGAGCTGTCGATGACGATCCTCGACAGCCAGCAGTTCGCCGACACGACGGCGGGGGAGTTCCACCTGCGGATGCACCTGGCGCGCGAGGGTTCGGCGCTCGCGGTCGAGGACCTCGACGCCGCGATGCACGAGGTCGCCACGGAGTTCGCCATGACGTATGCCGTGCACGACCTGTCCCAGCGGCGGCGGGCGCTCGTCCTGGTGAGCCAGCAAGGGCACTGCCTCAACGACCTGTTGTTCCGGGTCGAGAGCGGGTCGCTGCCGCTCGACGTGCCCGCCATCGTCTCGAACCACGAGGACTTCCGCGGCCTCGCCGAGTGGCACGGGATACCGTTCCACCACGTGCCGGTCACGCCCGAGACCAAACCGGCGGCCGAGTCGGAGCTGCGCCGGCTGGTCGAGCTCTACTCCGCCGACACCATCGCCCTGGCGCGCTACATGCAGATCCTGTCGAGTGGGCTGTGCGCCGACTTCCCGGGGCGGATCATCAACATCCACCACTCGCTGCTCCCGAGCTTCAAGGGCGCCAAGCCCTACAGCCAGGCCCACGACCGCGGGGTCAAGGTGATCGGCGCGACGGCCCACTACGTGACGGCCGACCTCGACGAGGGGCCGATCATCGAGCAGGACTTCCGCCGCGTCGACCACCGGATGAGCCCGACCGAGCTCGCCTCCGTGGGGCAGGAGCTGGAGGCGATGGCGTTCGCGAGGGCGCTGCGCTGGCATGCCGAGCACCGCGTGGTGTTGCGAGGCCGCCGGACCATCGTCTTCGACTGATCTCTCCGACTGCGCTCAGCTGTCGGCGAGGGCGTACGCCCTCGGGCCAACCATCCGCACTCCGCTTCGCTCCGCGCTCCCGCCAGGCCCTCCACGGCCCTTCGGGCGCGCCCCCTCACCTCCGCGCTGTTCAGGCGGGTGGGACGAGGGCTTCCAGGGCTGCGGTGGTCTGCGCCGACGGGATGAAGCCGGTGCGGGCTGCCCCGGTGACCCAGAGCTCATCGAGGCACCCGGTGGCGAGCATGCGCTCGTCGCCAGCGCTGGTCACACCCACGACCGTGTAGGTCCACGGACCCTCGGAACTGCAGGCGCCGTTCCCCGTGAAGAAGCCGCCCCAGTCCGAGGTGAGGTCCGAGTTGAGCGCGGCGAGCGTGTCGCTGGGCAGGGCGATGGAGCGGTAGCTGCGTGTCGTCATGGGTTGGATCGGGCGCATCGGGTCCCCGGCGACGAAGTTCGGCTTCAGGCAGAACGTCGCAGCGACCAGTGGGGAGTGCAGCAAGTGGGTGCGGGAGGACGTGTGGGTCCGCAGCCAGGTCTCGTCCGTGCGGCAGTCGAGAGCGGCGCTCGGTGTCGAGGCGGGGAGCGCGTCGACCTCCTCCCCGGCGAGGAGGTCGAGGAACGAGGCCAGCGCGTAGGCGCCACCGCACGTCATCTCGGTGCTGCGGTAGGCCTCGACGCGACCCGACTCGTCCTCGAGCGCGAGGGTGAAGGCGGGGCCGGGGCGGATCCGGCCGCAGGCCTGGCCGTTGGTGCCGGACACCGCGAGGCCGCGCAGGCGTGAACCGGTGACCTCGGTCGCGGGCAGCTGCCAGCCGTCGTCGGTGCCGACGACAGACGACGTGGTGGCCATCGAGGCTGGCTGCCGGGGCGACGGGTCGGGACACACCCAGGCGGCGACTGCGTCGGCCGTGTCAAGGAGATCGCTCCCCGGCAGGTTGGTAATGGTCGCGGGCCGCGTGCAGTCGGCCGGGGTCAGGGACGGCCCGGCTGGCACCACCCGTGCCGGCGGGTCGAACGAGGCCACGAGCACGGTGGCGAGGACGAGGGTGGCCGCGGCCGCGGTGGCGATCCCGAGCTGGCGGACCCGTCGAGCGCGGGTTGCGTAGCGGCGTGCGCCGTGGGCCAGACCTTCGGTGGTCGGGTCGTCCGGCGCGAGGTCGTGGAGCGCCTGGCGGAGCCGGGTGTCGAGGTCGCTCATCGGAGTTCTCCCTCGGTGACGGCGAGTGCGGGGCACTGGCGCAGGGTCGCCAGCGCCCTGGCGGCCTGGCTCTTGACGGTTCCCACGGTGCAGCCGAGCAGCTCGGCGGTCTGGGCCTCGGTGAGGTCCTCGAAGTAGCGGAGCACGACGACCGCGCGTTGCCCCTTGGGCAAGGCAGCCAGGGCGGTAAGGAGGTCTCGCCGCTGGTCCAGGTCGCGGTCGGTGGTCGGCTGCTCGGGCAGTGCGGCTGTGGGGTACTCGCCGTTCCAGCGCCGGCGCCACCAGGCGATGTAGGTGGTGAGCATGACCTTGCGGACGTAGGCCTCGCGGGGCCCGGCGGCGACGGAGTCCCAGCGGGGCCAGGTCTTGCCGAGCGCGGTCTGGACGAGGTCCTCGGCCCGCTGGCGGTCGCCGGTGAGGAGGAACGCGGTGCGCAGCAGGCTCGGGCCGCGTGCGGCGACGAACGAGTCGAACTCGCTCGTGTTGGCAACCGTGGCTGCGCGGGGTACTTCGCCCATGCCGTCCTCCTCTCGCTCACACAGGAAGAGCGGCGAGACCACCTCCAAGGTTGTCACCGGCGGCCTGAAATCCGGCACACGGGGTCAAGGCAGGTGAACGACGCCGAGATGGCGAGGGGTCAGCGGGGCTGGATGAGGTCCCAGGCGTTGCCGTACAGGTCCTCGAAGACCGCCACGCTGCCGTAGGTCTCGTGTCGGGGCTCCTCGCGGAAGCGCACCCCGGCGGCGAGCATCCGGGCATGGTCGGCCGCGAAGTCGTCGGTCGCGAGGAAGTGCATCACCCGGCCACCGCCGGGGTCGCCGACCCGGGCCTCCTGCTCCGGAGTGCTCGCCCGCGCCAGAAGCACCTGCGTGCCGTCGGACCCCGCTGGGCGGATGACGACCCATCGGGTGCCGTCGCCACGATCGGTGTCCTCCACCAGCTCGAAGCCGGCCCGTTCGCGGAACCACTCCAGCGCTTCGTCGTACTCGCGGACGAGCAGGGTCACGAGGCTCAGGTGCTGGGGCATTCAGCCATCCTCGCGCACGGCTCGCCGGAGGGCGCGCAGGTACCCGACGGCGACGACCCGCTGCAGCCGCCACGTCACCGGTCCGCCCAGTCGGGTGAGCCAGAGGTCGGCGCGCGCGTAGGCGCGGATCACCGCCCACACCTCGTCGCCGCGCCGTTCGACCAGGAAGCCCTCCTCGCCGCTCTCGACGTGCCCCTCGAGCGTGCCGTAGCCGAAGCCGGTGCGGTCGGCCGTCTCCAGCGTCCACACGATGCGACAGGGCACGCCGAGAAAGACCAGCCGGCTCAGCACGTCGACGCCCACCGCCGCGCGCGGAGCCGTCGCCCGCGGCCGGAGTCCGACACCGCGTTGCGGCGCATAGGCCATCAGCGCCTCGCTCGCTGCTCGGTATGCCGCGTCGCCGGCTCCCAGCCGCCGCTCGACCTCGAGGTGGTGGAACCCGGGAGGCAGGGGTCCGTCGAGGGTCAGCCCGCGCGGCTCGTAGGTCAGCTCCAGGTCGGCCAGGTCCGCCAGCCTCACGACTGGTCCCCCCGGTCGCCGGGTTCGGGGGTTGGGTGAGGAGCGTCGTCGATCGCTCGGTCGAGGATGATCGCGGCCGCCTCCTCGGGGGTGTCGACCAGGTGCACCACGGCCTCCATGCCTCGCTCCTGACCGAGGGCTCGCACCGCGGCCCAGACCGGCACGGTCTCCGACCAGTACTCCTGGCCGACCAGCACCAGTGGGGCGAGGGTCGACTCGGCGGGGGCGTAGAACAGCGGCGTGACGGCCTGGAAGATCTCCTGCACCGTGCCCGCGGCACCCTCCAGCACGACCAGCCCGGCGGCCGCGCGGGCCAGCAGCCCGTCCTCGCGGATCGCGTTGGAGAAGTACTTCCCGATCCCGTCGCAGAAGATGTTGGGCGGCTCGTGCCCGTAGAACCAGGTCGGGATGCCGAGGCTGCGCCGCTCGTCGGAGGCGGGGAGGGCGGAGCGCACCTCGAACGCCAGGCTGACCCAGTCGGCGACGGACGGGCGGAACGTCGGCACGGCGGCCAGGCGGTCGAGGGCCGTGCCGAGCGACTGTTCGTCAGCGGCCAGCGCGCCGAGGTTGGCGGCCTCCATGGCGCCGGGCCCGCCACCGGTGGCGACGACCAGTCCCGCCGCGGCGAGCGACCGACCGAGCCGTGCCGCCGCGGCATACGCCCTCGTGCCCCGCGCCAGCGCGTGCCCACCCATCACCCCGGCGACCGGGCGACCTGCCGTGAACTCGTCGAGGGCGTCGCTGATCGAGTCGTCGTGGATGGCGCGAAGGAGCGTGACGAACGCGTCGTGGTGCACCGCGCCGTCGCGCATCCACTGGTAGGCAAGGAAATCCGGGGTGGACTCATAGCCGCCGGCGTCGAGGCCGGCGTAGAGCTCGGCGGCGGTGTAGAGCGTCGCCCGGTAGGGGTCGACCGGCGCATGCGGGTCGGTGGGGAAGACCAGCGCGCGGTGCGCACCGAAGTGCGCGCTGAGCGTGGTGGACAGGTGACCGCCCAGCACCACGAGCCCCTCCACGTCCGTGCGGGCGAGCAGGCGGTCCTCGTATGCCGTGAGGTCGAGGTCCTGGAACCGCAGCCCGGTCAGGGGGCGGCCGGAGTCGAGCACCGCGTCGAGGTCGGCGAGGTCCTCGACCTCAGGGTCTGGGGTGCCGCCGTCGCCCTGCATGGTGCCGACTCTAGACAGGTCGGCCGTGCGCCTGGCGGGGTCGGGCCTCCTAGAGTCGGGCCATGGCAGACCTGTTCTCGCAGACGGTGGCGACCGACGCCTGGCGTGCCGAGGCGACGCGCTGGATCAGCGACGAGCTCTCCGGCGTCGGACGACAGGTGACCGGCGACATCGTCCAGCGGCGGATCAGGCCGTGGTCGACCCAGCTCGTCGTGCCGAGCGACCAGGGCACCGTGTGGTTCAAGGCCAACTGCCCGTCATCGGCCTACGAACCCGCCGTGCACCGGGCGCTCGCGGACCTCGAGCCGGCCGAGGTGGAGGCGCCGTTGGCGGTCGAGGCGGCCCGTGGCTGGATGATGACCGCCGACCGCGGCACGACGCTCGGCGACAGCCACGATGCGAGCCTCTCGGAGTGGCAGGCAGTCGTGACGCTCGCCGCCCGGGTGCAGCGCCAGGTCGCCGACCACGGGGATGTGCTGGTCGGCGCGGGGCTGCCCGACTGCTCCCCGGCCACTGTGCCGGCGCGCTACTCCTGGCTCGTCGACCAGCTCGCCGCGCTCCCGACTGACCACCCGTCGCACCTGCCCGCCGATGAGGCTGACACGCTCAGGGCGAAGACAGCGGTGGTCGAGGAGGCCGTGGCGGCACTGCTCGCGGCGCCGCTCCCGGCCAGCCTGCAACACGGGGACCTGCACCCGGGCAACGTCTTCGTCGTCGATGGGAGCCTGCGCTTCTTCGACTTCGGCGATGCCCAGTGGGCCCACGTGCTGGAGGTCCTCGCCGTGCCCTACGGCTACTCCACGCGCGTCACCCACCACCCGTGGCCGGACCTGTTGGACGCCTACGCGCAGGTGTGGGCGGACCTGCTCGACCGCGACGCGCTCGAGGCGCTGATGGTGCCGGCGATGGTCACCCACGCGGTGAACCGCTCGTTCACCTGGCTCGGCGCCATCGAGGGTGCCCAGCCGGAGGAGCTCGCCGAGTGGGGCGACTCGGCGCTCTATTACCTGCGGCTCACCCACGAGCCGTTTCCGCCCGAAGACCCCGAGAACGGGCCGTGACGAGCCCTACCCTGAGGCCATGACGAAGGTCCTCGGGTGGGTGGTGCTGCTGGCAGCAGGGGTCATCAGCCTTCCCCTCGCTGCCACCTTCCTCGACGACCAGGGCAACGAGAACTGGATCCTGCCCGTCGACGTGGCCGTGGTGGCGCTGCTCGGTGCACTCCTCGGCGCGAGGCTGCCCGGCTTCGTGGGCGGAGCAACGCGAAGGCGGGTCCTCGTCGGGGCGGCGTACGGCGTCGCCGCGGCCGCCGTGGGCGTGCTGCTCTTCTTCCTCCTGCTCAGCGGTTTCGAGGGTGCCTGACCCTAGAGGTTGCCGAGCACCCGGTCGACGGCGATCTCGATGACCACGCGCTCAGGGTTCTCGCGCGGCACGCGGTAGCGCGCGGCATACCGGAGCTCGGCGTCGGCCACCGACTCCCGGTCGGTGAGCACCCTGGCCGGGCCCTCGAACGACAGCCAGTGCCGCCCGTCGACCTGGCACACGACGGCGCGCCCGCCACGGGCGGCGTTGCGCGCCTTGCGGCTCGGACCGCTGGTGATCACGCGGACGACCAGGGCCTCGCGGTCCCACGTGAAGCCCACGGGCACCACGTGGGGCGACCCGTCCGGGCGCAACGTGGTCAGCGTGGCCAGGTGCCGTGCCGTCACGAAGTCGAGGGCGGCGGGGGACAGGTCTGCGGGCGCGGTCGACACGGACCGAGTCTCCCGCATCCCTTCGTGTCTCAGTGCCCGGTCACGGCGCCGAGCAGTGCCGCGAGCCGCGCCGGGTGGCCGGTGCGGGCTTCCTCACGGTCGGCGGCGTGCGCCAGCCGCAGCCCGGCATTGATCCCGGCCCAACGGGCGGGCTCGGGCTCCCACTTGCGGCTGCGGTGGCCCACCCACGGCAGCTGGGTCAGTGCCGTCGAGCGGCCGGTGACCAGGTCGGCCAACGTCCGTCCCGCCAGGTTGGTGGCCGCGACGCCGTCGCCGACGTAGCCGCCGGCCCACCCGAGCCCGGTGCTGGGGTCGTGGCCGACCGACGGGTGCCAGTCGCGCGCGATGCCGAGCGGGCCGCCCCAGGCGTGCGTGAACTCCACGTCGCCGAGCTGGGGGAGGAGGTCGGTGAGGGTCGCGCGGAGATCGGCGAAAACCGTTGCCTCGTGGTCGAACTCAGGCTTGATCCGCGATCCGAAGTGGTACGGCGCCCCCCGACCGCCGAAGGCGAGCCGGTCGTCGACGGTCCGCTGGCCGTAGATGATGACGTGCCGGTGGTCGCTGAAGACCTCACGCTCCGCGAGCCCGATCCTCGACCACTGCTCCTCGCTCAGGGGCTCCGTGGCCACCATCAGCGAGTAGACCGGGGCGACGGTGCGGCGCTCGCCGGGCAGCAGGGGGGTCCACGCCTCGGTGGCCCGGATGACGTGTGGCGCCGAGACCTGCTCGCCGCCCTCGAGCACGACGTGTCCGGGCTCGATCGCCTGCACCCGCACACCCTCGTGCACCTGGGCGCCCTGCGACCGGACCGTGGCTGCGAGACCGTCGACCAGACGCCGGGGGTGGACGCGAGCGCAGTGCGGGGTGAACGTGGCCCCCACGACCCGGCTCGCGGCCAGGCGTTCGGAGGCTTCGGACGCGTCGAGCCAGCGGGTGCCGAGGCCCCACTCCCGGGCCTCGTCGACCTCGGCCCGGGCCCTGGCTGCCTGTGCGGGTGAGCGCGCGAGGGCGATCGCCCCGCCCTTGCGGAATCCGCAGTCGATCGCCGCGGATTCCGTTGCCCTGCCCACCTCGTCGACGGTGTTCTGGAGCTCGGCAACCATCGCCCGAGCCGCCTGCGCGCCGCTGCGGCGGGCCAGCGTCCGAGGACCGACCGGCCAGAGGGCCGACACCCAGCCACCGTTGCGTCCGCTCGCACCGAAGCCGACGTGCTCCGCCTCGAGCACCACGACGTCGAGCGCAGGGTCGGCCAGGAGGAGGTAGTGCGCGGTCCACAACCCGGTGAAGCCACCACCGACGATGACCACGTCCGCCCGCGCAGGTATCGCACCCAATTGGAACGTCGTCTGCGGGCGGCGCCCACCCGCGGGCGGGACGGCCGCAGGTTTCGTTCCATCTGGGTGGGAAACCTGCGGTGCGGAGAGCCCGTCCGCCGGCGACGCGGCATACGGGCTCTCCCACCAGAGCGGGTGGCTCACGAGGTGCTGGTCTGGCTCAGAGGTGCTTCTCGGCGCCGGTCAGGACCGACCGCAGCCGCGACTCGATGTCGTCGAACTCCGGCTGGCCGATGATCAGCGGCGGCGCGAGCTGGATCACCGGGTCGCCACGGTCGTCGGCGCGGCAGTAGAGGCCGGCGTCGAAGAGCGCCTTGGACAGGTACCCACGCAGCAGCCGCTCGGACTCCGCGTCGTTGAAGGTCTCGCGGGTCTCCTTGTCCTTGACCAGCTCGATGCCGTAGAAGTAGCCCGCCCCGCGCACGTCGCCGACGATCGGCAGGTCGAGCAGCTTCTCGAGCGTCGCCCGGAACTTGGGGGCGTTGTCCTTGACGTGCTGGTTGAGCCCCTCACGCTCGAAGATGTCGAGGTTGGCCATGGCGACGGCCGCGCTGACGGGGTGTCCACCGAAGGTGTAGCCGTGCGGGAAGTACGTGGTCCCCTTCTTGAAGGGTTCGAACAGCCGGTCGCTCGCGATCATCGCGCCGATGGGGGAGTAGCCGGAGGTCATGCCCTTGGCGCAGGTGATGATGTCGGGGACGTAGCCGAAGTCGTCGCACGCGAACATCGAGCCGATCCGGCCGAACGAGCAGATCACCTCGTCGGACACCAGGAGCACGTCGTACTCGTCGCAGATCTCGCGGACCCGCTCGAAGTAGCCGGGCGGGGGCGGGAAGCAGCCGCCAGAGTTCTGCACGGGCTCGAGGAAGACTGCGGCGACCGTGTCGGGGCCCTCGAACTCGATGGCCTCGGCGATCCGGTCGGCGGCCCACCGGCCGAAGGCCTTCTCGTCGTCGCGCAGGTGGTCCGGCGCGCGGTAGAGGTTGGTGTTGGGGACCTTGAACGCGCCGGGCACGAGCGGCTCGAACATCTCCTTGGCCGCAGGGATCCCGGTGATCGACAGCGCACCCTGGGGGGTGCCGTGGTAGGCCACCGCCCGGCTGATCACCTTGTGCTTGGTGGGCTTGCCGGTCAGCTTGAAGTACTGCTTGGCGAGCTTCCAGGCCGTCTCGACGGCTTCACCGCCGCCGGTCGTGAAGAACACGCGGTTGAGGTCGCCGGGGGCGCCGTTGGCCAGTCGCTCGGCCAGCTCGATCGCGCGGGGGTGCGCGTAGGACCAGAGGGGGAAGAAGGCGAGCTCCTTGGCCTGCTTCGCCGCGGCCTCCGCCAGCTCTTCCCGGCCGTGGCCGACCTGCACGACGAACAGCCCGGCGAGGCCGTCGATGTACTCGTTGCCGCGGTCGTCCCAGATCTTGTGGCCCTCACCGCGCGTGATGATCGGCACGCTGTGCCCGAGACCGCCGTCGGAGCGGTCCTCGAAGACCGAGTGGCGGGTGAAGTGCATCCACAGGTGGTCACGCGCGGCCTCGCTGTGCAACGTGCCGAGTGGCGTGTGCGAGTCGCTGGACGGTTCGAAGATGGACAGGTCAGTGGTCATCGAGTACCCCAGTTGTAGTGCTGCTTGTTGAGTTTCAGGTAGACGAACGTCTCGGTGGTCTGCACCCCGGGAAGGGTGCGGATGCGACGGGTGAGCAGGTCGAGCAGCTCGGCGTCGTCCTCGCAGACGACCTCGGCCAGCAGGTCGAAGGACCCCGCCGTCGTGACGACGTAGGACACCTCCGACATCGCCGTGAGGGCGTCACCCACCGGCAGGAGGTCGCCGTCGACGCGGATGCCGATCATGGCCTGCCGGCGGAACCCCACCTGCAACGGGTCGGTGACTGCGACGATCTGCATGACCTCCTGGTCGAGGAGGCGCTGGACGCGCTGGCGCACCGCCGCCTCGGACAGTCCCACCCGCTTGGCGATGGTGGCGTAGGACTGCCGACCGTCCTCCTGCAGCAGCTCGATGATGGCCTTCGACACGTCGTCGAGGCGCACATCGGCGCTGGTGCTGGGGAGTCGGGTCACGCTGGTCATGGTGGTCCCCAGTTGCGGATAAAGCAAGTCCCCACACGACGGAATCAGTCGCACCCGATGGCTTTCGACAATGTTTTCCGTATCTTGACAGGCCGAACCTATTGAAATCCATCGTCAGGCGGCTACAGTGCCAGACACCGGAATCAGCACCCGATCCGCATTGGAGCACATCAGTGACTGCCACGTCCGCGGCCCCCCGCGTCCTGCGCAACTTCATCAACGGCGAGTACGTCGAGGCGCAGACCGATGCGACCACCGACCTCGTCAGCCCCGTCACCGCCCAGGTCGTCGCGAAGGCCCCGGTCTCCACGGCTGCCGACGTCGACGCCGCCTACTCCTCGGCCAGCAAGGCGTTCGCAGAGTGGGGCCAGACCACCCCGAGCGAGCGCCAGCAGGCGCTGCTCAAGTTCGCCGACGCGATCGAGAAGCGGGCCGACGAGTTCGTCAAGCTCGAGTCCGAGAACACCGGCAAGCCCTGGGCCCTCACCGCCTCCGAAGAGCTGCCGCCGATGGTGGACCAGATCCGGTTCTTCGCCGGCGCGGCCCGCGTGCTCGAGGGTCGGGCGGCGGGGGAGTACATGAAGGGCCACACCAGCTGGATCCGGCGCGAGCCGATCGGCGTCGTGGGTCAGGTGACCCCGTGGAACTACCCGATGATGATGGCGGTCTGGAAGATCGGACCCGCCCTCGCGGCAGGCAACACCATCGTCCTCAAGCCGTCGGACACCACGCCCGAGACCACCCTCCTGCTGGCGGAGATCGCCTCGGAGTTCATGCCGTCCGGCACGTTCAACGTCGTCACCGGTGACCGTGAGACCGGCCGTGCGGTCGTCGAGCACAAGACGCCGGCGCTGGTCGCCATCACCGGTTCCGTGCGGGCCGGCATGCAGGTCGCCGAGAGCGCCAGCCGCGACCTCAAGCGGGTCCACCTCGAGCTCGGCGGCAAGGCACCGGTCATCGTGTTCGACGACGCCGACATCGAGGCCGCCGTCGAAGGCATCGCCGTCGCCGGGTACTTCAACGCCGGCCAGGACTGCACCGCCGCGACGCGCGTGCTGGCGGCCCCCCACATCCACGACGACTTCGTCGCCGCCCTCGGCGAGTACGCCAAGAACTCGGCGAAGGTCGGCCTGCCGGACGACGAGGACGCCTTGCTCGGGCCGGTCAACAACCGCAACCAGCTCGAGCGGGTGCAGGGCTTCCTTTCCCGCCTGCCTGACCACGCCTCGATCGCGGCCGGTGGCCACCGGCTCGACGCCCTGGGTGACGGGTTCTTCCTCGAGCCCACCGTGCTGTCCGGTCTCAAGCAGGATGACGAGGCGATCCAGGACGAGATCTTCGGGCCGGTCATCACCGTGCAGCGGTTCACCGACGAGGCCGAGGCGATCGCCTGGGCCAACGGGGTCGACTACGGGCTGGCCTCCAGCGTGTGGACCAAGGACTTCGGCCGCGCCATGCGGGTCTCCAAGGCCCTCGACTTCGGCTGCGTCTGGATCAACACGCACATCCCGATCGTCGCCGAGATGCCCCACGGCGGCTTCAAGAAGTCCGGTTACGGCAAGGACCTGTCGATGTACGGCTTCGAGGACTACACCCGCATCAAGCACGTCATGGCCAACATCGACAGCTAGGCCCGCCCACCCAGGCCACCGACACCGTCGCCGGCGGCCACTGACCCAGGAAACCGGAACACCCCTGACCCGGACTTCTCCGAGAACGCCACCCTCACCCGCAGGAGCACCCCCATGAACGACAAGACCCCGACCCCCATGCAGGCCGCCTTCCTGCGCGGCGCCCTCAGCCGCCGGACCCTCATGACCGGCGCTGCCGGGCTGGGCGTGACGGCGCTGGCTGCCTGCGGATCGAAGGGCCGTAGCCCTTCGAACAGCGCGAGCGGCTCGGCCACGCCGACGGCCAAGGCCGCGCAGGACATGTCCGACACCGACAAGCTCATCAACTGGTCCAACTGGCAGCAGTACATCGACGTCTCGGACGACGAGAAGAGCCGCCCGACCCTCGACGCCTTCACCAAGGCGACCGGCATCAAGGTCAACTACACCGAGGACTACAACGACAACGACGAGTTCTACGCGAAGGTCCGTCCGCTGCTCGCCGGTGGACAGGACACCGGCCGCGACGTCTGGTGCTCCACCGACTGGATGGTGGCGCGGCTCATCCGCCAGGGCTACGTCCAGCCGCTGGACAAGGCCAACATCCCCAACGCCAAGAACCTCGAGGCTGCCTTCCAGGACGTGTCGTTCGACCCGGGCCGGAAGTACTCCCTGCCGTGGCAGGCGGGCTTCGCCTGTATCGGCTTCAACACCAAGGCGACGGGTGGCAAGAAGGTCACCACGATGACCCAGCTGCTCACCGACCCGGCGCTCAAGGGCAAGGTGACGCTGCTTTCCGAGATGCGCGACACGGTCGGTCTGGTGCTGCTCGACCAGGGCAAGGACCCGTCGAACTTCACCAAGGCGGACTTCGAGGCCGCCATCGCGATGATCCAGAAGGCCAAGGACGCCGGCCAGATCCAGAAGTTCACCGGCAACGACTACACCGACGGCCTGAGCGCCGGCGACATCGCCGCCTGCGTCGCCTGGTCGGGCGACGTGGCATCGCTCAGCCTCGACGCCCCGGAGCTGGAGCTCACGCTCCCGGAGGCCGGTTACACGCTGTGGTCGGACAACTTCGTGATCCCCGCCATGGCCAAGCACAAGAAGAACGCCGAGAAGCTCATCAACTACTACTACGACCCGAAGGTGATGGCCGAGGTCGAGGCCTGGGTCAACTACATCTCCCCGGTCGCCGGCACCAAGGAGGCCGTCGCGGCCATCGACAAGGACCTCGGCTCCAACCAGCTCATCTTCCCCTCCACCGAGACCCTGTCGAAGGCGAAGAAGTTCCGGGACCTCAGCGCCCAGGAGGAGTCCGAGTTCACCCGCATGTTCACCAACCTGGCGACGGGCTGATGACCACGCAGACCACGGGAGACCTGAAGCTGTCGGGTCTGACCAAGGAGTTCGACACCTTCACCGCGGTGCACCCGATGGACCTCGTCATCCCGCAGGGCTCGTTCTTCGCCCTGCTCGGGCCGTCCGGCTGCGGCAAGACGACGACGCTGCGGATGGTGGCCGGCCTCGAGCAGCCGACGGCAGGCCGGATCCACATCGGGGACACCGAGATCACCGACACCAAGGCGCACCAGCGCAACGTCAACACGGTGTTCCAGTCGTACGCCCTCTTCCCGCACATGAGCGTGCTGGAGAACGTCGAGTTCGGGCTCCGTCGGCGCGGCGACAAGAACGCCGTCGCCAAGGCCAAGGAGGCGCTGGAGCTGGTCCAGCTCGGCGAGGTCGCGAGGAAGAAGCCGGCCCAGCTGTCCGGCGGGATGCAGCAGCGGGTGGCCCTGGCGCGGGCAGTGGTCAACCGCCCGGACGTGCTCCTGCTCGACGAGCCGCTCGGCGCCCTCGACCTCAAGCTGCGACGGCAGATGCAGATCGAGCTCAAGCGCATCCAGCAGGAGGTCGGGCTGACCTTCATCCACGTGACGCACGACCAGGAGGAGGCCATGACCATGGCCGACACCATCGCCGTGATGAACGCCGGGCGGATCGAGCAGCTGGGTGACCCGGCCAGCCTGTACGAGCGGCCGGCCTCCACCTTCGTCGCCAACTTCCTCGGTCAGTCGAACCTGCTCAAGGCGACGGTGACCGGTCCCGCCCAGAACGGCGAGGTGCCGGTCACGGCATACGACACGGCGCTCACGGTCGCGGCAGACCACGTGCCGGACGGCGTCAAGGAGGTCTGGCTGGGCGTGCGGCCCGAGAAGCTGCGCATGGGCGAGCACGGTGGGCCGAACCGGCTGCACGGCACGGTGACCGACGTGTCCTTCACGGGCGTGGCCACGCAGTACCTGGTCCGTATGCCGTGGGGCCGCGAGCTCACCGTCGTCCAGCAGAACGACGGGTCCGACCGCGCGCGCCCCGGCGAGGACGTCACCGTGTCCTGGGCCGCCGAGCACGGGTTCGCACTCGACGCCTCCCAGGCGGCGGACGCGGGCGTCGAGGAGGAGGGGTAGTGGCCGAGGGGGCCGCGGTCGTCGGCACCGGCGCACCGGTCCGCAAGCCGGTCCGCCGCGGCCGCTGGGTGCCCTACGCCCTGCTCGCCCCCGGCCTGTTGTGGCTCGTCGTGTTCTTCGTGGTCCCGATGATCACCCTGGGCTCGCAGTCGCTGCAGGAAGGCAACATCGACGAGGGCTACGTCTTCACAGGCAACGTGTCCATCTACGCGGACGCCGTCCAGCGGTACTGGCCACACCTGCTCCGCTCGGTCGGCTACGCGGGGACGGCCACGGTGCTGGCGCTGCTCCTCGGATACCCGCTGGCGTACTTCATGGCGCAGAAGGCCGGACGCTGGAAGAACATCCTGCTCATCCTCGTCATCGCCCCCTTCTTCACGAGCTTCCTCATCCGCACGCTGGCCTGGCGCAACATCCTGTCCGACGACGGGCCGGTGGTGGCCTTCGCCCAGTCGATCGGGTTCACGAGCCTGCTGCAGGCGATCGGCCTGACCTCCAACGACACGTTGCTCGCGTCGAAGTTCGCGGTCATCTGCGGTCTGACGTACAACTTCCTGCCGTTCATGATCCTCCCGCTCTATGCTTCGTTGGAGCGCCTGGATCCCCGCCTGGTGGAGGCGGCTGGCGACCTGTACGCCTCACCGCGAGAGGCGTTCCGCAGGGTCACCTGGCCGCTGTCCCTGCCGGGAGTGGTCGCTGGCACCCTGCTCACCTTCATCCCTGCTGCGGGCGACTTCATCAACTCGAGGCTGCTCGGGAACACCGAGACCGTGATGATCGGCCAAGTCATCGACAGCCAGTTCCTGCGGGTGCTCGACTACCCGCTCGCGGCGGCGCTGTCGTTCATCCTGCTGACCATGATCGTCGTCCTCGTCACGTTCTACGTGCGCAAGGCCGGCACCGAGGAGCTGGTCTGAGTGGTCGTGCTGTCCTGGATCCGCCGGCACCTGCTGGCCTTCGCCGCCCTGGCCGTCCTGACGCTGCTGCTCGTGCCCAACGTCGTGGTGGCCGTGTTCTCGTTCAACGACCCGGTCGGCAAGTTCAACTACAACTGGGCCCGGTTTTCCACCGACGCGTGGACGCACCCCTGCGGCTCGCCCGGCATCTGCGAGTCGCTCGGGCTGAGCCTGCGGATCGGGGTGACCGCCTCGCTGATCGCCACCGTGCTCGGCACGATGGTGGCCCTCGCGCTGGGTCGCTACCAGTTCCGGGGGCGCGCGGCGACCAACCTCCTGATCTTCGTGCCCATGGCCACCCCCGAGGTGGTGATGGGGTCCAGCCTGCTCACGCTCTTCCTCATGCTGGGCATCCCGGCCGGGGCGCTGGCGATCCTCATCGCCCACATCATGTTCTGCGTCTCGTTCGTCGTGGTGGCGGTCAAGGCCCGGGTGGCGACGCTGGACCCACGCCTTGAGGAGGCGGCCGCTGACCTCGGGGCGACCCCAGCCCAGACGTTCCTGCGGGTGACGTTGCCGCTCGCGGCTCCGGGCATTGCGGCCGGGGCGCTGCTGGCCTTCTCCCTGAGCTTCGACGACTACATCATCACCAACTTCAACGCCTCACCCAGCTCGATCACCTTCCCCATGTTCGTGTGGGGGGCGGCCCAACGCGGGGTCCCGGTGCAGGTCAACGTCATCGGCACGGTCGTGTTCCTCGCGGCCCTGCTGTTCGTGATCGCCGGCCAGGTCCTCAGCAACCGACGACAGAGAGCAGTCTGACTCCGTGCGCATCCTCATGATCGGCGCCGGTGGCGTCGGCGACGCTGCCGCGCGCATCGCCGTCGAGCGGGACTTCTTCGACCAGCTCGTGGTGGCCGACTACGACCTGTCGCGGGCCGAGGCGACCGTGGCGGCGGCGGCCGCTCGTCGCCCCGGCGAGTCCCGGCTCGTGGCGGCGCAGGTCGACGCCTCCGACGAGGTGGCGGTGGCCGCCCTGGCCGGGCAGCACGGTGCGACCCACGTGTTCAACGCCGTCGACCCGCGGTTCGTCATGCCGATCTTCCGAGGCGCCCTCGCGGCGGGGGCGAGCTATCTCGACATGGCGATGAGCCTCTCGCGGCGCCACCCCGACGAGCCCTACGCGAAGGTGGGGGTCAAGCTCGGCGACGAGCAGTTCGCGATGGCCGACCAGTGGGAGGAGTCCGGCCAGCTGGCCCTGCTGGGCATGGGGGTCGAGCCCGGGCTCTCCGACGTGTTCGCCCGCTATGCCTCCGACCACCTGTTCTCGAGCATCGACGAGCTCGGCACCCGGGACGGTGCCAACCTCGCCGTCTACGACGAGGACGGCAACGAGACCTTCGCCCCGGGCTTCTCGATGTGGACGATCGTCGAGGAGTGCCTCAACCCGCCGGTGGTGTGGGAGAAGGCGCGCGCCAGCGCTGGGGGAGGGGTCGAGTCGGGTTTCTTCACGCTGCCCGCGTTCAGCGAGCCGGAGGTGTTCGACTTCCCGGAGGGCATCGGCCCGGTGGAGTGCGTGCACGTCGAGCACGAGGAGGTGCTGCTCATGCCCCGCTGGCTGGATGCCGAGCGGGTCACCTTCAAGTACGGCCTCGGCGACGAGCTGATCACCATCCTGCGTACCCTCCACACGCTGGGGCTCGACGGCACCGACCCGGTGCGCGTCAAGGGCGTCGAGGTGTCACCCCGGGACGTGGTCGCGGCGGTCCTTCCCGACCCGGCCACCATCGGGCCGCGGATGAAGGGCAAGACCTGTGCCGGCGTCTTCGTCACGGGCACGGGGAAGGACGGGAAACCTCGCCGCACCTACCTCTTCCACGTGTCCGACAACGAGGAGACCATGGCGGAGTACGGCGCGCAGTGCGTCGTCTGGCAGACCGCCGTCAACCCCGTCGTCGCTCTCGAGCTCGTGGCGACCGGAGTCTGGAGCGGTCGTGGTGTGCTGGGTCCGGAGGCGTTCGACGCGAAGCCGTTCCTCGACCTCCTCGCCGCCCCCAAGCCGGTCGGCTACGGTTCCCCCTGGGGCCTGGAAGACCGCTGATTCCCATGGCCCGCAACGGGACTAGGTTGGCTCCATGACGAGATACGGCCAGCAGTACGGCCCGGACTTCACCTTCCTCGGCGTGGACCGCTGCGACCTCGACGACGAGGCCACGTATGCCGGGGCCGACGTCGTGATCCTCGGTGCGCCGTTCGACGGCGGCACCTCCCACCGGCCGGGCACGCGCTTCGGTCCGCAGGCGATCCGGATGACCGACTACCTGCCCCACGACGGTTCGCGCCCGTCGCTGGCGCTGCGCACCGACGGGCTGGTCGACCTCAGGGTGGTCGACGCGGGCGACGTCGAGATGTACTCCGGCGACATCGAGCGGTCCCTGCCGAAGCTCGAAGCCGCCGTCGAGCGCGTGACCCGCGCGGGCGCCATACCGGTGGTCCTCGGAGGTGACCACTCGATCGCGTTCCCGGACGCCAAGGGAGTCGCCAACGTGCTCGGCCACGGCCGTGTGTCGATGATCCACTTCGACGCCCACGCCGACACCGGCGACATCGAGTTCGGGTCGCTGTGGGGGCACGGCCAGCCGATGCGCCGGCTCATCGAGTCCGGAGCGCTGCGGGGCGACCGGTTCCTCCAGATCGGGCTGCGCGGCTACTGGCCGCCGCCCGAGACCCTCGACTGGATGGCCGGGCAGCAGATGCGGTCGTTCGAGATGACCGAGATCGTGCACCGTGGGCTGGACGAGGTGCTCACCGAGGCCTTCACCATCGCCACCGACGAGTGCGAGGGGGTCTTCCTCTCGGTGGACATCGACGTCTGCGACCCGGGCCACGCGCCCGGCACGGGCACTCCCGAGCCGGGTGGGCTGTCGGCCCGACAGCTCCTCGACGCCGTGCGGCGGATCTGCCTGGAGCTGCCGGTGGTGGGCGTCGACGTCGTCGAGGTCAGCCCGCCCTACGACCATGCAGACATCACCGCAGCCCTTGCGAACCGCGTCGTCCTCGAGGCGCTGTCGGCGATCGCGCGCAAGCGTCAGGACGAGCGCGACGGCACCCGGTGGGACCCTTCGCAGCCGCTGCTGTCGGGGCGCAACGCCGCCATCCCGCAGGGTCACATCCCGCACCAGCACACCCACCAGACCCACGACCAGTCACCCGAACAGGCGCGCGACCACACACCGGAGGAACAGGGCTGATGGCCACCACGCAGAAGTCCCTCATCGACTCGGTCCCCAAGGGGCTGTTCATCGGCGGCGTGTGGCGTGACGCCACCGGGGGTGCCACCCTCGCGGTCGAGGACCCCTCGAGCGGGAGCACCCTGACCCACGTCGCCGACGCGACCGTGGCGGACGGAAAAGCCGCCCTGGACGCGGCCGTGGGGGCGCAGGCGGAGTGGGCGGCGACCCCGCCGCGCGACCGCGGTGAGATCTTGCGCGCGGCCTTCGAGCTGATCACCGAGCGGGCTGAGGACTTCGCCACGCTGATGACACTGGAGATGGGCAAGACCCTGGCCGAGTCGCGCGGCGAGGTGACCTATGGCGCCGAGTTCTTCCGCTGGTTCTCCGAGGAGGCCGTCCGGATCCACGGCCGGTGGTCCACCGCACCCAACGGCGCGACTCGGTTGCTCACGATGAAGAAGCCGGTCGGGCCCACGCTGATGATCACCCCGTGGAACTTCCCACTGGCCATGGGCACCCGCAAGATCGGCCCGGCCATCGCGGCCGGATGCACCATGGTCGTCAAGCCGGCCAGCCAGACCCCGCTGACCATGCTCGCCCTCGCCGAGCTGCTGCGGGAGTGCGGCCTGCCCGCCGGCGTGCTGAACGTCATCACGACGAGGCACACCGGTGACGTGATGGAGCCCCTCATCCGCGACCCGCGGTTGCGCAAGCTCACCTTCACCGGGTCCACGGGAATCGGTCGCAAGCTCGTGGAGCAGTCGGCCGAGCAGCTCCTCCGGGTCTCGATGGAGCTCGGCGGCAACGCGCCGTTCATCGTGTTCGAGGACGCCGACCTCGACCGCGCTGTCGACGGGGCCATGCTCGCCAAGATGCGCAACATCGGAGAGGCCTGCACGGCGGCCAACCGGTTCTTCGTGCACGAGAGCGTCGCCGAGGAGTTCGCCCAGAAGTTCGCCGCCCGGATGTCCGGCCTCACCATCGGCAAGGGCACCAAGAAGGGGGTCGACGTCGGCCCGCTCATCGACGCCAAGGCGCGCGACGGGGTGACCGAGCTCGTCGAGGACGCCAAGGCCAAGGGCGGCACCGTCGTCACCGGCGGCGGCCAGGTCAAGGGCCGCGGCTACTTCTTCGAGCCCACCGTGATCACCGGGGTGCCGATGAACGCGCGAATGATGAGCGAGGAGATCTTCGGGCCGGTGGCACCGATCACGACGTTCCGCACGGAGGCCGAGGCCATCGCCAAGGCCAACAGCACCGAGTTCGGGCTGGCGTCGTACGTCTTCACCAACGACCTCAGCCGGGTGATCCGGGTCAGCGAGGCGCTCGAGTACGGGATGATCGGGATCAACCAGGGCATCATCTCCAACCCGGCCGCTCCCTTCGGCGGGGTGAAGGCCTCCGGCTTCGGCCGGGAAGGCGGCTTCGAGGGGATCGACGAGTACCTCGAGACGACCTATGTCGGAATTGCCCCGTAACGGCGGAACAAAGGGTCATCCTTTTGGATGCGAACCGCGTCAAACTCCCCCACTGGGGGTCGTGGGGTTGTTGAATCGGTCACATGACCACGGACCCGGCCCCCGTCCTGTCGGTCGCGGACAGCATGCCGTCTGACCCCGCGTCCGAATCCGAGGACTTCGCCTCACACTCCCGCAACGTCGGGCGCCTGCGCTCCCTGAGCGACGTGCTCGTCGAGACCGACGAGAAGCTCCGCTTGGGGGAGACGGCCGGGGCCAGGGTCTGGCCCACCGGTTTCGAGGCACTCGACCTCGCCCTGACCGGTGGCTTCCGCTCGGGTGAGCTCGTGCTGATCGGCGGGCCGCAGGGCCTCGGCAAGACCGCCATGGCCTTGCAGATGCTGCGCAACGCCGTGGCCGCCAACCGCAGCGCCGTGCTGTTCACCTACGAGCACGACGCCCACAGCATCCTCGAGCGGCTCATCGCCATCGAGGCCGGCGCCATCAAGGGCATCGAGGGCGTCGGGCTCACCAAGATCCGGGCAGGCTTCGAGGCCCGGCACAGTCGCGCCCGCTCGATGCGCGAACGCTTCGCCGACACCGTGGGCGGGGCCGAGGCCGTCGAGGCGCTCGAGGGCTACGCGCAGCGGCTGCACGTCCACACGTCCAGCGGCATGCACACCACCATCGACGCCATCCGTGCGGCCGTCGCCGAGGTGGTCGAGTCCGACGGGCGGCCACCGCTGGTGCTCGTGGACTACCTCCAGAAGGTCCCCGTGCCGGGCGTGGTCAACGAGGAGGACCGCATCTCGGTCGTCGTCGAGCGCCTCAAGGACATGTCGCTCGAGCTCGGCGTGCCGGTGGTCGCCATCGTCGCCGCCGACAAGTCCAGCCTGGTCGCCGGCCGCCGCATGCGGGTCAACGACCTGCGCGGGTCCTCCGCCCTCGCCTACGAGGCCGACGTCGTGCTGATCCTCAACGACAAGTACGACATCGTCGCCAAGCACCACCTCGTCTACCACCTGGGCAACGCCGAACGGTTCCGCCACTGGGTCGTCATGTCGATCGAGAAGAACCGCAACGGCGCCGACCACCTCGAGCTGGAGTTCCAGAAGCGATTCGAGCAGGGCCGGTTCGAGCCCGAGGGGCGCGTCGTCGAGGAGCAGCTCATCGAGGAGCGCGTCTTCCAGCAGTAGCCCTACGGCTGTAGGACCTCTGCCGGGTGCGGGGCGGCGAACGCCCCCCTAGGGTCGAACCCATGCCCGCCGACCAGCGCCGGACCGCCAGGCTCGCCGTGGCCCTGCTCGCCGTCGCCGTGCCCGCGCCCGGTGAGGACGGCCGGGGAGGCGGCCCGTGATCCGTGTTCTGGGGCCCGAGGTGTCCATCGCCGACGTCGTGCGTGAGGCCCAGCGCCACGGGGGAGAGGTGTCGGTCGTGCCGGCCGGGTCGACCAAGGCGGAGAGCATCGACCTGTTCGCCGAGGTGCTGGACTTCCCCGACTGGTTCGGTCGCAACCTCGACGCGCTCGCCGACTGCCTGCACGACTACGCCGAGGAGCCGCACGAGGACGGACTGACCCGGCACCTCGTCTGGGACGGCGTGGCGCAGCTGCGACGCGAGCACCCCGACGGCTACGAGGACATCACCAGCGTCCTGGAGGAGGTCACTGCCGACCACGACACGTTCGTCGTGACCGTGCTCGACCGCTGACCCTCCCGCTAGCGTGACCCCGTGAAGCCCACCACCGCCCGAGCGGTCCATGGCGTCGTCGCGGTGGTCGCGGCCGTCGCCGTCGTGTGGCAGCTCGCCCTGATCGTCAACGGGGAAGCCGTCCTGAACGAGTCGTCGCGACCCGACCTCGGCGTGCGGCTCGCTCGCTTCGTGTCCTACTTCACGGTCCTGTCCAACCTGCTCGTGCTCGGCTGCTCCGTGGTGCTGGCGAGGAACCCGCTGCACGACGGGCTCCGGTGGCGCCTGGTGCGGATGGCCACGATGGTCGGCATCACCGTGACGGGCGTCGTGCACTGGTTCCTCCTGCGGCCGCTGCTCGACCTCTCCGGCAGCAGCTACGCGGTCGACAAGCTCCTGCACGTCGTCGTGCCGGTGCTGGCGCTGGTCGCCTGGGTGGTGGCTGGTCCGCGCGGGCAGGCGGCTCGGCCCCAGGTGCTGGGTGCCCTGTTGTGGCCACTGCTGTGGAGCGCCCTCACCCTGCTCCGGGGGGCGGTCACGGGGTGGTGGCCCTACCCGTTCATCGACGTCGACGAGCTCGGCTGGGCGCGGGTCCTGGCGAACCTCGTCGGCGTCGCGGTCCTCTTCGCGCTCTGTGGGTTCGCCTTCGTGGCGGCCGACCGGGCGCTGGCGCGGCGGTCACCACGCGCTGCATGAGGGACAATGGGGCAGTGACTTCCCCGCGCACCGTTGCCGTCCTCGGCTCGACCGGCTCCATCGGCACCCAGGCCCTGGACGTCATCGCGCGCAACCCCGACCGCTTCCGCGTGGTCGCCCTCTCGGCCGGCTCCAACCTCGAGCTCGTCGCCGAGCAGGCCGTCACCTTCGACGTCGACCTGGTCGCGGTCGCGCGTGGCACCCACGAGCAGGTGGCCGAGGCGATCGGTGCGTATGCCGCGCGGGCCGGCCGCGCGGCATACCGGCCGCAGGTCGTGGTCGGGGACGACGCCGCTGTCGCGGCGGCGGGCTGTGGCGCCGACGTCGTGCTCAACGGCATCACCGGAGCGATCGGCCTCCGGCCGACCCTGGCGGCGCTCGCGGAGGGCTCCACGCTCGCGCTGGCCAACAAGGAGTCGCTCATCGTCGGCGGACCGCTGGTCAAGGCGGCGGCCAGTCCCGACCAGATCGTGCCGGTCGATTCGGAGCACTCCGCCATCGCGCAGTCGCTGCGCGGCGGACGCGCGCAGGAGGTGCGCAGGCTCATCGTGACCGCGAGTGGTGGGCCGTTCCGCGGGCGCAGCCGCGAGTCGCTGCGCGACGTCACACCGGCCGACGCGCTGGCGCACCCGAACTTCTCGATGGGGCGGGTCATCACGACCAACTCCGCGACCCTGGTCAACAAGGGGCTCGAGGTGATCGAGGCGCACCTGCTCTTCGACATCCCGTTCGACCGGATCGACGTCGTCGTGCATCCCCAGCAGATGATCCACTCGATGGTCGAGTTCGTCGACGGCTCGACCATCGCGCAGGCCGGTCCGCCGCGGATGCTGGTGCCGATCGCCCTCGGCCTGTCGTGGCCGGAGCGGCTCGCGGACGTCGACGTGCCCGTCGACTGGACCCGGGCCCAGTCGTGGGACTTCGAGCCGCTCGACGACGAGGCCTTCCCCGCGGTGCGGCTGGCCCGCCAGGTGGGGGAGGCCGGCGGCACCTACCCGGCGGTCTACAACGCGGCGAACGAGGTCGCGGTGGACGCCTTCCACGAGGGTGCCCTCGGGTTCGTCGAGATCGTCGACACGGTCGCCCGAGTGGTCGAGGAACACGCATCCGGCAGCGCGGCAGGGATCGAATCAGGGACACTGTCCGTTGAGGACGTGATGCGCGCTGATCGCTGGGCGCGCGACGAGGCACGGAAGGTGCTGGCTTTGCAGACTGGACGGATGGCCGCGACACCGCTGGCGGACACCGAGGGGGCGATGCACCGATGACCGTCCTCCTCTACGTGCTCGGGGTGCTCTTCGTGGCACTCGGGGTGGGCTTGTCGATCGGCCTGCACGAGATCGGCCACCTGGTCCCCGCCAAGAAGTTCGGCGTCAAGGTGACCCAGTACATGGTCGGCTTCGGACCGACCCTCTGGTCCACGCGGCGCGGTGAGACCGAGTACGGCATCAAGGCCATCCCGCTCGGCGGCTACATCCGGATGATCGGGATGTTCCCGCCCCGGCCAGGCGACGCGGAGGGCACGATCCGGGTCTCGAGCACCGGGCGGCTCAGCCAGCTCGCCGACGAGGCGCGTCAGCTGAGCCTCGAGGAGATCGAGCCGGGCGACGAGGACCGGGTGTTCTACAAGCTCTCGGTGCCCAAGAAGGTCGTCATCATGATGGGTGGGCCCGTCATGAACCTCGTCATCGCGGTCGTCCTGCTCACCGGCCTGGTGACCCTCTACGGGCAGCAGGAGGTCAAGGACGGAGCCGTCGTCGCGTCAGTGAGCGAGTGCGTCGTCCCGGCCAGCCAGGCTGCCACCAAGACGACCTGCGCCCCCAGCGACCCCAAGACCCCAGCCTTCCTCGCCGGCATCCAGCCCGGCGACAAGATCGTCTCGGTGGCCGGCCAGCCGATCAAGCGCACCGTCGACGTGGGCAAGCTGATCCGACCTCGCGTCGGGGAGCAGGTCCCGATCGTCGTGGTGCGCGACGGCGCTGAGCAGACCCTCCAGGTCACGCCGATCCGCAACACCGTCCAGCAGGTCGGCCCCGACGGCACGCCCCTGGTCAACGCCGATGGCGAGCCCGTCGTGATGGACGCCGGTTTCGTCGGTGTCTCGTCGGCACCGGTCACGGCCCTGGAACGTCAGTCCGTCGCCGTCGTGCCGGGCATCCTGGGTGAGCAGGTGCAGCACATCGCGGGAGTCCTGCTGCACATCCCGCAGCGGATGACCGATGTCGCCCAGGCAGCCTTCGGCTCGGAGGCGCGCGATCCCAACGGGCCGGTCTCGGTCGTCGGCGTCGGACGGATGGCTGGCGAGATCTCGTCGGGGTCGATCGACGGGTTGGACACGGCCGCGAAGTTCGCGACCCTGGTCAGCCTGTTGGCCGGACTCAACGTTGCTCTGTTCGTCTTCAACCTGATCCCGTTGTTGCCGCTCGACGGCGGTCACGTCGCCGGCGCGCTGTGGGAAGGGCTCAAGCGCAACGCCGCCCGCCTGCTCAAGCGCCCCGACCCCGGTCACGTCGACGTCGCCAAGGCCCTGCCGGTGGCGTATGCCGTGTCATCGGTGCTCATCGTCATGTCCCTGCTGCTGATGTACGCAGACGTCGTCAAGCCCGTCAAGCTCGGCTGACCCGGCCCCGGCCGGCGTCCGCGCCACCATCCCCCTGGGAGATACTGCAACCATGACTGTTGGACTCGGTATGCCGGCCTTGCCCCCGCCCGTCCTCGCGCCCCGCCGCAAGACGCGCAAGATCAAGGTCGGCAAGGTCGAGGTCGGCGGTGACGCCCCCATCTCCGTGCAGTCGATGTGCACGACCCCGACCACGGACATCAATGCGACGCTCCAGCAGATCGCCGAGCTGACCGCCTCGGGCTGCGACATCGTGCGCGTCGCGTGCCCGAGCCAGGACGACGCCGACGCGCTGCCCGCGATCGCGCGCAAGTCGCAGATCCCCGTGATCGCCGACATCCACTTCCAGCCGAAGTACGTCTTCGCCGCGATCGACGCCGGCTGCGCCGCGGTGCGGGTCAACCCTGGCAACATCCGGAAGTTCGACGACCAGGTCAAGCAGATCGCCGCTGCGGCCAAGGACGCCGGCGTCTCGATCCGGATCGGCGTGAACGCCGGCTCGCTCGACCCCCGACTGCTCGAGAAGTACGGCAAGGCCACCGCCGAGGCGCTCGTCGAGTCCGCGGTCTGGGAGGCCTCCCTCTTCGAGGAGCACGACTTCCACGACTTCAAGATCTCGGTCAAGCACAACGACCCGGTCGTCATGGTCAAGGCCTACGAGATGCTGTCCGAGCGCGGCGACTGGCCCCTGCACCTCGGCGTCACCGAGGCCGGACCGGCCTTCCAGGGCACGATCAAGTCGGCGACGGCCTTCGGCGCGCTGCTCTCCAAGGGCATCGGTGACACGATCCGGGTGTCCCTGTCGGCTCCGCCGGTCGAAGAGGTCAAGGTCGGCAACCAGATCCTCCAGTCGTTGAACCTCAAGCCGCGCAAGCTCGAGATCGTCTCGTGCCCCTCGTGCGGCCGCGCCCAGGTCGACGTCTACAAGCTCGCCGACGAGGTCACCGCCGGGCTCGAGGGCATGACCGTGCCGCTCCGGGTGGCCGTGATGGGCTGCGTCGTCAACGGACCGGGGGAGGCCCGCGAGGCCGACCTCGGCGTGGCCTCCGGCAACGGCAAGGGCCAGATCTTCGTCAAGGGTGAGGTCGTCAAGACCGTCCCCGAGAGCCAGATCGTCGAGACCCTCATCGAAGAGGCGATGCGCATCGCCGAGGAGATGGGCGAGCCGATCGACGAGGCGAGTGCCGGGGCACCGTCGGTCACCGTCGGCTGACACCCACGCCCCGCAAGACGGCAGTCGCGTCCGCTTGCGCCCAGCTCCAGGCGGGCGCAAGCGGACGCAACTGCCGTTTGCGGTGATGGCTCGGGCCACGCGGCGAGCGGATCTGGGGACAATGGTGCGCAGATGGCGGTCGCACGACCTAGGCTGACGGGGTGCTGCGCACCCGTAATCCGGTCCACGCGCTGTCGCCCTCGGACCGCGACGCCGCGTTGGAGGTGTGCGCGCAAAACCTCCCCGCGAACGTCTTCGTCGCCGCGCGGCTCCTGGAGGGCGTCCTCAGCACCCAGCCCGGCACGGTCCTCGGTCACAAGGTCGGCGGCACCCTCCAGTCCCTCTGCTGGTCGAGCGCCAACCTCGTCCCGGTCGAGGCCGACGACGAGACGATCAGCTTCTTCGCCGACCGGGTGCGTCGGTGGCGTCGCCACTGCGCCTCGGTGCTCGGGCCCTCCGACCAGGTGCTCGAGCTGTGGCGCCACCTCGAGCCGGCCTGGGGCCCCGCCCGGGCCGTGCGCGCGCGGCAGCCCCTGATGAGCACCATGGACCGGCCGTCAGCGCTCGGCCTCGAGCTCGACCCCAGGGTCCGCCCGGCCACCGAGTCCGAGGTCGATCTCGTCATGCCGGCGGCCGCGCACATGTTCGAGGGTGAGATCGGCTACCCGCCCTACACCGGCTCCGGCGCGGCCTACCGTTCCGCACTCCTGTCGCTCATCGACCGCGGCCACACGTTCGTCGCGATCGAGGACGGCGCCGTGATCTTCAAGGCCGACGTGGGGTCGGTCGCCCTGGGCTGCGCCCAGCTGCAGGGAGTCTGGCTCGCGCCACACCTGCGCGGCCACGGGCTCGCAGTGCCGCTCATGGCGTCAGTGGTGGAGCAGGTCATGGAAACCCGTGCGCGCTGGGTCACGTTGTACGTCAACGACTTCAACGAGAGCGCCCGGGCGACGTACGCCAGGGTCGGGTTCGAGGACGTCGGTACGTTCTCGACCGTGCTGCTCTGACTGCCCCGTGAGGAGAGCCCGCTGATGGACCCGGCGCTGGAGTCCGAGCCTCGGCCGGACACCCCTGCGGCAGGCAACGCCCTCGTGTGGATGACGGTGTCCCTGTTCGCGTTCGGGGTGTTCCTCGTCGCCGTCCCCGGACGTGACCCGGCCGGCCGCACGTGGCTGTGGGTCGGGGTGGTGCTGCTCGTGGTGGGCGGGGTCGCGTCCGCGTTCGCGGTCCGGGCCAGGTGGGCCTACCTCCGGGAGCACGGCGCCGACTGACGGAGCCCTGGGCCGACCCACGCTCCGCACCGACTGACAGGATGGCGACATGCCCCGCACCGTCGCGCCCCTGACCAAGGACATCATCGGCCTCGCCGGGCTGTTCCTCACCTCCGGGACGACCCACCTGGTCAAGCCCGAGGTCTTCGAGCCCCTCGTGCCGAGCTCGCTGCCGCGACGTCGTGAGCTGATCTACGCGTCCGGAGTCGCCGAGCTCGTCTGCGCGGCAGGGCTCCTGCACCCCCGCACCCGTCGGTATGCCGGGTGGGCCAGTGCCGCCCTCCTCGTCGCCATCCTGCCGGGCAACGTCCAGATGAGCGCGAACTACGGCAAGCGGGCGCAGCACAAGGGCACGCCGTCGGCGCAGGCCGCCTTCGCCGGCACCGTGGCGCGGCTCCCGCTCCAGCTGCCCCTGATCCGCGCCGCGCTCAGGGCCGCCGGACGCAGCTAGCCGCACCCAGCCGGCCACACGCACCAACGGGTGCCGCCGGCAGGGCCAGCTGGCGCGACGCTGCTGGCAGGGGCTCAGTACAACCCGGTCGAGTACTGCTCGCCGTAGTAGCGCTCGAGCTCCTCGATGGAGTCCTCGGGACGCTCGAGGGCCTTGGCGATCTCGGGGCGGGACCCCACCGCCATCGGGTCCCAGGTCTCCGGGTGCCACAGCTTGCTGCGCATGAACGCCTTGGCGCAGTGCCCGAACACCTCGTCGATCTCGACCACCAGCGCCAGCACCGGCCGATGTCCCTTGACGACCATCTCGTCGAACCACGGTGCGTCCGACACCAGGTGTGCGCGGCCGTTGACCCGCAGGGTGTCGCCGCGCCCGGGGATGACGAACAGCAGCCCGACGTGCGGGTTCGCGAGGATGTTCCGGTAGCCATCGGCCCGCTTGTTGCCGAGCCGCTCGGGGATCGCGATGGTGGTGTCGTCCAGCACCCGCACGAAGCCGGCCGGGTCACCCTTCGGGGAGACGTCGCACCGGCCCTGCGCATCCGAGGTCGCGACCAGGCAGAACGGCGACGCGGCCAGCCAGTCCCGGTCGAGCTCGTGCAGCGCGGGACGGGCCTTGTCGCGGACGCGGGGGAGCGGCTCCCCGAGCAGTTCCACCAGCTGGTCGACGGTCTCGATCCGGGTCGGCTGCACCATGTCGCCCACTCTGCCACGCCCCACGCGGAGTCTTTGCAGGATCTGCCACGCCCGGACGGGGTGGATCCCCCAAAGACTCGCCCGGTGGCGGCCACGGGAGGCGGGGCGGGAAACCGTGGTGAGCACGCGGCATACCGACGGATATCCTCTGGGGGTTGTCCGCCAACCGAGGAGTGCCACGTGGCCCTGCGCATGTCGACCCTGTTCCTGCGAACCCTTCGCGAGGACCCGGCCGATGCCGAGGTGCCGAGCCACCGGTTGCTGGTCCGCGCCGGCTACATCCGGCGGGTCAGCCCGGGCATCTACACCTGGCTGCCGCTGGGTCTGCGGGTGCTGCGCAAGGTCGAGACGATCGTGCGCGAGGAGATGGACGAGATCGGCGCCCAGGAGCTGCTCTTCCCGGCCCTGCTGCCCAAGGAGCCCTTCGAGGCGAGCGGTCGCTGGACCGAGTACGGCAACAACATCTTCCGCCTCAAGGACCGCAAGGGCGCCGACTACCTGCTCGGGCCGACGCACGAGGAGATGTTCACCCTCGCGGTCAAGGACATGTTCTCGTCCTACAAGGACCTGCCCCTCGCGATCTACCAGATCCAGACGAAGTACCGCGACGAGGCGCGTCCGCGGGCCGGCGTGCTGCGCGGTCGTGAGTTCGTCATGAAGGACTCCTACTCCTTCGACCTCGACGAGGCCGGGCTGGACAAGGCCTACCAGCTGCACCGCGACGCCTACATCCGGATCTTCGACCGGCTCGGCTTCCACTACGTCATCGTCCAGGCGATGGCCGGCGCGATGGGCGGCAGCAAGTCCGAGGAGTTCCTCGCCACCGCGGAGAACGGCGAGGACACCTACGTGCACTGCCCCAACTGCGGCTACGCGGCGAACGTCGAGGCCGTGCGCGTCCCCGTCCCCGACGCCCTTCCGTATGCCGATGTGCCGGCTGCCCACGCGGAGTCCACTCCGGACACCCCCACCATCGACACCCTGGTGGCCCACCTCAACGCGCACTTCCCGCGCGAGGACCGGCCCTGGGCGGCCGGCGACACGCTCAAGAACGTGCTCGTCGTCCTGGTCCACCCCGACGGCACGCGCGAGCCGCTGGCGGTCGGCGTGCCCGGCGACCGCGAGATCGACGAGAAGCGCCTCGGCGCCCAGGTCGAGCCCGCCGCAGTGGAGGCCTTCGAGGAGAGGGACTTCGCGGCCAACCCCGCGCTGGTCAAGGGCTACATCGGACCGGAGGCGCTCGGCTCGGAGTCCGCGTCGAAGGTCCGCTACCTCCTCGACCCCCGGGTCGTCGAGGGCACCCGCTGGGTGACCGGCGCGAACGAGGCCGGCAAGCACGTGATCGACCTGGTCGCGGGTCGCGACTTCACTGCTGACGGCACCATCGAAGCGGCCGACGTGCGCCCCGGCGACGCCTGCCCGAGCTGCGGGCACGGGCTCGAGTCGGCCCGCGGGATCGAGATGGGACACATCTTCCAGCTCGGCACCAAGTACGCGGAGGCGCTCGACCTCAAGGTGCTCGACCAGAACGGCAAGCTCCAGACCGTGATCATGGGCTCCTACGGTGTCGGGGTCTCCCGGGCCGTCGCCTGTGTCGCCGAGGGCAACCACGACGAGCTCGGCCTGCGCTGGCCGCGTGAGATCAGCCCGGTCGACGTGCACGTGGTCGCCACCGGCAAGGACGTCACCCGCGACCCCGAGGTGTTCACCAAGTCCGAGGAGATCACCCGTGCCCTCGAGGCAGCCGGGTTGTCCGTCCTCTACGACGACCGCCAGAAGGTCAGCCCCGGTGTGAAGTTCAAGGACTCCGAGCTGATCGGCGTGCCGACCATCGTCGTGGTGGGCAAGTCGCTCGAGCACGGGATCGTCGAGATCAAGGACCGCGCCACCGGCGAGCGCCGCGAGGTCTCGGCTGACGACGTCGTCACCGAGGTCATCCGCGAGGTCCGCGGCAGCGCGTCCTGATGGGCGGCACCTCAACCGCGCCCCTCCGGGCGGTCATCTTCGACTGGGGCGGCACGCTCACCCCGTGGCACGACGTCGACCTCCCGCAGCAGTGGCGGGTCTTCGCCCGTGAGGTGCACGGCCTCCCGGTCGAGGACCCGGCGATGTCGCCCGAGGACCTGGCCGAGGCCGACTCGCTGGCGGTGCGGATCCACGCCGCGGAGGAGCGGGCCTGGTCGCGCGGCCGCGAGACCCACGAGAGCGCGTCGATCGAGGCGATCCTCGCGGACGCCGGGGTCGACGCAGAGCACGACCGGCACCTGCTGGCGCTCGCGGCATACCGGAGGTTCTGGGAGCCGCACACCCACACCGACCCGCAGGTGCGCCCGCTCTGGGAGGGGCTGCACGACCGCGGCCTGAAGGTCGGCGTGCTGTCCAACACGATCTGGAGCCGCGACTACCACCGCGAGGTGTTCCAGCGCGACGGCGTGCTCGACCTCGTCGACGGCGACGTCTACTCCTCCGAGATCCACGTCGTGAAGCCCCACCCGGAGGCGTTCCTCGCGGCCTGCGCTGCGGTCGGCGTCGAGCCGGCCGAGGCGGCCTACGTCGGCGACCGGCTGTACGAGGACGTGCACGGCCCCCAGCAGGTCGGCATGCGCGCGATCTGGGTGCCGCACAGCGATCTCCCGGCCTCGCAGGTGGTGCCGGTGGACGTCACCCCCGACGCGCAGGCCCACGAGCTGCTCGACATCCTCGGGATCGTCGACGGCTGGTTGGGCCGGTAGGTGCCCGACCTCGACCTCACCACGCTCCTCCTCATGGCCCTCGCGGGTTTCGGGGCGGGGTGGGTCGACGCGGTCGTCGGTGGCGGGGGACTGGTGCAGCTGCCGGCGCTCCTGCTGGGCTTCCCGGGCGCGACGCCGGCCCAGCTGTTGGCCACCAACAAGATCGCCAGCATCTTCGGCACGACGACCAGCTCGATCACCTACTGGCGCAGGGTCCGGCCCGACCTGCGGACCGCCCTGCCGATGGCGGCAGTGGCCTACCTCGGCGCGGTCGGCGGGGCGCTGCTCGGCCTGCACATCCCGAAGAGCGCCTTCAACCCGGTGATCCTCGTGATGCTCGTCGTGGTCGGCGCCTACACCGTGGCGAAGCCGTCGCTCGGCCACGAGACCGCCCTGCGGTTCGACGGCCACCGGCACACCGTGGTGGCGATGCTGACCGGCTTCGTCATCGGCGTCTACGACGGCGCCCTCGGTCCCGGCACCGGGTCGTTCCTCGTCTTCGCGCTGGTCGGGCTGATGGGCTACGCCTTCCTCGAGGCCAGCGCCAAGGCCAAGATCGCCAACTTCGCCACCAACCTCGGGGCCCTCACCGTGTTCGTGCCGGGTGGCCACGTGATGTGGAAGATCGGGCTGGTCATGGCGGTCGCCAACATCGCCGGCGGCTACGTCGGCGCGCGCACGGCGGTGGCGCGGGGGAGCCGGTTCGTGCGGGTGGTCTTCGTGGTCGTGCTGGTCGCCTTCATCGTCCGGATCGGCGGCTCGGTGCTCGGCGTCTGGAGCTGACCGGAAGGGCGGACCGAGCCCCCCGGACTCAGTAGGCCAGTCATGGCTGGTGCACAGCAAACACCCAGACTGCGACCGCACAGTCTTCCTGTGACCACGATCGACCTGCCCCCAGATGCGGTGACTGCCGCGTCCCAGCCCGCCTCGGCGCACGCGCGCCGGGTCCCCGGCGCGCGACGGGTCCCGCGCTGGTGGCGTGATGCGTCGGTAGCGGCGTTCTGGCTGGTGCTCCTGTGGGTCACTGCGCTGTGGGTCGCCCATGGCGGCGTCCAGGACCTCGGCTCGCTGTCGGGAGCGCTCACCTCCGTCGGCCGGCTCACCGGGCTGGTCTCCTCGGCGCTGCTGCTGGTCCAGGTGTTCCTCATGGCGCGCATCCCGTGGTTCGAGCAGGCCTGGGGCCAGGACGAGCTCGCCCGCACCCACCGGCTGGTCGGCTTCACCTCGTTCACCCTGCTCTGGGCGCACATCGTGCTGATCACCCTCGGGTATGCCGCTGCGTCCACGCTGGGCCTGTGGGGCACGATCGTCGACTTCGTCCTCAACTACCCCGGCATGCTGCTGGCGGTGGCGGGCACGGTGGCGCTCTGCCTCGTCGTGGTGACCTCCGTGCGCAGGGCACGTCGCCGGCTGCGCTACGAGTCGTGGCACCTCATCCACCTCTACGGCTACCTCGGCGCCGGGCTCGCGCTGCCGCACCAGCTGTGGACCGGCCAGGAGTTCCTCGCCTCCACCGCCTCGACCGTCTTCTGGTGGAGCCTGTATGCCGCGTGCGCGGCCGCCGTGCTCGTCTTCCGGGTCGGGGTGCCGCTGGTGCGCTCGCTGCGCTCGCCGCTGCGGGTCGTCGCCGTCCACGAGGAGGCTCCCGGCGTCACCTCGGTCGTCATCGGCGGGCCCGGAGTGGCATCGCTGCGACCGGCTGCCGGCCAGTTCTTCCAGTGGCGGTTCGTCGACGGGCCGGGCTGGACGCGAGCCAACCCCTACTCGCTCTCCGCGGCCCCTGACGGGAAGCACCTCAGGGTGACCGCCGCGCACGTCGGTGACGGGACCCGTCGGCTCGCCGACCTGCGACCCGGCACCCGGGTGCTCGTCGAGGGCCCCTACGGCCGGCTCCACGCAGGCGTCCGCACCCGGCGGAAGGTGCTCCTGATGGGCGCGGGGATCGGGATCACGCCGATCCGCGCCCTCCTGGAGGACCTTGACCAGGGCCCTGGCGACGTCGTGGTCGTGCACCGCGCGAGCACCCGCGACCAGCTCATCCTCGGGCAGGAGCTGTCCGACCTCGCCAGCAGCCGCGGCGCGCGCTACGTCACCGTGGAGGGGCCCCGCGTCCCCGGTCGTGACACCTGGCTGCCGGCCTCCGCCGCCCACCTCAGCGATGCCGAGGCGCTCGCGCAAGTGGTGCCCGACGTCGCCGAGCGGGACGTCTACCTCTGCGGCGCTCCCGCCTGGATGGCTGCCGCCCGGGAAGCCGCCCTCGCCTGCGGCGTCCCGCCCACCCATGTCCACCTCGAGCGGTTCGAGTACTAGGAGCCTCCATGCGACGGATCACCCTGTGGGCGCTGTCCACCCTGACCACCCTCGTGCTGTTGTTCAGCTACCACACGTCGACCGGCGGCTCCGGCACGGCATCGGCCGCCGGCACCTCGGTGCAGGCCCCCGCGGCGGCCGGCTCCGGGACCACCGACTCGGGCACCGCCGACTCGAGCAGCACTGACTCGGGGACGACGGACTCGGGGACGACGTCGGGGAGCGCCGCGAACAAGACCTATGACGGCGACACGGTGCAGACGCGGTGGGGGCCGGTGCAGGTGCGGATCACGGTGGTCGACGGCAAGATCACCGCGTCGGAGGCGATCGTCTACCCCAACGGCAACCACGAGGACGAGCAGATCAACTCGTTCGCCCTCCCGGTGCTCAACCAGGAGGCGGTCTCGGCGCAGAGCGCGTCGATCGACATGGTGTCCGGCGCGACGGTGACCTCTGAGGGCTACCTCAGCTCACTGCAGTCCGCGATCGACCAGGCCCACCTGTGAGCGCCGTGACCACTCGCGTCGACAGCGGGCCCTCGGCCCGCTCGACCGCCCAGCCGGGCTCCGACGGCGCACCGCGCCTGGCCTTCGTCGAACAGGCGATGGGGCTGCCGGTCTCGGTGCACGTCCGAGGCGACGTCGACCGGCCCGAGGTCGGGACGGCGGTCGACCAGCTGTGGGGCGTCCTGCACCGGGCCGACGCGGTGTTCAGCACCTGGCGGCCGGACAGCGAGCTGATGCGACTGCGCCGCGGCGACCTGTCCGCGGCGCAGGTCCACCCCTGGCTGGCCGAGGTCGAGCAGCTGTGCGTCGACGCGGAGCGCCGCACCGGTGGGTTGTTCAGCGCTTCCTTCGACGGCGCGCACCACGACCCCACCGGGCTGGTGAAGGGCTGGGCGGTCGAGCGGGCAGCCCTGCACCTGCGCCACGTCCCCGGCATCTCCTGGTGCGTCAACGCCGGCGGCGACCTGCTGGCCGGCGCGGGCCGGCAGGCCGCGGCCAGCACCTGGACCATCGGCGTCGAGGACCCGCGGGTGCCCGGATCGGTGGCGGCGACCATCCCGCTCCGGGTCGGTGGGCTGGCCACGTCGGGAGCCGCGGCGCGAGGTGCCCACGTGGTCGACCCCCGCATCGGCACGCCCATCGGCCGCGACGGCTCGGCCACGGTCTGGGGCCCCACCCTGCTGTGGGCCGACGTGTGGGCGACCGCCCTCTTCGTGGACCCGGCCGAAGGCGCGGTGACGCTGGAAGGTGCCGACCCGGCATACCGCTCGCTCGTGCTCTGACCTGTCTGGGACAGTGGAGGTGTGGCGCAGGTCTGGTACGCGAGCTACGGCAGCAACCTGTCGCGCGACCGCTTCCTGCACTACCTCGACGGAGGTCGGCCCCACGGGGCGAGCCGCACCTACCCGGGGGCACGCGACAGCAGCCAGCCCGAGGACGACCGGGCCCTGACGCTGCCCGGGGAGATGTTCTTCGCGTGGACGTCACCGACCTGGGGCGGGGCGATCGCGTTCTACGACGCGGACCAGCCGGGGCCGACCCTGGCACGGGCCTACCTCGTGAGCGAGCAGCAGTTCGCCGACGTGGCAGCCCAGGAGCGGCGCGAGCTGCCGGGGGAGGACCTCGACCTCACCCACGTCCTCACGCACTCGCGACACCACCTCGGCCCCGGTCACTACGAGGCGCTCCACCTGGTGGCGGAGCTCGAAGGCCTGCCGGTCCTGACCTTCACGACACCGGATCCAACTGTGCTGCAACGGAACTCGCCCACCCCCGCCTATCTCGCGACGCTGGTGACAGGGTTGCGCGAGACGTACGACCTGCCCGACGACGAGATCGCCGACTACCTCCTCGGCCGACCCGGCATCGGCCCGGAGTGGGACCGGGCCAGCATCGTTGACCTGGTCAGCGACCCAGCGCCGCGGTGAGCGCGGCGACGTCCGTCACCGGTGCGTCGCAGACGAAACCACGACACACGTACGCCGCCGCGCGGCCTCCCACCAGCGGCCGCTGGGCCAGCAGCGGGATGCCCGCCGCATCGGGTTCGCCGTGCACCAGGACCAGACCGGGGGAGACCGACTGCCGAGCAGCCGCCACGAGGGCGTCTGCCTCGCGACCGCTCCCGACCAGCGCGACCTGGAGCGGTCCGGCCAGGGCGGCCTCGGCCACGGCAAGCGCCCAGCCGCCGAACCTCGGGTCGCGTGCGGCGAGCTGTCCCGACGCGGCGAGCGCCGCCTCGGCCCGATCCCGCATCGACGGGTCGCCGGTGAGGGCCGAGCAGGTCAGCAGGGCGCCGGCCAGGGCCGACTGGCCGGACGGCTCGGCGTTGTCCGCCGCACTGCGCGGACGGGTGAACAGCGCCTCGGCGTCGTCGCTGGTGTCGTGGAAACCGCCGTCGTCCGCATCGAACCGCTCGACGGCGGTGGCGAGCAGGTCGCCCGCGGTCGCGAGCCAGCGCTGCTCCCCGGTGGCCTGGTGGAGTGCGAGGAGGCCCTCCGCGAGGTTGCCGTAGTCGTCGGCCACGGCGTTCGCGGTCCCCACCGAGCCGGCGCGCGAGGTGCGACGCAGCCGGCCGTCGACCACGTGGGTGCCGACCACGAACTCGGCGCACCGGGTGGCGGCCTCGACCAGGTCGGGGCGGCCGAGCAGCGTGCCGGTGTCGGCGAGGGCCGCGATCGCCAAGCCGTTCCACGACGTGACGACCTTGTCGTCGCACCCGGGCTGGGGTCGCAGCAGCCGCGCGGCGAGCAGCCGGTCGCGCGTTGCGGCCCACCAGCTCTCGTCGTCCGGGTCGGTGAGCAGCTGGAGGGTGGACGACCCGTGCTCGAAGGTGCCCTGGTCGGTGACCGAGAGCAGCGCCGCGGCCCTCCGGCCGTCCTCCTCGCCCAGCACCTCGGCAAGCTGGGCAGGGGTCCACGCGTAGGTCAGTCCCTCGATCCCCTCGGTGTCCGCGTCGAGCGCCGAGGCGAACCCACCTTCGGGCGTGCGGAGGTCGCGCAGGAGGAACTCCGCGGTCTCGAGCGCGACCCGCCGGGCCAGCACGTCGCCCGTCGCGCGGTGCAGGTGGGTGAACACCCGCAACAGCTGGGCGTTGTCGTAGAGCATCTTCTCGAAGTGGGGCACCACCCAGCGGGCGTCGACGGAGTAGCGCGCGAAGCCGCCACCGAGCTGGTCGTAGATGCCACCCCGCGCCATCGCCTCGCAGGTGCTGGCGGCCATGGTGAGCGCGTCCGCCGAGCCGGTGCGGGCGTGGTGGCGCAGCAGGAACTCGAGCACCATCGACGGAGGGAACTTCGGCGCGCCACCGAATCCCGCTGCGCCGTGGTCGAACTGGCTGCGCAGCTGGGACGCTGCGGCATCGAGGGCGGCCGCGTCGAGCGGGTGGCCCGTGACTGGCGCGGAGAGCTCACGCAGCCGGGAGGCGATGTGGGCCCCGCTGTCGAGGACGCGGTCCCGCTGGGTGGTCCAGGCCTCCTTCGCCCCGGCCAGGAGCTGGAGGAACTGTCCCTTGGGGAAGTAGGTGCCCGCAAAGAACGGGTCGCCGTCGGGCGTCAGCAGGCAGGTCATCGGCCAGCCGCCGTGCCCGGTGAGGGCGGTCGTCGCCGCCATGTAGACCGCGTCGATGTCGGGCCGCTCCTCGCGGTCCACCTTGACCGCGACGAAGTCCGCGTTGAGCGCTCGCGCGACGTCCTCGTCCTCGAACGACTCGTGCGCCATGACGTGGCACCAGTGGCACGCGGCATACCCGACGCTCAACAGGACGGGAACGTCACGCTCGCGCGCCTCGGCGAACGCCTCCGGTCCCCACTCCTGCCAGTCGACCGGGTTGTCGCGGTGCTGGAGCAGGTAGGGCGAGGTGGACTCGGACAGGCGGTTCGGCATGCCACCCACTCTCCCTCACCGCCCAGCGCAGCGGCGAGGGCGGGCTTGACAGGCTAACGCCGTTAGCCCATCATCGACCCCAGAGGCTAACGCCGTTAGCCTCATCGGGAGGAGAGCAGCCATGAAGCACGTCACGACCGTCATCGACATCCCAGCCACCCCGGAGCAGGTGTGGGCCACGCTCGTCGACACCGCTGCCTACCCGGCCTGGAACCCGTTCATCACCAAGCTGTCCGGCGAGCTCGCCCACGGGCAACGCCTGGACGTCCGGATTGCGCCTCCCGGCGGGCGCACCATGACGTTCAAGCCCACCGTGACCTGTGTCGAGGCCGGCCGACGCCTGGAGTGGCTCGGCAGCGTCGGAGTCAGGGGCATCTTCGACGGCCGGCACACCTTCACCCTGGAGGCCCTGGGTGACGAGGGCACGCGGTTGACCCAGTCCGAGGAGTTCAGCGGCCTGCTCGTCCCGTTCACCGGCACGGTGCTGGCCCGGACCCGAGCCGGCTTCGAGGCCATGAACGAGGGCCTGCGGCGGCGAGTGGTGGCGGGCGCGAGGGCATGAGCCGGCTGGAGGAGATCGTCGACGCCGCCCAGCGCCTGCTGGAGGACGAAGGGCCGGGAGCTGTGTCGATGCGACGCCTGGCGGCCGAGCTGGGCATCCAGGCGCCGTCGCTGTACAAGCACGTCGACGGCAAGGACCGCATCGAGGCCGAGCTCCAGGAGAGGGCGCTGACCGAGCTGGCTGCCGCACTGCAACCCGCTGCAGATCTCCGCGACCTGGCCCACGCATACCGGCAGTGGGCGCTGCTCCATCCACGGCTGTACGAGCTGACGGCGCGCCGGCCCCTGCGCCGAGACCAGCTCAGGGACGGAGTGGAGACGGCTGCGTCAGCACGTCTGGTGGCGCTGAGTGGTGGGGACGTCGACCGGGCGCGCGCCCTCTGGGCTGCGGCCCACGGGCTGGTCGACCTCGAGCTCGCGCACCGGTTCCCCGAGGGGGCGGACGTCCAGGCAGCCTGGGACGCCCTGGTGGCGGCGTTCGACCGCGTCGCCGACCGCGAGGACGGTGAGCTGGACCCCCTCAGCGGGCAGCCCTGATGGGCACGATCGCGAAGGCGCCCACGACCGCACACCCGGCTGCCACGGCATACCGGAGCGGGTGACCGCCGCCTCCGGTCGCGAGGACGGTCGGTGCGGCACGGGTGCCACGGCGAACGTCAGCTGCTGCAGAGCCAGATCATCAGGGCCAGCAGGTGCTTGCTCGGCGGGTCGGGTATGCCGCAGTGCTGGGTTCCGTACGGGATGCGTGCCGTCAGGCGGGGAAGCCTTGGTTGAAGTAGGTGACGGCCGTGCGCACGTCGTCGCCGACGAGGTCGGCGTTGATCGCGATGGCCGCCGCCGACCCTTCTCCGGCGGCGGTGATGACCTGTGCGCGCGCGTTGGTGACGTTGCCGGCAACCCACAGCCCGGGGACGCTGGTGGTGCCGCTGGCTCCGGTCACGACCCAGCCCTCCTCGTCCAGGTCGCAGCCCACACCGGCCAGCAAGGCGGCGTTGGGGACGAACCGCGGGGGGACGAACACGGCCTGCCTCGGGATGATCCGACCGTCCGCCAGCTCGACCGCGGTCACCCGGTCGTCCTGCACGACGACCCGCTCCAGCGGACCCTCGACGATGCCGATGGCCCGGGCGACGAGCTGGGTGCGGTCGGCCGCGGTGAGCGTGCCGGTCGGGGCGAAGAGGACGAGGTCGTGGGTCCACTGCCGGACGACCTGGGCGTAGCGGACGCTGTCAGGACCGTTCCACAGCACGCCGAGCTGCTGGTCGCGGACCTCCCAGCCGTGGCAGTAGGGGCAGTGCAGGACATCCTTGGCCCACCGCTCGGCGAGCCCCGGGACGTCGGGCAGCTCGTCGTGCAGGCCGGTGGTGACCAGGACCTTGCGCGCCCTCAGTCGCTGCCCGTCCTCGAGCAGCGCCTGGAACCCCGACTGACCGCAGTGGACGAGCTCCGTGACCGTGCCCCCGACGATGACGGCGCCGTAGCCCGTGGCCTCCGCCCGGCCCGCCTCCAGCAGGTCCGAGGGAGCCATTCCGTCGCGGGAGAGGAATCCCTGCAGGTGCGCAGCGGGTGCGTTGCGCGGTACTCCTGCGTCGACCACCACGACGTCCCGCCGGGCGCGACTCAGGACGAGGGCTGCGGAGAGTCCGGCCGCCCCGCCGCCGACGATGAGGATGTCGTGGGTGTTCATGAGCCGAGGATGATCCTCGGGACAGGCGAGTGGCAACATCCGTTGCTGTTTCCGGGACGGAATGGGTCAGAATGTCGGGATGGACGACACCGCCACCACCATCGCGAAGGCCTTGGACCAGGTGGGCCCCCGGCTCAAGCAGCTGCGCGCTCACCGGGGCGTGACCCTCAGCGCCCTCGCCGAGACCACGGGCATCTCCAAGAGCACCCTCTCGCGCCTGGAGACGGGACAACGCCGCGCCAGCCTCGAGCTGCTGCTGCCGTTGGCCCAGGCCTACCGGGTCCCGCTGGATGACCTCGTGGGCGCTCCCGAGGTCGGCGACCCCAGGGTGCGGCTCAAGGCGAGCACCCGGAACGGCCGCACGGTGCTGCCCCTGACGCGCCAGCCGGGTGGGGTCCAGGCGTGGAAGATCATCGTCCCCGCGAGCAACAGCACCCCGAAGCCGAAGGCGCACGAAGGGTACGAGTGGCTGTTCGTCCTGTCCGGTCGGATGCGACTCGTCCTGGGCGACCACGACCTCGTCCTGACGGCGGGTGAGGTGGCCGAGTTCGACACCCGGGTGCCGCACTGGTTCGGCAGCGACGGCAGTGGGGTGGTCGAGGTGCTGAGCCTGTTCGGTCCCCAGGGCGAGCGGGTGCACGCCAGGGCACGGTCGAGCGCTACGGGCGGCTGAGCCGGTAGAGCCGGTGCCGCCTGACCGGGCTCCCTTCCGGGATGAGGGGGTGGTCGAAGTCGGCCGCCTCGTCACGGGTCATGCCGAGCTTGCGCATGACGCCCTGTGACCGGTCGTTCGCCGGCACGACCATCGCGACGATCTCGTCGAGGCCGAGTGGGCCGAAGCCGTGACTGACGGACGCGCGGGCCGCCTCGGTCGCGTAGCCGTGGCCCCAGGCCGAGCGGGCCAGCCGCCAGCCCACCTCGACACAGGGAGTGAACGGCGCCTCGAACCGGGGGACGGACAGCCCGGTGAAGCCGATGAACTCCCGCGTCTCGGCGACCTCGACCGCCCAGAGCCCCCATCCGTGGTCGTCGAGGAAGGCCGTGATGCGGTCGACCATGGCGTCGCTGGCCGTGCGGGTCAGGTGCGAGGGGAAGTGCTCCATCACGAGCGGGTCGTCGTTGAGCGCCGCGAAGGGCTCGCGGTCCTCGTCGCGCCACTCGCGCAGCACCAAGCGCTCGGTGTGCAGCCGGGTCACCTCGGTCACGCGTCCCACCCTTCCGTCCCGCACCGGCGAACCCCCGGTCTTGTCCGGGCCCGCGTGCGCGTCCTACTGTCGGCCGTGGCACACCTTGCCGTGTTTCCAGGTCTCCGGGAAGGGCGAGAGACGGACGTCGACGACCCGGAAGATGGGTGGACAGTGACTGCAGTGCACGACGCTCGACCCGCACCACTCCAGCTGGCCGAGCCCTGGGGCGGCACCGGCTGGCTCAGCGACTTCGACGGAGACGTGCACTGGGTCGACTACGGCGGACCCGACCCGGACGACCCCACGCAAGGGGTGCCGGTGGTGATGGTGCACGGCCTCGGCGGGTCGCACCTCAACTGGGTCGGCCTCGCGCCCGAGCTCTCGAAGCGCCACCACGTGTATGCCGTGGACCAGGCCGGTTTCGGGCTGACGCCCGGCACCGCGCGGACCGCATCGGTGCACGCCAACGCCGACCTCGTCGCCCGCTTCATCAGGGAGGTCGTCGGGTCGCCCGTCGTGCTGGTTGGCAACTCGATGGGCGGGATGGTCTCGATCCTGCTGGCTGCGGCCCACCCGGAGCTGGTGGCCGGCCTCGTCCTGATCGACCCGTCGATCCCCGTCCCGCGACAGCGACCCGACCTGGCCGTCAGCGCGACGTTCCTCGTCTACGCCACGCCGTTCGTGGGGGAGCGCTACCTGGCCCTGATGACCAAGCGCACCACGGACCGCCAACGGGTCCAGGGTGTCGTGAACCTCTGCTTCGCCGACCCGCGTCGGGCCAACCCCGACGTCGTCGACGCCGGTGTCGTGCTGGCCGCGCACCGACGCGGTGTCCCCGGGCAGGAGGCGGCCTTCCTCGGTGCCGCCCGGTCGCTCATGCGGGTGCTGGCCAACCCACGGCGCTACCACTCCCTCATGCACAGCATCGACCGGCCGGTGCTCCTCGTGCACGGCGAGCGCGACCGGCTGGTGTCCGTCGCCGCGGCCCGCGCGGTGTCGGCGCAGCACCCGGACTGGGAGACGCACTTCCTGCCCGGGGTCGGCCACACCCCGCAGCTCGAGGTCCCGGACCAGGTCCGCGCCCGGGTCATCCCCTGGCTCGAGGCCCACGCCCTCGCGCCCAGGGCGAGCTCGACGCGCTCGCCATGAGCACGGCATACCTGACCTGTCCGCTGTGCGAGGCGACGTGCGGCCTGGCCGTGTCCTTCGACGGCGACACCGTCACGTCGGTGCGCGGCGACGACGACGACGCGTTCTCGCACGGGTTCATCTGCCCGAAGGGCGCCTCGCTCAAGGCGCTGCACGAGGACCCCGACCGACTGCGGACCCCCATGGTGAAGCGCGACGGGGAGTGGCGCCAGGCCACCTGGGACGAGGCCTTCGCGGAGATCGACCGCCGCCTCGTGCCCCTGGTCGCCGAGCACGGCCCGGAGTCCGTCGCGTTCTACCTCGGCAACCCCTCGTCCCACAACCTCGGCGTCACCCTCTACGGGCGGGCGTTCTACAAGGCCGTGGGGACGCCCAACATCTACACCGCCGGCAGCGTCGACCAGCTGCCGAAGCACTACTCGTCGGGCTACCTCTTCGGTGACCCGTTGAGCATCCCGGTGCCGGACCTCGACCGCACCCAGCACCTCCTCCTGCTCGGTGCCAACCCGTTGGTGTCCAACGGATCCCTCATGACGGTGCCCGACGCGCGGGGCCGCCTCAAGGCGATCCGCGAGCGGGGTGGCAAGGTCGTCGTGGTCGACCCGCGCCGCACCCGCACGGCGGAGGTGGCCGACCAGCACCACGCCATCAGGCCGGGCACCGACGCGCTGCTGCTCTTCGCGCTCGTCGAGGTGATCCTGCGCGAGGGGCTGGCCGACCTGGGTCGCCTGGCCGACCACGTGAGCGGGTTCGACGACCTCGCGGAGCTGGCCGCGCCGTTCACGCCGGAGGCGGTGGCGCCGCACACCGGGATCGCGACGACCGAGATCGAGACGATGGCGCGTGAGCTGGCCGCCGCCGGCAGCGCTGCCGTCTACGGACGGATCGGCACGACGACGCAGGAGTTCGGCACCCTGGCGAGCTGGCTGGTCGACGTCCTCAACGTCATCACCGGCAACCTGGACCGCCCGGGTGGGGCGATGTTTCCTCTGGCTGCCGCGGGACAGACGAACAGCACCGTGCCGGTGAGAAACCCTGCGCAGCAAGGCAGCTCGCCGGGAAAGGGTTGGCGGCACGGCCGGTGGCACAGTCGGGTGCGTGGGCTGCCCGAGGTGATGGGCGAGCTCCCGGTCGCCACCCTGGCCGACGAGATCCTCACCCCCGGGCCGGGTCAGGTGCGCGCGCTGGTGGTCGTGGGCGGCAACCCGTGCCTGAGCACGCCCAACGCCGACCGGCTCCGCGAGGCGGTCCAGACCCTCGACCTCATGGTGTCACTCGACGTCTACCTCAACGAGACCAGCGAGCACGCCGACGTCATCCTGCCGGGCCCGACCCCGCTCGAGCGCGACCACTACGACGTCACGTTCACCCAGCTGTCCGTGCGCAACATGGCCAACTGGAGCCCTGCCGCGCTGCCGACCGACCAGCCGCAGGAGTGGGAGACCATGCTGCGGCTCGCCGGCATCGCCGCAGGGCAGGGGCCGACCGCCGACCTGGGGGCGCTCGACGACCTGATGGCCACCCAGACCGCCGCGAGGTACGGCTTGGACGTGACGGTCGCGGGGGAGCGTCGTGGACCCGCGCGGCTGCTCGACCTCATGCTGCGGGGCGGCCCCCACGACCTCACCCTGGCCGAGCTCGAGGCTGCTCCGCACGGACTGGACCTCGGGCCGCTGACCTCCCGGGTGCCGGAGCTGCTGCGCACCGTCAGCGGGCAGATCGAGCTGACCCCGGAGCCCATCACCCGTGACGTGCCGCGCCTCGTGGCGGCCCTCGGTCGCCCGCTCGCCGGGCCCGACGAGCTGGTGCTCATCGGGCGCCGACAGCTGAGCTCGAACAACTCGTGGATGCACAACCTTGCGCCGCTGGTCCGCGGGTCGAACACCTGCACCCTCCAGGTGCACCCCGACGACGCCGACCGGCTCGGGTTGCACGACGGCGGAGTGGCAGCGGTCCGCTCGCGTGCGGGGTCGGTGACCGTGCCCGTCGAGGTCACCGACGGGGTGCGCCCCGGTGTCGTGAGCATCCCGCACGGCTGGGGCCACTCGAGCCCGGGCACCCGCACCGAGGTCGCGTCGGCGCACGCGGGGGTCAACAGCAACGTCCTCGCCGACGACCTGTTCGTCGACGCCCTCACCGGGACCGCGGTCCTCAACGGCATCCCCGTCACCGTCACCCCAGCCGAGGAGCAGTCATGGACCGGATGAGCGCGATGGACGCGATGTTCTACTACATGGAGGGCGAGAACACCCCCATGCACGTCGGCGGTGTCTCAGTGCTCGAGGGGCCCGCCCCCGCGTACGGCGACCTCGTCCGGCTCCTGGCCGCCAAGATGGACCAGGTCCCGCGCTACCGCCAGGTCATCAGGACCGTGCCGTTCCAGCTCGGTCGCCCGATCTGGGTGGACGACCCGCACTTCCAGCTGCTCTACCACGTGCGACACACGTCGCTGCCCAAGCCGGGTGGGCCGGAGCAGCTGCGCAACCTCGCCGGTCGGGTCTTCGCCCAGCGCCTCGACATGACCAAGCCGGTCTGGGAGGCCTGGCTGGTCGAGGGTCTCGCGGAGGACCGGTGGGCCCTGATCTCGAAGGCGCACCACTGCATGATCGACGGCGAGGGCAGCACCGACCTCATGCAGGTGATCTTCGACCTCGAGCCTGAGCCGGTGCGGCGCGAGCCCTCCGACTGGACGCCGTCCCCGGCGCCGTCCACGGTCGCACTGACGGCCGGGTCGGTGGTCGAGACAGTGCGGGAACCGTTGCAGGCCATCGGGATCCCGAGCCTCGACGACCTGGCCAAGCTGCCGACGGCCTTGGCAGGGGTGGCCGTGGCCGCCAAGGAGCTCGTCCCGCAGCAGATCGCCCAGCTCGTGCCCGGGCGTGGTCAGCCGACGCCGAAGAGCCTGAACGGTCCGCTGGGACCGAACCGTCGGTGGGTCTGGACCGACGCGACGATGGGTGAGGTCAAGACCATCCGCACCGCCCTGGGCGGCACCGTCAACGACGTCATCCTCGCGGCCGTGACCCGTGGCTACCGCGACCTCGTGCAGGGCCGTGGGGAGCTGGTGCCCGAGATGGTGGTGCGATCTCTGGTGCCCGTCTCCACCCGGCAGGCGTCGGGTCGAGGGCAGGTCAACAATCAGGTGACCAGCGTCGTCGTCGACCTGCCGGTCGCCGAGGACGACCCCGTGCGACGGCTCCAGCTGATCCGCGAGCAGATGGACCGCAACAAGCGGGGGATGGGCGCCGTCGACGCCGCGGCCATCGTCGGGCTCGCGGACTACGCAGCCCCCACCCTGCTGGCCCTCGGCGCGCGCTCGATGTCGCGGATGCCCAACAAGCTCACGCAGACCGGGACGACCAACGTCCCGGGCCCGCGGATCCCGCTCTACCTCCTGGGGCACCAGCTCCTGGAGTCGCACCCCTACGTGCCCGTCTTCGCCGGGGTGCGGGTCGCGACCGGGATCTTCTCGTACCTCGACACCTTCAGCTTCGGGATCACCGCCGACTTCGACAGCTTCCCCGACGTGGAGGTCATCGCCGATGGCATCCGAGCCGGCTTCAACGAGCTCGTCGCGGCTGCGGTGTCCGCGGCCGACGCACCCCGACCGTGACACCGACTCAGCCGTCCGAGCCGTCCGAGCCGACCCAGCCGACCCGGCCGACCCGGCCGACCCGGCCGACCCGGCCGACCCGCAAGGCTTCAGCGGGGCGCCCGTCGTCGTTGCTGCTGCTGAGCGAACCCTGGCGCAGCGTCCTCGAGCTCGGCGCCCTCACCGTGTCGGCACCCCAGCTCGCCCGCGCACCCAGGGGCGATGGTCATCCGGTGCTGGTCATCCCGGGCCTGCTGGCGTCGGACACCTCGACGGTCGTCCTGCGGCGCTTCCTGGACCGGCTCGGTTACCGCACCGCCGGCTGGGGCCTGGGGGTCAACACGGGCCCGACCAGCCGAGTCGTCCGGAGGCTGCCGCTGCGGCTGCGCGAGCTGTCCGACCGGCACGGCCAGCCCGTGTCGGTGATCGGCTGGTCGCTCGGGGGCATCTTCGCCCGCGCCCTCGGCGTCCGGTCGCCCGAGCTGGTCCGACAGGTCATCACGCTCGGAAGTCCCTACGCCTCATCGGTCCCCGGACAGACCCACGCCGACGCGGCATACCGGATGCTGTCCCGGCGGCACTACGCCCAGGCGACCAGCCGGGGGCCCGACGTGACCACACCACTCGGGGTGCCCACCACCTCGCTCTACTCACGGATGGACGGGATCGTCTCGTGGCGGATCTGTCGCGAGGACGTGGGGGAGCGGCGCGAGTCCATCGCGATCCCGGCCTCCCACCTGGGTTTCGGGCACAACCCGACGGCCTTGTGGGTGGTCGCGGACCGCCTGGCGCAGGACCCCGACGAGTGGCAGCCGTTCGCGCCCCCGCGGCACCTGCGTGGGCTGTTCACGGTCGACCAGCGCGCCTGACAGCCTGACGGCCCCGCCGAGGGCGGGGCCGTCAGCTCACGTTCAGTGTCCGGTGATGACCGAGTCCGGATCGCCGACGAGGTCGGGTTGGTGGTCGTCGTCGATCATGCTCGACTCGTCGAACGGCAGGTCACCCGCGAGCACCGCGTCGAGCCGTGGCCGGTCGAGCTCGCCGACCCAGTGCCCGATCAGGATGGTGGCGATCGAGTTGCCGGCGAAGTTGGTCAGGGCCCGGGCCTCGCTCATCATCCGGTCGATGCCGACGATGAACCCGACGCCGTCGACCAGGTCGGGGCGGTGCGACTGCAGCCCACCGGCCAGGGTCGCGAGCCCGGCGCCGGTCACACCCGCTGCACCCTTCGAGGCGATGATCATGAACACCAGCAACGAGATCTGCTGCCCGATGGAGAACGGCTTGTCCAGCGCGTCGGCGATGAACAGCGAGGCCATGGTCAGGTAGATCGCGGTGCCGTCGAGGTTGAACGAGTAGCCGGTCGGGACCGTGATGCCGACCACCGGTCGGGACACCCCGGCGTGCTCCATCTTGGCGATGAGGCGGGGCAGGGCCGACTCCGACGACGAGGTCGACAGGATGAGGAGGAACTCGCGGGCGAGGTAGCGGAACAACGCGAAGACGTTGACCCCGGTGACCAGCTTGAGGATCGAGCCGAGGATGACGAAGACGAACAGCGCACAGGTGATGTAGAACGCGATCATCACCTGGGCGAGGCTCTTCAGGGCATCGAGCCCGGTGGCGCCGACGACGGCGGCCATCGCGCCGAATGCACCGATCGGCGCGATGTACATGATCATCGCCATGAGGCGGAAGACGAGCCGCTCGAAGTGCTTGATGCCCACGAGGATCGGCTCACCCGCACGACCCATCTTCTGCAGCGCGAAGCCCACGAGCAGCGCGACCAGCAGGGCCTGGAGCACGGAGCCGGACGTCAGCGCCGACACCAGGGTGTCGGGGATCAGCCCGAGGATGAAGTCAACCGTCGTGGTGTGCTCCTCGCCGACCGCCTTCTGCCCACTGGCCGCGAGCTCGTCGGTGAGGTGAAGTCCGGCACCGGGCTTCACGAGGTTGCCGACCAGCAGACCGATCGCGAGGGCGAAGGTCGACATGGTGAGGAAGTAGCCGAGCGCGAGCCCGCCCACCTTGCCCACCTGGGTGGCCTTCCGGACGGAGCCAATGCCCAGCACGATCGTGCAGAAGATGATCGGCGTGATCATCATCTTGATGAGGTTGACGAAGCCGGTGCCGAGCCACTTGAGCTTGACCCCGAATTCGGGGAAGGCGAACCCGACGATGATGCCGAGGACCATCGCCACGATGACGGCGATGTAGAGGTAGTGCGTGCGGTCCCGCTTCGGTGCGGGGCGGTCGACGACGCTGTCGGCGCTGGTGCTCACGGTGCTCTCCAGGGGGATCGGGTCCCGGACGTGGCCCGGGACGGGTGAACAAGCACGAGGGTGGGCCCTGGAGTGACTAGGGTCACGATTGTGTTCATTGAGTTCTGCGTGCGACCCGCCCTCGCGCGAGGGTTCGGCGTGCAGCCTCCTCCGGTGTGCCGGTGAGCGCATCTCGGTGGCTCACCGCACCGGGGCGGTGGAGCGTGGCAGCGCAGACCTTCGCGCTGCAGGTCCTGGTCGCCCTGCTCGTGGTCGGGGTGGGCACCGCGGCTGCCTATGCGCAGGCGCAGCGGGCCGGCACCCAGGAGGCGACGGCGCGGGCCACCGCGGTCGCGGAGACGGTCGCGAGCACGCCCTCGGTGGTCGCCGGGGTACGCAGCGGCGCTCCCGGGCCGGCCCTGCAGGAGTTCGCCGAGGACGTCCGGCGGGAGACCCGCACCGACTTCGTGGTCGTCATGAGCCCGACCGGCACCCGCTACACCCACCCCGACCCGGCCCAGATCGGTGGCCAGTTCCTCGGGCACATCGCCGCCGCCCAGGCCGGCGGCACGGTGGTCGAGGACTACACCGGCACGCTCGGGGCCTCGCGGCGGGTCGTCGTGCCGGTGACCGACGAGTCGCAGTCGGTGGTCGGGCTGGTCGCGGTCGGCATCCGGAAGTCCGCGGTGAGCGAGCGCCTGCGCAGCCAGCTGCCCGCGCTGCTGCTCGCGGGCCTGGCGGCCGCTCTGCTGTCCGGTCTCGGGACGGCGCTGGTCAGCCGTCGCATCCGGCGCCAGACCCACGGCCTCGGGGAGCGCCAGCTGCGCGAGATGGTCGAGTACTACGACGCGGTGCTGCACGCCGTGACCGAGGGCCTGCTGCTGACCGACCTCGACGGCCGGCTGCGGCTGGCGAACGACGAGGCGGTGCGCCTGCTGGGCCTGCCCGACGACGCCCGCGGCCGACCCGTCGCCGAGCTCGGCCTGTCCGCACCGCTCGTGGCCGCACTGACGGACGGGTCGCCTCGCGAGGACGAGCTGCACGTGACCTCGGCCCGGGTGCTGGTGCTCAACAAGGCCCGGGCGCAGTGGGACGGACGGCCGCTGGGGTTCGTCGCGACGGTGCGCGACCGCACCGACCTCGAGCACCTCACCGGCGAGCTCGACTCGGCCCGGGGACTCACCGAGGCGCTGCGCTCGCAGGCCCACGAGTCGTCGAACCGGCTGCACGCGATCGTGTCGCTGATCGAGCTGGGCCACCCGGAGCGGGCGCTGGCCTTCGCCACCGACGAGCTCCAGGTCTCGCAGCGCCTCACCGACAGCGTGGTCGGCTCGGTGGGCGAGCCGGCGCTGACCGCACTGCTCCTCGGCAAGGCGGCGCAGGCGGCCGAGCGCGGCATCGACTTCCGGATCGCCGAGGACGCCACCTGGCCCCAGGACACGACGCCCGTGCGCGACGTCGTGACCATCGTCGGCAACCTCATCGACAACGCCTTCGACGCGGTGACCCCGGAGTCCGGCGAGCGTCGCGTCGAGGTCTCGTCACGCGTCGAGGGCGACCACGTCGTGCTCAGCGTGGTCGACTCCGGCCCCGGTCTTCCTCCCGACGCCGTCGACCAGGCGTTCCGCCGCGGGTTCTCGACCAAGGAGCAGGGGAGTGCCGGCCGTCGGGGGATCGGGCTGGCCCTGGTCGCACAGTCGGTCGCCCGGCTCGGTGGGGAGATGGAGGTCTCCGGTCCGCCCGGTGCCCGGTTCACGGTGCGGTTGCCGGTGGAGTCGAGGACACATGCCTGAGACCGCACCCCCGTCGATGGACGCGACGGCGACCACGTTCCGGGTCCTCGTGGTCGAGGACGAGCCGGTCGCGCTCGAGGCCCACGCGGCATACGTCGAACGTGTGCCCGGCTTCGCGGTGGCGGCGACGGCCGCGACGAGCCATGAGGCGCTGCGCGCGCTGCAGTCGACCGAGGTCGACGTCGTGCTCCTCGACATGAACCTGCCCGACCGGCACGGGCTCGACGTCATCCGCGCGATGCGGGCCGGCGGCCACCGGGCCGACGTCATCGCCGTGACGTCCGCCCGCGACCTCGACGTCGTCCGCGCCGCGGTGTCGCTCGGCGTCGTGCAGTACCTGCTCAAGCCGTTCGTGTTCGCCACCCTGCGCGACCGGCTGGAGGCCTACCGGGCCTACCGGGCCCAGCTCGGCGACAGCCAGCAGCTGTCCACGCAGGCCGAGGTCGACCAGGTCGTGGCCGGGGTGCGCACCAGCGCCCCTGCGGCACTGCCCAAGGGGATGGGTGCGGACCTGCTCGCGAAGGTCACCCGGGCGCTGCGCGACGCCGGTGCCGGCCTGTCCGCGAGCGAGCTCGCGGAGGCGGTCGGCGTGAGCCGGGTGACGGCGCGGCGCTACGCCGAGTACCTCTCCGACAGTCGCCTCGCCGTGCGCTCCCAGCGGTATGCCGGGGCCGGGCGCCCCGAGGTCGAGTACCGCTGGGTGAACTGACCGGACCACCACTTCTGGCCAGGGGTGGTGCACGAGCAGCCCACGTGTGGTGTCCGGTGCGGGACGGGTGGCCAGAAGTCGGTGACGTGGTCCTCAGCCGTCGAGGGCCTTGAGCAGCGCGACGTTGAAGGACACCGCGTCCCGGTCGCCGTCCCCGGCCGCCCAACCCGCCTCCATGGCGGTGTGCACGTAGGTCCAGGCCAGCGCCTCGTCCTCGTCGACTCCCGCTGCCTCGCAACAGATCTCGAGGCGTCGACGCACGAGGTAGCGGAACGTCGAGCCGGTGCCGAGCTCGTCGGTGCGGTTGCGCAGCAGGGGCTGGACCTCGAACCCGGGGTGCCCGGCCATGGCGTGCGGGTCGATGGCCAGCCAGTCCGGCCGACCCGAGCCCGGCCGGCTCGCGAGCACGTTCTCGTAGTGCAGGTCGGTGTGCACGAGCGTGGCGTCGCAGAGCTCGTCGGCGGTGAGGTCACGCACCAGCGTCGCCGTCCGCTCGAGCATGCGTCGGGGGAGCGCGCCGTCCGCCGACTCCAGCGTGGCGAGCTGCTCGCGCGCGAAGGTCGACAGGCGACGCAGCCCCGCGGGCGCCGGCACGTGCAGCTGGCCCATCAGCTCACCGGCGACGGTGCAGGCGGTGTCGACGTCCACGGCGCGCAGGTCGCGGTCCGGGTCGAGGGCCTCGAGCAGCAGCACGCTCCGGCCCGGGTCGGCCGCCACGAGCCGGACCGCACCGCGACCGTCCCAGTGCCGCAGCACCAGCGCCTCGTCGCGGGACTCCACATGGGGCCACACCAGCTTGAGGGCCAGCCGCTCGCCGTCCCGGCGCACCGGCACGACCACCGCGGTCCAGCCCGTGCGACCGGTGCCGAGCGGCTCCAGCCCCCACTCGTCGAGCACGTCGGCCAGCAGCCTGGGCAGCCGGGCCGCCCAGTCGGCGCCCGACGGGCCGCCGACCCCACCGTCCTGCGCGGAGAAGCGGTGCACGAACGCGCGGAACTCGCCGGGGACGAGCTCGACGACGTCTTCCGGTCGGGTCACGTCAGGCCGGGGAAGGCGGCCAGCGGCACACCCCAGCGCGATCCCAGCACCTCGGTGGCGGCCAGCCACTGCACGAGGGCACCGAGCGGTCCGAGGTCGCCGTTGGTGGAGCCGAGGTCGCGCGCGACCGAGGCACGCAGGTCGGTCAGCACCCGGGCCGCGAGCCGGCGCGCGGCGGCCGGGGTGGTCACGGCGAACGGCAGGGGGTAGCCCAGGGCCGGTGGCCCCGCCGAGGCGCTGGCGAGGGACTCCTGCTCGCTCGCCCGCGACTCGAGCGTGGTGAGGGTGGCCAGCGCGAGGGTCCGCTGGGCACCGGTGGGGGACTGCGCCGCCACCACCTCGAACGCGTAGACGGCGGCGCGGGTGCTCTCGAGGTACGACGCCGCGAGCGAGGGGGCCGACCAGGCCGGCTCGGGCCAGGTGGCGGGCGCGCCGAGCAGGGTCGCGGCGGCGGCGCGCTGGGCCAGCACGCTGCCGATGAGCGGGACCGCGCTCGAGGGCACCGTGGCGAGCGACGCGATCGCGGTCGGCCCCAGGTCGCTGGCCTCCTCCGCCGCGAGCGCCTTGGGTCCGGCGACGGGCGCAGTGCCAGTGCCAGTGCCGGTACCAGTGGCCGTGCCCGTGGTCGGTGCCCCCGTCGTGGGTGGGGTGGTGGTCGTGGGGGTGGCCGACGGAGCCGAGGCGTCGTCCAGCACCTTCTGCGGCACGCCGAGCCGGAGCAGCTCGGCCTGCAGGACGCTCACCTGGCGCCGGTGCAGCCCGGCCAGCCTGGCCGGCACCCCGGTGGCCGCCCCTCCGAGGCTGGTGGCACGCTCGGCGAGGTCGTCCGAGTGCCGCCACAGCGCGATGAGGAACGCCTCACCCGAGATCGGTGCCCGGGTCGGGATGAGCGGCACCCTCGGGGCGTCGTCCTCGAGCCGGATCCCGCACGCCGCCAACGACATCGCCGCGACCGACCCGAGGGCCAGGCCGACGCCCGCGGTGAGGACGCCACGCCGGGTGGGGCACGGCGGCATACCGGGGTCGACCTGTGGCATGCGCCGATCATGGCATGCCGACCGGTGCGGGCATGCGGCCCACTCGGGGCGCCGATAGAGTGGCGGTGCACCACCACCAGAACTTCAGAGAGGACGAGTCAGTGAGCGTCAAGGAACAGATTCGTCCCGCCGTCGAGGCGCCGCTGAGCGACCTCGGGCTGCTGGTCGAGGACGTCGCCGTGACCCCTGCCGGCAAGCGCCGCCTCGTCCGCATCTGGATCGACCGGGTCCTCCAGGACACCGGTGACACGACCTCCGTCACGCCACCGCTGACGCTCGACGAGGTGGCCGACGCCACCCGAGCCGTGAGTGACGCGCTCGACGAGACGGGCGCGATGGGCGAGCAGCCCTACACGCTCGAGGTCGGGTCACCCGGCATCGACCGGCCACTGACCGAGCCGCGGCACTTCCGGCGCAACGTCTCGCGGCTGGTCACGCTCACCCTCGTCGAGGGCGAACCGGTCACGGCCCGCATCACCGCCGCGGGTGACACCGGGGTCACCCTCGAGGTGCCGGCCACGAAGAAGGAGCCGGCCCGGTCGGTCCACGTCGCGTATGCCGAGGTGTCCCGAGCGGTGGTGCAGGTCGAGTTCTCGCGGCCTTCCGACCGCGCGGACGAGCACCCCGACCACCAGACCGACGACCACGACGAGAACGACGACCACGACGACGCCGCCGACGGCGTCGACCCCGCTGAGGAGCACTGACATGGACATCGACCTGGGCGCACTGAGGGCCCTCGAGAGGGAGCGCGACATCTCCCTCGACATCCTCATCCCCGCCATCGAGCAGGCCCTCCTCGTCGCCTACCACCGCACCGACGGCGCCTACCGCAACGCCCGCGTCGAGCTCGACCGCAAGTCGGGGCACGTCGTGGTGTGGGCCAAGGAGGAGCTCGAGCAGCCCGAGCCGGAGCCGGCCGACCCCGAGGACGGCGACTCCGACACCCCGCCGGCGCCGGCGGAGCGCGCACCGCGTGAGTACGGCCCGGAGTTCGACGACACCCCGACCGGCTTCGGCCGCATCGCCGCCGCCACGGCGCGACAGGTCATCGTGCAGCGGCTGCGTGACCTCGAGGACGACGCGATCATGGGTGACTTCAAGGGTCGCGAGGGTGACGTCGTGGCCGGCGTCATCCAGCAGAGCCCGGACCCGCGGGTCGTGACCGTCGATTTCGGCACCGTCGAGGGCATCCTGCCGCTGGCCGAGCAGGTGCCGGGGGAGCGCTACGTCCACGGGGAGCGGCTGCGCTGCTTCGTCGTCTCCGTGCGTCGCGGCCCCAAGGGCCCGCAGATCGGGCTGTCCCGCACCCACCCCAACCTCGTGCGCAAGCTGTTCGCCCTCGAGGTGCCCGAGATCGCCGACGGCTCGGTCGAGATCGCGGCGCTGGCCCGCGAGGCCGGCCACCGCACGAAGATCGCGGTCCACTCCAAGGTCGCCGGCCTCAACGCCAAGGGCGCCTGCATCGGGCCGATGGGTGCCCGCGTGCGCGCCGTCATGACCGAGCTGCACGGCGAGAAGATCGACATCGTCGACTACTCCGAGGACCCGCGCACGTTCGTCGCGGCCGCGCTGTCGCCCTCACGGGTCCAGTCAGTGACGATCGTCGACCAGACGCTACGGTCGGCCCGCGTGGTCGTGCCGGACTACCAGCTCTCGCTGGCCATCGGCAAGGAGGGCCAGAACGCCCGCCTGGCGGCCAAGCTCACCGGCTGGCGGATCGACATCCGACCCGACACCGCGCCCGTCGACAGCCCCCGCGAGGCGCGTGCCGAGGCCCCCGCCAGCGGTGCTGGTGACGCAGCCGAGCGGCAGTAGGGGCTAGACTGGTGGTGACCGACCGGACTGGACTCCGGCCAGCGGCATCGAGCACGACCATCCACACCTCGCACGGGCAACCGACCCGGACGTGTGTGGGGTGCCGCAGGACGGATAGCCGGTCGGCACTCCTGCGAGTGGTCGCGGAGACGGATGAGGCCGGAGTGATCCGACTGAGCCCCGACCCGCGGCGTTGCCTGCCGGGGCGCGGCGCTTGGCTGCACCCCACGGGCGACTGCCTCGAGCAGGCCCTGCGCCGCCGGGCGTTCGGTCGTGCGCTGCGTGTCGGCGCCGCCCCGGATCCGGCAGCCGTCACGGCATACGTCGAGGGCCTGGACCAGACCACGAGCTAAGCACAGCCCCTCCACCAGAGGGGACCGTCCGCTTCCATGGGCGCCGTCCAGGGAAGCAGCTATGTCCATCGAACCGAGATTGGGTTTGACGCTGATGAGCATCCGATGAGAACTCAGCAATGAGCTCCAACCAGCTTTAACGACGGTCCGCGCCTGTCACCTGACTGCGGACCAGGAACAGGAGAAACGTGGCCAAGGTCCGTGTAAGCGCGCTCGCCAAAGAGCTCGGCACCGACAGCAAGACGCTGATCGCCCACCTCAACAGCATTGGTGAGTACGTCAAGACCGCCAGCTCGACCATCGAGGCACCCGTCGTCCGCAAGGCGACGGAGACCTTCCCGGAGGACCTCAAGAAGGCCCCCGCCAAGAAGGCAGCTGCCAAGCCTGCCGGTCCGTCCGCCCCGGCGGCCCCGACCGCAGCCAAGACCGCCGAGCCGACCGCACCTGCGGCGGCCCCGGCTGCTGCCCCCGAGGCGCCTGCTGCTCCCGCAGCAGAGCCCACCCCTGCGCCGGCTCCCGCAGCCGCCGCTCCGGCTGCGCCCGCCGCAGCCGCTCCCGCCGCTCCGGCACCTGCTGCTCCGGCTGCTCCCGAGGCCCCTGCGGCCCGGGCCGACGTCCAGTCAGCGCGTGACGGTGGTCAGCAGGGTCCCGGCGTGCCGGCCTCCCCGCGGCCCGGCAACGCGCCCCGTCCCGGTGGCCCGGCCCCCCGTCCCGGCGCCCCGCGTCCGGGCAACAACCCGTTCGCGCCCAGCCAGGGCATGCGCACCGGTCGTGACGGCGGCCCGGCCGCCCGTGAGGGTGCCCCCCGCGAGGGTGCTCCCCGTGAGGGTGGCGGCCGCGAGGGTGGCGCCCGTCCGGGCAACAACCCGTTCGCGCCCAGCCAGGGCATGCCCCGCCCCCAGAGCCGTCCCGGCGCAGCCGGTCCGCGCCCGGGTGGCACGGCCGGCCCCGGTGGACCGCGCCCCGGCGCGGCCCGTCCCAGCCCCGGCATGATGCCCGACCGCAGTGCGGTCGGTCGTCCCGGTGAGCGTCCCGCCCGTGGTGGCGGCCGTGGGCCCGGTGGCCCCGGCGGTGCCGGTGGCGGTCGTGGCCCCGGTGGTCCCGGTGGCCCCGGCGCTGGCGGCGGCGGCGGCTTCGCCGGTCGCCCCGGTGGCGGTGGCTTCCGTGGTGGCGCCGGTCGCGGCTCGACCGCGGGTGCCTTCGGCCGCGGTGGTGGCCGTCCCGTGCGCGGACGCAAGTCCAAGCGCGCGAAGCGCCAGGAGTTCGAGCAGATGCAGGCCCCGTCGCTGGGTGGCGTCACCGTCCCCCGCGGCAACGGCACGACCCTCATCCGGGTCCGCCGGGGCTCTTCGCTGAGCGACTTCGCGGACAAGATCAACGCCAACCCCGGTGCCCTCGTGACGGTGCTCTTCCACCTCGGCGAGATGGCCACGGCCACCCAGTCGCTGGACGAGGACACCTTCAAGCTGCTCGGCGCCGAGCTGGGCTACGACATCCAGGTCGTCTCCCCCGAGGAGGAGGAGAAGGAGCTGTTCGACGCCTTCAACATCGATCTGGAGACGGGTATCGAGGGCGAGGACGACGAGGACCTGGAGGCGCGTCCGCCGGTCGTGACCGTCATGGGTCACGTCGACCACGGTAAGACGCGACTGCTCGACGCGATCCGCAACGAGGACGTCGCCGGTGGCGAGTCCGGTGGCATCACCCAGCACATCGGTGCCTACCAGGTGCACAAGCTGCACGAGGGCGTCGACCGTCCGATCACCTTCATCGACACCCCGGGTCACGAGGCGTTCACCGCCATGCGTGCCCGTGGTGCCAAGGTGACCGACATCGCGATCCTCGTGGTCGCGGCCGACGACGGCGTCATGCCGCAGACCATCGAGGCGCTCAACCACGCCCAGGCTGCGGACGTGCCGATCGTGGTTGCGGTCAACAAGATCGACGTCGAGGGTGCGAACCCGGCCAAGGTGCGCCAGCAGCTGACCGAGTACAACCTGGTCGCCGAGGAGTACGGCGGCGAGACGATGTTCGTCGACGTGTCGGCCAAGGCCGGCCAGAACATCGACGCGCTGCTCGAGGCCGTCCTGCTCACCGCCGACGCCGCGCTCGACCTGCGCGCCAACGCCGACCGCGACGCCCGCGGTGTCGCGATCGAGGCCAACCTCGACCGTGGCCGTGGCGCCACGGCCACGGTGCTGGTCCAGGCCGGCACGCTGCACGTCGGTGACGCCATCGTCACGGGTTCGGCCTACGGCCGCGTCCGCGCGATGCTCGACGAGCACGGCAACAACCTCACCGAGGCGGGTCCGTCCCGTCCGGTGCAGGTGCTGGGCCTGTCCTCGGTGCCGCGCGCCGGTGACACCTTCGTGGTGGCTCCGGACGACCGCACGGCCCGCCAGATCGCCGAGCGCCGCGAGTCCGCGGACCGGCAGGCGTCGCTGGCCAAGGCCCGCAAGCGCATCTCGCTCGAGGACCTCACCGAGGCCCTCGCAGCAGGCAAGGTCGAGACCCTCAACCTCATCCTCAAGGGTGACGTGTCCGGTTCCGTCGAAGCCCTCGAGGACGCGCTGCTGCAGATCGACGTCGGCGACGAGGTCGACCTGCGGATCATCGACCGTGGTGTCGGTGCGATCACGATGAACAACATCAACCTGGCCATGGCGTCCAGCGCGGTGATCATCGGGTTCAACGTCCGCGCGGAGGGCCAGAACGCCGACTACGCCGAGCGCGAGGGCGTCGAGATCCGCTACTACTCGGTGATCTACCAGGCCATCGAGGAGATCGAGGCGGCCCTCAAGGGCATGCTCAAGCCGGAGTTCGAGGAGATCGAGCTCGGCACCGCCGAGATCCGCGAGATCTTCCGCTCCAGCAAGTTCGGCAACATCGCCGGATCGATCGTCCGCAGCGGCGAGATCAAGCGCGGCACCCGGGCGCGGATCACCCGCAACGGTGTGGTCGTGGCGGAGAACATCGAGATCGCCGGTCTGCGCCGGTTCAAGGACGACGTCACCGAGGTCCGCGAGGGCTTCGAGTGCGGCATCAACCTGGGGTCGTTCAACGACCTCCAGATCGGTGACCTCATCGCGACGTCCGAGATGCGCGAGAAGCCGCGCGACTGACGGTATGCCGTGTGGGCCGGGGGCGGCGGTACGTCACCCCCGGCCCACAGGCTTCGCCTGAGTCACACCCTCACCACGAGCAGCAAGGAGTCCTCGCATGGCTGACGCCGGACGGGCCCGCAAGATCGCCGACCGCATCAAGACCCTGATCGCCGCGAACGTCGAGTCGATCGTCAAGGACCCCGACCTGGGCTTCGTCACCATCACCGACGTGCGCGTCACCGGTGACCTGCAGCACGCCTCGGTCTTCTACACCGTGTTCGGTGACGAGACCCAGCGCGCCAAGACCGCGGCCCTCCTGGAGAAGAACAAGGGTCGGCTGCGCTCGTTCGTGGGCGGGCAGATCCAGATCCGGCTGACGCCGAGCCTCGACTTCTTCGCCGACGCCATCCCCGAGACGGCCGCCCACCTCGAGGACCTGCTCCGCGAGGCCAAGGAGCGCGACGAGGCCGTCGCGGCCGCGGCCGCGGGAGCGACCTACGCCGGCGAGGCGGACCCCTACCGCAAGCCCGAGCCCGAGGACGACCTCGACGGGGTGGACGACGCCGGAGACGCGGACGACACCGGCACCGACGGCTCGCAGGACTCCGGCGCGGATGCCCGCGCCTGACGGCCTGCTCGTCGTCGACAAGCCGTCCGGCTGGACCAGCCACGACGTGGTCGGTCGGGCCCGGCGGCTCTGCGCGACCCGCAAGGTCGGCCACGCCGGCACGCTCGACCCGATGGCGACCGGGGTCCTCGTGCTGGGCATCGGCCGGGCCACCCGCCTGCTGACCTTCCTGGTCGGCTGCGACAAGGACTACACCGCCACCATCCGGCTCGGGCAGACCACCATCACCGACGACGCCGAGGGCGAGGTCACCGCGACGGTGGCCGCCGACGGCATCACCCCCGACCAGCTCGACGCCGCCGTGCGCGAGCTCACCGGTGACATCCAGCAGGTCCCGAGCTCGGTGTCGGCGATCAAGGTCAAGGGGGAGCGCTCCTACCACCGCGTCCGTGCGGGCGAGGACGTCGACCTCCCCCCGCGACCAGTCACGGTCAGCCGGTTCGAGGTCCGGTCGACCCGCGCGGGCGACGTGGACGGCATACCCGTGCTCGACGTGGACGTCGAGGTGACGGTGAGCTCCGGCACCTACGTGCGGGCGCTGGCCCGCGACCTCGGTGCCGCGCTCGGGGTGGGCGGTCACCTCACCGCCCTGCGACGCACGCGGGTCGGGGCGTTCACCCTCGACCAGGCCCACGCGCTGGAGGCCCTCGGCGCCGTGGCCGACCCGGATCTGATCCCGGTCACCCCCCTGGCCGACGCGGCCCGAGCCCAGTTCGCCGACCGCGAGCTCACCGCCGAGGAGGCCACCGCCGTGGGCTACGGCCAGCGGGTGGACTCGGCGCAGCCGGGCCGCACCGATCCGGTTGCCGCGTTCGCCCCGGACGGGCGGCTGGTCGCGATGCTCGATGAGTCGGGTCACAAAGCCAGGGCGCACGTCGTGTTCGCCCCGGCCGGTTCGTAGAGTGTCCCCCGTGCACCGCTGGACCGACCCCGCCGCGACCCCTGCTGGTCTGCGCCCGTGTGTGGCCACCTTCGGCAACTTCGACGGCGTCCACCTCGGCCACCGGGCCGTGCTCGCGCGGCTCGTCGCCGAGGCGACCGAGCGCGGCCTGCCGAGCGTGGCCGTCACCTTCGACCCCCACCCGGCCGCGATCTTCCACCCCGACACCCTCGAGCTGATCTCACCCGGGCGGCTGCGCGACGAGCTGCTGGGCACGACCGGCATCGACGGGCTGCTCGTGCTCGACTTCACCGAGGAGTTCGCCCAGCAGACCGCCGAGGAGTTCATCGTCCACACCTTCGTCGAGACCCTCGGCGTGCGGGCGATCGTGGTCGGCGAGGACGCCCGGGGGTTCGGCCGCGGCTACACCGGCGACGTCGGCACGCTCTCCGCCCTCGGCGCGGCCCACGGTTTCGACGTCATCGTGCTGGAGGACCTCGGGAACGGCGAGCGGTGGTCGTCCTCCGCCGTCCGCCGCCACCTCGCCGCCGGCGAGATCGCGGAGGCGTCGGCCATCCTCGGGCGGCCGCACCGCATGACCGGCACCGTCGTCCACGGCGCCCACCGCGGGCGCGAGCTGGGCTACCCGACCGCGAACCTGTCGCCCGACTCGCTGGGGCTGGTCCCCGCCGACGGGGTGTATGCCGGGTGGCTCACCCGCGTGGCCAAGGCCGGGGACGACCCCGAGCGGACCCTGCCGGCAGCGATCTCGGTCGGCACCAACCCGACCTTCGACGGCACCCTGCGGACCGTCGAGGCGTACGTCCTCGACCGCACCGACCTCGACCTCTACGACGAGGAGGTCACCGTCGAGTTCGTCCACCGGATCCGCCCGACGCTGCGCTTCGACACGATCGAGGAGCTGCTCGAGGCGATGGCCGGGGACATCGAGACGTGCCGACAGGTCCTGGCCTCGATCGTCCCGTCCTGACCCGGTCCCGCCACGGCGGGATGTGGGCCAGGGCGAGCGGTGGCGCTGCGCTGTGGGCGCGCAGCGACTGGGGCCTGGTCGTGGCCGCGCTGGGCCTGTCCCTGATCGGTGCCCTCCTGGTCTACTCGGCGACCCGCCACCAGAGCGGCACCGCCTACCTCGCCCGGCACCTGTTCAACACCTCCGTCGGAGTGGCCCTCGCCGCGGCGGTGACCCGCACCGGTTACCAGTGGCTGCGCGCCGCAGCGCCGTGGCTCTACCTCGTCTCCGTGGCGGGCCTGGTGCTCGTGCTCACACCGGTCGGCTCGACGATCAACGGCTCCCACTCGTGGATCCTGCTTCCCGGCGGCTTCTCCGTGCAGCCGTCGGAGCTCGCCAAGGCGGCGCTCTGCCTCGGCCTGGCGATCATCCTGGGCGAGCGGATCGACCGGCAGGCCCAGCCGGACGCGCGTGATCTGCTGCTGGCGGTCGTGGTGGCGGCCGTGCCGATCGGGCTGGTCATGCTCCAGCCCGACCTGGGCTCGGCCGTGGTCCTCGGAGCCCTCGCGTTCGGCGTGGTGGCCGTGGCCGGCACCCCCAAGCGCTGGCTGGCGGCGGCGGCGGCGCTCGTGGCCGCGGGGGTGGTCGTCGCCCTCACCACGCCGGTGCTGAGCGACTACCAGCGTGACCGCCTCACGGCGTTCGCCAACCCCCAGGCCGACCCGCAGGGGATCGGCTACCAGACCCGCCAGGTGCGGATCGCGATCGGCTCGGGCGGGTGGCAGGGGCAGGGGCTGTTCGAGGGCCGGCAGACCCAGGGCGGCTTCATCCCGTTCCAGCAGACCGACTTCGTCTTCTCGGTGGCGGGGGAGGAGCTGGGCTTCCTCGGGGCCGCCGGCCTCCTGCTCCTGCTCGGCTTCGTGGTGCTCCGCGCGGTGCTCGTGGCGGCGCGGGCGCAGGACGCCTTCGGGCGGCTGATGGCGTCCGGGGTGGCGGTCTGGTTCCTGTTCCAGGTCTTCGAGAACGTCGGCATGAACCTCGGGATCATGCCGGTCACGGGCCTGCCGCTGCCGTTCCTGTCCTACGGAGGGTCCTCGATGTTCGCCTGCTGGCTGGCCATCGGGCTGGTCAACAACGTCCACCTGACTCCGCGACGGCGCTGACCCCTCGGGGCCGGTGCAGGGACGTCCAACCTTTTGGCCACAATCGTGCTCGTTCACCCCCACTGGGTGCCGGTGCATGGCACTATCCCCGGCAACCCCTGCACCGAGCCGAGGACGGTCAATGTCGACTCACACCCCCCTGTTCACCGCCCAGGACGAGCGCGTCAACGACGCGGTCCTGGAGCAGCGCCCCGAGACGGTCGCGCACCTGTTCCGCGACCGCGTCGCGAAGTCGCCTAACGCCGAGGCGTTCCGCTTCGCCGAGGACGACTCGTGGTCGTCGGTCACGTGGACCCAGGTCCGGGAGCGTGCCTACCGCCTGGCCGCCGGACTGGTCGCCCTCGGGGTGCACCCGGAGGACCGCGTGGCGATCGCGTCCTCGACGCGGTACGAGTGGGCCCTGACCGACCTGGCGGTGATGTGTGCCGGTGGCGCGACCACGACGATCTACCCGACGACGATCGCCCCCGACGTCGCCTACATCCTCGCCAACTCCGGCAGTGTGGTCGTCTTCGCCGAGGACGACGACCAGATCGCCAAGCTCTGGGAGCGCCGGATCGACCTGCCCGAGATCACCCGGGTGGTGACCTTCGACGGCACCGCTGACGGCGAGTGGGTGATCAGCCTCGACGAGCTCGAGCAGATGGGCGTCGAGCTGCTCGCCACGAACTCCTCCGCGGTCGACGACCGGATCGACGCGCTGACCAAGGACCAGCTCGCGACCATCATCTACACGTCGGGCACCACCGGTCGTCCCAAGGGTGTCCGGCTCACCCACGACGCGTGGACCTACGAGGCGGCCGCGGTCGACTCGATCGGGATCCTCAACTCGAACGACCTGCAGTACCTCTGGCTGCCGCTGGCGCACGTCTTCGGCAAGGTGCTGCTGACCCTGCCCCTGCAGGTCGGCTTCCCGACCGCCATCGACGGTCGCGTCGACAAGATCGTCGACAACCTGGCCGTCGTGCAGCCGACCTTCATGGGCGCCGCCCCGCGCATCTTCGAGAAGGCCTACGGCCGGATCACGATGATGATGAAGGCCGAAGGTGGTCTGAAGGAGAAGCTCTTCCTGTGGTCGGTGTCCGTCGGCCGCGAGGTCGCCGGCATGCGGGCCCGGGGCGAGGAGCCGACCGGCCTGCTCGCCAAGAAGCTCGCGCTCGCCGACAAGCTGGTGCTGCACAAGGTCCGCCAGCGGTTCGGTGGCCGGATCCGCTTCTTCATCTCCGGGTCCGCGGCCCTCAACAAGGACATCGCCAACTGGTTCGACTCGATCGGCCTGACGATCCTCGAGGGCTACGGCCTGACGGAGACCAGTGCGGCGTCCTTCGTGAACCGCCCGGCCGGCAACGCGATCGGCACCGTGGGCTGGGCCCTGCCAGGCACCGAGGTGAAGATCGCCGAGGACGGCGAGGTGCTGCTGCGCGGCCCCGGGATCATGGAGGGCTACCACGACAAGCCGGAGGACACCGCCGAGACCAAGGACGCCGACGGCTGGCTGCACACCGGTGACATCGGCACGCTCGACGACCACGGCTACCTGCGGATCACCGACCGCAAGAAGGACTTCTTCAAGACGTCGGGCGGCAAGTACGTCGCCCCGTCCCTGATCGAGTCGACCTTCAAGGGGCTGTGCCCCTACGTCAGCCAGTTCATGGTCTACGGCGCGGACCACAACTTCGTCACGGCGCTGGTCACGCTCGACCCCGACGCGATCAAGGAGTGGGCCGACCTGCACGGGGTCACCGGTGACTACCGGGCCATCGTCACCTCGAAGGAGGCGCACGACATGGTGCAGGTCTACATCGACAACCTCAACGTGAACCTCAACCGGTGGGAGCAGATCAAGAAGTTCACGATCCTCGACCACGACCTCACGATCGAGGACGGCGACCTGACCCCGAGCCTCAAGCTGCGGCGCAAGGCGGTCAGCGAGAAGTACCAGGAGACGCTCGACGCCCACTACGCGGGCTAGGCGCTAGCCAGCAGGACCCGGGGCGGCACGCCCCGCCGGCGGGTCGGCGACGAGGGGCACGAAGCGGTACCACCCGTGCTCCTCGACCGTCGGCCCGCCGTCGTCTGCCCGCACGCGGAGCATCCGGCCCGCCACCGGGAGCACGAGCACCCCTCCCGCGGAGAGCTGGTCGACCAGCTCGGCCGGCAGCGCCGGCGCCTGCGCGGAGACGAGGATGCGCTGGTAGGGACCACCGCAGGGCCAGCCCAGGGTGCCCGGGACGGCACGCTCGACGTGCGCCCACGGCATACCGGCGGCGACCAGGTTCGCCGCTCCGAAGGCGACCAGGTCGGGCACCCGCTCGACGCCGGTGACGCTGCCGTCGGGGCCGGTCAGGTGCGCGAGGAGCGCGGTGGTCCAGGCCGAGCCGGAGCCCACGTCGAGGACGCGGTCGCCGGGCTGGACGTCGAGCAGCTCGAGCATCTGGCGCACCGTCGTCGGCTGGCTGTTCGTCTGCCCGTGACCGATCGACAGCGGCGCGTCACGGTCGGTGTGGGCGCGCTGGGCGGGCGGCAGGAAGCCGGTGCGGGGCACCGCCTCCATGGCCGCGGCGACGCGTTCGGCCGGGCTCGGCACGGCTCCAGTATGCGACCGCCCGGGCTGGTCAGCGTGGGGACCCGGACGAGCCGACCGGGGTGGCGACCTGAGCCGTGTGGTGGCTCGCGCTGGGGTGGCTCGTCGGAGCCGGGTCGGGCCCGCCCCCGATCCAGTGCGCGGACACCGCCAGGGTCAGCAGCAGGCCGAAGACGGCGATGATCCGGACCGAGGACGCGCGCATGGCGGCGAGGCTAGGACGCGATGCTGGGAGCCACCTGAGTCCCCTCGGGCAGCTCCCAGCCAACCCCCAGCGGAGTCGCAGGCACCGCACATCCGCGGCGCGCACGCTGGCTGCGGTGCTCCGCGGTCGGGGCAGGTCGGAGGTTGCGTGTCATGCCCCTGCTGGGTTGGCCCCTGCTGGTCACGCTGGGGGTCGCGACGGTGGGGTGCACGAGCCTGACCCTGCTGCTCTGGTCCCGCGTGCACGGGCCACGGACGGCGCAGGTCGGGCAGCGGATCGGGCTGGTCGTGGCCGGCCAGCTGGCTGCCGTGCTGTTCGTCGCGGCGGCCCTCAACGACTACGGCTACTTCTACGGGTCGTGGTCCGAGCTCCTCGGCACGTCGGTCTCCGGCAGCGCGGTCGTCCACGCCGCGGCCACCCACGTCGCGGGGCACCACACTGGACCTCCTCGCGCTGCCAGCTTCGACCCCTCGCTCGCCGGCATCGACTCGTGGTCGACGCCCGCGCAGTGGTCCACTCGTGGCCGGGTCGAGGCCCTGACCCTGGTGGGCGCCCACAGCGGCCTGTCCGAGGCGGCGGCCGTCTACCTGCCACCCCAGTACTTCCAGAAGGCCTACTCGCGGAAGCGCTTCCCCGGGGTCGAGGTGATGACCGGCTACCCGGGCGCGACGCGCGAGCTGGTCTCACGGATGCAGTACCCCCAGGTCCTCCAGTCGCAGCTCGACGCGCACCTGGCGAAACCGATGGTCCTCGTGATGCTGCGACCGACCGCTGCGCCGCCGCGTGACACCGAGTGCACCGACGTCCCGGCCGGGCCCCAGGTCCTGACCTTCCTCGGTGAGGACGTCCCGCGGGCGATCTCGCAGGACCTGCGGGTGTCGCCGGTGGGGTGGGGCGCGATGGGTGACTCGACCGGTGGCTACTGCGCCGCCAAGCTGGTCCTCACGCACTCCTCGGTCTTCACCTCCGGTGCGTCGCTCTCCGGGTACTACCACACGCTCGAGGACGACACGACCGGCGACCTCTGGGGCGGCTCGGCCGTGCTGCGCGACCTGAACGACCCGGAGTGGCTGCTCCGGCACCAGCCGGCCCCGCCGGTCTCGCTCTTCGCTTCGATCGGGACGGGCGAGGTCAGCGGCACGGGGCTGCGGGACACCCGGAGGTTCGTGGCCCTGGTGCACGCACCGATGTCCGTGACGACCGAGGTGGTCCCCGACGGCGGCCACAACTTCAGGGCGTGGTCGGCGGTGCTGCCGCGCGCCCTGGACTTCCTGTCCGCCCACCTCAGCCGCTGACCTCCCGGCCGTCAGCGCGGGGTGGCCGCCAGCAGCGCGCGGGCGATCAGGGCGTGACCAGCGGCGTCGGGGTGGTCACCGTCGGAGGACAGCAGCGGCGTGGGGTTGCGGTTGCCGTCCGCACTGAGGAACGGCGCGTAGAGGTCGACGCAGGTGTCGCCGAAGCTCCGAGTCGTCGCGCAGATCGCCCGGTTGGCAGCCACGGTCACGCTGTCGCTCCAGTCGGCGAAGCCCGCCCCGCGCTGCCGGTCGGCGACGTCGCCGTCCTCGAAGACGTTCCAGTAGGTCGTCACCTCGACCCGCTGGCCCGGGCCGCCGAGGGCCTTGACCCTGGCGAGATCGGTCGCGAGCCCGCGAGCCATGGCGGCCACGGCGGGCGCCAGGCAGGCCGGCCCGCAGCCGCCCTGCTCCCAGCGGTCCTGGAGCGGTCCGAGGTCGTTGGCCCCGATGGTCACGACGACCAGGTCGGCGGCGGCCACCGACCGGGCTGGTCCGGCCTGGGTCAGCTGGGTGGCGAGCGAGTCAGTGGTCAGGCCGGGGACGCCCAGGTTGGTGGCCGTCGCGGGCCGACCATCCCGGGCGCCGAGCAGCTCGGCGAACCGCGCCACGAAGGGCGCGCAGTCGCAGTTGGTCCCGGCGGTCACCGAGTCGCCGACTCCCACGACGGACCGTGGGCTCGGGGCGGACGAGGTCGCCGTCCGGGTGGGCGTGGCGGCGCTCTCGGCCCGTGCGGAGTGGTCCGGCCCCGGTGCCGACCCGCTGGGCGCCCGCCACCCCACCACGCCGACCACCGCCACGAGGGCGACGGCCGCGGCTGCGAGGGCAGCTCCGCTGGCCAGGACCGTGCGTGGCAACCGGTGACGAGACACCCGCACGATGCTAGGAACCGATGCTGGGAGAAGGGTGAGAGGGAGGCGGCCCGGGCGGGTGGGAGCCCTGCGCCCCGGCGGTGGTGACCGCTGGCATTCGGTGCCCAGCGGCACCCCCGTTACCCTTGTCCCACCATGGACTCCACCCCCGGCACCTCCGTCTTCCCGCTGCTCGAGCCGTTGCTCGAGCAGGTCAGCAAGCCCATCCAGTACGTCGGGGGCGAGCTGAACTCCACGGTGAAGGACTGGAACTGTGGCGGCCACGGCCCGCAGGGGCAGGAGCTCACCACCCGCTGGGCGCTGATGTACCCCGACGCCTACGAGGTCGGCGTGCCCAACCAGGGCGTGATGATCCTCTACGAAGTGCTCAACGAGCGCCCCGACGCCCTCGCCGAGCGGACCTATGCGGTCTGGCCCGACCTCGAGGCGCTGATGCGCGAGTCCGGCGTCCCTCAGTTCACCGTCGACGCGCACCGCTCGATCCGTGACTTCGACGTGCTCGGCCTGTCGTTCTCGACCGAGCTGGGCTACACCAACATGCTCACCGCCCTCGACCTCGCCGGCATCCCGCTGCACGCGGTCGACCGCTCGGACGACGACCCGATCGTCGTCGCCGGCGGCCACGCCGCGTTCAACCCCGAGCCGGTCGCCGACTTCGTCGACGCCGCGATCGTGGGCGACGGTGAGGAGGCCGTGCTGGCCGTCACCGACCAGATCGGCGCCTGGAAGGCCGAGGGTATGCCGGGTGGCCGGCGCGAGCTGCTCCTGCGCCTCGCGCGCACCGGCGGGGTCTACGTGCCGTCCCTCTACGACGTGTCCTACCTGCCCGACGGGCGGATCCAGCGGATCGCGCCGAAGCCGGATGCGCATGGCGTGCCGTGGCGGGTGTCGAAGCACACCGTGATGGACCTCGACGCGTGGCCGTACCCGAAGCAGCCGCTGGTGCCGCTGGCCGAGTCGGTGCACGAGCGGATGTCGGTCGAGATCTTCCGCGGCTGCACCCGTGGCTGCCGGTTCTGCCAGGCCGGCATGATCACCCGCCCCGTGCGCGAGCGGTCCATCACCGGGATCGGTGAGATGGTCGAGCGTGGTCTGGCCGCAACGGGTTTCGAGGAGGTCGGGCTGCTGTCGCTGTCCTCGGCCGACCACTCCGAGATCGCCGACATCGCCAAGGGGCTGGCCGACCGCTACGAGGGCACCCAGACCGGGCTGTCGCTGCCGTCCACTCGCGTCGACGCGTTCAACATCGACCTGGCCAACGAGCTGACCCGCAACGGGCGCCGCTCCGGGCTCACCTTCGCCCCGGAGGGCGGGAGCGAGCGGATCCGCAAGGTCATCAACAAGATGGTGTCGGAGGACGACCTCATCAAGACCGTCTCCGCCGCCTACGGCGCCGGCTGGCGCCAGGTCAAGCTCTACTTCATGTGCGGACTCCCGACCGAGACCGACGAGGACGTGCTCCAGATCGCCGAGCTCGCCAAGAAGGTCATCGAGACCGGTCGCCAGGTCTCGGGCCGCCGCGACATCCGGTGCACCGTGTCGATCGGCGGTTTCGTCCCCAAGCCGCACACGCCCTTCCAGTGGTGCGCGCAGCTCGGTGACGAGGAGACCGACGCGCGGCTCGCCAAGCTGCGCGAGGCGATCCGGTCCGACCGTCGCTACGGCAGCTCGATCGGCTTCCGCTACCACGACGGCAAGCCCGGCATCGTCGAAGGACTGCTGTCGCGCGGCGACCGCAGGGTCGGCCGGGTCATCGAGCAGGTCTGGCGTGACGGCGGCCGGTTCGACGGCTGGAGCGAGCACTTCTCCTACGACCGCTGGATGACGGCGGCCGAGACCGCGCTGGCCGACCTGCCGGTCGACGTCGCCTGGTACACCACGCGTGAGCGCGGTGAGACCGAGGTGCTGCCCTGGGACCACATCGACTCCGGCCTCGACAAGGAGTGGCTGTGGGCCGACTGGCAGGACGCCCTCGACGAGACCGAGGTCGACGACTGCCGCTGGACGCCCTGCTTCGACTGTGGTGTCTGCCCCCAGATGGGCACCGACATCGAGATCGGGCCGACCGGCAAGACCCTGCTGCCGCTCACCGTCGTCGGTGCCGGTCGCGAGGGCATGCTCGCGTCCACGGTGGCTTCCCACACCCACTGAGCGACCCACCGCGAGAGCTCGGGTGATCCGACGGGCCCAGGCCCGCCGGATCACTCACACTCCCTCGGGTCAGGGGACGACGACCACGTCACCGACCATGCCCATGTCGTCGTGGATGGCGCAGATGTAGTGGAACGTGCCCACGGTGGTGAAGGTGACGTCGAACGGCGCACCGGGCGCGAGCACCCCACTGTTGAGGTCCCCACCGGCGAAGTGGGTCGGGTCGCCGGACGGAGCCAGGATGGCGAGCCCTGGGGGCTCCTGACCGAAGGTCACGGTGTGCGGCGCGCCGGGTCCGGCGACGTAGAAGGACACGGTGTGGCCCACGTGCACGACGATCCGGTCACGGACGAACCGCGACACCCCGAAGCCCTCGCCGTCCACGCCGACGAGCACACGGGAGCCGGTGGTGGCGTGGGCCAGCTTGGCCTCGCGCCAGGCGTTGCGTCCGCGGTGCAGGGTGGCATTGGCCTGCTGCGTCCCCACCCGGTCGTAGTCACGCTGGGTGTAGGGGTAGGCCGTGCCCGCCGGACGCACGTGCACCGTCCCCGTCATCATCAGGCCGTGCAGCAGGCACACGTACGTGAAGTCACCCGTGGCCGTGAAGGTCAGGTCGTAGGTGGCGACCGGGTCGGTGAAGACGAAGATCGGCTGCGTGGCCATGATCCCGGAGTTGGCATAGGCGGTGCCGTCATACGTGGAGGATCCCTGGGCCGTGGTCTGGGACGGGTCGAACGGGTTGAACTCGGGCAGGGCCGTCCCCGGCGCGAGGAACGTCACGGTGTGCGGCTCTGCGCTGTTGGCTGTCCAGTGGACGGTGTCGCCCGCGTCGACCCAGACGTCCTTGGGCAGGAAGGCCATCGCGGTGACGGCCATGTCGGGGGTCTCGGCGCCGGCGCGGACGTGCCACGTGACGGGTCCGGCGACGGCCGCCGAGGCGGTCGAGCCCACGGCGACGGGGATGACGAGGACGGTGACGGAGACGACGGACAGCACGAGCCGTCGCAGCATTGACTTCCCAGACATGGGTGCTCCTCAGGGCAGAACTCACGATCGCGGTCGCGACCGCGTCGGACTGCTCGTGGGCCCCTTCAGCGCGGGCACTCCACGACAAGAGTGCCCCTCGTAACCGTTCGTGGCGTCATGCCTTAGGACGATTTCCGGAGGCGACACGGCGATGCTGCCGAGCCGTGCGGCCCGGCAGCATCGCTTTTCAGGAGGTGACGTGTGGAAGCGTCACGGGCTGGAGATCGTCCCACCGTTGGCGACGGTCAGGCTCGACGTCTCGTGGCAGCTGGCGGGGATGTCCCGCTGCCCGGAGTTGGTGCTGTCGTAGCTGACCCGCCAGGAGAACGACCCGGAGGCCGTCTGCGCCGGGGCGTTGCCCGACGTGACGGTCTGCGGCGAAGCGCCGGCGACGTTCTTCGTCGTCGAGAACGCGTTCGCACCGGTGCAGGTGCCGTTGGTGAAGAACTCGAATGACACCGTCCCGGCCATCGCGCCGCCAGCGGTGGCGGACACGGTCACCGAGTCGCTCGGCACCCAGGTCTGCGCGCTGGTCAGCGAGGACGGCACGGTCGTCACGACGACGTCCTCGTTGGTGTCGTCACAGGCCGTGTTGTGCGTCGTCGCGTTGTTGTTCGGCAGGTTGCCGCTGTAGGAGGCGACCCAGTGGTAGGTCCCTGCTGCGAGCGGGGTGAACTGCGGGTTGGGCGTGTTGTAGCTCGCGTTGCCGCTGACCGTGACCGCTGCCGAGGTGTAGGCCACGGTGGTGCAGTTGTCCGGCCCGTAGAGGGTGAACGTGATCGTGCCGCCGGCAGCCGCACCGGCGGTGCCGATCAGGTTGATGACCGGGTTGGCCGGCTGGGTGGCCAGCCCGCTCAGGGTGGCGGTGTCACTGACTGTCCCGCCGAGATTGACGTCGTCACTGGCGCTCGTGGCCAGCGTGGGTGTCACCGGGTTGACGATGAAGCACTCGCTCGCCCGCGAGTCGGTCGAGCCGGGGATGCCGTTGGCCGCGTCACCGGTCCACGTGGCCCGCCAGCAGTACCGACCTGCCGACGTGACGTAGGCCGTCGGCGAGTTCACCGTCACGGGGTAGGCCGTGCCCGTCAGGTTGGTCGAGCCGACGCTGGTGCCGCCGGTCGTGCAGAGTCCTGGCGAGTCGACCTTGCAGAGTGAGAACGCGACGGAGCCGGCCGGGGTGGCCGTACCGCCCGTCAGGCTCACGACGGCGGAGTCACGCACGGACACGACACCGGTGCCGATGGAGAGGCCACCCGCCGGGATGGACCCGCCGGCGCCGGTCTGCGGCGTGGTGACAGTGGTCGAGGTGCAGTTGGTGATCGGCGGGGCGTTCTTGAGGATGGTGTCCTTGTAGTCAGCCGTGTCGGAGTTACCGGTCACCGTGCTGGGGATCGTGTTGGCGAACACCTTGCAGGCGGTGCTGCCGCCGAAGATGGTCGCGGTCAGGTCGACCGCCGCCTCTCCGCGGAACCCGTCCGCGCTGTACGCGGCCTGCGACACCGCGGCGTTGAGTAGGCTCGGGGCGCCCAGGGTCAGGTTCGGCGCTGTGCCGGACCAGGTGCGCAGGTACAGGTCCTTGCTACCGCCCTGTTGGTCCCACAGGATCATGAAGTCGCCGGCCTTGCGGTTGGCCCAGGGGTTGCAGTTCGCGACGAGCTGGGCCTCCGTGGCCGTGTCGTACGCGCACCCGGCGGGAGCGGCGTTCTGCATGAACTCGTAGGCGATGAAGCCGCTACCGGTGTTGTTGTCCCGCTCCCACGCGAAGTAGAGCCAGTCGTGGTTGGGGGCAGCGGTGTCCCGCTCCGTGTCGAGCCAGGCGCGGCGCAGGTCGACCTGCGCATTGGGGTTCGTGGTGTCGAGCGTCGGCAGGGCGTCGCTGTGGATGACGCCGATCTTGGTGGTGTTCGAGTTGACTGGTCCGAGCTCCTTGACGTTCCCGAACTGGTCCGCCAGCTCGGTGGTGTTCGCGTCCGGGATGTTCCCGTCGATGTTGAACGGTCCGTCGGCGGCGTAGGCCACCTGCGGCACGACCACAACCCCGGCGACGACCAGTCCTGCGATCGCCAGCGCGGCCTTGAGCCGCGACCTCCGGGTCATCGAGAACCGGCCCCCTGGGGCGGTCACGCTTCGTGTCATGACTTCCTCCATATCCAGCCTGACCCGGCCCGGATGGGCGCGGGGGATCGCATCCCGCCGACGCGCTGGACCGCGGCTCCGTCGTCGGGGGAGCTCCCGCACGAAAGGGGAGTCCGAGGGCGGTGGGGTCGTCGGGCACGGTCGTCGTGTGCCGAGTCCCACGGTAGGAACGCGGGCGGTCGGGCGTGACCCCCATATGGCGCAGGATCAACGGCCCCAATGCCGCGAAGCGCTCGAAATGACGGCGCCACGGGACTTCCGCGACACATCCGCGCCGTGGAACGCATCCGAAAGCCCTGACATTTGTCATCGGGTCGGGGTGCGAAATGGTTGTCGAATGAAACCGCTCCACCCGGCTCAGCCGAGACCCGGCTGCGTCGCCACCCCGTTCCGGAGGTTTCATGTCCCGTCTCTCGAGAACCGCCTGCGCCGCCCTCGGTGCAGCCGCCCTGGTCACCGCAGCATCGGCCGGCTCCGCGCTGGCCACCACTACCGGGCTGCACGCCCTGCCCGGCAGCGTCCCGTCCTGGGCCGCCGCGAAGAACCGCACCGGCTCCACCGACGCCACCCAGCAGGTCACCTTCCGCGTGTACCTCAACTACCGGGGAGGTGACGCGGCCGCGGCATACGCGAACGCCGTCTCGACCCCTGGCAGCGCCAGCTACCAGAAGTTCCTGACCCCCGCGCAGTTCCGCGCCAAGTTCTCGCCGGCCCAGGCCGACGTCGACAGCGTCTCGTCGTGGCTCAAGGGCCAGGGCTTCACCGTCGGTGCGGTCCCGGCCAACCGCAAGTACGTCGAGGCCACCGGCACCCTCGCCCAGGCGGCCAGGGCGTTCGACACCTCGTTCGCGGAGTACCGCACCGAGGGCAAGACGGTGCGTGGCAACGCCACTGCGCTCAAGGTGCCGGCGAACCTCACCGCAGTGGAGGGCGTGGTGGGGCTCGACGAGTCGCAGACCCTGGCCCACCAGGACAAGGTGACCCCCGGTCCGGCGCTGTTCCGCAACGCCCAGCCGACCAGTGACTACTGGGGCCAGAAGACGGTGCAGAACACGCCCACGCCGGATGGCACCCCGCTGCCGTCCTCGCCGAGCGCCTTCGCGCCCAAGGGGTATGCCGGGGCGCAGCTCCAGGGCCTCTACGGCATGACCGGGGCGATCGGCTCGGGCAACGACGGACGCGGCGTGAAGGTCGGCATCATCGACGGCTACGCCTCGCCGACCATCCTGCAGGACGCCAACACCTACTCCGCGGCGCACGGGCTGCCCTCGCTCAGTGGGCACTTCAGCCAGGTCGTGGCCCCGGGCACGTACAACCGCCCGGAGAACCCGAGGCAGGACCCGCAGGGCTGGGCCGGTGAGGAGACCCTCGACGTCGAGGCCGTCCACACGATGGCCCCGGGTGCGGACATCTCCTACATCGGTGCCCCGAACAACTACCGCGACCTCGACGCGATCATGAACCGGGTGGTCGACGGACACCTGGTCGACATCGTCACCAACTCCTACGGCTACGGCGGCGAGGCGCTCCCGACGGGCACCATCAAGCCGTCGCTGGACACCCAGGTCCAGGCCGCTGCTGAGGGCATGACGCTGTTCTTCTCCTCGGGCGACGACGCCGACGAGACCGGCGGTGTCGCGGGCGCGAGCCCGACGCCGGACTGGCCGGCCTCCAGTCCCTACGTCACGGCAGTGGGAGGCACCAGCGCTGGTGTCTCGCAGTCGAACGGCCGGGTCTTCGAGCTCGGGTGGGAGACGGCCAAGGGCACGCTGAACAAGGCCACGACGACGTGGAACACTCCTGCGTTCCTCTACGGGAGCGGCGGTGGCACCTCGCGGCTGTTCGCCCAGCCCTCCTACCAGGCGGGTGTCGTGCCCGGCGCCATCGCGCAGACCTACGGTGGCGGCGCGATGCGTGCGGTGCCTGACGTCGCGGCGCTCGGTGACCCGAACACGGGCATGCTCGTCGGGGAGACCCAGACCTTCCCGGACGGCTCGCAGCAGTACTCCGAGTACCGGATCGGCGGCACCTCGCTGGCCTCTCCGCTCTACGCAGGCATGTTCGCCCTCGCCCAGCAGAAGGCTGGACACGCCTTCGGCCTGGCCAACCCGGTGCTCTACGGCGCGCGCAGCTCGAGCATCGACATCACCAAGACCGACCTCGCCGCCTACCCCGGTGACGTCCGGTCCGACTACGTGAACGGCGTGGACGCCTCCGCGGGCTACGTCTACAGCGAGCGGACCTTCGACAGCGATGCCGCCCTGACCATCCACGTCCGCCCCGGGTACGACGACGTCACCGGCGTGGGCGTCCCCGACGGACAAGCGTGGTTGGACGCGGTCGCCTCCTCCTGACCGCCGGGCACCGGCGGGCGGGTCCCTTCACCCGTCCGCCGGTGCACCACTCTCAGGGAACTCACATGAAACCGGTGACATTTGTCATCGGAGGATGACCCCGCAGCGTTGTCCAATATCAGTGGCCGCGGTCGCCTCCTCCAGACCGCCGCGCACCAGTGGTCGGGTCCCCTTCAACCCGCCCGCTGGTGCCACCCCCCAGCCGCTCGTGCGGAGAGGGCTGGGGTATGCCGCCCGCTCGCCTAGGCCTCGCGCCATGGCTGAGCGGGCGGCATACGTTTGCCTCTCGGCAACGTGTGGGTGGACGTCGAGCATCGCCGCCGCGGGGTGGGCGCGGCGCTCATGTGGTCCAGGTCCTGAGGCGCTAGCCCATCCGGCTCGCGAACCACGGCTGGTGCAGGTCGAGGTACCGCATGTCGCTGACCTGCGACATCTCGTCCTCGAACTCGCGACGACGGTCCTCGGGCATCTCCTTCTTCTCGCCGATCCGGGCCTCTTCCTCGCTCCGGAAGGCGATCGTCTCGGTGAAGAAGCCGTCCTCGTCGATGGCGATGGTGCCGCCGATGATCTCCGGGCGTTGCTCCTGCAGCATGTCCATCGGCTGGTCCATGAACCGGCGGAACCGCTCCGGGTCGCTGAGCCGGCCCTGCATGACCTGGACGAAGCCGGCGTCGTCGGACCCGCCGTTCAGGAACATCTGGGCGTTGTCGCAGTCGTGGAACGTGACGTCGCCGTCGAAGCACTCCTGCATCTTCATGAACCACTCACCCTGCTCGGGCCTCGTGGAGTTGCGGGCGGCAGCCTCCCGGCTCTCGAACCGGACCACACCCACGAACTCGTTGTCGTCGGTGATCCCGTAGGTCCCACCCAGCCAGCCCTCGGCCTTGGGGCCCTGTTCCTCGCGCCACTCGTCGGTCAGCCGGCGCATTCGGTCCGCGTCCCGACACTTTCCCTGGATGATCTGGATGAACACCTCAACCCTCCGCTTTCTCTCGCAGGGGCCGCTTCCCAGCGAAGTGGTCCACCTCCCGAAGTTACGCCGGGTGCCGGGGACCGTCACCCGGACATATCGGTCCGTGCGCCCAGCGGTCAGGCGAAGAGGGCGCCGACGACCTCGCGGAAGACCCGGGTGTGCAGGTCGACGTCGTCCCGCGAGGTCTCCGGACACATCAGGGCCATGTTGTGGAACGGCGTCATGAGGATGCCCCGGTTGGCCATCGCGAGGTGCAGGTAGGCATCGAGCGCGTCGTCGGCTGCCGCGGCGGACTCCTCACCCGAGCGCGGTGCAGGGCGGGCGAAGCGGTACTCCGCCCGCGCACCGAGCCGGCTGATCGACCACGGGACGTCGAGCTCGTCGAGGGTCTGCTGGACCCCCGTCGTGAAGGCGGTCGCGAGCTCGGTCATGTGGGCGAAGGCCTCGCGGGTCAGCACCTCGCCGAGGGTCGCTCGCATGGCAGCCGTCGAGAGGGCGTTCCCGGCGAGGGTGCCCCCGACGCCGCCCACGTCGACGATGTCGGCGTCGCCCGCCTCGGTGTGCCGGGTGACCGCCTGCGCGACCTCACGCGACAACCCGTAGGCGCCGCACGGGATCCCGCCCCCGATGGACTTGCCGATGACCAGCAGGTCCGGCTCGAGGGCCCACTCGGTCGTCGCGCCGCCCCAGCCCGCCGAGAAGGTGTGCGTCTCGTCGACCATGAGCAGCGAGCCGTACCTCGTGGCCAGCTCCCGCACGCCCTCGAGGAACCCGGGCTCGGGCAGGACGATCCCGATGTTGGTGAGGGCGGGCTCGGTGAGCACCGCCGCCACGTCGCCGTGGGCCAGGGCCGCCTCGACCGAGGCGAGGTCGTTCCACGTCGCGACGCGCGTCGTGAGGTCGAGGTCGACCGGGGGAGCGACGTTGCCGGGACGGCTCTGGGCCTTGCCGTCCGGGCCGGGCAGCGCGAACGCCTCGTCCACGGACCCGTGGTAGCAGTAGGCGAAGACGAGCACCTTGGGCCGCCCGGTCGCGAGCCGCGCCAGCCGGATCGCCCACCGGTTCGCGTCGGTGGCCGACAGCGTGAAGCTCCACAACGGCATACCGAACCGTCGCTCGAGCTCGGCGCCCACCCACTGGGCGTCAGCGGTCGGGAGCATGGTCGTGATCCCGCCGAGCTCACCGGCCCGCTGCTGCACCGCGGCCACGGTCGCGGCGGGAGAGTGCCCCGCCATGGCGCCGGTGTCGCCGAGCGCGAAGTCGACGTAGGTGTGGCCGTCGACATCGGTCACGCGGTTGCCCGAGGCGTGGTCGAGGTAGAGCGGGAAGCCGCCCGACCACATGTTCATCCACGTCATCGGCACCCGGCCGAAGAGGTTGCCGGCTTCCTCGAAGAGGGCGCGGCTGCGTGGGTGCCGTTCGGTGTATGCCGCCTGCTCGGCTTGCAGGAGGGTGGCCAGCCGGGCGCGGTCGAGGTCTGCCATGGGGACACGCTAGGACCGCGAGCCGGCCGCCCGCACGAGACTGCGGATTCCGTAGGTGGGGGGTCTCAGCCCTTGACGTAGGAGAGCTTCTCGCAGATGAGCCCGTCCCGGAACCGGATGACGTCGACCCCGCGGATGTGGCCGGGAGCGCCCTGGTCGTCGGTCCAGCTGTAGGACCACCGGACCACGGCCCGGTCGCCGGCGACGAACTGCTCCTCGGTGGAGAACAGCGGGTTCGTGGTCTCCGCGAACATCTGGGTCCACACGGAGTGGGCGGCGTCGGCTCCCTCGTGGCGGACCCCGTCGGGTGCCGGACCGGTCGCCTCGAACACGCAGTCGGCGGTCATCTCGAGCCGGGCCGCGTCCATGTCGCCGCTGCCGAAGGCGCGCAGGAAGCGGGCGGCGCAGGCGTGGTTGGGTCCCCACTCCGCGTCTCGACCGAAGGTGGCGAGCAGGTCGCCCTGCTGGCCGCCGTGCGAGATCGCGCGCGCCCCCACAGCTCCACCGTCCCGGTACAGCTCCTCGCGGTCGGCCCACCAGCGGGCCACCCCTGCCATGAGCACCGGGTCGAGGCGTCGGTCGGTCCCGGTGGCCGCCGACAGGTCCCAGGAGTGGATCAGGTGGTCGGCGGCGAGCTGCCAGACGTACTCGGACACCTCCGTGTCGCCGAACGAGAGCGGCACGGTGCCACCCCGGGGGAGCCGGTCCGCGACCGACGTCGTGGCCGCCTTCGCCGCATCGATCGACCGACCGACCGGGTCGTCACCGAGCAGGTCGCCGTCGAGGCTGGAGCCCACCTCCTCGATGGTCCGCCCCTCCAGGAGGGCGGCGGTCCACAGGTCCTCCGAGGTGATGTGGTTGACGAGGTCGCGCACGGTCCACTCGCTGCAGGGGGTGGGGGAGTCCCACTGGTCGTCACGGACGGCGACGACGACGTCGGCCCAGCGCTCGACCGTGCGATGGTACAGCGTGTTGAGGTCCATCAGATCGCTCCGCTCTCCAGTGCCGTTCGGGTGGCGTCCACCCACCAGTCGAGGTCCGTCCTCTCCCGGGCCCGGATCGCCGGATCCGGGTGCTCGACCGCGTCGAGCGCCTTGTTCCACCCCAGCCAGACCATGGCCGACAGCAGTCCGAGGTGCATGGTCCGGTCGTCGCACGCCGGGCCGGCCGCCGCGCGGTACCACCCGATCAGGTCCTCCCTGGTGGCGTCGACCACCGAGGAGCACCCCGCGACGAACCGGGCGACGTCGAGGGCTCCCGGTCCCTGCGTCGCCATCGCCCAGTCGAGGAGGACGAGGTCGTCACCGTCGAACGCCATGTTGACGGTGGCGAGGTCACCGTGGGCCAGCGTGGCCGGCGCGTGGTGCAGGGCCGTCACGAGCGGAGCGGGATCGTCGAGCAGGCCGAGCACGGCCTCGGCGACGTCGGTGGGGACGGCGTCACCGAACAGCTCCCACCCGCGCAGGGCCAGCTGCATGAGCTCGACCTCGGCGAGCTCCGCCGCCCGGATCCGGCGCGGCGTGAAGAGGGTCAGGACGAGGTCCAGCGGAGCCAGGTCGGGCGGCGCCTGGCCGAGGAAGGCGCGGTGGAGGGAGGCGACTGCCGTCATGGTCCGGGCGGCCCGGTCGGGCGAGAGCCGGTCCGCCCAGCTCAGGACGTGGTCGCCGAGGTCCCGCAGGACCAGGACGGTGCTGTCGCCCTCGACCCACCCGTCCACCACTGCGTGACCGATACCGGGGGGCAGCCGGTCGAACGCGCCGTCGCGCCACAGGAGGTACTCCCTCGACGGCCCGCCACCCGTCATCGCCAAGGTCACGTCGTGCTGGGGGTCGACCCGCTTCACCACGAGCGCACGCCCGTCCCGGAGCCGGACCCGCTCGAGCCCCGCCCCGGACTTGCCCACGTGGTCCGAGACCACCGTGCGTTCCACGACCTCGCGCAGGACGTCGCCCGCTGCCACGAGTTCACCGTGGCACCTTCCGCGACGGCCCGCCATGGCCCGTTGGAGCCACTCGCACGGAGGTGCCTAGGCTGCCCCCATGGCCCGGCAACGCGTACCCGAAGGACCCCCTCCCGCCCTGGCGGTGCAGAAGCTGCGGATCCGGTACGCCAAGCGGGGCCGGCTGCGGTTCTCCTCGACGCGGGACTTCCAGCGCGCCCTCGAGCGCGCGCTGCGTCGGGCCGGGGTGCCGATGGCGTTCTCGGCCGGGTTCCACCCGCATCCCAAGATCAGCTACGCGAACGCGGCGCCGACCGGGACCGCCAGCGAGGCGGAGTACTTCGAGATCTCGGTGACCGAGCGGGTCGACCCCGAGTCGGTGCGCCGAGCCCTCGACGAGGCGCTCCCGGAGGGCCTCGACGTGCTCGAGGTGGTCGAGGCCGCTCCGGGCGCCCTCGCCGACCGCCTCCAAGGGAGCGACTGGGTGCTGGACTTCCCGGGTGTCACGGCCGAGCAGCTGCAGGCCGCCGCCGACCAGCTCCTCGCGCTCGACCGGGTCGAGGTGACCAGGACCTTCAAGACCGGGCCCAAGACGTTCGACGTGCGGTCTGCCGTCGTGTCGATGACCACCGAGCCGTCGCAGCGGCCCGACTGTGCGATACTTCGGGTGGTTGTACGGCACACCACACCGGCCGTACGCCCCGACGACGTCCTGACCGCGCTGCGAGCAGCCACGGAGCTGGCGCCACCGGCACCACCCCTGGTGAGCCGACTGGCGCAAGGCCCGCTGCGACCCGCAACCGCTGGGGTGGCTGATCCACTGGCTGCCGACAAGGACGACGACGGCGCCTGACCTGGTGCCGCGCGACCTGCGCGAGCCTCGACAGGCGTAGCCCAACCGACTTCCGTGCCGACGGCACCCGCCGCCGACACGAGCAACACCGCGCACCACGTGGCCGAGGGAGAGTCCGATCCGGACTCTCGGTGTGGCCTTCGCCCGTGGGTGACGGAAGGACGCCACGGATGGCCTCCACGGAAGACCTGTTCAACCCCGACTCCGCGTCGCAGGACGCTCCCGCCGAGAGCGCCGCTGGCGCCGACACCGCCGGGGATGCCACGAGCGCTCCGCCGCCGGCCCGCAAGCGCGCCCGTCGGGCCACCACGAAGGCCTCCGCGCCGGTGGCACCCGCCGAGGGCGAGGCCGACCAGCCGGCCACCACCGAGTCCACTACCGCTGAGTCCGCTACCGCTGACTCCGCGGCACCGGCCGAGGGCGACGCACCGGCTCCGAAGACGGCCAAGAAGGCCGCTGCCAAGAAGACCGCCGCCAAGAAGGCGACGGCGAAGAAGACCACCGCGAAGAAGGCCACCGCCAAGAAGGCGGGCAAGGCCGCCCCCGCGGACGAGCCCGCGGCCGAGCCGACCGCCGAGGACGCTGCCGCAGCCCTGCTCGCGGCCCCGACCGCCGCCGCCGCCGGCGATGCCGCCGCCATCGAGCCCATCCCGAGCGAGGACGAGGACGAGGACGAGCTGGACGCCGACGGGCAGCCCACTGCGGCCACCGTCCCCAGCTTCGGCGTGCTGTTCCAGGCGCCCGACCCGGCCGCCGCCCGGCCGACCCGCCGTCGCGCCGCGACCAAGGCCGCCGGCCCGCCGCAGGTCGCCGCGCCCGCCTCCGACACCGCGGACTCCGCCGAGACCGCTGAGGCGTCCGGCGCGGACGCCGCCACCGACCTGCCGGCCGCCGAGGACAAGGCCCCGGCGCCCCGGCGTCGTCGTGGCCGAGGCCGCGGCGCCCAGGCTGACGCGCAGGCCGCCGAGGCCGACGACACCGCCGCCGAGCAGGCCGACCAGGACGACCAGGACGACGCGAGCCAGCACCGCGACGACGAGACCGACGGTGGCGGCGAGGGCGGTCGCCGTCGTCGTCGCCGCGGTGGCAAGGGTCGCGGCCGTGGTCGCGGTCAGGGCGAGTCCGACGCCGCCGCGTTCTCTGACGAGGACGAGGAGGCCGGCTCCGACGTCCAGGACGCCGAGGCACCGGACGACCAGGGCCTCGAGGGTGACGGCTCGTCGAGCCGTCGTCGCCGTCGTCGTCGCCGCAGCGGTTCCTCTGCCGAGGGCGACGACCCGCCCGGCACCGTGACCCGGGTGCGTGAGTCGCGGCGCGACGAGCCGCAGAGCGTCAAGGGCTCGACCCGCCTGGAGGCCAAGAAGCAGCGGCGCCGTGAGGGCCGCGAGGCCGGTCGTCGCCGCACGATCATCACCGAGGCCGAGTTCCTGGCCCGTCGCGAGAGCGTCGAGCGGGTGATGGTCGTCCGTGAGCGCGAGGGCCGCACCCAGATCGGCGTCCTCGAGGACAACGTCCTGGTCGAGCACTACGTCTCGCGCGAGACCAACGCGTCGATGGCCGGCAACGTCTACCTCGGTCGGGTCCAGAACGTGCTCCCGTCGATGGAGGCCGCCTTCGTCGACATCGGCAAGGGCCGCAACGCCGTGCTCTACGCCGGTGAGGTCAACTGGGACGCCGCGGGCCTGGAGAACAACCAGCCGAAGCGGATCGAGAACGCCCTGAAGTCGGGTGACACCGTCCTCGTGCAGGTCACCAAGGACCCGATCGGCCACAAGGGCGCCCGCCTGACCAGCCAGATCTCGCTCCCGGGCCGTTACCTGGTCTACGTGCCCGAGGGCTCGATGACCGGCATCTCCCGCAAGCTCCCCGACACCGAGCGCAGCCGCCTCAAGGGCATCCTCAAGGAGGTCGTCCCGGACAGCGCCGGCGTGATCGTGCGCACTGCCGCCGAAGGGGCCAGCGAGGAGGAGCTGCGCGCCGACGTCGAGCGGCTCACCAAGACCTGGGACAAGATCAAGGCCAAGGCCGACTCCAAGAGCAAGGGCAAGGGCGGCGCGCCGTCCCTGGTCCACGGTGAGCCCGACCTGACCGTGCGGGTCATCCGCGACGTGTTCAACGAGGACTTCACCTCGCTCGTGGTGGCCGGCGACCAGGCCTGGGGAGAGGTCAGCGAGTACCTCGGCGACGTCGCCCCCGACCTCGCCGAGCGGCTGAAGAAATGGACCTCCGAGGAGGACCTGTTCACCCACTACCGCGTGGACGAGCAGATCGCCAAGGCCATGGACCGCAAGGTCTGGCTGCCCTCCGGTGGCTCCCTGGTCATCGACCGCACCGAGGCCATGACCGTGGTCGACGTCAACACCGGCAAGTTCGTCGGGTCGGGTGGCAACCTCGAGGAGACGGTCACCAAGAACAACATCGAGGCCGCCGAGGAGATCGTCCGCCAGCTCCGGCTGCGTGACATCGGCGGGATCATCGTCATCGACTTCATCGACATGGTGCTCGAGAGCAACCGTGACCTCGTCGTGCGACGCCTCCTCGAGTGCCTCGGCCGCGACCGCACCAAGCACCAGGTCGCCGAGGTCACCTCGCTCGGCCTGGTCCAGATGACCCGCAAGCGGGTCGGGTCCGGCCTCATCGAGGTCTTCTCCGAGAACTGCGAGCACTGCGGCGGACGCGGGATCATCGTGCACGCCGACCCGGTCGAGAAGCCGTCCGGCGGTGGCGACGGTGGCCGCGACAGCGGTCGCGACAACGGTGCCAACGGCGGCGGTGCCGGCGCCGGTGGCCAGGCCGCCCGTAGCGGTCGCGGCCGTCGTGGTCGCGCCGGTGCGGCCGGCACGACGCCCGAGCCGGCCCCCCAGCCGGTGCACTCCGGGCCGACGCCGGCGCAGATCGCCGCAGCCGCGCACGCCGCGGCCCTGAAGTCCGCCGACCACCACCACGACGACGACCTGCACGGCGACCACGACCTCGACGACGCCCAGGACGCTCCGGTCCTCGAGGTGCACGAAGACGTGGACCTGCAGCCCGAGCCGGTCCTCGAGATCGACTCCGAGCCCGAGCCCGAGCCCGAGCCCGAGCCGGAGCCCGAGCCGGAGCCCGAGCCCGAGCCCGAGCCGACCCGCGAGCCGGAGCCCACGCCCGAGCCCGTCGCGGCCGCCCCCAAGCGGCGTCGGCGCGGCCGGGTCGTGGCACCCGCCGGACCGCCTCGTGCGGTCGCGGGCGACGACGCCGGCTCAGGCGGCGCGGAGGCGCCCGCCGAGCACTTCTGAGCCGTGCGGCATACCGGTGGGTTGACTGCTGGTGTGCCGCACGACCGCCGGTTTGGTCGGCACGCCCTCCACCCGGTAATCTTGTGCCTCGGTGCGCCCACCGTCCGGCGTCCGCGTCTGTGTCCACTCACTTCGGTGTTCGTTCGCAGCGTGGGTAGCTGCCGGCCGGTCCAGACAGAGAGCGCGTGCCACCCGAAGTAGGAAAGAGAGTTCCACGTGTACGCGATTGTTCGCGCTGGTGGTCGCCAGGAGAAGGTTTCCGTCGGCGATGTCCTCATCATCGACAAGGTCAGCGGCAAGGCTGGCGACAGCATCGACCTGACCCCCCTTCTCGTGGTCGACGGCTCGACCGTGACCAGCGATGCCGACAAGCTCGCCAAGGTCACCGTCAAGGCTGAGGTGGTCAAGGCCGCCAAGGGCCCCAAGATCACGATCATGAAGTACAAGAACAAGACCGGCTACCGCAAGCGTCAGGGCCACCGTCAGCACCTGACCCAGGTCAAGATCACCTCGATCGACGCCTGAGTTTCGGACCAGAGACCCAGAGAAGGCAGGTACTGACATGGCACACAAGAAGGGTGCGTCCTCGACCCGCAACGGTCGCGACTCGAACGCACAGTTCCTCGGCGTAAAGCGCTTCGGCGGCCAGCTCGTCAACGCGGGCGAGATCCTCGTCCGTCAGCGCGGCACGCACTTCCACCCCGGTGACGGCGTCGGCCGTGGCGGCGACGACACGCTGTTCGCGCTCGTCAAGGGCAACGTCCAGTTCGGCACGAAGCGTCGGCGCAAGGTCGTCAACATCGTCCCGCTGGAGACCTCGGACGCCAGCTGAACTTCCGGGCGAAGCAGGAGATCAAGAACTTTCGGTATGCCGCGTGGCCTGACCACGTGACGCACCGCACCGGAGGGGGCGGGCCCGACACGGGCCCGCCCCCTCCGCACGTCTTTCCCATGATCGTCTTTACTTGAGTACGTCCTCACCGACCAGAAATGAGAGCCCCATGACCACGTTCGTCGACCGCGTCGTGCTGCACGTCGCCGCCGGCGATGGCGGACACGGCGTGGCCTCGGTCAAGCGCGAGAAGTTCAAGCCGCTCGGCGGTCCCGACGGGGGCAACGGCGGGCGGGGTGGCAACGTCATCCTGCGGGTCGACCCGAACGTCACCACGCTCCTCGACTACCACCACCACCCCCACCGCAAGGCGACCAACGGCAAGCCCGGCGCCGGTGACGAGCGCAACGGCGCCGACGGCGGCGACCTCGTGCTGACCGTGCCCGAGGGCACCGTGGTCAAGGACGGCTCCGGGGACGTGCTGATGGACCTCGTCGGGCTCGACGGGGAGTTCGTCGTCGCCAAGGGTGGTCGCGGTGGCCTGGGCAACAAGGCCCTCTCGTCGGCCCGTCGCAAGGCGCCCGGCTTCGCCCTGCTCGGGGAGCCCGGCGACGCCCTCGACATCGTGCTCGAGCTCAAGTCCCTGGCCGACGTCGCCCTGATCGGCTTCCCGTCCGCGGGCAAGTCCTCGCTCGTGTCGGTGCTGTCGGCCGCCCGGCCGAAGATCGCCGACTACCCGTTCACCACCCTGGTCCCGAACCTCGGTGTGGTGCAGGCCGGCGAGAGCCGGTTCACCATCGCCGACGTGCCGGGCCTGATCCCCGGCGCCAGCGAGGGCAAGGGCCTGGGCCTGGAGTTCCTGCGCCACGTCGAGCGGTGCTCGGTGCTGGTGCACGTCATCGACTGCGCGACGCTCGAGCCCGGTCGCGACCCGATGACCGACCTCGACGTCATCGAGCGCGAGCTCGCCCAGTACGTCCCGGACGCGACGCTGGGTGGTCGCCCGCTGGCCGAGCGCACCCGCATCGTCGTGCTCAACAAGTCCGACGTCCCCGACGCGCTCGAGCTGGCCGAGATGGTCAAGCCCGACCTCGAGGCGCGCGGCATCGAGGTCTTCGTCGTGTCCGCCGTGGCCCACACCGGGCTGCGTGAGCTGACCTTCGCGATGGCCCGGCACGTCGCCGAGGCCCGCGCCGAGATCGAGGCGGTCGCCGCGGCCACGCCGCAGCGCATCGTCATCCGGCCCAAGGCCGTCGACGACTCGGGCTTCAAGGTGATCCGCGAGAACACCGCCGACGGCGAGGTCTTCCGCATCGAGGGGGAGCGCCCCACCCGCTGGGTCCGCCAGACCGACTTCTCCAACGACGAGGCCGTCGGCTACCTCGCCGACCGGCTCGGCCGGGCCGGCATCGAGGAGGCCCTGTTCAAGGCCGGTGCGGTGGCCGGGGCGACCGTGCTCATCGGGCCGAAGGACAACGCGGTGGTCTTCGACTGGGAGCCCACCCTCGTGGCCGGGGCCGAGCTGCTCGGCGCCCGTGGCACCGACCTGCGGCTCGACGAGGCCACCCGCCCCACCCGAGACGACAAGCGGGCCGACTACGCCGAGCGCCGGGTCGCCCGGACCGTCGCCCGCGACGAGCTGGCCGCCGAGCGGCGGGCCGGCCACTGGGCCACTGCGAAGGACGAGGACACCGAGGAATGAGCGCGGTCGACCGCCGGGGCGACGTGGCGCGCGCCCGGCGCCTGGTGGTCAAGATCGGCTCCTCCAGCCTGACCGACGTCGGCGGAGGGGCGCTCGACGAGCAGCGGCTGATCGCCCTCGTGGACGTGCTCGCGAAGCGCCGCAACGCCGGCCACCAGGTCGTGCTGGTGTCCTCGGGTGCCATCGCCGCGGGCATCGCACCCCTGGGGCTGACCAAGCGGCCGTGGGACCTCGCCACGCAGCAGGCGGCAGCCAGCGTGGGTCAGGGAGCCCTCGTCGCGGCATACCAACGTGCCTTCGGCGCCCACGGGCTGACGGTGGGGCAGGTGCTGCTCACCGCCGACGACGTGACCCGGCGCTCGCACTACACGAACGCCCGCCGCACCCTCGACCGGCTGCTCGAGCTCGGGATCGTGCCGATCGTCAACGAGAACGACACGGTGGCCACCCACGAGATCCGGTTCGGCGACAACGACCGGCTGGCGTCGCTGGTGGCCCACCTCGTGCACGCCGACGGCCTCGTGCTGCTCACCGACGTCGACGCCCTGTACGACGGGCCCCCGACCAGGGCGGGCAGCAAGCGCGTCCCCACGGTCATCGGGGGCGCGGGGCTCGACGACGTCGTCATCGGCGGCACCGGGTCGAGCGTCGGCAGCGGCGGCATGGTGACCAAGGTCGAGGCGGCGTCGATCGCCAACGCCGCCGGCATCACGACGGTGCTGACCAGCGCCGAGCAGGTCGAGCGGGCGCTGGCAGGGGAGGACGTCGGCACGGTCTTCGTCCCGACCGGCTCGAAGCGCACCTCCCGCAAGCTCTGGCTGGCCCACGCCACCACCCCGATGGGGCGCCTGCTGCTCGACCCCGGAGCCGTGCGCGCGGTGACCGAGCGTCGGACCTCCCTGCTGCCAGCCGGGATCACCGGCGTCGAGGGCACCTTCTCCGACGGCGACCCGGTCGACCTCTGTGCGCCCGAGGGCCGCGTGATCGGCCGTGGCCTCGTCAACTACACCTCGGCCGAGCTGCCGGGGATGCTGGGTCGCTCGACCCGCGAGCTGGCCAAGGAGCTGGGTCCGGAGTACGAGCGTGAGGTCGTGCACCGCGACGACCTCGTCATCCTCTAGCCCGCACCCTGAGGTATGCCGCGTGGCCGGGTCAGCGCAGGGGCGGCCCGATCGTGCGGGCCGAGCCCTGCACGACCTGCTGTCCGTCGGCGAGGCTGAGCACGGTGCGGTCGCCGAGCTCGCGGTGGAGGGTCACGTCGACCATCCGCACGGCGCCGATCGCCGCGCAGGCGATGTCCTGACCGCTGGGCTCGCGCGGGACCTGGACCACCGCGACGACGACGGCCTGGTCCGACTCGAAGGCCTCGCCGCGGTAGTCGGCGCCGCACGCCCCCGGCTCGTCGGGCGCGCCGGTGAAGACCAGGGTCATCGTCCGGCCGCCCGGGGCGAGGTCGAAGGACTCCGGGCGCAGGCCGTCGCCGGGCGCGGGCGTCCAGTCCACGGGGGTGCGGACGAGAGCCGACGCGGGGACCGCCACCCGGAGCAGGGTCACGGCGGTGCCGTCCAACGAGAACCGCCAGCCGGGCACGGTGACCACCCCTGCCGAGGTCCGCACGTCCATCGTGGTCAGCACCGCTCCGGTGACCCGCAGGTCGGTGCACCCGTCGCAGTTGCTGCGCCGCGAGGTCATCGCCGCGAGGGCGTCGTCGGCGGAGACGACGGTCGTCGTGACGCCGCCCACCGTCCCGTCGAGCACCCGACCCGGCCCGGGGGCGTCGGGCAGCGGGGCGACTGCCACGAGGTGACCGGTGAGCCAGGCCAGCTTGTTGTTCTCGCCGACCGCGGGCTCCCAGTCGCCCTCCTGCTGCTCGAGCTGGTCGCCGAGGTCGAGGGCGGGGGAGTCGCTGGTCTTGCGGGCGTCGGCATACCGGTCGAGCAGCTGGGCCGCTCGCTGCGCCCGGTCCCGGTCGTCCATGGTCGGCGAGGCGGAGCCGCCACCTCCCGCGCCACCGCCCACCGATCCGCAGGCAGCCAGCAGCGTGGCGGCCAGGACAGCGGCGAGGGCGGGGGAGAGCCTGCTCATACCGGTGGGACGTCCACGCCCGGAGAAAGGTTGCGTGCGCGACCCGGTGGCCTCACGGCAGCCGGGTGACCTCGAACTGCATCTGCGGTTCGGCGATGGTGGCCTGCGACTGAACCAGCTGGAGCTCGCGCTCGCCCGACTCCAGGGTGTTGGCCAACAGGTCGAAGACGCTGCTGGCCGTGCGGGCCAGGGCGACCGCGGGGTCGCCGGTCGCGAGCAGGTGGGCCGTGAACAAGGCCGCGGTGACGTCACCGGAGCCGTTGGCCTTCATCGGCAGCCGTGGGGTCTGCACGATCCATGCGCCGTCGTCGGTGACGGCCATCATCTCGATGGTGTCCGCCGGTGCGTCCGGACGTTCGACGCTGGTCACCAGGACGATGGAGGGCCCCATCGCCCGGGCCAGCTCGACGGACGCGAGGGTCTCCTCGACGGTGTGCGGCTCGGTGCCGGTGAGGAAGCCGAGCTCGAACTGGTTCGGCGTGATGAGGTCGGCGGCCGGCACGACCCGCTCCCGCAGCAGGACCGGGATCGCCGGGTGCACGAAGCAGCCGCTCTTCGCGTTGCCCATCACCGGGTCACAGGCGTAGATGGCGGCGGGGTTGGCAGCCTTCACCTTCGCGACGGCGTCGAGGATGACGTCGCCGATGTCCTCGCCGCCCTGGTAGCCCGACAGCACCGCGTCCACGCCGGGGAACGCCCCGCGCTCCTCGACCCCCCGGATCACGGCGCGCACGTCATCGGCGGGCAGCAGCGGGCCGCGCCACTCGCCGTAGCCGGTGTGGTTCGAGAAGTGCACCGTGTGCACTGGCCACACCTCGACCCCGAGGCGCTGGAGGGGGAAGACGGCGGCGCTGTTGCCGACGTGGCCGTACGCGACCGAGGACTGGATCGACAGGATGCTCACCCCAGCATTCAACCAGCGAGCCGTCCGGGGCAGGGTGGGCAGGCCATGCACTGCCCCAGACGGGGGGGCAGCGCATGGCCTGGCGAAAGGGCACCCACCCGGCTGCTGGACCGGCGGGTGGCGGGGTGGCCACGCGGCATACCCTTGGAGTATGGCTGAGATCGACCCCGCCGCCGTCGAGCAGGTGGCCACCGCGGCGCGCGCCGCACGGGTGGCCTCGCGCCGCCTGGCGCTGCTGTCCCGCGCCGACAAGGACGCCGCGCTGCTCGCGCTCGCCGACGCCCTCGACGCCGCCACCGACCGCATCGTCTCCGCCAACGGCGACGACCTCGAGCGCGGACGCGCATCGGGTATGCCGCAGGGTCTGCTCGACCGGTTGGCGCTCGACCCGCAGCGGGTCGCCGACGTGGCCCAGGCGCTGCGCGCCGTCGCGGCGCTGCCTGACCCGGTGGGGGAGGTGGTCCGCGGCTCGACGCTCGCGAACGGCCTCCAGATCCGTCAGGTCAGGGTGCCGATGGGTGTGGTGGGCATGGTCTACGAGGCCCGCCCGAACGTCACCGTCGACGCGGCCGGCCTCGGCCTGAAGTCCGGCAACGCCGTCATCCTGCGCGGCGGCTCGGCCGCCGAGTCGACCAACCGGGCGCTGGTCGAGGTGCTGCGCACCGGTCTGGAGGCGCAGGGTCTGCCCGCCGACTCCGTCACGCTGCTCGAGGGTGGCCGCGACGCGGTGCGCGCTCTCCTCACCGCCCGCGGGCTGGTCGACCTGATCATCCCCAGGGGCGGGGCCGGGCTGATCCAGACCGTCGTCACCGAGTCGACCGTGCCGGTGATCGAGACCGGCATCGGCATCGTGCACGTCTACGTCGACGCCGCCGCCGACCTCGACAAGGCGCTCGCGATCACGGTCAACGCCAAGACCCATCGTCCGAGCGTCTGCAACGCCGCCGAGTCCCTGCTCGTCCACGAGGCCGTGGCGGCGGACTTCCTCCCCAAGGTGCTCGCCGAGCTGTCCGGGGCGGGGGTGGCGCTCCACACCGACGACGCCTCCGGTGCCGCCGCCGAATCGGCCGGTGTGCCGCACCAGGCCGCCACCGAGCAGGACTACGGCACCGAGTACCTCGCGCTCGAGATGAGCGTCCGGGTGGTCCCCGACCTCGACACCGCGCTCGAGCACATCCGCACCTACAGCTCGGGGCACACCGAGGCGATCGTGACCGAGGACCGGGCGGCCGCCCGGCGGTTCACGAACGAGGTCGACTCCGCGGCCGTGATGGTCAACGCGTCCACCCGGTTCACCGACGGTGGCGAGTTCGGGTTCGGCGCGGAGATCGGCATCTCCACCCAGAAGCTGCACGCCCGCGGCCCGATGGCGCTGCCTGAGCTGACCACGACCAAGTGGATCGTCGAGGGCGACGGACAGGTGCGCGCCTGACCGGCCGCGCGGCATACCGGGGGCCGGTCACGCGGGTCCACGCGAACTGGCAGGATGAGCGCCCGTGGAAGGCACTGACTAGTTTGGAAGACACCGAGTCCTTTGGAAGGCACTGAGTAGCTTGGAAGGCACGGAGGTCCGCAAGCTGGCCGCGCTCGAGGACGCGCACTGGTGGTACCGCGAGCGGCGCCACCTGTTGGGCCGGATGATCGGCGGGCTGCGTCCCGGCACCGCGCTCGACATCGGCGCGGCCGGTGGCGGCAACACGCGCGTGCTGCGCCGGGCCGGCTGGTCGGTCAGCGCCCTCGAGTACGGCGCCGACGGGGCCGAGGTGGCCGCCGAGCGCGGTCTCTCCGTGGTGCGCGGTGACGCCACCGCGCTGCCGGTGAGCGACGACAGCCTCGACCTGGTCGTGGCCTTCGACGTGCTCGAGCACATCGTCGACCACGACACCGCCGTGTCCGAGGTGCGCCGGGCCCTGCGCCCGGGTGGGATGTTCCTCATCGCCGTGCCCGCCGACCCCAGGCTGTGGTCGGACCACGACGTGGCGGTCGACCACGTGCGCCGCTACACCCGCGACACGCTGCGTGCGGTCCTGGAGCGGAACGGTTTCGAGATCGCCTCGATGACGTCCTGGAACGTGCTGCTGCGTCCGGTCGTCGCCCTGCGGCGGCGCAAGGCGAGCGGCTCCGACCTCGAGACGGTGCGCCCCGTCGTGAACTTGGTCCTGCGCGCGGTCGTGACGGCCGAGCGCTACCTGCCGGTGAAGGCTATGCCCGGGGTGACGCTGATGGTGCGGGCTCGTCCGCGGCGGTGACCGGCCCCGTGAGCGAGTCGTAGGCGACGAAGTAGGTCGGTCGGGCCTGCAGGTGCGCGTACATCCGTCCGACGTACTCGCCGAGGATCCCGACGCACAGCAGCTGGACCGCCCCCACGCCGGCAACCGCCACGACCGTGGACGTCCAGCCCGGGAGGGTGTGGCCCAGGGACGCGGCGACCAGCGCGTAGGCCAGCAGGCCCAGCGCCGCGAGGCCGCCGAGCAGGCCCAGCCAGGTGGCGGCGCGCAGGGGAGCGGTGGAGAAGCCCGTCACGCTGTCGAGTGACAGCCGGATCATCTTGGACAGCGGGTACTTCGAGCTGCCCGCCGCCCGCTCGTCCCGCCGGTAGGTGACCGACGTCGACGGGAAGCCCAGGGCCGGGACCACGAAGCGCAGCACCCGGTGGTGCTCGGGCAGCGAGTTGATGGCGTTGACGGTCGCCCGCGACATGAGCCGGTAGTCGCCGGCGTCGACCTGGGCGTGGGTGCCCGACAGCACGCGGATCACCCGGTAGAAGGCCTTGGCGCTGAGCCGCTTGAAGGCCGAGTCGCTGGAGCGGTCGGACCGCACGCCGTAGACGACGTCGACCCGCTGGGCGCGCGCCTGGGCGAGCATCTCGGGGATCACCTCGGGCGGGTCCTGCAGGTCGGCGTCGAGCGTGACGACGTAGTCGCCCCGGGCGCTCGCGAGCCCGGCCGAGATGGCGGCCTGGTGACCGGCGTTGGCCCGCAGCCGGACGATCCGCAGCTGCGGCCAGTCACGCATCAGCCGCTGGAGGACCGCGGGGGACAGGTCGTCGCTGCCGTCGTCGACGGTGATCACCTCGTAGGTGGCGCCGAGCCCGTCCGCCACGGGTCGCAGCCGCGCGGCGAGCAGGGGCAGCACGTCTTCCTCGTTGTACACGGGGATGACGATGCTGAGCTCGGGGGCCATGTACCAAGGTTACGGGGACAGGCTGCCTCGACACGCAAAGGCCTCTAGAAGCAAAGGTCTCCAGACGCAAAGGTGAGGGCCCCTCGAAGTATGAGTTCGAGGGGCCCTCGGGTGGAGATCCTCCCGGCCGCTGGCAGAACCAGCTGCTGGGTGGATCGCCGGGTGCGGAGTCCGGCGCCACCGAGGTGGTGCCCTGTCCGCAGCGGGACACCCGACCGCCGAAGCGGCCTGGTCTCCCACGTGTGGTGTCGGTGTCACCCCGCCGAAGCGGGTGCGGTGTCAGCCACGGGTGCGGGTCCTGTCGTCACCGAGGTGACGGCACTTCCCACGGTGCGGGTCCTGTCGTCACCGAAGTGACGGCACTTCCCACGTGCGGGTCCTGTCGTCACCGAGGTGACGGCACTTCCCACGGTGCGGGGTCGCTCGCCACCGAAGTGGTTCACGGCTCCCACGTGTGGTGTCGGTTTCCCCACCGGAGTGGGTCTGTTGTCGGCCACGGGGTGCGGGCTGCCCGGTCACCGAAGCGACCCGACGTCCCACCAGCAGGCTTCGTCCTCACCGAGGTGACGGCGAAACCCACTGTTGGTGCAGCTCCCTGGGCCGGCGAACCGCCCCACGATGCTGCCCCGTTCGACCGCCCACGCCCCCCGGCGAACCGGGTGTTGTGGCCACTGCGACGGTGGCGCCTGGTCGCTCCGGCGAACCGGTGCAGCCAAGGCGATGCGATCTGGCCAACGGGCCCGGCGTTCCTCCGCGGCGTCGCCCGCGAACCTGTCTGCCCGAAGGCTTCGAGGACCTCGTCCGAGCGAACCCGGTCGAGGCGGTCGTCCGTTATCCGGTTGACCTGTGCTCCTGCCTCGTGGCCGTCCGAGTCTCCTCGTCTCGACCCTCCGACTGGAGCGCGTGAGAGATTTCTAGTGGCCCGATCCGTTGTGCCGCAATAGGTTTCGCGCACCTTTTTCTGTCCACGGGTTTCCCACACGGTTGTCCACACCCGGGTGTGCGCAACGCACAGGTTGTGCACACCCCTGTGCACAACATCCGTGGACAGCGGGGGCTTGCGCAGCCCGACGGTGATGGTCGCGGGGAGGGGGTCGGCGGCAGGTACGCTGTGGGGCATGTCGTCGTCTGCCTTCACCCTGGTCGCTGCCGCCGAGGAGCACACCCGCGAGCTGCCGATGTCCCCCTACGCGTTCGGGGCCATCGCCATGGTCGCGTTCCTGGCCCTCCTGGGCGTGCTGTGGTTCTTCCGCGGCGTGGCGACCAAGGTCGCGACCGGCGGAGCCCACGGCACCCATGCGCCGGCCGGCCACCACGACGCCCATGCCGACCACCAGGGCAGTCACCACTGACCATGCGCCTCGGAGTGATGGGCGGGACGTTCGACCCGATCCACCACGGCCACCTCGTGGCCGCCTCCGAAGTCCAGACCCGGTTCGGGCTCGATGAGGTCGTCTTCGTGCCCACAGGCCAGCCGTGGCAGAAGGACGCGCGCGAGGTCAGCCCGGCCGAGCACCGTTACCTGATGACCGTGGTCGCGACGGCCTCCAACCCCCGCTTCACGGTGAGCCGGGTCGACATCGACCGCCCCGGCCCCACCTACACGATCGACACCCTGCGCGACCTGCACACCGAACGGCCCGATGCCGAGCTGTTCTTCATCACCGGCGCCGACGCGCTGGCCCAGATCCTGTCGTGGAAGGACGCCGACGAGCTGTTCCGGCTGGCGCACTTCATCGGGGTGACCCGTCCGGGCTACGTCCTGTCGGAGTCGGGCCTCCCGGCCGACCGGGTCACCTTGCAGGAGGTGCCCGCGATGGCGATCAGCTCCACCGACTGCCGGGCGCGCGTCGAGCGCGCCGAACCCGTCTGGTACCTCGTGCCCGACGGCGTCGTCCAGTACGTCAACAAATACCGCCTGTATGCCGCCGGCTCACCCGCCGGCGCACCGGCACGAACGTAGGAGAGCAGTGCCCGCCACCGAACGATCCCTTGACCTGGCCATGACGGCCGCCAAAGCAGCAGACGACAAGCTCGCCACCACCGTGGCCGGCATCGACGTGAGCGAGCAGCTCGCCCTGACCGATGTCTTCGTGATCGTGTCGGCGAGCACCGACCGACAGGTCGGCGCCATCGTCGACGAGGTCGAGGACCAGCTCCGCGAGAAGGGCGCCAAGCCGATCCGCCGTGAGGGCGAGCGGGACGGCCGCTGGGTGCTGCTCGACTTCGGCGACATCGTGGTCCACGTCCAGCACGACGAGGAGCGCGAGTTCTACGAGCTCGAGCGGCTCTGGAAGGACTGTCCCGAGATCGACCTCGGCGTGCCCAAGCGCCGGGACGCATGACCGCTGCGCGACGCGTCCTGCTGGTCCGGCACGGCGAGACCGACCACAACGCCGGTGGCGTCTGGCAGGGGCAGCTCGACACCCCCTTGTCCGACCTCGGCGTGCAGCAGGCCCGTGCCGCGGGCCGGGCCATCGCGGCATACCGGCCCTCGAGGGTGATCTCCTCCGACCTGGCACGGGCGGCCGTCACGGCCCAGCACGTGGCCGAGGCGGCCGGGGTGCCGGTGACCCTCGACCCCCGCTGGCGCGAGATCCACGTGGGGCAGTGGCAGGGGCTGCACACCAGCGAGGTGCGGGCCCGGTATGCCGAGCTGCTCGTGGAGATGGACCGCGCCGACATCCGCCGCGGCGTCGACGGCGAGACGCTGGCCGAGGTCGGGAGTCGTGCGGGGGAGTCCCTGCGCGAGATCCTGGACGACCTCGGCGACGACGAGTGCGTCGTCATCGTGGCGCACGGGGTCTCGAGCCGGGCCGCCATCGCCCACCTGCTCGGGATCGACCAGCACCTGGCCACCCATGCGCTGGCGACCATGGGCAACTGCCACTGGGCGGAGCTCAGGCAGAGCCGGATCGGGTGGCAGCTGAGCGCGTGGAACGCGCACGCCTGACGCGGTGGACCCCGGCCCGCCCGCCGATTTGGAGATTGGGTGGGGGTACTGGGTAAACTTCCGCAGTCCCCTCCGGGGGGCATCCCCCTCGGAGGATCCGGGGCTGTGGCGCAGTTGGTAGCGCACTTCCATGGCATGGAAGGGGTCAGGGGTTCGAATCCCCTCAGCTCCACCGGACACGAGATGGCCCCTGGCCAGCGGAAACGCTGGTGAGGGGCCATCTCGCTTGGCGCCGCTCATGAGATCGGACAAGAGCACGCGCAAGGCGAGCGATTCGGTGCTGACTGCCGACGCATCACGCGCGTAGCAGGACGCGGACCTGGTCTCGTATCTCGTGCACGAGGTCGTCGGCGGGGTTGGCGATGTTGATGGTGGCGGCCATGCTGACGAACATGATCGCGGAGACGATGTGCGCGAGAGTGGCGGCCTCGTCGGAGTGGATGCGATCGTCCCGTTGCAGCACGTCGGCGATCGCCATTTCGGTCTGCACGGTCAGGTTGAGCGCGTCGCGGTGGTGGGGTTCCTCGGGGTCGCCGAAGACGATCTCCCGGAGGTAGGTCCGTCCGTTGTCGACCTGTTTGCGGTTGCACTCCACGACCGGGCGGACGATCGCCATCACCGCGTCGAGCAGGTCGGGGATGGTCTCGGCCGCCGTCCTGCCCTGCGTCAGCGCATCGGCGTAGGCCGAGTTCTGCACGAGGAGCAGGAGCTCGCCCTTGTTCTTGGCGTAGAGGAACAACGTGCCCGCACCGATGTCGGCCTTGTCGGCGATCTCCTGGGCGGTGACCTCGTCGACTCCGCGCTCGGCGAAGAGTTCCCGTGCGGCGGCGGTGATGCGTTCGAGCTTCTGCTGTTTGTTCCGCTCACGCCGTCCGACGGGTTGGGAGGTGAGTGGCATGGCTGCCGCCCTTCTCTGCGGTGTGGGCTCCTGGGGGTGGGCTCGAAGGTGCCGGCGCTCATTCTTCCACGGCGGTCGAGGAGCCCTCATGTCGCGGAGCTCCGGGAAGAGCGCGCCGACCGGTCCGGCAAGCTTGGTCGCCCGGATGGTCAGCGGGCGAGGAACTCGAGGGCGACCGGGACGAATCTGTCGTGGAACTGGAAGATGCCGCCGTGGCCGGAGTCGGGGTAGATGACCAGGTCGGAGCCCTTGATGCGCCGGTGCAGGTCTTCGGAGAGCACCGAGGGCACCATCCGGTCGTGGTCCCCGTTGGCGATCAGGGTGGGCTGGCTGATCTTCGACAGGTCGGCGGCGGGCGAGCGTCCCCACTTCTTGATCGCCTTGAGCTGGGTTTGGAACGCCTTGACCGCGACCGGCTTGTCACGGTCAGTGGTGCGCTCCTTGAGGCGCTGCACGAACGCGCGGGCGGCGGGCTTGCCCGTGGCGTTGCGGTTGAAGAAGAGGAACTCCTTCGGGTCCGACCGGGTCACGGCGGCCCGGAGGATGTCGTAGTAGGTGACGCTGGCGACCTTGTCCATGTCCTTGCCGCCAGCGGGACCGGTGCCGGTGAGGATGAGCTTGCGGACGAGGCCGGGGTGCTTCACCACCAGGGCCTGGGCGACCATGCCGCCGAGGGAGAAGGAGAAGATGTCGACCTGGTCGAAGCCGAGCGCCTTGATGAACGTCACGGCGTCGTCGGCCATCGCCTCGATGCTGTCGGGAACGGTGCCGGTCGAGGCTCCGACGCCGCGGTTGTCGAAGGTGATGACGTGGTGCTGGGCGGCGATCGGGTCGATGATCCGGGGGTCCCAGTTGTCGAGGTTCGCGGCGAGGTGGACGAAGAAGACGACCGGGATCCCGCCCTTCGGCCCCAGCTCGCGGTAGGCGTAGGTCACGCCGCCGGCGTGGATGGTCTGGGCGGGCGCGTCCTTGTAGGCGGTGATGACGTCGTCCTGTGCGTGGTTGTTCGTGCTCATGATGTTCTCCGGTGTCGTGGTGGGTGATGAGATGGCTTTGTCAGGCCCTGCTGATGACGGCCTTGCCGCGGATGCCGCCCTTGTCGAGCGACTGAACTGCCTGCACGGTCTGGTCGAAGTCGAAGACCCGTCCGACGACGGGCCGCAGCGCGCCGGCATCGACGAGGTCGGTGATGTGGCGAAGCTGGTCGCCGCTGGCGCGCATGAAGAGGAACTCGTACGTGACGCCCAGGCGCCTCGCCTGGCGGCGGATGCGGCTGCTGAGGGCCGCCGTCACCAGCCGGAGGATCGGGTTCGCGCCGAGCTCGCGGGCGAAGGCCGTGTCGGGTGGGCCAGCGATCCCGATCGCCTTGCCGCCGGGACGCAGCACGCGGAGCGACTTCTCGAGGTTCTTCCCGCCGAGGCTGTCCAGCACGAGGTCGTACCCGTCGAGAAGCTGTTCGAAGTCCTGGCTGCGGTAGTCGACGACCACGTCCGCCCCGAGCGCGCGCACGAAGTCGACGTTGCCGGTGCTGACCGTGGTGGCGACCGTGGCACCGAGGTGCTTGGCGAGCTGGATCGCGATCGTCCCCACTCCGCCGGCGCCGCCGTGGATGAGGACCCGTTGCCCCGGTTGCAGGTTGCCTCGCTCGACGAGGGACTGCCAAGCAGTCAAGGCGACCAGCGGTAGCGAGGCCGCTTCCTCGAAGCTGAGGGACGCCGGCTTGAGCGCCAGATCGGCCTGGGCCACCGCGATGCGTTCCGCGAAGGCTCCGATGCGGTCCTTGTCGGGGCGGGCGTACACCTCGTCGCCGAGCCTGAAGCCCTGCACCTTCGCGCCGACGCCGATCACCGTTCCCGCGACGTCGTTGCCGAGGATCTGCGGCAGCTGGTACGGGAGGATCTGCTTGAACTCGCCCGTCCGGATCTTCTCGTCGAGCATGTTGAGCCCGGCAGCCCGGACCTGGACGAGCACGTCGTGCTCTCCGACCACGGGCTCGGGGACATCCGCCTCCTGCAACGGACCCTGGTACTGCGTGATGACGAACGCTCGCATGCTGACTCCTGGACAACGATAATATGAGTAGCCTCAATAATGAACGCACTCAGGTTTGTTGTCAAGCGCAGGTCGTCCAGGTTGCTCTGACCGGGGGATGAGCTCGGAATTCGCCCATCGCCTCACTGGCCACTCGAAGGTATCCTCCGAAACGGAGGCTCATCCCAGACCCCGATGAGCAGGTTTGGCAACCCACCTCCGCTCGGTGTCCACCGAGGCAGCGCCTGCTCGTCACGGCAGTTCAATGACGGTTGGAGGCGACATGGACAGCTGGCCCCCCGAGAACCTGGTCAACCACCGTTCGTGGTCATCCGTGTGGCGTGCCGAGCATGCGATACCCGTGTTGGACTCGATCATCGACGTGGCGAGAGAACTGGTGCCGGGGACCCACGTCGGCATCTGCATCGCCGAGAGCACCGGTGCCCTCAGCACCCTGGCCGGCACGGATCAGCTCGTGTTCGAGCTCGATGACCTGCAGTACGCCATGGACGAAGGTCCGTCCCTCACCACGGTCAGGGACGGCCACACGGTCATCATCGACGACGCCGAGAGCGAGCATCGGTGGCCCAGGTTCATCCCGCACGCTGTCAACCTGGGCCTCCGGTCGCAGCTGAGTGTGCCCATCGAGGTCGAGGAGCAGACCGTCGGCGGGCTGACCTTCTACTCGACGACGCACACCCACCTCGACACCGACCGCTTGGCGCACGCGAGACTGTTTGCTGCGCAGGCCTCCCTGGCCGTGACCCAGACCCGACGCGAGAGCCACCTTGCAGCGGCCCTCCAGTCGAGCCGGACGATCGGCAAGGCCACCGGGCTGATCATGGAGCGGTTCGATCTCGACGACGAGGACGCCTTTGAGCGCCTGTCCCGTCTCTCGCAGATGTCCAACGTCAAGCTCCGTGACCTCGCGGCTCATCTCGTCAAGCAGTCCAACGACCTGCGACACGTGGCCGACGCGAGCACGGGCCACGTTCACCAACCCTCGGCCGGCCACGCAACTCGGGACCAGGATGAAGCCACCGACCTCGTGGTCCGTCTGTAGGTTCCGGCTTTTCCTGGCCTGTCGCCCGTGACGCCTTGAGGGTGCGTTCATGACGCGAGCCGGTGGCCAGCGGCTACCCGCCTCCCGCACACCGTGGGGTCCTCCTGAGCGTGATGCAGGCCCCGCATGTCCCTTTTCTCCTGTCACGTCGGCCGTGGATGGGTGTCTTCAGTAGTGCCACGGACCGGCGACAGCACCTGCACGTGAAGTGAGCTGGCGAGCCGGACCGAGGTCGACATCGCAGGTCCATCAGCGGGCACCCCACAGGGCGCCCCGGAAGGAGAACTCGACATGTTGCACGCGAAGTCAGCAGGACACGGTGACGGCACGCCAGGCACGCTGCGCAAGACACTCAAGGCACGGGTCGTGGCCGTCGTCGCGGTAGCCACCGTCGCCACCACCGGTCCACTCCTCGTCGGCTCCGCGCAGGCCGCGTCGCCGCACAGTGGTGCGGCGAAGGCAGTCCACTCGTCCTCGAGCGCAGGCAAGGCCTGGAGCTACCAGGGGACGTGGACCGACAAGAAGGGCCGCACCGGCGCCGCCACGGTGGACATCGTGCCGCAGAAGTTCTGGAGCTCCGGCGACAAGCTGATGATGCGCAGCGCGGTCACCACCACCATGCAGGGCGCACGCGGCTCCGTGCCGCACACGAAGATGATGGACCTGCAGGTGAAGCAGGCGACCACCGGCGCCGTGGGCGCTGGGGTGACGGCCGCCAGCTGCGACATCCTCAACCTCGTGCTCGGGCCGCTGGACCTGAACCTGCTGGGACTCGAGGTCCACCTGAACCAGGTCGTGCTCGACATCATCGCCACGACCGGGGCGGGCAACCTCCTGGGCAACCTCCTCTGCGCGGTCGCCGGCCTGCTCGACGGCGGCGGTCCGCTCGGCCAGATCGCCGGCCTGCTGAACCAGATCCTCGCCATCCTCAACGGACTGGGGGTCTGAGCTCCCCAGCCTCGGACCACCGCTGACAGTGGCGCCGACGCGCGCGCCGCACGGCGCCACTGTCAGGCGGGGCGAGACCCGGAGGACCGGCGGGGGCCACACTTCCTCCGGGTTTCGCCCGGCCTGAGAGCGGGCAAGTACCTCACGGCGGTAGACCCCGTCCCAGGACCGGCCCGGAGCACTGGTGCACACAGCACCCATCCGGAGCCAAGCGGTCCTGACCAAGCCCTCACCAAGGAGGCACACATGAGCACCACACACGAACCGGGACGCCCCGAGCACGACGAACGACGCGTCACCGACCGGGACCTGGACGCCAGCGATCGGCGTGGGGACAGGCCCGGCGAGCCGCTGGGTGACCACACTCGCGCTGACCGAACAGCTGGCGATCGGAGCGACTACCGGGACCGGGCTGACGATGGCGAGCGAGTCGACTACCGGGACCGGGCTGACGATGGCGAGCGCGCGGCATACCGGGACCGGGCTGACGATGGCGAGCGCGCGGCATACCGGGACCGCACGGAGGTGGTGGAGCGCGACCGTGTCGTCGACGGCGACCGGTTGGCCGCCGTCCAGGCGGACCGGTTCGGTGGGATGAAGCTCGGCTCGGCCTTCTTCGGGTGGCTCAGCGCCATGGGGATGGCCGTCGTCCTCATCGCGGTGCTGGCAGCCGCCGGGACGGCCGTGGGGCTGGGCACCGGGACGGACGCGGACGAGGCAGTGGATGCCGCGTCCGACAAGGCCGCCACCGTGGGTGTCGTGGGCGGCGTCGCCCTGGCGGTCATCCTCTTCGTCAGCTACTTCTGCGGCGGCTACGTCGCGGGTCGGATGGCCCGGTTCAACGGCCCCAAGCAGGGTTTCGCCGTGTGGCTGTGGGCCCTGGTCGTCGCGGTGGTGGTGGCGGTCGTCGGAGCCGTGGCGGGTAGCAAGTACGACGTCCTCGGCCAGCTGAACAGCTTCCCGCGCCTGCCGGTCAAGACGTCCGACTTGGACACCGCTGGTGTGGTGGCCCTGGTCCTGGCCGCCGTGACCAGCCTGCTCGGCGCGATCGCCGGCGGCGCCGCCGGCATGCGGTTCCACCGCCGGGTCGACCGGGTCGACCCCGTCGACGTCGCGGACTAGGCGAGCGACACTGCCACGTCGAGGTCTCTGACGACCAAGGAGATCTCGGCGTGGCAGTGCGCCGTCACTCGGATGAGGTCCGAAGCCGTCGGTGGGCCATGTCGAAGGTCGCGAGCACCTCGAGGAGGAAGTCGCCGGCGGCCGCGGTGATCCGACCCACGTCCTCGCGGGGAGTGTCCGCCAGCACCTCGCCCAGGACGACGTGGTGCACGTGCACCAGGTCGAGCATGCTGACCCCTCGGACGATGGCACGGCGGCCGAGGTCGTAGCCGTCGGTGAGGGCGGCTTCGCTGCGCCGCGGGAGGTAGCGCTGGAACGCGACGCGGTAGTCGAGGGTGACGTCCTCCAGGTCACCCACGGCGTCCGCCTGCCGCGCGGCCGTTGACCCGCGCCAGGTAGGCCAGCCCCTCTTCGAGGTCCAACGACGTCGGCACGTCGCCCATATCCATACCCAGGCGCACCATCGAGAAGGCGACCTCCGGTTGGATCCCCACGATGACCGTCACGGCTCCCCGCAGGCGCGCGATGTCGGCGATCGACCGGAGGGTGCGCGACGCGAAGCTGTCGATCACGTCGAGGGCAGCCACGTCGATGATCACCCCACGGGCACGGTGCTCACCGATCCGGCTGACGAGGTCGTTCTGGAACCGGACCATCTCGGAGTCGTCCAGGGCAGTGTGGACCGACGCGACGAGGGTGTCACCCTGACGCAGGATGGAGACGAGAGCCGGTCCTGAGTTCACGAGCCGTCCGTCACCGCCTTGCGGGTGACGGTGAAGCCGAGCAGTCGTTCGGCCTCCTCGAGGCCGCCCTGCAGGTCGCCGATGGTGTTCATCTTGCTGAGGTCGACGCCGATGGTGACCAGGGTCTGGGCGATCGTGGGGGACAGGCCGGTGATGATCACGCTGGCGCCCATCAGCCGGGACGCGTCCACGGTCTGGACCAGGTGGTTGGCGACCGTCTCGTCGACCTCCGGCGCGCCCGTGATGTCGATGACGACGACCTTGGCCCGGTGGGTGCGGATGCCGCTCAGGAGCTGTTCGGTGAGCTGTCGGGCCCGCTCGCCGTCCAGGACCCCGATGATCGGCAGGATGAGGAGCCGTTCGCGCACCGGGAGCACGGGCGTGGACAGCTCGCGGATGGCGTCCTGCTGCTGCCTGATGACGCGTTCGCGCTCGTCCACGAAGCTGACCGCGACGGTGTTGGCGATCCGGTTGGCAGCCGGCTCGTAGGCGTCGAGGATGCGGTTGAGGAGACCGAAGTCGCGCTGGTACTTCTCGAACAGCGAACGGGCCAGGACGTCGCGCAGGAGCAGCACGATGCCGACGACCTCGTGCGTCTCGACACCCCGCGGGATGATGCGTTCAGACAGGTCCCGTGCATAGTGCTGCAACGCCTCGACGCTGCCTGTCTCGAGCACCTCGACGTAGTTGTCGTAGACCGACGTGGTCTCAGCGGACATCTCCTGCGGGGTCATCGCCTCCAACAGGTGGGCATCGCGGATGCGGGAAGCCCACTCGTCGCGCAGCTTCGCGCGGTGTTCCCGCAGGTGTGCCACCAGCTGGGGCAGCAGCTGGTCGCCGCTCGACGACGCCTCGACCTGCCCCGAGCTGTCCTGCGTCTCGTCGTCCTGGCTCATGCTGTTCCCTTCTTGTCGAACCACTTGGTCATCGTCACGGTGGTGCCGTGTCCCGGCTCGGACACGATGTTGAACTCGTCCATGAGGCGTCGGGCTCCGGGCAGCCCGAGACCCAGCCCGTCGTACGTGCTGAAACCGTCCTTCAGGGCGACCTCGACGTCATCGATGCCGGGGCCGGTATCGCGTGCCACCACGTGGATCCCGGCCCGCGGCCCGTCCAGGAGCTCGATGGTCACCTCGCCGCTCCTCGCGAACCGGACGATGTTCCGCGCCACCTCCGAGACTGCCGTCGCGAGCATGGTCAGGTCTGCACCTGAGAAGCCCGCGCGGATCGCCAGCTCCCGTGCCGCCTGGCGGGCGGCGACGATGTCTGGGTCTGCGCTGATCGCCACGTGGATCTCGTTGTCGCGCAGCGGTCCTCGGCCGAGAAGGGGCTGGCTGAGCTTGGCGCAGAGGCCGCACTCGAGCAGGTGCCTCCCCGCATCCACCTCGCGCTGGCGGCGCCGGTCGGCGCTCGACAGCGCCAGCAGCACCGGGCGGCACTCTTCGGTCGGTGGCTCGGTGTGCTCGAGGGCCAGGAGGTACTCCACCCGCAGGCGGGCCCGGGTCCGTTTCAGCTGGGCGGCGACTGCGCCGGCGGTGCTGCCCGAGTCGTCGGCCAGGCTCTGGGTCGCCTGCCCACTGATCTCGTGGGCCAGCAGGACCTCCCGCTCCCGGTCGGTCAGCCGGCGCAGGGCCTCGTTGATGGCCGACTGCTCCTCGGACGCGACGACCACGTCCTCGGCCTCGTCCGGCACGCTGGGATCGAGGGCGCGGTGGCGGTTGCGTGACTCACTGTCCTTGCGGCGCCACATGGTCGCCATGACGTTGCGGGCGGTGGCGATCGCGTACGGCTCGATCATCCCCGGCTCGATGCGGTCCTCGGCCTCGAGCACGCGCACGAGGGTCTCCTGCACCAGGTCCTCGGCGGCAGGGTGCTCGCCGACCCGCGCGGCCACGATCCGCCGCAGCATGGGGATCAGGGCTGCGACGTCGACCGCCCCACCCGGCTGCGCCGACTCGTCGGGTACCCGCGCCGTGCTCACGAGTGCGACACTACGCCCAGAACGCCGCTGGCACGTCCCTGACCTGCACTGATGTATGCCGCCGCGGCGCCTTGGCCGCGTCCGAGCGCCACGGCCGGAGCCCGCGGCACCGCGCGGCGCCGAGAGAGGTACCTCGTATCCCAGCGCCGCGCGGCCGCCCCACACACCCCCGTCAGGTCGACGTGTGAGGCCGCTCTCCAGCCGGTCCAGCGGGCTCGGCTCGCGCGGGTGCGCCGGGATCGCGGGCGCTGCCCTGGTCGACCCGGACCTCCTCGAGGACCCCTTCCAGCACTGGGCTCTCGTCGAGGGGGTCGACATAGCCGGGCGGTGGCGGCGGATCGCGGGGGATGGGTCCCGGGATCGCGTCCCCACCGGTGGGGACTGTGGGTTCACCCATGGTGCGATGCTTCCCCCTCCACGCGGCGCCTTGGCACCTCTGTTTGACGTATCGGCGCGACTGCCCCGGCCTCGCGGGGGCCGACCGCCTGGCGCCGCCTCACGGTGCGCTGGCTGGTGTCCGTGGCCCAGACCTCCATGCGCTGGAGGACATGCATCAGGGCGAGCACGACCACCGGCACCGCCAGGGCAACGCCCCTCATCGGAGGTCCCCGCCGCGTGCGCGCCCGGCCTCGGGACGAACACTCCGCCGCGCAGCACGGTGGGGTGAGGGAAAGACCTTCCCGGGCTCGATCGCGAAGGAGTGGACGTGCACCACCAGCCCCATGAGGTCCAGCTCGAGTGGCCGGACCACGGGATGCAGGCCCAGCTCATCTCGGACCAGGTCCGCCGGGGCCGTCGTCCGCCTCGACTCCCGGCCGACGACCGTCCCATCGGGCTCCCGGAGCTCACCGGTGAACACACCCGTGACAAAGGCTCCCCGGGGGGCCAGGACCAGTCGTTGCAGCCGGAGGTGGCCGGTCATCACCCCTTCGTCCCCTCGAGGGGAGCGAAACGTGCCGGTGAGCGGTATGCCGTCGCCCTCCGAGGATGGCGCCTCAGGGTTGCGACGGGGTCGGAAGGCGATCACGGTCATCGGGGGCTCCAGTCGTGGGATTCGGCCGATCCAGGTGGGCCGGCAGTGGCGCTCCACGGGTGAGGGGAACGGGAGGGCGCCACTGCCGGGGTCTGAGGGTGATCGGCCCTTCACCAGTGAAGACCCCTTCGAGCGTTCACGTGACGCGGCGCCCACGGCGCAACGGGGCTCCAGAGCGGCGTGGCGCGCCTCTGGGACCCCAACCGTCACACGCTCCTCGCGTCATGTCCTGGACCTCAAGGCGTCAGAAGCGCCGGGCCCGCCCGCAGGGCTCTCCGCAGGGGCCCCGCAATGGCGCGCCGCTGGTCACTGCCACGGACCAGCTGAAGAGTCAGTCCTGCTGCGCCGCGGCGCTCGCACCGGGCTCGGCAGCCCTCAGCCCGAGCGCCGCATCGATCTCCGCCTGGCTCAGCGCAGGTCCGGCCGCGGTGGCCGCGGCGATCACCTCGCCGAGCAGCGCGATCTCGTCGGCGAGGGCCGTGTCGACCAGCGGTTCGTCGGGATCGGTGGGGACCATCAGCATGGTCCTCTCCCAAGGCTTGGCAACCGGGACCGAAGTCCCGGTGACGCGTCCCCGCTCCACGTCCGTGGTTCGGTGCCACCGCCACCTGCGGGCCACAGGTGGCCGGTCGGCTTCGGGTGGGTGGCTTCCCGCCCTCACCTTCGATGGTGAGGTACCCCGTCGCCACACGCCATAGCCCATCCGTGTCATCTGTCGTCGACGAGCGCGTCGACTAGAGCCAGGCGTGGATGCGCACCGTGGTGCCGACCTTGCCGGACCGGACCTGCACCAGGTCGCAGAGCTGGTTGGCCATCCACAGTCCGTGGCCGAGCTCGTCCGCCGACGCGGGTGGGAGCCTTCCCTCCATCGGGTTGACGATGCGGCCGACTCCGCGCACCTCGCAAACCAGCGCGTGGTGCTCCTCCCAGATCCGGAGTTCGCTGGCCCCGCGACCGTGCCGCACGCTGTTGACGGCCACCTCGTGGACGCCGAGGACGAGGTCGTCGGTCCGCTCGGTGTCCAAACCCACGGACGACGCGTGGGCCCGGACGTCGGCGCGGACGTCCGCGTAGTCGTCAGCGCCGAACGAGCGGTGCGAGACCACCACCTGCACCTGGGTTCGCGGCAGCTCGGCCTTGAACATCTTCCGCAGGTGGTGCACCCCGCCGTAGGTGGTGCTGCCCCGGTGGGTCTCGACGTCGACCACCACGGGGTGGGACCGGTGGGCCTCCTCCAGCACGTCCTCCGGCAGGGTGGCGGTGTCGTAGGGGCACAGCAGCCACAACGGGGTGTCCGTGTCCACAGCCATGTTGAGCAGTGCCTCGTGCATCTGGCACTCGGCGAGCTCAGCCATCCGCCGGCCGTGCCAGATCGGCTCGCCGATGCCGCGCACGGGGCGACCGGGGTGCTGGTCGGTGAAGGCGCGCCACGCCGGGATGATCCGCGCCGGGTTCGCGCCCAGGCGCTCCATGTCGACGAACCTGACCGCGTCCGCTTCGCCGTCCAGCGCGTCGCGCAGCACGTCGATCCGGCCCGGGGTGACCGCCACCATCACTGCCTGACCGGCCTCGAGACCTTCCCGGATGAACGGCACGGTCCCGGCGACGAACTGGTCGTCCCCCTCCCAGAAGAACGCCTCGTGGCGATAGCCGTCGTGAGTGCGGTACCTGCCCGCGCCGGCCCCACCCGGCCCAGCAGTAGAGTCCCGCGCCCAAGCTGGAGCGGTGCCACCATTGGCTCTCTGGTGTGACGTGGGCGCCCCCCTTCGGAGAAGGTCACCGCGGCAGTGCGGTGAACCGGCGTGCCAGACGTCCTCACCCGAGGCTACGCCTGAAATGCGAGGTTGAACCCACCTGATCTCACGGAAAACTGCAGGTCACAGCCGAGAACTGCGATGAGCGCCCGCATCGGTCCCCGGGCGTCAGCGCTGCGGTTGCGGCCCGCGCAGCCCTGCCACACGACACACGGCGGCCAAGCCCTCCGGGGTGCCGCGCCAGTGCCGCTCGAGGGCGCCCATCCCCGCGTGACGGACCACGGCGCGCAGCCCGGCCGCGACGATCACGACGTCGTCTGCGTACCCGATCACCGGGATGAAGTCGGGCACCAGGTCGAACGGCATCGCCAGGTACGCCAGCAGGAGCCAGAGCCGCAGCCGGACCCCACGAGGCAGGGTCGAGTCGGTGGCGAGCCGCCGGAGCAGGTGGATCACGTCGGGCAGGAGTCGCAGCGCGTCTCGCACGCCGAGGTCGTCGGGTCGGCCGACCCACAGGGCGACCAGCAGTCCGGCCCACAGCAGGAGCAGCCCCCCGGCGAGGCCCACCGCCATCGACCACCACGACCAGTCCATGCGCGTCATCCTCGCATCCACGGCAGGCGGATGGCTGGGCGACGGGAGCCGTCCCATCGGTGCCGGGGTCGTCGTGCGACGATGCTGCGATGAGCGTGGGGTTCGACGAGGAGGTCAGGTCGTGACCGCGGGAGCATCCCCCGCGTCAGGGGTGGACGTCGCGGCCTATCTCGCCCGGGTGGGCGCGCAGGTGGAGTCTCCCGACCTGGCCGGGCTGCAGCGACTGCACGAGGCACACGTCCGCACCTTCACGTTCGACAACATCGACGTCCTGCTCGACCAGCACCCGGGCGTCGAGCTGCCTGACGTGCAGGCCAAGTTCGTGGGCCGTGGGCGCGGTGGCTACTGCTTCGAGCACGCCACCCTGTTCGCCGCCGTGCTCGACGCGCTGGGCTACGAGGTGGTGCGCATGCTCGCCCGGGTGGGTGACGTGACGGCGTCAGCCCGGACGCACTGCGTGGTGGCGGTGCGGCTCGACGGCACGCGGTGGCTGTCCGACCCGGGGTTCGGGCTGAGCCTGATGCACCCGATCCGGCTGGAGGACGGCGCGCGGGAGGACCACCGCGGGTGGGCCTACCGCATGGTCCGGGTCGACGGTGGCGCGAGCGGCCCCACCTGGGAGCTGCAGCGCCAGCGGGACGGCGCGTGGGAGCTGATGCACACCACCGACGAGCTGCCCGTGCAGCAGGCGGACGTGCGGTCCGGCCACCACTTCACAAGCACCTACCCCACCTCCCACTTCCGGCACGGCCTGATGCTGACCCGCCACCTGCCCGACCGACACGTGGCAGTCACGCACGAGACGCTGACCGTGCGGCGACCGGGAGAGCCCACCGAGCACCGTGACCTGGCCGAGGGTGAGCTGGAGTCGCTCCTCGACGAGCTCCGGGTCGGCCTGACCTCCGACGAGACCGAACGCCTGCTCGCCGTCGTGGGACAGCTGCGAACCGGCCGGGACGCTCAGTCGCCGTAGGTCGCGCGCACCGTCGAGTCCCAGCGCCAGTGCCCTTCGCGGTTGTCCTCGGTGCGGTGGGTGGCGGCGAGGAAGTCGTGCCAGCCGTCGTCCGTGCGCGTGGCGCCGGGAAAGAGCCGGTTGAGGACGCGGTGGCAGAGGTCGCCGTCGATGCGGAACTCGAGGTCGTGCGCGGTCAGCACGTCCCAGGCGTGCGCGGCCCCCTCGACGATGCCCATGGCGGCGAAACCGGAGGCATCGGCGTTCCCGCACCCGTGGTAGCCGACGTGGCCCGGGGGAGCGGTGGCCGTGACCGCGACGAGGAGACCTCCGGCCGCGTCGACGCAGCGGACGATGGCCGCGGTCCCCTTGGCCGGGTCCGGCCACACCAGGTTCGGCGGAGTCGTGGGCTGCCACTGCGGCGGGTCGACGAACGGGGTGTAGCCGTCCACGTAGACCTCGCGCCCTGACAGGTTCATCGCGTAGGCGGCGAAGTCGTCGATGAGGTGCGCGGCCGTGTCGCGACAGTCCCAGGTGAGGCCGTGGGCCGGGCGCGTCCACCCGTCGTCGGGCACCTGGGCGAAGCCGGCCATGACGGCGTCGACCACGGTCCGGAGGTCCTCGGGGGTCGAGACGGGTGCGCTCATGCCGGCGAGCCTAGGCGGCAGCCCCGACACCGGCGGTCCGCGCCTCAGGAAAGCGGCCAACTGCCCGGTTCCACGCGGCATACCCGCTCGCACGCACGGGAAAGCGGGCGATTGGCCGGTTCTTCCGGGCGACCACCTCAGCGGGCGACGGAATATACCCCGAGGGGGTACGGGTTGGCCCCGTCATGAGCACTCACCCGCACGGCCACCTGACCGAGTCCCTGTGGCGCCAGGCGATCAGCGCCACCCTCCACTGCCTCACCGGCTGCGCCATCGGCGAGGTGCTCGGCATGGTGATCGGCTCCGCGCTGGGGTGGGGCTCGGTCGCCACGGTGGTCCTGTCGGTCGCGCTCGCCTTCGTCTTCGGCTACTCCCTGACGATGCGCCCCGTCCTGCGGGCCGGACTGCCCCTGGCCGCGGCCCTCGGCGTGGCGTTCGCGTCCGACACCGTGTCGATCTCGGTGATGGAGGTGGTCGACAACGCGTTCGTCGTGGCCGTCCCCGGCGCGATGGAGGCCGGGCTGGCGAGCGGGCTGTTCTGGGGCACGCTGGCCGCGTCGCTGGCCATCGCGTTCGTCGTCACCGTGCCGGTGAACCGGTGGCTGATCGCCCGTGGTCGGGGTCACGCCGTGATGCACGACTACCACCACTGACCGTCTGTCACGCTGGGGGCGTGTCCGCCGCCGCCCTCACCAGCCTCGCCGCCGTGGCGCTGGTCGCGCCGCTGAACTGGTGGTCCGTCGCCATCCGTGGCCGTCGCCGCGAGTGGGTGTCCAAGCCGCTCGTCCTGGTCCTCCTGGTCATCACCGCGTGGGTGGGCGGAGCGACCGACTCGGCCGCCGGCTGGTGGCTGCTCGTGGCGCTGGGCCTGAGCCTGGCCGGTGACGTCGCCCTGCTGTCGGAGAGCCAGTCCAGGTTCGTGGTCGGGCTCGCCAGCTTCCTGCTGGCCCACGTCGCCTTCGTGGTCGCCTTCGCCCACCTCGGTATGCCGCGTGCCTCCCTCGCGCTCGTCGGGCTCGCCCTGGTCGTGGGGCTGGCTGCCGTGGTGGGACGTCGCGTCGTCCCGGCCGCCTGGCGCGAAGGGGGACCGGCGCTGGGAGGCGCCGTCACGGCATACATGGGCGTCATCGGGGTGATGGTGGTCTCGGCCTGGGCGACCGGGCACCTCCTGGTGGCGCTCGGGGCCACGGTCTTCATGGTCAGCGACGCGATCCTGGCGATGGACCGGTTCGTGCGGGGGCGGCGGTTCGGGGCGCTCGCGGTGATGGTGACCTACCACCTCGCCCAGGTGCTGCTGGTGGTCGGCGTCCTGCAGGCACTCGGGACCCTGACCTGACGGGCGAGGGGGTCGGACGGCGCCCGTCGTCGGTCGGTGACAGAGTGGTGACACCGCCCGGACCTGCAGCGAAAGGACCGAACGCCCGTGAGCAGTGTGGACGCCGTCGTCATAGGTGCAGGGCCCAACGGCCTGGTCGCCGCCAACGCCCTGGCCGATGCCGGCTGGGACGTCGTGCTCGTCGAGCGCAACGACGAGGTCGGCGGTGCCGTGCGCAGCGCCGAGGTGACGGCACCCGGCTACGTCTCCGACCTGTTCAGTGCCTTCTACCCCCTGGCCGCCGCGAGCCCGATCATCCGCGACCTGCACCTCGAGGACCACGGCCTGGTCTGGCGCCGGGCCCCGCACGTGCTCGCCCACACGCTCGACGACGGCAGCGCCGCGCTGCTCTGCTCGCGCGCGGAGGACACGGCGGCCGGGCTCGAGGCCGAGGCGCCCGGTGACGGTGACGCCTGGCTGGAGCTGGTGCGCGGCTGGGACCGGATCCGCGACCCCCTGCTCGACGCGTTGTTCACCCCGTTCCCGCCGGTCGCGTCCGCGACCCGCATGGTGCGGCGGCTCGGTCTCGCCGACACCCTCGACTTCGCCAGGCTGGCCGTGACGCCGGTGCGTCGCCTGGCGCAGGAGCGGTTCCGGGGTCAGGGCGCCGGCCTGCTCCTCACCGGCAACGCCCTGCACAGCGACATCCCGCCCGACGCAGCGGGGAGCGGGATGTTCGGCTGGCTGCTGTGCATGCTGGGCCAGGACGTCGGTTTCCCGGTGCCCGAGGGCGGTGCCGGTGAGCTGGCGCAGGCGCTGCGTCGACGGGCCGAGAGCCGTGGCGTGCGCGTGCTGACCGGGACCCCTGTCACGGCGGTGACGACCGGCGGGGGACGCGCCACCGGCGTCCGGCTGGCCGACGGCACCCTCCTGCGAGCGACCAGGGCCGTCCTCGCGGACGTGCCCGCCACGACGCTGTACCGGGACCTGCTCGCCGACCACCCGCTGCCGGCTCGGCTGCAGCGCGACCTCGACCGGTTCCAGTGGGACAACGGCACCATCAAGGTGAACTGGGCGCTCGACCGACCCGTGCCGTGGACGGCCGACGCCGCCCGTGGCGCGGGGACGGTGCACCTCGGCGTCGACCAGGACGGCTTCGTCGACTTCGCCGCCGACCTGTCCGTAGGGCGCACGCCGGAGCGGCCGTTCCTGCTCTTCGGGCAGATGACGACGTCCGACCCGACCCGCTCTCCCGAGGGGACCGAGTCGGTCTGGGCCTACACCCACGTGCCGCACGACGAGTGGTCGGAGGATCAGCTCGCCGAGCACGTGGAGCGGATGGAGGTGGCGGTCGAGCGGGTGGCCCCGGGCTTCCGCGACAGCCAGGTCGCCCGGCACGTGCAGTCCCCGAGCGACCTCGAGTCGGAGAACCCCAACCTGGTCGGTGGAGCGATCAACGCCGGCACGGCAGGCCTGCACCAGCAGCTGGTGTTCCGACCCACCCCGGGCCTGGGGCGGCCCGAGACGCCGGTGCCGGGTCTCTACCTCGCCGGTGCGTCGGCGCATCCCGGGGGCGGGGTCCACGGCGCCTGCGGGTGGAACGCCGCCCGCGCGGCCCTCGGCGCCAACGGTCGGCTCACCGGCGGGGCCCGCAGGGTGCTCGCCCGCACGGCGTGGGACCGGCTGCTCAGGGGGTGAGGCCCTGCCGGTGCCGGCCCTCCGCCAGGTAGGCGAGCCGGCGTAGCGCCTCGACGTTCCGCGGGCCGATGGCGAGCTGTCGCAGCGGTTGGGGCATGAGCGTGCCGGGGCCGGTGACCGCATCCTCCGCCATCGCGACGGTGCACGTGTCGTCGCCCGCCGGGGTGACCGTGATGACGACCTCGGCCTCGCCCGCGGGCCAGCCCTTGGCCCTCAGCACGAGCTCGGTCGGCGGGATGCTGCGGAGCACATGGGTGGTGTCGCTGACGACGGCGGGCCACACCCCGAACGAGTGGTGGATCCGGGTGCCCTCGGCAGGCCAGCCCTCGTCGACGCCTCGGACCCGGGACGCGCCGACGACCCACGTGGCGTAGAACCAGCCGTCGGAGAGCACGTCCCACACCGCTTGGGCTGGGGCCTTGAACTCACGGGTGACGGTGACGACGCCCTTGTCGAGCTGCTCCATGTCAGGTCCTCTTCCGTAGGGAGTGGGTGGCTGCGGCGGCCGCGGCGCCGACGCCGACCACGGCTGCGGGCCCCATCCAGTGTCGACCCCAGCGCCTGCGGGCCGCGTCGCCGGTCAGTGCCTTCATCCGTATTTCCCCTGTGTGCCTACAGCTGCAGAGACGGCGAGGGGTGGGCTCCTGCACCCACCCCTCGCCGAGCCGGGTGGGCCGGAGCTACTGCGTGGCGCGGACCGTGTCGGCGGAGTCCTGCGCCTGGGACTTGACGTCCTCGGCGGTGCTCTGGCTCTCCTGGACGACGGTGTCCTTGGCGTCGGTCGCGGTCTCCTTGATGCTCTGGGCCGCCTGCTTGGCGGGCTCCTTGAGCTCCTGGGCGGTGTCCTGCGCCACGCTCTTGGCCTCGTCGACCAGCGGCTGCGCCTTGTCCTTCAGCGCGCTCGCCGCCTGCTTCTCCTTCTCGCTCGCGGGGAGCATGGAGCCGAGGAGCCACCCGGCGCCGAGGGCGATCAGGCCGGCGGCGAGGGGGTTCCCCCGCGTCTTGGTGCGCGCCTTCGTGGCCGCCGCACCGGGGGCGTGTCCCACGGCGGACGCCGCGTCGGAACCCGTGCCACGCAGGTCGTCGGCGGTGCCCATGACGTGGTCCTTGACCGACGTCGCGACGCCGGCCACCTTGTCCGCCTGACGCCGTGCGACGTTGGACGGGCTGACCGTCTCGGTGAGCGCGTTGACGTCGTCGCTCAGTCGGCCTCGGGTGTCCTCGATCTCACGACGGATCTCATCCGGGTTGTTCGTCATCGCTTGTCCTCGTTCCCTCTGAGCGCGTCCGGGATCTCCCGGGCCGTCTCGGTCGTCTGTGGAATTCCCTTGACCTGCTTGATCTCTCGTCGGCCGATGCTGGTCAGCACGGCTGCGATGACGGCCCAGACGAGCGCCACCACGAGGGCCGACCAGGCCCGGCCGATCTCGTTGCCGAGCCCCCACCAGAGGGTGATCGAGAGGAAGAGCAGGACGAAGTGGCCTGCCATTGCCGCGCCGCCGAGCATGCCCGCACCCTTGCCGGCCCTGGTGGCCGACTGGCGCAGCTCGGCCTTGGCCAGCTCGGTCTCCTGACGGATCAGGGTCGACAGGTCGCGGCTGATGTCGGCGAAGATGTCGCCCACATTGCTCAGCGACCGCGGCGGTGACTCGTCGAGCCGTGGGTCCTGGCTCATGCCGGGAAGGCGTCCGGGTCGGCGATGGCCGTCGGACGGGTGTCGGTGTGGGCGCTTGAAGTCCCGCCGGTGGTCCCGGTCCCGGTGGTGGTCCCGGTGGTCCCGGTCCCCGTGGTCCCCGTGGTCCCGGTGTGGGTGCCGCTGTAGGCGGCCGCGTTCGCGACGTGCTGGTCGTCCTCCGCTGCCTGGTCGTGGTGGTCGGCCACGAGACCGCGGCTCAACCGCCCGCCGACGACGCCGATGAGGGCTGCCGCGGCCAGGAACGTGCCGGGTCGCTGGCGGGCGAACTGCTTGACCTCGGTCACGAGAGAGCCGGGGTCGCGCTGGTCGAGCCAGCCTGCCACATCACCCATGCGCTGGGAGGCCTGCTGGGCGAGGTCGCTCGCGACGCCCTGCTGTTCGCTGCTGGTGGCCATGCCGGAGAGCTCCCGGCTCAGGGACCGCAGTCCCTCCGCCACCCGCGTCTGCTGCTGTGCGCTCTGGTCGAGGAGCTCGCTGCGCGTCTGCTGCCACAGCTGCTTGGCCTGCTGGCCGGTCTCCTGCACCACCTTCTTGGCTTCGTCCTTGCCGACCTCGGCGACGTGCTGCGCGCCGTCCTTGGCCTGCTGGCCCGTGGCAAGAGCCTCGTCCTTGGCGACCTGCTTCGTGTCGCTGTTGCTCAGGTCGCTGTTGCTCAGGTCGCTGGTGCTCGTGGGGCTGGAGCCGATGGGGCTGTCGGTGCCGTGGCTGTCGGTGCCATAGCTGTCGGTGCCCGACGCGGGGGAGACATCCACCGTGCCGAGCTCGCGGGTGGCGTCCTCAGGCGTACTTGTCGTTCCGTAGATGTCGCTCATGTCCATTCCTGTTCTGTCAACGAGTGCTGGACAGGCGGTCCTTCGCGACCGCCGGTAGAAGGGGGATGCCCGGTCCTGACCTGCGCAAACGTCGAAACGCCCGATTTATCGGATGGTCTCGGAATCGGCCTGCAGGAGGCCGAGCAGCGCCTTGGCGTCATGCGGGGCGTGCCCGCGCGCGTCGTTGTCGAAGTAGACGTGGACGTCGAGTCCCTGATCGGCCCACGCACGGGTCCTGCTCGCCCAGGCCTCCAGCGAGGCCGGCGAGTAGCCGCTGCGATAGAGCTCGGTGTCTCCGTGGAGGCGCACGTAGACCAGGTCGGAGGTGACGACGTCGAACTGCGGCCAGGTGCCGGCGCTGTCTGACAGCACCATGGCGATACCGTTGCGCTGCAACAGTTCTCGTGCTGGTGACGAGTGGAAGCTCTCGTGCCTGGGCTCGAGCGCGTGACGGATCGGAGCGTCGACGAGGGGAGCGGTCAGGGTGCGCGCCTCGTCGAGCTTGGCGTCGTGCGTCCTGGCGAGCGCACCCGCGTCGTCGGTGGTTCGGGGGAGCAGCCGGAAGAAGTCGCTGAGGAGCTGCTCGTCGAAGGGCAGGCTCGCGGGCAGCTGCCACAGCACCGGGCCCAGCTTGGCGCCGAGGGCGAGCACGCCGGAGGCGAAGAAGTTGGCCAGGGCCGGCTGCACGTCGACGAGGCGGCGCATGTGGGTGATGAACCGGCCACCCTTGACCGCGAAGACGAAGTCGTCCGGCACCTGCTCGGCCCAGGCGGCGTAGCTGGTCGGTCGCTGCAGCGAGTAGAAGGAGCCGTTGATCTCGACCGCGTTGAGCTGGCTGGCCAGGTGGGCGAGCTCGTCACGTTGGCGCAGCCCCACCGGGTAGAAGTCACCGCGCCACGAGGGGTAGCGCCAGCCGGACGTGCCGATGCGGATCTCTCCGCGCCGTGACGCCTGCACGGCGGGAGCCCGATCGCCCTGCGGCCGAGCCACTGGTTCAGGAGAGGGGTTCGATGCTGCCCAGCGACGGACCGTGCCCGGACGCCTCCAGGTGTCCGACGAGGTCCTCGAGCGACTGGAAGTCCCGGGTCCTGGGAGCGACTGAGAGGCGCCACCAGAGGTGGCTGGGTGCATGTCGCTCGATCAGCGTGGCGGCCAGCCGGTCGTGCGTGGCGGGGAAGCATCCCGGACCCAGGTAGGTGGCCAGCTCGTCGGACCAGCTCGAGTCGGGGTGGGTGATGGAACCGGTCGCGGTGGTCATGCGCGTCTCCTCGGGTGGCGTCGCACCCGGCCTGCCCCATGGTGCTTCCTCCACCGTTACCCGACCCGCCCGGATCCAAACGCGCACCACAGGTCGACGCGCCACCCGACCCGCGCTGTTGGAGCCGAGTGGCGCGCCTCAGGCAGCCCCTACCCCCGGGACGGCCGGGGAAACGGAGACGCGGCGGTGGGCGAGGTGGATCCGGCCGGCCCGGCTCCTCCCTCCCCCCGGCGACCGCGCTGGTTTGTCGGGGAGCCGACCGGGTAGCAGGCAGGAAGCAGGCACATCCACCGGACACGGGAGCGGCCCACGCGGCGCTCGCGAGGAGGGAGAGCTTCGTGCTCGACATGCAGCGACTCGGACCGGCCAGCCTGGTCCTGGTCCGTCACGCCGAGAGCATCGGCAACCTGGCGGACCGCGCGGCCCGGCAGGCCGGGTCCGCGCGGCTCGACCTGCAGGACCGTGACGCGGACGTCCCCCTCTCGGACACGGGGCGCGAGCAGGCGGACGCCCTGGGCCGGCACCTCAGGGACCTGGACGCGACCGCGAGGCCCACTGCGGTCGTGAGCTCGCCGTACCGACGGAGTGCGGACACCGCAGAGCTGGCGCTCGCCAAGGCTGGGCTCGCCACCTCGGTGATGCGGGACGAACGGCTGCGCGAGCGCGAGCTGGGGCTGTTCGACGGTCTCACCGGCACCGGGATCCGTGCCGAGTACGGCGACGAGGCGCGCCGGCGCGAACACCTCGGGAAGTTCTACTACCGTCCGCCCGGCGGTGAGAGCTGGTGTGACGTCGCCCTGCGGGTGCGGTCGTTCCTGAGCGACGTCGGCACCCGGCCGGCCACCGACCGGCTGTGGATCTTCACCCACCAGGCCGTGATCACCTGTTTCCGCTACGTGCTGGAGGGGATGGACGAGACCGCGGTGCTGGAGCTCGACCGCACGGTGGACGTCCCCAACGCCTCGACCACCACGTACCGACGCGGGCCGGCGGGCGTCCCAGAGCTCGTCGAGTACGCGTCGTCCGCGGTGGTGCAGGCGCGAGGCGCGACGCCGACGAAGGAACCGGAGCACGCAGGGCGGGGCAGCGCGTCGTGAGCCGCACCGTCCGTGACCTCGACGCAGCGCAGCTCCGTGCGTGGCCGCTTCCGGAACCGGAGGGGGGCAAGGAGGGCCGCGGTCGGGTGGTCGTCGTGGGAGGTAGCCGGCGCACCCCCGGGGCGGTGCTCCTGGCGGCTGAGGCGGCGATGCGAGCCGGGGCGGGCAAGCCCCAGGTCGCCACCGCGGAGAGCGTGGCCGTCGCCGTGAGCGTCGCCCTCCCCGAGGCGCTGGTGACCGCCCTTCCGGAGAGGGGGGACGGTGAGATCGCCGCTACGTCGGTCGACCAGGTCGTCGACCTGGCCGCCGGGTGCGACGCCCTGTTGCTGGGGCCCGGGCTCCTGTCGCCGGACGCGGCCAACGAGCTGCTTGAGGCGCTGGTGCCGCGACTGGACTGCCCGGTGGTGCTGGACGCGTTGGCCATGTCCTACCTGACCGAACACCCCGACGGGGTGGCCCACCTCCACGGGAGAGTCGTCCTGACACCCAACGACTCCGAGCTCGCCGAGACCCTTGGACTGGACGAGGCCGAGGTCGCGGACAGGGCAGCGGAGTGCTGCGCCGAGCTCGCGGACCGGTCCGGTGCCACGGTCGTCGCGGGTGGTGAGACCACCTACGTTGCAGCACCGCGGTCAGAGGTCGTCTGGCGCCACCCGGGAGTGCCCGGACTGGGGGTGGCCGGGTCGGGCGACGTGAAGGCCGGCGTGGTCGCCGGCCTCCTCGCCCGTGGCGTCCCGGCCGAGGGTGCTGCTGCCTGGGGCGCGGCGCTCCACCTCAAGGCTGGCAGGGCGGTCAGCGAGCACGAGGCGCCCCTGGGCTTCCTCGCGCGGGACGTGCTGCCCTGGATCCCGCACCTGATGGCGCAGCTGTCGTCGCCCGCGCACTGACGCACTCGTGCCGGGCGGCAACCGGTGGCGTCAGGTCTTGACGCGCCAGTGACCGGTGGCCGGGTCCAGCTCGGCGAGGTGGCGCGCCTCGAACTCGGCCAGCCAGCCCTCCATCGGGAACCAGCCCCAACGGTCCCGGAACACGTTGGCGTTGCGCACGATCGAGTGCAGGTGACGGACCGGAGGCACCTCACTGCCGTGGTGTTGGTGGTATGCCGCGGCGCCGCCGACCCAGAGCAGCTCACCGTGGGCGGCCGCGAGCCGCTGGCCGAAGTCGGTGTCCTCCGCCCCGTAGCCGGAGTAGGCCTCGTCGAAACCACCCAACGCCTCCCAGTCCGGCGTTGTCACGGCGAACGACAGCGACCAGAACAACCTGACGTCCGCTCCCGCCAGGACGGCGTCACGCACCGGTGCGGGACGGCTCGGGTGCGGCTCGGCACGCTCGGCCAGCCCGGGGAGGCGGTAGTCGCGCGGGTGCGCCACCGCTGGCAGGTAGCGCACCTCGCCGCAGGCCACCACAGGCGCTGACGCGAGGTCGGAAGCCAGCACGGCGGCATACCGCTCCACCGTCGTCGGCTCGGGGATGCAGTCGACGTCGAGGAAGACCAGCACCTCCGCCCCCGCCGCGACGGCGGCCTCGGCGCCGGCGTTGCGGGCGCGGGCCAGGGGCAGGTCGGCGGGGTCCGCCGGCAGCTCGACCACGAGGGCGTCCGGGTGCTGCTCGTGTGCCACGTCGGCGATGTCGGGGTCGCCCATGGCGACGACGACGTAGTCATCGGGTTGCTGGGTCTGCTGGAGCAGACCCCAGCCCTGTCCACGCAGGTGCTCGTGGCGACCGTGCGCGATGGTCACCACCGCGGTGCGTGGGCGGCTCATCCGCGCACCGGGACGGGGAGGCCGACGGTGCTCAGCCGGGTGGCCGCGTCTGCGGCGCCGTGGCCGGTCGACCACCGCGCCCACCCCGCTCCGCCCCGCGACAGCGCGAGCCGCAGCAGCCCCGGCCAGGCGTCGGCGGGCGGCCAGGCGTCACAGCCCACCGCGATCCCTTGTGCCTCGACCTGGCGGGCGGTGGCGCCCTGCTCGTCGAAGGGCCGTGGCTGCGCGACGACGACCGCCGGACGCCGGGCGGCGGCCACCTCCGCCACGGCGTTCTGACCGGCGTGCGTGACGACCACGTCCGCCTGCTGGAGCTGCTCCCAGAGGGGCGTGTCGGAGGGGACGCCGGGGGAGCGCTCGACCCAGGTCCAGGACGGCGTCGCCGCCCTGGCTGCCTCGAGGTCTGCGGCCGTGGTCGTCCGACCGCCGGCGCCCCAGAGCACCAGCACCGTGCCCCCATCGACGGGAGCGAGTGGGGGAGGCGGTGACGGCCGGAGGTGGTCGAACCGAGAGATGCCGCCGACGAACCACGCCTTCATGGCCCACTCGCTCGGCCACGAGGTGTCATGAGTCCCCTTGGGCCAGGGGGCGAGCAGCGCGTCGGCGGTGTCGTAGGCGAGGCGGTGGGCGCGGTCGCGGCGTTCGCCCGGCATGGCGACGACGACCGTCGGCACGCCACAGAGCCGCACGAGCAGCGCGACCTCGACGGAGACGTCCACGACGACTGCCCGGGGCTGGTGCTCGACGACCCAGGCCGTGATCTGGGCCGAGCGCCGCGCCAGCCCGGCATCTCCGCGGGGCACCCAGTGGAGGACCCCGTGCGCGCTCGGGTCGCCGTGCCGGGCAACGACGTCCGGGTCCTGGTCGTCGTCACGCGCGAGCTGGGTCCAGCCCGAGCTCCAGCCCTCTGGTGCCGGCGCGGAGCTGAGACCCCAGACCGGTTCGTCCAGCGCGGCGGCGACGCACTGCAGACGGGTCAGGTGGCCCACGCCCTGGTGGTGGGCGTAGTAGCCGATCACGCCGCCCGGCCGATGGTCGAGGTCAGCCGCACGTAGTGGGCGAGGTAGGCGTCGACCATGGCGTCCAGGGAACAGTCGCTCTCGGCGTGCTCCCGGCAGCGCTGCCGGTCCAGGGTGCAGACCCCGTCGACAGCCGCCGCGGCCGCGTCCACGTCGCCCGGCTCGACCAGCACCCCGCAGTGCGGAGCGACGAACTCGGGCAGCCCGCCCCGCCGGTAGCCCACCACGGGCGTCCCGCAGGCCAGCGACTCAGCGGCGACCAGCCCGTACGGCTCGTCCCATTCCGGCGTGACGACGAGGGCAGCGCTGGAGCCGACCAGGTCTCGCAGCGCCGGCACGTCCAGGTGCCCCAGGTAGTCGACCGTCGGTCCGAGCAGCGGCTCGACCTTCGACTGGAAGTAGTCAGCGTCGCCGACCGGGCCGGCGAGGCGCAGGTGGCGGCCACTGGCCAGCGCGATGCGGATCGCCTCGTGCGGCGCCTTCTCGGGCACGATGCGGCCGACCCAGACGAGCGCGTCGCCGCCGGGTCCGGGAGCCCAGACCGACGTGTCGACACCGTTGTGCACGACGGCGGCCGAGGTCACGTGCGCCCACTGCCGTGCGGTGTGGTGGCTCACGGCCACGAAGCGGCTGCGGCCCTGGTCCATCAGGCCGATGGTGGGCTCCAGCCAGGGCGTCGGGGGCGTGTGCAGCGTCGTGAGCATCGGGGCCGCGCAGGACTGGGCCAGGGCGAGGGGCAGGAAGTGCAGGCTGTTGTTGTGGATCACGTCGACGTCCGAGCGGTCGCGCAGCTCGAGCATCACCTGGAGGTAGGCGTGGTGTTCGCGCAGCCACGCTTCGGGAGGCATCGACACGTCGGAGCGGGCGAGCTCGCTGAGCTCGAGCGGACGCACGGTGAGCTCGCGGGCCCCAAGGGCCGGGTCGCTCCCCGGGCCGGCGAAGAGCGTCACGTCGACACCTCGCTCGCGCAGGCCCCGGACGAGCGCCCAGGTGAGCGACTCGAGCCCGCCGGCGAACGGCTGGCGGAGCGGGTGCCTCGCGGCGGCCAGGATCACGACGTGCATGCGAGCCTCCGAGCCAGTGCGGCCGCATAGACCTGCTCGTGCGCGCGGGCGACGTGGCGGCGTTCGGTGTGCCGCGTGGCCACCGACGCGCGCGGTGCGGTCCCGCCGGCCAGCCAGTTGGAGTGGGCCGTGCGCACGGCTGTGACGAGGGAGGTGGTGCGCTCGGGGCCGTCTGCGGCATAGCTCAGGCAGGGACGCTGCTCGGCGTAGAAGCCGCAGTCCGGAGCGGCGACCCAGGTGCCCAGGTCGTGTCCCGCCTCCAGCCAGCCCGAGTGGGTGCCGAACTGGTAGGGGAGCACGGAGACGTCGAGGCCCTGGAGGTAGCCCCAGAGCTCGTCGTCGCTGAAGTAGTCGTGCACCTTCAGCTCCAGCGCGCCACGCTCGGCCAGAGCGGTGAGCCGCGAAGCGAAGACCGGCTCGTGGCGCGGGAAACCGGCTGTCATGACGTCGGTGTGGGCGTCCACGCGGAGGCGGGCACCCGGCATACCCGGCATCGCCTGGACCAGCGCCTCGACGAGGGGCAGGGGGTCCATGTTGGCGCGCAGGCTCTTGGCGTGGAGCCCGACCACGAACGCCTCGCGCGGCGCGCGCGGACGGCGGAGCCACTCGTCAGGCACGACCTGGGGGTGGGGGAGGACGGTCGCGTCGCGACCCCACCGGGCCCGGATCGTCGCAGCCGCCCCGGGGGTGAGCGTGATCAGGGCGTCGGCTGCCGCCACGAGCACCCCCAGCTGCGCGTCGTGGAGCTCCGCAGCCTCGTGGTGGGGGTTGCGCAGGTCGTGCACAGTGAGGACGAGCGGCTTGTCGTGGCGGTGCAGGGCGTCGACGACGTCGCGCAGGTCGTCCGGCGACAGCGCGTCGAAGCCGAAGTGGACGTGCATCAGGTCGAAGTCGGCCGCGTGCTCGTCGACCCAGGCGCTCGTGAGCATGCGCGGCGGCCACCACGGCGAGTCGGGGGAGCTGTCTGCGGGCGGGTCGGGCAGACGCACCACGCGGGTGCGGTCGGGTGCGGGCGGCGACAGGTGCCGCACGTAGACGTGACCTGAGGGGACAGAGGCGACGACGAGGCTCAAGGCTGACCTTCGGAAAGGGGCGTCGAGCGCCATGGGCGACCCGACTGGGGCAGCAGGCGCATGGCTTGACCGGCTCTGGACTTCTCAGGTCAACGTAACCCGTCACGCCGACAATGGCGACCCCCTGTCGCCCCGGGTCGCTCAGGACAAGGTGGCGCGGTGGCTCTCGTTGATCTTCTCGGCCAGGGCAGCGAGCTTGGTGTTCGTGCGGCTCGAGGCGCTCCGGAGGATCTCGAAGGCCTCGGTGTCGCTGACCTGGTGGGCTGCCATCAGCAGACCGATCGCCTTTCCGATCTCGCGGTTGCTCTCAAGGCCCTTGCGGAGGTTCTCCGCAGTGGTCTGCCGCTCGGACGCCGCGAGCGACACGGAGGTGAAGGCGGCGAGGACGGCCCCGACGTCGACCGACTCCTTGGTGAGGGCGCCGGGGGTGTCGGAGAAGACGTTGAACGCGGCCCGGCTGCCGAGTCCGTCCATGAGCTGGTAGCCGATCATGCCGCGGACCGGGGTGCGCGCCAGGGTCAGCTCGGCCAGCCGCGGCCACTTCGAACCGGAGCTGATGTCGGAGTCGTGCTGGACGGAGTCCTCCACGATCGCATCCACACACGGTCCCTCATGTGCCTCGGACTCCAGTCGGTCCATCTGCCGTGCCACGTCGTCGGAGGCGGCGCGGGTCCGCAGCTGCTCGTTGGCGTCGAGGGTCGAGATGCACGCGTGGTCGGCCCCGGGGATGACGTCCACGGCCGTCTGGCAGATCGCTGTCAGGATCTCGTCAGAGCCTGACCCCGCGTACACGAGCTCGGCGAGGGCGGCGAAGGCCTCAGTGGCCTCGTGGGGGATGCGTGTCTCCATGGGGTCAGTATCACCCGAACCGCGCCCACCGGGTACAGCGTCCTCCACCAACCCCACCTGCGGCGTGGGCAGGTCGCCGGTCATGCGCCGGCCTGCGCTGACGCTGGGGCTGCCCCGACCCCCGTCTCGCGCTCCCGCGTCAGGGAGAACTCGATGGGCTTGCACACGCCCCCGTTGGACTTCTCGGCAGAGCAGGCCGTCAGCCCGACGTGCAGATCCATCTCGGCGCGCACCACGAACCGGTCTCCCGCGACGGACGTAGGAGGGTCGATGTGCAGCTCACCACCCGGCTCGGGCCACACGTTCATGAAGATGTTGAGGGTCGTCCCGATCTCGTCCGGTCGGACCCCGAAGGGCGCCAGTCCCGTCGACAGGTTCTCCAGGCAGCTCGGGTGGTAGGCGCCGTCGAACTCCGGGTAGAGCAGGTCGAAGGTGTCCTGGCTGCACGGTGTGAGCAGGAAGTCGTGCCGGCCGCAGGTGTCCTCGACCACCGTCAGCATCGGGCGGCTCCGGTTGCTGTAGAGGGTGTGACCCGTCGTGAGGAAGATCGTGTTGGCGTAGTCGATCGTCCGGCCGCTCGACAGCTTCTCGTCGTGGTCGTCTGCGGCGAAGCAGAACAGGTCGCTGACCTGTCCGCCCTGCGGATCGACGACAGTCAGCAGCTCGCCCGCCCGGAGCAGGAAACCGGTGCCGGTCTGCGGTGCCAAGGTCGTCGTCTCACTCACGGGGTCTCCTCGTCATCGAAGCTGGCCGGCGCCGCCCAGTCCTCGGGCACGGACCGCCCGGAGTACTGCCTGGCCTCGGAGCTCCGTCCGTGGTCGGCGACCATCGGGTTCAGAGACCCTTGGAGCTCTGCGTCGCGGCGCCTGATGGTGTCACGCATCCGCCCGAACCGGTCCGAGGCGCGAAGCTCCTCGAACTGCTCGTGCAGGTTGAAGACCAGGGTGGGCAACGGCGTGCGTCGGGCGATGCGGGACGACTGCGGGTGCAGACCGACGACGAAGAAGGCCGTTCCTCCGACGCTGAAGGCGAAGTGGGGGTTGTCGGGGTCGTCGGAGACCCGCGGGTCCCACGGCTGGCTGTCGGCTTCGTACAGCAGCTCCAGCTGTCGCCACAGGAGCGCCTCGAACTCGGGCTCGCCCGAGACCTCGGACGCCCGGAACACGGCGACGAGCGACGCGAAGCCGGCCGCGCGGTCGGTCTCCCGACCGAAGTCCGTCAGGGCGCGGAGCAGGGTCTGCGTGCTGGCCTCGGTGGCCAGCCGCTCGAGGACGACGACGGTGGCCCGGTCCCGGTTGAAGACCGAACGGGCGCCGAGGCACGGGTAGTCGGGGTGGAGCACCATCGACTCCAACGCCTCCGCGATCTCCTCGGGAGGGCTGGCGGCGTCGTGCGCGAGGGCAAGCTGGTCGAGCAGGTCCGGGAGATCCGGACCCGGGTGGGCGGGTTGGGCCACGTCTCAGGACACCACCGCGTCGACGGCCTTCGCGAGCGCGCTGGGCTGGGCGGGGGAACGAGGTGCCTTGCGCTTCGCCTCGAGCAGCTGGGCGCCGAGGTCACGGAGCTGGTTGCGCCCCAGTCCGTCGCGGACCTTCGGGAACCAGTCCTGCTCCTCCTCGTCCATGTGGTGCCGGACGTTCTCGATGAGCACGGTGGTCTTCGCCTCGAACCGCTCGTCGCCGGGCTTGAGAGCCGCGAGCTCCATCACGAGGACATCGGCGACGTGGTGCTCCTCGTACGACTCGAGCACGTCGTCCTCGAGCTGGGGCAGCAGGCGGCGCACCTCGGGGTACATCACCTCGTTCTCGATGTACGTGTGGACGGTCAGCAGCTCGATGACCTTCTTGACGATGGTCCCCTTGCGGGCCTTCGTGGTCGTGGACTTCTCGAACTCGCGGAAGAGGGCGCGGACCTCTTTGTGGTCGTCCTTGAGGATGACGATGGCGTCGCTGGACATGGGGACTCCTGAAGTGAATGGGGGCGGGACGCAAGGCGGTTCGCGTCCCGAGCCTGTGCCCTACCCCGCGACCCCGCCGCCCAAACCTCACCGGGGTCAGGCGCCTCCGACGTGGCGGGGCTCCCCGAGGTGACCGTCCGGGTCGTGCTCCAGGAGGAGCAGGTCGACCAACGCGGCTGCGACACCGACCAGCGCGGCACCCATCACGGCCTTGGACACCAGGCCCAGGTCGGCGTGGCTGCGGTCGAAGCCGGACGAGTAGTAGACCGTCCAGAGGAGCGCGAGGCCGCTGGCCGCCAGGAGCGCCCCCGGCGCACGGGGATGGACCTTCGAGCGGGCGATGGAGATCCCGAGGAGGACGAATCCGAAGCACACGGCAGGGGGCGAGTACAGCAGACCCTGGAGCAACACCGTGAAGCCCGCCCAGCCGACCCAGGAGCCGGTGTCGAGTCCCTCGGCCAGCAGGTAGCCGAGCACGGCGGTGCCGAGGAGCAGGAAGGTCGCCACATCGAGCAGTGCGCCGGCGAGGGGTGGGAGGGTGACCTCGCGGGCCCGCACGGACCAGTAACCGAAGAAGACCAGACCGCCCACGGCCCCCGACACCGGTGCGACGCGTCGCAGCCAGGCCGCCGGGCCACGGGTGCTGTCCATGGCCCGAACGTACGACCTCGCATCGTCCACGGCATCGTCCGATCTGCGTAGCCTGAAGAGGAGTCGCTCGGCCTCCTCGCGGGCAGTGGGCACGTGGCTGCTCCCGCGCCCGCTGCGGTAGCCTGAGCGCATGGCACGGTCGCTGCTTCTTCCCGAGCCGCGTTGACGCTTCGGACCACAGGTCCACGTCACCGCGGCCAACCCCTCCTGCGTGAGGGGTTGTTCTGTGTCGGGGGTCAGGTGGGCACCCGACACGACAGGGGAAAGCGACCAACAGACGTGAGGATGAGATGAGCGAGACGCCGCACCGCTACACCGCCGAGCTGGCCCAGCAGATCGAGCTGGCCTGGCAGGACCGCTGGCAGGAGGAGGGCACCTTCCACGCGCCCAACCCCGCCGGCCCGTGGGCCGAGCCGGAGAAGGTCGCCGGCCGCGAGAAGCTGCTCGTCCTCGACATGTTCCCCTACCCCAGCGGCGCGGGGCTGCACGTCGGCCACCCGCTGGGCTACATCGCGACCGACGTCTTCGCGCGCTACCACCGGATGACCGGCAAGAACGTCCTGCACTGCCTGGGCTACGACGCCTTCGGCCTGCCGGCCGAGCAGTATGCCGTGCAGACGGGTCAGCACCCTCGCAAGACGACCGAGGACAACATGGTCGTGATGAAGCGCCAGCTGCGCAGGCTGGGGCTGGGTCATGACGACCGGCGCTCCATCGCGACGATCGACCCCGGCTACTACAAGTGGACGCAGTGGATCTTCACCCAGATCTACGACGCGTGGTACGACCCCGAGGCCGTGCGGCCCGACGGCGGCACGGGGCGGGCCCGCCCGATCACCGAGCTGGTCGAGCAGTTCGAGTCCGGTGACCGCCCGACCCCGGGTGGTCAGCGCTGGTCCGAGCTGTCACCGGCTGAGCGGTCCGAGATCCTCGACGACTTCCGGCTGGCCTACACCTCACAGGCACCGGTCAACTGGGCCCCCGGCCTGGGCACCGTGCTGTCCAACGAGGAGGTCACCAACGACGGGCGCTCCGAGCGGGGCAACTTCCCGGTCTTCAAGACCAACCTGCGCCAGTGGATGATGCGGATCACCTCGTATGCCGACCGGCTGGCCGACGACCTCGACCGCGTCGACTGGCCGGACAAGGTCAAGGCCATGCAGCGCAACTGGATCGGGCGCAGCCAGGGCGCGCGCGTCGCCTTCCCCGTCGTGGGCCGCGATGCCTCGATCGAGGTCTTCACCACCCGACCCGACACGCTGTTCGGGGCCACCTTCATGGTGCTGGCGCCGGAGCACCCGCTGGTCGACGAGATCGTCCCGCAGGGCGAGTGGGCGGACGGCACCAACCCGGCGTGGACCGGTGGCGAGACGACGCCGGAAGCCGCCGTCGCGGCATACCGGCTGGCTGCCTCGCGCAAGAGCGAGGTGGAGCGGCAGACCGAGGGCAAGGACAAGACCGGTGTCTTCACCGGAGCCTTCGCGACGAATCCCGTGAACGGACAACAGATTCCCGTCTTCATGGCCGACTACGTGCTGATGGGCTACGGCACGGGAGCGATCATGGCGGTGCCCGGTCAGGACCACCGCGACTGGGAGTTCGCCGAGCAGTTCGGGCTGCCGATCATCCGCACCGTGCAGCCGTCAGAGGGTCACCCGGACGACGAGCCGTTCACGGGTGAGGGCCCGGCGGTCAACTCGGCCAACGACGAGGTGTCGCTCGACGGGCTGGGTGTCGCCGAGGCCAAGGCCACGATCATCGAGTGGTTGGCGGCCAAGGGATTCGGGCAGCCGACGGTGAGCTACAAGCTGCGCGACTGGCTGTTCAGCCGCCAGCGCTACTGGGGCGAGCCGTTCCCGATCGTGTTCGACGAGGACGGCGTGAGCCACGCGGTCCCCGAGTGGATGCTGCCGGTCGAGCTGCCCGACGTGCCCGACTACTCGCCCAAGACCTTCGAGCCAGAGGACGCGAGCAGCCAGCCCGAGCCGCCGCTGGGACGCGTCGAGGACTGGGTCAACGTCGAGCTGGACCTGGGTGACGGCCGGGGCGTGCGCAAGTACCGACGCGAGACCAACACGATGCCCAACTGGGCCGGGTCCTGTTGGTACTACCTGCGTTACCTGGACCCCGCGAACGACGAGGCGTTCGTCGACCCCGCGAACGAGGCCTACTGGATGGGCCCGCGATCGACTCCGGTCGCGACGGCGCCCGCGGGTGTCACCGACCCCGGTGGCGTCGACCTGTACATCGGTGGCGTCGAGCACGCGGTGCTGCACCTGCTCTACGCCCGCTTCTGGCACAAGGTGCTGTACGACCTGGGCCACGTGACGAGCGACGAGCCGTTCCGCAAGTACTTCTCGCAGGGCTACATCCAGGCGGCGGCCTACCGCGACGACCGCGGCCAGCCGGTCGAGTCGTCAGAGGTGGTCGAGGCGACCGACCCGGACAGCGGCGAGGTGACGTACACGTGGAACGGCCAGTCGGTCACCCGCGAGTACGGCAAGATCGGCAAGTCGCTGAAGAACGTCGTCAGCCCGGACGAGATGTTCGAGCAGTACGGCGCCGACACCCTGCGCGTCTACGAGATGTCGATGGGTCCGCTGGAGCTGAGCAAGCCCTGGGAGACGCGTGCCGTCGTCGGGGCGCAGCGGTTCCTGCAGCGGTTGTGGCGCAACGTCATCGACGAGGAGACCGGCGAGGTGCGGGTCGTCGACGCGCCCTTGGACGACGCGACGGCCAGGGCGCTGCACCGCACCATCGACGCGGTCTCGAAGGACTTCCCGACGCTGGGCTTCAACACCGCGATCGCGCGGCTGATCGAGCTCAACAACGCGCTGACCAAGCTCGACGCGGTGCCGCGTGAGGCCGCCGAGAAGCTGGTCGTCATGGTCGCGCCGCTGGCCCCGCACATCGCCGAGGAGCTGTGGCAGCGACTGGGCCACGACGAGTCGATCACCTTCGGGACCTTCCCGGTGGCCGACCCGGCGCTGCTGGTGGAGGACACCGTCACCTGCGTGGTGCAGATCAAGGGCAAGGTGCGCGACCGCCTGGAGGTGCCCGCCGACATCACCGAGGACGCGCTGCGCGAGCAGGTGCTGGCGCTGCCCAAGGTGGTCGCCGCCACCGAGGCAGGCATCCGCACCGTCATCGTGCGGGCGCCCAAGCTGGTCAACGTCGTCCCCGCCTGACCTTCGCCCCACCTGCCCCAGCTTTATCGGGTCTAGGGACAAGGTTGACCTTCACCCCGGAACGGTTCCGGGGTGAAGGTCAACGTTCCGGGGTGAAGCCGACGTGAGGCCGGCCCTTGTGGCGAGGTGTGCGCCCGCGGTATGCCGCCGGCACCGATAGCCTGCGCAGGTGAGCGTCGCGATCGTCACTGACTCCACGGCATACCTGCCGGACTCGGTCGTCGACGCGCACTCGATCCAGGTCGTGCCGCTGCACGTCATCGTCGGCGGCACGGAGTTCAGCGAGGGCGTGGACATCACCACCGCGGAGGTCGCGGCGGCGCTGCGCTCCTTCAAGCCGGTGTCGACCTCGCGACCGTCGCCGCAGTCCTTCCTCGACGCCTACGAGAAGGCGGCGGCCGGAGGAGCGGAGGGCATCGTGTCGGTGCACATCTCCGCCGACATGTCCTCGACCGTCGAGTCCGCCCACCTCGCCGCGCAGCAGTCGCCCGTGCCGGTCACGGTCGTCGACTCCCGCTCCCTGGGCATGGCCATGGGGTATGCCGTGATGTCGGCCGCCCAGCTGGCCGAGCAGGGTGGGTCGTTGGAGGACGTTGCAGCACAGGCGCGTTCGCGCGCGGAGGCCTCGACCGTCGTGTTCTACGTCGACACGCTCGAGCACCTGCGCAGAGGTGGTCGAATCGGCTCCGCCTCAGCCTTCCTCGGGTCCGCCCTGGCTATCAAGCCCATCCTCGGACTCGTCGACGGGCACATCCGCCCGCTGGAGAAGGTGCGCACGTCGTCGCGCGCCCTGGCCCGGCTCGAGGAGCTCGCGGTGTCGGCCGTCGAGAAGTCCGAAACCGGAGTCGACATCGCGGTCCACCACCTCGACTCGCAGTCCCGGGCCGACGACCTGGCCGCGCGGCTGACCGCTCGCCTCGAGGAGCTCCCGGACGACGGAGACGTGCGGGTCGTCGAGCTCGGCGCGGTGGTCGGGGCCCACGTGGGGCCGGGCACCATCGCTGTCGCGGTGTCGCCCCGGCCTGCGCCATGACCGCAGTCGCGGACGTGTCGACGGGGGAGCTGGTCGAGGCCGTGGTGGCGTCGCTGGCGGCCTTCGTCATCGGTGCGGTCAACCCCGCGACGATCCTCGCCAAGCTCCTCGGCAAGGACCTGCGACACTCCGGGTCGGGCAACCCCGGCGCCACCAACGCGGGTCGGGTGCTCGGCGCCCGCTGGGGTGTCGTCGTGGGAGTGCTCGACGTCCTCAAGGGCCTCGTCCCCGTGCTCGTGGCGCAGCAGCTGCTCGGCACGGTCACCGCCCTCTTCGTCGGGCTGGCGGTGGTGCTCGGCCACATCTGGTCACCCTTCCTGCGGGGGCAGGGCGGCAAGGGCGTGGCGACCTCGCTCGGGGCGATCCTGGCCGTCCAGCCGTGGTTCGGGCTGGGGATGGTGGTGGTCTTCGGGCTGCTCGTCTGGCGGATGCGGTGGGTGGCCGGGGCGTCGGTGTCCGCGTGCCTGTTGCTGCTCCTGCTCGGGCTGCTGACCTGGTTCCGGTGGGTGCCGTTCGGCACGCGCGAGACCGGGGCCTGGTGCGTGCTTCTCGCGCTGGTCGTCATATACCGGCACCGCCGCAACATCGAGCTGTGGATCTCGGCGCGACGCGACGCCTCGTCCACAGGCTGAGGTTCGGCGCGTAGTCGTCCACAGGTCGCTGACGGCCCGCTGTCGCGGTGCGGCTGGGCTTCCTACCGTGCCCGTATGCCGTCCCGTCGCCGACCGTCCGAGCCGTCCGCCCGCGTCCGGGCCCTGTTGGAGTCGACCGACCGACGCGCCGTTGGGCTCGACGCCGGCCGTCCGGTGGGCGAGGTGCTGCCCTGGCTGCCCGAGCGCAGCTGGGTCGAGACACCCGCGGCGGCGAGCCGGGTCCGCTCCCCGCACCCGGTGCGACGAAATCTGCTGTCCCGCGGCTCCGGAGGGGACTGGCGTTACGGGGAGGTCGCGCGCGCTGCGGTCGAGCAACCGAGAGCCGCGCACGGCGCTGACCGCTCGGGCCGCCCGGCCCAGCCGGCCCGACCGGGCCGGCACCGACGGCCCGTTCCGCCGGGGCCGCGGTTCCTGACGATCCCCACGTCGCTGCGTGGGGCCCGCCTCAGCGGACCCCGAGCCGCGGCCGCGGGTCTGCTCCTGGTGGTGCTGGTGGCCGCGGTGGCCTTCGGGGTGCGGGTCGCCTGGGCCAAGGCGGCCAGCACTCCCCAGGTCGTGCCACCCTCGGTGTCCGGATCGGCGCTCGGTGACCAGCACCCGAGCGGGAGTGTCTTCGCGTCGTCGAGCACTGCGTCGGGAGGCGGCGGACCTCCTGCCGTCGGGACCGTGACCGTGCACGTCGTCGGACAGGTGAAGCGACCGGGGGTGTTCACGATGCCTGTCGGGTCGCGGGTCGCCGACGTCGTGGCCAAGGCCGGCGTGGGCAAGGGAGCCGACCTGGCCGCCATCAACCTCGCTCGCCCGCTGGTCGACGGAGAGCAGATCCACGTGCCCAAGCCCGGGGAGGTCCTCGCCGGCGCTGCAGGGGGAGGCGCTGGTGCGGGTTCCGGCCCGGCCGGGTCGGGTGCCGGTGGGGCTGGTGCCTCCGGCAGCGGGGGAGCCGGAGCCGGAGCCGGAGCCGCGGGTTCAGCCTCCGGGGTCGCCGGCCGGGTGAACCTCAACACTGCCTCGGCCGCCGAGCTCGAGGAGCTGCCCGGGGTCGGGCCCGTGCTGGCGCAACGGATCATCGACTGGCGCACCGAGCACGGCCGGTTCGCCTCGGTCGACGAGCTGGGCGAGGTCAGCGGCATCGGGGAGAAGATCTTCGCCGCGCTGCAGCCCAAGGTGACGGTGTGACCCGGCGTCCGGCAGCCGGTGCCGCCGAGGACCTCACGCGTGACCTGGACCTGAGGCTGCTGGTCCCCGCGCTCGCGGCGTGGGCGGTCAGCGCCGGCACTCTCGCCCTGCACCCCGCCGGCCTGGTGGGACTCGCCGCCGCGTGCCTCGTCACGGCCGCGCTCGTGCTCCGATGGGCGCGGGTGTCCCTGCCGCTCGCGGCGATCGCCCTCGTCCTGGCTTCGACCGCCGGTCATGCGGCCGCGCGAGAGGCCGGGCCGGTGCGCGAGCTGGCCCGTGAGCACGCCATGGTCGAGCTCACCGGGGTGGTGACCAAGGACCCCGTGGTCGTCGGTGGCCAGCGGTTGGACGGTGCCACCGTGCGCCTGGTCCTGCGGGTCGACGAGGTGAGCGGTCGGGGGAGGCGATCCAGCGTGGCGACTCCCGTGCTCGTCATGGGAGACGCCACCTGGCAACGGGTGCACTGGCACGAGCGGATCGCGGTCAAGGGCACCCTGCTCGAGTCCGAGCCGGGTGACGACGTCGTCGCGGCGTTGCGCCCCCGTGGTGAGCCGCGGTCGCTGTCCCGACCCGGTGCGGTCGCCAGGGTGGCGGAGCACCTGCGCGCGGGTCTGCGCGACGCAGCGGCACCCCTGCCGCCGGATGCCCGGGGTTTGCTCCCGGCCCTCGTGATCGGCGACACGAGCCACACCCCGCCCGACCTGACCGACGCCATGCTCGCCACCGGGATGACCCATCTGTCAGCCGTGTCGGGCAGCAACGTCGCGGTGATCCTGGCGTTCGCGCTGGGTGGGGCCTCCCTCGTCGGGGTGCGGCGTCCCTGGCGGCCCTGGGTCGCAGTGACGGCCCTCGCCGGCTTCGTCGTCCTCGCCCGCCCGGAGCCGAGCGTCGTGCGAGCCGCCGCGATGGGCGCCATCGGCCTGATCGGGCTGAGCCGCTCGCGGCGAACGGCCGGCCTGCCCGTCCTCTCCGCCGCGGTCGTCGTGCTGCTCCTGGTCGACCCGTGGCTGAGCCGGTCCTACGGCTTCGCGCTGTCCACCCTCGCCACGCTGGGTCTGCTGCTCTTCACCCGCACCTGGGGTGAGGCGATCGGTCGGCGACTGCCACGGCGGATCCGGTCGTGGGGGCCGGCGATCGCGATTCCCGTTGCGGCACAGGCGATGTGCGCCCCCGTCGTCGTGCTCCTGCAGGGCTCGGTGTCGGTCGTAGGAGTCCTGGCCAACCTGCTCGCCGCGCCACTCGTGGCACCCGCCACCATCGCCGGCGTGGCCGCGGCGGCCATGGCGCCACTCTGGCCGTTCGGCGCCCGGCTGCTCTGTTGGGTCGGGGCCCTGCCCACGCTCGGCATCGCCAAGGTGGCCCGCACCTGCGCGACCATTCCGGGCGGCACCCTGCCGTGGCCGGACGGTGCGGCCGGTGCGCTGCTGCTGACCGGGGTCACCCTTCTCCTGCTCCTCAGCGGCCGTTGGTGGGCGCACCGCGCCAGGGGCCACCCGGTGCTCGCCGCCGGCGTGATCGTCCTCGTCCTGGCCGGAGCTGCTCCCACCTCCGCCGTCACCTGGCCGCCGGAGGGCTGGCGTTTCGTGGCCTGCGACGTGGGGCAGGGCGATGCCTTGGTGCTGGCGACGACGCCGGGCCATGCCGTGCTGGTCGACGCCGGCCCCGACCCGACGACGGTCAACGCCTGCCTGCGGCGGCTGCACGTGCGAGTGCTCGACTCAGTGGTGCTCAGTCACTTCCATGCCGACCACGTCGATGGCCTGCCGGGCGCCCTGGCCGGACGCGAGGTGCGCGAGATCCTGGCCACCCCCGTCCGCGAACCTGCCTACCAGTGGTCGCAGGTGCAGGCCCTGGCCCGGTCCCGCGGCATACCCATCCGCGACGTCGTCGCCGGTGACCACCTGAGCTGGGCCGGGGTGACGGGCGACGCCTGGTGGCCCGCCCGGCGGATCGCCGCCGGCTCGGTGCCGAACAACGCGAGCGTCGTGCTGGCGGTGCACTCGGGCCCGGTCGACCTGCTTCTCCTCGGCGACGTCGAACGCGAGGCGGCCCACGCCCTTCTGCTCCAGCTGCGTCGTGACCCGGCGATGACGGCCGAGGCGGCCGGCTTCGACGTGGTCAAGGTGGCGCACCACGGCTCGGGGAACCTCGACGAGGGCCTGATGGCGGAGGTGCGCGCGCCGCTCGCGGTGGTCAGCGTGGGCAAGGACAACGACTACGGGCATCCCTCACCCAAGGCGCTGGAGGTGTTGCGCCGCAACGGGTATGCCGTCCTGCGCACCGACCAGCGCGGCGACGTGGCCGTCGTCACCGTCGGTGACGACGTCGGAGTCACGTGGCGTCGCCGCTAGGCGAGAGGTGGCTCGGTCAGGTGCTGGCGAGGACGCGGGGCTTGGCCTTCGCGGCCTCGACGAGCGCGTCGATGGTGGCCTGGACGGCCGGCACGCGCTGGAGGTCAGCGGTGGTGACGACGCTGACGGACCGTCGCGATGCGGGGTTGATCGGCAGCGTGACGACGTCGTGGTGGTGGGCGGTCCGGAGGATGAGGTCGGGGATGAGGGCGACGCCCAGGCCTTCGGCGACCAGGCCCAGCACGGCCACGTAGTCCTCGGTCTCGAACCCGACGTGGGGGGAGAAGCCGGCGTTCGCGCACATCTGCAGGAGGTGGCCCCGGCACCGCGGACACCCGGCGATCCAGTTCTCCTGCGCCAGCGCGGACAGCTCGACCATGTCCGCGGTCGCCAGCGGGTGGGAGCGGGGGAGGGCGAGGCGCACCTCGTCGTCGAGCAGCTTGTGGGTGACGAACAGGTCCATGTCCTCTTCCCCGCGACCCACGTCGGTGCCCTCGTAGGCGAACGCGACGGCCAGGTCGCACTCGCCCGCCTTGAGCGCGGCGAGCGACTCCGGGGGCTCGGCCTCGGTGAAGGTGACCTGCACGTCGGGGAAGCGCTGCTTGACCAGGGCCAGGGCTCGCGGGACGAGGGTGGCCGAGCTCGACGGGAACGCCATCAGCCGCACCCGTCCGGCGCGCAGGCCGGCGATCGCCGCGACCTCCTCCTCGGCGGCGTCCAGGGCGGACAGCACGGCGACGGCGTGCCGCGCCAGCACCTGCCCGGCCTCGGTGAGGCGGACGTTGCGACCGATCCGCTCGACGAGCACGGTGCCGGTGCGCTGCTCGAGGCGCCGGACCATCTGCGAGATCGCGGGCTGGGAGTAGCCCAGCGCGAGGGCGGCACCGGTGAAGCTGCCCTCGTCGGAGATGGCCTTCATGACACGGAGACCTGCGGCGTCGATCATGGAGGAAGCATAACTGCTCGTTATCCAGATGGTTAGTTGTTGAGTGCGTCGTGATGGATCCGGCCTCGACCCGGGCGGTCAGGCGCCCGCTCCGCCGACGGGCAGGTGTCACCCGCCTCTGCTTTCATCGGGAGCACGATGAAGCCCGAGCCGACCTCCACCACCCACGCCACCGAGGGCGACACCCTTGGCCCCGACGACCTTGCGGCTGACGACCTTGCCGCTGATGACCACGGTCACCACGCCTCGGCGACGAGTCGGCACGGGACCGCCCTGTGCCTCTCCGGTGGGGGCTACCGGGCCGCCCTGTTCCACCTCGGAGCCCTGCGACGGCTCAACGAGCTCGGCGTGCTGGCCCGGCTCGCGACCGTGAGCGGGGTCTCCGGAGGGTCGATCGTGGCCAACCTCCTGGCCGACCCCAGGCTCGAGTTCCCCCTGGGCGGCGGGGTCGTGGGTGGGTTCGAGGACTTCGTCGCCGAGCCGCTGGCCAGGCTGACCTCGCGCAACATCCGCACGCCGGCCCTGCTGGCCAAGGTCAAGCCGTGGAACTGGACGGCCCGCGACGCCGCCATCCGGGCGCTGGCCGATGAGCTGGCCGACGCAGTGACCTGGTGGTCGACGCCGTTGCGCGACAACGCCGGCGCGGGTCCGGCGGTGGTCACCTGCGCGACCGAGATCGGCTACGGCGTCGACTGGGTCTTCGAGGACGCGACCGCCCACCGTCCCCACGGGCGGGTCGGCGACTACCGCCTCGGGTATGCCGCGCCGCCGGCCGACCTGCGGCTGGCCGACGTCGTGGCGGCGTCCTGCGCCTTCCCCCCGTTCTTCGCCCCGATGGTCCTCGACGGGGTGGCCATGCACCTCACCGGCGGGAAGAAGGGCCTCGAGTCCGACGACGAGCGCGCCGCGATCCTGCGCCGCGTCCGGCTCACCGACGGCGGCGTCTACGACAACCTGGGCCTCGAGCCGGTCTGGAAGCGCCACGCCACCGTCCTGGTCAGCGACGGGGGTGGGGTGTTCCGAGCCCGCACCGAACGCACGGTCGTCGGCCGCACGCTGCGCATCCTCGGGATCGCCACCAACGGCGGCCAGTCGGTCCGCAGCCGCTGGCTCCACGCCGGCTACGCCCGCGGCGCCCTGCACGGCACGTCGTGGGCGCTCGACACCGTCGTCGACGGGTCCTATCCGCGCGGGACGACCGAGCTGGTCAACGCGGTCCGCACCGACCTCGACGTCTTCAGCAGCCAGGAGCAACACGTCCTGGAGCGCCACGGCTACCTCATCGCCGACGCCCAGGTCAGGGCACACTGCCCCGAGCTGGTCACCGAGGACGCCCCGGCGGCCCCACCCCACGACGACGTCGCCGACCCCGCGGTGGCGTCGGCCGCGCTCGTCGACTCGGCCAAGCGCCGGCTGCTCGGTCGGTCCTGACCTCCGCGACAGCTCGACGTACCCTTTCCCCGTGACCACGACCGCCGCCGCGAGCACCCAGCTGGACGCCGTCGCGGCGCTCCTCGAGCGCGGCGACGTGCTCGTCCTCACCGGTGCGGGCATCTCTACCGACTCGGGCATCCCCGACTACCGGGGCCCGGACGGCACCCGTCGGGTCACGCCCATGCAGTACGCCGAGTTCCTCGGGTCGTCGCAGGCGCGCCAGCGCTACTGGGCCCGCAGCTACGTCGGGTGGCAGCGGTTCAACCTGGCCAAACCGAACTCCGGGCACGAGGCGGTGGCCCGCCTCCAGCGCTGCGGGCTGGTCGGACCCGTCATCACCCAGAACGTCGACGGCCTCCACCAGCAGGCCGGTGCCATCGACGTCGAGGAGCTGCACGGCTCCCTCGCCCGGGTGGTCTGCCTGACCTGCGGCGACCGCTCTTCTCGGTGGGACCTCGACGACCGGATGCGCGAAGCCAACCCGACCTTCACCGTGACCAGCGACGAGATCAGGCCGGACGGCGACATCGTCCTCAACGAGCTCGATGTCGACGCGTTCCGCACGCCGCTGTGCCTCGTCTGCGGTCACGACACCCTCAAGCCCGATGTCGTGTTCTTCGGGGAGTCGGTGCCGAAACCGTTGGTGGAGAAGTGTTTCCGGCTCACCGAGGAGGCCCGTGCCCTCGTCGTGCTGGGATCGAGCCTCAAGGTCATGAGCGGCTACCGCTTCGTCCGCCGAGCCGCTGCGCTCGACATCCCCGTCGCGATCATCACCCGCGGGCCCACGAGGGGTGACGAGCAGGCCTCGGTGCAGGTCGACGCGCCCCTTGGCCCGACCCTCGCCGCCCTGCTCGACCGCGTGGCCGCCTAGCCTGGGCGACCGTCCCAGGCCCGGCTCAGCCCAGGCCCATGGCCTTGGCCACCGCCGGCCAGATCGCCGCCGCCCACTCCCGGTGCCCGAGCACGGAGGGGTGACCGAGGTCGTTGCCCAGCTCCTCCAGCCGTTCGGCGTGGTGGCGGGCCAGGGCGCCGCCGTCGGTGTGGCACTGGGGAATCCCCGCACAGGCCCGGCCGAGCTCCGCCTCGTACGCCTCCATGATCGACGTCAGCCGCTTCACCTCAGCAGTGTTGATCTTCTTGTTGGCCGAGAACATCGCGCACGGCTCGTGCCCCACGAGGTCCACCGGCGTGGTGGGGAGGGTGGCCATCGCCTTGGCGTAGTCGGCTGGGCGACCGGCTCCGGTCGCCAGCACGACCGTCACCTTGGGGGAGGCCTCGACGATGGACTGGACGGCAGACCTGACCTGCGTCCGGAACTCCGGGAGGTGTGCGGGATCGGTTCCGTCGCACCGGATGTCGTTGTCCATGATCATGATGAGCGCCAGCGAAGGTGTCGGGACGATGGCCAGCGCGGCTGGCACCTGGAACTCCAGCCCGTCGGCCTTCTCCCCGTTGCGCGATACGTTGGCCACCAGGCCCTGCGTCTTGGGACGGACCGCGACCAGCCTCTCGTAGACGCTGTTGACCTCGGGGTTGCTGCCCGTGGCCCACGAGTTGTCGACGACGTTCTCACCGGGGTGTTCGGGATCGGACTGGAAGCCGGTCATTCCCGAGTGGCCCAGGGCGATGACCCCCTCGGGGTGGTCCGCGTCCACGCCGGAAGGGGCGCCGGTCGCCAAGGTGGTGGCCGTCGTCCCCGAGTGATCGACACTCGCCCCGGTCGGAGTAGCCCCACCGCTGCACGAGCAGAGCGCGAGGGCTGCCGCCACCGCCGCCGCTGAGGATGACGATCGCAGGTGCATGGATCCCTCCTCGAGGACGACCCTGCGTTCCACGGTAGGGCCGTGGCTCGCGGCAGCCCTCCCGCACCTGGCGTAGATCCGCGCCTCGTGACCTCGTGACCGCGGGACCGCGGGACCGCGTGACCTCCCAGCCGCTGACCGGTAGGCGACGGTCAGGTCGGCCGTCGGGCGACCAGAACCACGTCGATCGCGTCGCCGTGCTCGGTCGGGCGCAGGTACTCCTCGCAGCGCTCGATGGCCAGGTCGCCCGCGGCCGCGCGCAGCTGCTCGGGGGAGTGCAGGAGTGCGGGGTCGGACGGGCCACCGACGCCCTCCGTGAGGTTGCGCAGGCCGTGCCCGACCACGACCAGCGCACCACCGGGCGCCAGCCAGCTGCGGGTGCGCGACACGACGTCGGACGGCAGGTGCAGGTAGGAGACCAGCACCAGGTCGTAGAGGACCTGCGGCGCGGGGTGCCACGACCGGGCGTCCGCGACGACCCAGTCGATCCGGTGGCCCAGGCGCGACGCCTCCTTCTCGCCCTTCGTCAGCCCGACCGAGGAAAAGTCGACAGCCGTCACCCGCCAGCCGAGCGAGGCGAGCCACACGGAGTGGCGACCCTCGCCGGCCCCGAGGTCGAGCGCCCGGCCCGGCGGCCACCCACCCACGATCCGCTCGACCTCGGCGTTGGGGGTCGCGCTCCAGACGTGCTCGTGCGCGGCATACCGCTCGTCCCACAGCGCTTGACGGGTCGTGGGGGTGCCGCGGTCGGGGTCGGGCAGGTCCCCTCCACCGGTCGCGCCGTGCCTGTCGGAGTGCTGGTGCCCGTCGCTCATCCCCCTAGCATCGCCGATATGAGCAGCATCGTCCCCGCGGGAGACCCGACGATCGTGGTCCGCGACGCCACCCCTGCCGACCTGCCGGCGATGGCGGCCGTCTACGACGACCAGGTGCGCACCTCGCTGGCGACCTTCGACACCGAGCCGCGCGGCGCGGCATACCTGGGCGAGAAGCTCGTCGCCGCCGACGAGGGCAACGTGGTCCTGGTCGCCTGCACGGCGCAGGACGAGCTCCTCGGCTACGCCTTCTCCGGACCCTTCCGCCCGCGCCCCGCCTACGCGGGCACCAAGGAGGTCTCGGTCTACCTCGCCGAGACCGCACGCGGTCGGGGCCTCGGCCGCACCCTGTATGCCGCGTTGCTGGCGCGGCTCGACGCCGCACCGGGCGTGCACACCCAGGTGGCCGTGGTCGCCCTCCCCAACGACGCGAGCGTGGCGTTGCACCTGGCGGCCGGCTTCGAACGGGTGGGGGTCCTGCGGGAGGTGGGGCACAAGTTCGGTCGTTACGTCGACACCGCGTGGTACCAACGGATGAGCCCGACGGATTAGGGCTGGCGTGTCGCGCCCGCGCGCGGCACTCTCGGAAGCGAACCCGTAGTTGCAGGCTGTGGAGGTTTCGAGATGGGCGCCATCGGAGCTGGGCCGTTCGAGAACGACGACGCACTGGACTTCCTCGACGAGCTCGAGGAGTCGGAGCAGGACGTGCGCCGCCGCAAGGTGGAGACCGCCCTCGCCCGGGTGGTCCGCGCCTCCGGCTACATCGAGGCGCCCACCATGTCGGAGGCCGTGGCGGCGGCGGCGGTGGTGGCAGCCTGCGACGACTTCGAGGCCGTGATCGGGGAGCGGAACGTGCCGCGCTGGATCGACGAGGACCCGATCGAGGTCGACGAGCGGCTCGAGGAGCTCGCGACGCAGGCCCTGCACCGCGCGCTGAAGTCCGACGACAACGAGCTCTGGGAGCTGTGGGCCGACGGGGACGGTGGCGAGCGGTTCGCGACCAAGGTCACCCACCTGCTCGACGCGCTGGGCGACTGACCGGCCCCCACACGCACAACGGCAGTTGCGTCGCCTGACCCGCAACAACAGCTGCCGGGTTGACGACGCAACTGCCGTATGGCGCGCGCCTAAGGGTCGAGGTCAGATGCGGCGCAGCACCGCGGTGACCTTGCCGAGGATGGTGGCGTGGTCTCCGTCGATGGGGTCGAACGCGGCATTGTGCGGCATCAGCCACACCTTGCCGTCTTTGCGCTTGAAGGTCTTGACCGTGGCCTCGTTGTCGAGCATCGCGGCCACGATGTCGCCGTTGTCGGCGCTGGGCTGCTGCCGCACGACGACCCAGTCGCCGTCGCAGATCGCGGCCTCGATCATCGAGTCGCCGACGACCTGGAGCAGGAAGAGCTGGCCCTCGCCCACGATCTGGCGGGGGAGCGGGAAGACGTCCTCGACGGTCTCCTCGGCCAGGATCGGCACCCCGGCGGCGATCCGACCGAGCACCGGGACGTAGGACGCCTCGGGCCGCTGGTCGTTGACCCCGGTCTCGTCGTAGGTGGCGGTCTCGTCCTCGACGCTGGCGCCGCCGCGGTAGCCGCGCATGTCAGCGGGCGAGTCGGGCGAGACGACCTCGATGGCGCGCGGCCGGTTGGGGTCGCGACGCAGGAAGCCTTTGCGCTCGAGCGTGGAGAGCTGGTGGGCCACCGAGCTGGGGGAGGTGAGCCCCACGGCCTCGCCGATCTCGCGCAGGCTCGGCGGGTAGCCACGCCGGTCGACCGAGTTGCGGATCACCTCGAGCACCCGCCGCTGCCGGACGGTGAGTCCGTCGCCGCGATCGCGGTCGGGCAGTTCCTTGACGTTGTCGTCGCTCATGCCGCTTCCTCACTTGAGCAGTGCCGGGTGCTGGTGCTTGTCCACGTGCTGGTGCAGGTCAGGTGTCGTGCGCCGGGCGGGCCAGAGGTGATCTGTGACAGGTGCGCCTGCTGTTCAGGAAGCGTTGTCAGTGGCCTCTGGTGTGCTTGGGGCATGAACACAGCGTATGGCCTTCGAACGTCTGTGCCAAACATGTGTTCGACGCGTGTCTTGATTGGTTCGAACATGCGTGCTAGAAATCACCCAGGCAGTTCTTCGCACACCCGTTCGATGGACGCAACCACGAGCCCCCGGCTCACCGCCCCGATGGAGGACCAGATGAGTGCAGCAGTCGCGTGGGACGTCGCCCCCGCACCAGTGCGGGTCCCCGTTCGCCCGGCTCGCCCGCAGCTGGTCTCCCTGCCCACCGGGACGGCCGTGCCCGAGGTGCCGGCCGCGCCGCTGCGGATCACCCGGGCCGGTCGGTTGGCGCTCACCCTCACCGTCGTCGTGGCGGCGGTCGCCCTGGCGGTCGCGCTGTTCTCCGGCGGCGCCTCGGCCACCGTCATCGACCACTCCACCACGGTGGGCACGGGCCAGACGCTCTCGGAGATCGCCACGCAGCAGCTCCCGCAGTTGCCGATGGCCGAGGCCGTGGCCCAGCTCCAGATCGCGAACGACCTCACCGGTAGCGACATCCACGCGGGTCAGACGCTGCTCATCCCGCGGGTTGGCTGAGGTCGCTGACCAGTCGGTAGGTCCGACGTTGTCAGTTGGCCTTGGCCAGGTGCGTCCAGCGGATCGCCGAGGTGTCGCCGGCCTTCGCAATGGCGACCTGGTCGACGCCCACGGCCGAGGCCGTCGTGGTGGTCCGGATCGGCACCCCGGCGGTGACCTTGTAGGACGCCGTCCCCGGCAGCGCCTTGATGAGGGTGCCGTCCTTGGGGTGGAAGCGCAGATGGTTGAACTTCACGCCTGACCCGGCCTGGTCGACCGCCAGCTGGTCGACGTAGATGGGCGTCCGGTAGCCGCCGACGTTGGCCCAGGAGCTGATCGCGATCGGCGCCCCGCCGCTCATCCGGTAGGCCTCGAGCCGCTGTCCGGTCTTGATAAAGGTCCCGTCGGCGGGCACCGCGTTGAGGTGGTTCCACACCCCGCCGGTGCCGGCCTTGTCGATCGCGTTCTGGTCGACCACGACGGTCGGCTTGGTGCCGCCGAAGACCGCCCACGAGGTCACGATGACCGGAGCGCCACCGGCGATGCGGTAGGCCTCCTTGCGCTGGGCGCCCTTGATGAAGGTGCCCTCGGCCGGTCGCACCGGCAGCGTGGCCAGCGAGGTGCTGGAGACCAGGTAGGTCGGCTGGGTGCCGCCGAAGGCCGCCCAGGTGGAGACGTAGACCGGGGCCTTGCCAACGAGGCGGAAGGCCTGCGAGGTCTCGCGCACCTTGATGAAGCTGCCCGAGGGCGGGGGCTGGTAGGCCTTGTCCTTGAAGTGGATGAAGTTCGTGGGCCAGTTGCGGTCACCACGGGGCACCCGCCAGCGCGAGGAGTAGCCGCCGCCGTAGGACGAGTCGGAGATGACGATGTAGGCGGACGTCACCTCCTCCACGTAGCCGACGTGGCCGTAGCTGGGGGCGTAGGCGCTGCCGTAGCCCCACTGGGCCACCGAGCCCACGGTGGCGGTCTTGTCGACCCTGAAGCCCCGCTTGGTGGCGTTGGCCGCCCAGCTGCCGCCGTTGCCCATCGCGCTCTGCTGCGCGACGCCGTTGCGGGAGAGTCGGTAGGCCACGTAGTTGACGCAGTTGTTGCCCGAGGTGCTGACCGGGTAGCCCCAGATCGGCTTCCCGGCGTACCCGGAGAAGGCGATGCACGAGACGTTCGACGCCTTGCACTCCCGGACCATCGTCTCGGCGTGCGCCGGCGCTGCCACGGTGCCGGTGAAGGCGACTGCTGCGCTGGCGGTGAGGGCGAGCGCGGCGAGGCGTGCGGCAGCGCGGCGGAGGTGACGTCGCATGACTTCCCGGGGGTAGGGGGGACCGGGCGGGGGTGCCGGATGGTGCTCGGCGCCAAGGGGCCCGGTCGGGGCCTTGGACAGGGTGCCCTACCTCGGATCGTCTTGTCCCATTTGCCCGGAGAACACCGCCGGTGTAATTCGACGGCTCGTGCTCAGGAGGGCCGGACCGCATCGGCCGAACGGGCTAGGCGGCTGGAGCGGTGGTTGTCCGACCTGGTCGGCTCAGCGGTCCGCCCTGCGCGGTCGCCGGGCCGGGTGCCCCAGCTCACCGCCCCACAGGTGCGGGGTGCCTTCGTTCTCGACGTAGGAGAGGTCGCGCCCCAGGAAGTGCGCGAGCCGCTGGGCTGCCACGCGTACCTGTGTGCGGCCGTCCTTGGTGACCCCCGGAGCCAGCCGCACCTCCACCTCGACCACGTCGGGGCGCACGGTCCGCTTCCACAGGCCGACGTTGACCGAGTCGAGCACGACCCAGGCCCAGAACGGGTCGTTGTGCTCGGCGTACGGATGGTCGGGCAGCGACGGGAAGTTCACCTGCGGATAGCTCAGCACCACCTCGTCATAGGTGGGGAAGAGGTATGCCGCGGGGGCGGCCGGGCTGCGCCGGCGCACCTGGGTGGGATCGAACCAGTGCGGGAGACCGTCGACCTCGACCTCCTCCAGGTCGTCGCCGATCTCGGCCAGCGCCGCCTTGGTGTCGCTGATGGTCAGGGTCGCCCAGCGGGTGAAGTCCTTGATGGTGGTCGGGCCGTGCCCGGCGACGTAGCGCCGGACCAGCTCGACCATGGCCTCCTCACGGGTGCGCGGGGGAGTGGGCGGCACGACCTCGTCGACGAGGGCGTAGGAGTGGTGCACGCCCTTCATCGGCCCCGAGCAGATCAGGCCCTGCAGCTCGGCGACGAGCAGCAGGTGGCCGAGCTGCTCGCCCGGCTTGATGGGCGACCGACGGTTGGTGAACTCGTCGTTGAGCTCGGGGCGGGTGCGAAAGATCTTGTCCTGCAACAGCTTGCACAGCAGGTCGAGGCCGTCGGAGATGCGCCGCGGGTCGTCGAGCCCGAGCTGTCGGTGCCGCGCGGCCATGCTCGACAGCACTCTCGGCGAGGTCAGCTCGAGGATCCACCGCAGGTCCTCGGGCGCGACGAAGTGCCACGTCGGCCGCAGGATGTGCGTGCGCAGGAAGGCGCCGGAGTCGAACTCACGCTGCACCGCGGCATACGTGCCCTTGCGCGAGCGCAGGCCGAGCGAGAAGAAGGCGTGGTCGCGCTCCTGGCTCTGGACGCAGGTGAGCAGCCGCACGACGTCGGCCGCCTTGGCGGCGGGCGCCGACGACAGCCGCTGCGTGGCGAGGCGCTGGGCGAGGACGCGGGAGGAGTCCATGGCGCCATCCTCTCGAAGACCGCCGACAGGTGCGCGACCATGGGGTGATGGAGCAGAGCACGACCATCGAGATCGCCGCACCGCCCGAGCGCGTCTGGGAGGTGATGGTCGACGTCGAGCGCTGGTCGGACTGGACCGACACGGTCACCTGGGTGCGCCGGCTCGACGATGGTCCGCTGCGCCCCGGGTCGCGGGCCAAGATCAACCAGCCGAAGGTCCCGGAGACCGAGTACGTCGTCACCGAGCTCGAGCCGGGGCGGTCGTTCACGTGGGTGGCCACCGGTCCGGGCGTGCTGACCACCGCTCGGCACACCATCGAGGCGCTCTCCGGCGGCGGCTCCCGGGTGCGGCTGTCCGTCGAGCAGGCGGGCTGGCTCGGGTCGTTGATGGGGCGGTTCTACCGGGGGCTGACCGACCGCTACCTCGCGACCGAGGCGGCCGGTCTGAAGGCCCGGTGCGAAGGGCACCGATGAGTTCGGGCGGTCGCGTGGGTCGGTACGGCTGACAGCACCTGACGGCGACACCACGTCCCACGACAGCAGGAGGCAGACATGACCAAGGTGTGCGCGAGCATCACGACCTCGGTGGACGGCTACGTCACCGGGCCCGACGACGGCCCCGGCAAGGGGCTCGGGGAGGGCGGCGAGCGGCTGCACTACTGGGTGTTCGGCGGGCCGTGGTCCTACGACGCCGAGCCTGCAGGAGCACCGGGCGACGGTCTGGGCGGGGTCGAGAAGGAGTACCTGGACGCCGCCTTCGCACGGCTCGGTGCCTCCGTGGCCGGCCGGAACATGTACGAGGCGGCGGGGCACTGGGGCGACCAGAACCCCTGGGGCGTCCCGACCTTCATCGTCACGCACCGTCCGGAGGAGCAGCCCGAAGGCGACGCCTTCATCTTCGTCGACGGAGTGGAGGAGGCCATCGAGCGGGCCAAGGCCGCCGCCGGCGACAAGGACGTCAGTCTGAGCGGGGGAGCGGACGTCATCCGCCAGGCCCTCGCTGCCGGCCTGGTGGATGAGCTCAGCATCATCGTGGCGCCGGTGATCCTCGGCCGTGGCAAGCTCCTGTTCGAGGGCTTCGACCACGACATCGAGCTCATGCCGAAGGGCGTCCGGCAGTCCCCGCTGGCCACCTTCATCGACTACGAGGTCGTCACCAAGCGCTGACCCGACCACGACCCTCCCCGACTTCTGGCCACCGGTGTGGCAGGGGACCCCCGGAACGGGGCTCGCACCCAGCAAAGGTGGCCAGAAGTGCCGAGTCGGCGCTAGCCGACCTTCGCGGCGTAGCGGCAGGTGGCCCACGGGTTCATCGCCGCCAGCACCCCGTCGGGGTTGTTCTTCCAGACCCAGGCGTGCAGGGCGTAGAACGCGGACAGGTCGTAGCGGTTCGGCGCCGCGACGTACATGAACTCCTGGCCGAACAGCTGCGGTGCCGGGCGGGTGCCGTGGGTACCCCAGTCGGCCTCGAAGACGACGTACTCGAGTGCGACCAGCTCGAGCTGCCCGTTGCGCTTCGGCTCGTAGACCAGCACCTCGGGCTTGCGGACGTCGACGGTGCCGTCGAGCAGCCCGCCGTTGACCCAGTGGATGCCCATCGCCGGTTTGTCGTCCTGGTCGTCGAGGTCGACGTCCGCGTCGATGCACTCATGCAAGGGCGCGGGCGCGGGCAGGCGGGAGTAGCCGGCGGCCTCGGCGGTGCCCACGCCGTGGAACTGCGCGGTGGCGGCTCGGGCGGCGGACAGGCCGCGGAACTGAGCGTGGCCGTGGCTGTGGCTCGCGTGGTCGTCCCCCACCGCAGCCGAGGTCTGGTGAGACACCGAGGTCCGGTGGGTCACCGAGCCCTGGTCAGGCGTGAGGGCGGACGCCGCCGCGACCGTGCCCACGGCCGGGAGGAGGGCCGTGGCTCCCAGAGCCACCGCGGCGGCGGCGGCCCTCATGACGCTTCTTCGCTCAGCTGGTCTGGGCATGTCGTGCTCCTCTGCGTGTGCGCACTGGTGTCAGTGCAGTTGGCTGATGCCAGAACGCTAGGAACGCCGGTGCACCCCGGACATCGGCAGCGACTGCCCATGTGCCGTGGGTCGATCTGCCCATCCCGCCCGCCGCAGGGATGGGCGGTTCGGCCGACGCGGGCAACCCGCCCCGGTTCCTAGCGTCGAGGCATGAACACTCACCTCGAAACCATCGTGATCGGCGCCGGGCAGGCTGGGCTCGCCACGGCATACCAGCTGAAGCAGTCGGGGCACGACTGCCTGGTCCTCGACGCCGGCGCCCGCGTGGGCGACGGGTGGCGGCACCAGTGGGACTCGCTGCGGCTCTACAGTCCCGCGAAGCACGACTCGCTGCCCGGCATGGCCTTCCCCGCAGACCCGTGGCACTTCCCGGGCAAGGACGAGGTGGCCGACTACCTGGAGACCTACTCGCGCGAGTTCGCCCTGCCGGTGCGACTGGAGACTCGGGTGAGCCGGCTGGCTGCGGCGTCGACCGGCGGGTTCCGCGTCGAGACCGACCGCGGCGACTACCTGGCCGACCACGTCGTCGTCGCCACGGGCACCTTCGGGCGCAAGCCGCACGTGCCCGACTTCGCCGGCGAGCTCGACCCGGGGATCCTCCAGCTGCACTCCAGCGCGTACCGACGTCCGTCGCAGCTGCCGGACGGACCCGTGCTCGTCGTCGGCGCCTCGCACTCCGGCTTCGACGTCGCCTACGAGGTGGCGCCCGACCACCCGACGATCCTCGCCGGCATGGGGCACGGGGAGATCCCGGTGCCGCACGGCTCGCGTCGGTTCCGGATGGCCATGCCGGTGCTGTGGTTCGTCTGGGGCCACGTCATCAACCGGCGAACCCCGGTGGGGCGCAAGGAGATGCAGGAGATCCGGTTCCACGGTGGGCCGGCTCTGAGGGTCAAGGTGGCCGACCTCGAAGGGCGCGGCGTGGAACGCGTGGAGGAGCGCGTGACCGGCGTCGAGGGTGGCCGTCCGGTGCTCGCCAGCGGCCGGGTCCTGGACGTGGCGACCGTGGTGTGGGCGACCGGGTTCACCCAGGACTTCGGCTGGATCGACGTCCCGGGCGTGATCGGCGAGGACGGCTGGCCGCGCGAGCTGCGGGGTGTGGTGCCGGACGCGCCCGGTCTGTACTTCTGCGGGCTGTCGATGCAGAGCTCGTTCCGCTCGATGCTCATCGGCGGCGTGGGAGCGGACGCGGCCTTCGTCGCCCAGGAGATCGCGGCACGGTCGTCTCGAGGGCTGCGGCCCGCGCGGGCCGCTGCGTGAGTGGGGGCGTGCGATGAACACCACGAGCACCACGGCGCTGGCCCCCACGTCGACGGCCCTCAGCAACGGGTCCCTGCGCTGGCTGGCCCGGGCCGGCATGACCGGCCCGATCCTGTTCACTGCCACCTTCGTGGCCCAGCAATGGCTCCGGCGCGACACCTACGACTGGGTCGCCGAGCCGGTCAGCAACCTGGAAGCAGGACCGCAGGGCTGGGTCCAGCAGGCCAACTTCGTGGTCTTCGGGTTGCTCATGGCCGCCTTCGCGGTGGGCATGGCGCGCGAGGTGTCCGGGCGCCGGCTCGGCCGGTCCGGCCCCGCGCTCCTCGGACTGTCCAGTGCCGGGCTGTTTCTCGCCGCGGTCTTTCCGCTGGAGCAGGACGCGCAGGGTGTTGCCTACGATCCCGGCCTGCACTTCGTGGCCGGGGTGACCTTCTTCCTCAGCTCCGGGCTGGCACTGCTCGCACTGTCGCGCAGCTTGGCTGGGGACGCCCGGTGGGGCCGGCTCCCGGCCTACGCGCTGGTCGCCGGGTTGCTCGCCTTCGCCGGGTTCGTGGTGATGGGAAGGCTGGCGATCCCCGACGGGGCGGCCTTGCACCCGTATGCCGGACTGGCCCAGCGCGTGGTCATCGTCGGCGTCACGTTCCCGTGCCTGGTCCTGCTCGCGGCGCGGCTGCACCGCCTCGCTGACGCGGGCGGCTGACGAAACCGGGCCCGGCTGCACCGAGTCGCTGACGCGGGCGGCTGAGGAAACCGGGCCCCGGCGTCGTCCGACAGGCTGATCCGCGGTCGACCCGTCGCGCGTATCCTCCGAGGTGGAGGTACCGCGATGGGCGTCGTGGATGAGCTGGTCCGGGCGCGGGAGACCTACGAGCGCGGCGACTGGGTCGCCGCGTTCCAGACCTGGTCCGACGTCGAACCCGAGGCGCTCGACGCTGCCGACCAGACCCGGCTGGCCTACACGGCCTACCTGCTCGGGCGCCGCGGGGACTGCGTCGCCGCGCTGCAGCGGGCGTTCAAGACGCACCTGGACGCGGGCGACTCAGCGGCAGCGGCCCACTCGGCCCTGTGGCTGGCGATGGTGCACGCGCGGGCGGGGGAGCTGTCGGTCGGCGGCGGGTGGGCGATGCGGGCGCAGGGCCTCCTCGCCGAGGCGGGTGACGTGGTGGAGCGCGGCTACCTGGCCAACCTCCAGATGCACCGCCACATCGAGCAGCACGAGTGGCCGCAGGCGCTGGCCTGCGCGCAGGAGACGACCGCCGTCGGGCGCCGGTTCGGCGATGCCGACCTCATCGCGCTGGGGCTGTCCGCGCAGGGTCGGCTCACGCTCATGTCGGGCGCGGTGCCGCAGGGGCTGGTGCTGTTCGACGAGGCGATGACCGGGGTGGCGTCGGGTGAGGTGTCGCCGGTGTGGGCGGGTGACATCTACTGCCTGATGATCGAGGGCTGCCAGGAGGTGTCGGACTTCGGGCGGGCCGCGGAGTGGACCGATGCGCTCACCCTGTGGTGCGACCGCCAGCCCGGGCTCGTGCCGTGGGCCGGCCAGTGCGCCGTGCACCGTGGCCAGATCATGGCGCTGCGCGGGGCCTGGACCGAAGCCCTGGAGGAGCTCGAGCTGGCCCTGCAGCGCTACGTGCGTGCCGAGGCGACCGAGGCGAGCGGGTTGGCGCTCGCCGAGCGCGGCGACGTGCTGCGACTGCAGGGGGAGTATGCCGCCGCTGACGCCGCCTACACCGAGGCCGGCACCTTCGGCTTCGAGCCGCAGCCCGGGCTGGCGCTGCTGTGGTTGGCCCAGGGCCGCCAGGAGGTGGCGCACGCTGCGGTGGTGCGCCTGCTCGCCGAGACGGAGGGGCCGGTCGGGAGGGCGAGGTTGTTGCCGGCCGCGGTGCAGGTGCTGCTCGCGGTGGGCGAGGTCGACCGTGCCCTCGAGTGCGCCACGGAGCTGGCAGCGATCGCGCAGGGCTTCGGCTGCGCGGCTGTCACGGCGGAGTCGCGGGACGCAGTCGGCTTGCTGCGTCTCGCCGTGGGCGACCCCGCGGGTGCGCTGCCCCACCTGCGGGCGGCCCGCAGCGGGTGGTCGCAGCTGGGCTGCCCCTACCGGGTCGCCCGCACCCAGGGGCAGCTCGGCCGGTGCCTCGCCGAGCTCGGCGACGCCGAGTCCGCGACCCGCGAGCTCCGGGCCGCGCTGTCGACGCTGACCGGTCTGGGGGCAGGGCCCGACGCGGAGTCGGTGCGCCGGCTGCTGGCGCCCTCGCAGCTGCCCGGTGGGCTCACCGAGCGCGAGGCGCAGGTGCTGCGGCTGCTCGCCTCGGGTCGCAGCAACGCCGAGATCGCCGCCGAGCTGGTGCTCAGCCACAAGACCGTGGCCAGGCACCTGAGCAACATCTACACCAAGCTCGACGTGACCACTCGGACCGCTGCTGCGGCCTACGCGTTCGAGCACGAGCTGGCCTGAGACCGCCACCGGTCACCGCGCACCGCTCACGGCGCTCCGGCGACGCGGTCGGCCCACGACGCTGGGTAGATCGACCCACGGCCTCGTCACACGAGATGGGGCGACGCACCGATGAGGTCTCGCGACCCGCGCACCTACCGTCGAAGGCATGCACACCACGCTGCCACTGCTCGCGGGAATGGTCTCGACGACCATCTTCGCCGGCAGCGTGCTGCCCATGCTGGTCAAGGCGGTTCGCAGCCGCGACCTGTCGTCCTACAGCCTGGGCAACCTCGCGCTCGCCAACGTCGGCAACGTCGTCCACTCGGTCTACGTCTTCAGCCTGCCTGCCGGGCCGCTGTGGGTGCTGCACTCCTTCTACCTGCTGAGCACCGCCCTGATGCTCGGGTGGTACCTGCGCTGGGGTCGCGGGGCAGAGCGCTCGCCGAACCCTCAGGACGTGAGGTCGCGACGCATCACCAGTCGGGGCAGCTTGCTGGCCACCGCAGCGGTCGTCCCCACCACCGAGAACCCGTTCCGCTCGAACATCGCCCTGGTCCCCACGAACGCCATGGTGAGGTCCATCCGCTGATCACCGGGGTCGACCGGGTGGGCCTCGACGGCGGGCGCGCCGTGGGCCGCGGCATACTCCACCGCACCCTCGATGAGGTGGGCGGTGACGCCGCGCCTGCGGAAGCCGGACCGCACCACGACGCAGACGATGCTCCAGACCGGCACGTCGTCGACCGGCAGCATCAGCTTCGACTGCGCGAGCCGCGGGATCTCCGCGCGCGGGCCGATGTTGCACCAGCCGACAGGCTCGCCGTCGAGGTAGGTGACGACTCCGGGCGGGTGCTCGCGCTCGCAGAGGGAGCGCATGGCCTTCTCCCGGGCGTCCCTGCCGGTGCCGCCGAGCTCGGTGATCTCCTTGGCCTGGAGGCGGTGCGACAGGCACCAGCAGTGGGTGGGGCGACGGTTCTTGTTGATGACGTCGGCGAAGTCCTCGAACCGGTCGGGCGTCACCGGGTGCGTCTCCCAGCTCGGCTCAATCACGCTCATGCCCCCACCTTGGCAGCCCTTCCGGACACCCGCTGTCCGGTATGCCGCGGGGCGGCACCGCTACTGGCCGTCGAGTGAGCGCCAACCCACTCTCAGGCCTCCGTCGAAAGTCGGTTGGCGCTCACTCGGCCATGGCGGAATCGGCCGGTTCGGGGGCAGCCGGCTGGGAGTCGACTACCGGGACGGCGGGCGCTGCCTTGCGACGCGTGCGGCGCCGGACCACCAGCGCCACACCGGCGCCCGCGAGGAGCAGGACGAGGAGGATCGCCGCCCCGGCCCGGGTCGACCACGAGCTGCGCGACGTGGCCGTCTCCAGCGCCCGGTCGGCAGCCTTGGTGTCGCCCTTGACGACCGCCGCGCGGGCGTCCGCCAGGGGTTCGGCGGGGCGCAGGACCAGTGCCCCCAAGCGAGCGAGCGGGTTGGGGGAGTCGGTGTCTGCGCGCAGCTGGGCGTAGCGGCTGGCCTGGCTGGTGAAGGCGGTCAGCTGGGCGGCGACCACCTTGTAGTCGTCCACATCAGCCGCGAGCTCGTAGGCGTGCCGCACTCCGGTGACGGGGAGTCCGGACCGGGTGGCTGCCTGTTGCGCCGCAACGGCTTTCGCGGCGAGCTCTCCGGTCCGCGCCAGCTCGCGCGTGGCGTCGGCAAAGCTCCACTCGTACATCGCGGACCGCACCCCGCGCGGAGGTGCCCAGTCGCCATCGGCACGGTCGCGTGCGGCATACGCGGTGCGCGTGGTGCTGCGCAGCGCGATGGCGGAGGCGTCGCCCTTGCCCAACACCCACGTGGTCATGGACGCCTTGGTCGCGCGGTTGCCGCCCTCGACCTCGAAGGCGTCGTAGGCCTGCTTCCAGCTGCTCGCGTGGGTCGCCACGCTGCGGTCGCCCGCGGCGTCGTAGACGGAGTGGCTGGAGGTGAGCATCCGGACGACGTCGGGTCGCTGGGCGGCCGGGACGCCGGCCATCAGCTCGTGGACCGCTCGCCAGGACGCGGGGTAGCCGTAGGCCTCGGCGGCGGTCGCGGAGGACGAGTCCCAGGCCCAGTCGTTGAGGGCGAAGGCGCCCTTCTGGGTCGGGCGGACGGTGGGGCGCGGGGAGTCCTTGGCCTTGAGCGCTTTGGTGGTCTGGGTGGCCAGCTCCTGGGCGAGGCCCTCGAGCAGCCAGCGCTCGTCGAGGTGCTCGGTGTCGGCCCAGGCGTGCGCCAGCTCGTGGGCCAGCAGGGCGTGGTCGAGGGTCTCGTTGACGGTGATGCCGGTGGTGGTGAACTGGCCGTCCCAGCCGTAGACCTGGGCGCTGTAGTCCTCGGTGATGATCGTCCGGGCCTGCGGCCACTGCTGTCCGGTGAGCTTCTCGAGCGTGGTGACCGTGGTGGGCAGCCGGTCGGCGACGAAGGTCTGCCAGGCCCGGTCGCCGGGGAAGGCCTGGACGGTGAAGGTCGCCTTGCCGACGGTGACCTTGCGGGACGTCGACTGGGAGATGTCGCGCATCGAGACGGCGGACATCAGCCCGCCGGTGCCGCCGCCGGTGATGGTGGCGACGCGGGTGTCGCCGTTGGTCACCTCGGTGAACTTCTCGCCCACGTCGAGGGTCAGCCACCGCGGCGACTCGAGGTCGATGGTGGCCTGGCCGGCGTCGCCCGGGGCGTAGGTGTCGATGGCGACGAAGCCGGGGCCGACCCGACCGGAGGCCTTGGAGCGGGGAGGGGCGCCCTTGACGCTGTAGGTCACCGTGATCGTGCGGCTCTGGCCGTAGAGCAGCTGGCTGGGGAAGTCGATCTCCGCGAACGTGAGACCACGCCGGGTCGCGACCTTGGCCGGCAGGGTGCTGCCCCGCGAGACCGCCTTGAGCCCGGTCGCGCCGTTCGGGAGCCACAGCGCGTAGCCGGTCCAGTAGGAGTAGCGGCCACCGGACGGCGGCACCTGGTTGGTCACCGTCACGGTCGTCGTCACCCGGACGGGAGTGCCCTTGTCGGAGACGACGTAGCGGCTGTGCCCCTTCTCGCCCAGACCGTTGTCGGCAGCGGCCGGCGTGGCGGTGGCCAGGACTGCGGCGCAGCCCAGGGCCGTGGATGTGAGCACAGCGGCATGGAGCCGTCCCCCCGTTTTCATGCCGTGCAGTATTCCCGGGCGAGCCGACAGGCGCGTACAGAACCGGACGAAACGTCCGGGAAAACTGCCGGTTCGCGCGTCGTCCGGCGTCCACACCACATGTGGGGGAGGCAACGTTGGACAAACCCCAGATGTGGGCGCCTCTGACGTCACATCAGTCACAGCAGCACCAGTTTGAACGTCGCTGCGGCGTGTCGCGCCGCGCCCTCACAGGCCGCTGACCTGCGGCGATGCAGACTCAGCCAGCAGTTTCGGTGAACCGCTTGCGTCCTAGGTCACAGCGAGGCAGACTATCCCTACATCTAGTGGTTACACCGCTGTAGTTCGTCCACATGTAGTGCACAGGGCGAGGCGGGTTACCCACACGTTGTCCCCAGATCGTCCACACCGCAGTCCACAAGCACGGCGTCCCCAGCACGGGAAAACGCACGAGGGAGGAGAGCCAGCATGCACTGTCCGTTCTGCCGGCACACCGACTCCCGCGTGATGGACTCGCGCACCACCGACGACGGCAGCTCGATCCGCCGGCGTCGCCAGTGCCCCGAGTGCGGGCGCCGCTTCACCACCATCGAGACGGCCAGCCTGACGGTCACGAAGCGCTCCGGCGCGAGCGAGCCGTTCAGCCGCAGCAAGGTCCTCGTCGGGGTCCGCAAGGCCTGCCAGGGCCGCCCGGTCACCGAGGACGACCTCGCCCTCCTGGCCCAGCGGGTCGAGGAGTGCATCCGCCAGCAGGGCCAGGCCGAGGTCGACGCCCACGAGGTCGGGCTCGCCATCCTGGGGCCCCTGCGGGAGCTCGACGAGGTGGCCTACCTGCGCTTCGCGAGCGTCTACCAGGCGTTCGAGAGCCTCGAGGACTTCGAGGGCGCCATCACCCTGCTCCGCGCCGAGCGCGAAGCCACCGGCACCGAGCCTGAACACCGTGCTCGACCACAAACCCAGGCCGGTATGCCGCCGGGCTGAGCCCCCCGGCATACCCACCGTCCGCATCGCCCGCGTCCGCAGCCCGCGATGACAGCGGACCACCGCACGACCGCGGCACTGTCAGTGCCGCACGAGACAATCATCAAGAAGAAACACCAGGGGCTAGGGAGGCCACCAGAAATGACTGAAACCGCAGGGGCACGTGCAGGTGCCCGGAAGACGTCCGGCAAGGGCGTCAAGGTAGAGCGGATCTACACCACCCCTGGTGTGCACCCGTACGACGAGGTGACGTGGGAGAAGCGCGACGTCGTCCAGCAGAACTGGAAGACCGGCGAGACGATCTTCGAGCAGCGCGGGGTGGAGTTCCCCGACTTCTGGAGCGTCAACGCCTCCACGATCGTCACCACGAAGTACTTCCGCGGCGCGCTCGGCACCGACAAGCGGGAGACCGGGCTCAAGCAGCTCATCGACCGCGTCGTGCTGACGTACGTCAAGGCGGGCAAGGACCACGGCTACTTCGCCAACGCGGAGGACGCCGAGGTCTTCGAGCACGAGCTGACCTACGCCCTGCTGCACCAGGTGTTCAGCTTCAACTCGCCCGTGTGGTTCAACGTCGGCACGCAGAGCCCGCAGCAGGTCAGCGCCTGCTTCATCCTGGCCGTCGACGACTCGATGGACTCGATCCTCAACTGGTACAAGGAAGAGGGCTTCATCTTCAAGGGCGGCTCCGGCGCCGGTCTCAACCTCTCCCGGATCCGCTCCTCCAAGGAGCTGCTGTCCTCGGGTGGCACGGCCTCCGGCCCGGTCTCCTTCATGCGTGGCGCCGACGCGTCCGCAGGGACGATCAAGTCCGGTGGCGCGACCCGTCGCGCGGCCAAGATGGTCGTCCTCGACGTCGACCACCCCGACATCGTGGAGTTCGTCGAGACCAAGGCGCGCGAGGAGGACAAGATCCGCGCGCTGCGTGACGCCGGCTTCGACATGGACCTCGGCGGCAAGGACATCGTCAGCGTCCAGTACCAGAACGCCAACAACTCGGTCCGCGTCAGCGACGAGTTCATGAAGGCGGTCGAGGACGGCACCGAGTTCGGGCTGCGCGCCCGCGACACCGGTGAGGTCATCGAGAAGATCGACGCCCGCGAGCTGTTCACCAAGATGGCGCAGGCCGCGTGGGAGTGCGCCGACCCGGGCATCCAGTACGACGACGTCATCAACGACTGGCACACCAACCCCGAGACCGGCCGGATCACCGCGTCCAACCCGTGCTCGGAGTACATGTCGCTCGACAACTCCTCGTGCAACCTGGCGTCGCTCAACCTGCTGAAGTTCCTCAAGGACGACGACACGTTCGACGCCAAGACCTTCCAGAAGGTCGCCGAGCTGGTCATCACCGCGATGGACATCTCGATCTGCTTCGCCGACTTCCCGACCGAGGCGATCGGCGAGACCACCCGTGACTACCGCCAGCTGGGCATCGGCTACGCCAACCTCGGCGCCCTGCTCATGGCGACCGGTCACGGCTACGACTCCGAGGGTGGCCGCTCGCTCGCTGCCGCCATCACGTCGCTGCTCACCGGTGCCGCCTACAAGCGCTCCGCCGAGATCGCCGGTGTCGTCGGCCCGTATGCCGGGTACGCCCGCAACGCGGACGCCCACAAGCGGGTGATGCGCAAGCACCAGAGCGCCAACGACGCGATCCGTCCGCTCGACACCATGGACACCGCGATCCACCGTGCGGCCACGAAGGCCTGGGACGACGTGGTCAAGGTCGGCGAGAAGAACGGCTACCGCAACGCGCAGGCCTCGGTGCTCGCGCCGACCGGCACCATCGGCTTCATGATGGACTGCGACACCACCGGCATCGAGCCCGACTTCTCCCTGGTGAAGTTCAAGAAGCTCGTCGGCGGCGGGTCGATGCAGATCGTCAACCTGACCATCCCGCGTGCGCTCAAGAAGCTGGGCTACACGGGCGAGACCATTGAGGCGATCGTCGAGTTCATCGCCGACAAGGGTCACGTCATCGACGCTCCCGGCCTCAAGCCCGAGCACTACGAGATCTTCGACACCGCCATGGGCGCCCGGTCGATCTCGGCCATGGGTCACGTGCGGATGATGGCGGCGGTCCAGCCGTTCCTGTCCGGCGCGATCTCCAAGACGGTCAACCTGCCTGAGAACGCCACGGTCGAGGAGATCGAGGACGTCCACATGCAGGGCTGGAAGATGGGCCTCAAGGCGATCGCGGTCTACCGCGACAACTGCAAGGTCGGCCAGCCGCTGTCCGATGGTGGCTCGACTGCCAAGGACGCTGCGGCGGACAAGCTCACCGCGGCCGCCGAGGCCAAGGTCGAGAAGGTCATCGAGTACCGTCCGGTGCGCAAGCGCCTGCCGAAGCGCCGGACCTCGCAGACCACGTCGTTCGCGGTCGGTGGCGCCGAGGGTTACCTCACGGCCGGCACCTATGAGTCGGGCGACCTGGGCGAGATCTTCCTCAAGTTCGGCAAGCAGGGCTCGACGCTGGCCGGCGTGATGGACGCCTTCTCGATCGCGGTCTCGATCGGCCTGCAGTACGGCGTGCCGCTGGAGACCTTCGTCGAGAAGTTCACCAACCTGCGGTTCGAGCCGGCTGGTCTGACCGACGACCCGGACGTGCGGATGGCGCAGTCGATCATGGACTACGTGTTCCGTCGCCTGGCGCTGGACCACATGGACTTCGACACCCGGTCGTTCATGGGCATCCACACCGCTGCCGAGCGCGCTCGCCAGCTGGAGACCGGTTCCTACCAGGACACCGACACCGACTCCGAGTCGGCCGAGGAGCTCGAGGACGAGCTGGAGAACTTCAGCCAGTCCGCTCCGGTCACCAAGCCGGCCGCTGTTGCCTCGACCTCGACCGCCACGGTCGAGGGCAAGGCACTCGACGCCGACTCGGTGAAGTCCGGTGCCGGTGCAGCCAGCGCCCGCGAGGTCTCGGTCGAGGTCCACTCGTCCGCAGAGCTCCTGGAGAAGTTCCAAGGCATCTCCGCCGACGCCCCGATGTGCATGACCTGCGGCACCAAGATGCGTCCCGCCGGCTCCTGCTACGTCTGCGAAGGCTGCGGAAGCACCAGCGGCTGCAGCTGATGTCAGTTCTCATCTGAGTGGCACGGGAATCTCACGGAACTGGCACGGTTGCTCACGAAACTGGCACAGATTCTCACGAGAGTGTCACAAGGGTGAGGTCCTGGCAGGGGCCACAAACGCCAAGGGCGGGAACCGAAACCGGTTCCCGCCCTTGGCGTTTGTGTATTGGGTCAGTCAGACGTCAACCATGGACGCCCGAATGTCCCTGGTGCCGATATCCAGGATGCCGCCCTGGTTGACGAGGTCTGTTGCGATTTCTCGCAAGGCGCTGAGGATCGCTTCGTCTCCTGAGGTTGGCTCGATGGCTCCGTCCACGGGGATGAAGCGAGGGATCGGGGCGAGTTGGTCTAGCGGTACGGGGCGTCCTTGCCTGTCCAGCGAACGAACGTAGATCGCATCAGGAGAGTCTGTGAACATCGTGAGGCGCAGTACATACCCGCTGTCCAGTTGCAGAGCCCGTGCGGTGGCAACGAGGAGCGAAACCAGGTTCGACGCGAATAGCAGCACCTCGCTCATCCCGATGTGATTGTTCTTGAACCCGTCTCTACCGCCCGATGCCCAGTTGTAATCGGCGATACCGACGCCCCCATCGTCGTGTACTTCGATCACCCGTTCTGCTCTACCTGCCAAAGCCTCGTACGCGCGCCATCTCCTCAGCCCCCGGCGCGGGTTGATCGAGAACGAGCCCGCTGACGGCCGTTCCGCGCTGTAAGGACTTCCTGTCTCATACGTGGTCAGCAAGTCGACGATCACGTTCCGCTCCACGCGTCCTTGGTGAAGTGGGCGGGGTTGAAGCGGGACGGCTGAACCGATCATCCAGACTCGGTCTGGGCCGCTGACCACCTGGCGTAGTTGTTCGATGCGTTCGTCGAGGGTGGCGTCGAGCCCGGCATAGGAGTCGAACCGCGCCCGGTATGCGCGTTCGATTTCGCGCTCCCTCATGAACTCAGTTTGGGCGCCGTATCGGATTGGAGCGGTGAATCCGGTCCCAGTCCAGACCAGATGAGGGCTGTCGGCGCTGCCGGGGATGCTGAGCGCGACGACTTGCGAGTGTTCATGTTGGAGCAGTCGGAACGTTAGGCCGTGCACAGGTGGCTGGATGCCGCTGTAGGCGATCTGGCGCAGCCGTCGTTCTTCCCCGTCGTCCCACTGCTCGATGCCAGTGACGGCGGCGGCTGCTGAGGAACCGCCACCTTGCTCCTGCACGCCGTACACGATCATGCCGCCACCGCTGTTGGCCATGGCGGCCACGTCCTTGGCGAACTCGGTGCGGGCCTCCTTGGCGGGGAGGGCGGATTTCCAGTCGAGGGCGTCTGTTTCTTCGAGCCGCGTGTCGATGGCTTCCTGAACGAGTTCCCAGGTCAGGTCGCTGGGTTCGCGGCCGAGGGCGAGGTGAAGTGGTGTGGTGGGCATGACTCTCATCATGTGGCTTGTTGGCGCCGTCTTGCGCTACTCGGGGATGTCGAATGCGAACGTGGCGGACTCGCTGAGGGCGTACCTGGTCTGGCCGACTCCGCCGAAGGTGATGGCGTCGCGGCGGCGGAGGGCTGCGAGTTGGACGCGGTGGTCGTTCTTGGTCTCCTGGGCGGACAGGGTTCCCGCGTACGCCGCATATAGGACGCGGGCCATGCCTTGGTGGATGCCGTCTTCCGCGTCGCGGTAGGCCTCCAGCCGGGTGGTGGCTTCGTCGGCGGCGGTGTCGGCTGGCCGGACGGCAATGCCCATGCTGTTCTCGTGCAGCCGTAGCCCCAGCGGTGCTAGTTGTCCGTCCAGGACCCGTTTTGCGGCGTGCAGGCGGTCCATGGTCCAGCCGAGTGCCATAGCGAGGCGCTCTTGCAGATGCATCCGCTTCTGACTGATCAGGACCTTGGCGAGGGTTTGTGCGTCCTCGTTGACCGTTCTCACCAAAGTGACAGTTGGAATGACAATTGGATAAGAACTGACAGCCATGCTGCGAGTGTGCCATCGCGATGACAACGCCTGTCCGGCGTAGGGCAACGAGACTTCCGATGGGGTGCGTCAGCCAACTCTGAGATCGCTTGCGAATCTAAACGGCAATGAACGCATTGAACCGCGTCGAGAGGCGTCCCGGGTCTGGGCGGTCCGCCTCCACGCGAGGAAGGGTTAGCGCCCGACCATGCATCTCTTGCAGACCGTGTCGAAGCATCGGGCCGTCGATCTCGTTGAGAAGACGCTGGTTGATCCGGACCTCGTAGTCGGGCGTAATTCCCAGCAGTGACCGGTCATAGGCGGCGTGATGGATCTTGCAGAGGCTCAGGCCATTCGTCACGACCGGATCGCCGCCCTCATTCCCGTCTTCGATGATGTGGGCAGCATCCAGCAGCTCTGGGTGCTTCAACGTGCACACCGCACAAGTGCCTTCGTAGGCCAGCATCACTCGCGCTCGGAAGGCAGGCTGATGGACCCGCTGACTGACGAGCCGCTGCGCATAGGCCTTCTCGATGGGGGAGAGCGGTTGTGAGCTGGGGAGTGCGCGCAGCACCTCGTCCAGAGTCAGCGTGAACTCTCGCGCGATGGGGTTGTCGCCTACGACGAAGACCGGATAGATCAGCTGGTACGTCGCCTTGGCGATCTTGTCGAAGCGAAGAACCGGGAGACGGTGCTCCATCGCCGCGCGGAGTTTCAGGTTCTTTCCGCCGTCAGGTCCAGATTGGTAGCTGTACGTGAGGAAGCCGTCCGTCTCGCGGTCGGCGTAGGGACCGTCGGGGGATGTGAGGATGCTCAGCGTCGCGACGAGGTCCTTCGGGTTCCAGATGCCACCACGGCCAGGGTCGACTAAGCGCACACTGGTGCCGTCGGGCAATGGGAAGTCGGTGAGTTCGGTCCACGGAAGGTACCCGCCCAGGTCATCCGCTCGCCGCTGGACTGCGGCGGCTATGACCTCACGACGCAATCGTTCCTCGGCTATCCGGTCCCCTGCCATGGGGCGAGCTTAGAGCGCACAGGCCGCCGGGAGGGACCAATGTGCCGTGGCGTGTGAGCCAGTTGCCGGGGATCAGAAGCAGGGTCCGGCGCCAAGACGGCGGAGGCCTTCGCGATCGCCGGGACCGAAGTCGGTGATGCCGGAGTCGTTGTCTCCGTCCATCAGTTCGGCGTCCGAGTCGACGTGGGCCAGGCCCACCATGTGTCCGAGCTCGTGCATGACGATGGCCCGGCTCTGGGCCCAGCCGTTCTTGCGCAACAGGATCTGCGAGATCGACGGGCCATCCAGGTAGACGATGCCGCTGACGAAGTGCCGGCGAGTGGGATAACCCGCAGGACCCTCCCGAGGACCCCCGATACCGGCGACCTTGTCCTTCAGTGCCGGAACGGCTTCTGGTGTCGTCCAGGCGATCAGGGCCGGAGCCCAGAGGCCCTTGAGCGGGTTGCGGCTCTGCGCTGGACGGTTGGGGATGGGTTCTTCGTCGGTCTCGCCATCGACCACGAAGGTGAGGCCGCTCAACTCAGACACCCGGTCGAGCGACTCTTGCAGCAGCCGGTCTGCCTGTGGGGGAGCGGAGGCCTTATTCACCACGACGTGGATGGGGTCGCAGGAGCTCCACGCCACAGGGTCCTTGCTGTCGACCCCCTTCGTCTGCATGAACGCGAAGTGCGTCGAGTCAGAGCCTTGCGGAATCTGACGCTCGAGGCCACGGGTGGTTGCACCCGGGAGCTGGCTGATGCCGAAGGCGCGGAGGATGGAGTCATGGCCGAGCACCACGTTGTCGGCGTACACCAGGCCCACCAGGATGGCGAGGGTCAGCAGCAGTGTCACTGTCGTGCGCGGCGATCGCGACCGGCGCTGGCGCCCCGACGACGAGCGGCCTCGTGCGCGCCGGGCCGGGCTAGCGACCCTGATCAGGGTGACTGCCGGCGTTGCCGTGACCCGTCGACGCGGCGACGCGCGACCAACCTTGCGGTCGGCCAGACACCAGAGGCAGATCACCCTGGAGGTCACCGGGTCCCAGCCGGCGCGCTCGCCCGGCGACAGCCGCTCCCCGCAGGTGCAGGTCGCGCAGTCGGGGACAGTCCTCAGCGAGAACTGGTCGTCGTCATCCAAGCCAGACACGCGACTCAGCGCACTCCCACAATCCGGGTGGTGGCGCCCCACGGGGCGGTGAAACGCTTGGGTGCGGCGAAGGTTCCCTTGCCGGTGCCGGCGTATACGTAGTCGACGTTGGCCGGCGTGCGGCCGATGAGGTCGGCCTTGCCGTCGCCGGTGAGGTCCGCGGTGGAGAAGACCGTGTTGTAGGTCTGCCAGCCGGTCGAGACGAAGACCCCGGGCAGGTAGCCGGTAGCGGTGGCGGTGCCGATGCCGGTGCCGCGGTAGAGGTAGAGCTTGCCGGTCGGGGTGCGTCCCAGCAGGTCGGCCTGGCCATCCCCGGTGACGTCGCCGGGCGTGATGACCTGGGCGAGCGTCTGCCAGTTGGTGCCGATGCGGGTCCAGGTGCCGGTGAAGCCGCTCTTGCCGTCGCCGACGATCATCCAGAGCTCGCCGTTGGCCTTGCGCGCCAACAGGTCTGGCTTGTGGTCGCCGGTCCAGTCTCCGGGCGTGAGCAAGTCGGTGTAGGCCTTCCACGACTGGGACAGCAGGATGCGGGTGCCCATGACGCCACCCTTGCCGTTGCCCTTGTAGAGGTAGGCCCAGCCCTCCGGGGTGACGGCGACGATGTCGGCGAGTCGGTCGCCGGACAGGTCACCGGGGGAGACGACCTGGCTGTAGATGTTCCAACCGGTGCCGATCCGCGTGGGAGTGCCGATGCCGCCGATCTTGGTCGGGTAGAAGTAGAGGTCGCCGGCCGCCGTGCGACCGATGACGTCGCCGCGCCCGTCGGCGTTGAACCCGACGATGGGCAGCGCCGGCACGACCGGCGTGGGCGCCGGGACCGTGGGCACAGGCGGGGGAGGCGGGGGAGCGCCGGTCTTCGTGTAGGTGAGGCCTGACAGCGCGCGCCAGTCGTTGGCCGCGACCTTCCCGGTGACCGTGAGCACGGCGGCCTTCTGAAAGCGCTGCACGGCGCCAGCCGTGCCGGTGCCGAACGCGCCGTCTGCAGTGCCCGCGGCATACCCACGGCGGTTGAGCTCGAGCTGGAGGTCACGCACCGCCCAGCCCTTGGAACCGGTGGCCAGGGTGAGGGTGCCGTAGGTGGCGAACAGCTTCGACGTCGGGACCGGGGTCGGGGGTGGCGGCACCGAGGTCTTCGCGTAGGCGGTGGCCTTGCTGCGGATGGTCGCCATGAGCGGGTAGAGGTACTGGCCTGGGCACAGCGTGTAGGACGTGTTCTGGTGGGCGTTGAGGGTCTGGAGGGTGGCGACGACGCCGGCGGCGTACTTGGTGCCGGTGCCGCCCGCGGAGGTCAGCTTTGTCGTGGCGGAGGGGTCGACGCCGTACTGCGAGAGCTTCCAGCCGGCGACCTTGGCGAGTGAGTCGACCATGACGGCCGGGGGCTTGGCGGTCTGGTAGTTGCCGAGTGCGGCGACGCCCATCGTGTTGGTGTTGAAGCCCATCGCGTGGGCGCCGCGCACCGCCGAGGTGATCGAGCCGGCGCGACCCTCGTAGATCCGGCCGAACTTGTCGACGAGGAAGTTGTAGGCGATGTCAGACCAGCCGAGGCCCTTGGTGTCGTAGGCGTAGATGCCGCGGATCTGGGCGGCGGCGGTCGCCTCGGTGTAGTCGTTCGAGCTGGCGGTGTGGTGGATCGTGATCGCCTTGACGGTGGTGTTGTAGGTCGTTGACCCACGAAGCGACTCGTCGGCGCCCCACTGCTTGCGGGTGATGATCGTGGGCATCGCCGCGGCGGCTGAGGCGGACGCGGCGGGCGTCTTCGGGGTGAGGTCGTCGTCGGCGGACGAGGTGCCCGGGTTGATCGTCGTGACGCGGACGTCGGGGAGCGGCTGACCGTTCGGGGTATCGACTCGCACCTGGATCGCCGTGGCGCCGTCGGTGACGAGGGGGTTCGTGCCGAGGCGTGCGGTGACGGACTCGCCGGTCCCGCTCTGGGGGCCCTCGTCGGTCACGCCGGGCGTCTCCCAGGCGCTCCAACCGGAGTCCTCACGCACACGCAGCTGCACGATGACGTCGTCGTTGGTGAGCCCGGTGCTGCGTGACCACGAGACACCCGCCACGGTGAACCGCGACCGCTCCTGCACCGGCGTCAGGGTGCTGATGGCACGGCCGGGCACGACTCGGAGAGTCCAGAGCTGGCCCTTGGCGACTGCGTCCACACCGTGGATCGCGGTCGACTGCACGCGCGGGGCAACTGGATGGGCCGTGTCCGTGGAGGCGAACGACACCGTAGGGAGGGCCACGAAGACGGGGGTGATGGCCAGGACTGCGAGGGAAGCGGGGAGAAGGCGCACGAGTTACGTCCGGGGGGATCGTGGGAGGCGGGGGGCTGGCGTGACGACAGTGAAGAGTGGCATCCGCAACGATCTGGCGCCCCATTGATCCCGGAAAGATGGCCGTTCGGACGATCCGGCTTCCGCGTGTCGCTGGCGTGTCGGCACGACTCGCCGCGAGTCGACGCAGTGAGCCGCAAACGGAAGGGTGCTCGTCCGTTCGGCTGACCCGCCGATCGGCTGAAAGCGCTTCCTAAGCCACTAACCACGCCTTTGGGACTGAGGTGCGTGATTCTGTGCAAGACCCGCAAATCGGGCATACGCATTGGCCGCTTCCGCAAACAGTCGGCCGCCCTAGTCCTGGAGGAAAGACGACATGAGCACGCCCGCGGGCTGGTACCCGCAGAACGACGGTCAGCAGCGCTACTGGGATGGTCAGCAGTGGACGGAGCACTTCGCTCCGGGAAACCAAGAGGCTGCTGCTCCCGCCGCCGCAGCGACCCAGAAGCCGGCCCGCGCCTGGTACACGAAGAAGCGCGTCCTGATCCCCGCCGGAGTCGTCGTGCTGGCCATGATCGGCGGCGCCATGGGTGGCGGCGATGACCCGACCACGCCAGTCTCGGCGTCGAGCCCCACCTCGTCGGCGGCCAAGGCAGCGGCTCCCGCTGCGACCAAGGCAGCTGCGCCCGCGCCCTCGGCAGCCAAGGCGGCGGCACCGAAGCCGGCGCCCAAGCCGGCACCTCTGGGATCGCAGATCGGCAAGCCGTTCCGCGACGGCAAGTTCAAGTTCACCGTGCGCAGCGTCAAGTGCGGCATCGCCAAGGTCGGCGACTCGGTCTACCTCCAGAAGAAGGCCCAGGGCCAGTTCTGCGCGGTCACCATGTCCATCTCAAACATCGGCGACGAGGCCCAGTCGATGTTTGCCGACAACCAGGTTGCCTTCGACAGCAAAGGCCGCAAGTTCTCTGCCGACAGCGAGGCGTCCATCTACGACGGCAGCTCCGAGGTCCTGTGGGAGGAGATCAACCCCGGCAACAGCGTGAAGGGGAAGGTCTACTTCGACATCCCCAAGGGCGCGAAGCTCACCAGCCTCGAGCTGCACGACTCGATGTTCTCCGGGGGCGTGAAGGTCCGCCTCTGAGCTCTCTGAAGTAGCGGTGCGCTGGATGGGCTGAGCCTGTCCGGCGCATCGCGCTTTCAGGAGGCTGCCGGGGGAGGGCGACGCCGAAACCGGGCCCGGCCGCTCCCGACTTGTTGCCACTGATGCCCCACGAGAGGGCCGAATCGGCCAGTCGGTTAGGTGCAGGTGGCAACAAGTCGTGGGGGTGGCCGACTTGTTGCCACTGGTGCCTCACGAGGGGCCCGGATCGGTGGGTCCGTGAGGGACAGGTGGCAACTAGTCGGGGAGGGGGGCGACCCTCAGGCTGATGGCGGCAGGGTGACGCCGAAACCGGCCACGGCCAGCCGCAGCAGCACCTGACCCGGCGCCAGCAGGTCGGCGATGCGGGCGGCGCTGAGCACTTCGAGCTCGGCCAGCCGCGCGGCATACGCCTCGGGCCCGGCGACGCGCGCCTGCTGGAGCTCGATGGTGTTGTGCCACACCTTCTGTCGCGCTTCGCGCAGGAACCGCTTGCTGCTCAGGCGGTTCAGCGGTTGGAGCACCCGGTCCACGAGCGATCGCGCTGACAGGGCGCCGAGCTCGTCGTCCTCGTCGGCGACACGGGCCGAGAGCACGCCGTCGATGCGTTCGTGGTCGCGCTGCCTGCGGTCCAGCACCACCGGGTCCCCGAACTCCGCGTCGCTGATCACCGCCAGCAGCGCCTGGGGCAGGTCGTAGTTGATGTGCGCGTTGATGCCGAGCAGCACGTGCCGCAACGCCGGCAGGGACTCCGGCGCGTCGAAGGCGAGCCGCCACGGTCGCGGCACCTCATGGCTGCCGACGAGGTCGAGCTCGAGCGCGGCCAGGTAGAGATCGGCGAACGCCACGTCCCAATACTCGACCCACTCGGGATCCTCGAACTGCGCGTCCGCGATCGCCTTGCCGACGGCGATGGTCGTGCGTCGGTAGGTGTCGAGGAAGACGCGTTGGGCGGTGCGTTCGGGAGGCATCCGGTCAAGCCGGGCATCCATGGCAGCAACGACCGTGGCGATGTCGCGCGTGGGCATCTGCACCCCCTGACCGGCTGGGCCTGCGCGACTAGTATCCGACCGAGGACCCGCGTTGTCAGCGGCCCGGAGGCGGAGAGTCAGGTGCGCCGTGACCAGGATGTGTAGCCACAGCCCCCGAAACTTCGATCCGGTCGTGCTCGGGCAACACGAGACCCTTGCCTGGGCCAGCTACTACCGGCGCGAGTGGTGGCCGGCGCTGCGCTCGTTCGTCGGGATGATCGACCAGGGCTTCGGGCTCGGACCACGCCGCACCCTCATCGGCGCGTGGCACGTGCTGAAGGCCAACAAGGCGTGGGCGCCGGTGCCCACCAACGATCCTGACGCCGCGCGTGCCTCGATGCGCCGGTTCTACGAGCTCGTCCTCGCGCACTCCGACCTCGACTTCGACCCGGTCCGCGCCTCGGAGCTCGAGGTCGAGTGGTGGCGGGTCCACCGGGCGCACCAGCGCGACGACGCAGCCACCAGACCGGAGCTCGAGCGCGCCCTCGTCGACCTCTACTCCTATGTCTACTCGGCGCCGCCCGAGTCGATGCACGAAGCCGCCCGCTGGCGTGCCGAGGCGATGGACCTGTCGGATGCCTGGGTCGACGCCGGCTGCGACGTCGACGACCCACGCCTGGCCGCCGAGCGCCGCGCGTTGGTCGCCTCCTACGCCGCGTTGCTCGACTCGGTCTCCCGGGTGCCGCCATGAGGCGCGACGACCGAGTGCTCACTGCTACCAAGGCACTCTCCGCGTTCATCGCGCCCTTCCTGCTCGTGGCGTTCGTGATCCTCTACGGCTTCCCGGGCGAGACCGCGCGCCTGTGGTCGTGGCAGATCCAGTCGCACATGACCTCGATGCTGCTGGCCTCCGCCTACCTCGGCGGCTGCTACTTCTTCCTCCGCGTCCTCCTGGTGGAGCGGCGGTGGGCCGAGGTGCGCGCCGGTTTCGTGTCGGTCGCGCTGTTCGCCAGCCTGCTGGGCATCGCCGGCAAACCCACTGCGGCGACACGGTGGCGGGGTCGCCTGCGAGTAACAGGCTCAGGGCTCAAGCGATGTCGGACCCCGGTGGGCTCTGCGCCATCGAGCCCACGCCAGTCGTCCGACGGACGTTGCAATCCACCCCATGCTGAGCAAGCCCATCGCCCACCATGTGGGAAGGTCAACCTCCATGACCATCGCTCCAACAACCCACAACGGCAGGAGTAGTGAGAGCTCCAGCATCGCCAGCTCAATGGTTCCGCGCAGGGTGACGGGATCGTTGCCTTTCAGCGCTTGTAGAAGCATGCAGTGCTCCCTCTAGCAGGTCACGTAGTAAGAATCGTAGGCAGGAAGGGCTATTGCGCCACCCAATGCGGGCAGACGCACCTTGTAACACTTTCCGGCAGCGATCGCCCGGTTGACCGTGTCGATGATGTCCGCGCGGACCAAGATGAAGATGGCCTGGCAAGTCGTCCTACCAACCGTCGTCGGCACGAAGTTGCAAATGAGAGCCGCAGCGAGCGTCCTGTTGTCGTCGATGTAGTTCTTGAGCTTCCACGTGCCCGACCAGTCGTACTTGAGGTAGTACACGGGCGTCGTGAACCACCATCCCGTCGTCACCGTCGGGTCCATGACTATGGGATAGGCAGCGTGTCTCGTGTCCACGGTTTGCTCCAGGTCATTCCCTGCCGGGGTGTATTGCGTCTTGAGGGCCCGGTGGTCGGAGTCCAGAGCCCAGGGTGGCTCGACGTGGCCTTGGACTCGGCCATCTTGATCGTGGATCGCTAGCGAACCGTCAGCTTGAGCCTCGAAGTGCCAACCTTCCGGAATCACGTCTTCAAAGGTTCCTTTGGATTGTCCTTCATCAAGCTCGGCCACCAGACGGATGCGGCTGCTGTCACGCTGAAGCCACGTGCGCAGGCCGCGCGCTGGCTTGATGGGTATGCCACCGCGACTGGAGCCCCCGGGCGGAACAACCTCACCCAAGGAGCCGGTCTTGGCTGTGATCAGGCGCTCGGCAGGATCCAGGCCGTCGGCAAAACCCGCCTGACCTCCGACGACCAACATCGCGAGGGTTGTCACAGCGGCAACAACTGCTCTCTTCGTGAACTTCACATGTCCCCCTAAGTCGTGGCCATCTCTGCCACAGAACATGCCATAAAGGCAGCCAAGTAACAAACTATAAAGCTAGTCAGTCGGGTGCTCGACGCAGGGTCCCGCGTCCAGTGCTGAGCTGCGCGGCATACGCCCTGATTTGCCCGAACCCTCCTCAGGGTCACCCCTGAACGACCCCTGAACCCGCGCCCAACTCGCGCGAAATTCGTTGTCCGTCAAAGCAACCGCGGCCTACGGTGGATGACAACGTCGCCGGGCAGGAGGTGCGACCAACTCGAGGTGAGGGACAGACGATGGCACAGACACGCATGGCAGACGTGGGGCGCTTCGCCTGGTTCCCGTCGAGCAAGGTCACCAAGTGGTTCGTCGTCGTGTTCTGGCTGGCGATCCTCGCCGCGGCGTTCAGCCCGGCCGGCAAGCTGCAGGGCGTCCTCAACAACGAGGCCGTCGCCTGGCTGCCCGCTGACGCGCAGTCGACCCAGGTGGTCAAGCAGATCGAGGCGTTCCAGAGCAAGAACGAGTTCCCGGCGGTCATCGTCTACGAGCGCCCGGCCGGCGTCACGCAGCAGGACCAGCAGGCCGTCGCCGCGCAGGTCGCGAAGTTCAACGCGCTCGAACCGGTCAAGAGCGAGACGGTCGGCCCGATCCCGTCGCAGGACGGCAAGGCGTTGCAGGTCATCGTGCCCGTCGACGCGGGGGAGGGCGGCTGGGACACCCTCGGTGACACGGTCAAGGACCTGCGCGCCGTGGCCGACCAGCGCCCGGATGGCTTGTCCATGCACGTCACCGGGCCGGTGGGCTATGCCGCTGACTCGTCCGAGGCGTTCTCCGGCATCGACGGCAAGCTGCTCTACTCCGCGATGGCCGTCGTCATCGTCATCCTGCTGCTGACCTACCGCAGCCCGGTCCTGTGGCTGATCCCGGTGATCTCGGCCGGCACCGCACTCTTCGTCGCCCAGGCAGTCATCTACTTCCTGGCCAAGGGCGACACGCTCACGGTCAACGCCCAGAGCTCCGGCATCCTCACCGTCATCGTCTTCGGCGCGGGGACCGACTACGCCCTGCTGCTCGTCGCGAGATATCGAGAAGAGCTCAGGCGGCACGAGGACCGGCACGAGGCGATGGCGTTCGCGCTGCACCGCGCCGGCCCGGCCATCCTCGCCTCGGGCGCGACCGTCATCGCCGGCATGCTGTGCCTGCTCTTCGCCACGATGAACTCGACCAAGGGCCTCGGCCCGGTCGCCGCCATCGGCGTCGCCGTCGGGCTGCTCGTGATGTTGACCCTGCTGCCCGCGCTCCTGGTCGTCTGCGGCCGGTGGATCTTCTGGCCGGTGCGCCCGACCTATGGGTCGGTCGACCACACCCGCGACGGGTTCTGGGCCGGGATCGGACGCCGGATCGCCAAGGCTCCCCGCCGCACCTGGGTCGTCACGTCGCTGCTGCTGGCCATCGCGTCGCTGGGCATCCTGCAGCTCAACGCGACCGGCCTCGAGAACAAGGACGTCTACTACGGCACCCCCGACTCGATCGGGGGGGAGCAGGTCGTGGCCCGGCACTTCCCGGCCGGCACCGGCTCACCGGTGATGGTGCTCGCCAACGCCGACAAGGCAGCCTCGGTGAAGACCAAGCTCGAGACGGTCAAGGGTGTGTCTACGGTCGCCGACCCGGTGACCAAGGGTGGGCGGTCGCTGATCATGGCCACCCTCACCGACGCCCCCGACTCCGACGCGGCGACCGCGACCGTCGACCGGATCCGTGACGACATCGCCGCGATCCCGGGAGCCAATGCCATCGCCGGTGGTGACACCGCTACGCGAGCCGACACGCTGCGCGCCTCCGCCGATGACAACGTGCGGATCATCCCGCTCATCCTCGGCGTGGTGCTGCTCATCCTGATCCTGCTGCTGCGCGCCCTCACCGCCCCGCTGATCCTGGTGGCGACCGTCGTGCTCTCCTACGGCGCAGCCATGGGTCTGTCGGCGCTGATCTTCCGGCACGTGTTGGGCTTCGCCGGAGCGGACTCGTCGCTGCCACTCTTCGTCTTCGTGTTCCTGGTGGCCTTGGGGATCGACTACAACATCTTCCTCATGACCCGAGTGCACGAGGAGGCCAAGGAGATCGGCACCCGCCGCGGTGCGCTCGTGGGCCTCGCGGCCACCGGTGGCGTGATCACCTCGGCCGGCCTGGTCCTCGCGGGCACGTTCGCGGTGCTCGGGACGCTGCCGGTGGTGACCTTCGCCGAGATCGGGATCGCCGTGGCGCTCGGTGTCCTGCTCGACACGCTGGTCGTCCGCTCGGTGCTCGTGACCGCGCTCAACCTCGACGTCCGCGGACGGATGTGGTGGCCGAGCGCGCTCGCCAAGCGCGACGCCGACCTCGACCGCGCGACGCCGGCCGCCGAGGAGACGGAGGGCGCGGAGCTCCAACCCGCCCACTAGCCCTTCGGGCGCAGTCTGGCGACCGAGCTCCACCCCGCGCGGCACGTGTCAGCGGCGCGGCATACGGTTGAAGCATGGACTATCGATACCTGGGCAACAGCGGACTCAAGATCTCGGAGATCACCTACGGCAACTGGCTGACGCACGGCTCGCAGGTGGAGAACGACGTCGCCGCGCAGTGCGTTGCCGCTGCGCTCGATGCGGGCATCAGCACGTTCGACACCGCCGACGTCTACGCCAACACCAAGGCGGAGACCGTGCTCGGCGAGGCCCTCAAGGGCGAGCGGCGCGAGAGCCTGGAGATCTTCACCAAGGTCTACTGGCCGACCGGGCCGGGTGGGAAGAACGACACCGGCCTGTCGCGCAAGCACATCATGGAGTCGATCAACGGCTCGCTGCAGCGCCTCCAGACCGACTACGTCGACCTCTACCAGGCGCACCGCTACGACACCGAGACGCCGCTCGAGGAGACGATGACGGCGTTCGCCGACGTCGTCCGCCAGGGCAAGGCGCTCTACATCGGCGTCAGCGAGTGGACCGCCGAGCAGATCCGTGACGGCGTCGCGCTGGCCAAGGAGCTCAACATCCAGCTCATCTCGAGCCAGCCGCAGTACTCCATGCTGTGGCGCGTCATCGAGGACGACGTCGTGCCGACGTCTCGCGAGCTCGGCGTCAGCCAGATCGTGTGGAGCCCGATCGCGCAGGGCGTGCTGACCGGCAAGTACCAGCCCGGCCAGAAGCCGCCGGAGGGTTCGCGCGCCGCTGACGAGAAGGGCGGCGCCGACATGATCAGCCGCTTCATGAACGACGACGTGCTCACCCGCGTGCAGGGCCTCAAGCCGGTCGCCGACGAGGTCGGCCTGACCATGGCGCAGCTCGCCGTCGCCTGGGTCCTCCAGAACGACAACGTCGCCGCCGCACTCGTCGGCGCCTCGCGTCCCGAGCAGGTGCACGAGAACGTCAAGGCCGCCGGCGTGAAGCTCGAGCCCGCGCTGATGGCCAGGATCGACGACGTCCTCGGCGACATCGTCGAGCGCGACCCCGGCAAGACCAAGGAGACGTCGCCGCAGGAGCGCGTCGCCTGACCCAGCACCACAGCCGAGGGGTATGCCGCGTGGTCACCACGCGGCATACCCCCTCTGTTTGCGTGGCTGGCCGCCGGTCGTGCCCGCTGAGGGTCGCCGCCGGTTTCGCGGCGGCCGCGTAACCCGGAGCACCCGCGTCGCGTTGAGGCAGGGCACCTACTGCTCCGTGGAGGAACCATGCTTCGCACGTCCCACCGCGCGACCACAGCCGCGCTCACCGGCGCGACAGCCCTCGCCCTCATCATCACCGGCGGGTATGCCGCCGGCGCGGCCTCCGCGACGACCGTCACCCTCAGTCCGGGAGACGCTGCCGCGGCAGCGCTCGCCGGGGACACGCCGGGCCTGGCCCGGCTGCTCGACAACGGCACGCCGACTGGACGCGCGATCGCGACCTTCGACGGCACCCCCACGGCGACGCAGGTGACCGCCCTCAAGGCCCTCGGCCTCACGGTCCAGCCCATGAAGCGGCTCCCGCTCGCGCTGGTCAGTGGCACGGTGGCGCAGTTCCGCTCGGCGGTCACCACGGGCGTGGCGAACGACGTGTACCCCGACGAGAGCATCGACCTGCTCGACACGACCTCCTCCGACGCGATGGGCGGCGCCGCGCTTCGGGCCAAGGGGCTCACCGGCAAGGGCGTCACGGTCGGTGTCGTCGACTCCGGTTGCGACGCAACCCATCCCGACCTCGCCCAGCGGGTGAAGCACAACGTCTCCCTCGTCAGTGGTGAGTACGCCAACCTCCCGGCCGACTCGTCGACGACGCTCGTCGTGCCGGCGGACCAGGGGCCGTACTCGAACACCGACCTCGGCTCGGGACACGGCACCCACGTCGCCGGGATCATAGCCGCCGACTCCAGCTCGGTCACCGACGGCTCGCGCTACGGCGTCGCCCCGGATGCGGACCTGGCCTGCTTCGCGATCGGTGCGGTGCTGTTCACGACCGCTGTCGTCACCGCCTACGACTACATGCTCGACCAGCCCGACCTGCTCGGCATCGACGTCGTCAACAACAGCTGGGGCAACTCCTACCGGCAGTACGACCCGCGCGACCCGGTGGCCGTGGCGACCAAGGCCGTGGTGGACCAGGGCGTCACCGTCGTCTTCGCGGCCGGCAACTCCGGCTCCGAAGACGCCGAGCTCAGCCTCAACCCGTTCAGCCAGTCTCCGTGGGTCATCTCGGTGGCGGCCGGTTCGGTGGACCGGCACCGCGGCGACTTCTCCTCGAACGGGCTCACCCACGACAACTCCCAGCCGACCGGCATCACGGCCGGTGGCCACACCGTCTACACGGGCGACCGGATCGGGCTCGTGCACCCGGACGTGACGGCGCCGGGCGTCGACATCTCCTCGACGTGCGACACCACCGGCACCGTGGTCGGTCCGTGCCCGCCCGGTGAGAACACCACCGCCTCCGGCACGTCGATGGCCTCCCCGCACATCGCCGGGGCAGCGGCCGTGCTCAAGCAGGCCAACCCGGCGCTCACGCCCGACCAGGTCCGGCTCGCGCTCCAGGCGACCGCCAGCCCGGTCTCGAACGACGACGACACCGGCACGTTGCCGTTCTGGCAGATCGGCTACGGCTACGCGAACCTCGACAAGGCCGTCGCCCTGGTCAGCAGTCGCAGCTGGGCCAAGGACCTGGCCAGGGCAAGCACCCAGGCCGACGCGCGGGTCCTGTCGGCTGACGGCTGGAAGGTCGCCCGCGGTGACTTCTGGACCTACGACAGCCCGCGCGCGACGGTCGGCGGCACGGACAGCCACACCTACACCGCACCGGTGGGCGCGGGCGTCACGTCGCTGAAGGTCTCGCTGTCCCACCCGTCGCTGGCTGCCGTCGGCATCAACGGCACCAGCTACACGGTCACGGTCAAGGACCCGTCGGGTGCCGTCATCGGCACCTCGACCGAGTCCTTCACCGCAGGTGCCGGCACGGCGACCGTCCAGGTGCCGGTGACCTCGGCGGGCACCTACACCTTCGACGTCGTGGGCAACTACGCCGTCTCCGACCCCGACACGCTCGACTCCGACAGTGTCGGCGGGCGGATGGTGACCCTGCACGTGGCCCAGCTGCAGAAGGGCTGAGCCACCCGGGACTGACGGAGCGGTATGCCGCGTGGCGACCACGCGGCATACCGCTCCGTTTTGCGCGGGCGCGGTGTGGCGGGCGCGGACCGGCGTCGCGCCCGCTCGGTCACATACCGGGGACGGGCTGGGCGGCGTGGATCTCGATCGTGCACCCGCCGGGCATGTTCAGGTGCGGGTGACCCTCGGCCAGCGCGAGCGCTGCCTGCTGGTCTGCGGCCTCGATGATGCTGTAGCCCACGACGTCACTCGTCGCCGGCGAGCTGCCCTCGGGGGTGACGCGCACGCCGTCGGCCAGGGGCGTGCCGAAGTCGACCATGCCCTCACCGACGCGCCCGGCCCACTCCATCCACTGACCCATGACGGCTTCCATCTCGGCGGGGTCGGTGGGGGTGTTCTCGGCGGGCGTGGTGGGCGCGTGATAGATGAAGAGGAACTTGCTCATGACGGGATCTCCTTGGTGGGTGGGGCGCTGTCGTGGGTGGGGCGCTGTCCTGTTTGGGACTGGCGATGAGGTCAGACCGTGACGCGTGGTGCGCTCAGGCGGAGGGGGGCGCGGCTCGCTCAGGCGGGGATGGGGGCGCGGCCGGCATAGGCGGCGAAGCGCTCGACCGCGTCACTGTCGGCGCCGGCGGTGACCTCGTCGGCGAAGGAGCGGCCCCGGCCCTGGGCGATGACGTCGCGGGTCAGGTGGTGGATGTAGGTGACGACCTCGTCGGAGACGTTGAGCTTCTGGCCCGAGGCCTGGGCGAGGTCCCAGCCGTGCAGCAGCAGCTCCAGCGGCAGGATGCTGGCGAGGAACGCGGCCGGGGCGTCGCCACGGGGGGTGGCGAGGGTGCCGTCGAGGTCGACTGCCCGCCACGCGGTGATCGCCTGGCCGGTGAGGGTGGAGATCTTGTCCTCCAGCGAACCCTGCTCGGGGACGGTCAGCGAGGCGCCGGCCATCCCGCCGAGCCGGACCAGCGAATCCAGCAGGTGCACGGCGAGCTGGTGGGCGGTGAAGTCGGCGCAGGGGGTGGGCTTGGGCTGGTCCTCGGGGGTGAGGGCCCGCAGCACCGGCTGGATGGCGGCCAGGGCTGCCTCGGCGGCCACCAGCGGGGTGAGGCTTTCGGGTGCCCACGCCCACTCGTCCTGACCGGCGTCGCCGGTGGTGGCAAGGCGCTCGAGCCGCTCGAAGAAGTGGTCCCAGCCTTCGGCGTGCATCGCGGCCTGCTCCTCGGTGAGCCCTTCGTGCACGAGCGTGACCTGGGAGCCCTCGGCGACCGGCTCGATGGTGATCGTCACGGTGGAGGCGTCCTTGGGGAGCTCCGGGTTCTCGTCCCAGCCCCAGCCGAACACCACGCGACGGCCGGGCTCGACCTCGCGGTAGGTGCCTTCCGCGACGTGGCCCGGGGTGACGGTCCAGCGGTAGGACCCGCCGGCCCGGAGGTCGACGGTCGCCGTCACGGTCTGCCAGCGACGCAGCCGCTCCGGCTCGGTGACGAGGGCGAACGCCTCGTCGGGGGAGACGGGCAGGACAACGGACTTGGTGAAGCTCATGGTGTTCCCTTCAGGCGATGCGCGTCGGCGACGAGCTGGTCGAGTTCGGAGGTCCAGAACCGGTCGATCTCGGCCTGCAGCTGCTGCAGCCCGGTCGGCACGACCCGGTAGATCCGCGTGCGCCCGACCTTCTCCGCCTCCACGAGGCCGGCATCGGCGAGCACCAGGAGGTGCTGGCTGATCGCGGACCTGGTCACCGTGAACTCGCCGGCCAGGTCCGTGACGCCCCGTGGCCCTCGGGCCAGGAGCTGCAGGATCCGGCGGCGGCTCGGCTCGGCGGCGGCGGAGAGTGGGTCAGTCACAACGCCAAATACGTTAGTCGTCACTAACGCATCTGTCCAGACCGGAGGTCTGAAGTCGGTCGGTGGAGGTCGCCTTGGAGGTGGCGTTGGAGGTCGGTTTGGAGGCCGCCTTGGAGGTCGCCTGACTGGTGTCCTGTGGACAACTGATGCCGATACGGCGCCGTATCGGCGCGATATCGCATCACTGGTTCACAGACGTCACACGCGGTCGCATCCGTCGTGAATCTGACTGTGGTGTAACGGAATTCGCTTCCCCTGCCTCGCGTTCGGCTGTCAGTGGTCCGGTCTACGGTTGTTCCATGGCACTCGCACCCGACAGCGCGTCAGCCGGCGGACTCGGTCCCGACCGGCCGGTGCTGACTGCCGCCCACGACGCGAGCGACGCCTTGGCGGGTGCTCAGCCGGAGCGGCTGTGGGCGCTGTCCGACGCCGAGCTCGAGGAGGCGCTGACCACCATGGGTCAGCTGCACGGGAGCGTCGAGGCCCAGCTGGCGGCGATGGTGACTGAGGCCAGGTCTCGGGGGCTGGGGGTCCGCGAAGGTTGGGGTCCTCAGGACTGGGCTCGGATGAAGGCGCCGGGCCTGGGCACGCGGTTGTTGGCCGACCTCGACACGGTCGCCACGGCGGCCGACGAGCCTCGCCTGGAGCAGGTCCGGGAGGCCGTGGCGGCGGGGACAGATCCGGGCGCCACCGATGCTCTTCCCGTGGCCAAGGCGGCGATGCTCGTGCGGTTCCACCGCGGGGCGCGTGGGCTGGCCGATCCGCAGCACCTGGAAGACGCCACCGCCGAGCTGCTCTGGGGAGCGCGAGGCCATGACGGGATGCCGGAGAAGACGCTCGCGATCGCGATCCGCCGCACGGCCGACCTGCTTCGACCTGACCAGCTGGTGGAGCACGAGGCCGAGGTTCGACGCGCGCACCGCTCGTTGGACAAGTCGAAGGGCGCGCTCGGCATGTGGCGCTACACCCTGCTGCTCGATGACGAGGGCGCCGCGATCGTCGACGCCGCCGTCGATGCGCTGGCCAAGCCCCAGAAGGATCCGGAGACCGGCGACTACGACCCACGCACTCCGGGTGCGCGACGGGCGGACGCCATGCTCGATCTGGTGCGGCGAGCGGTGGGCGCCCCGGAGGGCGTGCCGCGTCAGGCCAAGACCAGCCTCCTGGTCACGATCAAGCTCGACGAGCTCCAGCAGCTGTCTCGTGGTGCCGGACTCACGATCGGCGGCGAGCCGCTGCCCATCGAGACGGTGCGGCGCCTGGCGTGTGACGCCCAGGTCATCCCGGCCGTGCTCGGCGCCCACGGCGAGATCCTCGAGCAAGGTCGGGCCGAGCGGCTGTTCAACCGTGCGCAGATCCGCCATCTCTGGCTGCGGGATCGACACTGCACCTTCCCGGGGTGCACCAGACCCGCGAGCTGGTGCGACGCCCACCACCTCCTGCACTGGGCCGACGGCGGTCCCACCGACACCAACCATGGCGCGCTGCTGTGCCAGCGGCACCACACCGTCGTGCACACCAACCGCTACGCCGGCGAAGTCGTCGAGGGATCGAGCGGCCCGTTCGTGAGGTGGGACCTGACGCCGGGGTCCTACGACGTCCAGCTCGCGCAGTGGCGCAGCGCCCAGCCTCCTGGGGATCACGGAGCGGATAGCGCCGACCCCCGCACGCGCGAAGGCGAACCGCCGCCGCAACGATGACCCCGCTCCACACCCCGCCCGGACCGGCGGGGCGCGAAGCATGTCTCGGCCATGGTGTGCTGCGTGGACGATGGCCCGAATGGGTGAATGTGCACCAAAGCGACCGCGCCTGGGTGCCTGCCGCGACACCATCTGTCCGTGGGAAATGCAGGGGGAAGCGCTGACGAGCACGCCAAGCGACTGATCGACGAGGCCGGCGCATGGGCCGCGGGTGCCGAGGGCGAACGTCGGGTCGCAGCAGCGCTCGAGGATCTGCCGGGCAGGTGGGTCGTCGTCCATGACCGGCTCCTGCGCCCGGGACGGTCAGAGGCGAACCTCGACCACATTGCCATCGGCCCTGGGGGCGTCTACCTGATCGATGCGAAGAACCGCGCCGGCACGGTGACCGAGCACGAGGGCGGACTGTTCCAGCACCGAACGCGTGACGGAGTCCGGGAGACGGCCAGCCTCGCGGCCGAGCTGAAGAAGGTGCACGGTATGGCCGCGTACATGGCCGCCGAGAGTGATGCCGCCGTGGTCCCCGTGCTGTGTCTCGCCGGCACACGCGCTGACGACTTCGGTGACCCGCGTCTGGTCCGTGGGGTCTGGGTCGTCCCAGTCGCAGCCTTGTCCGGATGGCTGCGCGCTCGTGATCTGGTGATCCCGTCGGACCGGCTGGCAGCACTGGCGACGAGAGTGATCACGGAGTTTCCCTCCACGACCACCGACCTCGCGCTCCTTTCCGCGATGGGTGGCGCAAAGAGCCGAGGTCGGGCCGTCCGATCACGAGCTCCTCGCGCTGCTCGCCCTCCTCGGTCACGTCCGCGTCGCAGCAGGCGAGCCGTTTCGGTGCTTGGCCGGTTGGCGCTGCTCTGTGTGGCTGTGTCGTTGTGTCTCACGCGCCTGCCACGCCTGCCGGTCATCTTCGGCGGGATATATGACGCTCGACCCGGAAGTGGGGCCACCTCGTCGGCGGCGCCTTTCGCAACCGGCGCACCCACTCGAGACCTCACGAGCGCGGCGAAGAAGGGCACCGCCACCAAGCGCCCGGCCGCGACTGTGTCAGCCACACCGCTGGGACCGCCGGACTGCTCCGATGCCACGGCTGCTGAGATCAAGTCGATCATCCACCGCACGGTCAAGCCGATCGCCACGAGGCAGGGCTGCGCGTGGGGAACGCGCCTCGACGACGCGGGTACGGAGCTCGTGAGCATCGTCATGACAGACGACCACGCTGCCTACGACGTGGAACTCACCACCTCGGTCAAACAGAAGCGGGTGGTCTTCGGCGGGGCGTATGACTCGACCTACCGACCCGCCACCAAGGCATCGGTGGCGTCAGGGCAGTGGATCAGCCGAGGCCCCAAACCGGTGCGCGCGAGGGCCGACACGGTCGTTGTTGTCGCCACGACCAAGCTCGGGATCTCCGACGACAAGGCCCGCGCCATGGCGGTGGCCATTGCTGCCGCGGCCAGCTCCTGAGCCCCGCGCTGGGTGGGTTGGGTTCCCGGTGGACGGTTGCTGCGGGTCGGCTTCCTCACCATGGTGCGGTAGGGCGGGCGGCCCCCTGCGATGGTTTGGGCGCGGCAGGCGCACGGTCCTGCGCTCGACCGCGATGGCGACGGGGTGGGCTGTGAGTCCTGACGTCAATGCTGACGCGGCCCCTAGCCAACGCGATGCGCCGCTGACGCGGTCCCGATCCAACGCGGGTCCACGCTTTGCCAGGTGTGACGCACCAGTGACCGCCGTGGCGGGGTATGCCGCGTGGTGACTACGCGGCATACCCCGCGCCGCTGGCTCAGCGAGCGGACTGGATGATCGCCACCACGTCGCCGACCTCGCCGAGGTGGGCGAGCTTGTCGGGGTTGACGATCGAGCGGATCCCGGTGATCTCGCCGTCGGTGATGTCGAGCGACCACACCCCGAGCACGCGGTCCTGGTCGTCGACGTAGATCGCGCCGGGCCCGCCGTTGATCTCGACCGGCCGCATCGACACCTGCGGGAACCGCGCCAGCGCCCGCAGCCAGTTGCCCAGGGTGTGCGCGACTCGGGTGCGGCCGCGCAGCGACCGGGCCAGGGCAGGCACCTTGCCGCCTCCGTCGCCGGTCAGCTCCACGTCATGGGCGAGCAGCGACTCGAGCGCGGCGAGGTCGCCGTCGTGGGCGGCGGCGAAGAAGCGCGACGCCAGCTCGCGCTGCTGCTCACGCGTGGTGGCGAACCGCGGCCGACGCGTCTTGACGTGCTGACGGGCGCGGCTGGCGAGCTGGCGGACGTTGTCCTCGGTCTTGCCGACGATGTCGGTGATCTCGGAGTACCCGTAGCCGAACACGTCGTGCAGCAACAGCACCGCGCGTTGTTCGGGGGAGAGGCTCTCGAGCAGCACCAGCATCGCCAGCGACAGCGAGTCGGCGGTCTCGGCCTGCCGCGCCGGGTCGTCGGGCGCACCCGAACCGTCGGTGATGATGGGTTCGGGCAGCCACTCGCCGACGTAGCGCTCGCGGCGGGCACGGGCCGACTTCAGCTCGTTGATCGCCAGCCGGGTGGTGATGGTGGCGACGAACGCGCGCGGCGACGCGATCTCCTCGCCGGCGTCGAGCGACTGGTGCACCCGCAGCAGCGCCTCCTGCACGACGTCCTCGGCCTCGGAGACGCTGCCGAGCATCCGGTAGGCGATCGCGAACGACGTCGGGCGCAGCTCGTCGAGCAGCTCCTCGCGATCCGTCAGGGGGCCGTCGGTCACGTCCGCACCCGTTCGGTGGAGGTCAGCTCGGCGAACCCTTGTCGCCAGCTCGGGTGCGAGGGCTCCCAGCCGAGCTCGCGCTTGGCCTTGGCGTTCGAGGCGCCGCGCAGCTCGGTCATCATCGCCACTCCGATCTCCCCGGTCAGCAACCGTCCCACGAATCGCGGCACGTGCATCGGCTCCTTCGCCCCCAACGTACGCGCCAGGACGGGCAGCCACTCGGCGACCTTCGCGGGTTCGTCGTCGACGACGTTGTAGACCCCGCGGTGACCGTGGTCGATCGCCGCGACGGTCGCCTCGGCAGCGTCGGCGATGTGGATGAACGACCACACCGCATCGCCGTTGCCCACGACCGGGAACTTGCGCCGCCGCACGGCGTCGGTCTGCTCCCCGTCGGGTCCGAGCGAGGTGCCGGGCCCGTAGAAACCGCCATAGCGCAGCACGATCCCCTCGGTCCAGGTGGCCGCGAGGACTGCGTCCTCGACGTGCTTGATGGCCGCGACCGTCTGGCGCATCTCCTTGGCCGCCCCGACGCCGAACGTGTCCTCTTCGGTCTTCACCAGTCCGCCGACGCGTTCGTATGCCGCGAAGAAGCTCTGCGCGACGAACCGCCTCACCCCGACGGCCTGACCGGCCGAGAGCAGGTGGTCGGTGCCCTCGCGCCGGAGCCGGTTGGTCATCGCGAACGCCTGGTCGAAGTGGCGCAGGTCCAGTGGGCCGATCGAGGTCAGCTGGTGGACGATCACGTCCGGCTGCGCCCGCCCGACCGCTTCGGCGACCTGGTCGGCGTCGAGGGCGTCGGCCACGACCGGCTCGGCACCCAGGTCGCGGAGCAGCTGCTGCTTGGACGCACTCCGCGTCATCCCCGTGACCTCGTGGCCCGCCCGCACCAGCAACGGCACGAGCTGCTGGCCGATGGCTCCGGTGGCTCCTGCGACGAACACCTTCATGGTTCTCCCTCGTCTTTCGATCTCGACTCGATCCTCGGTGATGTCCTGCACCAACTCAGACAAGACAGCTCGCCCGGCTGTGACAGTCAGGGTTGGTCGTGCTGCCGACGCAGGCGTGCGTTGTCCTCCTGCAGCTGGGTGTTGCGACGCCTGAGACCACGGTTGCGGTGGCTGAGGTCCGCGTTGTCGTCCTGCAGGTCGAGCACCATGGCGACCGCGGCGAGGGTCACCCCGGAGTCGACCAGCTCACTGACCCGGGCGATGCGGGCCAGGTCTGCGTCGCTGTAGCGGCGGGTCCCGCCCTCGGTGCGCTCGGGAGTCACCAGACCCTTCTCCTCGTAGAGACGCAGGGTGGGGACGGGCAGGCCGACGAGCTCGGCCGCGACCGAGATCGCGTACAGCGGACGGCTCGACGGCTGCGGTTGCTCCGTCACGACTGCCTCACTCGAGCGCTTGACAAAACGGCACTTGTCGATTTACAAAATCTATAAGCCATGACTGAGATTCTAGAAGACGCAGTCAGGGAAGGAAATAGGCCCTCATCCTTGGAGGTGATTGTGATGCTGATGCGGACTGACCAGTTCCGCGAGCTGGACCAGCTGGCCCAGCAGGTCTTCGGGACGATGGCTCGTCCCACCGTGATGCCCATGGATGCGTGGCGCGAGGGCGACACCTTCGTCGTCGAGTTCGACCTCCCGGGCATCGACCCCGGTTCGATCGACCTCGACGTCGAGCGCAACGTGCTCACCGTCAAGGCCGAGCGCCAGCGGCTCGGCGACGACGTCGACACCATCGCCAGCGAGCGTCCGCGCGGGGTGTTCAGCCGGCAGCTGTTCCTCGGCGACACCCTCGACGTCGACCGTGTGGAGGCGGCGTACGTCGACGGCGTGCTCCGGCTGACCATCCCGGTGGCCGAGCAGGCCAAGCCACGCAAGATCGAGATCAGCTCAGGCGACCGCCAGCAGCACGCGATCTCGGCCTGACGCTGCGGCCGCGCCAGCTGTCCCCGTCGACCCAGCCGCTCCGGGTGCCGCACCCCCGGGGGCGCTGTCGGCTCAGTGGGCTCCTTCGTGAGCCCCGGGGTCGGCGGGGACTGGCTGCTCCCAGCCGGCCTCGTGACGGTGACGTCGAAGCCAGGGCCCCGGGGAGCAGGGCCGGACTAGGGGCGCGGGAGCAGGGACGGACTAGGGGCGCGGGAGCAGGGACGGGCGGGGGAGGTGGATCGCCACCGAGGTGAGACCGAGCCGCAGCGATGCGGCCCGGGCGAGGTGCCGGCACACCAGGAGCGTGACGACCGCCGGGACCGCCCCGGACGCGAGCAGGGCGGTGCGGGCGCCGTAGGTCTCGGCCAACCACCCCACCACCGGTCCGCCCACCGCGCCGCTGCCGATGAAGACCAGCAGGTAGAGCCCGACGACGCGGCCACGCAGGTGGTCGACGGCTGCGAGCTGGACCAGGGACTGCGCCGACGTGAGGAAGCCGAGGTTGGCCGCGCCGACCGTGACCAGAAGGATCGTGAAGACCTCCTGTCCCGGTGCGGCCGCCGTCACGAGCAGGGCTGCGGCCAGCGTCGAGCCGGCGACCCCGACCGTGCGCAGCCGCGGCTGCTGCCGACGACGCGCCGTGGTCAGCGCGCCCGCGAGGGCGCCCAGCGCGACGACACCGTTGAGCAGACCCAGCCCCGAGGCCCCGGAGTGGAACACGTCCTTGGCGTAGGCGGCGAGCGTCACCGGCAGGCTGATCGTGAAGAAGCCGAAGGCGCCGACCATGACGACGGGCCACAGGACGCTCGGGGTGTGCACGGCATACGACAGCCCGGCCCGGACCCCGGGGGTGCGACCACTCGCGCCCAAGCGCGCGGCAGCCGCACGGCGGGCGGCGCGGACCTCCGCTCGGGTCGGCGTGCCTCGCATGCACAGCATCGCGGCGACGGGTCCCACGAAGGACATCGCGTTGACGACGAAGGCCCAGCCGGCACCGACCGTGCTCATCAGGAGGCCGCCGAGGACCGGCCCGGCCATCGCCCCGATCTGGAAGGTGCAGGAGACGAGGCTGATGGCGTTCGCGAGGTGCGGGCCGTCGACCACCTCGGAGACGAACGACTGGCGCACCGGGTTGTCGAGCGCCGCGACCGTCCCGAGGACGGCGGCCAGCAGGAAGACGTGCCAGACCTCGACCCGGCCGCTGAGGGTCAGCACGGCCAGGGCGGTCGCGGTCAGCATCATCGAGACCTGCGTGCCGAGGAGCAGCTGGCGCTTCGGCAGCCGGTCGGCCAGCAGGCCGGCGTGCAGCCCGAACAGCAGGGTGGGCGCGAACTGGAACGCCGTGACCACACCGACCGCGGTCGGGCTGTCGGTCATCGTCAGGACGAGCCAGTCCTGGGCGATGCGCTGGACCCACCCGCCGGTGCCCGAGAGCAGCAGACCGGACAGCAGCAACCGGAAGTTGCGGTTGGCGAGGGAGGGGAAGGTGCGCGAGAAGTGTTGGGGGAGTAGTGGTGTGGAGATGCGGACAGAGGCAGCGTCGGTGGAGCTCAAGGGTCGTCCCGGGAAGGTAGCGTCGTGGTCGGGTGGAGTCGGTGGCGGGGATCGGGTGCGGTCAGGCTGGCCGCACGAGGTCCAGTCTCGCCCGGTCAACGGCGCGGCGCAGTATTCTCATCCAGAATCAGTCGTATAAGTGTCATGCAGCATCGCAATGACAACTCGCAATGACACGTCGTCGAGAGGACCAGTGCCGTGTACGACCCCGAGCTGCTGCGCACGTTCGTCGCCGTCGCCCAGTCGCTGAGCTTCACCCGAGCCGGCGAGACCCTGGGGCTGCGTCAGCCGACGGTCAGCCAGCACGTGCGTCGCCTCGAGGACGCGGTGGGGCGGCCGCTGTTCGTCCGCGACACCCGGAGCGTCGCCCTGACGTCCGACGGCGAGGCGATGGCGGCGTTCGCCCGCGACATCCTCGCCGCGCAGGAGCGCGCGGTCGGCTACTTCACCGGCTCCCACCTGCAAGGGCGGCTGCGGTTCGGGGTCACCGACGACCTCGCCCTCACGCCGCTGCCGCGCATCCTGCGCGACTTCCGCCAGCTCTACCCGCGGATCGACCTCGAGCTCGCGGTCCTCCAGAACGAGTCCCTGGTGCGGCGGATCGAGTCGGGCCACCTCGACGTCGCGTTCGTGAAGCGCGGCGCCGACGCTGCGCGGACCTCCCGCGGGCAGCTCGTCCGGCGCGACCAGCTGGTCTGGTGCGGCATCAGCTCTACCCGGATCGACCCGGAGCAGCCGGTCCCGCTGGTCGTCTACCAGGCGCCGAGCCTGAGCCGCGCGGTCAGCGTGCAGGCCCTCGAGAAGGTCGATCGACGCAGCCGGATCACCTGCACGGTCCGCGGGGTCAACGGCGTGCTCGCAGCTGTCCGCGCGGGGCTCGGGGTCGCCGTGATGGCCCGGACCCTCATGCCGGCCGACCTCGTGGAGGTGCCGTCGACGGTCGGACTGCCCAAGCTGCCGCACCTCGACCTCGTCCTGCTCACGAACCGCAGCGCCCCCGCCGAACCGGCCAAGGCCCTCACGTCCGCCATCCTCGCGAGCGGCGCGCCCCTCACCACCGTGACGGCCGGCTGAGCCGCTCGAGGCAAGGTATGCCGCGTGGTGCCCACGCGGCATACCCCGGGCGCCTCAGGCATCCGTCGCAGGCACGGTCACCCATGCGTGGGAGCCGGGCGCCGACGACCGCGCCTAGCGTCGGCCGAGGGCTGACACCCAGCCCGCTGGACGACACGAGGCCCGAGGAGACACCTATGAGACCTGCCCGCGTCGCAGCCGCCGCCGTACTGGCACTGGCCGCTGCCATCACCATCCCCGCCAGCTCCGCCTCCGCGGCGGAGCTGCCCGCACCCGAGATCGCCTGGGTCGGCCAGCAGGTCGTCGCCAACGGCAGCGACGCGTACATCCAGGCGAAGTTCCGCTGCTGGGGTGGCGAGACCGGCACCCACCTCTGGGCCTCGATCAAGCAAGGCGGCGCCGACCCCACCGCGGAGGGCTCCGGCATGCTGTCGGACGCCTGGTACGACACCAACTACCAGTACGCGAACGACCCTGCTGGGCAGACGATCCAGTGCGACGGCCGGTGGCACGTCAACCGCTTCACGGTGAAGCTCGTCGACCACCCGTTCGGGGCGCCCTACGTCTCGGGCACGCTCGCCAACGGCGCCGCCTGGGTGCAGTTCTGCGTGTTCGACTCCAGCGCCACCGACGACAACTTCCCGACCGGCTTCGCCTACGACTACGGCTGGAAGACCGTCATCGCCCAGCACTGACCGCGCCCGGAACTTTGCACGGCAACCCCGAGAAATGATGCGTCGAGGGGTTGCCGTGCGGGGCCACACGCGGTCGACTGTCGGGTGTGGGTCACGCCCACCCGGGGCGCGGCCAGCTCGGACGGAGGTCTGCACATGAGCAGTGAGGTCGACACGCTGACGGACGACGACGTCGACGACCTGGAGGCTGGCGTGCACGCCAGCCACGCGGTCTCGGCGCCGCCCACCCAGGTCTGGCAGCACCTGGTCAGTCCCGCCGGCACCGAGGCGCTCCTCGGCGACGGCGCGCGGATCGGCAACAAGGGCGAGCCGTGGCGCGCGTCCGACGGTTCGTACGGCGTGGTGCGCAGCATCCACCCCGTCGAGCAGGTGCGCGTGACTTGGCACCCGCACGACGACGGGCCGCTGAGCATGCTCGACGTCCAGCTCCATCCCGACGGCGACTCGACGCGGGTCGAGGTCTACCACGAGGGCCGTGGCATCGCCGGTGACCCGCGCGGCGACAAGGCGCACTGGGACGAGGCGCTCGGCCGGTTCGTCGGAGGGGTGCCCGGCGCCTGACCCGAGCATCCGCGCGAGAGCGTTCTCCATCGATCGACGGAGGCGCGTCTCGTCCGGCAGGAGCACCATCAGGTCATGGCTGAGGTGGACAGGATCGATTCGGGTGACACCTGGGTGATCTACGAGGGGCCGCCGTTCGTCGACCCGACGATCGGGCGGCACGGCTCCTTCGTCGACATCTGCTTGTCGCTCAACGACGCCGAGCTCGTGCAGCTGTGCGGTTACTGGGAGTGGCGCGCCGACCTGGCGGCCAGGGACATCGACCGCTGGTGGTGCTGGACCGTCGTGCGGTTCGGCCGTCGTCTCCTCGCCAACCAGGGCGGGGCGCAGCAGCGTCGACACCAGCCGCACTGACCAACGAGCTCCGCGACGGACCTGCGAGAGGATCGGCGCGGCTCAGGGCGCGTCCGGCGTGACGTCGTAGGGGCACCCGCCTGACCCCAGCGCGGCCAGGCCCGCGAGGTCGCCCCTCCCGAACTCCGTGGCCGTGCCGTTGCTGGCGACCATCACCTGCGTCGGGTTGTCCACGTGGGTCAGGCCGACCAGGTGCGCCAGCTCGTGCATGACGACGGCGCGCGCCCGGGCGTGCCCGTTGGGACGCTGCAGGATCTCGGCGAGCTGCGGCCCGTCGAGGTCGACCGAGCCGCCGACGTACTTCTCCCGGTCGAGGGTGTTCCCGAAGCGGTGCACCGGTCCGCCCAGTCCGACGATGGAACCCTTGAGGCCCGGCACCACCTCCGGCGTGGTCCAGGCGATGAGCACCGGTGCGCGAGCACTGCCCGGCAGCCCGTTGGTCAGGTCGCGGGCGCTCTTCGCCGGCCTCGGGACCTGGGTCGTGGGGCCGGCGACGTGCAGCCGCAGGCCGCTCGCCGCGTTGACGCGTTCGACCGCCTCGGCCAGCAGGGTGTCGGACCCCTTGGGCGCCGCGGCGCTGTTCACGACGAGCTCGATGGGCAGGCACGGGTCCCACGTCACCGGCGCCCCGCGTGAGGTCGTGTTCATGAAGACGTAGGCGGTGGGGTCGTCGTACGCCCTCGTCGCAGTGCGAGGGGCCAACCCCACGGCCCGGAACACGACCGCGCCGCCCACCAGTGCGACCACGATGGCGGCGACCAGCACGGTGGTGAGGGTGCCCGGGGTGCCGGACCGTCGGGGGGTGGGCCGCGGCGGGACCCAGGCGCCGGGGTAGTGCGCCGGGACCGGTGCTGGCGCCGGCTGGCGGCGCTGGAGCACCTGGGGACGCCCGGCGCGCCGGTCAGCGAGGCAGTGCAGGCAGATGACCTCGTCCCGCACGGGGTCGAACCCGGCGCGCTCGCCCGCACCCATCTGCTCGCCGCACCGGCACACCGAGCCGTCCGGCACCGAGACCACCTTGATCCCGTCGCTGTCCCGCACCCCGCCCACTCCTTGCTCACGCCCCTGGCCGCTCGACCTCAGTGTCGAGGACCCGAGGAGTCTGGACCATCCCTCGTGGTCGGTATGCCGCTTCCGTGCACTTACGTCCGAACGGCCGACAGGTGGTCCGCAAGCCTCGCGCCCCCTCGGGGCGTCCTCCTGGCCCTGCCTACTTGTGCGGCAGGGTCCGGGCGTACTCCACGCTTCGCTCGACCCACTCGCGCAGGTCGTCGTCGCCCTCGAACCCTGCGTCGTCGACGCGCAGCCACCCCTTCATCGCCTTGCCGCGCATCTCGAACGGCCGCACCGCGTCCCGCTCGAGCAGCTGCTCCGCCTCGTCCTCGTCGAGCCGCACCATCAGTCCGCCCTTGCTGCTCGCGGCCACCGACATGTTGCCGTTGACCAGGAAGGCCAGCCCGCCGAACATCTTCTTCTCGGTCACGTCGAGGTCCCCGACCACCAGGTCCCGGATCCGCTGTGCCACCCGCTCGTCGTACGCCATGTCGTCATTGTGGCGGCCGCTGGGCGTCCAAGGGTGTGGACAACGAGAGTTCGGATGCGCGAGTTTGCCTACACTGGCCTGCGTTCGAGTTGACTGAGTGGTCGGGAGGGGGAGTCCACGAGTGAGTTCCAAGCACGGGTATGCCGCGGCGCTCAGCCTGCTCGTCGCGTGCGGGTTGGGTGCGCTGGCAGGTTGCACCGGTGGGGCAGCCGACCCACCCGCGACCGGCAACGGCACGGCGGCCACCGGTGCGACGACCCGTCCGCCAGCCAGCTCCTCCCCACCGACCACGACGACCTCCACCACCACGGCCCCCGGAGCGGTCCAGATCCCCGAAGCGGCCAGAGTCCACACCAAGGCCGGAGCCGAAGCCTTCGTGAAGTTCTACATGGAGACAGCCAACCGGGCATGGGTAGAGCCGAATGCAACCCTGCTTCCGCCATGGAGCGACTCTGGGTGCCTCTCCTGCAAGGAGATTCAGAAGACGGCCGTGGCGCTGGTCCGCGATGGTCAGCACTACGAGAGCAGCCCGGTGACGGTGACCAGAGTGGCCGCGTTCGATGGGGCGCCGAAAGGTCAGCAGTACGTGCGACTGTTCATGACTCAGCACAAGGTCAACGTCGTTGACTCGGCAGGCAAGGTGGTGCTGACGGACCCGAAAGAGTCTTTGGCCCGCACGGCCGGAGTTATCTGGAAGGAGACGTCATGGCGCATGTACGACATCGGGTAATAGGCAGCCTGACCACCTGTGTGGTCGTCATCCTCCTCGGCGCAGTGCCAGCGGTGGCCGGAATGGGCGGCTCGACTCTGCCGGGAGGGACGCGCCTCACCTTCAAGGATCGCATCGAGTTGAAGCAGATTCGGGCGGCCGCAGCCGCCTCCAAGGCGGGGCCGCGCTTCGAGTACGCATCCGTCGCGGACTGCGGAAACAACAGCCCGGATTCTGCCAACACTGACGACCTCTGCAGGGATGCGGCGTTGGCCTGTGCTGGGAACACGCCGGAGCAGGGGCTGGGACCGAGTGTGCGCTTGTTCCGTCGACCGGTGAACGCCGCCGGGGCGCCCACCGGCCCCTGGGTCCAGTACGGCTCAACCTGTTTCCCCGAGGATGCGCCCGGCCCGGTCCGACCGCGGGTGACGATGGCCATGGTGCTTGCCGCCTTCCACGACACGGACTTCGCCAGACCCACCCTCGACGTGCAGCCCCGCGGCAACGTCACCCTGGTCACGCTGCCCACCTACTTCCAGACCAGCTGGCCGCAGGGCGGGTACCAGCCGGGGGAGATCGACCAGGTCGACCCGGCGCGCATGGCGGGGTTCCGGGTCGAGATCCGGCCGAGGGTCAAGAGCATCACCTACGACTACGGCGACGGTTCCACGAGTGGTGCGACCACCTCACTCGGTGGTCCCTACCCGGAGGGCGACATCACCAGGACCTACACCCGCGCCGGCGACTTCACCGTCCGGGCGGATGTCACCTACTCCGGCCAGTTCCGCGTGAACGGCGGCCAGTGGATCGACATCCCGGGAGACGTGACCATCCGCGGGACCCCCGAGGACCTCACCGTCAAGACGGCCCACGCCCGCCTGGTGTCGCACTGAACCACCAGGGGCGCGACCTGGCCGGGTGGCCCGGTCGGGTCAGACGGACAGCGGCCGGAGCTCGCCGTCGAGGGTCCCCATGAGCACGATCGCGCGCAGCCGGTTGAGGAGCTGGTTCGCGTTGTCCTCGACCCGGGCGCTGTGCTGGACGGCTGCGTCGCCAGTGCAGGTGCGGTGCACGCCCTCGTCGAGGGACGTGCCGCACACGCACCTGAAGAGGTGCGCACCGGCCGTGCGGTCTGGGGTGACGAGGTTGCTGTCCACGAGGAGGACGCTATGAGCGGCTTCTGGCGACCAGCCTCGCATTGGCGAGCACCCCCTCCGTTCGTCTGAGGCGAAGCTGACCGAACAGGGTGAGTTCGGGGAGATTCTGGTCGGCTGAACAGACCACCTGCACCCGGCACACACGGGGTGATCAGCGCTTTTGCATCGCCCAGGCCAACCGGATCGCCGTGCGGATCGCGTCGGGATCGCCGTCGAGGTCGGCCTGCACCTTCATGTGCTTCTCCCAGCGGGGCGGCAACCCGAACGTGTCGGGGTGGTCGTCCAGCAGCCGTTCGCGGTCCTCGAACCCCACCCTCACCAGCACCGTCCCCGGCTCGTCCTGCCGGACGACGAGGCGGTCGTCGACGTACCACGCGACCCGCCCGGGGTGGCCCTTGCGCTTGCACCCAGCCAGCGACGTGGCGTACTCGTCGATCTCGTCCAGGGTCACGGTTGGCACGCTAGCGCGGGCGACCGACGTCGGCACGTGTCGCACGAGAGGCGCGACCGAGTGCTCGCTGCTGACGCCTGCGCCGCATCCGCTGACCGGCTGGGGATAACTTCGGGGCGAGGGCCTCGGGTGCGGCAGCATCAGGCCATGAGCTACCACGACCTTCCGCCCGACGCCCGCTCGATTCCGTTGACTGACAACGTCATCCAGTCCGACGTGATCGACCTGATCCTCGATCTCGAGCAACGTCGCGGCGGCGCCCTGGCGCTGATGCTGTGCGACGAGGCAGACCGCGGGGTGCAGCCGATCGTGCTGTCCGACCTACCACCCGACGCGCCGGCCGCCGAGCTGCGCACGCTGCTCGACCTGCTGCTGCCGATGATCGGCGAGGCCCACGGTGCGGTGCTGGTCGGGCGCGGCCGGCGGCGTGGGCTGCTACCCACCGACAACGACCGCGCCTGGCACCAGGAGACCGTCGAGGCGTGCCGGCGCCACGGGGTGCGGCTGCTCGGCTTCTACCTCGCCTCACCCGATGGCGTCGAAGCCCTCCCCGAGCCGCTCACCAGGGCCAGCTGAGCAAAGCGCGCCGACCTCGGCGCCGGAGACCCGGCGGGCTGGTGACCGCGGGCCCTAGGCTGCGGCCATGTACGAGTACAAGGTGGTCCAGGTCCGCGAAGGCCTGATCGGCGGCAAGATGTCGGCGGACAAGCTGGAGAAGGTCCTCAACGAGTGGGCCGGCAAGGGCTGGCAGGTGAAGTCCGTGACGGCCGTCGAGGTGAAGGGCCGGATCGGTCCGGGTGGCACCGAGGGCGTGCTCGTGACCTTCGAGCGCCAGCGCCCCGCCTGAGCGACGGTTCGCTGGCCGTCCGTTCTCGGCTGAGCGTTCGCGGGCGATTCCGGCGGTCAGGCAGAGGTGGGGACGCGCTCCGCCTCGGCCCGAGCCACGGCTTGCAGCCGGGGCCACTCGTCACTGATGTTGAGGTCGGCGCCGATGTCGAGCAGGGTCGCGGTGAACAACGCCCCGGTGCTGATCATCCCGGGGTGCACGTGCCCGAACACCTCGAGCGTCACCGTGCCGTAGAGCCGGGCCCAGGCGCGTTCGAACATCCAGACCATCCCCGGTGTGGGTGACCCGAGTCCGTGGGTCACCTCGTCCGGCTTGAGCTCGCTGCGCAGGATCTCAAGGAGCTCGGGGTCGAGCTCGTCGTCGGACGGTACGGCGAACTGGTACTTCACCCAGAGCCGTCCGAAGATCTCGCTGAAGAACGCCGCGAACAGGTGCACCCCCGAGTCCTCGGGGAGGCAGTCGGCGAGCGAGGTCATCGGCGCGGTCTTCTTGGCGCTGAGCGCCTCGTCCGAGTGCATCGCGTGGCCCGACGCGAAGACCATCTGGAACTCCGGGCGGTGGCGCAGCGCCCACGCCCGGAACGCCGCGGACGCCGCGACCACCTGCGCCGACGGGTCGTCCGCCGCCTGGTCGTCACGCGCCACCGTCATCGCGTCGACCACGTCCTCGAAGATCGACCTCGCGACGAGGGTGAGCAGCTCGGCGTGGCTGTCGACGTAGCGGTACAGCGCCGGGGGAGTGAGCCCCATCTCCTGGGCCACGGCCCGGATCGAGACGTCCTCGCCGGTGCGCAGGAGTCGCCGCGACACGTCGACGATCTCGTCGAACGTCGCCTGCCGCTGGCGCTCGCGCCGCGTTGGAACCGCCGTCATCCGCCGTCTCTCCCGTTCGTAGGGACCCACCATCGCGGGTCACGAAGAGTTAACCATGGACGATCGGATTAACCCTTGACATTTGAGTTTACACCCATCACTGTTACTGGCGTAAACATCCGTGACGTGGAGTAGCAAGGACGGGATCCAGATGAAGGCGTGGTCAGCATGAAGACATGGGGTCAGTTCGTCGCTCGGCGGTCCTGGGCCGTCCTCCTCGGTGGGCTGGCCGTGGTCCTGGTGGCCGCGGCATACGGGATCGGGGTGTTCGGCAGCCTCTCCAACGGCGGGTTCGACGACCCGGCCACCGACTCGGCCAAGGAGCTCGCCCTCGAGCAGGCGACCTTCCCGGGCCGCGAGACCGACCTCGTGGTCGTCTACTCCAGCCCGACGCTGAAGGTGTCGGACACCGCCTTCCAGAAGGCCGTGACCGACACGCTCGCCGCGCTGCCCGCGAGCGACGTTGCGGGCACGGTCACCTGGTACGCCACCCAGTCCCCGGGCCTGGTCAGCACCGACGGGCACGCCACCCGCGTCATCATCACGCTGGCCGGCGCCACCCAGGACGAGAAGAGCGCCGACTGGGACGCCGTCAAGGACGACCTGTCCGCGCCCGGCCTCAGCACCAGCGTCGGCGGTCGCTGGGCGGTCTTCGGCGACGTCAACGAGCAGGTCTCCAAGGACATCGCCCGCGCCGAGTCGATCTCGCTGCCGATCGTCTTCCTGCTCAGCCTGCTCATCTTCGGCAGCCTGGTCTCGGCCCTGATGCCCACCCTCGTCGGCGGCATCGCCGTGATGGGCGCGTTTGCGGTGGTCCGGCTGATCACCGGCGTCACCGACGTGTCGATCTTCTCGATCAACGTCATCACGCTGCTCGGCATGGGCCTGGCGATCGACTACGCGCTCTTCGTCGTCAGCAGGTTCCGGGAGGAGCTCGCGGTCGCGCCGGACACCTCTCGGGAGAGCGTGCGGGCCGCGGTGGTCCGCACCATGACCACGGCCGGGCGCACGGTCCTGTTCTCGGGGCTGATCGTGGCCGCCTCGCTGGCCTCCCTGCTGCTCTTCCCCCAGAACTTCCTGCGCTCGATGGGCTACGGCGGCATGGCAGCCGTCCTCGTCGCGATGGTCGCGGCCCTGACCGTGCTCCCCGCGCTGCTGGGCGTGCTGGGTCCGCGCATCGAGTTCGGTCGTATGCCGTGGCGCCGCGGCTCCCGCGCCCGGCTCAGCGACGCCCGCACGCCGGACGAGCTGCACGGGACCGACCACGAGGTCGTCCACGGCGCGTGGGCCCGGGTCGCGCACAGCGTGATGCGCCGCCCGGTCGCCTACCTCGTCGTCATCGTGATCGGCCTCCTCGCCCTCGGCAGCCCGTTCCTCGGGGCGACGTGGGGGAGCGTGGACGAGCGGGTCCTGCCGGTGAGCTCGCCCAGCCGCCAGGCCGCTGACCTCCAGGCGGAGCTGTTCGGTGGGGAGACCTCAACGGCGTCGATCATGCTGCGCGGGGCGGACGAGGCGGCCACGGCGGCCTACGTCAGCCGGCTGCACGGCGTCGACGGCGTCACCCAGGCGCAGGCGGTGGCCAGCAAGGCCGTCGACGGCTCCCCGCTCACCCTCCTGCAGGCGACCTGGAAGGGGAACTCCCAGACCTCGGCCAGCCAGGACGTCGTCAAGGGCATCCGGGCCGTCGAGACCCCGCCGGGCAGCACCGCGCTGATGGGCGGGCCCACGGCCGATGCCGTCGACCTGATCGACTCGATCGGCGACCGCCTCCCGTGGATGGCCCTGACCGTCGCGGTGGTCATGCTCGTCCTGCTCTTCGTCGCCTTCGGCTCGATCGTGCTGCCCCTCAAGGCGATCGTGATGAACGCGGTGTCGATCGCGGCGTCGTTCGGGGTCGTCACCTGGATCTTCCAGGATGGTCACCTGTCCGGCCTGCTCGGGTTCACCTCGCCCGGCTACCTCGACGTGACGCAGCCGATCCTGATGCTGGCGATCCTGTTCGGGCTGTCGATGGACTACGAGGTGTTCCTGCTCAGCCGGGTCCGGGAGGAGTGGGACCGCACCGGCGACAACACCCGGGCCGTCGCGGCAGGGGTGCAGAGGTCGGGCCGGATCATCACCAGCGCCGCCCTGCTGCTGGCCGTCGTCATCGGCGGTTTCGCGACCAGCGGGATCATCTTCATCAAGATGATCGGGGTCGGCATGCTCGTCGCCGTCCTGCTCGACGCCACCGTGGTGCGGGCGCTGCTGGTGCCCGCGACGATGCGGCTGCTCGGTCGGGCCAACTGGTACGCCCCCGGTCCGCTGGCCCGCTGGTGGGACCGCCACGGGCACCGGGAGGAGCCGGTCGCGGCGCCAGTGGGCGCACTGCCGACTCCGGAGCTCGTGCCGGCCCCCTGACGGGCCGGTTCACAGCCCGGCGACCGGGGCAGACCCAGCCGCGCGACCGACCCACCGGGTCGGCCGCGCGGCTGGTCGTTGAGCACGAATTCGACCCAATGATGGAGTTTCGACTCGGGCCGAAAGTATGAGGGGATGGAGAGCCCTTCGCCTCGATACTTGAAGGGTGCTGGGTACCGACTTCGCGCGCACCATGCGCGCCGCTCAAGCCGGCGAGGAAGCTGCCTTCGTCCGGCTGTGGCGTGATGCCAACCCGGCGATGGTCCGCTACCTGAGGGTGGTCGGGCACGACGACCCCTACGACGAGGCCTGCGAGGGCTGGGTCACCGTCGTCCGAGGGCTACCGGGTTTCACCGGTGACGAGACCGACTGGCGCATCTGGGTGCTGGCCTGTGCGCGCCAGCGTGCCGAGGAGGGCACCCTGCGTCGCACGTGGGGCTCGGCGACCGGCTACGAAGGCTTCCAGGTGGAGGGGGACGGCGACATCGACCTCGAAGAGGTCCTCGAACCCGAGGACGCCGTGGACCCCACCCATCGGGGGATCTCCGACACCCTCACCGCCCTGCGCGAGCTGCCGCTGGGACAGGGCGAGGTCGTGGTGCTGCGGCTCGGTGCCGAGCTCCCACCTGGCGCTGTGGCGAGCGTCGTCGGCGTCGACGAGGAGAACGTCGAGCGGGCCGAGGCGAGGGCGCTCGAGCGACTGGGCGCCGAGGCCGAGCTGGTCTCCTGGTCGCTGACTGCTCCGCCGTCCCGCGCCGAGCTGGCCGACGAGAGCGTCGCCGTCGGCGCGTTCCACAAAGTGCTCTCCCGGGCTCGGGCGGACCAGGTCAAGGTCGTCGCCATCGGCACGGCCAAGCGCCGCGCCGCCACCCGCCAGACGTCGTCCGGCCTCGTGCTCATCGACCCGCTGCGCACGTCGTCGTCCAGCGCATCCCGCCGCACCAACGCCAGCGTCGCCGTGGGTCGGTGGGCGCCCAGCACCGCCGACACCCGAACCCGCGTCGTCGACCTCCGAAGCCGATCCGGTGCACGCGGCGCCGCTGTCGCGGGCCGGTCGCGCACGGCCGCGCTGACCGTGGCCGCGTTGTCGTTGTCCCTCGCATCCATTGGTGGGTTCAGCGCCGCGGCCTACGTCGGCGTGCTCCCGACCCCGGTGCAGCAAGCCATGCACGACGCCGTCGGCGCGCCCGCTCCCGGGGTGCGCGACGGGGGTTCGTCGTCCACTCGTCGCCAGCCGGTGACCTCGCCCACCGCCGGGGTCGGCCCCTCCGCGACGAGCGCCGCGGCCGCGGGGCTCTGTCGCGCCTGGTCCACGGACAAGGCCAAGGGCACCGCTCGCGAACGCTCGGTCGCGTTCCGGAACCTCGCTTCGGCAGCGGGCGGCTCGGCGAACGTCGAGGCCTACTGCGCGACTGCGCTCGCCGCGACCCCCCCGCACGGTGCCCCGACGGCCTCCGTCGGTGGCTCGGGCAAGCCCACCGACAAGGGCACCAGCAAGCCCACCGACAGGGGCACCGGGAAGCCCACCGGCAGGACCACCACGAGAAGCGCGTCCGACAGCACCCGCACGCCCCAGGGGACGCCCGCGAAGCCCGCGACGTCGACGAACGGGAAGCCCACGTCCGAGGCGGCGTCGACCCAGGAGGCGCCGACCACCAAGGGCAACAAGTCGGGCACCAGCCCGGCCCCGGGCAGCGGTGCCGGCAACGCGAGCGGCAAGGGCGCCCCGAGCGGCGGATAGCGATCGCGCACCTCAACCCCCAGGGCCCAGCCAGGCGAGGGACGACCCGGGTGCGGTGCTGTCCGCGGTGGAGAATCACGTAGTCAGAACCACTGATGCGCCGGCCCGGCCGCGCGTCCCACACTGGGACCAGGACGGCTGCACGGGTCGTCCGGGGGTGCGGGGGGATGCGTGGGGTAGCGCCATGAGCAGTTTCGACCTGGTGCCGATGCTGAGGGCGCCCGAGGGCTGGCCGGGGGCGGTGGTGGCCACTGTCGCGATGGTGGCCCTGGCCGCGCTGGACCTGGTCGGCGCGTTCGCCGCCAAGGAATGGGCCGAACACCGGTCGCCGGTGCCGATGCTCCTGGGGCTGGTCGCGTTCGGGGTGCTGTTCTGGGTGTACGCCTCGTCGCTGCAGTACGCCGAGCTGGCCCTGGTCACCATGGGGTGGATCGTCATGCTGCAGGTCGGGCTCGTCGTCATCGACCGGGTCCGCTACGGCATCGAGCTGCCACCGGGCAAGTGGGTGGCGATCGTGGTGCTCCTGAGCGCGCAGGCCTACCTGCTGCTGGCCCCGGCGGCCAGCTCGACCAGCTCGGCCTGACCGGCGGACTCCGGCGACGGGTGCCGGCGTGGCCGCCCCACCACCCTCGCGTAGGCTTCCCGCCGTGCTCTACCCGCTGACCGTCGCGCTGCTCGTGGCGTCCGTCGTGCTCCTGGCCGTCGCCGCGGGGTATGCCGCGCGCCGGCGTCTCGTCGACGACCGCCTCCTGCTCGTGGCCGCGGTGGTCGAGCTCGGGCTCGTCGTCCAGCTCGTGGTCGCCCTCGCACACCTGGGGAGCGTCCCCGGCGACAGCGCGGAGCAGGCGACGTTCGCGGCCTACGCGATCACGTTGCCGTTCGTCCCGCCGGCGGCGGTCTTCCTCGCCCTCAAGGAGAAGACCCGCTGGGCCATGGGGGTCGTCGCGGTGGGGGCGTTCGCGGTCGCCGTGATGACCGCGCGGCTCCAGCAGATCTGGAACCTCGGTGGCTGAGCCCCAGCCCGAGCGCCAGCCCGAGCGCCAGCACGAGCGCCAGGGCGAGCTCCGGACGCCACGCTCCACGCGCTCCGGACCCGGGGTGGTGCTGGTCGCCGTCTACGGCCTCCTGGCGCTGGCCGCCACTGGCCGGTCGGTGCTCCAGATCAGCGAGTACTTCTCCCGGGCGCCGCTGGCCTACCTCCTGTCAGCACTCGCCGCGGTCATCTACGTCGTGGCGACCGTGGCGCTCGCCCGCGGGGACCGCACGTCACGCACGGTCGCCCTGGTCGCGATCAGCATCGAGCTGGCCGGCGTCCTGGTGGTCGGGCTGGCGTCGTACCTCGCGAGGGACGCCTTCCCCGACAAGACCGTGTGGTCGCACTTCGGCTCGGGCTACGGCTTCGTGCCGCTCGTGCTGCCGGTGCTCGGCCTGCTCTGGCTGCGCCGCACTGCGGCCCCAGCCGCCTGACTACGCCTCGACGGGCTCGAGCACGAACACCGGGATGAGCCGGTCGGTCTTGACCTGGTAGTCGGCGTAGGGCGGGAACGCCTCGACACAGCGCGGCCACCACTCGTCACGCTCGGCACCCTCGAGCTCCCGGGCGCGGACGGTCCAGGTGCGCTCGTCGTCCTGGAGGTCGAGCACCGGGTTCTTGCGGATGTTGCGGTACCACTTCGGGTGCTCGGGCGCGCCGCCCTTGCTGGCCACGGCGGCATACACCCCGTCGTGCTCGACCCGCATGAGCGGCACCTTGCGGACCTTGCCCGAGACACCGAGCATCGTGAGCAGCACCACCGGGCGCCCCTGGATGTCGACGGCGCGGGTGGTGCCCGCCTGCTCGATCTTCTCGACCTGGGTGCGGACCCACTTCGTGGGGCTGGCTGCGTAGTCGCCGGAGATGGTCATGGGCCCATCACAACATGCGTCCCTGACGCCCGCGCGAGCACCCCTCGCCACAGGCTCGGTGGCCTGTGGACAACTCGACGGGCCGCGCTGGGCACCTGCCTACCCTCGGTGGATGACCAGCATCGAGGTGGACCCCGAGATCCTCGCCGACCTCGGCCGCTCCCTCACCGAGGTCGGCGCAGACCTGCAGTGGCAGGCGACCAGCGCCGCCGAGCAGGCGTGGGGGCTCGGTCCGGGCGACAGCGCCGGGGCCCTGGCGGCGGTGCTCGGGGACTTCGAGCACCAGCGCCAGGTGCTCGGCCGCGAGCTCGACGACCTGGCGGGTTGCGTCACCGACGCCGGACGGCTCTACGCCGAGGTGGAGCTCGAGGTCGGCGGGTGGCTCGACCCGGCAGCTGAGCAGTGATGGTCCTGCGGGCGCTGGACGGCGACCCCGCGACCGTGCGGGCGCTGGCCGACCGACTCCAGGGTCAGAGTGAGCTGCTCCTCACCCGCGCCGAGATCCTGCGCGGGCTGGCCGGTCCCGACGTGAGCTGGGACAGTCCGGCGGGGGAGGCCTTCGCCACGCGCTCGCACGCCGCCGCCGCCCTGCTGGTCTCGGTGGGTCGCCGGCACGGCGTGTCCGCAGCGGCCCTGCGTCCGCTGGCTGCCGCCCTCGAGCACGCCCAGCAGGTGGTCGGTGCGGCCGTGGCCGAGCACACCATCGCCCATCCGCGGGCGGTGGCCCTCGGCACCGCCCGCGTCGAGGCCGAGCAGTCCGCCGACCCCGCGCAGCGCGCGACCGCCGGGGCGCTGCACTGCCGGGAGGTCGCCGAGCTCGAGCGGGCGCAGGACGCCGAGCGCCGGCACGCCGAGGCCTGGCGCCAGTTCGACGAGGCCGACCGCCGCTGTGCCGCGGTGCTCCGCCAGCTCGTCGAGGACGGGCTCGCCGACTCACGCGTCTACGACGCCCTGACCGGGCTGAGCCGAGCCGCCGGCGGGGTCGAGGGCATGGCGGGGTCGATCGCGCTGGTGCCCACGCCGGCCACCAAAGCCGTCGGGGTGGTTGCCGGGGCCGCCGGGGCGACGAGGGCGCTCACCGACACGGCGGTGAAGGTGGCCTACGGCGACGGCGACTGGACGTCGATCGGCCTGTCGGCGACGGCGATGGCCACCGGTCGGGCGTCGGCGGTGCTCAAGCGGGGTGCGCTCGCGACCAACCCCGCGGCCCGGGCGGCGGCCACCCGCACCGAGCGCCGCCTGCTGCGTCACACCACCAGTGAGCGGCTGAGGCTCGCGGCGGTCGCAGAGCTCCGCCAGGTGGGCCGCACCGGAGGCAAGCGCCCGCTGCGCCCGTTCCGGCCGACCCGCACCCTCTCCACGGCGAGCTCGCCCACCGCGGCCGCCCACTGGCTCGCCGAGCAGGTGGCAGGACGCGCCCAGCACGCGGTGCGGGTCCGGTGGCTCGACGACCTCGCGCTCGCGACCCGCGACCCCGCGCGCTCGCGCACCATGCTGCTGGGTGGGTGGAGCGCTGAGGCGGCGTCGGGAGGCGTGGGCGGGGCGGAAGCGCTGCGCGACCATCTCCAGGGCGAGGAGGAGGACGAGGCGAAGCGGCTCCGTGAGGAGCGCTCCGGCGTTCCGGGTGCGTCGGATCCACATCGTCCGCGATGAGAGATGGGTATGCCGGGCGCTCACCGCCGCGGCGTACGCTCCCGAGTAGGTCATGAGTGTCAGCGACAAGCCCCGGCTCGCTGGCCGGCAACCCTCCTCCGCGGTGGGGTGCCCCGGGTGAAGACCTGGCGGACGGCACCGGTTGCCGGCCGCAAGCGCGGGAGACCCACCACGTGTCCCGCACCGTCTCCGGCGGTGTCGCCGGTGCACCCTCAGCGGAGGTGGCACCAGCAGCTCGGTCAGCCAGTCTCGATCGGGACCCACCGGCATACGGGCCCCGACGTCGCAGCGCGGCACACGAGAGTGAAGGAACTTCAGATGAGCTCCACCAACTGGTCGTTCGAGACCCGCCAGGTCCACGTCGGACAGGAGCCGGACGCCGCCACGGGCGCCCGCGCCCTGCCGATCTACCAGACCACGTCGTACGTCTTCAAGGACACCGAGCACGCGGCGAACCTGTTCGCGCTCAAGGAGTTCGGCAACATCTACACCCGCATCATGAACCCCACGCAGGACGCGGTCGAACAGCGCGTCGCCTCGCTCGAGGGTGGTGTCGGCGCGCTCCTGGTCGCCTCGGGCCAGGCCGCCGAGACGCTCGCGATCCTCAACATCGCGGAGGCCGGCGACCACGTCGTCGCGAGCCCCAGCCTCTACGGCGGCACCTTCAACCTGCTGAAGCACACACTGCCGAAGTTCGGGATCGCGGTGACCTTCGTCGAGGACCCCAACGACATCGCCTCGTGGAAGGCGGCGGTCCAGCCCAACACCAAGCTGTTCTTCGGCGAGACCATCTCCAACCCCAAGTCGGAGGTCCTGGACATCGAGGCCGTGGCGGCCGCGGCCCACGAGGCCGGCGTCCCCCTCGTCGTGGACAACACGATCGCCACGCCGTTCCTCATCCGGCCGCTGGAGTGGGGTGCCGACATCGTCCTGCACTCCGCCACCAAGTACCTCGGCGGGCACGGCACCTCGATCGCCGGGGTGATCGTCGACGGCGGCACCTTCGACTTCGGCGCCGACCCGGAGAAGTTCCCCAACTACAACACGCCGGAGGAGAGCTACCACGGGCTGGTCTTCGCGCGGGACCTCGGCGTCGGCAGCCCGTTGGGCGCCAACCTGGCCTTCATCCTCAAGGCCCGGGTGCAGCTGCTGCGCGACCTCGGTCCGGCGATCTCGCCGTTCAACGCCTTCCTCATCGCCCAGGGCATCGAGACGTTGAGCCTGCGCCTCGAGCGGCACCTCGAGAACACCCACAAGGTGGCGGCCTTCCTCCAGGGACACGAGCAGGTGGAGCAGGTCGTCTGGGCCTCGCTGCCCGACCACGAGTCCTATGCCAAGGCGCAGAAGTACACGCCGCGTGGCGCCGGTGCCGTGCTCGCGTTCGAGATCGCCGGCGGGGTCGAGGCGGGTCGCCGGTTCGTCGAGTCGCTCGTCCTGCACAGCCACGTCGCCAACATCGGTGACGTGCGGTCGCTCGCGATCCACCCGGCGTCGACCACCCACTCGCAGGGTCCGGACGGCGACCGGCTCAAGGCCGGCGTCACGCCCGGGCTGGTGCGCCTGGCCGTCGGGATCGAGCACATCGACGACATCATCGCCGACCTCGAGCAGGGCTTCATCGCCGCCAAGGGCGCCTGAGGTCGGCGACTCAGCCGCTGCCATGACGGTGCCCGCCACCCCGAGGGGTGGCGGGCACGGTCGTGGCTCGGTCGTCAGCTGCCGGTGGTGGCGGGTTTGCGGCCACCGGCCAGGTCGGCGTAGGCCGACCGGTCCCAGGTGTGCCGGAAGTTGGGGTCGGGGTGCCGCCACCCGGCGCCATAGAGCCGCTCGAGGTAGACGAGCGGGTTGCGGGGCAACGGGCAGGTGACGCCCATCAGGGGAGCGCTCGAGGCCGGGAACATCATGTCCCTGGTGAGCGCCCCGCGGGCGCCCGGGTACCAGGACACGACGTCGCCCTCGAAGAGCCCGACGAAGACGTCGACGTGCTTCGCGCCCGGCTTGCGCACGTGGCGGTGCGCCGAGAAGTTGCCGGTCACGGTGAACCCGAGCGGCCGCAGGTGCTGCTCGACCAGGGCGAGGCCCTCGGCCAGGGTGCTGGCCTCGTGGGGGTCGAAGGCGATGATGATGTCGAGGTCGTCGTCGTGGGGGATCAGCGCGCCGTCGCGGACGACGGAGAGCGCCGCCCCGAACCCGAAGCAGACGTGCGGGGTGAGGCTGGCCAGCGCGTCGGTGATCTCGACGGCCGACCCGATGTAGCGGACCTTCTCCTGCTCGGTCCAGAACCGGAAGCACCGCTGCGGGCCATGCACGGTCCACTCCATCGCCCGGTCGGCGAGGAGGGCGTGCGTGACCACGGTGCGGAAGGCCGAGCGCTGCTGGTCGGGCACGTCGGTGAGGGCGTCGAGGGCCTTGCGGGCCTCCTCGTAGAAGCCGCCGAACGTGTCGCCGAGGATCGGCAGCAGGGCGCTGAGCTCGGGCGACGCGCCGTTGCTGGCGGGCGCGGCGAGGGTCTGGCGCAGCTGGTCCACCCGGGCGAGGTGGTCGTAGACGACGACCCACCCGTCCGGTCCCTCGACGAGCACCCGGACCCCCCGGAGCCGCCGTGCGGTGGACCCGGAGACGTTGCGCAGGCGCACCCGCCGCAGGTCGACCGGCTTCTTGAAGGACAGCTCCACCCACCCCGGGCTGTCGGCGCCGGTGTGCAGGGCGGTGCCGGACGGGTGCTCGACGTCGAGCAGTCGCACCGAGTTGAAGGCGTCGCCGAAGTTCTTGTGCCAGCTGCTCGTGGTCACCTTGGCGTCCCGTCGCCCGACCGAGCCCTTGGTGGTGTCGACGCCCAGCGACTGCAGGTGCAGGAACTGCTCGTGGGCACCCTCGACCCGCAGCCGACGGATGCCGTCATGGGCGAGCTGCAGGTCGAGCAGCCCGTCCGGGCCGATGACGTCGAGGTCCGGGAACAGGGCGCGGCCCGCCCGGATGATGTCCTCCAGGTCGGCCAGGGGCTGGGCACCGGCGGTCATCGGCTCAGACCCGGGTGAAGAGCTCGCGGGCGCAGTACGCGTCGTCCTGGCGGTACTTGGCGAAGCCGAACCCCTCGGTGGCGTAGGTGACCTCGAAGCCGTTGCTCAGCGCGCGGGCCTGGAAGGTCGCCGGGGCGACGAACCGGCGGTAGTGCGCACCGGTCACCTTGGCTCCGGTCTGGTCGCGCACCGTGCGGTACTCGACGGCCAGCAGGTCGCCGGGCGAGGTGAGCCCGGCGGCCAGGGTGAGGAAGTCCTGCTCCTCGCGGTCGGTGATGGCGTGCACGAAGAACCGGGCGTAGATCGTCAGGGGCCCGGAGGCGGCGCCGAGCCGCTCGGGCAGCGCGGGGTCGTCGATCGACGAGACCAGGAAGCTGGCCTGCACGCCGTGCGCCTTGGCCGTCGCGCTGGCGGCGGCGACCGCCGACTCCGAGCCGTCGACACCGGTCACGTCGTGACCGTAGGACGCGAAGAAGATGGAGTCCCGGCCGTTGCCGCAGCCGAGCTCGATGACGCGGGTTGGGCCCTTGAGCTCGCCAGCGACGAAGGCCGCGAACTGGGAGGGGAGCGGACGCTGCGTCGCGGCGCTGGAAGCGTAGTAGTCGTTCCAGTACCCGCTGCGGTCGCCGGTGGCGGCCTCGGGCGTCAGGTCAGGGGAAGTCACAGCAGGAAACCTCGTCTTGGGGTGCGGAGAGATGTTCACCGGGTGTTCATCGTCAGGTCACCTTAGAGGAGGAGGGGTCGTTCCCGCCTCGTCCGCGAGGGCGGACCCGCCGAACGTATGCTGCGCCCATGTCCTCCGCCGACTCTCCGCAGCCCCGTGCTGCCCGGAACCGGGGTCGCCGCAAGCGGCCGGGAGGACAAGGACAAGGGCTTTCGTCTCGCCGGCAGGACCTCCCGGTCCCCGAGCTGAAGTACCCGCCGGACCTGCCGGTCGTCGCACGCAAGGACGACATCGCGGCCGCGATCCGGGACCACCAGGTCGTCATCGTCGCGGGGGAGACGGGTTCGGGGAAGACGACCCAGCTGCCCAAGATCTGCCTCGAGGTGGGGCGTGGGCGGGCCGGGCTGGTCGGGCACACCCAGCCGCGGCGCATCGCGGCCCGCTCGGTGGCCGAGCGGATCGCCGAGGAGCTCGAGGTCGAGCTCGGGGGCGCGATCGGCTACCAGGTGCGCTTCACCGACCAGAGCAGCGACAACACCCTCGTCAAGGTGATGACCGACGGCATCCTGCTCAACGAGCTCCAGCGCGACCGGCTGCTGCGCAAGTACGACACGATCATCATCGACGAGGCGCACGAGCGGTCGCTCAACATCGACTTCATCCTCGGCTACCTCAAGCAGCTCCTCCCGCAGCGCCCCGACCTCAAGGTCGTCATCACCTCGGCCACGATCGACCCGCAGCGCTTCGCGGAGCACTTCGGGGATGTCGTGACGGGGGAGCCGGCGCCGATCATCGAGGTGTCGGGGCGCACCTACCCCGTCGAGGTCCGCTACCGCCCGCTCGTCGACCCGGAGAAACCGGAGGCGGACGAGCGGGACCAGGTCACGGCTGTCTGCGAGGCGGTCGAGGAGCTCTGGACCGAACGCGCCGCCGATGGCACCGGCCACGACATCCTCGTGTTCCTGTCGGGGGAGCGCGAGATCCGTGACACCGCCGACGCGCTGGAGTCGATGAAGCTGCCCCAGACCGAGGTGCTCCCGCTCTACGCGCGACTCTCCGCCGCGGAGCAGCACAGGGTCTTCGGACGGGCGACCGGACGCCGGATCGTGTTGGCCACCAACGTCGCCGAGACGTCGTTGACAGTCCCGGGCATCCGGTATGTCGTGGACGCCGGCACCGCGCGCATCTCCCGCTACTCCCAACGCACCAAGGTGCAGCGTCTGCCGATCGAGGCGGTCTCGCAGGCCAGCGCCAACCAGCGCGCCGGGCGCTGTGGCCGGCTCGCCGACGGCATCTGCATCCGGCTCTACTCCGAGGACGACTACCTTGCGCGCCCGGAGTTCACCGAGCCCGAGATCCAGCGCACCAGCCTGGCGTCGGTGATCCTCCAGATGACCTCCCTGGGCCTGGGCGACGTCGGCCGGTTCCCGTTCGTCGACGCGCCCGACGCCCGTCAGGTGGCCGATGGGGTGCGCCTGCTCGAGGAGCTGGGCGCCTTCGCCATGTCGGACGCATCGGGCTCGGAGTCGCCGGAAGCGGCGTCCGACGAGACTGGACCTCGGCCACGCTCGCGCGGTGGGCGCCGTGAGGGACGTCAGCTGACGGCATACGGACGGGCGCTGGCCCGGCTGCCGGTGGACCCGCGGCTGGGACGCATGCTGATCGAGGCGGGAAAGCTCGGCTGCGCCCGCGAGGTGCTCATCATCGTCGCCGCCCTGTCGATGCAGGATCCCCGGGAGCGGCCCGCGGACAAGCAGACGCAGGCCGACCAGTCGCACGCGCGGTTCCGTGACGAGCACTCCGACTTCGTGTCGCTGCTGAACCTCTGGGCCTACCTCAAGGAACAGCAGAAGGCGTTGTCGCACAGCGCCTTCCGCAGGATGTGCCGCACCGAGTTCCTCCACTACCTGCGGGTCCGTGAGTGGCAGGACCTGCACAGCCAGCTGCGCAAGGCCTGTCAGGACCTCGACATCGACCCCAGGTCGGCGACGTCCGCCCCGGGGGAGCCGCCGAACGCCGACCTCGTCCACCAGGCCCTGCTCGCGGGGCTGCTGTCCCACATCGGGCTTCGCGACGAGGCGAAACGCGACTACCTCGGCGCGCGGGGCGCGCGGTTCGGCATCTCGCCGGGGTCGACCCTGTTCCGCCGCCAGCCGACCTGGGTGATGTCGGCCGAGCTCGTCGAGACGACCCGGCTGTGGGCCCGCAGCAACGCGCGGATCGACCCGGTCTGGGCCGAGCGGCTGGCCACCCACCTCGTGAAGCGCACCTACTCCGAGCCGCGCTGGTCCCGGAAGCAGGGAGCCGTCGTCGCCACCGAGCGAGTCACCCTCTACGGCGTGCCGCTGGTGGCCGCGCGCACCGTGCAGTACGCCCGGATCAACCCCGAGGAGTCGCGCGACCTGTTCATCCGGCACGCGCTCGTCGAGGGTGACTGGGACACCCACCACGAGTTCTTCAAGGGGAACCAGGCTCTCCTGCAACGACTCTCGGAGCTCGAGGAGCGGGCCCGCCGGCGCGACATCCTCGTCGACGAGGAAGACCTCGTCGCGTTCTACGACGCGCGGGTCCCGCCGGAGGTGGTCTCCCAGCGCCACTTCGACCGGTGGTGGAAGGACGCGCGCAGGCAGACGCCACAGCTGCTCACCTTCACCGAGGAGCTCCTGACCCGTGACACCGCCGAGGGCGTCTCGGCCCGTGACTACCCGAAGAGCTGGACGCAGGGCGGCATCGAGCTGCCGGTGACCTACCAGTTCGAGCCGGGGGCGGCGGCCGACGGCGTGACGGTCCACATCCCCGTGCAGGTGCTCAACCAGGTCACCGACGACGGGTTCGACTGGCAGGTGCCGGGACTGCGGGAGGAGCTGGCGACGGCCCTGCTGCGGTCGCTGCCGAAGGCGACCCGGGTGCACTTCGTGCCGGCCCCCGACCATGCCGCCGCCGCGCTGGCCCAGGCGCAGCCCGGTGGTGGACGCAGGCTGGCGGACGAGCTCGCCCGGGTGCTGCACGCCCGCACCGGGATCGCGGTGCCGCCCGAGCAGTTTGCTCCCGACCGGGTGCCCGACCACCTGCGCATCACCTTCTCGGTCGAGGACGGCACCGGCCGGGTGCTCGGCAGCGGCAAGGAGCTCGCCCTCCTGCAGGACGAGCTGGCCGGTCAGGTGCAGCGCCGGGTGTCCCGCGCAGGGGCTGCGGTCGAACGAAAGGGCCTGCGACAGTGGGACTTCGGCGACCTGCCGCGCACCTTCGAGTCGACCTCCGGGGGTCGCACGGTCCAGGGCTATCCAGCGCTCGTGGACCGTGGCGACGCCGTCGACCTCGTGGTGCTGACCGGTGAGCGGGAGGCTGAGGCCGCGACCGTCCTGGGCGTGCGCAGGCTGCTGTTGCTCAACACCACCGCGCCGTGGAAGCGGGTGCTGGCCTCGCTGGGCAACGCGCAGAAGCTGGCCCTCGGCAACAACCCCCATGGCTCGGTGCCCGCCCTGCTGGAGGACGCCCTGGCCTGCGCGGTCGACGCGATCGTCCTCGAGCGTGCGGCCGACGGACCTGCCGGCGGTGGGGGTGTCCGCGACGCCGCTGCCTTCGGGGAGGTGCTCAGCGCCGTCCGGACGCACGTTGCGACCCGGGTCCTCACCGTCGTCGCCGAGGTCGAGCCGGTGCTGTCGGCAGCCAACGAGGTCCGCCTGCGGCTCGACAGCCTGACGGCGCCGGCCACCTCCGCCCTCGTCGCGGACGTGCGCGCCCAGCTCGACAGCCTCGTCTACGCCGGCTTCGTGGCCGACACCGGTCTGGCCCACCTCCCGCACCTGCGGCGCTACCTGCGAGCCATGCTGCAACGGCTCGAGAAGGCGCCCTCCTCGCCGGCTGCCCTGGCGCGTGACGAGGCCAACCAGGAGGTGGTCGACCGGGTCGAGACCGCGTATGCCGACCTGCTCGACTCCCTGCCCGTCGTCGAGCGGCGCTCGGCACCGGTCCGCGACGTGGGGTGGATGGTCGAGGAGCTGAGGGTGAGCCTGTTCGCGAACGCGCTCGGCACGGCATACCCGGTGTCGGAGAAGCGGATCCGCGCTGCCATCGGCGCCCTGGGCTGACCCGCGCACCGCTGCAGACAGACGGACGAGGGCCCCGACCACGGTGGTGGTCGGGGCCCTCGTCGGTGCGGTGACGGTCAGGCGAGGTGCACGTTCTCGTGGCCCTCGGACGACAGCGACTCGTGCTTGACGTTGAGGAACCCGAAGGTGACCAGCGAGCCGACGAGGATCATCACGCCGGCCACCAGGTAGGCGTGGCTGGAGCCGAAGGTCTGCGCCTGGAGGGCGATCTGGTGCTGGGCGGCCTGGATCTGCTCGGGGGAGAGCGCGCCCGACGCCGCCTTGGCCTGCAGCGCGGCGCCGAGCTCGGCACCACGGTCCTTGGCGCCGTTCGCGAACACCGTGCTCAGCGTGGCCAGACCCAGTGCGCCACCGACCTGCTGCATGGTGTTGAGCACCGCGGAGGCGACACCGGAGTCCTCCGAGGCGACCCCGGCGGTGGCTGTGAGGGTCATCGGCACGAAGGTCAGGCCCATGCCGACCGCGAGGACGACGATCCACGGGAGCAGGCCCGTGGCATAGGCGCTGTCGACGTCGAGCTGGGCGAATCCGAACATGCCGGTCGCGGCCAGCAGGGTGCCGACACCGGAGATCCAGCGCGGGTCGACCCGGGTCATCAAGGTGGAGGCGACCTGGGCGGCGACGACGATGCCGAAGGAGAACGGCAGGAAGGCGAAGCCGGACTTCAGCGGTGAGTAGCCCAGCACCTGCTGGATGTAGAGGCCGAGGAAGTAGAACATCGCGAACATCGCGGCACCGACGATGAGCATCACCGCGAAGGACGTGCCGCGGGTGCGGTCGGCCAGGATGCGGATCGGCATGAGGGCGTGCGAGGAGCGCATCTCCACGACCACGAACGCGACGAGCATCGCGACACCGGCGATCAGCGTGGTGAGGGTGGTCGCCGAGGTCCAGGAGTCACTGGCGGCGTTGGTGAGGCCGTAGACGAGGGACACGAGGCCACCGGTGCCCAGGATCGCTCCGGGGACGTCGATCCGGCCCTTGCCGGGCTCCGACTCGGAGAGGAAGCGCGGGGCCAGGAAGGCGACGAGGAGACCGATCGGCACGTTAATGAACATCGTCCAGCGCCAGTCGATCTCGGTCAGCGCGCCGCCGAGGATGAGGCCCACGGCCGCACCGGCACCGGACATCGCGGCATACACGCCCATGGCGCGGTTGCGCGCCGGTCCGGCAGGGAACGTCGTGGTGATCAGGGCGAGGGCGGTGGGGGAGGCCAGCGCGGCGCCGATGCCCTGCAGCGCGCGGGCGCCGAGCAGCATGCCCTCGGTCTGCGCGAGCCCACCGAGGAGGGAGGCGCCGGCGAAGACGAGCACACCGGTCATGAAGACCCTGCGGCGACCGAACAGGTCACCGAGGCGGCCGCCGAGGAGCAGCAGCCCACCGAAGGCCAGGGTGTAGGCCGTGACGACCCACGAGAGGTTCTCCTGGGTGAAGCCGAGGTCGGCCATGATGTGCGGCATCGCGATGTTCACGATGGTGCCGTCGAGCACGACCATGAGCTGGGCGGCCGTGATGACGGTGAGGGCGATGCCCAGGTGCCGGCCCTTGCCGCTGGGTGCGGCGTCGGGTCCCGGGGTCGAGACAGGCTCGACGACAACAGTCGAAGACATGGGTGTTCCTTGGGGTGTGGGTGGTGCGTGGCTTGGGTGGTGGTGCGTGGTCAGTCGCGCTGCAACGTCGCGGCGCAGGCGGGGAGGACGACGCTGTCCACCAAGGTGATGAGGCGTTCCTGCGACGGGTGCGCACCCGTCAGCATCGCCTCGTGGATGGTGATCGCCGGCAGCAGTCGCGCCAGCAGTTCCAGATCGGCGTCCTTGCCGATCTCCCCGCGCCGCTGGGCGGCGCGGAAGGTCTTGAGGGTGACCGCCAGCTTGGGGGCCATCAGGCGGGTCATGATGGCGTCGCGCAGCTCGGGGTCGCGGTGCAGCGAGCCGAGCAGCGCGGCGAAGACCTGCAGCGGCAGGTCTTCCCCGATGCCGCCCTTGGCGCAGGCCTGGGCGATCAGGTCACCGCGCAGCGAGCCGGTGTCGGGGTAACGGTCCGCCTCGACGCCGACCATCAGCTGCAGCGCGTCGACGACGAGGTCGACCTTGCCGGGCCAGCGGCGGTAGAGGGTGGCCTTCGACGCCTTGGCGGCACTGGCCACCGCGTCGAAGTTGAGCCGGTCGTAGCCGACGTCCGCCAGCGTGACGAGAGCTGCCTCGAGGATCTCCCGCTCGCGGTCACCTTCGACGCGGGGACGGGTGCGCGCCGGCTCGGCGGACTCCTGGGTCTCCGGTGCGGCGGTGGTGCGGGTGGGGGTCACGGGTGCTTCCTCGGGTGGGGGCTGGCGCTGGACGGTACGAAACTGTTTCGTTTCATCGAACCGTACGCCGGTCCGGGCCATTCCGCAAAGTCGCTGGGTGTGACCGGCGTCACACTGAAGTTGCTCCGCGACCTCCCGACGGTGGTGGAGGTGGCCGACGGAATCCCCTGTCATGCTGAAGCGTTGGCACTGTGGACCGGGTCGCACCCAGCGACCCACGTCGAAATGCAGATCGTCGAACCGACCGCTGGAGTAGCCGTGCTGAACCCGTCCGAGCTCTACCACTTCGAGACCGACACCGACCCGCAGGAGCTGCGGGCGTCGGTCCTGCTCGTCGCGCTGGGCGGGTTCATGGACGCCGGCCACACCCAGCGACTCCTGACCGACCACCTGCTGGCCACTGGAGAGTCCACCGTCTTCGCGTCCTTCGACATCGACCAGATGGTCGACTACCGCAGCCGCCGACCGGGGATGGTCTTCGACTCCAACCGCTGGCTCAGCTACGACGACCCGTGCCTCGCGCTGCACCGCCTGGTCGACCGCGACGGAACCCCCTACCTGCTCCTGACCGGTCCCGAGCCGGACTTCCAGTGGGAGCGCATGACCGAGGCGGTCCGCCAGCTGGTCGTGCTGCTCGGGGTCAACCTCGTCGTCAGCGCGCACGGCATCCCCATGGCCGTCCCGCACACCCGGCCGATCGGGCTCACTTCCCACGCCACCGACCCGCGACTGATTCCGTTGCAGGACAACCCGTTCGGTCGCGTCGAGGTGCCTGCCAGCCTCTCGTCCCTGCTCGAGCTGCGGCTGGGGGAGTCGGGTCACGACGCCCTCGGGTTCGCCGTCCACGTGCCCCACTACCTGGCTCAGGCCGAGTTCGCCGACGGCGCGGTGACCGCGCTCAACGCCATCACCGCAGCCACCGGCCTCAACCTCCCGATCGACGACCTCATCGCGCAGGCCGGCCTCAACCGGGCCGAGATCGCCCGCGAGATCGAGGGGTCCGACGAGGTGTCCCAGGTGATCGCGGCGCTCGAGCGCCAGTACGACACCTTCAGCGAGGGCCGCCAGAAGCCGAGCCTGCTCGCCACCGACGTGAGCGAGCTGCCGTCAGCCGACGAGATCGGGGCCGAGTTCGAGCAGTTCCTGCGTGACCTCCCCGACGAGGACGCCGGCGAGGGCCACCCCAGCTGACCGTCGCGCCCGCCGCGCCGACCACCAACGCCCGAGACCCTGACCCGCAGCACTGCGGGTCAGGGTCTCGGGCGTGCGGGGCCGCCGGGTCGTTCGGTGGCTCAGACCTTGGCGTGCTTGGCGCGGGCGAAGCTGTAGAGGCCGAAGGCGGCGAAGCCCACGGCCATCACGACCAGCAGCACGGGGCCGAACGGCTCGTCGCGCAGCGACTTCAGTGCTCCGTCCAGCCCACTGGCCTCCTTGGCCTGCTTGTGGACACCGGCGGCGACGAAGAGGAACCCGACGATGACCAGGGCGATGCCCTTGGCGATGTAGCCGACCCGGCCGGCGCGGGTGGCCCACGTGCCCGGGTGGTCCTTGAGGTCCTCGAGGAACTTCTTCTTGGCGCCCTTGTAGACGTGGTAGATCCCGATCCCGATCACGACGAGGCCGACGACCACCACGAGGGCGCGCCCGCCGGGCTTGTCGAGCAGCTTCGAGGTGAAGTCGACGCTCTGGCTGCGGCTGTCGCTGGACTTGCCGCGGGCGAAGTTGAAGGCCGACCAGGCGAGGGCGAGGTAGACGAGGGCCTTGCCGACGGCCTTGGCCCGACCGCCCCACGCGTCCTTGTCGCCACCCGGGTGCCCGACGATGGCATCGGCGACCTGCCAGATCGCCAGGCCGAGGAAGCCGATGACACCGACCCACAGGGCTGCCTTGCCCGCGCCGTTGCCGGCGAGGGACGCCAGCGCGCCGCTCTGGTCGGCGTTCTTGCCGCTGCCGCCGAAGGCGACCTGCAGGGTGATCCACCCGATGAGCAGGTGCAGCAGCCCGCTGACGGCGTAACCCACTCGGGCGACGGCCTCGAGGGCCGGGTGGTCGGCCGCCTTGGAGGCGGCCTGTTTCACGTCCTGATGATCCATGCCCCCACCTAACCACGCGTTGCCGCAGGTCAGCGCCTTGTTGGCCGACAATCCTCGGCCGGGTCCTCGCTAGTCCTTGGCCTCGGACCAGCGGTGGATCACCGACGCGTCGGCCACGAACCGCACCCGGGTCGAGCCGGTCCACCGGCGGGCGCTGTCGGTGAGGGCTTGCTCGAGCCGGCGCCGGGTCTCCTCGGCGTTCTCCTGCGGCACGTGCACGAGCAGCTCGTCGTGGAGGCAGAGCACGATCTGGGCGCCGAGGTCTCGCGTGGTGGCCCGCACCGTCGCGGCCCACGCCTTGAAGAGCTCGGCGGCCGAGCCCTGGATGACGGCATTGCGCGCGAACCGTCCCCGCGCCGCGTCGGAGGCGGCGACGGCCTCGGCCGGCCCGTCGGCCAGGACGTTGTCGAGCCGGATCAGGCGGCCCCCGTAGGTGCGCAGCGGCTCGCGCCGCAACCCCGCGGCATACGCGGCGTCGAGGTAGCCCATCGCGACGGGGTAGGTGCGTTCGAGGCCCTTGAGCGCCTCGCCGGCTGCTCCGCTGCGCTGGCCGTACATCGCCGCGAGCACCGCGATCTTGGCCACCGGGCGCTCCACCCCGAGGGCGGAGGCGACCGGTGCGTAGAGGTCGTCGGCGCGGGTGGCGGCCGCGAACGCCTCGTCGCCCGAGACCGCAGCCAGCACCCGCGGCTCGATCTGGCCGAGGTCGGCGCGCACGAAGACGTGGCCCTCGTGGGCTGCCACCGCGGGTCGCAGGGCCGTGGGCAGGTTGTGCAGGCCGTTCTGGGCGGTCATCCGCCCCGCCGCGCCGTCACAGGCGGTCCAGCCGCCGCGAAGGCGGTCGTCAGGTCCGACGTGGGCATCGAGCCACGGGTAGCCGTAGGTGGTGGCGATCCGCTCGGCCTTGCGCCACTCCAACAGGGCCTCGACGACGGGGTGGGTCTCGCGGAACGGCTCGAGGACCCACTTGCGGGTGTTGGGGACGACGACCCCCACGGAGGCGAGGAGCTCCTTGACCTGCAACGGGTTTCGCAGGTCGGTGGTCTCACGGCCGGGCGTGTGCTCGAGGACGGCGCGATCGCGCTCGGCGCGGATGCGGCGCGCGTCTGCCTCGTCCTCGGGACGCACTCCCGCCGCCTCGGCGATCATCCGCTCAGCCGTCGCGCGGTCGACCGGCAGGCCGTCGCGGGCCAGCTCGAGGCAGAGGTATGCCGCCGCGGACTCCGAGTGGGCCGCTGCCACGGCGCGCGGTGCGACCTCGCCGAGGGCGGCTTTCTGCGCGCGGGCGCAGTCGAGCGCGGCGCGGCCCCAGGCCAGGAGGGTGGCATCGTCGGGGCGCCAGCTCGCGGTGCCCGCGTCGGGGTCGAGGTAGCTGTCGGCCCGCACCACCCGGCTCGAACCCGTGGCGTCCGGCGCCTGCTCGGTGGGGTGGGCAGCGCTGAAGTCGAAGAGGTCGCCGCGGGTGGCCTCGGGCAGGCCGGCGCGGGCCAGCCCGTGGGCCGCGGCCCAGGCCACCTGGGGAGTCGCCTCCCAGCCGCCCACGAGGAGGCGGTGTGCCTCGGCCACGTCCCAGCAGCGCGCCACCGGGAGGCCGGCCGAGACGAGCGGCACCGCGTCGGCCGCGGCAGACCACCACACCCAGCGCGTCGAGCCGGCGGCCTCCAGCTCCTGGGCGCGGTCCACGAGGGGGGCCAGCGCCCCGACCAGCTCGAGCGAGGTCTCGCCGCCCCCGGCGACGAGGGCGCCCCGACCGTCCGGTGCGGTGACGAACGCGACGAGGGCAGCCATGGCGGGCTCATCCTCGCACCCCGCACCGACGGTCCCGGCGACCCGTGCCACCCGCCACCTTCCATACCCACTCCTTACCCAAATTCGGGCAGAGTCCTGAGAACTGGACATTTCCGATCGGAACCCCAGTGACTCCATCCCCACCCAGGAGGAAAACCCATGCACCACCGTTCCCCGCACGGACGTGGCCTCGCCCTCGTGGCGGCTGGCGGCCTGTTCGCCGCGTCGCTGCTCGCGGCAGGAAGTGCCACCGCGTCACCGGCCGACGACACCGGCTCCAGCGCCGCGTCCACGGCCACCACCACGACGACCGGCACGGCGGAGGACGCCTCGACGCCGGTGCCCGTGGTGACCCCCGACGGCTACCTGATGAGCTACGTCGTCAACGCCAAGGTGGCCAACCCCGGCCAGACGCGGCTGGTCGAGCGCGCCGTGGTCGCGTCCGGCGGCGTCGTCGTCCAGTCCTGGCCTCAGATCGGCGTCGTCGTCGCCCACTCCGACCGCGCAGCGTTCCGCACCGACGTGGTCCGCCTCGGCGGCAACGCCGTGAGCTCCGTGGGTGCGTCGCGCACCGCGGCCGTGAGCGAGGGCACCCCGGCCGACCTGTCGCCGTCCTGGGGGAACGGAGCCTCGGGCTACCAGAAGGGCCACGCCAAGCCCGCCAACGGCGACCTCTCCGACGCGTTGACCAGCGAGGCCGCCCCGGCCCCGGACCCGCGGGAGACCGAGCAGTGGGACCTGGTCCAGATCAAGGCCGACCAGGCCCACAAGATCACCGACGGTGACCGCTCGGTGGTCGTCGGCGTGCTCGACAGCGGCATCGACCCCGACCACCCGGACCTGGCCGCCAACATCGACGTCGCCGACTCCGTGAGCTGTGTCGGGGCCGGCCGTCCCGACCAGAGCGCGGGCGCGTGGTACCCGACGACCTCCGACCACGGCACGCACGTGGCCGGTACGATCGGCGCGGCCCGCAACGGCACCGGCATCGTCGGGGTCGCCCCGAACGTGCGTATGGCGTCGGTCAAGGTCGTCAACGACGACGGGTTCATCTACCCGGAGTACGCGATCTGCGGCTTCATCTGGGCCGGCGAGCACAAGATGGACGTGACCAACAACAGCTACTACATCGACCCGATGGAGTACTGGTGCGGCGACCAGCCCGACCAGGCTGCCGTCCGCACGGCCGTCGAGCGGGCCGTCGCCTGGTCCACCGAGCAGGGCGTCGTGCACGCCGCCGCGGCGGGCAACTCCGCGAAGGACCTCGCCAACAAGACGACCGACAGCGTGAGCCCGAACTACACCAAGCCGATCACCCGGCAGATCAACAACGACTGCCTGGACATCCCCACCGAGCTCCCCGGGGTGGTCACCGTCTCCGCGACGAACCGCACCGAGCAGCTCGCGTCGTTCAGCAACCGGGGCCTGGGCGTCATCGACGTCGCGGCACCGGGTCGGACGATCCTGTCGACGATCGTCACCAACAACGGCTACGGCACCAAGAGCGGCACCTCGATGGCATCGCCGCACGTCGCCGGTGTGCTCGCCCTGATGAAGTCGGTCCACCCGGACTGGACCCCGGCCCAGATGGTCGCCAAGCTGCGCGCCCAGGCCGACGACCGGGCCTGCTCCGCCCCTGAGGGTGGCACCAGCATCCCGTGCACCGGTCCGGCGACGGACAACAGCTACTACGGCGACGGCATCGTGGACGCCCTCGACGCGGTGAGCTGACCGCCCACGCGTCTTCGCGCCAGGGTTCACCCGACAAAGGGCGGCTTCACCCCGGGAAGTTTCCGGGGTGAAGCCGCCCTTTATCGGGTCACCCGATAAAGTTGGGACTCGGGGGAGGGGCGCGGGAAACCGTTGCTAGGAGCGGGTTTTCAGGGCTACCTGGCGCTTGATCCGGCTCAGCATGCCGACCATGCCGCGCAGCCGCAGCGGTGAGACCGCCTCGCCCAGCGAGAACCGGTACGGCGCGTCCTCGGGCACCGCGAGCACCTCGTCGACGGTGAGCCCGTCGAGGCCCTCGTGCAGGATCCCGGCGAAACCCCGCGTGGTCGGCGCCTCCTGGGGGGCCGAGAAGAACAGGTGCACAGGGCGGTCTCCCGGGGAGTCCGCCGGGTCGTCCCCGACCTCCACGGCGAGGAAGATCGGCGACTGGCACTCGTGGACCTGTTCCATCTCACCCAGCCGACCGGCATACCTCTCCGGGAGCTCGGGCAGCCCCTCACTGAACTCCAGCAGCAGCTCCAGCCGTTGCGGCGCAAGGAGATCGGCGAAGTCGTCGGCGATCTCCTGCATCGCCGTCGGCAGCTCCGCGCGGGCCGTGTCCTGGGTCACCGGGGCCTCACTTCTCCACGGGCACGCGGACCGCGTTGCCCCACTCGGTCCACGACCCGTCGTAGTTGCGCACGGTGTCGAAGCCGAGCAGGTGGGTCAGCACGAACCACGTGTGCGACGAGCGCTCACCGATGCGGCAGTAGGCGATCGTGGGGTCGCTCGGCGAGAGCCCCTGCTCGGTGAGGTAGATGGCCTCGAGGTCCTCGCGGGACTTGAAGGTGCCGTCCTCGTTGGCCGCGCGGGCCCACGGCACCGACTTGGCGCCGGGGATGTGGCCGCCGCGCATGGCGCCCTCCTGCGGGTAGTCGGGCATGTGCAGCAGCTCGCCGGAGTACTCGCCGGGGGAGCGGACGTCGACCAACGGCCCCCCGAGGTGGGCCAGCACGTCGTCCTTGAACGCCCGGATCGGTGCGTCGTCACGCTCGACGACCGGGTATGCCGCGTCGCCGGACAGCGGCGTCACCTGCGGCACGTCCTTGGTCAGCTCGCGGCCCTCGGCGACCCACTTGGTGCGGCCGCCGTCGAGCAGCCGGACGTCCTCGTGGCCGAAGAGGCTCATCACCCACAGGGCGTAGGCCGCCCACCAGTTGTTCTTGTCGCCGTAGATCACGACGGTCGTGTCGCGCCCGACCCCGCGCGCCGACATCACGGCCGCGAACTGCTCGGCGTCGACGTAGTCGCGCATGACGGGGTCGTTGAGGTCCTGGTGCCAGTCGAGCTTGAGCGCCCCAGGGATGTGGCCGGTCTCGTAGAGCAGCACGTCCTCGTCGGACTCGAGGACGACGACGCCGTCGGGGCCGCCGACCTTCCCGGCAGCGAGCTGCTCGGCCAGCCACTCGGTGCTGACCAGCCGGTCGGGGTGGGCGTAGGCGGAGAAGGGGGACGGGTCGGTGGACGCAGCGGACTCAGGCATGTTCCAAGGCTAAACCTGCTGGTCATCGGGCCTCGTGGCAGGATGGCGAGCAGAGCCGTCAGGGCAGGTCACAGGGCCGGTCCGACGCAGGACAGGTCGCCGGACGACATCAGGGAGAGTGGCGTGGGGTTCCTCGGATTGGGCAAGGACGAGTCGGAGGTCGCACCGGCCTCGGCGCTCGAGCAGGCCAAGGCCGGGCGGGAGGACTCCGGGATGTTCGCCGGCGCGGTCACCGGGCTGATCGAGAGCCTCCTCGACGTGGGGATCGACGGCAAGGGCCCGTTCGACTCCGCCCAGAAGGTCGCCGACGTCAAGCGCGCCGAGAAGCCCGAGGCCGAGGAGGCCGTCGACGCCGTCGTGCGGGGCCACCTCAAGCTCGCTGCGGCCGGTGGCTTCGTGACGGGTCTCGGTGGCTTCATCACGCTGCCCGTCGCGCTGCCGGCCAACGTCGTCGAGTTCTACGTCGTGGCGACCCGCATGGTGGCCGCCATCGCGTCGCTGCGCGGCTACGACATCAAGCAGCCGGAGATCCGCTCGGCCGTGCTGCTGACCCTGGTCGGGGCCGATGCCGACGACCTGCTCAAGAAGGCCGGCGTGGCCTCGACCGGACGCCTCGCCAACCTCGCGGCCCAGCGCTTGCCGGGTCCGGCGATGATGGTGGTCAACAAGGCGGTCGGCTTCCGGCTGCTGTCGACCGCCGGCAAGAAGACGCTGACCAGGTTCGGCAAGGGAGTCCCGGTCATCGGCGGCGTCCTGGGAGCCGGTCTCGACGGGTTCCTCCTCAAGAAGATCGCCGACCACGCCCGGCACGAGTTCCCCCGCAGGAACACCGGGATCTGAGCGTGCTCGCGGCGCTGCGTGGGAATCACCACGGCCCTCGGGTCGTTGGCACCGTGTCCGGGCCAGCTGGCGTCCGGGAGCAAGGAGGACGTCCATGCCCATGAACCGATTCGGTGCCCTGCGCACCATCGCCACCGCGGTGCGTACCGCCACCCGTCCCGGGTCGCCCGGCATGGGCGAACGTCTGATGAGCCTGCCCAGGCTGTTCGCGGCCACCTTCCGCGGTGAGTATGCCGGGACCACCCGCGGGCGGCTGCTGATGGTCCTCGGGGCGGTCGCCTACGTCGTGTCCCCGATCGACCTGGTCCCCGAGCTGGCCCTGTCGGTGTTCGGGCTGGCCGACGACGCGGTCGTCGTCTCGTGGATCGCGGCGACCGTGGTCAACGAGACCGAGTCGTTCCTCGCGTGGGAGCGGCTGGACCCGACTGCCAAGGGCGCGGCCGCGCGCGAGACCGTCCAGGGCGACGTCCTGCGGTAGTGCGACGCGGGGCCTCTGGTCCCAGCGGCTCGAAGGGGCGGTACGGCGCGGATCCGGCGCCGTACCGCCCCTTCGCGGTGCACAGGGGTGCGCCCTGAGCCGTCCTGTCCACAGGGCTGCGGCACGACGGTGTCGGGTGACCGCACGGACGGGCACGGTGGGCCGCATGAACTCCATCAGGTTGCGCAGCCCCGGCGACGTCGTCGCCGTCCTGCCCTACCAGCTCGGCTACCACCCGCACGACTCGCTGGTCGTCGTCGCGCTCCGCGACCGGGCCGTCGTCCTGGTCGAGCGGGTCGACCTGCCCACGGCTGCAACGGCTGACGAGGCGTCGCGGATGCTGGTCCCGCCGCTGCTGCACGAGGAGCCTGATGCGGTCCTGCTCGTCGCCTACGAGACGCGCAGGGGCGCGGGCCGGCCTGCGCTCGACGCGGTCCGCGGTCACCTGCTCCGGGCGGGGGTGCAGGTGCTCGACCGGGTGGTGGTGCGGGACGGCCGGTGGTTCGCCGTCGACTGCGTCTCGGGGTGCTGTCCTGCCGGTGGTTCGCCGGTCCCTGCACCGGCTGACACGCCCGCGGTGGCCGAGTTCGTCGGCATCGGTGTCGCGCCGCTGCCCGGTCGGGGAGCGCTCGCGGCCCTGGTGGCCGCAGACCCCGATCGCGCCGGGCCCGTGGCGGCTGCCGTGGCCGAGCGGACCGCCCGCGCCGAGCGGACCGCCCGCGCCGAGCGGACCGCCCGCGCCGAGCGGACCGCCCGGGCCGGGCGCTCCGCCCGGCCACGGCACCGCCCGGGCCGAGCGCACCGGCAACGGCCGGGGCCTGGGCCGGGCTGCGCACCGGTTCGAGGCGTTGTCCGCCTGGGCTCTGGCGCTGGGGCTCCGGGGCACCGGGGACGACCAGCTGACGGTGGAGGCGTTGCGTCCCGACCAGGTCGCGCTGCTCGTCGACAGCCTCCGGGACCTCGAGCTCCGCGACGCCCTGGTGGCGTGGCTGTGCCCGGGGTCGCTGCCTGCGGACTGCCTGTCGCCCGACGTGGTCGATGCAGTGCGCACCTGCCTACCTCGGCCGGACACCGATCGTCGCGACCAGGGTGCGGCGCTGGCGGGGAGGCGACACCTGGTCCGGCTCCAGCACCTGGTCAGGGCCGTCCCCGACGAGCATGCCGCGGCCCCGCTCACGGTGCTGGCGAACCTTGCGTGGTGGCTGGGCGACGGCGCGCTGGCGAGGACCTGCCTGGAGCGCGCGCTGGAGGCCTCGCCCGGCTACCGGTTGGCGCTGCTGCTCGAGCGGATGCTCGATCTCGGGGTCCGCCCGGGCGGCGGGGTCGCTCGAGACGACGCACGGGCGGGGTGAGCGAGCGAGCCGTGGTGGCCGACGGTGCGCACGTCCACGCAGCGGACGCGGCGGACAGCGGGGGGCCCGCCTCGTATGATGAGCGGCAGGTTATGAGTCCCAGCGCCAAGCCCCGGCTTGCTGGGCGGCAACCCTCCTCGCGGTGGGGTGCCCCGGGTGAAGACCCGGCCGACCCTCACCTGGGCGGCAAGCGCGAGCGCCACAGGAGCAGTTTCGATGACCACGACCTCCCCACCACAGGCCACCTCCGGGGCGTGGCGGGACGGCGACCCGGTCGGCCGACGCCAGTTCGTCGACCTCGGCGCGGTCGAGCTCGAGCGCGGGGGTGTGCTGCCCGCTGTCCGGGTGGCCTACGAGACCTGGGGCGAGCTGAACGCCGCCGGCGACAACGCCGTCCTCGTGGAGCACGCCCTCACCGGGGACAGCCACGTCGACGGGCCGACCGGTCCCGGTCACCCCACCCCCGGGTGGTGGGACGGCCTCGTCGGGCCGGGCAAGCCCCTCGACTCCGACCGCTACTTCGTCGTGGCCGCCAACGTGCTGGGCGGCTGCCAGGGCAGCACCGGGCCCTCGAGCCCCGCGCCGGACGGCAGGCCGTGGGGCAGCCGCTTCCCGTTCATCACGGTCCGCGACCAGGTGCAGACCGAGGCCCTGCTGGCCGACGCCCTCGGGGTCGACCGCTGGCACACGGTCCTCGGCGGCTCGATGGGGGGCATGCGTGCGCTCGAGTGGGCCGTCACCCACCCCGAGCGGGTCGGCACGGCGATCGTGCTGGCCAGCACGGCATACGCGACCGCGGAGCAGATCGGCTGGTGCCAGGCCCAGCTGCTGGCCATCCGCGCCGACACGCACTTCCACGGCGGCGACTACTACGAGCACGTCACCGGGCCCGAGACCGGGCTGGGGATCGCCCGGCGCATCGCGCACGTCACCTACCGCAGCGAGCTCGAGCTGCACGAGCGCTTCGGTCGCCAGCCGCAGCAATCCGAGGACCCGCTGGGTGGCCGCGGTCGGTATGCCGTGGAGTCCTACCTCGACCACCACGCCGGCAAGCTGGCCGGCCGCTTCGACGCGAACTCCTACGTGGTCCTCACCGAGGCGATGAACTCGCACGACATCGGTCGCGGTCGTGGGGGAGTGGCGGCAGCGCTCGAGCGGGTGACCGCCGACCTCGTCGTGGTGGCCGTCGACTCGGACCGGCTCTACCCCCCGAGGCTGTCGCACGAGATCGCCGACGCGGTCCCCGGGACGGCGCTTCACACGGTCCACTCCGACTACGGCCACGACGGCTTCCTGATCGAGATCGAGCAGGTCGGTGCGATCGTGGCGAAGGTGCTCGCTGGCCCTGCCTGACCCGGGGATTTCCGGTACGGTCGGCGCAGCGGCTGCCGCCGCTCAGGCACCTGGTCGGAGCAACGAGGCTCCGGTCGACAGTGCCCCGGCCGAATCTCGGCCGACCAAGAGACCGTAGGAGGTCCCCCGTGGCCATCGTTGTTGGATACGTCCCGACGAAGGAAGGTCGCGCGGCCCTGCGTCGCGCTGCTGACGAGTCCCTGCTTCGCAAGTCGAAGCTCATCGTCATCAACTCCCAGCGTGGTGGGCGCGACTTCGACGGTGAGGAGGCCAACCGCTTCGAGACCGAGCTCAGGCGCATCCAGGGCGAGCTCGACGAGGAGGGTCTGGAGCACGAGGTGCGCCAGCTGGTGCGGGGCAACGAACCGGCCGAGGACCTCATCGCGGTCGCCGAGGAGGAGAACGCCGACTTCATCGTCATCGGGCTGCGTCGACGCACCCCGGTCGGCAAGCTGATCCTGGGCTCCAACGCCCAGCGCATCCTGCTCGATGCCTCCTGCCCGGTGCTGGCCGTCAAGGCTGACGACTGACCAAGCAGTCCGATCGGCCCGCTCCTGCCGTCGACCACCGGTGTCGCCGCGACCATCGGCGTCATCCGTGGCGCCGATGCGGGATCTGGGGGCATCTCGTTTTACAATGTCACCAACGAGGTCTCGACGGGTCAGCCCGAGCGGTCTCCGCAATACTTCCACTCCCGCCGTTGTTGTCACAGACATCCCCTCAAAGCATGGCTGTGATGACGTGCGCCGTGCCGCGAGTCCGCGACGAAAGGTAGTCCGTGTCGCCTGTGTCCAAGAAGGCTGCGAGCCCCGCACCGTCTCTCCCCCAGGAGTTCTCCCACCCCGCGCTGCAGAAGCTGCTCAAGCAGGGCCGTACCAACGGCTCCGTGGACAGCGCGCAGCTGCGTGACGCCCTCGAGGGGGCCGAGATCGCCCCGAAGAGGATGAAGGCCGTGCTGCGTTCGCTGGACGAGCAGGGGATCCACGTGACCCTCGACTCGGCGACCGCCTCGCGTGCGGTGGCTGCGACCAGCACCCGCAAGAAGACGGCCACCGCGCCGGCCAAGAAGGCTGCCCCCAAGACCGCCGCGGCGACCAAGACCGCGACCAAGGTCGAGGCCAAGGCCGAGGAGAAGGCCCCGGCCAAGGCGACCGCGGCCAAGACCGCCACCAAGGCGGCGAAGGCTGCTCCGGCCAAGGCGACCACGACGAAGAAGGCGGCCGCTGCCGCCGCAGGCGAGTCCGCACCAGCCGCCAAGAAGACGGCTGCGAAGGCCGGGGCGAAGACCGCCAGCAAGACGGCCGCCCCGGGCACCGCAGCCGACGAGGCCGCCGCCACCGGTGACGACGAGGTCGTCGATGCCGAGCCGACCGAGGTGGTCGAGTCCGAGCTCGAGGACGTCGTCGTCGAGGACGACGCCGACGACGACAAGAAGGACGAGGAGTCCGAGGGCGCAGGCTTCGTCCTGCGCGACGACGACGAGGACGACGCGCCGGTGCAGCAGGTCGTCACCGCGGGCGCCACCGCCGACCCGGTCAAGGACTACCTCAAGCAGATCGGCAAGGTCGCCCTCCTCAACGCCGAGCAGGAGGTCGAGCTCGCCAAGCGCATCGAGGCCGGCCTGTTCGCCGAGGAGCGCCTCAACTCCGGCGACAAGATCGAGATGAAGCTCAAGCGCGAGCTCTGGTGGATCGCCCAGGACGGCAAGAAGGCCAAGAACCACCTGCTCGAGGCCAACCTGCGGCTCGTGGTCTCGCTGGCCAAGCGCTACACCGGCCGCGGCATGCTCTTCCTCGACCTGATCCAGGAGGGCAACCTGGGTCTGATCCGTGCGGTCGAGAAGTTCGACTACACCAAGGGCTACAAGTTCTCGACCTACGCGACGTGGTGGATCCGCCAGGCGATCACCCGCGCGATGGCCGACCAGGCCCGCACCATCCGCATCCCGGTGCACATGGTCGAGGTCATCAACAAGCTGGCCCGCGTGCAGCGCCAGATGCTCCAGGACCTCGGGCGCGAGCCCACCCCGGAGGAGCTCGCCAAGGAGCTCGACATGACCCCGGAGAAGGTCGTCGAGGTCCAGAAGTACGGTCGCGAGCCGATCTCCCTGCACACCCCCCTGGGTGAGGACGGCGACAGCGAGTTCGGTGACCTCATCGAGGACTCCGAGGCCGTCGTGCCTGCCGACGCGGTCAGCTTCACACTGCTGCAGGAGCAGCTGCACTCCGTGCTCGACACGCTGTCCGAGCGCGAGGCCGGGGTCGTCTCGATGCGGTTCGGCCTCACCGACGGCCAGCCGAAGACGCTCGACGAGATCGGCAAGGTCTACGGCGTGACCCGTGAGCGGATCCGCCAGATCGAGTCCAAGACGATGAGCAAGCTGCGCCACCCGAGCCGCAGCCAGGTGCTGCGCGACTACCTGGACTGAGCAAGGCAGTACGTCGGTTGGTCCGTGCACGCTGGACTGACGCGGCATACCAAGGCAGTGACCAAAGGCCCCGAGACCATCTCGGGGCCTTTCGTCATCGCGGTATGCCGTCCAGCGAGCTAGGCGCGGTAGTCGCGGCGCGCGTCGCGCCAGTCCTGGAACCGGTCGAGCGGGCGCCGCACCAAGCGAGCGACGGCGGCGCGCCGGTCGCGCCACTCGAGCAGGCCCTCGGTCGGCCACCAGGTGGCGCGCAGCCGGTCCTTGCGGCGGCGCACGCCGGAGACGGCCTTGACGACGGTCTGGGTGTCGACGCGGATGTCGGTGACGGTCGACCCCGGTGGGGCGTAGCGCGAGGTCTCCACCCCGGAGACGACCCGGCGCAGCGCCTCGGTCTGCTCACCCTCGAGGTAGGCCTCCCGCTGGTAGAACCGGCCGGCCTGACGCGGGGTGCTGCCGCGGGGCGGGATGACGCCGAGGTCGCCGATCCGCTCGGTCATCGCCTGCCACTCGATCTCGACCCGGGTCGACTCGTCCGGAGCGTGCCGCAGCCTGCGGCGGAACCGGCTCCGGGCGGCGAGGGGGACGGCCAGCGAGCCGAACAGGCCGATCACGATCCCGAGCAGGACCCACAGCACCAGGGTGCGGGTCTGCGGACCGAACCAGCTCGCGAACCCCGAGTCGCTCCCGGTGCTCCTGGTCGGGTCGGTGGCTCCGGGGTCGTTGCGTCCCTCCGGGCGGGTCGGGTTCGCCGTGGCTCCACCCGTCGCGGTGCTGGTCGAGGTCGGGTCGGTGCCGGGGGTGGTCGGCGCCAGCGAGTAGGGCGGGGCGACCGTGCTCTGGGTGCCGGACGGCGTGGGTTCGAACCGCAGCCAGCCGATGCCCTCGAAGTACAGCTCGGGCCAGGCGTGCGCGTCGGAACCCCGCACCGTGTAGGTCCCGCGGTCGGCCGTGCCGGGCAGGAAGCCGATCGCCATGCGCGCCGGGATCCCGGCCTCGCGCGCCATCATCACCATCGCGGTGGCGAACTGGACGCAGTAGCCGACCTTGCTGCGCAGGAAGAGCGTGATCGGGTCGGGCGCCTCGTCCTGGCCGAACTCGTTCTTCACCGTCTCGGGGAGCTCGAGGGAGTACCGGAACCCCCCGTCGGTGCGCAGGTACTTCTGGATGGCCCGCGCCGCCTCGATGCGACTGGCGTCCCGGGGCACGACCTCACCGACCGTCTTGCTGACGATCTCCTGCGACTCGGGGTCGACCCGCAGGTCCTCGCGCAGGAAACCACCCGTCGGTCCCTGCCTCGACTGGGCGAGGGACGCCTGGGTCGGGTTGAGGGCGAGGTAGGTGAAGCTGTAGGAGCTGACCGAGCGGTTGACGACGGCGACCGAGGTGTTCCGGTCCAGGCCCCAGCTGACCCGGCCCAGGTCGGCGGTCACCAGGGGAGTGGGCGCGGCGATCTGCGGAGCCTCGAGCCGGGAGTCCTCGACCGAGATCCGGTAGGTCTCACGGGGCACGTCGTCGCCGAGCTCGCTGGGCAGGGGCACCGAGCTCTGTCGGCCGAAGTCGACCTCGTCGCGCTCGGGCCGCCAGCTGTCGCCCTGGTAGTTCTCGAGCACCCCGACCCGCAACGGCGTCAGGATGGCGGCGTTGGTGGTGTAGCTGAGGACCGGCGCCTTCGACAGGGTCTTGAGGCTCTTGGTCAGGTCGAGGGTGGACTTCAGCCCGACCTGGCCGTCGCTGAACCCGGTGGCCTCGTTGGAGCGGCCGAGGCCGTCGATGAGGTAGCGGGTCGGGAAGTGCGGGATGACCACCGGCACGACGACCGCGGCCACGAGCCCGGCGACGGCCAGGCTCCGACCCACGGCGGCATAGCCGTAGGCCCCGTCGTGGTCGTCGTTGTTCCGGCGCCCGGTGGTGCTCATCGGCACGGTGGTGCTCCACCGCCGGAGCGAGGCGATTCCCTGCCGCCCCAGCATGAGCAGCCACAGGCCCCCGGACGCCACGAAGAACATCGGGTGCAGGGAGTTCCCCGAGTTGGAGGCCGAGATGAGGAAGGCGGTCAGCAGGGGCAGCCCGGCCAGCGCGGGGGACCGGCGCATCACCGCGAGGTGGTCGACGATGACCGCGACCACGCCGATCGCCAGGCCGATGGCCAGCGTGATGCCGCGGCCGGTCGGGGCGGGTGCGGCGTAGTTCTGGATCGTCTCCCGGGCCTCGATGAGCAGGTTGTTGAAGGCGAGGACGGTGTCGGGGTAGGGCAGGCCGTACCAGAGGTGGCCCCGCCCGTAGATCCAGCCCGCGGCCAGGACGACCCCCACCAGCTGGGCACCGGCGACGGCGACCCAGGAGCTGGTGAGCATCCGGCCCACCACCCCGACCACGACGACGGCGAGCACCATGGCCAGGGTCGGGCGGATCCAGGTGCTCGGCGTGAAGAGGGTGGTCAACGGCCAGGCGACGACGGCGGAGCAGGCGCCCGCGATCAGCGAGTCGGCGAGCCGTCCGCGGGTCATGCCACACCCACCCGGCTGGTCGACCCGGAGAGCACTCCCCAGACCGAGGGCAGGTCGTCACCGGCGCCGACGACGGTCACCGTCCAGCCGGCACCGCGCAGCACGGGCACGCAGGCGAGCTCGTCGCTGCTGCCGGGCCGGTGTCGCCTGGTGGCGGTGAAGCCGTCGGGGTCCAGCACGATGGCCAGCGCGGTCCCGCCGGGCTGGCGCAGCGAGGCCACCCGCCGGGCGAGCTCCTCGTCGAGGTCGGTGACGACGGCCAGGACCAGGCCGCCGGAGGCGGTCACCGGGTGGGCGGACTGGAGGACGTCGGCGAACTGGTCGTCCGAGCCGGTCTCGGCCATCGCCAGCACGTCGAGCAGCGGGTCGACCTCCATCGCGCTGGCAGCCCGGCTGTCCTCGGCGGTCTCGTCGCTGATGAGGTGCACGGCATACCCCTGGTCGATCAGGTGCGCTGCGACGGAGGCGCACGCGGTCACGCCCCACTCGAACGAGCCGGAGGTGCCCGAGCCGTGGTGCCCGCGGGCTCGTGAGTCGAGGACGATCGCGGCGCGGCGGCGCGCGGGTCGGTCCTCCTGGCGGACCATCAGCTCGCCGGTCTTGGCGGTCGCCGGCCAGTGGATGCGACGCAGGTCGTCGCCGTCGCGGTAGGACCGGATCGACACGTCGTCCTCGCCGTGCAGGGCGACCATGTGGGGGATCGCACCCTCGGCGCCGACCCCGCTGCCCGGGGGCTGCCCACCACCGAGCGGCACGATCTTGGGCAGCACCAGGATGTCGCTGGACCCCGAGATGGCCGCCACGCGGGTGCTCAGGCCGAACGGGTCACGCAACCGCACGCCGAGGGGCCCCAGCCGGTGCCGGCCCCGCACGTGGGAGCGCACCGAGTAGTGCACCTCCTGCCGGTCGCCGCGGCGCAGACGTGGCACGACGAAGCGCGGCCGGTCGCCGAGGGCGTAGTCGAGCTGCTCCTCGGCCATCAGCAGGGGGCTGGCTCCTCCGCCGGCGTTCTCGATGGCCAGCGTGACCAGGGACTGCTCGTCGACCTGGATGCGCCCGGGCACCGCGGTGCGCTCGAGCGCGAACCGCAGGTCGTGCCGGCGCATCAGCAGACCGCTGAGGAGGGGGAGCGCGACGAGCAGCACACCGATCCGGGTGAGGTCGGTGAAGCCGAGCCCGATCCCGCACAGCACCAACGTGATTCCCGCCGCGACGAACGCACGGCCTCGGGTCGTGAGCAGGTCTCGGAGTCGACGCACGGCCGCCCCTCAGCGGCCGGAAGCCGGGACGGGCACCCGCCGCATGAGGTCCTGCAGGACCTCCCCGGTGCTGCGCCGTGCGAGCTGCGTCTCACCGGTGGGGATGATGCGGTGGGCCAGCACCGGCAGCACGATCGACTGGACGTCGTCCGGCAGGACGTGGTCGCGTCCCTCGAGCGCGGCGTGCGCACGGGCTGCGCGGAGCATGTGCAGGGTCGCACGCGGCGAGGCCCCGAGCCGCAGGGCCGAGCTCGAGCGGGTGGCGGCCGACAGGTCCACGACGTACTGCTTGATCGCGTCGCTGGTGAACACCGAGCGCACCGCCCGGACCATCGCCGAGACGGTCGCGGCGTCGGTGACCGGCTGCAGCGTCTCCAGCGGCGAGACCTGGCCGTGGCTGTCGAGCATCGCGACCTCGGCGCGCGAGGACGGGTACCCGAGGGAGATCCGGGCCATGAAGCGGTCGCGCTGGGCCTCGGGGAGGGGGTAGGTGCCCTCCATCTCGATGGGGTTCTGGGTCGCCATCACGATGAACGGCTTGGGCAGGTCGTAGGTCTGGCCGTCGACCGTGACCTGGCCCTCCTCCATCGACTCGAGCAGGGCCGACTGGGTCTTGGGTGAGGCCCGGTTGATCTCGTCACCGACCACGACGTTCGCGAAGATCGCACCCGGCCGGAACTCGAAGTCGCGCACGTCCTGGTTGAACACGCTGACGCCGGTGATGTCGCTGGGCAGCAGGTCGGGGGTGAACTGCACCCGTCGCACTGAGCAGTCGATCGACCGGGCCAGGGTCTTGGCCAGCATGGTCTTGCCGACTCCGGGCACGTCCTCGAGCAGGAGGTGGCCCTCGGCGAGCAGCACGGTGATCGCCGTGTGCACGACGTCCGGCTTGCCCTCGATGACGGTGTTGATCGCCCGAGCCAGCCGCCCGGCGACCTCGGTCACCTGCCCCAGGGAGGCGGGCGACCCCGCGGGGAGGGAGAGCAGGCTCTCCGGCTTGGTGGTGCCCACGGGTGTCGTGGGTGCTGCCTGCGTGATGCCGTCGTCCTCGTGCCTGGCTTGCACCGGATGTCCTTCCGTCGTCCCCATGGCCGCCACGTTGCGTCCCGTCCGGGTGGTCGCTCGATCTTCCCCCACAACGCACCACCAAAACAGGGGGTATGCCGTGTCGTGACCTGTGAAGTCCGCTCGACCAGTCGTCCGGCGCCGCGGCGCCGCCGGATGCGAGCTCCCGGGGATGCCTGGCGCGCTCGTGGCCGGCCTTGGCGGCGGAGCCACGAGCCCCTGTGCGGCTCGGTTCTGGGAATTCCACACCACTTTCCACCACCCCTCTGACCTGCTAAAACATCGAACTAGGTGGGGGAATTGCGCCAAAGTGGCTGACCTGGCGGGTAACGGTGGAGTAAAGTGGGGGAAACGAGAGGGCCGTGGGGTCCTCGACCGGGTCGGCAGGGGAGGTGGGCGCGATGTTTCTCGGGACGCACAGCCCCCGACTCGACGACAAGGGCCGCCTGTTCCTGCCCGCCAAGTTCCGCGACCGGATGTCCGACGGGCTGGTCGTGACCAGGGGCCAGGAGCGCTGCCTCTACGTCTTCCCGATGGACGAGTTCCTGAAGGTGACCCAGCAGATGCAGGCGGCGCCCACCACGAGCAAGGCGGTCCGCGACTTCACCCGTGTCTTCCTCTCGGGCGCCTCCGACGAGGTGCCGGACAAGCAGGGCCGCGTCACGATCCCGGCCAACCTGCGCGCCTACGCGGGGCTGACCCGCGAGTGCACCGTCATCGGCGCCGGCTCCCGCGTCGAGGTCTGGGACACGAGCGCCTGGAACGCCTACCTCGAGTCCACCGAGCAGGGCTTCTCCGACCAGTCCGAGGAGGTCATCCCCGGACTCCTCTGACCCTGCCCCTGACCCAGCCCAACCCTTCTCACTGCAGTGCCCCTGGAGCCAGGTCTCCAGCCGCTTCGCTTCCCGGGACGACTTCCCCCGCCCCGGGCCGCATCCCTTGGAGCGGATGGAGACCTGACCGCAGGGCCACCCCAGCGCCGAGCCGAGCACCAGACCAGCAGCGCACCACCCGCAGCACCGCACCGAGACCACGCAGCACCAGCACCGAGACCACGCAGCACCAGCACCGTCCAGCAGGAGATGTCGATGAACGCACGAGGAATGGCCGCCGACCGGCACGTTCCCGTGCTTCGCGACCGAATCGTCGAGCTGCTGGCCCCGGCCCTCGAGGCGCCCGGCGCCGTCTACCTCGACGGCACCCTGGGCATGGGCGGCCACGCCGAGGCCATCCTCGAGCGCTGCCCCACTGCGCTCGTCGTGGGCATCGACCGCGACCAGGAGGCGCTGGGCCTCGCGGCCGAGCGGCTCGAGCCGTATGCCGGTCGCGTCACCTTCGTGCACGCCGTGTACGACGACGTGCCGCGGGCCCTCGAGGAGGCGGGCGTGGACCACGTCGACGCCGCCCTCTACGACCTGGGGGTGTCCTCGCTCCAGCTCGACGAGGCCGACCGCGGCTTCTCGTACAGCCAGGACGCACCACTCGACATGCGGATGGACCAGTCGGCCGGGCTCACCGCCGCCGAGGTGCTCAACACCTACGACGCGAGCGATCTCGAGGCGGTGCTGCGCGACTTCGGCGAGGAGCGGTTCGCCCGCAAGATCGTCGCGGCGATCGTCCGCGAGCGCGAGGCCGAGCCGTTCACCACCTCCGGCCGACTCGTCGACCTGCTCAAGAAGGTGGTGCCGGCCGCGTCGCAGAAGAGCGGGGGACACCCGGGCAAGCGCACCTTCCAGGCGCTGCGCATCGAGGTCAACGCCGAGCTGTCGGTCTGGGCGGCCGCCCTGCCGAACGCGATCGACGCCCTGGCGGTCGGTGGCCGCATCGCGGTCCTGTCGTACCACTCGCTCGAGGACCGGATCACCAAGCGCGTCCTCACCGCCGGCGCCAAGGGCAGCAGCCCCCAGGGGCTCCCGGTCGAGCTCCCCGAGCACGCGGCATACCTGCGGCTGCTGACCCGCGGCGCCGAAGAGGCGAGCGCCGAGGAGCAGGCCAGCAACCCCCGATCCGCCTCGGTGCGCCTGCGCGCCGCCGAGCGCACCCGAAGCACTCCTGCCACCGCTACCAACCGCAGCACCACGAAGGGAACGCACCGATGAGCCAGCAGACTGCGACGGCGAGGGTCGCATCTCGGGCACCTGCCCGGAGGGTCGCCCCTCCGCAACCGCTGCGGGTCGTCCCGGCCGCCGTCGGGCACCCGGGCAACGGCGTCTTCGCCGCGCTGTGCATGACCCTGCTGTGCGCGGGGCTGGTCGGGCTGCTCATGCTCAACACCGCCATGGCCGAGGGGTCGTTCACCCTCCACAACCTGCAGTCCACCTCCGGCGAGCTCGCCGACACCCAGGACGCGCTGACCCAGGCCATCGACGCCCAGCGCAGCCCCGCGCACCTCGCGACGCGGGCGACCCGGCTCGGCATGGTCCCGGCCGACTCCGCCGCCTTCCTGCGCCTCTCGGACGGCAAGGTCCTCGGCGTGGCGAAGCCGGCCAAGAAGGACCGCGGCTTTACCGTGGTGACGGCTCCTGCGGTGGCTTCGGCCAAGGCAGTGCAGGCAGGGACGACCAAGCGCACCGAGCCGTCGACCCGCGTCACGAAGAAGGGGGATGTGACGACGACGACCGTGGTGGTCACCAAGCCCGACGGCTCGGTCCAGACCACCGTGACGAGTGTCAACGCCAAGACCAAGACGACGACGAGCACCACGACCACCAAGGCGAAGCAGCCGGTCACCCCCGCTCGCTGACCCGAGCGCACCACACCCCCGACCACCCTCACCGACCACCCTCACCGACCACCCAGGACAGGACGCGAGGTACCCAGTGACGCAGACCCGAGGCAGCCGCCCCGGAGCCCCGCGCCCCACTGCGTCCTCGGGTCCGCGCCCGGCCCGCGCCGGCGCGCCACACCCCAAAGCCGGTGACCCGCGCAGCACGGCGGCGCGCAGGCCGCCCGGTGCCGGCCAGGCCCCCACGCCGGGCCCGAAGGCCACCAAGCCCACCAAGGCCACCAGACCCACCAAGCCAAAGCCGGCCAAGCCGGCCAAGCCGGTCAGGGCCGCATCGGCCAAACCGGCCCGCGCGGGCCAGCGACCGGCCTCGCCGCCGCGCCCGCCGGGTCGGCGGAAGGTCAGCCTCGACGGGTCCAGCCCGCGTCGCCGGATGCGCACCATGACGGTCGCGGTCCTGTTCATCTTCAGCATCTTCGGCGCCCAGCTGCTGCGCCTGCAGGGCTTCGACGCCTCGGCGGTCTCCAAGGACGCGCAGTCGTCGCGCACGGCGACGATCCCGCTGCCCGCCCTGCGTGGCTCGATCACCGACCGCAACGGCACCATCCTCGCCTCGAGCATCGAGCGACGCACCGTGACCGTCGACCAGACGGCGGTGCCCTTCTACAAGAAGACCGTCAACGGAAAGCTCAAGACGGTGGGCGTGGCCGGTGCCGCAGCCGACCTGTCGCCACTGCTCGGCATCCCGGTGGCCACCCTCACCAAGGAGCTGACCGGCGAGGCGAAGTACCGCATCCTGCAGAAGAACGTCACGCCGCTCAACTGGCGCAAGATCTCCGAGCTCGGCGTCAACGGGATCTACTCCGAGGCGACCTCCGACCGCGTCTACCCGACCTCGACCGCGGCCTCGGCCCTGGTCGGCTTTGTCCAGTCGGACGGCTCGGCCGGCGGCGGGCTCGAGGTCCTGATGGACAAGACCCTCAAGGGCAAGTCGGGCAAGACCATCTTCGAGCAGTCCCAGGACGGCCGGCCGATCCCGAACGCCCGCCAGGAGACGATCAACCCGGTGCCCGGTCGTGAGGTGCAGCTGACCATCGACTCCGACCTGCAGTGGTTCGCCCAGAATGCCGTGGCGCAGAAGGTGATCGAGACCCAGGCCCTCTCCGGGACGGTGGTCGTCGAGAACGTCAAGACCGGCGAATTGCTCGCCGTCGCGTCCTACCCGACCTTCGACCCCAACCAGCCCGGGCAGTCCAGTTCGAACTGGACCAACAAGGCGTTCAACGACGTCTACGAGCCCGGCTCGACCGGCAAGGTGATGACCGCCGCCGCCGCGATCGAGCAGGGGGTGGTCACGCCGTCCACCGTGGTCGAGGTGCCCAACCGGATCCGTCGCGCGGCCACCGAGTTCAAGGACAGCCACGACCACCCGACCGAGTACCTCACCTTCGCCGGGGTCCTCGCGCAGTCGAGCAACATCGGCACCATCCTGGCCGGCGAGAAGGTCAAGGCGTCGACGATGTACGACTACTTCAAGAAGTTCGGCCTGGGCCAGACCTCGGGGATGGGGTTCCCCGGTGAGGGGCCCGGCCTGCTGACCAACGTCAAGGACTGGAACGGCTCGCAGCGCTACACGGTGCTCTTCGGTCAGGGCCTGTCCGTCAACGCCCTGCAGGCCGCCGGGGTCTTCCAGACGATCGCCAACAACGGCGTCCGGATCCCCCCGCGGATCGTGGCCGCCACCGGTGACGGCAAGGGTGGTTTCACGCCTGCGGAGAAGCCGGCTCCGGTGAAGGTGGTCTCGCCCGAGACGGCCAAGCAGGTGCGCGACATGCTCGAGGGCGTCGTCGGCAAGGAGGGCACCGCGCCGGAGGCCAAGATCCCCGGCTACCGCGTGGCCGGCAAGACGGGCACCGCCGACCGCTACGACGCGCGGGTCGGTGGCTACTCGGGCAAGACCGCCAGCTTCATCGGGTTCGCTCCGGCCGACGACCCCGAGATCGTCGTCGCGGTCACGCTCCAGCGGCCGATCAAGGGCTACTTCGGTGGCGTGGTCGCCGGCCCGGTGTTCCACGACGTGATGACCTACGCGCTGCAGGAGCTCCAGATCCCGCCGACCGGCACGACCTCCCCGGTGGCGAAGATCCGCGTCGACAAGACCCCGGCCGCGGGTGACACCACCGTGCTCCGCGACCGGAGGTCTGGCGCATCCGGCGCGTCCCACTGACGGTAGGCTCGCTGTCCGTGTCATCACCCCGTCCGTCGTCCCCGCACGCCACCCTCGCGGCGGTCGCCTCGCTGGTCGACGGTGAGCTGGCCGGCGCCGACCGGGTGGTCACGGGCGTGACCCTCTCGTCGCAGGACGTGGTCGAGGGCGACCTCTACGCCGCCCTCCCCGGGGCCAACACCCACGGCGCGAGGTATGCCGCGGGGGCACGGGACGCCGGCGCGGTCGCCGTGCTCACCGACGCCGAGGGCGCCGCCGCGCTCGCCGCCGAGGGCCTCGACCTCCCGCGGGTCGTGGTCGAGGACCCGCGCAGCCACGTGGGCCAGGTGGCCTCGCTGGTCTACGGGACCGTCGACCTCCCGCTGCAGATGTACGGCGTGACCGGGACGAACGGCAAGACCACCACGGCCTACCTCGTCAACTCGGCCCTCATCGCGTTGGGCCACACGACCGGCCTCATCGGCACGGTCGAGACCCGCATCGGGGACGAGCGGATCAAGAGCGTCCGCACGACCCCCGAGGCCACCGTCCTGCACGCCCTCCTCGCGGTGATGACCGAGCGCGGCATCGACTCCTGCGTGATGGAGGTCTCGAGCCACGCGCTGAGCCAGCACCGGGTGGACGGGGTCGTCTACGACATCGCGCTGTTCACCAACCTGTCCCAGGACCACCTCGACTTCCACCCGACGATGCGCGACTACTTCCTGGCCAAGGCCGACCTGTTCACCCCCCAGCGGTCACGCACCGGCATCGTCTGCGTCGACGACGAGTGGGGCCGGGAGCTGGCCGCCACGATCTCCACGGTGCCCGTGACCACCGTCACCTCGCTGGCCGACGTCGACGCCGACTGGCGGCTCGTGGCGGGCGAGGAGGACCCGGCCACGTTCACGCTGTCCGACGGGTCAACGGCGCTGCACCTGCGCTCGGCCCTGCCGGGCGACTTCAACCGGGTCAACACCGCGATGGCCGCGCTGGCCCTGCTGGCTGCAGGGATCCCTGCCGACGACGCCGAGCGGGCCCTGCTCGTCGACCCGCACGTCCCGGGCCGGATGGAACGCGTGGTCGTGGAGCCGGCGGAGGGTCCCGCGACCGGCCCGGGCTCGGCCGACCTGCCGCTCGTCGTCGTCGACTACGCCCACACGCCCGATGCGGTCGCCGCGGCGCTCAAGGCGCTGCGGCCCGCGACGAGCGGACGTCTGGTCGTCGTGCTGGGCGCCGGGGGAGACCGCGACCGTGGCAAGCGGGCCGCGATGGGACGAGCCGCGGCCGAGGGCGCCGACCTGGTCGTCGTCACCGACGACAACCCGAGGTCAGAGGTCCCCGGAGCGATCCGCGCCGCGGTCCTCGACGGGGCCCGCGCCGCGGGCACCGCCGCAGAGCTGCGCGACGTCGAGGGGCGCGCGAGCGCCATCGCGCAGGCGGTCCGCGCCGCCCACGAGGCCGGCCCGGGCAGTGTCGTCGCCGTCGTCGGCAAGGGCCACGAGACCGGGCAGGAGATCGCCGGGACGGTGCACCCCTTCGACGACCGGGACGAGGCAAGACGCGCCCTCGACTCCCTGCTGGACCAGACCCCTCACGACCCGGACGGGGGAGCGCGATGATCCCGATGTCCCTGGCGCAGGTCGCCGAGGTCACCGGTGGACGCCTGCACGGTCTCGACGACCACGCCGCCGCGTCCCTGGTCGTCGACGGACCCGTCGTCACCGACTCCCGCGAGGCCGGTCCGGGTGGGCTCTACATCGCCCGGGTCGGTGAGCAGCTGGACGGTCACCAGTTCGTCGCCTCCGCCGCCGCGCTCGGCGCGGTGGCGGCCATGACCACCCGGCCGGTCGACGAGCTGCCCTGCGTGGTCGTCGACGACATCCAGGACGGGCTCGCGTCGCTGGCGCGCGCCGTCGTGGACCGTCACCCCGACCTCACCGTGATCGGCATCACCGGCTCGTCGGGCAAGACCTCCACCAAGGACCTGCTCGCCAGTGTGCTCTCCAGCGCCGCGCCCACCGTCGCCCCGGTCGGGTCGCTGAACTCCGAGGTGGGGGTGCCGCTGACCGTGTTCCGGGTCGAGCCGCAGACCCGGTTCCTCGTCGTGGAGATGGGCGCCAGGGGCGTCGGCCACATCGCCTACCTCACGCGAATCGCCCCGCCCCGCATAGGGATCGAGCTCAACGTCGGCTCCGCCCACGTGGGTGAGTTCGGGTCGCGCGAGGCGATCGCGGTGGCCAAGGCCGAGCTCGTGCAGGCACTGCCCGCCACCGGCCTCGCGGTGCTCAACGTCGACGACCCCGCCGTCCGAGCCATGGCCGCCAAGACCGACGCCCGCGTGCAGCTGGTGGGGTCCGGCGCGGAGGCCGACGTGCGGGCCACGGAGACCACCCTCGACGAGTCCGGACGGCCGAGCTTCCGGGTGACGACGCCCGACGCCAGCGCCCAGGTGACCCTGCCGCTGCACGGCGAGCACCACGTCGGCAACGCCCTGGCCGTCGTGGCCGCCGCCCTCGAGTGCGGCCTGGACCTGCCCGACATCGTCGCCGCCCTGGCCACCGCCACGCCTGCCTCGCGCTGGCGGATGGAGGTCACCGAGCGCGCCGACGGGGTGACCGTCGTCAACGACGCCTACAACGCCAACCCCGACTCCATGCGCGCCGCCCTCAAGGCGCTCGTGGCCATGGGTGGCGGGCGCGGCGGCGCCGACACCGCCCCGTCGCGACGGACCTGGGCCGTGCTCGGGTCGATGCTCGAGCTGGGTGACGACTCCACGGCCGAGCACGACGCGATCGGCCGGCTCGCCGTGCGGCTCAACATCGGCAGGCTCGTCGTGGTGGGGGACACCGCCAGGCCGATGGCCTCGGGTGCCCAGCACGAGGGATCGTGGGGCGACGAGGCGGTCTGGGTGCCCGACGCGGATGCCGCGTACGCCCTGCTCACCGAAGAACTTCGTCCCGGGGACGTCGTGTTGTTCAAGTCCAGCCGCGATGCCGGACTACGGTGGCTCGGAGACAGACTGGCCGGCAAGAGCGGCGACAACAGCGAGGAGGGCACGACGTGAAGGCGGTGCTGCTCGCTGCCGTCATCTCCCTCGTGGGCGCGCTGTTCGGCACCCCGATGTTCATCAAGTTCCTCGTCCGCCGCGGTTACGGCCAGTTCATCCGCGACGACGGACCCACCTCGCACCACACCAAGCGCGGCACGCCCACCATGGGTGGTGCGGTCATCATCGGCTCCAGCCTCGCGGCATACGGGCTGGCGCACGTGATCACCGGCACGCCACTGACGTGGAGCGGTGTGCTGGTGCTGTTCCTCATGGCCGGGCTGGGGCTGGTCGGGTTCCTCGACGACTACATCAAGATCACCAAGCAGCGCAGCCTCGGGCTGCGCTCGCGCGAGAAGCTGGCCGGCCAGACCCTCGTGGCGGTCGTGTTCGCCGTGCTGGTGCTGCAGTTCCCCAACACCAAGAACCGCACCCCGGGGTCGACGCACATCTCGTTCGTGCGTGACACACCCATCGACCTGGCCTTCGCCGGGACGCTGCTGGGCCTGATCCTCTTCATCATCTGGGCCAACATCATGATCGCGGGCACGTCCAACGGTGTGAACCTCACCGACGGCCTCGACGGGCTGGCGACCGGTGCCTCGGTGATGGTGTTCGCCGCCTACGTCCTCATCGGCATCTGGCAGGGCAACCAGAACTGCCAGACGACGCCGGGGCTCAAGTGCTACGAGGTCCGCGACTCGAGAGACCTCGCGGTGGTGGCCGCTGCCGCCATGGGCGCCTGCTTCGGCTTCCTCTGGTGGAACGCCTCCCCGGCCAAGATCTTCATGGGAGACACCGGATCCCTCGCGCTCGGCGGTGGGCTGGCGGGGCTGGCCATCACCACCCGCACCGAGCTGCTCGTCGTCATCCTGGGCGGCCTCTTCGTGACGATCACCCTCTCGGTGATCATCCAGGTCGGGTCGTTCAAGATGACCGGCAAGCGGGTCTTCCGGATGGCCCCGCTGCAGCACCACTTCGAGCTGCTCGGGTGGAACGAGGTCACCATCGTCATCAGGTTCTGGATCATCGCGGGGCTCTTCGTCGCGCTCGGACTCGGCCTGTTCTACGCCGAGTGGGTGGTGGGCGCAGCGTGAGTGGACGGCTCGACGGCCTCACCAGCGCCGGCGCCGACTGGAGCGGCATCCACGTGGTCGTCGCCGGTCTCGGGGTGAGCGGCTTCGCCGCCGCCGATGCGTTGCACGAGCGCGGCGCCCGGGTGGTCGCGGTCGACGGCGGGGACCCCGAGGTCAACACCGCCCTCGGGGAGCGGGCGCGGATCCTCGACATCCTCGGCGTGGACGTGCGCCTCGGTCCCGAGCACGTGACGGGTATGCCGGTCGGCCAGGTGCCCGACCTCGTCGTCACCTCACCGGGGTGGCGTCCCGACCAGCCGCTGCTCCTCGCAGCAGCGCAGGCCGGCCTCCCCGTCTGGGGCGAGGTCGAGCTGGCCTGGCGGATGCGCGCCGAGGTGGGCCCCGCGCCCTGGCTGACCATCACGGGGACCAACGGCAAGACGACGACGGTCGAGATGCTCGCCGCGATGCTGCGGGCCGCCGGCCTGCGCGCCACGGCGGCCGGCAACGTCGGCACCCCGATCCTCGAGGCGGTGCTCCACCCCCAGCCCTACGACGTCATCGCCGTCGAGCTGTCGAGCTTCCAGCTGCACTGGTCGGACTCGATCGCCCCCTACTCGTCGGCCTGCCTCAACGTCGCCCCCGACCACCTCGACTGGCACGGCTCGCTCGAGGAGTACCAACGGGCCAAGGGCAAGGTCTACGCGCGCACCAAGGTCGCCTGCGTCTACAACGTGCAGGACCCCGTCACCGAGCAGCTCGTCAGGGACGCGGAGGTGCAGGACGGCTGCCGCGCCATCGGTTTCACCCTGGGCACCCCGGGGCTGTCGATGGTGGGGGTCGTCGACGACATCCTCGCCGACCGCGCCTTCGTCGAGCAGCGCAAGACCTCCGCCGCCGAGCTGGCCACCCTCGACGACGTCCGTGGTGCTGCGGCGACGCTGGCGCCCCACAACCTCGCCAACGCCCTCGCGGCCGCGGCGCTGGCGCGGTCCTACGGTGTGGCGCCCCTGGCGGTCCGCGACGGGTTGCGTGCCTTCACGCCCGACCCGCACCGCATCGCCGACTGTGGTGAGGTCGACGGGGTCCGCTACGTCGACGACTCCAAGGCCACCAACCCGCACGCGGCGGCCGCGTCGCTGCACGCGTTCGAGCACGTGGTCTGGATCGCCGGCGGGCTGCTGAAGGGGGCCGAGGTCGACGACCTCGTGCGCGACGCCGTCGGGCAGCTGCGTGGCGTGGTGCTGATCGGGGCCGATCGCGCCAGGCTCGCCGAGGCGTTGGCCCGACACGCGCCGGATGTGCCGGTCGTCGAGGTGCCGAGCACGGACACTGGGGTCATGGAGACCGTCGTCGCGCGCGCAGCGGAGCTCGCCCAGCCGGGCGACGTCGTGCTGCTCGCGCCCGCGGCCGCCTCGATGGACATGTTCCCCAACTACGGTGCCCGGGGCGACGCCTTCGCCGCGGCGGTCGCCCGCCGCGCCGGGTCCGCGGGGGAGTAGCCGTGAGCAGTGCCACCGCCGCACCCCCACGGGCGCGGACCGCGTCGCGCGCCTCGGGGACGCCGGACGAGCAGGGCCGGGTCGGCGGCTGGCTCCAGCGGCTCGACTCGCCGGTGACGAGCTACTACGTGCTGCTCAGCGTCACGGTCGTGCTCGTGGTCATCGGGCTGATCATGGTGCTGTCCGCCTCGTCGGTGAAGTCCCTGGTGCAGACCGACAACGCGACGCCCTACGTCTTCTTCCGCAAGCAGCTGCAGTTCGCCGCGATGGGCGCGATCGCCATCATCGTGGCCTCGCGGGTGCCCCTGCGCGCGTGGAAGGCGCTGTCGGTGCCGATCCTCGTGGGCGCCCTCTTCCTCCAGCTCCTCGTCTTCACCCCGCTCGGCGTGTCCGTGAACGGCAACCGCAACTGGCTCGCCGTGGGCCCGATCTCGCTCCAGCCGTCGGAGTTCGCCAAGGTCGGCCTCGTGCTGGTCGGGGCCACGGTGCTGACCGCCAAGCGCAAGCTGCTCGGCCGGATGGGGCACGTGGTCATCCCGTTCCTGTTCCCGGTGTCGGCCGTGACGATCGGGCTGGTGCTGCTCGGCCACGACCTCGGCACCGTCATGGTGATGGGCGGCATCGTCGCGGCCCTGCTCTTCGCGGCGGGAGTGCCGCGCCGGATGTTCGTCTACGGCGGGGCGCTCTTCGGTGCCCTGGCGGTGACGATGGTGATCACGAGCGCCAACCGGCTGCAGCGCTTCGACGTGTGGCTGGGCAAGGACACCAACCCCTACGGCGGCTACCGCCAGACCCTCCACGGGCGCTACGCACTGGCCGACGGCGGCTGGTGGGGTGTCGGCCTCGGGGCCAGCCGGGAGAAGTGGCAGTGGCTGCCGGAGGCGCACAACGACTTCATCTTCGCGATCCTCGGCGAGGAGCTCGGGCTGCCGGGCACCCTCGTGCTGCTCGGGTTGTTCTGCGCCCTGGCGCTGGTCTGCTACCGGATCGTGGTGCGCTCCGACGACACCTTCGTCCGGGTCGCGACCGCCGGGGTGATGGCCTGGATCGTCTGCCAGGCCACCATCAACATCGGCGCGGTGATCGGGCTGCTGCCCGTCATCGGTGTCCCGCTCCCGCTGGTGTCCTACGGCGGGTCCTCACTGATGACCACGATGTTCGCCCTCGGCATGCTGCTGTCCTTCGCCCGCCAGGAGCCCGGCTGCCGTGAGGCGCTGTCGGCGAAGCCCTCCGTGGTCCGCCGTTCGCTGGCTGTCCTGCCGGGGCGTCGGGGACGTCGCTGATGCCTGCTGACTCTCCCTCGTCGGTCCTGCTGGCCGGTGGTGGGACGGCTGGTCACGTCTCGCCCCTGCTCGCCCTGGCCGACTGCCTGCGTCGCCGCGACCCCGACATCACCGTCACCGCCCTGGGCACCGAGTCGGGCCTCGAGGCGCGGCTGGTCCCCGAGCGCGGCTACCCGCTGATGACCGTCCCGAAGGTGCCCCTGCCCCGCAGGCCCTCAGCGGACCTGCTGCGCCTGCCCGGCAACCTGCGCGCCGCCGTCGCCGCGGCCGAGCAGGCCATCGAGCAGACCGGTGCCCAGGTCGTCGTCGGTTTCGGCGGCTACGTCTCCACCCCCGCCTACCTCGCGGCCCGGCGTCGGCACGTCCCGGTGGTGGTGCACGAGCAGAACGCCCGACCGGGGCTCGCCAACCGCCTCGGGGCGCGGATGACGCGGTTCGTCGCGACCACGTTCGCGAGCACCAAGCTCCCCCACGCGACCGCCATCGGCATGCCGCTGCGCCGCGAGATCACCCAGCTCGACCGGGTCGCCGCGCGCGGCGAGGGACTCGCGCACTTCGGCCTCGACCCGCTGTGGCCCACGGTCCTGGTGACGGGCGGCTCGCTCGGGGCACAGCGCCTCAACACCGCCTTCGAGGCGCGCGTGGACGCGTTGCGGGCATCGGGGGTGCAGGTCCTGCACCTGACCGGTGCCGGCAAGGAGTTCGAGGTCGCCACCGGCGGTCCCGGAGCCCCCTACGTCGTCGCTCCCTACGCCGACCGGATGGACCTCGCGTATGCCGCGGCCGACCTCGTGGTGGCCCGCGCCGGTGCCAACACCGTGTGCGAGCTGACCGCGGTCGGGCTCCCGGCGGTCTACGTGCCCCTGCCGATCGGCAACGGCGAGCAGCGCTTCAATGCTGCTGACGTCGTGGCCGCTGGTGGTGGGCTGCTGGTGGAGGATGCGGCGCTGACCCCGGCCTGGATCGACAGCACCCTGGTGCCGCTGGTGTCCGACCGCGAGCGCCTCGATGCCATGGCGGCGGCCTCGGCAGCGACGGGGGAGCGGGGCGCCGACGAGCTCCTCGCCGACATGGTGGTCGCCGCCTACGCACAATCCGTTGCGGGGCAACGATGAACGGCTCCAACGACCGCTTCGACTTCACCGCGCCAGTCCCTCCGCTGGACGAACTGGGGGCGATCCATTTCATCGCCATCGGCGGGGCCGGCATGTCCGGCGTGGCCCGCGTGATGCTCGCGCGCGGCTGCTCGGTGAGCGGGTCCGACGCGAAGCAGTCGCCGGTGCTCGCGGCGCTCGCCGCCGAGGGGGCGGACGTCCACGTCGGCCACGACGCGGCATACGTGGAGGGCAAGGACACCGTCGTGATCTCCTCGGCGATCCGCGAGTCCAACATCGAGCTCGTGGCAGCGCGCGCAGCCGGCCTCCGGGTGCTGCACCGCTCGCAGGCGCTGGCCAGCACGATGGCCGACTCGCGCCGGGTCGCCGTCGCCGGCGCCAACGGCAAGACGACGACCACGTCGATGCTCACCGTCGCACTCCAGCACTGCGGCGTCGACCCGTCGTTCGCCGCCGGCGGGGAGCTCGCGAAGCATGGCACCAACGCCCACTGGGGGACCGGTGAGGTCTTCGTGGCCGAGGCCGACGAGAGCGACGGCTCGTTCCTCGTCTACCGACCCGAGGTCGCGGTCGTGACGAACGTGCAGCCCGACCACCTCGACTTCTACGGGACCTTCGAGCGGGTCAAGGAGGCCTACGCCGCGTTCGCCGCCACGGTCCTGCCCGGCGGCCTGCTCGTGGCCTGCGAGGACGACGAGGGCTCCCGCGAGCTCGCTCGGCTGGCCCGCGCCTCGGGCACCCGCGTGCTGACCTACGGCTGGTCGACCGACGCCGACGTGGTCCTGCGCGGCGAGGTGTTCCGCGGCCTGATGGGCCGGGTGACCGTCACCGGTCAGGACCTTGTCGACCGCAACCTGCGGATCAACATCCCGGGACGGCACAACCTCCTCAACGCCGCTGCCGCCTACACCGTGGCCGTCGACGGGCTCGGCCAGGACCCCACCCGCGTCCTCGACGGGCTGTTCGGGTTCACCGGCACGCGCCGCCGGTTCGAACCCAAGGGGGCGGCGGCCGGGGTCTCCGTGGTCGACGACTACGCGCACAACCCCGGCAAGGTCGCCGCGGTGGTCGGCACCGGCGCCGAGCTGGCGGGTGACGGCCGCCTCGTCGTGGTCTTCCAGCCGCACCTCTACTCCCGGACCCGCGACTTCGCCCACGAGTTCGCCGCGGCCCTCGCGCCGGCCGACGTGGTCGTCCTCATGGAGGTCTACGCCGCGCGCGAGGACCCGATGCCGGGGGTCTCGTCGCAGCTCGTCGCCGACGCCCTGCGCGAGCTGCGTCCCGACGCCGACGTCTCGGTCGTCTCCTCCTGGTCGGCCGTGGCCGGCCACGTGGCGGGGCTGGCCCGGGCCGACGACCTCGTCCTCACCGTGGGGGCCGGGGACGTGACGATGATCGGGCCCGAGATCCTGCGCGCCCTCGGCCAGGCATGAGCCAGCACCCCGGTTCGTCGGGTCACCGACCGGCGACCCGCACCGGTCTCGCGTCGTCCAGGGCCAGGTTCCAGCGGCGCGCCCACGAGGTGCGCCAGCGACCGCTGCGGCTCCTCGGGTATGCCGCGGCGGCCCTCGTCGTGGTCGCCCTCCTCGGGTGGGTGGTCGGTTTCAGCCCGGTCCTGGCGGTGCGCACCGTGGAGGTCGTGGGGGTGCCCGAGTCGGAGGTGGCCGCCATCCGCGCGGTGGCGAAGGTGCCACTCGGCCAGCCCCTGGCCCGGGTCGACAGCGCCGCCGTCGCGGCCCGGGTGGCCGAGCGGGCGACCGTCGCCGACGTGTCGATCGAGCGCTCCTGGCCCAGCACGCTGGTCATCCACGCGAGCCCGCGCCAGCCCTTCCTCGTGGTCAAGAACCCTCAAGGTCAACTACAGGTTGTGGATGAGACGGGGGTCGCGTACGCCCACGTCAGCAAGGCTCCGGCCGGGGTGCCGACCGTCAACGCCGCCACCCAGGCGGCCCTGTCACCCGACGCCCTCGCAGCGGCGGTCAGCGTCGTGAAGGTGCTGCCCGCGACCCTGCAGAAGCGGGTCGGCAACGTCACGGTCAGCAGCGCCAACCTGGTCACCCTCAAGATCGGGCGCACCTCGATCGTCTGGGGCGGGGTCGACGAGCCCGAGCGCAAGCTGGCCATCATGACGGCCTTGCTCAAGGGCCACCCGAAGCTCATCGACGTGAGCGCTCCGAGCACGCCGGTGACCCGCTGAGGCCCGAGCGAGACGGTGGTCCGGGGGGCAGTCCGAGCCGTGCCAGAATGGGGCTCGTGGGGCGGATGTGACCACTGTTACGGCCTGTGGCGTGCCGGTCGTGACAAACCTCGAAATCGGGCCAATCCGTGCTGCGACACGCGGCCGACCTCGTTGCCTGCGACCCATGTGACACATAGCGTCGGCGCCATCAGATCGTGGGCGATTTGTAACCCTCAACTAGACGTCGAGGCTCAGTTCGCCCGAAAGACGCTCCACCTCAGCACCCACCACAGCCCCACCACGGACTTCGTCCGCAGGGACGACCACCACCAGCACCGCATTCAGGAGAGGCCCACCGCCGTGGCAGCACCGCAGAACTACCTGGCCGTCATCAAGGTCGTCGGCATCGGCGGTGGTGGCGTCAACGCCATCAACCGCATGATCGAGGTCGGCCTCAAGGGCGTCGAATTCATCGCCATCAACACCGACGCGCAGGCGCTGCTCATGAGTGACGCGGACGTCAAGCTCGACGTGGGTCGCGAGCTCACCCGTGGCCTCGGTGCGGGCGCCGACCCGGAGGTCGGCAAGAAGGCCGCCGAGGACCACGCGGAAGAGATCGAGGAGGTGCTCAAGGGCGCCGACATGGTCTTCGTCACCGCCGGTGAGGGTGGTGGCACGGGCACCGGGGGTGCGCCCGTCGTCGCCAAGATCGCCAAGGGTCTGGGCGCCCTGACGATCGGGGTCGTGACGCGGCCGTTCACCTTCGAGGGTCGTCGGCGGGCCAACCAGGCCGAGACCGGTATCGCCAACCTCCGCGAGGAGGTCGACACCCTCATCGTCATCCCCAACGACCGACTGCTGTCGATCAGCGACCGCACGGTCAGCATGCTCGACGCCTTCCGCTCCGCCGACCAGGTCCTGCTCTCCGGTGTCCAGGGCATCACCGACCTGATCACCACGCCGGGCCTGATCAACCTCGACTTCGCCGACGTCAAGTCCGTGATGCAGGGAGCCGGCTCGGCCCTGATGGGGATCGGCTCGTCCCGCGGTGACGACCGGGCCGTCCAGGCCGCCGAGCTGGCCATCTCGAGCCCGCTGCTCGAGGCGAGCATCGACGGCGCCCACGGGGTCCTGCTCTCGATCCAGGGTGGCAGCGACCTCGGCCTGTTCGAGATCAACGAGGCGGCCCGACTGGTGCAGGAGGCCGCCCACCCCGAGGCCAACATCATCTTCGGTGCCGTCATCGACGACGCCCTCGGTGACGAGGTGCGCGTGACCGTGATCGCTGCCGGGTTCGACGGGGGCGCCCCGCTGAAGCGCGAGAACGACCGCGCGATCGGCCAGATCCAGGGATCGCAGCGGGCGGCCCAGGAGACCGCCGGACACTCGACCCCGGCCGCCGCTGCTCCGCCCGCCCCGGCAGCGCCCGCCCCGGCACCGCAGGCTGCTCCCCAGCCGGCCGCCCCGGCCCCGGTCGAGGACGGCCCGGTGACGACGTCACACCCCAACGGGGTCGAGCCGGTGACGCCGCGCGAGCCCGCCGGTCGGCCGCCGAGGACCGTCACGTTCGACGAGGGCGACGACCTCGACGTGCCCGACTTCTTGAAATAGGCACCGTGTGAAGTAGGCACCGTCTGGAGTAGGCGCAGCCTCGAGCAGGCAGCCACACACTCCGACAGGGGCGCCGGACCGCACTGGTCCGGCGCCCCTGTCGTAGGTTGGGCCGGTGTTCTACTGGCGCCAGCAGACTGGTCGTGTGTCGTGGGCCTTCACCGACCGTGGCGGTGGCAGCAGCTCCGGCGACTTCGACTCCCTGAACCTCGGTGGTCACGTGGGTGACGACGAGGCGGCGGTGGAGGCCAACCGCAAGGCGGTGGCCGGCGTGACCGGTGTCGAGCGCGACCACCTGCTCTTCCTGCAGCAGTGTCACGGGGCGGACGTCGTCGTGGCCGACGGACCGTGGGACGCGGGTGGCCCGCCACCGGCCGACGGAGTGGTCACCGCGACGGCCGGGCTCGCCCTGGCCGTGCTGGTCGCCGACTGCACGCCGGTCCTCCTCGCCGACGTCGACACCGGAGTGGTCGGTGCGGTGCACGCCGGCCGGCCGGGGATGACCGCCGGGATCGTCGACGTCGCGGTCGAGCGGATGCGCGAGCTCGGCGCCCGCGACCTGCGTGCCGTCGTCGGGCCCTCGATCTGCGCCCGCTGCTACGAGGTGCCGGAGGAGCTGCGGGCCGCGGCCGCCGCGGTGGCGCCCGAGGCGTCAGCGCGTTCGTGGTCGGGCACGCCCGCGATCGACGTGGCCGCCGGCGTGGTCGCGCAGCTCGTGGCGAACAACGTTGCGGTGCAATGGGTTCCGGGGTGTGCGCGCGAGGACGAGAGACTGTTCTCCTACCGTCGCGACGGGCGCACCGGGCGGTATGCCGGTGTCGTCGTGGCCGGTGCGCCGTGAGCTCCGACGCGGGTCGGCGCGCCGAGCTCGAGCGCAACCTCGCGACCGTGCGCGCTCGCGTCGAGGCCGCGTGCGACCTCGCGCGGCGCGACCCCTCCGAGGTGTCGTTGGTCGCGGTGACCAAGTTCTTCCCGGCCAGCGACGTCGACCTCCTCGCCGAGCTCGGGGTCGGCGCGATCGGCGAGAACCGCGACCAGGAGGCCTCGGTCAAGGTCGCCGAGCTGCGCAGCAGGGGAGACCTCGAGGTGCACTTCATCGGACAGCTCCAGACCAACAAGGCGAGCTCGGTCGTGTCGTATGCCGACGTCGTCCAGTCGGTCGACCGCCCCAAGCTGGTCGCGGCCCTCGACCGCGCCGCGGCGGCGCGCGGGGTCCGGCCGGCCGTCCTCGTGCAGGTCTCGCTCGACGAGCCGCCCGACCGTGGCGGGGTCGAGCCCGGGGGAGCGGCAGCCCTCGCCGACCAGGCGGCGGCGTGCGAGCACCTCGAGCTGCGCGGGGTCATGGCGGTGGCTCCCTTGGGAGGCGACCCCGACGCGGCCTTCGCCCGGCTCGCGGAGGTGGCCCGCGGCATACGGGAGGCGCATCCCGAGGCGTCGTGGGTCTCGGCGGGCATGAGTGGTGACCTCGAGGCCGCGGTCGCGCACGGCGCGACACACCTGCGTGTCGGAAGCGCAATCCTCGGTTCTCGCCAGTCACACCGGTAACTTCAGTCCCGAACATGGTGACCTCGCGGATCGATGTCCGCCGCACGGGGAAACGCTGACAACGGTAGGCACGCAAACCAAAGGGAGCTCGCACATGGCTGGGGCGCTGCGCAAGACGATGGTGTACCTCGGGCTCGCCGAGGACGACGAGCGCTATGACGGGTACGACGAGTACGACTACGACGAGCCGGCCCGCCAGGAGGCCCCGGCCGAGCGTTCGGCTGCCGTCACGCCACTGCCGCAGCGCACGCCCGTGGCCCGGGTCGTCCGCGATGTCGAGGTGGGTGCCCTGAACCGGATCACCACGATCCACCCGCGCACCTACAACGAGGCCAAGAACATCGGCGAGAGCTTCCGTGACGGCACTCCCGTCATCATGAACCTCTCCGACATGGACGACTCCGACGCCAAGCGCCTCGTCGACTTCGCCGCGGGTCTCGTCTTCGGCCTGCACGGCCAGATCGAGCGGGTCACCTCGAAGGTGTTCCTGCTGTCGCCGGCTCACGTCGAGGTCTCGGCCGAGGAAGGTCCGGCGGCTCCCACCGCCGCCCGCGGCCTGTTCAACCAGAGCTGACCCACACAGCCCACGCCAAGCCCACCATGACAGGGTGAGCCCATGCAGCTGCTGGGTGACAACATCATCGCGAGCGTCGTTCGCTTCGCCGTCTTCCTGTTCTTCGTCATCCTGCTCGGGCGCCTGGTCCTCGACTGGGTGCAGGCGTTCGCCCGGGACTGGAGACCGCGCGGCCCGCTGCTGGTCGTCGCGGAGCTCGTCTACACGGTCACCGACCCGCCCCTGAAGGCGCTGCGTCGGGTCATCCCGCCGTTGACCCTCGGCACCCTGCGGCTCGACCTGGCCTTCCTCGTCCTGATGGTCGGAACCTCTCTCCTCATGAGCATCCTCTAGTCGCCGGATCCTCTAGGCTGGCCCCTGACCCAGACTCTGGGATGCTTGACCCGCTCTGCTCATGCCAGCCAACCGAGGTGACTACATGACGCTCACGCCTGAGGACGTCCTCAACAAGAACTTCACGCCGACGCAGTTCCGGCGTGGCTACGACGAGCGCGAGGTGGACGACTTCCTCGACGAGGTGGTCGCCGAGATGCGCCGCATCGTCAAGGAGGGTGACGACCTCCGCGACCAGCTCAACGACTGTCGCCAGACCAAGGGCATGCCCACGGTCGCCAAGGCCGACCCGAACGCCGCGGCCACCAAGGCAGCGGACGCCAAGGCGGCCGAGGAGGCCGAGGCCAAGGCGAACCGCGAGGCGCAGGACCGCCTCGCCGCGATCGCCGCCAAGGCCGAGGAGGCCGAGAAGGCAGCCCAGGCTCGGATCGCCGCGGCCCTCGCGAAGGCGGAGGAGGCCGAGAAGACCGCGCAGGCGCGCGCCGACGAGGCAGAGCAGGCCGCCCAGGGCCGGATCTCCGACACGGAGAAGGGTGCGCAGGAGCGCGCCAAGGCCGTCGAGGCCCGCGCCAAGGAGGCCGAGGAGCGTGCCGCGGCCGCGGAGCAGCGCCTCGCCGAGGCCCAGGAGCAGGCCGAGGCGGTGCAGCGCCAGGCCGAGGAGGCCCAGCGCCAGGCCGAGGAGGCCCGCCAGCAGGCGGAGGAGGCCCAGCGCGTCAGCGCCGAGCAGGTCGCAGCAGCGCAGGCCGCGCAGCAGCAGGCCGAGCAGGCCGCAGCGCAGGCGGCCCAGCAGGCCACGCAGGCGCAGGCGGCCCCGGTCGAGCAGAACGCCCCCGCAGCCCTCGGTGCCGCAGCGGCGGGCGGGGGCGCCAGCGCGGCGGCCCTGCTCGAGATGGCCCAGCGACTGCACGACGAGCACGTCGGCCAGGGTGAGTCCACCCGTGACCGGCTCATCGCCGAGGCCCAGGCCCGGCACGACGAGCTGGTCGGCGAGGGGCAGAACAAGCACGACGAGCTCCTGTCGGTCGGTCAGAACCGGCACGACGAGCTGCTCGCCACCGCGCAGAACCGGCACGACCAGCTCGTCAGCGAGGCCACCACCAAGCACGAGCAGATGATCACCGAGGCGCGCGAGCGGTCGACGGGGATGGTCCACGAGGCGCAGCAGAAGAAGGCGCAGATCCTCGAGGAGCTCTCCCGCGAGCGCAACCTGCTCGAGAAGAAGATCGACGAGCTGCGCACCTTCGAGCGCGACTACCGTGCGCGGCTCAAGAACTACATCGAGGAGCAGCTCGCTGACCTCGAGCAGACCGGTGTGGAGCCCGCGGAGGCCGGCGACGACGAGTCGCAGGGCGACGAGGAGCAGCACTCCGACCAGCAGTAGCCAGCCGGTCGGTCACTGGCAGCAGGGCCTGAGGAAGGGCGCTCACCGCATCGCGGTGGGCGCCCTTCGCCGTCCATCGGCCCCGCCACTGCAACGGATTCGGCCCCAAATGCGTTTTGGCGTTGAGTACGCAGCGTCCAGCGCTTATCCTCACCGCACCTGTGAGCGCTCGTCTAGGAGCGCCATGCGACCGAGGGGCCGGGCACACCATGGTTCAAAAGGCGAGAGCCGCAACGAAGTCTGCAGCGACCAGCAAGGCTTCCAGCGCCACCAGGACCGCCCCCGCGAAGAAGGCTTTGTCCGCCAAGAAGGCGGCCCCGGCCACGAAGGCTGCACCGGCGAAGAAGGCGGCACCCGCCAAGAAGGCGGCACCGGCGAAGAAGGCTGCACCCGCCAAGAAGGCGGCACCGGCCAAGAAGGCTGCACCGGCCAAGAAGGCTGCACCCGCCAAGAAGGCT
>NZ_LMST01000001.1:2696040-2809738 GCF_001429685.1 Phycicoccus sp. Soil803 | reverse complement strand
GGCACCCGCCAAGAAGACGGCACCCGCCAAGAAGACGGCACCCGCCAAGAAGACGGCACCCGCGACGAAGGCCGCACCGGCCAAGAAGGCCGCGGCCGTTGCCAAGGCAGCCCCGGCGAAGAAGACGGCGCCCGCGAAGAAGGCCACGCCCGTGAAGCGGACCAGTGCCGCCACCAAGGCTGCGCCGCGGTCGCTGCGGGTCCGCGACGACGAGTCGCCCTGGACCGCCAAGGAGCTGCGCGAGATCCGCACCGAGATCGAGGCGGACGTCGCCCACCTGCGCCAGGAGATCACCGTGGCCGAGGCCGACCTCGTCGGCCTGATGCGCGACGCGGGTGATGGCGCCGGCGACGACCAGGCGGACGCCGGAGCCAAGACCTTCGAGCGCGAGCAGGAGATCTCGCTGGCCAACAACGCCCGCGAGATGCTCGACCAGAACCTCCACGCCCTCGAGCGCCTCGACGACGGCAGCTACGGGATCTGCGAGTCCTGCGGCAACCCCATCGGCAAACTTCGCCTTCAGGCCGCTCCTCGTGCGACCCTATGCGTGACATGCAAGACGAAGCAGGAGCGCCGCTGATCGCGGCCGACGATTCCCCCACCACCCCCCAACGCCCCACCAACCGCCGCGGCCTGTTCGCCCTGCTCGTGGGCTCGGCCGTGGTGGCCTACGCCCTCGACCAGGCCACGAAGGCCTGGGCGCTGGCCGCCCTCGACGCCGGCTCGCCCGTCAACGTGGTCGGCGAGCTCATCCGGCTCAACCTGATCCGCAACGCCGGGGCCGCCTTCTCGATCGGCGACAACGCCACCTGGGTGCTGACCCTGATCGCCTTCGGGGTGCTCGTCGTCATCATCCGCACCGCCCGCCGGATCGGCAGCCGCGGCTGGGCCTGGGCGCTGGGTCTCCTGCTCGGCGGCTCGCTGGGCAACCTCACCGACCGGATGACCCGCGAGCCCGGCCCCGGTCGGGGCCACGTCGTCGACTTCATCGACTACTTCGGCTTGTTCATCGGCAACGTCGCCGACATCGCCATCGTCGGCGCCGCCCTGCTGATCGGGCTGCTGGCCCTGCGCGGCATCGGTGTCGACGGCCGGCGCCCCCACCACGGACGACACGAGGCCGCAGAATGAGCGATTCCCTGACCGACGCCAGGACCCTGTTCGTCCCCGACGGCCTCGAGGGAGAGCGGGTCGATGCTGCGCTGGCCCGCCTGTTCGGGGTCTCGCGCACCAAGGCCGCCGACCTGGCCTCCGCGGGTGACGTGCAGGTCAACCACAGGCAGGCCGGCAAGTCCGACCGGGTCAGTGCCGGTGACCTCCTCGAGGTCGCGCTGCCGGCCAGCGAGCAGAGCCCGACCCTCAAGGTGATCGCCGAGCCGGTGCCGGGGATGAGCATCATCCACGACGACGACGACCTCGTCGTCGTCGACAAGCCCGTCGGGGTGGCCGCCCACCCCAGCGTCGGCTGGACCGGTCCGACCGTCGTGGGTGGCCTGGCCGCGGCCGGCTACCGGATCGCGACGAGTGGCGCGAGCGAGCGGCAGGGGATCGTGTCCCGGCTCGACGTCGGCACCAGTGGCCTGATGGTGGTCGCGAAGTCCGAGTACGCCTACAGCGTGCTCAAGCAGGCCTTTCGCAGCCGCTCGGTCGACAAGAAGTACCACGCCCTGGTGCAGGGCCTGCCCGACCCGGTGGTCGGCACCATCGACGCCCCGATCGGCCGGCACCCCAACCACGACTACAAGTTCGCGGTCATGGAGAAGGGCAAGCCGAGCGTCACCCACTACGAGGTGATCGAGGCGTTCCGGGCGGTCTCCCTGCTCGACATCCACCTCGAGACCGGCCGCACCCACCAGATCCGGGTGCACTTCTCGGCGCTGCACCACCCGTGCGCCGGTGACCTCACCTACGGCGCGGACCCGAAGCTGGCGGCCCGACTGGGCCTGGAGCGGCAGTGGCTGCACGCCGTGGGGCTGGGCTTCGAGCACCCGGGCACGGGCAAGTACGTCACCTTCGAGAGCCCCTACCCGCCCGACCTGGCGCAGGCGCTCGAGCGCCTCTGACCGCACTGATCCGCCCCGTGCGGGCGGCGTGGTATGCCGCGAAGCCGGCTTCGCGGCATACCACGCACCTCATCCGTCACAGGCAGGCGCGTCCCTTAGGTCTCGTCAGACCCCCGACCTAAGATCACTTCTGATGTCCCCCCAGATCGCCTCAGGCACCTCCAGCAGCGACTCGTTCGTCCACCTCCACGTGCACACCGAGTACTCCATGCTCGACGGCGCCGCGCGGATCGGTGACCTGTTCACCAAGGCCGCCGAGATGGGCATGCCGGCCCTGGCGACGACCGACCACGGCTACGTCTTCGGCGCCTACGAGTTCTGGAAGAAGGCCCAGGGCACGGGGGTCAAGCCGATCATCGGGGTCGAGGCCTACGTCACGCCCGGCACCCACCGCACCGACAAGACGAGGGTCAAGTGGGGTGAGGACCACCAGTCCGGCGACGACGTCTCCGGGTCCGGCGCCTACACCCACATGACCCTGCTGGCCCGCAACAACAACGGCCTGCACAACCTCTTCCGGCTCGACTCGCAGGCCAGCCTCGACCAGGTCTACGCGAAGTGGCCGCGGATCGACCGCGAGCTGCTCGGCCAGTACGGCCAGGGGCTGATCGCGACCACCGGGTGCCCGTCGGGCGAGGTGCAGACCCGGTTGCGGCTGGGCCAGTACCGCGAGGCGCTGCAGGCGGCCTCCGACTTCCGCGACATCTTCGGCAAGGACTACTACTTCGCCGAGCTGATGGACCACGGCCTCGACATCGAGCGCCGCGTCCAGAAGGACCTGCTCCGGCTGGCCCGCGAGCTCGGGCTGCCGCTGGTGGCCACCAACGACCTGCACTACACGACGCAGGAGGACGCCAAGGCGCACTCCGCCCTGCTCTGTGTCCAGTCCGGCTCGACCCTGATGGACCCCAACCGGTTCAAGTTCGACGCCGACGACTTCTACCTCAAGAGCCCGGCCGAGATGCGGCACACCTGGCGCGAGCTGCCCGAGGCGTGCGACAACACCCTGCTCATCGCCGAGATGTGCGACATCTCGTTCACCGAGGACGAGGGCCGCTACATGCCGCGGTTCCCGTGCCCGCCGGGGGAGAACGAGGAGTCGTGGTTCATCAAGGAGGTCCAGCGCGGACTGGTCGAGCGGTTCCCCGGCGGGATCCCCGACTACGCCACCAAGCAGGCCGCCTTCGAGACCGACGTCATCGTCTCCAAGGGCTATGCCGGCTACTTCCTCGTCGTCGCCGACTTCATCAACTGGGCGAAGGAGAACCGCATCCGGGTCGGCCCCGGTCGTGGCTCGGGTGCGGGCTCGATGTGCGCCTATGCCATGAAGATCACCGACCTCGACCCGATCCCGCACGGCCTGATCTTCGAGCGGTTCCTCAACCCCGAGCGACCCTCGCTGCCTGACTTCGACGTCGACTTCGACGAGCGCCGGCGCGGTGAGGTGATCAAGTACGTCACCGACAAGTACGGCGCCGACCGCGTCGCCCAGATCGTCACCTACGGCACCATCAAGGCCAAGCAGGCCGTCAAGGACGCCGCCCGGGTGATGGGCCACCCGTTCGTCGTGGGGGAGCAGCTCACCAAGGCGATGCCCCCCGACGTGATGGGCAAGGGTGTGCCGCTGGCCGAGATCTACAACAAGGAGCACAAGCGCTACAACGAGGGCGGCGACTTCCGTACGCTCGTCGAGACCGAGCCGCACTTCAAGGAGATCGTCGACACCGCCCTCGGCCTCGAGGGGCTCAAGCGCCAGTGGGGCGTGCACGCCGCCGGCGTGATCATGTCGAGCGAGCCGCTCATCGACGTCATCCCCATCATGCGACGGCTGCAGGACGGCCAGGTCATCACCCAGTTCGACTACCCGAGCTGTGAGGCGCTCGGCCTGGTCAAGATGGACTTCCTGGGGCTGCGCAACCTCACCATCCTCGACGACGCGATCGACAACGTGAAGGCCAACCGCGGCGAGGACATCGACCTCGACGCACTGTCCAAGGACATGACCGACAAGGCCACCTTCGACCTGCTGGCCCGCGGTGACACCCTCGGCGTCTTCCAGCTCGACGGTGGTGGCATGCGCACCCTGCTCAAGCTGATGCAACCCGACAACTTCGAGGACATCTCGGCGGCCCTCGCCCTCTACCGACCGGGGCCGATGGGCGTCAACGCCCACACCAACTTCGCGCTGCGCAAGAACGGCAAGCAGGAGCTCACCCCGCTCGACCCGCAGCTGGCGGGCAAGCTCCAGCAGGAGATGGTCGACGCGCTCCTGCCGATCCTCGGCACCACCTACGGCCTGGTGATCTACCAGGAGCAGGTCATGGAGATCGCCCAGAAGCTCGCGGGCTACACCCTCGGCAACGCCGACCTCCTGCGCCGCGCGATGGGCAAGAAGAAGAAGGAGGTCCTCGACGCCGAGTACGTGCCCTTCTCCCAGGGCATGAAGGCCAAGGGCTTCAACGAGGCGTCGATCGCGGCGCTGTGGGGCGTCCTGGTCCCGTTCTCCGACTACGCCTTCAACAAGGCGCACACCGCCGCCTACGGCCTGGTCTCCTACTGGACCGGCTACCTGAAGGCCAACTACCCGGCCGAGTACATGGCTGCCCTGCTGACCAGCGTCGGCGACGACAAGGACAAGTCCGCCCTCTACCTCGGCGAGTGCCGGCGGATGGGCATCAAGGTCCTGCCCCCCGACGTGAACGACTCGGTGGCCCGGTTCGCTGCGGTCGGCACCGACATCCGGTTCGGCATGCAGGCGATCCGCAACGTCGGTCACAACGTCGTCGAGGCGATCGTGGCGGCGCGCGAGGAGAAGGGCCGGTTCACCTCCTTCAAGGACTTCCTGTCGAAGTGCCCGGCCGTGGTGTGCAACAAGCGCACCATCGAGTCGCTGATCAAGGCCGGCGCCTTCGACGGGCTGCAGGAGTCGCGCCAGGGCCTCTACCGCGTCCACGAGGACTTCGTCGACAACTTCGTCGACATCAAGCGGCAGGAGGCGATCGGCCAGGACTCGCTGTTCGGCTCGTTCGGTGACGACGCGGCCGGCGAGTCGGTCGACTTCTCGGTGCTGCCGGTCATCCCCGGGGTCGAGTGGGACAAGAAGACGCTGCTGCAGTTCGAGCGCGAGATGTTGGGGCTCTACGTCTCCGACCACCCGCTGTTCGGCATCGAGCACGTCCTCGCCTCCCACGCCGACACCTCGATCGCGAGCCTGATGGGTGAGGACGGCAAGCCCGAGGGGGCCAACGTCACCATCGCCGGGCTGATCACCGGCCTGCAGGTCAAGCGCACCAAGAAGGGCGACCTCTGGGCGATCGTGACGGTCGAGGACCTCGAGGGTGCGATCGAGTGCCTGTTCTTCCCCAGCGCCTACCTCACGGTGCAGCACGCGCTGACCCATGACGCCGTCGTCGTGGTGAAGGGGCGGGTCAACCGCCGCGACGACACCCCGACCATCTTCGCGTCCGACCTGACCCTGCCCGACATCTCCGAGGGACCCCGGGGGCCGGTCGTCGTCACCATCGACACCAACCGCGCGACCCAGACGAAGGTCGAGGAGCTCAAGTCGGTGCTCTCGTCCCACCCGGGCTCCACCGAGGTGCACGTGCGGCTGAGCCAGCCCGGTCGATCGGTGCTGATGAAGCTCGAGGACTCCTACCGGGTCAACGCGACCGAGGCGCTGTTCGGCGACCTCAAGGTGATCCTCGGCCCGCGCTGCCTCGCGGGCTGAGCCACCACGTAGGGTGCGAGCGTGACCACGCCTGAGGCAACTCTGCCGACCCCGCCCCTCGCCGAGCACCGCGAGACGGTGCGCGAGCACCACGGTGACGTGGTGGTCGACCCCTTCGAGTGGCTGCGCGACAAGGAGGACCCGGCGGTGCGGGCCCACCTCGAGGCCGAGAACGCCTACGCCGAGGCCGTGACCGCCGACCTGCAGCCGTTGCGCGAGGCGATCTTCGAGGAGATCCGGTCGCGCACCCAGGAGACCGACCTGTCCGTGCCGGTGGCGAGCGGTCCGTGGTGGTACTACTCCCGCAGCTTCGAGGGGGCGCAGTACTCCGTCGAGTGCCGCACGCCCCGCGTCGAGGGAGCGCCGCGGCCGATGCCGGCGGCCGACGTCGTGGTCGAGGGCGAGCAGGTGCTGCTCGACGCCAACGAGGAAGCCAAGGGCCACGAGTTCTTCGCCCTCGGTGCCCTGACCGTCAGCCCCGACCACCAGCTGCTCGCGTATGCCGTGGACACCGAGGGCGACGAACGGTTCTCGTTGCGGGTCAAGGACCTTCGCACCGGCGACGTCATCGACACCGCGGTCGACCAGGTCGGGTACGGCTGCGTGTTCTCGCTCGACGGCCAGTACGTCTTCTACACGCGGGTCGACGAGACCTGGCGTCCCCACCAGGTCTGGCGCCACCGGGTCGGCACCGCCGTGGACGACGACGTGCTGGTCCACCAGGAGGACGACGAGCGGTTCTGGATGGGTGTCGGGTCCTCCCGGGACGACCGCTGGATCATGATCGGCCTCGGGTCGAAGACGACGTCGGAGGTCCGCATCCTCGACGCCGCCGACCCCACCGGCGACTTCCGGGTGGTGGCGCCCCGGCGCGAGGGAGTCGAGTACGACGTCGAGCCGGCCGGCGACCGGCTCCTCATCGTGCACAACGCCGACTCGCTCGACTCCGACCTGGCCTGGGCTCCGATCGACGCCACCTCGGCCGACCAGTGGCAGCTGCTGATGCGGTCACAGCCGGGGGAGCGGTTCCAGGGCATCGACGCCTTCGACGAGGTGGCCGTCCTGTCCCTGCGCCGCGACGGGCTCACCGCCCTCCGGGTGCTGGCCCGCGACCGGTCCCAGCCGTCGGGGTTCGGTGCGCACCACGACCTCGAGTTCGACGAGCCGGTCTACTCGGTCGGCCTCGGCGACAACCCCGAGAGCGCCACGACCCGGCTCCAGGTCGTCTTCGAGTCGATGGTGACCCCGAAGACCGTCTTCGACTACGACGTGGCCACCCGCGAGTTCGAGCTGCTCAAGCGCCAGCCGGTGCTCGGTGGCTACGACCCGTCGCAGTACCAGCAGCGCCGTGAGTGGGCGACCGCTGCCGACGGCACGCGCATCCCGCTGTCCATGGTCTTCCCGGCCGGGTCGCAGCCGGACGGCAGCCACCCGGGCCTGCTCAGCGCCTACGGCTCCTACGAGATCTCGTCCGACCCCTACTTCTCGGTGGCCAGGCTGTCCCTGCTCGAGCGGGGTTTCGTCTACGCCATCGCCCACGTCCGTGGTGGTGGCGAGCTCGGTCGGTCCTGGTACGACCAGGGCAAGCTCGGGGCCAAGCAGAACACCTTCACCGACTTCGTCACCTGTGCGGCGCACCTCGTCGACAGCGGCTGGGTCGCGCCGGATCGGCTCGTGGCAGAAGGGGGTTCGGCCGGTGGCCTGCTCATCGGAGCTGCCGTCAACCTCGCGCCCGAGCGGTTCCGCGCGGTCCACGCCGCGGTGCCGTTCGTCGACGCCCTCACCACCATCCTCGACCCGAGGCTGCCGCTGACCGTCGTGGAGTGGGAGGAGTGGGGCAACCCGCTGGCCGACCCCGAGGTCTACGCCTACATGAAGGCCTACTCGCCCTACGAGAACGTGCGCGACGCGGCATACCCGGCAGTGCTGGCGACGACGTCGCTCAACGACACCCGGGTGTTCTTCACCGAGCCCGCCAAGTGGGTCGCGCGGCTGCGCGAGCACACCACGAGCGACCCCGCGAGCCGGCCCGTCCTGCTGCGCACCGAGATGGTCGCGGGCCACGGCGGCAAGAGCGGCCGCTACGACGCGTGGCGCCAGGTGGCCTGGGAGTGGGCCTTCCTCGCCGACCAGGCCCAGGCCGCCCAGAAGATCTCTCACGATTGAGTGGGGTTTGACCGTGTTCTACCTGGGGTCGGGGCCATACCCTTTCGGGTAGGGCGAACCGCGTGCGGCACGTGCAGCGGCGAGAGAGCGGCGGACAGAGGCGGACTGCGTGGGTGAGGGCCGAACGCGAGAGGCGAGACGCCTTGCTGCGCACAGCGACTGGGCTGCCACGCCCCTCGGTCCCCGGGCGCAGTGGCCGACCCAGCTCGAGGCGGCGTGGGAGATCGCGCTCGAGTGCCCCCTCCCGGTGGCCCTGCTGTGCGGCGCCGACTTCACGATGCTCTACAACGACGCGTTCCGGGAGTTGCTCGGCAGCAAGCACCCGTCGGCCTTCGGTCAGTCTGCCCGCAAGGTCGTCGCCGAGGTCTGGGACGACCCCAAGGTGGGGCCACTGCTCGAGCGGGCCTTCACCGAGGCGGAGCCCTTCCTCGACGAAGGAGTCGAGCTGCGCCTCGACCGTGGTCGGGAGGTCGGGCCGGGCCATGGTTCGGGAGCCCTCGGTGTCTCGGACGGCGGCGACGTCGGCTACTACCTGAGGAGCGGTTCGCCGGTCATGGGAGCCGATGGGGAGGTCCTGGCGGTGCTGCACGTCATCGTCGAGACCACGAACGCGATCGGCCGCGCCCGGGCCGTCGCCAAGCTCGCGGCGCTGCTGGCCGTGGCAGTCACGGTCGACGACGTGTGCAAGGTGGTGCTGCGCCAGGCGATGGTGGCCTTCGACGGCCTCTCGGTCTCGATCTGCCTGCCCTCGCCCTCGCCCGCGTCGTGGCGGATGGCCCGGCGGCACCGCATCGAGCAGCTGTCCCCGGACGAGGAGCGGCTGCCCCTGATCTGGTCCGAGCTCGGGGAGGACCTGGCCGGGATCATCGCCCAGGCCATCGCGCGCGGTGAGCCGTACCTGTCGGACAACGGTGAGGTCGTGGCCGTCCCCTTCCGCACTGGCGCGAGCCAGGCCGCGCTGGTGATCCAGCGCGAGGCGGTACCCGTGCCGCACGACGTGGTGGCAGTGCTGGCGCCGTTCCGCGACCTGGTCGGTGACGCGCTGGGCCGCGCCGTGGTCTATGACGCCGAGCGCACCACGGCCGAGCTGCTCCAGCGGACCCTGCTGCCGCCGAACCTCCCGCAGTCCGACGCGATCAGCATCGCCGCCCGCTACGAGCCGGTGTCGGAGGGGACCGTGGCCGGGGGCGACTTCTACGACTCGTTCTTCCTCCCCGGCGGCCGGTTGGCGATCGTCATCGGCGACGTCGTCGGCCGCGGGGTGATGGCGGCCACGGTGATGGGGCAGGTCCGCGCCGCCTGCCGCGGCGCCGCGTTGACCAACAGCGACCCGGCGTCGGTCATGGCAGCCCTGGACCGGGTGGTGTGGGACCTCGACGCGCTGTGGCCGGCGTCGATGCCGCTGGGCAGCCCACGGGCCCGACCGGGCATGGCGTTCGGTGGCGAGCTGTTCGTCACGATGCTCTACGGCACGGTGGAGCCGGACACCGGCGAGGTGGTGCTGGCCAGTGCGGGTCACCCGCTGCCGGCACTGCTGTTCGGCAGGGCCTCGCGACTGGACGGCCGCCCGCGCGGGACGCTGGTCGAGATGCCGGTCGGGCCGCCCCTCGGGATCGAGGGCGTGCGACCGGCCCACCACCTGACCCTGGGCATCGGCGACATGCTCGTCGGGTTCACCGACGGCCTGCTCGAACGGCGCGGGGAGGCGTTCGACCAGGGCGAGGAGCGTCTGCTCGCCGTGCTGGCCGACCTGCCGCCCGGCAGCCCCCGCAGCGTGGCGCACCACATCATGGACGCGATGGTGCAGGCCTCCGGGCAGGAGGACGACTGTGCGGTGATCGCGGTGGGTCGCTCTCCGGAGGGGCACCGCAGGTCCGCGATCGTCGTGCCGCCGATGCCCGAGTCGGTGCGCGCCGCCCGCGACTGGGCGCGCGAGCAGCTGGTCGACTGGAAGGTCGGCGACGGCGACCAGCACACCATCGTGACCGGGATCTCCGAGCTCATCACCAACGCCGTCCTCCACGCCGGCACCGAGTCGCACCTCACCATGGACCTCGACACGGGGATCGTGGCCGTCACCGTCGCCGACAGCGGCAACCGCGGGGAGCCGTTGCTCACCGGCGCCGACACCATGGCGGTCCGTGGTCGCGGGCTGTCCCTCGTGAAGGCCATCGCCGACGCGTTCGGGGCGCACCGCACCTCGGCCGGCACCACGGTGTGGTTCGAGGTCGCGGTGGACCTGGTCGAAGCCGGAGCCTCGACCGGCAGCGGCTGGACGACCTGACCGGCCGTGACCTGCGCCGATGGGCTACTGGTCGGCACCGATCGGGACGACAGGTCGGCCAGTTGGTGCCCGACTCGCCCCGGTTCGTCCGGGCTGTCCGGTCAACCGTTCGGCCAGTGCTCCCTGACCAACGAATGAGACGCATCGCTGCGGCGCGTCACCACCACTCGAGGTCGGGGATCGTACATGCTGCGCGTCAGAAGACGGCACAGTCGCCGATCGGGCCCCCACGATCGGCTTGGGCACAGAAGGGCCGGATGGACATGTGGCAGCAGCTGCTCGATCGCTTCATCCCCATGATGGACGGCGACTCCTCCGCACTCGACCAGCGTGACGGCGTGGGCGCCTCGACCGGTCTGGCCACGAACGCCCACGCCCGCGCCGAGGCCTCGCTCGCCACGGGCCGGGGCCGCTCCGCCTTCGAAGGTTCGGTCCGCCCGCTGACCTCCTGACCACCCGCCGCCCGCCTGATTGCTTTCGAGGCGCCGGCGTTGCAGGGTGGTGGCACCGTGGGCAACCAGCTGCCCACCTCCCGATGGAGAGTGCCATGGGCTTCCTCGACCGACTGCTCGGCCGCGAGCCGCTCCAGACCCAGGGCGGGTATGCCGGGCCGGCACCATCCACGCGCCCCGCGCCGTCCGCCTCCGGACCCGCCACCTCAGGACCCGCTACGTCGGGGCCGGCGTCCGAGGATGACCGCGCCATCGCGCGCTACCGCTACCTCCTGCGCACCGCGCCGCCGGAGGCGCTGGAGCAGGTGCACGCCGAGGCGTTCGCCCGGCTGACCCCCGAGCAGCGCCAGCAGGTGCTGGCCGAGCTGTCCTCCGGGCTTCCGGCGGGGGAGTCCCCGCCGACGGCCGACCCGCAGTCGATGGCACGGGCAGCGACCCGCGCCGAGCTGCGTCAGCCCGGCTACCTCGAGCAGACCTTCAGCCGCGGCCGGTTCGGCGGCGGGATGGTCGGCGGAGGGCTGGGGATGGGCGGCACGATCATGGGCTCGATGATGGGCACCATCGCCGGGGTCGTCATCGGGTCCGCCATCGCCGACTCGCTGTTCGACGGCTATGACTCCTCACCCGAGGCAGCCGAGGCAGGGGACACGTCGGCAGGATCCGACGGCACGGACGGGTCTGGCTCGGACGGATCCGGGTCCGGGTCCGACGAGTCCGGGTCGGCCGAGTCGGGGTCCGACGGGGGAGACACCGGTGGCGACGCTGCGGACTCGACCGGCGACGTGGGGGCGGCGGACGCGGGCTACGACTCCGGCGGGTTCGACTCGGGTGGGTTCGACTCGGGCGGGTTCGGCGGCGACTTCGGCGGCGGCGACATGGGCGGCTTCTGAAAGCACTAGCGTGGGCGGGGCAACGCCACGCGTCGGTCGGTGGTGCACCTCGGAACGGGGAAGCACGTGGCACGTCCGCTGATCGGGACCAAGCTCTACATCCCGCGGCCACGACAGGGGCTGGTGGCTCGGCCCAGGCTGCGCGACGTCCTGCACACGGGGGAGCGGGTGCGAATGGCCCTCGTGTCCGCACCGGCCGGGTTCGGCAAGACGACCCTGGTGTCCGACTGGGCACAGCAGACGGCATCCAGCGGGCGAGCGGTCGCCTGGGTCTCGCTCGACCCGTCGGACAACGAGGCCGCGGCCTTCTGGGCCTACGTCGTCGCCGCATTGCAGCGGGTGGTGACTGGTCTCGACCCAGGGGCGGTGGTGCGCATCGAGTCCGGGCCGATGTCGCCGGAAGCACTGCTGACGCCCCTGGTGAACGGCCTGGGCGCGGCGCCCGACGAGGTCTGGCTCGTGCTCGACGACTACCACGTGATCGTCGACCCGGAGGTCCGCACGGGAGTGACGTTCTTCCTCGAACACCTCCCGGCGAACGTCCACGTCCTGGTCAGCACGCGCGCCGACCCGGACCTTCCCCTGCCCCGCTGGCGGGTCCGCGGCGAGCTGGTCGAGGTTCGCGCCGCGGACCTGCGCTTCACCTTGGCCGAGACCACGGCCTACCTCAACTCCGTTGCGGGACTGGGGCTTTCCCACTCCGACGTCGCGTCGCTGGAGCAGCGCACCGAGGGATGGATCGCCGCGCTCCAGCTCGCCGCCGTGTCCATGCGCGGGCGCGCTGACCCGAGCGGCTTCGTCTCGCGGTTCGCCGGCACGGACCGCTACGTCGTGGACTACCTCGTCGAGGAGGTGCTGGCCCACCAGCCCGAGCAGGTCCGCGACTTCCTGCTGCAGACCGCGGTGGTGGATCGCCTGACCGGCCCCCTGTGCGACGCGCTCACCGGTCGCACCGACGGCCAACGCGTCCTCGACCTCCTCGACCGCGCCAACCTCTTCCTCGTCCGGCTCGACGACGACCGGCGGTGGTACCGCTACCACCACCTCTTCGCCGACGTCCTCAAGGCGCACCTGCTGGCCGACCACCCGGAGCTGGTCCCGCTGCTGCACCGGCGGGCCAGCCGCTGGTACGAGGAAAAGGACCTCACCGACGACGCGGTCCGCCACGCGCTCGATGCCGGGGACTTCGACCGCGCGGCATACCTCATGGAGCTCGCGGTGCCGGCGATCAGGCGACACCGCCGCGAAACCCTCCTGCTCGGCTGGCTCAAGGAGCTGCCCGACGCGACGGTCCGGCGCAGCCCGGTGCTCAGCGTGTTCTACGGCTACCTGCTGATGGTGTCCGGGGACCTCGACGCAGTCGGGGAACGGTTCGATGACGCCGAGCGGGCCCTCGCGGCCGGCCCCGACCCGGCCCTGCCGTGGGCGGACACCGACGACCTGCGCACCTTGCCCGCCACGATCGCGGTGCACCGCGCGGCCATCGCCCAGGCGCATGGGGACGTCGCCGGCACCGTCGCCCAGGCCACCCGCGCGCTTGCGCTGGCCGGACCCCAGGACCACCTCGCCCGGGGCGGGGCCGCGGGTTTCCTCGGGCTCGCGGCGTGGGCGAAGGGCGACGTGGGGACGGCGTCCGACACCTTCACCGCAGCGGTGGCGAGCCTGCACGCGGCCGGCAACACGGTCGACGAGCTCACCAGCACCGTGGTCCTCGCCGACCTGCTGATCGCGGCGGGTCGGCCGGCCGAGGCGCGTGGACTGTACGAGCGGGCCCTGGAGCTGGCGGAGGCGCACGGCGAACCAGTCGCCCGGGCCACGGCCACCCTGCACGTGGGGCTCAGCGAGATGGACTGTGACGCAGGGGACCTCGACGCCGCCACGCGCCACCTCGACGCTGCCGCCTCTCTGGCCGAACGGGCGCCGATGACCGAGAGCCTCCACCGGTGGTTCGTGGCCAGGGGTCGCGTGGCCGCGGCGGGTGGCGACCGGTCCGAGGCGGTGGCGCTCCTGACCCAGGCGGAGGAGGCCTACCGTCCGGGGTTCTTCCCCGACGTCCGTCCCATCGCGGCGATCAGGGCTCGGGTGTGGATCACGGCCGGCGACCTTCCGCAGGTGGCTCGCTGGGCGGGGGAGCGCGGCGTGACCACCGATGACAGCGCCGACTACCTCCGCGAGTTCGACCACCTGACGTTGGTGCGGCTGCTGGTCGCCCGACACCGCGCCGACCCCGATGCCGACCCCGGCACGCTGGACGAGGCGCTCGGCCTGTTGCGGCGGTTGGCCGACGACGCGCGGGCCTTCGCACGCGGCGGCAGCCTGCTGGAGATCGCCGTGCTCAGTGCCGTGGTCACCGACGCTCGTGGCGACCGTGCGGCTGCCGTGGGCCTGCTCGCCCAGGCGTTGGCCGACGCAGCCGAGCCCGAGTCGTCCGTGCGGCTCTTCCTCGACGAGGGCGCCCCGATGCTCGAGCTGCTGCGTGCCGTCGAACGGCACGACGCTGCCGGGCCAGGGGGAACAGCCGCCGCGCGCGCCCGGCTCATCCTTGGTCGCGGGGGCGCCCCCGCCGGAGCCGCCGGCCGTGCGCGGCAGCTGCCGGCGACAACAGAGCTGCTGAGCGACCGTGAGCTCCAGGTGCTCCGGCTGCTCGACAGCGAGCTGACCGGGCCGCAGATCGCCCGCGAGCTGTTCGTGTCGCACAACACGCTGCGGACGCACACCAAGCACATCTTCACCAAGCTCGACGTCAACACCCGTCGGGCAGCGGTCCGCAGGGCCCGCGAGCGGGGCCTGCTCTAGAGATCACCCCCGCAGGTCACATCGTTGGGTGACGCCAGGTCATCCTGCCGGCTCCTACCTTCAGGACATCCCCCGCGGCGCCTCGCCGAGGACCTCGACCCAGGAGCCAGTCATGACCATCACCACCAGCAAGCTGATCCGGGCCGCCGGCCTCTGCGCCGTGGTTGCGGGAGCGTTGTTCATCGCCGTCCAGGTCAAGCACCCGCCGATCGACGTGGCGTTCGTCTCCACGACCGAGTGGAAGGTCCGCCAGGGCATGAAGGTGGTGATGGCCGTCCTGTCGCTGGCGGGCATCACCGGGATGTACCTCCGCCAGGTGAAGCAGACTCGAGTGCTCGGGCTGCTCGGCTACGTCCTCTTCGCCATCGGCTACCTCCTCATGCTGGCCATCGAGATCGTGGGTCTGGTCGTCCTGCCCTCCATCGCCGACACCTCACCCGGCTACGTCGCCGACGTCGTCGCCGCAGCCACCAACGGCAAGGCGGCCGGTGACATCGGGCTCATGGGTCCGCTCAGCGCGGTCAACGCCGTGACGTACCTGCTCGGTGGCTTCCTCTTCGGTGTCGCGCTCTTCCGAGCCAACGTCCTCGCCCGGTGGGCCGCCGCCCTCCTGTCCGCGGGCACCGTCGCCACGATCGCGATCCCCTTGGTGCCACAGCTGAACTTCCGGCTCTTCGCCCTCCCCATCGGTGTCGCGATGGTCGGCCTCGGCTACAGCCTGTGGCGTGAAGGCCGCGCCGGGACCGCGGGTCCGGTCGCGCCGACCAACGCAGGCGCACGGCACGACCTGGCCGGCGCCAAGTGACCAGCCTCCTTCGTGCGGCGCCCACCCGGCCGGCCCGGCCGACCGGGTGGGTGCCCTACGCGCTGGTCGCGCTGAGCGGCATACCAGTCGTCGCGGGCACCCTGCGCCTGGTGGAGGTGTTCGGTGGTCCAGAGGTCCTGCCGCACAACGCGCGGATCTCCGCGTCGCCCGCGCCGGTCGTGGTGCACGTCCTCAGCGTCATCCCGTATGCCGTCCTCGGCGCCTTCCAGTTCTCCGCCCGGCTGCGTCGTCGCCGGCCCGGCTGGCACCGGGCGGCCGGTCGCGCTCTGGTCGCCCTCGGTCTCGCAGTGGCCTTCTCCGGTCTGTGGATGACCCTGTTCTACCCGCGCCAGACCGACACCGGTGTGCTGGCCTACCTCTTCCGGCTGGCCGCCGGGTCGGGCATGGCGGCCAGCATCACGCTCGGCTTCGCGGCCATCCGACGCGCCGACGTCGCCACCCACCAGGCCTGGATGACCCGGGCCTACGCGCTCGCCCTCGGGGCCGGCACGCAGACCTTCACCCTCGGCCTCGCGCATGCCCTCCTCGGTGACGCGTCCCCGTCGACCGACCTCGGACTCGGGGCCGGCTGGGCGATCAACCTCGCCGTCGCGGAGCTGGTCATCCGCCGTGGCAGGAGTCCGCGCCGCCGTGGTCCTGCGGGTGGCACGAGTCGCCCCGGCCGCCCGGGCAACTTGGTCGCTCGGGTGGGCTCGCCGTGAACCAGCCCGATCGCCGGCCAGCGCCGACCCGCTACCGGCTGCAGGTCGACGGGCACCTCGGGGATCACTGGGGCTCGTCGTTCAACGCGTTCACCATGACCCACGAGAGCGACGGCACCACCACCCTGACGGCAGAGGTCGCCGACCAGGCCGAGCTGCACGGACTGCTCGACCGGGTCCGAGACCTGGGGGTCACCCTGCTTCGCGTGGAGGTCCAGCACCTGCAGGCCGACGGTCGCTGATCGCACGGGTGCGAGAGGGTCCGGCGAGGCTCTGACCTGCGGTTTCTCGAATTGACAGCGCTGAGAGAAGTAGGACAGTCTTCAACCACCGCATGACGCGGCCGCCCATCGAGGCCAGGCCGCCGCCCCTCAATCCGAGGTGTCGAGTGTCTAAACAAGGGCCATTGCGCGGGATTCACCATCAAGCCTCCGAATGCTCGGAGGAAACAGGAGTCCTCATGGCTACGACCACCAACCACGACGTCACCACCAACCACGACGTCACCACCCGCGGCAACCGCCACGTGTCGACCGAGACCCGTCCGGCTGCCCGCACCACCGAGCTGATCGCCTACGTGGCCGCGGTTCTCGCCGTGGCGCTGACCGCGCTCGTCGTCGGTGACGGTGGCGACGGCGGCGCCGACCCGTTCAGCGCCGAGCAGGCCCTTCGCTACATCACGTTCCTGACCATCGGCTACATGATCGCTCGTGGCCTGGCCAAGTCCGGGACGCGCGGCAACGCCAACAGCGACCACGACGCCTGACCTGACGGTTGCTGACCTGACCTCGCGTCAGGTCACGGCGTGACCCGAGAACGCCCTCACCCCTGGTGGGTGGGGGCGCTCTCGGCCGCTGGCGTGCAAACGCGAGAGGACGTCACCGCCGAAGCCGCGCTTCTGGACACCGACGATGCGCCGCAGGGGTCTTACCCGTCATTGCGAGGTCGAAGCACGGGCCATCCCCGGGAGGCTGCGTCGCCGCATGCGTTCATCCCCTTCGTCCTCCGTCGGCACCCAACGAAGAACGGGTGAGTCCCCGCTACTGGTCCGGTGGGGGCTCGCTCGTTGCTCGCTCGTTCGTACGAGTGGGGGCGACGTTGGTCCGGAGGGCCTACGCCCTCGAGACATTCGGGACGCCAGAGTTCGAGCTGCTCGCCCGCCTGGACGAGCCAGCCGCTTGGACCCGGCCTGACGAGCTTCCTGACTACCGCCGGCCGGGGATCGGTCTTTCGATTTCCCCAACTGACTGCGGGAAGTCTGAGGCACCGGCACACTGGCCGCCATGAGGGGACTCTTCGAGGGCTGGCACATCATCGTGCTGATTGGCTTCGTGCTGTGGCTCTGGGCCCTTGTCGATGCCCTGCGGCGTCCGGACCAGCAATGGAAGGCAGCTGGTCAGAACAAGGTGCTCTTCGTCGTGCTCATAGTCATCCTGGGATGGCTCGGCGCGTTGCTCTACGCGGTCATCCCGCGGCCGGCTCTGGCGCGTCAGGTCTCGTCATAGAGTCAACACATGGGAGGAAGACGTCCCGCCCACGCCTGCCGGTAGGCGTTCTTCAATGGGCTGTCAGAGGGCTCTCCTCGTCGGAGTCAACCTTCTGGCGGAGGACGCCGACGGCTTGGTTGTGGTCCGCTGGCAACGTGACTTCCGCTCGCCTGATCGCGGCCACCCTGGCCATGGTCACCTCCGCCAGCCTGGCGGTTGGCTCCGCGGCCCCGGCGGACGCCGTCACCACGAGTGCCCGGTCACTCCTGTTCAAGATCAGCGTGGCGGCGGAGAACAACGCGAGCTACGACAGGGCCAGGTTCCAGGACTGGATCGATGCCAACGGCGACTGCCAGAACACCCGCGCCGAGGTCCTCATCTCCGAGTCGCTGGTTCCGGTCTCCTACACGTCCAGCAACCGGTGTTACGTCCGGGCCGGCAAGTGGGTCTCCAAATGGGACGGACGCACCTGGACCAACCCTGCGGACGTCGACATCGACCACCACGTCGCCTTGGCCGAGGCATGGGGCTCGGGGGCCCGCTCCTGGACCACCACCGACCGCCACCGGTACTCCAACGACCTGTACTACCCGAACCTGAACGCCATCACGGACAACCTCAACTCGTCCAAGGGCGCGTCCGATCCCGCGCAGTGGCTGCCTCCGCGGACGTCCTCCCGGTGCCTCTACGCGATCTACTGGGTGCAGATCAAGTACCGATGGCGGCTGACGATGGACTCCGCCGAGCGCAGCAAGCTCTCCAGCATCCTGTCTGGCACCTGCGGCTCGCGCGCCGTCACCATTCCGGCAAGAGCGCGCTGACCACCGCTGGCAAGGCTTCCTCGCCACGGGTCCACGACCCGTCGCGCGACTAGCCGACCGTGGTGCTGAGCCACTGCGCCTCGGCCTGGGCGATCTGTCCCGCGGCCTGGGCGATGAGCGCGAGGGTGCGCTGGCGTTCGGGATCGGACTCCCGCAGGGCCTCGGCGAGCGTCTGCCGGGCGGTGTCGATGTCGGCGAGGAGGTTCGGGACGGTCACGGGAGTCTGCATGCAACCGCACAGTAGCGAGGCTCGCCACGCCACGCTCGCGGTGCGCGGTCGGGGCCTGGCTCCGCTGGGTCAAACCTGGGTGAGCCCCCCACTCTCCGTGGTTAGCACACGCGGTCAGTCCGGGCGCAGGCCCCTTGTGTTGCCATCGCTGACGACCTCATGGGCGACGACCTGCAGCTTGCGGTTGGAGTCTTGGCTGGCCTTGCTCAAGATGTGGAAGGCGGCTGCTTCGCTGACCTTGCGCTCCGCCATCACGATGCCTATCGCGGCGCCGATCTTGCGCGACGACTGCAGGGCGTGACTCAGGTGTGCCGCGTGCTCCTCGCTCAGCAGCCCATCGGCCTGCAGCTGGGCGATCACCTCTCGATCCACGTCGAATCGGGCCTCGAGGGCGTCCATCCTCGTGTCGTGCGCGATGCCCCGGTCATCACTCGCATCCGCCCGAGCGGAGGCCTCCTCGGCCCCTACCTGCAAAGCGTCGATGTCGGCCCGGTTACGAGCCACCTGAGCGCTCAGTTCCTCCAGGGTCCGCTGCGACTCCGAGTCGGTCGCGCGTCGCCCCCCATTCTTGGTGTGCACAGTTTGCTGACTCACAACTACCTCCTGGAAAACACCCTGAACTTCTCCCAGGTGGGAGGGCCGCGCCTTGACCTGAGCACACAGTAGATCGGCGTGTGCGGCCAGACAAGTCCGGACAAACACGGTTCACGAACCCTCGACAGCGGCGCCCAGCTCGTCACTGCCAGGGCGAGCGGGCTCACCGCTGATTTGGGGATTGCGCGGGGCGCATGCACCTCGCCGAACTGGGTGGCGGGCCGAAGACCGGGGAGCTCGGCGTGTAACAGGGAGGCTCCGGCGGTCGCTTTACCGTTGTGCCGGTTGTGCCGACTGACGTCTGGCCGATCCGTCTGGCGGACAGGAGTCCCCTCCAACGCAAGGAGTCACCCCAATGGCCAGAGACGATCGTCACGCCCGCGAAACTCGTCGCACCTACCGCACCACTCCCGCCTGGCAGGACCTCGCGCTCTTGAGCCTCATCGTCGTGGTCGGGGTGGGAGTGTTCCTGACCTGGACGAAGTTCAGGTGAGCGGCCCCCGGCGGTGATGGCCTCACCCGCGCCCGACTCCGCAGGAACATTCGAGTTTGAGCCAGCCTCTCCACGGGTAACGATGCAGGTACCGCGGCCTGAGGTTGAGGTTTCCGATCCCCCTCGTGCCCTCCCNCCTTGCAGGGGCTCCGCGGCCCGGGCGCAGGAGGGACACGATGCCCGGGTCGCGGTCCCGGCGCTCGGACGGGCACAGGTGGCCCGACGCAGACGAGTCCGCCCGCGCTGCCGTTGGTGCAGTGATGGCAGCGCGAGCGGACTCGCTGGGCAGATCTGGCTCGCTCGTTCCTCGCTCGGCTCAGATGTCGCTGTGTCTTCGTTCGATATCTGACTTCGCAAGCTCCGTCAGATATCGAAGTACATCTCGAACTCGTGCGGGTGCGGGCGGAAGCGGATCGGGTCGACCTCGTTCTTGCGCTTCCACTCGATCCAGGTCTCGATGAGGTCCTTGGTGAACACGTCACCCTCGAGCAGGAACTCGTGGTCGGCCTCGAGGGCGTCGAGCACCTCGGGGAGCGAACCGGGGACCTGCGCGATCGCGTCGTGCTCCTCCGGCGGCAGCTCGTAGAGGTCCTTGTCCACCGGCTCCGGGGGCTCGATCCGGTTCTTTATGCCGTCCAGGCCGGCCATCAGCATCGCCGAGAAGGCCAGGTACGGGTTGGCCGACGGGTCCGGCACGCGGAACTCGACGCGCTTGGCCTTCGGGTTGTCACCGGTGATCGGGATGCGGATGCAGGCCGAGCGGTTGCGCGCCGAGTAGACCAGGTTGACCGGGGCCTCGTAGCCGGGGACCAGGCGGTGGTAGGAGTTCACCGTCGGGTTGGTGAACGCCAGCAGCGCCGGGGCGTGCTTGAGCAGTCCACCGATGTACCAGCGGGCGATGTCCGACAGGCCGCCGTAGCCGCGCTCGTCGTAGAACAGCGGCTCGCCGTCCTTCCAGAGCGACTGGTGCGAGTGCATACCCGAGCCGTTGTCACCGAAGATCGGCTTCGGCATGAAGGTGACGGTCTTGTCGCCCTTCCACGCCACGTTCTTGATGATGTACTTGAACTTCAGCACGTCGTCAGCAGCCTGCTTCAGCGTGTTGAAGCGGTAGTTGATCTCCTGCTGGCCGGCGGTGCCGACCTCGTGGTGGGCGCGCTCGACCGTGAGGCCGGCGTCCTGGAGGGCCAGCGTCATCTCGTCGCGCATGTCGGCGAAGTGGTCCACCGGCGGCACGGGGAAGTAGCCACCCTTGTAGCGGGTCTTGTAGCCCTTGTTGCCACCCTCCTCCTCGCGACCGGTGTTCCACGCGGCCTCGACGGAGTCGATGAAGTAGTAGCTGGCGTTCTGCTTGGTCTCGAAGCGCACGTCGTCGAAGACGTAGAACTCGGCCTCCGCACCGAAGTACGCGGTGTCGGCGATGCCGGTCGACTTGAGGTACGCCTCGGCCTTGGCCGCGATGTTGCGCGGGTCGCGCGAGTACTCCTCGCCGGTGAACGGGTCGACGATGGAGAAGTTGAGGATGAGCGTCTTTTCCTTGCGGAACGGGTCGAGGTACGCGCTCGTGGGGTCCGGGATCAGCTTCATGTCGGACTCGTGGATCGCCTGGAAGCCGCGGATCGACGACCCGTCGAACATCTGGCCTTCCTTGAAGAACTCCGCGTCGAGGCTCTTGGCCGGCACGTTGAAGTGCTGCATCACGCCGGGCAGGTCACAGAACCGCACATCGACGAAGATGACGTCCTCGTCCTTGATGAACTTCAGGACCTCGTCAGCATTGCTGAACAAACCAACCTCCTGTGGTGGGGCGGGCGAAACCGCCCATGACTCAACTGGTGTCGCCGTCGACCCTAACGGGTGGGGATTTCTCGCCCATGACCCGAATGTTTCACGGGTGTTACGACGTGAGAGGCTGGCGCCGTGGTGGACCGCAAGGACCTCGGGTCCTGGCTCGAAGGCCCGGGTTCGCGCTCAGGCGCCCCCTCGGCATACCCCGGAGAGCGACTGGGTATGCCGCGCACCGGCCGCGGTTCGATCGCCCGGTTCGGGCGGCGCCTGGTCGGCGTCGTGATCGACTGGACCGCCTGCCAGCTCATCGCGGCAGCGTTGTTCGACGTGCCGCTGCCGTTCGCCGGCGTGGCCTCCGGCAACGACACCCTGATCCTGCTGGGCCTGTTCGCGCTCGAGCAGCTGCTGCTCGTGGGGACGGCCGGCTACACGCTCGGCCACCGGGTCGTCGGCCTGCGCGTGCTGTCGCTCGACGGCCAGCGCGCGAGGCCGTTCCAGGTGGTGGTGCGCACCGTCCTGCTGTGCCTGTTCCTCCCGGCGATGTTCTGGGACAAGGACGGCCGCAGCCTGCACGACAAGGCCGCCGGCACCCTCATCGTCCGCACCTGAGCGGCGCGGTGAGGGTCAGCGGCGGGTGAAGACGTCGCGGATCCGGCCGGTCGCGTCGGTGAGGATGTCGATGATCTCGCGACTCTGCTCACTGGTCAGCCCGTGCCGCTTCCACGCCGTGCGCGCCTCTGCGCGCAGCTCGGCCACCGCCTGCTCGAGGTCGCGGATCGCGCTGGGGTCACTGCCCTTCCACCCGTTCCACGACTCCTGCCCACCGACGGGGGTGGCGGTGCGGCGGGCCTCCTGTGCGGCAGCCCTGAGCTCGGCACGCAGGTCCTTGGTCTGGCCACGGACGCGGGAGCGCACCTGCTCGGCGAGCTCGCGCACCGAGAGGTCGAGGTCGGACTCCAGGCTCGACAGCTCGTCCTGACGGTCCCGCACCTCCTGGCGCCCCGCCTCGGTGATCCGGTAGATCGCCTTGCGTCCCTCGTCGGCCCGCTCGACCAGCCCTTCCTCCTCCAGCTTGGCCAGCCTCGGGTACACCGTGCCGGCGCTGGGGGAGTAGAGGCCGTTGAACCGGTGCTCGAGGTCCTGGATGACCTCGTAGCCGTGCCGCGGCCCCTCGTTGAGCAGCGCCAGCAGGTAGAGCCGGAGCTGGCCGTGCGCGAAGACCGGGCTCATGCGGACGCCCCATCCGGCTGGGCAGCCACGGCGCTCCTGAGCACCACGACGTTCCCGGAGACGGCGTTGGCCTTGACGCGCAGGCTGCCGTCACCGTCGGTGAGCCGGTTGCCTGCCGTGTAGGAGTGCTTGTGGATCGCGTGCCCGTCGATGACGACCTGCCCCGAGGCGGTGTTGGCGGTCACGTCGTAACCGCCGTGGGGGGCCCGTACCGTCACGTCGCCGGAGACGGAGGTCGACTTGATCGAGGCCGCGCTGTTGAGCAGGTCCAGCGCCACGTCGCCGCTCACCGTGCTGATGCTGACCTCGGGCACGTCGCTCTGCTGGGCGGTGACCGCCCCCGAGACCGAGTGCACCTTGAGGCGCCCGCGGACGTTGCCGCACTCGACCTCACCGCTGACCGTGTTGATGTCGACGTCGCCGACCACGTCGTCGATGGTGATCGACCCGGAGACGGTGTTGGCCTTGGCCCCGGCTCGCATGCCGGCCAGCAACCCGCTCGCGCTCACCGTGCTCACGGAGGTCTCCGCCTCCTCGGGGATCGAGATGCTCAGGGCGACGCGGTTGCGCTCGAGGCCGTCGAAGGCCTGCCGCACCCGGTCGAGGATGCGGGTCGAGTCGACGCCGTGGGTGATCTTGAGCTTCCACCCGTCCCAGGTGACCTTGACCGGCATACCCTCGATCTGGGCGATCTCGACGCGGGCGGTGGGGGAGTCGGTGTGCGTGACCACGTCGACGCGACCGCCGACGACGGCGACGCTGAGCCGCCCGACCTTCTCGCCGTCGCCTCCGATGTCGAGCACCCGGGGGGTGTCGATCGACCATTCCTCGCTCATGGGGGGTCCTCTCGCTGGCTGTGCTGTCACGGTGGGCCGTGCTGGCCCAGAGTCACGCTATATCGCGTTGTCGATATTCACGTTATATCGCGTATGCCGCGTCGCGCAACCCCTGCTCACGCACTCGCTGCCAGACTGGTCACCGTGAGCCGCATCGCCCTCTGCACCTGGTCCGACCCCATGTACGACGACCCCGAGCCGCCGGCGATCGCCGACGAGCTGCGCGGCCTCGGTCACGACGCCGAGGTGGTCGTCTGGCACGACCCTGGCGTCGACTGGGCCTCGTTCGACCTGGTCGTGATCCGCTCGACCTGGGACTACTTCGACCGTCTCGACGAGTACCTCGAGTGGGCGGACCACGTGGACTCCGTGTCGCGGATCATCAACAGCCCCACAGTGATTCGTTGGAACTCCCACAAGGGCTACCTGCTCGAGCTGGGCGAGGCCGGCATCCCCGTCCTGCCCACGCTGGCCCTCGCCAGGGGGGCGGCGGACCCCGTCGAGCGCATGGTGGCGACCGGCTGGGGCGAGGTGGTGATCAAGCCGGCGGTCGACGGCGGAGCCAGGGGCGCCCTCAAGGCGCCTGCCGGGTCGCCGGAGGCGGGCGCCCACCTGCTCGTCCTCGTCGAGGCGGGCGACACGATCGTCCAGCCGTATGCCGCGGGGGTGGAGGCGGGGGAGGTGTCGCTGTTCTTCTTCGGCGGCAAGCTGTCGCACGCCGTGCGCAAGGTGCCCAAGCCCGGCGACTACCGCGTGCAGGCCCTGCACGGCGGCTCGGAGGTGGCGCACACGCCGACCGAGGCCGAGCTCGACGTGGCCAGGAGGGCGATGGCCAGCGCTCCCGACGCGCTGGTCTACGCCCGGGTCGACCTGGTCGACGTCGACGGGCAGCCGGCCCTGATGGAGCTCGAGCTCATCGAGCCCGACCTCTTCCTGCGGATGTCGCCGGGCTCGGTGACCCGGTTCGCGAGCGCCGTGGCGGCAGTGCTGGAGCCCGTCGGCTCCCTCAAGGTCACGGAATGATCACGAAATGAGAACGCTCCCACGGAACTCTTGACCCGGCAGCCGGCCCGGTCCCACGCTGTTCGGGAGCGCTCCCATAAGGGGGCCCGACGAAAGGTGCAACGGTGCACTCACGCTCTCGCTGGCTGGTTCCCGCAGCCGCAATGATCGCTACGGCCGCCCTCACCGCCGCCTGCGGTGGCGACAACGGCGGCTCCACCTCATCCGGCGAGAAGGTCACGCTGCGGGTGAGCACGTTCGGCAAGTTCGGCTACACGGACCTGTACACGCAGTACATGAAGGACCACCCGAACGTCACGGTCGTCGAGACCGCCGAGGGCGACCTCGGCAAGTACAACACCCAGCTGATCCAGCGGATCGCGGCCGGGTCCGGCGCCGGCGACGTCGTGGCCATCGAGGAGGGCCAGGTCGTCAACTTCCTCCAGAGCGCCGACAAGTTCGTGAACCTGCAGCAGTACGGCAGCAACGAGCTCAAGGACAACTGGCTCCCGTGGAAGTACGCCAACGCCACGACCGCCGACGGCAAGACCACCATCGGGCTCGGTACCGATGTCGGCGGCCTGGCCATGTGCTACCGCAAGGACCTGTTCGAGAAGGCCGGCCTCCCCACCGACCGCGTCGAGGTCGGCAAGCTGTGGCCCACGTGGGACGAGTACATCGCCACCGGGCAGAAGTACCAGGCCGGGATCAAGGACGCGAAGTCGCACTTCGTCGACAGCGCCACCAACACCTACAACTCCATCCTCATGCAGTCGGGTGACCACACCTACTTCGACCGCAGCGACAAGCTGGTCATCGACAGCAACCCCGCGGTCAAGTCGGCCTGGGACGAGTCGCTGAAGATGGTCGACACCGGACTCTCGGCGAAGCTCAAGGCCTTCTCACCGGAGTGGAACGCCGGGTTCAAGAACGGCTCGTTCGCCACGCTCGCCTGCCCCGCGTGGATGACCGGCTACATCAAGGACCAGGCCGGTGCCGCGAACTCCGGGAAGTGGGACATCACCACGATCCCCGGCGGTGGCGGCAACTGGGGCGGCTCCTGGCTCGGCGTGCCGACCCAGAGCAAGCATCAGAAGGAAGCCGTCGAGCTCGCCAAGTTCCTGACGACCGGTCAGAGCCAGCTCGCGGCGTTCAAGGCGGCGGGGAACCTCCCGTCCAACCCCAAGCTCTACACCGAGGCGGCCCTCAAGGACGCCAAGAACGACTACTTCAACAACGCCCCCGTCGGTGAGCTGTTCGTCGCCGGCGCGGCCAACCTGAAGCCGGTCTACCTCGGTGCCAAGAACCAGCCGGTCCGCGACGCCGTCGAGAACGCCCTGCGCGCCGTCGAGGGCGGACAACGCACGGCGGCCGCAGGCTGGACCGAGGCCATCGCGGCCGCCCAGAAGGCAGCGAAGTAGCCGCACGCCCGCGGCATACCTCAGCTGCGGTCGGGTGCCGGCGCTCTCGCGAGCCGGCACCCGACCGCCACCACCCAGCACCACCAACGACCTGCCACAGCACCACCCACCCGAGGGAGATCCGTGACCACCACGACGCCCGAGAAGGTCGCCGGCGCAGCCCCGCCGGCGACCGGCTGGCGGCAGCGGCTCCGGCGAGCCGACACCCGTCTGTCGCCCTACGCGATGGTCTCGCCGTTCTTCATCCTGTTCGCGGTCTTCGGCCTGTTCCCGCTGGTCTACACGGCCTGGGTCTCGACCCACGACTGGAGCCTGCTCGCGGGTGACCAGGGCTGGCTGGGCCTCGGCAACTACCGCGAGCTGATGCAGGACAAGGACTTCTGGAACGCGATGCTCAACACCTTCGGGATGTTCGTCGTCGCCACCATCCCGCAGCTGGTCCTCGCGATGGTGCTGGCCCAGATGCTCAACTCGCGGCTGAGGGGGGCGACCTGGTGGCGGATGGGCATCCTGCTCCCGAACGTCACGTCGGTCGCCGCGGTCGGGATCATCTTCACGATGATGTTCAGCCGGGACTTCGGGCTGTTCAACTGGATCCTCGGCCACGTGGGGGTCGACCCGATCGCCTGGCAGGACCACCGCTGGTCGTCGTGGCTCGCCATCTCGACCATGGTCGACTGGCGCTGGACCGGCTACAACGCGCTGATCCTGCTGGCCGCGCTGCAGTCGGTGCCGACCGAGATCTACGAGGCGGCGCGCATCGACGGGGCCAACGGCTGGCGCACCTTCCGGTCGATCACGGTGCCGATGCTGCGCCCCACCCTCATCTTCGTGTCCGTGGTCGCCACCATCGGCGGCACCCAGCTGTTCACCGAGCCCCTGCTGTTCAACCCGGGGGCGAACTCCATCGGGGGCGGCACGACGGGGCAGTTCCAGACCGCCGCGATGTACCTCATCCAGCAGGCCTTCACCGGTCAGCGGTTCGGCTACGCGGCCACCATCGCGTGGGTGCTGTTCCTGTTCATCGCGGTCTTCTCGGCGGTCAACGTGCTGCTGCTGCGGCGCATCCGGTCGGCGGAGTGAGGCGACGATGACCCAGATCCAGCTCTCCGCCCCCGTGCCCCCGGTCGCCGTTCCCGTGGTCGAGGCGCCCAGCCCCCGGCGTCGTCGGTCCCTGGCCAGGCTGGCCGCCCAGAGCAGCGGTGCCACCCCGGCCAGCAAGCTCGTCTACCTCTGCCTGGCGATCTCGGTCCTGCTGTCCGCCGGACCGCTCTACTACATGGTCGTGATGGCCTCGCGGCCCAACAGCGACATCACCTCGGTGCCGCCGCCGCTCACCCCGGGTGACCAGCTCGGGACCAACATCTCGCGCGTCTTCGCCAACCAGGACGTCATCTTCGGGCAGGCGATGGTGAACTCGGTGCTGGTCGCCGGCGTCGCCACCGTCTCGGTCGTGGTGCTCTCCGCGCTGGCCGGGTTCGCGTTCGCGAAGCTGCGGTTCCGGGGACGGAATGCATTGCTGCTCATCGTGATCGGCACCATGATGGTCCCGGTCCAGCTCGGTCTCGTGCCGCTCTACATGCTGATGGGCAAGCTCGGCCTGGCCGGCACCCTGCCGTCGGCGCTGCTGCCGTTCCTCGTCAGCGGGTTCGGGGTCTTCATGATGCGGCAGTACGCCGCGCAGGCGATCCCGAACGAGCTCATCGAGGCGGCCCGGGTCGACGGGGCGTCGACGTTCCGGATCTTCTTCTCGGTGGTCTTCCCGATCCTGCGGCCGGCCGCGGCGGTGCTGGGGCTGCTCACCTTCATGGAGCGCTGGAACGACTTCCTGTGGCCCTACCTGACCCTCGACGCCGAGCACCCGACGGTGCAGGTCGCCCTGTCCAGGCTCTCGGGCGGCTACTACACCGACCAGGCGCTGGTCATGGCCGGGACCCTGCTCGGGACCCTGCCGCTCGTCATCGTGTTCATCGTGTTCGGCCGCCAGATCATCGGCGGCATCATGCAGGGCGGAGTCAAGGGATGACCATGCCGATCAACCACCACCTGTCGCGCAGCGACTTCCCGGACGACTTCGCCTGGGGCGTGGCCACCTCGAGCTACCAGATCGAGGGCGCCACCTCCGAGGACGGCCGGGGACCGTCGATCTGGGACACCTTCTCGGCCACACCCGGTCGGGTGGTCGACGGCGACAACGGCGACGTCGCGGTCGAGCACTACCACCGCTACCCGCAGGACGCCGACCTGATGGCGAGCCTGGGCGTCGACGCCTACCGCTTCTCGATCGCCTGGCCGCGCGTGCAGCCGACCGGCTCGGGTCCGGTCAACCAGGCCGGACTCGACTTCTACAGCCGCCTGGTCGACAGCCTGCTCGAGCGCGGCATCACGCCGTGGGCCACGCTCTACCACTGGGACCTGCCCCAACCACTCGAGGACCTGGGCGGCTGGCCCGCCCGCGACACGGCATACCGCTTCGCGGAGTATGCCGCGCACGTCGCCGACGCCCTCGGCGACCGGGTCAAGCACTTCATCACCCTCAACGAGCCCTGGTGCTCGGCCTTCCTCGGGTACGGCAGCGGGCGGCACGCGCCCGGTCGAGCGGACGGCGCCGACGCCCTGGCCGCCGCGCACCACCTCATGCTGGGGCACGGGCTCGCAGTGCAGGCGCTCCGGGAGCGGGTGCCGGACGCGAAGGTCGGGATCACCCTCAACCTCTACCCGGTCGCGGGGGCCCACGACGGGCCCGGGGTGGACGACGTGGTGCGTCGCATCGACGGGCTGTCGAACCGGTGGTTCCTCGACCCGGTGCTGCGCGGCGCCTACCCCAAGGACGTCGTCGAGGACGTGGCCCACGTCAGCGACCTCGCGTTCGTCGCCGACGGCGACCTCGAGACGATCAGCGCCCCGCTCGACTTCCTCGGGGTGAACTACTACACCCGCCACGTGGTGGCGCCCGGGGCGTTCCCCGGCTCGGGCGTCGTCGACTTCACCGACCGCGGGCTGCCCACCACCGCGATGGGCTGGGAGGTGGACGCCGACGGCCTGTTCGACATCCTCACGCGGGTGACCCGCGACTACGGCGACCTGCCGCTGGTGATGACCGAGAACGGCGCGGCCTTCGACGACGAGGTGGGGCCGGACGGGGAGATCCACGACCTGCGCCGGATCGACTTCCTCGCCGCGCACCTCGAGGCGGCGTCGCGTGCCGTGGCCGCGGGGGTCCCGCTCGCCGGGTACTTCGCGTGGTCGCTGATGGACAACTTCGAGTGGGCCGAGGGCTATGCCAAGCGGTTCGGCCTCGTGCACGTGGACTTCGAGACCCAGGAGCGGACGGTCAAGGACAGCGGACGCTGGTATGCCGCGTTCCTCGCCGGTGACCGCAGGCAATACTGACCCCATGAGGCACAGCTCGTGAGCAGCGGCACCGGCGGCCAGCCGACCCTCGAGGAGGTGGCGGCCCGCGCAGGCGTGGGTCGCGGCACCGTCTCGCGGGTGGTGAACGGGTCGCCGCAGGTCTCCGAGCGCACCCGCGTCAGGGTGATGCGAGCGGTCGACGAGCTCGGCTACGTGCCCAACATGGCGGCCCGCGCCCTGGTGACCCGCCGGACCGGCGCCATCGCCCTGGTGATCAGCGAGCCCGAGGAGCGGATCTTCGGGGAGCCGTTCTTCGCCGGCGTGGTCCGCGGCATCACCACCGTGGTGGGGGAGGCGTCCCGGCAGCTCGTGCTCGCTCTCGTGCAGACCCGTGAGCAGGTCGACCGTCTCGACACCTACCTCACCCCCCAGCACGTCGACGGGGTGCTGATGCTCTCGGCCCACGACGCCGACACGCTCCCCAGTCGGATCCAGGGCCGCGGCCTGCCGATCGTCTTCTGTGGCCGACCCGGACAGGCCGGGGAGATGAGCTACGTCGACGTCGACAACACCGGCGGCGCGCGGGACGCCGTGCGGCACCTGGTGTCGAGCGGCCGCGAGGTGGTCGCCCTCATCGCGGGACCGCAGGACATGATCGCCGGTCGCGACCGCCTCGACGGCTACCGCCAGGCGCTGGCCGCGGCGGGCCGGGAGGTCGACGAGTCCCTGATCGAGGTCGGCGACTTCAGCGAGGTCAGCGGTGCCTCGGCGATGACCGCGCTGCTGGAGCGACGACCTGACATCGACGCGGTCTTCGCGGCCAGCGACCTGATGGCGCTGGGCGCCCTGCGCGTCCTGCGCGAGGCGGGCCGCAGCGTGCCGCAGGACGTGGCGCTGGTCGGGTTCGACGACGGCCCGCTCGCAGCGGTCGCGAACCCTCCGCTGACGACGGTGCACCAGCCGATGGAGCAGCTCGGCCGCGAGATGGCGACGATGCTGCTCGCCCAGATCAGTGCCGGGGGAGTGTCCGTCCCCGAGCAGCTGGTCCTGGACACGTCACTGGTCGAGCGCGCCTCCGGCTAGCGGCCCTTCCGCAACCTGGGCGCCCTCCAGGGGGCTTGGGTCGCGCTGGATGGTCAGCGGCCGCGCATCGCCTTGCGGTCGACCCGCGCCTTGTTCGGGTCCATGCCCGCGGGGATCGGCGGACGCAGGCCACCCAGCGACTTGAGCCGCTTGTTGACCGCCGACACCTCCTCCTTGGTGAGGACCGGCTTCATGCGGGTGATCTTGCTGCCCAGCTTGCGGATCGGCACCTGGTCGGCGCCGTCGCCGACGACGACCGAGGTCACCGGCACACCGGGGGCGACCCGCTCGACCTTCTTGCGCTCCTGGGTGAGCAGCTTGGTGCGGCGCGCGTCGGGGCCCTCGCCGATGAGCACGATCCCGGGACGTCCCAGCGCGCGGTAGACGAAGGCCGCCCCGGCGACGTCCTCGGGGCGGGTGCCGCGGGCGCCGTCGACGGCCACCGGCTGCTGGTCGTAGAACCAGCCGCGACGCAAGGCGCCGAGCGCCGCGCCGGCCGCACCGGGCTGGCCCTCGAGCGAGCGGTAGGCCGCCCGCTCCGCCATCCGGGACAGCACGAGGGTGGCGGCGAGCAGACCGACCGGCACCGAGAGGAACAGGGCGTACTTCCAGTGGCCCAGCAGCGCGCCGATGCTCACCCCGACGGCGATCACCGCGAGGAACGCCAGCAGCATCCACCACGGGATCGTGGGGTCAGCCTTGCGCGAGGCCGTGAAGACCTGACGGATCTGGGCGAACCGGCCCGGCTTCTTGGGCGTGTCTGACTGCTGCGTTTCCTTGCGGGCCATGAGGGTCAGGATACGGGTGTCAGGCGGGGGCGCCCAACACGCCCGGCTGGCGTGCGGCCAGGAGGGACGACGCCTCCTGGCGGGCGGGGTCACCGGCTGCGTCAGCGAGGTGCTGGAGGTGCTCCGGGATGTCGCGACCCCACTTGCGCATGGCCGTGGCCCACAGGCGTCCGGCGCGGTAGGACGACCGGACCAGCGGCCCGGCCATGACGCCCTTGAAGCCCATCTCCTGGGCGACGTCGCTCCAGTGCACGAACTCCTCGGGCTTGACCCACCGGTCGATCGGGTGGTGCAGCTTGGAGGGGCGGAGGTACTGCGTGATGGTGAGGATGTCGCAACCGGCGTCGTGCAGGTCGCGGATCGCCTGCTCCACCTCGTGGTCCTCCTCGCCCATGCCCAGGATGAGGTTGGACTTGGTGACGAGCTCGGCCTCGCGCGCCATGGACAGGACCTTGAGCGACTTGTCGTAGGTGAACGCGGGACGGATCTGCTTGAAGATGCGGGGCACGGTCTCGAGGTTGTGCGCGAAGACCTCGGGCCGGGCGTCGAACACCTGGCCCACGAGCTCGGGCTTGGCGCCGAAGTCGGGCGGCAGGATCTCGACGCCGGTGTTGGGGTTCTTGGCGTGGATCTGGCGGATCGTCTCGGCGTAGAGCCAGGCGGCGCCGTCGGGCTGGTCGTCGCGCGCGACCCCGGTCACGGTGGAGTAGCGCAGCCCCATCTGGGCGACCGACTCGGCAACCCGGCGGGGCTCGTCGCGGTCGAGTGCCTCGGGGCGACCGGTGGCGATGTCGCAGAAGTCGCAGCGGCGGGTGCAGACGTCACCGCCGATGAGGAAGGTGGCCTCCCGGTCCTCCCAGCACTCGAAGATGTTGGGGCAGCCGGCTTCCTGGCAGACCGTGTGCAGTCCCTCGGTCTTCACCATCGAGTGGAGCTTGGTGTACTCCGGACCCATCTTCGCGGTCGTCCGGATCCACTCGGGCTTGCGCTCGATCGGCGTCTCGGCGTTGCGCGCCTCGACGCGCAGCAGTCGGCGGCCCTCGGGTGCGATGGTCACGAAGACTCCCTTGCCTTCCGTTCGGTGCGCCGCCAGCAGCAGGTATGCCGCGGGGCACGGGTGCGCCCGGAGGTCACCGGGCGTCCATCAAGACTACGCCTGCCCGCGGAGGACTATTCCCGCGCCTCACCCCCCGGCCGCCCCGCCCCCCTCCCGCCCTGTTGGAAGCGAAACTTCCGGATATCCGGAGGTTTCGCTTCCAACAGGGCGGGAGGCAGGGGGGTCAGGCGCTGACCTTGCGGCTGTGGAAGAGCACCCGGGTCAGCAGGTCGACGGTGGGGCCGACGAACAGCGACACGAGGAGGGTGCCCGGGCCGACGGCGGCTCCGAGGGCCCAGCCGCCGAGCGCGCCCACCGCCTGCAGGACGGTGTAGCTCCACTTGAACGGCAGGGGTGGGTCGAAGGCGATCGCGGCGCCCTCGGCCGGACCTGCGCCGGTGTGCGAGGCGAGGTAGCCGGCCACCCCCAGCGCGAGCAGGACGAACGCGACGGCGAGCTCGACGAACCTCGACCCCAAGGCTTCCGGGGTGGGCAGCAGCGGCGAGACGGCGCTCACGGTGCCGCCCACGACGACGGTCTGCACGAGGGTGCCGACCCCGGGCCGGGTGCCCCGGCTCCATGCCAGCGCGATGAGCAGGATCCCGACCCCGAGGTTGACGACCACGAACGGCAGCCCCGAGGTCGAGGTGAGGCCCGAGATGAGCGTGGAGTAGCCGTCGGAGCCCAGGGCGGCGTCGAGGAGGACGGCGACGCCGACTCCGAGGACGGCACAGGAGAGCACGAGCTGGACGAGCCGTCGGGTGAGCGACGCGTGCGCGGCCGGGTCCTCGTCGACCGGGTCCTCGTCGACCGGGTCGTCGACCGGACGCCTCGACTCGGCCCGGCTCTCGACGGCCCCGGCGTCCGCGGGCTGGTCAGGCACCGGAGGCGAGGACGTCGCCCAGGTGCTTCTCGGCATACGGGAGCACGTCCTGGACGGTGACCACGCGGCCGGCCTCGCGGGTGATCGAGCTGACCCCGGCGTCGTCGATCCCGCACGCGATGATGTTGTCGGCCCACGACAGGTCGGCGTCGCAGTTGAGCGCGAAGCCGTGCATGGTGACCTGGCGGCTGACCCGCACCCCGATCGCCCCGAGCTTGCGGTCGGGGCCACGGTCGTCCGCGAGCACCCACACGCCGCTGCGCCCGTCGACCCGGGTCACCTCCACGTCGAACTCGCGGCAGGTGCGGATCATCACCTCCTCGAGGCGACGCACGTGGGCCACCACGTCGATCGGCACGCCGTGCAGGCGGACGATCGGGTAGCCGACGAGCTGTCCGGGACCGTGCCACGTGATCAGCCCACCCCGGTCGACGTCGATGACAGGGGTGCCGTCGAAGGGACGCTGGTGCGGCTCGGTGCGCTTGCCAGCGGTGTACACCGCGGCGTGCTCGAGCAGCAGGACGGTGTCCTCCGCGCCGTCGACCACCGCTGCGTGCACCTCGCGCTGGTGCGCCCACGCCGCCTCGTAGTCGACGAGCTCGGGGGCGAATCCCACGTGTTCGAAGCGCATGGGAGCCAGCGTACGCCGAGCGGTCAGGGGGTTCGGAGCCGGCGCGGTTCGATCCGCTCCTCGACGGCCCGGTCGCCCTCCCGCGAGACGACGAACGCCCCCTTGCCGTCCTGCTCGCTGACTGCCTCGACGAGCTCGGTCCCGCGGTAGACGAGGCCGACCCCGTCGTCGGTGCAGTGGGTGGTCGGCAGCGTGCCGTCGGCGACGAGCTGGTGCACGAAGGGGCGTCGTCGCGCCTCGGAGTCGTAGTGCACGCCGTTGCCGTAGGGCAGGAAGCCGAGCCCGTTGGTCACGGCGCGCAGCTCGGGGCCGAACGAGTCGGTCGTGCCCCCGGTGTACCAGCAGATCGAGCCGGCCGAGACGCCGGCCAGGACCACACCGGCCTCCCAGACCCGGCGGAAGACGCCGTCGAGCTCGTGCACCCGCCAGACCGCCAGCAGGTTGGCGACCGAGCCGCCGTTCACCCACACGACGTCCTGCTCGAGCAGGTGACCCTCGAGGTCGTCGAGGTTGGGCATCGGGAAGAGGTAGAGGTTGCTGAAGTCGAAGCCGGCCACCCGAGCCGCCTCGACCATGTCGTCACCGAGCCAGCGCTGGTCGCCGCTGGCCGTGGGCAGGTGCGTCACGCGGGGGCGCCCGGTCGTGCCGGACAGCTCGACCGCGTGGTGGATCAGCGCGTTGAACTCGAACGAGGTGCGCTGGGCGCGACGGTAACCGCCGGAGGTGGCCAGGATCGTGGGCTGGTCAGCAGGCATGGCCCGACTCTAGGAGGGCCCTGTGGACAACGCGCAGGATGGTCCGTCGAGGCTGGGCAGACTGGCGCGGTGAGCCTGGACCCCCTCGCCCCGGATGGCACCACGCCGACTTCGCCCCGGGTGCCCGGCTACGTGGTGGGGGAGCTGCTCGGCCGTGGTGCGGTCGGCGCGGTCTGGGCTGCCAGCCGGGTGAGCGATGGGCGGCAGGTCGCCGTCAAGGTCGTGCCGGTGGCCCACCCGGAGCAGACGCACGCCGTGGCGCGCGAGCTCGCCGTGCTGGGCCGGGTCGAGGTCGACGGCCTCGTGGGGTTCCACGAGGCCGTGGGGCTGGATGTGGAGCCCCCCGCGGTGGCGCTCGTCCTCGACCTCCTCGACGGTGGCTCCCTCGAGCGAGCCGTGCGAGCGCGCGGTCACCTGAGCGTGGGGGAGTCGGTCACGGTGCTGGTCCCGGTGGCGCGGGCGCTCGCCGGCCTGCACGCGCTCGGGGTGGTGCACGGCGACGTCACCCCGGCCAACGTGGTCCACGAGCTCTCGGGGCGCCCCTTCCTGACCGACCTCGGCGTCGCTCGACTGGCCGGTGAGGCGCCTGGAGGCGAGGGCGGATATCTGTGGGGCACAGCGGGTTTCGTCGCTCCGGAAGTGCTGGAGGGTGGTTCCGCAACGCCGGCCGCTGACGTGTATGCCGTGGGCGCACTGGCCTGGTGGTGCGTCACCGGCAGCGCTCCCGCGCCCGGGGCGCTGCGCCCTCCCCTGACCGAGGTCGCGCCGGGCTTGCCGACGGCCTGGTCCGAGGTGACCACGCAGGCGTTGCTGGGTGACCCGGCCCTGCGGCCGACAGCCGCGGAGCTGGCCCTGGCCTACTTCGACTCCGCGCCGTGCGAGCCGCTGCGACTCGTGGTCGGGAAGGACGAGACGTCGTTGCTCACTCAGCGGTTGCGGCGCCCGTCGGTGCCACCGGCCGACCCTGTGGCGCGCGGGCGACGGGAGCTGGCCGCCTCTCTGCTCCGCGGCCGGGCCGGGGCCCTCGCCACGCTCGCCGCTCTCGTGGCGGTCCTGGTCGTCGCGGGACTCGTGGCCGCCGGAGTCCTGCGCGCACCCGCGTGGCTCGGCCTCGACAGCCCGGACCCGGGCGGCACGCGAGCGGCGGCCACGACGAGTCCGGCCTCGGTTCCCGCGGCGACGACCCCGGCAGGCACTCCGGCGCGGACCACCTCGACCCGGACCACCCCGACCCGGACCACGCCGGTGACCTCGTCGGCCCTGCCGAGCCCGGTGGTCGATCGCACCGCGCCGGCCCATGACCCGCTCGCGCTGATGGTCGCGTTGGCGGCCCTGCGTGCCGAGGCGATGAACAGGCGGTCGACCACCGTCGTGGCCCAGCTCGACGCGCCCGGGTCGGGGGCGCTGGCGCAGGACACCGCGCTGCTCACCGATCTCGCCGCGTCCGGCACGTCCTGGCAGGGTGTGCGCTTCGAGGTGACCAACGCCCGCACGGTCACCCGGCACGGGGCCGCGGCGACGGTCGACGCGGTGGTGGGCACGGCGGCATACCGGGTCGTGGCGGCGACCGGGGAGGTGACGACGCGCGCGGCGGTGCCGGGCACGCCGTTGCGCTTCGCGCTGGTCTGGTCCGGCGGGCGCTGGCGGGTGGGGGAGGTGTCGGTGGCCGCGGGCTAGGACGGTTCGGGCCGGGACTGCTGCGCGAGCACCCAGCGCAGCGCCGACTCGACGGTCTGGTCCTGGTGGACGAACCCTGACTCGAGCAGCCGCGTCGGGAGGGCACGCTTGCTGGTCAGCACCTCGTCGGAGAACCCACCCAGCACCAGCTTGATCCCGAACGCCGGGGCCGGCAGGAGCGCTGGGCGGTGGATCTGCCGCCCCAGCTCGCGAGCGATGTCGACCTGGTGGTCGGGGTGCGGTCCCACCAGGTTGACCGGTCCCTCGAGCTCGGGATGGTCGACGAGGTGGGCGAGCCCGGCGACGGTGTCGCGCAACGAGATCCACGGCCACCACTGATGCCCGCTGCCGAGCGGGCCGTTGATCCCGACCTTGGCCAGCGGGAGCATGCGCGCCATCGCCCCACCGTCCGGTGCGAACACCAGGCCGGTGCGCGGGTGGGCCACGGACAGCCCGGCGTCGCGGGCCGGGTCGGCCGCGGCCTCCCAGGCCCGCACGACCTCGCTCAGGAACCCGGTGCCCGGAGCCGACGCCTCGGTGAGCACCTCGTCGCCGCGGTCGCCGTAGACGCCGACGGCGGCGGCGCTGACCAGCCGCACCGACTGGCCTCCGGCGGCGAGCGTCGCCAGGGTGGTCGCGACGGTGGTGGTGCCGTCCACGCGGGAGGCGAGGATCTCCTGCTGGTAGGAGGGCGTCCAGCGCTTGTCGCCGACGCCCGCCCCGGCCAGGTGGACCACTGCGGTGACCCCCGCGAGGTCAGCCGGGTCGAGCCGGCGAGCGGTGGGGTCCCACTGCACCTCGTCCGGGGCGGTGGGGGCCCGACGGACCAGCCGGACGACCTCGTCGCCGCGGTCGCGCAGGAACGCCGACAGCGCGCCGCCGATCAGTCCGGACGCACCGGTGATGGCAACGCGCTGTGGCACGAGCTGGTCCTGCTGGATTCGGCTCCTCAGAGACCGAGGTCGGAGTCGAAGTTGCCGTCCTCGAGCCGGTTCTTCATCGTCGTGAGGAAGCGGGCCGCATCGGCTCCGTCGACGACGCGGTGGTCGTACGACAGGGCCAGGTAGACCATCGAGCGGACCGCGATGGTCTCGCCACCGTCACCGTCGGAGACCACGACCGGGCGCTTGACGACCGCGCCGGTGCCGAGGATGGCGACGTTGGGCTGGTTGATGATCGGGGTGTCGAACAATGCCCCGCGGCTGCCGGTGTTGGTCAGCGTGAAGGTGCCGCCGCCGAGCTCGTCGGGCCCGATCTTGTTGGTGCGGGTGCGCTCGGCGAGGTCGGCGATCTTGCGGGCCAGCCCGGCGATGTTGAGGTCGCCGGCGTCCTTGATCACGGGGACGAGGAGGCCGCGTTCGGTGTCGACCGCGACGCCGAGGTTCTCGGTGCCGTGGTAGGTCACCTCGGTGCCCTCGACGCTGGAGTTGACCGACGGGTGGGCCTTGAGCGCCTCGACGGCAGCCAGCGCGAAGAACGGCAGGAAGCTGAGCTTGGTGCCCTCGCGCTGCTCGAACTCGGACTTGGCCTTGGCCCGCAGGCGGGCGATCTTGGTGACGTCGACCTCCACCACCGTGGTGAGCTGGGCGGACACCTGCAGCGACTCGACCATGCGCTTGGCGATGGTCTGGCGCAGCCGCGACATCTTCTCGGTCGTCCCACGCTTCGGTGAGACGGCGGAGGCGCTGCCGGCGGACGACGACGTGGCCGCTGCGGGAGCAGCGGCGGGCGCCGCGGCAGCGGGTGCGGCAGCCGGGGCGGCCGCAGCCTCCTGCGCTGCCTTGGCGGCGTCGAGGACGTCCTGCTTGCGGATCCGGCCACCCACCCCGGTGCCCTTGAGCGACCCGAGGTCGACCTTGTTGTCCGCGGCGAGCTTGCGCACGAGCGGCGTGACGTAGGCCGAGGCATCGGTCTCGTCCGAGGACGAGGCGGGAGCGGAGCTGGCGGCGGGTGCAGCCGGAGCGGCTGGTGCGGCCGGAGCGGCTGGAGCGGCCGGAGCGGCCGGAGCAGGTGCCGCCTGCGGTGCCGGCGCCTCCTGCGCGGGGGCCTGCTCGGCGGCGGGCTGCTCGGTGGGTGCCTCCTGGGCGGGTGCCTCCTGGGCGGGGGCCTCCTGGGCGGGGGCCTCCTGCTGGGCCGGGGCCTCCTGCGCGGGGGCCGAACCCCCACCGGAGCCGCCGATCACGGCCAGGTCGCCACCGACGGGGACGGTGTCGTCCTCCTGGACGAGGATCTTGGTCAGCGTGCCCGCGACCGGCGACGGGATCTCGGTGTCGACCTTGTCGGTCGAGACCTCGAGGAGCGGCTCGTCCACGTCGACGTGGTCACCCTCGGCCTTGAGCCACCGGGTGACGGTGCCCTCGGTGACGGACTCGCCCAGGGCCGGCATCGTCACGGTCTCGCCACCGGAGGCGCCGGAGTCGGCGCCCGAGTCGGCGGCCGCGGGAGCGGACTGGCCCTGGTCGTCGGAGGACTGGGCCTGCTCGGGCTCGGACGTCGCGGCCTGCGGCTCCTGGTCGGTCGAGGGTGCCTCCGGGGCAGGAGCCTCCCCCTGCTGCTCCGACTGCTGCTGCTGCTGGTCCTGCTCGCCCTGGCTGTCGTCCTGCTGCGCCGGCTCGTCCTGACCGCCCTCCTGCTGAGCGGGCTGGTCGTCGCTCCCGGAGCCCTCGGAGGCGTCGCCGATGACGGCGAGGTCGGCGCCCACCGGGACGGTGTCGTCCTCCTGGGCGAGGATCTCCTGCAGCACACCGGCCACGGGGGAGGGGATCTCGGTGTCGACCTTGTCGGTCGAGACCTCGAGGAGCGGCTCGTCAACCGCCACGGTGTCGCCGACGTTCTTCAGCCAGCGCGTCACGGTGCCTTCGGTGACGGACTCACCCAGGGCTGGCATGGTCACGCGTTCAGACATGTGCCTGTCTCTCCTTGTACTCGTGTTCGCTGGCGGTGCTGCGAGGGTGCGGGTGCTGCTGCGGTGCGGATGGTGCGGCAGTGCGGTAGTGCGGTGGTGCGGTGCGCTCGGGTCAGCCGTGCGCGTGGAGTGGCTTGCCGGCCAGGGCCAGGTGGGCCTCGCCGAGGGACTCGTTCTGGGTGGGGTGGGCGTGGATCAGGCTCGCCACGTCGGAGGGCAGGGCCTCCCAGTTGTAGATCAGCTGGGCCTCGCCGACCTGCTCGCCCATCCGGGCGCCGATCATGTGGACCCCGACCACGGGGCCGTCCTTCTCGCGGACCAGCTTGACGAAGCCCTGGGTCTGCAGGATCTGCGACTTGCCGTTGCCCCCGAGGTTGTACTCGTAGGTCTCGACCTCGCCGTACTTCTCACCGGCCTGCGCCTCGGTGAGGCCGACCGACGCGATCTCGGGGTCGCAGTAGGTGACCCGGGGGATGCCGGTCTCGTCGATCACGGCCGGGGCCAGGCCCGCGATCTCCTCGGCCACGAAGATGCCCTGCGCGAACCCGCGGTGCGCCAGCTGGAGGCCGGGCACGATGTCGCCCACGGCATACACCCCGTCGACGCCGGTGCGCAGTCGCTCGTCGGTGGTCACGAAGCCCCGGTCGAGGGTCACCCCGGCCTCGGCGTAGCCGAGGCCCTCGGTGACCGGACCACGACCGACGGCCACGAGCAGGAGGTCGGCCTCGATGGTGCTGCCGTCCTCGAGGGACACGGAGACGGTGTCACCGGACTGGGTCGCCCCGGCGAACTTCACGCCGGTCCTGAAGGCGATCTTGCGCTTGCGGAAGGACCGCTCGAGGGTCTTGGAGATGGCCTCGTCCTCGGCCGCGACCAGCCGCGGCAGGGCCTCGACGATGGTCACCTCCGAGCCGAACGACTTGAAGACCGAGGCGAACTCGACGCCGATGACGCCACCGCCGAGGACTACGACGCGCGGCGGGACGAAGTCGAGGGCCAGGGCCTGCTCGGACGTCATCACCCGCCCGCCGATCTCGAGGCCGGGGAGCGACTTGGGGTAGGAGCCGGTGGCCAGGACGACGTTGCGCCCGCGCACCAGTCGGCCGCCGACCTCGACGGTGGAGCGGTCGACCAGGCGTCCGGCGCCCTCGACCAGCTCGACCTTGTGGGCCTTCGCCAGACCCTGCAGTCCCTTGTAGAGGCGGGCGATCACGCCGTCCTTGTAGGCGTTGACGCCCGACATGTCGATCGACTCGAAGGTCGACTTCACCCCGAACTGCGCACCCTCGCGGGCGGTGTCGGCGACCTCGGCGGCGTGCAGCAGCGCCTTGGTCGGGATGCACCCGACGTGCAGGCAGGTGCCCCCGAGCTTGCCCTTCTCGACGAGGGCCACCGTGAGCCCGAGCTCGGCAGCACGGAACGCACATGCGTAGCCGCCACTTCCTCCTCCGAGGATCACCACGTCATACGTGGTCTCTTCGGTGGTCTCGGCGTCAGCCGACATGCTCGCTCCCTTGCGTCGTGTGCATCGGACTTGCGCGTCACCCAGGGGTCGCGGTCAGGTCGTGGCCGGTCCGGGATCGACACAGAGCATCTTGTCACTGTTTGCACAGCGAGGCGCAAGCAGGTCGGCCGTTGGTCCGCCCGGAGGAAGCCGGCGCGGGAGTCGCCGCCACCCCGGTGGCCGCGATGGTGCCGGACCACGGCGGCGGTCCCCGTATCGTTGGACCATGGCGTGGTGGAAGCGGGGCGGCAAGCGCTCCATCAAGGGACCCTCCGACGGGCCCAACATGGCGGTCGACCAGCAGGCGGTCCGCAAGCACCTCACGGAGTTCGCGCGGAGCCGTCGCGGCGTCGAGGCCTACGTCGAGCCGCCCACCAACGTCACCGCGACCACCGTCATCCTCATCGCCCACGACGGCGAGTGGACCCGTCGCGCGGCCGGCTCGCGCGACTCCGCGTTCGACCTCGCGCGCAGCCTGGAGGTGCCCGTCTACGACGTGCTCCAGACCGGTTACCCCAACCGGATGCGCGAGTGGAACTCGCGCCAGCGCAAGAAGCCCTGACCGTATGCCGCGTGCCGACCCACCGGGTTCTGCGGTGGTGCCCGGCGGTGCGGGGTGCGAGGGTGGGGACACAGACCTGCGGGCCGAACGGCTCGTCGACAGCGAGGAGCAGGAGGCACCATGGCCAAGTCCGGTGACGCGCGGAAGTCTCGAGAACAGAAGCCCGGAGGGCAGGGGCCCAGCGAGGACGTGAAGCGCAAGTTCCGCGAGGCCCTCGAGAAGAAGCAGGCGCATGCGGGACGGGACGTGTCGGACGACTCCGAGCACGGCAAGGTCGACCACGCCCAGGGCGCGGCCACGAACGCGACGCAGCAGATGTTCCGTCGCCAGAGCGGTGGCTGAGCCGCCCACCCAGCCGTCGAGATATATCTGCCAGAGGGGCCCGTCCGGATCGGACGGGCCCTTCTGGCGTTGCTGCTGAGCACTTCTGGCCGCTGGTGCCGCACGAAACCGCCATGACGCAGTCCCGGTGCGACACCGGTGGCCCGAAGTGGGCGGGGCGGGTGTCGCCGCGTCAGCCGGCGTAGTCCTCGACGAGGGACAACAGGGTGCCCACGCCGTAGCCGGTGCCGCCCTTCGGGGTGTACCCCCAGGCCGACCCGTCGTTGTACGACGGACCGGCGATGTCGACGTGGGCCCACGGGGTGCCCTCGGTGACGAACTCCTGCAGGAACAGGCCGGCGGTCAGCATCCCGCCCCAGCGCTCGCCCTTGTGGGCGAGGTCGGCGACACCGGAGTCGAGCTGGCTGCGCAGGTCGGTCGGCAGCGGCATCGGCCAGGAGGCCTCGCCGGCCACGTCTGCGGCGGCGCGCACGCGGTCGCGGAAGGCGTCGTCGTTGGCCATGATGCCGGCGACGCGAGCGCCCAGGGCGACCATCTGCGCGCCCGTGAGGGTGGCGATGTCGACGATCGCGTCGGGCTTGCCCTCGCCGGCGAGGCAGATGCCGTCACCGAGGACCATCCGGCCCTCGGCATCGGTGTCCAGGATCTCGACGGTCGTGCCGTTGCGCATCGTCACGACGTCGCTCGGGCGCTGGGCGGTGCCGCTCGGCATGTTCTCGGCGAGGCAGAGGTAGCCGGTGACCTTGACCGGAAGCCCGAGCTCGGCGGCGGCGAACACGGTCGCGGCGACGGCAGCAGCGCCGGCCATGTCGGACTTCATCGTGAGCATGCCGGTGGCCGGCTTGAGGTTGAGGCCGCCGGAGTCGAACGTGATGCCCTTGCCGACCAGGGCCACGGACCGCTTGGCCTTCGGCGGGTTCCACGTGAGGGTGACCATGCGCGGCGGGTTCACCGAACCCTGGCCGACACCGAGGATGCCGCCGAAGCCACCCTTCTCGAGGGCCACCTCGTCGAGCACCTTGATGGTGACCTTGGCGCTGGCCGCGCTGTTGCGCGCCTTGACCGAGTCGGCGAACGACTGGGGGAAGAGCTTGTTCGGCGGGGTGTTGACCAGGTCGCGGGCGTAGGCCTTCGCGTCGGCGAGGACCGCGGCGCGGGTGGCGGCGGCCTTGACCGGCTTCAGGCGGGCGTCGGAGGTGAGGACGGTGACGGCGGTGACGCCCTTGCCGGCCTTGGCGCTGGGACCCCGCACACCGGCATACCGGTAGGCGCCGAGGGCGGCACCCTCGGCCACGGCGGCGACGGACTCGGCACCGGTGGTCGGGAGGGCGAGCGCGACGCGGGCGGCGTTCTTGAGCGAGCGCACGGCGGCACCGGCGGCGCGACGCAATACCTCGTGGTCGAAGGAGGTGGTGCGGGACGTGCCCTTGCCGAGCCCGGTCAGGACCACGCGTGCCGCGGCCACACCGGGCACCCCGGCGATGGTCAGGACCTCCTCGGCGGAGCCGGTCGCCTGCAGTGCGGCGAGCTGGGCGGCGACGTGGGTCGCGGCTCCCCGCGGCAGACCGTGGCCGGCGGCCAGGGCGGCCTTGCCGGCGGTCTCGACCGTGGCGAGGACGAGGGCGTCCGCCTTGAGGTCGTGGGCGGGGCGGTCGGACACGTTGACGGTGGTCACGTAGTCATCCTTCGGGCTGGGGGCGGTGGCACCTGCAAGCGCAGGATAGCCGTGCTGGTGGAGCCGACGGCCGGGGGCGGTAGCGTTCGACGCATGAGCGACGCAGCCCTCAAGACCTCGCCCCTGCACGACCGGCACGTGGCCCTTGGCGCCAAGATGGCCGACTTCGGCGGGTGGGAGATGCCGATCGAGTACCCCGGTGGCGGTGTCGTCCGTGAGCACACGGCAGTGCGTTCGTCCGTCGGCATCTTCGACGTCTCCCACCTCGGCAAGGCGCGGGTCTCGGGGCCCGGCGCGCGCGACTTCGTGAACTCCTGCCTGGCCAACGACCTCGGCCGGATCCACGAGGGCAAGGCGCAGTACACCTTGTGCTGCACCGAGTCCGGCGGCGTCGTCGACGACCTGATCGCCTACCTGCGCAGTGACGAGGACGTCTTCCTCATCCCCAACGCGGCCAACACCGCCCAGGTCGTCGAGCTGCTCGCCGCTGCCGCACCCCAGGGCCTGACGGTAGAGAACCTGCACGAGCGCTACGGCGTCATCGCCGTCCAGGGCACCAAGAGCGACGAGGTGCTCGACGCGCTGGGCCTGCCGACCGGGCACGAGTACATGTCCTTCGTCGAGACCGACTGGAACGGCCACCCCGTCATCGTCTGTCGCACCGGCTACACCGGGGAGCGCGGCTACGAGCTGGTGCCGGCCTGGGAGGTGTCGGCCCAGCTGTGGGACGCCCTCCTCGAGGCCGCCGCGCCGTTCGGCGGGCTGCCCTGTGGTCTCGGCGCGCGCGACACCCTGCGCACCGAGATGGGCTACGCGCTGCACGGCAACGAGCTCTCCGTCGACATCACCCCGGTGCAGGCGCGGGTCGGCTGGGCGGTCGGCTGGAAGAAGGAGTCGTTCTGGGGCAAGGACGCGCTGGTCGCCGAGAAGGCCGCCGGTCCTTCGCGGGTCGCCTGGGGCCTGCTGGCCACGGGTCGAGGGATCCCCCGCGCGCACTGTGCCGTGAAGGTCGGCGACGAGGTCGTGGGTGAGGTCACCTCCGGCACGTTCAGCCCCACCCTCAAGAACGGCATCGCCCTCGCGCTGCTGGCACCGTCGGTCGCCGCCGGCGACGAGGTCGTCATCGACGTGCGTGGGCGCGAGGTCGCCGCGACCGTCGTGAAGCCGCCGTTCGTCGAGGTCGACGTCCGCGAGGCCTGAGCGCCGCGAGCGCCACCCGCCGGGGACTCGAGACAGCAGGAGGAGTGGGTATGCCGGGTGCGGACTTCCGCGGCCACACCTACCTCGCACGGGTGGAGTGGAGCGGCTCGACCGGCGCGGGCTACCGCGCGTACCCGCGGGCCCACACGGCGTGGACGCCACCGGCGACCGAAGGTTTCGACCTGAGTGCCGACCCGCACTTCCGCGGTGACGCCGACCTGCCCAACCCCGAGCAGCTGCTGGTGCTGGCGGCGTCCTCGTGCCAGCTGTTGTCCTTCCTCGCGGTGGCCGCCCGAGGGGGTGTGGACGTGGTCTCCTACGAGGACGACGCAACCGGTGAGATGCCCGACGACCTGGTGCCGCAACGGATCACCCGCATCGTGCTCCGGCCGCGGGTCCGGGTGGCGCCGCACGGACCCGCGGGCCCCCACGCGGGACCGGTCGACACCGCGACCGTCGAGCGGATGCTGCACGAGGCCCACGAGCAGTGCTACATCGCCAACTCACTGACCACCGAGGTCGTCGTCGAGCCGCGCATCGAGGTCGCTCCCGGCTGACGACCGGCTGTCGGTGCCTGCCCCTACGTTCGGAGCATGAAGTACGGCTTCGTGGTCCCGTTCGCCGATTCGCGCGAGTTCGCGGAGGTGGCAGTTCTCGGGGAGCAGCACGGCTGGGACGCCATCTTCACCTGGGAGAGCCTCTACGGCGAGCACGCCTGGGTGACCCTGGCCGCAGCGGCGGTGCAGACCTCCCGCATCCGGCTCGGCACCCTCCTGACCCCGGCCTCACGGCACCGGCCCTGGGACCTCGCCTCGATGGCCGGCTCCGTGGACCGGCTCAGCGGCGGACGCGTCGTGATGTCGGTCGGGCTCGGCGCGCTGCACTCGGGCTGGACCCGGTTCGAGCCCGACGAGGGCCGCGCCGTGCGGGCCCGCAAGCTCGACGAGTCGCTGACCGTCTACCGCGGGTTGCTCTCGGGTGCGCCGTTCACGTTCGACGGCACCTACTACCCGGTGGGGCCGGAGGGGGCCGACGCCCCACCGACGCCGCCGCCCTCGCCCCAGCGCCCGCACCCACCGGTGTGGGTGGTCGGGGCCTACCTCCCGGGCCGGGAGCGGCAGCCCTCGCTGGAGCGCGCAGCCCGGTGGCAGGGCGTCCTGCCGACGGTCGCGGTGCCCGACGCGAAGCCGGGCAGCCCGCACCTCACCCTCGGCTCGGTCGGCGAGGCGCTGGGCGTCCTGCGCGGCCTGCGCGAGGAGTCGGGTCTGTCCTGGGACGGCTACGACGTCGTCATCGAGGGCGACAGCACCGGTGAGTTCGTGAAGTCGGCGGGCACCCCGGCGCAGTGGGCGGGCATCGGCGCGACCTGGTGGGTCGAGAGCTGGTGGAGCGTGGAGCCGGGCGCCGACGGGCTGGCCGAGATCCGGCGCCGGGTCCAGGCCGGCCCACCGGTCTAGGGGCCGTCACCGGGAGGCGTGCGCCTCAACCGCGGCCAGGACGTCGGTGACGCGCAGGAAGGGCAACGGGTGCATCACCTTGGCCACCTGCGGTGCGAACGCGGGGGAGTCGGCCAGCACCTGCCGCGCAGGTCCGTCCGCGATGACCTCACCCTCGGCGAGGAGCACGACCCGGGTGGCGACCTCGGCCGCGAGCTCCACGTCGTGGGTGGCGACCACCACGGCGCAGCCCGCGGCGGCCCGCTCGGCGAGGATCGTGGTGAGGCGGTCCTTGGCGGCGTAGTCGAGACCACGGGTGGGCTCGTCGAGCAGGAGCAGCGCGGTGCCGCGGGCGAGGACCAGGCTCAGGGCGACGGACATCCGCTGCCCCTCCGACAGGTCAGCCGTGCGGTGCCCGCGGAGGCCGTCGAGGCCGGGCGCGAGCCGGTCGAGCACGGCGCGGGTCGTCCCTGACGCCAGGCCCTGGGCGGTGTCGTGCGCCGCCAGCTGCTTCGACACGGTCGCGTCGGCCAGGAGGTCCTCTGGGTCCTGGGGTGCCAGGGCAGCGGGCTCGGTCGCGACCATCCGACCGGACGTCGGCGACAGCGAACGGTCGAGGGTGGCGAGAAGGGTGGACTTGCCGGAGCCGTTGCGACCCATCAGCGCGACGACCTCGCCGGGCTCGACGCGCAGGTCGACCGTGCGCAGCGCGATGACGGTGTCGCGTACGACGCTGAGCCGCCGCGCGTCGACGAGTGGGGCGGGGGTGGCTGCGGTGGTGGTGCGAGCCGAGGGGGTTGAGGACGCGGTCGTCGCCGCGCCGGTCGTCGCAGCGCCGGTCGCCGCGCGGAGGGCCGAGCCGGCCACCGCGCGGGTCGCCGCGCCGGTGTGGGGGGCCGGTGCCGCAGCGGAGAGGTCGAGCGTGGACCTGAGGGTGCGGGCCGACCGCCGGGCCTCGCGCACGGACAGGGCGAGCCGGTGCCAGCCCAGCCGGAGCCCGAGCTCGACCACGGGCGGGCGGAGGGGCGAGTCCGCCATGGCCGCAGCCGGGTCGAGCGGTCCGCGCACCCGCCCGGACTCCACCAGCAGCACGGCATCGGCGTGGTGCACGACGCGCTCGAGCCGGTGCTCGGCCACCACCACGGTGGTGCCGACGTCGTGCACCAGGCGGTGCAGGATCGCCAGCACGTCCTCCGCGGCGACCGGGTCCAGGGCCGAGGTGGGCTCGTCGAGCACCAGCACCCGAGGTCCCGCGACGAGGGCCACTGCGATCGCCACCCGCTGCTGCTGGCCCCCGGACAGGTCGGCGACCGGTCGCGACCTCAGGTCGGCGATGCCGAGCAGGTCCAGGGTCTCCTCCACCTGGCGCTGACCGGCGTGGGCATCGGCGTCCCGAGCGCGCACTCCCGCGGCGATGACGGACTCCACCGTCCCGGCGCCGAGGGCGCCGGCGGGGTCCTGGGGCACCAGGCCGACGAGCGGCCGAGGACCGTCCGGGTCGGCGGCGTGCAGGTCGACCCCGTCGACCAGCACCCGGCCGGCGAGGCGGGCGGACGCCTGGTCGGGGTCGCGGGCCAGGCCGGCGTCGAGGCACCGCAGGAGTGAGGACTTGCCCGACCCGGTCGGGCCGACCACGAGCAGCAGCTCACCCTCGGGGACCCCGAAGGTGACGTCGCGCAGGACCGGCTGCGCGGCATACGCGAGGGTCACGCCCTCGAACTCGATCACGGTGCGAACCCTAGAGTGGGGGGATGAGCGATGCGTGGACGTGGACCTACCTCGACGCCGATGGTGCGGAGCTGAGCGGCGAAGGGCTGGTGACGACGGCGTTCCCGTCGCAGTCCGACGCCGAGAACTGGTTCGGCGAGTCGTGGCACGACCTGACCGAGCTCGGGGTGGACGCCGTCACGCTGTTCCACGAGGGTCGCCAGGTCTACGGACCGATGAGCCTGCGGGCCGCGGAGTAGCAGACCCACCAGCCGGCCGTCAGGAGGGGAAGTCGCCGCGCTTGACGAGCGGCCGCGGCATCCGCGAGCGACGCAGCTGGAAGCCGCGCATCGCCGCGTACATGGCGAGCCCGCGACCGACCTTGTCCTCGCCGAACTTGGCGACGAGCTTGGCCTTGAGCCGCCGCCACATCAGGAAGCCGTCGACCGCGGCGGCCAGCAGGAGGCCGTAGACGCCGATCGACACGGCCGCGAACACGGCCGGGACGCGGATGAACGACAGGGCCAGCACGACGATCATCACCGGCAGCATGAACTCGCCGAGGTTCCACCGGGCATCCACGTAGTCGCGGATGTAGCGCCGCACCGGTCCCTTGTCGCGAGCCGGCAGGTGGGCGTCGTCGCCGGTCACCATGGCCGCGCGCTGCTTCAGCTGGGCCTCACGACGCTTGTCGCGGTCGACGCCGCGAGCCGCCTTGCGGTCGGTCACGACCAGGGGACGCCGGTTCGCGGCCTCCCGGTCCTTGCGCTTGGGCGTGGGCCGGTTCTTGGCGCCCTCACGGGGGGCAGTCGCGACCGTCTCGGCCTGCTGCTCGTTCAGGGTCTTGTTGCGTCCAAACACAGGCTCACTGTATGCCGTCGGAGCAGGTTCCCTTGAATCCGTGCCAGCGGGGGGTCAGGGCACCCAGCGCAAGGTCGCACCGTCGGCCACGTGAATCCACTCGCCACCCACGCCTCAGCTTTATCGGGTCTGGCAGGAACCTTGAGCTTCGCTCGACTTCGGTACCCGTGCGAGGGTCAACCTTCTTGCTAAACCCGATAAAGCTGCACGGGGGAGGGCGGGTCGGAGCCACCCGTTAGGCTCCCGACCGTGACTGACGACGTGCTGACCGACGACCAGATCTCCGCCCTCAGGGACACCGTTGCCGGCCTCATGCCGGGCCTGCGCACGGACCTCGAGGAGCTCACCCGCATCCCGAGCGTGAGCCTCGATGCGTTCGACCAGGCCCACGTGGAGTCCAGCGCCGAGGCGACCGCCGCGCTCCTGCGGGCCGAGGGGCTCGACGTCGAGATCGTCCGCGAGGGGGGCCGCCCGGCCGTCATCGGGCACGTCGACGGACCCGAGGGTGCGCCGACCGTGCTGCTCTACGCCCACCACGACGTGCAGCCGCCCGGCGACGACCAGGACTGGGACAGCCCGCCCTTCGAGCCGACCGAGCGCGACGGCCGGCTCTACGGCCGGGGCGCCGCCGACGACAAGGCCGGGATCATGGCCCACCTCGCCGCGCTGCGGGCCCACGCCGGGGCCCTGCCGGTCGGCGTCACCGTCTTCGTCGAGGGCGAGGAGGAGATCGGCTCCGACTCGCTGCCGACCCTGCTGGAGAAGCACGGCGAGAAGCTGCGCGCCGATGCCATCGTGCTGGCCGACTCGACCAACTGGGCCATCGGCGAGCCCGCGCTCACGACCACCCTGCGTGGCCTGATCCGCGTCGTCGTGACCGTGACGACCCTCGACCACGGGGTGCACTCGGGCATGTTCGGCGGCGCCGTCCCCGATGCCCTGACCCCTCTGGTGCGGATCCTCGCCAGCCTCCACGACGACGCCGGCGACGTCGCCATCGCCGGGCTGAAGTCGGGCACGGCGAGCGACCTCGACTTCGACGAGGCCCGCCTGCGTGAGGAGTCGGGGCTGCTCGACGGTGTCGAGGTCATCGGCACCGGCAGCCTGCTCGACCGGATCTGGGCGAAGCCGACCGCCACCGTCATCGGCATCGACGCGCCGTCCGTCGCGAAGTCGTCGAACACCCTGGTGCCGAGTGCCAGCGCGAAGGTCTCCATCCGCCTCGCGCCCGACGAGGTCCCCCTCGAGGCGTATGCCGCGGTGCAGCGCCACATCGAGGCGAACACCCCGTGGGGCGCCCGGGTCGAGGTGCACCTCGACGACCAGGGCGCGGGGTTCGACGCACACGCCGACGGCCCGGTCTACGACCAGGCGCGGGCCGCCTTCACCGACGCCTGGGGCGTCGTGCCCGTCGACATCGGCGTCGGCGGGTCCATCCCGTTCGTCGCCTCGTTCGCAGCGAAGTTCCCCGAGGCGGCGATCCTCGTGACCGGCGTCGAGGACCCCGACACGCGGGCCCACGGCGCCAACGAGTCGCTGCACCTCGGGGAGTTCGAGAAGGTCTGTGTGGCCGAGGCCGTCCTCCTGGCCCGGCTGGGGGCCATGCCCCGGTGACCGAGTTCCCCGTCCTGCCCCGGGACTTCACCTTCGGGGTCGCCTCCGCGGCCTACCAGGTCGAGGGCGCCGTCAACGAGGATGGCCGCGGTCGCTCGGTCTGGGACACCTTCTGCGACAAGCCCGGAGCGATCGCGGGTGGGGAGAGCGGAGCCGTCGCCTGCGACCACTACCACCACTACCGCGAGGACGTGGAGCTGCTCAAGGTCCTCGGCGTCGACAGCTACCGGTTCTCGATCTCGTGGCCGCGCATCCTGCCCACTGGTGCCGGTGCGGTGAACGCCGCCGGGCTGGACTTCTACGACCGCCTGGTCGACGAGCTGCTCGACGCCGGCATCGAGCCGACGGCCACGCTCTTCCACTGGGACACCCCGCAGTCCCTCGAGGACCGCGGGGGATGGACCGGTCGCGAGATCACCGAGCACTTCGCGGCATACGCAGGGATCGTCGGTGAGCGGCTCGGTGACCGGGTGGCGCGGTGGATGCCGCTCAACGAGCCCAACGTCGTCACCATGCTGGGCTACGCGATCGGCAACCACGCGCCGGGCCGCTCGCTCGGGTTCGAGGCGCTGCCGGTCGTGCACCACCTGCTCCTCGGGCACGGGCTCGCGACGCAGGCGCTGCGCGCGGCCGGCTGCCGCGAGATCGGCATCGCGAGCAACCACGCCCCGGTGTGGCCGGCCTCGCCGGAGCCGCAGGACGTGGAGGCGGCCCAGTTCTACGACAACCTCTGGAACTGGATGTTCGCCGACCCGGTGCTGCTCGGCCGCTACCCCGTCGAGGGCACCGAGCAGGGCTTCCCGACCTACCGCGACGGCGACCTCCCCACCATCGCCCAGCCCCTCGACTGGTTCGGGATCAACTACTACAACCCCGCGCGCATCGGTGCGCCAGGGCTGGCGCCCGACGGCTCCCAGCTCGACGGCGCCGAGCTGCCGCCGGGGCTGCCGTTCGAGGCCCGTCGCATCGAGGGCTACGAGCGCACCGACTTCGACTGGCCGATCGTCCCGGACGGCCTGGCCCAGATCGTGCGTACCTTCCGCGACCGGTATGCCGCGCAGCTGCCGCCGCTGTACGTGACCGAGAGCGGCTGCTCGTTCCACGACGACGACCCCGTCGACGGTCGGGTGCGCGACCCGCGACGGATCGCCTACCACGACGCCCACCTGCGGGCACTGGCCGACGAGATCCGCGACGGCGCCGACGTGCGCGGCTACTTCGCCTGGTCGGCGACCGACAACTTCGAGTGGGCGGCGGGCTACGCCGAGCGGTTCGGGCTGGTCCACGTCGACTACCGGACCCAGGTCCGCACCCCCAAGGACTCCTACCACTGGTACCGCGACCTCATCGCGCACACCCGAGCGAACGGAACGCAGTCATGAGCCCCAGCACCACCACCCGCACCCACGACGTCGTCGTCTTCGGGGCCACCGGCTTCGTCGGGCGCCTGGTCGCCGCCTACCTCGCGGAGCACGCACCCGCGGGCACCCGCATCGCCCTGGCCGGGCGCTCCGAGCGCCGGCTCGAGGAGGTGCGGTCGGGGCTGCCGGCCGCGGCCCGCGACTGGCCACTGGTCGTGGCTGACGCCGCTGACCCCGCCTCGCTGCGCGCCATGGCGGAGTCGACGACCGCGGTCGCGTCGACCGTCGGCCCCTACCTGCGCTACGGCCTGCCGCTGGTCGAGGCGTGCGCCGACGCAGGCACCCACTACGCCGACCTCACCGGTGAGGTGCTGTTCGTCCGCCGCGCGATCGACGCCGTCGACGCCCGCGCGCAGGAGACCGGCGCGCGCATCGTCACGGCCTGTGGCTACGACTCGATCCCGTCCGACCTCGGGGTGCACCTGCTGCACCAGCGTGCGGTCGCCGATGGCGCTGGCGCCCTGCTCGACACGACCCTGCACGCCAAGTCGAAGGGCGGCCTGAGCGGCGGCACGATCGACTCCTCCCGGGCCCAGCTCGAGGCGGTGGCGGCCGACAGGTCGCTGCGCAAGGTCATCTTCGACGCCTACGCCCTCAGCCCCGACCGGGCCGCCGAGCCCGACCTGGGCAAGGAGCGCGACGCGAGCGCGGTCTTCGTGGACGCAGAGACGGGCGACTGGGTCGGGCCGTTCATCATGGCCGGCTTCAACACCCGGATCGTGCGTCGTAGCAACGCCCTTCGCGACCACGCCTACGGCCGTCGGTTCCGCTACCGCGAGGTGAGCGCGTACGGCAAGGGGTTGCGTGGCCGCCGCCGGGCCACCGTCTTCACGGGGCTGCTGGGCCTGGCCTACGCCGGTCTGGCCCACCCCCGCACCCGGCCGATCGTCGACCGCCTCGCCCCTTCGCCCGGCGAGGGACCGAGCGAGCAGGCCCGGTCGTCGGGGTGGTTCGCGATGAAGATCCGGACCACCACGGAGACCGGCCGCCGCTACCTCGCCACCGTGGCCGCCCAGGGCGACCCCGGGTATGCCGCCACAGCCGTCATGCTCGGTGAGTCCGCGCTGTGCCTGGCCCTCGACGGTCCGTCGCTGCCAGCCGCCGCGGGCGTGCTCACCCCGTCGACCGCCATGGGTGACGCGCTGGTCGACCGGCTCCGCGCGCGGGACTTCACGATGACCGTGGACGAGCTGCCCGACCGCCCCTGAACTCGGTCGGGTCAGCCCGCCCACGGCGGGTGCGGCTGCCTACAGCGAGACCCGCCACACCTCTCCGCCGCTCGGACAGACCGAGCACGTCGGGATGCAGGCATCGCGACCGCGGATCGCCACACCATACGGTGCGATGGCGTCGCAGACGACGACCCCGGGGGAGTCGCTGCGTGACATCGTGAGCATGGCCGATCCTCCTGCGTGGGGCGCGGATCCCTGCAGATCACCCAGTATGGGCAGGCTCGCCTGCGTTTGGACTCCCTCAGGAGGACTAGTCCTCGCCGGGGCGTGCCGGCCACCACCCTGGGCAGCCGGGCCACCGGGTTCGCAGTCCCTGAAAATCAGCCGGGCGAAGGTGTCAACCATTCCGCCGCTCGGTGCGACTCTCAGGGTGTGACCCCAATCCTGCGCGACGCCGGCCCGGGGGAGATCCTTCCCTCGGGGTCGAACGCGTCCGCCGTCGGGCGCGACGTCGCGGTGCCGCTGCTGTTCCGGGCCCACGGAGTGAGCCTGGTCCGGTTGGGCTACTGCCTCACCGGTGACCGGGGCGCGGCGGAGGAGGCCGTCCAGGACGCCTTCGTCTCGCTGTACCGCAACTGGGACACCCTGCGGGACCGGTCGGTCGCGCTGCCCTACCTGCGGGTCGCGCTGGTCAACCGGTGCCGGTCGGTGCACCGCAGCCGGGCCCGCACCGTCCGCGCGACCGAGCCGCTGACCCCCGAGGTCGCCACGTTGCCGGGCGCGGACGGGGCAGCCATCGCCCACGACGAGTCGGTGCGACTCGCTGCCGTGGTGCGCGAGCTCCCGCAGCGCCAACGCGAGGTGGTGGTCTGCCGCTACTACCTCGACCTGACCGAACGCCAGACCGCCGACCTGCTCGAGGTGTCCGTGGGCTCGGTCAAGAAGCACGCCAGCCGGGCGCTGGCCACCCTGCACGACCGCTTGGAGGTGGCGCCGTGAGCGACGTGGACGACGTGACCGCGATGGAGGCAAGGACCCGTTCGGCGCTGCACCGTGCGACCGACGGACTGCTGGTGACCGAGGACGACATGGACCGACTGGAGGGCGAGCTCATGACACTGTTGGAGACGAGGCCGTCGGAGGGCAAGGTTGCCCGCCGAGGTCGCTGGGAATGGGGAGTGGCTGCGGCAGCCGTGGCGGCGCTGGTCCTGGGTGGGGCGGCGCTGTGGCAGGTCAACCACGAGCAGACGGCCCCGGCGGTGCCGGCACCCGCACCGGCGCCGACCTGGCCGCTGGTCCCGCCCGAGCTGGTCGGGCTCTGGCAGAACCAGCCGGACAGCGAGTGGCTCTGGGAGTTCAGCGCGGATGGCCGGGTCTTCAACACCGACACACCGGTTGCCTACCTGCGTGGCGCACAGACCGCGCGAGGCGACGGCGCTCCCAGGACCCTCGGCACCCGAGAGGGCGACCTCTACACCTGGGCCCAGACCACCAAGGCCGGCTCGCAGGACGAGTGCGACAAGCTACGCATCCACGTCGACGGTCCGGACGCTGCCACTCTCACCCCCGGGTGTACGACCGGAGAGCAATGGGTCCTGCACCTGGAGCGGGTGTCGCCGCGCTCTGCGGCGGCTGGCGCCCTCGAGCCGAGGTTCCCCACCGAGGCCGCCCGCACCGTGACGGTCACGTCGCAGCTCGAGGGCACCTGGGTCAACGAGGCGACCGAGCAGGTGCTGGCCGTGGGGCAGGTGGAGTCGGGCGCCGCGCTCACCTACGTCCTCGACGACGACGGCGACGGCGCGGTCGACCCCGACCTGCGTGGTCTGCTCACGGTCGGCTCGGACGGCTCGGTGCGACCGGTTCCCGGATCGGGCACCGGCGACGGGTGTGCGCCCGTCTTCACGAAGGTGGTGTCCAGGACCGCGACGCTCACGACGACGAGCGGACCGGACGGCTGCTTCCCGACCGGGAGCACGCAGACCTGGCTGCGGCTCAACTGACCCGGACCGCTAGTCCCGGTGGGTCTCCCCGGGGAGGGCGAGCATCTGGTCGAGGGCGACCCGGGCGTGGTGAGCCACGTCCGGGTCGACCCGGATCGGGTTGACGACGCGGCCGGCCACGAGTGACTCGAGGGTCCACACGAGGTGGGGCAGGTCGATCCGGTTCATCGTCGAGCAGTAGCAGACGTTCTTCTCGAGGAACGAGATCTGCTGCTCGGGGAACTGCGCGGCGAGACGCCGCACGAGGTTGAGCTCGGTGCCGACGACCCACTTGGTGCCCGCCGGGGCGGCTGCGATGGTCTTGATGATCTTCTCGGTCGAGCCGACCTCGTCAGCGGCTTCCACGACCTCGTGCTGGCACTCCGGGTGGACGATCACCTTGACGTCGGGGATCTCGCGCCGGGCCTGCTCGACCGCGGCGAGGCTGAACCGCCCGTGCACCGAGCAGTGGCCGCGCCACAGGATCATCGTGGCGTCCTCGAGCTCCTGCCGGGTCAGGCCACCCATCGGCTTGTGCGGGTCGAAGACGACGCACCCGTCGAGCTCGCCGCCGAGGTCGCGGACGTAGGTGTTGCGGCCCAGGTGCTGGTCGGGCAGGAAGAGCACCTTGCCGCCCTCGCCGGCCTGGTCGAGGGCCCAGGTGAGGGCCGTGCGCGCGTTGGAGGAGGTGCAGATGGTGCCGCCGTGGCGGCCGGTGAAGGCCTTGATCGCCGCGGAGGAGTTCATGTAGGTGACCGGGATGGTCCGGTCCGCGACCCCGGCCTCGACCAGGTCGTCCCAGGCGTCCTCGACCTGCCGGATCGCGGCCATGTCGGCCATCGAGCACCCCGCCGCCAGGTCGGGCAGGATCACGGTCTGCTCGTCGCTGGTGAGGATGTCGGCCGACTCGGCCATGAAGTGGACCCCGCAGAACACGATGTACGGCGCGTCCGGCCGCGCGGCTGCGTCCTTGGCCAGCTTGAAGGAGTCACCGGTGACGTCGGCGAACTCGATGACCTCGTCGCGCTGGTAGTGGTGCCCGAGCACGAACACCTGGTCGCCGAGGGCCGCCTTGGCCGCGCGGGCGCGCTCGACGAGCCCCGGGTCGGAGGGGGCAGGCAGGTCGCCAGGGCACTCCACGCCGCGCTCGGTGTGCAGGTCGGTGCCCCGACCGAGGACCAGCAGCGGGAGAGGGGAGGGACGGGAGTCCGACTGCGTCACAGGAGTGCTCACGGACCGATCGTATGCCGTGCGGTCTGGTGCCCAGCGCCGGCCGCCGGGCTAGGGTCGCGCCCATGGACGACGACCTCGCGCTGGCCGCCCTGGGGACGGCGACCTCGGCGATGCTCGCCACGGTGCGGGCCGCCGACCTGGCAGCGGCGGTGCCGTCCTGCCCCGGCTGGTCCGTGACCGACCTCGTCGACCACCTCGGCCGGGTCCACCTCTGGGCCGCCCACAGCGCGCGCGAGGGCGCCCCTCCCGACCCCTACCCGCGGCGCGACCGCGACCAGCCACTCGGGGACTGGTATGCCGCGTGCGCCGAATCGATCGTGTCCACCCTGGCCGGGCTGCCTCCGGACCACCCCTCGTGGAGCTTCTCGGCAGACCCCGCCCACCGGACCGCGGGGTTCTGGCGCCGTCGCCAGTTCCACGAGACCACGGTGCACCACGTCGACGCGTTGCAGGCCGCTGGTCGCGTGCCGGTGTCCGGTCCGGTGGGGCAGGTCCCCGGCCTCACTCCACAGGAGGCGGCCGATGGCGTGGCGGAGGTGTTCGAGGTGATGGCCCCTCGCAGCCTGGTCCGTCACGCGGACCGCGCGCCGCTGGAGGTGATCCCCGCGCCTGAGCCGATCGCCTTGTGTTGCACCGACATCGAGGCGTCGTGGACCGTTCGGATGGTCGAGGGAGCCGTCGTGCTCGTCGACGGGGTTGCGAAGGGAGGGGTCGCCCGGGTCAGTGGACCCGCGACCCAGCTTTACCTCTCGCTCTGGCACCGCGCCGACGCTGCCGAGCTCTCGGCGGACGGCGACGAGGCAGCCGCCCGCCGGCTGCTGGCTGCCGCCCTGGTGCCGTAGGTGGGCTGACCTAGAGCGGGTGGATCTTGCTGCTGGACATCGCGACGCTGACGGTGTTCTCACCGAAGCGCACGTGGATCCGGTCGCCGGTGACCCGCACGACCGAGCCGAGGCCGTGCCGGTCGTGGGTGACCCGGTCGTTGACGGCGAAGTCCGGGATGACGGGGACCTCTGCGGCGCGGAAGGGGCTGTTGGGCAGGTGGGGCTTCTTGGCGGGCTGACGGGGGCGCATCTGTCTAGTGTGGACCTGTTTGCCGCCAGCCGCCTCCACCGCGCTGGGCATTTGCGCTCAATCCGTGCTCAACGGGGGCAAATTTGTCCCGCCGCTGTCACCCGCACCCGGACTGGAAGGATGGGACCGTGCACGTCGTCATCGCCCCGGACTGCTTCACCGGCACCCTCACCGCCCAGCAGGCCGCGGAGGCGATGGCCCAGGGGTGGGCCGCCAGCGCACCGCACGACCTCCTGACGCTGCGGCCACTGTCCGACGGTGGACCGGGGTTCCTCGACGTCCTCGCGGGGGCCCGGCCCGAGGCGCAGACCCTCGCGGTGACCGTGACCGACCCGCTCGGCCGTGAGGTGCCCGCAGCGCTGCTGGTGGTCGACGACGGTGGCCGCCGCACGGCATACCTCGAGTCGGCGCAGGCGGCCGGCCTCCACCTGCTCGCGGCCGACGAACGCAACCCTGCCCTCACGAGCACGTGGGGCGTGGGACGCCTGCTCGAAGCAGCCCTCGCCGAAGGCGTGAGCCGCATCGTCGTCGGTCTCGGTGGCAGCGCCACCAACGACGCGGGTGCCGGCCTGCTGGCGGCCCTGGGTGCCGGCGCGGCCCACGACCTGGCGCGCGGTGGGCTGGCGCTCGCGGAGATCTCCGACACGGCGCTGCCGGGGCTGGTCGAGGCCCGCGAGCGGTTCCGCGACGTCGAGCTCGTCCTCGCCACCGACGTCGAGTCGCCGCTGCTCGGGCTCCAGGGGGCCAGTGCGGTGTTCAGTCCCCAGAAGGGGGCTTCGCCGGAGGTGGCCCAGGCCCTGGAGGGTGCGCTGGGGCGGTTCGTCGAGGTCGTGCGGCGCACGGTGCCCGAGCAGACCGACCTGCTGACCGGCACGGCCAGGCGGCTGGACAAGACGCCCGGCGCCGGAGCCGCAGGCGGACTGGGCTACGCGCTGCTGCTGCTCGGCGGCACCCGGGTCAGTGGCGTGGGGGAGGTCCTCGAGGCGGTCGGGCTGCGCGAGCTGCTGCGGGCGGCCGACCTCGTGGTCACGGGGGAGGGCTCCTTCGACTGGCAGAGCCTGCAGGGCAAGGTCGTGGCGGGGGTCGCGGGGCTCGCCCTCGAGACGGCCACCCCCAGCGTCGTGATCGCCGGCCAGGCGCTCGTGGGTCGCCGGGAGGCCATGACGCTGGGGTTGTCCGGGAGCTATGCGGTGGCCGAGACGCCCGCCCAGGTGGAGGCGGCCATGACCGATCCGGTCGGCACACTCGCGGCGCGAACCGCCCGAGTGGCGGCCACCTGGTCCCCTCCCGCCTGAGCGCGTCGTACAGTGGAGTGGCGCGGGGAACATTTCGCGCGAACCGTGGGTTGGCACCAGTGGCCGACCTCCACCGACATGAAGGACGCATCACCATGAGTGTTCAGGACCAGACCGCTGCGGCGACCACCGTCGACGCCACCGAGGCGCCCGCCGAGGCCACGCACGGCGTGCTCCTCACTGATGTCGCTGCCGCCAAGGTGAAGTCCCTGCTCGAGCAGGAGGGTCGCGACGACCTGCGCCTGCGCGTCGGAGTCCAGCCCGGCGGCTGCTCCGGCCTCATCTACCAGCTGTACTTCGACGAGCGCACCCTCGACGGTGACCTCGTCCGCGACTTCGACGGTGTCGAGGTCGTCGTCGACCGGATGAGCGCCCCCTACCTCGAGAACGCGAGCATCGACTTCGCCGACACGATCGAGAAGCAGGGCTTCACCATCGACAACCCCAACGCCGGCAGCTCCTGCGCCTGCGGCGACTCCTTNCACAGCAGCTGATCGAGCACAGCAGCTGATCGAGCACAGCAGCTGATCGAGCACAGCAGCTGAGCACCGTCGAAGGGCCCGTCACCACTGGTGCCGGGCCCTTCGCTCGTCTGTCGGCACAGGACCAGCGCTAGCGGTACTCGGGGTTCGGGTAGTCGAACCGGGCACCCGCGTCCCACTCGGTGCGCTGGTTGCCTCCGACCGGGAAGCCGCCCGCGGCCTTCAGCAGCGCCGCGAGGTGCATGAGGTTCCAGGTCATGAACGTGGTGTTGCGCTGGGTGAACTCGTTCTCGGGGCCGCCGCTGCCCGGGTCGAGGTACGACGGACCGGGTCCCGCCTCGCCGATCCACCCGGCGTCCGCAGCCGGCGGGATCGAGTAGCCGATGTGCTGCAGGCTGTAGAGGATGTTGGACGAGCAGTGCTTGATGCCGTCCTCGTTGCCGGTGATGATCGCGCCGCCGACCTTGCCGTAGTAGACGTACTGACCCGCCGCGTTGGTCATCGACGAGCCGGCGTAGAGGCGCTCGATCACCTGCTTGGTGATGCTGGAGTTGTCGCCCAGCCAGATCGGCCCGGCGACCACGAGGATGTCGGAGTCGAGGATCCGCGCGAACAGCGTCGGCCACTCGTCGCGGTCCCACCCGTGCTCGGTCATGTCGACGTAGACACCCGTGGCGATGTCATGGTCGACGGCCCGGATCAGCTCGACGTCGACGCCGTGCTTGCGCATGATGCCCGCACTGATGTCGACCAGCGCCTGGGTGTTGCTGGTCTCGGGCGAGCGCTTGAGGGTGCAGTTGACGAAGGTGGCGCGCAGGCCGGTGAAGTCGAAGGCGGCGATCTCGGGCTCGGTCATGGACCGACTGTGCCCCCTGCGGTCCGTCGCGGCAATGGCTCGGAGCGCGCTGCGCGCGGTGAACCTCCACAACAGGTAGGTTTTCGTCCCGTGCAGATAGCCATCACGGGTTCCATCGCCACCGACCACCTGATGACCTTCAAGGGCAGGTTCCGCGACAGCCTCGTCGTCGAGCAGCTCGACAAGGTCTCGCTGTCGTTCCTCGCGGACGACCTCGAGGTCCGCCGGGGCGGGGTGGCAGCGAACATCGCGTTCGGCATGGCCAACCTCGGCCAGCGACCGATCCTCGTGGGGGCGGTGGGGGAGGACTTCGCCGACTACCGCAGCTGGCTCGAGCGCCATGGCGTCGACTGCCACTCGGTGCACGTGTCCGAGTCCAAGCACACCGCCCGCTTCGTCTGCACCACGGACGAGGACATGGCCCAGATCGCCACCTTCTACGCCGGCGCGATGAGCGAGGCACGGGCCATCGAGCTCGACCCCATCGCCCACCGCGTGGGCGGGCTCGACCTCGTCCTGGTCGGCGCCAACGACCCCGAGGCGATGCTGCGCCACACGCGCGAGTGCCGGTCCCGCGGCATACCGTTCGCGGCCGACCCGAGCCAGCAGCTCGCCTTCGCGGACGGCCAGACCATCCGCCAGCTCATCGACGGCGCCGACTTCCTGCTCACCAACGAGTACGAGGCGGCGTTGACCGAGCAGAAGACCGGCTGGGACGCCGACGAGATCGCCGACCGGGTGCACACCCGGGTCATCACGCGGGGCAAGGACGGCGTGTCCATCGAGCGCAAGGGCGAGGAGACCATCGAGGTCTCGGTCGCCCGCGAGGTGCGCCGAGCCGACCCGACCGGTGTCGGTGACGCGTTCCGGGCCGGCTTCCTCACCGGTCTGGCGGCCGACCTGGGGCTGCGGCACTCCGCCGAGCTCGGGTCGATGCTGGCGACGTACGTCATCGAGACCGTCGGCACCCAGGAGTACACGCTGGGCAAGGCGAGCTTCCTCCAGCGGCTGGCGGACGCCTACGGCCAGGAGTCGGCGGACGCCATCGAACCCCACATCGCCTGCATCGCACCGTAGGGACCGGTGCACCGGTGGTGACCGCCGAGCCGGTCGAGCCCCTGCCCACCAGCTGGGTCTTCGACCTCAGCGACGTGGACGACGGCGAGGACATGGTCGCCGTCGGGGGTGACCTGCGGGCGGGGACGCTGATCGAGGCCTACCGCAGCGGCGTGTTCCCGATGGGGCTCGGTGAGCTCGGCGCGCGGCCGCTCGGCTGGTGGTCACCGGACCCGCGCGGGGTCCTGCTGCCCGGCGGGGTGCACGCCAGCCGATCGCTCCAGAAGTCGTTGCGGCACTTCGAGATGCGGGTCGACACGGCCTTCCGCGAGGTGGTCGAGGCGTGTGCCGACCCCAGTCGCGAGGGCCGCTGGATCACCGACGAGATCATCGACGCCTACACCGAGCTGCACGCGCTCGGCTGGGCCCACAGCGTCGAGACCTGGCAGGACGGCCAGCTCGTCGGAGGGCTGTACGGCATCAACGTCGGCGGGCTCTTCGCCGGGGAGTCGATGTTCCACCGCGTCACCGATGCGTCCAAGGCCGCGGTCGTGGCCACCGCCGGCTACGTCTTCGCCGACGGCGACCCCCGCCGCCTCATCGACGTGCAGTGGGCCACCGACCACCTGCGCACCCTCGGCGTGGTCACGGTGTCCCGTCGCGACTACCTCGCGCGACTGCGCGAGGCCGTCGCGCTCGAGCCCCCGGCGTTCTCCGCCTAGGGGTCGCGGGACTCACCCCACGGTGCGCACCCGGTATGCCGCGTGCTCGCCGTCCGTGGCCACCTCGCCGAGGTAGTCCTGGCCGCGCATCCGGCACCACGCCGGGATGTCGGCCCGCGCCGCCGGGTCGGTCGCCCACACCTCGACGACGGTGCCGGCGGGGGAGCCCTGGGCGGCCCGGGCGAGCTCGATGACGGGCAACGGGCAGCGCAGGCCACGGGCGTCCACCACGACCTGGGGCTCGGCGCCGGCCGCCGCGTCCTGGTCGCCGGCCGGGCGCTGCGGGCCGGTCACAGTCGCCTGGCCCCGAGCTCGGTCCGCACCGACTCGACCACCTCGGCGATGACCGCGCAGAAGGCACCCACCTGGGCCGCCCGGTCGGGTGCCACGGCGGCCAGGGGCAGCGTGATGCGCACGTTGCCGTGGGTCAGGGCACCCATCGCCGCCAGGACGTGGCTCGGCTCGAGGGTGCTGGCCGTGCAGGCGGAGCCCGAGCCGACCGCGAAGCCCCGTCGGTCGAACTCGCGCACCAGTGCCTCCCCGTCGGCATAGAGCGCCGAGAAGGTCACGACGTGGGGGAGGCGACCCACCGGGTCGCCCACGACCTCGACGTCGGCGACCGCTGCGGCGGCGACCCGGATGAGGTCGACGAGCGCGAACGCCTCCGCGTGCTCGGCCTCGGCCTCGGCCGCGGTCTGCTGCCAGGCCTCGGCCGCCGCCAGCGCCAGCGGGACCCACGGCGTGTGGCCCGAGGGCCCGCTGATGGCGGCATCCGGGTCGGCCGGCCCCGGGAGCAACCACCGCGTGCGCCCCGGCACCAACAGGACCCCGAGGCCGCCGGGGCCACCCCAGGAGGCGGCGTCGCCGGCCAGGACGTCATAGGCCTCGGGCGGCGAGGTCCGCCCCAGGGACGCCTGCGCGTCGACCCCGAGCGGCACGCCGGCGGACTGGCAGGCCGCGCGGGCCGCCTCGAGGGGCTGGACCGTGCCCACCTCGCCGTTGGCGTGCTGGAGGACGGCGGCCACCGTCCCCGGTGCGGCGACGGCCTGTCGCCACGCGGCGAGGTCCACTCGCCCGGCGTGGTCGACGGCCACCGCGTCGAAGGCCGCCGGGTCGCCAGCGGCGTCGGCCGCATGGCGGCCCGGCACGAGGACCGCAGAGTGCTCGACGGCGGAGGCGACCACGCGCGCTCCGCGGCGCCGCGCGGCATACCGGAGGCCGTCGGTCATCCAGCGGACCGCGGTCGGGCCGTCTGGCGCGAAGGCGACCTCCGACGGGCTGACCGAGAGCCCCGTGGCGAGCACCTCGCGGGCCTGGTCGAGCAGCCGTCGCGCGGCCCGTCCTTCGCGGTGCAGGCGGCGCGGATCGGCCCACCCGGCGTCGAGCGCGGCGAGCATCGTCTCCCTGGCTCGCGGGTGCATCGGCCCGGGTGCCGCGTCAAGGACTGCACGCCCGGGGAGACGGTCGGATTCGCCGCTGGGAGCGTCGTCCGGGGAGGGGTTCGCCACACCCTGACGTTAGCCGCACCCTGACCGGACGGGACGCACCGGCTGGAGTAGGGTTTGGCGCGATGGCCCATCACTGTCTCGAAGAAGGTGCACCGTTGCGTCAGCACGACGTCTCTGCGCCGCGCCCACAGCGGCGGCGGACTGCTCAGAGGAGAACGACCACGGCTCTCGGGCTGTCGCTCGTCGCCCTCGCCCTCTCCGGCTGCGCCGGGCGCGTCCAGGACGGCTTCCTGCCGCGCGCCGTGACCGAGGGTGGCGAACGCGTCACCTCGCTCTGGAACGGCGCCTGGATCGCCGCGCTGCTCGTGGGCGTCCTCGTCTGGGGCCTGATCGGCTGGTGCGTGGTGGCCTACCGCCGCAAGAAGGACGACACCACCCTGCCGGTGCAGCTGCGCTACAACGTGCCGATGGAGATCCTCTACACGATCGTCCCGGTCTTCATGATCGCGGTGCTCTTCTACTACACCGCCCGTGACGAGGCAGCCCTGCTCGACACCTCCAAGCACCCCGACGTGGTCGTCAACGTGGTGGGCAAGAAGTGGAGCTGGGACTTCAACTACGTGAACGAGCAGACCTACGAGAGCGGCACCCAGGCCGAGCTCACGGGGGAGCCCGGTACCGAGGAGAACCTCCCGACCCTCTACCTGCCGGTCGACAAGCGCATCGAGTTCGTCCTGACCTCGCGCGATGTCATCCACTCGTTCTGGGTGCCGGCCTTCCTGCAGAAGCTCGACATGATCCCCGGTCGGGTCAACAAGTTCCAGGTCTTCCCGACCGAGACCGGTGACTTCAAGGGCAAGTGCGCCGAGCTCTGCGGCGCCTACCACTCGCAGATGCTGTTCAACGTCAAGGTCGTCGACCAGGCCAGCTACGACGCGCACATCGCCGACCTCAAGGCCCAGGGCAACACCGGTCAGCTCGACAACAGCCTGAACCCGTCCAAGGTCATGGACGAGGACACGCACCTCATCCCGAGCGCAGGGAGCAACTGATGGCAGCGGCAACCGAGTCGACCGCCGGGACCTACTACCGGTCCACCGAGGCCACCGCGACCCGCCGGCTCACCAAGGGCCAGACCGTCGTCAAGTGGGCGTCGACCACCGACCACAAGGTGATCGGCAACCTCTACTTCATCACCTCGTTCATCTTCTTCATCTTCGGCGGCGTGCTCGCCCTGCTGATCCGGGCCGAGCTGTTCCAGCCCGGGCTGCAGGTCGTCGACAACCCCGACCAGTTCAACCAGCTGTTCACGATGCACGGCACGATCATGCTGCTGCTGTTCGCGACGCCGCTGTTCGCCGGGTTCGCCAACGCGCTGATGCCGATCCAGATCGGTGCGCCCGACGTGGCGTTCCCGCGGCTCAACATGTTCGCCTACTGGCTCTACCTCTTCGGTGGCCTGATCGCCTCCGCGGGCTTCCTCACGCCGTCGGGTGCGGCGTCGTTCGGCTGGTTCGCCTACTCGCCGCTGTCGGACGCCTCCAACACCCCCGGTCTCGGTGGCGACCTGTGGGTCTTCGGCCTCGCGCTCGGTGGTTTCGGCACCATCCTCGGTGCGGTCAACTTCATCACCACGATCATCTGCATGCGCGCTCCCGGCATGACGATGTTCCGGATGCCGATCTTCACCTGGACGATCCTGATCACCAGCCTGCTCGTGCTGATGGCGTTCCCGGTGCTGGCCTCCGCTCTGCTGGCCCTCGGCGCCGACCGCAAGTTCGGGGCGCAGATCTTCGAGGCCGACAACGGCGGGCCGATGCTGTGGCAACACCTGTTCTGGTTCTTCGGCCACCCCGAGGTCTACATCATCGCGTTGCCGTTCTTCGGGATCATCTCCGAGATCCTCCCGGTGTTCTCGCGCAAGCCGATCTTCGGCTACAAGACCCTGGTCTTCGCGACCATCGGCATCGCGGCCCTGTCGGTCACCGTCTGGGCCCACCACATGTACGCGACCGGCCAGGTCCTGCTCCCGTTCTTCGCGGTCATGACGATGCTCATCGCCGTGCCCACGGGCGTGAAGTTCTTCAACTGGATCGGCACGATGTGGGGCGGCAAGCTCTCCTTCGAGACGCCGATGCTCTGGGCGATCGGCTTCCTCGTCACGTTCCTCTTCGGGGGCCTGACCGGCATCATCCTGTCCAGCCCGGCCCTCGACTTCCACCTGTCCGACAGCTATTTCGTGGTGGCGCACTTCCACTACGTGGTGTTCGGCACCGTGGTCTTCGCGATGTTCGCCGGCTTCTACTTCTGGTGGCCCAAGTTCACCGGCCGGATGCTCGACGAGACGCTGGGCAAGATCCACTTCTGGATGCTGTTCATCGGCTTCCACACCACCTTCCTCATCCAGCACGTGCTGGGGGTCGACGGCATGCCGCGTCGCTACGCCGACTACCTGCCCGAGGACGGCTTCACCTGGATGAACCAGCTGTCCACCTTCGGTGCGTTCCTGCTGGCGGCGTCCACGCTCCCGTTCCTCTACAACGTCTGGAAGACCTGGCGCACCGCGCCGCTGGTCGAGACCGACGACCCGTGGGGCTACGGCGCGTCGCTGGAGTGGGCCACCTCGTGCCCGCCGCCGCGGCACAACTTCGACACGATCCCGCGGATCCGCTCCGAGCGGCCGGCCTTCGACCTGCACCACCCCGAGGCGGCCCCGCTGTCCGGTGTGCACGCCGACCCCGACACGCTGACCCGGATCATGGCCGAGACCCGCACGGGCGAGGAGCACGTCACGGGCGAGTACGACCACGACAAGCACCCGCGGTACCACGAGGAGCGTGACTGACCCGTGAAGATCGAGTACAAGCTCTTCATCGTCCTGGCGGCCTTCTTCGCCCCCGTCGGCCTCGCCTACGGCATCTTCACCGACTGGAAGGAGCCGGTCGGACCGGCCGGACTGTTCCTGTCCGCGGGGCTGGGCGCGATGATCGCGTTCTACCTGTGGGCCACCGCCCGCCGGCTCCCCGAGCGCCCCGAGGACAACCCCGGTGGGGAGATCGCCGAGCACGAGGGTGAGTACGGCTTCTTCAGCCCGCACTCCTGGTGGCCGCTGCCCCTGGCCGGCGCGGCGGCGATCTGCTTCCTGGGTCTGGCGGTCGGCTGGTGGCTGTTCATCATCGGAGCCACCTTCGGCGTGGTCGCCCTGGTGGGCTGGACCTTCGAGTACTTCAAGGGCCCGCACGCCGTCTGAGCACGCGTGCGTGGCCGATCGGCCGGGTGTGACCCTGCGGGGTCGCCCCCGGCCGTTCTCATGCCCCCTCCGAGCGGCCGGTTGCGCGGTAATGCTGGCGCTTGCCTGCAGGTGCCGTGGTTGAGGAACGTCCTCGTGCTGTCAGGGGCATCGCCGTCGAGCAGGTAGACTGACCTCCGGTCCGCGCAGGGGCGGGCCGTCGGTCTCTGCGGGGGCTGGGGCTCAGGGGGCCTGGCGCGAACTCGTGATCGCCCGGCCAGACACAGTTGCATAGCCAACCATTCAGGCCTGTCCGGCGTCTGTCGGGATGACGGCCATCGTCGGGCGGGTCCTGCGGCTGTGGCCGAGGACGCGACACGACACGCTGTTCAGATCACGCACAGGGCGCCACGACGGCGCAGAGCACAGGAGTACACGTGGTGGGTAGGACTCGAGGGGCACGACTGGCCGTGGCCGCGACCATGGTCGCGGGGCTGGCCCTGGTCGCCGGGTGTTCGGGCGGCGTCGACAGCCCGGCGACCGACGACGTGGCCGGCTCCAGCTCCTCGTCGTCCTCGTCGTCGTCGTCGGCGGCGACTGCCACGCCGGCCGAGCTGACCATCACGCCGGCCAAGGGCGCCACGGGCGTGCTCCCGACCGAGCCCGTGGTGGTCACGGCCACCAGCGGCACCCTCGGTGAGGTCACCGTCACCGACGCCACGGGCCGCAAGGTCGCGGGCGAGCTGGGCGACGACGGCACGTGGACCTCCAGTGGGCTGCTGGCTCCCAGCGCGGCATACACGGTCAGCGCGACCGCCACCGGCGAGGACGGCACGCCGTCCACCACGACCTCGACCTTCAAGACCCTGAAGCCCAAGGTCACCGCGACCTACGGCATCCTCAACTCCGGTGAGACCATCGGCGTCGGTATGCCGGCCAGCATCCAGTTCGACTCGGCCGTCACCACCGCGAAGATGCGCGCCGAGGTCGAGAAGCGGGTCACCGTCACCACCTCGCCCAAGCAGGCCGGGGCGTGGGGCTGGCTCGACAACCGCCAGCTGATGTGGCGCCCGGCGTACTACTGGAAGCCCGGCACCAAGGTCACCATCACCGCGCCGCTGACCGGCGTCCAGACCGGCGAGGGCAAGTGGGTCGGCAACGACGACAGCGCCAGCTTCACGGTGGGCTCGTCGATGGTCTCCACGGTCGACATCAAGGGTCACCACATGACGGTCCGTCGTGGCGGCCAGGTCATCAAGGTGATCCCGGTCAGCACCGGTCGCCCCGGCGCCACCACCGAGACCCGGTCGGGGACCAAGGTGATCATCCGCAAGGAGGGTCACGTCACGATGGACTCGACGACCATCGGCATCCCCAAGGGCAAGCCCGGCTACTACAAGGAGGAGACGGACTGGAACCTGCGGGTCACCTGGACCGGTGAGTACCTCCACTCCGCCCCGTGGTCGGTGGGTGCCCAGGGCAACGCCAACGTCAGCCACGGCTGCGTGAACATGTCGCCGGCCAACGCCAAGTGGATGTTCGAGAACTCCAAGGTCGGTGACGTGGTGACCTTCAAGGGGTCCAACCGCCCGTTCCTGCCGACCGAGGGCATCGGTGTCTGGCAGTACTCGTTCGCGAAGTGGAAGGCGCAGAGCGCCCTCGCCTGAGCCTTGCCGGCCGAGGGCGCCAAGGGAGCGCGGAGGCGGCGAGTCATCGCCCGGTGCGGCGGCGACCCTCGAGTGTCGCCCGGTGAGTCGGCGCCGGGTGTGTCATGGTTCAAGGGTGCACCGGACCCGCCTGCTCGTGACCTGCTCGGTGCTGGCCGTGCTCGGCCTCGCCGGGTGTGCCGACTCGTCGGGCGCCGACGCGGTCGGCAGCGCCGCCACCACCACGACGAGCCCGACCAGCGCCCGCACCACGACGACCACCACGACCACCGTGTCCGCGGCCTCGTCCGCGACTGCGGTCGTCCCGGTCAGCAAGCTGATCGTCTTCGTCGTCGAGAACCACTCGCTCGCGCAGATGCGCGCGCAGATGCCCTACACCTACAAGCTCGCGCAGACCTACGGCTACGCGACCAGCTACTTCGGGGTGCGCCACCCGTCCCTGCCCAACTACATCGCCATCGCGTCGGGCAGCACCCACCTCGTCACCACGAACAAGGCCCCGGCCGACAACGTCCCCGTGCGCGGACCCTCGGTCTTCGGCCGGACGATCTCGGCGGGGCTCAAGGCCGCGGTCTACGTGGACGCCATGCCCGGCAACTGCGCCCTGGTGTCCAGCGGGCGGTACGCCGTGAAGCACAACCCGTGGCCCTACTTCGTCGACGAGCGGGCGCTCTGCCGCAAGTACGACCTGCCGGTCTCCGCGCTCGGGCCCGCCGTCGACGGGGGCTCCCTGCCGCACGCCGCGATGGTCGTCCCCGACCTGTGCCACGACGCGCACGACTGCAGCCTCGCCACGGCCGACCGGTGGTTCCAGGGGTGGATGACCAGGATCCAGGCCGGCCCGGACTGGAAGGCCGGTCGGCTCGCCGTCGTGCTCACCGCCGACGAGGACGACAAGACCGCCGGCAACCGGGTGCTCACGGTCGTGGCGCACCCCAGCCAACGACACCGGGTGGTGACGGCCCGGCTCGACCACTACTCGCTGGCCCGGCTCTACGCCGAGGTCACCGGCACCGAGCCGCTCGGACGCGCGAAGACCGCCACCTCGATGGCCACGACCTTCCACCTGCCGCTGCGCTGACGGGCGGCACGCCGCGTCGACGCTCAGTCCCAGCCGAGGGCGTGGAGCCGCTCGTCGTCGATGCCGAAGTGGTGGGCGATCTCGTGCACCACGGTCACGGCGATCTCGTCGAGCAGGTCGTCACGGTCCTCGCACATCCGGGTCAGCGGCCCGCGGAAGATGGTGATCCGGTCGGGGAGTGCGCCCGCCCACGCGTCACCGCGCTCGGTCAGGGGTGTCCCGTCGTAGACGCCGAGCAGCTCCGGGTCGTCGGCGGGCGGCTCGTCCTCGACGAAGAAGACCACGTTGTCGAGTAGCCGCATCAGCTCCGGCGGTACGGCGTCCAACGCATCCCCGACCGCCAGCTCGAACTCCGCCGCGTCCATCTCGACCACGGACCCAGCCTGCCACGAGCGGGCCGCACCTCAGACAGCGGTATGCCGCCCGCTCGAGATGAGGGGGCGGCATACCGCGTCGTGAGCGGTCAGGGGCGCTTGGGAGGCTCCCTGCGGGCGCTCTCGAGGGCGGGGCGGGTCTCGTCGTCAGTGGCCTCGATGGCACCGATCGACTCGTGGCCGTGGCCGTCGTGGTGGGCGGCGGCGAGCTCGGCCGGCGTGACCGGGTTGATCGAGTCGCTGAAGTAGAACCGGGACAGCGCCGAGCGGGCCTTGTCCTTGCGCGCGGTGGGCGAGACCACGCCGTGCTCGTCGGTCGCCCTCTCGAGGGTGAGGACCTCGTGGGGGTCGTGCTGCACGAGGTTCCAGCGGGTGAACTCGTCGAGCGGCTCGTGCTGCTCGAAGAACTTCCCGTCGGCGGTGCGGATGATGCGACCGGTCTCGCGGCCGTGCAGGACCAGGTCGCGGTCCTTGCGCTGCAGCGACAGGCAGATCCGCTTGGTCACCCAGAACACCAGTGGGGGAGCGATGAAGAACGCCGCCCGCAGGATGTGGGTGATGTCGTTGATGGACAGGTGCAGCTTGATCGCCATCAGGTCGTTGCCGGCGGCGAACATGAGCACGCCGTAGGCCGTCAGCCCTGCCATGCCCAGCCCCGTGCGGGTGGGGTTGTTGCGCGGCCGGTCGAGCAGGTGGTGCTCGCGGGTGTCGCCGGTCACCCACCGCTCGAGGAACGGGTAGACGGCCATCAGCCCGTACATCACCGGGATCAGCAGGATGGCGCCGATCATGACGTTGAACGAGAAGGTGAACCCGAACGCGGTGAACTCCAGCCAGCCGGGCAGCAGGCGCAGCGCTCCGTCGGCGAAGCCCATGTACCAGTCCGGTTGGGACCCCGCCGTCACGGGCGACGGGTCGTACGGCCCATAGGCCCAGATCGGGTTGATCGTGACCAGGCCGGAGATGAGCGAGATGACACCGAAGACGATGAAGAAGAAGCCACCGGCCTTGGCCGCGTAGACCGGCATCACCGGGAAGCCGACGACGTTGTCGTTGGTGCGACCCGGCCCGGGGTACTGGGTGTGCTTGTGCACGAACACCAGCCCGATGTGCGCCGTGAACAGGCCGACCAGGATCGCCGGGAGCAGCAGCACGTGGATCGAGAACAGGCGGGGGATGATCGCCTCGCCCGGGAACGGGCCGTCGAACAGCGCGAACGACAGGTAGGAGCCGAGCACGGGCACCGAGCGCATGAAGCCCTCGGCGGCGCGCAGGCCGGTGCCGGACAGCAGGTCGTCGGGGAGCGAGTAGCCCGCGAAGCCCTCGACCAGCGCCAGCATCGACAGGATGCAGCCGATCACCCAGTTGATCTCGCGCGGCTTGCGGAACGCGCCGGTGAAGAAGACGCGGAGCATGTGGACCGACAGCGCCACGATGAACATCAGCGCGGCCCAGTGGTGGATCTGGCGGATCAGCAGGCCACCGCGGATGTCGAACGAGATGTCGACGGTGGAGCGGAACGCCTCGGACATCGTGATGCCACGCAGCGGCAGGTAGGAGCCGTCGTAGACGACCTGACCGGCGCTCGGGACGAACCAGAAGGTGAGGAAGGTGCCCGACAGCAGGCAGATGATCATGGAGTACATGGCGACTTCGCCGAGCATGAACGACCAGTGCTCGGGGAAGACCTTCTTCATGAGGTAGCCCACGGGCTTGGCGGCACCGGTGCGGTCGTCGAGCCAGCCGGCCACTCCACCGACGGCCTTCAGGGCGGGGGCGGTGGGTGCCTCGGGCGTGACGTCGTCCTTGCGCAGGCGATCGATGGGGTCGGCCGACCCGCTGCGTCCGTTGCTGCTCATGCGGAACCACGCTCCCAGAAACTCGGACCGACAGCCTCACGGAACGGGGCGTCGGCCACCAGGTAACCCTCGGAATCGACGGTGATCTTCAGCTGCGGCAAGGGGCGCTTGGCCGGGCCGAAGATGACCTTGCAGTCCTGCGTCACGTCGAACGTCGACTGGTGGCAGGGGCAGAGCAGGTGGTGCGTCTGCTGCTCGTACAGGCCCACGGGGCAACCGACGTGGGTGCAGATCTTGGAGTAGGCGACGATGCCCTCGTGGCCCCAGTCGCGCTCCTTCTGGGGCTTGATGTCCTCGGGGTTGAGGCGCATCAGGAGCACTGCGGCCTTGGCCTTGTCCTCGAGGACGTGCTCGGAGTCCTTGATCGACTCGGGGAGCACGTGGAAGACCGAGCCGATGGTGACCTGGTCGGCGCGGATCGGCGTGCGCTCGGGGTCGCGGACGAGGCGGTCGCCCTTCTTCCACATGGTCGTGGACAGCTGGTCCTTCGGGAGCGGTCCGAGTCCACCGACCAGCGGCAGCAGGATCGCGAGCGGCGGCAGTGCCAGCGCGCCGGCGAGTGAGAACTTGATGAGGGGGCGGCGCCCGAGCTGGGCCTTCTCGCCCCCGTCCATGAGGTTGGTGACGACCCGCTGGCGGTCCTCGTCACTCGCGCGCTGGGTGTGGCGGTACTCGACCGACTCGGAGTCGGGCATCAGGGTCTTGGCCCAGTGCACGGCGCCGACGCCGCACCCGAGCAGGGCCAGCGCCATGGTGATCCCGAGGACCACGTTGTAGATGCTGGCGTTGCCGATGCCGGGGATGAAGCCCGACTTCTCGGGGTCGATGGCGAAGTAGGCCACGATGAAGAGGATGGTGCCGAGGCTGGAGAGCCCGAAGAGCGCCGCGACCTGCTTCTCGGCGCGCTTGGCGCCCTTCTCGTCCAGGTCGGCCATCCGCGCGACGTGCGGGGGAAGGCCCGGGTCCTCGAAGCGGGCCGGCAGACCGCCGGTGCCCTCGACATGGCCCTGGTCGAGGCGGACCGCGGTCGAGCCGTAGCCGTCGCCAGTGCCGACGACCTCGCCGTGCGGCGTGTCGTGTTCGCTCATCGTGTCGTCGATCCTGTCGAGTCGCGGTGGTCAGTTCCAGTGTCGCCGCACGGGGCGGATGTGGCCAGACATGGTGACGCAGTCATCACGCGGCCTTCCGGCCGAGCCAGACGGCGAAGCCGACCATGATGCCGAGCCCGAAGATCCAGACGAACAGGCCCTCGGAGACGGGGCCGAGGTTGCCCAGGGCCATGCCGCCGACGTTCTCCTGCTTGTCGACCTCATGGAGGTAGGCGACGATGTCGTTCTTGGCCTCGGGGGAGATGTTGTCGTCGTTGAAGACGGGCATCGACTGCGGGCCGGTCACCATCGCCTCGTAGATGTGCTTGCCCTCGATGTCGCGCAGGGCCGGGGCGTACTTGCCCCGGGTGAGCGCGCCACCCGAGCCGGCGAAGTTGTGGCACATGGCGCAGTTGACGCGGAACAGCTCGGCGCCGAGGGCGACGTCGCCCCCCTCACCAGTGGTGTACTCCGCGTCGGGCACGGCGGGGCCGGGGGCCAGCGAGGCGATGTAGGCGGCGACGGCCGAGATCTGCTCCTGGCTGAACCGGACCTCGTCGGCGCGGGGCGCCTGGACGTTCGGGGCTGCCATCGGCATCCGTCCGGTGCCCATCTGGAAGTCCACGGCGGCGGCACCGACGCCCGGGAGGGCGGGGCCGGCCTTCGTGCCCTGGGCCTGCAGGCCGTGGCAGGTCGCGCAGTTGGCCAGGAAGAGCTTCTTGCCCTCCTCGACCGAACTGGCCGCGGCAGTGGCGGCGTCGGCCTGCTTGGGGGCGAAGGTCGAGTACGCGACCCCGGTGAGGATCAGACCCAGGAGCAGGAGCAGGGCGATCGCGGCCGGGTGTCGGCGGCGGGCGGCCAAGGCGTTCACGGTGCGGTCCTGTCGACGGAGGTGGGCAGGGCTGGCTGGGGGTGCGGGTGGAGCATCGTGCCGGTCACTTCAACAGGTAGATCGTCGCGAACAGCGCGATCCACACGACGTCGACGAAGTGCCAGTAGTAGGAGGTCACGACGGCACCGGCGGCCTGCGCGTGGCTGTAGTGCCGGGTCGTGAAGGTGCGGCCGATGATGAGCAGGAAGGCGAGGAGGCCGCCGGTCACGTGCATGGCGTGGAAGCCGGTCGTGAGGTAGAAGACCGAGCCGTACGCGGTGGACGAGAGGGTGATGCCCTCGTGGACGAGCTCGGAGTACTCGAGCACCTGCCCGGACACGAAGATCGCGCCGAAGATGTAGGTCAGCACGTACCACTCGCGCATGCCCCAGTTCTTGACCGCGAGGAGGCTGGCGTCGCCGCGGTGCGGCTTGCCGTGCTCCGCCGCGTGGACCCCGAGCTGGCACCACACCGAGGACACCACGAGGACGATCGTGTTGATGGTGGCGAAGGGCACGTTGAGCACCTCGGTCGAGGTGTGCCACAGGTCCGGCTCGACCGAGCGGATCGTGAAGTACATCGCGAACAGGCCAGCGAAGAACATCAGCTCGCTGGAGAGCCAGACGATGGTGCCGACCGACACCATGTTGGGTCGGGACACCGGCCCGTGGCCGGGGATGCTGCCGGCCGAGCGAGCGGGTTCAGAGGTCACTGGAGATGCGGTCGCCACGTGCGCCAGATTAGCCACATTCCCAGTCCGGCACACCGTCGACCCCCCGATGGGCGCATGACCGCGCCGAAACGCCGCACCGGTAGCATCAGCGCCATGACCGCTTCGCACGCGACCGCCGCTGACGTCCCGACCTCGTCGGGGTCACCAGCAGCGGCTCAGACCCGTCAGATCTCGGTGCTCTTGTACAGCGACGACAAGACCACCCGGGACGCTGTCCGCGTCACCGTGGGCCGTCGGCCGGCCCGCGACGTCGAGGTCTCCTCGTGGCGGGAGTGTGCCACCGCGGCGGCGGTGATCGAGGCGGTCGAGAACGCCTCGTTCGACGTCCTCATCCTCGACGGCGAGGCGGCCCCGACCGGTGGGCTCGGTCTCTGCCGGCAGCTCAAGAGCGAGATCTTCGCCTGCCCGCCGGTGCTGGTCCTGACCGGTCGCCCGCAGGACGGGTGGCTGGCCACCTGGTCGCTCGCCGACCTGGCCGTCCCGCACCCGCTCGACCCGATCGCCCTGGCCTCGGCCGTGGCCGAGCTGGGTCGCGGCGGACGCCCCAGCGCCTCCTGAGCCGGTGACCGCACGCGAGCCGGCCGGTCACACCTGGCCGGACCTGCTCACCCTGCTCATCGCCGGTGAGCACCTGAGCACCGACCAGGCCGCCTGGGCGATGAACGAGATCATGGGCGGCGAGGCCTCGCCGGTCCAGGTCGCCGGCTTCCTCGTCGCGCTGCGGTCCAAGGGCGAGACGGTCGAGGAGCTGCGCGGGCTGGCCGACGTCATGCTCGCCCACGCCAACCAGATCGAGGTGCCGGGGCCGAGCCTCGACATCGTCGGCACCGGTGCGGACCGCTCCAACACGGTCAACATCTCCACGATGGCCTCGGTCGTCATCGCGGCCAGTGGGGTCAAGGTGGTCAAGCACGGCAACCGCGCCGCCTCGTCCACCTCGGGCTCGGCCGACGTCCTCGAGGCGCTCGGCGTCAACCTCACGCTCACCCCGGCCCAGGTGGCCGAGGTGGCCGCCGAGGCGGGCATCACCTTCTGCTTCGCCCAGGCGTTCCACCCGGCCATGCGGCACGCCGCCGCGGCCCGCAGCGGGCTCGGCGTCGGCACCGCCTTCAACGTCCTCGGTCCGCTGACCAACCCGGCCCGTCCCACCTACGCAGCCGTGGGGGTGGCTGACCCGCGGATGGCGCCCCTCATCGCCGGGGTCTTCGCGGGGCGCGGCTCCGCGGCCGCCGTCTTCAGGGGCGACGACGGGCTCGACGAGCTGACGCTCAGCACGACGTCGACCGTGTGGTGGGTGCGCGACGGCGCCGTCAGCCAGCGCGTCTTCGACCCGCTCCACGTCGGCCTCGAGCGGCAGCCCGTGGAGGCCCTGCGCGGCGCGGACGCCGCGCACAACGCCCAGGTGGCCCGCGACCTCTTCGGCGGCCAGCGTGGCGCAGTGCGTGACGCGGTGGTGCTCAACGCCGGGATGGCGCTGGCCCTCGCCGGTCGGGACGTCGAGGGCGGCGCGGAGCCCGCCACGCACGACGCCACCGACGAGGCGTTCGCCGCCAGCGTGCGCCTCGGCATGGACCGCGCCGAGGCCACCCTCGACTCGGGCGCCGCCGCTGCCCGGCTCGAGCAGTGGGCCGCTGCCACGCAGCGCCTCACCTCCGCCTGACCCACCGGCGGCTCAGCCGTCGACCTCCTCGGCGGCCACCCGCAGGATGGCGGCGACCGAGCGGTCGACGTCCTGCGCGGTGGTCGACCAGTTCGAGACCGAGACCCGCATCAGCCGGCGCCCGTGCCAGGTCGTCGCGCCGAGCCAGCAGGTCCCCTCGCGCTGGACGCCCTCGACGATCCGGTCGGTGCGCTCGTCGCTGCCGAAGCCGACCAGCACCTGGTTGAGGACGACGTCGTTGACCACGTCGGCCCCACCGGCTTCGAGGCCGTCGGCGAAGCGCTGGGCCAGGGTGCAGCAGCGCTCGACCAGGTCGGCGACGCCGTCGCGTCCCAGCTCGCGCAGGGCAGCCCACACGGCGAAACCCCTGGCCCGCCGTGAGGACTCGGGCACCAGGTCGCCCAGGGCCGGCATCGGGCCGCCCTGTCCGGTGAGGTATGCCGCGGTGTAGGACAACGACCTGGCGTGCACCTGGGGGTGCGCGCAGATGGCGAAGCCACAGTCGTAGGGCACGTTGAGCCACTTGTGTGCGTCGCAGGACCACGAGTCCGCGAGGTCGACCCCGTCGACCAGGTGTGCCCTCGCGGGGCTGGCCCCCGCCCAGAGGCCGAACGCGCCGTCGACGTGCACCCACGCCCCATGGCGCCGAGCCACCGCGCTGGCCGCCCGCAGGTCGTCGCAGGCGCCGGTGTTGACGTTGCCGGACTGGAGGCACACGATCGTCGGTCCGGGCTCGGAGCGCGCCAGGACGGCCGCCAGGTCGGCCACCTCGATGGCGCCGTTGGCGTCCGTCGCCACCTCCTCGACGACGGCCGTCCCGAACCCGATCAGCCGCAGCGCCCGGTCGATGGTCGCGTGGCGCTCGACGCTCGCCACCACGCGCACCCGGGGCGCCCCGAGGAGGCCGTCCTTCTCGACGTCCCAGCCCACCGACTCGAGGACGTGGTGGCGGGCGGTGGCGAGGCTGACGGTGTTGGCCCCCTGGGCCCCGGTGACGAACCCGACGGTGGCTCCGGCCGGCAGCCCGAGCAGGTCCTTGAGCCAGCCGCCCGCGAGGTCCTCGGCCACGGCCGCGGCGGGGGAGAGGGTCGCGTTGAACGCGCACTGGTCCCACCCGATCGCGACCAGGTCGGCCGCGCTCGCGGCGGGCAGCGCTCCGCCGATGACGAAGCCGAAGAAGCGGGGACCCGGGGTGCCGACCAGGCCCGGCCCGAAGGTCTCGACCAGCTCGTCCAGCACCTCCCCCGCGGGGGTCGGCCGGTCACGCAGGGCCACGTCCGCGGACCCACGCAGCGCCTGTGCGGACAGCCGGGCCGCAACGGGAGCAGCGGCCACCGCCGCGCGGTGGTCGGCTGCCACGCGGGCAGCCCGGTCGAACAAGGTGGTGATGTCGTCCATGACGCGAAGGTACGCCCGCCTCCCGGCCCACCGCCCCCACGTGGTGCACGAGCGCGCCGGGTCAGGACATGGAGGCCAGCCAGCTGACCGCCTGCCGGGCGTCGGCGCGACGCTGCTCGTACCGCGCTCCGACGGCCAGGAGCAGGACCCCGAGCGCCCCGAGGGTGAGGTAGCGGGGCAGCAGCACGGCATACGGAAGCAGCTGGGTGAGGGCGACCGTCGCGGCGCAGGCCGCGCCCACCACCACCAGCGCCTGCCAGCGGCGCAGCGCCCCGAGCACCAGCACGGAGACGGCAGCGACGACCGTGACGAGCGGGCGGGCGAGACCGTCGTCGACCGTGGTGAAGAGGGTCGACGGCAGGAGCGCGACGGCCAGACCCGGCCCGGCGGTGAGCCACGAGTGGTCACCGAGCTCGCGGTGCGACCACAACCCGGCGGCGAGCAGGAAGGCAGCCAGCGGCAGCGTCCACGCCTCCAGGGTCGTCACGTCGGCGTCCCAGAGCTCCACCCACACCGCGGCCGTCAGTGCCACCACGGCGACGCTGACCACGGCGCGTCGGTGCGGCAGGGCGGCATACCCAACGGCGACAAGCCCGTATGCCGCGGCGGCCAGTGCGGCGGCGTGCGGCCAGGTGCGGTCGACCGCGACGACCACAGCGGTGACCGCGACGAGGACGGCCAGGCCACCGAGGACCAGCTCCTCGGTGCGGTGGCGACGCCACTGCGCCAGCGCGGCGAGGCCGAGCGCCGCCGCGGCCAGCAGCACCCACTGGGAGCGCGGGCCGACCAGCCCACCGCCCAACCAGAGCGCCCAGACCGACGCGAGGGTCGTCGTCGCGGTGGCGAGGGGGCGCAGGTGCGGGCGCAGCACGGCGGTGGCGGCTCCCGTGAGCGCGATGACCACGAGGACGGCGATCACCACCCCGTCACCGAGAGCTGCCCCCAGGGCTGCGCCCAGCGCGCCGAACACGGCGAGGTGGCCGACGACGGCCAGGGGCGCTTCCTCGGCTTCGGCCCGACGCAGCAGGGCGACGGCGACGAAGGCCGCACCCGCAGTCCCGGTCGCGAGCACCGAGGCGGTGTCGGAGAACATCGAGCCGGTGAGGGCGGCGGCGCCCACGGAGGCGACCGCGCCGACGGCACTGGCGGCGGCACGCCAGGTCGGCCGGTGCACTGCGGCCGTGGCGGCCACGAGCGCGGTCGCGGTCAGGGCGATGGTCGTCGCCGGCCGGGAGGCCTGGACCGCGCAGACGACCACGAGGACACCCAGCGTCGCGCCGGCCTGGGCCTCGACCCACGCGATGCCGAGCGAGGTGGTGCGTGAGCGGGCGACCACGAGAGCGGTGCCGGCCACGGCGGCGACGACCGCGAGCACCGCGGCCCAGAAGGCACCCAGCTGCAGCGCGAGGCCCAGCACCGCGGTGGGGCCGGCCACGGAGGCGACGACGGCGACCACTCCGAGCGCCCGCCAGTCGCCGGTCAACGCCCGCGCAGTCCAGTCGGCGCGGACGGCGGCCCGGGTGCCGAGGCGCGCGGCGCGGACCGCGACGACACGTCGCACGACGACGGCACCCGCCACCGCGAGGGTCGACAGGATCGCCACGCTGACCAGGCCGTCGGCGGTGAGCCCGTGGACCACGGGGCCGTCGAGGTCCGCAGCGGTCGAGGAGGACAGCGCATCGCGCCCGGCACCCAGCGCTCCGACCGCAGCGGTGACCGCTGTGAACGCGGTCCACCCGGCCGCCGGCCCTGTGGCGGCGCGCCGGGTCAGCCCGAACGACGCGGGGACGACCAGGTGCAGGGTGCCGAACAGCACCGCGCCGGCCAGGGCGAGGGCGGCGACCCCGGAGGCGTGGTCGGCGAAGGCCACGACACCGGCCCACCCGAGCGAGGCGGCGGTCAGCGAGAGGAGGGCGAAGCCGGCGATCCTGCGGTCGCTGCGGTGCAGGGCGGCGAGGACGACGGCGGCGAGCAGCCCGGTGACCGCGGCGTAGGTGCGTCCGTCGATGGAGTCGAGGCCGGCCAGCCCGAACCGCCGAGCGGCAGCCACGTCGAGGAGGAGCAGGCCGCCCGCCACCAGGGCCAGGGCCTCGGCGCTGCTGGGCAGCCGGCGCCGGGACAGGACCAGCGAGGCCACTGTCGCGGCGGCGGTGAAACCGCCCATGACCACCAGCTGACCGACGATGCCGATGCGGAACCAGGCGATCGCCAGCGCGATCGACCCGGCCACCAGGACCAGGAGCACACCGATGGCGAGCAGGGTCTGCTGGGTGGTCCAGGTGCGGCGAGCAGCCGTCGTTGTGCCGGGGAAGGGCTCGCCGGCGGTCGCGACGGTCTGGTCACCCTCGTCGGCGGGGACCGATGGTGCGCTGACGCCCTGCGCGCGCAGCGCCGCGATCAGCTCGGTGCGTTCGCGCTGGAGCGCCGCCAGGCTCTGGTCGACCCGCCAGAGGCGCAGGGCGTCCGGGCCGGTCAGGGGCAGGTGGCAGCCCGGGCACGACGTCGGCGACTCGGGCAGGAAGCGGCTGCAGGCGGGGCAGGGGATGGGCGACATCGGTCCTCCGGAGGGTGCAGGAGCTCAGCGCTCGATGGCCCGAGTCTGCAGGTCAGGAGGGTTGCGCGGATGCGGGTTCCTACTCAGATCGGCCGTGCGGCCGAGGCAGTGGAGATCCGGGGTCGCCGGGTCAGTCGCCGTCGAGGCCGAGGCTGAAGGCGGCCTCGAGATCGTGGGTGGAGTAGGTGCGGAACGCGATGTGGGTGTTGGTGCCCGTGACGCCGTCCACCTTGTTGAGGCGGTCGGCGATGACGTCGTTGAGCTGCTCGTGCTCCCTGACCCGGATCATCGCGATGAGGTCGGCATCGCCGGCGACCGAGTAGACCTCGGACACGCCCTCGAGCTCGGCGATGGCCTGGGCCACCTCGGGGATGCGGTCGACCTTGGCGTTGATGAGCACGATGGCGGAGATCACGAGCCCACTCTATCCGCGCCTCCGGCGTTTGCGGGCGGGTCCCCGGAGGGCTAGGACGCTGCGACGAAACCGGCCACCGCGTGGCGGGCCACCACCTGCGGCTCGAGCTCGGCCCGCGCCCCGCCGGCGCCGCCGACCGGGCAGGTCCACTCGCCGTCGAGGTCGACGATCCGGACGCCTGGGGTCTCCAGCCAGCGCAGGATCTTCTCGGTCTCCTCGGGGATCGCCGCGGGCGAGGGCCACGGCGCGGGGAGCACCACCTCGGCGCTGGTGCGGACGGCGTCGACGTAGGGCATCGGGTCGGCGCCGCGCGGCGAGACGGTGCTGGCGGCGAGCCGCCCGTGCCGGACCACGATGACCTCCCAGCCACCGGCCGGGGCAGACCGGGCCGCCACGATCTCGCGGCTGGCTGCCAGCGGGGCGATGCGCTGGGCCCGCGCCATGCCGCGCACCAGCGCCAGCATCCGGTCGCGCAGCGTGCCGGCGTCCTCGAACCGCTCCTGGTCGGCCAGCGACCCCATCCGGGTGCGCAGGGCGGTCACCACGTCGCGCGAGTCGCCCGCGAGGGCGTGCACGGCATCCTGCACGACCGCGGCATACTCCTCGACGCTCTGGGCGCCGGTGCACGGCGCGCCACACCGGCCCATGTCGGCGAGCGCGCACGACCCCACCCGTCGCGTGGGCGACAACCGCTGCACGCACTGGCGCAGCGGGATCACCTCGTGGACCGCAGCCACGGCGGCCTCGGCCGAGCCGCGGCTGCCGAACGGACCGATGTAGCGGGCCCCGTCGCCCCGGACCTCGCGGACGATCGACAAGCGGGGAAAGGCCTCGACCGTGAGCTTGACCCAGGTGGCCCGCTCGGGGGTCTTGGACCGCCGGTTGTAGCGCGGCTTGTGCTCGGCGATCAGACGCAGCTCGCGCACCTCGGCCTCGAGGGTGGTGGCGCACACGACCGGGGTGACGGACTCGGCCAGCCGCACCATCTCGGCCATCCGGGTGCGCTGCTCGGAGGCCGTGAAGTAGCTGCGGACCCGGGTGCGGATGTTGATCGAGGTGCCGACGTAGAGGACCCGGCCGTCGCCGTCCTTGAACAGGTAGACCCCCGGCAGCTCGGGCAGGCCGTCGGCGAGCCAGCGCTTGCGGCGCTGGGCGGGGCTGACCCGCGAGGTGTAGCTGGAGAGCTCCTCGAGCGTGTGGACGCCGAGGCTGCCCACCCGGCCGATGAGGGCGTGCAGCACGTCGACGGTCGCCTGCGCGTCGTGCAGGGCGCGGTGGTCGGGCGTCGTGGTGGCCCCGAAGAGAGCGGCCAGGGTGGAGAGCTTGTGGTTGCGGGCCTCGTCGCGGCTGACCAGCTGGCGGGCCAGGTGGACCGTGTCGAGCACCGCGTGGCGCGGCCACTCGATGCCCTGCTGGCGGGCCGCCATCTTGAGGAAGCCGATGTCGAAGCCGGCGTTGTGGGCGACCAGCACCGCGCCCCGGGCGAACTCGAGGAACGCGGGGAGGGCGGCCTCGATCCGCGGGGCGTCGGCGACCATGGCGGTGGTGATGCCGGTGAGCGACTGGATGAACGGCGGGATCGGCAGGTGGGGGTTGACCAGGGTCTGGAACTCGCCGAGGACCTCGCCGGCCCGGACCTTGACGGCGCCGATCTCGGTGATGGCCGAGTCGGCCGGGCTGCCGCCGGTGGTCTCGAGGTCGACGACGACGAACGTGACATCGGCCAGTGCCGTGCCCAGGTCGTCGAAGGTGCCTTGCACCATCTGGTCGCCGGCCGTCTGCATGGTCCCGACGGTAGGCCGCGGGTGTGACAGCCCGTGGCAGGCGCGCCTGTCCCGCACCGGGTTCCGTGGTCGGCAGCCCGCGCGGGGTGGGCCGTCGCCGACGTCCCGGGTATGCCGTGGCGCCGGCGTTGTCAGTGCCCTCACCTAGCGTCGTGGACAGGTCACACGACAGAAGGACTCCCCGACAGAGAGCGAGGTGATCGCGATGATCATCGACTGCCAGAGCTGCCCCGTGCGCGACCTGCACTGCGCCGACTGCATGGTGACGGCCATGCTCGTGCCCCAGGGCGCCGAGCTGCCCCTCGACGCCGTCGAGCGTTCCGCCGTGGCGCGGTTCGCCGAGGCCGGGCTGGTCAGCGCGCACGAGGCCTCCTCGGCCAGGGCGCGCCGCGAGCCGTGGGCCGCCCACGTCCGCGCCGTCGGCTGAGCCGTCCCTACGATGGCCGGATGACCCGCGCCACCCCTCGACGACACGGCGTCCGGCCGGCCCGGGTCGCGGTCGCGGCGACGACCGTCCTGGTCGTCGGGCTGCTGGCGGGGTGCTCCGACGACGGGACCGGGACCGGGCGCTCGTCGGGCACCCCCCGCGCGTCGCAGACGGCCACCACCCAGCAGAACGCCCCCGATCCCTCCACGGCCCGCGAGGACGCCCTCACCGCGTTGCTGTCCGCGCGGGCCGCGGCCGTGCGGGACCACGACCGAGCCGCCTTCGCCGCAACCCTCGACGACCCGAAGTCGGGGTTCGGGCTGCGCCAGCTGGCGCAGTACGACGCCCTCGCCAAGCTCCCCCTGGGCAGCTTCGGCTACGGCACCCCCGAGCCCGCCCCGGAGCTCGGGGCCGACCGCGTCGCCCAGCTCGGCCCGCAGGCGTGGGTCTCCCGCGTCGCCGGGCACTACAGCCTGGCCGGCTACGACACGGCGTCCCGGGAGTTCGAGTCGTACTTCACCGTGGTGCGTCGCGACGCCGGGTGGCGGCTGGTCGACGACACCGACGGGGGCACCCAGGTGCAGGCCTGGGACCTGCCCTCGTTCACGGTCGTGCGCAGCTCGACGACGCTGGTCATGGGGTCCGGTCCGGCGAGCCGGCTGCGCCCCTACCTCGCCCTCGGCAACCTCGCCGTCAAACGGGTCGACGCGGTCTGGACCGCCCCCTGGAACAGCCGCCTGGTCCTCGTGGTGCCACGCACGGCGGCCCAGATGGCCGAGCAGGTCGGCCAGGACAAGGACTCCGTGGCGCAGGTCGCCGCCGTCACCGACGGGCCGTTCGACGCCACGGGCCGGGCCGGGGCCGACCGGGTCGTGGTCAACCCCGGGGCGTTCGCCACCCTGGAGAGCCGGGGGCAGCAGGTCGTCGTGACCCACGAGGCGACCCACGTCGCCATCCGGGCCACGACCGACCGACCGGTCCCGCTGTGGCTGTCCGAGGGGATGGCCGACTACGTCGGCTACCGCGACGTCGGGGCCACCCGCCGGCAGGTCGCGGCGGCGCTGCTGGCGAAGGTCCGCGCCGGCAGCGGTCCCAAGTCGCTGCCCACCGCGGGCGACTTCGACCCCTCCCGGACGACGATCGCGCCGAGCTACAACGCTGCGTGGCTGGCCGTGACCCGCATCGTCGACCGCTACGGCCGCAAGGCCCTGGTGCGCTACTACCTGGCCGTCGCCACGAAGCCCTCCGGCTCGTCCTCGGCGACCCCCGACCAGGCGGCGGCGGCCGCCTTCCGGACCGTGCTGGGCACCAGCCAGGGCGCGTTCACCAAGGAGTGGCTCGGCTACCTGCGGGGCCTGGCCGGATGACCGACCGTGCGTCGGTCCCGGACCCTGCCCCATGAGGGACGCTGCCCCGATGACGGACGAGGAGCCGCTGCGCCGCCGAGCTGCGCGGGTGGTCGTGGTCGACCCCGACGGCCACGTCCTGATGATCGAGGGTTTCGACCCGCACCACCCGGACGACCCCTACTGGTACACGATCGGCGGCGGCGTCGAGCCGGGGGAGACCGACCCCGAGGCGGCGGTCCGCGAGGTCTGGGAGGAGACCGGTCGCACCATCACCGTCGACGACCTCGTCGGGCCGGTCCACCACGACGAGGACGCCTTCTCCTTCGAGGGGCGCACGATCGTCCAGCAGCAGGTGTTCTACGGCTGGGTCACCGAGCGCTTCGACGCCGACCCCGCCCGGTTCGCCGAGCTGGAGGTCCGCTCGACCATCCGGATGGCGTGGATCGACCCGGCCGTGCACCGCGCCCGCGGCGAAGCGGTCTACCCGGTGCTGCTCGAGGAGCTCGTCCGGGCCGTCCGGGAGGCGACGGCCAGCGAGACGACGACCAGCGACCCGACCAGCCAGAACTGGTTGTAGAAGGCCTGCTTGTTGACGAGGTTGGCCACCAGCAGCACCAGCGCCAGCCAGCGCAGCACGTCGGCGAGGGCGGGCTGGCGGCGCCAGACGGTCCAGCACACGGCGGCGAGGGTGCCCAGCACCGCGACGCCGGTCACGGCGAACGGCAAGGTCACCCCGAAGGTGTTGAGTGCCAGCAGGTAGAGCGTGTTGGCGAACTTGATGGGGTGGAACCCGACCAGCAGGCTGATCGTGTCGTGGACGAAGTCGGGCGGGCTCGCGAGGAACCACGGGGCGATCAGCACCCCGGTCAGCGCACCGGTCGCCACGGCCCGATGCCACCCGAACGGTCGCCACAGCAGCAGCACGGGCAGCAGCAGGGCCAGGTGCTGCTTGCTGGCGCAGGCGAGCGCGAGCGGGATGACCGCCCACCACGCCCGGTCGCGCTGGACCAGGACGGCCCACCAGACCAGGCCAGCGAGCAGCAGCGGCTCGGTCCAGGCCTGGTCGAGCTGGGTGAGGGTGCCGGGGGCGAGGACGAGCAGGCCGGTGACCGCCGCAGCGGTCCAGACCCAGCCCGCCCCGGTATGCCGCACGGCCGCGCCGCGGGCGAGCATCCAGACCCCCGCGACCGCGACCAGCGTCCAGAACGCCAGCGCCCAGCGCACGTCGCCGAACAGCCAGCGCCCCGGGGCGAGCAGCACCGCGGTCCAGGGCAGGTAGGTGAACGCGTCCTGGATGCCGGGGGAACCGGTCCAGTTCATCGCGTAGAAGTTCTCGCCCCGGCCGAGGCCGTCGGCGGCCTGCTGCAGGGTGACCCAGACGTCGATGCGCGGCCGCGGTGACGACGTGATCGCGATCGCCGCACACGCGGCATACCCGGTCACGGCCACCACGCCGGCAGCCCAGTGGGCGCGAACGGTGGTGGCGCACAACAGGACTGCGCAGGCCAGCGGCACCACGACGAAGAGGGTGGTCGCGACCGCCAGACCGGTCGGGGCGAGGTAGCTGAACAGCGGCACCGCGAGGGTCGCCAGGGCCGAGCCGGCCAGCATCACCACCACCGCCGGTCGGTGGAGGGTGACCCGCCAGCCGGCCCACTGCCAGAGAGCCAGCGCCAGCGTGGCCGCCGTGAGGGCGGCCACGATGGGGATGCGGTAGCGCACGACGCTCCACTGCAGCGCAGTGAAGAAGACCAGCCACGCCAGCGGCAGGGCGACCGACGCCACCACGGACCGGGCGGAGGGTCCGGGGGCGGCACGCATGGCTAGACCCTACGGGCCGGTGCTCGCCGGGTGCCTCCGGGTCAGCGGGTCACTCCTTGGCACCGGAGTAGAGCGCCTCGACCTCGTCGTGGAAGTCCTTCATGACGATGTTCCGCTTGAGCTTCAGGCTCGGCGTGAGATAGCCGTTCTCCTCGGTGAAGTCACCCGGCAGCACCGCGAACTTGCGGATCGACTCGGCCTTGGACACCGACTTGTTGGCGTCGTCGACGGCCTTCTGGAGCTCGGCGAGGACCGTCTCGTTGGTGCGGGCCTGGTCGAAGCTGACTCCGGAGAGGCCGTTGTTCTTGGCCCAGCCCGGGTACATCTCGTCGTCGAGGGTGAGCAGGGCGCCGATGAACGGCTTCTGGTCACCGACGACGATGCACTGGGAGATCAGGGGATGGGCCCGGAGCCGGTCCTCCAGACCCGCCGGGGCGACGTTCTTGCCACCCGCGGTGACGAGGAGCTCCTTCTTGCGCCCGGTGATCCTGAGGTAGCCGTCCTCGTCGAGCTCGCCGATGTCGCCGGTGTGGAACCACCCGTCGAGCACCGCGCCCGAGGTGGCCTCGGCGTTGTTGTGGTAGGCGGCGAAGACGTTGTTGCCTTGGATGAGGATCTCGCCGTCGTCGGCGATGCGGATGCCCACCCCGGGGAGCGGGGCGCCGACGGTGCCGATCTTCACGCGGTCGGGCACGTTGACCGTGGCCGGGGCGGTGGTCTCGGTCAGGCCGTAGCCCTCGAGCACGGTCACGCCGATGCCGCGGAAGAAGTGGCCCAGCCGGGTGCCCAGCGGCGCGCCACCGGACACGGCGTACATCACCCGGCCGCCCATGGCGGCGCGCAGCTTGGCGTAGACCAGCTTGTCGAAGATGCCGTGCCGGACCTTGAGGCCGAGCCCGGCCCCGCCGGTGTCCTGGGCGCTGGACCAGGCGATGGCGGTGTCGGCGGCGGCCGCGAAGATCTTGCCCTTGCCCTCGGCCGTGGCCTTGGCCTCGGCGGAGTTGTAGATCTTCTCGAAGACGCGCGGCACCGAGAGGATGAAGGTCGGCTTGAACTCGGCGAAGTCGGCGAGCAGGTTCTTGATGTCGGCGCTGTGGCCCATCTTGGCCTCGCCGGTGACGCAGAGGACCTGGATGAACCGCGCGAAGACGTGCGCCAGCGGGAGGAAGAGCAGCGTCGAGGCGCCGTCGGCCTTGACCACCGACCTGAGCTTGGTGATGGCGTTCTCGGACAGGGCGAGGAAGTTGTCGTGGGTCAGCTGGACGCCCTTGGGGCGGCCGGTCGTGCCCGAGGTGTAGATGATCGTGGCGATGCTCGCGCGGTCGAGCCCACCCTTGGCGGCCTCGAGGTCGGCGTCGCTCACCTCGGCCCCGGCGCTCTTGAGCTCGGCGATGGCCCCGGCGTCGACCTGCCAGGCGTGCTCGAGGCCGGGCAGCTGGTCGCGCACCTCGGCGAGGGTCGCCGCGTGCGACGGGGTCTCGAGCATGATGCCCTTGGCGCCGGAGTCGGTGAGGATCCAGGCGACCTGCTCGGCCGACGAGGTCTCGTAGATCGGGACCGTCACGGCACCCGCGGTCCAGATCGCGAAGTCGGTGAGGGTCCACTCGTAGCGCGTCTTGCACATGATGGCCACGCGGTCGCCGGGCGCGATCCCGGCGGCGATGAGGCCCTTGGCGACGGCGCGCACGTCCTCGTCGAACTCGGCCGCGGTCACGTCGACCCAGCCGCTGCCCTCCTTGCGGGAGAACGCCACCCGCGTGGGGTCGGAGGCGGCGTTGCGGCCCGGCAGGTCGGCCAGGCTCCCCTTGGTCGTGGGTGGCACGAGTGGGGGTGCGACGTGTTCCTGCACGGAGTCTCCTTTGACGGCGGCGCTCTCTAGCCTATTTCGCACAGCCTACCCGTGGGTAAGCAGGTGGGGGCAGGGTCCATCCACATGGCGACGTGACGTGCGGAACACTGACCCGGTGCGCGACCACAGGATCGACATCGTCGACGAGACCTTCATCCGGGCCTCGCCCGAGGTCGTGCGCGCGAGCCTGGACGACCAGGCCTGGGTCGCGCAGGTCTGGCCGCACCTGGCCCCCACGGTGACCCGCGACCGTGGGGTCAAGGGCGTGCGCTGGGCCGTGACCGGCCAGGTCGTCGGCGAGATGGAGGTCTGGCTCGAGCCGTTCCGCGACGGGGTGGTCGTGCACCACTACGTCCGGGGCCACCGGGGCCCGCGGGCGCCCCGGAACGTGGCCACGCGGCATACCCTGCGCTGGAAGCGGGCGGTGCACGGTCTCAAGGACCGTCTCGAAGGCGGTCCGGCGTCCGACACCTCGGCGTTGTAGCCTTCGGCGCATGGCCGACCGCACCGAATCCAGCATCGACATCGACGCAAAGCCGGGTGAAGTCCTCGACGTCATCGCCGACTTCGAGAGCTATCCCGAGTGGGCCACCGAGGTCAAGGCGGTCAGCATCCTCACGGAGGAGGGCGACGGCTGGGCCGACCAGGTGCAGTTCACCCTCGACGCCGGGGCGATCAAGGACACCTACACGCTCGACTACGAGTGGGACGTCGCGAGGAACGGCACGGGGGTCGTCTCCTGGAGCCTCGTCGAGGCCACCGTGCTCAAGGCGATGAACGGCTCCTACACGCTCGTCGCCAAGGGCAAGGACGCCACGACCGTCACCTACCGCCTCGCCGTCGACGTCAAGATCCCGATGCTCGGGATGCTCAAGCGCAAGGCCGAGAAGGTCATCATCGACACCGCGCTCAAGTCGCTGAAGAAGCGGGTGGAGGGTTGAGGCAGCTCGCCGCCGCGGACCCTCGATAGCCAAGGGGCGTCGACAGCCATGCGCGTCATCCTCTTCACCGGCAAGGGCGGGGTCGGCAAGACCACCACGGCAGCCGCCACGGCCGTCAAGGCGGCTCGGGCCGGCGTCAAGACCCTGGTCATGTCGACCGACGCTGCCCACTCGCTGGGTGACGCGCTCGGGGTCGCCCTGGGCGGGTCGCGCAGCGGGTCACCGGTCGACGTCGAGTCCGGCCTCTCCGCCCTGCAGATCAGCCCGCCCCACCTGCTGGGCGAGTCGTGGCGCGTGGTCCAGGACTACCTGCTCGCCGTCCTCGACACCGTCGGCGTCGACCCGGTCGTCGCCGAGGAGCTGACCCGCCTCCCCGGCGCGGAGGAGGTCGCGGCCCTCCTCGAGCTGCGGTCGCAGGTCGAGTCGGGCCCGTGGGACCTCGTCGTCGTCGACTGCGCCCCGACCGCCGAGACCCTGCGCTTGCTGGCCCTGCCCGAGGCGCTCGCCTGGCACCTCGAGCGCCTGCTCCCCGCGCAGCGCGGCCTGATCCGCACCCTGCGTCCTGCTGCGGCCGCGGCTGCCGGGGTGCCGCTGCCCGACCCCGCGGTGGTCGAGGCGGTCACCGGGTGGCACCGGCAGATGCGCGAGGTCCACCGCATCCTGACCGGTGACCAGACCTCCGTGCGACTGGTCCTGACGCCCGAACGCGTCGTGATCGCCGAGTCGCGGCGCACCTGGACGTCCTTGTCGCTCTACGGCTTCGTCGTCGACGCGGTCGTCGTCAACCGGGTGTTCCCGGACGCCACCGCCGAGGAGGGCCGGACCGATGCCTGGCGCGCCTCGTGGAACACGGCCCAGCGGGGTGGCCTGGTCGAGGTGTGCGAGTCGTTCGCCGGGCTGCCGGTGGTCGTGACTCCGTATCTCCCGTCGGAGCCGATCGGTGCCGACGCGCTCGCCGCGCTCGCCGAGGCGCAGGAAGGCGGCAGCGACGTCCTCGCCCCCGTCACCCACCGCGGACTGACGGTCGAACGCACCGACGAGGGGTTCCTCCTGGTCCTGCCGCTCCCGCTGGCCCACGCGGCCGACCTGGGCCTGCAACGCCGCGACGACGAGCTGGTCGTGACGGTGGGGGAGCACCGCCGGGTGCTCACCCTGCCGTCGGCTCTGCAACGATGCGTGGTCGAGGGTGCTTCCGTGCGCGACGGACTGCTGCGGGTGCGCTTCGTCCCCGACGAGGAGGTCTGGCCGCGTGGCTGACGACGAACGCCCTGCCGTGGGCACGGTGGCGGAGGAGGCTGCCCGCCTCCTGGACGCGCTCGGTGGCTGGGCCACCAGTGCGCAGGCCGGGTATGCCGCGGGGCCGGGTCACGCGGCGTCCGGGACCGACGGGTCCGGGACCGAGGAGCCGGGCACCCACGCAGGGGGCGCCGACTCGACCACCCCGCGCTGCTCGTCGTGCGGCGCGCCGAGCGGCGTCGGGCAGGCGGTCGCCTGCCAGCTGTGCCCGGTCTGCCAGGGCATCGGGCTGCTGCGGTCGGTGCGACCCGAGACCGTCGACCGGTTGGCCGACCTCGCGGGTGCGCTCGCCGCGACGCTGCGCGACATCGCCGGCCAGCGCCGCGCCGACACGGGGAGCTCCGGGTCGGCCTCGCCCCGCCGGTCGCAACCCCACTCCTCGCGGGTCCAGGACATCGCGGTCGACGACGAGGACGCCCCGGGGAGCGCGACCTCATGAGCGGCGGACTGGCGATCGGGATCGACATCGGTGGCACCAAGGTCGCCGGGGGAGTCGTGGACCCCGGCGGCGTGGTCGTGGCCCGCGCCCGTCGCGACACGCCGCACCGCTCGACCAGCCCCAGCGTCGTCGAGGACACCATCGTCGACGTGGTCGCCGAGCTGATCGACGGCGCGGGTGACGACGTCGTCGCGGTCGGGATCGGCGCAGCGGGCTTCGTGGCCGCCGACCGCGCGACCGTGGTCTTCGCCCCCCACCTGTCCTGGCGCGACGAGCCCCTCGAGGCCAACCTGCAGCGCCGGGTGCCGGTGCCGATCTCGGTCGACAACGACGCCAACGCGGCGGCGTGGGCCGAGTGGAGATTCGGTGCGGCGCAAGGCGACTCGCACGTCGTGATGGTCAACCTCGGCACCGGGATCGGGGGCGCGATGATCCTCGACGGACAGATCATGCGCGGCCGGTACGGGATCGCGGGGGAGTTCGGCCACATGCAGGTGGTCCCCGGTGGCCAACGCTGCGAGTGTGGCAACAAGGGCTGTTGGGAGCAGTACGCGTCGGGCAACGCGCTGGTGCGCGAGGCCCGGGCGATGATGACGGCGGGCAGCCCGATGGCGACCGACCTGCTCAACCTCGTGGGTGGTGACCCGTCGTCGCTGACCGGTCCGATGATCACCGAGGCGGCCCGCGACGGCGACGCGACGGCCACCGAGCTGTTGGGCGAGATCGGCCAGTGGCTGGGGATCGGGATCGCCAACCTGGCGGCGGCCCTCGACCCGGGGGTGTTCGTCATCGGCGGTGGGGTCAGCGCCGCGGGAGACCTGCTGCTCGAACCGGCCCGCACGACCTTCCGACGGCACCTCACGGGCCGCGGCTACCGGCCCGAGGCCCGGATCGTCGCCGCAGCCCTGGGCAACGAGGCGGGGTTGATCGGCGCAGCGGACCTGGCTCGCCGCGACGCCCTGGAACGGGCCGCGGCCGAGGGCGCATGAGCACGATGCGGGTGGCGTCCTACAACCTCAAGGACTTCACCCTCGACCGGCACGCGGCGGCACGCGTCATCCGTGCCATCGACCCCGACGTGCTGTGCCTGCAGGAGGTGCCTCGACGGCTGTTCTCGACCTGGCGGGTGTCCGACTTCGCGGCCGAGTGCGGCCTGTTCTGGTCCGGACGGCACCGCGGCAGCGGCGGCACGACGATCTTCACCTCCCTGCGCGTGCAGGTGAGCGAGTCCCGTCACCACCGGCTCCGGGTGGCTGCCCTGCAGCGCACCCGGGGGTATGCCGTGATCCGGGTCGGTCCTGCCGGTCACCAGCCGCTGGTGGTGTCGTCGGTGCACCTGAGCCTCGACGCCGACGAACGCGAGCGGCACGCGGGCCAGATCCTGCGGACCGTCTCCGGGGGCGGCCCGGTGCTGCTGGCCGGGGACCTGAACGAGGGCGAGACCGGCCGGGCCTGGCGGCTGTTCGCCTCGCCACTGCGCCTCATCTCACCGCCCGTGCCGACCTACCCGGCGAGCGCCCCGCACCGGGTGCTCGACGTCATCTTCGCCTCACCCGACCTCACGGTGCTCCCGCACCGGGCGGTCGAGCTCGAGGTCGCCGACCTCGTCGCCGCCAGCGACCACCGCCCCACGTGGGTCGACGTCGACCTCGACCCGCAGGCGGTGCCGACCGCGGAGACCGAGACCGAGGGCGAGCCCGTGGTCCCTGCGTCCACCGTCGAGCGCGTCGAGGAGGTCGCTGCCGATGCGGCGGCGAGCAGCTCCCAGGACGACCCACCGGGCTAGGCAGGTGACGCAGGCCCTGGACGGGTTGCCAGCGCGCTGCGCGAGCGTCAACCGGTCAGCCGGGATCGGCGTGCACCGTGGTCACCGGAGATGGGTCAGATCCGGGCGCCGTTGTCGGGGTCGTCCTCGTCGCGGGCGTGCGGCTGTCGCATCACCAGCAGGACGAAGCCCATGACGGTCAGCCCCAGCGCGCCGAGGGTCCACCAGTCGCTGACGTCCGGTCGGAACATGACGATCCAGAGCAGCAGCAGGGGGCCAGCCACCAGGCCGACGATGATCCCCCAGAACTGCAGGTCCTCCTGCGGCGGCAGGGGAGCGGTCGGCCCGGGCTCGAAGTGGTCGTCGTCGAGGTCCGAGAGGTCGCGGAGCTCCACCGGGTCGGGGGAGTCCTCGCCGGGCTCCGGCTCGGGGATCTCGGCTCCGCGCCAGACGACGAAGGGCCGGGTCGGCGGCGGGTTGGTGTTGGACCGCAACGGAGGGTTCACGCCGGGGCCGAGAACCTGGGGTGGGTCGCCGGGTGCGGTCGGCCCCTCGACGGTCCTCGGGTCGGGCCCGGCGTCCAGCCCGGCGTCGGTCCCTGCGTCGGTCCCGGCGTCGGTCCCCGCGCCGGTCGCCGCAGTCGTGGCAGCGCCGTCCGCGGCGTCGGGCAGCGACTCGACCTCGTCCCAGCGCGCGATGATGTCCGCGAACTCGGCGTCGACGTCGCGGTCGCTCATGGATGCCCCTTGGTCTGGATCGGACGACTGGCCGGCCGGTGTGGGACCGGCCCGATCAGGTCAGCCGCTCGATGAACTGCACCGACTCGTCAAAGATACGTGGCGCGTCGTGGTCGAGGGTAGCCACGTGGTAGCTGTCGCGGAGCAGGATCTCGGTGGAGTCCTCGCTGGAGATCCGGGCGAGCACCAGCTCGGAGCTCGCGGCCGGCACGACGTGGTCCTCCGCGGAGTGCAGGAGGAGCACCGGCTGCGTGACCTCCGGCAGGTCGCGGATGACGTTCTTCCACGCCGTGAACTGCGAGTGGGCGGCCTGCACCGGCGACCGCTCGTAGGCCAGCTCGACCACCCCCGGCTTCTTGATGTCGCTGCCGATGGGGGCCACGCTCGGCACGACGTGGCGCAGCACCGGCACCAGCCGTACCCGCCAGTCGTCGAACTTCACCGCGGGGTTGACCAGGACCAGGCCGGACACCCGCGGCCCGTGCTCCTGGGCGAGCGCGAGCGCCAACGCACCGCCCATCGAGAGACCTCCGACGAAGACCCGGCCACAGCGTTCGTGGAGCTCGCGGAACGAGGCGTCAGCGACGGCATACCAGTCCTGCCACCGGGTGCGGTTGAGCTCCTGCCACGTCGTGCCGTGTCCCGGGAGTCGCGGGACGCGGACGGTCAGGCCGCGCTCGGAGAGGTGCTCGGCCCACGGCCGCACGGCTTGGGGTGTGCCGGTGAAACCATGGAGCAGGAGGACCCCCGTGTCGGTTCCGTCGTGGGAGTACGGCTCGGCGCCGGGAAGCACGGACAACGGGGCTCCTGGTGGACTCCGGGGTCGGACGGGGGGATCCGACGATGGCGCGCATTCTCGCACGGTGCCGCGAGGTCGCCCTCGGTACCGTAGAGTTCACGGCGTCACTTCGGAGGTGTGCTGGTGTTCTACTGGGTGCTCAAGACGGTCGTTCTTGGCCCGATCCTCAAGTTGCTCTTTCGCCCGTGGGTCGAGGGCGAGGAGAACATTCCCGACGACGGCGCCGCCATCTTCGCGAGCAACCACCTGTCCTTCTCCGACTCGATCTTCCTGCCGCTGGTGGTCCCTCGTCGCATGACGTTCCTGGCGAAGTCCGACTACTTCACGGGTCGGGGCCTCAAGGGTCGCGCGACGGCAGCGTTCTTCCGCGGCGTGGGCCAGCTGCCCGTCGACCGCTCCGGCGGTCGGGCCGGCGAGGCGGCCCTGCGCTCGGGGCTGAAGGTGCTGCGTCGCGGCGAGCTGCTCGGCATCTACCCCGAGGGCACCCGCAGCCCCGACGGCCGGCTCTACCGTGGCCGCACCGGTGTCGCGCGGATGGCCCTCGAGGGCAAGGTCAAGGTGCTCCCCGTCGCGATGATCGGCACCGACAAGGCCCAGCCCACCGGCACCAAGATCCCCAAGCTGATCCGGATCGGCGTCAAGATCGGCAAGCCGCTCGACTTCTCCCGCTACGAGGGCATGGAGGACGACCGGTTCGTCCTGCGGTCGATCACCGACGAGATCATGTACGAGCTGATGCTCCTGTCCGACCAGGAGTACGTCGACATGTACGCCACGTCGATGAAGGACCGCATCCTCGCCGCCGCGAAGACCAAGGCCCGCGAGCTCCAGGAGGCTGCCCTCCCGGGCACCGCCGCCAAGGAGCTCGAGGAGGCGCTCGACGCCCAGGACGACGAGTCGTCGCGCAAGGTCCGCCCCAGCGTCGACGACGCCGTCGGTGACATCGACGAGCTGACCGCCCGCGACGACGTGCGGACCGAGGCCGGGGCCGACCCGCTCCCCGCCGAGGGCGCGGGCGACGCGGCCTCCGACGAGGTGCCCCCGGGCGCCCGCGCGGCGAGCTGAGGGCACCTTCGCCGTGGCGCGGCACCTGAGCCTGTCCGCGCGCCAGGACGTCGCCGCGCCGGGTTCGCAACCCGAGGTGGTGTCGGCGTTCTGGAAGGGCATCGACGTCTTCCGACCTCTCGCGCTGGCCTATGCCGCGTACTCGCTCTGGGACCGCCCGCACGACCTGGTCCGGCCGACCCTCGCCTGGTTGGTGCTGGCGGTGCTGGGCGTGTGGACCGTCTTCCTCGTGTTCTACCGCCGTCGCAGGCTGTGGCTGGTGGTCGTCGAGCTGCTGCTGGCCGCCGGGGCGATCCTCGCGACCAGGCTGGTCGACACGGCGGAGGCGATCGAGGCCGGTAGCCGCACGCTGCCCACGTTCTGGCCCGCGGCGGGGGTGGTCTCGGCGGCCGTGCTGCTCGGTCGCACTGGCGGCCTCGCGGCGGCCGTCTTCATCGGGGTCGTCGACGTGGTCGAGGTCGGCCGGGCGACGCCCAACACCATCAACAACATCGTCCTGCTCCTGCTCATCGGGACGCTCATCGGCTATGCCTGCGACCTGGCCCGCGAGGGCCACGCCAAGCTGCGCGAGGCGCTCGCCCTCGAGGCCAGCGTGCGCGAGCGCGAGCGGTTGGCCCGCACCGTGCACGACGGCGTCCTGCAGACCCTCGCCTTCATCAACCGGCGTGGCACCCAGCTCGGCGGGGAGTCGGCGCAGCTCGGCGCCATGGCAGCCGACCAGGAACGCCTGCTGCGCGCCCTCGTCAGCGGCACGTCGCCGGCCGACACCGAGGCGACCGTCTCGGGGGATGTCGACCTGCGCCAGCTGCTCGGGCGTTACGCCGGCGGCCGGGTGCACCTCGTCGCGCCCGCCGACCCCGTGCTCGTGCCTCCGCGCGTGGCGGGTGAGCTGGTCGCCGCCGTCGGTGCGGCGCTCGACAACGTGCGCGTGCACGCGGGCGAGGAGGCCCAGGCCTGGGTGCTCGTGGAGGACGACGGCGACGAGGTCGGGCTGACCGTGCGCGACAACGGCGTGGGTATGCCGGCGGGTCGCCTCGACGAGGCGGCCGCGGCCGGGAGGATGGGTGCGTCGTCGAGCATCCGGGGTCGGCTCACCGACCTGGGTGGGACGGCCGAGTACGCGGGACGCGAAGGAGCTGGGGTGACCGTGCGGATGCGGGCGCCGAAGGACGGCGGACGAGACGGAGGAGCGCGATGAGCGAGCAGGAGCAGCCCGGCGGCGACGCGGGGTCGGAGCCCCCGCGGCAGCCGAGCGTGGTCGTCGCCGACGACCACCCGTTGTGGCGCGACGCCGTGGCCCGCGACCTGGCCGAGGCAGGCATGGCGGTGCTGGCCACGGCCGACGACGGACCGTCCGCGGTCAACCGCACCAAGGCCACCCGGCCGGACGTGCTCGTCCTCGACCTCAACCTGCCCGGGATGCGCGGCCACGAGGTGTGCGCTGCCCTGGGTTCACTGGAGACCCGGGTGCTCGTGCTGTCGGCGTCCGGCGAGCAGCAGGACGTCCTCGAGGCGGTCAAGGCCGGCGCGACCGGCTACTTGGTGAAGTCCGCCTCCCGGGAGCAGATCGTCGAGGCGGTCCGGGCGACGGCGCGTGGTGAGGCCGTCTTCACGCCGGGTCTGGCCGGGCTGGTGCTGGGGGAGTTCCGCAAGCTGTCGACGCAGCCGCAGACCGACCCGTCGCGGCCGATCCCCGAGCTGACCGAGCGGGAGACCGAGGTGCTCAAGCTGGTCGCGACCGGCATGTCCTACAAGGAGATCGCGTCCGACCTGTTCATCTCGCACCGCACCGTGCAGAACCACGTGCAGAACACGCTGGGCAAGCTGCAGCTGCACAACCGGATCGAGCTGGTGCGGTTTGCGATCGCGAAGGGTCTCGACACCCCGGAAGCCTGAGCGGGTCCGGCGACGGGCCCGGGCGGGCGTCGGTGAGGACCCGGTCAGTCCGAGTCGCTGGAGTCACTGGCCCGGCGGTAGCGCTCGTAGACGACGCCGCCACCGAAGGTCCGGGTCTCGGTGAGCGCGAACCTGACGCGGTCGCTGACCGGCGGCAGGTGGGGGGTGCCGCCGCCGACGACGAGCGGGTAGCGGAACACCCGCAGCTCGTCGACGAGCCCGAGCTCGAACGCCTGGCCCGCCAGGTCCGCCCCGCCGATGGAGAGGTCGCGGTCGGTCTCGTCGGCGGCGCGGGCCACCTCCTCGGCCACCGTGCCCCGGGCGATGCGTGCGTTGCCCTGCACGGTCTGGAGGGTGCGGCTGAAGACCACCTTCGGCAACGCGCACCAGACGTCCGCGAACGCCGCACGGTCCTCGGTGGCACGCAAGGACTGGTCGGTCTCCCAGACGAGCATCTCCTCGTAGAGCCGGCGGCCGCAGAGGTAGGCGCCGAGCGAGCCCACCTCGGCGAGGTGGGCCCGGAACTGTTCGTCGTCGGGACCGCCCCAGTCGAACCGGCCCTCCCGGTCCTTGATGAAGCCATCGACCGTGACGCCTATCGAGTACATCAGCACGGCTACCGGCTCCTTGCTCTGGTGGGCAGCTCCACGGTAGTGCGCAGCCCGCCGTCGGGTCGCGGGGTCAGGGTGAGGATCCCGTCGTGCGCCCGCACGATGCTGTCGACGATGGCCAGTCCGAGGCCGACTCCCGCGTGGTCGCTGCGCGCCCGCCCGACGCCGCGCTGGAAGGGTTCGACGAGGGTGGCGACCAGGGCCGGGGTCAGGTGGGCGCCGGTGTTCTCGACCGTCAGCAGGGCGCCGTCGGGACGGGTGCCGGTGGTGACCCAGACGTGGCCGCCGTCGCGGGTCAGGTTGTGCACGATCGCGTTGTGCACGAGGTTGGTCGTCACCTGTTGCAGGAGCGTGGGCGACCCGGTGGCGGGCGCAGCAGCCCCTGACGTCTCGATCGTCACCCCGCGCTGCTCCGCAGTGGGCAGGAGCGTCTCGGCGGCCTCCTCCGCCAGGAGCGACAGGTCGACGTCCTCCCGTGTGAAGGACCGCTGGTCGGCGCGACTGAGGACGAGCAGCGCCTCGGTGAGGTCGATCGCGCGAGCGTTCACGGACTGCAGCCGGTTCACCAGCTCGCGGTGGTCGACGCCAGGATCCTTGCGCGCCACGTCGAGGAGGGTCTGGGTGACCGCGAGGGGCGTGCGCAGCTCGTGCGACGCGTTCGCCGCGAACCTCTGCTGTTCAGCGACCCGGGCCTCGACCTTGGCCAGCATGGCGTCGAACGCATCGGCGAGCTCGCGGAACTCGTCGCGGCGTCCCTCGAGCCGGATCCGGTGGGACAACGAGCCCGTGCCGGCCAGCCGGGCGGCGTCGGCGATCCTGGTCAGCGGTGCGAGCATCTGTCCCGCGAGGAACCACCCGCCGACCAGGCCGAACACGAGCAGGAAGACCATCGCCTGGCCGGCTCTGGGGGCGAAGGCGTCGAGGAGGTCCCTTCGGCTCGGGCTGAAGGCCGGGCCGAAGTTCGACTCGGTGGGCACGTAGCGCAGGAGGAACACCCACACCGTGGCCATCAGCAGGCCGCCCGCGACGATGAGGAAGGCGGCATAGCTGAGGGTCAGCTTCAGGCGGACGCTCAGGCCGGGCGCCCTATCCACGGCTGGCTCCGGCACCGGCGACCGTGGGTTCCTCGTCGGGTCCCGCGTCGATGCGGTAGCCGACGCCGGGCACGGTGACGATGACCCACGGCTCACCGAGCCGCTTGCGCAGCGCGGAGACGGTGATGCGCACCGCGTTGGTGAACGGGTCGGCGTTCTCGTCCCACGCGCGCTCGAGCAGCTCCTCGGCGCTGACGACCCCGCCCTGTGCCGCGACCAGCACCTCGAGGACGGCGAACTGCTTGCGGGTGAGGGCGACGTAGCGACCGTCCCGGTGCACCTCACGGCGGAACGGGTCGAGCCGCACCCCAGCCGCTTCCAGCACCGGTGGCCGGTTCAGCCCGCGCCGCCGGTCCAGCGCCCTCAGCCTGAGCACGAGCTCGCGCAGCTCGAACGGCTTGGTGAGGTAGTCGTCGGCGCCGAGCCCGAACCCCGACTCCAAGTCGTCCAGCCGGTCCGCGGCGGTGAGCATGAGGATCGGTGTGCCGGTGCCGGAGGCCACGATGTGCCTGGCCACCTCGTCGCCGGACGGGCCGGGGATGTCGCGGTCGAGGACCGCGATGTCGTAGGTGTTGGTGTCCAGGAGCTCCAGCGCGGTGTGCCCGTTGCCGGCGAGGTCGGCAGCGATGGCTTCCAGTCGGAGGCCGTCGCGGATCGCCTCAGCCATGAACGGCTCGTCCTCGACCACCAGCACCCGCATACCCGGGATGCTAACGACCGCCGGCATATCGCCGACGTATGCAAAACCGGATACGCCCCGGCAACAGCGCGCTGGCTTGGGTAGCACCATGATCCCCCACCAGCCGACACCCACCACAGCGCGACCCCCGAGATCGCGCGTGCTCCTCGTCGTCCTCCTCGCCGCGGTCGCCGCGGTCGCCGCCGGAGTCGTGGCCCTCTCGCCGGTCGACCTGCGCCACGAGGTCCACACCGTGCCCCGCCCCGGGGTTGCGTCGCAGACCTCGCTGACGCCGCCTCGCGCCGCGATGGTCCCGGCCGCTGACGACGGTCAGGCGGGTCGGGACCCGCGGAGCGTGCCGACCTCGGTGCCCGGCGAGGGCTCCGTGGGCCCGGGCGGCGCGGTCTTCGACGACAGCAGTGCGACGGTGGCCAACCTCGACCCCGCGCTGCTGGACGCCCTCCGGACCGCCGCGACGGCGGCCCTCGACGACGGCGTCGAGCTCCACGTCAACAGCGGCTGGCGCTCGGCGGCCGAGCAGGAGCGGCTGCTCGAGCAGGCGGTGGCGGAGTACGGGTCGGTGAAGGAGGCCAGACGCTGGGTGGCCACCCCGGAGACGTCGGCGCACGTGTCCGGCGATGCCGTCGACCTCGGCCCGTCGGAGGCTGCGCGCTGGCTCGCGCGGCACGGCGCGGCCTACGGGCTGTGCCAGATCTACCGGAACGAGCCCTGGCACTTCGAGCTGCGACAGGGTGCCGCGCTCGACGGCTGTCCATCGATGTATGCCGACCCCACCCAGGACCCACGGATGACGCGATGAGCACGGCGCGGTGGCACGACGTCCTGGGCACCTACACCGGTGTCGTCGTGCTCACGGTGGCCGCCCTCCCGCTGGTGCTGCAGACGGTCTGGTCGTTGGTCCGCAGGCGGACCGCTCGCGGCAGCAGCTCGGTCGACGCCTGGCGGACCTCGGCAGCGGACGTCGGCATCGTCTACGGGACCGTGCCCTGGGTCTGGCTGACCATGCTCCCGGGCAGCCGGGCGGGTGAGGTCACCGGGGCGGTGAGCCTCGTGCCGCTACGCGACCTCGAGACCATGTCGACGGTGCAGGTCGTCGGAAACCTGCTCATCTTCGCGGCGCTGGGGTTCCTCGCCCCGTTGCGGTTCCCGGCTCTGGCCTCGGTGCCGCGGGTCACCGCCCTGGCAGCCGGCTGTTCGGCCCTGATCGAGACGGCGCAGTACGTCCTGCGCCTGGACCGGGTGTCGTCGGTTGACGACGTCCTCCTCAACGCGGCGGGGGCCGGCCTGGCCGCCGTCGTCTCGCTGGCGTCGCGCAGGTCCTACCGGTTCGCCGTCCAGCTCCGTCAGCGCCACCCGTGACCGCGATCCGAGCCGCCTGCCCACCCGCTGGGATGCGCACCTATCCTTGACCGGTGAGCACCACGCAGCACCACGACGCCCTCGCCAGCCTCGCGGCCGGCGCAGCCCTCCCGGCCGCCCAGCAGCCGGAGTGGCCCGACGCCGCCCGCCTCTCCAGCGCCGTCGCCGAGCTCGCGTCCTATCCGCCGCTGGTGTTCGCGGGGGAGTGCGACGTCCTCAAGTCGCGGATGGCCGCCGCGGCGCGCGGTGAGGCCTTCGTGCTCCAGGGCGGCGACTGTGCCGAGACCTTCGCCTCGGCGACGGCCGACAACATCCGCGACCGGGTCAAGACGATCCTCCAGATGGCGGCGGTCCTCACCTACGGTGCGTCCGTCCCGGTGGTCAAGGTCGGCCGGATGGCCGGGCAGTACGCCAAGCCGCGCAGCAGCGGTGCCGAGATGCGCGAGGGGGTGAGCCTCCCGGCCTACCGCGGCGACATGGTCAACGACTTCGAGTTCACGCTCGAGTCGCGCACGCCCGACCCGCAGCGGCTGGTCAAGGCGTACCACGCGAGCACGGCCACCCTGAACCTCGTCCGCGCCTTCACGCAGGGTGGTTTCGCCGACCTGCGCCACGTGCACGACTGGAACCGCGGCTTCGTCGCCAACGCCGCCAACAGCCGTTACGAGCGGCTGGCCAAGGACATCGACAAGGCGATGAAGTTCATGCAGGCCTGTGGCGCCGACTTCGACGCCATGCGCACGACGGAGTTCTTCTCGTCCCACGAGGCCCTCCTCCTCGACTACGAGCGGCCGCTGACGCGGGTCGACAGCCGCACCGGTGAGCTCTACGACACCAGCGGACACTTCATCTGGGTGGGGGAGCGCACCCGGGACATCGACGGGGCGCACATCGACTTCGTGTCGAAGGTGCTCAACCCGATCGGCGTCAAGCTGTCGGCCAAGGCAGAGGTCGACGACGTGCTGCGCCTGATCGACAAGGTCGACCCCGACCGCGAGCCCGGCCGGCTGACCTTCATCACCCGCATGGGTGCCAAGACGGTGCGTGACGCCCTGCCCACCCTGGTCGACAAGATCACCGGCAGCGGCGCCCAGGTCACCTGGATCTGTGACCCGATGCACGGCAACACGTTCGAGTCCGCCAGCGGCTACAAGACGCGCGACTTCGACGACGTCGTGGAGGAGGTGCGCGGGTTCTTCGAGGTGCACCAGGGGCTCGGCACGGTGCCCGGCGGCATCCACGTCGAGCTCACCGGCAACGACGTCACCGAGTGCCTCGGGGGCGCGGAGAAGATCCTCGACGCCGACCTCAACAAGCGCTACGAGACGGTCTGCGACCCGCGGTTGAACCACCAGCAGAGCCTCGAGCTCGCGTTCCTCGTCGCCGAGATGCTGGCCAAGGACTGACCGGATGCCGCCCAGCGCACCACCCGTGCACGTCGACCTGCTCTCCGACACCCTCACCAAGCCCACCGACGCGATGCGTCGCGCGATGGCCGGTGCGCCGGTCGGCGACGACGTCTTCGGCGAGGACCCGACGGTCCGGCGGCTCGAGGAGCGGGTGGCCGAGCTGCTCGGCCACGAGGACGCCCTCTTCGCACCGACCGGGTCGATGGCCAACCAGCTCTGCCTACGACTGCACGTCGGCCACGGCGAGGAGCTGGTCGCTGACTCGCTCGCGCACGTCCTGCGCGCCGAGATGGGCGCTGCCGCAGTGCTCTCCGGCATCTCGTCGCGGTCGTGGGTGGCCGAGCACGGCCTGCTCGACGCTGCGCAGCCGCTGGCGCTGATGATCCCCGACGGGGGTACCTACCAGGTCAACACCCGGCTCGTCGTGGTCGAGAACACCCACAACTTCGGCGGTGGCACGGTCCAGCCGCTCGACCAGATCGAGGCCCTGCGCGCCGGCACCCGCGACCGGGGAGTCGCGATGCACCTCGACGGCGCCCGCCTCTGGAACGCCCACGTCGCCACCGGTGTCCCGCTCGACACCTACGGCCGGCTGTTCGACACGGTGAGCGTCTGCCTGTCCAAGGGCCTCGGCGCCCCCGTCGGGTCCGTGCTGGCCGGGTCCCGCGACCTGATGGCCAGCGCCCGGATCTGGCGCAAGCGGTTCGGCGGCGGCATGCGCCAGGTCGGCATCCTCGCGGCGGCCGGCCTGCACGCCCTCGACCACCACCTCGAGCGACTGGCCGACGACCACGCCCGGGCCCGCCGGTTCGCCGAGGCGGCAGCAGCGGCGGCCCCCGGGTCGATCGACCCGCAGCGGGTGCAGACCAACATCGTCGTCCTCGACGTGGCCCGAGCCGGGTGGGCGCCCGCGGCCTTCGTCGAGGAGGCGGGCCGACGCGGCATACGCCTCTATCCCGTGAGCGCGACTGCGGTGCGGCTGGTCTGGCACCTCGACGTCGACGACGCCGGCACCGACCGCGCCGTCACCGAGCTGGTCCCGCTGCTGGCCGACGGCCCGACGAGCTGACGCCCTCAGACGTCGTGGTGCAGCAGCTCGGCCGGCCGGTCCTCGGCCGCAGTGGCACCCGCCGGCCCTGAGCGCCGTCCCAGCAGCTCCACCACGTACATCGCGGTCAGCACCATCGCGCCGCCCGCCACCATCCGGGTGGTCAGGGACTCGCCCCCGAGGAGCACGGCGAAGAACGTCGCGAAGACCGGCTCCATGGTCATCACGATCGCCGCGCGGGTCGCGGGCAGATGAGACTGGGCCCAGGTCTGGGCCCACAGCGCCACGGCACCGGCGATCAGCGCCATGTAGAGCAACGAGGTCCATTGCCCGCCCGTCGCGGGGAGGGTGATCCCGCCGGGGAGGGCCGCCACGAGCGTGACCGCTGCGATGACGAAGGCCTGCACGGTGGCCAGCCCGGTGGCCGACTCCGCGGTCGAGTAGCGGCCCAGGCCCACGATGTGCAGGGCGTAGAGCGCCGCGGAGGCCAGGGTCACGGCTTCGCCGTACCCCACCGTGAGTCCGCGCAGCGACAGCACCGCGAGCCCGGCCGTCGCGAGCAGCACCGCCAGCCAGGTCGTGCGGTTGACCCGGTCGCGCAGCAGCAGTGCCCCGAAGACGGGGGTCAGCACGACGTAGGTGCCAGTGACGAAACCCGACACCGAGGCCGGGGTGTGCTCCAGGCCGATGGTCTGGAGCAGCTGGGCGAGACCGTAGAGAACGCCGAGGACCACCCCGATGAGGACCTCGCGACGGCTCAGCGCGAGCGTCTGGCGACGGAAGACCACGGCCATGACGACCGCGGCGATCGCGAACCGCACGGTGAGGAAGTCGGCCGATGGGACGTGCGCCACGAGGTCGCGGATGAGGAAGAAGGTCGAGCCCCAGACCGCGGTGACCGAGACGAGCAGCAGCGTCGCGAGACGGCTGGCGGGAAGGCGGCTGGACACCTCGCGGTCAGACAACTCAGACGACGACGAGCTTGATGGTGCTGCCCTTGGGCTGTTCGGTGTTGGCGCCGGGCTCCTGGCTGCGGACGGTGCCGAAGATGCCGCCCATGAAGCGCTCCACGACGACCTTGAACCCCGCGCCCTCGAGGATCGCCTTGGCCTCGGCCTCCTGCTTGCCCTGCACGTCGGGCACCTTGACCAGGACCGGGCCCTTGGAGACCACGAGCTTGACCGGGTCGCCCTTGAAGAGGGTGCCACCGGCCGGCGACTGGGAGATCACGTTGCCCTTGGCGACGGTGTCGCTGTTGGCCTGCTCGGTGGCGTCGACCTCGAGCCCGGCCTTGGACAGCGCGTCGACCGCCTCGCTGGCGGGCTTGTTGGTGAAGTCGGTGACCTGGATCGGCTGACGGCCCTTCGAGACCACGAGGTTGACCTTGGTGCCGCGCTTGAGCTGCGTGCCGACCTTCGGGTCGACACCCACCACGAGACCGGCGGCGATGCTGTCGTCGAAGGCCTCCTTGGTGGTGCCGACGGTGAGCTTGGCCGCGGTGATCTGGTCCCGCGCCTCGGCCGCGGACTTCTTGACGACGTTCGGCACGGCATACCGCTCCGGGCCCTTGGACACGGTGACCTTGACGTCGGTGCCGCGGCGGACCTCCTGGCCGGCGCCCGGGTCGGTCGACATGACGATGCCCTTGGGCACCGACTCGTCGAAGCTCTCCACCTGCTCGGCGCCGAGGTGCGCGCGCTCGAGGGCGGTCTGCGCCTGCGCGAAGGTGAGCTTGGTCGTCTGCGGCACCACGGTGGGCGAGCCCGGGCCGGCCAGGAACCACCACGCGGCGAGGCCGGCGACCAGGGCGACCCCGAGGGCGGCCCAGATCCACCGCCAGGGTCCGCGGCGCTCGTCCTCGTCGTAGGTGTCGACGACGCGGCCGTGCAGCACGGGGGGTGTGGTCGGGGTGCGGTCGATCGGGAGGGCCACCGGGGGGAGCGGTCGAGCGCCCTGCGCGACGTGCCGCGGCTCGTGCTGCACCGGCAGCGCGCTGGTCCGCTCGACGGCCACCGTGCTCGCGCCACCACCCAGGGCGGCCGGGCCCTCGGGGCGACGGTCCAGCTCGGTGGCGGTCAGCATCGCGCGTGACTTGCGGACCTCGGCGAGGAAGTCCTCGGCGTCGTGGGGCCGCTGGTCGGGGTCGCGGGAGGTGGCCAGCGCCACCAGGGCGTCGAGCTCGCTCGGCACCGAGCTCACCCGCGAGGAGGGAGCCGGGATAGAGCCGTGCACGTGCTGGTAGGCGATGTGGATCGGCGTGTCGCCGGTGAACGCCTTGGTGCCGGTCAGCATCTCGAACAGGATCAACCCGGCGGCGTAGACGTCGCTGCGGGCGTCGGCGATGCCGCGCTCGACCTGCTCGGGGGACAGGTAGGCCACCGTGCCGAGCAGGACGCCGGTCTGGGAGTGCGAGGTCTGGTTGGAGACCGCCCGGGCGAGCCCGAAGTCGGCCACCTTCACGGTGCCGTCGCCCTCACGCAGGATGATGTTCTCGGGCTTGACGTCGCGGTGGATGATGCCGCCCCGGTGCGCGGCGCCGAGCGCCTGCAGCACCGGAGCCATGATGTCGAGGGTGGCTCGCGGGGTGAGCGGGCCCTCGGCCTTCATCACCTCACGCAGCGTCTGGCCGGGCACGTACTCCATGGCCAGGAACATGTGTCCGTCGTCCTCGCCCTGGTCGAAGACCGACACGACGTTGGGGTGCGAGAGCCGGGCGGCGGAGCGCGCCTCGCGCTTGAACCGGCTGACGAAGGCGTCGTCCTGGGCCAGGTCGTGACGCAGCACCTTGAGGGCCACGTCGCGGTCGAGCCGGGTGTCGAGGGCAAGGTAGACCGACGCCATTCCACCGTCGGCAATGTGCGACAGGACGCGGTAACGCCCGTCGAACACACGACCGAGCAACGACTCGGTGACACCTGAAGACACCCGCAAAGTGTAGGAGGTCTCGCTGGTCATCTCGCGCAGGCGGGTCCGTGGGTGGTGTCCGGGCTCACATCAGGTCCGTGGCACGCGGGGTGCCGTCCGGGCGCAGGTCCGGCCTCACATGCGGGCGCGGTGCGCCTTGATGCTGGCCACGTAGACCTTGGTGTCGGCGTACATGCCGTGCGTCTGCACCGAGTAGAGGCCCTGGTAGTACCCGGCGATCGCCTGGTCGAGGTTCTTCGCCGAGCGGGTCAGCGAGCGCAGGATGACGACACCGGCAGTGATGTTGTCCTGGGTGCGCAGCAGGTTGAGCGGGCGACCGGCCATGTCGGAGGCCCACTGCCCCGAGGAGGGGATGACCTGCATGACGCCGATGGCGTTGGCGACCGAGACCTGCCGTTGGTTCCAGCCGGACTCCTGCCACCCGACGGCGAGCGCCAGCTTGGGGTCCACGCCGTGCCGACGGGCCGTCGCGATGATCATGGCCTTGGTCTGGCTGCGGCTCGGGACGGAGGTCCTGGCCAGCGCGGCACGGTTGCGGTTGGCCGCGTTGACCGTCGAGCGGGGGTAGGTGCGTCCCGCGAAGGTGTTGGAGCTCGCCGCGCTCTTGGCCGGCTTGGCGGGCACCCGGAGCCGCTGGCCCGGGTGGATGACCGAGCGTGCCGACAGGTGGTTGGTCTTGAGCAGGGCCGCGAGGGTGGTGCCGTGCTTCACGGCGATGCCGCTCAGGGTGTCGCCCGGGCGGACCGTGTATGCCGCGGAGCCGGCCCGCCGGGTCGCCGCCGGAGTCGTCCCGCGCACCTTGATGAGCTGGCCCGGGTGGATGACGCTGCGGGCGCTCAGGTGGTTCAGGGAGTAGACGGTCGCGAGGGACGTCCTGGTGCGGGCGGCGATGGCGCTGAGGGTGTCGCCGCTGCGCACCCGGTAGGTGGTGGTCGACACCGTCCGGGCGGTGGGTCGGCTCGCATGGGCGGCGCCGGCACCGGGGATCCGGATCTTCTGGCCGACCTGCAGGACCGAACGGGTCGACAAGCGGTTGGCCTTGAGCAGGGCCGCGAGCGAGACGCCCTTGCGGACCGCGATGTGGCTGAGGGTGTCCCCGGAGCGCACGACGTAGGTGGCCCGCTTGATCGCGGCGGCACGCGCTGCTGCTGCTGCCCTCGCCCGGGCGGCCTCGGCCCGCGCCTGGGCGGCGGTCTTCGGCACGGAGAGGCGCTGGCCGATGGAGAGGTGGTTGCCGCCACCCCTGAGGTGGTTGCGCGACGCGAGCACGCCCGTGGTGGTGCCCGTCCGGTCGGCGATGGCGGCGAGGGTGTCGCCACTGCGCACCGTGTAGGTGGTCCAGCCGTGCGGGGCGGGCTTGGCCCTCTGCACGACTGCGACCGGCGCCTGGAGGGTGGCCGAAGGGAGCGCTGCGGGAGCGATCACTGGAGACATCGGGGGCGGCTGCCTTTCCGGGCGATCTGTGGGCGAACGGTGGGCGTTCCTGGGTCGCGGCGTGCGGGCCGCGGGGCTGGTGCATCAGTCGGTGCTGGAGTGGACAGTGTGACGACTGTGACGAATGTGAAAGGTACACCATTCGGGCACTCCCATATCGACTTACATCGATGTAATTCACTTTCTCCGGCGATTTGCTTTGCCTGCTCCGGCTGGCACTCTTGTCCCGTGACCGAACAGCCCCCGGCGGATGCCGAGCCCTCGCTGGAAGCCCTCGTCGGCTCCTGGCTGACCGTCCCCGACGTCGCCGAGCGGATGGGCATCGCCCTGTCGGCCGTCCGGAGGCTGATCGAGGAGCGCGAGCTGCTGAGCGCCCGCATCGGTGAGCGCAGGGTCGTGGCCGTGCCCGAGCAGTTCCTCCACGAGGACGTGTTCCGGCACCTGCGGGGCACCTTCACGGTGCTCGGTGACGGTGGGCTCGACGACGAGGAGATCCTGCGCTGGCTGTTCACCCCCGACCCGACGCTGCGGGTCCCGGGCACGCCGGTCGACAACCTCGCGGCCGGGTTCAAGACCGAGGTGCGGCGCCGGGCCATGGAGCAGGCCTTCTAGCGCTGCCGGGACACCGGTGGGGTCAGTTGGCTCGGCTGGTCGCGCTGTCGATCAGCTGGTCGAGCACGCCGGTCGCCTCGGGCGACAGGTCACGGGTCGACTTCAGGGCCATCCGTGCCGACCCCGCGAGGCGGGCGATGTCGGCCTCCACGGCGTCGACGGCCCCGGCCGCGGTGATGGCGTCGCGCAGCTGCTGGACGACCTCGTCGTCGAGGGTCGGGTCGCCCAGCCGGCTCTCGATCAGCTCGCGCCCCGCCTCGTCCGCCCCGGCCAGGGCGTGGGCGACCAGCACGGTGCGCTTGCCCTCGCGCAGGTCGTCGCCCGCGGGCTTGCCGGTGGCCGCCGGGTCGCCGAAGACGCCCAGCAGGTCGTCGCGCAGCTGGAAGGCCTGTCCGAGGTCGAGCCCGTAGCGCGACAGCGCGGCGAGGTCGTCGTCCGAGGCGCCGCCGGCGGTCGCGCCGATGAGGAGAGGGTGCTCGACCGTGTACTTGGCGCTCTTGAACCGGATCACGTGCTCGGCCCGCTCGACCCGCTCGCTGGTGGGTACGCCGTCCCAGGACCGGGCGGACTCCACGACGTCGAGGAACTGGCCACCCATCAGCTGGGTGCGCATCCGGTCGAAGACGCCACGCCCGCGCTCGAGGTGGTCCGGATCGAGGCCGGACGTCGCGTAGATCTCCTCGGTCCAGTTGAGGCACAGGTTGCCGGCCAGGATCGCGCCGGCCACCCCGAACCGGGTGGCGTCGCCCGACCACGACTCGCGCTCGTGGCGCGCCGCGAGCGAACGGTGCGCAGCCGGCATACCCCGTCGGGTGTCGCTGTCGTCCATGACGTCGTCGTGGATCAACGCGGCCGCCTGGAAGAACTCCATCGCGGTCGCGACGCGGACCACGGCGTCGGAGTCGGGCTGGCCCGCGGCGCGGTAGCCCCAGTAGAGGAAAGCGGCCCGGAGCCGCTTGCCGCCGGTGAGCAGGCGGGCGACGGCGCCGAGCAGCTCCTGCGCGTCGGGGCCCACCTCGGCGAGGACGGTCGCCTGGTGGGCGAGGACCTCGTCGACCGTGGCCTGCACCCGCTCACGCAGGGAGGCGGCGTCGAGCGGGCTGGTCACCACGCGTTCCTCCCAGGCGGCTGTCGGTCCGAGGATGTCTCATCCTGTGCTGGCCCCGAGCCTACGGCGTGACGCCTCGACTAGTCTCACCGCCATGGCTTTGGTGCACACGTCACGCGACGGGCGACCGGGGAGGGAGCCGCAGTCGATCCCCGGCATGCTGGCCGCCGACCACCCGTCGATCAGCTTCGAGTTCTTCCCGCCGAAGGACGACGCGGGGGAGTCGGTGCTGTGGGACGCCATCCGGCGGCTGGAGTCGGTCCGGCCCGACTTCGTGTCGGTCACCTACGGCGCCGGCGGGTCCAACCAGGACCGCACCGTGCGGGTCACCGAGCGGATCGCCCGGGAGACCACGCTGACCCCGCTGGCCCACCTCACCTGCGTGGGCGCGTCGGTCGCCGCGCTGCGCCAGGTGGTCGGGCTGTATGCCGCGAGCGGCGTCCGCAACATCCTCGCCCTGCGCGGTGACCCGCCGGGCGACCCCGGCGGCGAGTGGACCGCGCACCCCGAGGGCCTCAACCACGCGACCGACCTGGTCGAGCTCGTGCGGACCTTGGGCGACTTCACCATCGGCGTCGCGGCGTTCCCGGACGTCCACCCGGCCTCGCCGAGCTTCGAGCACGACGTCGACGTCATGGTCCGCAAGGCCGACGCCGGCGCGAGCTTCGCGATCACCCAGATGGTCTTCGACGCCGACTCCTACCTCCGGCTGCGCGATGCCGTCGCCGCCCGCCGCGACCTGCCGATCACCCCTGGGCTGATGCCGGTGACCAACTTCAAGCAGGTGGCACGGATGTCCGAGCTGATGGGCACCCCGCTGCCCCAGGCCGTGGTGCAGCGGCTGCAGGCCGTGTCGGACGACCCCGCCGCCACGCGCGAGGTCGGCGTGCAGATCGCCACCGAGCTCGCCGACCGGATGCTCTCGGAGGGCGCGCCGGGGCTGCACTTCATCACCATGAACCGCTCGACCGCGACCCTCGAGGTCTACCGCAACCTCGACCTCGGGGCCAGGACCGCCGCCAGCCGGGCCTGACCGCGCGAGTGGGAGGGCCGCCGGGACGAGGGCGGGACACGAGCCGGGCGCAGGCTCCCCTCATGGCTGCGTCACGGTTCGTGTCCCGCTGCCGCACTCCCCCGAACGCGACGGGGACCACCCTCCCGCGCGGGCGCCGGCCGGCGCATCCGTACACGTACTCAGATGACTCAGCCTCAGACGACTCAGCCTCGGATGACTCAGCCTCAGACGACTCAGTCCACGCCGTCTCGGATCAGTCGCGGGTGGTGAAGGCCCGGGCGAGCGCTGCAGCGCCCGAGAGCACGACCACGGCCAGCCCGTAGATCGTCGCGGTCCGCTCGAGACCCAGGTGCGGAGCGGCGAACCCGGCGGCAACGGCAGGCAGCCCGAACGCCAGGTAGCTCACGACGAACACGCTGGAGAACAGCTCGCCCCGCTGCTCCGGCCCGACCGTCGGGGTGATCGAGCGCATGATCCCGAGGAACGACGTCCCGAAGCCGGAGCCCGCGACCACGGCGGCGAGCAGGAAGCCCACCAGCGACTCGGCGTGCAGGGCCGCCAGCGTCAGGATCGTGCCGAGGGCGAGCATGGTCGTGCCGTAGAGCGTGATCTGGCGGGGCGAGCGACGTCGGCCGAGGAAGGAGCTGAGCGCGCCGACCCCGGTGAGGACCGCTACGACGGCGCCCTGCTCGAGGTGGGTGCGGCCGCCCAGGAGCTGACCGACGATCGGCGCACCGAGGGAGAGGTAGAGCCCACCGGTGGCCCAGCCGGCGAAGAGGGCGGGGGCACTGCGCCGGAAGGCGGGTCGGGCGGCCACGGGGATGCCGACCCGGGGCCGCAGCGAGCGCCGCCAGCCCTCGTGCCGGGGTGAGGTCTCGGGGAGCGCCAGGACGCCGATGGCGAGGGCGACGTAGAGCACCGTGAGGCCGGCGAAGACGATCGGCAGCGCGTGCGTGGTCGCGTCGAGCGCCACCCCGGCGACCAGGGCGCCGGCGGCGAGGCCGAACAGCGGGGTGACGCTGTTGAGGGTGGCGGCGAGGCCGGGACGGTTGCGGGGCTCGAGGTCGACGACCGCAGCGGACATGGTCGACATCAACAGGCCCGCGGCGACGCCCTGCACGGCTCGGGACACCATCAGCGTCGCGACGCCGTCGGCGTGCCAGAACCCGACCATGCTCACGGCGAGGACGACGAAGCCGGTCGCCAGCACCGGGCGGCGGCCGATGTGGTCCGACAGTGACCCGGTCACCAGGAGGGTCGCCAGGAGGGTGAGCGCGTAGACCCCGAAGATGGTGGTCATCGTGCCGGGCGAGAAGCCGATCTCGGCCTGCAGCACGGGGTAGAACGGCGACGGGGCGCTCGCACCGACCATCATCGCGACGACGGTCGTGAGGGCGAGCACGAAGGCCGGTCGACGAGCGAGACGCAGCCGGCCCGGCCGGTCCTGGGCGGTCGTGGGGGTCGGGGTGCTGCCCCCCGCGCCGGTGGTGCTGATCACGGTCGGGCTGGTGGTGCCGGTCGGGATGCTGCTGGTCGCGCTCATGACGGGCCTCTCGGACGAAACAACGGTTCGATATTTGTCGAACCGTCATTCCGGCCGAGGCATTCCCGATGACGCCAAATTGGTTCGAGTATTATCGAACCATGCCCGCCAACCAGGTGCTCCCGCACCCTGACCTCGCCGACGTGACGCTCACCGACGTGCTCTTCGCGCTGAGCGACCCCGCCCGGCTCCAGATCGTCCGGGACCTCGCGGACGGTCCGCTCGAGATGGCCCAGTGTGGCGCGACCAACCCGGCGCTGCCCAAGTCGACCAAGTCGCACCTGATGAAGGTCCTGCGCGAAGCGGGGGTGATCCGCAACGAGCCACGCGGTCGCGAGCGCCTGGTGTCGCTGCGGCGGGAGGAGCTCGACGCGGCCTTCCCCGGACTGCTCGACAGCGTCCTCGGCGCCACCCGCTGACCCAGCCGCACGGCATACCCGCGTCGTGGGTCGCTCAGTCCCGGGGTGAGGGGCGCAGCTCGCCCACGAGGGGCACGACGTCGGCGATGGAGTCCACGATCCGGGTGGGCTGGTAGGGGAACCGGCCCACCTGCTCCGGGCGGGTGGACCCGGTCAGCACGAGCACGGTGCGCAGGCCCGCCTCGAGGCCGCTGATCACGTCGGTGTCCATCCGGTCGCCGATCATCACCGTCGACTCGGAGTGGGCGTCGATCCGGTTGAGCGCGCTGCGCATCATCAGGGGGTTCGGCTTGCCGACGAAGTAGGGCTGGTGGCCGGTCGCCGTGCTGATCAGGGCTGCGACGGAGCCGGTGGCAGGCAGCATCCCGAGGGGGCTCGGTCCGCTGACGTCGGGGTTGGTGGCGATGAACCGGGCGCCCGCCTCGATGAGCCGGATCGCCTTGGTGATCGCCTCGAACGAGTACGTCCGGGTCTCGCCCAGGACCACGTAGTCCGGGTCGCGCTCGGTCATCGTGTAGCCCACCTCGTGCAGGGCGGTCGTCAGGCCGGCCTCACCCACCACGAAGGCGCTCCCACCCGGCCGTTGGTCGGCGAGGAACTGCGCGGTCGCCAGGGCCGAGGTCCAGATCGACTCCTCGGGCACGTCGATCCCGCTCGCCAGCAGGCGGGCTCGCAGGTCGCGCGGTGTGAAGATCGAGTTGTTCGTCAGGACGAGGAAGCGCGTGCCGGACTCCTGCAGGGCGGCGATGAACTCGGGGCCTCCGGGGATGACGCTCTCCTCGTGGACGAGGACGCCGTCCATGTCGGTGAGCCAGCACTCGACGGGCTTCGGGGTGGTCATGCGTCCATTGTGCCGACTTGTGCTGCGCGCTTTGGTGGAGCACCAGCAGCCGGACCGCGGGCACGCTGGAGGGGCCTGAAGGAGGTGCTCGCCATGTCATTGGCCACGAGCGCAGTTGCGGCGCTGCTTCCTGTCGCGGACATCGATCGCGCCAAGGGTTTCTACGACCGGCTCGACCTGCCGTACCTCGGGACGAACGACGAAGGCAGTCTCAGGTACCAGCTCAGCGGTGGCGCGATGCTGATGCTGCTGCCCCGTGAGGCCGGCACGCAGAACCCCAGCACGGCCCTGACCTGGGAGGTCGACGACGTGGTCGCCGAGGTCGCCGACCTCGAGGGTCGGGGGATCGTCTTCGAGGACTACGACCTGCCCGACCTGAAGACCGTCGACCACATCGCCGAGATGGGCGGCGAAAAGGCGGCGTGGTTCAAGGACCCCGACGGCAACGTCCTGTGCGTCCACCAGGTGGCGAGCGGTTAGGGCTGCGACTCCGGTATGCCGTGCCCCACCCTCTGGGGCGCGGCCTGACTCCGTGCGGGGTCCGGGATGGCGGGTCGCGGGTCGCGGGTCGCGGGTCGCTCAGGCGACCTCGATGGCGTGCCCGCCGGTGACCCGCAGGAGCTCCTCGTAGGTCGTGCGGAAGACGGTGTGGCTGTGCCCCGCGGCGGCCCACACGTGGCGGTAACGGCTGAGTGAGACGTCGACGAGGGTGCGGACCGGCACGGGGTGGCCGACCGGCGCCACGCCACCGATGGTGAACCCGGTGGTCGCCAGGACGAAGTCGGCGTCGGCGCGGTCGAGGTGGTCGATGTCGTCGACGAGCTCGGCGACCTTGACCAGGTCGACCTTGTGCGCGCCCGAGGTGAGGATGAGCACCGGGCTGATGCTCTGGTCGGGGGCATGGGCGCGGAAGATGAGGGAGTTGGCGATCTCGGCCGGGGTGATGCCCAGGGCGGCGGCCGCGGCAGCCGCGGTGCGGGCGGCGTCGGGAAGGCTGACGACCTGCGGGACGACGTGGTGCCGGGCGAGCGTGTCGAGCACCCGGCGCACGGCGGGGTGTGCGGTCAGGTCGGGTGACGAGGCCACCGTGTCGGGGGCCGACGTCGGTCCCTCGGGTGCTGTCATGTCCCCAAAGTAGGGGCGTGGGGGAGTCGCTGTCACCACTGTTCCCGAAGGGGTTGACGGGCTGTCCGTGGCGGGGTGTACGGTTCTTCTTATCGAACACTTGTTCGAACTCGTGGTCCACCCGATGACGACCGGTCACCGGTGGAGCGCGGCGGCTCCGGCCCGGTGATCAGGCGCCTCGACCCCGCCCGTCACAGGGCCGGAGCCACCACCTGAGTGCGCCGTCGCGCCTGCTCTCGACGGTGCTGCGCCATGCCCGGTTCCATGCCCGGTTCCACCCTGCCCGATCCCTGCCCATCTCATCCGCACCAGACCGTGAAGGAGCATCCCGTGGTTCGCCGCTACGAAGAGACCATCGAGGTCCGCGAGGGGGGTCGCGACGAGCTCACCCCCGGCGTCCTGGGGGCTGCCGGTGTCGGGGCTGCTGGAGGTGTCGGGGGCGGGGGAGCACGCGAGCCCGAGGCCTTTGTCTGGCGCGGCCGGCTCTACGTCGTGCGGGCCGTGCTCGACCGCTGGCAGGAACGCCGCCCGTGGTGGCGCGACGCCCGGGAGCGGGACGGGGGTAGCGACGTGCTCACCGATGCCCGCGAGCGGCAGGTCTGGCGGGTCGAGGCGAGTGCCGGCCGCCTCTGCGGGGTAGGGGTCTACGACCTGGGTGCCGACCACGGCGACCAGTGGCGGCTGCTGAGGGTCGCGGACTGATGGGGAACGAGCTCATGTCCACCNGGGTCCTCCACG
>NZ_LMST01000001.1:2643324-2696035 GCF_001429685.1 Phycicoccus sp. Soil803 | reverse complement strand
GGGTCCTCCACGGGGTCCTCCACGGGGTCCTCCACGGGGTCCTCCACGGGGTCCTCCACGGGGGCGGCTGCCACGCTCGACCTGCTCGACCGGGCGCGGCACTCGCTGCTCGAGGCCTGCCAGAGCCAGGAGGTCACCCGGCGCTACGACCAGGCCCAGCTCGGGGCGCTGCGGGCCGCTGCCGCCGTGGTGGCCACCCGCACCTCCAGTCGTCCACCCACGGGCCAGTCGGGTCCGCGCAGCCTGTGGGAGCTGCTGCCCACGGTCGCCCCGGAGCTCTCCGAGTGGGCGGGGTTCTTCGAGGTGGTCGGTGCCCGCCGCCACCACGGGCACAGCGCACGGGAGGCCGATGACGTGCTGCGCCAGTCCGAGCTCTTCCTCGACCTCGTCTGCCACACCCTCGGTCTGCCGGTGACCATGTCGCCCCAGGACCACCTGCTGGTGCCCACGGCCGCTACCGGCGCGAGGGCGGCGCCATGAGCACCGAGTTCGCCCACCTGCACGTCGCGTCGGGGTTCTCGATGCGCTACGGCACGGCGCCACCCGAAGCCCTGGTCGAGCGCGCCGCCCAGCACCGCCAGCCGATCCTCGCCCTCACCGACCGTGACGGTCTCTACGGTGCGGTCCGGTTCGTCCAGGCGGCCACCGCGGCCGGGATCGCCCCCGTCCTCGGCGTCGACCTCGCAGTGGGACCGGACGCGGCACACCCCGGCGCAGCACACCCCGGCGCAGCGGGGGACTGCCCCACTCCCACGCCCACCGCTCCAGCCCGGACGCCGGTCCGCGGTGGTGCCGAGCGCGACGCGCGGCACCCCCGGGTCACCGTCCTCGCGCGGGGGCGGGCCGCTGGGGTGCCCGCCGGGGTGGGGTGGGCGGCGTTGTGCCGGCTGGTCACCCAGACCCACCTGCGGGGGGAGCGCGGGGTGCCGGTGAGCTCCGTCGCGGTGCTCGCCGGCGCGTGCGGGTGGCCGCCGGGAGGGCCGAGGGAGCAGGGCAGGGGAGCAGCAGGGGCCGCCGGTGGGGGAGCGCCCAGCCCGCTCGTGGTGCTGCTCGGACCCGACTCCGACGTGGGTCGCGCGCTGCTGGCGCGGCGTACCGACCGCGCGCGCGAGCTGCTGAGCGCCTGGCGGCGCCGACTGCCCCCCGACGCCCTCGTCATCGAGGTGGTCTGCCACGGGGGCCCCGAGGGCACGCCCGCCTCGCGCAGCCATGCCCGGCGACTGCTCGGGCTCGCCGACGAGCAGGGCGTCCCGGCGGTGCTCACCGCCGCGGTGCGCCACGTCGACCCGGGGGAGTCCGCGGTCGTCGACGTGCTCGACGCCGCCCGGCGGTTGGTCGCCCTCGACACCCGGCACCTCGACCGGGTCACCGACGCCGCCCACCTCGCAGGCACCGACCCGATGCACGCCATCGCCCGCGAGGTCGCCGGTGGCGACCGGGCGCGCGCCGACGCCCTGGTGGCCCGCACCCTGGCCCTCGGGCTCGGGTGCGCCCAGAGCGCCCGTCATGACCTCGGCATCGGCTCGATCCACCTGCCCGAGCCCGAGCGACTGGGGGTGGAGCCGGGCATGAGCGCCCAGGTCATGCTCGAGCAACGGTGTCGCGCGGCGGTGGCCTGGCGCTATCCCGGCGCCAGCGAGCACGAGCTGGTGGCCATCGAGAGCCGACTCGGCGACGAGCTCAAGGTGATCGCCGAGCTCGGCTACCCGACCTACTTCCTCACCGTCGCCCAGGTCGTCGACCTGATCCGGGAGATGGGCGTCCGCGTTGCCGCCCGCGGGTCCGGTGCCGGGTCGCTGGTCAACTACCTGCTCGGCATCAGCGGGGTCGACCCGATCCGCTACCACCTGCTGATGGAGCGGTTCTGCTCCCCGCTGCGGGCCGAGCTGCCCGACATCGACATCGACGTCGAGTCGGCCCGACGCACCGAGGTGTACGAACGGATCCTCGACCGGTTCGGCGGTGAACGGGTCACGTGCGTCTCGATGATGGACACCTACAAGGTCCGCCACGCCATCCGCGACGTCGGATCGGCCCTCGGGCTGCCACCGGTGGAGATCGACGAGATCGCCAAGGCGTTCCCCCACATCCGGGCCCGGGACGCCCGCAACGCCATCGCCGAGCTGCCCGAGCTGCGGGCCCGGGGTCTGGACAGCCCACGACTGCGCGCCCTGTTCGACCTCGTCGAGCGGCTGGACGGGTTGCCCCGCCACATCGCGCTGCACCCGTGCGGGGTGATCCTGTCCGACGGCAGCCTGCTCGACCGCACCCCGGTCGAGGCGAGCTGGCTGGGCTTCCCGATGAGCCAGTTCGACAAGGACGACGTCGAGACGCTCGGGCTGCTCAAGCTCGACGTCCTCGGCATCCGCATGCAGTCGGCGATGGCGCACGCCGTGGCCGAGGTCGCCCGGGTCGACGGGGTGCAGGTCGACCTCGACGACCAGGCGCAGGTGCCGCTCGACGACGAGGCGACCTTCCGGCTGATCCGCACCAGCCACACCCTCGGCTGCTTCCAGATCGAGAGTCCCGGGCAGCGCGAGCTGATCGGCAAGTTCGGCCCGGAGCGGTTCGAGGACCTCGTCATCGACATCTCGCTGTTCCGACCCGGCCCGGTGAAGTCCGACATGATCACGCCGTTCCTCGAGGCCCGGCACGGGTGGAAGGAGGTCAGCTACCTGCACCCCACGCTCATCGAGGCGCTGCGCGAGACCGAGGGGGTCGTCGTCTTCCACGAGCAGGTGCTGATGATCGTCGCCGAGACCACCGGGGTGTCGCTGGCCCAGGCCGACGAGGTCCGCCGCGCCCTCGGCACCCCCAAGGGCCAGCGCGAGATCGAGGCCTGGTGGCGGCCCGCGGCGCGGGCGCGAGGCTATGCCCCGGCCGACGTCGACCGGATCTGGGAGGTGCTCAAGGCGTTCGCGTCGTTCGGGTTCTGCAAGGCGCACGCCGCGGCCTTCGCACTGCCCACCTACCACTCGGCGTGGCTCAAGACCCACCACGCCGCCGCGTTCCTCGCCGGGGTGCTCACCCACGACCCGGGCATGTACCCCAAGCGGCTCATCCTCGACGACGCCCGGAGCCTGGGCATCGCGGTGCTCGGGCTCGACGTCAACGTCTCCACCGAGAGCTACCGCATCGAGCGCCTGGGCGAGGACACCGATGACACCGAAGGCACTGATCACACTGATCACACCGATGGCATTGCTGGCATTGCTGGCCCAGACCCGTCCGGGTTCGTGCCAGCGCACCCCGACCTGCCCGATGCCAGCAACTACGGCATCCGGCTGTCCCTGGCCGACGTGCGGGGGATCAACGACGCGGAGGTGGCCCGCATCGTGGCGGGCCAGCCCTACGCCGGGTTGGCCGACTTCTGGCACCGGGCCCACGTCTCGCGCCCGGTCGCCGAGCGCCTCGTCCTCGCCGGCGGGTTCGACAGCCTCTACGGCATGCGGGTCGAGTCCGCCGGGATCGGTGCCGGGGGGCTCGGGCGCCGGGGTCGCACCACCCGACGCGACCTGCTGCTCCACGTCGCCGAGCTCGACCGCTACGGACGAGCACTCGACCGTTCCGCGAAGCGGGCCGCCCCACGACGGGGCAGGGCGTCCAGCGCTGCCCCGTCGGACCAGGCGCTCGAGACCGGCCAGGTGCGGGCCAGGGCGGCCGCGCAGTCCCAGGGCGCCCTGCCGGTCCGCGCGGCCGACCAGCAGCCGACCCAGCTCGCGCTCGACCTCGGCGACCGACCCGAGCTCACCAGCGGCACCGGCCTGCCCGAGCTGTCCGGTCCCGAACGCATCCGCGCCGAGCTCGACATCCTCGGCCTCGACGCCAGCGCCCACGTCGTCGCCTTCTACGCGCCGATGCTCGATGCCCTGGGGGTGACCCGCAGCCGTGACCTGCTGCGGGCGCGCAGCCGGTCGACCGTGTGGGCGTGCGGGGTGAAGGTGGCCACCCAGACACCGCCGATCCGGACCGGCCGCAGGGTGGTCTTCCTGACCCTTGACGACTCCACCGGTCCGGTCGACGCGACCTTCTTCGAGGACGTCCAGGGCCCGTATGCCGCCACGGTGTTCCACTCGTGGATGCTGCTCGTGCGGGGAGTGGTGCGACGCACCGGGCCCCGGGGCGTCTCACTGCGAGCGACCGGGGCCTGGGAGCTCACGCCGTTGTGGGAGGCGTGGCTGCGTGGTGGCCTCGAGGCGGTGCATGCCGCGATGGAGGCGACCGAGCGCGCCGCCACCGAGCAGGCGGAGGCGATGGAGGCAGCCCACCAGGACCAGGTGGGCGCGGGCCGGCGGGTGCTCGTCCACGCCTCGGGGTTCCGCCAGTCGCCCTACGCCGACACCCGTCCTCCGGGAGAGGACGTGCGGGGTTCGCACCGGCTGGGCCAGGGAGTGGTGGTGCCCGACGGCCGGGAGGCGGAGCAGTTCAGCCCGCCCCGCAAGCTCTGGCACTCCAGCCCGGGAAGCTCGGGTCACTGAGCCGATGACCGTGCCAGCACTCCAGCCGCATGATCCGCGAAGCTCGGGCCATTAGGCTGGCCGAAGCACCATCAGACCCAGCACAGGAGGTGGCCGTCGTGGCCGAAGAGCAGTGGCGGCACCGGCGCGGCGGCGTCGAGACAGCCCTGCGCACCTCGGCGGTCTGGTCCTCGGTGCGCAGCCTCATCGAGCGGCGTCAGGGCGAGCTCGGCCGCCCCCTGCGGGTCCTGGACCTCGGTGGCGGCACCGGAGGACTCGCGGTCCCGCTCGCCGAGCTCGGCCACCAGGTGACCGTCGTCGACCCCAGCCCGGACGCCCTGGCCTCGCTCTCGCGGCGCAGCGCCGAGCGGGGGGTCGCCGACCGGGTCACCGCCCTGCAGGGCGATGCCGACTCCCTCGCCGGCTTCGTGGGCGACCAGCAGGTCGACCTGGTCTGCTGCCACGGCACGCTCGAGGTCGTCGACGACCCCGAGGCCACCCTCGTGGCGCTGGCCGGCGTGCTCGCCCCCGGCGGCTACCTCAGCCTGGTGGCGGCAGGGCGCCTCGCCGCGGTCCTCGCCAGGGCACTGGCCGGCCAGTTCGCCCAGGCGCACACGGCGCTGACCTCGGCGGACGGCCGATGGGGCGGCGCCGACCCGCTGCCGCGCCGGTTCGACGCCGCAGCCCTCCGCTCCCTGGTCGAGCAGACCGGGCTGGTCGTGGAGGACGTGCACGGGGTGCGCGTGTTCAGCGACCTCGTCCCGTCGGCCCTGATCGACTCCGACGCCGACCGCGTCGCCCTGCTCGAGCTCGAGGAGGCCGCCACGGGCCACCCGGACTTCGGCTTCCTCGGACAGCTCGGCGCCGCGGTACACGTCCTCGCCCGACGCTGACGGCGTCCGGCTGCTGACCACGAGGCCACCGAGATGAGCCGGCGCCAGTACGCGCTTCCCCAGCGCGGCGACGAACATCCCCCGGACGACACCGGGTGCACGGTGCTGCACGTCGACATGGACGCCTTCTACGCCTCGGCCTCCCTGCTGAGTCGTCCCGAGCTGGTCGGCACCCCCGTCATCATCGGTGGCGGTGGCAACCGCGGGGTGGTGCTCTCCGCGACCTACGAGGCCCGCACGTTCGGCGTCGCCTCCGCCATGCCGATGGCGCGCGCCCGACGGCTGTGCCCCACCGCGACGGTCGTGGCGCCCGACCACGCCCTCTACAGCGCGATCTCCGCGGCCGTGATGGCGACCTTCGAGACCATCACCCCGGTGGTCGAGCCGCTGTCCCTCGACGAGGCCTTCCTCGACGTGTCCGGGGCGATCCGCCGGCTCGGCAACCCGGCCAGGATCGGCCAGCTGATCCGCGACACCATCCACGATGAGCAGGGCATCACCTGCTCGGTCGGGGTGGCGCCCACCAAGTTCGTGGCGAAGCTCGCTTCCGGCCTGGCCAAGCCCGACGGGATGGTCGTGGTGCCCCGCGACGAGGTGGTGACCTTCGTGCAGCAGCTGCCCGTGGGAGCGCTGTGGGGGGTGGGTGACAAGACGGAGGAGGCCCTCCTGCGGCTCGGCCTGCACACCGTGGCCGACATCGCCCACACCCCCGTCGACACGCTGCGCCGGGCCCTGGGCGAGAGCGCCGGCCCGCACCTGCACGACCTGTCCTGGGGCCGGGACCCCCGCCACGTCGAGGTCCAGCGTCGCGAGCGCAGCATCGGCTCGGACGAGACGTTCGAGTTCGACGTCGACGACCCGGCCTACATCCACCGGCAGCTGCTCAAGCTCAGCGACCGCACGGCGGCCCGGGTGCGCTCGGCCGGGATGCTGGGGCGGACCGTCACGATCAGGGTGCGGTTCTCCGACTTCACCACCATCACCCGCAGCCGCACGTTGCGTGACCCCACCGACGTCAGTCGCGAGATCTTCGACACGGCCAAGGGGCTCTACGACGCGTTGGGGCTGCAGCGGGCCAGGATCCGCCTCGTGGGAGTGCGGATGGAGGGCCTCGTGGAGAGCGAGGGCGCGCCGATCCAGGGCACCCTCGACGAGCCCGACCACGGGTGGCGCGACGCCGACCGTGCGGTCGACCGGGCCAGCGCCCGGTTCGGTGCGGGGAGCGTCCGCCCGGCCAGCCTGATCAGCGACCGTGAACGCGACCGGCGTCGCGGCCGGCAGGGTGGAGCCGAATCCGGGACGGGCCAGACCTCCACCTGAGAACGGGTAGTGCAACACCGCGCGGCGACATATCCTGAAGAGGTCAGCGGAAGGCCACTGACCGGCAACGATGCTCTCGACAGGCAACGATTCGGTGGCTCGACGCGTTAGTTGGGTGCACGCCGAACGTCCAGGAGGTCACCGTGCCGCTCTCTGAGCACGAACAGCAGCTGCTTGAGCAGATGGAGCAGGCGCTGTATGCCGAGGACCCCAAGTTCGCCTCGCAGATGCAGGGCGCCGGTGCCCGCGCCTCGGCCCGACGACGGATGGCCGTCGGCGTCGTGGGTGTCGTGGCCGGCCTGGCCCTCGTCCTCGTCGGCGTGAACACCACGATGTGGATCGGCGCGATCGGGTTCGCCGTGATGGTGAGCGCCGTCGCCTTCGCGCTCACGCCGCCGCGGCGCAAGACCGCCCTCGGCACGGTCCAGCCGGACGGCACCGTCCGGCGCGCCACCCCCGGCAAGTCGCCGAGCAAGCCCAAGTCCTCCAGGTCCGGCGGGTCGTTCATGAACCGCATGGAGGAGCGTTGGGACAAGCGCCGGGACGACGGCTACTGACCGCGCAGGTCAGCCGCGGCTGAGCAGCACGCCCACGACCCAGGTCACGGCGATGGCCAGCGCGGCCAACAGCTCGATGCCCATCGACAGGAAGACCGCCTTCAGCGCGGCCTTGGTCGAGGCCCAGGCGGCCGACCGGTCCTGCGAGTGGCCGAGCTCGACCAGGAAGATCCCGCCGACGAACCCGACGGCCGCCCCCACGACGGGGATCACGAAGAAGCCGACGACAGCGAGCAGCACGGCCAGCACCAGGGTCGACCGGCGGACGCCCGCCTCGCGCATCCGGCGACCGGGCACGGCATACTGCAGCGCCAGCCCGGCCAGGTAGAGCGCGGCGCACACGCCGAAGACCGACCACCCGAGGGTGGTCTTGGTGTCGAACGCCCACACGAACACGCCGGCCAGGCACAACAGCAGGCCGGGGATGACGGGAATGACGATCCCCACCATCCCGATCACGATCAGGACGGCGGGGACCCAGAGGGTGGCCTCCATCAGGAGGTCCGCAGTCGCGTTCTACCGCTCCTCGAGCGGAGCCACGGTGGGAGTCTCGTTGAGGCGCTCGGTCTCGTCGACGATGTCAGCGTGCTCGCGCAGCTTCGGCAGGTGCTCGCGTCCGTGGTGGGCGCAGAACAGCAGTTCGCCCCCAGCGTGAAGGCGAGCGCGCACGTAGGCCTGGGCGCCGCAGCGGTCGCAGCGGTCGGCCGCGGTCATAGAGGGTGCCAGTGCAGTGGTCACGTCAGCCTTCCTTTCGTAGCGCCCGCAGGCGCGTTGTCTCTGATGAGACGAGTTACCCCGGACTTCGGTTGATACACCGGGGAAGTAACTTTTCCCGATGGCCCGTCCGGTGCCTTGTCAACAGTCAAGCACGCCGCGTTCTTCCCGGTCGGTATTGGGTCGTCATGTGGGCCATCTCATGTCGCATTGGGTGATTCGTAGATCGGGCGTCCGGTGGATGGGAAAACCGGCCGCGCGGTGGGTGGGCCCGGTGTACCGCGTGCCTGCGCGGCGACGGGGGAGCGGCGAGATAGCGTGGGGGGCACCCCTGTGTGAGCATGCGTGAGCACGCAGGAGTCGCCGGAACCCACCACAGGAGCACAGCACCGTTGGCCACCGCCACCACCGCCAAGAAGGCCGCGACCACCAAGTCGACCTCGGACTACAGCGCGCACCACCTGCAGGTCCTCGAGGGCCTCGAGGCGGTCCGCAAGCGTCCCGGCATGTACATCGGGTCCACTGACGGTCGCGGACTCATGCACTGCCTCTGGGAGATCATCGACAACGCGGTCGACGAGGCCCTGGCCGGGGTGTGCGACCACATCGAGGTCGTCCTCTACCGCGACGGGTCGGTCGAGGTGCGCGACAACGGCCGCGGCATCCCGGTCGACATCGAGCCGCGCACCGGCCTCACCGGTGTCGAGGTGGTCTTCACCAAGCTGCACGCGGGTGGCAAGTTCGGGGGTGGCTCCTACACCGCCTCCGGTGGCCTGCACGGTGTCGGGGCGTCCGTGGTCAACGCGGTCTCGGCCCGGCTCGACGTGGAGGTCGACCGCGGGGGCAACACCTACGCGATGAGCTTCCGCCGGGGCGAGCCCGGCTACTTTCCCGACGTCGCCACCGACGACAAGGCGCCGGACCACGAGTTCACCCCCTATGAGCGCTCGAGCGAGCTCGCCGTGGTCGGCAAGACCAAGCTCGGGGTCACCGGCAGCCGGATCCGCTACTGGGCCGACGAGCAGATCTTCCTCAAGGACGCCGAGTTCGACTACGACGGGCTGGTCGCCCGCGCCCGCCAGACGTCCTTCCTCATCCCCGGGCTGACCCTGGTGATCCGCGACGAGCGACGCAAGCCCGGCACGGCGGGGGAGTCGGCGACCCACGTCGAGACCCTCGTCCACGACGGTGGCATCTCGGAGTTCGCCGAGTTCCTCGCTCCCGACGCAGCCGTGACCGACGTCTGGCGCCTCCAGGGCACCGGCACCTTCACCGAGACCGTGCCGGTCCTCGACGCCAACGGCCACATGTCGCCGACCGCCGTCGAGCGCGAGTGCGCGGTCGACGTGGCGGTGCGCTGGGGCACGGGCTACGACGCCAAGGTCAGCTCCTTCGTCAACATCATCTCGACCCCCAAGGGCGGCACCCACCTGGCCGGCTTCGAGCAGGCGCTGCTCAAGGTGTTCCGCAAGCAGCTCGAGGTCAACAGCCGCCGGCTCAAGGTCGGCAGCGACAAGCCCGAGAAGGACGACGTCCTCGCCGGCCTGACGGCGGTGGTCACGGTGCGGCTCGCCGAGCCGCAGTTCGAGGGCCAGACCAAGGAGGTGCTCGGCACCAACGCGGTGCGGGCGATCGTGGCCAAGGTGGTGGAGCAGGAGCTCACCGCGCGGATCACCTCCACCAAGCGTGGCGAGAAGGCCCAGGCCGCGCTGCTGCTGGAGAAGGTCGTCTCGGAGATGAAGTCGCGGATCAGCGCGCGACTGCACAAGGAGACCCAGCGTCGCAAGAACGCCCTGGAGACCAGCAGCCTGCCGGCCAAGCTCGCCGACTGCCGGTCCACCGACGTCGAGCGGTCCGAGCTGTTCATCGTCGAGGGCGACAGCGCCCTCGGCACCGCGAAGCTGGCGCGCTCGAGCGACTACCAGGCGCTCCTGCCGATCCGCGGCAAGATCCTCAACGTCCAGAAGGCCTCGGTCTCGGACATGCTCAAGAACGCCGAGTGCGCCGCCATCATCCAGGTGATCGGCGCCGGCTCCGGGCGGTCCTTCGACCTCGACGTCGCGCGCTACGGCAAGGTCATCATCATGACCGACGCCGACGTGGACGGCGCCCACATCCGGACGCTCCTGCTCACCTTGTTCTTCCGCTACATGCGTCCCCTCGTCGAGGCCGGGAGGGTGTATGCCGCCGTGCCCCCCTTGCACCGCATCGAGGTCGTCAACCCCGGGTCGAAGAAGAACGAGCTCATCTACACCTACTCCGAGAAGGAGATGCGCACGACGGTCGCCTCCCTCGGCAAGCGCGGCAAGAACATCAAGCAGCCGCTGCAGCGCTACAAGGGCCTGGGGGAGATGGACGCCGACCAGCTGGCCGAGACCACGATGGACCCCAGGCACCGCACGCTGCGCAAGGTGACCCTGCGCGACGCCGAGGCGGCCGAACGGGTCTTCGAGCTGCTCATGGGCAACGACGTCGCACCCCGCAAGGACTTCATCGTCGACTCCGCAGCCGGTCTCGACCGCGAGCGCATCGACGCCTGACCGGCTGGTCCGCGGCCGCAGCCCACTCGGGAGCGGGGCGCGAGGCACCTCGAGCCCGCGGCGCACGGGGCGCGTTTGTCGTTGCCGTGCAGCAGGTTCTAGGCCACTGTGGGGGTCTGCAGGAGCCGTGAAGGGCGGCCCCCGCGACCGAGAGTGGGTACGCCATGAGTGCGACGGCAGAAGTCGAGCGGTCAGAGGAGCACACCGAGCTCAAGCGGGTGATGGGCACCAAGCTCCTGTTGCTGTTCATCGTCGGCGACATCCTCGGGACCGGCGTCTACGCGCTGACCGGCACGGTGGCCAAGGAGGTGGGGGGAGCCGCGTGGGCGCCCTTCGTGGTCGCCTTCGTCGTGGCGATCATGACCGCGTTCTCCTACCTGGAGCTCGTCACCAAGTACCCGCAGGCGGCGGGCGCGGCGCTGTACACGCACAAGGCGTTCGGCATCCACTTCGTCACCTTCATCGTCTGCTTCACCGTGATGTGCTCGGGCATCACCTCGGCGTCCACCGCGTCCCGGGCCTTCGCGTCGAACATGCTCAAGGGGTTCGGGGGTGACAGCAAGAACACCACCCTCATCCTCATCGGGGCGCTCGGCTTCATGACCCTGGTCGCGCTGGTGAACCTGCGTGGTGTCGGCGAGAGCGTCAAGGCCAACGTCGTGCTCACGCTGGTCGAGCTCTCCGGTCTGCTGCTCGTCATCATGGTCGGCTTCTACGCGCTCTTCGCCGGCAAGACCGACTTCAGCCGCACCATGGTCTTCGACAGCCCCAGCGACAAGAGCGCCTTCTTCGCGGTGACGGCTGCGACCTCGCTCGCCTTCTTCGCGATGGTGGGCTTCGAGGACTCCGTCAACATGGCCGAGGAGACCAAGGACCCGGTCCGGATCTTCCCGAGGATGATGTTGACCGGGCTCGGCATCACCGGGGTCATCTACATCCTGGTCTCCCTGTTCGCGGTCGCGATCGTGCCGGTCGGGCTCCTGGGCGAGAGCGAGACCCCGCTGGTCAAGGTCGTCGAGACGGCCGCGCCCGGGATCCCGATCGAGAAGCTGCTGCCGTTCATCTCGATGTTCGCGGTGGCCAACTCGGCGCTGATCAACATGCTGATGGCGAGCCGCCTGCTCTACGGCATGGCCAAGCAGGAGGTGCTGCCACCCTTCCTCGGCAAGGTGCACCCCAGGCGTCGGACCCCGTGGGCGGCGATCCTGTTCACGACGGTGCTGGCCTTCGGCCTCATCTTCTTCGTGTCCAGGGCCAGTGCGGACGCGACGGCGGTCCTCGGTGGCACGACGGCCCTGCTCCTGCTCGGGGTCTTCACCATCGTCAACATCTGCGTGCTCGTGCTGCGCAAGGACACCGTCGACAGTGACCACTTCGTGACGCCCACCGTGATCCCGATCATCGCCGGGGTCTGCTGCGCGTTCCTCGTCACGCCCCTCACGGGACGCGACGGTGAGCAGTACGTCGTGGCGGGCTGGCTGCTGGTCCTGGGGGTCGGGCTCTGGGCGATCACGTGGTTCGCCAACCGCGCCCTGCGCTCCAAGAAGACCTATCTGCGTGACCCGGAGTCGCTGTCCGAGCGCGAGGGCGGCGTCAACTAGAGCGCGCTCAGACGCCGGCCGCTGCCGGCGACCGTCGTTGGCCGGCTGGTCGCGGCGCGGCGGTGGACCCACGCACGATCAGCTCGACGTCGAGGACCTCGTCCACGACCGTGTCCCCGGCGCGACCGCGCAGGGCGTCGAGCATCATCTGCCCGGCCCGGCGGCCCTGGGCCTCCACGTCCTGGCGCACCGTCGTGAGGTCGAAGATCTCGGCGTGGACGTGGTCGTCGATCCCGATGACCGACACGTCCTCGGGCACCCGCAGGCCGTGCCGACGCGCGGCGCTGAGCACCCCGAAGGCCATCTCGTCGGAGGCTGCCACGACGCACGTGGGGAAGCGGGGGAGGGCGAACAGCCGGTTGGCGTGCTCGGCGGCGCCGGCGGCGGTCCAGTCGCACTCGAGGGTCCACTCCGGGGGACAGACCAACCCGTGGTCGGACAGCACCGCGGCGAAGGCCTCGCGCCGGTCGAACGGCGTCTGCAGGTGGGTGATCGAGGCCGGCACGGTGCCGGCGTACCCGATGTCGCGGTGTCCCAGCTCGATCGCGTAGCGCGTGGCCAGCGCCATGGCCGCCCGGTCGTCGATCCGGACCGACGGCCAGCCGGGCTGGCGGTTGCCGACGGTCACGACCGGCATACCGAGGCGGTCCAGGACCGAGCGCTCAGCCGGCACCGGTGGCACGTTGAGGATGATCGCGCCGTCGGCCCGCTTCCAGAGCATCGTCTGGGTGATCGGCAGCCGGGTGTCGAAGGTGTGGCCCTCGAGGTCGCACAGCAGGACGTGGAAGCCCTCCTCACGCAGGACCTTCTCGATGCCGCTGACGACCGTGGCGAAGAACCACCGGTTGAAGTACGGGGTGATGACGCCCACGCCCCGGGTGCGTCCGGAGACGAGGCTGGTCGCGGCGGGCGAGGCGACGTAGTGCAGCTCGGTGGCCGCGGCCAGGACCCGGTCGCGGGTGCGCGGGCTGACCCGGTCCACCCCGCGCAGGGCGCGGGACACGGTGGCCACGGACACGCCCGCGGCCCTGGCCACGTCGCCGATGGTGGTCATCGCGCACCCCCACTCGAGGTCTAGACGCCGGTGTTGCGTCGCAGCCGCCAGACGAACCAGAGGGCGGCCAGGAGGACCGCGAGGAGCACGGCAGACCCTGCCGCCGACTCCCCGCGGACCTCCAGCAGCACCGTCTGGACGACGGCCATGAACGCGAAGAACCCGATGATTCCGAGCAGCATGTCCAGTCGCTGGGCTCGCGCCCGTTGACCGCCCGTGCCGCCCCCTGGGTTGAAGATTCCCATGAGTGCTGGGGGTTTCGGCTGTCGCCTAGCCCTTCACACCTCCAGCCGTCAGGCCGGACACGATGGCCCGCTGGAAGATGAGCACCATGATGATGAGCGGCACGGTGACGATCGTCCCGGCTGCCATGACCGCGGTGTACGGCTCCTGGTGGGGTTGGGCCCCGGTGAAGTTCGCGATCGCGACCGTGACGGTCTGGGTCGACTTGGTCGAGAACTGGGCGGCCAACAGGAACTCGTTCCAGCTGGAGATGAACGCCAGGATGGCCGTGGTGAACAGACCGGGCGCCGCGAGCGGCAGCATGATCTTGCGGAACGCCTGGCCGGGGGTGCACCCGTCGATGCGGGCCGACTCCTCGAGCTCCCAGGGCATCTCGGACAGGAACGCCGTCAACGTGTAGATCGTCAGCGGCAGGGCGAACGAGATGTTGGGGATGATCAGCGCCTGGTAGTTGGCGCCGGTCAGCCAGCCGAAGTTGGAGAACATCTGGAACAGCGGGGAGACCAGGGCGACGCCCGGGAACATCGAGGCCCCGAGGATGACGCCCAGCACGGCGTACTTGCCCGGGAAGTCGAGCCGGGCCAGCGCGTAGGACGCAAACACTCCGACGAGCAGGGCGACCGCCGTCGTGAGGACGCCGATGATGACCGAGTGCACCAAGGCGGCACCGAAGTGGTTGCCGCGATCGGTAGAGAACGCCGTCGTGAAGTTGTCGAGTGTCACGTGGGTCGGCCAGGGGGTCGTGTCGAACGTGTAGCCCACGTCGCGGAAGGCCGTGACCACCATCCAGTAGAACGGGGCCAGCCCCCAGATGACCAGGGCAGCCAGACCGAGGTACATCCGGATCTTGGCATTGCGGTCGCTCTTGAAGTGGATCTCCTGCGCCTCGGTGCGACCACTCGTCGGAGTGGCCGTGGTCGTCGCGGTTGTCATCTCAGGCTCCCGGGGTGGTTGCGTTGGCGGCGACCGGGTTTCCGGGCGCGGCGGCCGGTTCCTTCTTCTTGCTCTTGGGTGGTCGTTGGACGACGTCTGCGCCACCGAACTTGATGAACAAGAACGCGGTGAACGCGATCAGCAGGAAGACGATCGTGGACAGCGCCGAGGCGCTGTGGAAGCCGCTCCGGATCTGTTTGATGACCAGCATCGACAGCGAGGTGGTGCCACCACCTCCGTTGGTGAGGATCGCCGGCAGGTCGTAGATGCGCAGCACGTCGAGGGTGCGGAAGAGCACCGCGACCATGAGCGGGACCTTGACCAGCGGGAGGGTGATCTTGGTGAAGGTCTGCCACTTCGTGGCGCCGTCGATCTGGGCCGCCTCGTAGACGTCGCCGGGCACCAGCTGGAGGCCGGCGAGGATGAGCAGCGCCATGAACGGCGTGGTCTTCCAGACGTCGGCGATGATGATGGCGAACTTGGCAGCCCAGGGGTCGCTCGTCCAGAGCTGGGGGTTGACTCCCACGGTGCTGAGCAACCTGTTCGCGATGCCGTCGAAGGCGAAGATGAAGAGCCAGAGCTTGGCCGTCACGGCGGTGGGGATGGCCCACGGCACGAGGATGGCGGCGCGGACCAGGCCGCGGCCCTTGAAGTCGCGGTTCATGATCATGGCGAACCACATGCCGAGGATGACCTCGATGAAGACGCTGACGACGGTGAAGAAGAGCGTCACCCAGAGGGCGTCGTAGAACTGGGCGCCGAGGGTACCGGGCGGGCAGTCCACCTCGCCACACTTCTGGAGGAGCCAGTGCGTGTAGTTGGAGATCCCTGCGTTGCCGCCCTCCACGAACAGCCCGGTGGCCGGGTCGAGCCCGGCGTCCTTCTGGAAGGACAGCTGGATCGCCTTGAACAGCGGATAGATGATGATCACGGCCAGGAAGAGCATGGTGGGTGCCACGAGCATGAGGCCCAGGCGACCCTGGCCTGCGTTCAGGCCCTTGCTCTTCTTCGGCTTCGTGTCAGTCGATCGCGGTGGTGCGGATGTGGCTGCGCTCATGCCTGCTCCTAGCCCGGGAGGTGCGTCTCAGGGTGGGTCGAGATGGGGGTCGAGTCGAGCTTCGACCGAGGATGCGAACGGCAAGGTTCCTGCAGGTGTGGGGGTGACCCCAGGGGGGCCACCCCCACACCTTGGGATGTTGCGTCAGACCGGTCAGCCGCCGGCTGCCGCCATGGCGGACTGCATGTCCTTCACCGCGGCCTCAGGTGTCTTCTGGCCCTGGATCGCGGCGTAGAAGTTGTCCTGGATGGCCTGGGTCACCTGCGGGTAGAACGGGGTGACCGGACGGGAGACCGCGTTGGCGATGGACTCCTTGAGCACCGGGAGGTACGGGTACTTCTTGACCAGTGCCTCGTCGGTGTAGATGGACTCGATGACCGGGGCCAGCGAACCCTTCTCCATGTTGGTCTTCTGCTGCTCGGGGCTGGTGAGGAACTTCAGGAAGTCCAGGGCGGTTGCCTTGTACTTCGAGTAGGCGCTGATGGCCGCCATGTGGCCACCGAGCGTCGACGTGCCGGGGCCACTCAAGCCCGGCAGCGGGGCGACGGCGAACTTGCCCTTGACCTTGGACGACTTGTCCGTGGAGGCCAGGTTGTAGACGTAGGGCCAGTTGCGCAGGAACAGCAGCTTGCCGTCCTGGAAGGCCGCACGGCTCTGCTCCTCCTGGTAGGTGATCGCCTGCTTCGGGATGTCGCCGTTCTTGTAGTGGTCGGCGAGGGCCTTGAGGCCGGCAGCCGCCTCGGGGGAGTCGACGGTGGGCTTGCCCGCGTCGTCGACGACCTTGGCGCCGTAGGCGTTCATCCACTCGGTGGCGTTACACGTGCCGCCCTCGTACTTGGCGAACTGGCCTGCGAAGCAGTCCATGCCGTTCTGCTTGGCGATGGAGCACATGCCCCACATCTCGTCGATGGTCTTCGGCGGGGTCTTCACCAGGTCGGTGCGGTAGTAGAGCATCGCGCCGTCCGAGGAGGTCGGGGCCGCGAACAGCGTCTTGTTGTAGGTCGCGGCCTTGACCGTCGGCTCGAGGAACCCGGTCGTCGGCAGCGCCATCTTGTCCTTGAGCGGGGTCAGCCAGCCCTTGGCGGCGAACTCCGCTGTCCAGACGACGTCGACGGAGACGACGTCGTAGCTCGGGTCCTTGGCCTGGAAGTGCTGCACGAGGTCGTCGTGCTGCTGGTCGGCCTGGTCGGACTGCTCCTTGACGGTCACCTTCTCGTTCGGGTGGGAGGAGTTCCACTTCTCGGCCATGGGGCCGAGCAGACCGCTGTTGTCCTTGCCCTGGACGTAGGTGATCGGGCCTCGGGCTGCAGCGCCGGAGTCAGCCGTGCTGCCCGTGCCGCCGTCATCGCCGCCACAGGCCGCGGCAACGAGCGCCACGGCCACAGCTCCGGCCATCACCGTGAGGGTGCGCCGCTTGTGCATTCGAAGGGCCATACGCCCGCCTCCATCTTCTCGCGTTGCGCTGGGGCGGACTGCCCTCAGCGCTGAGGTGAACCGAGTTCATGTAAACGTTTACGCTCCGTCGCCGCAATCCGAAGATGCATGCGTTCCGGTAACGATTGGGTAACTGGCAGGTGATCCACGCGTGACGAGTCGGAGTTGTCCCGATCCGTCAGCCGACCAGGTGCCCGACCCAGTCCGCCACGTGGACGGCCGCCTTGCCGCACGACTCGGGCAGGTACTCGTGCGCGCGGCGTTCGAGCGCGACGACCCACACGCGACCGTCCTTGTGCCGCACCACATACGAGCCACCGACGTCGTCCGCACGGTCGTCCACGCCGGCCGTCGCGTCCCCCACGCTGAGCGCGGTCAGGTCGGTGATCCCCGCATGGTGCCGGACGAACGACTCCGCGGCCTGGTGGGGACCGGACAGGGGGCTGCGCCCGCGGTCGTGCAGCGGCCCGAGGACCGATCGAGGCAGGTGGCCGGCGCCGGCCGCGGTCAGGACCTCGGCACTTGCCGCGGCGTCGAGCCTGGCCAGCGTGGCGCCGTGCGGGAGCAGCACACCGGTCGGGGCGAACCGGTGTCCGCCCGTGTGCGACGCCTCCCACACCCTTCCCGGGTGCTGGGCGAACGACTCCAGGGCGACGGGGCGGCCGCGCACGGCGCAGCAGACGTCGCGGCGTCCGTTGGTGCACAGCAGGAGGATCGGCTCGGCGGGAGCGGCGCCCGGCGCCGTCGCCAGGACGGCTGTGCGGTCACCGCTCGCGAGCGCGCCGAGGTCGAGGTCGAGGAGCGTTGCCGGGTCCGTGACCGACAGCTCCAGGAGCCAGGGCGCCTCACCCGCCCATGCGAGGTATGCCGTGTGGCCGGCGTCGTGGGCGTCGTCGGCGTGGCGGCCGGGCCGGCGAATCAGTGAGAGTCGACCGCCCCGCGCGGAACACGCCTGGGACAGCGAGCGTCCTACTGCCGCAGGCAGATGCGACTCGGTCGCCGCATCCCGACCCCACGGCCCGGACTGCTCGAGCGCGATGAAGAAGCTGGCTCGAGCGGCCGTGCCGTAGGCGCTGACGTCGGCGCGGTCGAAGCCCACCGAGCAGGCGTCCGGCGCCGGGGTCGCGTGGGAGACAGGGCGCGCCGGCCCGGTCGACGTCACGACCGGGCCGTCACGAGAGTGGCGGCCCGGCGATGCGGGCGATGGCGGTTGCCGCGGGGACCCCCGAGCCGTCCCGGCGGCCGGTGGCCTCGGGCAGGTCGAGGGCCACGCCGTTGGCGGCCGCGGCCCGGGCCGGCAGCGCGCCGGCCCAGGCGAGGACGAGGGTGTCCTCGCCCTTGAGGAACCGGTGGCAGCGCACCCCGCCCGTGGCCCGTCCCTTGGGCGGGTACTCCGAGTAGGGCGTGACCTTCAGCGAGCCGGGCTCGGTGCCGGGGAGCGCCCCCGAGGAGCCGGAGGAGGTGACCACCACGCCGTCGGCGCCCTGGGGCACGGCCCCGAAGAAGGTGACCCGCTGCCCGGCCCCGAGCTTGATGCCGGCCATGCCGCCGGCGGCTCGTCCCTGGGGTCGTACGGCGCCGGCCCCGAACCGGAGCAGCTGGGCGTCGGAGGTGATGAAGACGAGGTCCTCCGTGCCGGTCGCCAGCTCGACGGCTCCGACGACCTCGTCGCCGTCCTTGAGGGAGACGATCTCGAAGTCGGGACGGGACGGGTAGTCCGTCGTCACCCGCTTGACCACGCCCTGGGCCGTGCCGAGCGCGATGCCGGCCGACTCTGGGGAGACCGACACCAGGGTCAGCGGCTCCTCGCCGGCGGGCAGGTCGACGTAGGCCGCGAGGGGCGCACCCCCGGACAGGCTGGGCGAGCCGTTGGTCGGCGGCAGCGTCGGCAGCTCCAGCGCGGAGAGCCGCACGAGCCGGCCCCGCGACGTCACGAGCCCGACCTCGCCGCGCGCGGTCGTGCGGACCGCTCCCACGAGGGCGTCGTGCTTGCTGCGCGCCGAGTCCAGCGGCAGCGGCTCGGCGGATCCGGTGCGGGCCATCAGCCCGGTGGAGGAGAGCAGCACCCAGCACGGGTCGTCGGCGACCTCGAGCGGTGTGGTGGTCGTCGCGGGCACGCCGGCCGACTCCAGCAGGACCGTCCGCCGCGGCGTGCCGTGGGCCTTCGCGACGTCGGCGAGCTCGGTGGAGACCGTCTTCAGCAGCAGCTTCTCGTCGCCGAGGATGGCCTCGAGCTCCTCGATGAGCCGCTCGAGCTCGGTCTTCTCCTTGTCGAGCTCGAGCCGGCTGAACTTGGTCAGGCGGCGCAGCTGGAGCTCGAGGATGTAGTTGGCCTGCGCCTCGGACAGGTCGAAGACGTCGATCAGGCGGCTGCGAGCCGCGGCAGCGTCGTCCGACGTGCGGATCACCTGGATGACCTCGTCGATGTCGAGGATCGCGATGAGCAAGCCCTCGACCAGGTGCAGGCGGTCCTTGTACTTGGTCAGCCGGTACTCCGTGCGGCGACGCACCACGTCGGTGCGGAAGTCGACGTAGACGCGCAGCAGGTCCTTGAGCCCCAACGTCTTCGGCTGGCCGTCGACGAGCGCTACGTTGTTGATGGAGAACGAGTCCTCCATCGGGGTGAGCTTGTAGAGCTGCTCGAGGACGGCGTCGGGGTTGAAGCCGTTCTTCACCTCGATGACCAGGCGCAGCCCGTGCTTGCGGTCGGTCAGGTCCTTGACGTCAGAGATGCCCTGGAGCTTCTTGGACTGGACCGCGTCCTTGATCTTCTCGATCACCTTCTCGGGACCGACGAGGTAGGGGAGCTCGGTGACGACGATGCCCATCCGCCGGGGTGAGGTCTTCTCGATCCGCGTGGTCGCGCGGGTGCGGAAGCTGCCGCGGCCGGTGAGGTAGGCGTCCCGGATCCCGTCGAGCCCGATGATCCGCCCGCCCTGGGGCAGGTCGGGCCCCGGCACGAACCGCATGAGGTCGTCGAGCGAGCAGGTGGGGTTGGCGATGAGGTGCCGGGCCGCGCCGATCACCTCGACGAGGTTGTGCGGGGCCATGTTGGTGGCCATGCCGACGGCGATCCCGCTGGCACCGTTGACGAGCAGGTTGGGGAACGCCGCGGGGAGGACCGCGGGCTGGAGGAGCTGGTCGTCGTAGTTGGGGATGAAGTCGACGGTCTCCTCGTCGAGACCGGTGACCATCAGCATCGCGGCAGCGGCGAGCCGGGCCTCGGTGTAGCGCGAGGCGGCCGGGCCGTCGTCGAGCGAGCCGAAGTTGCCGTGCCCGTCGACCAGCGGCAGCCGCATCGTGAACGGCTGGGCCATGCGGACCAGGGCGTCGTAGATCGCGGTGTCACCGTGGGGGTGGTACTTGCCCATCACGTCGCCCACGACCCGGGACGACTTCACGTGACCGCGGTCGGGGCGCAGCCCCATCTCGGCCATCGAGAACAGGATGCGGCGCTGCACCGGCTTGAGGCCGTCGCGCGCGTCGGGCAGGGCGCGCGAGTAGATGACCGAGTAGGCGTACTCGAGGAACGCCCCCTGCATCTCCTCCTCGACGTCGATGTCGACGATCCGCTCGACGTAGCTGTCGTCGGCCGGTGCGGGTGGGGTCTTGCGGGCCATGCGTGTGTGCAACTCCTCGAGGTCGTCCCCGCACGGCGCGGGGATCCCCCCAATCTTGTCCCACGGCTACACCGGGCCTGCCCCCGACTCGCCGCTGAAGTGACCCCGGTGCACGACCTGGGTGGCGGCCCGGCGTGGCCGGGTCCGGCTGGACCCCTCGGTGCGCCGCAGCTCGTGGCCCAGGGCCACGACCCCGACCAGCCGCCGGTTCCCGGGTATGCCGTGGGCCTCCCGCACCGCCGCGTGCCGGGGCGCAGGGACCCCGAAGAACAGCGCCCCCAGCCCCTGGTCGACGGCGGCCAGCAGCATCAGCATCGCGGCCATCCCGGTGTCGACGTCCCAGTAGGGGACCGGCCAGCGAGCCGGGTCACGGTCGTCCCAGCCCTTGTCGGGCTCGGCGTAGCGGTCGAGGTAGGTGTCGGGGTCGGACAGGCAGAGCACCAGCACCGGCGCGGCCGAGACACCCGCCAGCCAGGCGTCGGGGGGTGCCCCCGAGCCCGGGTCCCGGGTCGCGCCCCAGAAGCGCGCGCGGTCGTCGTCCTCGACGAGCACGACGAAGTCCCAGCCCTGGCTGAAGCCGGCGCTGGGAGCCCGCTGCGCGGCATACAGGACCGCCTCGAGGGCCGCCGGCGGGACCGGTCGGTCGGGGTCGAAGCGCCGCACCATGCGGCGCCGCCGGACCACGTCTGCGAACTCCATGGGGCCATCCTGTCGTGGCCTCCGTCGTGGCGGCGGAGGACCCGCGCACGCTGCCTGCAAGACTGGCCGACGACCCACCCGCCCAAGCACTGCCAACCGGGGACCGCCCTGCGGCGTCCACGAGGCATGACGACCATGGCCGCGGTGGCACTCACGGGAGGGGTGGCAGTGCCGGCGCGAGACCGCGTGGACGTGGAAGCGTCCGTCCGTGAGCTCTACGACGTGCACTACGCCCGCCTCGCGGGGTGGACCGCCAAGCTCGTGGGCGACCCCGACCTGGCCCACGACCTCGCCACCGAGGCCTTCCTCAAGCTGTTCCGTGAGTTCGGGCGGGTCGACGAGCCGCGGCCGTGGCTCTACACCGTGACGGCCAACCTGGTCCGCGACCACTGGCGCAAGCGCGGCCGGGAGGCGGCCGCCTACCAGCGCCACGAGGCCGGCCGCGACGACTTCACGACCGACGCCGACCACGCGACCACCCTCACCGTCCGGGACGCCGTCGAGGCGCTGCCCGACCGGCTGCGGGTCGTGGTGATGCTGCACTACTTCGCCGACCTGCCGGTGGCCACCGTGGCCAGACAGCTCGAGAAGTCCGAGGGAACCATCAAGCGGGACCTGTTCGACGCGCGCCAGCGGATGGCGACGATGCTGGGAGCGATCCGATGAACCGCCACCTGTCCGACCTGCCCGGTGAGGGGGAGCAGCGCGACCCCGTCGCCGACTTCTTCGCCCGCGAGCGAGCCGACATCCGCGACCTGCCGGCCGGCGCCGACCGCTGGGAGTCGATCGTCGTCGAGGCGCGCCGTCCGGTGCGCCGCAGCTGGCTGCCCTGGCTCGCGGGTGCCGCGGCCGTCGTCGTGGCCGCCGGCGTGGTGTGGGGCAACGGGCGAGGGCCCGGCACCGAGCAGGCCGCCAACCCCGCCAGCAGCACGGCGTCCGTCTCGACCGAGACGGTGGCCACCGACAGCCCGAAGGTGGGCGGCCCGTCCGCCACCGGCACTCCCTCGAGCGGGCTCACCACTCCTTCGACGCCGGCCCCGCTGCCCGTCCCCAACAGCTTCGACGTCGTGTCCATGACCAATGCCGGTGGGAAGCACCTGTTCGGTCTCGGGAAGGCCACCTGCCCGAAGGGGGCGTGCACCGCGGTCATCGGGTCGGACGACGACGGGGCCACCTGGACCACCCGAGCCTCGTTCACGACGCTGACCAGTCCCGGCCCGCTCGCCACCCCAGCAGCGCCCGACCAGTTGGTCGGCATCCGCTTCGCCGACCCGGAGACCGGTTTCGTGTACGGCAGCGCGACCTTGCGAACCGTGGACGGCGGGCGCAGCTGGAAGCCGATGGACGTTGGCGGCCGAACCGTCCTCTCGCTGGAGACGGACGGGTCGACGGTCTGGATGGTCACGGCCGCCAAGTGCCAGCGAGCCGACTCGGGGAGCGCGAGAGGCTGCTCCGGTCTCGACGTCAGGTCGCTCGACGTCACGGCCAGCGCCCCGCAGCAGACGCAGTCGCTCAACGTGTCGCAGCCGGTGGAGTCGGCCTGGCTGAGCATGGACGGCGCCGACGCCTACGTCAGCGTGTCCTACCTCGACCAGACCACCCAGACGCCGCCACGCCGCGTCTCGGGCAAGCCGGTGACGCTGGTCCGCCCGCAAGGCTGCCAGGAGGCCGGTGGCCTCTGGGTCTGGGGCACGGCCAACCGCAAGGGCGGGCTGGTCGCGGTGTGCCAGATCGGTGACGCGCACGCCTCGTACGGCGTGGCCACCTCGACCGATCGCGGAGCCACCTGGTCCGACGCCAGGATCGCCCGCGGGCTGGGCTCCACCCAGCCGTCGGGGGTGTGGCTGACCGCCGTCGACCTCGATCGCTTCGTCGCGGTGTCGCAGGGCTTGCCCACGAGCGCACTTGAGCCCGGCGGCGCTCCCACCCTCATGGCCAGCGGCGACAGCGGCGGGACCTGGACCCGTCCGAAGACCGCGCCCGGCGGCGCCACCGAGTGGGTCGGAGCGGCCGGAGGGGGCCTGGTCTACGCCCTCGGCGGTGGTCGGTCCTACTGGGTGAGCCACGACTCGGGCGCGACGTTCGAGCAGGTCCAGCTCCGCAGGTAGACCAACCGGTCCGCGGGGGGCGGGTCAGCCGCTCCCGGGGCAACCGGACGTGACATGCTTTCGGCCATGAGCGAGGCCTCGGCGCTTCCCGCCGGCTACCCGGTGCTGTGGGAGGCCGACGTCGTCCTGCGAGACGGGTCGGTGGCCCACCTGCGACCGATCACGCCGAGCGACGTCGACGCCGTGCACCGGTTCCACGCCGGCCAGTCGGCCGAGTCGATCTACATGCGCTTCTTCGCGCCCCTGCGCCAGCTCAGCGACCGCGACGTCACCCGGTTCACCAACGTCGACTACCACGACCGGGTGGCCCTGGTGGCAACCGTTCGCGGCGACATCATCGGGATCGGGCGCTACGACCGGATCACGCCGACCAGTGCGGAGGTGGCCTTCAACATCTCCGACAGCTACCAGGGCCGGGGGATCGGCTCGGTGCTGCTCGAGCACCTCGCCGTGATCGCGTGGGAGTCGGGGGTCGAGGAGTTCACCGCCGAGGTGCTCCCGCAGAACCGCAAGATGATCTCGGTCTTCTCCGACGCCGGCTACGAGGTGAGCCGGCGCTTCGAGGACGGCGTCGTCTCGCTGACCTTCCAGATCAAGCCGACCGAGCGCTCCGAGGCGGTTCGGCTGTCCCGCGAGCACCGCGCCGAGTCGGTCAGCATGCACTCGGTGCTCTTCCCCGACTCGATCGCCGTGGTCGGGGCGAGCCGCCGGCCGGAGTCGATCGGCCACCACATCCTGTCCAACATCCTCGCCGCCGACTTCAACGGCGCCGTCCACGCGGTCAACCGCGAGGCCATGGAGGTGCTCGGGCTGCCGGCCCACGCGCGGGTCTCCGAGATCCCCGACGACGTCGACCTCGCGGTGGTCGCGGTCCCGGCCGAGGAGGTCCTCGACGTCGTGGCCGACTGTGCCGAGGCGGGGGTCAAGACGCTGCTCGTGGTCAGCGCCGGCTTCGCCGAGTCCGGGCCCGACGGCGCGGACCTCCAGTCGAAGCTGCTCACCGCCGCGCGGGAGTCCGGGATGCGGGTGCTCGGCCCGAACTCGTTCGGGGTGATCAACAACGACCCAGCAGTGCGGCTCAACGCGTCGCTGGCGCCCGAGCTGCCGCCACCGGGACGGTTGGGCCTGTTCGCCCAGAGCGGGGCCCTGGGCATCGCGGTGCTCGCGTCGGCCGCCCGCCGCGGCCTCGGCATCTCCGTCTTCGCCTCCGCCGGCAACCGCGTCGACGTCTCGGGCAACGACTTCATGCAGTACTGGATCGACGACGACAGCACCGACGCGGTCGGCCTCTACCTCGAGTCGATGGGCAACCCCCGCAAGTTCTCCCGCATCGCCCGGCGGCTCGCCTCCACCAAGCCCGTGATCGTCGTGAAGTCGGGGGTGTCGTCCTACGGCGTCCCCCCGGGCCACCGCGCACGCCACACCCGGATCCGGCCCGAGGCCTTCGACGCCATGCTGCGGCAGGCCGGCGTGATCCGGGTCGAGAACGTCCACCAGATGTTCGACGTCGCGCAGCTGGTGGTCCACCAGCCGCTGCCCCAGGGCAACCGGGTCGCCATCATCGGCAACTCCGACGCGTTGGGCGCGCTGAGTGCCGAGGCATGCGTCAGCTGGGGCCTGCAGGTCGCCCACGGACCGGTCTCCCTGCCGAGCGACGCGAGCGGTGAACGCTTCGCCGAGGCGCTCGCCGACGCCTTCGCCGACCCCGAGGTCGACAGTGTCCTGACCTGCTTCATCCCACCCCTAGTGACCCTCGACGAGGACGTCGCGATCGCCGTGCGCGACGCCGCCATGAAGCACGAGAAGCCTTGCCTCGCAACGTTCCTCGGCATGCGCGGAGTCCTCGAGCGGCTATCCGGCCAGACCGACGACGGACGCACCACGGTGGTCCCCGCCTACGCCATGCCCGAGGACGCCGTCCGCGCCCTGGCCGCAGCGACGAGGTATGCCGAGTGGCGGGCTCGCGACCGCGGCATACCGGTGCTCCCGGTCGGGATCGACCGCGAGGCCGCCGAGGCGTTCGTCGAGCGGATCCTCGAGGAGACGCCCGAAGGGCGGCGGTTGACGCTGCAGGAGGTCACCGAGCTGCTGGCCACCTACGGGATCGAGGTCTGGGGCAGCGTCCCCGCCCGCACCGTCGACGAGGCGGTGACCGCCGCGGAGGCGATCGGCTACCCGGTCGTGATCAAGTCGGTGGCGCCCCTCATGCGGCACTCCCCGGGGCTGAGTGGGATCCGGGTCGACCTGCGGTCGGAGGCACAGCTGCGTGAGGCGTTCGAGGGGCTCAACGAGCGACTGGCGCCGATGTCGGCCAACACCTTCGTCATCCAGCGAATGGCCACGCCGGGGGTGTCGTGCGTGGTGCGCTCCGACGAGGACCCCCTCTTCGGCCCGGTCGTGTCGTTCAGCATCGCGGGACCACCCACGGAGCTGCTCGGCGACATCGGGCACCGGATCCCGCCGTTGACGGACGTGGACGTCTCCGACCTCATCTCGTCGGTGAAGGCGTCGCCGATGCTGCACGGGCACCGTGGTGCGGCGCCGGTCCACCGCGCGGCCCTCGCCGACCTCATCGCCCGCGTGTCGGTGCTGGCCGACAACCTGCCGGAGGTGGGCAGTCTCGTGCTCAACCCGGTCAACGCGCACGTCGGGGGAGTCGACGTGCTCGGCGCCGAGGTCACCCTGGCCCCGACCCCACGCCGCAAGGACCAGGCTCGCCGCACGCTGACCTAGCCGACCTGGCCGGCGCGCCACCCGTCGGGCTAGGGCAAGATGGGACGCATGGGCTCCACCTCCTCGCACGATGCTTCAGCACGCAGGGCCTCGCCCGATGGCATTGCTGCACCCCTCATCCCCCTCCCTGTCGACCTGACGCGGGAGATCGAGCGGGCCGGCTACTACCCCGCACTCGTGGCGGACGTCGTCCAGGCCGCCCTCGGCGCCGAGGAGGTCGTGTCACACCTCGTGCACCAGGAGACGACGTTCGACCACGACGTCGTCCGTCGGCACATCACGGTGCTGGCCCTGACTGCTACCCGGCTGGTCATCGCCCACGCCGACGACCACACCGACGAGCGACCCGGCCACGAGGACGTCGCGACCGCCACGACCGAGTGCGTGCCCCTGTCTGCGGTGCGCGGCGTGATGATCACGCACGTCGTCGCACGCCCGCAGGAGTACCAGCCGGGCTCGCTCGGACGCGAGATCACCCTGACGCTGGGCTGGGGGGCGGTCAGCCGGATCGACCTGATGCCCGCCACCTGCGCCGACCCCGACTGTGACGCCGACCACGGCTACGAGGGCAGCGTCGCCTCTGACGACATCTCACTGCGGATCAGCGCCGACGCCGAGGGCGAGGCGGCCCTGCAGCACGCCCTGGGGTTCGCCCGAGAGCTCTCGGCGAGCATCGGCAGCTGAGGTGCGTCGCGCCAGCGGTCCGTCCCCTCTTCACCCGGGTGACCCGACCGTTGCGGCCAGAACGCTCGACCTGACCCCGGCGACCCGCTAGCCGATGCCCCACGAAGGTCTGCTCCCACCCCGCTACGACCAGTCCGGTCTGGCCGGGGTGCTGCCGGCCGTCGCCGCCAGCCTGGGCGTCCAGCACTATGCCGGTCCCGGTCACCTGCAGTTGCCGGAGGCGCGGCGCGCGGTCGTCGTCCTCGTGGACGGGCTGGGTTACGAGCTGATCCGTCGGCGCGGTGGCCATGCCCCCTTCCTGCGCTCACTCCTGCCCGCCGCCCACCGGATCACGGCCGGGTTCCCGGCCACGACCGCCACCTCGATGGGCACGTTCGGCACCGGACTTCCGCCCGGCTCGCACGGCCTGCTGGGCTACGAGGTGCTGGTGCCGGGCGAGGACCGGCTGGTCAACGAGCTGTCCTGGGAGGACGGTCCCGACCCCGTCGCCTGGCAGCCGCAGCAGACCGTCTTCGAGGTCGCCGAAGGTGCCGGGGTGGCCGTCACCCGCATTGGCCCGGGGTTCTTCGACGGGTCCGGGTTGACCCGAGCAGCCCTGCGGGGTGGGAGCTTTCGCGCCGCGGACACCCTCGCCGACCGGGTCGACGCGAGCCTGGCGGCGGTGCGGACCGCCGCCCGGTCGCTGGTGTACCTCTACTGGGGCGAGCTCGACAAGGTGGGGCACGTGCACGGCTGCCAGTCGTGGGAGTGGGGCGACGAGCTCGAGGCGATCGATGCCGAGCTCGGTCGGCTGGTGCGCTCGGTGCCCAGCGACACCGCGGTCCACATCACCGCCGACCACGGCATGGTCGACGCCCCGCACGCCCTGCGGATCGACCTGGCCCACGACGCCGAGCTGGCCGCGGGCATCCGCCACGTCGGCGGGGAGCCGCGCGCCCTGCAGCTCTACTGCGAGGAGGGGGCGGCCGCCGACGTCGCCCAGACCTGGGCCGACCGGGTGGGGGAGCGAGCCTGGATCCGCACCCGCGAGGAGGCCACCCGCGAGGGGTGGTTCGGTCCGGTCAGCGAGGTCAACCGGGCCCGCATCGGTGACCTCGTCGTGGCGATGCGCGACAACTTCGCCATCGTCGACTCGCGCCGGGCTCGTCCGCAGCTGCTCGCCCTGCTCGGTCTGCACGGATCCCTGACCCCCGAGGAGTCCGCCGTGCCGTGGTTCCACGTCCCGGCGCGGGACAACGCCTAGGGTGTCCTCTCGTGGCTGAGCTCGTCTTCTTCTCCGGGACCATGGACTGCGGCAAGTCGACCCTTGCGCTCCAGATGGACCACAACCACCAGGCGCGGGGTCGGTCGGGCCTGATCTACACCAAGCTCGACCGCGCCGGCAGCGACGTGCTGTCGTCCCGGCTGGGCCTGTCGACCGCCGCCCACGAGGTCAGCGACGACCTCGACTTCTGGGAGGCCGTCGTCGAGCACGCGACCAGTGGGCTGCGGGTCGACTACCTCATCTGCGACGAGGTGCAGTTCTACACCCCGGAGCAGGTCGAACAGCTCGCGAAGCTGGTCGACGAGATGGGCATCGACGTGTTCGCGTTCGGCATCACCGCCGACTTCCGCACCCAGCTGTTCCCCGGGTCGCGCCGGATGATCGAGCTGGCCGACCGGGTCTCGGTGCTGCAGGTCGAGGCCCTGTGCTGGTGCGGCCGCCGCGCCACCCACAACGCCCGGGTGGTCGACGGGGTGATGGTGGTCGAGGGTGAGCAGGTCGTCGTCGGCGACACCAAGCCCGGCACCGAGACGCTCGTGGAGTACGAGGTGCTGTGCCGCCGGCACTTCATGCGGCGGATGAACTCGGCCGCCGCGCGGACCGCGGCCACCTCACCTGACGTGCTGCCGTTCGACCTCGACGTCTGCCCGGTGCCGCAGGGCTAGTCGAACCGGCGTCCTGTCGGGCGTCGGCTAGTCGCGGGGCTTGGCCCCGAACATGACGTCGTCCCAGCTGGGCACGCTGCGGCGCGCGGACTTCTTGCCCGAGCCCGCAGCAGGACGGTGGGTCGGCTCATCCTCGGCAGGCGGCGCAGGCGTCGTCGCGACCTCCGGCTCCCTCTCGTGCGTGTCGCCTGCTGCGTCACTCGGCGGCGATCCCGGCGCCGAGTCCTGGGGCTCGGCCGGGGGCTCCGGCGCCGCTGGCAGCACGTCGTGCCCGACGGAGCCGTCCTCGGGGCCTTCGTCGAGGGGGTGCGGGCCGCGGGCCGCCGGGGGAGGCGGCATGGACTCGGGGTCGTAGGCCAGGTCCTCGAGGGGCAGCGCGTCATCGCGCGGGGTGTCGTCGCCGGGGGTCTGGGTGGCGGGGCTCTTGCGACGACGGGGGCGACCGCGATGCGACGCCCGCTCGCGCATGGCGGACATCAGGTCGAGCGGCTCGTCGTGCGGGCCAGCGGTGGTGGCGGACGAGCGTGCGGCTGCCCGTCGGGCCGAACCCACCCCGCCCTCGGCCTCGACGTCGTAGACGGTGGTCGCCCGCACCGGGGCGGAGACGAGGTGCGGCGCCGGCAGGGGTGAGCTCGTGCCGGACACGTCCTCCTCGCTGAGCCACCGCGCCTCGTCGTCGGCCGCCGCGACGGTGCGCGCCGGCACGTCGAAGGACCACCGGGCCTGGCGTTCGCGACCGCCTGCGGGGAAGGTGAGGATGATCGTCCAGTCGCCCTCGGTGCTGCGAGCCGAGTCCCAGTCCGCCGAGGCGGGGTCCACCCCGCGGCCGGAGAGCCGCTGGCTCACGCGGGCCGACAGGGTGGGAGCGCTGGCGCCGCCCACCGAGCGACCACGGAGGCGGACGGCACGGGCCAGGCCCGCGACGTACTCGCGCTCGGCGAGGATCGGCCCTTCGTAGCGTCGGACCTTCTCCACCGGCCAACCGGACCGCTCAGCGACCTCCTCGGCCGAGAGCCCACCACGGATCAGGGCCTGCACCTCACGCGGCCGCATCCCGCCGTCGATCTCGATCTGGAGCTGTCCGAGGCGGGGCCGGTCCCGCCGGGCCGCGGCCCGCAGGGGTTCGTCGAGCTGGACGCGGAAGCGCTCTCCGTCGGAATCGGACAGCAGCAGGTGCTGGCCGTCCTCCTGCACACCGATCAGCCGCAAATCCCGCATTGCCATCGTCTCCAGTATCGGCATGGTCTCCCGTATCGCCCTCGCTCGTGGATCGGGCACCGTGCTGCTGACTCTGCCATCCCCGAGGTCGAGGCGAAAGCGACCACGCCGCAACGGTAGTTTTGACTCGCGATGCTCACCTTCGACGCACACCTCCAGCTGGCCCTCGACCTCGTCGGGGTGTTCGCCTTCGCGCTGTCCGGTGGGCTGGTGGCCGTCAAGAAGCGGCTCGACCTGTTCGGGGTGCTCGTCCTGTCCGGGGCGGCCGCCCTCGGAGGAGGGGTGATCCGGGACGTCCTCATCGGTGCCCTGCCACCCGTGGGCATCTCCGACTGGCGGCTGCTGACCTGTTCGCTCGTCGCCGGACTGGTCACCTTCCTCTACCACCCGGGCGTCGAGCGCATCTCCCGCTTCGTCCGCGTGCTCGACGCCGCGGGCCTGGCCGTCTTCGCCATCGGGGGGTCGCTCAAGGCCCTCGGAGCCGGGATGGACCCGCTCACCTCCGTGTTCGTGGGTGGCATCACCGCAGTCGGCGGCGGCATCATCCGCGACGTCCTGGCCGGCCAGGTGCCCGAGGTGCTGCGGCGGGAGATGTACGCGCTCCCGGCGCTGCTCGGCTCGATCCTGATGGTCACCGCCCACCACTACGACCTCGTCAACTCCTTCACCATCTGGGGGTGTGTCGCACTCGTCTTCGTCATGCGGATGGTGGCGGTCGTCCTCGACGTCCACGCACCCAAACCACTGCGCACGGGAGACCTCACATGATCGGACCCACCGGATGACCACGGACGAGCGACCCCTCGAGCCCTACGACGGCATCCTGCTGCTGTCCTTCGGCGGGCCGGAGAAGCCCGAGGACGTGCTGCCGTTCCTGCGCACCGTCACGGCAGGCAAGAACATCCCTGACGAGCGCCTCGAAGAGGTGGGCGAGCACTACTACGGCTTCGGCGGCCGCAGCCCCATCAACGACCAGAACCGCGCGCTGCTGGCGGCCCTGCGAGTCGAGCTGGACCGGCGCGGGATCTCGACGCCGGTGATCTGGGGCAACCGCAACTTCACCCCGTTCACCGCCGAGGCGCTCGCCGAGGCGGGCCGACAGGGTATGCAGCGGCTGGTCACCGTGGTCACGAGCGCCTACTCCTCCTACTCCTCGTGCCGGCAGTACCGCGAGGACCTCGCCGCCGCGCAGGAGTCGGTGGCCGAGAGCGGCATCGTGATCGAGCTCGACAAGGTCCGTCCCTACGCCAACCACCCGGGGTTCGCGCGCGCCAACACCCGGTTGGTGACCGACGCGGTGCGAGGGGCCCTGCGGGACGGGGTGGGCCGGGAGGGCATCCGCCTGCTCTTCGTCACGCACTCGATCCCCACGGCGATGGACGACACGTCCGGTCCCGGCGACGAGGACGGCAACGCCTACAGCCACCAGCACATCGCGCTCGGGGCGGCCATCACCGACGAGGTCAACGCGACCCTCGACACGGACTTCACCGGCGAGCTGGTGTTCTGCTCGCGGTCGGGACCGCCCTCCCAGCCGTGGCTCGAGCCAGACGTCAACGACCGGCTCGAGGAGCTCGCCGCCGAGGGCGCCACGACCGTCGTGCTGGCCCCCATCGGCTTCGTGTCGGACCACATGGAGGTCGTCTACGACCTCGACACCGAGGCGGCGGCGACGGCAGACCGCCTCGGGCTCCGGCTCGTGCGGGTGCCCACCGTCGGGGTCGACCCCGAGTTCGTGTCCGGCCTCGTCGACCTCGTCCTCGAACGCGCCGCCCAGGCGCGCGGTGAGGAACCGGTCGCCCCTGCGTGGCCGGGCCGCGCGCCGATGCCGTCGGTGTGCGCCCCCGGGTGCTGCCCCAACCTGCGTGCGGCCAAGCCGGCGCTCTGCGGGCGGGACTGACCATGGACCTCGCGACCCCGGACCTCACCACCCCCGACGACGCCACCCTGGAGGGCCTCGAGACGCTCGCCGTCGACGTCGCCCTCGAAGCGGGCCGCCTCATCGTCGACGAGCGCCCCCCGAACCTGGGGGTCTCCAAGACCAAGAGCACCGCGACGGATGTCGTCACGGTGATGGACCAGCGGGCGCAGGACCTGCTGCGGACCCGGCTGCAGGAGGCCCGGCCCCAGGACGGCTTCCTCGGCGAGGAGGAGGGCGGCACCGACCGGCGTTCGGCGATCACCTGGGTCGTCGACCCCATCGACGGGACCGTCAACTACCTCTACGGCATCCCCTCGTACTCGGTGTCGGTGGCTGCCGTGGTCGGCGACCCCACGGTCCCCGGGGCCTGGCGACCGGTGGCCGGTGCGGTCTTCAACCCGGTGACGGGCGAGCTCTTCCGCGCGCGGGCCGGGGCGGGGGCCAGGCTCGAGGGGGGACGGGCGCCGGAGCGCCGCCTCGAGCTCGCTGAGCCGCCGTCCCTGGGCCACGCCCTGGTGGGCACCGGCTTCGGCTACGACACGGCCCGACGGCAGTGGCAGGCGACGGTGTTGATGGACGTGCTGCCCCAGGTCCGCGACATCCGCCGGATCGGGAGCGCAGCCCTCGACATCTGCGCGGTCGCCGCCGGCAGCCTCGACGCCTACTACGAGCGTGGCCTCAACCCGTGGGACATGGCCGCGGCCTGGCTGGTGCTGGTCGAGGCGGGCGGGGTGTTCTCCGGCCTGGGAGGCGAGCCACCCAGCGACCGGATGGTGGTCGCGGCGGCGCCCACGCTGCATACCGCCCTGCACGAGGTGGTGCTCCGCGCCGCCGAGCGGGCCGGCACGGACTCGACCCTGTGACGCAGCGGTCACACCCGGCGCAGGAAGGAAGCCGGCGCCGGGGCGCTGGCCCCGGCACCGGCTTCGTCGTGCAGGTCAGGTTCAGGCAGCGTGGTAGTTGCTGAGCTCGGGGATGCGCAGGCCGTGCTCGGAGGCGAGGCGGGCCAGGTTCTCGAGCTCGGCCTCACGGACGGAGGCGAGGTAGTCGTCGCCGGACTCCTGGGCCTTGCGCAGGGACTGGACGGCGCGGGCTGCGCGCTGGGTGATCTCGGTGTGGAACTCGGTCATGGTGCACCCCTCTCTTCGTGTGTCAGATGGTCGTTTCACGAGTCGGGTCGGCCGGGCCGGAGGTGAGGACTCTACGGGCTCAGACGCCGGAACGGGGACTCGGGGTTGCCCCTCGGGGGTGAATCTTGGGTGAACCCAGACCAGCACTTGGTATGCCGCGGGCGTGCGGACCGGGGTGGCTCGCCGGTGCTTGGGGGTGCTTTGGGGGTGCTTCGTGGCCACGCGCGGACCGGATCTGGACGCGATGGTGACGTGGCGCCGTGGATAGGGCACAATCCCGCCCTGCAGCGGGCACAAAACCGCGGGCACCAGCGTTACACGGGCGAATCGTATTGCCGGGACACCGGCCGATCGGTTTTCCCGAGCTTCGGGAAGACCCAGAACGACGACAGAACAGGGAGAGCGACAGCGACCATGGCGACTGACTACGACGCGCCGCGCAAGACCGATGACGAGCTGTCCGAGGACTCGATCGAGGAGTTGAAGTCCCGCCGCGTCGACAAGAGCGCATCCAGCGTCGACGTCGACGAGACCGAACAGGCCGAAGGCTTCGAGCTGCCCGGTGCGGACCTGTCCGGCGAAGAGCTTTCGGTGCGAGTCATCCCGCGCCAGTACGACGAGTTCACCTGCTCACGGTGCTTCCTCGTGCACCACCGCAGCCAGCTGGCTTCCGAGTCCGGCGGCCAGATGGTGTGCCGGGAGTGCGCCGCGTAGGTGAGCACGGACATGGAGGACGGCAGCGTGGGCACCACGGTGCAGGACGCACCTCCTCTCGACGCAGGGATAGGGTCAGTCCACGTGACTGGCCCTTCCCGCGTTCCGACCTCGCCGGTGCCCATCGCGGTCCGGCGGCTGGACCCCACCCTCCCGCTCCCGTCCTACGCCCACCCGGGCGACGCCGGGGCGGACCTGCACGCCGCCACCGACGTGACGCTCGAGCCGGGGGAGCGGTCCCTGGTCCCCACCGGGGTCGCGCTCGCGATCCCGGACGGCTGGGTCGGGCTGGTGCACCCCCGGTCCGGACTGGCGGCCAAGCACGGCGTCAGCATCGTGAACGCCCCCGGCACCGTGGACTCCGGCTACCGCGGCGAGATCCTCGTCAACCTCGTCAACCTCGATCCCCGCGACGCGTTCACCGTGCGTCGTGGCGACCGCATCGCCCAGCTGGTGGTGCAACAGGTCGCCCGGGTCGAGTTCCACGAGGTTGATTCGCTCGAAACCACCCCCCGGGGTGACACTGGACATGGTGCCAGTGGTGGCTTCGGCGACCACACCCCGACAACGAAGGACTGACTCACCAGTGGGCATTTTCCGACGCGGCAAGAACTCCGACGCGGCCGACACCGTCGACCGTGTCGACGACGTCGCCGGCGCCGACCAGGCCGACGGGACCGACGCCGACGACCTCGACCTCGAGGACCTGGGCGACGTCAGCGACACCGACGACCACGACGACTCGGACGACGAGCGCTCGCCCGACCGGGCGGTCGGCTCCGACACCGGCGCCACCGGGCCGTTCGACGCGGCCGAGGTCGACGACGAGGACGGCCGGCTCGACCTGGGCGCGCTGCGCATCAAGGGCGTGCCGGGCATGGAGCTGCGGCTCGAGATCGACGAGGCCGCCAACCAGGTGGTCGGCGCCACGGCGGTCATCGGGGACTCGGCGGTGCAGATCCAGGCCTTCGCCGCCCCGAAGACGACCGGCATCTGGGACGACATCCGCAGCGAGATCGCCGAGTCGATCCTGGCCCAGGGCGGCACCGCCGACGAGGCCAGGGGAGTGCTCGGCACCGAGCTGCGCACCCGGATGCCCTCAGCCGGGCCGGACGGCCGCACCGTCTTCGCCCCGGCCCGGTTCGCCGGCGTGGACGGCCCGCGCTGGTTCCTGCGCGCCGTCTTCTCCGGTCGGGCAGCGATCGAGGACGCCGCCGCCGAGCCGCTGCTCGAGGTGGTCCGCGGCACCGTGGTGGTGCGCGGCGACAGCGCCATGGCCCCTCGCGAGATGCTGCTGCTCAAGCTGCCCGACGAGATGCAGCCGGACCACGACCACGACCACGACCACGACCACGACCACGACCACGACCACGACCACGGGGACGACGCCCCGACTGGCTCGTCCAGCCGGGTCGACGACCTCAAGCCGTTCGAGCGTGGTCCCGAGATCACCGAGGTCAGGTAGGACGCCATGGCGATGAAGCACCTCACCCCCGTCGACCCGCGCACGACGCAGGTCCACAAGTCACCGCTGGCCAAGCTCTCCGAACGCCTCACGAAGACGGTCACCCAGATGGAGGCGGACGAGCTCCAGGAGGACGCCGCCCGCATGGGGTGTACGCCGATGTGCGACCTGGAGGACCGACAGGAGGCCACCGTCTCCGGCACCGTGCGCGCGGTCACCCTGCGCCCGCGGGTCAACGTGCCCGCGCTGGTCATCGACCTCTACGACGGAAGCCGCACGATCAACCTGGTCTGGCTGGGTCGCCGCACCATCGGCGGCATCGAGCCCGGCACCTACCTGCGCGCGCACGGTCGCGTGACCTACACCCGCGGCACGCCGACGATCTTCAACCCGTCCTACGAGATCGTCCCCCTGCGTGCCCACTGACCCCGCGCCCGACAGTCGCGGGGAGGACCGCCACGACCTCGCGCCCGGCGCCACCGTCGAGGAGCTGATCCGGCACCGCCTGTCCACCGCCCTGGGCGGCTGGCGCGGTTCGATCGAGACGGCGCTGCCCACCGTGGCGTTCGTCGTCCTGTGGGTCTGGCGCAAGGACCTGACCGTCGCGATCATCGGCTCGGTCGCCGTGACGGTCGTCCTGGCCGTCGTGTGCCTGGTCCAGCGGCAGAGCCTGCAGTACGTGCTCTCGGCCGTCTTCCCCACGGCCATCGCCGCCTTCTTCGCGCTGCGCAGCGGCAAGGCCGAGGACGCCTTCCTGCCCGGCATCATCTGGAACACCGTGATGCTGGCGGTCGCCCTGGTCTCGGTGGCCCTGCGCTGGCCGCTGGTGGGCTTCATGGTCGGCGCGGGTGACCCGCGGATGGCCGACGACCCGGTCGGCTGGCACCGCGACCGCGGGCTCGTGCGCGTCTGTCAGCGGCTGACCCTGGTGCTGGTTGGACTGTTCGTGGTCCGGCTCGTCATCATGGTGCCGCTGTACCTCGCGAGCCAGGTGGCCCTGCTCGGCGTCGCGAAGGTCGTGCTGGGGTGGCCGCTCTGGCTGGCCGGGATCGGCGTGATGGGCCTCATGCTCGTCAAGGGACACACCCCGCCCGAGCTGGAGGTCGAGCCCGAGGGCTCGGCTCACTCCTCGCCGCGCGGCACCCTCTGACCCGGGCTCAGCATCGCCTCGAGCTCGTCCTCGAACTCCGGCGTCGAGATGAACAGCAGCTCGTCGTGCGGCTCGAGCGAGTCGTCGCGGCTGGGGGCGATGGGGTGGTCCTCGCGGATGATCCCGACCAGGACGGTCTCGCCCGGGAAGTCGACGTCGCCGACCCGCTTGCCCGCGTAGGGGCTGTCGGGCGGCAGCGTGAGCTCGACCATGGTCGCCTTGCCCTGCTGGAACTGGAAGATCCGCACCAGGTCGCCGATGCTCACGGCCTCCTCGACCAGGGCGGTCATCAGCCGTGGGGTCGACACCGCGACGTCCACGCCCCACGCCTCGTCGAACATCCACTCGTTCTTGGGGTTGTTGACCCGCGCCACGGTGCGCGGCACGCCGAACTCGGTCTTCGCCAGCAGTGAGACGACGAGGTTGACCTTGTCGTCACCGGTCGCGGCGACGACCACGTCGCACTCGGCCAGCCCGGCCTCGTGCAGCGCGGTGATCTCACAGGCGTCGGCGAGCAGCCAGTTGGCGTCCGGGATCTTGCTGGCCTGGACGTCCTTGCGCTCGCGGTCCATGAGGAGCACCTGGTGACCGTTGTGCAGCAGCTCGCGGGCGATCGAACGGCCCACGCTGCCTGCACCGGCGATGACGACGCGCATCTTGGTTCCTTCGTGCTCAGGGTTCGTAGTGCTCAGTGTTCGTGGTGCTCGGTGGGCGTGCTGCTCATTGGTCGGTCACGGCGGGCGGCCCGTCGAGCGTGCGCTCGACGGAGGGCAGCTCGGCCGCCAGGGCGGCCAGGTGGAGCAGGTCACCCTCCTGGAAGACGCTGTCCGCGGCGGGGAGCGTGGCCACACCCAGGCGGGTCAGGTATGCCGCGCGGGCCCCGGTGGCCTCCTCGAGCTCGGTGAGGCGTCGGCCGACCCAGCCGGGGTTGACGGTCACCTCCGCGATCACGACGTTGCCCGACGGGTCGACGAGCTCGGGCACGTGGCCCTGCGGGAGCAGCCGCCGCATCATCTGGTCGGCCGTCCACTTCACCGTGGCGACGGTGGGGATGCCGAGCCGCTGGTAGACCTCGGCGCGGCCGGGGTCGTAGATGCGGGCGACGACGTGCTCGACGCCGAACGTCTCGCGCGCCACCCGGGCCGCGAGGATGTTGGAGTTGTCACCACTGGAGACGGCCGCGAAGGCGTAGGCGTCCTGGATGCCCGCCTCGTGCAGGGTGTCGCGGTCGAACCCGACCCCCGTCACCCGTCGGCCCTCGAAGGTGGACCCGAGGCGGCGGAACGCCGACTCCTCCTGGTCGATGATCGCGACGTCGTGGCCCTGGCTCTCGAGGCTGTGCGCGAGGGAGGAACCCACCCGGCCGCAGCCCATGATGACGAAATGCACGACGCCGACGCTACACCGCGCCGTCCCACGGCTGCAGGGCGCCGCGCAGCCGTGGATACCGCGCCCTAGAGTGTTGGCCGTGCCCAACTCTTCACGCGTCGTCAAGCGTGTGCTCGTCGGACGCGCGATGCGTAGTGACCGGCTGGGCGACACGCTCCTGCCGAAGCGGCTCGCACTCCCGATCTTCGCCAGCGACGCCCTGTCCTCGGTGGCCTATGCACCGGACGAGATCTTCCTGACGCTCGGCCTGGCGGGTGGCTTCCTCGCCCTGACCCACTCGTGGGAGATCGGGCTGTGCGTCGTCGGCGTCATGCTCGTCGTGGTCGCGTCGTACCGGCAGAACGTGCATGCCTACCCCTCCGGCGGTGGTGACTACGAGGTCGCGACCACCAACCTCGGGCCCAAGGCCGGTCTCACCGTCGCCGCCTCGCTGCTCGTCGACTACGTGCTCACCGTGGCAGTGTCGATCTCCTCGGGTGTCCAGAACGCCGCGGCCGCCCTGCCGTTCATCCGCGGCCACGAGGTGATCGTCGCCGTCGGCCTGGTCGCGCTGCTCACCGCGATGAACCTGCGCGGGGTTCGCGAGTCGGGCAAGGCCTTCGCGTTGCCGGTCTACCTCTTCATGGCGAGCGTCATCGGCATGGGCATCGTCGGGCTGGTCCGCGAGGTCACCGGGTCGCTGCCCCAGGCGGAGAGCGCCGCGCTGACGCTGGCCCCGGAGAAGGGCTTCGAGTCCCTCGGCAGCTTCGCGATGATGTTCCTGCTCCTGCGCGCCTTCTCGTCGGGCTGTGCCGCGCTGACCGGCGTCGAGGCCATCTCCAACGGCGTCCCCGCCTTCCAGAAGCCCAAGAGCAAGAACGCCGCGACCACCCTCCTGCTGATGGGCGTCATCGCCATCACGATGCTCATGTCGATGCTGACCCTGGCCAAGTGGACCGGGATCAAGTACGCCGAGGACCCGGGCACCCAGCTGCTCCGCGACGGCCAGCCGGTCGGCGACACCTACGTCCAGGACACGATCATGGGGCAGGTGGCCAAGGCGGTCTTCTCCGGCTTCCACCCCGGGGTCGTGCTGGTCTCGATCGTCGCGGGGCTCATCCTCATCCTGGCGGCCAACACCGCGTTCAACGGGTTCCCGGTGCTGGCCTCCATCCTCGCCAAGGACGGCTACCTGCCGCGCCAGCTGCACACCCGCGGCGACCGACTCGCGTTCTCCAACGGCATCCTCATCCTCGCCGGCGCGGCGGCCCTGCTCATCGTCATCTACGACGCCGAGGTCACCAAGCTGATCCAGCTCTACATCGTGGGCGTCTTCGTGTCGTTCACGTTGAGCCAGACCGGCATGATCCGGCACTGGAACCGGCACCTGCGGCTCGAGCGGGACGGGGCCGTGCGGCGCCGGATGATGCGCAGCCGCATCATCAACGCCGTCGGCGCGACGATGTCCGGCACGGTCCTGGTCGTGGTGCTGCTGACCAAGTTCATCCACGGGGCCGGCTACGCCATCGCGGCGATGATCGTCATCTTCTTCATCATGGTGCGCATCCACCGGCACTACGATCGGGTCCGGGCCGAGCTGCGGATCAGCGACGACGACCTGGATGCCCAGATGCTCCCGAGCCGGGTGCACGCGATCGTCCTCGTGTCCAAGATCCACAAGCCGACCCTGCGCGCCCTCGCGTACGCGCGGGCCACCCGCCCGTCCAAGCTCGAGGCGATCACGGTCAACGTCGAGCCCGACGAGACCAAGGCGCTGCAGGACGAGTGGGACCGACGCGACATCCCCGTGCCGCTCAAGGCCCTCGACTCGCCCTACCGCGAGATCACCCGCCCAGTCGTCGAGTACGTCAAGTCGCTGCGCTCCGGCCACCCCCGCGACGTCGTGGTGGTCTACATCCCGGAGTACGTGCTGGGCAAGTGGTACGAGCAGGTCCTGCACAACCAGAGCGCCCTGCGCCTCAAGGGCCGGCTGCTCTTCACGCCGGGCGTGATGGTGGCCAGCGTGCCGTGGCAGCTGGCCTCGTCGGAGGGCCAGGAGGAGCGGTTCGACGGCCCCACGGCGGGCTCCGTCCGCCTCGGGCAGTGACCACCGCCCCGCCCCCTGGAGCTGCGCTCGCCGTCGGCGACGTGGTGACCCTCGACGTCGGCGCGGTGGCGCACGGCGGGTTCTGCGTCGCGCGGCACGAGGGCCGGGTCGTCTTCGTCCGCCACGCGCTGCCGGGCGAGCGCGTCAACGCCCAGGTCACCGAGGCCCGCGAGGGCCAGCGGTTCGTCCGGGCCGACTGCGTGGAGGTGCTCGACGCCAGTCCGCACCGCGTCACCCCGCCCTGCCGGTATGCCGCCCCCGGGCTCTGCGGTGGGTGCGACTTCCAGCACGCCACGCTCAGCTACCAGCGAGAGCTCAAGACGTCGGTCGTCCGTGAGCAGTTCGCCCGCTTGGCCAAGCAGGACGTCGAGGTCGTGGTCGAGCCGCTCCCCGGCGACCACGAGGGCCTGGGCTGGCGCACCCGGGTGGAGTTCGCGGTCGATGACTCCGGTCGGGCCGGGCTGCGGGGGAGTCGCTCGCACGACATCGTGCCCGTCGACACCTGCTTGATCGCCGATCCGCGCATCCTCGCCACCGGCGTCCTGACGCACGACTGGTCCGGCGAGTCGGCCGTCGACGTGGCGGCACCGTCGGAGGGCGAGGCCGTCGTGGTCGCCCTCCCCACCGACGAGAATGACCCTCCCACCGTCACCGAACACGTGGTGGGACAGACCTTCTCGGGCCGGTTCGAGGTGTCCGCCCGCGGCTTCTGGCAGGTGCACCCCGGCGCGGCCGCAACCTTCGTCGACACGGTCACCGGCCTCCTCGAGCCGCGCGCGGGCGAGACCGCCCTCGACCTGTATGCCGGCGTCGGCCTCTTCGCCGCAGCGCTGGCCCAGCGGGTGGGCGAGTCGGGGAAGGTCGTCGCGGTGGAGTCGGACGCGGGGGCCGTCGCGTCCGCGGCAGGCAACCTCGCGGCATACCCGTCGGTCGCGGTGGTCCGCGCCCGCGTGGACGACGCGTTCGGGGTGCCGCGGGCCAGCCGGTCGGGGCCCACCCGCAACCGTGCCCAACGGCAGCGCAAGCTGCGTCGCCACCCCCTGATCCCGCTGCGTGCCGACCTGGTGGTGCTCGACCCGCCACGGACCGGCGCCGGTCGCGACGTCACTGCGCAGGTGGCCGCCCTGGAGCCGCGGGCGATCGCCTACGTCGCCTGCGACCCCTCGGCGCTGGCCCGGGACTCGGCCTTCCTGGCCGTGGCCGGCTACGAGCTGGGGGAGCTGCGCGCCTTCGACGCGTTCCCGATGACCCACCACGTCGAGTGCATCGCGCTGTTCACGAGGACCACGACGTGACCGGTGGGGCTGCTGCCGCGGGTGCTCCCCACTTTCGCTGCGCGCGGCCTTGGAGCAGGATCAGGCACAAGGCCTGACCAACGTGATATCTTGACGTCAAGATAAATCGAACGAGCACGAGCACCCGCATCGAGCGACACGACGGTGCATCCCAGAGCATCGATTCCGAGCATCGAAGGAGCAGGCAGTGGCCAGCACGAACAGCTTCAACGCCCACGGTGAGCTGAAGGTCGGTGACAACTCCTACGAGGTCTACCGGCTCGACGCGGTCGAGGGCAGCGAGACCCTCCCGTACAGCCTGAAGGTGTTGCTGGAGAACCTCCTGCGCACCGAGGACGGCGCCAACATCACCGCCGACCACATCCGCGCGCTGGGCGCGTGGGACGAGACCGCCGACCCCGACACCGAGATCCAGTTCACGCCGGCGCGGGTCCTCATGCAGGACTTCACCGGCGTGCCCTGCATCGTCGACCTGGCCACGATGCGCGAGGCGGTCGCCGACCTCGGGGGCGATGCGGCGAAGATCAACCCGCTCAGCCCGGCCGAGATGGTCATCGACCACTCCGTGATCATCGACGTGTTCGGCCGCGCCGACGCCTTCGAGAAGAACGTCGAGATCGAGTACCAGCGCAACGGTGAGCGCTACCAGTTCCTGCGCTGGGGCCAGACCGCGTTCGAGGACTTCAAGGTCGTGCCCCCGGGCACCGGCATCGTCCACCAGGTCAACATCGAGCACCTCGCCCGCACGGTGATGGTCCGCGACGGCGTGGCCTACCCCGACACCTGCGTCGGCACCGACTCGCACACGACGATGGTCAACGGCCTCGGCGTGCTCGGCTGGGGCGTCGGCGGCATCGAGGCCGAGGCGGCCATGCTCGGCCAGCCCGTCTCGATGCTCATCCCGCGCGTCGTCGGCTTCAAGCTCTCGGGCTCGATCCCGGCCGGCGCCACCGCGACCGACGTCGTGCTCACCATCACCGAGCAGCTCCGCGCCCACGGCGTGGTCGGCAAGTTCGTCGAGTTCTACGGTGAGGGCGTCTCCGCGGTGCCGCTGGCCAACCGCGCCACGATCGGCAACATGAGCCCCGAGTTCGGCTCCACCTGTGCGATCTTCCCGATCGACGACGTGACGCTGGAGTACCTGCGGCTCACCGGCCGCAGCGACGAGTCCGTCGCGCTCGTCGAGGCGTACGCCAAGGAGCAGGGGATGTGGCTGCACGCCGGCCCCGACCAGCCCGAGGCCCGCTACTCCGAGCGGCTCGAGCTCGACCTGTCGACCGTCGTGCCGTCCATCGCCGGACCCAAGCGCCCGCAGGACCGCATCGCGCTCACCGACGCCAAGGACGCCTTCCGCAAGGTGCTGCCGACCTACGTCGCGCACCACGAGGGCGACGCCGGCGTGGCGTCCTCCTTCCCGGCGAGCGACCCCTCGCCGCAGGGGAGCACCGACGGCACCAACGGCGGCGACAAGCCGGCCTCCGAGGGTGACGGTGCCGACCGTCCGTCCAAGAAGGTCACCGTCACCACGGCCGAGGGTGCGTCGTTCGAGATCGACCACGGCATCGTCTCGATCGCCTCGATCACCAGCTGCACCAACACGTCCAACCCGTCGGTCATGATGGCTGCCGCGATGCTGGCCAAGAACGCGGTCGACCGCGGCCTCACCGTCGCTCCCTGGGTCAAGACGTCGATGGCGCCGGGATCCAAGGTCGTCTCCGACTACTACGAGAAGGCCGGCATGTGGCCCTACCTCGAGAAGCTCGGGTTCCACCTGGTCGGCTACGGCTGCACCACCTGCATCGGCAACTCCGGTCCGCTGTCGGACGAGATCTCCGCGGCGATCAACGAGAACGACCTCGCGGTCGTCTCCGTGCTGTCCGGCAACCGCAACTTCGAGGGCCGGATCAACCCCGACGTGAAGATGAACTACCTCGCGTCGCCGCCGCTGGTCATCGCCTACGCCCTGGCCGGGACGATGGACTTCGACTTCGACTCCGAGCCGCTCGGCCAGGACACCGACGGCAAGGACGTCTTCCTCAAGGACCTGTGGCCCGCTCCGGCTGACGTCGAGCGGACCATCGCCGAGAGCATCAACAAGGAGATGTTCACCAGCGACTACGCCGACGTGTTCGCCGGCGACGAGCGCTGGAAGTCGCTCCCGACGCCCGAGGGCAAGACCTTCGACTGGGCCGACGACTCGACCTACGTGCGCAAGCCCCCGTACTTCGACGGCATGACGATGGAGACCACCCCGGTCTCCGACATCGCCGACGCGCGGGTGCTGGCCAAGCTCGGAGACTCGGTCACGACCGACCACATCAGCCCGGCCGGGTCGATCAAGGCCGACAGCCCGGCGGGCAAGTACCTCGCCGAGCACGGCGTGGACCGCAAGGACTTCAACTCCTACGGCTCGCGTCGCGGCAACCACGAGGTCATGATCCGCGGCACGTTCGCCAACATCCGGCTCAAGAACCTGCTCCTCGACGGGGTCGAGGGTGGCTTCACCCGCCTGTTCTTGAAGGGTGACGGCCTGGCGGGCGGCGAGCAGACGACCATCTACGACGCGTCCGCGGCCTACCAGGAGGCCGGTGTCCCGCTGGTCATCCTGTCCGGCAAGGAGTACGGCTCCGGCTCGTCGCGCGACTGGGCGGCCAAGGGCACCCGGCTGCTGGGCGTCCGGGCCGTCATCGCCGAGTCGTACGAGCGGATCCACCGCTCCAACCTCATCGGCATGGGCGTGATCCCGCTGCAGTACCCGGCGGGTGAGTCGGCCGACTCGCTGGGCCTCGACGGCACCGAGACGATCTCCATCTCGGGCATCACCGAGCTCAACGAGGGGCGGACCCCCAAGACGGTCAAGGTCTCCGCGGTCCGGGACGGTGCCGACCCGGTCGAGTTCGACGCGGTGGTCCGCATCGACACCCCCGGTGAGGCGGACTACTACCGCAACGGCGGCATCCTGCAGTACGTCCTGCGGTCGCTCGTCAACAGCTGAGCTCCGCCGCCCCGCACCAACGCTGAGGGGTATGCCGCGTGGTCACCACGCGGCATACCCCTCAGTCGTGCGCCTGGTCGGACTCGGGTTCGGCTGGCTCCCAGAGCTGGATCGGCGGAATGCCACCGATGCCGGTCACGCGCTCCATGGGCCGATCGTAGGCGACGCGGGTGGCTAGCCTTCGACGCATGACCACCGAGATGGAGCACCTCGTGGCGGCGCTCGAGGGGCTCCGGGCTGGCGTGCTGAAGAAGCTCACCGGGCTGAGTGAGGAGGACGCCCGGCGGAGCACCGTGGCGTCGGGCACCAACCTGGCCGGCCTCGTGCAGCACCTGACCTTCGCCGAGTCGAAGTGGTTCGAGGGTGTCGTCGCGGGAGGCAAGGCGGGCCGGGGCGCCCGCTCCATGGTGGTGGACCCCGACGTGTCGCTGCGCGGGCTGCGGGCGGACTACCGAGCGGCGTGCGACGCCAGCAACGCGATCGTCGCCGCGGCCGGTGACGGTGACTCGCTCGTCGACCTGAACGGGCGGACGGTCACCCTCCGGTCCGTCCTCGTCGGCATGATCGAGGAGACCGCCCGGCACCTCGGACACGCGGACATCATCCGCGAGCAGATCGACGGCCGGACTGGTCGCTGAGGCCTCGGGGTTGGTGCCGGCCGCCGGCCGGTCCCGGCCTAGCTGCCCTGCTGGAGGACCCGGATGTGGTTGCCGAACGGGTCGCGCACGCCGAGGTCGGTGCCGTAGAAGTGCTCGGTGGGCTCCTGGGTGAAGTCGGTGACGCCTTTCGCCGTGAGGTCGTCGTAGAGGGCGCGGGCGTCGTCGGTGATGAACACGAGGCCGCCCAGCGCGCCCTTGGTGACGAGCTCGCGGATCTGCTGGGCCGTCGCCTCGTCGTGCAGCGGCGCGCCCGGCTGTTCGAGCGAGATCTCGGTCGACGGGTCGCCCGGGACCCGGACGGTGAGCCAGCGGTAGTCGCCCTGCCTGACGTCGTTGCTCTTCTCGAGCCCGAGCTTGCCGACGTAGAAGTCGAGCGCCTCCTCCTTGTCGAGGACGTAGACGGTGGCGACGTTGAGCCTGGTGATCATGGCGCGCTCCTGCGAAGAAGGTCGGGATGGGCTGCCCCAATGCTAGGAACGCGGTGTGGTCCGGGCTTCTCGATTCCTGACCGATCCGTCGGCGCGCAGCCGCGGCGTGGGTCGCAGTCAGGTCCTGGGAGCCCCTCGGGCGCCGTGGTGGTCATGGTCGGTCCGGATCTGGCCAACGCGGGATGGTGCCGGCTCGGCGGAGGGCCTCGAGGCGGTCGTCATAGCCGCCCGGGACCAGGTCCCACTGGACGGTCGGACCGTGCCGAGTGCTGATCACCGCGCCGGCATAGCGGTGGCGGTGGACGACGGTGTGGTGGGCGCGGCAGAGCAGGGCGGCGTTGGTCAGGTCGGTGGGTCCGCCATCAGCCCAGTGGACGAGGTGGTGGACGTCGGCCCATTGCGGGGGTTTGCTGCAGCCGGGGAAGGTGCAGCTGTTGTCGCGCAGCCAGAGATGTCGGGTCTGGGCCGGGGTGAAGAGCCGGATGGTCTGGCCTTGGTCGAGGATCTCGCCCTGTGAGCCGAGGACGGCGGGGATGAGGTCGGCGTCGCAGGCGAGGCGGCGGATGGTGTCGGTGGTGAGCAGGTCGCCGGCGAGGGTGCGGCCGGCGCCTCGCACCTGGCGGGTGAGGGTGGCCAGGTCGGTGGTGACGACGAGCTGGGTCTTGGCCTGCCGGGGGAGGCCGTCGGGCGCGGTGGCGGCGCGCGTGACGAGATCGAGGACAGCATCGGCGCGGCGGGCCGCCGGGGTGCGTGGGTCGGGTTCGCCGGTCTCGGCGTCGGGTGAAGGCTTCGCGAGGGCGTCGACCGCCGTGTCGAGGATGGCGGCTCCTTCGTCGTCCAGGAGCAGGGTGTAGCGGGACAACCCGAGAGGACCGGGGCCCTTGACCAGCGAGCGGTGCGCTCGGCGGATGTCGGCGTCGTGCTCGACGACCTGCTCTGGGCGCAGCTGGTCCGCGGCATGGCGAAGGGCTGTCGCGAGGCCGCGCTCGGACAGGGCGCTGTGTCCGCGCGCGGCCCGCAGAGCGATGGTGGTGAGCTCAAGGAGGTGGTCGGGGTCGGCCAGCCCACGCACTGACCGGTGGAACCGGACGATCTGGGCCGCTTTCCCGAGCTCCAGCCCACCCGTCTCGACGGCTGCCGTGTCGTCCTCGTCCGGGCAGGCACCGTCCGCATGGTCCGCCGTGTCCGCACCGTCCGCGCCGCGCTCGCTGTCGCAGCTGGCCGCCTCGGTGACGGCGTCAACGACCGCACCGAGGCGCGTGTCGCCCGCTGCGGCGTCGGCCGCCGCGGTGGCGACGGTGTCGAGGTCGGTCAGGGTCCGCGTCGGCAGCTGCGGCGCCTGCGCCCTGGTCCAGTCGACCGGCCCCCACCCGTCACCAGAGCCCAGGCCGCGTCTTTTGGCCTCGGCCAGCACTCCGACCAGGTGTGCGTCGACGCTGCCCCGCAGCCTGCCGAGCAGGGCGAACGCCTGCGTGACCTCGGCATCGCTCAGAGCCCAAAGGCGCTCGGGTTGGGCGCCGGCCAGGGTGTCGAGAGCCGTGTCGACCGCACCGGGGACGGGCCGGTCGGCAGGAAGCTCCCGCTGCCGGCTGTTGTCTGGTGCGATCGCCATAGGTGAAACCTAGGACGTGGCACCGACAGTCCAACCCAACCGTCTGACGGCGAATCAGGTTGCTGTGCATAACTTTTCGACCATCGTGCCGGCGTGGACAGGCGACGCAGATACGGCGCCGACAAGACTCCTACCGACTCGTGGAGGCGAGGCACTCGCACGAGCCGGCCACGCGGCATACCTCAGTCGTCGACCCAGAACCCGCGGCCGCCGCCGTAGAAGCCACCGAACTGCTCGCGGTAGGAGCCCGGGCCGCGCGACCCGAGGTAGCTGCCGACGACGGCCGCACCGAGGTCGTCCAGCTCCGGCGCCACGACGCGGCCACCCACCCGCTTCGCCATCTGGTCGATGAACCGGGCCAGCCCCGGGTCCTCGCCGAGCCGGAAGAACGTCACCTGCGCTCCGAGCCGGGCCACGTTGTCGAGCTCGCGCACGCTGTAGGCGACGGTGAGGGGGTGTGGCGGGTAGTCGAAGTAGACCTGGCCGTCGGGTTCGAGGTGCGCGGTCGGCTCGCCGTCGGTCACGACGAGCAGCACCGGCTGCGCGCTCGGGTGCTTGCGGAAGTGCCGGGCCGCGAGCAGCAGCGCGTGGTGCAGGTTGGTGCCCTTGGCCCACTGGGCGTCGAGACCAGTGAGTTGCTCGATGTCCATCACCTCCGCGTGCCGTCCAAACCCGATCAGCTGGAGGGCGTCGCCACGGAACCGGCTGGAGATGAGGTGGTGCAGGGCCAGGGCGGTGCGCTTCATCGGCACCCAGCGTCCGTCCATCGCCATCGAGAACGACGTGTCGACGAGCAGGGCGACGCAGGCCTGGGTGCGCGCCTCGGTCTCGGTGACCTCCACGTCGCGGATGTCGAGGCGTATGCCGCGTGCGGGCTGGCCGCCTTCACCCGCCGTCCGCAGCACGGCGTTGGCGACCGTGCGGGTGACGTCCCAGGGTTCGGTGTCACCGAACTGCCACTCCCGGGTGGCGCCGCTGGCTTCGCCGGCAGCCCCGGCGTGCCGCACGTCGCGCTGTCCCTGGCGTCCGGACAGCCGGGTGGCGACATCGCGCAGCAGGGCCTTGCCGAGCTGGCGCATCGCCTTGGGGGACAGTCGCAGCTGTCCGTCCGAGGTGCGGTTGAGGTAGCCCGAGTTGCGCAGGGCGCGCTCCAGCTCGCTCAGGGTCCTGGCGTCGACCGCGGCGTCGTCACCCACGAGCCTGGCCAGGGCGTCGATGTCGATGTCGTCCATCCGCGCGCCGGGATAGGACTGCGAGAGCTGCTCGGCGAGCTCGTCGAGCGACGCGAGCTGTTGCAGGGCCCCGGTGCCGTCGCCGAGACCGAGCCCCTGCGACCCCTCGAACTCCTCGGAACCGCCCCAGTCCTCACCGGGACGCAGCGCCTGCAGGTTGGCGTCGAGCTGCCCCAGCTGGTCCATGAGCGCCGGTGACCCGAACGCCTGCGCCGACAGCTGCATCAGCTCGGCCCGCTGTTCGGCGGTCATCGAGTTCAGCATTCGCTGCGCTGCGGCCGCCCGCTGGGCCAGGCTGTCGATGAGCTCGTCGACGTCCTGTGGGTCGTCCGGGAAGAAGTCGCCGTGCTGCTCCATGAACTCGCGGAACTGCTCGGTGGTGTCCTCGCCCCGCGCATGGGCCGCGAGCAGGTCGTTGAGGTCCGAGAGCATCCGGCGGACCTCTTCGCGGTCCTCGTCGGTTGCGTTCTCGAGGGCCTGCTTCATGCCGGCGAACCGCTGGTCCAGGGCCTCGCGGCCGAGCAGGTCCTTGATCCGTTCGTAGTCGGCCCGCGCGGACGGGCTGCGCCACGGGTAGTCGGACAGCTCGCTGACGGCCCCCGCGGTGGACGGCGGCAGGCTCTCGATCCGCATCTCGGCCAGCCGGGCGTCGTCGTCGAGGTCGCGGGCCAGCTGCTTGCGCTCCTCGAGCACGGCACGGTCGAGCAGCTCGCGGACCTCGCGCAAGGTGCCGTCGAGCGAGTGCCGTTGCAGCAGCTCCTGTCGCTTCTCGGCCACCCTGCGGGCCAGGTCGTCCAGGCCGGTCTGGTCACGGCTGCCCCGGCGCAGGTACTCGCGCATGGCGTGGTCGGCGGAGTAGCCGGCCATGACGTCCTGGCCGATCGCGTCGAGGGCGTCGGCCAGGTCGACCGGGGGTGCCAGGGGGTCAGGGCCGCCTGAGTACCGCGCGTACCGCGACCGGTGGGGGCTCATCCGTAGACCGTCTCCCCGTCCGCCGAGTCCTTGTCGACGCGGCGCGCGAGGTAGAGGGCCTCGAGCGCCAGCTCGACCGCGCCGGCCCGCTCACCGGCGCTGTGCGCATCGAGCCGGTCCGCGATGGCGTCGTAGAGGTCGGACTCGCCGAGCACCGGCAACCCGGCCAGCACGTCGGTGGCCGCCACCTGCTCGCCGGTGGTGACGGTGGCGCCACCCTCCAGGGCGGCGACGAGCAGGGCGAGGTCGATCCCGGCCAGGTGGCGTCGAGCGGTGTCGGCGATGGAGGTCCGCAGCAGGTGGGTCAGGATCTCCTGCTCGCGACCCTCCTCACCGGTCTCGAACTCGATCTTGCCGGCAAGCACCTCCACAGCACTGTCGAGGTCCACGACTCTGGCCACGGCCTCGGGCTCGCCCTGACGGGTGGCGCGGTGCAGGGCGGCCGCGGCGACCGTCTCCGCCCCGGCGATGGAGAACCGCGCCGAGACGCCGGAGCGCTGGTCGACCGAGCTCGACTCCCGCAGCGCGCGGGTGAACCGGGCGAGGACCTCGACGAGGTGGTCGGGCACCTGGGCGACCAGGGCGGCCTCCTGCCGGATGACGGCCATCTCGTCCTCGAGCTCGCGCGGGTAGTGGGTGCGGATCTCGGCGCCGAACCGGTCCTGCAGGGGAGTGATGATCCGGCCCCGGTTGGTGTAGTCCTCGGGGTTGGCGCTGGCCACCACCAACACGTCCAGGGGGAGCCGCAGGACGTAGCCGCGGATCTGGATGTCGCGCTCCTCCATCACGTTGAGCATCGCGACCTGGATCCGCTCAGCGAGGTCGGGCAGCTCGTTGATCGCCACGATGCCGCGGTGGCTGCGGGGGATCAGCCCGAAGTGGATGGTCTCGGGGTCGCCGAGCGAGCGCCCCTCGGCGACCTTCATCGGGTCGACGTCGCCGATCAGGTCGGCGACGGAGGTGTCCGGGGTGGCGAGCTTCTCGGCATACCTCTCGTCGCGGTGCCGCCACTCGATCGGGAGGTCGTCGCCCAGCTCCGCCACCCGTCGCCGTGAGGCGTGGATGACCGGCTCGTAGGGGTGCTCGCCGAGCTCGGACCCGGCGATCACCGGGGTCCACTCGTCGAGCAGCCCGACGAGGCTGCGCAGCAGCCGGGTCTTGCCCTGCCCCCGCTCGCCGAGCAGGACGATGTCGTGGCCGGCGAGGAGGGCTCGCTCGAGCTGGGGGATGACGGTGGTGGAGAAGCCGTGCAGCCCGGGCCACGGGTCGCGGCCCTCGGCGAGTGCGGCGACGAGGTTGCCGCGCACCTCCTCGCGGAGGGTGCGGTGCTCGTGACCAGAGGCGCGCAGCTCGCCGAGGGTCGAGGGAGCGGGCGGGGGAGCAGTGGTGGAGGCAGAGGGGTGCGTCACCTCCTCACGCTAACCCCGCCCGTGACGAATCCGTATGCCGGGGACCGCCCTTCGGACTCACCGGTCGCCTCCCAGCCCGCTCGCCCGGTCAGCCCATGGTCTTCTGCCCGTCGAGGGACTCACGGATGATGTCGGCGTGACCAGCGTGCTGCGAGGTCTCGGCGATGATGTGGAGGAGGGTCCGGCGAGCCGACCACCGCGCCCCCGGCTCGAACCACGGAGCCTCAGGGAGCGGGTGTGAGGCGTCGAGGTCGGGCAGGCTCGCGACGAGCGCGTCGGTGGCTTGGGCGACCGAGTCGTACTGTGCGAGTAGGTCGTCCAGCGTTTCGTCCGCTGTCATCCGATGCGAGTCCATGAAGGCCTTCACGTGTTCCGGGGGGTTCTGCCAGTCGACGTTCTCCCAGTCGATGGCGGGACGGGGTGCGGGTCCGTCGACGATGAAGTCGGCCCACTGCTTCTCGGTGGTGGCGACGTGCTTGATGAGGCCGCCGAGCGTGAGCTCCGAGACAGTGGTGCGCTGGCGGGCCTGGTGGTCGCTGATGTCCTTGACGGTGAAGCGCAGGAAGTCACGATGGCGTCGCAGCGACTCCAGGAAGTCGGCACGTTCACCCCCTGTCGGCGCGGATGCAGAGGTGGGTGCGGGGGTGTGGGTCTGGTCGGTGGTGGTCATGGCTCCACGCTAGGCGTCCAACCGGTCAGTTCCTGACCGCTTTACCCCCGAAAGACTGAGGGTTTCGGAGGAGTCCGACGGCCGGTCGCTGAGCCCGTTTGGGTGCGGAAGGCGGGGCTGACCTGCGGCGTTGTCGGGCTGATCTCTTGCCGTTGCGCTTGGTCCGTGTTCCACTGGAGTCAAGTTAATGCCCTTGAGCCGGGGAGCTTGGGGTCGACTGCATGCAGGGGACGACGCACGTGCGCAGCCTCGTTCGGCTGTTCATCGGTGCCGCCCTGTTGTGTCTGGCCTGGGTGGTCCTCACCTCCGGACAAGCCTCCGCGGCCGAGCGGCCCACCGCCTCGCACCCCCGCTCCGACCGGGTTCGCAGCCTCCCGCTCATCGACCGGACGGGTCTCGAGACGGTGCTGGGCAGTGCCCTCGGAAAGTCGTCCGCACCGGCCGGGCGGTCAGCGGCCCACCCTGCGAATTCCTCCAAGCCCGCCACCTCGCACGCTTCGCACGAGACGGAGACGGCGAACGAAAAGCATTCTGGCGCAACGACTTCCACAACACCGACTGCAACACCACCGACTTCCACAGCGCCGACTTCCACGGCGCCGACTTCCACAGCACCGACTTCCGCCACGATCGCGCCGGTCCTCGACCTGGTGGGCGCCACGACACGGTCAACGGTGGACACCGGTCTGACGCTGGTCACCGACGTGGGTGAGGTGGCCGGCTCCCTGCCCATGGCCGGCGAAGCGCTCGGGTCCGTGACCGACACCGTCGTGACCCTGGTCCAGTCCCTTCCCGCCGTGGTCGTCCCGTCGCCGATCGTGCCCCTGCCGATCGGCGACGGGACGCCTGCCCAGGGGGTCCCGCTGCCGGGGGCCACGGAAGCCGTTGCGGCAGAGCGTGACCCGTCGATGGCCCGAGCCGACCTCCGGCGCCCCCATCCGCGTGACCGTCAGACGTCCCTGACCGAGGACGGGCTCACAACCGGTCGCCACGGGCCCCCGGTGCAGGTCGAGGTGCCCGCTGGGCCCAGCCGACCCGGCGCGCCCTCCGGCCCGTGGGCTCCGTTCGACTCCTCGCCGGCCCTGCCGAGCCAGCCGTCGTCCACCGGCGGCGCGGCCCAGGGTGGCGGCGACCATGCCACGGCGAGCGTGAGTCTCGTGCTCCCGAACCCGAGCCTGTTCGGCCGTATCAGCGCCGACTGGCGCGTCCCGCGCGGCCTTCCCGCACACCCCGGCACCCAACCTGACTAGTGCCGCTCTCGCGCCGTGATCTCGGCGCAGAAGAGCCATGCCCGGACACGGGCGACACAGCAGATTCAGGAAGGAAAGACCATGCATGCATATGTGCGCAGAGGGCTCGAAGTAGCCCTGCTGGTCGGGGGCGGCATCCTGTTCTTCGCAGGACAGGCGTCAGCCGACGAAGGCACCTCCGGGGCGGACAGCGCCCTCGGTGGCAACCAGGCGGCAGTCTCTGTCGTCGCCCCTGTCGCCGTGACGGGCAGCTCCATCTCGGTGGTGGGGGACTCGGACTCGTCCGGGGCCAGGGCCACCACACCAGCGACGCCTGAGGCGCCGACGGCCCAGGTCGCCAGCACCTCCGGTGAGGACTCGGCGGCGGGTGGCAACCAGGTCGNCCGGTCACGGCCGGTGGCAATGCGGTCTCGGTGCTGGGGGACTCGTCGTCCTCGGGTTCGACCACGACCGCGCCCTCGGGTGGCTCAGCTGGTCCGGCTGGCGGTGCCGGTGACACGACCTCGGGTGAAGGCTCGGCGGCCGGTGGCAACCAGGTCA
>NZ_LMST01000001.1:2184810-2643318 GCF_001429685.1 Phycicoccus sp. Soil803 | reverse complement strand
CCGGTCACGGCCGGTGGCAATGCGGTCTCGGTGCTGGGGGACTCGTCGTCCTCGGGTTCGACCGCGACCGCCCCCTCAGGTGGCACCGCTGGTTCGGCTGGCGGTGCCGGTGACACGACCTCGGGTGCGGACTCGGCGGCCGGTGGCAACCAGGTCACCGCTCCGGTGACCGCACCGGTCACGGCCGGTGGCAACAGCGTGTCGGTGCTGGGGGACTCGTCGTCCTCGGGTTCGACCGCGACCGCCCCTTCGGGCGGTTCTGCTGGCGGTGCGGGTGACTCGACGTCGGGTGAAGGCTCGGCGGCCGGTGGCAACCAGGTCACCGCCCCGGTGACCGCACCGGTGACGGCCGGTGGCAATGCGGTCTCGGTCTTCGGGGACGCCACCACCACGGGAGCCGCCACCGGACCCGACCCGGCCACGCCTCCCGGCGACGATCCGAGCGACCCGACGACGCCCACCACGCCCACCACGCCTGGTGACGGCGCCGACGGATCGGCGGGCCAGCCCTCGGGCGACACCGGGAGCGGGTCGAGCAGCGCCAACCCCGCAGCCTCGGCTCTTCCAGCCCTCGGAGCACCCACTGCGGCGGCCGCGCTGGCGATGACCGGAGGCGTCCCGTGGCAGCTCCTGCTGCTCGCCGGACTCCTGCTCCTCGCCGGAGCAGGCACCCGGGTCACCGCGCGGAGGTTCGCCGACGTGAGCTGACCCGGCAGGGGAGGACGGACGGTGAAGCAGCCCGCCGTCCGTCCTTCCCCCGTGCCCGCGGGCCGTCCCGAGGCTCACTCTCGGCGACTCCTTGATGGGATGCCCACACCGGGGTGGGGCCTACCCATCAAAGATCCCGCGGCGGTGCGCGACACCCCGTCGGTGCCCTATGATCGAACACATGTTCGAATCGCTGGAGGGCTCCCGTCGGTCGTCCAGCACGGCCGGCGATGTCTGCTTCGGCTCGCCGGCCGGGTGAGGCTGGGGGACGCCTCGCGGGTCCGTCGCCGACGAGACCTGCGAGCCCTGCGGTGCCTCCGGGCTGGCCTCCGCTGGTGCCGCCGCCGGAGTCGCACGGCTGGCAGGTGCCCGCCGTCTCGTGGCTGCTCGACTTCTGTCCCTCCGAGTACCGCCTGTATGCCGGGTGGCGACGGCAGCCGGTCGCGTTGGCCTGGATCACGACCCGGCACATCGACGCGCAGGTGGTCGCGATGCGGCAGGCCTACCGTGAGGTGCGCGTCGAGCTCGGCGACCACCTCACCAGCGAGGGGCTGGCCCAGGTGCTGGCCGACCTCGAGACCGAGGGGGTGCGGTTGCTCGCGGCGCGACGCAGTGCTGGTCTGGTCTACGACGCGCTGCAGGGCAAGCGCTACGTGCCCAGGTTGTGAGTCCCCGCCACGAACCATGCCGCCCCCCGCACCAGGCTGTCCACGCGCGGTGCCGCCCCGCGCGCAAAGCGACCACCCCACGCACGGTGCCGCCCGCGCGCAGTGCGCCGCCGCGCCCGGTGGGGCACGGCGGCATACCGAACGGCGTCAGCCCTTCTCGGCGCCCTCGTTGGCGCCCGACACGAAGTAGCGCTGGAAGGCGAAGAACAGCGCCGCGACCGGGATCGTCGTCAGGAGCGCGGCGCCGAGCTTGAGCGGGTACTGCGAGCCGGCACCCAGGTCGCCGCTGGCCAGGCTGGCCAAGCCGGTCACGAGGGTCTTCAGCTCCGGGCTCTGCGTGGTGACCAGGAAGTGGGTGAACTCGTTCCAGGAGCCTTGGAACGACAGGATCGTCAGGGTGATCAGGGCTGGGCGGGCCATCGGCAGCACCACCGACCAGAAGGTCCGGAACACGCCGGCCCCGTCGATCCGCGCAGCCTCCTCGATCGACACCGGGACCGAGTCGAAGAACTGCTTCATGATGAAGACCCCGGCAGCGTCGACGACCAGCGGCAGGACCATCGCGGTGTAGCTGTCGTAGATCCCGAGGTAGTTCACCATGAGGAACTTCGGGATCAGGAGCGCGACGCCCGGCACGCTCATCACGGCGAGCACGGTGGAGAAGAGGAACCCGCGGCCGCGAAACCTCAGGCGGGACAACGCATATCCGGCCATGCTGTCGAGGAAGACCCGAGCGGCCGTGATGACGACGGTGACGACGACCGAGTTGGTGAGCCATCGCATGATGGGGAGCGAGGTGTCCCCACCGATACCGAAGATCCGCTTCCAGGTCGAGAGGTCGAGCGGGTTGGGGACCAGGCTCAGCGGGTTGTCGGTGGCACTCGCGTTGGACTTGAACGACGTCGCGGTCTGGATGAGGAACGGGTAGAGGTAGATGACCGCGAAGGCCACGAGGATGACGTAGAAGAGCGTCAGCTTCCAACCCTTGGTCCGCTGGTTCACCTCACACCTCCGGTGCCGGTGCCCTGGGTCGCGACGCCGACGGCAGCTGCCCGCCCGAAGCGTCGCCTCGGCTTGACGTCCTTGTCCCGCATGAGCCACCGCTGGAAGGCGGTCAGCACGACGATGAGGACGAAGACGATGAACGACATCGCCGCGCCACTGCCGTACTGGAGGCTGGTGAAGGACTGCTTGTAGGACAGGTAGGCCGGGGTCAGCGTGGTGTTGGCGGGAGCACCCTTGCCCATGACGTAGATCTGGTCGAAGAGCTGCCAGGTGCCGATCAGCCCGAGCGTGGTCACGAGGAAGAACGCCGGCTTGAGCATGGGGATGGTGACGTGGCGGAGCTTCTGCCAGCCGGTGGCGCCGTCGAGCATGGCGGCCTCCTCGACCTCGACCGGCACGTCCTGCAGGGCCGCCAGGAACATCAGCATGAAGGTGCCGGTGGTGGTCCAGACCGCCAGGATGATGACGACGCACATGGCGACCGAGGGCCCGGCGAACCAGTCCCAGACCGAGCGGCCGAGGACCAGGCCCTGGCCCCACCCGGGGTTGTCACCCGCGCCGAACCAGCCCAGCACGATGTGGAAGAGCCCGCGCGAGTCGCTGAACCAGGCCGGCCCCTTGATGCCCACGGCGCTGAGGACCGCGTTCACCGCGCCCGAGTTGGCGAAGAGGAACAGGAACACCACGCTGATCGCGATCGAGCTCGTGACCGAAGGGAAGTAGAACGCGGTGCGGAAGAAGCCCTTCCCTTTGAGGAAACGGTTGCTGACGATCAGCGCCAGGAAGAACGACACCGCCGTCTGGAGCGGCACGACGAACAGCACGTACCAGAAGTTGTTGTTGAGGGACTGCATGAAGTTGGCGCGCTTGAGGCCGTCCTGGGTGAACAGGGACGTGTAGTTGCTGGTCCCCACCCACTCGGCGTTGGCGCCGCCGTTGAAGGGCGAGCCGTTGCCGTTCCAGTTGGTGAAGCTGACGTAGAGGGCCATCACGATCGGGATGAACAGGAACAGCCCGAGGATGATCATCATGGGCGCGGTGAACAACCAGCCTGCGACGGCCTCGCCGCCGCGGATCCCGCCGCCGGCCTTGGCGCGGCGGCGGGATCCGGGGATGACGGTCATGCTCACTGACCCTTGAGGGCCGCGTCGCCGTTCTTCTGCAGGCTGGACAGGATCGTCTTCGGGTCCTTGCTCGCCAGCTGCTCGAGGTCGGTGTTGAAGGCGGCCATCACCGGGTCGAAGCCCGGCACGTTCACCGGACCGGTGCCGTAGGCACCACCGGCGGAGAACGCGGCGTCGTCAGGGAAGGCGGCGGCATACTGCGTCGAGCCCTCCTTGGTGGACGGCATGACACCGAACGCCTTGGCGAACTCCATCTGCTGGTCGACCGAGGTCAGCGACTTCACGAGGTCGACCGCGGCGGCCTGGTTCTTCGACTTGGCGGCGATGCCCCAGCAGTTGCTGAACAGCAGCGTGCCCTTGCCGGCCGGACCAGCCGGCAGCTCGACGACCTTGGCCTTGATGTCGGGGAAGTCGTTCTTCAGCGCGCCGCGGATCCAGTTGCCCTCGATGGTCATCGCGGCCTTGCCCTTGCCCAGCGCCTCGCCACCCCAGCCGGCGTCGACCTGCTTGGCGTACTTCATCGAGCCGGCCTTGAGCAGCTTCTGCGCCTCGGTGAGCCCGGCGACGTTCTCCGGGGAGTCGGCCGTCACGGTCTTGCCGTCGGGGCTGACGACCCAGCCGCCGGCCTGACGCATGAAGACCCCGAGCCGGGCCCACTCGCCACTGACGACGAGGCCGGTGACCTTGCCGCTCGTGAGCTTCTTGGCCACGGTCTCCAGACCTGACCAGTCCTTGGGGATGTCGGCGTCGGTCAGGCCGGCCTTGGTCCACATCTCGGTGTTGATGACCAGGGCGAGCGTCGAGAAGTCCTTCGGCGCGCACTGGAGCTTGCCGTCGTAGGTGTAGGTCTGCACGAGGCTGTCGAGGTAGCCCGCGTCCTTGACCTGGTCGCCGTAGGCGTAGAGGTTGCCCGCCTTGGCGAAGTCGCCGATGCGGCCGGCGTCGGCGTAGAAGATGTCCGGGGGAGTGCCGCCGGCGAAGCCCTGACCGAGCTGCTGGTTGAGGTCGGAGGCGACGACGACCTCAGCGGTGTTGCCGGTCTTCTTGGCCCAGGTGTCAGCGGCCGCCTTGACGGCCGCGGTCTCGGCGTCGCCGGACGTGCCGATCAGGATCTGCAGCTTCGCCGGGCCGGACGACTGCTGCGGTTTGGCGCCTTCGTCGAAGCCGCCGCCACCGCAGGCGGTCAGCGCCAGCGATGTCGTGGCCGCGACGACCAGGGCCAGGGTGGTGTTGCGCCTCATGGATGCTCCTCGGGGATGGGTTTGCCGTCCGCAGGGATGTCGGACGACCTGGGTGACTCAGGGTCAGGGGGTGGGTCGGGGTGCAGGGGTCGGAGGGGGTGCTGGGGTGTCGCCCGCGCGGGAGGTGCTCTCGCGGACCGTGAGCGTCGGGGCCAGCAAGGCGGTCAGGGACAGGTCGGTGCCCTTCTCATGGACGATCCGCCAGGCTTCAGCGGCCGCCTGCTGGAGCGGCTGGCGCAGGCTGCTCAGCTGCAGGGCCTCCGCGACGTCGCTGTCGTCGAACCCCACCACGCCGATGTCGCGGCCGGGCTCGAGGCCGCGGTTGCGGACCGCCCGCAGCGCGCCGAGGGCCAGCAGGTCGGACGCGCAGAGGATGGCGCTGTCCGGCCCGAGCCGCGCCAGCAACCGGTCAGCAGCCGCGGTCGCGGCGGCCAGGTCCTGCACCGCCTCCTCGGCGATGGGGTCGTCCGCCAGACCGGCGTCGGCGAGGCCGGCCAGCCAGCCTCGGCGTCGGTCGTCGCCGACGGGGGAGCCGTCCGGCCACCCGAGGTAGGCGACCGAGGTGTAGCCCTGCCCGAGCAGGTGCTCGACTGCGAGTTCCATGCCGGCGCGTCCGTCGACGTCGACCCACCGACCCATGTGGGGTTCGTCCCAGATCCGGCCGAAGGTCACGAAGGGCACGTCGTTCTGGAGCAACCAGGCGGGCCGGGGGTCGTCGTGCCGGGTGTCACCCAGCACGAACCCGTCGACCAGCCCGGTGGAGAGGATCTGGTCGTAGCCCGCGAGCAGGCTGGTCAGGTCGGGGGCGAAGGTGACCAGGTGGCAGCTGTGGTCGGGGGCCGCCACGGTCAGCTCGACGAGGAAGCCGTCGAGGATGTGGCCCATCTTGCCGGCGCCCGAGGGGTTCACCTCGAACCCGTAGGCGGAGGCCTTGCGCCGCCGCAGCTGCTGCGCCGCCGCGTTGGGGGTGAACCCGAGGCGCTCGATCTCGCGGTGGACCCGCACGAGCGTGGCGGGCGCGACCCGCTGGGGGTAGTTGAGGGCGTTGCTGACGGTCTGGCGGGACACTCCGGCCGCGGTGGCGACGTCGACGATCGTCGCTCGTCCGCGGGACTGCTCAGGTCCACTTGCCACAACCGCTCCCTTGCGCTGTGATCGACCGACGGCTTGGGTGAAGATGCCCTATTTGAACGATCCAACTAGGCTGAATATGGCCCACGGCGGGCCGGCAGTCAAGAGATCATGGCCACCACCCTTGAGGAATGCCCTGAGGGAAGCCTTGAGGGAAGCCTTGAGGGAAGCCCTGAGGGAAGCCCTGAGGGAAGCCTTGAGGAATCTCCTGATGGAAGCCCCTGATGGACCCAGTGCTGAACCGGGAAGCGAGGCCCGCGTGACCACCGAGCAGAGCCCACGTCAACCGTGGCTGCACGACCTGCGGATCATCGTCGACGGCAACGCGACGGCCCTGTCCGCGACCACGGGTGACGTGAGCCCTGGAGCCGGTCACGGGCTCTTCGTCGACGACGTGCGCCTCCTGTCCAGGCTCGAGCTGACCGTCTCGGGCGAGACGCCCAGCGCGATCGCCTCGGAGGCCGGTGGTGCCACGGCGGAGTTCTTCGGCGCGGCTCGCGGGCTGGGCGACGAGGGGCCCGACCCGACCGTCGAGGTCCGCCGGGTGCGCACCCTGGAGGGAGCCACCCTGCACGAGGACGTGACGGTGACCTCGCGCGCTGCCCGCACCGTCCGCGCGACCTTGCGGCTCGAGCTCGGGTCCGACGGCCTGGCCATCGCCCGGGTGAAGTACGGCACCTTCGACGCTCCGTCGGTGGCGCCCGAGCTGACCGACGGGGTCCTGACGTTCACCACTGAACGGCACAGCACGCGCGTCGACTTCGACCCCGCGCCGACCCGACTCGAGGTCGCGACGGATCGCGCCGTCGTCAGCCATGACGTCGTCGTGGAGCCCGGCGAGAGCCAGACCCTGAGGGTGACCGTCAGGGCCTCCCGGACGGCAGCCTCGGAGTTCGACGCCGACCCGGGCGGCGCCGCCGTCACGTGGGGCGACATCCGCGTCACGTCCGACGAGCCGCGTCTCGCGCCCCTCGTCGCCCAGTCCACGGACGACCTGCGGCACCTCCTGCTCCGCGACCCCCTCGAGCCGGCCGACGTCTTCGCCGCAGCCGGATCTCCTTGGTACCTCACGCTTTTCGGTCGGGACTCGATCTGGGCGGCGCGGATGATGCTGCCCTTCGGCACCGAGCTCGCAGGCGGCACGCTTCGCGCACTGGCCCGTCGTCAGGGCACGCGACACGACGCCGACTCGGCCGAGCAGCCCGGCAAGATCGCCCACGAGGTGCGCCGCACGGCATACACGGGGTCGCCGCGGAAGGGAGACCTGGCGCTCCCGCCGCTCTACTACGGCACCGTCGACGCCACAGCCCTGTGGGTGACTCTGCTGGTCGAGGCCTGGCGCTGGGGGCTGCCGGAGGCCGAGGTCCGCGTGCTGCTCCCCAACCTGCGCGCGGCCGTGGCCTGGCTCACCTCGGACGGCCAGCCGGACGACGACGGCTTCCTCAAGTACCTCGACACCACGGGCCACGGCCTCGCCAACCAGGGCTGGAAGGACTCCGGCGACTCGATGCGCATGCGCGACGGCAGCGTCGCTGCCGCGCCGATCGCCCTCGTCGAGGCGCAGGCGTATGCCGTGGAGGCACTGCTCGGGGCCGCTGACCTCCTCGACGCGCTGGGTGAGGACGGAGCGGACACTGCACGGGTGGAGGCCGGGGCGTTGCGGGAGCGCGTGCGGCGGGCGTTCTGGGTCGAGGGCGGTGCGGGCCGCTACCTCGCGATGGCGCTCGACGGGTCGGGCAAACCCGTGGACGGGCTGGGCTCCAACATGGGGCACGCGCTCGGTACCGGCACGCTGGACGCCGCGGAGGCCGCCGCGGTCGGGGAGACGGTGACGGGTGACGAGCTGCTCGACACCTTCGGCGTGCGCACCCTCGGCACCGGCAACGGTGGGTTCAACCCGATCGGCTACCACACGGGGTCGGTCTGGACCCACGACACCGCCATCGTCGCGCTGGGGCTGGCCCGCGAAGGGCTGACCGGGGCGGCTGCCCGCGTGGCGCAGGCCCTCGTCGCGTCCGCCGAGGCGTTCGACTACCGCTGGCCCGAGCTCTACTCGGGGCTGCCCATGCTGGGTCGCCCCTCGCCCTACCCCGCCTCGTGCCGACCCCAGGCGTGGTCCGCGGCCTCGGCCGGTGCCATCCTCACGGTCGCACTCGGCCTGCGCGCCGACCTGCCCGGCGGCGTCCTGCACGTCGAGCCGGTCCTGCCCCTGCCGTTCGGCGCGCTCCGCGTCGACGGCCTGCGGCTGGGTGGCGTGCCCTTCACGGTGTCCGTCAGCCGCGACGGTGAGGTGGAGGTCACCGGGGTCCCGCAGGAGGTCCGGATCAGCCGGGGCGCATAGACTCGGGCGGTTCCCCTGCAGAGATGACAACCGGAAGGACGGCGTGCGTGGGAGTGCTCGAGACCATCACCGGCCCGGCCGACCTCAAGGCGCTGACGCCTGCCCAGCTGCCCGGGCTGGCCCAGGAGATCCGTGACTTCCTCGTCGAGTCCGTCTCCAAGACCGGCGGCCACCTCGGCCCCAACCTCGGGGTCGTCGAGCTGACCATCGCGCTGCACCGCGTCTTCGACAGCCCCCGGGACGCCATCGTCTTCGACACCGGCCACCAGTCCTACGTGCACAAGCTGCTCACCGGCCGGCACGACTTCAGCCAGCTCAAGAAGCAGGGCGGCCTGTCGGGCTACCCGAGCCGGGCCGAGTCCGAGCACGACGTGGTCGAGAACTCCCACGCCTCCACCGCCCTGTCCTGGGCCGACGGCATCGCCAAGGCCCGGCGACTGCGCGGTGAGAAGGGCCGGCACACCGTGGCGGTCATCGGCGACGGCGCACTCACCGGGGGCATGGCCTGGGAGGCGATCAACAACATCGCCGCCGACAAGGACCTGCCCCTGACCATCGTGGTCAACGACAACGAGCGGTCCTACGCCCCGACCATCGGCGGCCTGGCCGACCACCTCGCGACCCTGCGCACCACCCGTGGCTACGAGCGCTTCCTCGACTGGGGCAAGAACACCCTGAGCCGGACCCCCGTGGTCGGCGGAGCGATGTACGAGACGCTGCACGGGATGAAGAAGGGCATCAAGGACATCGTCGCGCCGCAGGGCATGTTCGAGGATCTCGGCCTGAAGTACCTCGGCCCGGTCGACGGCCACGACGAGCAGGCGGTCGAGGCGGCGCTGCGTCGCGCCAGGGCGTTCGGCGGGCCCGTGCTCGTCCACGTCATCACCGAGAAGGGCCGCGGCTACGACCCCGCCCGGCGGCACCAGGGCGACCAGTGGCACGCCATCGGCAAGTTCAACCCCGAGACCGGCCTGCCGTTCGAGGTGAGCGGCCGGATCTGGACCGACGAGTTCAACGACGAGATGGTCGCGATCGGCCGCGAGCGCGAGGACGTCGTCGCCCTCACCGCGGCGATGCTCATCCCGGTCGGCCTCGACGGCTTCGCCGCCGCGTACCCCGACCGCGTCTTCGACGTCGGGATCGCCGAGCAGCACGCCGTCACCATGGCCAGCGGCCTGGCGTATGCCGGCCTGCATCCGGTCGTCGCGGTCTACGCCACCTTCCTCAACCGGGCCTTCGACCAGCTGCTGATGGACTGCGCGCTGCACAAGGCGGGCGTCACCTTCGTCCTCGACCGGGCCGGCGTCACGGGGAGCGACGGCGCCTCGCACAACGGCATGTGGGACATGACGATCGCCTCGGTCGTCCCCGGCCTGCGGCTGGCCGCGCCCCGCGACGGCGACCAGGTCAAGCGCCAGCTGCGCGAGGCCATCGACGTCACCGACGGGCCGACCGTGATCCGTTTCCCCAAGGGTGATGTCGGGCCGGCCGTCGACGCCATCCGCCAGGACGGGGTCGTCGACGTGCTCCACGAGACCTCGACGGACCGGTGCGACCTGCTCCTCGTCGGGGTCGGTGCCTTCGCTGCCATGGCCGTCGACATCGCGGGCAAGCTCGAGGCGCAGGGACACTCGGTCACCGCCGTCGACCCGCGCTGGGTGCTGCCGGTCAGCGACGACCTCGTCGACATGGCTCGCCGCGCAGGTGCCGTCGCCGTGGTCGAGGACAACCTCGTCAGCGGGGGAGTCGGCGCCGCGGTGACCCTGGCCCTGCGCGAGGCCGAGGTCGACGTGCCGGTGCACGTGCACGGCATACCGAAGCGGTTCCTCGACCACGCGTCGCGGGGACAGGTGCTCGAGGAGGTCGGCCTCACCGCGGACGCGGTGGCTACCTCGTTGGCGACCCGCCTGCGCTGAGCCTGTTCACCTGCAGACGCATCAGGCGCAGCGCGAGCTGGAGCTCGAGCGCGTCGTCGGGGCGCTGCCAGTGCGGTCCGAGGAGCGCGGAGATCCGCTCCAGTCGCTGGCTCACGGTGTTGACGTGGACGTGCAGGTCGGTGGCCGCGTGCCGGGGGCTGCCGCCGGCGTCGAAGTAGGCCTGGAGGGTCTTGACCAGCTCGGAGCCGCGGCGGGCGTCGTAGTCGAGCAGGGGACCCAGGTGCTGGGCGACGTACCCACTGACGTCGGGTGCCGACCCGACGACCAGACCCGCGAAACCGAGGTGGCCCGCGCTGGCTCCGGTGCCTGCCAACCCGAGCGAAACGAGCGCGGAGACCGTGCGGACGGCTTCGCGCCACACGGCCGGCAGGTCGGCGCCGAGGGTGGTCGGACCGGCCGCGCCGACGGTCACGGTGGCGAGCCGGCTGAGCCGGCGGGCCAGCTCGGCAGCGGCTTCGTGCGGGTCCTGCGAGGGCAGGAGCGCGACCACGTGGCCGTCGTGCTCACCGACGACCGAGCCCTGCCCGGCTGCGGCGTGGGCGGCGAGGAGCAGGGTGCGGCGCGGGGTGTCGGGGTCGGCGTGGGCGACCAACACGGCGTGGGGAGCGGTGGGATCGATGCCCTGCGCCCGCGCCCGCGTGGCCAGCGACGTCGGGTCGCCGCGACCGCTGACCAGGTCGGCCACGAGGTCGGTGCGGACCCGTTGCTCGGCCTCGGCCGCGGTGCGTTCGAAGAGCAGCACGAGCGCCGTCACCACCGACGCCCGCTCGACGGTGCGCCGGTCGGCGTCGTCGAGGATGCCCACGCCCCCGAGGACGAGGGTGCCGAGCGGGGTCTGGGGGGCCTTCACGCCGATCGCCCACTGGTCCGTGCCGGGGTCGTGGGCGAGCCGTCCGGTGCTGTCCGTCTCGCGGACGGCGCGCGACCGGGCCAGCGCACCGGCGTTGCCGTCGTCCGGCAGCGGGGCCGACCCGTGGGTGCTGAGCAGCTCGCCCTCCGAGCTCAACAGCACCACCCAGCCCCCGAGCAGGTCGCCCAGTGCCTTGGTGATGTCGTCGACCCCTCCACCCGCGAGCACCAGCTCGGCGAACCGGTCGTGGGCAGCGGCGGCGCGCTCCACCCCGGCCGTGTGGCGTCGGACCTCCTCGGCGCTGCGGGTCTGCACGATCGACACCGCGGCCAGCGCCGCGAGCGAGCCCAGCAGGGCCACCTGGTCGGGGGAGAAGGGGCGCGGGGAGCGGTTGGCCGCGAACAGCACGCCCACGAACTCGTCCTCGACGAGCAGCGGCGTGCCGCAGATCGACACCAGACCCTCGTCCCCGACGGCGCTGTCGATGGTGCCGGTGTGCTGGAAGCGGTGGTCGTGGAGGTAGTCGGCGCTCCAGTAGGGCTTGCGCGTCGAGGCCACCAGCCCGCCCAGGCCGTCGCCGAGCGACAGCCGCACCTCCTGGAACTCGGCGCTCACGGAGCCGTCGGTCGCGCGCATGAAGGTGTCGCCCGCCTCGGGGTCGAACAGCGTGAGGTAGGAGACGTCCGTCCCCAGCAGCGCCCTGGCCCGGCGGACGATCGCCTCGAGGATGCCGCTGGGGTCACGCATCGCAGCCAGGTCACGAGCTGTCTCGACGAGGCCGGTGAGCTCGGCCTCCCGGCGACGCCGCGAGTCGAACGCAGCGCGCACCCGCAAGGCCAGCTCGCGGGCCTCGTCGGCGGCCTGGGCCGCAGCGGCGTCGTCGGTCGCGGCGGTGCCGGGCACCACCGCCTCGAGCTCGGCCGCCGGAGCACCCTGCGCGAGCAGGCGCAGCAGCGTCATCGCGGGGGAGTCGTCGTGGGCGTCCATCGAGTCGGATCCTAGGCGGCGGACCCGCTCAGTGGGCGGTCCAGCCGCCGTCCATCGAGAACGACGAACCAGACACGGAGTCCGCCGCCGGGCTGCACAGGAACGCCACCAGCTCGGCCACCTCGTCCGGCTCGACCAGCCGCTTGAGGGCCACCGGCGCCAACATGACCCGGTCGACGACCTCGTCCTCGGAGATGCCGTGGGTGCGGGCCTGGTCGCTGATCTGCTGCTCGACCAACGGCGTCCGCACGTAGGCCGGGTTGACGCAGTTGCTCGTGACCCCGTGCTCGCCACCCTCGAGCGCGGTCACCTTCGACAGGCCCTCGAGCCCGTGCTTGGCGGAGACGTAGGCGGCCTTGTAGGCGCTGGCCCGCAGCCCGTGGACGCTCGAGACGTTGACGACCCGGCCCCAGCCCTGGTCGTACATGTGGGGCAGGACGCGTCGGGTCAGCCGGAACGGCGAGGTCAGCATGAGCCGGATGATCAGGTCCCAGGTCTCCACCGGGAACTCGTGCAGCGGGCTGACGTGCTGGATCCCGGCGTTGTTGACCAGGATGTCGACGGTGCCCGGCAGGGCGTCGACCGCGTCGAGGTCGGCCAGGTCCACCGCGAGCGCCTCGACCGCGCCGACCCCGTCGAACCGGGAGAGGCCCTCGGCGTCGCGGTCCACGGCATACACGCTCGCCTTGGCGGCGACCAGCCGCTCGACGCAGGCGGCCCCGATGCCGCTGGCGGCCCCGGTCACCAACGCGCTCCGTCCGGACAGGTCGAGCAGCGTCGGCGTCATCGGCATGCGGCGAGACTAGGTGCGGCGCGAGCACCCGAGCATGTGGTGCCAGCCCACAGTTCGCCGCCGACCTGTGGTGCGTCGGGACCCCCTCGGGCGGGCGCCGTGTGGGGCGGTGTCGGGGGTGGTGTCGGGGGTGGTGCCTAGCGTCGTGGCCATGGACCTGGAGGAGAGCACGGTCGTGGTCACCGGGGGCGCGACGGGGTTGGGCGAGCACCTGGTGCGGTCGTTCGCCGACTGCGGCGCCCGCGTGGTCATCGCCGACCGCGACGCGGCGGCGGCACAGCTGCTCGCCCGTTCGGTCCGCGAGCGTGGCGGGTCGGCCAGCGCCTGCCGGTGCGACGTCACCGTGGAGCGTGACCTGCAGGCGCTCCTGGCCCTGGCTGGGGACTTCGGCGGTGTCGACGTCCTGGTCAACAACGCGGGTGGCTGGGGGACAGCGGCCCACCAGTACCCGGACGCAGCGTTCGAGGAGTGGAGCCAGGTCCTCGACCTCAACCTGCGGGCTCCGATGCGCCTGCTCCAGCTCAGTCTGGACGGGATGCGCCGGCGCCGCCGGGGCGCCGTCGTCAATGTGGCCTCCAGCGCGGGGGTGGCGTCGTCCGCCTACGGCAGCCCTCCGTATGCCGTGGCGAAGGCCGGCCTCATCCGCCTCACTACCGCGCTGGCCGGGTTGCAGGCCGAGGGGGTCCGAGTCACCTGTGTCGTGCCGGGGTGGATCGGGCTACCGAGGGCACACACCGAGCGAGCGGCCCTCGACCCTGCCGAGCAGGCCAGGGTGCCCGCGCTCGTGCCGCCCCACCTGGTCGCCGGCGAGGTCGTGCGCCTCGTCCGGGAGGACGTCACGGCCGGCACCGTGGTCGAGCTGCTCGACGGCACCGATCGCCGGGTCGTCCCACCCGCACAGTGACCTGCTGACCTGCTGGTGGCCGGCACACCGTCGCTCCGGTATGCCGGCCACCGGCCCTTGCTGGGACCCTCGCCTAGGCGGGGACGCTCGCGGCGCCCGGCGGCAGGAAGCGCCGCCCGGTCACCTTCTCGGCCACGCCTGCACGGTCGAGCAGGGGAGTGAGGCCGCCGTTCCAGAACTGGAACCCGGCACCGGTGATCATGGCCAGGTCGAGGTCCATCGGCGCAGCGACCACGCCCTCGTCGAGCATCCGGCGCGCCTCGTCGGCGAGCACGCCCAGCACCCGCTCACGGACCTCCTCGGTGGACAGCACCACCGGGTCGGCCGGCTTGTCGAAGAGCGCCTCGACCTCGGGGTCGACGACCGGCTTGCCCTCGGGCCAGGTGTAGATGGCCGACTTCTTCGCCGCGACGACCTTGCGCAGGTTCTCGGACACGTAGAAGCGGTCGGGGAACGCCTTGGCCAGGGTCTCGTTGTTGTGCAGCGCGATGGCCGGACCGACCAGGCCGAGGAGGATGAACGGCGGCATCGGGGCGAGCCCGGCGAACGCGCGGTCAGCGACCTCGATCGGCGTGCCCTCGTCGACGACCTTGGCGACCTCGCCCATGAACCGGCCGAGCAGGCGGTTCACGATGAACGACGGGCTGTCCTTGACGAGGATGGTGGTCTTCTTCAGGCCCTTGCCGGTGGCGAACGCTGTGGCCAGGGTGGCGTCGTCGGTCTGCTCGCCCTTGATGATCTCGAGCAGCGGCATGACGGCGACCGGGTTGAAGAAGTGGAACCCGACGACCCGCTCGGGGTGGGCCAGCCCGGAGGCCATCTCGGTGATCGACAGCGACGAGGTGTTGGTCGCGAGGACGCACTCGGGGCTGACGATCGCCTCGACCTCGGACCACACCTGCTGCTTGACCGACATCTCCTCGAAGACCGCCTCGATGACGAAGTCGGCGTCCGCGAAGCCGTCCTTGGACGTCGCGCCGGTGACCAGGCCCTTGAGCCGGTTGGCCTTGTCGGAGCTGACCCGCTTCTTGCCGAGCAGCTTGTCGACCTCGCCGTGCACGTAGCCCACGCCCTTGGCGACCCGCTCCTCGTCGAGGTCGGTCATGACCACCGGCACCTCGAGCCGCTGGGCGAACAGCAGGGCGAGCTGGCTCGCCATGAGTCCGGCGCCCACGATGCCGACCTTGGTGACCTTGCGGGCCAGCGCCTTGTCGGGCGCGCCGGCCGGGCGCTTGGCGCGACGCTGCACGAGGTCGAACGAGTACAGCCCGGCCCGCAGCTCGTCACCCATGACGAGGTCCGCGAGCGCCTCGTCCTCGGCCGCGAAGGCCTCGTCTCGGGTGGCGGTGCGCGCCTGGCCGACGAGCTCCAGCGCGCGGTAGGGCGCGGGGGCCTGGCCACCGGTCTTGAGGTCGACCAGGCCCTTGGCGGCCTTGATGGCTGCAGTCCACTCGGCCTCGTCCGTCGAGACCGCAGGCCGCTCGACCGTGGTCTGCCCGGTCAGGACCGAGGCGGCCCAGAGCAGCGACTCCTCGAGGAAGTCGGCCGGCTCGAGCAGGACGTCGGCGAGGCCCAGCTCGAAGGCCTGCGGACCCTTGAGCATGCGGTTCATGTTCATCGGGTTCTCGATGATGACCTTGAGGGCGTTCGCCGGGCCGACCAGGTTGGGCAGCAGGTAGCAGCCGCCCCAGCCGGGGACCAGGCCGAGGAAGGTCTCCGGCAGCGCGAGCGCGGGCACCCCGGCCGAGATGGTGCGGTAGTCGGCGGACAGCGCGATCTCCACGCCGCCACCCATGGCCGCACCGTTGACGAACGCAAAGGTCGGCACGGGCAGGTCCATGATCGCCGCGAAAGCGGCGTGTCCCGCGCGAGCCACCTCGAGCGCCTGCTCGCGGTCCGCGGCCTGCGAGACTGCCTTGAGGTCGGCACCGACGGCGAAGATGAACGGCTTGCCGGTGATGCCGACGGCCTGGATCTCGCCCGCCTCGGCGCGCGCCCGCAGGGCGTCCACCGTGGTCTTGAGACCGGCGATGGTCTGCGGGCCGAAGGTGTTGGGCTTGGTGTGGTCGAAACCGTTGTCCAGCGTGACCAGGGCCAGCGTGCCGGCCTTGCCGGGGAGGGTGACGTCGCGCACCGGGGTGTGCGTCACGACCTCCTCGAACGCGGGGGCGGTGGTCGCGGCGGTGGTCGTGGCGGTGGTGTTCGTCGTGGCGTCGCTCATGCCGCGACCTCCTTGCCGTAGTCGGCGTGGTGGGGGTTCTCCCAGATCACGGCGGCACCCATCCCGATCCCGATGCACATCGCGGTCAGGCCGAAGCGCACCTCCGGGTGCTCCTCGAACTGGCGGGCGAGCTGGGTCATCAGCCGCACGCCGGACGACGCGAGCGGGTGGCCGATGGCGATCGCGCCGCCGTACTGGTTGACGCGGGGGTCGTCGTCGGCGATGTCGAAGTGCTCGAGGAAGGCGAGCACCTGCACCGCGAACGCCTCGTTCAGCTCGAACAGGCCGATGTCCTCGATCGACAGGCCGGCCTTGGCCAGGGCCTTCTCGGTGGCGGGGACGGGACCGATGCCCATCACCTCTGGCTCGACACCCACGAAGGCGAAGTCGACGAGCCGCATCTTCACCGGCAGGCCGAGCTCGCGGGCCGCCGTCTCCGACGCCAGGATGCAGGCGGTGGCACCGTCGTTGAGCCCGGCCGAGTTGCCGGCGCTGACGTTGCCGTGCGGGCGGAACGGCGTCTTGAGCGTGGCGAGGTCCGCCACCGTGGTGCCCGGGCGCGGGGGCTCGTCCTGGGTGGCCAGACCGTAGCCGAGCTCCTGGTGACGGGTGGCGACAGGCACGAGGTCGGGCTGGATCTGCTCGTTCGCGTAGGCCTTGGCGAGCTTGTCCTGCGACCCCACGGCATACGCGTCGCTGCGGTCCTTGGTGATCGACGGGTAGCGGTCGTGCAGGTTCTCCGCCGTCGAGCCCATGACCAGGGCGGACGGGTCGACCAGCTTCTCCGCGACGATCCGCGGGTTGGGGTCGACGCCCTCACCCATGGGGTGGCGGCCCATGTGCTCGACGCCACCGGCGATGGCGATGTCGATGGAGCCGAACGCGATCGAGCTCGCGGTGGTCGTCACGGCGGTCATCGCACCGGCGCACATCCGGTCGACCGAGTAGCCGGGGGTGGTCTTGGGCAGGCCCGACAGGAGGGCGGCCATGCGTCCGAGGGTGAGTCCCTGGTCGCCGATCTGCGTGGTGGCGGCGATGGCCACCTCCTCGACGCGCTCCGGGGGGAGCTCGGGGTGGCGGCGCATCAGCTCGCGGATGCAGCGGATGACGAGGTCGTCGGCGCGCGTCTGGGCGTACATGCCCTTGTCGCCGGCTTTGCCGAACGGTGTCCGGACACCGTCGACGAACACGACCTCATGAAGGGTGCGGGGCACGGGTGGCCTCCCTGGGTATGTGGATCAAGCTCGGGGTGGTGGTCCACCGGTGTGCCGGTGGGTTACCCGCTTGATGCTACTCTGCGGTAACAAGCGGGTCACCGGACCTCGCGAGTGAGAGCCGTCACCCAGGCAGGTATCTCTCCACTTGGAACGAAACCTGCATTGCGGGAACCCGGTCAGGCGTCGGGGTTGGCCTCGAAGGCCGCCTCGATCATCGGCGCGACGACCGCGGTCTGCCAGTGCCGGGCGCCGAGCCCGGACAGGGCGTCGGCGAACGCTGCCGCCGTGTGCTGCTCCGGCGGTGACCAGATCACGCGGCGCAGGGGCTCCGGCGACAGGACGTTCTCGACCGGGATCTCGTGCTCGGTGGCGAACGCGGTCAGCGCCTCCCGGGTGGCCGTGAGCCGGGCTGCGGCGACCGGGTTGCGCTCGGCCCACGACCGCTGCGGCGGCGGGCCGTCGGAACGCAGGGTCATCGGCGGCAGGTCGGCTTCCGGGATCGCATTGGCCCGGGTGATGGCGTCGAGCCACTGGCGCTGGTAGCGGCGGACCGAGCGGTGCCCGCTGGGCAGGGCGCCGGTCTCGGTGGGCGACTCCATCGCGACCTCGACCAGCACGGCATCGGGCAGCACCCGGCCGGGGGAGACGTCGCGGTCCTGGGCGATCTGGTCGCGGGTCTCCCACAGCTCGCGCACCACGGCGGCGATCCTGCGGTGCCGGACCCGGTGCATCCCGCTGGTACGGCGCCACGGGTCGACCCGCTGCGCAGGACCGGTGAAGTCGAGCAGCGCCTCGAACTCCTCGCGCGCCCAGCTGTCCTTGCCCTGGCGGGCCAGGTCGACCCCCATCAGGTTGCGGACGTCGACGAGCACCTCCACGTCGAGCGCGGCGTAGCGGAGCCAGGGCTCCGGCAGGGGGCGGGTGGACCAGTCGACCGCCGAGTGCTCCTTGGCCAGCGAGAGGCCCAGGTAGTGCTCGACGACGGCCGCCAGGCCGACCCGCGGCAGACCCAGGAGGCGCCCCGCGAGCTCGGTGTCGAACAGCTGCTGGGGTCGCAGTCCCACCTCGGCCAGGCAGGCCAGGTCCTGGGTGGCGGCGTGCAGGATCCACTCGGCGCTGCCGATCGCGTCGTTGACCGGGGACAGGTCGGGGCAGGCGATCGGGTCGATCAGCCAGGTGCCGGAGCCTTCCCGACGCAGCTGCACGAGGTAGGCCCGCTGGCCGTAGCGGTAGCCGCTGGCGCGTTCGGCGTCGAGGGCGACCGGGCCCTCACCCGCGGCGATCGCCCGGGCCGCGTCCATCAGCGCCCGCTCCGACTCGACCACCGGCGGCACCCCGTCGACGGGCATGTCGAGAGGAGTCAGCGGCGGGGCTGGCTTCTGCTCGGGCTCCACCGCCTGGTCGGCGTCGGTGTCGGTCACCGGCTCAACCTATCGGCCCAGCGCGTCCCGGCACTTGCTGACGCTCAGCACCCCACCGTTCAACGACGTGGTCCGGGCAGGGCGATGACGCCTTCCGGCAGCGGCGGGAGGCCCGCGATGGTGCACAGCAGGTCGGACCAGGCGACCAGGTGGGCACCGACGTTGCCGGCCACCGGCGTCCACGAGGCGCGGACCTCCATCTCGACGCTGGCGGGGCGGTCGGACAGCCCCGCGAAGCTCTCGGAGACGACCCGGGTGACCGTGCCCGCCTCCGCGGTGTAGCCGAGGTGGTGGCTCTTCAGCGCATCGGTCAGCCACGACCACCCGACCGCCCCGAGCATCGGGTCGTTGGCCAGCTCTGGCTCGAGCTCGGCCCGGGCGAAGGTCACCGCCCGCCAGGCGCCGTCCCAGGGGTCCGGGACCGACGGGTCGTGCAACAGCACGAACCGTCCTGAGGCGAGCTCGTCCTCGTCCGCAGCGGCACCGACGACCTCGGCGGTGAGCGCCACGGCATACGGCGCGATGCGCTGGGGAGCGGGGACCTCGGTGAGGCGGATCTCGGGGCGCAGCCGCGCCCCGCGCAGGTCGCTGAGCGCCTGCGTGAACTCGGGAGATTGGTCGCCAGGGACCGTTCGGCTGCCCACCATCAGAGGGTATGCCGCGGCGTCGGATATCACAGGGAGGTTGCCGTCCGCGTCGTGTCGCGGTGACCGGTACCGTGCGCGGATGCTCTCCCTGCTCGCGCTCGCCTCCAGCGCGTGCTGGGGGACCTCCGACTTCTTCGCCGGGTTGTTCTCCCGGCGCCGGCCGGCTGTCGCCGTGGTGGGTTGGACCCAGTCGCTCGCGTTCGTCGTGCTGTGCGTCGTCGTGGCGATCCGCTGGGACCACGTCACGTGGAGCGGTTGGCCGCTGTGGTCGGTCGGCGCCGCGGTCTCCGGCGTGGCCGGGCTGCTCTGCTTCTACACCGCGCTCGCCACCGGCACCATCGGCGTCGTCGCTCCCATCGCGGCCCTCGGTGTGGCCGTGCCCGTGTTCCTCGGGGTCGCCACCGGGGACGAGCCCTCCTCCTGGACCTGGGTCGGCATCGTGGTCGCGGTCGTCGGGGTGACCCTCGCCTCCGGGCCCGAGCTGAGTGGCGGGGTGTCCCCGCGGCCGGTGGTCCTGGCCGGCATCGCGGCGGTCGGGTTCGGGCTGGCGCTGTTCTGCATCGACCGGGGCGCGCGCTCCTCCACCCTGATGACCCTCTGGGGGATGCGTGGGGTGTCGTTCGTCGTCTTCGCGACCCTGGCCCTCGTCGTGCGCAGCCGCGGTGGCGTCGTGGTGAAGGAGCTGCCGCCCCTGCTGCTCATCGGCTGCGGCGACATGGGTGCGAACCTGCTGTTCGGCATCGCGTCGTCCCGCGGGCAGGTCAGCGTCGCCAGCGTCCTCGGCTCGCTCTACCCGGTCGTCACCATCCTGCTGGCGCGGCTGCTGCTCAAGGAGAAGCTGCGACGCATCCAGCAGGTGGGCGCGGTGCTCTCGCTCACGGGCGCGGCGATCATCGCCCTCTAGGCCACCTAGAATCTCCCGGTGACCTCCCCCCACGACTCTGCCCTGGTCCGTGCTGCCCGCCGCGAGCCCGTCAGCCACACGCCGGTGTGGTTCATGCGCCAGGCCGGGCGGTCGCTGCCGGAGTACCGCGCGGTCCGTGAGGGCATCGGCATGCTCGACTCGTGCCGCCGCCCCGACCTCGTCACGGAGATCACCCTGCAGCCGGTGCGCCGCCACGGCGTCGACGCCGCGATCTTCTTCTCCGACATCGTGGTGCCGCTGGCTGCCGTGGGGGTCGACCTCGACATCGTGGCGGGGGTGGGCCCGGTCGTCGCCAAGCCGATCCGCACCCGCGCGGACCTCGACCGGCTGCCCGAGCTGACCCCCGACCACGTCCCGTACATCACGGAGGCCGTCGGTCTGCTGACGGCTGAGCTGGGGGCGACCCCCCTCATCGGGTTCGCCGGCGCCCCCTTCACCCTCGCCAGCTACCTCGTCGAGGGCGGCCCGAGCAAGAACCACGAGCACACCAAGGCGCTGATGTACGGCGACCCCACGCTCTGGCACGACCTGTGTGCCCGGCTGGCCCAGATCTCGGGTGCCTTCCTCGACGTGCAGGCCGCGGCCGGCGCCTCCGCCGTGCAGCTCTTCGACTCGTGGGTCGGTGCGCTCCCGCGCGCCGACTACGAGCGCTTCGTGGCCCCGCACTCGACCGCCGCGCTCGCCGCGGTCTCGGGCCGCGGCATACCGACGATCCACTTCGGGGTCGGCACCGGTGAGCTGCTGGCGTCCATGGGCGCCGTCGGCGCCGATGTCGTGGGCGTCGACTACCGCGTGTCGCTCACTGACGCACTGGCCCGGCTCGACGGCCGGTATGCCGTGCAGGGCAACCTCGACCCCGCGCTGCTCTTCGCTCCGTGGGAGGCGTTGGAGGCCAAGGTGCGCTCGATCGTCGAAGAGGGCCGGGCCGCCCCGGGGCACATCTTCAACCTGGGCCACGGTGTCCCCCCGGACACCGACCCCGACGTGCTCACCCGGGTCGTCGAGCTCGTGCACGAGGTCGGTCAGCGCTGACGCACTCAGGCGCTGACCGACCTCGGCATGCCCCCACGGGACCTACTGCGGCAGGACTGTGGGCGACGGGTTCACCGGACGTCGCCGACGCAGGTACCACCACACCGGAAGGCCCAACAGGGCGAACAGGGCGAGGAAGGGGAGCAGCGCTCCGAGGACGGTGAGCAGCACGCTCAGCGAGGCGGTGAACGCGTCCCAGCCGCCCTTGAGCCCGACGAGGAAGCCGGCCTGGTCGGGCTCCTCGACGATCGCGCCCGGCTCGGTGGTCAGGCTGATCTGGATGGGGGAGCGGGCCACGCTGCCCTTGAGGGACGCGAGCTGCGCCTCGAGCGCCTCCAGGTCCGACTGGCGACGGGTCAGCTCGGCCTCGAGGGCGACGATCTGGTTGAGGTCCTTGGCGTCCTCGAGGAAGGCGCGCACCCGCTCGACGCTGACGCGCATCGTCTGGAGGCGTGAGGTGGTGTCGACGATCTGGCCGCCGACGTTCTCGCTGGAGCTCGTGGAGCGGATGACGGTGCCGACCGACCCGAGCTCGGCGATGACCCGGTCGAGCTCGGCGGAGGGCACCGAGATGGTGATCTCGCCATAGGTCGTCGCGGTGACCTTGGCCGACTCGGCCAAGGGTGCGTCACCAGCCGCCGTGCCGATGTTCTCCGACAGGACGATGCCCTGGGCGGTGGCGGTGGTGGCCCGTACCTTGGCCACGGCCTGGCCGATGTTCTTGACCTTCAACGCGATCGAGGCTCGACGGGCCAGGGAGTCCTGGCTGGCGGCGAGGTTGGCGGTCGTCACCGGGTCGGCCGACGACCCGCTGGCGCCCTTGCCGGGGCTGCCGGCGGACGAAGGCGTGTTGCCGGAGTCGGCGGCGCGACCGCCGGACTCGTCGGAGAACCCCGCTTGGGGGCTCGAGGCGGCCGAGTCGGCCGAGCTGCCGGCGCTGTCGTCGCCGGCGCACGCGGCGAGGGCAAAGGTGGCGAGGAGGGCTGCGCCGATGGCGGCAGCGGTGCGGTGCGAACGAACACGGATCATGGCGACTCCCTGGTGGTGGAGCGGGTCGTGGAGAGGTCGTGCGGCGGTGCGGATACCGGTGCGACTCGTGCCGTGCGCTCGACGTTCCCACCCGGTGGTGTCGAAAGAGTCACGATCTTGAAAGGGTGTGGGCATGGTCGGGTCACGAATCCTCATCGTCGGGGGAGGCATCGCTGGGCTTGCCTGCGCTTGGGAGCTGTCGCATGCGCTTCCCGACGCGACCATCACCCTGATCGATGCCGCCGACCGCCCGGGTGGCAAGCTCCGCCGGGAACCAGTGGCCGGGGTCGCTCTGGACGTGGGCGCCGAGTCGGTGCTTGCCCGGCGACCCGAGGCGCTCGACCTGGCCGCCGAGCTGGGACTCGGCCTCGACGTCGTGCACCCGGCGACCACCGCTGCCTCGATCTGGTCGCGCGGCGACCTCCACCCGATGCCCCAGGGGACGCTCATGGGCATCCCCTCGTCGGCGTCCTCGGCGCTCGGCATCCTGTCGCCCGAGGAGGTGGCCAGGGCGGAAGCCGAGCAGCCCTGGGAGGCTGGCGAGTTCGACGACGTGTCAGTCGGTGACTACGTCTCGGCACGGTTGGGTGACGCGGTCGTCGACCGCCTCGTCGAGCCCCTGCTGGGTGGCGTGTATGCCGGTCAGGCCAGGTTGCTGTCGCTGCGCGCCTGCCTGCCCCAGGCCTTCGAGGCGGCCCGTCGCGGGGAGTCGCTGACCGCTGCCGCGGGAGCGGGGGCCGCCGCCGCGCAGCCGACGGCCGACCAGTCCGCGCCGCCACCCGTCTTCGCGGGTCTGGCCGGCGGGGTCGGACGACTCGCCGAGGTGCTGGCCGAGTCGCTGCGGGCACGTGGAGTGACGATCCGCAGCGAGACCATCGTCCGCGAGCTGCACCGTGAGCCGGTCACCGCGGGCTCCGCGGGCTCGGGGGGTGCGACGGGGTCGACGGGCTCGACGGGCTCGACGGGGTCGACCGGGTCGAATGGTGGCGGCTGGACGGTCGTCGTGGGACCGCAGCCCCGACCTGAGCGGCTGCGCGCCGATGCCGTGGTGCTCGCCACCCCGGCGGCCCCGACGAGCCGGCTGCTCGCGCCCCACCTACCGGTGGCGGCGAGGGCCTTGCGGGAGATCGACTACGCCTCGATGGCGATCATCACCCTCGCGGTGGGTGCCGATGGCCCGCAGACCCCGCCCCTCCCCGGCTCCGGGTTCCTCGTCCCTGCGGTGGAGGGGCGCACCATCAAGGCGAGCACGTTCTCGTCGACCAAGTGGAAGTGGACCGCCGACGCCGCTGACGACCTGTCCTTCCTGCGGGCGTCCGTGGGTCGCTACGGCGAGACCACCGACCTGCAGCGACCCGATGACGAGCTGGTCGCGATCGCGGTGGCCGAGGTCAGCGAAGCCCTCGGGCACCAGCTGCCCCGCATCGTCGACACGCACGTGCAGCGGTGGGGCGGGGCCCTGCCGCAGTACACCGTCGGTCACCTCGACCGGGTCGCGAGGATCCGGGCCGACACCGCGACGGCACCCGGGCTGGAGCTGGCCGGCGCGGCATACGGTGGCGTCGGTGTCCCGGCCTGCATCGCCAGCGGTCGCTCCGCGGCGCAGGCCGTGGCCACCCACCTGCGGGCGCGGTCGGCCGGCGCGGGAGGATAGGGGCATGAGCGAGCCGCACCCCTCCAACCCGAACGCCGCCCGGATCCGCGAGATCAACGAGTCGATCCGCTACGCGATGTGGTCGGTGTTCGCGGTCACCGCCCCCCTGGGTGACGACCGCGAGGTGATGGCCAAGGAGGTCGAGGAGCTCTTCGCGTCCCTCGAGGCGGACGGTGTCGTGACCCGTGGCGTCTACGACGTCGGCGGCCTGCGTGCCGATGCCGACTTCATGGTGTGGTGGCACGCCGAGCGGGTCGAGGACGTGCAACGGGCCTACCGCGCCCTCCTGCGCACCGACTTCGGCCACCTGCTCGAGCCGACCTGGTCGGCGGCGGCGCTGCACCGGCCGGCGGAGTTCAACAAGAGCCACATCCCCGCGTTCCTCGCCGACGAGGCGCCCAAGGACTTCATCTGCGTGTACCCGTTCGTGCGGTCCTACGAGTGGTACCTGCTCCCCGACGCCGAGCGCCGCGACATGCTCCGTGAGCACGGCCAGCAGGCGCGCGACTTCCCCGACGTGCGCGCCAACACCATCGCGTCGTTCGCGCTCAACGACTACGAGTGGATCCTGGCCTTCGAGGCGGACGAGCTGCACCGGATCGTCGACCTGATGCGCGAGCTGCGGGCGTCGAGGGCGCGGATGCACGTCCGCGAGGAGCTGCCCTTCCACACCGGTCGGCGGGTGGAGGTCGGCGAGCTCATCGCCTCCCTGCGCTGACCCCTGCCCCAGCTTTATCGGGTCTAGCCAGAAGGTTGACCCTCGCCACACTTCGGAACCGGTGTGCAGGTCAACCTTCCTGTGGAAAGCCAGCTGTCCACAGGTCTTGGGGACGCATCCAGCCCTCCACAGGCGCAGATCGGGGATGCGGCGGACTGTGATCCACCACAGCACCATGCCTGCATGAACCCGCTCCTGGCCCCGCTCAGCACCCTCGACCACCAAGTGTTTACGACAAAGGAGGCGGCCAGCCGGGGCCTGACCCCTTTCGACCTGGTGCGACTGGTGAAAGCCGGGGAGCTCGAACATCTGGCCAGGGGGGTGTACGCGTTTCCGGGCGCCGAGGGCGAGCGGGCCGAGCAGCGACACCTGCGCCTCGCGGCCGGGGTATGCCGTCTCTACCCCGACGCGGTGTTGACGCACCACTCCGCAGTGTTGGCTCTCGGACTCCCGGTCTGGGGCGCGAACCTGTCGAAGGCGCACCTTGCGAGGAATGTTCCGGCCGAGCGGATCGCGCAGCACTGGGTGATCAGACCGCGGCCGCCCTGGCTCGAGCAGGTGAAGGGATCGGTGGGATCGTGCGCCTCGGTGGCGGCCACCACCGTCCACCATGCATTGGAAAGTGGAAGCGTGGCCGGCATCGTGGCAGCAGACTTCGCGCTTCATGAAAAGCGGTTGACGGTGCCGGAACTGGAGGCGATGGCAGCGCACGTGGCGGGTTGGCCACGCTCACACCACGTGACGACGATGTTGGCGCACATGGACGGCCGCAGCGAGTCGCCGGGCGAGTCGCGCCTGCGGGTCGACCTGTCGATGGCAGGCATCGACGTGGTCCCGCAGGTGACCATCACCGATGCGTCAGGAAAGTTCGTCGCCCGAGTCGACCTGCTGGTCCGCGGCACCAATGTGGTGATCGAGTTCGACGGATTGGTGAAGTATCGCGACCGCGGATTCGAAGCACTCGTGGCAGAGAAGGCGCGCGAGGACGAGCTGCGTCGTCTCGGCTTCGTCGTCCTTCGGTTCGTCTGGTCAGACTTGGCCAACCCTGGCCGGATCGTGCGACGGGTACGCGAGGCGATGGCTGCTTCCCCCCACAACGTTGACCTTCACCCCGGTTCCAAAGTGGGGTGAAGGTCAACGTTCCTGCTAGACCCGATAAAGGTGGGGTCAGGCGGGGGTGGCGTCCTTGGGGCGCATCGTCAGGCTGATGCTGTTGATGCAGTAGCGCTGGTCGGTCGGGGTGCCGTAGCCCTCGCCCTCGAAGACGTGTCCCAAGTGACTGCCGCAGTTGGCGCACCGGACCTCGACCCGCTTCATGCCCATCGTGACGTCCTCGATGTACTCCACCGAGTCGCCGGCGAGCGGCGAGTAGAACGACGGCCAGCCGCAGTGGCTGTCGAACTTGGTGTCCGAGGTGAAGAGCTCCGCGCCACAGGCCCGGCAGGCGTAGACGCCCTCGGTCTTGGTGTCGGTGTACTCACCGACGTAGGGACGCTCGGTGCCAGCCTGGCGGAGCACCTGGTACTCGGCCGGGCTGAGCTCGGCGCGCCACTCCTCGTCGGTCTTGGACACGGCGTACGTGCGGTCGGTCTGCTCCATGCTCACGCTGCGACTCCTTCGCGGGACGGTGACGGTGTTTCGTCGGCTGTGCTTGCTCCAGATGGGCCTCACGACCATCTCAACGCAATCGGTGCCCATTCTGGTCCCACCTCTCCTTACGACCCGATGACGGGCGCACGGTGACGGAGGCCCCGGCTAGGCTCGCGCCATGGCGGCCAAAGCAACCGAGCTGGAAGTCCCGGGGGGTCCTGAAGGGTCGCGGTTGGTCCGTGTCTCGAGCCCTGACCGGCTGATCTGGCCCGACGACGGGATCAGCAAGCTCGACCTCGCGCAGTACGCGGTGGAGGTGTCCGACGGCTTCATGGGGGCCCTGGGCAACCGTCCCGTGACGCTCCAGCGCTTCCCCGAGGGCATCACCGGCGAGGAGTTCTGGACCAAGAACCCGCCCAAGGGCATGCCCGACTTCATCAACCCGGTGATGTGCACCTACCCCTCGGGGCGCAAGCACCTCCAGGTGGTCGTCGACGAGCCGGCGGCGGTCGTGTGGGCGATGCAGATGAACACCGTGACGTTCCACCCCTGGCCGGTGCGCACCAGCAACGTCGACAACCCCGACGAGCTGCGCATCGACCTCGACCCCCAGCCCGGGCGCGACTTCAAGGACGCGGTCGAGGCGGCCCTGGTCCTGCGCGAGCTGCTGACCGAGCTCGGGCTCACGGGGTGGGCCAAGACCTCCGGCAACCGCGGCGTGCACGTCTTCGTCCGCGTCGCGCCCACGCACGAGTTCCTCGACGTGCGACACGGGGTGATCGGGATAGCGCGTGAGCTCGAGCGTCGGCTGCCCGACCTCGTCACGACCTCGTGGTGGAAGGAGGAGCGGGGCGAGCGGGTCTTCGTCGACTTCAACCAGGCCTGCCGTGACCGCACCATCGCGTCGGCCTACAGCCCGCGCCCGCTGCCCGGCGCGCCGGTGAGTATGCCGGTGAGCTGGGACGCGCTCGCGGGCGTCAGCCCCGGCGACTTCACCGTGCGGACCGTGCCCGGCATCGTGGGCACGGACGGCGATGCCTGGGCCGGGATGGACGATGCCGTGGGCGATGTGTCCGCGGCGATCGCGTTGTGGGACAAGGACCTCGAGGAGCGCGGGCTCGGCGAGCTGAACTTTCCCCCGGACTACCCGAAGATGCCGGGGGAGCCGCCCCGCGTGCAGCCGAGCAAGCGCCGCAAGGACAAGACGGACGAGGACTACATGCCGCCCAAGGCCTTGCGCGACGCCGACCTCCGCACGGTGTGGGGCCCGGTCGTGCCACCGGTGGCGCCGATGCTCGCCAAGCCGGTCAAGGGCATCCCGACCGGCGACTACCTGTTCGAGCCGAAGTGGGACGGCTTCCGGTCGATCATCTTCCGGTCGGGTGACCAGGTGGAGATCGGCAGCCGCAACGAGAAGCCGATGACCCGCTACTTCCCCGAGGTGGTGGAGGCGGTGCTGGCCAACTTCCCGGAGAAGTGTGTGGTGGACGGCGAGATCGTCCTCATCGGCGCGAGCGGTGACCGGCTCGACTTCGACGCCCTCCAGCAACGGATCCACCCTGCCGCCAGCCGGGTGAAGAAGCTGGCGGCCGAGACGCCGGCGAGCTTCGTCGCGTTCGACCTGCTGGCGATCGGCGACGACGACCTCACCGAGCGACCGTTCTCGGAGCGCCGCGCGCGCCTGGCCGAGGCCTTCGCGAACGTTCAGCCACCCATCCACCTGACCCGGGCCACCGATGACCCGGCGGTCGCGCAGGAGTGGTTCGAGCAGTTCGAGGGCGCCGGGCTCGACGGGGTCATCGCCAAGCCGCTCGACATCGCGTACGTCCCGGACAAGCGCCTCATGCTCAAGATCAAGCACGAGCGCACTGCCGACTGCGTGGTGGCCGGCTACCGCACCCACAAGAGCGGCGACGAGGCGATCGGCTCGTTGCTGCTGGGGCTGCACACGGAGGACGGCTCGCTCCAGAGCGTCGGCGTCATCGGGGCCTTTCCGATGGCCCGGCGCAAGGAGCTGTTCGAGGAGCTCCAACCCCTGGTCACCGACTTCGACCACCACCCGTGGGCCTGGGCGGCCGAGGAGATGGGCAGCCGCACGCCGACCAGCGGTGCGACCTCCCGGTGGAACGCCGGCAAGGACCTGTCCTTCACACCGCTGCGCCCCGAGCGGGTGGTCGAGGTGAAGTACGACCACATGGAGGGCAGCCGGTTCCGCCACACGGCCCAGTTCGTGCGTTGGCGTGCAGACCGTACGCCGGAGTCGTGCACCTACGACCAGCTCGAGGAGCCAGTCAGCTTCGACCTCGCGGACGTGCTGGGCGAGGCTGCCGTGGCCAGAGCCGTGACGGGGGAGCAGTAGTGGCGGCGGCGTCGACGCCGGGCCGCAAGGCGGCCATCGCCGGAGCGGTCACCGCGGGCTCGCTCGCCGCGGCGGGCGCCCTCAGCACCGTCGGCGCGGCGTCCTACTTCGCCCGTCGGGTGCTGACACCCGACCGCCAGCGCCCGGACGACACCCAGATCCTCGCGGTCGACGCCGACTCGGTGACGCTGGGCGTCAGCCCGGACACGCTCTCGCCCGGTCGCTACGGACTCTGGCTCGACGGCGACCGAGGTCACGCGCGGGTGGGGGAGGTGCTCGAGGTGCACGAGGGCTCCGGCCGGGTGCGCCGTGAGCTCCTGGGCGTCGACTTCGGCCAGCTCACCAGCGGCTTCGGCCGCTGGAACCAGTACTACTTCGCCAGTCCACCGGACCGTGCGCTGGGGTTGCGCACCGAGTACGTCGACGTCGACACCGAGCTCGGCACCATGCCGGCCTGGGTCGTGCCCGCGCCCGCCCCGTCGGACCGCTGGGCGATCCTCGTCCACGGTCGCGGCGCGCGGCGTCAGGAGGGGCTGCGGGCGGTGCGCCCCCTGCACGCGGCGGGCATCAACGTCATCATCCCCAGCTACCGCAACGACCTCGGTGCCCGCAGCGGCCCTGACGGTCGCTACAACCTCGGTCTGTCCGAGTGGCGCGACATCGAGGACGCGGGGCTGCTCGCGGTCCAGCGGGGTGCGCGTGAGCTGGTCCTGGTGGGCTGGTCGATGGGTGGCGCGATCGTGCTGCAGACCCTCGCGCGGTCCTGGCTCGCCGAGCACGTGAGCCACGTGGTCCTCGACGCACCGGTGATCGACTGGGGAGACGTGATCGCGCACCATGCGCGAGCCAACGGCATACCCGCTCCCATCGGTGGGCTGAGCCGGGCCCTGATGGGACGGCGGTCGGCGCGCCGGCTCGTGGGCGTGCACGACCCGGTGGACGTGGCGAAGACCAACTGGGTGTCGCGGGCCGGCGAGCTGGCGCACCGCATCCTGCTGATCCACTCGGTCGACGACGAGTTCGTGCCGGTCGGCCCGTCGCTGGCCCTCGCGGGGGCGCGGCCCGACCTCGTGACGATGGAGCGGTGGGACCGCGCCAGGCACACCAAGGAGTGGAACGTCGACCCCGAGCGCTGGGAGGCCGCGGTGTCGGAGTTCGTCGGCTCCTGACGATCCAGCGACTGACCCCGCTCGTGGGTCAGCGGTTGACGAACCAGCGGCTGAGGATGGTGCCGTCCTCCTCGAGGAGGAGCGTCGGCGACGCAGGCAGGTTGAGGTGCGGACCGCGGGCGATGGTGGGGTGCTCGCCGCCGACGAGGATCGGCGACCACGTGAGGTCGAGCTCGTCGACGACGCCTGCCGCCAACATGCTGTTGAGCAGGCTCGGGCCACCTTCGCAGAGGATCTGGCGGAAACCCTTGTCCTCCAACATGTTCCGCATCTTCACGAAGTCCACGGCCTGATCGCCCACCGTCAGGACGAACTCCTCCCCGATCAGGGAGCGCGAGGCGTCCAGCGTGGCGGGGTCGGCACCCTCGCGGGTGATCAGGTAGACCGACCCGAACGGACCGTCGACCACGCTCGGCGGCACCGCGCCCTGGTGGCTGACCACCATGAGCACGGGCGCCCTCGGGTCCTCGGCGCGCAGGGACGGGTAGGCCTCGGCCCGCACGGTGCCCGCACCGACGATGACGACGTCGGTGAGGCGACGCAGCAGGTCGAAGACCACATGGTCGGCCGGCGTGTTGATGCTCCCCGAGCGGTCGTCGGCACCGTTGGCCGCACCGTCGAGGCTGGCCACGAAGTTGGCGCGCAGCCAGCGGCGGGCGGGCGCAACGTAGAGATCCGCGAGGGTGGCGGCGTCGACGTTCACACCGGGGGCATGGGTGCTGGACGAGTCGAGCAGCAGGCGCATGTCCCACAGTGTTGCATTTATCCCCTGACTCCTCTCACTAGGCTGCGCTCGTGCCTGGCTCGCTCGTGGACCGATTCCCGCAGCTCGACCGTGGGCGGTTGGTGCGCGAGCTCGTGCCACCGCCCCGCTTCGATGCCGAGCGCTTCACGACCTACCGACCCGATCCGGCCGAGCCGTCCCAGGCCGCGGCGGTGACCCGGCTGGAGGGGTATGCCGCGGGGCTGGGACAGCGCGCGGGTGGCGGGTGGTTCGGGCGCCGCAAGGCCCCGGCGGACAACGGGCGCGGGATCTACCTCGACGGTGGGTTCGGGGTCGGCAAGACCCACCTGCTCGCGTCGCTGTGGCACGAGGCCGATGGTGAGAAGGCCTTCGGGACGTTCGTGGAGTACACGAACCTCGTGGGCGCCCTCGGATTCCAGCCGACTGTCGAGGCGTTGAGTGGGCACCAGCTGGTGTGCATCGACGAGTTCGAGCTCGACGACCCGGGCGACACCGTCCTGATGGCCACGCTGCTGTCGCGGTTGGCCGGCGCCGGTGTCTCGCTGGCCGCCACGTCGAACACGCTGCCCGACGCCCTGGGCCAGGGACGGTTCGCGGCGGAGGACTTCCTGCGCGAGATCCAGGCGCTCTCGGACCGCTTCGAGGTGCTCACGGTGGACGGGCCCGACTACCGACACCGCGACAGCGTGGACAGCCCGCCGCCGTCCTCCGAGGAGGAGGTGCGCGCGGGCGTCGACACCGAAGGCGGCGTGCTCGACCACTTCGTCGACGTCACGCGGCACCTCGCCCAGGTGCACCCGAGCCGCTACCGCGCGCTGCTCGACGGGGTCACCGCAGTCGGTTGGACGCACGTGCGCCCGGTCACCGACCAGGCCGTGGCGCTGCGCCTCGTCGTGCTGGCCGACCGCCTCTACGACGCGGACATCCCGCTCTACGCGAGCGGGCTCCCGCTCAGCGAGGTGTTCTCCGCGGAGATGCTGGCCGGCGGCTATCGCAAGAAGTACTACCGGGCCATCTCCCGGTTGACTGCCCTCGCGCGGCACGACCCGGGCTGACATCCCTCGCGCGGTCTGACCTGCACTGACAGGATGCAGGAATGAGCAAGGGCAAGAAGGGCAGCGGCAAGAAGGACGAGAAGGCCAAGGGCAGCAAGAAGGGCAAGGACGGCAAGAAGTCCAAGGTCGCCGGCCTCGACGCGACGGTGGCCTCGGACAAGGGCGTCCCGGCGCCGTCGAGCTTCGCCGACGCGCTGCGGGTGGGCGAGGGCTTCATCCTCGCCGACCTCGACACCCGCTCGACCCCCGGCTTCGACGGCGACAAGGCCGCGGGCGAGGAGGCCCTGGCCGCCCGGGCCGGCGAGATCAGCCAGTTCCAGGAACGGCTGTATGCCGAGTCCAAGGGGCCCGTGCAGCGTTCCCTGCTGCTCGTGGTGCAGGGAATGGACACCTCGGGCAAGGGCGGCATCATGCGCCACGTCGTGGGCCAGATGGACCCGCAGGGCGTGAAGTACACCGCGTTCAAGGCTCCGTCGCGGGAAGAGCGGGCGCACCCGTTCCTGTGGCGGATCCGCAACGCCCTGCCGGCGCCGGGCCAGGTCGGCGTCTTCGACCGGTCGCAGTACGAGGACGTCCTGATCGTGCGGGTCCACGAGCTGGTGCCCCGCGCGACCTGGTCCCGGCGTTACGCGCAGATCAACGACTTCGAGGCCAAGGCGGTCGCCGACGGCACGACGATCATCAAGGTCATGCTCAACATCTCCTCCGACGAGCAGAAGGCCCGGCTCACCGAGCGCCTCGAGCGGGAGGACAAGCACTGGAAGTACAAGCCGGGCGACGTGGACGAGCGGATGCACTGGCCGGAGTACCAGGCGGCCTACCAAGCGGTCCTCGAGAAGACGTCGACCGACGCGGCGCCCTGGTACGTCGTGCCGGCCGACCGCAAGTGGTACGCCCGCCTGGCCGTCCAGAACCTCGTCCTCGAACACCTCGAGCGGATGGACCCGCAGTGGCCAGCCGCCGACTTCGACGTGGAGGCCGAGAAGGAGCGACTCGCCAAGTCGTAGGGCGCCCGTGAGCGCGCGGTGGGACCTGCCGCGATGACTTCTGCTGGCGCGCCCGGTCAGTACCGGTGTCGGAGCAGGCTCTGACCACGACCCACGGAAGGAAGCAACGATGCTCAGCGAGTCCAAGGCCTTCAGCGGATTCTCGGTGCCCGACACCGAGGCCGCCCGCGCGTTCTACGCCGACACCCTCGGACTGGAGGTGACCGAGGACCACGGCATCCTCAGCATCCAGCTCGGGGGAGGGCACCGCGCCATCGCCTACCCCAAGCCGGACCACGAGCCGGCGGGCTTCACGATCCTCAACTTCCCGGTGCCCGACATCGAGGCGACGGTCGACGAGCTGACCGCGCGAGGGGTGTCCTTCGAGAAGTACGAAGGCACGCAGATGGAGACCGATGCGAAGGGGATCTTCCGCAAGGGCGGCCCACTGATCGCGTGGTTCACCGACCCGGCCGGCAACGTGCTGTCCGTGATCGAGGACGCCGGCTGACGGACCTGACCGACCCGTGACCTGCCCTAGGCGATGAACGCCCGGTCGACGATCGCCCGGGCGTGGGCGGCCGACAGGCCTGCGTCCAGGGTCCCGAAGGTCACGCCGTGCTGCCCCCCGAGGCGGCTGGCGACGAAGGCGTCGGCCACCTCCGTCGGGGCGTGGCGGGCGAGCAGGGCGGCCTGCAGGGTCACCGCGAGGTGCTCCACGACCTGGCGTGCCCCAGCCTCGGCACCCGGCTCCGCGGCATACCGGACGACGTCGTCGACGCGGGCGATGGCGGCGTCGAGGACGGCGCTGTGCCCGTGCGCCAGCGCGAGCTCCTTGCGGAACGCCTCGACCGACACGGGTTCGCGGGTGATCGCCCGCAGGACGTCGAGCGCGTTGACGTTGCCCGAGCCCTCCCAGATCGAGTTGAGCGGGGCCTCGCGGTAGAGGCGAGCCAGGCCGTTCTCCTCGACGTAACCGTTTCCGCCCAAGCACTCCAGCGCCTCGGCGACCATGGGCGCGGTGCGTTTGCAGACCCAGTACTTGCCCACGGCCACCCCCAGCCGCGAGAGCGCCGTGTCGCCCTCGTCCACCGCGTGGGCCAGGCGTAGTGCAAGTGTCGTCGCGGCCTCGACCTCGAGCGCCAGGTCGGCCAGGACGTTCTGCATCAGCGGCTGGTCGACGAGCAGCCCCCCGAAGGCCGAGCGGTGTCGGGCGTGGTGGACCGCCCGCACCAGCGCCGCGCGCATCGTGGATGCCGAGCCGAGGATGCAGTCGAGTCGGGTGGCCGCCACCATGTCGAGGATCGTGCGGATGCCGCGGCCCTCGTCGCCGACCCGCACACCCCAGGTGCCGTCGAGCTCGACCTCGGACGACGCGTTGGACCGGTTGCCGAGCTTGTCCTTGAGGCGTTGCAGCGCAAAGGAATTGCGCGTGCCGTCATCGAGAGCGCGGGGCACGAGGAAGCAGCCCACGCCTGCCTCGGTCTGGGCCAGCACGAGGAACCCGTCACTCATCGGTGCGGAGCAGAACCACTTGTGACCGGTCAGGCGGTACGTGTCGCCACCCTCCACGGGACCGCCCGGGGTGGCGACCGCCCGCGTGGTGTTGGCGCGCACGTCCGAGCCGCCCTGCTTCTCGGTCATGCCCATGCCCACGAGGGCGCCACGCTTCTGGTCGAGTGGCCGCAGCCCGAAGTCGTAGCTACGAGAGGCGAGCTGGGGGAGCCAGCGCTGCTGGAGGGCGGGGTTGGCTGCGAGAGCCGGCGCGGCGGCATACGTCATCGAGATGGGGCAGAGGTGACCCTGCTCGTTCTCGGACCAGGCGATGAAGCCCGCGGCGCGACGCACGTGCGCCCCGCTGCCGGACGGCTGCGTCCACGGCTCCGCGGTGAGCCCGGCGCCGACGCCGACATTCATCAGCTCGTGCCACGCCGGGTGGAAGTCCACCTCGTCGAGGCGTTCGCCGGTGGGGGAGTGGGTGCGCAGGACCGGCTCGTTCTCGTTGGCCTGCACCGCCCATTCGCGCGCCTGCGCGCTGCCGGCGCGGGCGCCCAGGGCGCAGACCTCGTCGTATGCCGCCTGGCCGGCCCAGCGCCGCAGGCCCTCGTCCAGCGCGGGCTGGGACGTGACGGTGTTGACGTCGGGGAGTGGGGGTACCTGGTTGGTCACGGCGTGGGTGGGCACGGGGGCACACTATGCCGGGATACCGTGACGGGGTGACTCCCAAGGCCCGGGTACGGCGCGCGTTGCTCCGCGTGCCCGGCGCCATGCCCGCGGCGAGGCTCACGGTGGAGACGATCCGGGTCTGCCTGCGCTACCGGGTGACCGGTCTGGCGTCGGAAGCCGGCTTCTTCATGTTGCTGTCGCTGCCGCCCCTGGTGCTCGGGCTGATCGGCGGGGTGGGGTACGTCGGCGGCTGGCTGGGTCAGGACATCGTCGACCAGGTCATCGACGGCATCCAGACGTTCTCGGAGCGCTTCCTGGTGGCCGACGTGGTCACCGGCACGATCCTGCCCACCGCCGACGACGTGCTCAAGAACGGCCGGGGCGACCTGATCTCGCTCGGCTTCCTGCTGTCGATCTGGTCGGGGTCGAGAGCCCTCAACGTCTTCGTCGACACCATCTCGATCATGTACGGACAGTCCGGGGTGCGGGGGATCGTCCGCACCAGGGCGCTGTCGCTGACCCTCTACTTCCTCTCGCTCGTCGTGGGGATCGTGGTGGTCCCGCTCGTGGTGATCGGCCCCTCGTGGCTCGGGGACCTGCTGCCCGAGGAGGTGCACTTCCTGACCTACCTGTACTGGCCGGTGGTGAGCGTCCTGGCTGTCGCCAGCATCGCGACGTTGTTCCACATCTCGACGCCCAAGCGGTCTCCCTGGCTGCGCGACGTGCCCGGTGCCGTCCTGACGCTGGTGATCTGGGTGCTGGCGTCGTTCGTGCTGCGCGGGACGATCACCGCGTCCGTCAAGGGCGGGACGTCGATCTACGGACCGCTGTCGACGCCGATCGTGCTGCTGATCTTCCTCTATGCCCTCGCGATCGCCGTGCTCATCGGTGCGGCACTCAACGCCGCCATCAGGGTCATGTGGCCGGTCGAGGACCGGCTCTCCCTGCGGGCCAAGGGCGTCGCCTGGGCCAGGGGCTGGCTGAAGCGGCGCAGGGCCGGCGGGGGGCCCGTGAACGCCCCACTCGACGCCACTGACACCCGCGCTGCGGGGCAGGACGAGCAGCTGTCGACGTCGGTGCAGGGGCTGCGCGACGAGGCCCGAAAGCCGCTCACACCGATGCCACGCAAGCCCGGAACCGACTCGGACGACACCCAATTTGGAGACGACGCCGATGATCGGATAATGTCTGCACGCACGCGCAGCGGGTGAAACACCCCGTTCAACACCAATAGCGCGTGTAAGCGGATGTAGCTCAGTTGGTAGAGCGCAACCTTGCCAAGGTTGAGGTCGCCGGTTCGAGCCCGGTCATCCGCTCGGAGGGTTTGACCGCCTTCACGGTGGAGTGGCCGAGAGGCGAGGCAGCGGCCTGCAAAGCCGCGTACACGGGTTCAAATCCCGTCTCCACCTCGACACGTACGAACCCGAAAAGCACCACCCGGGGCGATTGGCGCAGTGGTAGCGCGCTTCCTTGACACGGAAGAGGTCACTGGTTCAAACCCAGTATCGCCCACCATCGATGACGAAGGCCCTGACCCGCGCAAGTGCGGGTCAGGGCCTTCGTCATGGCGCGCCCGTCGACACCTCCGTCGCGCTCGGTCTGGCTTGCGTGCGAGGAGCCGGCTCCGACACAGGTGGGGGGCCTCATCCCAGGCTGAGGAGGAGCAGTCCGCCGACACACGCGGCGACGAGGCCGATGGTGGCCACGTAGAGCAGGGCTGAGGTTCCCACCACGCCTTCCCCCATCACGTCAGGCTCCCGCGAGAAGCGGTACATCACCACCAGTAGGGACGGCAGCAGCACGGCGTTGAGCACCTGGGTGAGCACCAGCACCGGAACGAGGGAGACGCCAGGCAGGAGGACGGCACCCGCCGTAGCCACCCCTGTGGATCGTCTGCAGCACCGGCCCCCTCGGCAGGCGTGACGCCTTGACGTCACCCTCCCCAAGCAGCATGCCCCTGACGGGGAAGCCGGCCGCCACGAGGAGCCTGCCGTCAGCCTCCTGACCCAACCGGGCGAAGGGCGGTCCGGAAACGTGCGTACATCAGCCTCGGCGACTTCTCGGACGCGAACGAATGCACCACCGATGAAAGACGCGAGCTGGTCCTGACCGACCGTGGCGCGGACGACCAGCGCGGGCTGCTCGGACAGCCTGACGGCCTCGACCTGGTACTCGGATGGCTTCGTCTCACCGGTCATGCGGCACTCGAGTGCTGCTCGGCTCAGTGAGCCAAGGGCTGCTCCATCACGAACGCCCCTGCCCGCTGGCCGTGGTGCGCGCCCAGGACTGAGGAGTCCGGGACGACCGACGCAGGCCCCGGACAGCACGGCGCGTCCGGGGTCCTGACGTCTGGCGAACTGCCGCGCGTCCGGGGATGACCAAGGGTCCCGGATACGACCGCACGAGGGTCCCGGGTACCACTGCAGGTCCATGGCGCCACCGCACTACAGGACCAGGTTCGGACCCGGTGAGGCAGCCAGCTCAAGCACCTGTGCTGCGGGGGCGTCGTCTCGAGCCGCAGCCCCAGCTGTCCCGCGTGAGCAGGAGGTCGCACGGAGGCGTCTCGAGCAGTGACGTGTCGATGCTGTTGGGCTGACCGCTTCGGGTCGGGTGGACTCCCAGGACGAGAACGTCATCGGGCTCTGGCAATTTCACTGTCCCGGTGACCGGTGGAGCGTCACAGGGACCAAGGGCCTGTCTTCGGGCTACAGCCGCCGCCCCGGTCGAGCTCATCACGTATTCGGGACCAAGGCCCCGGGTGCCCCCGCCGGACTCGCTCCATCGTGGTGGAACGGGACGTAGGCGTCCCGGGACGAAAGGATCGAGATGCCGCGCTCAAGCCCAGTCGTCGTCGGTTATGACGGTTCAGGACGTGCCCTCTCAGCTCTGAAGTGGGCCGCCCGCGAAGCCGGCGATCGCGGACTTCCCCTTCGGGTCGTCCGGGCCATTCCGTATGCCGCGGTGCTGGAGGCCGCTCCAGGGCTCGCCCCTGGGCACCGCACCACTCACGAGGACAAGGTGCTGGACGAGGGCATTCGGGTCGCGAACATGCTTCTGGATCCGGATCAGGTGAGTGGGGTGTCCATCCCCGGGCACCCGGCGGGCGTCCTCGCCGATGCCTCAGCCCATGCTGCCCTGGTCGTCGTCGGCCAGCGCGCACAGGACGGTCCCGTCTCCAGTGCTGTCGGTTCCACCTCGCTGGTCCTGGCTGACCGGGCGCCCTGTCCGGTCGCGGTTGCCCGGGGAGCCCTTGCGCCGGAGCGCTCCCTCCTACCCGTCGTCGTGGGGGTCACCGAGGATAAAGGCTCGCGTGCCGCCCTTGACTTCGCCGCAGAGACGGCCGAGCTCCGGGATGTGCCGCTGACCATCGTGTCGGCTTGGTCGCTTCCTCCGACCCGAGAGTGGGCCCGGAGCTCGCCCGACTTCGACACCGTCGCTCAGGTGGCCCGCCACCTCAAGGCGCGGGCCGCAGCCGTTGCCGAGGCGAGCAAGATCTACGTCCACCGGCACCATCCCGCGGTGGCAACGCGGACCGAGGTCGAGCCCCTCGACGCAGCAACGGCGCTCGAGATCGCCTCCCACCGAGCCGGTCTGCTGGTGGTCGGGGCCACAGGCGGTCGCGGACCGGGTTCTGGTGGACGGTCCGGTGACGCAGGACGAACCTGGTTGCCCGGGCGGGGCCAAGTCGCACGGGCAGTCCTGGGTCGCGCCGCCTGCCCGGTGGTGGTCGTACCCGTGCGCACCGCCACTGCGGACGAGGCAGGAGCCTCGTCGCACGAGGTGGACACCGACGCCACTGATAGCGCTCCGACCAGCGTCTAGTAGCACTCCGGCCAACGTCGCCAACAGGTCTGGTCCAGGGTGGCTCGGCGGCGGCGGTGCACCGTGGCAGGGGCGAAGGTCCTCCATCGGCGTCACCGTGCTTCTCAGAGGCGTTCGCGCACTGGGGGCACCGGAAGGTGGAACTCGCGGCGGCGGTGCGAGGTCCCGGCCGTTTGGGTCGAGGTCTGGTCCGAGGCCGAGACGACTGCTACTGGGCAGTGCGCGTCGTGGAGGACCCGCTGCGAGACCGAACCGAGGACCAATCCCTTGGCACTCCCGCGGCCCCGGGTGCCCAGCACGAGGAGCGCGGCGTTCTCGCTCTGCCGTGCAAGCTCTGCCACGGGGTGGCCCCGCACCACGTGCCGACACACGTCCACCGTGGGGAACTCGCTGGCATAGCCCGCCACCGCCTCGGCCACAAGGGCGCGTTCCTGCTCATCGGCCTGCTGCCAGTCCACCGACCACGCCAGCGCTGCTGCCGTCGCGTCGACGTCGAGGTCCCACGTGTGCACGACGGTGACCCCCAGCTGCTGGCGCTCGGCTGCCTCGAACGCGAAGCGGAGGGCTGCCGCGGAGTCGGCAGAACCGTCCACGCCGACGATCACCCGCATCTCGGAGAGAGACCTGCTGGGTGCCTCGTGAACCACGACGACCGGACTGTGCGCGCGCGGCGCGACGTACGACGAGACCGATCCCATGAGCAGCCCGCGTACCCTGCCCACCCCGCGAGCACCGACGACGACCAAGGCAGCCGAAGACGATGCCTCGACGATGGCTGCCCCGGGATCGTCGGGCACGACCCTCGCAGCGACCTCGAGCGTGGGGTGGCCGGCGCGAGCGCGCTCGACCGCGGCCGCGGCAGTCTCCTCGGCTGCGGCGTGGATCGCGCTCGACGGCTGGGGTGGCACCGGCCCACCGGGTCCAGCCGAGCGAGCCGCGGGGTAGTCAGGCGAGTAGGCCTGGAGTACCACCAGCGGGGCCCGACGCCGGTCTGCCTCGGCGGCTGCCCAGTCGAGTGCGAGCTCTGCGTGCGGCGAGCCATCGACACCGACCACGACGGGTTGGCGACTGTCTTCGTGGGCGTTCATGGCTTCTCCCTAGTACGACCACCTGGTGCAACCAGACTCCCCAGCAGTCACACCATGGGACAGGGCCCTTGGTCCCGGGGCGCAGCTCAGACCGAACGAACTCCGAGCACGCGGGTGACGGCCATGGCGGCGACGCCGGAGGGGCCCGCCACCAGTCAGGCCAGGGCGCCGACCGGAACGGTCTCGAGGAGCTGGCGAACGGGCGCGACGAGGCTTGCCGAGACGAGCATCGCCCCGCCAGCGCCAAGAGCGGGAGCAAGGGGTCCGAGCGCAGGTCACCCACCCCGCCCCGTCGTGGGGTGCGCAGGCCCCACGCGACGCCCAGTTGGCCCGTCCCGAGCGCCAGCAGGGCGGCCGTCGCGCGAACCCGGCGGACTCACTGCTGTCGCGACCAGGGCTTGCCCCGTGAGGAATCTGTCCCTGAGTGCCGTGCGCCAGCCTCAGTTGGCCTCGGAGGTTGTCAGCCCGTCCAGCACGGATCCGTCGGTGAGCGAGTTGAGCGCTCGGTTTCCGGGCGACGAATTGGGCTGCACACGGACTCACGTCATCAACGCGCCCGGAGGCTCACGTCGTGCTCGCCGGTGATCCCTTCGATGTCGTCGGCCGCCGTCTCCAGCAGCTGGTCGGCAAGACGTCGCAGGGCCCGGGCCACCGCAACCTCGTCACCGATCTCAGGGACGGCGCGGTCGTGGCCGCTGCGGTGGCTACGGCCGTGTGCCGTCAGGTGCTCGGGCGAGTCGGACAGCAGCACCACGGTGGCTTCGGCGTCGTCGTCCGAGCCCAGGATCGACACGCGAACCTCCCAGTCACGCACGCGTGGATGTGCTCCGGTCCGATGGGGCTGAGAACTCGTGGGCCTGGGCTCGGCTGCACCCTCGGGGTCGTGCGATGTGACCCGCAGTATCGAACCGGGTCCGGGGTACAGCAGCCCCTCGTGGCCGTCGCTCCAGCGGACGACGTACGGAGGCTCCCCGTCGTCCCCACGGGCCTCGAGCACCTCGCCGTCACGCAGAGGGCCGTCGATGTTGGGTGCGGCGAGGATGATGCGATCTCCGGGCTTTGCTCTCATGGTCTCCTCCAGAAGGTCTTGGCCATTCAAGGCTCCTCCCACCGGGCGTCGGGCGGTAGGTCCAAGGTCCCGGCGTCCGCGACATCCGGCCTCGGGGAGTCGTGCCGGAGGTGGTGGACAGGACCAATGCCCCTGTCCGCCGCCGGCAGGGCCGAGGACAGTGGGGGCGAGCTACCGCCGTCGGCCAGGACGCGGGCAGGATGGACAGGGGCAGCACCGTGACCAGCTCGGCAGGATCAGCGATCCCGGCTCGGATGCCCGCGTGGGAGGTCACTGGTCAAGCGGGCCGACTGTGCGCGCTCGGCGGGACGTCGTTGAGCAGGGACTTTCGGCCCTCACCCAGCGGGGTGGGGAGCCGCATGCTCTCACCGGGGCAATGGCAGGTCGGGAGTTCCGCGAGCCAGCCGGCCCCTAGCTCAGGAGGAACGTCATGGTCGACCAGTCAGAGCACCGCCTGGCCAAGGGAATTGTCGTCGGGTATGACGACTCCCCGGGCTCCATCGCGGCCCTGGAATGGGCTGCGATCACGGCAAATCGGTGGGGCGCGACCCTCACGGTGATGCACAGTGTCGACCTTGCGGCGGCACCCATGGAGCCGGCCTACGACGTGGCTCGGCTTCCGGACAGCCTCGGCGAGGCGGGCCGCGAGCTCCTCGGTGATGGGGTCGCTCGGGCCCGGCAGCTGATGACCCAGCCCTCGGAGGTGGCCGGCTTGTTGGCCCTCGGCTCCCCGGCCGCCGAGCTCGTCAACGCGTCCAAGGATGCCGACCTCGTCGTGACCGGCAGTCGTGGACGGGGCCCGTTTGCGGCCGGGCTGCTGGGCTCGGTCGCTTACGCGGTCACGGCGCACGCTGCCTGTCCAGCCGTAGTGGTGCACCCGGAGCGTCCGGTCCAACCGGGTCACGACCATCCCGTCGTCGTGGGCGTTGACGAGTCGCAGGCGTCGGAGAGTGCTCTGGACCTCGCGGCCGAGATGGCAGCCATCTCCGACGCTGCCCTGCACATCGTGCACGTGGCCCACGGCTCCTTCTCGCCAGACGCCCAGGCCTACGTCGAGAGCGCCCTCGCCGGCACCGAGCACACGAAGGCGGTGCGCGCGCACGCGGAGGACCTGGTCGGTCGTGCTGCTCGCCGGGCTCAGGCGACCTTCGCGAACCTGCCCATCGAGACGGAAGTCTTGTACGGCAGCGCAGGGCACGTGCTGAGCCCGCTGGGTGCACACGCGGGACTCATCGTTGTGGGCACCCGAGGACACGGCGGGTTCGCGGGGCTGCTGCTCGGCTCGGTCAGCCACACCGTCATCCACGAGTCGTCATGTCCCGTCGTGGTCGTGCGCGGCTGACAGGCGGCAGATCCTTCGGGACCTTTGGCACAGCCCACGGGAACCAGCCCATGCAACGCTGACAGCCTGGAACAACAACCCGACGAGGTGAGCCTGATGATGGACTGGGTGGACGGGGAAACCAGCTTGATGATGATCGTCGTCATGGTGGTTCTGACCATTCTGCTGGTGGTCGGTCTCGTGGTGGGGATCAATGCTCTGTATCCCTCTGCGGGACAGGGCGATCGCACACCTCCTGCGCAGAATGGGCCACCTCGCACGGCAGCGGAGGAAGAGCTTGAGCTGCGGTACGCGCGCGGGGAGATCGACGCAGAGACGCTCGCCCGGCAGCGAGCAGTGCTGCGCCAACGATGAGACCTCCGTCCGCGAACTGCCCGCGGGACTCCGCGAGGCTCGCCGAGCTGCGGTGGCTACGGAACATTTGCCCCGAATCGGCGGGGCGGCACGTCGACCGCCACAGCCATCTTCACCGCACCGACGTAATGAACAGAGTCTGGTCATGACCCCACCACAGGACGAGAAACCCCACACCGGCAATTTCGCTGAATTGTCGGAGACCGAGTGCGAGGAGCTCCTGACGCACCACGCGGCCGGCCGAGTCGGTTTCATGGCGGGTGAGGGGCCGCAGATCTTGCCAGTGACCTATCAATACCGTGCCGGCAGAGTGATCTTCCGTACGTCCCCCAATGGCCCTCTGGCTGGGCTCGTCCGGCGAACCAGTGTCGCCTTCGAGATCGACGCAATTGATGAGCAGAACAAGTCCGGCTGGAGCGTTCTCGTTCTCGGATTCGCTGAAGCGATGACACACGACCAGCTCCTCGCATCGGCCTGGGAGACCGGACCGGTGCCCTGGGCGGACGGAGCTCGCAACCTCTTCATTGAGATCGAGCCGCGTAAGATCAGCGGCCGCGCGGTGACGTCAGCCACCCGCGGCTGACCCCACCGACGTGCCGCCGCTGCAACGCGCTTCTGAGCCGGACGTGCTGGCGCTGGTCACCTCGCGGCGCTGTGAAGGTTGCAGGTGATGCGCGAGTTGACGCCACGCAGAGGTCCTAGTCCGGGTGACGGGGAACGCGAGGCTCCCCGCGCCTCTTCCCCTGAATCCCTCCGGCGCGGGGCTCCTCTTCCCGAGGTGAGTGTGCGCCTGAGCCGGACCCGCTGCAATGGTCAGTACTAGGCATGTACCCCCTCCCTGGCCAGTGCGAGAATGAATCGCGTGTGCCGCTGCTCCGGGGTGCCGGTCGCGAACAGGACGGCCGGGTCGGCCGGAGGAGACTCCCATGGGTGAGGCTGAGGACAGCGCGGTGGTTCGTGCGGGTCACAGGTGTTGGGCACGCAGTCGCAGGGCATTGTCGATGACGCTGACGGAGGACAGGGCCATCGCGGCGGCAGCGATCATCGGCGACAGAAGTAGCCCGAAGGTGGGGTAGAGGACCCCGGCGGCGATCGGGATTCCTGCGACGTTGTACATGAATGCGAACACGAGGTTCTGGCGGATGTTGCCCATCGTGGCTTGGGACAGCTTCCTGGCGCGGACGATGCCGGTCAGGTCGCCCTTGAGCAGCGTGATGCCCGCGCTCTCGATGGCCACGTCGGTGCCGGAACCCATGGCGATGCCCACGTCCGCCGCAGCCAGAGCTGGGGCGTCGTTCACGCCGTCGCCCGCCATCGCGACCACGCGTCCTTCGCCGCGGAGCCGCTTGACGACGTCCGCCTTGTGGTCCGGCATCACCTCCGCCTCGACCCGGTCGATGCCAAGCCTGCGGGCGACCGCTTCCGCGGTGACGCGATTGTCCCCGGTGAGCATGACCACGTCGATTCCTTCCTCGCGCAGCGCCTTCACCGCGGACGGCGTGGTCTCCTTGACTGGGTCGGCGATCGCGACGATCCCGGCAACCTGGTCGTCGACGCTCGCGAAGATCACCGTGGCACCATCCTCGCGCAACCGGTCAGCCTGCCTCATCAGGCCGCTCGGGTCGAGACCTTCACCGGACAGGAACCTGGCGCTGCCGACCCGCACCCGGCGCTGGTTCACGGTCCCGACGACGCCCCTGCCGACCGGCGCGTCGAAGTCGGTCACATCCGGCACGGTCAACCCGGCATCGGTGGTGGCGTTGACGATCGCCGCGGCGAGCGAGTGTTCGGAGGCGCGTTCGACCCCGGCGACGAGCCGGAGCAGCTCGTCGCGGTCGAAACCGGACGCGGTGACGACCTGCGTGACGGAGGGTTTGCCCTCGGTGAGGGTGCCGGTCTTGTCCACGACGAGCGTGTCGACCTTCTCCATCCGTTCAAGCGCCTCGGCGTTCTTGACCAGGACCCCGAGCCCCGCGCCGCGGCCGACGCCGACCATGATCGACATGGGGGTCGCGAGCCCGAGTGCACACGGGCAGGCGATGATCAGGACGGCCACGGCCACCACGAGGGCGTGGGCCAGTCGCGGGTCCGGTCCGACCGTGGCCCACACGGTGAACGCGATGATCGCGATGACGATGACTGTGGGCACGAACCAGGCGGCCACCCGGTCCGCGACCCGCTGGATCGGTGCGCGAGAGCGTTGCGCGTCGGCGACCATCTGCACGATCCGGGCCAGCATGGTGTCCCGGCCGACCTTCTCGGCCCGCACCACCAGCGACCCGGACCGGTTGATCGTCCCCCCGATCACCGTGTCGCCCACGGTCTTGGTCACCGGCATCGACTCACCCGTCACCAGCGACTCATCCAAGGTGGACCGGCCCTCCTCGACGGCCCCGTCCACCGGAACCTTCTCACCCGGCCGGACCCGGAACCGGTCACCAACACCGACCCTGTCCAAGGTGACCTCCTCCTCGTTCCCGTCCACGTCGATCCGCCACGCGGTATCCGGGGTCAGGTCGAGCAGGGCCCGGATCGCCCCAGAGGTCTGCTCCCTGGCCTGCAGCTCCAGCACCTGCCCGAGCAGCACGAGAGTGGTGATGACCGACGCGGCCTCGAAGTACACATCGACCGCACCATCCATCCGGAACGCGTCTGGGAAGATCCCCGGTGCGACGGTGGCGACCACGCTGAACAGCCACGCGACACCGGTGCCCATCGCGATGAGCGTGAACATGTTCAGCTTCATGGTGCGGACTGAGGTCCAGCCGCGCTGGAAGAACGGCCACCCGCCCCACAGCACCACCGGTGTCGCCAGAGCCAATTGAACCCACGCCGAGGCCCTTGGGGAGATGACGTCGTGGATCGCCGGGATCAGGTCCCCACCCATCCCGAGGATGACCACAGGGAACGAGAGGGCGACCCCGACCCAGAACCGGCGCCTCATTTGCGCCAGTTCCGGGCTGGGACCGCTGTCCGCGGTCACCATCACGGGTTCGAGAGCCATCCCACAGATCGGGCACGACCCCGGACCGGGGCGCCGGATCTCCGGATGCATCGGGCAGGTCCACTCCGCGACCTCACCGGCGCGAACGGCAGCCGCGCCAGCAGGGGATTCCCCGTGCCCGGCAGGGTCGTGCCCGGCCTGGTCGTGCCCGCCGTGGTCGTGCCGGGCATGGTCGTGACCGGCGTCGAGGGACACGTAGTTCTGCGGGGCGGCGTCGAACTTCGCCTGGCAGTGCCCTGAGCAGAAGTAGTAGTTCTGCCCGTCGTGGTCGGAGCGGTACTCGCTCGTTGCCGGGTCGACGTCCATCCCGCAGACAGGGTCCTTCACCACGGTGTGCGCTACGGGCGCGAGGTCAGCGTGCGCGTTCATATCGTTCATAATACCCCCCAGGGGTATGTACTCAACGGGTGGGAGTTGTCGCCGCACTGGCGCGCGACGGGCCGAAGGCCCGGTCGGCCGCGTCCATAGGCAGCAGCCGACCGAGCTGGCAGGTCAGGACTTCAGAAGGTCTTTCATCACGGCGATCTCGGCCGTCTGATCCGCCTCGATCTTCTTAGCGAGGGCGATCGCGTCGGGATTCTTGCCGTCGGCCTGTTCCGTCTTCGCCATCTCGACCGCACCCTCGTGGTGCTCGATCATCATGGTCAGGAACATCCGGTCGAACGCAGCTCCGTCAGAGGAGTCGAGCGACATCATGTCGGCGTTGGTCATCATGCCGGGCATCCCGTCAGAGCCGTGGTTCATCCCGCCCATGCTGCCGCCGGAGGGCACGTCCTTGCCCCAGGCTTTGAGCCAAACCGACATCGTCTTGATCTCCGGTCCCTGAGCCGCCTCGATCTTGGCGGCCAGGTCCTTCACCTCAGCAGTCGAGGCGTGCGAGGCGGCCATCTTTGCCATCTCCACTGCCTGCTCGTGATGAGGAATCATCGACTGCGCGAACGTCACGTCCGCGTCGTTGAACTCACTACTCGAACTACTGCTGCCGTTGCCTGCGTCATTTCCGCACGCGGTCAAAGCCAGCGCTGCCACCAGGGCCAGCGCGAGCACACCAATAAATCGCTTCATCACGGGTCGTCCAATCAGGTCTATACGAATGTGGGCATGCAGAAACCGCGGACCACCGCCTCCTGGGCGGGTCCGCTGGGGATCAGCAGCGCCGAATCGACAGATTGATCAAAGACGGCGGATCGGGGTCCCGACCATGGGGCCCAGGCGCGCGAGCTGGGGCACTCACCAGCCGGTAGAGCGGAAGGGCAGGCGCGTTCCCCAGCATCCGCAGGAGAACGGTCAGCGCCAGAGCCAGAACGGCCATGCACATCTCCGCCATACCCGAGTCCATGCTCGACGCCCCAGCGGAGACCACGGCACCCATCGCTTCTAAGGGAGCCGCGATCCCATGCGCGGCAGCCGCCATCAGGTCCTGGCCGGCGGCCAGCGGCGCAGAGGCCGGAGCATGCGTCGCGACCGCGTGCACGGACGGGTCCATCCCCCCGCCGTGGCTGTTCATGCCATGCATCGCGACAATCCCCACCAGGAGGACGAGCAGGCCAACGAACCACAGCGCGCGCCGCGCCGCAGTCCCAGACCGACCCAGAGTGCTCATTGCTCCCCAGTGTAAGCAGGACCCCGGGCGGGCAACCCAGGGCTATCGTCCCGTTCACCCCCGAACCCGGTCGAGACCTCGGCCCACTCATTCATGCTTGTGCCCCCATCGTCGGGTGAACCACTGACCTCAAGAAGCGAGAGCAGGGGCGCCGCGGTTCCGTGGAACATCGGGACGAGGGCACGTGGGGCCCGATTGAAACTTCCGGATCACCTTCTGGATCTCGTCGTGGTGAATCAACTGGACAGTCGCGGGGAAGGGAGGTCACAACTCAGTCGAGTGCCTCGCAGACGGCTTGCCTCACCGCGTCACCGGCCTTGGGGGTGGCGCTGATCGGGCCGGTCGCGAAGTCGAGCTCGTCGTGTCCGACGTGCGTCACGAGGCGCCGATTGTCGATCTCGACGTACTCGAACAGCCCGGAGCGCGTGACGGCATAGGGCGCCCCACTCGAGTCGAGCGACAGGGTCAGGTTGAAGTCTCCGCCGCGCACGATCGAGCGCGAGGTGTCGGCAGAGGAGTAGAAGTGGCCGATGTAGTGGACGTGGCGGACCTCGCGGTCTGGCCACCGGGCGACGCTTCGCTGGACGTCGAAGTCGACGAGGAGGACGAAGTCGCCGCAGCTCCCGGCATTGTCACCGAAGGCCTGGTAGTCGGCGACAGCGTCGGCGAGGGTGTAGCTGAAGGACGTCTCGAAGTGCTCTGGGCCGCTGGCAGAGGCTGGGGCGGCCACCGCCAGGGCGAGTGGGAGGAGCGCCAGGGTCACGGCGGATCGGGTGGGGGACATCGAACTCTCCTTTCAAGGGATGTACATGCATCAGCGCACGGAGGTCGAGACTCGCTCGACTGGTGGCCCATGGCGGCGGACTCACCTGACTGGCCGGAGGCGCCCTGCCTGCGTTCCGCCCAGAGGTCGAGCCGAGAACTGGGTTGGCAGCCAGAGTGCGAGCCCGTGGCATCCGGCAGTGTTGGTGCGAGCGGTGATCGGCTTCTTCACAGCAGCTGCCTTTCGAGGTTCTTCCAGACTCCTCGTGGCTTCCGGCGGTCGCATCGGTTGATTGGCTTAGTACCTCCGGGCCTGTCGACGTGGGACCGACAATGCGCAGCAGATGCTGGACGAGGCGCAGGCGATGGTGCGCACGGCTGGCTCGTCGAACGTCGAGCTGGTCGCCGACGACCTGTTCGCCAGCGCCTTGCCCGAGGCGGGGTTCGACCTGGTGCACGCGCGGTTCCAGCTCGCGCCGCTGGGCAGGATGGCCGAGCAGGTTGCGGCCCACCGCCGGCTCCTCGCGCCCGGCGGCATACTCGTGCTCGAGGACCCTGACACGCGAGGCAGGGCTCGCGCCCGAGGTGCGCGCCGAGGTCGTCGCGCTCGAACCCGGACACCCGTATCTGCGGCTCCCTCGTGCATAGCCCGCGTGAGCCATTGTCGGCTCCGTTGGTGCGGCAAGAGACTTGCTTATCGGTGTGTCAACCGGAGAAGGGCGGAGACATCATGAAGAAGACAATTCTCTCAATAGCGGCAGGCGGGATCTTCGCGTGCGTCAGCGCGATGCTCGCACCGCCGGCGTGGGCGGCCAGCGGAGGACTGGCCGATACGTGGACCTCTGTGGACGCGGACGGAAGCACCCAGACACTGAGCATTACCGGATCCGGCGGCCAGGCCTATGCGATCGTCTACGACGACGAGTCAGCCACAGGCGCCTGCAGCGGCGCCCCTGCCCGGATCGTCGGCCCGGGCTTCGTGGACGGCAACGACGTCGTCATGGAAGGCACGCTTGTCTGCCTGCCTGGCGGGAACCCGTTCCGGTCGCGGCTGGCGATCGGCTTCAGCTACGACGCCGGCACCGACACCCTCACGGACTCCTTTGGAATCGTCTGGCATCGAGCGGGGTGACTCGAGCGGTTGCGGACGGACGTTGGGGGAGTGGTTCGTGCTCAGAGGGGATGCCCATGGTCGTCAGCGGACGGTGCGAAAGTCGTAGAAGAACGGCCCCTGACCTGCGAAAGCGCGGGTAGGGGCCGTTCGCGTGGGGAGGATCGCCCAAGGTCACTTCACCTCGGCGCGTCGGACGACGAACAAACCGACCGCCATCGGCAACAGAAACCACACCACACCGGAGGCGGCGAGGTGCTGCCACTGTTGGCTGGTGAGGGTGCCTTCGAACAGGGGTCGCTGGGCGTAGCTGTAGTCGACCCAGGGCTGTACGTCGGCGAACCACCTCTGGTTTGCGGCCATCAGGCCCAGCAGCGGTGGCAGGACGAGGGTGTAGACGAAGTACGTCACGATCGCCCCCGCCGAGTTCCGGATCACCAAGCCCAGCATGAACCCGAACAGCATGCCGAGGACGCTGCCGAGGACGATCAGCGCGAAGTGGGCGGCGGAGACGTTCCAGACCGGATCCACGCCCGCGACGGCACTCCCGAGGAGGGTGCCGAGGACACCGACGACGAGGGCGACGAACATCGACACGACTCCCACGGTCGTGGCTGCGAGGAACTTGGCGTGGAGCACCCGACCGCGATGCGGCACGAGGGTGAAGGTCGTCAGGCCGCTGCGCTGGCTCCACTCGCTCGTCACCGCCAGGATCCCGATCATGGGCAGGATCACCGTCATCGGCGCCCCGATGGCTGCGGCGAAGTTGTCGAAGGTCAGCTGGTCGTCCGGGGCGAACACGATGATGGCTGCGGTGGCGAGGACGTTGGTGATGACCAGGCTGGCCATCAGCCAGAAGCCGGAACGCGTATTGAACATCTTGCGCAGCTCGACCCCGATGATGCGGGTGAGGGGGATCCGCGGCTGCGGCCTGCGGGTGCGACCGACGACCGCGTCCGGCTGCGAGGTCGCCGGGGCCGAGGGCGTGAGGACGGTGGTGGTCATGCTGCTGCTCCTTCGCGCTGAGTGTCTGCGGTGAGCTCAAGGAACATCTCCTCGAGCCCGGCCCCTTCGGCGGCGCGGAGCTCGGTGAGCACCACATGCGCGTCCAGTGCGATCTGGCCGACCTGGTCTGGGGAGGCCTCGGTGCGCACGCTGCCGTCAGGGTGTGCGGTAATGCTCAGCCCGGCGGACTCCATCGCCCGTGCGAGTGCCGCCGCATCGCGGGCGCGGACGATGGTGCCGGCGGCTGCCAACAGGTCGGACTTGGTGCCCTGCGCCACGAGTCGTCCGTTGCCGATCACCACGAGGTCGTCGGCGACCACCTCGATCTCGTGCAGGAGGTGGGAGGACAGGAGGACGGTGCCGCCCTGGTCGGCGAACCCACGCAGGAGGTCGCGCATCCACCGGATGCCGGCGGGGTCGAGGCCGTTGGCCGGCTCGTCGAGGATGAGCACGCCGGGATCGCCGAGAAGGGCGGTCCCGATACCGAGGCGCTGCCGCATCCCCAGGGAGTAGTCCCGGACGCGCCGGTCGGCCTCGTGGGAGGTGAGGCTCACCAGGTCGAGCATCTCCTGGACCCGGTTCCTGGGAAGGCCCATCGTCCGCTGGGCCAGGGTGAGGATCTCGCGACCGGTCCGGCCGGCGTGCTGGGCGGAGGCATCCAGGAGGACGCCCACCTCCGTGCCGGGGTTGGGGAGGTCGGTGAACCGGCGTCCGTCGACCATGACGGTGCCAGAGGTGGCGGGCGTGAGCCCGACGATGATGCGCATCGTCGTCGACTTGCCTGCGCCGTTGGGGCCGAGGAAGCCGGTCACCCGACCGGTGGCCGCGGTGAACGAGACGTCGTCGACGGCGGTCATCCCGCGGCCATACTTCTTGGTGAGTGATTCTACGGTGATCATGTCGAGCATCGTGGCCCGGGCGGCGGCACGGCCACATCGGGGAGAGGCCGGATGCTCCCCCTGAGCCGACCCTGATGCCGTCTCAGGGTGCCGGACCTCGGGTGCCGAGGAACTGCGCCCACGGAGACGGTGCGCGGCGGGTCCCCCGCGCGGACAGGGCGTCACGGATCGCCGCCTGCGGCTTCATCGTTGCGAGAAGCGGCTCGGCGGCCGTTTTCGTGGCTGGCTCCAAGGTGTGTACTGAGCCGGTATCGGTTCGCGCGGGCCCGAGGAGCGTCCATGGACAGCACCACGACGTCATGGCACGAGGTGCCACCGCAGGACGTGCCCGACGAGGGCAGGGTGCGAAGTGTCACCGTCGACGGGCGCTCGATCGCACTCACCCGATGTGGGGGACATCTCGGGGCGCTGGAGAACCACTGCCCCCACCAGGGCGGCCCACTCGGCGAGGGGTCGATCGAGGGCGGGCTGCTCCGCTGCCCCTGGCACGGCTACGACTACGACCCGATCACCGGCGCACCTCCGGGGGAGCTGGCCGACCACCTGGACGACCGGGTCGCCGCCTATGAGGTCGAAGAAGGCCCCGGCGGCGTCCAGGTGCGGCTGCCCGACCGGTTGGCGCCTGGCCGCACGGTCGCCGACGTGCTCGTCGAAACCCTTGTCGCCCATGGCATCGACACCGTCTTCGGGATGGTCGGCCACTCGAACCTGGGGTTTGCCGATGCCCTCCGGCATGCCGAGGAGCGTGGTGAGCTGAGATTCGTCGGCATCCGGCACGAGGGCGCGGCGGCGTTCGCGGCAAGCGCGTACGGCAAGCTCACCGGACGGCCCGCGGCGTGCTTCGCCATCGCCGGGCCGGGGTCCACGAACCTGCTGACCGGTCTGTACGACGCCAAGCTCGACGGCGCACCCGTCGTGGCCATCTCGGGACAGGTCCCGTCCAGGGTGCTGGGCCGCGGGGCCTTCCAGGACCTCGACCTGAGCGCGGTGTTCCGTGACGTGGCGATCTCGACGACCACCGTGCAGGCGGGCAGCGACCACGCCGAGCTGGCCGCGCTAGCGGTCAAGCACGCCCGCGACGGCCGCGGCGTCGCGCACCTCGTGCTGCCCGATGAGGTGCAGGCGCAGCCCTCGTCAGCACCAGCGGGGTCCCCGGACGGTCGCTACTCCCACAGCCCCGTTGGCCCGGAGCCGGACGCACTCGCGAGGGCCGCCGAGCTCGTCGCGTCGGCGGTGCGCCCGGTCCTCGTTGTAGGGCACGGCGCTCGCGGCGCCGGGCGCGAGGTGATCGCGCTGGGCGAGCAGCTCGGCGCGCCGGTGCTCACCACCTTCAAGGCCAAGGGCCTGGTCCCGGACACCCACCCGCTGGGCGCGGGCGTCCTCGGACGCAGCGGCACGCCAGTCGCGAGCTGGCTGATGAACGAGGCCGACCTGCTCGTCGTGGTCGGAGCCTCCTTCTCCAACCACACGGGCATCGCGCCGTGGCAGCGGATCGTGCAGATCGACGACACTCCCACCGCGATCGGACGCTTCGACGCGGTCACCGCCGACCTGCTCGGCGATGCGGCCGTCGCGGTCCCAGCCCTTGCTGAGGCGGTGCGGGTGGCCGGGGCGCGGGCCCAGGACCAGCGCGACGACGTGGCTGCGCGGTGGGCGATCTGGCGGGCCGAGAAGGCCCGCCGGGTGGCCGACGACCGCGGTCGCGGTGTGTCGGCGGCCGCGGTCTTCGCCGCGCTCTCCGAACACCTCCCGGTCGATGCCGTGGTGGCCGTCGACGTCGGCAACCACGCCTACTCGCTCGGCCGCTACCTCGAGTCCAAGGGCCAACCGGTGCTGATGTCGGGCTACCTCGGCTCGATCGGCTTCGGCTACCCGGCGGCGATGGGTGCCTGGGCCGCCGACCCCACGCGGCCGGTCGTCGCGGTCACCGGCGACGGAGGCTTCGGCCAGTACGCCATGGAGCTGACGACGGCGGTGCACCACGGCATACCCGTCAAGCACGTGCTGCTCAACAACAACTCGCTCGGCAAGATCAGCAAGGAGCAGCTGGCGGCCGACTACCCGGTGTGGCACACCTCGCTGACCAATCCGGACTGGGCCGCGTATGCCGCGCTGTGCGGCGCCCGCGGAATCCGCGTCACCCAGCGCGGGGAGCTCGATGCGGCGATGGTCGAGCTGTTCGCCACCGAGGGTCCGGTCCTGTTGTGTGTGGAGCAGGACCCTGAGCTCTTGTGAGCCACCCTCGCGCCACGCGCGAGGTGAATGGACTCGGACGGAACGCGTGTCCTCGAGAGGCTGCCCGGCTGCCCGGCTGCCCGGCTGCCCGCGGGCGCGTCTTCAGTCCGGTAGCTCGCTCGGCAGCACCACTGCATCGACGAGGGCGCCGTTGCGGATGACGGTGACCTCCATGCGCCGACCGATCGCATCGGCGAACAGGCGCTTCTGCAGCGACTGGGCGTCGCCCAGGGGGGCGCCGTCGATCGCGAGCACCAGGTCGCCGGCGAGCAAGCCACTCTTGGCGGCGGGGCTGCTCTCGACCACCTCGACCAGGCGCAGTGCGCCGCGCTGTCCGTAGCGCTCGGACTGGGCGGGCGTGAGTCGGGCGGGGGTGCTCACCATGCCGAGGTACGCACGCCGCACGCGCCCGTCGTGCATCAGGGCGTGGATGATCTGGTGCGTCGTGGCGTTGATGGGCACCGCCATCCCGAGGCCGATCCCTGCGACAGCGGTGTTGATCCCCACGACCCGGCCTCGGCTGTCGGCCAGGGCTCCGCCGGAGTTGCCCGGGTTGAGGGCGGCATCGGTCTGGATGACGTCCTCGATCAGGCGCGCCGTCGTGCGGGTGCGCACCGGCATGCTGCGCCCGAGGGCACTCACGACACCTGCGGTGACCGTCCCGGAAAGGCCCAGCGGGTTGCCGACGGCCACCACGAGTGAGCCCACGAGTAGTGAGCTCGCGTCGCCGAACTCGGGGGGTGCTGGCACGTCGCGATCAGCTCGGATGACGGCAAGGTCTGACAACGGGTCGCGGCCCACGACCTCGAAGCGAGCCTCCGTGCCATCGGCGAACTCGGCACTTCCCCCTCTGGCATCGCCGACCACGTGGGCATTGGTGACCAAGTGCGCTTCCCTGGTCAGGACCACGGCCGATCCCGTGGACTCCCCGCGGCGCGACCGGATCCGCAGGGCGGCAACCTTGGGCGTCAGCTCCGCCGCGACGGAGGTGACGATCGCCGAGTAGGCGTCCAGGGCGGCCGACTCTGCCGCCGGGTCAGTGCTCACGCCTGTGACAACGAGCGCCCCTGAGGCGGGATTCCGGGGTTCACCGAGGGCGAACGGCAGGAGCAGAGGCCGAGGGGCTTTGGCGCGGCGTCGGGCGCGCACTCAGGTGAACAGCCGTCGGGCGAGGCGCTGGGCCTTGACCTCGGTCTCGCGGGCGCGTCGCTGCTCGGCTTCATGGAGCAGACCGAAGGTGAAGCTGCTCTCGCCGGGGGCCTGGTCGGCCACGTCGGCAAGGCGGCGAAGCAGCTGGGCGCTGACCACGCTGTCCTGGTGCTCACCGAGCAGCGCCTGCAGCCGTCGGTAGCGGCGTGCGGCCTTGGTGGCTCCTGTCGACTCGACGCTGGACACCACCTCCGCCGCGTAGCGCGCCCGCTTGGCCGCCTTCCGGGCCCGGTGCATGTCCTCGACGTCGTCGGAGCGGTGCGCGTGCCTGAGTCGCTCGGCGACAGTGCGGTCCGCACGCCGCACCATGGGGGTGAGGGTGGACTCGGCCCGGCTGGCCTTGGCGGTCCAGGGCGGTTCGGTGCTCCATCGCTCGAGATGGTCGACCAGTGCGCGATGCCGTTCGCTGGTCAGCGCCGCGACCACGGCCGCCCAGTGCTGGAGTCGGTCGTGGCCGAGCTCGACGTCGATCCGAGTGCGTACCGGGCCGACGACCAGCTCCTCGTCGAGGCCGGCGACCAGCGCATCGAGTCGGTCCTGCAGGACCTGCAGGTCGCGCACCGGGCTCAAGGTGCCGGCCCACCAGCGCAGCTCGCGATCCAAGTGCGTGGCGGCCGGCGTGTCAAAGAGGGGCCCGTAGACGCGCAGGACGCTCCGGGCTCGGCGGGCCGCGACCCTCCCGGCGTGGACGACCGACTCATCGCCCTCCCGGAGCCTGTCGTCGGCGGTCAGCAGGGCCGTGAACTGCGCTCCCAGGTACGGCCCGACGAGTGACGCGGCACTGCCCGGGGTCGTCGTGGAGCCACTCATCGACAGACATCCTCCCTTCGCAGGGCCACCTGCACTCGATGCGTTTCGGGCGTCCCCGCGCGGGTCGGGACCCTCGTATTGTCGCGGACGGTTCCGTTCGGCGCGGGCTGCCGCGAGACTCCTCTTGCCCCGGCCCCGGGCCGGGATCACACTGACCGGATGAACGCGCACGACGAGGTAGCCGCACTCGACGAAGTCCAGGAGCGGCTGTCCCAGCGGTTCCCGGACCTGGGGCCCGACGTGGTCGAGGCGGCCGTCCGCGTGGCGCACTCCCAGCTCACCGGCCCGATCCGGGACTTCGTGCCGGTGCTCGTCGAGCACATCGCCCGAGACCGCCTGGGCTCGCTGGTGAGGCGCTAGCAGGGGGCGGCGGCCTGCCGCGATCACCCGGCCCAGGCTGGGTGACCAGACAGAGAGGACCGCGATGCCCGTCCGTCACGGCACGATGAACACCGCCCGCCCGGAGCGCTACGCCAAGCAGCTCGCCGGGCCCACCTCGAGCGGTTCGGTCAGCGCGACGAGCTCGATGTCGTCTGGCAGCCGGCCTAGGGCTCAACGACGCGGTCGGACCGCCAGGTAGACCGTGTTGGTGGACTCACCACCGGTCAGCGGGTTGGGGAACCGGACGACGTGGGCGGAGGCGTGGTCGAAGACCTCGCCCATCCGCCGCACCACCTCGGGCTCGGGTGGCTCGTCCGACCACAACGCGAACGCGCCGTCGTCGGTGACCATGCCGGCCAGCCGGGCGAAGCCCTCGACCGTGTAGAGGTCGCCGTGGTCGTCGCGCAGCAGCCAGTCGGGTGCATGGTCGATGTCCAGCAGGACCGCGTCGTAGGTGCGGTCGGCGCGGCCCGTGCGCACCAGGTCGAAGAAGTCGTCGAGCACCAGGCGCACGCGCGGGTCCGCGGCCATGCCCTCGGTGTCGGGCAAGAGGTTGCGCTGGTGCCACGAGATGACCTGCTCGAGCGCCTCGACGACGGTCAGCTCGGCCACCCGGTCGTCCTCGAGGGCGGCCAGCGTGGTGTAGCCCAGGCCGAGCCCACCGACCAGCACGGTGAGCGACTCGCCGGCCACCGCTGCGAGGCCGATGCGCGACAGCTCCTCCTCCCCGGTGGTGAACTGGCTGGACATCAGGAAGTCGTCGTCCAGCTTCACCTCGTGCACGTCCCGCTCGGTCACGCGGTCCCAACGCCGGCGGAGGCTGATGACGCCCCAAGGGGTGTCGGCCCAGTCAAGCTCCTCGATCCTCACCTCCCGAGACTAGTCGCGTCGTCGGCGGCGTCAGGCCGAGCCGTCGCCCGTGGCGCTGTCGACGGCCGTGGCTGTCGGCGGCTGGTGGGATGCTGCGGCCATGGGAGGACAGGACACCAGCACGACCACCACCCGCTCGTTCACGACGCGACTGCTCACCGAGGAGACCTGGCCGGACTTCGCGGCGCTCGTCGAGGCGAACAACGGCGTCTGGGGCGGGTGCTGGTGCATGGGCTTCCACCCCGAGGGTGTCGGTGCAGGCAAGACGGTCGCGGGCAACAAGGCCGCCAAACAGGCCCACGTCCGTGCGGGCACGGTCCACCAGGTGCTGGTCTACGAGGGTGACGACTGCGTGGGCTGGTGCCAGTTCGGGCCGCCCGTCGAGCTCCCCAACATCAAGAACACCAAGGCCTACGCGAAGGAGCTCACCCGCGAGCCGGACTGGCGGATCGGCTGCATCTTCACCGGCAGCCGGCACCGCGGGCAGGGTGTCGCCCGGGCCGCGGTCGCGGGGGTCATCGAGGCGATCCGGGCAGCCGGCGGGGGAGTCGTCGAGGCCTACCCGGAGCAGGTCGAGGCGCGGCCGCCACAGCGCGGCGCCTACTTGCACACCGGCCCCGAGACCTTGTTCGAGGAGTTCGGCTTCGAGCGCGACCGCCAGATCGCCAAGTGGCGCTGGGTGATGCGGCTCGACGTCGCGGGCTGAGCCGTCAGTGCCGGCTCAGCTGGTCGCTTCGTACAGCGGAGCCAGGGCGCGGTCGGTGTCGAGGGTCGGCAGGAGGGCGTCGCAGATCTCGCGGAGCTGCCTCACCTGGGCCGGGGTCAGCGGGTCCAACACGTGCCGCCGCACGGCCTCGACGTGACCGGGCGCCGCCGCGACGACGGCCTCCCAGCCGGCGGTCGTGAGGCGGGCGTTGGTGGCCCGTCCGTCCTGGGGACACGGGAACCGCTCGACCAGCCCCCGGTCCTCGAGCCGGCGCACGACGTGGGAGAGCCGGGGGAGGGTGGCGTTGGTGCGCGCCGCGAGGGCCGTCATCCGCAGCGTGCGCTCGGGCGACTCGGAGAGCATCGCGAGCACGTAGTAGTCGAAGTGCGTGAGCTGGGAGTCACGGCGCAGCTGCGCGTCGAGCGCGCTGGGCAGCAGCTCCACCACGGCGATCAGGCGCAGCCATGCCGCGCGCTCGTCCGCGTCCAGCCATCTCGGTTCCATGGGACGAGTCTAGCGAATACTTGAAGGAACAACTAAATCGTGTATGGTGTTACTTGAAGCAACAACCAAACCGAAGGCGACACCCGTCGCCCAGACCCAGGAGCACCTCATGGCACACCTCTCCATCATCGGCACCGGCAACATGGGCCAGGCCATCGCGGCCGTTGCGGGCCGCGGCGGACACACCGTCCAGCTGCTCGGCCAGGGCGACACCGCGACGCAGGTGACCGGCGAGATCGTGGTCCTCGCCGTCCCGTACCCGGCCGTCAGCACCGTCCTCGCCGAGCGTGGCGAGAGCCTGGCCGGCAAGGTCGTCGTCGACATCACCAACCCGCTGAACTTCGAGACCTTCGACTCCCTCACCGTCGCCTCCGACGGCTCCGCCACGGCCGAGATCGCCGAGGCACTCCCGCAGTCCCGCGTCCTGAAGGCGTTCAACACCAACTTCGCGGGCACCCTCGCCGCGGGCACCGTCGGCCCGCTCGGTACCACGGTCCTCATCGCCGGCGACGACGCCGACGCCAAGAGCGACCTGGCCGGGGTGATCACCTCCGGTGGTCTGGAGGCCATCGACGCGGGCTCCCTCTCGCGCGCTCGCGAGCTCGAGGCGATCGGCTTCCTGCAGATCACCCTCGCCGCCGGCGAGAAGGTCGCCTGGACGGGTGGCTTCGGCGTCGTCGCCGCCTGACCCAGCCCGGCTGACCAAGCCAGCCACGTATGCCGCGTCCGCCCCGGAGAGGGGCGGGCGCGGCATACGTCGTCTGGACGTCAGCTGGTGAGGAGCACGAGCTGTTGGGTGGCGCGGGTCATCGCGACGTAGCGGTCGACGGCACCCTCGATGCCCGCGCCGAAGGCCTGCGGGTCGACCAGCACCACGAGGTCGAACTCCAGGCCCTTGGCGAGCTCGGGCGTGAGCGACCGGACCCGGCCGTTCGCCGCGAAGGACGGGTCGCCGACGACGCACGCGACGCCTTCGGGATGGGCAGCGAGCCAGGTGTCGACGACCGACCGGAGGTCTGCGGCAGGCCCGTGCACCACCGGCAACCCGTTGCTGCGGATGGAGGTCGGGACGTTGGCGTCGGGCAGCGCGGCGCGGATCACCGGTTCGGCCTCGGCCATCACCTCCTCGGGCGTGCGGTAGTTGATGCTGAGCGAGGACAGCGTGCTGCGGTCCAGCCCCACCCGCTCGAGCCGCTCCTGCCACGACTCGGTGAAGCCGTGCCGGGCCTGCGCCCGGTCACCCACGATCGTGAAGCTGCGGGAGGGGCACCGGGCCAACAGCATCTGCCACTCGGCGTCGGTGAGCTCCTGTGCCTCGTCGACGACGATGTGCGCGAACGGTCCGGCGAGCAGGTCCTGGTCGACGTCCCGGAGGGCGTCCTCGTCGACCCAGCGGTCCTTGAGGTCCTGTCCCTTGAGCATCGACATGACCTTCATCTCGGAGTCGTCGGTCGCGATGAGGTGCTCGACCACCTGCGCCATCTGCTCGCGCTCAGCCGCGACCGCCGCCTCCTGCCGGCGCCGGCGGCGGGACGCCTCGGGGTCGCCGAGCCGCTGCCGGGCGGCATCGAGCAGGGGCAGGTCGGACGTCGTCCAGGCCTGGGCATCCCTGCGCTGCAGCAACCTCACCTCGTCCGGGCTCAGCCACGGGGCGCACATCCGCAGGTAGGCCGGTACCGACCAGAGGTCACCGACCAGGTCGGTCGCCTCGACGAAGGGCCAGGCCCGGTTGAGCGCGTCCTGCAGCTCGCGGTCCTGCTGGAGCGACCTGCGCAGCAGCTGGGTCGGCACGTCCTCGTCGTGCTGGTCGACGATGATCGTCACCAGCTCCTCCCAGACCTGGTCGCGCGCCTCGTTGTGGGGAGTGCCCGGGTCGGCGGCGTCGAACGCCGTCGCCCAGTCGTCGGGCGTGAGCCGCGCGTCGTCCCAGGGCGTGGTGACCGTCATCGCCTCGGTCGGTGGTTCCTCGTAGAACCGCACGGCCTGGTCGACCGCACGCACGAGGTCGGCCGAGGACTTGAGGCGGGCCACCTCGGGGTCTGCCTCGACCTGCGCGGTGCCGCCCTCGGGCACGAGGTCGCGCACGGTACAGGTCTGGACGCCCTCCTCACCCAGGCTGGGCAGCACGTCCGAGACGTAGGCGAGGTAGGGCTGGTGCGGGCCCACGAACAGCACGCCACCGCGCCGGTGACCCAGCCTCGGGTCCGCATAGAGCAGGTATGCCGAGCGGTGCAGTGCCACGACCGTCTTGCCCGTGCCGGGCCCACCGTCCACCACGAGCGCGCCGCGGGAGCTCGCTCGGATGATGGAGTCCTGGTCGGCCTGGATCGTGCCGAGGACGTCGCGCATCCGCGCCGAGCGGTTGCTGCCCAGGCTGGCGATGAACGCCGACTGGTCGTCCAGGGCCGCAGCGTGACCCGTGAACCCCTCCGCGGTGAAGACCTCGTCCCAGTAGTCGTTCACCCGGCCGCGTGACCAGCGGTAGCGGCGCCGGAAGGTCAGGCCCATCGGGTTCGCGTGGGTCGCCGCGAAGAACGGCTCGGCCGCCGGGGAGCGCCAGTCGACCAACAGCTGGCGGCCGGTGCGATCGGTGAGCCCGAGCCGGCCGACGTAGACCGGCTCGCCTCCGTCGCTGGCGGCCGAGCCGGCGGACACCATGTGCCCGAGGCACAAGTCGAGCCCGAACCGACGCAGGGCGCGCAGCCGAGCGGTCAGCCGGTGCACCTCGAGGTCGCGTTCCAGCACCTCCTGGCCGGCTCGCGCCGGTGCCGTGCGCTCGGCACCCAGGCGCTCGGACAGCTCGGTGATGGTCTCCTCGAGGCTCTGTCGGATGGCCTGGAAGTGGTCCTCGTCGCGGGCGATGAGGCCCGGGTCTGCCTTCGCAGAGAGGTGGTCCGGCAGGTCGAACGCCCCTGCATCCTTCACCTCGAGACCCTGAGCCCCTGCTTCGCGGTCGACCTCGTGCATGCGGCGGCTGCCCCCTTCGTTCGTCCCGGTCACGAGGGACGATTCTCAGGCAGCAGCAGGGCCTTGCCGCAAGGCCCCCTGTGCGCTATACGTTGGAGAGGGAGGACAGGTGGACTTCCCGCAGCACCTATCGGCGTGGAGGGGTCGCCGCCCAGATCGGTGCGATCTCCTTGCGGTACCCGCGCCCGAAGATCCCTCCGATGATCGACAGGACCGGCGCGGGCACGCTCGCGGTGATGCCCGCACGCTCCTCGGGTGACGCGCCGTCGAGCACCCACGAGAAGAACCGACCGCCGCGGGCCAGGCCGGTCTTCCCGAACGCCCTGCCCATCGCCTTGATCTCGGGGGTGTCCTTCTTGGCCTGGTAGACCGGTTCGAGCTCGGCCTCCTCGTGGTCGAGGTGCGCCACCGTCACGGTGCGCAGGGTCTCGAAGCAGGCCTTGGCAGCGGTGGCCTGCGCGTCGCCGGGGTCGCGCAGCAGACCGGCCATGGCGACGCGGGTCTCGGCGAGCGCGGCAGCCATGGTGTCGTGCTCGGCGTCCATGGCGTCGAGCAGCTCGGTGCTCACTCCCACCGCGTGCAGCGCCGGCCAGGCGATCTGGTGCTCGCCCTCGTGGTGGTGGGTGAGCTGGTCGTCGAAGTTCGCCCACGCGGTGGCGAGCTGGGCGGCCCTGGCGCGGTCGCCGGGCTGGAACGTCCCGAGCGCGGTGATGAACCGGTCGAGGTCGCGCCGGAAGGCGCCGTGGATGGCCTTGTTCATGCTCATCTCTCCCATGGCAGGACTGTAGGGCCGCAGCCCGGATCCGTGAACCGTCAACAGGCGGGGCCGGGTAGCCTTCCCTCACCGATCCGCATCCCCTGCGGGGCTGGCACGTGCGCCTTCCCCCCGGGAGGGGCCCCACCGAGAGGCACTGATGAGGAGTCGACTCGCCAGCCTCGTGCTGCGGGCCAGCCGCTGGACCGCCGTGGGGGAGGTGCCCCGGACCGGGGTCCTCGTGGGCGCGCCGCACACCTCCAACTGGGACTTCGTGATGATGCTGCTCATCATGTGGCGAGGTGGCGTGACCCCTCGGGTGCTGATCAAGAAGGAGCTGTTCAAGGGTCCGTTGGGCTGGCTGCTGCCGAGGCTTGGTGGGCTCCCGCTCGACCGGGACAACCCTGGAGCCGTGGTGCGGGAGCTGGTGCGTGAGGCGCGCAGTGGCGAGCCCTTCCTGCTGATCCTCGCGGCCGAGGGTACGCGCCAGAAGGGCGAGTACTGGAAGTCCGGGTTCTGGCGCATCGCGCGCTCGGCCAAGCTCCCCATCGCCCTGGCCTTCATCGACGGGCCTACTCGCACAGCAGGATTCGGTCCGACGATCACGGCCACTGCTGACGTCGTGGCCGACATGGACAAGGTCAGGGAGTTCTACCGCGACAAGCGCGGCATCCACCCCGAGCTGCGCACCGAGCCCCGCCTGCGCGAGGAGCAGCGCTAGGGCAGACTGCAGTGAGGCAGCTCTCGACCAGGACCGGAGGAGGCAGCGTGGCGGAGCGCAACGTCCTGGGTGGCGAGCTGGAGCAGTGTGGCACGAGCCCGATGACGGGCTTCTACCGCGACGGCTGCTGCACGTCGGGGCCGGAGGACCTTGGCAGCCACACGATCTGTGCCGTGGTCACGAGCGAGTTCCTCGAGCACCAGCGCGGCATCGGCAACGACCTCGCGACCCCGATGCCCGAGTACGGCTTCCCCGGCCTGGTGCCGGGTGACCGCTGGTGCGTCACCGCCCTGAACTGGGCCCGGGCCCACCGGGACGGAGCCGCAGCGCACGTCGTGCTCGCGGCCACCAACGAGGCGGTGCTGCGGGTGGTGCCCCTCGAGGCCCTGCGTCAGCACGCCGTCGACGTGCCGCCGGACCTGAGCTCGCTGACCTGAGCTCGCTGACCTGCGCGGGCTCAGCCCTTCTTGAGCTGTCGCCACCCACCGGCGCGGTTGTTGGCGATGATCTGGCGCAAGAACTCCAGGAGCGCCGGCTCGTCGATGGGGTCGCCCTCCCAGAACGCGATGGTCCGGGCGGTGGTGTTGTCGTGGCCGCCGGTCACGAGGCCGTGTGGGTCCGGCACGATCGCACCGTCGTAGACGAACAGGTTGACGTGGTCCTTCGTGGCCAGCAGCGCACACACGTTGCCAGCCAGGACGAAGTAGGGCTGGACCCGTCGCTTGACGACCTCGCGCACCTCGGGATCGGCGGTGTGGATGATGTCGCGCAGGTGCTGGCACAGCTCGCGCTGCCAGCCCGGCAGCGGCTCGAGGTAGGCGTCCACGCCCGGGTCCCGGTGGTAGGTGTCCATGAGAGGTAGACCGGCGCGCTGGGGCCGACTCATCGGCATACCGGCTTGCTGGTGGTCAGTGCAGCGGCCCGCTCGGGGCGATGGCCGAGGCGAGCGGGAAGAGGACGGTGAAGGTGGATCCCTGCCCGAGCACGGAGTCGACCCTGATCGTGCCCTCGTGCCCGTCGACGATCGCCTGCACGATCGACAGCCCGAGGCCGGTGCCCTGCACGGCGCGCTCGGTGGCGTCGGTCGACCTGAAGAACCGGCGGAAGACCTGTCGCTGGTCCTCCTCCGAGATCCCGTAACCGCTGTCGCTGACCACCAGTCGCGCCTTGGCGCCGCCCCGCTCGTCCCGCACGGTGTCGAGGGTCAGCGTCACGATGCCGCCGTCGGGCGTGAACTTCACCGCGTTGGACAACAGGTTCAGGACGACCCGCTCGATGGCGGTGTCGTCGCCGTCCACCGTGACCGGTCGGCTGGCGATCTCGTGGCGCAGGTGGAGGTTTCGCCGCTGGGTGAGAGGACCGGTGGCCTCCCAGGCGTGGTCGACGATGGCGGCGAGGTCGCAGGGTCGTTTGGCCAGGTTGAGCTGGCCCGACTCGATCCGCGAGTTGAGCAGCAGGTCCTCGATCAGGCCCAACAGCCGTCGTCCGTTGCGGTCGATCCGGGACACCAGGTCGAGCTGCTTGGGCGACATCTCCCCGACGGCCCCGTCCTCGAGCATCTCGGTGTACCCGAGCACGCTGGCCAGCGGGGTCCGGAACTCGTGGCTGACGGAGGAGAGGAAGTCGGTCTTGGTCTGGTCGAGGGCGGTGAGCTCCTCGACCGCGTTTCGCTCGCGCTGCAGCGCGAGCTGGACCGCCTCGGACGCGACCCGGCGCTCGGTGACGTCCTCGGCAACGCCGATGTAGCCGATCACCGAGCCGTCCTGGTCGACGATGGGGCTGATCGTGAGGTCGACCACGATCCGCTTCTGGTCGCTGGTCACCCAGGTCCAGTCGCGGGTCTCGCTGCGGCCGGCCTGGTCGAGCCCGTGGACCAGCACCTGTGGGCCCGGCGACAGGCCGAGCTCCGCGGCCCGGGCGGCCACCTCGGCCGGCTCGTGCAGCTCGACCCAGTTGAGCGAGCCGACGACGTCCTCGGACTGGTAGCCCAGCAGGTTCGTGGCCCCGCGGTTGAAGAGGGTGATGGTGCCGGTGGAGTCGGTGCCGATGATGGCGGTGGCCGCTGCCGAGTTCAGCACGGTCTGGGTGAAGGTCGCCTCGCTGAAGAGGTCGGCCAGCGCGTCGCGACGCTGGGCCGACGCCACGGCCAGCGCCAGACCGGTGACGGCGGCGGTGACGAGGAACGCCTGCGTGAGGGCCCCCACCGTCTCCGGGGCGACGGCGCCGGACTTTCCGGCGATGGCGAACGGCCCGTAGCCCTCGCTGGTGAGCCCGACCACGATGACCCCCAGCACCGCCAGCTGGGTGGCGAGGGCCCGCAGGTCCAGCCGCGTCGCCCCCCAGACGAGGACGGGCAGGGGGAGGAAGGCGAGGGGAAGGCCGTTGGTCGACGCGAAGACCCAGAGGGTGACGGCGAGCAGGACGATGCCCTGGAGGAGGTCCTCCAACCGCCACGGGATCGTCGCCTTGGTGGAGACGGCGACCCCGAGTGGCGCGAGCGTCAGCACTGCAGCCGCATGGGAGGCGGTCACGGCGTACGCGGTCGGGAAGAAGGTGCGGTCGAGGGCGTAGGTGACGATGAGGCCGGCCAGCACGCCGAAGACGAGCGCCCCCGCAAGCGTCGCGAGCAGGAGCCGCCCCAGGTCGTCCAGCGCGGCCAGCCTGGGGCGGCGGCCGCCCCGGGTCATCGCCCACCAGACCACCGCGGCCTCGGCGGTGTTGGCGAACCCGAAGTAGGTCGCCACGAGCGGTGTCCGTCCGCCGTACCAGTTCGCCAGGCCGCTGCTCACGACCATCCCGGCCAGCACGATGGCAGCTCGTCGGCGGTTCGGTCCGGTGGCGAGCAGGAACGCGATCCCCAGACCCGCGGCCGGCCACCAGACGGCCACCGACGAACCCGGTGGGGCGAACCGGACCGCCGTCGCGCCGAGGACGAAGATGCCGACCAGCACCAGCCCTGCGGCCACGTCCCACCGACGGAGGAGGGCAAGCGCGCGGTTCACCGCGCTCCGCCCGGCCCCGGCCCGACCAACCCCCGAGCCACCGGCGGCACGGGAGGGCGATCCTCCTGGCAGGTGGGCATGGGTCATTCTTGCGCAGCAAGCACCCAGAGGTGGGGGACATCGGAGGTGTCGCCTCGCGAGGAAACTCGGCAGAGGTTCCACCCGGATCTCCCACATCGTCCGTCTAGTGGGTGTGGAGTGGTGTGCGGGAGGCAGGAAAGGGGGCCGGCGTGGAGCCGCGTGAGGACGACGTCCCAGACCTCGCGACACTTTCCGACGCTGGACTAGTCTCCGGACTGAGGAAGGGAGACGCCGTGACCGTGCAGTCCAGCACCACCCCCGCGGTCTCGTTCACGCTCAACGGCGCCCCCATCGAGGTGGCCGTCGAGGCCGGGGTGAGCCTCCTCGACCTGCTGCGCGAGCGCCTCGACCTGACCGGCACCAAGAAGGGCTGCAACCAGGGGGCCTGCGGGGTCTGCACCGTCCTCGTCGACGGCCGGCGCGTGCTGGGGTGCCTCACCCTCGTGGCGCAGCTCGACGCCCGCGAGGTGACCACGATCGAGGGCATCGGCACCCCCGAGCAGCCGCACGACCTCCAGCGGGCCTTCATCGGCGCCGACGGGTTCCAGTGCGGCTACTGCACCTCGGGCCAGATCTGCTCGGCCTTGGGGATGTTGCGCGAGCTCGCTGACGGCGTGCCGAGCGCTGTCGCCGAACACGTTGCAGCGCAACCCGGTTCGAGTGAGCTGGAGGTGCGCGAACGGATGAGCGGCAACCTGTGTCGCTGTGGCGCCTACAACGGCATCGTGGACGCCATCACTGCCTACGCCGACGCCGCGGGCGGTCACCGATGAGACCGGTCTCGTATGCCGTGCCCGCCAGTGTCGACGAGGCGCTGGCGGCCATCGCCGACCTGCCCGGCGCGAAGTTCCTCGGCGGGGGGACCAACCTGGTCGACCTCATGCGCGAGGGGATCGAGGCGCCCGCCGTCCTGGTCGACGTGACCAGGCTGCCGCTGGCGGAGATCACCGAGACCGCCGACGGTGGTCTGCGCATCGGGTCCGGCGTCCGCAACACCGACCTCGCCGCGCACCCGTTGCTGCGCGAGCGCTACCCCGTCGTGGCCCAGGCAGTGGTCATGGGTGCCTCCGGCCAGATCCGCAACATGGCGACCGTGGGGGGCAACCTGCTGCAGCGCACCCGGTGCCTCTACTTCTACGACCATGCGGCCGCCTGCAACAAGCGCGAGCGGGGCGCTGGCTGCGACGCCGCCGCCGGCCACAACCGGATGGGCGCCGTCCTCGGGGCGAGCGAGCACTGTGTGGCCGTGCACCCGTCCGACCTCGCGGTGGCGCTGGTGCTGCTCGACGCCCAGGTCGAGGTGGTGAGCCGCAGCGGCACCAGGCTGATCCCCATCGGCGACTTCCACCGCCTGCCGGGCCAGACCCCCGACGTCGACACGACGCTGGCCGCCGACGAGCTGGTCACGGCCGTGCTCCTGCCGCCGGAGCCCCTGGCCCTCCGGTCGCGCTACCGCAAGGTCCGCGACCGTGCTTCCTATGCCTTCGCCCTGGTGTCGGTCGCTGCCGCACTCGAGGTGCGTGACGACAGCGTCACCCAGGTGCGGGTCGCCCTCGGCGGGGTGGCCCACAAGCCTTGGCGCGCAACGGTTCTCGAGGAGCAGCTGACTGGTCGGCCCGCCACCGACGAGGAGTTCGAGCGCGCCGCCCGGGCCGAGCTGGCGCAGGCGGTCGGAGGGCCCGACACCGAGTTCAAGATCGGGCTGGCGGTCCGCACCATCACCGCGACCCTGCGCCAGCTGCGCGACGAAGGGGGTGCGGCTTGACGATCGCCCCGGAGCGCACGACCACGACCGCACCGCCGACGGAGGCTCCGGCCGGCGCCCCCGGCCCGGCCATCGGGCGTGCCGTGGACCGGGTCGACGGGCTGGCGAAAGCCACGGGTACGGCACGGTTCTCGGCCGAGTACCCGATCCCGGGACTGACCCACGCGGTCCTCGTCCACGCGCCGATCGCCCGCGGTCGCATCACCGCCCTGGACACCACGGTCGCCGAGGCGCACCCGGGCGTGGTCCTCGTCCTCACCCACCACAACGCCCCGCGCCTCACGCCGCCGCCCGCCCGGATGAACCCGATGGACCTGTCGACCATGGCGGCCGGCAGCACGATCCCGTTCCTCAACACCGACGAGGTGCACGTCGACGGCCAGCCGGTCGCGGCCGTCGTGGCCGAGACCCTCGAAGCCGCCCAGTACGCCGCCTCGCTGGTCCGGGTCGAGTACCTCGAGGTCACACCGACCGGCGACTTCGACGCCGAGCTCGGCAACTCCACGCCGGTCCGCTCGATGCCCGTCATGCCGCCGACCGGCGGCAAGCGCGGTGACGCGCGGGCGGCATACGGGAGGTCGCCGGTGCAGGTGGACCTCGCCTTCAGCACCCCGCAGCACAACCACAACGCCCTCGAGCCGCACGCGACGACCGCCGAGTGGGACGGTGACCGGCTCACGGTCTACGAAGGCTGCCAGAACATCGACTGGACCCAGAAGTACCTCGCCAAGCGGTTCGGGATCCCTGCCGGTGACGTGCACGTCGTGGCGAAGTTCGTCGGCGGCGCGTTCGGGGGCAAGTCGAAGGTGTGGGCCGCGACCCTCATCGCCTGCATGGCGGCGAAGGTGGCCCAGCGACCGGTGCGGCTGGCGCTCACCCGCGAAGGTGTCTACCGCACCGTCGGGGGGCGCACCCCGACCCGACAGCGGGTGGCGATCGGCGCCTCGGCCTCGGGCCACATGGAGGCCCTGATCCACGAGGTGACCTCCCGCAAGGGCCGGGTGGGTGGCGAGGCCGACCAGGTCGTGGCCTGCAGCCTCGACCTCTACGACGCCGCGGCGATCCTGGCCGAGCAGCGGATCGTCGAGCTGGACCTCATGCCCAACACCGCGATGCGCGCGCCGGGGGAGGCGCAGGGCAGCTTCGCCGTCGAGTCCGCGGTGGACGAGCTCGCCGTGGTGCTGGGGCTGGACCCGGTCGACCTGCGGCTGCGCAACCAGCCGGGGGAGCGCAGCCCGGTGCACGGCACCCGCTACTCGCACCGCCGGCTCGCGCAGACCCTCGAACGCGGACGCGATCTCTTCGGCTGGGCCGACCGACCCGCGCCCGGCACCCGCGACGGCAAGGACCTCGTCGGGTGGGGCGTCGCCGCAGCCATCCACCCGTCCTGGGAGTTCATCGCGAACGTCCAGCTCACCGTCGACGCGACCGGTGGCGTCACCCTGGCCTGCGCGTTCCACGAGATGGGCATGGGCACGGCGACCGTGGTCGGCCAGATGGTCGCGGACTGCCTCGACGTGCCGCTCGAGCGGGTGACCGCCGTCTACGGCGACTCCGACCTGCCGATGGGTCCCGGCGCCGGTGGCTCGGGGCAGACCGCCAGCCTGGCCGCCTCGGTCGAGCGGGCCTGCCGCGCGATGCGCAAGCGCCTCGACTCCCTGGCCGATCGCGTGGGTATGCCGGATGGTTCCGACCCGGGGGAGGTCCTGTCCCGCGCGGGCGAGGGATCGCTGACCGTGGAGGTCGGGGCCGACAGCGGACCGCGGGCGACGTGGGGGCAGGTGCGGTTCCTGTCGAAGATGGTGCTCGACAGCCGGCGGTGGATGAAGGCGGCCACCGGGGCGCACTTCTGCGAGGTACGGGTCGACGCCGACACCGGGGAGCTCCGCGTGACCCGGTGGACCAGCGTGTTCGACGTGGGCCGGGTCGTGAACCCCAAGACCACCCACAGCCAGCTGCGCGGCGGCATCGTCATGGGTCTGGGACTCGCGATGGGGGAGGAGACGCTGATCGACACCCGCAGCGCGCGGATCATGAACCCCAGCCTGGCCGAGTACCACGTGCCGGTCCATGCGGACGTGCCCCACCTCGACATCCACACCCTCGACGACCCCGACCCGCAGATGCCGCTGGGCATCCTCGGAGCCGGTGAGGTGGGCATCGTCGGGGTCGGTGCCGCCGTGGCCAACGCGGTGCGCCACGCCACCGGTCGCCGGGTCACCGACCTGCCGCTGACGCTGGACCGCATCGTGGGCTGATCAACCGTCCCGGGGGCGCCTCGGAACCGGGCTTGACCTTGACGCAGGGTCAGGGTTGCACCCTTTGCGTCATGACCACACCATCACCCATCATCGAGATCGTCGGGCTCACCAAGTCCTACGCCGACCACGAGGTGCTCAAGGGCGTCGACCTGACCGTCTCCCAGGGCGCCATCCACGCCCTGCTCGGCACGAACGGAGCCGGCAAGACCACCGTCGTGCGGATCCTGTCCACCCTGCTCAAGGCCGACGGCGGCACGGCCGTGGTGCACGGCCACGACGTCGCCACCGCCCCGGACCGGGTCCGCGAGTCCATCAGCCTCACCGGCCAGTTCGCGGCCGTCGACGAGGTCCTCACGGGGCGCGAGAACCTCGTCCTCGTCGCCGAGCTGCGCCGACTCCGTGAGGCGAGCGCTGTCGCCGACGAGCTGCTGGCACGGTTCGACCTCACCGAAGCGGGCGGACGCCGAGCGGGCACCTACTCCGGCGGCATGCGCCGCCGGCTGGACATCGCGATGAGCCTGATCGGCAACCCGCCGGTGCTCTTCCTCGACGAGCCGACCACCGGGCTCGACCCGCAGTCGCGGCTCGAGGTCTGGGCCACCATCCGGGAGCTCGCCGGACGAGGCACCACGGTGCTCCTCACGACGCAGTACCTCGACGAGGCCGAGCAGCTGGCCGACCGGATCGCGATCCTGCACGAGGGTCGGATCATCGCGGACGGCACGCTGGCCGAGCTCAAGCAGCTCTTCCCGCCGGCCGAGGTCGAGTACGTCGAGAAGCAGCCGTCGCTCGAGGAGATCTTCCTCGCCGTCGTCGGCCACGACCACGACCACAACGACCACCACGACACCCACGCGCACGCACCCGCCGCCCCGTCGACCCCTGCAAAGGACGCCCGATGACCACCGACCTCGTCCACGACACCACGGTCCTGCTCAAGCGCTCGCTCCGGCACATCCTGCGCAGCCCCGACACCATCATCACCACGGCGGTCACGCCGATCGCCATGCTGCTGCTGTTCGTCTACGTCTTCGGCGGCGCGATCGACGTCGGCGGGGCCAACTACGTCACCTACCTGCTCCCGGGGATCCTGCTCATCACCGTCGCGTCCGGGATCGCCTACACCGCGTTCCGGCTCTTCACCGACGTCTCGGGCGGCATCTTCGAGCGCTTCCAGTCGATGCCGATCACCAGGTCGGCGCTGCTCTGGAGCCACGTGCTCACGTCCGTCGTCGCCAACCTGACGTCGCTCGTGCTCGTCGTGCTGGTCGCCCTGGTGATGGGATTCCGCACCGGTGCAGGGGTGCTCGCCTGGCTCGCGGTCCTCGGGATCATGGTGCTGTTCACGCTCGCCCTGACCTGGCTGGCCGTGATCCCGGGCCTCACGGCGAAGTCGGTGGACGGCGTGAGCGGGTTCTCCTACCCGCTGATCTTCCTGCCGTTCGTCAGCTCGGCCTTCGTGCCCACGGCGGGGATGCCCGGCCCGGTGCGCTGGTTCGCGGAGCACCAGCCGGTCACCTCGATCGTCAACACCATCCGCGCGCTCTACGCCGAGCAGCCGTTGGGCAACGACGGCTGGCTCGCCCTGGCGTGGTGCGTCGGGCTGCTGCTGGTGGCCTACGCCCTGGCGATGCGCACCTACCGCACCAAGGTCGCCTGAAGCGCGAGGATGGGAGCCATGCTCACGATCAGCCAGCTCGCGTCGTACGCCGGCGTGACCGTGCGTGCCGTCCGGCACTACCACGCCAAGGGCCTGCTGCCCGAGCCCGAGCGCGACGCGTCGGGATACCGGCGCTATGACGCGGCCGCTGTCGTCGAGCTCGTGCGGATCCGCACGCTCGCCGACGCCGGCGTCCCGCTGGCCAGGGTGCAGGAGCTGCTGGTCGCGGATGACGAGGAGTTCGCGGCGGCGGTCGAGGACATCGACCGCCGCCTGCGCTCGGAGATCCGCCAGCGCCAGCGGCACCGCGAGCGGATCGCGCAGCTCGTCGCGGGCGAGAGCCTCGCCCTGCCGCCGGAGGCGGTGGCCTACCTCACGCGGCTGCGCAGCCTGGACGTCCCCGAGGAGATGGTCGAGGCCGAGCGCGACGCGTGGATCCTCGTGGCCGCGCAGATCCCCGAGCGGATGGCGTTCTACATGGAGACGAAGGAGCGACAGCTCGACGACCCCAACGTGCGTGACCTCTACCGCGACCTGGCTGAGATCACGCAGTGGTCGGCGGACGACCCGCGCCTCGACCAGGCGGCCGAACGGCTGGCCGCGCAGTTCGAGCAGGTGCCCGACGACGCGTGGGACGAGGAGATGCTGCCCCAGGACCTCGCCGACCTGCTGGACGGCGTCTTCCTCTCGTCCGTGCCCGGCGCCCGTCGCATCCTCACGCGGCTCGAGCAGCTCGGCTGGACCGGGTGGACCAACATCCAGCGGCTGGAGCCAGCCGGCTGACGGCGCGGTGTGCCACGTAGCCGAGCCACGCGGCATACCGCACCGCTCAGGCGGTGGCCTTGCGCGTGAAGGTGAGGTGCGTGACCCCGCTCGGGGTGGAGACCGCCTCGATGTCGTAGGTGTCCTCGATGCCCTCCAGGCCGTCCCAGATCCGCACCCCACGGCCGAGCAGGATGGGCACCTGCACGAGGTGCAGGTGGTCGACCAACCCGGCGAGGACGAAGTCGCGGACCACCGTGGCGCCACCGCCGATCCGGATGTCCTGGTCTCCCGCTGCCGCGCGAGCCTGCTCCAGGGCCTCGGCCGGGCTGGCGTCGAGGAAGTGGAACGTCGTGCCGCCCTCCATCTCGATCGAGGGCTTGGCGTGGTGGGTCAAGACGAAGGTGGGCGTGTGGAACGGCGGGTTGGGCCCCCACCAGCCCTGCCACTCGGGGTCGTCCTGCCAGCCGGGCGGCCCGAACTTGTTGGCGCCCATGATCTCCGCACCGATGCCCGGGGTGTGCCTTTCGGCGAAGGCGTTGTCGCCCCCGAGCGACCCCCGGCTCTCGTCCCAGTAGCGGGTCGCGAACATCCACTCGTGGAGTCGCTCACCGGCATGGCCGAAGGGGGCCTCGAGGGACTGTGGCTCGCCGGTGGCGAAGCCGTCGAGCGAGATCGACAGGTTGTGGACCCGCGTGATGGACATGGTGCTCTCCTCAGGTGGTGGACTGGACGTGCGCGACGCAGGTGCGAGCCGTCGGCCTGGCCTCGAGCCTCGCTGGCGCGATGGGCTCGCCGCACACCTCGCAGAGACCGTAGCTGCCGCCGCGCAGTCGGGCCATGGCCGCATCGATCTGGGCTAGCTGGTCCTGAGCCGCGCCGATCAGGGAGGACAGCTGCGAGCGTTCGTAGGCGATGGTCTGGCCCTCGGGGTCGTGCTCGTCGTCGGCGTTGGAGTCCTGCGAGGCAGCGAACAGCGACTGGAGGTCGCTGTTCATGGACGCCAGCCGAGCACGCACCTCGTCGCGCTCCTCGCGGAGCCGCTCGTCGACGGCGTCGCGGTCGACCTCCACGGCGGACTCTCCAGGACCGTCGGGCTCAACCATGGAGGGTCGGTCGGTAGACGAGCTCCTGGATGTCATGGTCGAGGGTCCGGTGCTCGACCAGCTCCAGGTCGAAGTCGGCAGCCCCTGCGAAGATCGGACCCAGACCGGTCTGGCCGGTGATGACCGGGAAGATCGACACCTGGACGAAGTCGACGAGGCCTGCGGCCATGAGGGCCCGGTTCATCGCGAGGCTTCCGTGTGAGCGCAACGGCATATCGGACTCCTCCTTGAGGCGGGCGACCACGTCGAGGGCATCGCCCCTCGCGATCGTGGCGTCCGGCCAGTCGAGCGGTCCGTCGAGGGTCGACGACACCACGATCGCTGGGAGGTTCACCATGAGTGTGACCCACGGGTCGCGCACCTCGGGGTCCTCGGTGCTGTCGGCCAACATGTCGACGAACGCCCGGAAGGTGTTGGCGCCGAACACCATCCGCTGGTCCTCGGCGTAGAGGTCGAGGCGGTGGTCGAGCAGCTCCGGGCCCTGCTTCCCCCAGTAGCCGGTCCAGTCGCCGCTGGCGGCGCCGTAGCCGTCGAGGCTGCTGAAGACGTCGAAGGTGTAGGTGGCTGTCATGGGTCTCTCCCGTCCTGTGGGTCGTGTGGGCGTTCGGTTGCTACCGATGCAGACCCGCGCCGACCGGCGAACTCATCGTCGCCCATCGCCTCACGGTCCGCCCGCTGGCCGAACAGGGAGCCTTTCGTCCGGAACTCGTGCGAGGCTCCGCCCATGGACGTGCGCAGGGCCGAGGTGTCCGTGTCGTGGAGCCAGGCACTGGCCTGGCGGCTGGAGCGACACCTGCTCGCACCCGCGGGGTCGGAGTCCGTGGCCGGGGTCGTCCGTCGGCTCGGCGCGGTGCCCTCGATGGACGAGTCGCTCGCTGAGCTCGCGGTGCGGACCCGCCGGACGTCCTCGCGGCCCGGCGAGCTGGCGAAGGCCTTGGCAGCGGGGACGGTCATCAAGGTCTTCGCCTTCCGCGGTGCCGTGCACTACCTGTCGCCCGAGGACGGCGGTGCCTACCTGGCCCTCCGGGCCGCGGGACGACAGTGGGAGCTGCCCAGCTGGGTCGACTACTACCGCCTCGCGCCCGAGGACTGGCCGGACTTCCGGGCGGCCGTGCGGGACGCGCTACACGATGGTCCCCTGACCCTCGCCGAGCTGGGCGACACGCTGACCCGGCAGGCGGCATACCGGCACCTCAAGCCGGTCTTCGACGACGGTGCCGGCACCCTCATCAAGCCCCTCGCCTGGCAGGGCGACATGGGCTTCGGCCCGCCCCGCGACGGGCGGGCCACCTTTCAGCGGCTCGACACCAACCCCCGCTGGGCCGGGATCCCGGACCTCGACGTCGCGGGCCCGGCTGCCATCAGGGCCTACCTGGGCACCTATGGTCCGGCGACGGTCGACCACGTGCACTACTGGCTGGGCAGCGGCCTGAGTGCGGGACGCAAGCGGCTGAACGGCTGGCTGCACGGTCTCGGCGACCGGCTCGTGCCAGTCGACGTGGATGGCACGGTGGCGCACGTTCTGCGCGAGGACGTCGACGGGCTGGCGGCTACCCGGCCCACCGACGCCGTGCGGTTCCTGCCCGGCCACGACCAGTGGGTCATCGGCCCCGGGACCAAGGATGCGCACGTGACACCGCCAGCGTGCCGGGAGCTGATGACGCGCAAGGCCAACCCCGTCACGCGAGCAGGCGTGGTCTGCGGGACCTGGGCGCGGCGGGGCGACGCGCTCACGGTGAGCTGGCTCGACGCCGCGAAGCGCCCCGACGCGGCCCTGGAGGAGGAGGGTGACCGCCTGGCGTCACTGCTCGGCGGCGGGCTACGGGTGCGGCTCACCTCCCCGACCCGACCTGCAACCTGAGTGCCCCGGAGGGTGCTCAGGTTGCAGACTGGTGCGGGGGTGGTCGGTAGAGCTCCGCGACGGCCGCCTCGATGTCGTCACCCTCGACGTCCACCGGCTCGACGTAGAGACGACCCTCGGCGACCAGGTCGTCGCGGATGACGAGCACGATGACACCACGCATCGAGAAGCCGGAGCCGTCGACGTGGTGTCCGCGCCAGTCGACCTCCGCCCACTCGGTGTCGCCGTCGACGATGTGGGCCAACAGCTCGGCGTGGAAGTCGGGGACTCCCTCGAAGACGGAGGTCCAGTTGGCGAGCACCTGGGCGCGGCCCCGGAAGGCGCGGCCGGGGTGCGCCGGCTGGGCACTCACGTAGTCCTCGGCGAAGTGCGACGCGAAACGATCGGCGTCGTGGGCGTTCTGGGCCTCGGTGAGGCGCTCCATCATGCTCGTCATCATCGGCCTGCTGTTCATGGGCACCTGCTGTTCATCGGCCTGCTGTTCATCGGCTCAGACCCACCGCCGCACGCGAGACCGGTAGGCGTCGTACTCGGCCCCGAACTTGCCGGCCAGGTAACGCTCTTCGGGACGGATCGCGCCCCACCAGAGTGCGGCCACTCCGATCGGCACGAGGACCAACGCCCAGAACGAGTGTGCGAGGAGCGCCCATCCGACGTCGAGGGCGACGAGCCCCACGTAGAGCGGGTTCCGGCTCAGCCGGAACGGCCCCGACTGGAGCACGAGAACGGTGGCGCCGCCGGGCAGCACCGCGGTGTCGTGGGTGACCATGTGGGCCAGCGTCCAGCCGTTCCACAGCACGAACGCGACGACCAGGGCCCAGCCGACCCACCGGACTGCCGAGCCGGTGACCGCGACGGGGTCGGCCGTGGCCGCGCTCAGGAGGAGCCCCGCGGCGAGCGGCACCCCCAGGGCCACCGGTGGCCAGATCCGGAACGCAGGCGCATCCACGACTGCCATCGTCGCCCGACGCCGTCCGGTCGGCAAGGGCCGGCGGCCGGTCAGGTCAGGGCCGGTCGAGCTCCGCGAAGACCGGGCGACCCAGGGACGGGTCGGTGAGCAGCCGGCTGAAGTCGGTGGTGTTGCGCGAGATCGAGATGAGCAGCTTGCCGTCGGCCAGCGTGATGCCGGGGTGGGCCAGCGGCGCGTACTGGAGCTGCCCGGACGGGTCCTGGAAGTCCGCCCGCGTGCCGCGCCGGGCGGTCCAAGGGCCGACGGGGGAGTCGGACGTCCAGGCGTAGACGGTGTTGCCGAGGTCGCCGTCGCGCTTGGAGACGATGACGTACCTCCCGTCGAGCACGTCCACAGACAGGGTCTGGGAGACGCCTCCGCGAGCCGGCAGGACGACCGCCGCCCGCGACGGCTCGCCCACCCAGGCCGTCCCGTCCCAGAACTGCCACGTCGCGCGGTCGCGCGCGTCGGCGATCGGTGCGCGGGCGGCATACAGGGCCCGTCCGAACGAGTCCTTGCTGGGCAGGCGGGTGCCGTAGACGTAGAGCCAGCCACCCCGGACCGTCATGGCCGAGCCCCAGTTGACCTGGTCGGCGGCAGTGCTGTCGGGGGTGATGTCGAGCTGCTCCCGCAGGGTCGGTGCACCCCCGGGCGCGACGTCGAAGAGGGACGCGCTGCTCCCGAGGTAGGTGAAGTCGAGGCCGCCCGCAGTGCCCCGACGGATGCGGGCCGAGACGACGACGAGTACGTCGCCCTCGGGCCGGGACACCGACACCACGGACATCGGCCAGTGCACGACACCATCGGCGCGGTCCGGGATCACCGGCCCCTGACCGGCCGCCTCGACCTGCGACGTGCACAGGCCGCTCGTCACGAGCATGGAGTTGGCGACGATGCGCGGGGTGATGCCGTCGCCCCGCACGGTGTCGCCGAACACCCACACGATCCGGTCGTCGGGAAGCCGCGCGCTCGCCCCGATGTCGCCGGCCTGCCACAGGGGGAGGTCCAGACCCGCGACGATCCGGTTGAGCTGGGTCACCGTCACCGCCGGCGGCTTCCCGGTCGGCGTCACCCGAGCGCAGGTCGGCGTCAACCGCGGGTATGCCGCGTCGCCGGGCGTCGTGCCACCGCCGCCACCGGGCGTGGTGGAGCAGCCCGCGAGCACCGCGGTGAGCACCAGCCCGGGCGCTGCGCCCCCGAGGAGGGAAGGGGTGGCGCGGCGCATGGCGGCAATCCTAGGGACGCGACACGCGGACCCAACATGTGGTGCCACGAATTCGCACCACCACCCGCATATGGTGTCTCTTGCTGGTCCGGAGGCCGCGCAATCGGTCTCCGGGGCAAGAGGGAACCCGGTGTGAATCCGGGACTGCCCCGCAGCGGTAAGCGGAAACGACCGCCGTCATCAAGCACTGCTCGCACCACGCGGGTGGGAAGCGACGGCCAGTAGGAACCGCCCCGACGACCCGAGCTCGCCAGAGCTCACCCCACGGTCGCCGAGGCGAAGGTCCGCGAGTCCGAAGACCTGCCAGCGACCGCACACGCCGTGTGCGGTGAGTCGTGGCCTCGAGGGCGGGTCACACGACCTGCACAGACGACCGCACCCGGTTTGCCGAGGCGGTGGCTGTGTCGTCGTCCCCTCCTCGACCCGCGGCACCGAATCGCTCGCGAGGAGAGAGCAGTGACCGACACGACCACCGAGGTCATCGACGACATCCCGGCCGTCGAACCCCCGACCGCCCGCCGCACGACCATGGCCGTGCGCAAGCGCAACGGCGACAGCGAGCCCGTCGACGTCATGAAGATCGTCCGGGCGGTGGAGCGCTGGTGCGACGACCTCACCGAGGTCGACCCGATGGCCATCGCCACCCGCACCATCAGCGGCCTCTACGACGGCGCAACGACGGCCGAGCTCGACCGGCTGTCGATCCAGACCGCCGCGGAGATGACGGCCGCCGAGCCCGAGTACTCGCGGCTGGCCGCCCGCCTCCTGTCCAACTACATCGACAAGGAGGTGCGCGGCCAGCAGATCGCGTCGTTCAGCCAGGCCGTGCGGCTCGGCCACCTCGAGGGGCTGATCGGTGACGAGACCGCTGCCTTCGTCGAGGCCAACGCCCGCAAGCTCGACCACGCGGTGGACGTCAGCAACGACCGCCGGTTCGAGTACTTCGGGCTGCGGACCGTCTACGACCGCTACCTGCTGCGCCACCCCGACACCCGGATGGTGCTGGAGACGCCGCAGTACTTCCTGCTGCGGGTCGCCTGCGGCCTGTCGCACACGCCACAGGAGGCGATCGGGTTCTACCGGCTGATGGCGTCGCTGGCCTACCTGCCCAGCTCGCCGACCCTCTTCAACTCCGGCACCCGGCACACCCAGATGTCGTCGTGCTACCTCGTCGACTCACCCCAGGACGACCTCGAGTCGATCTACGACCGCTACGCCCAGGTCGCCAAGCTCTCGAAGTTCGCGGGTGGCATTGGCATCTCGTGGTCACGGGTGCGGTCGCGCGGGGCCCTCATCCGTGGCACGAACGGCCACTCCAACGGCATCGTCCCGTGGCTGCGCACCCTCGACTCGTCGGTGTCCGCGGTCAACCAGGGTGGTCGTCGCAAGGGTGCCGCGTGCGTCTACCTCGAGCCGTGGCACCCCGACATCGAGGAGTTCCTCGAGCTGCGCGACAACACCGGCGAGGACGCCCGGCGCACCCACAACCTCAACCTCGCCAACTGGGTGCCCGACGAGTTCATGCGCCGCGTCGAGGCCGACGAGCAGTGGAGCCTCATCGACCCGAACGAGGTGCCCGAGCTGCCGGATCTCTGGGGGCCGGCCTTCGAGGAGGCGTATGCCGCCGCGGAGCGCGACGGGCGCTTCGTGCGACAGGTCAGCGCGCGCGAGCTCTACGGCAAGATGATGCGGACCCTGGCCCAGACCGGCAACGGCTGGATGACCTTCAAGGACGCCAGCAACCGCACCTGCAACCAGACCAGCGACGACCAGCGCCCGGGAGCCCCGGTGGTGCACCTGTCGAACCTGTGCACCGAGATCATCGAGGTCTCGAGCAACGACGAGACCGCGGTCTGCAACCTCGGCTCGGTCAACCTCGCCCAGCACCTCACCCCCGGGCGCGACGCGGTCGACTGGGAGAAGCTGCGCGCCACGGTCCGTACCGCGGTCACCTACCTCGACCGGGTGATCGACATCAACTACTACCCGAGCGAGGAGTCGGCGGCGTCCAACCCGCGCTGGCGCCCCGTGGGGCTGGGCGTGATGGGGCTGCAGGACGTGATGTTCGCGTTGCGCCTGCCGTTCGACTCGCCGCAGGCGCAGGAGCTGTCCACGCGGATCGCCGAGGAGGTCTACCTCTCGGCCCTGGAGCGGTCCAGCCAGCTGGCCGCCGAGCACGGTGCGCACCCGGCATACGAGCAGACGCGCGCCGCGCGTGGTGACCTGCAGCCCGACCTCTGGGACGTCACGCCGACCCAGACCGAGCGCTGGGTCATCGTGCGCAAGGCCATCAAGGAGAACGGACTTCGCAACTCGCTGCTCATCGCCATCGCCCCGACGGCCACGATCGCGTCGATCGCGGGCGCCTACGAGTGCATCGAGCCGCAGGTGTCCAACCTGTTCAAGCGCGAGACGCTGTCGGGGGAGTTCCTCCAGGTCAACACGGCGCTGGTCCGCGAGCTCAAGGCGCGTGGGCTGTGGACTCCCGAGGTGCGCGAGGCGATCAAGCGCAGCGACGGGTCGGTGCAGGGCATCGCGGAGATCCCCGAGGACGTCCGGCTGCTCTTCCGCACCGCGTGGGAGCTGCCCCAGAAGTCGCTCATCGAGCTCGCCGCCGCTCGTCAGCCCTACATCGACCAGAGCCAGTCGCTCAACCTCTTCCTCGCGTCGCCGACGATCGGGAAGCTCAGCTCGATGTACCTCTACGCGTGGAAGGCCGGGCTGAAGACGACCTACTACCTGCGGTCGCGCCCGGCCACCCGCATCCAGCAGGCCACCATCTCGATGGCCTCCACCCGACCGGACACCGCGCCGGCCGCCAGCGGGGCACCCGCCGTCCTGACCCTCACCCCGACCGACGAGGCAGTGTCCGATCAAGCCGTGATCGCCTGCTCCCTCGAGAACCCCGAGAGCTGCGAGGCCTGCCAGTGACCATCGACCAGACGACCGACACCACCGTGGCCACCGACCACTCGGCCACTCGGATGCTCCTCGACCCGGGGATGAACCTCACCCTGCGGCCGATGCGCTACCCGCACTTCTACGAGCGCTACCGCGATGCGATCAAGAACACCTGGACCGTCGAGGAGGTCGACCTGCACTCCGACCTCAAGGACCTGCAGCGGCTGACCGCCGCCGAGCGGCACCTCGTCGGCCGGCTGGTGGCGTTCTTCGCCACCGGCGACACCATCGTCGCGAACAACCTGGTACTCAACCTCTACCAGCACATCAACTCCCCGGAGGGCCGGCTCTACCTGAGCCGTCAGCTGTTCGAGGAGGCCGTGCACGTGCAGTTCTACCTGACCCTGCTCGACACCTACGTCCCCGACGAGAAGGAGCGGCACGAGGCGTTCTCGGCCGTCGACAACATCCCGTCGATCAAGGACAAGGCCGACTTCTGCTTCCGGTGGATCGACTCGGTGTTCGACCTCGACAAGCTGGAGACGAAGGAACACCGACGGGCCTTCCTGCTCAACGTGATCTGCTTCGCGGCCTGCATCGAGGGACTGTTCTTCTACGGCGCGTTCGCCTACGTCTACTTCCTCCGGTCGCGCGGCCTGCTCAACGGTCTCGCGAGCGGCACGAACTGGGTGTTCCGCGACGAGTCGATGCACATGGCCTTCGCGTTCGACGTGGTGGAGACGGTGCGCCGCGAGGAGCCGGACCTCTTCGACGACGAGCTCGCCGACCAGGTGCGGGCGATGATGCGTGACGCCGTCGACGCGGAGGCGCAGTTCGCGCAGGACCTGTTGGGCGGGGGAGTGGCGGGGCTCTCGACGACCGACATGCGCACCTACCTCGAGTCGGTGGCCGACCGCCGGCTGGAGCAGCTGGGGCTCGAGCCGGAGTACGGCTCGAAGAACCCGTTGGCCTTCATGGAGCTGCAGGACGTGCAGGAGCTGTCGAACTTCTTCGAGCGTCGCGTCTCGGCCTACCAGGTCGGCGTGTCGGGATCCGTCGAGTTCGGTGAAGAGTTCTAGGGACGAGGACTTCTAGGCGGGGGGCGAGCAGGTATGCCGGGTGGTCACCATGGGGGGCGACCGCCCGGCATACCCCTGTCGTCGCTCACCACCAGCTCACCACCAGATCACCACCAGCCCTGGCGGCGCGCCCAGCGCAGCAGCCACAGGCTGATCGACGCCATCACGGCGAGCACGATGATGAGCTGCACCCAGTGGGTGCTGCCGTTGACGATGACGTTCATGCCGTAGATCGACGCGATGGCGGTGACCGGCAGCGTGATCGCCGCGATGACGGCCAGCCGCTCCATCGCCACGGTCATCTTCGTGGTGACCCTGGTCTGGTAGAGCTCGATCACCCCGAAGAGGAACTGGCTCTCGCCGTCGGCGAGGCTGCGCACCCGGTCGAACTGCTCGGACAGGTCGCGGGCGTGGCGCTGCGACTCCTCGCTGGCGAACCGCTCGAGCGAGGCCAGCCGCCCGTAGATCTCGTGCGCCTGCCCGGCCTGGGTCCGCGAGATCAGCAGCTCGTGGCGCAGCAGGAAGAGCTCCTCGAGCAGCTCCTCGGGCTGGTGGAAGTCCGAGCCCATCACCCGCATCTCCAGCGCTGGGAGCCGGCTCGCGACGTCCTTGACCGCCGCACTCTGCCGTCGCGCCACCGCCGACCCGATCGCGTAGGACAGCTCGCTCGGGGTCTTCGGCCGGAACCGACCGGCCCGCATCCGCTCCTGGACGGTGCGGGTCTCCTCCGTCGCGTCTGCGAGCGACACGGCCGGGTTGCGCGGCCCGTGCACGGTCACGAGGTAGCGACGACCCACGAGCTGGTCGAGCTCGAGCATGTGGACGTGACCGCCCTCGCCGGCCAGCGGCGTGTGCACGATGACGAACGTGTGGTGCTCGTAGCCGTGCACGGACGGCACGAAGTTCCTCTCGCGACACGCCTTCACGACCAGGGGGTGGGCGTGGAAGTGGTCGCGCAGGAGCGCCTCGGCGGCGTCATCGAACTCGGGGATGTCGACCCAGACGAAGCCCTCGTCGCGGCGCAACAGGTCGTCGACCTGCCTCACGTCGTGCTCCTCGAGCCCGGCGTCGGACACCCACCAGGCGTCCATCACGGCTGTTCGCTCCAGCTCCGCGCTGGCCCGAGCCCCGGCCTCAGCCGGTGAAGCTCGTCTCCAGCGTGATCGGGATCTTGAGCGCCTGGCTCACCGGGCAGTTGGCCTTGGCGTCCTGCGCTGCCTCCTCGAACTGCTCGGCGGTGATGCCGGGGACGTTGCCGACGACCGACAGTGCGCTACCCGTGATGCCGGTGCCCGGCTGGAACGTCACCTTGGCGGTCGTGTCGAGAGAGGTCGGCGGGTGTCCCGCCTTGTCCAGCGCAAGGGACAGGGCCATCGAGAAGCAGCTCGAGTGCGCTGCCGCGATGAGCTCCTCGGGGCTGGTCTTGCCGTTCGGCTCCTCCGACCGCGCGGCCCACGACACGTCATACGTGCCGATCCCCGAGGACTCGAGACTGACCTGGCCGGCGCCCTCGAAGAGGGAGCCCTCCCAGTGCGTGACGGCGGTGCGGGTGGTGGCCATGAGTTCTCCTTCGAGCAGCGGAACGGTCGGCCCCAATCTAGGCGCTCCGCCGACAACCGCAACGGGCGGGACGAAGGGCCCTGTCCCGGGCCTCCTCGGCGCGGCACCGTGGGTGGCGGCGAGCGGCCGCACGTTCGCCGCCACCGAGGAGAGGAGCACCCCCGATGCTGGTGCGTGAGCTGCTGACCCGTGACGTGGTCCACGTGCGCGACACCTCGGCCCTGGACGCCGCCGTCCGGGTGCTGGCCGAGCAGCGCGTGTCCGCCCTGCCCGTCGTGGACGCCACCGGTCGGGTCGTCGGCATCCTCAGCGAGGCGGACGTGCTGCGGCTCCACCTGTCCGCGGACCCTCGGGCCCACCTGCGCCCCGTGGCGGACGCCCCCGCGGAACCGTGGCCGGCGACGGTCCTCGAGGTGATGAGCCCCGACCCCGTGGTGGCCCACGAAGGAAGTGACGTGGCCGAGGTGGCTCGGGTCCTGGCCGACACCGGCTGGAAGAGCCTGCCCGTCGTGGACGGGCAGCATGCGCTGGTCGGCATGATCAGTCGCAGCGACGTGATCCGGGAACTGTCCACGCGCGACGCCGACATCTGGCTCCGGGTGGTCAGGGAGCTGGCCCAGCTGGACCGACCACGGTGGACGGTCTCGGTCGCCCGTGGCGTGGTGACGGTCAGCGGGGTCCGTGGAGGGCGGGACGCGAGACTGGCCGCCGCCGTGGCCGCGACCGTCCCCGGCGTGCGCGACGTCGTGGTGCAGGGCACCGACGAGCCGGAAGGCGTTGACCCTGCGGAGCAGTCCATGAAGGACTCAGACCCGGCTGACTGACAACGCCCCGTGTCGGTCGACGTCGGACCCTACGATGAGGCCGTGGAACCAGAGCCGACACCGCCCGAGCAAGGACCGGGCACGATCGCCCGCTTGTCCGGGCTGGACCTCGACGACCTGATCGAGGAGCTCCGGTCCCGCGCCGGGAGCGCGCGCACGGCGCAGGACCGGCTGGGCGCCCTCCTCGACGCCGTCGTCGCCGTCACCTCCGACCTCGAGCTGGCTGCCGTGCTGCGCCGCATCGTCGAGTCCGCGTGCCAGCTGGTCGACGCCACCTACGGCGCCCTGGGAGTGCTCGGCCCCAGCGGTGAAGAGCTGATCGAGTTCGTCACGCACGGGATCTCGGACGAGGCCCGGGCCGCCATCGGGCCTCTGCCGCACGGCCGTGGCCTGCTCGGGATGATCATCACCAGCCCGCACCCGCAGCGGGTCGACCGGATCAGTGAGCACCCCGACTCCTACGGCTTCCCCGCCAACCACCCCCAGATGACGAGCTTCCTGGGGGCGCCGGTCCGGATCCGTGACCAGGTCTTCGGGAACCTCTACCTCACCGACAAGCGCGGCGCCGAACGCTTCACCGAGGACGACGAGACGATCCTCACCGCCCTGGCCGCAGCCGCGGGGGTGGCGATCGACAACGCGCGGCTCTACGACCGCAGCGTGACCCAGCAGCACTGGGGCGAAGCGACCCGGGACCTGGTGTCCGCGCTGCTCGCGGGGCGATCCGAGGAAGAGGTGCTCGCCGAGGCGACCCAACGGGTGCTCGACCTCACCGGCGCCGACTGCGCCCTCATCGCCCAACCCGTGGGGAAGGACCTGGTCGTCGTGTCCGCCGCAGGTCCGAAGGCACCGGTCGTCGGCACTGTCCTGGACGATGCCGAGGCGAGGGCCGCCCTGGCCTCGGCGCCCACCGACCCCGACCCTGCTGCGGACCACGCCGTGGTCCCGCTCACGGCGGGTGCGCCGACCAACCCGCTCGGCGTGATCGTCGTCGCGGGGCTGCCCCCCGAGCTCGGCGGCTCCTCCGCGCCCCTGCTCGACTTCGCCCAGCGGCTGGCTGTGGGGATCACGGCTGCCAGGTCGCAGCGGGAGCAGGCACGCGTCGACCTCCTGGAGGACCGCGACCGAATTGCCCGCGACATGCACGACCACGTCATCCAGCGGCTCTTCGCGACGGGGATGTCGCTGCAGTCCGCCAGCCGCCTCACCAGCGAGCCGACCGCTCGCGACCGCATCGAGACGGCAGTGGACGAGGTCGATGCCGTGATCAAGGACATCCGCCACACGATCTTCGCCCTCAACCGCGCATCGGACGCCCGCAGCCTCGCGTCCGAGATCACGACTATCTGTGACGGCGCCGTGGTCAGCCTGGGGTTCGCGCCCTCACTGACGATGAGGGGGAGTGTGTCCGACGTCCCCGACGACCTGGCGGCCGACCTGTTGGCTGTGGTGCGCGAGGCGCTCAGCAACGTGGCTCGGCACGCGCGAGCCAGCGAGGCGGAGGTCGTGGTCGAGGTGGGGGAGTCGGTGCGGGTCCGGGTGCGAGACAACGGCATCGGCCTGACCGACGGAGTCACCCGCTCCGGGCTCGACAACCTAGGGCGTCGGGCCAGTGGGTGGGGTGGCCGGTTCGAGCTCGCTGCGGCTGAGTCCGGGGGAACGCTGCTCGACTGGGAGATCCCCCTCTCGGCGACCCGCTGACCTTCGACTGCCGAGCCCGCGACCCGAGCCCGCCACCCCCCCGCGGAACCCACCCGCCAACCCGGGACCTAGGGCCCTGTCGACCGCCGTCACCGCCGAACAGGATTGAGCCATGACGCCGCACCTCGATGCCCCGGCCAGGGCAGACGGCCGACTGGACGTCGGGAGCGTCCTCGGAGCCCCGGTCGTCGTCGGCTTCGACCAGAGCCCTGCGTCGGTCGCTGCCGTGCAGTGGGCGGCCACCCAGGCTGCCCGGCTCGGGGCCGAGCTCGTGGTCCTCAGCGCCTCGGAACCACCCCTCCCGACCGCCACCGGCGGCGACGCCCTCGGCACGGGATCGGACCTGTGGAGGGCGAGCCGGTCGGCCGCCGGCCGTGGGGTCTCGCTCGCCCGGGAACGCAACCCCGAGGGCGCCATCGCGGCGGTCGGGGTGGTCGGCGGCCCGGCCGGCGAGCTCGTCGCCCGCTCCAGCGAGGCGGGTCTCGTGGTGGTGGGCCGCAACCGTCGCAGCGCATTGCAGGCAGCGGTCCTCGGGTCGGTCTCGTTCGCCGTGGCGATGCATGCGCGGTGCCCCGTCGTCGTGGTCGGCGACGGTGCCGGGAGCGAGCCCGGTCCCGCGGCGCCCGTCGTGGTCGGGGTCGACGGCTCACGGCCCGCACGCGGGGCGGTGGGGCTCGCAGCCGAGCTCGCTCGCGTGTGGCAGGCGCCCCTGCACGTCGTGAGCACCTGGCACGCGCCGGTCGCGACGGGGTGGCCCGACCTCCCGGCGGACGCCTCGGTGGTCACGTCGACCGAGCCTTGGGTATCGGCCGCCCGCGCCGCGGTGACCGCCGCGATCGGGCAGGTCACGGCGGCATACCCCGAGCTCACGGTCACCGGGAGCGTGGTCGAGGGCCGCGCCGACGACGTGCTCGTCGACCTGTCGCGGCACTCCGGGCTGGTGGTCGTCGGGAGCCGGGGACGCGGCGGCTTCGCGGGTCTGATGATGGGCTCGGTGAGCCACGCCGTCATGCGCAGGGCCGGCTGCCCCGTCGCGGTGGTGCGGCGCGGCTCGCTGTGAGCAGGCATCATGGGTATGCCGTCGCGCTGCCTTCGAGGGCCGGCCGGCTGAGAGGGTGGAGGGCATGACGATCAGCGTGTACCTGCTCGACGACCACGAGGTGGTCCGCCGCGGCCTGCGCGAGCTCCTCGAGGTCGAGGACGACCTCGAGGTGGTGGGTGAGTCGGGCTCGGCCACCGAGGCGGCCCGGCGTATCCCTGCACTTCGGCCCCACGTGATGGTCCTCGACGCGCGGCTGCCGGACGGGTCCGGGATCGACGTGTGCCGCGACGTCCGCTCGGTCGACCCGCACATCCAGGCGATCATCCTGACGTCGTACGACGACGACCGGGCGCTCACCGCCGCGGTGGCCGCCGGAGCCGCCGGCTACGTCCTCAAGGACGTCCGGGGCTCGGACCTGGTGGCCTCCATCCGTCGGGTGGCCGCGGGGGAGTCACTCCTCGACCCTGACGTGGTGCAGCGCCTGCGGCAGGCCTGGGGCCACGAGCAGCCGACCGACCCGAAGCTGGCCGCGTTGACGCCGCAGGAGCGGCGCATCCTCGACTGCGTCGCTCAGGGCCTGACCAACCGCCAGATCGGCGAGTCCCTCTCACTGGCGGAGAAGACGGTCAAGAACTACGTCACGTCGGTGCTGGCCAAGCTCGGCATGGAGCGGCGCACCCAGGCCGCTGTCTACGTCGCCGGGCAGGGAGTCAGACCAGCGCGCGACCGGTGATGCTCTGGGTGCGCACGCGCACCCACGTGCTCGGTCCCGGGTGCGGCGGGACCCACGGCGCGCGCGCCGCCTGATCGAGCCGACGGACGTCCGACTCGTCGTCGACGACCAGCGCCGTCCCCTGGACGACGACGCTCCAGCCGGTCCTCGTCGAGGCATCGAACTGGTCCACCTCGAACGCGACCGGGTCGCGGTCGACCGCGGCCTGGATCTTGGAGTCACCCGTGGTCCGGAAGCACACGTCGACGCCGTCGACCGTGTGCACCACCGGCAGGATGGTCAGCTCACCGTCGAGGTGGAAGGCGAGCCGGCCGACCGGGACCTCGACGAGCTTCGCGAGGCACTCGTCGAGGTCGAGGACCTCGAGACCCGTGTGGTCGGTGGGACGGACGATGTCGGCCATCACGCACCCCCACTCGAGCGAACCACCATCACCGGGCAGTGCGCGTGGTGGAGGACTCCTTGGCTGACCGACCCGAGCAGCAGGCCGGTGAACCCACCCCGACCACGACTGCCGACGACGAGCAGCTCGGCTCCGCGCGAGTGGTCGACCAGGGCCTCGACCGGGTGGGCGCGCAGGACGTGCTGGCGGACCTGCACGTCGGGGTACTTGTCCGACCAGCCGGCGATCGCCGCTGATGCCACGGCGTCCTCCTCCTGGGCCACGACGTGGGTGACGTCCTCGGTCGCGAGCGCGGCCAGGCCGGTCACCTCGTCGAGGAACCACGCATGGACCACGGTCAGCGGCACACCGAGCCGGTCGGCCTGCTCGAACCCAGCGGCGATCGCCGCCTCGGAGATCCCGGACCCGTCCGACCCGACGACCACCCCGGGCCGGTCGGGGAGCTGTTGGGGGAGCTCGCGCACGACCACGACCGGGCAGAGGGCGTGGGCCGCGACGTCAAGCGAGGTCGAGCCCAGCAGGACGCTCCCCAGGGCGCTGCGGCCCCGAGCGCCCACGACCAGACAGGTGGCATCCCGCGACTCGTCCACGAGCAGGGCAGCGGCGTTGCGGTACGCACTCGCGGTCGTGACGTGCACGCTCGGAGCCAACGCTCGGACCCGATCGGTGGCGGCGCCGAGGATCTCGTCTGACTCGGTCGTGTGCACGTCGAACCCGGCCTCGACCGTGGGGCCGCGCAGCGGCATCATCCGCGCGTAGACGAGGTGCAGCGGCGCGTGGGCGCGCTGGGCCTCGGCAATCGCCCAGTCGAGGGCCCGGTCGTACGGTGGCTGTCCGTCGACCCCGACGACGACGGGGCGGGTGGTGGTGGACGACATGGCTCCTCCTAGCCTCCTGCCGGCCTGATCTGCCGGACCTGTCCTCAGCGTCACCCCGAGGACGACGGCAGGACAGGGACCTTGGACCCTGATCCCTGCGCGGCCCCTGGGGAATCGTGGACGCATGGAAACGCAGACCGAGCTCACCGTCGCCCAGTGCTGGCAGGCCCTCAGGGAGGGCGTGGTCGGGCGCATCGCCGTGGTCCACGACAGGCGGCCCGACATCTTCCCGATCAACTACGCCGTCGACCACGGGACGGTGGTCTTCCGGACCGGTTCGGGGACGCTCTTCACGTCCTCGGACGGCACCTTCGTCGCCTTCGAGGTCGACGGCTACGACGTCGAGCGGGCCGAGGCGTGGAGCGTCGTCATCCGTGGCGTCGCCCACGAGGTCTACCAGCTCGACGACGCGCTCGAGGCGATGCGACTGCCCGTGCATCCCTGGCACGACGCGCCCAAGCCCCGCATCATGCGCATCCACCCCGACTCGGTCACCGGCCGCCGGTTCGTCGTCAAGGGCGGCTACCAATCCCGAAGTCGGGACCTTCGGCCCTGAACGCCCGGCTCTGTCGACGCCAGAGTTGAGGTGTCAGAACGGAATACAACGCGGGTGCCACGCACCCGAAGGAGGAACCACCACCATGCGACGACGCACCCTGGATGCCCTGCTCACGACCGGCGGCCTCATCGTCGCCGCAGTCCTGCTGGTGGTTGGGGGACTGATGACGTGGGCCAGCAGCTTCGTGGACAACGAGGTCCACTCGCAGCTCTCGGCCCAGCACATCACCTTCCCGGCGAAGGGCAGTGAGCAGCTCAACGACCCGCTCGTGAAGCCCTACCTCGAGCAGTACGCCGGACAGCAGCTCACTACGGGCGCACAGGCCAAGGCCTGGGCCGACCACTACATCAAGGTGCACCTCGACGAGTCGACCGGTGGGAAGACCTACTCCGAGCTGAGTGCCGCCGCCCGGGCCAACCCGGACGACCCGAAGGCCAAGGCCATGGTCGACCTCGCCTTCAAGGGCGAGACCCTGCGCGGCCTGCTGCTCAACGCCTACGCCTTCGGCACCATGGGCACCATCGCGATGTATGCCGCGTGGGTCAGCTTCATCGGGGCGGCGGCGATGCTGGTGCTCGCGCTGCTCGGCTTCCGGCACCTGCGCCGGGTGCCGGTCGAGGAAGAGGTCGGCCACGGCTCACGCCACACGGCGGTGAAGCCGGCGATCGCCTAGGCCGCACCGACCCACGGACCAGAGCCCTCGCCCCCCTGCGGCGGGGGTTCTGCCGCGTCTGGCGCAGAAGGCAGCTGGCCTCAGAAGGCGGTGTAGCCGCCGTCGGCCACCAGCACCGAGCCGGTGACGAACGAGGACGCGTCGCTGGCGAGAAAGATGACCGCCGGGGCGAGCTCCTCGACCGTGCCGTAGCGCTGCATGGGGGCGTCGTCGATCCAGTGCTGGCGGAACTTCGGGTCGTCGACGGGGGACATGTCCGTCTTGATGTAACCCGGTGCCAGGGCGTTGACCCGCACCCCGTGTGGCGCCCACTCGGCGGCCAGGCTGCGGGTCAGGTGGTGCACGGCAGCCTTGGACGCGTTGTAGGCGGGTTGCCACTGGGGCCGGTTGACGATGAACCCCGACATCGAGCCGATGTTGACGATCGACCCGGCGCCCTGGTCGACGAAGTGTCGCCCGAAGGTCTGCGAGCAGGTCCACACCGCATCGAGGTTGACGGCCATGACGGCACGCCAGTCCTCCGGGGTCACGTCGAGGGCCGGAGCGTGCACGCAGGCGCCGGCGTTGTTGACCAGCACGTCCACCCGGCCGTGCAGCGACAAGGTGGCCTCGAGCACGCGTTGCACGTCGGCCGACACCGTGACGTCGGCGGCCACGAAGTCGGCCCGGACGTCGTTGTCGCGCAACGACCCGAGTACCTCCTCGGCAGCCTCGGCGTCGCGGCCCACGAGGACGACCGCTGCCCCGGCGTCACCGAGGGCGCGGGCGAAGCCGGCACCGAGTCCTCGGGTCCCGCCGGTGACGACGGCGACGCGGCCGGCAAGGGAGAAGCGCTCCAGTGCGTTCATCCGACCAATCTAGGGCTCGGGAACCCGCACGACACCGGTGCCGACGCGGCATACCCACGCCTCCGCGGTCGGCGACGACGCGCCGAGAGTCGGCCATTGGCCCGCTTCCCGGCGCGAAACGGGCCCCTGGGCGCCGAAAGTCGGCCAATGGCCCGCTTTCCCTTGCGAGATCGAGCTCGCACGTCGGAAGTCGGCCACTTGGTCGCTTCCCCGCCGGGACGGCGCCGGTCAGCGGCCGAGCAGCTGCTCGAACGGCACGGGGTCGGCGAACTCGTCGACCCGGTCGGTCCCCGGCGGGCGCCCGGTGAGGAGGTCGGCGAGCTCGCCGGCTGCCACGTCGATCCGGCCCGAGAGACCGGTGTCGAGCGTGCCGCCGCTGCCCCAGTCCTCCGACGCGGCGAACACGGCGGTCGGGACGGTGATCGCCTTGAGGTAGGCGAACATCGGCCGCATGGCGTGCTCGAGGACGAGCGAGTGACGGGCCGTCCCGGCAGTGGCCGCCAGGAGCACCGGCGTGCCCCGCAGGGCGCCGTCGTCGAGGACGTCGACGAAGGTCTTGAAGAGCCCGCTGTAGGACGCCTGGAAGACCGGCGTGACGGCGATGACGGCGTCGGCGTCACGCACCGCGTCAAGGGCCGTCCGGAGCTCACCGGTGGCGAACCCGGTGAGGAGGGCGTCGGCCATCGCGTGCGCGTGCTCGCGCAGGTCGACGGTGACGACCTCGGCCTCGTCGCCGCGCTCCAGGAGCGCGTCGCGGGTGGCGGTGGCCAGCCGGTCGGCGAGCAGCCGGCTGCTGCTCGGCTGGCCGAGACCGGCCTGCACCACCACGACTCGACGGGTGCTCATCGGGTGACCTCCAGGTCCTCGTGCTTCGTGGCGCCGGCGGCGAGCCGGCTGGCGTGGGTGGGGGCGTCGGGCACGTGGGCCGGCTTGCGAGCCGCGGCGATCTTGCGCAGCTCGGGCACGACCTGGGTACCGAGCAGCTCAACCTGCTCCATGGCGGTCTTGTGCGGGAGCCCGGCGTGGTCGACGAGGAACAGCTGGCGCTGGTAGTCGCCCACCGCGTCGGCCATGCCGGCGTACCGCTCGATGACCTGCTCGGGCGAGCCCACGGTCAGCGGCGTCTCGCGGGTGAAGTCCTCGAGCGACGGACCGTGTCCGTAGACCGGCGCGTTGTCGAAGTAGGGGCGGAACTCACGCACCGCGTCCTGGCTGTTGGCCCGCATGAACACCTGGCCGCCGAGGCCGACGATCGCCTGGTCGGCGGTCCCGTGGCCGTAGTGGGCGAACCGGCGGCGGTACAGCGCGACCATCTGCTTGGTGTGGCTCATCGGCCAGAAGATGTTGTTGTGGAAGAAGCCGTCACCGTAGTAGGCCGCCTGCTCGGCGATCTCGGGGCTGCGGATCGACCCGTGCCACACGAACGGCGCGATGCCGTCGAGGGGACGCGGCGTCGAGGTGAAGGACTGCAGCGGGCCGCGGTACTTGCCCTCCCAGGTGACGTTCTCCTCGGTCCAGAGCCGGCGCAACAGCGCGTAGTTCTCGACCGCGAGCGGGATGCCGTCGCGGATGTCCTTGCCGAACCACGGGTACACCGGGCCGGTGTTGCCGCGACCCATCATCAGGTCGATGCGACCGTCTGCGAGGTGCTGCAGGTAGGCGTAGTCCTCGGCCAGCCGCACCGGGTCGTTGGTGGTGATCAGCGTCGTGGAGGTGGAGAGCACCAGGCGCTCGGTGACGGCGGCGAGGTGGGCGAGGAGCACGGTCGGGTTGGCCGGGGCGGCGAACGGCGGGTTGTGGTGCTCGCCGGTGGCGAACACGTCGAGCCCGACCTGCTCAGCCAGGCGGGCCAGCTCCACGGTGTGCTTGATCCGCTCGTTCTCGCTGACCGTCGTCCCGGTGGTGGGGTCGGTGGTGACGTCGCCGACCGTGAAGATTCCGAACTGCATCTCGCTCGCGCTCCTGGCTAGGTAGTTTCAATTTCAACTATCGTAACGGTGCGACCACCCGGCGCATTCCCGTGCGGCAGAGTGTGGCGCATGGCCGCCCCGTCCTCAGTCCCCGACCCCGCCCGCACCCGCTATGACCGGATGCGCTGGAACACGCCGCTGTCGCATGACCACGCGGCGCTCTTGCTGGAACGCCTCGCGGTGGGGGAGGGCGACCGGGTGACCGATCTGGGCTGCGGGTGGGGTGAGCTCCTGCTGCAGGCCGTGGAGCCCACCGGCGCCACGGGCATCGGGGTCGACACCGACGCCGACGGGCTGGAGCGGGGCCGTGCGCTGGCCGTGGCGCGCGGTCTCGACTCGCGGGTCAGGTTCGTCGAGGCGGAGGGGGCCTCGTGGGACGAGCCTGCCGACCGGCTGCTGTGCATCGGGTCCAGCCACGTGCTCGGGGGCACCGGTCCTGCCCTCGCCCGGCTGGCCGAGCTGACCCCGCGCGGTGGACGGCTGCTCTTCGGTGACGCCTGCTGGACCGCCCCGCCCACTGCCGTGGCGGCCGAGATGTTCGAGGAGGTCGAGTCCCTGACCGACCTGCTCGAGCACGTGCACGCCAGCGGGTGGCGGGTGCTGCACCTGTCGACCGCCGACCAGCGGGAGTGGGACGACTTCGAGTCGACCTGGCGCGCGGCCCGGCAGGAGTGGCTGATCCGCCACGGCGACGACGGCCGGGCTCCGGAGGTGCGCAGCAGGCTTGACGCGCAGCTCGACGCCTACGTCCGCACCTACCGGGGCGTGCTCCAGTTCTGCTACCTCGTCCTCGGTCGCTGAGCGCAGCGGTGGAGGGTCACCGTGGAGCGGTGGCGAGGTTCGCGCACTGACCGGCCTGCTTCCAGAGCGCCAGGAGCCGAGCGCTGTCGGCAGCCGACGGCGGCCTGGGTATGCCGTCCGCGCCGATCAGCATCGGCGTCCAGACTGCTTTGCGCACCGCACTGGTCGTGGTGCGCTTGGTGCCCTTGGCCGCCTTCACGTCGATGGACAGGGTGAGCACCCCGGACCGAGAGTCGGGCTCGTGGCTGCGCCACCAGACGAAGTTGCCGAAGCCGTAGTCGACGTAGGACCGGCCGAGCCACCCGGCTCCGTTGACCCGGTGCGAGTGCCCCCCGACGATGATGTCCGCGCCGGCCTGCTCGAGAGCCTGGGCGGTCTGCACCGAGAGCCGGTCAGGGCACTTCTGGTAGTCCAGGCCCCAGTGCAGGAAGACGACCACGACGTCGTAGCGGGCGGCTGCCCTGCTGACGGCGTTGCGGAGCCGGGTCACGGGTGAGGCGCTGGCGATGCCGCCCTTGCCCGGGCCTGCCGAGTAGCGCGCCAAGGTCATCTCGAAGACCTCCGAGGCGCCGAAGACCGCCACCTTCAGGCCCTTGGCCGACAGGACCGCGGGCGCGAAGGCCTCGTCCTCGTCCGTGCCGATGCCGACGATCGGCACGGGGCTGGCCTGCTTCGCCGCCAGCGTGTCCTGCAGCCCCACCGGTCCGTAGTCGACCCCGTGGTTGTTGGCCATGCTGACCGCGTCGATGCCGGCGCCCTTGATGGTCTCGAGGGCCGAGGCGGGTGCCCGGAAGTGGAACTCCTTGCCGATCTTGGTGCCGCGCTCGGTGATGGCGGTCTCGAGGTTCACCATGGCCAGGTCGGCTGCGCCGAGGGACGACTGCAGCTCGTCCAGCCCGTGGGGATCCCGGGCCAGCGGGGCCAGGTAGTCCTCGAAGTGCACGTCACCGGCGAACGCCATGGTGAGGGTGCCGGGGTCCGACGGGGGAGCCGTGGTGGTCGTGGTGCTCGACGCAGTCGGCGCTGCGTCAGACGTCGACGGCGATGGAGCGGTCGTGGCCGTCGCAGGGCTGGTGCCGGCGGCAGGGGCCGGGGTGGCGGCCTGACAGCCCGTGAGGGCCACCACGACGGCCAGCACCAGGGTCGGGGCCAGCGTCGGGGTCAGTCTCGGGGCCGAGCGGGCGGCAGCCGCGGCAACGGCGAGAGGGCGCATGATCGGGAAGTCTAGGTCGGCCTAGGATCGCCCACGTGGAGGCGGCGACCGGACATGCGAGGTTCGGCTCGGTCCTGGCCACCCAACCCGTCGAGGTCCGCCACGACCTCGACTCCCTGGCGAGCGGCTTCTGGGCCGTCGTCGCCGAGTTCGAAGGCAAGGTCACGGCCGTGCGCTTCGCCCAGGTGGACCGCTCGGCACCCGCCGGGCGGCCGACTCCCTGGGTGCCGCTGGAGGGCGAGTGGCACACGAGCCTGGACCACGCGGCATACCTCGCGGGGGTGGGCGAGATCCGCGAGCGGATCGCCGCGGGCACCGTCTACCAGGTGAACCTCTGTCGGGTGCTCTCGCACGAGCTGCCCGAGGAGGCCGATCTCGACGGGCTCGCGCTGCTCCTCGAGCGCGGCAACCCGGCACCGCACGCGGGGCGGGTGGTGGTGCCGTCCGCGGGGCTCGACGTCGTGTGCGCCAGCCCGGAGGCGTTCCTCCTGCGGGACGGCGACCGCCTCGAGTCCCGCCCGATCAAGGGGACGGCCACCAGCCTCGACGCGATGCTGCCCAAGGACTACGCGGAGAACGTCATGATCGTCGACCTCGTGCGCAACGACCTGTCGCACGTCTGCCGGGAGGGGACCGTGCAGGTCGACCACCTGTGTCGACCCGAGGAGCACCCCGGGATGGTGCACCTCGTGTCCGCCGTCTCGGGACGGCTGCGACCGGGTGTCGGCTGGGGCGAGGTGCTGGCGGCGACCTTCCCCCCGGGTTCGGTCTCCGGCGCGCCCAAGCACACCGCCCTGCAGGCCATCGTCGACCTGGAGCCGACTGCCCGTGGCCCGTACTGCGGCGCGATCGGCTGGGTCGACGCCGACCGCGGGACCGCGGAACTCGCCGTCGGCATCCGCTCGTTCTGGGCGCAGAGGGACGGCACCGGGCAGCGGTGGCTGCGGTTCGGCACCGGCGCGGGGATCACGTGGGGGTCCGACCCCGAGCAGGAATGGGTGGAGACTCAGGTGAAATCCCGACGTCTCGTGGGGCTGGCGTCTGGGAAGGTGGAGGCATGAGCAACGAGCCACGCGTGTGGGTCAACGGTCGGCTGACCGCGGTCGACGAACCGTCGATCACGGCGCTCGACCACGGGGTGACGGTCGGCGACGGCGCGTTCGAGACGGCAAAGATCGACCGTGGCCAGGTGTTCGCCGCGACCCGGCACGCCCGGCGGCTCGACCGCACCCTCGCCGGGCTCGGCCTGCCTGCTGCCGACCACGACTACATCGCCGAGGGTGCCAAGGCCGTCCTCGGCGCGGGGGAGCAGATCGAGTTCGGTCGGCTGCGCTACTCCGTGACCGGTGGGGCGGGCCCCCTCGGGTCCGACCGCGACGACAGCCCGCTCACCTACATCGTCACCGCCGGCGCCCAGCCGCGCCCGCCGCAGAGCGCGTCCGTCGCCGTCGTCCCCTGGACGCGCAACGAGCGGTCCGCCGTGGCCGGGCTCAAGACCACCTCGTATGCCGAGAACGTCGTCGCGCTCGCGTACGCCAAGGAGCGCGGGGCGATCGAGGCGGTCTTCGCCAACACGCGTGGCGAGCTGTGCGAGTGCACCGGGTCGAACATCTTCGTAGTCGTGGGTGGGGCGATCCTCACCCCGCCGCTGGACTCGGGCTGCCTGGCCGGGATCACCCGCGAGGTGACGATCGAGTGGTGCCGTGAGGACGGGCTCGAGGTTCGCGAGGAGGCCCTGCCGCTGGAGATCCTGCGCGAGGCCGACGAGGTCTTCATCACCAGCAGCACCAAGGACGTCCTGGCCATCCACGGCGTCGACGACCGCGCCCTGGAGCCGGGGCCGGTCACGGCTCGGGCCGCGTCCGTGTTCGCCCGGCTCTGCGTCGAGCGGATGGACCCGTGAGTGAGCGTCCCGGGCCGGTCACGCCGGGGGAGCCGGTCGTTGATGAGGTGGTCGACGAGGTTGTCGACGAGGTTGTGGACGACGAGGTCGACGAGGTCGACGACGACTGGGAGTGGCGGCGCCGGATCCGCGCGAACCCGGCGGTGTACCCCGTCTACCGGGCTGCTGTCATCGTCCTCGGGCTCGTCATCGCGGTGGTCGGGCTCGCCCTGGTGCCGCTCCCGGGACCGGGGTGGCTGATCGTCTTCGCCGGGATCGCGATCCTGGGGTCGGAGTTCGAGCCGGCGCAGCGGCTGCTCGACTGGGCCAAGGCCAGGCTCAAGGACTGGAGCGAGTGGCTCGCCCCCAAACCCCTGTGGTTCAAGGGTCTGGTCGGGCTGGTGACGCTGGCGCTGGTGCTGGCGATCTTCTACGGGCTGTTCCTCCTTTCGGGCGTTCCGAGCTTCTTCCCCGACGCCATCGAGGACTGGATCGAGGGCCTGCCCGGGCTCTGACCGGGGTTGGTCGCCGGGCGGGGGGCCGATTTCACCTCGCGCGCCCGATCCGGCTATTCTTCGGCAGGCCCGAAAGTCACCCTTGCGTGACGAGGGCACTGGACGTGTAGCTCAGTTGGTTAGAGCGTTCGCTTCACACGCGAGAGGCCAGGGGTTCGAGTCCCTTCACGTCCACCATCACCAAACAGCCCCGGATCTGCCGATGCAGATCAGGGGCTGTTTGCCGTGATGGGTCGAACCTTCAGCGGCGTGCGTGCCGAAGGTCACTGAGATCCGCTCCACCAGAGGGTGCTCGCCAAGAGATGCCCTGCGCGGAGAGCTGCACATCGTCCAACCGGCCTACGCCGTTCGCGCTCGAGGTCGACCGTTTGGGGTCGCTCGAATGGCGGACGACGCGCGCTCGGGCGGCGTCTATCCTTACGTTCCGGCCAGCCCCCTGGAAGTGCACTGCACGGGCGCTGGCCGGCCCATTGGTGGGAGGGATGTGCTCCCTCAAAGGGAGGAGCCTTCCGGTCAGGTGGTCTGCCACCCTCGGACCATCCGTTGGCACCCCATGAGGATGGAAGTCTCCAATGTCCAAGCACATCACCAAGTTCCGGGCCCTCCTGACCGAGCGCGGCGCCACCGCCGTCGAGTACGGCCTGATGGTCGCCCTCATCGCGCTCGTCATCATCGTGGCCGTCGCGTTGCTGGGTACGAACCTCTCGACCATCTTCCACGACGGCGCCACCAGCATCTGAGTCCTGCGATCCTCGGGGCCCCCTGACCCGGAGGATGCGTCGCTCTCGTGGCTCTCACCGCTGCTGGAAATGGCGCGATACGCACGCTTCTCGTGGCTGCGCCCCGTACGGTGCATGCGTGGACGGGGGAAGGGACGAGCAGGTCATGCGGCTGCGGTGTGCCGGCACGTGCCGGATCTGTGGCGTCGGCGCGGCCAGCCGCCCGGGCCTTTGCCCGAGGCTGCTTCGGTACGCTGATCGGTAGAGAGCCGGTCGACGTGAGAAGTGGGAGTACCCATGGCCAAGCCCCGCATCTTCCTGGGCTCGTCGGGCAGACAGGCCAAGTTGCTCAAGGCGCTGGCCCGTGGGCTCGAGGACGTAGCGAACGTCGAGCCGTGGACCGCGACCTTCAATCCTGGTACCACCACCCTCGGACGGCTGGTCGAGCTGACTCGTGAGGTCGACTTCGCGGCCTTCGTCTTCGCCCAGGACGACTGGACCCGCGCCGAACCCAACACCCCAGACGCCGATGCAGCGGCCACGGGCCAGGCCTCCCCACGCGACAACGTCGTCTTCGAGGCGGGACTCTTTGGCGGTGTCCTTGGTATGGAGCGAACGTTCATCCTGCACGCGAACGGGGCAAAGTTGCCGACCGACCTGCTTGGCCTGACCTGCGTCCGGTATGGCGACGCGACCAAGGCGGCCGAGGTCAAGGCTGTCAACCAGAAGTTGCGTAAGGCGATCGAGGACATCGGTGGACTGTCCCGGATCGAGGGCCTGTGGTGGCAGTTCTCGATGACCGAACGAAGCACGTTGGAGCCCTCTGCGGTGAGCCTGTTGCAGATCTCACGGGACCGCGACCGCCTGCTGGAAGTCAACGGCCGCGCCTGGCAGGAGGACGGCACCCTGTCCGCCCGCTACTGGAGCGAGGCGACCAAGGAGATGAAGGACCACGGCGGCATCTTCTACGCGTGGAAGGGCGAGCGCCCGCGTCACGCGAACGCACCGGCAATCCATGGAACCGGCGAGATCAAGCTCGAGACGGAGGACCGCGCCGCCGGCTTCTGGACCACCCGGTCGGACGACGAGCCCACGCTCAACGCCCGGACGTCCGGCGTCTACCTGAGGGCCGACGCCGATGACCTCAAGGTCCTGGACGGGCGTGACAATCAGGCTCGCGCGGCCCTGATCGCCGAGCGAATCCTGGACTGGAAGTCGCTGGCGAACTCCTGAGGGCTCGTCGCCTCGCGCAGGCGCGGACCGCACGAGGAGATCGAAGGCTGCATGGCGCCTGCTGACTCAACTGGTCGCGAGCCGAGAGTTGTCGATGTGGCTGTAGTACTTGCGGATCCGGACCTTTCGCTCCAGCTCGCCGATGATCACGTGCGCGAAGTTCACGTCGTACAGCGCCTGAGCACTGCCGATGCCGCCCGGGCTGAAGACGTTGATCTCCATGAGCTTGTCACCCACTATGTCGAGGCCCACGAGGAACATGCCGTCGGAGACCAGTTTCGGCCGGACGATCTCGACCATTTCCAGCATCGTGTCAGTGACGGTGGCCTTCGCGACCTCGCCGCCGGCCGACATGTTGGAGCGCATGTCATTGGTCTTGTTCATACGTCGGAATGCGGCGTACTTGCCTTCGTGCTGGAGCGGCTCGCCGTTCATCACGAAGAGGCGGATGTCGCCGTTCTTGGCTTCCGGTAGGTACTCCTGCGCCACGACGTAGCCGTCGCGCGAGATGGCCTCGATGATCTGGTTGAGGTTGGGCCCTTCCTTGCGGTCGATCAGGAAGACGCCACTGCCACCAGAGCCTTGGAGCGGCTTGAGCACAGCCTTGCCCCCGAGGTCGTCGATGAAGCTGCTGATCAGTGCCTGGTCGCGCGAGATGAGCGTGCGTGGCCTGACGATCTCCGGGAAGTGCTGGAAGTACGCCTTGGACAGCGCATTGGCCAGGCTGGTGGGGTCGTTGACGACGAGTACCCCGCAGCTCGCAATCAGCTGGCCGAATGCCACTCCGGCGTTGTTGGCCCAAGGCGCCGACTCGGCGTCGTCGGCGGGGTCGTTGCGGAGCATGACCACGTCGAACTCCTCGAGCCCGATCAGCTGCTCGACGTCGGGCTTCTTCACGTCATCGAGGTGTCGCTCGAGTGAGCGGTAGTTCTTCGCGTGACCCATCCGGGCCTTGGCGCTCAGCGAGCCGTCGGGCTCGTAGGAGAAGTCACCGACGCCAACGAACCACGCCTCGTGGCCCATGCTCTTGGCGGCCATGGCGAGCCGGTTGGTGGTGTAGCGCGGGTCCTCGGTGTTGACGTCGTTGACGACGAAGGCGATCTTCACGACACCCCTCCCAGGAGTGTGCTGAGCTCATTGGTCGTTGCGGCCAGTTCGATCCGGCGGACTGCCGCAGGGTCGGCGAGGTACCGGGGTATGAGCCGAGCAGGCAAGAGCGCGCCCTTCTCATCCAGCTCGGCGATGAGGGGCAGATCGTCGAGCGAGAACTTGCCGCGCCAGAGCAGGTCGAGGCTCCCGCCCTCGCGCAGGTGCGCCAGCAGGTCGACCAGGCCCCGGAGATAGATGGCGTCCTTGGTCATCCCACCGGCGCGGTAGACCCGCATCACTGTGTTGAAGGCACTTCCCCGCGGGAATCCGGCCTCGAGCAACCCGCCGTGGGCCTGGGAGAAGCTCGCCCCCGCGACGAGCCGGTGCACCGTGACGACCCGACCGGCGAGCTGGCGCAGCCGGAACGCGGTGAGCCCGCCACAGGCTACCTCGGCCAGCACGGCCAGCCCCTCCTGCGTCTCGTCATAGCCCGCCAGGCCGGTGCCGAGTACTTTCACCAGCTGAGCGGCGCCGTTCACCTGGGTCACGAGGTGGGTGCCGACCTCATGGTGCAGCAGGCCCTCCGCCCGAGCACGTTGCACGGAAGCCTCTGTGCCGATGAGCAGGGTGTCACCCGAGACCATGACCCCGTTGACGTCTGGCCTGATCTCCGCATGCATCTCGATCTCGGGGTCCTGCTCGCGGTAGTGCCCGATCTCGGCCAGCGCGAGTTCGAGGAACTCCTCAGCGTCGAGCGACGCACCCCGGGTCTCTGCGGACGGCACGGCCTCCAGCACTGACTCGGCCTGCTCACGCAGCGCCGGCGACACCCCGCCGTACAGCTCGATGCTCAGGCCGAGGAAGTCGTCGGTATCGCGGGCGCGCAGCATCTCCAGCTGCAACTCCATCTCGCGATGCTTGGCGCGCAACAGGTGAGCAAGCGTGGTGTCCTCCACCGACCCGATGTCGATCGCGGCGAGCTGCTCGACCACGACCTCGGGCTCCACCTCGAGCTCCCGGTAGGTGAACACGGGCTCCGTGACGTCGCCGTCGAGGAACTCGGCGCGCACGTCCGCGGCATTCACCGGCGTGACCTCGAGCAGGAACTTCATGCTGGCCGAGAGCTGGGCCAGAGCATGATCGACGGCGCGGTCAGGCGCACTCAGCGGAGATCTGGTCATCGGAGTCGATCCAGCTCCTCTCTCAAGCCGGGCAGGGCCGCCTCGAGGGCCACACTGGCACACTCGAGCGCAGCCTGGTTGAGCTCACCGGTCCACTCGTCCATGAAGGTCTTCTTGAATTCCAGGGCCAGCACACAACCCACCCGCGGATAGCGGTCGTGCACGAACCAGGCGATGTTGCGCCCCTCGAACGCGACGTTCTCGCGGGCGTCCATTGGTCCACAACCCAGGTCCTTCGAACGCAGATCCCTCATGAACCGCTCGAGCAGTGGTTGGAACAGGTCGTGGTCGACGCTGCCGGTGCCGACGTTCACCTCCGGGTTCTCGTGCGCCGGGGCAGCCGGCTGGTCCTCGCCGTCGCGGCGGTGGTTGTAGGAGTGCACGTCGAGCAGGACGAACGGTCCACGCTCGGCAACCTGGTCGAGGCGCGCGCCGAGAGCGTCGAAGAACGCGTCGTACGTCGCGAGGCTGCCCTCGAACTGTGCGTCCGGGAGGTCTCCGTCGCGCCACACCTGGAGCCCCCAGCAGTCGTCCGGGGTGCGATAGATCGCTTCGCGGCGCGGCCGATTGAGGTCGCACTCGAACCGGGACCGATGGGTCAGCACCCGGTCGGGCACGACCGCGGCGATCCGGTCCGTGTAGGGGTCTTCCTCCCGTAGGCGCTCGGCGTCGTCAAGCACCATCAACTCGACGAGGTCGGGGCGCACATCGTGTCCGGCGTGGACGGAGGTGGCGACCACCGGGCCCGTCCAGTCACCGATGAACTCAACGATCTCGGAAGTAGCCATGTGCACGACTTACCCGCCCCGCGGCCGGTTCACACACCCGTCCTGTGCCGCCCGGTCCGGGGAGGTGCACGAAGCAGCGACCTGACGCGCTTTCGGGCCAACTGCTTGACTGACAAGATCGTGCCGGGAGCGAGGGTGGAATCCACTGGGTCCCTTCGGCACGCGCCCGGGCGGCTGGCTCGATCACCGAGCCCGGGTTGGCTGAGTGTCGACGTCTAGGAGGATGCGATGCGCAACGAGGCCATGGAGCGTCTGGGTGTCCTGGTCGGGCCGTGGCGGACGACGATGCGAAATGCGTGGTTGGCCGCAACGAATAGCGGGTCGCTGGGAGGCGTCCGAGGACCACGGAACCACGTGGCGCAAGGACTTCGACCTCATCTTCGAGCGTGCGTAGGGAGTCTTGCGCGTCAGCGCTTGTCTCACGTAGCTGAGGGCTGAGCCGACAACGCGTGCAATGACGTGCTGGCTCCGAGCCGGTCGTGCTCTGCGGGGCGGGAGCTGGCTCGGTCTTGCCGTGGGCGACTCATCGAACACTGGACATGCATGGGCTGGGGAGCCCTGAGAAGCCACATGCAGGCGTCAACGCCTAGTCGCGCGCGCCGTCGAGTGCACCGCATGGTGACCCGACGGCGCACGACCGCGGTTTGACCGTGGAGTCAGACCAGCTCAGGCACGTGCAGGTGGGCCATGGCCACGTCCATCTCGGCCACGTCGTCGACCTTTGCGTCGAGCCGTTCGCTGGCCCGGTGGCGAAGGTCCTTGGCCGCCTCGCGCGTGGCCTCGAGCTGGGCCCGCGTCTCGAAGGTCACCGTGCCGACGATGCGGCCGGAGTCCCGGCTGATCATCAGGTTCGCGCTGCAGAACCCGTCCCACTCCTGCAGCGTCGGAAGGATGAGTGTCTTGTAGACGTCGATGGCCCGGTCGGCAAGTCCCTGGTCCCCACTGAGCCACGTGATGCGAGCGCAGGCCCCATCAGGGCTCGCGTGGTCGCGGTGCATCACGGCGACCTCCCAGGTCGCGACCTCGCTGGACGTCGCCCCAAGGGTGTCCTCCGCGTCGGATCGCAGGGGCTTCACCTGTTCGGCGCTGGCCTGCATGGCGGCCTCCGACTCCCACGAGGTCGTGGCGATGCAGCGGCCCGACTCGCGGTCGACGAGCAGCGACATGCCGGCACAGCCGTCCATGGCTGTCACGGCGGGGAAGACCTGGTCCCGGACGTGGGCGATCCCGTCCTCGACCTTGGAGCGATCCGCCTGGATCGTGGTGGTACGTGCGTACACGACGTGCTCCCTTGATCGGGGCAGCGCCCCGACGGCGCTGCCGTCACCGGTTGATCTTTCTCCTCCGGCGTGGGTCCGTCTAGGGACAATTGGGGCGGCCTCGGGATCCCCGCCGTGGGTTCGTAGGCTGAGCACCGTGAAGGGGTCACTGCTGGTCGCCGGGACGACGTCGGACGCCGGCAAGAGTGTGGTGACCACGGGGCTGTGCAGGCTGTTGGCCCGCCGCGGGGTCCGGGTGGCTCCGTTCAAGGCCCAGAACATGTCGAACAACTCGATGGTCGTCGCCGGCCCGGACGGGCTCGGCGCCGAGATCGGCCGCGCCCAGTGGATCCAGGCTGTGGCTGCGGGGGCCACGCCCGAGGTGGCGATGAACCCCGTCCTCCTCAAACCGGGGAGTGATCGGCGCAGCCACGTCATCCTCAACGGGCACCCGGCCGGCCTGATCTCCTCAGCCGAGTTCGCAGGGTCGCGAGGGTCGCTCGCGAAGGCGGCGTTCGCGGCATACGACGACTTGGTATGCCGTTTTGACGTGGTCGTCTGCGAAGGCGCCGGAAGCCCCACCGAGATCAACCTGCGGGAGCACGACTACATCAACATGGGGCTGGCGCGGCACGCCGACATGCCGGTCATCGTCGTCGGAGACATCGACCGAGGCGGTGTGTATGCCGCGTTGCACGGCACCGTGGCGCTCCTCCAGCCGGCGGACCAGCGACTGGTGGCCGGGTTCGTGGTGAACAAGTTCCGGGGGGACGAGACCCTGCTCGAACCGGCCAACCGCGAGATCGAACGCATCACAGGTCGCCCGGTGCTCGGGGTGATCCCGTGGAGCCCCGCCGTGTGGTTGGACTCGGAGGACGGCCTCGACCTCGCGGGACGAGCGGCCGACGCCGAGCACCCGCTGGTGGTTGCGGTGGTGAGGTTCCCACGGATCAGCAACTTCACCGACCTGGACGCCCTCGGGCTGGAGCCCGACGTCGACGTGCGGTTCGCGTCCCGACCACAGGACCTCGCGGACGCGGACCTCGTCGTGCTCCCCGGGACCCGGGCGACCATCGCGGACCTGGCCTGGCTCCGGCATCGTGGCCTCGACCGTGCCGTCGTCACCCACGCCGCCGCCGGACGCCCCGTGCTCGGCATCTGCGGCGGGTTCCAGATGCTTGGACGCACGATCAGCGACCCGGATGGTGTCGAGGGCGCGGCCGGGACGGTGGTCGAAGGACTGGGGCTGCTCGACACCACGACCACGTTCGCGCGCGAGAAGGTCCTGCGCCTCTCGCAGGGAACGGCGTTGGGCGCAGCGGTGTCCGGCTACGAGATCCACCACGGGGTGACCACCACCGGTGGCGAAGAGGAGTTCTTCGGCGGCGCCCGCCGACAGCACGTGCTCGGGACGATGGTGCACGGCAGCTTGGAGTCCGACGGCTTCCGGCATGCGCTCCTGGGCGAGGTGGCCGCGCGGGTGGGCCGCCCGCACACCGCCAGTGGAGTCAGCTTCGAGGCGGCTCGGCAGGCCCGGCTCGATCTGTTGGCTGACCTGGTCGAGGGGTGCGTCGACATGGACGCGATCGACGCCCTGATCACCAGAGGAGCACCGGGCGGGCTGCCGGCTCTGCCGCCCGGGGACTCGCGGTGAGCGGCCGCGCGACCCATCACTGAGAGAAGCAGCCCTGCGGTTGGGCGGCTCGGGATGGGCCTTGAAGAGGATCCGATCCTTGCTCTGACTCGACCGGCCGTGGGCCAAGAACCTCCTGGGAGTCAAGTTCACCCATCGGATCGACGTTGAGCTCTGGGCGTTCTGTATCGGGGCTCGGAAGGTACCTCTTGCTCTCGAGCCTGGCCATGGGACTCGCCGATCTGCTCGGCAAGTGGCACCCCCGTGGCGGGAGCATCCGGGGAACGGTGGGATCGAGCGTCCCACCCCTGATCGCGTTGGTGGCCCAAGGGTTCTGGGGCTGATGCTGGCTGGCGGTCCAGCCTCCAGCCGTCGTGTTCTGGTCCACCGTCGTGTTCTGGTCCACAGTCGTGTTCTGGTCCACAACGGTGTCGGCCACGCGGCCACACGGATGGCCCCCGGCGCGGATGCGGACGGCTGACGCTGGTCGCCATGCTGCTGAGATCAACCACCCGAGCGACAAACGTGGAAGCCGAGGAGCCGACCATGCAACGACCACTTGTCACATCCGTGGCCGCGCCCGCCGCCCCGGCCGTCGTGCCGCCGGTCGCCGCGCCCTCAACGGGGTCGTGCGCGGTCTTCGGCCACGAGATCGACAACCGAACGGTCGCCGCCGGCAACCCGCGGTGCCGACGGTGCGGCCAGCCGTTCCTGTTCGAGGACGGCAGGGTCAGCCACACCCGCCACGTGCTGGGCTGCTTCCTCCGCCATCACACCTACATCCGCATCGACCGACGCGCCGGACACAACGAGTACATGTGTGTTCGCTGCGGGCATCCGCTGCTCCTCGCCGTGGACGACGACCCCCACGAGCCCTTGGCGGCGTTTCCCAAGCGGGTCCGCTATCTGTGCGGCGTGTTCGGCCACGCCGTCCACGAGGTCACCGCCCGGAGCGGCTTCATCGAGTACGGCTGCGACTGCGGGCACAGCTTCCTGCTCGCGAAGGAGGGCCTCACCCGGGTCACGCACCCGTTCATCTGCCGGGTGTCGGGGCACCGAGTGGCCTTCGTGGAGCAACGCGGACGGTGCCACGAACACCGTTGCCTCGACTGCGGGCACACGTTCGGATGGATGGACGCCGACGCGGGTTGACGAGACCCACCGGGTGATCCGTCACGCGGTTCGGAACTATGGGTCGGCTGTGTACCTGATGGTTGCGGTCGCCAACGAAAGTCGTCTTGTGCCTGCGTCACGGGTGGTTTGCACTCTCCTGCGCCTTTTGGTGGACGCGGCGACTGTGACTTGGGGCGACGATGACGGGTGGGCGCACCCGCAAACCGACGGCACTGGAGGCCCGACCGGGTGCGTGTTGGGAGGCGTCATGGCGTCCAGAACTCTTGTGGCGGGCGTCGCCGTTGCCGCGACGGTAGCCCTGGTCAACGTGGCCCCCGCGGAGGCGCGGGATCGGCCCTTCTCCACCTTCCGCATGGTCGTCCGACCTGTGCTCGACCCCGGTGACGGGGGCAGCACCACGGGGGGCAGCGGCCAGTTCAGCAAGGTAGCCATCGAGAGGTACCGCTGCAGCGTCGCTGCCGGCGCGGCATACGGCACCCCCGCCGGCGCCATGGACATCTCGTGCAACGACACCGAGCCCTATCGTCAGGACTTCAACCCGGACAACGAGCTCGCGATCGCGGTCAACCCCAAGGTGCCGACCCACCTTCTTGCGGGATCCAACGACTACTTCTACCGGTTCAACAACTCGACCGGTGTGAGGCAGGCGCTGGTCCCAACCGGCTTCTTCACCTCGATGGACGCGGGGTCGACGTGGGTCGACGGCCAGGTCCCGCTCGTCAGCGGCAACGGTGCCGGTGATCCGTCACCGGCGTTCAACGGCAAGCTGTCCGGGAGCTCGGCAGAGACAGGCTGGGCGATGATGGCGCAGCTGGAGAACACCGGTGGCCAGGGCGGCCCTTACGTGTCGCAGGGTGACGTCTCGGTCAGCTGGTCCGCCGACGGAGGCATCACGTGGAACGAGCCTGTGACCGTGATGAAGGGCAAGGGGGCCGGCATCGGCCCGGCCAACAGCGCGCTGTTCTTCGACAAGGAATGGCTGACCGTCGACAACCACCCGAGCTCGCCGTTCTACGGGCGCGCCTACCTCGTGGCGGCGCGGTACCTCAACGGGCTCCAGGGCTCGTACAACGAGTCCCCGGTGTACTTCGCCTACTCCGACGACGGTGGCAGGACCTGGTCCAACCCGAAGGAGATCTCTGGCACGAACCCGGTCTGCAGCGCCCAGAGCGCGGGCCCGGCAGGGGAGTGCGACGAGGACAGCTTCCCGATCCCTGAGGTCGCCACGAACGGTGACCTGGTCGTGCACTTCGCCAACGGCAACGTCGACGCGGGCTGGGAGACGGCGGGCGAGTACGAGCAGACCCTGCTGGCGGTGAAGTCCACCAACGGTGGCGCCACGTTCGGCGCGCCTGTCGTCATCGCCCCGCTCGAGGACGGCGCTGCGGACACCCCGTTCAGCGTCATCGGGCGCCAGACCGTGACGGGACACCAGATCCGGTGGCAGTCACCGGGCACCATCACGGCCGACCCGACCAACACACAGCACTGGGCGGTCGTCTACAACGACAACTTCGCGGGAGTGCACGACAACGCCCCTGCCAGCTGTCTGAACGACATCCCGGGTTCAGCTCCGGACTACAACCCGTGCGATGCCGTGACCAACACGAACATCTACCTGGCTGAGAGCTGGAACGGCGGGGCGTCGTGGACGCCACGGATCACCCTCGACGGCTCTGCGGGTGACCAGTGGTTCCCCTGGGCGGACTTCCGCTCCGACGGCTCACTCGTGGTGGCCTACGACTCCAACGAGAACATGGCCGATCCCGGCGATGACCGCGACGACACCTTCAACCACGTGTTGCTGACTGTCGCGCCGCGCACCCCGGCTGGCGGGGCCGCGGTGATCACCGGCCGTGAGGTGCTGGTGCCCAACGGCGCTGGGCGTCAACCGACGGAACAGGTCGACATCTCCGTGACGCACTGGAGCGGACAGTACGTGCCTCAGAGCGCCTGGCCCCGCATCTGCGGCCCGGACGGTTACACCGACCCGCCCGTGGTCGACGCAACCGGCAAGGACTGCAACGTCTTCGACGGTGACTACACCGGTCTCGTGGTCGGTTCCGACGACCACGTCAACGTGGTCTGGACCGGGCTGAACCGGTGGGCTGTCTCGCCCCAGACGGACGCCTACACCGGGCTCCCTCACGACGGGTACGCCCAGGATGCGATGTTCTCCCGCAGGTAGACGCGTCATCGCCCTTGGGCCGGAGCCGGGGCCTCCTGCGGGGGACGGGGCCGAGACTGCGTCGTTCGATCCTTGAGGTTTTGGTGGGCCCGGTCGCGTTCCCCCTGCAAGCAACCGGACCCACCAAAGCCCTGCCCCTCCTTGCCGCTATCGACTTCCCCCGAAGTCGATCCGGCCCCCAACTCGGAGGTTAGGGCCAGGTCAAGAAAGAGTCATCACTTGGTATGGGGCCGGTATTGCCAGATCCGCTTCTGTCCCGGTTTGCCACTGAATAGACTGACCGTTCGGTGGATCCCGCCTCGGCCGAACGGTGGACCCAGTCGCGGGGCCTCCATGGCGAGGGATCCGGGCCTCCATGACGAGGGAGGTGAGCCTCCATGGCGAGGGAGTCAGCGCACCTGGACTAGGACCGCAAGGGGTCGCCGTCCAGATCGTGCTCGGTACTGTGATCACAGCGCGGTTGGGGCCTGCACCCCCACTTGCCCACGCCGCGTAGCCGCCCCGCCCACACCCCTGTAGGGAGGGGCGGCGCCCGAAGCAAGCGCACCGCCCCGCATTGTCATCCTGGGCAGTGGGCAGTGGGCAGTGGGCAGTGGGCAGCGGGTCGGGCCTTGGCCTCATGGCGGGTGTCAGGGCCGACGTGGCGGGCGAGGCATAGCATCCGAGACGTGAGCGACTCCCTCAGTGCGACCACCGTCTTCCTCACCGGCGCCGACGACGCGGAGGTCGAGGCCTACCTCGCCCGTCCCGACGGCGAGCACACCCGTGGGGGAGTGGTGGTGATCCACCACCTGCCCGGCTACGACCGGGCCACCAAGGAGGTGGTGCGCCGGTTCGCCGAGCTCGGCTACGACGCGATCTGCCCCAACCTCTACAGCCGCGAGGCCCCGGGAGCAGACCCGTCCGACGCAGCCGCGACAGCCAGGGCGCAGGGTGGCGTGCCCGACGCAAGGCTGGTCGACGACGTCGGTGCCGCCGCGGCATACCTGCGGGCACTGGCGACCAGCAACGGCTCTGTCGGCGTGATCGGGCACTGCTCAGGCGGCCGGCAGGCCGTGCTCGCCGCGTGCCGCCTCGACCTCGACGCGGCGGTGGACTGCTACGGCGCCTTCGTCACGGGCGAGCCGCCGCAGGGCTACCCGCTGAAGGTCACCAACCTCGTCGACCAGCTGCCGGACCTCAGGGCGCCGCTGCTGGGACTCTTCGGCAAGGAGGACAAGACGCCGAGCCCCGAGCACGTCAAGGAGCTTGACCAGCGCCTCACCGAGCTCGACAAGCCCCACGAGTTCCACTCCTACGACGAGGCCGGCCACGCGTTCTTCGCCACCGACCGCCCGAGCTACCGCGTCGCCGCGGCCAACGACGGCTGGGAGCGGATCGCGTCCTTCTTCGACACCCACCTCGCCGGACGGGAGAGCTGAGATGTGCACCTACGCAACGGTTTCCGAGCAGGTCCAGGGCAGCGCCAAGGGTCCCGGAGGCCCGTGGTTCCACGTCACCGACGCCACCGTCTACTACGACCACCCCGCCCACGCGATGGCCGAGCACACCCTCAACATCGACCTCGCCGACCCCTCGCGCGGCCCGGGGGCCCGGCTGGCCGTCGAGCTGACCCGCGACTCGGCCACCCGGCTCGTCCGGGCCATCGAGGAAGCCCTCGCCTCCGCACCGGAAGGCATGTGACCGTGGCCGAGGTGACCGAGCTCCACGTCTATCCGGTCAGCGGCGAGCCCGGCCGTGACCTCGAGGAGGCCGCCGTCGACTCCGAAGGCCTGGCCGGCGACCGGCGCAAGAAGGCGGCGGTCCACGTCGTGGCGGCTGCCGACGTCGCGCCCGACACCCGGGCCAACCTCGTGGTGTCGCTCACCCCGGTCGAGCTGGAGGCAGCCATCGGTGGGCTTCTCGTCACCGGCGGCGTCGAGCTCGAGGTCACCGGCACCGCCCGCAACTGCCCGGGGGTGTATGCCGCCGTGCGTCACCCGGGCGTCGTGCGCGTCGGCGACGAGGTGACGGCAGTCGCTCCGGACGGCGCTGTCGATGCGGGCTGAGCTGCCCGGAGACCAGGTGCTGACAACTTGCGTGACGAGTGTCGGCACGGCGGCATAAGGTCAGGGTGTGCCGGACTTCGTCTCCGCTGGGACTGGGCGGATCGTGAAGGCTCCCACGGACGCTCGTGCGCGCCACGACGCCGCCGTGGGTCGTCTTGCTGCCAGCTACGCGGCCATCCCGCTCGATGCCCCGGTGCGGCTGGCCAAGAAGACCTCCAACCTCTTCCGGGCCCGCGCGCGCACCGACGCGCCCGGGCTCGACGTCGCCCTGCTCGACCAGGTGATCGCGGTCGACGCCCAGGCCCGCACCGCCGACGTGCAGGGCATGTGCACCTATGAGCACCTCGTCGAGGCGACCCTGCCGCACGGCCTCGCGCCGCTCGTGGTGCCCCAGCTCAAGACCATCACCCTGGGTGGCGCCGTCACCGGGCTCGGCATCGAGTCGACCTCGTTCCGCAGCGGTCTGCCCCACGAGTCGGTGCTGGAGATGGACATCCTCACCGGGGCGGGCGAGATCGTCACCGCCCGACCGGAGGGGGAGCACGCCGACCTCTTCCACGGGTTCCCCAACTCCTACGGCACGCTCGGCTACGCCACCCGGCTGCGGATCGCGCTCGAGCCGGTCGACCCCTTCGTCGCCCTGCGCCACGTCCGGTTCCACGACGTCGAGTCGCTCGTCGCCACGATGGGCCGGATCTGCGACGCAGGGGAGCACGAGGGGGAGCGGGTCGACTACCTCGACGGTGTCGTGTTCTCCGCGACCGAGTCCTACCTCACCCTGGGCAGGAAGACGGCCCAGCCCGGACCGGTCAGCGACTACACCGGCCAGCAGGTCTACTACCGCTCGATCCAGCACGGCTCGCCGCTGCCCAAGGTCGACCGGCTCACGATCCACGACTACCTCTGGCGCTGGGACACCGACTGGTTCTGGTGCAGCCGGGCGTTCGGCGCGCAGAATCCTCGCGTGCGCCGGCTCTGGCCGCGTCGCTACCGGCGCAGCTCGTTCTACTGGAAGCTCATCGCGCTCGACCACCGGTTCGACGTCGCCGACCGGTTGGAGGCGCGCAAGGGCCGCCCGCCGCGCGAGCGCGTCGTGCAGGACATCGAGGTGCCGCTGGGGCGGACCGCCGAGTTCGTCCACTGGTTCCTGCGGGAGATCCCCATCGAGCCGATCTGGCTCTGCCCGGTCCGCAGCAAGGACCAGTGGCCGCTCTACCCGCTGAAGCCGGGCCAGACCTACGTCAACGTCGGCTTCTGGTCCAGCGTGCCCCGCGACCCGGCCGAGCCCGACGGCGCGGCCAACCGCCTCATCGAGGAGCAGGTCACCGCCCTCGACGGGCACAAGTCCCTCTACTCCGACGCCTACTACGACGAAGCCCAGTTCTGGCGCCTCTACGGCGGCGACACCTACGCCGACCTCAAGCGCCGCTACGACCCGAAGTCCCGACTGCTTGACCTCTACTCCAAGGCGGTGCAACGCAAGTGACGATTCTCAGGACCAACCGGACCGACTCCCAGCACAGCTCCCCGGGCCCCGAAAAGCTGTCGATGGCTGAGATCCTCGATGCCGTGACCGCCGACGACGTGCCGCTGCGGTTCACCGCCTTCGACGGCTCCGCCACCGGCCCGGAGGACGCCCCCTACGGCCTCGATCTCAAGTCACCGCGGGGCGCGAGCTACCTCGCCACCGCGCCCGGCGACCTCGGCATGGCGCGCGCCTACGTGGCCGGCGACCTCGACCTCACCGGGGTCCACCCCGGCGACCCCTACGAGCTCCTCGACGCGATGGGCAACCTGCACTTCCGGATGCCGCCGCCCAAGACCGCCGCGGCCATCGCCCGGTCGCTCGGTGTCGAGCTGCTCAAGCCGCCGCCGCCTCCCCCGCAGGAGGCGCTCCCGCGCTGGCGCAGGGTGGCCGAAGGCCTGCGGCACAGCAAGACCCGCGACGCCGAGGCGATCCACCACCACTACGACGTGTCCAACACGTTCTACGAGTACGTCCTCGGGCCGTCGATGACCTACACCTGCGCGTGCTACCCGCACGACGGCGCCACCCTCGAGGAGGCACAGGAGAACAAGTACCGCCTCGTCTTCGACAAGCTCCGGCTCAAGGAGGGCGACCGGCTCCTCGACATCGGCTGTGGCTGGGGCGGGATGGTCCGGTATGCCGCGCGGCGGGGCGTGCACGTCGTCGGCGCCACGCTCTCGGCCGAACAGGCGAGCTGGGCGCAAGAGGCCATCCGCCGTGAGGGTCTGCAGGACCTGGCCGAGGTGCGTCACAGCGACTACCGCGACATCCACGAGACCGGGTTCGACGCGATCTCCTCGATCGGGCTGACCGAGCACATCGGGGTGCGCAACTACCCGGCCTACTTCGCCTTCATCAAGAACCACCTGCGCNCCTTCATCGACCGCTACGTGTTCCCCGACGGCGAGCTGACCGGCTCGGGCACGATCATCGCCGCCGCCCAGGACGCAGGTCTCGAGGTCCGCCACGAGGAGAACCTCCGCGAGCACTACGCCCGCACCCTCGCCGGCTGGTGCGCCAACCTGGTCGACAACTGGGACGCCTGCGTCGACGAGGTGGGCGAGGCAACGGCTCGGGTGTGGGGCCTCTACATGGCCGGCTCGCGGGTGGGCTTCGAGCGCAACATCGTGCAGCTCCACCAGGTGCTGGCCGTCAAGCTCGACGACCGGGGCCAGTCTGACCTGCCCTTGCGACCGTGGTGGAACGCCTAGTGGAGCAACGACTCTCGCTGGTGACCCTGGGAGTCTCCGACCTCGACCGGGCCGAGCGCTTCTACACCGCCCTGGGCTGGGAGCGGGGCAACGACGACGACGGGGTCGCCTTCTTCCAGTGCGGAGGGATGGTGGTCGCGTTGTGGGACCGTGGCGCGCTGGCCGAGGACTCCGTCGTCGAGGACAACGGTGGGTGGGGCGGGGTGACCCGGGCCCTCAACCTCCGCAGTCCGGCGGAGGTCGACGAGGTCCTCGACCAGGCGGAGGCCGCCGGGGCCGTCATCGGTCGCCGCGGTGCCGACACGTCGTGGAGTGGCTACACGGGGATCTTCATCGACCCCGACGGCCACCCGTGGGAGGTCGCCCACAACCCGTTCTGGACGGTCACCGACGACGGCCGCACCCTGCTCCGCGGCTGAGCCACGCGGCATACCGGCACGTGTTGCCACTGGGTGGGCAGGGACCCGCCGATTGGCGGGTCTGGTGAGGCTCAGGTGGCAACAAGTGCGGGCAGACGGGCCGGTCAGGCGAGGGGGGACAGCAGCTCGGTGCCGAGCCAGGCTTTCGGGATCCCGAACGCGTCGACCAGCTCCTGGGCGTGCGGGCGCAGCGCCGCGCACAGGTCGTTGACCGCGGCCGTGACCTGCTTGCTGCGCGCCGGGGTGATCCGCCCGTGCTCGAGGAACCAACCCTTGTCGGCCTCGATGCTGCTCAGCGCGTAGAGGTCGCACACCCGCGACAGCGTCTGGGCGGCTGACGGGTCGTCACACCGGTCGATGGCCGCGACGAACGACTCGAGGATGGTGCGGTCGACGTGGGCGCGGGCCGCCTCGATCACGTGGTCCTGGGCGTCGTTGAAGACGTCGAAGAGCTCGGCGCCGGGCTTGCCGGTCTTGCGCAGGCGCAGCGCCAGGGTCTCGAGCAGGTGCTTCTCGCGGTCCTCGAAGAGGTCGAGCTGCCAGCCGCGGTCGGTCGGGCCCTTCTCGCTGTCGCGGCCCGGTGCGGAGTCGATGAGGCGCTGGATCAGGCCCCGCGCGGAGGTGCGCTCGATGACGGCGCCGGCGAACTGCCGAGCCCCGAACCGCACCATGCCCAGGGTGTCGAGGTCGCCGAACGCGTCGCGGTAGTTGGTGAGCAGCCCCTTGGCGACGAGCTGCAGCAGCACGGTGTTGTCGCCCTCGAAGGTGGTGAAGACGTCGGTGTCGGCCTTGAGGGCGGGCAGTCGGTTGACCGCCAGGTAGCCGGCGCCGCCGCAGGCCTCCCGGCACACCTGGATCGTCGCGGTCGCATGGGCCGTCGCGACCGCCTTCGTGCCCGCCGCCCGTGACTCGAGCTCGCGCTGTTGGTGGTCGTCGGCGGCATCACCGGCCGACTGCACGTCGTGCATGAGCCCGACCAGCTCGTTCTGGGCGAACTGCAACGCGTAGGACTTGGCGAGCGCGGGCAGGAGCTTGCGCTGGTGCACGCGGTAGTCGAGCAGGATCACCTCGTCGGTGCCGCCGGGAGGGGCGAACTGGCGGCGGTGACCGGCATACGTGATGGCCAGGGTCAGGGCGGTGCGGGTGGCCGCGCCGGCACCACCGGCCACGCTGATCCGTCCGCGCACCAGCGTCCCGAGCATGGTGAAGAACCGACGGGTCGGGTTGTCGATGGGCGAGGTGTAGGCGCCTTGCTCGTCGATGTCGCCGTAGCGGTTGAGCAGGTTGGTCCGCGGCACGCGCACCTGGTCGAACGACAGGCGGCCGTTGTCCACCCCCGGCAGCCCGGCCTTCGCGCCGCAGTCGCCGATCGTCACGCCAGGCATGGCGGCACCGGACTCGTCGCGGATCGGCACGAGGACGCAGTGCACCCCGTGGCTCTCGCCCTCGGTGACCAGCTGGGCGAAGACGGCGGCCATCCGTCCGTCGCGGGCGGCCCCGCCGATGTAGTCCTTGCGGGCGCGCAGGTCGGGCGTGTGGACGACGAGCTCGTCGGTGGCCGGGTCGTAGGTGGCGGTGGTGCCCAGCGACTGCACGTCGGAGCCGTGCCCGGTCTCCGTCATCGCGAAGCAGCCCGGCAGCGTCGCGTCGATGATCGAGGGGAGGTATGCCGTGTGGTGGCGTTCGGTGCCGAGGTTCGCCACCGCCCCTCCGAACAGTCCCCAGTGCACCCCGGCCTTCACCATGAGCGACAGGTCTGCGTGGCCGAGCAGCTCGAAGGCGGTCACCGAACCGCCCAGGTCGCCGTTGCCGCCGATGGCCTTGGGGAAGCCGCGCTTGGGGTGGCCGGTGGCGGCCAGCGCCTGCACCTGGTCGGCGATCCGCGCCCGGTAGGACTCGAGGTCGAGCGGCTCGCTGGGAGGGGCGAACCGCTCCGGGTCGAGGTCGGTCCTGGCCTCGTCGCGGATCGCGGCCCAGCGACCGTCGAGGGTCTTCTGGAGGGCAGTGGCGAGAGTGGTCATGGGGAGCTCCTGGGTCGGTGCTGCTCAGGTCAGGGGGTCTCGTCGGGCCAGGCAGCGGAGAGCCCGCCCCAGGCCAGGTCGGTGAGGTGTTGGGTCAGCTCTGGTCGGCTCATCGCGTCGGTCTCCGCCAGCCACTGGTCGGCCGCGGCGCGCACCATCCCCACGAGGCCGGCACCCCACACCTTTGCGGGTGCGGCGTCGCGTCCGGCGCGGGCCAGCGCCTCCGCGATCACGAGGGACATCTGTGCCGCGATGTGGCCGGTCACCGGCGCCGCCGGGTCTCCTGCCGGCTGGTCGAGCAGGGGAGCGGTCACCACGAACCGGTAGACCTCCGGGTCCTTCTCGACCAGCGTGAGGTAGGCGTCGATGGCCCCGGCGATCAGCCCCCGCGGCGAGGAGTCCGCGCTCGCGAGGTCGTCACCGGCCGCGCCGGTGGCCTGCGCCAGGTTGCGCAGGATCAGCGCGTCGACGCTCTCCGACACCGCGGCATACAGGCCCTGGCGGTCGGTGAAGTGGCGGTAGACGACGGTCTTCGAGGTGCCGGCCACGGCGGCGATGTCGTCCATCCCCACGCCTGCCCCGTGCTGGCGGATCGCGCGCAGGGTCGCGTCGACCAGCTCGCGGCGGCGGGCTGCCCGGTGTTGGTCCCACCGGGTGCTGCGGCCGTCGGGAGCCGGGCTCGCCGGCTGCGTGGTCGTGGTCACAACGCTGGACAGTAGCAGGTACTAGGTGTACCTGCTACTGTCCGTATCAGTTACTTGCCCCACAGTCCGACCCACCTCAGGAGCACCCCGTGTCCCCCTCAGCGTCGTCATCCCGATCCGTGTCCCGGACCTCCGGCCAGCCCCGTCGGGCTGCCGTCATCGGCGGCAACCGGATTCCCTTCGCGCGCCAGAACGCCGCCTACGCGAAGGCCTCGAACCAGGACATGCTGACCGCCGCCATCGAGGGCCTGGTGGCCCGGCACGGCCTGGCGGGGGAGCAGGTGGGCGAGGTCGCCGCTGGTGCGGTGCTCAAGCACGCCCGCGACTTCAACCTGACCCGCGAGTCGGTGCTGGGGTCGAGCCTGTCTGCCCGCACCCCTGCCTACGACGTGCAACAGGCCTGCGGCACCGGACTCGAAGCGGCCATCCTGGTGGGCAACAAGATCGCGCTGGGCCAGATCGAGTCCGGCATCGCGGGTGGCACCGACACCGCCTCGGACGCGCCGATCGCCGTCAACGAGGGCCTGCGCGAGACGCTCCTGACGCTCAACCGCGCGAAGACCCCGGGGCAGCGCGTGAAGGCGCTCACCGGGCTGCGCCCCAGCCAGCTGGTGCCCGAGATCCCGCGCAACGTCGAGCCCCGCACCGGGCTGTCCATGGGTGAGCACATGGCCCAGACCGCCAAGCAGTGGGGCATCAGCCGCGAGGCCCAGGACGAGATCGCCGCGGCCTCCCACCACAACCTCGCCGCCGCCTACGACCGGGGCTTCTTCGACGACCTGATGACGCCGTTCCTCGGGCAGACGCGCGACCAGAACCTGCGCCCCGACTCCACCGTCGAGAAGCTCGCCACCCTGAAGCCGGTCTTCGGCAGGGGTGAGAGCGCGACCATGACGGCGGGCAACTCCACGCCGCTCACCGACGGTGCCTCTGCCGTGCTGCTCGGGTCGGACGAGTGGGCCCAGGAGCGCGGGCTGCCCGTGCTCGCGCACCTCGTCGACGCCCAGACGGCCGCCGTCGACTACGTGACCGGCAACGAGGGCCTGCTGATGGCCCCCGCCTACGCCCTGCCCCACCTGCTGGCCCGCCAGGGGATGAAGCTGCAGGACTTCGACCTGGTCGAGATCCACGAGGCCTTCGCCGCCACCGTGCTCACCACCTTGGCCGCTTGGGAGAGCGAGGAGTTCTGCCGCGACCGGCTGGGCCTCGACGCGCCAATCGGAGCGCTCGACCGCGACCGGCTCAACGTCAACGGGTCGTCCCTCGCGGCCGGTCACCCGTTCGCAGCGACGGGTGGCCGCATCGTCGCCTCGCTCGCAAAGATGTTGCACGAGAAGGGATCCGGTGCCCGTGGCCTGATCTCGATCTGCGCCGCGGGTGGCCAGGGTGTCATGGCGATCCTCGAGGCCGCGTGATGGCGGGCACCTACGCCGGCCTCGTCAACAGCCCGGTCGGCAGAAAGCTGGCGACCCAGCTGGGGCTGCCTCGCCCCGCCACGCTGCGCAGGTATGCCGTGGGCGAGCCACTCGTGGAGGGGTCCGTCCTCGTCGGTGGGCTCGGCCCGGCACCCGTCGCGGAACGCGTGCGTGCCCTGCTGAAGAGCGAGGGGATCGACACGGTGGACGAGCTGGCTGACGGCGACCGGGTCGCGGCCGTCGTCGCCGACCTCACCGAGGCCGCAGAACCGAGCGACCTCGACGCCCTGCGGGCGCTCGTGGCGCCAGCCCTCAAGGGCCTGCGTCCCAGCGGTCGGGTCATCGTGGTGGGCCGGGAGCCCAGCAGTGCCAACGGTTTCGCGCAGGCGGCGACGCGACGGGCTCTCGAGGGCATCACCCGGTCCATCGGCAAGGAGCTCCGTGCGGGAGCCACCGCGAACCTCGTCCTCGTCGGTGACGGTGCGGAGGCCAATGCCGACGCGGCGGTGCGCTTCCTGCTGTCGGGCCGCGCGGCATACGTCGACGGTCAGGTGGTGCGCGTGGGGCCGGGCACGCCCACCGAGCCCGCCGACTGGGCAAAGCCGTTGGCCGGCAAGGTCGCTGTCGTGACCGGGGCCGCCCGGGGGATCGGTGCCTCGATCGCGGACGTGCTGGCCCGTGACGGTGCCACGGTCGTCTGCGTCGACATCCCTGCCGCCGGCGACTCGCTGGCCCGCACCGCGAACCGGGTCGGCGGCACGGCGCTGCAGCTCGACGTCACCGCTGACGACGCCGGACGCCAGATCCTCGACCACGCCACCGCCCGGCACGGCGGTCTCGACATCGTCGTGCACAACGCCGGCATCACCCGCGACAAGCTGCTCGCCAACATGGACGAGGCCCGCTGGTCGTCGGTGCTCGACGTCAACCTCGGGTCGATCCTGCGGATGAACGAGGTGCTGCTCGCCGACGGGGGCATCCGCGACGGCGGCCACGTCGTCCTCGTGTCGTCGATCGCCGGCATCGCGGGCAACCGCGGCCAGACCAACTACGGAGCGTCCAAGGCCGGGGTGATCGGACTCGTCGACGCGCTGGCGGCGGACGACGGCCTCCGGGCTCGGGGCATCACGGTCAACGCCGTGGCACCGGGTTTCATCGAGACCGAGATGACCGCCAAGGTCCCCTTCGCCACCCGCGAGGTCGGCCGGCTGCTCAACTCGCTCAACCAGGGCGGTCTGCCGGTGGACGTCGCCGAGACCATCGCGTGGTTCAGCCAGGACGCGAACGCGGGCGTCACCGGCAACGTGGTCCGCGTGTGCGGCCAGAGCCTGCTGGGGGCGTGACGTGGCGGTCCGCACGCTGACCGAGTCACCTTCTCTGGCACCGCTGTTCGCGAAGGCAGCGCTCACGCAGCGCGGTCGGCGGGGCGACCTCCCAGACGCCGCGCTGCGTCGCGAGGGCGTCGTCGTCGACCGTGACCACCTGCTCGGCTACCAACGGGTCTGCGGGTTCGGGGGGAGCGACGTGCTCCCGCACACCTACCCGCACGTCCTCGGGTTCCCCCTCCAGGTCGCGCTGATGGCCGACCGGTCGTTCCCGCTGCCCTTGCCGGGGCTGGTCCACCTCGAGAACCAGATCACCGTGCACCGCCGGCTCACTGCCGACGACCTCATCGACCTCACCGTCCACGCGGAGCACCTGCGCCCCCATCCGAAGGGCCAGCTCGTCGACCTGGTCACCGAGGTCGACGTCGACGGCGAACGGGTCTGGGAGGGTCGCAGCACTTACCTGCGGCGCGGCCGCCCGAACCCCGACGTCGACCGCGGTGAGCCGGCGCCGCCACTGCCCGACGGGCCGCCCGCCGGCATCGTCCGCGTCCCCGAGGGGCAGGGCCGGGCGTATGCCGCGGTGTCGGGTGACGTGAACCCGATCCACCTGCGTGCGCTCACCGCCAGGGCGATGGGCTTCCCGCGCGCCATCGCCCACGGGATGTGGACGGCGGCTCGCACGCTGGCCGCCCTCGGCCCCGGCACCACCGGGCCCAGTGCGTCCCACGTGTGGTTCGCCAAGCCCGTCCTGCTGCCCAGCACCGTCGAGCTGGTCGTGGCCGACGCAGGCGCGGTCACGGTGGCCGGCCTGCGATCCGCCAAGGAGCCGCCGACCACCCACCTGACGCTGACGTTGGAGCACTGAGCCTCACGCTGCGCAGCGGGTGCCGTCCGACGGGAGGCTGAGGGAGATCAGGTAGGCGTCGACGAGCGCGTCAATGCAGGGGTCGCGGGTGAAGGCGGCGTGGGCGAAGCCCTCCCAGGTGATCAACGTCGAACCGTTGCCGAGGACCCGTGTCATGCTCACCGCGCCGGCATACGGGGTGGCGGGGTCGTGGATCGTGCCGATCACCATCAGCGGTGGTGCGGCCTCGGCCACGGGTACCGGCAGGGTGTGCTTCGGTGCGGTCCAGAACGAGCAGCCGAAGAGCTGCCAGGTGCCCCACACCCCAAAGGTCGGGTAGGACTTCTTGAAGTGCGCGGCGAGCCTCCGGATCTCCGCCTCCGTCGGTGCGGCACCGCTGTCGGTGCAGTTGATGACGAACCGTCCGTCGCTCTCCGTGGTGTCGTCGGGGTCGTTGCCCGAGGCGTCGCGCAGGTCCCACAGGGTGCCGGAGTCGCCGTCGTCGGCCTCGATCAGCCCGGCGGCCAGGTCGGGCCACCGGTCGACGTCGTACAGCGACGAGGCGACGGCGTCGAGCACCTCGCTGCCGCGCATCGGTTCGTCGCCCTGGGGGCGCCCGCTCCGGATCGGCGAGCGGTCGGCCTCGGCCACCAGCGCGGCGATGAAGGCGCGGACGTCGGTCAGCCGAGGGCAGGACCGGTCGAGGCACCAGGCGATGAACTCGTCGAGCGAGTCCTCGAACCCTTTGACCTGGTGCTCTGCCGTGACGACCGCCGAGGTCTGCGGATCGGTGGGGGCGTCGAGCACGCCAGCGCGGATGGCGCCGGGGTAGAGCCGCGCGTACTCCGCCCCCAGCTTGGCTCCGTAGGACCCTCCGACGAAGGTGAGCTTCGTCTGTCCCAGCGCGGCGCGGATGGCGTCGATGTCCGCGGCCGCGGCGGTGGTGCCGAAGAGGGAGGCCCGGTCGCCGAGGCTGGTGAGGCACTCCTCGGTGAAGGTCCGAACGACCCGGGCCGCCGCGGCATACCCCGCGTCGGTCGACACGTCGGGCAGGGTGGCGGGACGCTTCACGTGCTCGCACCTGATCGGGTTGGAGTGCTTCACCCCACGAGGGTCGAAGCCCACCACGTCGAACTCGGCCAGCAGCCGGTCGGACAGCCGGCCGACGAGGAAGGCGTGGTTGTCGACCCCGGACGAGGCCGGCCCACCGGGCACCAGCAGCACGATCGGTCGCGTGGCGTCCAGGTCGTGGCCGGTCGTCGCCCTGATCAGCTGGAGGACGAACGTCCCGGCCGCCGGGCGGGTGCGGTCGAGCGGCACAGTGAGCCTGCCGCAGCTGAAGCTGAGCCGGGCCAACCGCTCCGGCGGCACCGGCGGGGCCGACAGGTCGGTGACGCCCTGGCAAGAACCCCATCGGACACCGGTCGCGTCGGACTCGTCCGGCTCTCCCGAACACGAGGCCAGACTCAGGGCAACTGCCGCGACCGCGGCGGGCACACGGCGCCGCACGCGACCAGTACAGCAGCGGGCCGGGCCCAGCGCGATCACCCACCCGAGCCATCTTGGGGCGGACCCCAACTGTGCCATCGCGCGATGGGGACGGAGCGGTCCGGTGGCCCTAGGGTCAGCAGCATGGAGTCCCCAGCCGACGGGCCGAAGCCGTCCCCGCGGTTCGGTGCCCTGCGCGAGTCGGCTCGGGGCGCGGCCCGCGCCGTGGGTGAGGCGGTCCGCCACGCCGGACCCGAGCGGGACGCTGCGGTGCTGATGGGCAAGGCGGCCCTCGCCACCGTCCTCGCGTGGCAGTTCGCGGTGCGAGTGCTGCACAGCCCGGCACCCTTCTACGCGCCGATGGCGGCCCTCCTCGTGGTGGACCGCACCATGGTGCGCTCCCTCTTTGCCAGCGCCCAGCGACTGGTGGCCGTCATCGTCGGCATGAGCGCAGCCTGGTTGGTCGGCGCCACGCTCGGGGTGCACTGGTGGAGCATGTTGCCCGTCATGGCGCTCGCCCTGCTCGTCGGCCGGTGGCGCCGGCTGGGCGACCACGGCATCCAGGTCCCGACCATGGTGCTCCTGTCGCTCATCACCGTCGGTGGGACGGACACGGAGTTCACCTACCTCACGATCGTGGAGACCCTGGCTGGCGGCGTCATCGGGGTGCTGACCAACGCGATCGTGGTGGCACCACTGCACATCCAGCAGCCGCGTGACCAGATCCGCGCGTTGACACGACAGGTCTGCCTGCTGCTCAACGACATCGCGGCCGGCCTGCGCGAGGGCTGGGACGGCGACCAGGCCCGGGGCTGGTTCGACACCAGCACCGACCTCCTCAGGTCGGCCCCGGACATCCACGCCTCGATCGAGACCGGCCAGGAGAGCACCCGGTTCAACCCACGCGACAACGTGCGCCGGCTGCAGGTCGACTGGGAGGGGTACGCGCAGACGGTCGAGGCGATCCGGCGCGGTCAGTGGCAGGTGAGCGGGATCGCCCGGACCCTCGTGGACGCCGCCGATGACGAGGCGAACCAGCCGAGACCGACCCAGCGCTTCCTCGACAGCTATGCCGGCGCGCTCGACGAGATCGCCGGCGCCCTGAGCCACTTCGGGCTGGAGGGGGAGAAGGAGCAGGCCGTCGTCCGCGGCTACCTGCAGTCCGCCGAAGAGATCCTCACCGAGCTGGAGAACGTGGTCCGCACCACCGAGCTCGAGGACGAGCGGGCCTGGCCGGCCTACGGCGCCATGCTGCTCGACGCCCAGCGCCTGATCCGGGAGCTGGCGGTGCACTCGAGGACCGCGGTGATGCCCACTGACAGCGGCCCGATCCGCAAACCACCTGGCCGCATCGTCGGACGATGACGTCGGCGGGTCGTCAGCGGCCGTCGAGGCGCTTGGCGAAGTACCGGGAGAGGTCGGAGTCGGCGTAGTGGCCGAACCGGATCGTCGGCTCGTACCCCTGCCCCTGGTATAGCGCGATCGCCTCGGGCTGCATCATGCCGGTCTCCAGCGCCAGGACCTCCACGCCGGCCGTCCGGGCCGAGTCCTCGAGGGCGGCCAGCAGCCGTCGCGCGAGCCCTTGGCGGCGCAGGGTGGGGGAGACGAACATCCGCTTCACCTCGGCGCAGCGGCCACCGATGGCGGCATCGAGCTCTGACCGCAGCCGCCAGCCGCCCATCGCGACGGGCGACCCGTCCACCAGTCCCAGCAGGAAGCGGCCGCGCGGCTCGTCGAACTCCGTCGGGTCGACGGGGGAGTCGTCGGGTCCGCCGTAGATCTGCACGTAGTAGTCCTGCACCTCGGCGGCCACGAGGGCCTGCACCCGCGGGTCGGTGAACGCCACCTGCTGCACGGACCACGCCGGGGCAGGGTCAGGGATTCGCGCGGTCACGAGCCGAGGGCCGCGACAGCCTGCTCGACGGGCACCTTGCCCGACACGAGGTCGACGGTGCGTCCCCGCCCCGCGCCCGTGACCAGCAGCTCGGCGAGCACGGCGGCGACGTCGCGCCGGGTGACCGAGCCCCGGTCGAGCCCCTCGCCGAGGGCCACCCGACCCGTGGGCTCGTCGTCCGTGAGCCGCCCGGGCCGCACGACCGTCCACTCGAGCGCGGTGCGTGCCCGGAGGTCGTCGTCGGCCGCCCCCTTGGCCCGCAGGTACACCTGGAACACGTCGTCGCTGTCGGGGTCTGCTCGCTCTGTGCCCATCGCCGACACCATGAGGTAGCGGGTCACCCCGGCCTGCTCGGCGGCATCGGCGAGCAGTGCCGCAGCGGCCCGGTCCACGGTCTCCTTGCGGTCCGCGCCACTGCCCGGACCGGCACCCGCGGCGAACACGACCGCGTCAGCGCCGGCCACGGCGGCGGCCAGCTGGTCGACGGTGGCCTTCTCGAGGTCGACCACCTCACCGCGAGCGCCCTGCTTGGCGAGGTCGGCGAGGTGGTCGGGGTTGCGCACCAGGCCCACGGGCTCGTGACCGGCGTCCGCCAGGAACCGCTCGAGGTGCAGGGCGATCTGGCCGTGGCCTCCGGCGATGACGACGATCATGGAGCCTGTCTACCACCACGTTGTGTGCCCTCGGGCACTGTCGAGGGCGCGTGCGTTTCCTACAGTGAGGACATGACGCGACGCCCGCTCACCGCCGAGTTCCTGCTCCTCGCCCTGGGCGACGAGGACGGCCGGCCGCGGATCGACAGCACCAAGCTCAAGGCGGCGGTCGCCGGCGCGGCAATCGTCGACCTGGCCCTCGACGGTGCCCTTCGGCTGAGTGAGCCCGGCGACCCCGAGCACAAACCCGGACGGCTGGTCCGCACGACCCGCCACGTCGCCGACCCGTTGCTGGCCGAGGTGGCGCGGCTGTCGCACGACCGCAAGCCGAAGGACGCGGTCGGCCGGATCGGCGGCGTGAGCGCGTGGAAGGACCGGGCCGGCAGCCTCAAGGACGCCGTGCTCAGCGACCTCGCGGCCCAAGGAGTCCTGAGCCGCGAGCAGGGCAAGGTGCTGGGGCTCTTCCCGAGGACGTCCTGGCCACTCGCCGACCCGGCTGTCGAGCGCGAGGTGCTCGGCCGGGTCCGGGCCACGGTGGTGGGTGGTGTCGAGCCCGACGAGCGAACCGGCGCCCTGGTGGCCCTCCTGCACTCGGTCGACCTGCTGCCCAAGCTGTTCCCGGACGAGCCCAAGCGCGAGGTCCGGGCCCGCGGCAAGGCGGTCGCCGACGGTGACTGGGGTGCGGAGGCGGTGCGCAAGGCGGTCCAGGACGTGCAGACCGCCATCACGGCGTCCATCGTCGCCTCGACGGTCGTCGCCAGCGGCGGCAGCTGACCGGCCGCGCGCAACTCGCGCGCGAGGGTTGCGAGGCGGCCGATAGCATCGGTATGCCGCCTGCGGGCCTCCGCGCGCGGCATACCGACAGCCCCATCACCCAACCAGCAGGAGAAGCCACCACCATGTCTGCCCAGATCACCGTCAACGTCGCTGGAGACGAGCGATCGGTGCCGGAGCAGACGACCGCTGCCGAGCTGTTCGAGGGTGACCGCGCCGTCCTCGTCGCACGGGTCAACGGTGAGCTCCGCGACCTGGCCCACGTGCTCTCCGACGGCGACGCCGTCGAGCCGGTCACCGCCCAGGAGCAGGACGGCCTGGACGTCCTGCGGCACAGCGCTGCCCACGTGCTGGCGCAGGCCGTGCAGGAGGTCAACCCCAAGGCCAAGCTGGGCATCGGGCCGCCGGTGCGCGACGGCTTCTACTACGACTTCGACGTTGCCGAGCCGTTCACCCCCGAGGACCTCAAAGCGCTCGAGAAGGTCATGCAGCGCATCGTCAACGAGGGCCAGACCTTCGCCCGTCGCGAGGTCAGCGACCAGGAGGCGGCCGCCGAGCTCGCCGACGAGCCCTACAAGATCGAGCTGATCGGGCTCAAGGGCGGCGCGGCCGGCGATGCTGCGGAAGGCGCTGACGTCGAGGTCGGTGGCGCCCAGCTCACCATCTACGACAACCTCAAGCGGGACGGGTCACGGGCGTGGGGCGACCTGTGCCGTGGCCCGCACGTGCCGTCGACCAAGGTGCTCGGCAACGCGTTCAAGCTGATGCGCAGCGGCGGCGCCTACTGGCGTGGCAGCGAGAAGAACCCGCAGCTCCAGCGGGTCTACGGCACCGCGTGGCCGACCAAGGACGAGCTCAAGGCCTACCTCGACCGGCTCGCCGAGGCCGAGAAGCGCGACCACCGCAAGCTCGGCGCCGAGCTCGACCTGTTCAGCTTCCCCGACGAGCTCGGCTCGGGTCTCGCGGTGTTCCACCCCAAGGGCGGGATCATCAAGCGCGAGATGGAGGACTACGTCCGCCGCCGCCACATCGAGGAGGGCTTCGAGTACGTCGGGACCCCCCACATCAGCAAGGACGGGCTGTTCCACACCTCGGGCCACCTGCCCTACTACGCCGACACCATGTTCCCGCCGATGGAGTTCGAGGGCACCGAGTACCGCCTCAAGGCGATGAACTGCCCGATGCACAACCTCATCTTCCGCTCGCGCGGGCGGTCCTACCGCGAGCTGCCGTTGCGGTTGTTCGAGTTCGGCTCGGTCTACCGGTTCGAGAAGTCCGGCGTGGTCCACGGCCTGACCCGGGTGCGCGGCATGACCCAGGACGACTCGCACTCCTACGTCACCGCCGAGCAGGCGCCGGGCGAGGTCAAGCACCTGCTCGACTTCTGCCTCGGCCTGTTCCGCGACTTCGGCCTTGACGACTTCTACCTCGAGCTGTCGACCCGCGACACCGAGGGCGACAAGAAGGACAAGTTCATCGGGTCCGACGAGGAATGGGAGGTCGCGACCGCGGTGCTCGAGCAGGTGGCTGAGGAGTCCGGGCTCGAGCTGGTGCCCGACCCCGGTGGCGCGGCCTACTACGGCCCCAAGATCTCGGTGCAGGCGCGGGACGCCATCGGCCGCACCTGGCAGATGTCGACCATCCAGTACGACTTCAACCAGCCCGCGCGGTTCGGTCTCGAGTACCAGGCGTCGGACGGCACCCGCAAGCAGCCGGTGATGATCCACTCGGCGAAGTTCGGCTCGATCGAGCGCTTCATCGGCGTGCTCGTCGAGCACTACGCGGGTGCGTTCCCGGTCTGGCTGTCCCCAGTGCAGGTGGTGGGGATCCCGGTCGCCGAGGACTTCAACGACTACCTGTGGGACGTGCTGTCGCAGATGAAGGCCAAGGGGATCCGGGTCGAGCTCGACGAGAGCGACGACCGGTTCCCGAAGAAGATCCGCAACGCCTCGAAGTCGAAGGTGCCGTTCGTCCTCATCGCCGGTGAGGAGGACCGGGCCAAGAACGCCGTGTCCTTCCGCTACCGCAACGGCGAGCAGAAGAACGGGGTGCCGATCGCGGACGCGATCGCCGAGGTCCTCGAGGCCGTCGCCTCACGCCGTCAGGTGTAGTCGGGGCGGACCGGCGCCGTCAGGTGCCGTCGGGTGCTGTGGGAGACCACGTCATGAGCACGTCCGGGGCGTGCTCCTCGTTGTCACCGTCGGTCCACTCGACCGCGACGAACCCGTGGCGGCGGTAGAAGCGCAGCGCATCGTGGTTGTCCTGGAAGGCCCACAGCCGCAGCCCGCCCGGGAAGCGCTCCTTGGCGAGGTCGACGAGACGGCTGCCCAGCCCCTGCCCGGTGTGCGAGTGGTCGAGGTAGAGGTGGCCGAGCTGGTCGGGCGCCATGAGGGCGAGGAAGCCGATCATCCGTCCGTCGAGGACGGCGACGTGGACCTCGAAGTCGGGCAGCAGGACCTCGCGCACGAACGGCAGCACGGTCTCGCGGGGGTGGGCGATCATGGGGATCGCCGGCACCGACTGCTCCCGCACCCGCCAGAACAGCTCGGCCAGCTCGACGGCGTCGTCGGGTACGGCGCGACGGATGGTGGGCTCGGAGGCGGTCTCGGGCACGCCTCATAGGATCACGACATGACGGACGCGATGCAGCCCGACACGGAGTTCGCCGGTGCCAAGGACGGCTTCGAGCGCCTCTGGACCCCGCACCGGATGGCCTACGTCACGGGGGAGCGCCCCAGCGAGGACGCCGGTGACGGCTGCCCGTTCTGCGCAGCGCCGGACAAGGACGACCAGACCGGCCTCATCGTGCACCGCGGCAGCACCTGCTACGTCGTGATGAACCTGTTCCCCTACAACCCCGGCCACGTCCTGGTCTGCCCCTACCGCCACGTCTCGCTCTACGTCGAGCTGACCGACGAGGAGACCAGCGAGTTCACCCGGCTGACCAAGGAGGCCATCGCCGCGATCGACGCCGCGTCCGGGCCGCACGGTTACAACATCGGCATGAACCAGGGAGCCGTCGCCGGCGCGGGGGTGCAGGCCCACCTGCACCAGCACATCGTCCCGCGCTGGGGTGGTGACTCGAACTTCCTGCCGGTCATCGGACAGACGAAGGCGCTGCCGATGCTCCTCGAGGACGTGCGGTCACGGCTCGTCGCAGCGTGGCCGGGTGGGGCAGCCGCTCCAGCGGCAGGAAGCTGAGCAGGCAGACCACCAGCGGCAGGAAGTGGATCTTCAGCATCACGTAGGTGCTGAGGTGGAAACCCGCCCAGAAGAGCAACGCGGCACACAGCGCTCTTCCCTTGAGCCACAACAGGACCGGCGAGGTGAACTCGGCCACCAGGACGACCCACTGCAACGCATGGGTGAGCGCCGGGTGTGACCCGACCCAGGGCCCGATGCCGTTGGGACGACGGGTGAGCGCCCAGATGAGCGTCGCGCCGTTGGCCCAGCCCCAGCCACCGAAGCGCATCTTGGCGCTGGCCGACAGGAAGTAGATCGAGACCGCGCCGATCTGCACCATGCGGATCGCCCAGCCGGCGGCCTGCGACTGCACGTCGACATCGGAGAGACGGGCTCGGCCGACGGTCGGCAGGACGAACAACGCCACCACGAGGGCGAAGTGGTCGTGGTCGACCTTGGAGTAGGCGAACGCGTTGCTCACCCAGTCGAGCATGCCGACGGCACACACCCACCCCGCGAGTCGTGGCAGGCGGCCGGTGACCGCGATCGCAGAGCTGACCAGCACCACGGCCAGCAGCACTCGGACGTAGTCGTGGGAGGGGGCCGGCAGGTGAAGCAGCGTGCGCACCTCCAGCCCGCGGTAGAGGCTCGGGGGCACGTCGCCGTGCGGGATCGGGTCGGTGACGATCCACAGCACGTCGAGCCACACGAAGGCGTAGACGAAGACCCGCAGCCAGGCCACCCGCGCGAGCGGGAGCTCCGGGGCGAAGAACCTCTCGACGCGGTTCACTGCGCACCCCCTGGCAGGCCAGAGGGCTTGGGCTGCAACGGGGCACGGACCTGCCACGTCGCGAGCGTGTAGATGGTGGTCGCGCCGGTGCCGATCTGCGTGGACGTGTTGCGCAGGTAGATCACGACGTACGCGGGCTGGTGGGGGAGGCGGCGCGCGTGCAGCACGGCGATGTCCTGCAGCAGCTCGGGGTGGGCGATGATCCGCGGAGCCTGGCCCTCGATCTCGGCCCGCTCGATGCCGATCATCTCCTTGGACAGCGGCACCCGCACGACCTCGCCGTCCACGGTCAGGGCGTCCATCGTCAGGGAGTTGATGACCCCGTCGTTGCGCACCGAGAAGGCGTACTGCGACATCGGGGCGAACGGCCACCAGTCGTCGTCGCCCACCCACGTGCCGAGGCAGACGGTCGTCACCACCGCCGCGGTCACGGCGAGCCGCCACAACACGGCATACGGACCCAACGGCCTGGACGTCCCCCTCACGCGGTCATGCTCCCACGCGGGTGACAGACTGGAACCATGGACATGGAGCGGGGACTGCTCATCTTCGACGGGGACTGCGGGTTCTGCACGACCAGTGCGCGGTTCGCGACCCTGTGGGTCGACCGTCGCGACCGCTACGACATCAAGCCCTGGCAGCAGGTCGACCTCGCCCGCTTCGGCCTGACCGAGGCCGACTGCATCGAGGCCGCCCAGTTCGTGCGCCCCGACGGCACCGTCGCGGCGGCCCACCTCGCCATCGCCGAAGGGCTCAAGCACGGCGCCCCGCCGTGGCGGCCGCTCGGCCACCTGGTCACGCTGCCGGGGGTGCGCTGGCTGGCCGGCCGCGTCTACACGTGGGTCGCCGACCACCGCTATGCCCTTCCGGGCGGGACGCCCGCGTGCGCACCGGCACACCTGTCGGACGGCACGGTGGCCGGGAAGTCGGGCTCAGCCTCAGTAGGCTGACCCCACCATGCTCAACAAGTACGCACGCGCCCTCTTCACGAAGATCTTCACCCCGGTCGCCCGGCTGCTCCTCAAGCTGGGCATCAGCCCTGACGTGGTGACCGTCGTCGGCACGCTCGGCGTGTGTGCCGGCGCGCTGGCGTTCTACCCGCGCCACGAGTTCTTCTGGGGCACCGTCGTCATCACGCTGTTCGTCTTCTCCGACACCGTCGACGGCGTCATGGCGCGGATGTCCGGCCGGTCCGGCAAGTGGGGCGCCTACCTCGACTCGACCCTCGACCGCGTGGGCGACTCGGCCATCTTCGGCGGGCTCGTGCTCTGGTATGCCGGGAAGGGCGACGACTTCCTGATGGCCGGTCTGGCGCTGGCCTGCCTCATCCTCGGCAGCGTCGTCTCCTACGCGAAGGCCCGGGCCGAGGGGCTCGGCTTCACCGCCAACGTCGGGATCGCCGAGCGCGCTGACCGCCTCGTGGCGGTCCTCGTGATCACCGGGCTCGTGGGACTGGGGCTGCCCGAGGTCGTCCTCACCATCGTGCTCGCCCTGCTCGCGGTCGCCAGCCTCGTCACCGTCTTCCAGCGGATGCTGCTCGTGCGCCAGCAGGCGCTCGGCCAGACCTCCTGACCGGGCTGGTGTCATGACCGGGCTGGGCGACCTCCTCGCCGTCAGCGGGTACCGCCTCGGGTGGGGCGCCGTCCGACGGCTCCCCGAGCGCACGGCATACACGGTCTTCGAGCAGCTCGCCGACCTCACCACCGCCCGTGGCGGCAAGGGCGTGCAACGGCTACGGAGCAACTACGCGAGAGTGCGCCCCGACCTCGACGAGTCCGCGCTCGACAGCCTGGTGCGCGAGGGCATGCGGTCCTACCTGCGCTACTACTGCGAGGCGTTCCGACTGCCCGACCGCAGTGCGGACGACGTGGCCGCGTCGGTGCGGGTCGAGGGCGACGGGCCGGTGCGAGCCGAGCTCGCCGCTGGGCGCCCCGTCGTGTGCTTCCTCGGTCACCTCGGCAACTGGGACCTCGCCGGCGCCTGGGGCACGACCGACCTCGCGCCGGTCGTGACCGTCGCCGAGCGCCTCGAGCCCGAGGAGGTGTATGCCGAGTTCCTCGCCTTCCGGGAGTCGCTCGGCATGACGATCCTGCCGCTGACCGGCGGTGGTGACGTCTTCGCCCAGCTCCGGGGTCACCTGACCAAGCCGGTGCTGATGCCCCTGCTGGCCGACCGCGACCTCACCGACCGCGGTGTCGAGGTGGACCTGTGCGGTCACCGCTCGAAGATGGCCGCGGGCCCGGCCGCCCTGGCCCTGGCGACGGGTGCGGCCCTGCACCCCGTGTCGATCCACTACGAGCGCCTCGACCGGCCGAGCTGGAAGCACCGCACCGTCATCACGTTCCACGACCGGGTCGAGGTGCCGACCACGGGGGCGACCCGCGCGAAGGCGGTGGCCATGACGCAGCAGTGCGCGGACGCGCTCGGCGCCGCCATCGTCGAGCACACGGCCGACTGGCACATGCTGCAGCGCGTGTTCCTCGACGACCTCACGCCGAGCGTCGACGAGTCCCCGCGGGCGGATCGCGTGACCGGGACGTGGCCATGAGGATCGGCATCGTCTGCCCCTACTCGTTCGACGTGCCGGGTGGGGTGCAGTTCCACGTCCGCGACCTCGCGGAGCACTTCCTCGGCCAGGGGCACCACGCCTCGGTGCTCGCCCCCGCCGACGAGGACACCCCACTGCCCGGCTACGTCGAGTCCGTCGGGCGGGCGGTCCCGGTGCGCTACAACGGCTCCGTCGCCAGGCTGAACTTCGGGCCGCTGACTGCCGCCAGGGTCGGTCGCTGGCTGGAGGCAGGCGACTTCGACGTCCTCCACATCCACGAGCCGGTCACACCCAGCATCTCCCTGTTGGCGCTCTGGTCCGCCGAGGGCCCGGTCGTGGCGACCTTCCACACCTCGAACCTGCGGTCCAGGGCGATGCAGGCGGCCTACCCGTTGCTGCGCCCCAGCCTGGAGAAGATCAACGGGCGGATCGCCGTGTCCGAGGACGCTCGGCGCACCGTCACCACGCACCTGGGGGGCGACGCCGTCGTGATCCCCAACGGGGTCAACGTCGCTCGCTTCGCCGACGCCGTGCCGGCCGAACGCTGGACCGGCACCGACACCGCCCCGACCATCGCTTTCCTCGGCCGGATCGACGAGCCCCGCAAGGGACTCCCGGTGCTGGCTGCCGCCATGCCCGCGGTGCTGGCGAAGCACCCCGGCGCCCGCGTCCTGGTCGCCGGGCCGGGTGACGTCGAGGCCGCCCGCGAACGCCTCGACCCGGCGGTCGCGGCGGCCACCGAGTTCCTGGGCATGGTCAGTGACGAGGACAAGGCGGCGCTGCTCTCGTCCGTCGACCTCTACGTGGCGCCCCACACCGGCGGCGAGAGCTTCGGCATCGTGCTGGTCGAGGCGATGAGCGCCGGGGCCCCCGTCGTGGCGAGCAACCTGCCGGCCTTCGTCCGCGTCCTGGACGGTGGGCAGGCCGGCTGCACGTTCGCCAACGAGGACAGCGCCGACCTCGCCCGCCACCTGGTGCGGCTCCTCGGTGACCGCACCGAACGCGAACGCCTGGGGGAGACCGGGCACCGGCGGGCCTGGGTCTTCGACTGGTCGGTCGTGGCCGAGGACGTCATGGCGGTCTACGACACCGTCACCCACGGGACCGACGAGCTGCGGGCCGAGGCCTCCGTCGACACCCGATGGACCCGGCTGCTGCGCGGCCGTCGAGGAGGCGAGGACTGATGGACTCACTCACCTGGGGTGTCGTCGTGGTGGCGGTGCTGCTCGGCGTCGCCTGGTACCTCTCCTACAGCGCAGCACGCCTGGACCGTCTCCACACCCGGGCCGAGGGTGCGCTGTCGGCGCTGGACGCCCAGCTGGTGCGTCGGGCCGAGGCCACCCTCGAGCTGGCCAACTCGGGAGCCGTCGACCCGGCCAGCGCCCTGATGCTGGCGGGGGCGGCCTCGGAGTCCTTGGAGGCGCACAACGAGCGGGCGCTCGAGGACGACCTGCTCGACGGCCAGAGCTTCGGCGCGCGCGAGGTCCTCGAGAGCGACCTCACCGAGGCGCTCCAGGCAGCCCTGACCGCGGAGGTCGTGGCCGACCTGCGGGCGGAGGGCACCGACGCCCTCGGGGCCAGCGCGCTCCAGCGGGTCGAGGCGGCCGGGGTGCGCGTCCAGCTGGCCCGGCGGTTCCTCAACGACGCGGTGACCGACGTGCGTCGGGTCCGCCGCAAGCCCGTGGTGCGGCTGTTCCGGCTGGCCGGGCACGCCGACCTGCCGCGCACCGTCGAGTTCGACGACGAGCTGCCCCCCGCCGTCCGCGACTGAGCGCACCCGCGTTCCCGGCCGCGCGGCATACCCGCCTGTTGTCCCGCCACTTCTGGCCACTGGTGCTGCTCCGCGGCTGCATTCCGGGGCTCCGGTGCGGCATGGGTGGCCCGAAGTGCGAGACCGAGCCGGGGTCGGGGGTGCCGTCGGGACCCACTAAACTCGGGTGTGAAGCGCGTTCCCCGCGCTGCGCCCTGCACATTCTTGGAGTGACCCCATGTCCGCGGACACCAGCAGCCCCAGCCAGCCCACCACCGGCACGTCGCGCGTCAAGCGCGGCATGGCCGAGATGCTCAAGGGCGGCGTCATCATGGACGTCGTCAACGTCGAGCAGGCCAAGATCGCCGAGGACGCCGGAGCCGTCGCCGTGATGGCGCTCGAGCGCGTCCCGGCCGACATCCGCGCCCAGGGTGGCGTCTCGCGGATGTCCGACCCCGACATGATCGACGGCATCATCGAGGCCGTCTCGATCCCGGTCATGGCCAAGGCCCGCATCGGCCACTTCGTCGAGGCCCAGGTCCTGCAGTCCCTCGGGGTCGACTACATCGACGAGTCCGAGGTGCTGACCCCGGCCGACTACGCCAACCACATCGACAAGTGGAACTTCACGGTGCCCTTCGTCTGTGGTGCGACCAACCTGGGTGAGGCCCTGCGCCGGATCACCGAGGGCGCGGCGATGATCCGCTCCAAGGGTGAGGCCGGCACCGGCGACGTCTCCAACGCCACCACGCACATGCGCCAGATCCGCCAGCAGATCCGCAAGCTCCAGAATCTGCCCGAGGACGAGCTGTTCGTCGCGGCCAAGGAGCTCCAGGCGCCCTATGACCTGGTCAAGGAGGTCGCCGAGCTCGGCAAGCTCCCCGTCGTGCTGTTCACCGCCGGTGGCATCGCGACCCCGGCCGACGCGGCGATGATGATGCAGCTCGGCGCCGAGGGTGTCTTCGTCGGTTCCGGCATCTTCAAGTCCGGCAACCCGGCCCAGCGCGCCGAGGCGATCGTCAAGGCGACCACCTTCTTCGACGACCCCGACGTGATCGCCAAGGTCTCGCGCGGTCTCGGCGAGGCGATGGTCGGCATCAACGTCGACGAGATCCCCGAGCCGCACCGCCTCGCCGAGCGCGGCTGGTAGCCCACCCCCGACCCGCAGCTTTATCGGGTCTGGCAAGAACCTTGACCCTCACTCGGCTTCCGAAGTCGAGTGAGGGTCAACCTTGTCCCTTGACCCGATAAAGCTGGGCCGGGTGGGGTCAGGTGACGGTGCTGCGGGCGCGGAACTCGTCGCGCTCGTACTCGCGACCGTCCAGCACCGCCGCGACGTGCTCGGCGGCCGCGACCACGTCGGCGTGCGAGAGGTAGAGCGGGCTGAAGCCCAGCCGCACGATGTCGACCTCCCGGAAGTCGCCGATGACGCCGCGCGCGATGAGCGCCTGCACCACGGCATACGCCTCCGGGTGTCGCAGGCTCACCTGCGAGCCGCGTCGCGCCCCGTCGCGGGGCGTCGCGAGGGGGAGCTCGACGCCCAGGGCGTCGAGCGCCTCGATGAACAGCCCCGTCAGCGAGAGCGACCGGGCCCGCACGTCCTCGATCGAGAGCCCGTCGTATGCCGTGAGCGCACCTTCCAGCGTGAGCAGGCTGAGCAGGGGAGCGGTGCCGACCCTGGCGCGGGTGATGCTGGCCGCGGGGGCGTAGTCGGTGGACATCCCGAACGGGTTGGCGTGGCCCTGCCACCCCGACAGCGGGTTGTCGAACGCGGCCAGGTGCTCGCGCCGGACGTAGATGAACGCCGGCGCGCCCGGGCCACCGCTGAGGTACTTGTAGCCGCAGCCCACCGCCAGGTCGGCGCCGCCCTCGTCCAGCCCCACCGGCATGGCGCCCGCGGAGTGGCACAGGTCCCAGCAGACCAGGGCGCCGACGGCGTGGGCGGCGCGGGTCAGGGCGGGCAGGTCCCACTGCTCGCCGGTGCGGTAGTCGACCTGCGAGTAGGCGGCCAGGGCCAGCGACTCGCCCAGCTCGGCGATCCGGGCCGGCGCCTCCGGGGTCGGCACGAGCTCGAGGGTCAGGCCGAGCAGGTCGCAGGCCGAGCGGGCGATGTAGACGTCGGTCGGGAACGAGTCCGGGTCGGTCAGCACCGTGCTGCGTCCCGGCCGCATCCGGGACGCGGCGACGATGGTCTTGAAGAGGTTGACCGAGGTCGAGTCGGTCACGACGACCTGGCCGGGAGCGGCGCCCACGAGCGAGCCGATGCGGTCACCCACGCGCTCGGGCGCACCCCACCAGTCGGACTCGTTCCAGGCCCGGATGAGCTGCTCGCCCCACTGCCGCGCCACCACGTCGGCGGCCGTCCGCTCGGCCTCGACCGACAGTGCCCCCAGCGAGTTGCCGTCGAGGTAGATCACGCCCTCGGGGATGCGGAAGGCGCTGCGTCGGTCAGTGGCTGAGTGCTGCGCGTCGAGGTCGCGAGCGCGGGCGGCGAGGTCGGTCATGTCCGCAACCTATCGGGGCGGTGGCCGGCGATGTCAGGGCCCCGAGGACCCCGGTTTCGAGGGGGGGGTCCGGCGTACCCTGACGCTGGGAGGTGGACATGGCGGGCGCACTCACCATCGAGGAGCTGGAGCGCGAGGCCGACCAGGCCTGGTGGCGCGGCGACGGCGCCGCGTCGATGGCCGCGTCTGAGGAGGTCTACCGACGACGGGTGGATGCCGGTGACCCGGCGGGTGCCGCCCACCAGGCGCTCACGCTCACTCTCGAGTGGGTGACCCGCGGAGACATCGAGGTCGCCTCCGGCTGGCTCAACCGGGCCCGCAAGCTGCTCGCCGGCCTGGCCCCGTCCGCCGACCACGGCTACCTCGCCTATCTCGAGGCGACCATCGCGATGGACGCCGAGGGTGACTCCGGGCCGGCCCACGAGGCCGCCGCCATGCTGTCCAGCATGGCCGCGGCGTTCGACGACCCAGCGCTGGCCTGCTTCGCCCTCGTGCTGTCCGGGGTCGCGGCGGTGCGGGACGGGCACCCGAGGGAGGGCTTCGGCGACCTCGACGAGGCGATGCTCCCGGTGCTGGCCGGCCAGGTGCCCGCGCTCTGGTCCGGGGACATCTACTGCTCGGTGATCCACCTCTGCGAGGGCCTCGGTGACCTGGCCCGGGTGCGAGCCTGGACCGATGCGCTGGAACGCTGGGCGATCCCCCAGTCCCAGACCTTCATGTATGCAGGGGTGACCAGGATCCACCAGCTCCAGCTGATCGCCGCGGAGGGCGGCTGGGACGTCGTGGAGAGCGAGCTGGGGCAGCGCAGCGAGGGACTGATCGGGTCGCACGGCTGGCTCGCCGGTGCCGGGTACCACGAGCTCGGTGAGGTGCGACGGCTGCGTGGCCAGGTCGGCCCGGCGAGGGAGGCCTTCGACGCGGCACTCGCGCTGGGGGTCGACCCCCAGCCGGGCCTGGCGCTCCTGGCCCGCGCTGCCTCCGGTCCGTCGGCGGGACTGGCCTCCCTCCGGGCCAGCCTCGGTCAGCGCGGCCGACTCGAGCGCGCCCGCCTGCTCCCCGCGGCGGTGGGGCTGGCCCTGGAGGCCGGCGACGCGGCATACGCCCACTCGCTCGCCGAGGAGGCCGAGGCCACGGCCGAGCGCTACGGCACCCCTGGCATGCTGGCCGGGGCGGCCCGCGCGCGGGCCTCGGTGCTCCTGGCCGAGTCGCGTCCGGAGGAGGCGGTCCCGCACCTCGAGCTCGCGGCCCAGGTCTACCGCGACCAGCGCTACCGCTACGCGAGCGCCCAGGTCCACGAAGGGCTCGCGGAAGCACACCGGCTGCTCGGCCGTGACACCGCGGCCCGCGCCGAGCTCGCCTGCGCCCACGAGATCTACCGCCAGCTGGGCGCGGTGACCGACCTCGCGCGGTTGTCGCCGCCGACGCTGCCCGCCGGGCTCACGCCGCGCGAGGCCGAGGTGCTGGCCTGCGTCGCCTCCGGGGCGAGCAACCGCGAGGTGGCCAGGGCGCTGTTCATCAGCGACAAGACGGTCGGTCGGCACCTGGCGAACATCTACCTCAAGGCCGGGGTGAGCTCCCGCACCGCCGCCGCCGCGTGGGCTCGGACCCACGGCATCGCCACCCGCGAGCCGGTCTGACCCTGGACGAACGCTGGGTCTGCACCATCTGCACCACTGGTGGCGCAGCGACCTGCACGATCCGCCCGACGCGACGCCAGTGCCGCGGCTCCTAGCGTCGACGGCACGAGGTCGCACCCGCTGGAGGTCGACCCGGACCCGGAGGGAGCACACCATGACCACACTCGAGCAGCCGGCCGTCACGACGACCGAGGAGCAGGACACCCAGGACCCGCAGGCCGTGGCCGAGCGGATGGTCCAGGTCCTCAACGACGGCGCGATCACCGTCCTCGGGAGCATCGGGCACCAGCTCGGTCTCTTCGACGTCCTCACCACGCTCCCGTGGGCGACCAGCGAGCAGGTGGCCGATGCGGCCGGCCTGACCGAGCGGTACGTCCGCGAGTGGCTCGGCGGCGTCGTCACCGCCGGCTGGGTGGAGTACGAACCGGACGGGCGGCTCTACCGGATCCGCCCCGACCACGCGCCGTTCCTCTCCGGGACGGGCGTCGACAACATCGCCCGCACGATGAGCCTGGTCACCCTCATGGGAGAGGTCACGCCGAAGGTCCTCGAGACCTTCCGCACCGGCGGCGGGCTCGCCTACGCCGACTACCCGGGCTTCCACGACGGCCAGGCCGCCGACAGCGCCGCCGTCAACGACGCCTCCCTCATCGACGCCATCGTGCCGCTCACCGGCGTCGTGGACCGGTTGCGGGCCGGCATCGACGTCGCGGACATCGGCTGCGGCGAGGGACACGCGGTGAACCTGCTGGCGCGCGAGTTCCCGAACAGCCGGTTCTGGGGCTTCGACTTCAGCCCCGAGGCACTGGTCCCGGCCCGCGCCGAGGCCGCGGCCTGGGGCCTGACCAACGCGACGTTCGTCGAGTGCGACGTCGCCAACGAGGCCGAGGAGGAGGCCTACGACCTGGTGACGGCCTTCGACGCGATCCACGACCAGGCGCACCCGGCGACGGTGCTGTCCAACATCCAGCGCTCGCTACGTCCGGGTGGGACGTTCCTGATGGTCGACATCAAGGCCTCCAGCCACCTGGAGAACAACCTGGAGCTGCCGTGGGCCAGCTTCCTCTACGCGATCTCCACCGTGCACTGCATGTCGGTGTCACTCGGTCAGGACGGCGACGGGCTGGGGACGGTCTGGGGGACCGAGCTCGCGACCCAGATGCTGCGCGAGGCCGGGTTCGCCGAGGTGCACCAGTACGAGCTCGAGCAGGACCCGTTCAACGCCTACTTCGTTTCTCGGCGGTAGGGGTCGGGCGTCCACTGAGGTCAGTCCGGCAGCACCATGAACAGCACCGGGAGGTGGTCGTCGGGGAGCCACCAGGGACGCCCCTCGCCGACCACCTGCCAGCCGGTGCGCCGGTAGAGCTCGACGGCGGAGGCGGTCTCCTGCACGACGTCGAGCACCGGGGTCCGCCCCGACCCGCGGATCGCGTCGACCGCCGTCGCGAGCAGCGCGGTGCCGATGCCCCGGCCGACCACCGTGTGGTCGACGAACAGCACCGCGACCGCGGCGAGCTCCTCGCGCGGACGGCCGGCACCGGCAGTCCACAGGTCGGCCTCGAGCCCGGGCTCGACCCGCGACACGGCCACGTGGCCGACCACCCGGTCACCGAGCTCGGCGACCCACGCAGCGTCCTCGTCGGCGCGGGCGATGAACGACTCGACCGGGAACGGCAGCGGCCAGTTCTGGGGGTACCCGGAGTGCGGCTGCTGGGCGGCCAGCACGTCGGCCAGGGCCGGGATGTCATCCGCAGTGCGCTCGCGCACCACCACCTCGCTCATGGCGTCACTGTAGGGGGGCCAGTCCTGCGCAGTGACAGGCCGGGGCGTGGCCGCTACCCCCGCGGCCGTAGCATTCCGGGCGTGACCGACCAGCCCACCATCGGAGTGCTCGCCGTCCAGGGTGACGTGCGAGAGCACCTGTATGCCGTGGAGCAGGCGGGCGCGCGCGCCACCACCGTGCGTCGCACGACCGAGCTCGACGGGGTCGACGCCCTCATCATCCCGGGGGGCGAGTCGACCACCATGGACAAGCTGGTCCGGGCCTTCGAGCTGCGCGACCCGCTGCGTGAGCGGCTGGGAGCGGGCATGCCGGCCTACGGCTCCTGCGCGGGCATGATCATGCTCGCCGACCGGATCGCCGACGCGCGTCCCGACCAGCAGACCCTCGGGGGGCTGGACATCACGGTGCGGCGCAACGCGTTCGGGCGGCAGGTCGACTCCTTCGAGGAGGACCTGCACATCCGCGCCATCGGCGGCGCTCCCATGCGTGCCGTGTTCATCCGCGCGCCGTGGGTCGAGGAGGTGGGGGAGGGCGTCGACGTGTTGGCCCGCGTCGAGGACGGACCCGCCGCAGGTAGGATCGTCGCCGTTCGTCAGGGGTCGCTGATGGCCACCTCCTTCCACCCGGAAGTGACCGGTGACCACCGGTTCCACCAGTTGTTCGTCGAGATCGTGAGAGGCAAGGCATGAGCGGCCACAGCAAATGGGCAACCACGAAGCACAAGAAGGCTGCCATCGACGCGAAGCGGGGCAAGCTCTTCGCCAAGCTCATCAAGAACATCGAGGTCGCGGCCCGCACGGGCGGCGGTGACCCGACCGGCAACCCGACGCTCTACGACGCGATCCAGAAGGCCAAGAAGACCTCGGTCCCCAACACCAACATCGACAACGCGGTCAAGCGCGGGTCCGGTGCGACGGCTGGCGGCTCCGACTGGGAGACGATCACCTACGAGGGCTACGCGCCCGGCGGCGTCGCCGTGCTCATCGAGTGCCTGACCGACAACCGCAACCGCGCGGCGGCCGAGGTGCGCACTGCGCTGACCCGCAACGGTGGCCAGCTGGCCGACCCCGGCTCGGTGTCCTACGTCTTCGACCGCAAGGGCGTCGTCATCGTCCCCAAGGGCGACAAGACCGAGGACGACATCCTCGAGGTGGTGCTGGAGGCCGGCGCCGACGAGGTCAACGACCTCGGCGACTCCTACGAGATCATCTCCGAGGCCACCGACTTCGTGGCCGTCCGCAAGGCGGTCCAGGACGCCGGCATCGACTACGACTCCGCCGAGGCGTCGTGGGTCCCCAACCTCAAGGTGCCGCTCGACGCCGACGGCGCGCGAAAGATGATCCGCGTGATCGAGGCCCTCGAGGACTCCGACGACGTGCAGGACGTCTTCGCCAACGGCGACATCAGCGACGACGTGCTCGCCGAGATCGAGGACGACGAGGAGTAGAGGCGTGTTGCTGCGCTCGCAGGTGCGGGCCGGTGTGTAGCGTTTGACCGAACACCTGTTCGGACATGAGGGAGCTGCAGTCGTGCGCGTACTCGGGGTCGACCCCGGCCTGACCCGGTGTGGCATCGGGGTGGTCGAGGGAGGTCGTGGCCGGCAGGTCCGGCTGGTGGCCGTCGGGGTCGTGCGCTCGCCGGCGACCGAGCCCACCGCCGAGCGGCTGCTCTACCTCCAGACCGAGCTCGACACCTGGCTCGACCGGTTCCAGCCCGACGCGATCGCCGTCGAGCAGGTCTTCGCCGACGTCAACGTCGCCAGCGTCATGCACACCATGCAGGCCTCGGCCATCCCGCTGCTCGCCGCCGCCCGGCGCGGGCTGCCGGTCGAGCTCCACACGCCCACGTCGGTGAAGGCCGCGGTGACCGGCTCCGGCCGCGCCGACAAGGCGCAGGTCACCGCGATGGTCACCCGCATCCTGCGGATGGAGTCCGCCCCCAAGCCGGCCGACGCCGCCGACGCCCTCGCGATCGCGATCTGCCACCTGTGGCAGGGAGCCGCGTCCAGCCGCCTGCAGGACGCGGCCCGCGCGGAGCAGGCCCGGCTGCGGTCGGTGGGCCGAGCCGCGGTGGCCCGGTGATCGCCAGCGTCCGTGGCGCGGTGCGCCACGTCGGCCTCGACCGCGTCGTCGTCGAGGTCGGGGGAGTCGGCATGCTGCTGCACACCACCCCGGCGACCGCGTCGGCCCTGCACCTCGGTCAGGAGGCGCTGCTCGCCACGACGCTGGTCGTGCGCGAGGACTCGCTGACCCTCTACGCCTTCGGCTCCGACGACGAGCGCGACATCTTCGAGCAGGTGCAGACCGTGTCGGGGGTCGGGCCCCGGATCGCCCTCGCCATGCTGTCCGTGCTCGCGCCCGACCGGCTGCGCGCCGCCGTGACCAGCTCCGACCTCGCGACGCTCACCAAGGTGCCGGGCATCGGCAAGAAGGGCGCCGAGCGCATCGTGCTCGAGTTGCGTGACAAGCTCGGGATGCCGTCCGGCGCGGCCGCCGGCGCGACCGCGGCCCCGGCAAGCCCCACCGACGCCTGGCGCGACCAGGTGGCCGAGGCCCTCGTCGGGCTCGGCTACTCCGCCAAGCAGGCCGAGGACGCGGTGTCCCGTGCCGCCGAGGCGGCGCCCGCGGGGGCCGACGTCTCGGCGATGCTCCGCGCCGCCCTCCGCGAGCTTGGGCGCTAGGCCATGGCTGACGGCTTCTCCTCCGAGATGTTCGAGGACTCCTCGATCGACGCCACGTCGCGCGTGGTCGACGCCGACAGCGAGGCCGACGAGCGCACTGTCGAGGCAGCCCTGCGACCTCGGCGCCTGAGCGAGTTCACCGGACAGACGCGGGTGCGCGACCAGCTCTCCCTGGTGCTCGAGGCGGCCCGTCGGCGCGGGACCCCACCCGACCACGTGCTGCTCTCCGGACCGCCGGGGCTGGGCAAGACCACCTTGGCGATGCTGATCGGCACCGAGCTGGAGCGCCCCATCCGCATCACGAGCGGCCCGGCGATCCAGCACGCCGGCGACCTGGCCGCGGTGCTCTCGTCGCTGATGGAGGGCGAGGTGCTCTTCCTCGACGAGATCCACCGGATGTCCCGGTCCGCCGAGGAGATGCTCTACCTCGCGATGGAGGACTTCCGGGTCGACGTGATCGTCGGCAAGGGTCCCGGCGCGACCGCGATCCCGCTCGAGCTCCCGGCCTTCACCGTCGTGGGGGCCACGACGCGGGCCGGCCTGCTCCCCGCCCCGCTGCGCGACCGGTTCGGGTTCACCGGCCACCTCGACTTCTACGCCGCCGAGGACCTCGTGACGATCCTCGAGCGGTCGGCCCGGTTGCTCGAGGTGTCGGCCGACACCGACGGCATCACCGAGATCGCCCGCCGCTCCCGGGGCACCCCGCGGATCGCCAACCGCCTGCTCCGCCGGGTGCGGGACTGGGCGCAGGTGCACGGGCGGCAGGTCGTCGACGAGGAGGCGGCCCACGCGGCCCTCGCCCTCTTCGACGTGGACGACCGTGGCCTGGACCGGCTCGACCGCGCCGTGCTCGACTCCCTGTGCCGCCGGTTCGGCGGTGGTCCGGTGGGGCTGTCGACCCTGGCCGTGGGCGTGGGGGAGGAGGCCGACACGGTCGAGACGGTCGCCGAGCCGTTCCTCGTGCGCGAGGGCTTCATCACCCGCACCCCACGCGGACGGGCCGCCACGGCCCTGGCCTGGGAGCACCTCGGGCTCACCCCGCCGGCCGGGCAGGTCGCCCAGCCGAGCCTCCCGCTCGACACCGGCGAGGGCCGCTTCGGGAGCTGAGCTCCGCCGCAGCAACACCCTTCAGCTTCGCCAAAGGTCACAATTGGAACGCGGCCACGGTGGGGCACGTTGGTCGGTATGCCGTGCGTCACCTACACTCGGGCGGTCCCCCGGCTGGAGTCGGGGACCTGCGTGTGCCCGACTGCGTGGCGCCGCACACCGACTGCCCCAACTCGAAGGGACTGCTCCATGACGTTAGGCATGCCGGCCACGCTGACGGCGGTCACGGCTTCCGGCGGGGGCTCGCCCGTCGCCAGCCTGCTGATCTTCGCGCTGCCCGTCCTGCTGATCGTCTTCATGGTGTTCAGCCAGCGGCGTCGTCAGCGCGAGGTCCAGTCGCTCCAGGCGGCGCTGGTCGTCGGTGACGAGGTCTGCACGACGTCCGGGCTGTTCGGCACCATCAAGTCCCTCGACGACAAGACCGCCACCCTGGAGATCAGCCCCGGGGTCACCGTCCGCTTCGACCGGCGAGCCATCGGCACCAAGACTGTGCCGACCGGCCCAGCTGACCCGGGCACACCCGGCACCACCGAGTAGAGGTCCCTGCACGTGGCAATCAACCCGTACAACCGCAAGCCGCTGAAGATCCTGTCAGCGCTGGCGGCCGTCACCCTCGGCCTCTACGGCCTCCTCTTCGCCGCGACCACCTGGGGTGACGCGCAATGGGCACCCAAGCTGGGGCTCGACCTCGACGGCGGCACGCAGCTGGTGCTCAAGCCGGTGCTCGTCGGGGCGAACAAGGTCACCAACGAGCAGCTGAGCCAGGCCCGCGACATCATCGTGCAGCGGGTCGACGCCAACGGTGTCGCCGGCGCCGAGGTGACCACGCGCAACAGCGAGGACATCGTGGTCAGCGTGCCGGGCAAGAGCCTCGACAAGACCACCGAGGACGCGATCCGCAAGTCCTCGCAGATGCGGTTCCGCCCGGTGCTGGCCACCGCCCCGGGCACCAACCAGCCGGTGCCCACCGGGACCTCGACCGGCACCGCGACCGGGACGGCCACCGGCACCGCGACCGGGACGGCGACCGGCACGGTGCCCAAGGCGACCGGCACGGCCACCACGGCCGGCTCCGGGGTGCCCGGTGCATTCGTCAAGAGCACCACCGAGCCGACGGGGTCCGCCACCGCTAGCAGCACGACGGCACCGACCGGCTCGACGGCCAAGCCGGCCAACTCCAGTGACCTCGCCTGGATCACCGACGACATCTCCAAGGCCTACCAGGCGCTCGACTGCTCGGTCCCCGGTGTGACCGACAAGATCGTCGATGACCCCGCGAAGCCCCTCGTGACCTGCAGCGACGACGGGGCCGAGAAGTACGTGCTCGGCCCGGTGGTCGTCAACGGCGACCAGATCGCCGACGCCGCCGCCGGTTACCGACCGCTGTCCAACGGGCAGCCGTCCAGCACCGTCGAGATCAGCCTGACCTTCAAGTCGTCCGGCACCAAGGCCTACGGCGAGGCCAGCAAGCGGATGGTCTCGCTCGAGTCGCCGCGCAACCAGATGGCCGCCACCCTCGACTCGCGCGTCATCGTCGCGCCGTACTTCGAGGCGGCCATCCTCGACGGACGGGCCAGCATCTCCGGCTCGTTCACGATCGAGTCGGCCCGCGACCTCGCCAGCCAGCTGAAGTTCGGCGCGCTCCCACTGTCCTTCACGCTGCAGACCCGCGACCAGATCAGCCCCACGCTCGGCAGCGAGCAGCTCCGGATGGGCCTCATCGCGGGCATCATCGGCTTCGCGCTGGTGTTCCTCTACTCGCTCGCGCAGTACCGCGCCCTGGGCCTGGTCACCGTCGCGTCGATCATCATCGCGGCGTTGCTGACCTATGTCGCGATCGCCATCCTGGGGTGGTCGCACAACTTCCGCCTCGACATGGCGGGGGTGACCGGCCTGATCGTGGCCATCGGTGTGACCGCCGACTCGTTCATCGTCTACTTCGAACGCATCCGTGACGAAGTCCGCGAAGGACGGCCACTGCGGGCAGCCGTCGACACCGGTTGGCGCCGGGCCCGGCGCACCATCCTGGCCGCTGACGGGGTGAACTTCCTGGCCGCCTTCGTGCTCTACCTGCTGGCGTCGTCGAACGTGCGCGGGTTCGCGTTCACGCTCGGCCTCACCACGCTCATCGACCTGCTCATCGTGGTGCTCTTCACCCACCCGCTCGTCGCACTGCTGGCGGGCACGAAGTTCTTCGGTGGCGGACACCGGTGGTCGGGTCTCGACCCCGAGCGCCTCGGCGCCAAGGCCCAGAAGCCCCGGTATGCCGGGCGCGGACGGGTCGCGATGCCCACCAACGCACGGACCGCGAGCGACGGGAGCGCGCTGTGATCAACTTCGCCGTACTGGGCAACGACCTCTACACCGGGAAGCGGTCGGTCGACTTCGTCGGTCGTTACAAGCGCTGGTACGCGCTCTCCGGCGTGTTCGTGCTGATCGCCGCCCTCGGCCTCGTCTGGCACGGGCTCAACCTGAGCCTCGAGTTCCGCGGCGGCTCGGAGTTCCGGGTCTCCAAGGTGGCCTCGGGCCAGGACTACGAGGCCAGGGCGAAGGATGCCGTGGGCACGGTGCCGAACGCGGGTGCCGCCGAGGTGACCAAGGTCGGCACCGGCACCGTCCGCGTGCAGACCGAGAAGCTGGGCGAGAACGACATCCGCTCGGTGCAGTCGGCGCTGGCCAGCGAGTTCAAGACCGACCCGGGCAACGTCTCGGCCTCCTTCGTCGGACCTTCGTGGGGCGCCTCGGTCAGCCAGAAGGCGCTGAAGGCCCTGCTGGTCTTCCTCGGGCTCGTCTCCCTCGTCATGGCGGTCTACTTCCGCACCTGGAAGATGGCCGTCGCCGGGCTGGTCGCCCTGCTCCACGACCTGTTCATCACCGTGGGGATCTACGCGCTGGCCGGGTTCGAGGTCTCGCCGGCGACGATGATCGGCTTCCTGACGATCCTCGGCTACTCGCTCTACGACACGGTCGTGGTGTTCGACAAGGTCCGGGAGAACACCACCGAAGCGCTCGGCAACGGTCGGATGACCTACCAGCAGGCGGCGAACCTCGCGGTCAACCAGACGCTGGTTCGCTCGATCAACACCACCATCGTGGCCCTGCTGCCGATCGCGTCGATCCTGGTGATCGGCTTCGTCTTCCTCGGTCCGGGCACCCTGCTCGACCTCGCGCTGGCGCTCTTCGTCGGTATCGCGGTGGGCGCCTACTCGTCGATCTTCATCGCCACCCCGCTCCTGGTGCACCTGCGCCTGAAGGAGCCGGCGATCATCGACCTCGACAAGAAGGCGACGCGCTACCAGGCCCGCCACGGTGGTGTGGTCTCGTCCTCGGACGCCGCACCGGTGGAGCACGAGCCGGATGCCGAGGAGCTCGCCGAGGGCCGGGAGCCGGTCCCGTCGGCGGCGCGCACCGGTGCCGTCCGCGAGACGCACAAGTACGCGACCAGCGGTCCCCGCAACCAGCCCAAGCGCCCCCCGAAGTCTCGTCGGTGAACAGCGGCACGTCGGTGAGCGAGTCGCTCGCCGCCCGGGTCACCGCGCGGCTGCGTGACATCCCGGACTTCCCGACGCCCGGGATCCTGTTCAAGGACGTCACGCCGGTGCTCGCCGACGGCGAGGTCTTCGGCGACATCATCCGCGACATGGCCGACCGGCGCCGCGGCAGCATCGACGTCGTCGTCGGCATCGAGGCCCGCGGCTTCATCTTCGGGGCAGCCCTGGCGCACGAGCTCGGCATCGGCTTCGTGCCGGTCCGCAAGGCGGGCAAGCTGCCCGGAGCCGTGCACGGCCTGACCTACGACCTCGAGTACGGCTCGGCCACCATCGAGATCAACCAGGACTCCTTCGTCGGTGGCGAGCGGGTGCTGGTCGTGGACGACGTCCTGGCCACGGGCGGCACCGCAGCAGCCGCGTGCGAGCTGCTCGACCAGGCCGGGGCCGAGGTGGTGGCGTTCGAGACGCTCGTCGAGCTGGCCTTCCTGCCCGGGCGCGAGCGGTTGTCCGGACGCGAGATCCACTCGACCGTGGTGGTCACGTAGGCTTCCGACATGACTGAGGACGTCGTCACCGGGCCGGTGCCCACCGGCGCGTCCTCGGCGAACCGCGTCCGCGCCCGACTGGCCAGGTTCGGCAGTCGCGGGGGCCCGACCAACCCGGTCCTCGAGCCGTTGCTCCAGACCGTGCGGGCCACCCACCCCAAGGCCGACCTGACCGTCATCGAGCGGGCTTACGTCGTCGCCGAGGAGGCCCACCGCGGCCAGAAGCGCAAGTCCGGCGACGCCTACATCACCCACCCGCTGGCGGTCACGACGATCCTCGCCGAGCTGGGCATGACGCCGGCCACGCTGGCAGCGGCGCTGCTGCACGACACGGTGGAGGACACGGCATACAGCCTCACGCAGCTCGAGAAGGACTTCGGGCGCGAGGTCGCGATGCTGGTCGACGGCGTCACCAAGCTCGACAAGGTGACCTACGGCGACGCGGCGCAGGCCGAGACGGTCCGCAAGATGGTCGTCGCCATGGCGCGCGACATCCGCGTCCTCGTCATCAAGCTCGCCGACCGCCTCCACAACGCCCGCACCTGGCGCTACGTCTCGGTCGAGTCCGCCCAGCGCAAGGCGCGCGAGACCCTCGAGATCTACGCGCCCCTGGCCCACCGGCTCGGCATGAACACCATCAAGTGGGAGCTCGAGGACCTGTCGTTCGCGACGCTCTACCCGAAGGTCTACGACGAGATCGTCCGCCTCGTGGCCGAGCGCGCGCCGGCCCGTGAGGAGTTCCTGTCGGGGGTGCGCGAGCAGGTCAGCGAGGACCTCAAGGGCGCCAAGATCAAGGCGACGGTCACCGGCCGCCCCAAGCACTACTACTCGGTCTACCAGAAGATGATCGTGCGCGGCCGCGACTTCGAGGACATCTACGACCTCGTCGCGGTCCGCGTGCTGGTCGACTCGGTGCGCGACTGCTACGCCGCGCTCGGTGCCCTGCACGCGCGGTGGAACCCCCTGCCCGGGCGGTTCAAGGACTACATCGCTATGCCGAAGTTCAACATGTACCAGTCGTTGCACACGACGGTCATCGGGCCCGAGGGCAAGGCCGTCGAGATCCAGATCCGCACTCACACGATGCACCGCAGGGCGGAGTACGGCGTCGCCGCGCACTGGAAGTACAAGGAGGACGGCACCGCGCCGAGCGCCGGCACCAAGGAAGGCGAGACCGGCCCGATCAACGACATGGCGTGGCTGCGCCAGCTGCTCGACTGGCAGAAGGAGACCGCCGACCCGGGGGAGTTCCTCGACTCGCTGCGGTTCGAGATCAACGCCCGCGAGGTCTACGTCTTCACCCCCAAGGGTGAGGTCGTGGCGCTGCCGGCCGGGGCGACGCCCGTCGACTTCGCCTATGCCGTGCACACCGAGGTCGGGCACCACTGCATCGGGGGCCGCGTCAACGGTCGCCTGGTCCCGCTGGAGTCCACCCTCGAGAACGGCGACGTCGTCGAGGTCCTCACCTCCAAGGCCGACGGCGCCGGCCCGTCCCGCGACTGGCTCACCTTCGTCAAGTCGCCGCGGGCCCGCAACAAGATCAAGCAGTGGTTCTCCAAGGAGCGCCGCGAGGAGGCGATCGAGACCGGCAAGGACGCGATCGCCCGCGCCATGCGCAAGGAGGGCCTCCCGCTCCAGCGGCTGCTCACCGTCGAGACCCTGACCGGGCTCGCCTCCGAGCTGCGCTACCAGGACATCGACGCCCTGTATGCAGCGGTGGGCGAGGGGCACGTGTCCGCCCAGCACGTGGTGGGCCGGCTCGTGGCCTCCCTGGGTGGCGAGGAGGGCGCGTCCGAGGACCTCGCCGAGGCGACCACCCCGACCCGGTCGATGCGCCGTCGCTCGGGCGATCCGGGCGTGGTCGTGGTCGGCACCGCTGACGTGTGGGTCAAGCTCGCGCGCTGCTGCACGCCCGTGCCCGGCGACCCGATCATGGGTTTCATCACCCGTGGCAACGGCGTCTCGGTCCACCGGACCGACTGCACCAACGCGGAGTCGCTGCTCTCGCAACCGGATCGGATGATCGAGGTCGAGTGGGCGCCGTCATCGGCGTCGGTCTTCCTCGTGCAGCTCCAGGTCGAGGCGCTCGACCGCAACCGCCTGCTCTCGGACGTCACTCGGGTGCTGTCCGACCAGCACGTCAACATCCTGTCGGCCTCGGTGCAGACGTCACGCGACCGCGTCGCCATCAGCAAGTTCACCTTCGAGATGGGCGACCCCAGCCACCTCGAGCACGTCATGAAGGCGGTCCGCAAGATCGACGGCGTCTTCGACGTCTACCGGATCACCGGCACCAAGGCCACGGCCGCGAAGGCCTAGCCGAACGGCATACCCCGCCTCGACGCGGCATACGAAAGCCGTTGTCTAGGAACCGAACTCGTCGACGTTCCCGCGAGCCTGGGCCAGCCACTGCTCCTGCGCCTCGAGCTTGGCCTGGGCGTCCTTGACCTTCTTCTCGTTGCCGGAGGCCTGCGCCTTGGCCAGGTCGTCCTTGAGCGAGGCGACCGAGGCCTCGAGCTGGTCGACCATGCTCTGGGCGCGAGCCGCGACCTCGGGGTTGGACTGCTTCCAGCGCTGGTCGTCGGCGTCGCGGACGGCCTGCTCGATGCGGCGCATCCCCTTCTCCATGCGGTCCACGTCCCCACGAGGCACCTTGCCGGCCGCGTCCCACTTGTCCTGCAGGGCGCGCAGCGCGGCCTTGGCCGTCTCGAGGTCGGTGACCGGCAGGATGGCCTGGCCCTCCTTGAGCAGCTCCTCCTTGACGGCGAGATTGCCACGGAACTCCTCGTCCTCCTTGGCCGAGATCTCGTCCTTGGCCGTGAAGAACGCGTCCTGGGCCGCCTTGAACCGCTCCCACAGCGCGTCGTCGTCGGCGCGGGAGGCGCGACCGGCCTGGCGCCAGCGGTCCATCAGTCGCTTGAAGGCGCCGGCGGTCTGGCCCCAGTCGGTGCTGGCGGACAGCGCCTCGGCCTCCTTGACCAGCTCCTGCTTGGCAGCCTTGGCCTCGGCCTGGGTGCCTTCGAGCTGGGCGAAGTGCACCCGGCGGGCCTTGTCGAAGGAGTTGCGGGCCTGGCTGAACCGCTGCCAGAGCGCACCCTCGGTCTCGCGGTCGAGGCGGGCGCCGCCACGCTGGTGCTTCTTCCACTCGTCGAGCAGCTCACGCATCCGCGCGCCGCTGCTCTTCCACTGGATCTTGTTCTCGGGCTGGCCGGCGATCTGCTCGGCCTCGGCGACGATCGCCTCGCGCTCGACGGCGGCTGCGGCCCGGGCGGCGCTGCGCTCGGCGGCCTCGGTCTCCTTGCGCGCCTTCACCAGGGTCTCGATCTCGGCAACCTTGGCGTCGAGGATGGCGAGGTCGCCCACGACGTTGGCCTCGGCGCAGTGCTCGCGCAGCTTGGCCAGGCCCTCGGTCGCGTCCTTGGACGAGAGCTCGGTGGTCGTCAGCCGCTGGTGCAGCAGCTCCGCCGAGGCGTAGAGCTCGTCGTACTTGCGGGCGAAGTAGTGCAGCGCCTCCTCGGAAGTCGCGCCGGGGTAGGCGCCGACCTCGCGCTCACCGTCGCCGGTCTGCACGAAGACGGTCCCGTCCTCGGCGACCCGACCGAACGTCTCCGACGGCGGCCCGGGCGGAGCCGCGACGGTCAGCGCCGCAGGCTGCGCGTGGGCGACCTTGCGGACCGCGGCCGGGGTCGGCACGGGGCCGGGCTTCGGGGTGGGGCGAGGCACCGGCTTGGCAGCGGGAGCTGCTGCGGGCGCGGCGGGCTCCGGGACGGCCTCGGCAGCAGGCTCGGCCACGACGGGCTCGGGAGTCACCTCCGGGGCGACCTCGACCTCGACCTCAGGTGCAGCCTCGGGCTCGGTGGCGGCCTCGGGCTCGGTGGCAGCCTGAGCGTCGGGTGCAGCCTCGGCGGCAGGGGCCGGCTCGGGAGCTTGCTCGGGCTCGGGTGCTGCCTCGGCTGCGGGCTCCGCCGCCTCAGGCTCGGGTGCTGCCTCGGGCTCGGGTGCCGCCTCAGGCTCGGGTGCTGCCTCGGGCTCGGGTGCTGCCTCGGCTGCGGGCTCCGCCGCCTCGGGCTCGGGTGCTGCCTCGGCCGCAGGCTCCGCCGACTCGGGCTGCGGTGCTGCGGTGTCGGGGGCCTGGCTGTCGTCGGGCTCGGGCGTGCTGCTGTTCGAGGTGGTGTCGGCCGGGGGAGTCTGCTCGGTCACGGTCAGGCCTTCTTCTCGGTCACAGCAACCTTGAGGATGCTGATGGGCGCGGCAGGGGCACCATCGGTGGCGCCTCCACTCACGCCTGCTGCGGCGATCTTCTCGACAATATCCATACCGCCGGTCACCGTGCCGAAGATGGAGTAGCCGCCACCCTCGGTCGGGAGCTTGGTGTCCTTGTAGACCAGGAAGAACTGGTCGGCGTTGCTGTTCGGGTCGCTGGTGCGGGCCATGGCCAGCGTGCCCTTGGGGTAGGTGCCGTCCTTGGGTGCGTTCTCGATGCCGTAGGAGTACCCGGGACCGGAGCCGGTGCCCCCGAGCGGGTCACCGCACTGGAGCACGAAGATGCCCTCGGTGGTGACGCGGTGGCAGGGCGAGTCGGCGAAGTAGTTGGCCTTGGCCAGCGCGACGAACGAGGCGACCGTCTGCGGTGCCTTCGCGCCGTCGAGCTGGAGCGTGATGTCGCCGCAGTTGGTGGTGACGACGGCGGTGAACGTCTTGCCCGCAGCGGTCGCCTTGTCGGGCTTGGCGGCCTTGGGCACCTCGGACGGGGGAGCGGGCGCTGCGGTGCAGCCCTCGACGGCGGCGGTGGTGGCGCTGGTCGCGCTGGGGGTCGTGGGTGCCGCCGCGGGGGTCTTGGTGTCGTCACCGAGCTGGGTGGTCAGGAAGACGAACGCGGCCACGACCACGAGCACGGCCGCCACGACGACGGCCACCTGGCGGTTGCGAGCCGCCTCGCGCTCCTTGAGGGCCTGCTTGGCTTCGAACTTCTCCGCACGGCGGCGCGCCCTGGCGCGCTCCTGTTCCCTGGTCACGGCCGTCAGTCTAGGCAGGGACCCTCGGCGAGGTCGTCGTTGGGCACGGGCAGGAGCAGTCCCTGCAGCCACAGGGGTTGCTGGTCGTCGACGTGCGGCGACCCGGCCGAGCCGGCCGTGCCGTGGGGCACGACCCAGCGGCTCCGCGAGCGGTCGGCGAGGTCCCAGATGTAGCGCGCGGCCGGTGCCTGGACGAACAGGTCGTCCGAGTCGGGGAGGCTCGATGTCGCGAACACGCAGTCCCGGTCTCCGGAGGCACCGACCCGGTCGGGCGGCTGCTCTCCCGGTGGGCCGATCCGGATCGGCGCCAGCCGGTGGCGCTCGCCCCACCGGGCCTCAGGAGCTGCCGCTGCCTCCTCGAGGGCCGCGGCCAGCTCGGCGGCGACGTCGAAACCCTCGGGCGGCTGGGCCAGGAACGACTCCAGCCGCACCGACACCCGCAGCGCCAGCGACATCCACGGGTCGAAGATGCGCGGCAACCCGGACCCTGTCGCCAGGCCGTCGAAGACGTCGAGTCGACACAGGCGACCGACCAGCGCGGCCCGCAGCACGGCATACCGGTGCGCGAGGGCGCTGTCGGCATCCATCCGGCAGTCCCACGCCAGCAGCTCGTCGCGCAGCGCGGCGGCAGCTTCGGTGAGCCCCGTCAGCCCGGCCAGCCTCGGCAGGATGCGCCGCGCGGGCGCGTGGAGGGTGTCAGTGTGGATGTGCTGGAGGGCGTCCGCATCGAGACGCGGCGTCGCGGCCAGCAGGTCGGTGATGCGGTGGGCGCGGTCCGGGCTCGCGAAGTCACGCCCGAGCGGCGCGGTGTGCCGCGTGGCGTGGTTCGCGTGCACCGCGACGTCGGTGACGGCTGCCTCGGCGTGGTCGAGGTAGCCGGTCCACGCGTGCTGGGGCTCCCACCCGGGCACCGGCCCTTCGCGGTTCGCGGCGTCGCGGTCCGGGACCAGGCCGGCGGTGAACTCCAGCACCGTGCCGTCCCGGTCGGCGGTGAGGACGGCGTTGACCGGCTCGACCCAACCGCGCCAGGCCTCTCGGACGTCCTGCGCGGAGCGCGCCCGCAGGAGCGCGAGCGACGCGGCGAGTCCGGCATCGCCCTCCACCCGCGGGACCATCCGCACCGACAGGCACCGGGCGCCGACCTCCCCGACGACCACCGGTCCGCGCCCGGTCTCCACGACCTCCACGTCGACCTGGTCACCACCCAGCACGGACACCACCTCGTGGTGTGCGGTCACCGGGGCCCAGCCGTCCGCCTCACGCGACTCGACGCCGTCGGCGGACCGTCGCAGCTCCTCCTCGAAGACGTCGTGGCAGTCGGACATGGCGTTGGTGATGCCCCACGCGACCGGTCCGGCATGCGCGAAGTGCGGCGTCCCGGGCACGCCGACGAAGGCGATCCCGACGACGTCGAACTCAGGACAGGCGAGCCGGACCTGCTGGTAGACCCCGGGCAGCTCGAGCGACCGGTGCGGGTCACCGGCGACGAACGGCCGGGACGTCGCAGAACGGGCGCCCGCGACAGCCCAGGCATTGCTGCCGCTGGCTGCCACCCCGTCCCAGTCCGCGACGGACGGGTGCCGCGGTCCGCACAGCAGCTCCCAGGCACCCGGTGCCTCTCGACGCACCCGGTCGCGCCAGAGCTTGTCGCCCAGCGTCCCGAAGAGGAGGTGCTGGGTGAGCAGGACGCCGATGGGGGTCCAGGGGTCCCAGTGCCCGGGCTCGAGGGCGCCGAGCTCCGGGGCGGCCCCGCGCGCCAGGGCGTCGCCCAGGCCGTCGTTGACGCCCTGGGCGTAGGCGGCGACCCACGCGGAGGTCTCCTCGTCGAGGCGGTCGAAGCACCTGCGCGCCGTGTCGGTGATCCTCGCCCGGCGGGCGAACACGTCCCACTCGACCCAGACGGCGCCGAGGTGCTCGGCCAGCCGACCCTCCGAGCGCCGCCGCTGCACCTCGAGCTGCCAGGCCCGGTCGGTCGCGCAGACCTTGCCCTGCACGCGGGACAGGGCGACGACGTCCGGGGCCCACAGCTGGGGCACTCCCCACGTGTCCCGCCTCACGGTGCTCTCGCTCATGCCAGCCGACGCTAACCGACCGGGCCCACCGCGGTGGTGGGGGATCGCGGATACAGTGCGGCCGTGCTCACCGTCGCCTTTCCTGCCGCCGCCTTCGACACGAACTGCTACGTCCTCGCTCCGGCCGCGGGGGAGGAGTGCGTCATCGTCGACCCGGGCATCGGCGTCGAGGAGACCCTGCGGGAGGTGCTGACCCAGCACCGGCTCCGGCCGGCAGCCGTCCTGCTCACCCACGGCCACGTCGACCACGTCTACTCGGTGACCCCGGTGTGCGGCGCCGACACCGCGGCCTACATCCACGGCGACGACCGCTACCGGCTCAAGGACCTGCTCTCGAACGTCGCCCCCGGGCTGCTCGGCATGCTCGAGCAGCAGTTCGGCCAGCGGGCGACGTGGACCGAGCCCACGAACGTCGTCGAGGTGACCGACCGCGTGACGCTCGACCTCGCCGGGCTGGGCTTCGAGGTGCTGCACGCCCCTGGACACACGGAGGGCTCGGTGATGTTCACCGTCGACGAGGTGCCCGACGGGATCGCCGACCAGGTCGACGTCGACCGCACCCTCCTCAGCGGCGACGTGCTGTTCGCCGGCTCGATCGGCCGCACCGACCTGCCGGGTGGTGACCCGGCGGCGATGGACCGGTCGCTGCGCGAGGTCGTCCTGCCCCTCCCGGACTCCACGCTGGTCCTGCCCGGTCACTACCAGGCGACCACGATGGACCGCGAGCGGGCGACCAACCCCTATTTGCAAGGATTGGCCCCGTGAAGATCACCCCGATCAGCGGCTTCCCCGAGTTCCTCCCGGCCCAGCGGATCGTCGAGCAGCACTTCCTCGACGTCATCCGCGAGACGTTCGAGCTGCACGGGTTCCCGTCGATCGAGACCCGGGCCGTCGAGCCGGTGGACCGGTTGGTGGGCAAGGGTGGCGACGCCGACAAGGAGATCTACGGGATCCACCGGCTGGCGCGGGACGACGACGGTCCGGAGGACCGCTCCGGTGAGCTCGGCCTGCACTTCGACCTCACCGTGCCGTTCGCCCGCTACGTGCTGGAGAACGCCGGCCACCTGTCGTTCCCGTTCCGGCGCCACCAGATCCAGAAGGTGTGGCGTGGCGAGCGACCCCAGGAGGGTCGCTACCGCGAGTTCACCCAGGCCGACATCGACGTGGTCGACGTCGGCGAGCTCGCCCCGCACTTCGAGGCCGAGATGCCGCTGGTCATCGCCGAGGTCTTCCGCAAGCTGCCCGTCGGCCGGATGGTCATCCAGGTCAACAACCGCAAGATCCCCGAAGGCTTCTACCTCGGCATCGGCATCGAGGACGTGGCCGGCACCCTGCGGATCGTCGACAAGCTCGACAAGATCGGCCCCGCCAAGGTGAAGGCCCAGCTGGTCGAGGTAGGGCAGACCGCCGAGCAGGCCGACCAGTGCCTGGCCCTCGCGGCGATCCGGTCCGAGGACCTGTCCTTCGTCGACCAGGTGCGCGCGCTCGGGGTCCAGCACCCGACCCTCGACGACGGGCTCGACGCCCTGGCCGCGGTCATCCGCGCAGGCCTGGACAACGCCCCGGGCGCCCTGGTCGCCGACCTGAAGATCGCCCGCGGTCTCGACTACTACACCGGCACCGTCTACGAGACCCAGCTGGTCGGCTTCGAGTCGTGGGGCTCGTTCTGCTCCGGTGGCCGCTACGACTCGCTCGCCTCCGACGGGAAGACGACCTACCCGGGTGTGGGGATCTCGATCGGGGTCTCGCGGCTGCTCGGCCTGCTCATCGGCAAGGGGCTGCTGACGGCGAGCCGGTCCACGCCGGCGTGCGTCCTCGTCGCGGTCAACGACGAGGAGAGCCGGGCCGTCTCCACGCGCGTCGCGACCGAGCTGCGCGCCCGCGGCATACCGTGCGAGGTGGCGCCCAAGCCCGCCAAGTTCGGCAAGCAGATCAGGTATGCCGAGCGGCGCGGCATCCCGTACGTCTGGTTCCCCGGCGCAGCCGGCGACGACGGCGAGGGAGGCGACCAGGTCAAGGACATCCGCTCCGGCGACCAGGTCGACGCCGCAGCCACCACGTGGGAGCCTCCGGAGCAGGACCTCCGACCGCAGATCCTGCGCGTCGAGACCACCACCGACCAGAGCTGAGCCGCCATGGACGCCACCCGGCCCCTGACCGAGTCCCGCACGAGCGGGGTGCAGCTGCACGTCACCTCGCTGCCCGGTGGGCGGCTCGGCCAGCCGGCCCGTGACTTCGTGGACTGGCTGGTCGAGGCGGGGCAGTCGGTGTGGCAGGTGCTGCCCGTGTCGATCCCCGACCAGCACCGCTCGCCCTACAAGTCGCCGTCGGCGTTCGCCGCCTCTCCAGCGCTGCTGGAGCACCCGGACGCCCCGGTCACCGAGCAGGAGCTCGCCGACTTCGCCGAGCGGGAGGCCTACTGGGTCGACTCGTGGACGGCCTTCGGCGGTGACCTCGCCGACCAGGTGCGGTTCGACCGCGAGTGGTCCGCGCTGCGCGACTACGCGCACGAGCGCGGCGTCCGCATCCTCGGTGACGTGCCGATCTACGTCGCCCCCGATGCCGCCGACGAACGGGCCTGGCCACAGTTCTTCCGCTCCGACGCCGTGGCCGGCTGCCCGCCCGATGCGTATGCCGCGACCGGCCAGCTCTGGGGCAACCCGCTCTACCGCTGGGACGTCCTGCGCGACGACGGCTACCGGTGGTGGATCGAGCGGCTGCGGCGGACGTTCGCGCTCTTCGACCTGGTCCGCGTCGACCACTTCCGGGGCTTCGCGGCCTACTGGGCGATCCCGGCAGGTGACGACACGGCACTCAACGGCCGCTGGGAGCAGGGTCCGGGCCGGGAGGTCTTCGACGCGGCGCTCGGTGCGCTCGGCCCGCTGCCGGTCCTCGCCGAGGACCTCGGCGACATCGACCAGCCGGTGATCGACCTGCGCAGGGCGCTCGGCTTCCCGGGGATGGCCGTGCTGCAGTTCGCCTTCGAGCCGGCCTACCAGTACAACGCCCACGACCCGCAGAACCACGAACCCAACCAGGTCGTCTACACCGGCACCCACGACAACGACACGGTCTGCGGCTGGTGGTGGGACCTGCCCGACCACCGTCGACAGCTGGCCCGCGAGGCCTGTCGTCAGGCGGGGGTCGGCGTCGACGTCGACGCCGAGCCGTCCTGGGGGTTCATCGAGCTCGCCCAGCGCGGGCCGTGCGGGTTGTCGATGATGCAGGCGCAGGACGTGCTGGCCCTCGGGTCGCAGGCCCGCATGAACGCGCCCGGCATCGAGGGCGGCTGGTCGTGGCAGATGGCTCCCGGAGCACTCACGGCCGACCACGCCGCCCGGCTCCGGTCCCTCACCGAGGAGTCAGGCCGCCTTCCCCGCTGAGGCGGGCGGGCGCAGCCCGGTGTCGCGCAGCTCGAGCAGCGCCAGTGACCTGATCGTCTCCTCGTCGCCGCGACGCCAGGCGCCGGTCGGGTCGGCCGAGATCGCGGCCAGCTTGCGCATCGGCTGACCCGCCATCGCCCGCAGGGCGAAGAGGTCGAGGTCGGCGGCGTTGTCGATGAACCGCTGCGCGGCGCTCGCCCGGCGGACGAACCGGCCACGCAGGACGAGCCAGACCAGGCCCACGATGAGGATCGGCACCAGGGCCGTCACCCAGCCGAGGATGTTCGCGAGCCGGGTCACGGCGTCGACGAGGTCCGTGCCGGCCTGTTCGATGGTCGTGCCGGCCCCGCTGACCTGGCGGAACGGCGCGGCGATCCGGTCGCCGACGAGCGGCAGGTCCCGCACGGAGTCGCCGGCGCTGTTCATCTGGTCGCGGAACCCGGACCCGGCGCTCTGCAGCTGTCGCCCCGGCGCAGCGAGCTCCATCGTCGTGTCATGGACGAGTCGTCCGACCCATGCCCACAGGCACACCCAGGCGACGATTCCGACGTCGGCGAGGATCTGGAGCGTGCGGCGGCCCGGCAGGTCTGCATAGAGCTTCATGCCGCCTAGACTCCCATCCGTGCCACCCTCGAGCGCGGTCGAACGCGCGGCCCGCGGCTGGCTGAACCATCTCGACGTCGAGCGCGGCGTGGCCGCGAACACGCTGAAGTCCTACCGGCGCGACCTGGCCCGCTACGCGGCATACCTCGCCTCGAAGGGGGTCCACGACCCCACCGGCATCACCGAGGCGCACGTGAGCGACTTCCTCGCCACGCTCCGTGAGGGCAGCGCCGAGCACCCACCGCTGGCGGCGTCGTCCGCGGCGCGCACGCTCGTCGCGGTGCGCGGCTTCCACCGGTTCCTGGCCCTCGAGGGCGACGTCGACACCGACGCGGCCGGCGCGGTGAGCCCGCCGCGGCCACCGGCCAGGTTGCCCAAGGCGATCAGCATCGAGGACGTGGAGCGGCTGCTCCAGGCGGCCAGCGTCGGGGACACGCCCGCCTCGCTGCGCGACCGCGCGCTGCTGGAGGTGCTCTACGGCGCCGGGGCGCGCATCTCCGAGGCGGTCGGGCTCGATGTCGACGACATCGACCCGCGTGAGGGAGTGGTGCGGCTCTTCGGCAAGGGCAGCAAGGAGCGGATCGTCCCGCTCGGCTCGTATGCCGCGGACGCCCTCGGCGCGTACCTCGTCCGCGGGAGACCGACCTTCGCGGGCAAGGGCAAGGGGACGCCCGCGGTGTTCCTCAACCAGCGGGGCGGGCGGCTGTCGCGCCAGTCCGCGTGGGCCGTGCTGCGGGGAGCCGCGGAGCGCGCCGACCTCGGCGGGCACCTGTCACCCCACACGCTGCGGCACTCGTTCGCGACCCACCTCCTCGACGGCGGAGCAGACGTGCGGGTAGTGCAGGAGCTGCTCGGCCACGCGTCCGTGACCACCACCCAGATCTACACGCTCGTCACGGTGCAGCGACTGCGTGAGGTCTATGCCCAGAGCCACCCCCGTGCCCGCTGATAGGGTCGTGCCGATCAGCGCGAGGCTGACCGACGAACGCCAACTCACCGGGAGTGAAACGCCTGTGGAATCTGAGGTGACCACCCAGGAGCAGTCGCCGCCCACCCTTTCGGGCGCCACCTCCGAGTCGGCCCCCGACGGCGATGGTCGTGATCACGTGCACCTGCCCGGCACCGAAGCCGCCGGCGCCGGACAGCTGGGTCCGACCGGTCGACCGATGCCCGTCTTCCCCGATCCCGCGCCGCTGGCCGCCCACGGCCCGGCGCGGATCATCGCCATGTGCAACCAGAAGGGTGGCGTCGGCAAGACGACGACGACCATCAACCTCGGTGCCGCGCTGGCCGAGGTGGGGCGCCGGGTCCTGCTCGTCGACTTCGACCCGCAGGGTGCCCTGTCCGTCGGTCTCGGGGTGCGGGCCAACGAGCTCGACGTGACGATCTACAACTTGCTGGTCGAGCGCGGTCACGACGTCCGTGAGGTCATCCAGCAGACCTCGACCGAGAACCTCGACGTCATCCCGGCCAACATCGACCTGTCCGCCGCGGAGGTCCAGCTCGTCGGTGAGGTCGCCCGCGAACAGATCCTGGCCCGCGTGCTGCGCCCGGTCATGGACGACTACGACGTCATCATGATCGACTGCCAGCCCTCGCTGGGGCTGCTCACCGTCAACGCCCTCACCGCCGCCCACGGCGTCGTGATCCCGCTCGAGTGCGAGTTCTTCGCGATGCGCGGGGTCGCCCTGCTGGTCGAGACCATCGACAAGATCACCGACCGGCTCAACCCGCGGCTCCAGGTCGACGGCATCCTCGCCACGATGTACGACTCGCGCACCCTGCACAGCAAGGAGGTCGTGCGCAGCGTCGTGGACCACTTCGGTGACCAGGTGTTCCACACGGTGATCAGCCGCACGGTGAAGTTCCCCGACGCCACCTTGGCGGCCGAGCCGATCACGACCTACGCCTCGACGCACGGCTCCGCCGCGTCCTACCGACAACTCGCCCGAGAGCTGATCGCCCGTGGTGGGGCGGCCTGACGAGGTGAGTCAGGAGGTCATCGCCGCTGCGCCGGGAGGCGCGGTGCAGCCCAGTGACGCCCAGGCAGGAATGACTCCCGGTGGAGTCATCCACCGTCGCGGTGGGTCCACGCCCTTCGAGGTGCACCTGGTCAACTTCTCGGGTCCGTTCGACCTGCTCCTCGGCCTGATCAGCAAGCACAAGCTCGACATCACCGAGATCGCGCTGGCCCAGGTGACGGACGAGTTCATCGCCCACATCAAGGCCGCCCAGAAGTCCGACACCGAGTGGGACCTCGGGCAGGCGTCGGAGTTCCTGCTGATCGCCGCGACCCTGCTCGACCTGAAGTCCGCGCGGCTGCTCCCGCAGACCGGCCCGCAGGACGAGGAGGACCTCGCCCTGATCGAGGCCCGCGACCTGCTGTTCGCCCGGCTGCTGCAGTACCGCGCGTTCAAGGACATCGCCTTCACCTTCGGCGAGCGAATGGCCACGGCCGGCCGGATGACCCCGCGCCAGGCCGGGCTCGAGCCACAGTTCGCCAAGCTGCTGCCCGAGCTGGTCATGGGCATCACGCCCGAGCAGCTCGCGATGATCGCGGCCCGGGCGATGGTGCCGAAGATCGCCCCGAGCGTCGGTCTCGACCACCTCCACGCCCCGCAGGTGAGCGTGCGGGAACAGGCCGGCATCCTCGGCGCGCGACTGCGGTCGGAACGGGTCTGCTCGTTCCGGGCGCTGGTGGCCGACGCGGACTCGACGCTGGTCATCGTGGCGCGCTTCCTGGCGCTGCTCGAGCTGTTCCGCGAGGCCGCGATCGCGTTCGAGCAGGCCGAGGCGCTCGGCGAGCTCACCGTGCGCTGGACCGGCGCCGACGACGGCGAGATCGAGGTCAGCGACGAATTCGACGAGCCGGACGAGTCCGACGAGCTGGACGAACCGGGCCAGCCGGGCGCCGAAACACCACCACGCACCACCGAGGACGACGGAGACAGCGACGATGAGTGACCTTGAGGTCGTGCCCGACCACGGGCCCGACGAAGGCGTCGAGGCGCCCGCCGACGAACAGTTCGCGTTCGACGTCAGCGACTTCCCGGGCGGTGCCCGCAGCGCCATCGAGGCCGTCCTGATGGTCGTCGACGAGCCGATCACCGAGATCTCGCTGGCCTCCGCGCTCGAGCTCCCCGTCGACGACGTGCGGGCGCACCTCACGGCGCTGGAGGAGGAGTATGCCGCGCAGCAGCGTGGCTTCACGCTGCGCTCGGTGGCCGGTGGCTGGCGGGTCTACAGCCGATCCGACTACGCGCCTGTGGTCGAGAAGTTCCTCCTCGACGGCCAGCAGGCCAAGCTCACCCAGGCCTCGCTCGAGACCCTGGCCGTGATCGCCTACCGACAGCCGATCTCCCGTTCGCGGGTCAGCGCGGTCCGCGGCGTCAACGTCGACGGCGTCGTCCGCACCCTCCTGAACCGCGGCCTGATCGAGGAGCTCGGCTCCGACGGTGACGGCGGGGCGTTCCTCTACGGCACCACCGACTACTTCCTCCAGCGCCTCGGTCTGGGCAGCCTCGAGGAGCTGCCCGCCCTGGCGCCCTACCTCCCCGAAGTCGACGTGCTCGACGAGATCGCAGAACAAGGACGCGGATGACACCCCCACGCAGCAGAGACAGCGCCGGCAGAAGCAATACCGGCCGGCCCGGCGGCAGCCAGGGCCACGGCGGTCGCTCAGGCGGTCGTACCGGCGGACCGCGAGGCGGTGGCCCGACGGCCTCCGAGGGCGGTCGCCCCGAGCGGCCGCAGCGCGGGAGCTCCGGCACGACCAAGAAGAGCCAGCCGACCCGGGTGCCCCGGGAACGGGCCACCCCCGAGGTGGACGTGCACGACCCCGACGGCATCCGCCTGCAGAAGCTGCTCGCCGCCGCCGGGGTGGGCTCACGCCGGGTCTGCGAGAACCTCATCTCCGACGGCCGCGTCGAGGTCGATGGTCACGTCGTGACCGAGCTGGGCGTGCGCATCCGACCCGACCAGACCGTCCACGTCGACGGGGTCAAGGTGCAGCTCGACGAGACCCGGGTCTACTTCGCGTTCAACAAGCCGCTCAACGTCGTCACGACGATGAACGACGAGCTCGGCCGGATCAGCATCGGCGACTACGTGGGTGACCGCCACGAGCGGCTGTTCCACGTCGGCCGCCTCGACGCCGACACGGAGGGCCTGCTGATCCTCACCAACGACGGCGAGCTGGCCCACCGGCTGCAGCACCCCCAGTACGGCGTCCTCAAGACCTACCTCGCCCAGATCCGTGGACCGGTGCCGCGGGACATCGGCAAGCAGCTGCGCGAGGGCGTCCAGCTCGAGGACGGTCCGGCCTCGGTCGACTCGTTCCGGGTCGTCGACTCCCAACCGGGGAAGGCGCTGGTCGAGGTGATCCTCCACGAGGGGCGCAAGCACATCGTGCGGCGCCTCCTGGACGCCGTGGGTCACCCCGTCCTCAGCCTGGTCCGCGTGCAGGTCGGTCCGATCAGCCTCGGCGACACCAAGCCGGGCAAGATGCGCAAGCTCACCAAGGAAGAGGTTGGCCGCCTCTACACCGCCGCTGGAATGTGAGCGCACGTCCTGCCGCCCGTCGGTAGCCTTCGCGTCGTGACCACCAGCGTCCGCATCGTCGGCACCGGCCTCATCGGCACCAGCCTGGGCATCGCCCTGTCGCGGGCCGGGTATGCCGTGGTGCTCGCCGACCCGTCGCCGACCGCGGTGTCGCTGGCGCGCGACCTGGGAGCCGGCGCCGTCGCCTCCGACGGCGACACGGCGCCCGACATCGTCGTGGTGGCGGCGCCGCCCGACGTGGCAGGGTCCGTCGTGGCCGACGAGCTGGCCGCGTGGCCGGACGCCGTGGTCACCGACGTCGCCTCGGTCAAGGTCGCGGTGCTTGAGGACGTGCGGCGTCGCGGTGGCGACCTCACCCGGTATGCCGGGTCGCACCCGATGGCGGGCCGCGAGCGCTCCGGTGCGGTCGCCGCCCGCGGTGACCTCTTCGACGGCCGGGCCTGGGTGGTCGTGCCGAACGAGCAGTCGTCGCCGTCCTCGGTCGAGGCCGTGACCGCTCTCGCGACGGCGGCCGGCGGCACGGTCTCCACGATGGACCCGGCCGAGCACGACGCTGCCGTCGCGGTCGTCTCGCACGTGCCGCAGCTGGCCTCGTCGCTCGTGGCCGGGCGACTGCGCGACCTCACCGACCCGGCAGTGGCGTTGTCCGGTCAGGGGATCCGCGACGTCACCCGGGTCGCCGCGAGCGACCCCCAGCTGTGGACCCAGATCCTGGCCGGCAACGCCTCGGCCGTCCGCGAGGTACTCGCCCACGTGCACGCCGAGCTGACCGAGGTGATCGGTGCGCTCGACGTCCTGACCGATGGTGACGGGGTGGGAGCCCGTGAGGTGCTCGCGCGGATCGTCGCGCAGGGCAACGCCGGTCACGCGCGGATCCCGGGCAAGCACGGTGCCGCCCCCACGGCATACAGCGTCGTCGTGGTGCTCGTGCCCGACCGGCCGGGCGAGCTGGCGCGGTTGCTGCACGACGTCGGCGACGCCGGCGTCAACCTCGAGGACCTGCACCTGGAGCACGGCCTCGGGCAGCCGTTCGGCCTGGCCGAGGTCTCCGTGCTCCCGGCCGTCGCGGAGCGCCTGGGCGACGAGCTGACCGCCCGCGGTTGGCGACTGCACGGCTGAGCTCCACCCGCCGTTAGTCTTGCCTGCCATGGAGAGCAAGCACCTCGTCGTGGCTGTCGACGGACCATCCGGCTCGGGCAAGTCCAGCGTCTCGCGCGCGGCCGCCTCGGCGCTCGGCATCGGCTACCTCGACACCGGCGCGATGTACCGCGCCGTGACGTGGTGGTGCCTCGAGCAGGGTGTGGACCTCGACGACCAGGAGGCGGTCGCGCAGGCCACCCGTGACATCCCGCTGGAGATGGGCACCGAGCCGACCACCCCGAGCGTGCGGGTCGGCGGTCGCGAGATCGAGGACGACATCCGCACCACGCGAGTGAGCGAGGTCGTCTCGAAGGTCGCGACCAACACGCTCGTGCGCCCGATCCTCCAGCAGCTCCAGCGCGAGCTCATCGACCGGATCGCCACCGAGACCGGGGGAGTGGTGGCCGAGGGCCGGGACATCACCACCGTCGTCGCCCCCGATGCCGACGTTCGGGTGCTGCTGACCGCCAGCGTCGAGGCCCGGCTGCGGCGCCGGTCCAAGGAGCTGCACGGCCACGACGCCGACCACGCGGTCGAGGCGACCCGTGACCAGATCGTGCGGCGCGACGCCGACGACTCGACCGTCTCGGAGTTCACCGAGGCCGCCGAGGGCGTGCACCTGGTCGACACCTCCGACCTCGACTTCGAGCAGAGCATCGACGCCCTCCTCGACGTCGTCCGACGTGAGGTGCCGCACAAGGTCCCCGCGTGACGGTCGCCTCGGCGACCGGTCCGAGCGGCCTGACCCCCGTCTGGCGGGTCCGGATCAACATGGTCGTCGGCCGGATCCCGTTCGGCACGCTCTACCGGGGCGAGGTCGTCGGTCGCAGCCGGGTGCCGCGGACCAGGCCGGTGGTCTTCGTCGCGAACCACGCCGGCTTCCTGAGTCGGCCTCCCTCCGTCGCTGTCATGGCCACCCTCAAATGTGCGCGACAATGGTGGGCGGCCCCGCGGCACACCTGTCCGCGACCACCCCCGAACCACGCAAGGAAACCCCGTGAGCGAGAACCTGACCGACGACTCGACTGTCGAGCGCGCCCTGCGCGTTGGGCTGGAGGAGTTCGACCTCAGTGAGGAGGACCGCTCCCTCATCGACGGCGAGTACGACGAGGACGGCTACGCGATCACGGACGGGCCGCTGCCCGTCGTCGCAGTCGTCGGGCGTCCCAACGTCGGCAAGTCCACCCTGGTCAACCGGATCCTCGGCCGCCGCGAGGCCGTCGTCGAGGACGTGCCCGGGGTCACCCGCGACCGCGTCGCCTACGACGGTGAGTGGACCGGTCGCCGGTTCACCCTCGTCGACACCGGCGGCTGGGAGATCGACGCGACGGGCATCCACCTGCGCGTGGCCGAGCAGGCCGAGGTGGCCGTCGACCTCGCCGACGTCGTGATGTTCGTCGTCGACGCCACGGTCGGCGCCACCGACGACGACGAAGCCGTCGTCAAGCTGCTGCGTCGCTCGGGCAAGCCCGTCATCCTCGTCGCCAACAAGGTCGACGACCAGCGCACCGAGGCGGATGCGGCAGCGCTCTGGAACCTCGGCCTCGGGCAGCCCTGGCCGGTCTCTGCCCTCCACGGCCGGGGGAGCGGTGACGTGCTCGACGCCGTCCTCGACGTCATGCCGTCGATCTCCGCCAACGCCGACGCCTACCAGCGTGGTGGCCCGCGCCGGGTCGCCCTCGTGGGTCGTCCCAACGTCGGCAAGTCCTCCCTGCTGAACAAGCTCGCCGGTGAGGACCGCGTCGTCGTCGACAACGTCGCAGGCACCACCCGCGACCCGGTCGACGAGTTCATCGAGCTGGGTGGCAAGACCTGGCGCTTCGTCGACACGGCCGGCATCCGCCGCCGGGTCCACCAGGCCCGCGGCGCCGACTTCTACGCCTCGCTGCGCACCCAGACCGCGCTCGAGAAGGCCGAGGTCGCCGTCGTCCTCATCGACGCCGAGCAGTCCATCGCCGAGCAAGACGTCCGCGTCGTGCAGCACGTCATCGACGCCGGCCGCGCCCTCGTCATCGCCTACAACAAGTGGGACCTGCTCGACGAGGAGCGGCGCCACTACCTCGAGCGCGAGATCGAGCGCGAGCTCGTCCAGGTGCCGTGGGCACCACGCGTCAACATCTCGGCCCGCACCGGTCGCTCCGTCGAGAAGCTCGTCCCCGCCCTGGAGCGCGCCCTCGACTCGTGGGACTACCGCGTCCCCACCGGTCGGCTCAACGCCTTCTTCGGCGAGATCGTCGCCGCCCACCCGCACCCGGTGCGCGGTGGCAAGCAGCCCCGCATCCTCTTCGCGACGCAGGCCTCGACCCGCCCGCCGCGGTTCGTGATCTTCGCCTCCGGCTTCATCGAGGCCGGTTACCGCCGCTTCCTCGAGCGCCGGTTGCGCGAGGAGTTCGGCTTCGAAGGGACGCCGATCGAGGTGTCCGTCCGGGTGCGCGAGAAGCGCAAGCGCCGCTAGCCGGCAGCACGGCATACCGATTTCAAGCGGAGGTATGCCGTGCGCTAAGGTTTCGTTCGCTCCCGCGGTCCTGCTTCGGCTCGATTTCGCGTGGGCAAGCCACGGGCTGTGGCGCAGCTTGGTAGCGCACTTGACTGGGGGTCAAGGGGTCGCAGGTTCAAATCCTGTCAGCCCGACCAACCGGGCCCTGACCTGTTCACGCAGGTCAGGGCCCGTTCTCATGCTCCACCGGCAGACGTGGCCGGATCGACGAGGACGGGCGCCAAGTCCCCATTTTGTCCCCACCAGGTGGAGAAGCGGGTCCCAGCGGCGAGCAATGCAGCGTGATCTGGGTGCAGGTACCTCGCAGTCACGGCGGGGTCCTGATGGCCAGCCACCCGCTGCAAGACGTAGAGGTCGGTCCCCGCGTCGGCCATCCAGGTCAGGGCCGTGTGCCGCAGGCCGTGGCGCACCAGCCCTGCTAGGCCGAGCCGCGACACAACCTCGTCCCACTTCGTAGCGTCGCGGAGCGTTGCCGTCGTGATGACGCCACCGCGGGGACCGATCACCAGACGCGAGCTCGCAGTCCTATCGAACGTGAGCCGCTCCAGTGTCGGCCGGAGAGGGTCGATGATCGGCACGATCCGGCGACGGCGACCCTTTGTCGTCTTGGTGATGAGGCCGCCCCGACCTGGGTACGTCTGCCGTTCGACCTGGATGAGGCCGGTATTGAGGTTGACGTCGCCGACGACCAGCCCCGAAACCTCACTGATCCTCATGGCCGTGGTGGCAAGCAGCGTCACCACATCGCCCCAGCACTGTTGGTTGCCCTGCCCGATGACGGCCGCGACGAGACGATCCAAGGTGGCGACATCAGGCAGCGCAAGCTCGCGCGGGTTCGTCTGGTCAGGCTGCGACATCGCGCGGCGGCCGACGTGCTGCCTGCGGGCACGGTCCTTTGCAGGGTTCCGCGAGATCAGTCCGTCACGCATCGCCTGGTCCAGGACGAGCACGAGCGCGGCCACGGTGTTCTTGACGGTGGAGGACCCGTACTCGGCCTCCCACCGATCAATGGCCCTGTCGATGACACCAGCCGTGACCATCGACACTGGCAGTTGGCCGAGGGTCGGCAGTACCCTGCGGCGAAGCCCAGCCGAATACGGATCCATGGTGGATGAGGCATCGATGCCGCGAGCCCAGCTTGTCCCGATCGACGCGATGTAGGCAGCCAATGTCTGCCCCGGATTGACTCCGGTCCGCGCGACGCCGACCTGCTCATCTATCCAGGTCTGAGCCGCGTGTTCGCTGGCGAACTGGCGCGTTGTCTCCTCGCGGTGATGGGTGACCGGGTGAGTCCAGCGCGCACGAGCCAGGTATCGAGGGCCGGCCTGTGCCTGGCGTACCCGGATGTCCCCACGAACGACCGCGCCGATGGGTGGCTCGAGTGTCTTTCTCACGACGCGGCCCTCTCGTTCACCTGATTGGAGACCCACGTCCCGATGAGGGCGCGTGGGTACCTGTAGACGCTGCCGATCTTCACGAAACTCGGCCCGACGTCGTCCAGCCGCCACCGTCGGACGGTAGACGGGTTCACGCGGAAGTGCTCGGCCACTTCCTCAGTGGTCATCAGTTCATGGGATTCCATTGCACTTCCTCGGTTCAGGCAGCGTCATCGCTACTGGAGTGTTGGTTTGCCGAAAGGTTGTCCACAGGTGGGTCGGTGCCCGCGACGATGGCTTTCGCGCGCTCGTACTGGTCGCGTCTGCGGTCGTGTTCGCGCATGGAGTCCATGACGACGCGGGCCCAGTCGCCCTGGGTCACCGGGACCTCCACCCAGACGAAGCGTGGTTTGCCGTCCTCGGTGAGGGTGTCGGCGGCCATCCGGTTGGCGTCGTCGGGCTGAATGCCGGCGGCGGACAGGACCTGCTCGACGACAGCGCGGCGATCGGCCTTGTGCTGGGACAGGGTCTTGCCGGACCACCCGCGGGAGACCAGGACGCGGCGGCCGCCGAGGCCGAGGTGTTCGCGGTCGTGGGCCTTGGAGGCGCAGTGGCCGGGGACCAGACCGGGGCCGGGGTTGTTCGGTTGGGTGCCGTAGCGCAGCCAGTTGGCGCACTCGGGCGTGCAGGGCAGCCAGCGGATCTGGTCGTGCAACCGGTCGATGTGCGCCTCGTAGGCGGGGTCGGGGTCGTCCTCGTCGGCGTAGGTGTCGGTGATCGACTTGGTCAGGTACTTGGTCAGGTACCGCACCGCCCGGGCGGAGTCCTTCGACCCGCCCAGAATGCCCTTGACGTCGACCTGCCGCCCGAACGTGACCACGTGCGCCGGCTGCGCTGCCTGGTCGTCGTCGACGTCGGCCAGGGCCTGATCCCAGCTGGGCAGTGGGTAGCCGGTGTCGGGGTCGCGGTAGGCCCCGTCGTCCCACACCGGGGTCCGCTCCACGTAGACCGGGGTGTCCATCTGGGGCCACCACAGAGCCAGGTAGGTGGCCCTCGTGACGGCCTTCAAGGTGGCGCGGGGGATCGCGCCGCGGAGGGCGACGTGGAAGTGCGGGGCCAGCCGTTTCTGGGCCTCGATCGCGCCGAAGTACTGCACCCGGTACCCCGCGCAGCGGCGCAGATTCTGAAACCAGCGGTCCATCAGCCTGGGGAAGTGCAACGCGTCCAGCGCGGCGCGCCGGTAGTCATACCGCTCCGGACGCACCGGCACGCCCCGGCCGGGGTATACGCGACCGTAGGAGCCCAGCGTCAGTGTCACGAACATGGACGGCCGGTACTCCTTGCCCTCCCCGGCGGCGAATACCGCGCCCACGGTGCGGTCCTGCACCGGTTGCTGCGGCAGCTGCGGCATCCCGTCGAGGCGCCTCGTCGAACGCACCCGCCGCGCCTGGGTGGCGTCGTCATCGGCGTCCGCAACGTCAGAGGGCACGTCATCGCGGTCCTCCGTCGGCGGTTCGGTCATCTTGCCTACTTCCGGTTCGCGGGTCAGGTGCCAGCCCTCGGTGCACTGGGTGATCCGCAGCCGGCGTGCCTTCGCCGCGCAGGCGTGGCACTTGGATTCCAGCGTCGTGCCGCAGTCCAGCGCCCGGACCACCGACTCCCCGGTGACCCGGTCGGTGACCCGGCGGACCACCGGGCGCACGCAGACGCCCTCGAGGGACGCAACGAGGCGGACTACGTGGTCTCTGAGCGGAGGTGTTGCCATGCAAACCATTCAGACCGCTCGGGACGCCTCAGTCCACCAATCGTCAACCTTCTGTGTGATCCTTTACGAAGTCTTGAACGTCGCTGTGTCCCAACAGAATTCGCTGAGTCTGCATTGGCTGGCAACATCCGGCATCAGACTGAAAACAACCGCAAACAACCACAACCAGGGACCGGCAGGGTAGGAACGCCTGCAGCAGCGGCTCCGCAGTCGATCACACCCGACGCCCGATCAGGGCCCACGCGGCGCGTTGCGGACGCATCCCATCATGCCTGCGGATTCAAGGAAGCCAGGAACCGCGGCCCTCAGGCCCGGGACCGTCCGACGATGCTTCGCACTGTCGCACCCGCGACCAGCAGTAGTGCACCAGCCGCGAGCAACAACCAGCCAGGCCCTGGGAGCGGAATCAGCAGCAACCCGAGCGCCACGGCAAGCCAACCGATCAAGACGTCCGGATTTCGGCTCAGCCACCGGCGACGCTCGATTCGTCGTTCCGCTTTCACCTCCAGCCAGGGCGTCAGTCGTTCGGGCCCGACGATGCTGGCGATATCCGGCAACCGGGCCGAAGCAACGGCAACTGTGGTCACGGCCCCGTCATCCACCTTCACGATCTGACGGCGTTCTCCGTCCCAGACATCGCCGTCGATGGACCAAGGCATGAACGTGACATAGGCGTCCCACAGTTCTGGGTCGGTCGCGTCCAGCCATCCCGTCATGGCGTACTGGCGGTCCTTCTCGGAAGTCTTGCCGGCTGCCGTCCGCAGCACGTCGGCGGCTACGTGAACCGCGGACGGGTCGGTCGGCTTCAACTCGGGGATGTCCGTCTGGAAACGGACTGCGTCTCCCTGGATGGCACGCAGCACCGCCTGACCCATCTTGTCCAGTTGCGCGGCGGTTAGATCGTCACCTTCGATGAGGTACTCCTCGAGCTCAGACACGCGTCAGAGTCTCGCCCAAACGAGCGCCCAAGCGCCTGGATTTACCGCGACGGGCGCGTCCGCTCGTGCCGGTGAGTGTGAATCAGTCGAGTCCGGATGCGCCCTGCTGCACCTCGTTCTCTACTGCCTTGAGACAGTCGAGTAGGTCCTTCGATTCGGGGAACTCGCGTCGAAGGACCTGCAGACGGATCGGTCCCCATCGGCGCCGGCGCACCTTGACTACGTTCGTGCGAGCCGTCCAGCCAGCAATCTGGGCCCACAGTCCGTACAGCAATGCGCTGGGAACGTCGGTACCCGCGTTGCCTTGCGACCACAGCAGGACTTCACGAGGACCGCCTGCGATCGAGTAGTGATGGCCGTTGGCCTCGAAGTCCTTCCACAGAACGCTGCCTCCGCGCTGCCAGCCATCATCGAGCTCGTCCACTCCGGAATCCTCACATGCCGAACCCGCGGGGTTCACGCATTTGCCGCGGAGGGCGACTCGCTCGTGCCAAGTTCCGGTGGGGGCGCAGCCCGGACTGTTCTGCCGCGAGCCGCGCCACGCCTATGTAGCCTTCTTAAGTGGAGGGCACAGGTTTGAGTTTTCACATCAATTCGGTCAGTGTGCCGATCGTTCTCGTGTTGGCAATCGCAATCGCGCTGTACGCCAGGAACGTGTCCGGCGGTTGGATGCGGCCCTGGATTAGCGTCAAGCCCGTGTGGTGGTTCGTGCTTCTCTTCCTCGTGCCCTGGATCGGCTTGCCCCTTCTCGTCGTGAACCTGATCATGCACAGGCACACGCCAGGAGCCATCACTGGCCGCAATGCCGCCGGCTGAACGCCCGATCAGGCCGAGTTCGGGTACGCGCCTGCGCGGCGGGTCACTCGGTGTAGTCCTCCAGGGCGAGGATCACGTCCAGCCTCCATCGTTCATCGACCCGCGCGATCCCTGCCGTGACACCTTCGGCGTCCACGATCGGTCCTCGCAGGATCTTCACCGGCGGTGGTAATCCCACGAACGGTGCTTCCGCCGCCACATCGGGCGGGGCCATCTCGATGTCGAAGAACTGCTCCTCGGCCTTCGCAAGTGCGTCTTCCACGCCTTGTGGGTCGGCTCGGGCGACCGCATCCAGGCCGCGTCGAAAGGACTTAGTCATGATCTCTTTCGGCTTCGGCAAAGCAGCCGTCTGGGCTACACCCTGTTCGTTCAACCACATGTGGTCACTATGGCAGCGTCGCTACCAAGGGACGGATCGACCTTTACGCTCATGTCGCGATGGGGACGTTTCCGTGTGCCGCCGCAAGTCGCTGAATCGTCAGCGGATCACGGAGGCCCGGACCCCGGTGTCTTTGCTTTGAAGAATTGACCTCTAACAACCATCAAGGCGGCGCTTCGCGCCGCTGGGGCCGGGGCCCCGCGATGGGGCCCCGCGCTTAGGCGCTTCGCGCCACGCGCACCCCACCGCACCCCGGCCCACCAGTCAAGCCTCCGAGCCGCCGAGCCGCCGAGCCGCCGAGCCGCCGAGCCGCCGACCCGCCGACCCGACGACCCGACGACCCGACGACCCGACGCGGCAGCATCCGGCAGGCACTCCGAGCCGGTCAAGCCCTCGGACCCAGCACGGTCCAGGTGCACACTCCGTGTACCGCCGCATCACCACCGGCGCCAGGGGAGGGCTGGACAGTCTCTCCGGCCTGCCTTCTGGCTCCGCTATGGGTCGGTGGCTCTCCCTGCACCCCTCGACCATCGTGACCAGGACGAGCGTGCCTCATTGTGACCAGCCACAAATGGCCACGTGGATTCGTGCAATCGCCATAGCGCCGACGCGTCACATCGCCATACGGTCGCAGCATGGTCGGGGACGACTTCGAACCACAGTTCACGGACACGGCGCTGCTCCACGAGATCGAGCTCTTGGCCGACGTAATGGCCGCTGCCGCTCAGGTCGACGGCCGACTCACGATCGCACAGCTCGATGGGGCCCTCGGCGTGGCTATTCCGGAGCCCGCGGCGGCACCGGAAGCGGTCTAAGACCGCCACGTCATGTCCCCGGGTAACGACCCTTCGGAACGTGCCACACCTGGGCACGCCCGCGAGACGGCGGAGGACATGTGCCCGGAAACACCAGTGCCCCCACCTCCAGAGAAGTGGGGGCACTGCCTCGGTCGACATGGCCAGGCTCCCCTGTGATGCCAGACGTCGCCCGGATGGCTCAGTCACCCCGGACCTCACTGCTGGACCCGGACATTCGCCATCGAGTGCGGCGTGCGGGGTCCGGGCAAGCGCCATCACCGATGGTAGCCGCGGCGGGTGCCGATGCACACCTCTCGCGGGGTCGCGCCAGTGCCCGCCCCGCGCGTCCGATGCAGCCCAACGGCGGGGCGGGCCTCCAGCGTCGGAAAACTGCCGGTAGCACGCATGTGGCGCCGCCAAGCCTGCGCGTCTCCGCCGGGAGGCTAGGCGAGTCGGCTTTGGCGGCGTACCTTTTTCCGCACGTCCTCTTTGGGCCAGCGGGAGGGCGTGGGTTGTGCCGTTGGCGTGCCCCCTGTAACGCCAACTGCGCACCCGCGCCCGCCCGTGCACCACCACCTCGACTGGGTGGCGCCCGGTGAGGTTCTGGATGCTCGCACTTGCCGCGCGCCACTCAGGGTGGCGGTGGAATATCGTCGGCCCAGACCCCGCCACCTAAAGCCAACTTGGGGTTCACGCTCCGCCGCGTAGCCTCGGGCAGAGCAGCGGCCACGGGGCGCGCTCAGAGCGGATCTGGAGGCGACAACTCTCGTGCCGGTGTGGATGAAGTGTCCAACCCGTAAGGCCGAGGTTGTCCTGGTGCGGAAAGCCACCTGTCTGGACCGTCGGCGAGGACGAACCTGGCCCACACTGACTTTCCGTCGCGTGCGAGCGTGATGCCCCACGTCGAGCTGAGCAGTTCAACCAGGTGCAGCCCTCTTCCGCCGGTAGCCAGTCCAGGTCGGCACACAGGGTCCGCCTCCGGCCCGATCATCGACCGATCGCGGACTATCAGACTCAGCGTCCCGTTGATGCGCCCCACCGTGACCGTAAACGGGGTTACGGCGTGGATGACCGCGTTAGTTGCAAGCTCGCTGACCACTAACCGCAGCACGTCGACCTCTGATGACAGGCCGTTGTGAATCAGATGCTTCGTGACGAACGCGCGGGCGTGCCCGACGTTTCTGGGGGTGCCCGCCCACGTGGCCTGGCGCGTCCACAGTGGCGATTGACTCATTGCCCGGCCGCCTTCGCGAGGTCGCTGACACTCCTGCACACGGCGGGGTCTGGGGCGTGGGCACTCTTCGGCCAGTCTGCTCCCGGTCAACACCGCCATGCAACCACCCCGCGGACGGGCTGCGGCTCGTGCTCCGTGAGGGGGCATTTGCTCAGACTCGCGGACTCGCTCAGCCGGCCTTATCGGCGCACCCTCTTCGCACGTCCTCTTTGGGCTAGCGGGGTGCGGTGGCGTCGCACACGCGCCCCCATCGACCTGGGCGGGGGGACACCGGGACGGGGACGCGCGCAGCAAGCATGCGCGCACCGGGCCTAAAGGGGTATGGCTCGTTTGAGCCATTGCGTTCCGGGCCGAAAGGGCGGAGCCTTCGAGCGGGAGCTGGGTGCCCACGTCGGGGGAATGCTGCAGGGCGTGGGCGCTTTGCTGTCGCGCACGTGGTCGTGCCGCCCGCGGGGCGCGCGCATAACTGTGCCGCCCAGGACATCATGGGGCCCTCAGTAATCCACACCCTGGACCGGCACCATCAGGGGTGCCGCCCGTGACGACGTCCGAGCAGCTTCTAGCAAGGCCGGCGGATCGCCGTTGAACCGGTCGACACCCTCGGCGATACAGATCAGCATCATCTCGACCGACCGCACCGGGTGCGTCCACTTCAACAGCACCCGCGGTCCGAGGGCCTCGCGCATCACCCCGACCTCGCCGAAACTGACGCGGTCTCCCAGGAATGTGCCGCCCTGCACTAACCAAGCCCCGGCCTGTGCTAGCTCACGACATGTCGACGCCAACTCGGAGGACGCCATGCCCTTCGTGTTGACCAGCACCCGGACTCTGCCGCCCGCCGGGCTCACAGCCTCTCGCACCGCGGCCACCTGGGCTGTGAACGAGTCCCGACCTGGACGACTCATCGCCGCCGCGGTGGCCACGATTGCGACCTCCGCCGCGCCAGACTCGACAAGCTCACGCGCCTCCTCGACCAGGAAGTCTGTCGAAATGGGTGCACCAGCACGGAGCTCGGCGAAACCCGGCGCCGTCCCCACCTCGACCGACGAACCCGCGGTGCACTCCACGGCCAAGGCAACGTGCTCTGGCCGACACAACACCACCGGCATCCCAACCTTGGTCGCGTACGAACACCCCTCACGCACGCCGGCTTCGTCGAGCTCCGGCCAGTGCAACCGATGCTCCAAACGCGCAGCCAACTCCCTCGGCCCGACCACCACACGCTCAACGTCGACCCCGCGCCGCGCCCCCACCTCGTGTCCGCCCATAGCCCGCCCCTGTCGTCGAACTTCACCCAAAGTAGCGGAAAACGCCTGGCTCCACGAGGGCAGCGAGGTCAACGTAGCGCCCCCAAGGCAGCGCCTGGGACGCCGCACGAGTGACCCCTTGAGACTGTCGGCATGAGCGCGCATGGGCCAGACGCCCTGAGTGGCCAACTGAGTGACAATCGCCCCGCGCTTCGCTGCACAACGGCAGATGAGGATCGATCCCCGAATCAGGCCGAAAAGTCCCCAAAAGGTCCCCAACGGTCTGAACGCCATGCACGGAAATACCTCCTGAAACCGAGCGCAGCACTTCACGTTGAGCAGGCCCCAAGACCCCCGCCGGTCTGGGGGTCAAGGGGTCGCAGGTTCAAATCCTGTCAGCCCGACTAGCGGGGTCCGACTTGTCCACACACTTCGGGCCCCGTTTTCATGCCCTGACCAAGGCGCCCGAGATCCCACCTCTCGGGCCTCAAGGGCCCTCGAAGGTCCGAGAGCTGGGATCTCAGAGCGATCCCGGGACTGGGGGACTCGACACGGACGCCAACTGGCTCATCGTCCATGGCACGGTGACCCACGCCAACGGCGAGCGGTTCGAGTTCACGGATCCCTGTCTCCTCACCTCGGAGGCGGACGAATGGCAACGGGAACGGGTCAGCTACCCGCGCCGGTAGTGGGTGCAGCGGTGCCCTCTCACTCGCTGTTACCGCGGAGAGACCTCAGGCCGGCTCGGACCGCGACAGCCACGACGCCCACGACCAGCCCGGCCACGAGACCCATGCCCGATGTGCCGATGAGGGAGTCGATCCGCTCGTAGGAGTCGCCCCACGTGAGGGCGAACACCGATCCGACGCCGAGGACCACACCGCTGACGCAGCAGAGCGCGACGAGCCGCAGGTCGCTCACGAGGCGTGTCCAGTGGCGACCCAGGCGGAGGCGGTCAGGGTGAACGGACCATCTGGGAGCCGGCTCGCGCACTCTGCCTTGAGGGCCTCCCGGCCCGCATCGTCGAGGTCGGCGACGTAGGCGCCGGCCGGCCCCACGCCATACGTGAACGGCTCCCACCACTCGTCCACACTGGCGAAGCCCACCTCCACGGACAGCATCCCCGAGCCGACGTCGGCCAGACCGGCCTCGGAGAACAGCTCCGCCAGGTGGCCCTCGCGGGCACCGGCCAGACCCCGCTCTCCTCCGGCCAGCGGGTCGAGCTCGTGCACGGCGTCCCAGAACAGCGAGAGCGGTCCGCCCCCGCCCGCGTGGTCCCAGACGCACGCGGACACGGTGCCGCCCGGCCGGGTCACCCGACCCATCTCCCGCAGACCCACGAGCGGGTCACGCATGAAGTGCACGACCAGCTGGGCCAGCGCGGCATCGAACGACGCGTCGTCCCACGGCAGGTCCTCGGCGCTGCCTGCGCGGGCGTCGACCCCGGGCAGGCGGTCACGGAGTGCTGCGACGAACGACTGCGACGGGTCGACGGCGGCCACCCGGTCGGCGCCCGCCACCTCGACGAGGACCGCGGTCAGGGCTCCGGGGCCGGCGCCGACGTCGAGCACCCGCTGACCCGCCGACACCCCGGACGCCTTGACGAAGGCAGGCGCCAGTGGCTCGGAGAAGCGCCCCATGAAGCTGCCGTATGCCGCGGCCGTCACCTCGAAGCCCATTGTCCGACGCTACTCGTGCACGTGCTCGGTCATCCACTCCACGAGCGGTCGAACCCGCCGCCACTCGGCCCGCACGTGGTCGACCGCCTGGGGTGTGGTCAGCCAGGACGGGGTGCCGACCCGCTGGATGGCCATCATCTCCTTGCGCCGCAGGAGCTCCAGCCGAGGGTGGTCGGCTGCGAAACCCTTCGGCCGCGTCTTGAGTGCCTCGCCCTCGAGGGCGAAGCCGGCCGTGGTCAGTTCCGTGGCGACCTGCTCGAGCCGGGCCCCGGAGGCGGGAATGTCCACCGCGGCCCGGTAGCGGCCGGTCTCGGCGGGGGAGTGGGCGCGGAAGCCGCCGCCCACGGCCAGGCCGTCGCCACTGACCTGGACGTAGTAGCCGATCCCGGTGGCCACGCCGACGAACGCGCCCTGGTGGGTCTTGTACGGCGACTTGTCGTGGCTGAACCGGATGTCGCGGTTCGGGCGGAACAGCCGCGCGGGACCGAACTCGTCCTCCAGCGCGTCGGCCAGGGCGAGCATCGGCTCCCGGACGTCGCGCTCCCACTGCGCCTTGTGCTGCGCCCAGAACTCCTTGGTGTTGGTGTCCTCGAGCTCCTGGTAGAACGTCACGCCCCAATGCGGGAAGCCGCCAAACGCGCTGCTGTCAGCCATGCCCCACACTGTGGCACGCGGCATACTCGGGCGCATGAAGTTCACCACCGAGGTGCTGCAGACGGGGAAGACGACCACCGGCCTGGTCGTGCCGGACGAGGTCGTCGAGGCGCTCGGCGGCGGCAAGCGGCCGAAGGTCGCGGTGACCATCAACGGCAAGACCTACCGCAGCAGCGTGGCGTCGATGGGTGGGCGCTACCTGGTCGGCGTCAGCGCCGAGAACCGCGCACTCACCGGGGTGTCCGGCGGCGAGGTCGTCGAGGTCACGCTCGAGCTCGACACGGCGCCGCGCGAGGTCGAGGTGCCCCCGGACTTCGCGGCGGCGCTCGACGTCGTGCCCGAGGCGAAGGCGGTCTTCGCGCGACAGTCCTACAGCCACCAGCGCGCCCACGTCGACGCGATCAACGGTGCCAAGGCTCCCGAGACCCGCCGTCGACGGATCGACAAGGCCATCGAGATGCTGCAGGCGCAAGCCGACAGCTAGAGCGCCGCGGCGATCCGGAAGACCGCCTCGCGGACGATGTCGGGCGACGTCCCGAAGTTCAGCCGGGCGTGCCCCTTGCCACCCTGCCCGAAGCCCGGCCCGGGGTGGAGCGCCACGCGGGCGCGCTCACGCAGCACCGCTGCCGGGTCGTCACCGAGGTCGAGGGCCGTAAAGTCGAGCCACGCGAGGAACGTGCCGTCCGGCACGCGGTAGCCCACCTCGGGCAGCTGCTCCGCCAGGAGGGTCGCGAGGAGCTGCCGGTTCGAGTCCAGCCCCGCAAGGAGTGCGTCGAGCCAGGGCCCGCCGTCGAGGTACGCCGCCCGGTGCGCGATGACGCCGAGGTGGCTCGCGCCGTGCGACACCTCCTCCGGCATGCGGGCCAGGTCGGCGACCGCCTCCGGGCCGGGCACCGCCATGGCCGCCTTGAGGCCGGCGAGGTTGAAGGCCTTCGATGCCGACATGAGCGCGATGGCCCGGGACCCGGCGGGCAGCGAGGCCACCGACGTGAAGGTCGCCGGGGCGTGGACGACCGGTGCGTGGATCTCGTCGGCCACGACCCGCACGCCGGACGAGTGCGCGAGCTCCAGTGCCGCGGTGAGCTCCTCGGGCGTGTGCACCGCCCCCGTCGGGTTCTGCGGGTTGCACAGCAGGTATGCCGCGCGGGCGCCGTCGCTGGTCGCGTCGGCGAAGGCCCGCTCCAGCGCGGCGAGGTCGAGCCGACCGTCCTCGCCCAGCGGTGCCTCGACCACCCGGTGACCGAGGTGGCTCACGAACTGGAAGAAGGGCGGGTAGACCGGGGAGTTGACGACCACCGCGGCACCGGGGTCGGCGACCAGCTTGAGGACCTCGACCACCCCGAGCATCACGTCAGGGACGATCTCCATCGTGGCGGGATCGGGCTCCCAGCCCCATCGCTTCGCCGCGAAGGCCGACAGTGCCTCCGCGTAGTCCGCCGCCCACGGGTAGCCGGTGTCGCCGCGCGTCATGGCATCCGCCACCGCCTGCTGGATGGGCTCGGCCGGCACGACGTCCATCTCGGCGACCCAGAGGGGCAGGATGTCCGGGTCGTAGAGCCGCCACTTGACGCTGCGGCGCTCGCGCAGCCGCTCCAGCCCGGGGCCGACCAGCGGGTTGTCCATGCCTGCGAACTCTACGGGGGGCTGGCCGTTAGGCTGCCAGCGTGTCAGCACCAGGAGAACGGGGGAGGGTCGTCGGCGAGCCCGCGGTGACCGACCGGGTCCTGACGCTGCCCAACGTGCTGTCGGTGCTGCGGCTGGTCGGCGTGCCGGTCTTCCTCTGGGCGATCCTGTCCGAGCACGACGTGCTCGCGCTGGTCGTCCTCATGCTCTCGGGGGTCAGCGACTACCTCGACGGCAAGATCGCCCGACGGTTCGGCATGGAGTCCCGGCTCGGCCAGCTCCTGGACCCGTTCGCCGACCGCCTCTACATCGCGACGACGCTGTTCGGCCTCGCGTGGCGCGACATCATCCCGTGGTGGCTCGTTGTCGCCCTCGTGGGGCGCGAGGTGCTGCTCGCGGGTGTGCTGTGGTGGATCAAGCGCTACGGCCAGACCGGGCTGCCCGTGCACTTCGTCGGCAAGGCCGCCACCTTCAACCTCCTCTACGCCTTCCCCCTCCTGCTGCTCGGTGAGGGCTCGAGCACCTTCGCCGCCTGGGCCCTGCCGATCGGCTGGGCGTTCGCGTGGTGGGGGACCGTTCTCTACTGGGTCGCCGGGGTCATGTACATCGTGCAGGCCCGCCAGGTGGTGGCCGCACACACGGTGCCGGCGACATGACCACGCCACACACCTCACACCGCGACGCCGGCCCGCCGTCCACCCCGCCGGGCCGCCGGCCCGACGAGTCGATGACGCTGCTCATCTCGATGATGGAGCGCCCCCTGGACCCGGGGTATGCCGCGGCGGCAGCCCAGCGCGAAGCCGCCGGCCTGCCGCCCAGCACCGGCACCCGCACCATGACGGTCGCCGTGGCGGCCGTCGTCGCGGGCCTGCTGCTCACCCTCGGGGCCCTCGCCCTGCGCACCCCCTCGACCTCGGCCATCCGGGCGAAGGCCAACCTGGTGAGCCAGATCGAGAGTCGCCGGGCCGAGGTGGACCGGCAGGAGGCGCAGCTGCGTGCGGTGCAGGCGGAGGTGGACCGCCTGCAGGCGCAGGCGCTGGGCCAGGACGAGACGTCGCTCCAGACCCGGCTAGCGGCGCTCACCCTCGCCTCCGGAGCCGAGAAGGTGTCCGGTCCCGGCATCACGGTCGTGCTCGACAACGCCCCCGGCAGCGACGGCACCAGCGCCGACGGCAACCCGCGCACCGACGCGGACAAGGACGAGGGCAAGGTCTTCTCCAAGGACCTGCAGGTCGTCGTGAACGGGCTGTGGGAGGCCGGGGCCGAGGCGATCGCGGTGAACGGCCAGCGCCTGACGTCGAGGTCGGCCATCCGGTTCGCGGGTGAGGCCATCCTCGTCAACTACCGACCGCTGGCCAGGCCCTACCGGATCAGCGTCATCGGCGACCCCGAGGACCTGCAGGTCGAGTTCGCCGCCAACGACGGTGGCGCCTACGCGCGTGCCCTGCAGGACAACTACGGCATCCGTGTTTCCATTGACGCGGCCAAGAGCCTGTCGCTGCCCGCGGCGACCTCGCTCACGGTCCGCGAGGCCATGGTGCCGAAGCCGAAGTCCAGCGCGCCGGCCACCACCGCCACGACCACCCCGTCCACCACCCAGTCCACCACACCGTCCACGTCGGAGAGTTCACCGTGATACCCCTGCTCGGCCTGATCGGCGGCGTGCTGGTGGGACTCCTCTGGGGTCCCGACGTGCCCGTTGCGCTGCAGCCCTACCTGCCCATCGCCGTCATCGCCGCCCTCGACGCCGTGTTCGGCGCCGTGCGGGCCGTGCTCGACGGGATCTTCAACGACAAGGTCTTCGTCGTGTCGTTCCTCGCGAACGTCGTGGTGGCCGCCTTCATCGTCTTCCTGGGCGACCAGCTCGGCGTCGGGTCGCAGCTGAGCACCGGTGTCGTGGTCGTCCTCGGGGTGCGGATCTTCTCCAACGTGGCCTCGATCCGCCGGCACCTGTTCAAGGCATGAGCGGCGCAGCCATGGGCGAGGACGCGTGAGCACCGACGGCCCCGAGGACACCTCGGGCTCGTGGGGCAGGTTGCTGCGCATGGCGCGGCCCCGTGCGACGCGGGCGAACGCGTTCGCGGCCCTGCTGGCCATCGTGCTCGGCTTCGCCATCGCGACCCAGGTCCAGCAGACCAACCAGAGCGGGCTGGAGCAGCTGCGCGAGGACGAGCTGGTCCGCATCCTCGACGACGTCAGCCAGGAGCAGGACCGGCTCGCGTCCGACTCGCGCGAGCTGGAGACCAGCCGCGACCGGCTGGTGTCCGGTGTCGACTCCAGTGCCGAGGCCCTCAAGTCCGCCCAGGAGCGGCTCGACACGCTGGGGATCCTCACCGGCACCTCGCCGGCCACCGGACCGGGCATCGTGATCAACATCAACGACCCCGACCACAAGGTCACAGCAGCCCGCCTGCTCGACGCCCTCCAGGAGCTGCGCGACGCCGGCGCGGAGGCCGTGCAGATCGGTGACGTGCGCGTCGTGTCGGACACCTGGTTCGCCGACGTCGACGGCGCGATCGAGATCGGCGGCGAACGCGTCGAACCCCCCTACGTCATCACCGCCATCGGCGACAGCGCCACGATGGCATCCGCGATGGAGATCCCCGGTGGCGTCAGCGAGTCTGTCCGCGGTGATGGCGCCCTGCCCTCCGTGCGGCAGTCCGACGACCTCGCGATCACCGCGTTGCACAGTCTGAGCGAGCCTCGTTACGCTCGCCCCGTCCCGGCACCATCGCCCTGACCCGCCATCGCCCCGACGGCAGCGGCGTGCAGTTGTTCGAAGGCAGCCCCACCCCCATCCACCGAGGAGCAGCATGAGCGAGCTGGACTACCCGCAGGACCTGCGTTACACGGCCGAGCACGAGTGGGTCCGGTCCGGTGACGACGGCACGGTGCGGATCGGGATCACCTCGTTCGCCCAGGACTCCCTGGGCGACGTCGTCTACGTCAGCCTCCCCGCGGTGGGCGACACCGTGTCCGCTGGCGACGCCTGCGGCGAGGTCGAGTCGACCAAGTCCGTGAGCGACCTCTACGCCCCCCTCGCCGGCGAGGTGACGGCCGTCAACGAGTCGCTCGACGCCACTCCCGAGCTCGTCAACACCGACCCGTACGGCGAGGGCTGGATGTACGAGCTGCGTCCCGCTGACGCCGCGGCCGTCGAGGCCCTGCTCGACCCGGCGGCATACCAGGCCCAGCTCGGCTGACCTGCGCGTCGCTCGTTCGCACAATTCGCTGCGGACGGGACCGGCGTCCCTTTAGGTTTGTGCTTTGCTAGGGGGGCGGACAGAACCACCACGAGGGAGTGCGGACCCATGAACGGCAGCGAGAACGACGAGCACACGTCCCGGCCCCACGAGCCGACGACGATGCGGCTGCCCGGGATCAACGACCTCGAGCAGGTCGACACCAGCGCCGAGGCCGAGGTCGCCCTCAGCAAGGCCGACCAGGCCACGGTCGACGCGCTGCGCCCGGGCACGGCACTCCTGGTGGTCCTGCGCGGACCCAACACCGGCGCGCGGTTCCTGCTCGACGACGACGAGGTCAACTCGGGGCGCCACCCCGACAGCGACATCTTCCTCGACGACGTGACCGTCTCCCGCAAGCACGCGACCTTCCGTCGGGTCGGCGACACCTTCGTGGTGCGTGACGTGGGTTCGCTCAACGGCACCTACGTCAACCGCGAGCGGATCGACGAGGTCACGCTCCAGACCGGCGACGAGGTCCAGATCGGCAAGTTCCGCCTGGTGTTCTACGCCGGCAGGGCCTGAGTCACCCACCGCTGGTGAGCCCTCGCACGACGCCGCAGTCCATGACGATCGGTGCGGTGCTCGCTGCCCTGACGCCGGACTTCCCGGACGTCACCATCTCCAAGATCCGCTTCCTCGAGGCAGAGGGCCTGGTGACGCCGGCCCGCACCGGCTCGGGCTACCGCACCTACTCCGGCGCTGACCTCGACCGGCTCCGCTACATCCTCACCGCCCAGCGCGACCACTTCTGGCCGCTCAAGGTGATCGCGTCGGCCCTCGACGCCATGGACCGTGGGTTGACCCCCGAGCGCCACGAGTCCGGTATGCCGCGGCCGTCGGTCCCGGCGCCGGTCACCGACCCCGAGGTGCCCACCGCTGCCGAGGTCACCCGGGGCGGGACGTTGCGGCTGACCAAGGCCGAGCTGGCCGCGTCGGCCGGCCTCGACGCCGGCACGGTGGACGCCCTGGAGACCTTCGGGCTCCTGCACGCCGACGCCACCGGGCACTTCGGTGACGCCGCGCTGACGGTGGCGCACACCGCCGCCGAGCTCGCGGCATACGGGCTCGAGCCGCGACACCTGCGGCCGTTCCGCACCGCGGCAGACCGCGAGATCGGCCTCGTCCAGCAGGTCGTCACGCCGCACCGCCCGACGTCCGGCAAGGGCGCCCGCGCAGGTCAGCCGAAGGATCCGACCGGTGACGTGCTGCGCCTGTGCATCGCGTTGCACACCGCCCTCGTGAGGGACGGGCTCCAGCGAGGCTGAACAGCGTTAAGGTGGGATGGTGAAGGTCCTCGAGGTCCTCGGTGTCCGCGTCGAGATGCCCACCAACCACCCCATCGTCCTGCTCCGCGAGCGAGACGGTGACCGCTACCTGCCGATCTGGATCGGCGCCGCGGAGGCGACGGCGATCGCGTACGCCCAGCAGGGCATCGAACCGCCCCGGCCGCTGACCCACGACCTGATGAAGAACGTCATCGAGGGCCTGGGCCACCGGCTCACCGAGGTGCGGATCGTCGAGCTGCGCGACGGCGTCTTCCACGCCGCCCTGATCCTCGACGGCACGACCGAGATCTCGTCGCGCTCGTCGGACGCGATCGCCCTCGCCCTGCGCACCGGCACGACCATCGTCGCGGGGGAGTCGTTGCTCGAGGAGGCCGGTGTCGCCATGTCCGGCGAGGAGGACAAGGACGACGAGGTGGAGAAGTTCCGGGAGTTCCTGGACCACGTCTCGGCCGAGGACTTCGAGACCAAACCCGACGAAACCGGGACATCCGGCTAGCGGTTCGTGCACAAAACCTTGAACCTCAACTGAACATCGAAGGTTGGTCCGCATGGCGCGACACGCCGAAGCGCAAAGGTCGAGTGGTAGTTGACCTCGGGTTCTGCGCCACCGTACCTTCGGCACAGACCCGTAATGCGACCGGTGTAGTTACACCGTGCCACGTTGCGCGGAGACCACGACCCGAGCACGACCAAGCAGAAGTCTTCAGGAGGTGAGCGCTGTGAACCCGAGCAACGAGGCTCCGCACGGCCACACGAGCGTGCCGGCTGCGGCACAGGGGCTGTTGTTCACGGACGACCTCCCGGAGCTGAGCGACGACATCGGCTACCGCGGACCCACGGCGTGCAAGGCGGCCGGCATCACCTACCGCCAGCTCGACTACTGGGCCCGGACCGGCCTGGTCGAGCCGTCGGTGCGCGGCGCCACAGGCTCCGGCACGCAGCGGCTCTACGGCTTCCGCGACATCCTCGTCCTCAAGGTCGTCAAGCGCCTCCTCGACACCGGGGTCTCGCTGCAGCAGATCCGGGTGGCCATCACCCACCTGCGCGAGCGTGGCGTCGAGGATCTGGCCCAGATCACCCTGATGAGCGACGGTGCCTCGGTCTACGAGTGCACCTCGGCCGACGAGGTCATCGACCTGGTCCAGGGCGGCCAGGGAGTCTTCGGCATCGCCGTCGGTCGCGTCTGGCGCGAGGTCGAGGGCGAGCTGGCCCAGCTGCCCAGCGAGCGCACCGACGACGAGGTGCCCGCAGAGCACCCCGGTGACGAGCTCCGCGAGCGTCGTGCGGCCAGGTTGGCCTGACCGCACGCCCCATTCGTCCCATCCGGCCCGTCGTCCTCTCGAGGACGGCGGGTCGTGTTGTAGATTGGCACCGCTGAACATCCCGCGCGGGAGAGTCCCCGCGTGCACCCGGACGGGTCGCACGGCGGGGCGCCGAAGGGGCAAACTCCCCGGAACCTCTCAGGCGCCAGGACTGCGTGGGACAGGCACCTCTGGAGCGGCCAGTGCGGCGTGACAGAAGGGGAGGCGATCCGAGCAATCCGACGTTCAGGAGCCTCATGTCCGCCCAGTTCACCACCGACCTGCCCGAGTTCGCCGGGCGCCACATCGGTCCGTCCGAGTCCGACGTCGACGCGATGCTCGCCGCAGTCAGGCACTCGTCGCTCGAGGCCCTGGTCGACCACGCCCTCCCGGGCGCCATCCGCACCGACGGTCCGCTGCGGGTCGACCCCGCGGACTCCGAGGCGGCCGTCGTCGAGGAGCTGCGCGGCATCGCCCGGCGCAACCACGTGATGACCTCGATGATCGGGCTGGGCTACTACGGCACCATCACGCCCGCGGTCATCCAGCGCAACGTGCTCGAGAACCCCGCCTGGTACACCGCCTACACGCCCTACCAGCCGGAGATCTCGCAGGGCCGGCTCGAGGCGCTGCTCAACTTCCAGACCGTGGTCAGCGACCTGACCGGCCTGACCACCTCGGGGGCCTCGCTCCTCGACGAGGGGACCGCAGCCGCCGAGGCGATGACCCTGATGCGCCGCTCCAGCAAGGCCGCGGCCGAGGCCGTCCTGCTGGTCGACCGGCACGTCTTCCCCCAGACCCTGGCCGTGATGCAGACGCGGGCCAAGCCGCTCGGCCTGCCGGTCGTGGTGGCCGACCTCGACGGAGTCGACTCCGCCGACGCCCTGCGCGCCGCGGCCGGCGACCGCCCGGTGTTCGGCGTGCTCGTGCAGTACCCGGGGGCCGACGGCGAGCTGCGCGACTGGCGCGCGCTGGCCGCTGCTGCGCACGACGCGGGCGCCCTCGTCACCGCGGCGGCCGACCTGCTGGCCCTGACCCTGGCCACGGCGCCGGGGGAGTGGGGAGCGGACGTCGCGGTCGGCACCACCCAACGCTTCGGCGTGCCGATGGGCTTCGGTGGGCCGCACGCGGGCTACATGAGCGTGCGCCAGGGCCTGGAGCGTTCCCTGCCCGGTCGCCTCGTCGGCGTCAGCGTCGACACCGAGGGAGCACCGGCCTACCGCCTCGCCCTCCAGACGCGAGAGCAGCACATCCGCCGCGAGAAGGCGACGTCGAACATCTGCACCGCCCAGGTGCTCCTCGCCGTGATGGCCTCGATGTATGCCGTCTACCACGGCCCGAGCGGCCTCGCCGCGATCGCGCGGCGGGTCCACGGCCACGCCGTCACCCTCGCCGACGGCCTCACCGCCGCGGGAGCCGATGTGCAGACGTCGGTGTACTTCGACACGGTGACGGTGTCGGTGCCGGGACGGGCCGACGAGGTCCTCAGCCAGGCGGCGCAGCGCGGGGTCAACGTCTGGCGCGTGGACGCCGACCGCGTCTCGATCAGCGTCGACGAGACCACCGACCTGCGCGACCTCGAAGCCGTCTGGAGCGCGTTCGGGGCGACCGGCCCGAGCGAGGTCACGATCGGTGACCTCCAGTGGCCGTCGGAGCTGGTCCGCACCAGCGACTACCTCACCCACCCGGTGTTCAGCAGCCACCACAGCGAGACGTCGATGCTGCGCTACCTGCGCCGGCTCTCCGACCGCGACTTCGCGCTGGACCGCGGCATGATCCCGCTGGGGTCGTGCACCATGAAGCTCAACGCGACCACCGAGATGGTCGCGGTGACCTGGCCCGAGTTCGCCGAGCTGCACCCGTTCGCACCGGCCCACCAGACCGAGGGCATCCGCGGACTCATCGGCGAGCTGTCCGACTGGCTCTGCGAGATCACCGGCTACGACGCCGTGTCCCTCCAGCCGAACGCGGGTTCGCAGGGTGAGTTCGCGGGCCTGCTCGCCATCCACGCCTACCACGAGGCGAACGGCCAGTCGCAGCGCAACATCTGCCTGATCCCGGCCAGTGCCCACGGCACCAACGCCGCGTCCGCGGTGATGGCGGGCATGAAGGTAATCGTCGTCAAGACCGCCGCCGGTGGCGACGTCGACATGGACGACCTCCGGGCCAAGATCGAGCAGCACCGCGACGACCTCGCCGCGATCATGGTCACCTACCCGTCCACGCACGGCGTCTTCGAGGACACCATCACCGAGCTGTGCGCCCTCGTGCACGACGCCGGTGGGCAGGTCTACGTCGACGGGGCCAACCTCAACGCCCTCGTCGGGTTGGCGCGTCCGGGCAAGTTCGGGGCGGACGTCTCGCACCTGAACCTGCACAAGACCTTCTGCATCCCGCACGGCGGCGGTGGCCCCGGGGTCGGCCCGGTCGCAGTGCGGTCGCACCTGGCCCCGCACCTGCCCAACCACCCGCTCGCCGCGGAGGCCGGTCCCGAGGGCGGTGTCGGACCCATCTCCGCCGCCCCCTACGGCTCGGCCAGCATCCTGCCGATCTCGTGGGCCTACGTGCGGCTGATGGGCGGCGCCGGCCTGACCCGGGCCACCCAGGTGGCGGTCCTCAACGCCAACTACATCGCCACCCGGCTGCGCGAGCACTACCCGGTGCTCTACTCCGGCCACGACGGCGTGGTCGCGCACGAGTGCATCCTCGACCTGCGCGACCTCACCCGGCGCAGTGGCGTGACCGTCGACGACGTGGCCAAGCGGCTCATCGACTACGGCTTCCACGCCCCCACCATGTCCTTCCCGGTGGCGGGGACGCTGATGGTCGAACCGACCGAGAGCGAGGACCGCTACGAGATCGACCGGTTCTGCGATGCCATGATCGCCATCCGGCACGAGATCGCCGAGGTCGAGGCCGGTGAGGTCGCGGTCGCCGACAGCATGCTGCGCAACGCGCCCCACACCGCCAAGGCCCTGGCCGGCAAGTGGGAGTACCCCTACGAGCGCTCGGCCGCGGCCTTCCCTGTCGGTGTCGAGGCCGCGGACAAGTACTGGCCGCCGGTGGGTCGTATCGACGGCGCCTACGGCGACCGCAACCTCGTCTGCAGCTGCCCGCCGCCGGAGGCGTTCGAGAGCTGAGGTCAGGCCGCGGGGGCGGACTCGCCGGTGCCTGTCTCGAAGGTGCTGGTCACCTGCACCGACGAGCCGCGCTCGGTCTTGCGGACCACGACCTGGCTCGGGATCCGGGTGCGCAGCTCGGCGACGTGGCTGACCACCCCGACGGCCCGTCCGCCCTCGCGGAGGTCGTCGAGCACGGCCATGACCTGCTCGAGGCTCTCGTCGTCGAGGGTGCCGAAACCCTCGTCGACGAACAGGGTCTGCAGGTCGAAGCCACCGGCCTCCTCGCGGACGGCGTCGGCGAGCCCCAGCGCGAGGGCGAGCGAGGCCATGAACGACTCGCCGCCGGACAAGGACGTCGTCGCCCTCGCCTGACCGGTCCACAGGTCGAGGACCTCGAGGCCCAGACCGCTGCGGGCGCCGCGGGCGGCCAGCCCGTCGGTGTGGCGGAGCTGGTAGCGACCCTCACCCATGTGGGAGAGCCGCTCGTTGGCCAACGTCGCGACCTTCTCGAGCCGCGCGGCCAGCACGAACGCGGACAGGCGCATCCGCAGCTCGTTGCTCGGGCTCGTGCCGGCGACCGTGTCGGCGAGCTCGCGGATGACCCGGTGGTGCGCCTCTGCTTCGGTGATGCGCCCGCACCGGGCACTGATGCTGCCGCGGACGCGGTCGAGGCCGCTGATCGTGCGGCGCACCAGGGTGTCAGCGGCCACGGCAGCCGTGTGGGCGACGTGGGCGGCCTCGCGGGCGGCGGCCAGGGCCGCGAGGTCCACGTCGGCGGACTCGAGCGCCTTCTGGACCTCGGGCTCGGCCAGCGTGGTGCGGGCCACCACGGCCGCTTCGTCGTGAGCCGCGACGGCCGCACGGAGCCGGGCCACCTCGGCGACCGGTAGCTGTCCGGCCCTGGCCTCCGCGGGGCCCGCAAAGCCTGCGGTGCGGAAGGAGTCGTCGGTCGCGGCGACCACCGTGGTCGCGTCACGCTCGGCGCGCTCGAGCTCACCGACCGCGGCGGCGTGGGCCGCGGCGGCCATGACAGCCTGGGCGTGGCGGGCGCTGGTGGCGGACAACCGGTCGGGATCTCGGAGCTGCACCGCGCCCGAGCTGTCCGGCGCGTCGCGGATGCCGGTCTCGGCGCACGGACAGTGCTCAGCGTGCTCGCCGAGCGCCTCGGTCAGGGCGGCGCGGTCCATCTCCAGCTGGCGACCGACGTCGTCGACCCGCAAGGCGAGGGTCGCGCAGGTCTGGCGGTCCTCCGCGAGCGTGGTCGTCAGTGCCTCGACGGACGCAGTCAGGGTGGTCACCCGACGGCGCGCCCGGTCCACGCCGCGCGCGCCCGCGGTGGCCTCGTCGAGGCGCTGGCGGGCCAGCGCGACGGCCGCTTCGAGGGCGGCCCGGTCGCCCGACTCGCCGCCGAGCTGCTCGCGGAGCTGGACCAGGGTGGCTGCGAGGGCTGCTGCGGAGCGTTCGATCGCGGCCAGCTCCTCCGCGGCCCGCTGCCACGCGGCCTCCGCCTCGGAGACCTGCTCCGCCGTGACCAGGTCGGCCGAGGAGGCGAGGTGGGGGTGGTCCTGGGCTCCGCAGACCGGGCACGGCTGGTCGTCCTCGAGCCGGCTGGCCAGCTCGCCGGCCATGGCGTCGAGTCGAGCCTGGCGGCGGTCCTGGTAGAGGTCGCGCAGGTCCTGGGTCGTGGTGCGTTGCGCGGCCAGCGCGGCGTGGCAGGCCGTCTCGCGGTCGAGTGCCTGGTCGAGGCTGCGGCGGGCACCGAGCAGCGTACCGGCGCGCTCCAGTCGGGTCCTCGAGGACTCCAGCTGCGCCGCGCCCTGCTCTGCGGCGGTCAAGGCGGTCGTCGCCTCGACCAGCTCCGTCCGCACCGCGGCCAGACGCTCGGTGGACTGTGCGACGCTGCGGGTCGCGGTGGCCAGCTCGCCCTCGAGCCGCTTGGCCACCTGCTCCCGCTCGTGCACCGCTGACTGGGTGCGCTGCGCGGTCGCCAACGCCTCGGCGCCGGCGTCCAGCCGCTCGATGACCGCTTCGACGGCGGTCGAGCCGCGTCCGTCGAGGGCCCACCGGGCCACGTCGGGCCGGGTCGAGTCCATCCGGCCCCGTGCCGTCTGCAGGGCTGTGGTCACCCGGTCGAGGGCCTTGAGGTCACCTGCGACCGAGGCCGCGCGCTCGGCCAGCTCGATCCGGGCCGCGGCGGCGTCGCGCCGCTCGGCCCCGGCCTCGAGGGCAGTCACGGCTGCCCGTGCGGCGAGCCCGCGCGACCGCCGGGCCACGGTCTCCTGGGCCAGGGCATGGGCCGTCGAGGCGGCTTCGTCAGCCAAGCGCGTCGCGTCGACCGCGGCCAGCCGAGCGGTGGATCCCTCGTCGAGCGCCCGCCGGGCCGCATCGAGGGCCGCCGGGAGCTCGTCGAGCGGCAGGTCGGACCAGTCGCGCGACCCGTCGCCGAGGTCGGGGGCATCGGCCAGCACGTCGGCGAGGACCGCCAGCTCGGCGTTGAGGGAGGCGCGCTCGTCAGCCACGAGGGCGGCAGTTTCCTTGCGCTGCATGGCAAACCAGTCCTCGAGACCCGCGAACGACGACACGTCGAACAGCCGTTCAAGCAGCGACCGGCGCTCCTCGGGGGTGGCTCGCAGGAAGGCGGCGAAGTCGCCCTGGGGGAGGAGCACGACCTTGCTGAACTGCTCGAGACCCATGCCGAGCACGTCCTTGACGACCTCGGCGATCTCATCGTGACGGGTGCTCAGGGCCGCCCACTCGGTGCCACGTCGCTCCCAGAGCACCGCCCTGGCCTGCACCTTGGTCTCGCCCTTGCCCCGGGCCCTGGGACGCAGGAACTCCGGCGAACGCTCGATCTTCAGCCGGCGGCCGCTGGCGGTGAACTCGAGGGTCACCGACGGGACGGTCCCTCGCTCTGCGTGGTCGCTGTGCAGCTGCTTCTTCGAGCGAGCGCCGGGGACGTCGGCATACAGGGCGAACGCCACGGCGTCGAGCAGGCTGGTCTTGCCCGCGCCGGTCGCGCCGCGGATCAGGAAGAGCCCCCCGGCCGAGGCAGCGTCGAGGTCGACCTCGACGGTGGCCGCGAACGGACCGAAGGCGGTCACCTGGAGCCGGTGGAGCCTCACGCGACGCCCCGTTGCCGGGCGGGCAGGGTCAGCGGGAGCTGGCCCTCGTCATCGGCACCGGCACGCTGCACCCGCACGGCCTCCACGCCGGCGGCGAGCACGGCGCGCTCCTCCTCGGACGGTCCGTGGCCGCCCCGGACGTGGCCGAGGAACGAGCAGCACACGTCGAGGTCGGACTCCGCGGCGGTGCGCTGGGTGTAGCTGCGCACGGGCACCGGGGCGCCCTGCGGGTCGAACTGCAGCACCAGGGTGTGGGGGAAGCGCCGTCTGAGCTGCTCCATCGCCCCCAGCGGACGGACCGGGTCGGTCAGGGTCACCTGGCACCAGGCGCGTTCGGCGGGGGTCAGCGCAGGGTCGGTGAGCAGCAGGTCGATGTCGCCGCGCAGGACGGCCAGCGGGCGCTCGACGGGTGCGTCCACGGCCTCGACGCTCACCCTCGACCCGGTGACGTCGACGAGCCAGGACCCCTTGGTGTGACCGGCCTCGCTGAAGGACAGCGGCACCGGTGAGCCGCTGTAGCGCACCGCCTCCCCGACCCGTTGGCGCCCGTGCAGGTGGCCGAGCGCCACGTAGTCGGCGCCGGCGAAGACCTTCGGGTGCACCGCGGAGACGCCACCCACGGAGATGTCCCGTTCGGAGTCGCTGGTCGCCCCGCCGGTGACGAAGGCGTGCGCCATGACGACGGAGGGCCCGCCCCGGGCGGCGCGGTCTGCGTCGACCCTGGCCATCGCGGCGCGCAGCACCCCGGCGTGCGAACGCTCGGAGGCCTCGAGGGGGTCGGCCGCGACCGCCGGCTCCAGGTAGGGCAGGGGGTAGACGGCGACACCGTCGACGACGACGGGCACGCCGATGGACTCGGTCGAGGTGCGGATGTGCAGCCCGGCGCGGGACAGCAGCTCGCTGGCGAACCCGAGGCGGATCGCCGAGTCGTGGTTGCCGCTCGACAGGACCACCGCAGCGCCGGCGTCGATCAGGCGCGTGACGGCGATGGAGAGCAGCTCGACCGTGTCGGGGGAGGGCAGGGCGCGATCGTAGACATCACCCGAGACGAGGACGGCGTCCACCCCCTCCGCCCTGACCGTCTCCACGAGGTGGTCGACGAACGCCGCCTGGGCGCCGAGCAGCCCCACCTGGTGGAAGGAACGCCCCAGGTGCCAGTCGGAGGTGTGGAGGAACCGCACGCCTGCAGGCTAGGAGAGCGGACCGACAGCCGTTGGCAGGCGCGCCCTGCGCATGGTTAGGTCGTCACACATCGACCCATCCTGAGGCAAGGCGCCACACCGGTGTCACGACCAGGCTCAACCGGAGGAGGTTCCGTGGGCGAAGAGGTCAACGCGCAGAGCTATACGCGCGAGCAACGCCAGCGGTACCGCGAGAAGGTCCGGCAGAACCTCGACGTCTTCGAGCGGATGCTGGCCCAGAGCCAGTTCGAGTTCGACCGGCCGATGACCGGCATGGAGATCGAGCTCAACCTCGTCGACGACGCCTACCAGCCCAAGTTCGCCAACGCCGAGGTTCTCGAGGCGATTGCCGACCCCGGCTACCAGACCGAGCTCGCCCAGTACAACATCGAGCTCAACGTCCCGCCCCGCCCGCTCCCGGGCGACTCGGCGATCGAGCTCGAGGACGAGATGCGCGCCTCGCTCAACGCCGCCAGCGCGGCCGCCGAGAAGCGGGGCGCCCACATCGTCGCGGTCGGGATCCTGCCGACGATCATGCCCGAGCACTTCGAGGGTGACTGGATCAGCGCGAACAACCGCTACACCGCGCTCAACGACTCGATCTTCTACGCGCGTGGCGAGGACATCTACCTCGACATCGAGGGGCCGACGGGGGAGCGCATCGCGACCTACTGCGACTCGATCGCCCCCGAGTCCGCCTGCACCAGCGTGCAGCTGCACCTCCAGGTCGCGCCGCAGGACTTCGCCGCACACTGGAACGCCGCGCAGGCGCTGGTCGCGCCGCAGATCGCCCTGGCGGCCAACTCGCCCTACTTCTTCGGCAAGCGGCTGCATGCCGAGACGCGGATCGAGCTGTTCAGCCAGGCCACCGACACCCGCAGCATCGAGCTGAAGAACCAGGGCGTCCGTCCCCGCGTGTTCTTCGGGGAGCGCTGGATCACCTCGATCTTCGACCTGTTCGAGGAGAACGTCCGCTACTTCCCGGCCCTGCTGGCCGAGGTCAGCGACGAGGACCCGGTGGCCATGCTCGACGCCGGTGAGGCTCCCTCGCTGCCCGAGCTGCGGCTGCACAACGGCACCGTCTACCGCTGGAACCGGCCGATCTACGACATCGTCGGCGGCACGCCCCACCTGCGCGTCGAGAACCGCGTCCTGCCGGCCGGCCCGACGCTCGTCGACGTGCTCGCCAACGCGGCCTTCTACTACGGCGTGATCCGCAAGCTCGCGTCCGACGATCGTCCGCTGTGGACGAAGATGAGCTTTGCCGCTGCGGAGCAGAACTTCCACAACGCCGCCCGCGACGGCATCGAGTCGCGGCTCTACTGGCCGGGGTTCGGGGAGGTGCGCGCCGAGGAGCTCGTCCTCCGCCACCTGCTGCCGATGGCTCACGAAGGCCTGGCCGACTGGGGCGTCTCGGAGGCCGTGCGAGACCGCTACCTGTCCGTCATCGAGGGCCGCTGCAAGACCACCACGAACGGCGCGACCTGGCAGACCGATACGGTCGACCGGCTCGAGGCCGGGGGTCTGGACCGTCAGAAGGCGCTGGCCGAGATGCTCAGGCTCTACGCCCAGCACATGCACAGCAACGAACCGGTGCACACCTGGCCACTGCCCTGACACCGGCCGCCGGTCGTGTCGGCGCGGCGCGCTACCCTGTCGGTACACCTTGACGCCCTTGACGCCCTGAGGTCGTCGTGGCCGAGAGCAGCGGGGCGCGAGGCGGACCGGCAGGAGGACTGATGACGGCACGGATCCGCACCACCACGGCGGTCGACGCGCTCACCGAGGCGGTGCGCACCCGGGTGGAGCAGCGTGCCGCCGAGCTGGCGGCCCAGGGGCGCCGGCTCGACCTCGGTGACGTCGAGGCGATCGCCGACCGCATGGTCGCCGCCCTGCCGACGGTGCACCCCCTCGACCAGCCGCTCGGCCCGTTCTACGACACGGCCGGCCTGGTCGCCTGGTTGGGCATCTCCCGTCAGGCGCTCTTCGACCGGGTGCGCCGAGGCACCGTGCTGGCCTGTCGCACCGCCGACGGGCACCTGCTCTACCCGTCGCTCCAGTTCGGCCGCAACGGTGCGGTCCGCCCGGGTGTGCAGGAGGCGGTGGGTGCCTTTGTCCGCAAGGGGGCCGACGGCTGGTCCATCGGTGCCTGGCTCACGACGCCGTCCGCGGTGTTCGACGGCCACAGTGCCGTCGACTACCTCGTGGTGCACCGTTCGTCCCCGACCTCGGTGGCGCGCGTGACGGCAGCCGCCGCCGCGGACGCCAGCCAGTGGGCCGCGTGACGGGCCGAGAGCGGACCGCCCTCGGTCCGCCGCCCGCCTCCGTGGCCGGCTTCCCGGCATACTCCGTCGGCGAGGGCACCGACCTGTTCCGCGCCCACGGGCGCGGCCTGGGCCCGTGGTGGTTCGGGAACGACGGGACCGGTCGGTTCGACCTCCGGACGCCGCGGGGCACCTGCTACGTCGCGCTCGACCCGTTGAGTGCGTTGCGCGAGAGGCTGGGCCCGGTCCTCGGCGGCTCGCAGGCGGTCCCCGAGAGCCTGCTCGAGGAGTCGGTGGTCTCGCGCTTGCGGCTGTCCGCGGCGCGCGACGTCGCCAACACCCAGGACCGCGGTGCGGCAGTGTTCGGGGTGACCCGCGAGCTCGAGTCGACCGTGCCGTATGCCGTGCCGCAGGCCTGGGCGCGCGCCTTCGACGAGGCGGGGTTCGGGGGAGTGCGCTACGGCCCGCGGTTCACGCCGGGCGACTCGAGCGCACTGGCGTTGTTCGACGCCGAGGGAGCTGCGGACTGGCCGGTCGACCCCGATCCCGTTCCGGCGCAGCAGGTTCCGGGCGCTCCCGCGGCCTTGCCGAACCCTCGACGCAGCGACCTCACCGTGGTGCGACCGCCGCGCACGCGCGCCGTCCGCGAGGGCAGCTAGCCGGTGGCAAGGCCCTCGACGGCAAGGTTGTCGGCCTCCTCGGCCCGGTGGCAGGCGACCTCGCGACCGTCGTAGGGGCGCAACACCGGCGCCTCGGTCCGGCACCGGGCCACCGCCAGGGGGCACCGGTCGACGTAAGCGCAGGCCGACGCCGCGCGGGCTCGCTCGGGGGCCCCGGAGCTGACGCGGGTCAGGGGGATGCGCTGGACGCCCAGCTCGGGGACCGCGGCCCGCAGGGCGCGGGTGTACGGGTGTCGCGGACTCGTGAGCACCCTGGCCGTGGGACCGCGCTCCATGACGACCCCGCCGTAGAGCACCACGCTGGTCTCGCACAGCCGGTCCACCACCGCGAGGTTGTGCGAGATAAGCAGGTAGGCCAGCCCCCGCTGCTCACGCAGCCGCTCGACCAGGGCGAGCACCCGGTCCTGAACGGTCACGTCGAGGGCGCTGGTCGGCTCGTCCAGGATGAGGAGCCGTGGCTCGAGGGCCAGGGCGCGAGCGATGAGCACCCGCTGGCGCTGCCCTCCGGAGAGCTGGTGCGGGTAGTGCGTCATGACCTCCTCGGGAAGACCCACCTCGGCAAGCAGGGAGGCTGCTCGCTCCTGTCGCCCGCTGCGTGGGACGCTGCGGTGCACGGCCAGCGGCTCCACGACCTGCGCGAGCACCGGCATCCGCGGGTCGAGGGCGCCGTCACCGTCCTGGAAGACGATCTGCACCTCACGGCGATACCTGGCGAGGTCACGTCCTCGGAGGGCGAGGACGTCGCGGCCGTCGAACGTCACCGAGCCTGCGCTGGCCCGGTGGAGCCGGACGAGGGTGCGGGCGATCGTGGTCTTCCCCGACCCGGACTCGCCGATCAGCCCGACGCCGTAGGGACCGACCGGCACGTCGAGGTCGACGCCGTGGACCACGGGGGTCTGCCCGTACGCGATCCGGAGCCCCTCCACGGACAGCAGCGCGCTCATGTCGTCCTCCGTCCACCGATGACTGGGACTGCCGCCAACAGCTCGGCGGTGTAGGCAGCCTGCGGATCGTGCAGCACCTGGGCCGTGGGGCCGCTCTCCACGACCTGTCCCCGCCGCATCACGATCACGGCGTCGGCGAGCTCGCCGATCACGGCCAGGTCGTGCGAGATGAACATCAGGGCAGTTCCGTGCACGTCCCTGAGCCGACGCAGCACCTCGATGACCTCCGCCTGGACGGTGACGTCCAGGGCGCTGGTCGGCTCGTCCGCGATGACGACCTCCGCGCGAAGGGCCGACACGATGGCGATGGCGAAGCGCTGCGCCTGCCCACCGGACACCTGGTGGGGGTACCGGCCCAGGATCGCGGGGCTGAGCACCACCTCCTCCAGCGCGGCGCTCATGCGTGCCGCCACCTCGCGGCGCGGCACGCCGTGCAGGCGCAGCGTCCGGGCGAACACCGTGCCCAGCCGCATCGTGGGGTTGAGTGCGGCCCGGGGGCTCTGCATGATCATGGCGACCCTGCGACCGCGGATCTGCCGCCACTGCCGTTCCGACTTCCCGAGCAGCTCCTCGCCGTCCAGCGTGATGCTGCCGCTGACCGTGGCACCGGCATACCGGCTCAGGCCCATGACGGCCAGCGCGGTCTGCGACTTGCCCGACCCGCTCTCGCCCGCGACACCGGTCACCGAGCCGGGCTCCAGGTCGAGCTCGGGGACGTGGGCGACGGTGCGGTCGCCGTACTCGACCCGCAGGTCCCTGATCCGGATCATCGGTGTCCTCGTTTCGGGTCCAGCACGGTCTGGAGGCCGTCGCCGATGAAGTTGAAGGCTGCTGCCAGCAGGAGGATGGCCAGACCGGGAAAGGTCACGACCCACCATGCGGTGGTGGCCATCCCCTGGCCCTGGCTCACCATCAGCCCCCACTCCGGGCTCGGGTCCTGGGCTCCGAGCCCGAGGTAGGACAGGGTGGCGGCCGTGAGGATGATGCCTGCCGCGTCGAGCGACATCTGCACGAACACCGACGTCGCGGCGTTGGGCAGCACGTGCCGGGCCAGCTGGCGGACCCAGCCGGCCCCGATGACGCGGGCTGCATCCGCGTAACCCTGGGTCCTGATCGACGCTGCCTGGGCTCGCGCAAGCCGGGCGTACCAGGGCCACCACGTCACGGAGATGGCGACCGCGGCGTGCGAGGCGCTCGGGGTCAGCACGGCGGCCAGCGCGACAGCCAGGAGAAGGGCCGGGAACGCCAGGAAGACATCGGTGACCCGCATGAGCAACGCGTCTGCCTTGCCCCCGACGTACCCGGCGACGAGGCCCACGGTCAGGCCGACCACGCCGGCGACCGTCACGACGAAGAGCGCGATCGCGAGCGAGATGCGACTTCCGTAGAGGACCCGGCTGAGGATGTCTCGACCGATCCCATCGGTGCCGAACCAGTGCTCCGAGCTCGGGGGCAGCAAGGCGGCGGAGGGGTGGGTCGCCGAGATCGCGTCGGCGGGGAAGGGCGCCAACCAGGGGGCCAGCAGGCCTGTGGCAACCATGATCGTCGCCATCACGAGGCCGATGGTCAGCAGGGGCTGCCGCTGGAGGCGGTGCAGCCTCGCGGTGAGGCGGCCCCGAGCCGGGCGGGAGGCGGTGGTGGGCCGGCTCATGACCGCACCCGGGGGTCGACGTAGGCCTGGCACAGGTCGACCAGGAGGTTGAGGGCAACGTAGATGAGAGCGACGAAGAGGGTCACGCCGAGGATGGCGGGGACGTCCAGCGACTGGATGGAGTCGATGGCGTAGCTGCCGAGGCCGGGCCAGTTGAAGACGGACTCGACGATGAAGCTGTTCGTCAGGGAGTAGGCGAACACGAGCGCGACGATGGACAGGATGGGGCTCAGGGAGGGGCGCAGCGCGAACCGGGTGAGCACCGACCGCTCGGAGAAGCCCAGCGCCCGCACCATCCGGACGTGCTCCTCCGCGAGGTTGTCCAGCATGGCGGCCCGGGTCACCATGGCGCACGCACCGACCGGATAGGCCGCGAGCGTGGCCACCGGCAGCGCGAGGTGGTGCAGCCCGCTGAGGAGCACCGGCCAGTTGCCGGTCAGGAGGGCGTCCACCAGCGGGACCTTGACCACCGTGAACAGCGGGCTGGTCGCATCCAGCGCTGGGTCGTACTGACCGGCGACCGGGAACCAGCCGAGCCGCGAGAAGAAGAGCAGCTGGAGCAGCAGGGCCAGCCAGAACACCGGGAAGGAGACCGAGAGGATGGCCACGACCTTGGCGACGACGTCGCCGAGCCGACCCTGGGACCGCGCCGCGAAGATGCCCAGCGGGACCCCGACGAGCACTGCCACGACGATCGCGGCGATGACGAGGACCAGGGTGGTCGGGACCACCCGGACCAGGTCGTCCAGGACCGGCGCCTTCGTGTGGAGGGACGTGCCCCAGTCGCCCCGCAGGACTCCACCGAGGTAGCGCAGGAGCTGTTGGGGCGGTGGGTCGTCCAGGCCGAACTGCCGACGCGCAGCGGCGAGCTCGGCCGGCGTCGCCTTCGGTCCCGCGTAGGCGATCGCCGGGTCGCCCGGCACCAGCCTGGCGATGAGGAAGGTCAGGACCATGACCCCGAAGACGACCGCCACCGCCTGGGCCAGCCGCCCGACCAGGAACTTGACCATGTCGTCACCCCCTCGTCATGACTGGGGGACCAGGTCGTGGACGAACACCACGTTGGCGTACGACGGGTTGTCCACGTAGCCGCCGACGGACGAGGAGTACGCCCGGTGGTAGGTCTCGACTCCGAGGACGGGGGAGACGGCCTGGTCGAGCAGCGTCTTCTGCAAGCGCAGGTACTCCTCCTGCACCTTGTCGCGGTCGGTGGCCGTCAGCGCCTGGAGCCGGTCGATCGCGGCGTCCGCCGCGGGGTCCTTCCAGTAGGCCAGGTTGAAGCTCACCGCAGGTGCGGACCGGTAGAGGTTGACGAACCAGGAGAACGGGTCCGCGTAGTCGGGGTACCAGTAGAAGAGGAAGATGTCCTGGCGCTTCGCCCGGTCGGCGGACTTGCCCAGGGCCCACTGCGTCTCCCACGCCAGGCCGCGTGCCCGCAGGGTGATCCCGACCTTCGCCAGGTCCGACTTGATGAGGGACACCGTCGTGGCCAGCTCAGGCGTGCCCGAGGCATAGGTGAGGTCGAGGGACAGGGGCCGGGTCCCGGGGCCGTAGCCGGCCTGCTGGAGCAGCTCCTTGGCGCCGGCCGGGTCCGTCACCTGGCGGACCTCTGGGCTGTGGCCGAGCAACCCCTCCGGGACGACCCCCTGGGCCGGGGCCACGCTGCCCTTGAGCGCGGTGACGATGCCCTCGTAGTCGATGGCCTTGGCGACCGCTCGACGCACCCGCACGTCCGCCAGGGGACCGCTGGCGGTGTTGAACATGGCGATCATGTTCTCGAACGAGGGCTGCGTCGACGTGTGGACCCCCGTGGTCGACTTCAGGGACTGGAACAGCGGTGGCGACAGGCGCCCGACGAAGCTCACCTGACCGCTCTGGAGCAGTTGTGCTGCGGTGGTCTCCTGGGGAACGACCCGGAAGCGCAGCTGCTCGTAGTGCTCACCCTGCCAGCCTCGCCAGTACGTGGGGTTGGCCTTGAGGGCCAGCTCGTTCTCCTGGCCCTTGTGGTAGTCCTCGACGACGTAGGGTCCCGTGCCTGCCGTGTGCCCGGCCTCGAACCAGGCCGCCAGGTCTGCGGGAGCCGCTGCCGCCGTGTCGTAGATGAACGCGCCGTAGGCGGAGGAGGCGATGAGGTCCATGGGGGCTGCGTACTTCAGCTGGAGCTCCAGCGTGGTGGCGTTCGGTGCCGTGACCGTCTTGACCGGGTCCCACTCGTAGGACGCGCCGCCGGCGAGCTTGATGGTGCGCTCGATCGCGGTCTTCGCCGCGCGCGCGTCAGCCGGTCTGCCGGTGCTGAACGTGACGCCGGGGTGGAGCGTGAAGGTCCAGGTCAGCCCATCCCGCGAGGAGGTCCAGGAGTCGGCGAGCAGGGGTTTGACCGTGCGCGACGCACTGTCGTACCTCGTGAGCTGCTCATAGATGTTGTTCATCGCGATGACCTCGTTGGAGTAGGCCGTCGCGGGATCCCAGCCGGTCATCACCTCGAGGTTGTTGGCATAGGTGAACGTGGTGCTTCCGCTGGCTTGCCCCTGGGGTGGAGTGCCGGTGCACGCGGCGAGGAGCAGGACCGCCGCAGAGGCGGTCGCAGTGAGGACGGTACGCATGACAGCTGCTCCTGACGCTCGGTGAGGGTGGGGCCCCCGTGGTGGTGAGACAGGTGGCGAGGGATTCGGTGTCGTCATCACTGCCGCCCCAGGGGACCGACGGCCTTGACGCTGATCCGGGCAACCGGCTCGGTGAGGTAGGCCAGGGGGATCTCGTCGATCTCGACCACCTCGACGAACTCGGGGTCGGCGCCGGCGTGGATGGCGCGGGCGGTCGCCTGCGCGGACGCCGCGGAGATCGCCTCGGCCCGGCCGTTCGAGAGCGACACCACCTCGTCCCAGCGTCCACTCACCTGGGCGATGGCGGCGCCGATCGCGTTGGCGACGTCGTAGTGCTCCGGACGATGGATTCGTGACACTCCCTCCAGCGACTCCGGGATGAGCACGGAGCCACCGCCCACCACCACGAGGGGGGTGTCGCCGCGGCCGAGCTTCATCCGGTCGACCGCGTCCGCGAGCATCTCGTCGGCGGCCGCGAGGGCGGCCGCCAGGGTTGGTCGGTGCTCGTCAGGGACCCTGGTGGTTCCGAAGGCGGCCCGTCCGCCGAGCACCGCCGCGTCGCTCATCGTGGGCGTGTCGCCCCCGAACGCCAGCCCCTCCTGCGGCAGCCGGTAGCCGACGCTGTCCGGGCCGATCCCCACACCGTCGGAGTTGCTGTGCACGACCGTTCCGCCGCCGAGCGCGATTGCCAGGACATCCGGCATCCGGAAGTTGGTGCTCACACCTCCGATGTCGACGCTCGCCGCCGACTCACGGGGGAAGCCGTTGACGAGCATGCCGAAGTCGGTCGAGGTGCCGCCGACATCGGCGACCAGGGCGTCGGTCAGCCCGGTGAGGAAGGCCGCCCCACGAATGGAGTTGGCCGGGCCCGAGCCGATGGTCAGGATGGGGAAACGCACGGCGTACTCGAGACCCATCAAGGTCCCGTCGTTCTGGGCGAACAGCACCGAGGCGTCGATCTCGTGCTCAGCCAGGGCCGTGGTCAGGGCGCTCGCCACCTCGCGGGCCACCCGCGTCAGCGCTGCGTTGAGTACCGTGGCGTTCTCGCGGGGCAGCAGTCCCAGCGTGCCGATCTCGTGGGACAGGGACACCACCACCTCGTCCCCGAGGACCTCGCGGGCGATGTCTGCGGCCGCGAGCTCGTGCTGGGCCGACATCGGGGAGAAGACCGCAGAGATGGCCACCGCGTCGACCAGACCGCGCACGGACTCGAAGAACACCCTCGTGGTGCCCGCGTCGAACGGGACGATCTCGCGGCCGTCGTACTCGAAGCCACCCTCGACCACCACGGCGTGGCCGCCCACGGCGCGGACGAGGTCCTCGGGCCAGCCGAGGAACGGCGGTGCGCCCAGCGTGGACGGCGCGCCCACCCGCAGCACGGCGACGCTGTGCAACCGGCGCCGCTCGAGGACGGCGTTGGTGGCGTGGGTCGTGCCGAGCATCACGTGGCTGATCCGCTGTGGGTCGACCCCGGGCTGCGCAGTCACCGCTGCGATGGCGGCGCGGATGCCGGCGGTGACGTCCTTCGACGTCGGCTGTTTCGTCTTCGCGACGACCTGGTCGTCACGGTCGAGGACCACGGCGTCGGTGTGGGTCCCGCCCACGTCGATACCGAGGCGGAGATCAAGCGTGTGCGGCATGGGAACCCTCCACAGGGACGAAGTCGATGTCGTAGCCGAAGGCCCTCGGACCGGCGATCTCGATCCCGGCCGCCGTGCGCCAGATCGGCGCCGAGGGAAAGGCGATGACCACGACCCGCTGGCCGTAGCGCACCCGCTCGGTGGCGATCGCGTCGGCGGTCTGGCTGTCCACGAGCGTGATCAGGTCGGGCACGATCGCGAGCACGGTGCCGTCCTCGAGGGCCACCAGGTTCTCGTTCTGCACCTCGACCCGCACGTAGCGGCCGGCGTCGGCGCCGTAGCCCTCCACGACGATGCTTCCGCGCACGAACCCACCGGCTGTGTGCCGCTCGACGTCGACCACCTTTCCCTCCACGAGCCGGATGGCGCCGACGACGTCGACCAGAGCTGCCACCGGATCGGCCGCACCGTCCACCGCGCGCCCGATCTGCAGGGCTCGCGTCACGCTCCCCTCGATGACCGCGCCTCGGGCCTGCCCGACCGTCATGACGTAGTCGGCCATTGCCGCTGCCCCGCCGAAGACCTCCGCCGCCGCGCGCGCCAGCCGTTCGGCCCAGCGCCCGTCGACGGGACGCAGCAACACGACGTTGCGGCGCTCGTCGGCCACGACGATGAGCTCCGGCTGCAGTCCCGCGACGTTCATCGACACCATGTGCACCTCGGGGAAGGCACGGCCGATCGCGTCGGCGTCGACCACGGGTAGACCAGTCCGGGCCGCGGCGGCCAAGGGGAAGAGGCCGTTGCCGCCGCCGATCTCGCTGGCCATCAGCGCGACCACCGGCGCACCCAGCGCCTGCTCCACCGCGTCCCGAAGGTAGGTCACCTCTTGGCCGGACCCGAGCTTCTCCGCTCCCACCGACGGCGCACCGATGCCGCCGACCGGCATGAGGATGCCGTCGTCGGGCAGGTCGTCCAGGGTGACCAGCCGGACGGGGCCGAAGTCGCGCAACGCCTGCCGCGCGATGAGGGCGTCCGTCGCGACCTCCCCGCCACCGCCGGTGCCCAGCACCGCACACCCTCGGGCCAAGGCCTCTACATCCGTTGCCTCGATCATCATGGTGCCCGACGCTAGTGACGTTGACGGCGTTACTCTTGGTCCAGGGATACAGAGTCTTGAACGCCATTGGATCCGCAGTACAGATTGCCGAGGAGTCGCAGGTGGACGTGACCGTCGAGGACCTGCTCCGAGGCCCCGCCGGAGCCTGGCTCAGCCCGCGGGTCGTGCCCGACAGCCCTCGCGGGATCGACCAGGCCACTCTGCTCGAAGACGTCTCCTTCAGCGATGCGCTCCGCCCTGGTGCCGTGGCAGTGTTGAGCCGGGCCGCTGAACGCGGGGCCAGCGGCTACCGGTTCGACGTGCTCGTCCGCGACGCGGTCGCCATGGAGGTGGCGGCGCTCGTGGTCCGGGCGTCCACCCGCCGGTCGGTCACGGCCGAGAGCCTGGCGTTGCGTGGCCGGGTGGCCCTGCTGGAAGTGGCCGACACCGCCGACCCGCTCCAGGTGCTCGACTGGATCGGCGCCGTGGTCAGCGGGGACTCCCGGGCCGACCTCGCCAGGCTCGCCGCTGCGGCAGCATTCGAGCCGGACGAGTCGCAGCCCGTCGACGCCATCATCGAGGAGCTGACCCGGCTGACAGGGGTGACTCTCGCGCTCGGGTCCGAGGACCTCGATGTCACGGGCGTCGGAGCGGAGATCGTCGTCGACGGCCTCGCGTCCGGCACGGTGGTCTCGACGGAGGACAGCCCCCGGGCGACGGTGGCCTGCCGGTTGGCCGCCGCCACGCTGTCCGCCGCGCTGACCGAGCGCGAGCACACGGTGATGCGGCCAGTGCGCTCCGCCTCGAGTGCCCTTGGCCAGCTGCTGCTGTGCTCGCAGGCCAGCCTCGCGACGGTGGCCGGCCGCGCGGTCGACGCCGGGCTGGCGGTGGACGGGTGGCACTGTGCCGTGCGGGTCACTGTGGACGGCGCCTCCGGCGAGCCCGACGAGGCGGTCCTCGCCGCCTTGGAGCAGCAGGTGGCCCAGGTGATCGCCCGCCGTGGCCGCGACCCCCGCGTCTCCTGGACGGTCGCCCGGCCCGACGTCTCGGTGGTCCTCGTGCGGACCACTCGGGCGGACCCTCGGCGTCGCAGCGAGCCGCTCGGCCGGGTCATGGTCGACGAGGTGCTGCGCGAGGTGTTTGACCGGGCTCCGGACGACCGGTTCCGCGTCGGGGTCGGCACCCCCCATGACGGCGCCAGTGGCCTGCGGATCTCGGTGGAGGAGGCGCGGATCGCCCTCGCGTCCGCCCAGCTGAAGGACGATGCCGTCAGCATCGCGACCTTCGACGCGCTGGGGCTGCGGCGGATGCTGGCGGAGTGGCTGGCCACCGACACCGCACGCGACACGGTGCGCGACCTGCTGGCGCCGCTCGACGCGCTGGGCCCGGAGAAGTCCGCCCTGGCGGTCGAGACGCTGCACGCCTACCTCGACGAGCGGGGCTCCCTCAAGCGTGCCGCCGCACGACTCAACGTGCACCGCAACGCAGTGGTCTACCGGATGGGGCAGATTGCCGACTGCCTGCCCTACGACCTGACGGACGCCGACGACCGCTTCACCCTGCAGCTGGCCTGCCGGGCGAGGCTCATGACGGCCAAGCCCTAGACCGGCACAGGTCAGTGGCCGGCGACGGCCGGCCCGTGGTTCCAGACGCGGATGGCGGGCTGCTCGCGCTCGAACTGCAGCACGCTGACCGACCCCGCGTCGAGCAGCAGCTGGGCGCCCAGGCGCGGCTCCTGGCGCAGGAAGACGCTGGTGAGGACCCGCAGGCAGTGGCCGTGCCCGACCAGGGCGACGTCCCCCTCGGCCATCGCGGCGAGGGCGCGCTTGACGACGCGGGAGGCGCGGGCCGCCACCTCCTCCACGGTCTCGCCGGGGGTGTCGCCCGGCGGCACGCCGTCACGGAACACGGTCCAGTCGTAGCCGAGCTCGTCCCGGATCTGCGGCGTGGTCAGGCCTTCGTAGCCGCCGTAGTCCCACTCGAGGAGGTCGTCGTCGACCTCGGGCGTCAGTCCCGCGAGCTCAGCGGTCCGTCGCGCGCGCTGCAGCGAGGAGCTGAGGGTGAGGACGAAGTCGTAGTCGGCGACCAGCCGACCGGCCTGACGGGCGAGCTCCTCACCGTGCTCGGTCAGCGGGACGTCGGTGCGCCCGGTGTGCCTCCCCGACCTCGACCACTCCGTCTCGCCGTGGCGCAGCAGCACGAGTCGGCCATCTGGTGTCGCGGGCGGCGAGGTCACGGCGCCAGTCTGACAGAGTGGGCGCATGCGCTTGAGGTACCGGCTGCTCAACGTCTTCGCGCACGCGGACGACCCGTTCTCGGGGAACCCACTGTGCGTCTTCGAGGACGGCTCGGCACTCTCCGACGGCCAGATGCTCGCGCTGGCACGGCAGTTCAACCTCTCCGAGACGACGTTCCTCGTGGCCCCGGCAGCGGGCGCCGACGCGGGGGTCCGGATCTTCACGACGTTCTTCGAGATGCCCTTCGCCGGGCACCCGACGCTCGGCACCGCCCACGTCGCCCGCGAGCTCCACGGGCTGGGTGACCGGCTCGGCCTGTCGATGCCGGCCGGCGTGATCCCCGTGGCGGCACAGGGAGACCGGTGGACCCTCACCGCCAACTCCGGCCACGTGGAAGCAGACCTGGCCGTCGACGACGTCGCGGCGGCCCTCGGGCTGGACCCCGAGGACCTCGTCGGTCCCGTGCAGCAGGTCAGCGTGGGCACCTCCCAGGTCATCGCCCAGGCCGCCTCCGTCGAGGCAGTGCGGCGCGCCCGAGCCAGGCCCGAGCTGCTCGGTGGGTATGCCGGCATGGGCGCCAGAGGTGGCGAGACGCTCGTCTACGTGTGGTCACCCTCGGGGGAGGGGCGGATCGAGGCGAGGGCCCTGGTCAGCGACGGCCAGGCCGTGTCGGAGGACCCTGCCACGGGATCGGCATGCTCGAACCTCGGTGCGTGGTTGGTGGCCCAGGGCCGGTCGGGTCGCTGGACGGTCAGCCAGGGGGAGCAGGTCTCGCGGCCCTCGTCCCTCGAGCTCGGCGTGACCGAGGAGGGGACGGTCACGGTCGGCGGGCTGGTCCGCGTCGTGGGGTCCGGAGAGGTCGTGCTCTGATGGCGGGCTACATCGTGTTCCTGCGGGCGGTCAACGTCGGGAAGCGCCAGCTGAAGATGGCCGACGCGCGAGAAGTCCTGTCGGACAACGGTTTCGGTGACGTCGAGTCCCACATCCAGACCGGCAACTTCTTCGTGTCCTCGCCGCTGCGCAGTGTGCCGAAGCTCGAGACCGAGGTGGGTCGGGTCCTCAGTGCCCATGCCGGCTTCGACATCGTGGCCATCGCCCGCAAGCCCGCCGAGCTGCCGGCCCTGCTCAAGGAGGTGGACGGCATACCGGAGCAGGTGAAGGGGGAGACGAGTCGCTACGTCAGCTTCTGCACGACCGCACCGTCCGCGGCCGCGACCAAGGAGCTGCACGCGCAGGAGGCCGCGCGCGAGCGCGCCACCGTCATCGGGAAGGATGTCCTCATGGAGTTCGCGGTGCCGTTCAACGAGGCCAAGCTCACCGGCGCGCGCATCGAGAAGATCCTTGGTGTCCCGGGGACGGCCCGGAACATCACCGTCGTCCGCGCGCTGGCGCAGAAGTGGGGTGCCTGATGGCAGAAGAGACCGGCGGCACGGGTACCGGCCACCGCTCGATCAGCATGACCCGGGTCGAGAAGGGGCTGTACGAGGTCACCAACGCCAGGGGCGGCACGATGCTCCTGGGCGGGGGAGGGGACTCCACCGACTTCACCCCCGTGGAGCTGTTGCTCGCCGCGATCGCCGGCTGCAGTGCCACCGACGTCGACTTCATCACGACCAAGCGAGTCCAGCCGACGTCATTCACGGTGACGGGGGCGGGGGAGAAGCTGCGGGACGACGACGGCAACCGGATGGGCGACCTCCGGGTGGAGTTCTCGGTGACCTACCCCGAGGGCGCTGACGGTGACCGAGCCCGGGAGATGCTGCCCAAGGCGATCGCGATGTCCCACGACCGGCTCTGCACGGTCACCCGCACGGTGGTGCTGGGCACCCCCATCGTCAGTGGGATGGCGCAGGACTAGGGGCGGTCGACCAGGTAGCGCAGGAACACCACTCCGTCGCCGAAGGTGTGCTGCTCGGCCAGCCGCAGGGCGACGGTGGCGTCACGGGGCAGGGCTGGAGTTCCACCACCGACCGAGACCGGGTGCAGGTAGAGGGAGACCTCGTCGACCAGGCCGGCCCGGAAGGCCTCGGCCGCCAGGGTCGGGCCACCGATGCCGAGGTCGGCCCGCGACGTGGCCTTGCGCTGCGCGAGGCCGGCGGCGCCGAAGTCGTGCACGAGCTCGGTCCGTGGGGTGTCCACCTCCGTCAGGGTGCTGGAGACGACGACCTTGTCGGCGGCCTGCCAGATCCGCCGGTAGTCGGCAGACACCGAGGATCGGTCCGACCCGTTGTCGTCGCTCGCCCAGTAGCGCATCACCTCCCACATGCGACGGCCGTAGACATAGGTGCCGACGGTGCGCTCACGGTCGTTGACGAAGGCGTGCACCTCCTCGCTCGGCACTGCCCAGGCGAAGCTCCCTGAGGCATCGACGGTGTAGCCATCGAGCGAGGCGATCGCGGAGTAGAGGAGCCGGGCCACGGTCCCGCCTCAGGCGACCCGGTCGCGAGCGTCCACGAAGGCGGCGACGCAGGCCCGCACGTCGTCCTCGGAGTGGCCCGCTGACAGCTGCACGCGGATGCGCGCCTTGCCCTGGGGCACCACGGGATACGAGAACGCGATGACGTAGACGCCCTGCTCGAGCATCGCGTCGGCGACCTGGGCGGCCAGCCGCGCGCCGTCGTCGCCGGGGAACATGACCGGGGTGATGGCGTGCTCGCCGGGCAGGAGCGTGAAGCCGGCATCGGTCATCAGCTCGCGGAACAGCACCGAGTTGGCCTGCAGCCGGGCCCGCGCGTCCTGCGAGCCGGCGGCGATCTCGAGGGCCTTGAGGGAGCCGGCTGCCACGCTAGGGGCGACCGCGTTGGAGAAGAGGTAGGGACGGGACCGCTGCCGGAGCAGGTCGACGATCTCGCGGTGCGCACTGACATAGCCTCCGGAGGCGCCTCCGAGGGCCTTGCCCAGGGTGCCGGTGACGATGTCGACCCGGTCCATCACCCCGAACCGTTCGGGGGTCCCGCGACCGCCAGCACCCACGAACCCGACGGCGTGGCTGTCGTCGACGAGCACCATCGCCCCGAACTCGTCGGCGAGGTCGCAGATCTGGTCGAGCGGGGCCAGGAACCCGTCCATCGAGAACACCCCGTCGGTCACGACGACCTTGCGTCGCGCGCCGCCCTCCGTGGCTGCCTCGAGCTGCGTGCGCAGGTCGGCCATGTCCGCGTTCTTGTAGCGGAACCGCCTGGCCTTGGACAGCCGGATGCCGTCGATGATCGAGGCGTGGTTCAGCTCGTCCGAGATGATCGCGTCCTCCGCCCCGAACAGCACCTCGAACACACCACCGTTGGCGTCGAAGCAGGAGGAGTAGAGGATGGTGTCCTCCATCTGCAGGAAGTCGGACAGCGCCCCCTCCAGCTGCTTGTGCAGCTCCTGCGTGCCACAGATGAAGCGCACGCTCGCCATGCCGAAACCCCAGTCCTGCAACGCCTTTGCCGCGGCGGCCTCGACGTCCGGGTGGTCGGCCAGACCCAGGTAGTTGTTGGCGCAGAAGTTGAGCGCCTCCGCCCGGACGCCGTCGGCGCGGGCGGTGGTGATGTGGGACGACTGCGGCGAGGACAGCTCGCGCTCACGCTTGTAGAGGCCGGCTTCCTCGATCTCACGCAGGGTCGCGGCCAGCTCGTCCTTGACGGTGCCGTACATCGCTCAGCTCCAATCCATGATGACCTTGCCGCACTGCCCTGACCGGGCCGCGGCGAAGGCGTCCGGCCACTGCTCGGCAGGGAGGCGGTGGGTGATGACCGACGCGATCCGGTCGCGCAGGACGGGTGAGTTCCCGAGCATCGAGCTCATCGCGTACCAGGTGTCGTACATCTCGCGGCCGTAGATGCCCTTGATCGTGATCATGTGCGTGATGACCCGGCCCCAGTCGATGGGGAAGGGGTCCTTGGGCAGGCCGAGCATGGCGACCCGCCCGCCGTGGTTCATGTGGGCGAGCATGTCCTCCACGGCGCTGGGCACCCCGGACATCTCCAGGCCGACGTCGAAGCCCTCCTTCATGCCCAGGGTCTGCATCGCCTCCCCGAGGTCTGAGGTGCGCACGTTGACGACGAGGTCCGCGCCGGCGTCCTTGGCCAGCGCGAGGCGGTAGTCGCTGAGGTCGGTGACGACGACGTGCCGGGCCCCGACGTGGCGGGCCAGCGCGGCGGCCATCACGCCGATCGGTCCTGCTCCGGTGATGACGACGTCCTCGCCGGCCATCGGGAACGAGAGTGCCGTGTGGGTGGCGTTGCCCAGGGGGTCGAAGACCGCACCGAGGTCGGGGTCGAGGTCGTCGGGCTGGACCCAGACGTTCGAGGCAGGGATCACGACGAAGTCGGCGAAGGCTCCGTCCCGGTTCACCCCGATCCCCTTGGTGTGGATGCACATGTGACGTCGGCCGGCCCGGCAGTTGCGACACGTCCCGCAGACGATGTGCCCCTCGCCGGAGGCGCGCTGGCCGACCTTCACCGAGTCGACGTCCTCGCCCACCTCGACCACCTCGCCGTAGAACTCGTGGCCGATGGTCATCGGCGCCTTGACGGTCGAGGCCGCCCAGTCGTCCCACTGCTCGAGGTGGAGGTCGGTGCCGCAGAGGCCGGCCCGCAGGACGCGGATCTTGACGTCGTTGGGGCCGGGTTGCGGTTCGGGGACGTCCACCATCTCCAGTCCGGGGCCGGCGTGGGTCTTCACGAGTGCTCGCACGCCGAACAACATAGCCGTCCGTTCCCGGCCCGCGTATGCCGTGGGGTCACCACCGCGGCCCAGCCATGCGCACCTGCCGGGACCACGCGGCATACAGTCACTGCATGGCCCGCTATCTCGACGTGCACCCGGTGGACCCGCAGCCGCGGGCGATCGGCCAGGCGGTCCAGCTGATCCGCGACGGGGGGCTGGTCGCGTACCCGACCGACTCCGGCTACGCGCTGGGCTGCGCCCTGGGCAACCAGGAGGGCAAGGAGCGGATCGTGCGGATCCGGCACCTCGACGACAAGCACCACTTCACGCTCGTCTGTGCCGACTTCGCCCAGCTCGGCCAGCTGGTGCACATCGACAACCGGGTGTTCCGCGCGATCAAGGCGGCCACGCCGGGTCCGTACACGTTCATCCTGCCGGCCACCAAGGACGTGCCCCGCCGCCTGCTGCACCCGAAGAAGAAGACCGTGGGTGTCAGGATCCCCGACAACCGCGTGGTGCAGGCGCTGCTGGCCGAGCTGGGGGAGCCGATACTGTCGAGCACGCTGATCCTGCCCGAGGAGACGGCGCCGATGACCGAGGGCTGGTTGGTCAAGGAGGAGCTGGACCACCAGGTCGACGCGGTCATCGACGCGGGGGAGTGTGGCACCGATCCCACGACGGTGGTCGACTACTCCGACGGCACTCCGGAGGTCACCCGAGTCGGTGCGGGAGACCCGTCGCCGTTCGAGTGAGGGCTACATCTCCTCGTGGGTGTCGGGGTCGCCCCCGAACAACCGCCCGTCGGGGCGACCGAGCGCGGTGATGGCCGCCATCTCGGGCTCGGTCAGCTCGAACCCGAAGACGTCGAGGTTCTGCCGCTGACGCTCTGGGGTCGCCGACTTGGGCAGGGCGAGGGAGCCGAGCTGGACGTGCCAGCGCAGGATGACCTGCCCGGGCGTGACCTGGTGGGCGGCGGCAGCCTCGGCCACCGCGGGCTCGTCGAAGGGCGCCTGTCGCTTGCCCATGGGACTCCAGGCCTGGGTGCGGATCCCCAGCTCCTCGTGGACCGCTCGCATCTCGGCCTGCGGGAAGTAGGGGTGCAGCTCGATCTGGTTGACGGCCGGGGTCACGCCCGACTCGTCGATGATCCGCCGCAGGTGCGCTGGCGTGAAGTTGCTGACCCCGATGGTGCGCACCAGCCCGTCGCGCTGGGCCTCGACCAGGGCCTGCCACGCCTGCGGGTAGCGGTCCTGGCTCGGGTTGGGCCAGTGGATCAGGGCCACGTCGAGCTGCTCCACCTGGAAACGGCCGGCCGAGTCACGAAGTGACTGCAGCGCCAGCTCTTTCGCGTGGAAGCGACCCGGGATCTTGGTGGTCAGGGCCACCTCGTCGCGTGGGAGACCGGAGCGGCGCAGCGCCTCGCCGACCTCGGTCTCGTTGCCGTAGTTGACGGCCGAGTCGAGCAGTCGGTAGCCCGCCTGCAGCGCGGAGACCAGCGCCACGATGCCGTCCTCGCCCGTGAGCGGGTAGGTGCCGAAGCCGATCGCCGGCAGCGTGGTGCCGTCGTTCAGCTGGTATGCCGTGGTCTCGCCGGTGCCCATGGTCAGCGGGACACGGTCGATACCGGTGCGCCGAACCGCAGTCCGTCATAGACGAGGTCGACCAGGGCCAGGGTGGACGACGGCGGCGTGCTCTTGGGGTCGCTGGTGAGGCAGATGCCACCCAGGGCCCGGATCAGCTCCGGAGCCGCGACGTCCTGGCGGATGACGCCGGCCTCGGTCGCGGGAGCCAGCACCCGCTCGGCCGCCGCGCGCATGGTGGCCCGGGTCTGCTCGAACTGGCCGGCCCGGCTGCCGTTCATCATGGTGCGCAGCAGCGTCACCATGCCCTGCTTGACGGCGTAGAAGTCGACGAAGCCGCGCATCCACTCGCGCAGCGCCTCGCCGGGGTCGTCGCTGGTGGCCAGCTCCCGGGACCGCTGGTCGAGGGCGTCGATCTGCGCGCCGTAGACCGCGAGCACGAGGTCCTCGCGGGTGGGGAAGTGGCGGTAGAGCGTGCCGATGCCCAGGCCGGCGGCCTTCGCGATGTCGTCGAGCGAGGCGTCCGCACCGCGGTCGGCAAAGGCGGCCGTGGCGGCGTCGAGGAGCCGCGACCGGTTGCGGGCGGCGTCCGCGCGCATCGCTTTGCCCTCGTCAGGGGACATCCAGGCCACCACCTTGCATAACCGGAGGGATCCTCCGTATAGTTTCAGAAGCGGAGTGAATCTCCGCTTCCATCCTTCGCAACGACGCGGAGGGATCCTCCGCTTCAAGGCCATCATAGCTCGCGCTGCCTGGAAGGACCTCCATCCATGAGCTCCACTGTTGCCCCGGCCACGTCCGCCCGGACCTGGCTCACTCTCACCGTCGTGCTGACGACCCAGATGATGATCGTGCTCGACGCAGCCATCGTGAACATCGCGTTGCCCGACATGCAGCAGGCGCTGCACATCGCGCCGGCCAACCTGTCCTGGGTCGTCAACGCCTACACCCTCGCCTTCGGGGGACTGCTCCTGCTCGGCGCCCGCGCGGGTGACCTGTTCGGTCGCCGTGCCGTGTTCGCCGTCGGCATGGCGCTGTTCACCGTCGCCTCACTGCTCGGCGGTTCCGCCGACGCGGGAGCCCACCTGTTCCTGGCCCGCGCCGCCCAAGGGGTCGGCGCCGCCCTCGCGGCACCGTCCGCCCTGGCGATCCTGATGGGTCTCTACCCGCGCGTCGAGGACCGCACCCGCGCGATCGGCTACTACACGATCGTGTCGGCGAGCGGTGCAGCCATCGGCCTCATCGCCGGGGGACTGCTCACCAACTACGCCTCGTGGCGCTGGGTGATGTTCGTCAACGTCCCGATCGGCCTCGTGGTGCTCGCGCTGTCGCGCACCGCCCTGCCGAACAGCCGCGCCCACCACGGCCGGATCGACTACGCCGGCAGCCTGCTCTCCACGGCCGGGATGACCGCGCTGGTCTACGGCTTCATCCGGGCGGCCGCCGACGGCTGGGGGAGTGCGACTGCGCTTGCCTCGTTCGCCGTCGCCGTTGCCCTCCTGGCCGGCTTCGTCGCCGTCGAGCGCGCCGTGGAGCACCCCATCACGCCGCTCCACCTGTTCGCCGACCGCGAGCGGGCCAGCGCCTACGTGGCCCGGATGTTGTTGGTGGCAGGGAGCATGGGCGCGTTCTTCTTCCTCAGCCAGTACTTCCAGCTCGTCCTGGGCTGGTCGCCGGTGCGCACCGGGCTGGCGTTCGTGCCGTTCCCGGTGTCGGTCTTCGTGAGCTCCCAGCTGGCCACCCGGGTGTTCGTCCCGCGGTTCGGGGGCCGGAGCGTGATGCTCGTGGGGATGGTCCTGTCGGCCATCGGCCTGGTCATGCTCACGCGCCTGGGTGTCGACACCACCTACCCGCAGCTGATCGGCTCCATGGTGGTCTTCGCCGTCGGCAACGGGACGGCCTTCGTGCCGCTGACCGCCGCGGGGATGGCCCGCGTGGCACCCCAGGAAGCGGGAGTGGCCTCTGGGCTGGTCAACGTGACCCAGCAGGTCGGGGGAGCGGTCGGCCTGGCGATCCTGGTCACGGTGTTCGCCACCGCCGGGCCCGGAGCCGCCTCAGGTCCGGCGGCCAGCGCCCACGCCAAGGACCTGTTCGTCCTCGGGGCTGACCGAGGGTTCGGCGTCGCCGCGGCGTTGATCGCCGTGGCGGTGGTCCTGGTCCTGGCCGTCACCCGGCCACGTCGTCGCACGCCGGTGGTCGCGCCGAATGAGGCACTGGCGCTGGAGCCGGCGGCCTGACCAGCTGACCGTCGGTGCGCCCACCCCGGCTCGACAGGGGGTGGGCGCACCGTCACGTCCCGGGGTGTGCGGGGAGGGGCAGGAGGGCGTTACTTGACATAATGTCGATTATCGGCGTTCTACTGTGAACCCAAGACAGCGCAGAACCGCCGTGCCGTCAGCGCCGCTCCTGGATCCGGATCAGGTTGCCTGCGGGGTCCCGGATCGCACAGTCGCGCACCCCGTAGGGCTGCTCGGTCGGTTCCTGGACGACCTCGGTGCCGCTGGCCTGGACGCGCTCGAACGTGTCGTCCAGGTCAGCCGTGGCCAACAGGATCCCGCCGTAGGTGCCCTTGGCCATCATCTCGACGATCGTCCGGCGTTCCTCGTCGGTGATGCCGGGGTCCACGGCTGGCGGGTGCAGCACGATGGACGTGCCGGGCTGGCCGGTCGGGCCGACCGTGATCCACCGCATGCCCTGGTAACCGACGTCACCGCGGACCTCGAACCCGAGGATGTCGCGATAGAAGCCGAGCGCGGCCTCCGGGTCGTCGTGCGGCAGGAAGCTCGAGTGAATGGTGATGTCCATGGCGGTCACGCTAGCTGTGGCTCGACGGCCGGCGCTTCTCGATTCCTGACCGGTCGGGTGACCTGTTTGGCCACGCAGGACGGGATCCCCGCGACCGACTCAGCCGCCTCGCGCCGGTAGGTGCTCGGCGGCATCCCGACCAGCTCGGTGAAGCGGGTGCTGAAGGTGCCGAGCGACTGGCAGCCGACCGCGAAACACACGTCGGTGACGCTCAGGTCGCCGCGACGAAGCAGGGCCATCGCGCGCTCGATCCGCCGGGTCATGACATAGCCGTAGGGCGACTCGCCGTAGGCCTTGCGGAACTCACGACTCAGGTGCCCGGCCGACATGTGCGCACCCCTGGCCAGGGCCTCGACGTCGAGCGGCTGCGCGTACTCCCGGTCGATCCGGTCCCGGACCCGCCGCAGCACCGCCAGGTCGCGCAGCTGCTGGGGGCGTGGGGCATCGGCGGGCACACGGGTCGTCACACACCGATCGTGCCACGAGGTGCCGGGTGGGACCATGGGCGGACTGTCTGGCCAGGAGGACGTGATGGACCTGTCGAGCTTCTATGCCTTCCTGTCCGCCAGCTGCTTCACGCTGGTCGGACTGTGGTGGAACGTGCTCGAGCGACGGCCCCAGCTGTTGTCCACGCCCGAGGTGCGCAAGCTCGCCGGTGGCATCTACCTGTCGTTCCTCCTGCCGGCCCTGATGGGCCTCTTCGCCCAGGTCGCTCCGGACCGACCGTTCATGTGGCGCACCACGTTCGGGCTGGTGTCCGTCGTCGGGATCGTCTCGACCTGGCGCCTGATCCAGCTCGACGGTCGGGTCCCCCACCCCGGGCCGTTCCGCCGTCACCGGTGGGTCGTGGTCGTCCTCTACACCGCGATCCTCGTGCTGGGACTGGTGCCGTCGCTGGCTGGCTCGATCGGGCTGACGCCGGTCCAGCTCGCGGCCATCGCCCTCATCTGCCTGGTCGTCATCGCCCACGGGCTGACCTGGGAGTTCCTGACGCAGGACGAATCCGCTTCAGCGACAGCGCTTCCACCTCGTAGCGACTGACCGTCACCGTGCCCGTGCGGAAGAACCGCCGCCGCAGGGCACCGACCACCTCGACGAGGTCCTGCGCCTTCAGGCCGCGGGCGCTGCGCCGGGTGCGCGCCGACCAGCACGACACGTCGATGGCGTCGACGCGCCCGGCGCCGGTGTCCGCCGAGCGTGGTACCACCACCCGCAGCTGGGCCACCCGGTCCCCGCTGGGCAGCTCGCGCTCCTGCCCGTCCACGCTGATCCGACCGACCAGCCTGACCTCGTTCGTCCACTCCGCGGAGTCATCCATGGGTCAACCGTGCTGCCCCTCCCCCGCTTGTTCCATCCCTGCAACCAACGCCTGGGGACAAGTCCGTGGCTACCCGCGGTCTGTGGACGACGTGGTCCGTGGACGACTCCGCCCGTGGGCAGCTCAGCCCCACCAGAACGACGTGGCGATCACGGCATACACCGCGATCAGGGCGGCACCCTCGATCCAGGTGGACTCACCGTCGAAGGTGATGAACGCCGTGAGGATCACGGCGATCACGACCGACACCACCAGCATCGGCGCGAAGACCAGGGTGAGGGACGCGAACCCGAAGACCGCGGAGAGGACCACGAGGAGCGGCGCGAGGACGAGGGCGATCTGGATCGGGGAGTTGATGACGATCGAGAACGCGTACTCCGACCGGTTCTGGGCAGCCAGCTGCACCCCCACGACGTTCTCGATCGCGTTGCCGGCGATCGCGACGATGACCAGGCCTGCGAAGGCGTCCGAGATGTTGAGCGCGTCCATGGCCGGCTCGAGCGCCACGACGAACCAGTCGGAGACGAAGGCAGCGGCGGCCGCAGCGACGGCGAGCAGGCCGACCGCGAGCCACACCGGCCACCGCGGCGCCTCGGCGTGCCCAGCGCCCGGGTCCGCCTCGCCACCCGACTGCTTCCGCAGCGACGCGGGGAGGGTGAGGGCGAAGAGCACGAGCAGCACGACCGACACGATCAGGGAGAGCGTCTTCTCGTGCGCCGCGGCCGGGGTGTGCACGTAGTGGGCCAGCGATGGCACGACCATCGCCGCCACCGAGAGCACCATCAGGACGATGATGCTGCGGGCCCGCTCGGAGTTGAGCTGCTGGGTGCCGTGCTTCAGCCCGCCGACGAGGAAGGCCAGCCCGAGCACGAGGAGCAGGTTGGCCAGGATCGAGCCGATCAGGGCCGCCTGCACCACCCCGACCAGCCCGGCCTTGAGGGCGAACAGCGCGATGAACAGCTCGGGCAGGTTGCCCAGCGCCGACTGCAGCACCCCGGTGGCCCCCGGGCCGAACCGGTCGCCGAGCTGCTCCACCGACCGTCCCACCAGCGAGGCCAGGAGGGTCACCGCGACCGCTGAGGCCACGAAGGGCAGCACCGCTCCCCCGCCGGCGAACCGCGTCACGGCCGCGGCGAGCACGGCCAGCCCGCCGGCGCCGAGGATGACGTGGTCGGACCGGACGAAGGTGGGCTGGGTGGTCGTCCGGTCGGTCGTGGTGGGCACGGCGGTGGACGTGCTCAGGGCAGGTAGTACATCGGGTTCGGCAGCTTGACCACGCGGTCGGCACTGCCGCCGACCAGGTCGCTGTACTGGTCGCCGAAGTTGGCCACCACGTCGTACCCGAGGTCACGCTCCACGTGCTTGCGCACCGTGGACTTGTACTCGACGGTGCTGCACGTCGGGTACTTCACGCAGTCGGCCGGGGTGACGTACGCCGGGGGCGTCGTGCCGGTGACCCACTTGGTGAAGTAGTTGTCGGAGGTGAACCCGGTGTAGCCGACCTTGGCGAGGTTGCCGAGCGTCGCCGCCTTCTGGTTGTCGTTGCGCCCGGTCAGGCCGACCAGGGTGCAGCCGGCCGCCGACGCGTCGTTGGCGAGCGAGACCATCCCCGGAGTGGCGAGGAACTTCTGGGGCTGGACCCACTGGGTGTCCTGGACGGTCGGGTTGAAGACGAACTTCATCGCCCCGACCTCCATCTCGTAGCCCCACAGGGTGGTGTCGTCGGCGTCGAGCACGACAGCCGGGTGCTGACCCCGACTGGCCTCGGTGGCGCAGGTCTGCGGCAGCCCGCTGCGCTGCTGCCCCACGATCTTGGTCATCTCCGAGATGTACGGCGACGAGGTGGTGTTGGCGGCGCCGGAGCCCGTCGGGTCGCCGTAGTAGGCGTAGATCGTCTTCTTGACCGAGTCGATGTTGGGGATGCCCTCTCCCCCGGCGGTCAGCCCGCTCGACCCGTCCGGAGCCATCGTGAAGTGGGTCCGGGGAGCCAGCCAGGGCTCGTCGACCCCGGGCAGGTCCGGCGACGGCAGGTAGTAGGTGGGGTTGGGCAGCTTGAGGCTGTGGTCGGCATACCCGCCCTGCAGGTCGGAGAACTGGTCGCCGACGTTGAGGACGATGTCGTACCCGAGGTCCTGCTCGATGTGCTTGCGGGTGCCGGCCTTGTACTCCACGGTGGTGCAGGTCGGGGCGGCGACGCAGGCGAGGTAGGCCGGCGGCGTGGTGCCCGAGTTGTACTTGGTGAAGTAGTGGTCGGACGTGAAGGCCGTGTAGCCGACCTTGGCCAGGTTGTTGACCGTGTGGGTCTTCTGGCTGTCGCTGCGCCCGGTCAGCCCGAAGATCGTGAAGCCCATCGCCTGGGCGTCGTTGACGAAGTCGACCATGCCCGGGGTGGCCGGGAAGCGCTCGCCGTCGACCCACGGCGCCTGGGCAGCGGGGGTGAAGACGAACTTCATGTCGCCGACCTCCATCTGGTAGGTCCAGAGGGTGGTGTCGTCGGCGTCGAAGACGATCGCGGGCTGCCGGTGATGACGCTTGGCGTCGGCCAGCAACCGAGGCAGCGCCCGGCGCTCCTTGGCGATGATCGCGCTCAGCTCACGGATGTAGGGCGAGTCGCTGGGGTTGGCCTGACCGGTGCCGGTGGGGTCGCCGTAGTAGGCGTAGATCGTCTTCTTGACCGAGTCGATGTTGGGGATCCCCTCTCCCCCGACCCGCGTCCCGCTCGACCCGTCGGCCGCCATCGTGAAGTGGGTGCGCGGGGTCAGGCGGTGGTCGGGGCCGGGCGACGCGTGGGCACTCGCCGCACCGGCGCCGGCGACCGTGGCAGCGGCGAGCGCGACCACGGCGGAGCCGGCCAGCACCCCCGTGCGCCTGCTGTGGGAGGAAATGGGCATGGACGCACGCTCCTGGAACTCGTGGTTGGCGTTGGGGTGGGGAGACCGCGGTGCCGGGGATGACCGGAACGTCACCGCGCTGACGCCCGGAGGCTATGCAGGGGCTGACCTGCGCGGAAGTGACATACGTCATGGGTGGCAGACTCGGATCATGGAGGCCCACGACGTCCTGCGTCCGATGACCGATGCCGACGTACCCGCCGTGCTGCAGCTCAACGCCGACCACGTGGAGCTCCTCTCCCCCATGGACGGCGAACGCCTCGCGCGGCTGCGTGGCTGGGCCACCCGTGCAGACCTCATCCAGTGCGACGGCGAGACGGCGGGGTTCGTCCTCGTGTTCGGCCCGGGCACGGAGTACGACTCCGCGAACTACCGCTGGTTCACGGAGCGGTTCGGTGACCGCTTCGACTACCTCGACCGGATCGTCATCGACGACCGGTTCCGGCGCCGGGGCCTGGCCTCCGCGGTCTACGACGCGGTCGAGGCGTCGGCGGCGCCCAGGGGCCGCCTGGTCCTCGAGGTCAACGTCGACCCCCCGAACGAGCCCTCCCTGGCCTTCCACCGGCGACGGGGGTTCGTGGAGGTCGGTCAGCTCGGTCCTGCCGGGCACCGGGTCAGCCTGATGGCCAGGAGTTCTCCGCCGAAAGCAGGAGACGGACCGTGACCTTCCGGGGTTACCCTGCGTTGAGGTAGCAGAGCCGCCCGAGGGGGGTGGCGGACGAGGGAGTGGCAATCGTGGTCGGGCTCGGAATGCGAGCCAGTGTGGTCGCAGGTGCTTTTGCTGTGGTGACGCTGGCAGGTTTCTCGCCGGCCTACGCCTCGAACACGACCCCACCCGTCACATCGTCCACAAGCACCACAACGACCCCGCCCCCTGCGTCCACCGTCGCGAGCCACACACCCGCGACCGGCAGCGTGACCACCGGGAGCGGCACCACCTCCGCAGGCGCGACGGCTACCCTGGGCGCCGGTGGCGAGAACACCCTCAGCCCGGCGGAGCTGGCCGCGCAGATCGCCGCGGCGGACGCCCTCACCGAGGACCTGACCGCCTCCAACGCTGGGATCGCTGCGGCCGCCACCAAGCTCGACCGGCTCGCCCTCGAGGCCAACGAGCTCCTGCAGAAGTACGCCGCCGCACGGGACGCCGAACGCGCTGCCCGCGAGGAGGCCAACCGCAACGTCCTGCTCTACCAGCAGCTGAGCACCCGACTGGGCGAGGACCGCCGGGCCCTGGGCCAGTGGGCCTACCTCGCCTACGCCGGCACGGGCGGCAGCATCAGTGACATGGGCACGCTGCTCGACACGCTGGCCAAGCCGGCGGCGGAGGCGAGCGACACCGCCGCCCAGCTCTCCTACCTCAGTGACCAGCGCAGCTGGCAGATCGAGCGCGTCCAGAACCAGACCCAGCTGCAGCGCGCCATCGCGCTCAAGGCGGTCGAGGCGAGCACCCGTGCGACGGAGGCCGCCACCGCGGCCGCCGACGCGAAGAAGAAGCTCGACGTGGTCGTCAAGGAGCAGAAGGCCCAGCTCGACGCCACCCGGCAGCTGCACGCCGAGCAGGTCGCCAAGGCCGGACCGGTCGCCGGGCTGCTCCTGGGCAGCGGCGATCCGGCCGCGATCGAGGCCACGAAGCGACTGCGCGCCGCGCTGGTCGTCCCCGGCGTGCTCGCCGACGGCTCGGTCAAGGCGTGCAGCACCAACGAGGGCGAGTACCCCAACGGCAAGATCCCCGTGGCCGCCCTGTGCCCGCTGTTCGGAGCCGCCGGCCAGAGCCTGCGCCCGGGCGCCGCAGCGGCGTTCAACGCCATGAGCATCGCCTACCAGAAGGACACCGGCTCCCCCATCTGCGTCACCGACTCCTACCGCTCCTACGCCGAGCAGGTGTCCGTCAAGGCAGTCAAGGGCAAGTGGGCGGCCACCCCTGGGCGCAGCGAGCACGGCATGGGTAGGGCCGTGGACCTGTGCGGCGGGATCAACAACTTCGGCACCCCCGCCCACCTCTGGATGAAGCAGAACGCCCCGCTCTACGGGTGGTTCCACCCGGACTGGGCCGAGCCGTCCGGCTCGCTGCCCGAGCCGTGGCACTGGGAGTATGCCGGCTAGTCACCGCACCACCCCGACTCGCCGTCGCTTCTGGGTACGAATACCCATCTGGCGGACCGGCCGCTGTGCCACCCTTCACGCATGACAACAGAGGCGGCACCGTCACGGTCGACGACGTCGGAGCACCAGGCTCACCGCAGGGCCTGGTACTGGTACGACTGGGCCAACTCCGCCTTCGTCACGACGGTGGGGACCGTCCTCTTCGCGCCCTACCTGACCACCGTCGCCAAGGAGGCCGCCTGCCCGGGCCAGGACAGCGATGCGGCCTGCCACGTCGACCTGCACGTCATCCCGGCAGCAGCCGACCTGCCCAGCGGGGTCTGGCAGGTCGGGCTGGGCCTGACGCTGCTGGGGCTCGCCGCCCTCGTGCTCACCGTGGTCCAGCTGATCCGCAACCGGCCGAACCTGCTGCCGACCGGCATCCCGTTGGCCGTCGCCGGAGCGGGTGGTCTCCTGCTCGTCCTGACCGCACCCCTCGACCCGGGTTCGGTCGCCTCCTACACCGTGACGCTGTCGACCATCATCAGCGCGGTCCTGCTCGTCTTCGTCGGGGCCATCGCCGACCGCACCCCGCGTCCGGCGCGGCTGCTCGGTGGCTTCGCCTGGGCCGGGGCCGTGGCCGCCTCGCTCCTGTTCTTCCTCCGCGGCGAGAACTGGCGCTTCGGGTCGGTGATGATGATCCTGGCCACGATCGCACTGGGTTCGTCGCTGGTCGTCTACGACGCGATCCTCTGCCGGATCGCCTCCCCGGACGAGCGTGACGACGTCTCGTCGCGGGGCTGGGCGCTGGGCTACCTCGGAGGTGGCCTGCTCCTCGCGATCAACCTCGTCATCGTCTCCAAGCCCGACCTGGTCGGGGTCGACAAGGGCATGGCCGTCCGGATCAGCATGCTGTCAGCCGGCCTGTGGTGGGGCCTGTTCACGCTCATCCCGGTGCGTGGCCTGTGGAACCTGCGTGGCGGCGAGATCGCCCGGGTCGAGGAACCCTCCGCCGGGATCGTGCGGGGCAGCTACGCCCAGCTCGGCCACACCTTCCGCGACCTGCGGACCTACCCCCACACCCTGATGTTCCTGCTCGCCTACCTGTTCTTCAACGACGGCATCCAGACCGTCATCTCCTCGAGCAGCCTCTACGGCGCCGAGGAGCTCAAGTTCGCCCAGGAGCAGCTCATCGCGCTCATCCTGCTCGTGCAGTTCGTGGCCTTCGGAGGAGCCCTGCTGTTCGGCCGGTTCGCCCGGCGGTACGGCGCGTGGCGCACGATCCTCGGGTCCCTCGTCGCGTGGTCCGGCATCGTCGTCGCGGCGTTCTTCGTGCCGGAGAAGGCGTTCATCCCCTTCGTCGCCCTCGGCGTGCTCATCGGCATCGTCCTGGGTGGCAGCCAGGCGCTCAGCCGTTCGCTGTTCAGCCAGCTCGTCCCCAAGAGCCGCGAGGCGGAGTTCTTCGCCTTCTACCAGGCGATGGAGCGCGGCACGTCGTGGTTCGGCACGCTGCTCTTCGGCCTGGTCCACCAGCTGACCGACTCCTACCGCCCGGCCATCGTGGCGCTCATCGTCTTCTTCGTGCTGGGCTTCGTCCTGCTCCGCAAGGTCGACGTGCGCCAGGGCATCGTCGACGCCGGCAACGAGGTGCCCGCCGTGGTCTGAGGTGTGACTTGCGTCACATCGGCCAACGCTGGGGCGTGTTGGTTCGTCATCACGGGTACATACCTCGCGGATTCGGAACATTGAACCCATCCGCGGCGTTGGCAGTAACGAATCCCTTTCGCCCCCACCCGAGCGGGCAGGGTACCAAGCACGTTGGGAGAACCCCCTCATGGCAGAACGCACCCTCCGGGGCAGCCGAATGGTTTCGCACAGCTTGGAGACCGACGACCACGTCGTTCCGAGCGAGCGCCAGATCACCGCGTACGTGTGCCCCCTGGGCCACCGCACCGAGCTGCCCTTCTCGATCGAGGCCGAGATCCCGCCCACGTGGGAATGCCGCTGCGGCGAAGAGGCCCGGCTGGTCGACGGACCCGAGCCCGTGGCCAAGCAGGTCAAGCACGTCCGCACCCACTGGGACATGCTGCTCGAGCGTCGCTCCATCCCGGAGCTGGAGGAGCTGCTCGAGGAGCGACTGACCCTCCTGCGTGAGTCGCGGGGCGAGAAGCCGCGCCGCAAGCGCACCGCCTGACCCACCCCGACCTCCCAAGACACGACGAAGGCCACGCCCCCAGGGCGTGGCCTTCGTCATTCCCGGTATGCCGCGTGGCCGGCTAGAGGACCTCGCCCTCGATGATGTCTGGTCCCGACGGCGGCTGGCCGCCGGCTCCCCCACGCCCGGTGCCGAAGATCCCCCCGAGGAGCCGCTTGGCCACGACGGCCTCGAGCGCGGTCCGGGCGATCGGGCGGGTCAGCGGCAGGATGAAGAAGAAGCCGACGATGTCGGTCAGGAAACCCGGAGCGAGCAGCAGCGTGCCGCCGACGAGGACCAGGGCGGCGTCCGCGAGCTGACGGCTGGGCATCTGCCCCGTGTTGAGGGCGGTGGTCAGCGCCTTCCAGGCCCGCGCACCCTCGCGCCGGACCAGCCAGGCTCCCAGCGCGGACTCGACGAGCAGCAGCACCAGGGTCTGCCAGCCGCCGATCGCCTTGCCGACGGCGATGATGGCGGCGATCTCCAGGACCGGGACGACGAGCAGCAGGACGAACACCACCGCCAGCCAGCGCGGCCGGCGTCGGCGGGCGAAGGGGGTGCGACCTACAGCCGGTGCCATGTGGGCTCCCGACGGCCCAGCCGACGCACCTGGTCGGCACGGTGCGACAGGCCCCATGCGGTGATCCGCTGGAGTGACTCGCGCATGATGTCGCCGCTCATCTTGGAGTCACCGATCTCGCGCTCGACGAAGGTGATCGGCACCTCGACGACCCGGAGCCCGAGCCGCACGGCCCGCTGGGTGAGGTCGACCTGGAAGCAGTAGCCCTGCGACGCCACGTGGTCGAGCCCGATGGTCTCGAGCGCGCTCGCGCGGTAGACGCGGTAACCGGCCGTCGCGTCGTGCACCGGCATCCCGAGGAGGGCCCGCGTGTAGATGTTGGCCCCGACGCTGAGCGCCTTGCGGTGCAGCGGCCAGTTCACGACGCTGCCGCCACGCACCCACCGGGCGCCGATGACGAGGTCGGCATCGGGCAGCGCAGCGAGGAGGGCCGGGAGCTGCTCGGGCTGGTGGGAGCCGTCGGCGTCCATCTCCACGATGGCGCCGTAGCCCTGGTCCAGGCCCCACGCGAAGCCCGCGAGGTAGGCGTTGCCCAGCCCCTGCTTGCCCGGCCGGTGCAGGACGTGCACCTGCGGGTCCGCGGCGACGAGCTCGTCGGCCACGGCACCGGTGCCGTCCGGCGAGTTGTCGTCGAGGACGAGGACGTCCGCGGAGGGCACTGCCGCACGCAGCCGTTCGACGATGCGGGGCAGGTTCTCGCGCTCGTTGTAGGTCGGGATGCAGACGAGCACCCGGTCGATCTGGTCAGACAACGACGCGGTCCCTTCGTTGGTGAGCCGGTGCGGGCGGTCCGTCAGCGGCGCGCTCGACCCTAGCGGTCCTGCGCCGCAGCCACAGGCCGAGTGCCAGGAGTCCGACGAACGCGATCCCCGCGGCATACTCCGGCAGGGGGCCCAGCCGGTCGGACGGGGTAACCTCGGTGCGGACCACCGGCGACCCGTAGCGGGCTGCTGCGGTGAACAACGAGGTCTTGTCCACGTACGTTCCGTCGGGGTTGATGAAGCCGCTGACGCCGACCGTCGAGACGTGCACGACCGAGCGTCCGTGCTCGATGGCGCGCAGCCGGCTGATCGCGAACTGCTGCTCGGACTCGGCCGTGTAGCCGAACGTCGCGTTGTTGGTCTGCACCGCGAGGATGCTGGCGTCGCGCCCCGGTTGGAGCGTGGAGTCGCGCATCAAGCCGTCGTAGGCCACCTCGAAGCAGATGGTGGGGATGATCCAGTAGGGCCGCTCCCCCGCCACCGGCACCTCGAACCCACCGGGCCGGTCACCGCGGGTGAAGTCCTTGGTGACCAGGTCGACCTTGTCGCTGAAGTTCCGGAAGAAGCTGCGGTACGGGATGTACTCGGCGAACGGCACAGGGTGCTGCTTGACGTACCGCTGCGGAGCGCCCCCACCCGGCCGGTAGAACAGGCTGGCGTTCGAGATGTAGGGATCCGGTCCCTGCAGGACCGCTCCGACGAGCAGTGGCGCCTTGACGGTCTGCAGCGCGAGCTGGATGTCGGCGGCCGCGTCGTCGTTGAGCAGCGGGTCGATATCGGACGAGTTCTCCGGCCACACGACGAGCGTGGGCGCGGCGTGCCCGGTCGCGACCGCCCCGAGGGTCCCCTGGACGTGGTTGTCGAGGACCTTGCGGCGTTCGGCGTTGAAGTCCAGGCCGGGCTTGGGCACGTTGCCCTGCACGAAGAGCACGGACACCGCCCGCCCGTCCGTGGGCGGGGTCGTGGCCACGGCGAGCCCGAGTGGTGCCAGCGCGAGGACGACCAGCGCGGCACCCAGGGACCGGTATGCCGCGGGGAGGCTGCGGCGGGGACGCCCGACGCGGTGGGTCAGCTCACGCCCCGCGAGGTGGAGGAGCACCCCGAGCGCCGCGACCGCGAAGGTCAGGCCGGGCGCGCCGGCGAAGCGCGCCAGTGGTGCCAGCGGGCTGTCGGCCTGGCTGAACGCGAGCCGGGCCCACGGGAAGCCCCCGAACGGGGTCGTGCCGCGCGCCCACTCCTGCAGCACCCACGCCAGCGGCACCGCGGCATGTGCGAGGGGTCGGAGCCGGCGAGCCGAGCAGGGGACGCTGGACGGCGGCGGTGACGGCGCACATCACCGCGATGTACAGCGCCTCGAGGGTGCACAGGGCGATCCACGGGAGGTTGCCGACGTAGACGCCTGACCACGACAGGGTCGGCAGGAAGAAGCCGAGACCGTGGGCGAGGCCGAGCAGGAGCGCGAGCCGCCACCGGGCGCCGAGCGCGGCGGCGGACAGCATGCCGACGCCGACGGGCGCGAGCCACCAGACGTCGTGCTCGGGGAAGGCCTGCGCGGTCAGGAGGCCGGAAGCCGTGGCGACGACGAGGCGGGTTCCCGCTCGCAGGCTCAGGGTCGACGGGGTTTGGGTCGACAGGGGCACGGGACCACGGTAGGACACGGAACGGCCCGCGCTGCCGTTGGGACCAGCAAGGGGCCGACTGGGTGCCGACATCCTGCTGTTGTCTACTGAGCGCGCGGGCCGTACCGCCGTCCACCACCGCCTCGAGCGGGGCACCAGTTCGGGGTCACACGTCACTGCTGGCAGGGCGGTGGCTGCGCGCGCTAGCCACCGGGCAATGCATGCTTCTCCGGTCTGGCTTCCCCCTGGTCGACGGTCCATCAGTGAACAACCGTGGGCCAACTTACCGCCGCGACGGCGGGTGTCAACCCGGAGCTCACCCAGGGGAACGCGCATTTGCGCAGGTCATGCGGGTCGTCCAAAACCGTTGTGCTGCAAGGAATCTGTGGGCAATCGACGAACGGTCGGCGTGTCGCGTGCGACACGCCGGGATCCGCCTCAGGGAGTCGGCGTCGGTGGCGGAACCACGACAACACCGCGCGCTGTCGTGGCCACGACGGGAGGGTCCAGGAGATCGGCCGCGGACTCGCCGCGATCGGGCGCGCCCCGTCCCACCACTCGGACCTCGAACTCCATCTCGCGGCTGCGGGTCCCTGCCCGCACGAGCCGGGCCTCGATCTCGATGACGTCACCGGCCCGGACGGGCGCCTTGAACTGGACGTCGGAGTAGGACGCGAACAGGCCCTCGTCGCCGTCGGTGCGGATGCACATCTCGGTGGCCACGTCACCGAAGGCCGCGAGCGAGTAGGCGCCGTCGACGAGGTTGCCGGCGTAGTGCGCGTGGCTGTACGGGACGTAGCGGCGATGCGTGACGGTGAGGCCGACGGTCGCTCCGGTGGGGGCGGTCATCACTTCTCCTTCGAGCGGGGGTCCGAGGGGGCGAGCGCGTGCACCAGGTAGCTGGCCACCTCGCCGGGGGTGGTGCCACGTCCGAAGATCCGGTCGACCCCGAGCTTGGGCGCCGACCCCTCCTCGAACCGTGGACCGCCGACGACGAGCAGCGGCACCTGACCGGCAGGGTAGGCCTCGCGGAAGGCCGCACTCATGGTGGTGGTGTTGTGGATGTGGGCGTCGCGCTGGGTGACGACCTGGCTGACCATCACGGCATCGGCCTTCTCGGCCCGGGCCCGGGCGACGAGCTCGGGCACCAGCACCTGGGCGCCGAGGTTCACGACCTTGATCTCGCGGTAGTACTCCAGGCCCTTCTCCCCCGCGAAACCCTTGATGTTGAGGATCGCGTCGATCCCGACCGTGTGGGCGTCGGTGCCGATGCAGGCGCCGACCACGACGAGCTTGCGCCGCAGCCGGCCCTTGATCGCCTTGTTGACCTCGGTCGGGCTGAGCAGCGGAAACTCCCGCTCCACGACGGTGACCTCCCGGAGGTCGACCAGGTGGGTCGCGCTGCCGTAGACGACGAAGAAGGTGAAGTCGGGCCCCATCGGCTTGGCGTGCACGAGCAGCGCCGGCTCAAGGCCCATCTTGGCGGCGAGCTGGAGGGCGGCGCCCTCGGCCCGCTTGTCGTGCGGGACGGGCAGCGTGAACGACACCTGCACCATGCCGTCGCCGGTGGTGTCGCCGTAGGGCCGGACGATGTCGGGCGTCTTCCGCGCGGCCTTGGCCCCCTTGGTGGTGGCCTTGACGGGCATCGGGTCGAGCGGCATCGCCTTGTCGGTGGTGCGCGGGTCCTGGGCCGGGGTCATCGGGTCTCCCCCGTCTCCAGGAGGGTCGTCGCGGGGTTGTCGTAGCCCTCGGCGCGGACCACCACACCGTCGAGGCCCTTGCCCGCGTTCGCGGGGCGCTTCATCAGGCCGAAGGTGCCATCGGCGATCGCCTCGAGCAGCGGCGCCTTCCCGGGCTCCTCGGTGATGGTCGTCAGCAGGTCGATGGCCTCGGACAGCACTCCCCTGGCCCGGGTCTGGATGAACCCGTCGCGGGGCGGGTGGAAGTCCTCGGTGAGGCCGCCGGCGGCGTTGAGGACGTACCGCACGTTCTGCAGGGCCAGGTCGCGGTCGGACAGGAACGGCGTCACGACCGCCTCGGTCATCATGCCGACCAGGAGGATCCCCTGACCGGTCATGGCTCCGACCAGGTTGAAGAACCCGTCGAGGAGGTAGCCGCGGAAGACGTCGCCGGTCATGTGCTTGGTCGGCGGCATCCACTTCAGCGGCGCGTCGGGGAAGAGCTGCCGGGCCAGCAGGGCGTGGGCCAGCTCCATCCGGAACGAGTCGGGGATCTCGGGGTTGATCTCGAAGGCGTGGCCCAGGCCGAGCTGCCAGTCCTCCAGCCCGGCCTCCTTGGCGAAGTACTCGTTGAGCAGCTGGCTCACGGTGACCGTGTGCGCTGCCTCGACGGCGTCGGCGGTGGTGAGGTAGTTGTCCTCGCCGGTGTTGATGATGATCCCGGCTCGGGCGTGGATCTGGCGGCTGAACCGCTGGTCGACGAATGTCCGGATCGGGTTGATGTCGCGGAAGAGGATCCCGTACATCGAGTCGTTCAGCATCATGTCGAGCCGCTCGAGCCCGGCCAGGGTGGCGATCTCGGGCATGCACAGGCCGGATGCGTAGTTGGTCAGCCGGATGTAGCGACCCAGCTCCTTGGACGTCTCGTCCAGGGCCGCCCGCATGAGGCGGAAGTTCTCCTGGGTGGCGTACGTGCCGGCATACCCCTCCCGGGTGGCGCCCTCGGGCACGTAGTCGAGCAGCGACTGACCGGTGGAGCGGATCACGGCGATGATGTCGGCGCCCTCGCGGGCGGCGTTCTGCGCCTGCGGGATGTCCTCGTAGATGTCGCCGGTGGCGACGATGAGGTAGATCCAGGGGCGCTGCTCCGGGTCACCGTGCCGCTTGATGAGGCGGTCGCGGGCGGCCCGCTGCTTGTCGATGGTCCGGATGCCGCGGCTCACCTCGCGGCGCGCGTCCTTGGCTGCCGCGGTGGCGGCCCTGCCCTCCGGGAGCCGGAACTGGACCGAGCCGCTGGCGGCCTTCTGCGCCAGGGTCAGCAGGTCGGGGGCCTCTCCCCTGCGCAGCGCGTCGAAGACCGGGTTGGTGATGCCGTGCTCGAGCCCCACCTCCGCGCGGACGGCGTCGACGAGGTGGTTGACCCACGGCACCCGCTCGTGGTCCGCGCCGCCCAGTCCGGCGAGGCGCAAGGTGGCCCGCTCGACGCTCACGGTGGTGTGGCTCTGGGCCAGCTTCACCACGGGCCGGCCGGCCTTGCGGGCCAAGGTGCGGGCCCGGCGGACGTCGGCCGGGTCGAGGTCGAGGAGAGGTTTCACACGCGAAGACACGCGGCAAATCTAGCAGTGGGAGAGAGGATTTGCGGTCAAGGGTGGAGCGGGCCGCAAATCATCCGGCATCGAACACGGTGCGACCGCGCACCACGGTGCGCAGGCAGGTCGGGGCCGGCTCCCCCGGGGACAGGTCCGGGAGCCCCGGCGTCCCCGAGCGGGGGTCGGTCGACCAGGTCTGGATCCGGTCGTCCGGCGCCTGCACCACGAGGTCGCCCACCTCCCAGACGGCGAACGTGGCGGGCAGCCCGAGGTCGAGGTAGCCCCGGTCGTCGAACCCTGCGGCCCGCCAGCCCCCGCGGGTGTGGGCCAGGAAGGCCGACCGGGCGGACACCCGCTGGCTCTCGTCGTGGTGGAACGCCGCGGCCCGGACGGCTTCCCACGGGGCGAACGGGGTCACCGGGGAGTCGGACCCGAAGGCGACCGTCATCCCCGCCGCCATCATCGACGCGAACGCGTTCATCGGAGCGCTGTCGCCGCCGTCGCGACCGTGCACGCGGTCGGGACCCAGCCGCGCGGCATACATGCCCTGGTCGCCGCCCCAGAACGCGTCGAAGGCCGGCTGCACGCTGGCGCCGACGCCGAGGCGCACCAGCCGCTCGATCCCGTCGCGGGAGACCATCTCGAGGTGCTCCAGCCGGTGCCGCGACCGGGTGACGACCGGGGCGCCCACCAGCTCGGCGGCGGCCTCGAAGCCCGCCACGGCGGTGTCGACCCCGGCGTCACCGATGACGTGGAACCCCGCCTGCAGCCCGGCCAGGGAGCACGCCGCGACGTGGTCGCGGACCTGCTCGACGGTGAGGTAGGCGTTGCCGGTGTGCCCCGGGGCGTCGGCGTACGGCGCGCGCAGGTGGGCGGTGCGGGAGCCCACTGAGCCGTCGATGTTGAGGTCTCCCGCCAGTCCCCGGGCGCCGCGCAGGGTGGCCACGTCGCGAGCCTCCGCCTCGTCGGCGACCAGCTGGGCCCAGTAGCCGATCGTCTGGGGGCCGTCGCCGCGCTCCCCCGCTGCCAGCACCTCGGCGAAGTCGTCGGTGCCCGAGAGCGTCCGCCCGCCGTTCTCCTGCACCAGCCCGATGCCCGCGGCGGCGGCCGACTGGAGGGCGAGGTCGATGTCGGCCTGCCGCTGGGCCGGGGTGCCGGCGCCGTTGAAGGCCTCGCGGGCGGCGTGGTGGGCGTCGCGCGTCACCAGGCCGTCACCTTCCCAGCCGGGCAGCTCACGGGCGCCTGAAGCGGCGGCCAGGGCAGAGGAGATGACGGCGGAGTGACCGTCCACACGGGGCGAGTAGACGACCCCGCCGTAGGTGGCCCGGTCGAGCTCGGCCCCGGTGTGCGGCCGGTGCTCGGCCCAGTGGTCCTGGTCCCAGTTCGGGGCGTAGACCGGTCGTCCCTGGCTGCGGCGGGCGGCGTCCTCGATGCGGCTCAGCGCCTCGGCCACGGAACGGGTCGTGCCCAGGTCGACGCCGCGCAGCCCGGCGCCGGTCTGTGACACGTGCGCGTGCGCGTCGACGAAGGCCGGGGTGACCAGGGCGCCGTCGAGGTCGACCACCTCGTCGACGGCATCGACGTGCACGGCGGCGGCGTCGTCGCCGCCGATCCACGCGATCGTGCCGGTTGCCTCGTCGACGACCATGGCGTTCGCGAACGGGTCGATCGGGGTGTAGACGAAGCCGCCGCGGTAGAGGGTGCTCACGTCCAGCACCCTAGACGGGGCCGTCCTCCCCCAGGACGGCGAGGCAGGCCCGCGCGATCTCCAGCTCCTCGTTGGTGGGCACGACGTACGCGGGGATCCGGCTGTCCGGTGCCGTGACCAGCCGTTCCGGGTCGCCGGCGACGTTGGCGAGCGGGTCCACCTCGACTCCGAGTGCGGCCAACCCGCTGAGGACGGCATGCCTGACCTCGGTGCTGTTCTCGCCGATGCCCCCCGTGAACGCGATGGCGTCCACGCGTCCCAGCGCCACGGCATACGCCCCGACGTACTTGCGCAGCCGGTAGACCATCACGTCGAACGCCAGCGCTGCGTCGGCGTCGCCATCGGCGCGCCGGCCTTCGAGCTCGCGCAGGTCGGAGACGCCCGCGAGGCCCAGGAGACCGCTGGCCTTGTTGAGCGCCTCGTCGTATGCCGTGGCGTCCAGGTCGGCGACCCGGGCCAGGTAGGCGCCCAGCGCCGGGTCGACGTCACCCGAGCGGGTGCCCATGACGAGGCCCTCGAGCGGGGACAGCCCCATCGAGGTGTCGATGCTCCGCCCGCCCTGCACGGCACAGGCGCTGGCGCCGTTGCCGAGGTGGAGCACGATGACGTTGCAGTCGCCCGGGTCGCGGCCGAGCAGCTCCGCCGTGCGTCGGGACACGAAGCGGTGCGAGGTGCCGTGGAAGCCGTAGCGCCGGACCTGGTGACGCTCCCGCCACGTCAGCGGCACGGCATACGTGTGGGCGTGTGCGGGGAGGCTCTGGTGGAAGGCGGTGTCGAAGACTGCCACCTGCGGTACGTCAGGAAAGGACTCCCGGGCGCTGAGGATCCCCTCGAGGTTGGCGGGGTTGTGCAGCGGCGCCAGCGGCACGAGCTCACGGATCGCCGCGATGACCCCGTCGTCGATGACCACGGGTTCGGTGAAGCGGGGTCCGCCGTGGACGACCCGGTGACCCACCGCGAAGGGCGGGCTCGCCACCAGGTCGGGTCCGTGCTCGCGCAGTGCCGAGCGGGCCGCCTGGAGCGCGGCGCGGTGGTCCGGGCAGCTCACGTCGACCTCGTGCGTGCGGCCCTGGCTGGTGTGGCGCAGGTGGCCGGCGCCACCGATCTGCTCGACGATGCCGGTCGCCGCGGTCGCGCCGGTCGTCGTGTCGAGGACCTGGTACTTCAGCGACGACGAGCCCGCGTTGACGACCAGCACCGTCCGCGCGGCCATCAGGCGCCGGCCTGGATGGCGGTGATCGCGATGGTGTTGACGATGTCGCGGACCAGCGCCCCGCGGGACAGGTCGTTGACGGGTCGGTTGAGCCCCTGGAGGACGGGGCCGATGGCCACCGCCGAGGCGCTGCGCTGCACGGCCTTGTAGGTGTTGTTGCCGGTGTTGAGGTCGGGGAACACCAGCACGGTGGCGCGCCCGGCGACCGGGCTGTCCTTGAGCTTGGTCGCCGCCACGTGCGGGTCGACGGCGGCGTCGTACTGGATCGGGCCCTCGACGAGCAGCTCGGGAGCCCGCTGGTGGACCAGCGCGGTGGCCGTGCGCACCTTGTCGACGTCGGCGCCACTGCCCGACTCCCCCGTCGAGTAGGAGAGCATCGCCACGCGTGGCTCGATGCCGAACTGCTGGGCCGTGCGCGCCGAGGAGATCGCGATGTCGGCCAGCTGCTCGGCGGTGGGGTCGGGGTTGACTGCGCAGTCGCCGTAGACGAGGACCCGGTCGGCGAGGCACATCAGGAAGACACTGGAGACCACCGAGACGTCCGGCGCGGTGCGCACGATCTCGAGGGCCGGCCGGATGGTGTGGGCCGTCGTGGTGATGCACCCCGAGACCATGCCGTCGGCCAGTCCCTGGTGCACCATCATCGTGCCGAAGTACGACGGGTCGACCACCCGGTCGCGGGCCTGGTCGAGGGTGACGCCCTTGTGGGCGCGCAGGGTGGCGTAGTCGCTGGCGAAGGTCTCGCGCAGCGCGCTGGTGGCCGGGTCGACGACTGCGGCCGCGGAGATGTCCACACCCAGGCGCGCGGCGTTCGCGCGGATGGTCTCCTCCGGGCCCAGGAGGGTGAGCCTGGCGATGCCCCTGGCCAGGACCGTGTCGGCCGCGAGCAGGATGCGGTCCTCCGCACCCTCGGGCAGCACGACGTGGGCACCGGACGCGCGGGCGTCCTCGACGAGGCGGTGCTCGAACATCAGGGGCGTGACCGCGCCCCCGCCGGCCGCCACGACCGGACCCAGCAGGGCCTCGGCGTCCAGCCCGCGCTCGACCATGGCGACGGCGGCTTCGAGCTTGCGGGTCGAGTCGGGGGTGAGCCGGCCCCGGGCCGCCCCGAGCCGCGACGCGGTGGTCATGGTGCCGCTGTCCGTGGCGATCACCGGCAGCACGACGTCGAGTCCCTCGATCAGCCGCTCCACCTGCGGCGGCAGGGGGAACCCGCCGTTGAGGACGATCCCCGCGAGGTTCGGGAAGGTCTTGGAGCGGTGGGCCAGCAGCACCCCCAGCACGACGTCCTCCCGGTCGCCGGGCACGATCACCACCCCGCCCTCGATCAGCCGGTCGAGGACGTGCGGCATCGTCATGGCGGCGACGACCAGGCCCATGCACTCGCGGTCGAGGCGGGCGGGGTCGCCGTGGACGAGCCGACCGCCACACGCGTCGAGGAGGTCCTGGATGGTCGGCGCCCTGAGCAGGGGTGTCTCGGGCAGGGCCTGCACGGGCACCTGCACCCGGCCGGACACGGCCTGCTGGGTCTCGGTGAGCCGGTCCGGGGACACCTGGTTGGCCACCACCCCCGTGACGTGGGCGTGGGCCTCCCGCGCCGCCTGCACGGCCATCTCGGCGGTCGTGGCCACGTCGACCGGGTCGCGGCCCTGGGCCGGGACGACGAGCAGGAGACGCGACCCCAGGTTGGCGGCCACGGCCGCGTTGACCGAGAACTCCGTGGGGGCCGCGACGTCGGTGAAGTCCGACCCCACCACGAGGACCACGTCGTGGGCCCGCGCGACCTCGTGGAACCGATCCACGATCGACCCCATCGCCCGCTCGGGGTCCGCATGCAGGTCGTCGTAGGTGACGCCGCACGCCTGGTCGACGGTCAGGTCGCCGGGCAGCTGCGACAGCAGCGTGCGGACCAGCTCGTCGGGCACCCCGGCTCGGACGATGGGCCGGTAGACCCCCACCCGTCCCGCGCGCCGGGACAGCTGGTCGAGCAGCCCGACGGCCACCGCCGACTTGCCGGACTGCGCCTCGGTGCCCGCGATGTAGATGCTGGTGGTGGCCACGGGGTCGAAACTACCGGCCCGGCCCATCCGTCGCCGCGTGGCCAGCGAGGCCACGCCAGGTCCACTCGGCGATGTCGGGCAGGTCCTCGAGGTGCTCCTCGATGTAGGGGCGGTGCTCGGACAGCCGGCGCTCGCACAGCTCCGTCAGGGCATCCGAGCCGGCCACCTGCCGCTCGACCCTGCGGAGCACCTCCAGAGCGAGGTGGAACCGGCTCATCCGGTTCAGCACGACCATGTCGAACGGCGTCGTCGTGGTGCCCTGCTCGTTGAACCCCCGGACGTGGAACCGCCCGGGCTCGCTGCGCCCGTGGATGAGCTGGTGGACGGCGCGGGGGTAGCCGTGGAACGCGAAGACCACGTGCTTGTCGGGAGTGAACAACCCGTCGAACGTGGCGTCCGGGTAACCGTGGGGATGGTCGTTCTCGGGCAGGAGGGCCATCAGGTCGACTACGTTGACGAACCGCACTCGGAGGTCGGGCACGTGCTCGGCGAGCAGCTCGACGGCCGCGAGGGCCTCCTGGGTCGGGACGTCCCCTGCACAGGCCAGCACGATGTCGGGCTCGTCGTCCGGACCACAGGTGCTGGCCCAGTCCCACACGCCCGCACCCGCCGCGCAGTGCGCGTGGGCCTCGTCGAGCGTGAGGTACTGCAGGTGCTTCTGCTTGTCCACGACGATGAGGTTGACGTGGTTGGTGCTGCGCAGGCAGTGGTCGGTGATCGACAGGGTGGTGTTGGCGTCCGGCGGCAGGAAGACCCGCACCACCTCCGGGGACAGCGGGATCAGGCAGTCGATCAGGCCCGGGCCCTGGTGGGAGAAGCCGTTGTGGTCGTTGCGCCAGCAGGTCGACGTGAGCAGCACGTTGAGCGACGACACGTCTGCGCGCCATGGCAGCTCCTGGGCGTGCTGGAGCCACTTCACGTGCTGGACCGCCATCGACGCCGACACCATCGCGAACGCCTCGTACGTCGCGAAGACCCCGTGTCGGCCGCTGAGCAGGTAGCCCTCGAGCCAGCCCTGGCAGAGGTGCTCGCTCAGCACCTCCATGACCCGGCCATCGGGCCCCAGCTGCTCGTCCGTGTCCCGCAGTGGACCGAGGAAGCAGCGGTCGGTCACCTCGAACACCGGCTGCAGCCGGTTGCTTGCCGTTTCGTCCGGGGAGAACAGCCGGAAGGTGCCGCCACCGTCGGGACGGGCCGTCGCGGCATACAGGTCACGCATGAGGCGACCCGAGGTGATGGTGTTCTCGAGCGAGAGCTGACCCCGGGTGGCCGGCGTGACCGTGAACTCGTGGGCGGCGAGGTCCACCGGGGGCAGGTCCTCCCGCAGGTGCCCACCGTTCGCATAGGGAGTCGCCGACATCCGCCGGTCGCCCTCCGGGGCGAGGGCCCGCAGCTCGGGCACGAGCCGCCCGTCGGCGTCGAAGAGCTCGGCGGGTCGATAGGTCCGCAGCCACTCCTCGAGCATCCTCAGGTGCGCGGGGTCCTTCGAGAGCCCGGACAACGGCACCTGGTGGGCGAGGTTCGTGCCCTCGACCTGCTTGCCGTCCACCACGTCCGGCCCGGTCCAGCCCTTGGGGGTGCGCAGCACGATGGCCGGCCACGCGTGCCGCACCGGCGCGGCCGGTCCGGCGCCGTCGCGAGCCTCGGCCTGGATGGCGCGGATCCGGTCGTGGGCGGCCGCCAGGGCCGAGCGGAGGGCCGGGAACACCGCACGCGGGTCGTCGCCGCTGACGGTCACGGGTGCCCATCCCTGGCTGCGCAGGTAGGCCTCCACGTCCTCGTCGGAGGTGCGCCCGAGCACGGTCGGGCCGGCGATCTTGTAGCCGTTGAGGTGCAGGATCGGCAGGACGGCTCCGTCGCGCCGGGGGTTGAGGAAGTTCGGCAGGCGCCACGACGCGGCCAACGGACCGGTCTCGGCCTCCCCGTCGCCGACCACGCAGGCGACGACGAGGTCGGGGTGGTCGAACGCGGCACCGGCGGCGTGCACCAACGCGTAGCCGAGCTCGCCTCCTTCGTGGATCGAGCCCGGGGTCTGCACGCTGACGTGGCTGGGCACTCCCCCTGGTGACGAGAACTGGCGGAACAGCCTCAGCACCCCCTCGGCGTCGTCACCGACCTGGGGATAGACCTCGGTGTACGTCCCCTCGAGCCAGGCCGCCGCCACGAGGGCGGGGCCACCGTGCCCGGGCCCGGTCACGTAGAGCCAGTCGGTGTCGGTCTCGCGGATCCGCCGGTTGAGCAGCGCGTAGATCATCGACAGGCCCGGGCTGGTGCCCCAGTGGCCGAGCAGCCGCGGCTTGGTGTGCGCCAGGGTCAGGGGCTCGCGCAGCAGCGCGTTGTCCCTCAGGTAGATCTGCCCGACGGTCAGGTAGTTGGCCGCAGCCCACCACCGCAGGTCGAGCTCGAGGTCCTCCGCGGCGTAGGCCGGGGTTTCGGGCACAGCGGTTCTCTCGGGCATGGGCCCACCCCACCACGCTGCCCTGCGGGAGCGATAGGCCCTTGGTCCTGCTACTCCTGCAGGCGTCCCTCGAACAGGCCGCGGACCGCGGCGTCGCGCCTGATCAGGTCGAGCGCGTATGCCGCGTGGCCGGGGACGTAGCCGTTGCCCACCAGCATCCGCACGTCGGCGGCCACGCCTTCGGCGCCGAGGGCGGCTGCCGCGAAGTGCGTCGCCATGGAGAAGTAGATGATCGTGCCGCCCTGGGCGGTCGACAGGACGGCGGGCTGCTCGCACCCGGGCACGTCGACGCAGACGACGGTGACGTCGGCCGGACCGCCGGCTGCCGTCACGGCCTCCGAGAGGCCCAGCGGGCTGCGTGCGTCGGCGATGACGACCTCGTCGGCCAGCCCGGTGCCGGCCAGCAGGTCGGCCTCGCGCTGGAACGGCACCACCGCGATGCGACGGCCCGCACCGGCGTCGGCCGCGGCAGCCAGGGAGAGGGAGCCGGACTTCCCGGCCCCGCCGAGGACTGCCACGGTCGGCGCGAGGCCGCGCTCGGCATACTCCCGCACCACCCTGGCCACGAGCGCAGGTGCGCCGCACACGTCCATGACCATCAGCGCGAGGTCGGGGTCGAGGTCCTCGGGCAGCTGCGCAGCGATCGAGCGCCCGAAGAGGATGGCGTGGCCCTGTGCCGGGACCCGTTCGGAGCGTCCGTCCCAGCCGGCCAGCTCGTCGGTGATGACCAGTGGCGTCAGGGACAGCGAGACGAGGGTGGCGACCCGGTCTCCGACGGACAGCCCGAGGGTGGACTCCGGTCCGACCTCCTCGACGGTGCCGATGAGCATGCCGCCCGAGCCGGTCACGGGGTTCTGCATCTTGCCGCGGGTGGCGACGATGTCGAGCACCTCGGCTCGGACCGCGGCGCCGTCTCCCCCGTGCTTCTCGGTGAGCTGGCGGAACGACGCGGCGTCGAGGTTGAGCGTCTCGATCGCGATGCGCACCTCGTCGGGCCACAGCTCGGGTGAGGCATCCAACCGGGTTGCGGCCTGCGGCAGGCAGGCACCGGCCGGCTCGACCACGCGGTGCAGACCCACCGGCGAGGACGGCGTGGATCGGTCTTCGATCGACGCAGACACAGAATCTCCCCTCAACAGCGACACTCACCGCAAAAGTTGCGGTGGTTGGTCGATTTCATCGGAACCTGTCCCGTATCCTGCCATGTATGAGCACCGCGATCGAGCAGCCCTACGTCTACCGGCACCGCGAGCTGGTCGAGCCCGACTGGACCCGCTTCCCCGGCTGGCGCGCCGTGACCGCCACCGACTGGGCCAGCGCCCAGTGGCAGCGGGCGCACTGCGTCAAGAACATCAAGCAGCTGCGCGAGCTCATGGGCGACCTGCTCACCGACACCTTCTACGCCGACCTCGAGCGCGACCAGGCCGAGCGGGCCACGATGTCGATGCTCGTCCCGCCGCAGATGATGAACACCATGGTCAGCGAGCTGACCTGGGCCGACGGCACGATGCCCGCCGCGGGCGCCGAGTTCACCCGGGCGTTCTACGCCGACCCGATCCGGCGCTACATGCTCCCGGTGTTCTCCGACCGTCGCACCGACTGGCCCTCGCACCCGCACGCCACCCGCGACAGCCTGCACGAGCACGACATGTGGGCCGTCGAGGGCCTCACCCACCGCTACCCGACCAAGGTGCTGGCGGAGATGCTGCCGACCTGCCCGCAGTACTGCGGCCACTGCACCCGGATGGACCTGGTCGGCAACTCCACCGCGGTCATCGACAAGCTCAAGCTGACCGGCAAGCCGGTCGACCGATATGCCGCGATGCTCGACTACCTGCAGCGCACCCCCCAGGTGCGCGACGTCGTGGTGTCCGGCGGCGACGTGGCCAATATGCCGTGGAAGAACCTCGAGGGCTTCCTCGACAAGCTGCTCGACGTCGACAACATCCGCGACATCCGGCTCGCCACGAAGGCGCTGATGGGTCTGCCGCAGCACTGGCTCCAGCCCGACGTCGTCGAGGGTGTTGCCCGGGTCTCCGCCAAGGCGCGCTCGCGTGGTGTCTCCATCGCGATCCACACCCACGTCAACAACGCCCAGTCCGTGACGCCGCTCGTGGCCGACGCCAGCAAGGCGATGCTCGAGGCCGGCGTCCGCGACGTGCGCAACCAGGGCGTCCTCATGCGCGGGGTCAACGACACCACCGAGCAGCTGCTCGACCTCTGCTTCGCGCTCCAGGACGACGCGATGATCACCCCGTACTACTTCTACATGTGCGACATGATCCCGTTCTCCGAGCACTGGCGGCTCTCGCTCGCCGAGGCGCAGCACCTGCAGCACTCGATGATGGGCTACCTGCCGGGCTTCGCCACTCCGCGCATCGTCTGCGACGTGCCCTTCGTCGGCAAGCGCTGGGTGCACCAGGTCGACAGCTACGACACCGAGCGCGGCATGTCGTTCTGGCGCAAGAACTACCGCACCTCGATCGAGGGTGCGGACACCGACGCGCTGTCCCGCGACTACGTCTACTACGACCCGATCTACACCCTCCCGGAGGCCGGTCAGCAGTGGTGGCGCGAGGAGGGCGACCACGAGGCCGCCCACGCCGTGGCCGTCGAGCGGGCCGCCGCCAGCCGCGAGGCGTCGCTGGTCTGAGCCGGTGGCGCTGGTCCGAGCTGGTGCCGCGGACGGTGTGACGTGGCCGACGTGGGACCTGCGTGTGCCGCGTGGTCGGCTTTCGCTAGGTTGCTCCCGTGACTGCTATCGCCCTCCCCCACAAGCGCGTCCTCGCCGACTACGTCCCTGCCGTCGCCGGTGTCCCGGCCTCGGTCGGTGCCCGGGTCCGCGACCTCGCCCTCGTCGCCGCAGGAGCCGGTTTCATCGGGCTGCTCTCCCAGTGGAGCATCCCCCTGCCCGGCACGCCCGTGCCCCTGACGCTCGGCACGTTCGCCGTCCTCCTGACTGGTGCCTCGCTCGGTGGCCTGCGGGCCCTGCTGAGTGTCGGCACCTACCTCGTGGCCGGCGGGCTCGGGGTGAACTGGTTCGCCGGTCACCGGGACGGCTGGGGCGGCGTCACCTTCGGTTACATCATCGGCTACGTCATCGCGGCGACGCTCGTGGGCTGGCTCGCCCAGCGTGGCGGTGACCGGACGGTCGCCAAGACGGTCGTCACCATGGCCGTGGGCAACCTCATCATCTACTCGGTCGGGGTGTCCTGGCTGATGAACGCCACCGGCATGGACCTGTCGGCCGGACTCAAGGCGGGCATGACCCCGTTCCTCATCGGTGACGCCATCAAGATCGCGGCGGCAGCCGGTCTGCTCCCGGCCGCCTGGTCGCTGGTCAAGCGCGTCGAGAAGCGCTGAGGTTGGCCTCAGGCACTCCTGCCACGACGGCCCTGACCCGACTCGGGCTGGCCTTCGAGCTGCACCCCTACGACCACGATCCCGCGGCGGCCTCCTATGGCCTGGAGGCCGCCGCGGCATTGTCGGTGCCGCCGGCCCAGGTCTTCAAGACGCTCCTCGTCGTGGGGGACTCGGGACTGGCCGTCGGTGTAGTGCCCGTCGACCGGCAGCTCGACCTCAAGGCGGTCGCTGCGGCCCTCGGCCTGAAGAAGGTGACGATGGCGCAGCCCGCCGATGCCGAGCGCTCCACCGGCTACGTCGTCGGTGGCATCTCCCCCATCGGCCAGCGCAAGGCACTGCCGACCGTCGTGGACGAGTCGGCCCTGGGTTTCGAGCGGGTCTACGTCTCGGGTGGGCGCCGTGGCCTGGACATCTCGTTGGCACCGGGCGACCTGGTGGCCGCGACGAAGGCCACGGTGGCGTCGATCGCCCGCTGAGGGTCTACTCCCAGGGCGTTGAGAGCACCACGGTGGTGCGCGTCGCCACGTTGGCAGCAGCCCGGATCCTGGCCAGCAAGGTCTCGAGGTCTCCCGGCGTGTGCACCCTGGCCTTGAGGATGTAGTTCTCCTCACCCGCCACGGAGTGGCAGGCCTCGAGCTCGGTGATGTCGCGCAGCCGGTCCGGGATGTCGTCAGGCGCAGCGGGATCCAGCGGCGAGATGGAGATGAAGGCCGTGAGCGGCAGGTCGAGGGCGGTGAAGTCCACGAGCGCGGCATACCCCTTGACGACGCCCCGCTCCTCGAGGCGGCGGACCCGCTGGTGCACTGCCGACGTGGACAAGCCCATGGCCTTGCCCAGGTCGGTGTAGCTCATCCGGCCGTCTGCGCGAAGCAGGTCGACGATGCGTCGATCGAGGTCTTCCACGCCCACACCCTACTGAGGTCGCGGCCGTCAGGTGGGAGCATGTCCGCCATGACCTCGCCCGCCGGCACTGGCCGTCTCATGCTGCTCGACAGCGCCTCCCTCTACTTCCGGGCGTTCTTCGGCGTGCCCGACCAGCGCAGCGACACCTCGCAGCCCCCTACCAACGCGATCCGCGGCTTCCTCGACATGATCGCCTCGCTGGTCACCACCCACCAGCCGACGCACCTCGTGGCGTGCTGGGACAACGACTGGCGGCCGCAGTGGCGGGTTGACCTGCTGCCCAGCTACAAGGCACACCGGGTGACCCAGGAGCCGCCCGCGCCTGTGCCGAGCGACGTACCGGACCAGGCCCACCCGGCTTCGGACGACACCGTGGCCGAAGAGGTCCCGGACGACCTGGCCCCCCAGGTGCCGGTCATCGTCGATGCGCTGGCAGCGCTGGGGATCGCCCGGTTGGGGGCGGACGGCTTCGAGGCCGACGACGTGATCGGCACGCTGGCCACCCGCTGGGGCGGCACCATGGAGGTCGACATCGTCACTGGGGATCGCGACCTCCTGCAGCTCGTCGACGACGCCCGACGCGTGCGCGTCCTCTACACCGGGAAGGGCGGGGTGCGTGAGCCCGACCTCGCCACCCAGGACTACCTGCGCGCGAAGTATGCGGTGGACACTGGTGACGCCTACCTGGACATGTCGGTCCTCCGCGGCGACACCAGCGACGGCCTTCCCGGAGTCAAGGGAATCGGCGACAAGACGGCGGCCCAGCTCATCGCCGAGTACGGCTCGCTTGCGGGCCTCCGCGCGGCGGTGGACGGTGGGGCTCCGGCGATCAAGGGAGCCCGGCGGGTCAACCTCGAGGCGGCAGCGGCGTACCTCGACGTGGCCCCCACGGTGGTCAGGGTGACCCGCGATGCGCCAGTCGACGAGGTGGACATGGCGCTGCCGCGCGAGGTGGCCGACGCCGCGCTGATGAGCAAGATCGCCAGTGAGTTTGGCGTGACTAGCTCGTTCAACCGCGTGCTCTCCGCCCTTCGCATCGAGTAGCGGGGCGAGGAAATCGGCCAATTGCCCGAGATCCCGTGCGGCAGAGGGCCAATCCCTCAGGAAGTCGGCCAATTGCCCGACAATCTGGCCTGGGGCGCGCGCCAGAGCGAGGAAGTCGGCCCATTGGCCGAAAACAGCTTGGCTGGTGCCCTCAGTCGAGGCGGTCGGCGGCGACCACGCCACGCATCACGGCGTCGATGGCCTTGCGCGACGTGGCGCGCAGCGTCGGCTCGGGCGCCGCGTCACCGATCTGGCCGAGCAGGTCCACCACCTGCTTGCACCGCCGCACGAAGTCGCCGGCCGCCATGTCGGACCCCCGCAGCACCTCCTCGAGCTGGCGCCCACTCGCCCAGCGGTGCATCATCCAGGCCATCCCGGCATCGGGGTCGCCGGTGAGCGGCAGGCCCAGCTCGCGCTCCCGGTCCTCGAGCACCGACCAGAGCCGGTTCATCTCCCGGACCGCCTCGGCCACGTCCTCGTTGGGCATCCGCGGCGACGGGTCGGTCTCGTCCCGGCGGGGCTCGTGGATGAGGGCCGACACGACCGAGGCGAGTCCGGCCGGGTCGAGCCGTTTCCAGACCCCCAGCCGCAGGCACTCGGCGGCGAGCAGGTCCTTCTCGGTGTAGAGCCGGCGCAGGTTCTCGCCCTGGGGCGTGACGAGGTCACCGCTGTCGGACAGGTAGCCCATCTCGCCGAGCAGCGTGCAGATCCGGTCGAAGGTCCTGGCGACCGAGTTGGTCCGACCCTCCACCTTGCGCTGGAGCCCGACGGTCTCGCGCTTGAGCCGCCACCACCGCTCGGCCCAGCGAGCGTGGTCCTCGCGGTCGGGGCACTGGTGGCACGGGTGTGCCTTGAGCTGGCGGCGCAGCTCGGCGATGCGTCCGTCCTCGGCGCTGCCCGCGTATGCCGCGGAGCCGCGTGAGCGGGACGGCGGTGGGTCGTGGGGCACCGCGATGCGCAACGACGTGGCGAGGTCACGCCGGGCCTTGGGGCTCTTGGCGTTGAAGTGCGGCGGCACCTTGACGTGCCCGATCGCCTCGACCGGGGTGGGGACGTCGACGAGGGTCAGCTTGAGCAGCTGCTTGTCCTCGGTGACCACGGTCGGCGCGGGCGTCTCGCCCCGGTAGGACTTGGACGGCTGCACGACTACCGCGTAGCCGGCGCGACGACCCGACGGGATCTTGATGACGTCACCGATCCGCAACGTCTCGAGCGAGACCGCGGCCTCGGCGCGCCGGCTGGCCGACCGCTCTCGCGCCCCGTCCTTCTCGAGCCGCGCGATCTCGTGGCGCAGCGCGGCATACTCCGCGAAGTCGCCGAGGTGGCACGCCATCCCCTCGGCGTACCCCTCGAGGCCCTCCTCGTTCTTGCGCACGGCGCGGGCCATGCCGACGACGGCCCGGTCGGCCTGGAACTGGGCGAACGACGTCTCGAGGATCTCGCGGGACGTCTCGCGGCCCACCTGGGCCACGAGGTTGACCGCCATGTTGTAGGTCGGGCGGAACGACGAGCGGAGGGGGTAGGTGCGCGTCGAGGCAAGGCCGGCGACGGCGAGCGGGTCCATTCCGCGGTTCCACTGCACGAGGGCGTGGCCCTCGATGTCGATCCCGCGACGGCCGGCCCGACCGGTCAGCTGGGTGTACTCGGCGGGGGTGATGTCGGCGTGGGTCTCGCCGTTGAACTTCACGAGCTTCTCGATGACCACGGTGCGCGCCGGCATGTTGATGCCGAGGGCCAGGGTCTCGGTCGCGAACACCGCGCGGATCCGCCCGGCCGTGAACAGCTCCTCGACGATCTCACGGAAGGTCGGCAGCATGCCGGCGTGGTGGGCGGCGAACCCCCGGGTCAGGCCGTCGACGAAGTCCCAGTAGCCGAGCACATCGAGGTCCTCGTCGGCCAGCGACGAGACCCGCTCCTCGACGGTGCGCCGGATCTTGTCGCCCTCGGCCTCGGGGATCAGCCGGAGGCCGTCGCGCAACAGCTGACCCACGGCCGCCTCGCAGCCGACCCGGCTGAAGATGAAGGTGATGGCGGGCAGGAGCCCTTCGCGCTCGAGCCGCTGGACGACCTCCGAGCGGGTCGCTCCCCCGCCGGGACGCCCCCCAGAGGTGCGGGCCATGCCCCGGCCGCCGTGACCACCGCCCGGCCCACGCGGACCCTTGCCCCGGCCACCGCGGCTGTGCCGGTCGGAGTGCGAGCCGTAGCGGGCGCCCTCGTCCCACCGGCCGCGCTGTTCCGACTGGCGGATCGCCTGCAGCAGCTCGGGGTTCACCCGCGTCGCGTCGATGCCGGTAACGGGAGCGGACGCCTCGTCGACGAACAGGTCGTACATCGACTGCGAGACCATCATGTGCTGCCACAGCGGCACCGGCCGGTGCTCGGAGACGATGATGTCGACGCCGCCGCGCACCTCGGAAAGCCACGCCCCGAACTCCTCCGCGTTGCTGACCGTGGCCGACAGCGACACGACCTGCACGTCCTGCGGGAGGTGGATGATGACCTCTTCCCACACCGCGCCGCGGAACCGGTCGGCGAGGTAGTGCACCTCGTCCATCACCACGAAGCCGAGCCCGTGCAGGGTGGACGACCCGGCATACATCATGTTGCGGAGCACCTCGGTCGTCATCACGACGACGGGTGCCTCACCGTTGATCGAGGAGTCACCGGTGAGCAGCCCGACGTTCTTCGCGCCGTGGCGGCGCACGAGGTCGTTGTACTTCTGGTTCGAGAGCGCCTTGATCGGGGTGGTGTAGAACGCCTTGCGGCCGCTGGCCAGGGCCAGGTGCACCGCGAACTCACCGACGATGGTCTTGCCCGCACCGGTCGGAGCCGCGACGAGGACACCCCGACTGGCCTCCACGGCCTGGCAGGCCTGCACCTGGAAGTCGTCGAGGGGGAACCCGACCGTGGCCGCGAAGGCAGCCAGCTGCGACTTCTCGTATGCCGCGCGGCTGGCGCTTGCGGCGAATCGCTCAGCGGGCGTCGACATGCTCCCGAGCCTACGGTGCGGCAGGCGCCAGCACCGTCACCGCGCCGGGGACCACCTCGACGGTCAGCGGCAGCGGGGCGAACCGCTCCCCGTCGGCGTAGGCCACGATGCCCGCGGCCTCGAGCGTGACCGACCGTCCACGGATGATCTCGACGGCCGGGTGACCCACGTGGGCACCCTTGAACACCTTGGGGAAGACCTTGAGGAACTCCACCGTGCTGATCTCGTGGAGCAGGAGCACGTCGAGCAGTCCGTCGTCGAACTGCGCGTCCGGGAGCACGTGCATGCCTCCCCCGTAGCTGGGCCCGTTGCCGACCACGACGAGCATCGCCTTGGTCTCGTGCCGGATCCCGTCGACGGTCACGACGTAGGGAATCGCCTTGAACAGCGGGAGCTCGCGCAGGATGGCGAGGTTGTAGCGCAGCTGCCCCTTGGGCCACGGCCAGGTGTTGGCGCGCTCGTTGACGAGCGAGTCGAAGCCGGCGCCGAGCACCCCGACGTACCAGTGCCGGACCCCGTGGGCGTCGACGTGCTGCACTGCGTCGATGGTGCGGGGCACGCCGGTGGTCACCAGGTCGGCCGCCCGCACCGGGTCGTGGACCGGCAGGCCCAGGCCGCGGGCGACGTCGTTCCCGGTGCCGGCGGCGATGATGGCCAGCGTCGTCCCGGTCTCCGCGGCGAGGTCGACCCCGAGGTGCACCATGCCGTCACCACCCACCACCGCCAGCACGTCCAGGCCCTGCGCGATGGCGCCGAGCGCGCGGTCGCGGGCGGCGGCATACGTCTCGTCGGAGAGGTCGACGACGTCGTGCCCGGCCGCCCGCATCCGCTGGGCCACCTCGATGCCGAGCGACATGCCGCGGTTCTTGCCCGACGTGGGATTCACGACGAGCCCGACCCGCTTGCTCACAACGACGATGCCTCGTCGTCGGGCACCTCGACCCAGGCGGGACGGTTCTTGCGCCGCCCCCGCTCGATGAGCTTGCTGACGAGGATGGCCGCGACGTAGAGGATGCACAGCGGGACGGCGAGCAGGAACATCGTGAACGCGTCGGGAGTCGGCGTGGCGATGGCCGAGATCACGAAGATCCCGAAGATCGCCGGGCGCCAGGCCTTGATCATCGCCGAGGCGGGCAGGATGCCGATGGCGTTGAGCGCCACCAGGAAGACCGGCATCAGGAAGGCGCAGCCGAAGGCCAGGATGAACCGGGTGACGAACGAGAAGTAGTCGCTGACCTGCTGGATGTTCGACGCGCCCGCCGGCGTGAAGCCGTAGAGCACCTCCAGCACCTTGGGCAGCACGTAGTACGCCAGGGCGCAGCCGGCCAGGAACAGCGGGACGGTGGCCGCGATGAACGCCAGCGAGACCCGCCGCTCCTTCTTCGTGAGGCCCGGCACGATGAACGCCCACAGCTGGTACAGCCACACCGGGCTGGAGAGCAGCACCCCGACGAAGATCGACAGGCTGACCTGCTGCGAGAACGCCGCCGTGGCGTTGCCGAAGTTCAGGCTGATGACGCTCGTGGGGTTCTGGTCCTTGTACTCGTTGAACGGTGCCGCCAGCTGGTCGTAGACCCGCTCGTAGAAGATCCAGCCGAGCACCGCACCCGCGAGGAGGGTGATCGCGGAGATCAGGAACCGTCGGCGCAGCTCGCGCAGGTGGTCACCGAGGGACATCCGCCCCTCAGGGTTGCGGGCACGCCGGAAGGCCATGGTCGTGGGTGGGAAAGGAGCTGGCGACTCTAGGAGGCGCCGGAGCTGTTGTCCGTGCGCGGGGTGTTGTCCTCGCGGATCGGGTTGGTGCCCTCGGTGCCGGGGCTCGCGCCGGCGTCCTTGACGGTCTCGCCCTTGACGGTGTCAGCGCTCGCCGCCGACTTGCCGTCGTTCTTCATCTCGTCGACCTCGGACTTGAAGATGCGCATCGACCGACCGATGGAGCGCGCGGCATCCGGAAGGCGCTTGAAGCCGAAGAGCACGACCAGGAGGACGAGCAAGATGATGAGGTGCCAGCCCTCGAACAGTCCGCGCATGGTACTCATTTCCTCTCGGTCACCAGGTGACCATGATGTCGATCGTGCCGTGGGTGCGGCACTGCAGTCAGTCTAGGTGTCGGGCCCAGCTGGGACGCCGCGCGGCCAGTCGGGCGCGCCGCTGCTGCTTCAACGAGGCGCGGGTGGCGTCGCGTTCCCGGCGGAGCTGACGGGGGTCACCGAAGATGTCGGGCTGGGGCGGCGGCGGTCGCTCACCGAGGCGGTCGGTCTCGGCCTGCAGCGCGGCGACCGTCCGGGACGAGCGGCTGACCTCGGCCGTGAGCTCCTTGAACTGGCCCCAGACGCCCCAGGCGCGGGTCGCCAGGTAGGCCAGCGCGATCAGCACCAGCAGCGCCCAGATCAGGATCCACCACCACACGGGACGACCCTACTCGTAGGCCTGCAGGGCCTCCTGTGCACCCTCGCGCACCGAGGCCGCCACCTCGGCCGGTGCGAGGACGGTCCCGCGGCCCCCGAGCCGCCAGACCAGCCGGCGCAGCCAGAGCGTGTCGGCCGTGCGCAGGGTGACGGTCTGCGACCCGTCAGGGTCGGTCTGCACCGAGTCGACCGGGTAGTAGTCGCTGACCCAGGTGGCCCCCGGCTGCAGGCGCAGTGTGACGGGGGTGTCGTCGGGGCGCGGGGTGAAGGCACCGAGGTCGAGGTCCCGCAGCTGCGCATCCGGCGGTGGCGTGCCGTCCTCGTCCAGCACGTCGAGGCGGGCGATCCGGTCCATCCGGAAGGTGCGGGTGTCCTGGGCCAGGTGGCACCAGCCCTCGAGGTACCACCGGGAGTCGAGGTTGACCACGCGCATGGGGTCGACGTCGCGCTCCGTGGCCTCGTCACGGCTTGGCACCAGATAGCGCAGGTGCACCCGGCGGTGGCCCTCGACGGCGCGGCGGGCGTCGGACAGCAGGCCTGCCTCGACCCCCTCGCTGATCGCGACCTCGACCCGGGCCGCGGCCGCGGCGCTCGCCCCGGTGGCCTGCTCCAGCTTGGCCATCGCCCGCTCGATGGCGTCCCGCTCCCCCAGGCCGGGCACGGAGGCCAGCGCCCGCAGCCCGACCATGAGGGTCAGGGCCTCGTCGCGACCGAGCCGCAACGGCCGCGCGATGGTGTCGGCGTTGGTCACGAAGACCCGGCCGCTCTCCCACTGGGCGTCGATCAGCTCGTCGGGCATCTGCCCGTAGCCACAGAGGTAGAGCAGGCGCAGGTCGGTCTCGAGCTGCTCGACCGTGATGCCGAGCTCGGCGGCGGCCTGGTCGAGGTCGATCCCCTGTCGGGCGACCAGCCACGGCACCATGGTCAGGAGCCGGGCCAGCCGGTCGGTGGCCGTCTCCTGGACGGTCCTGGCCTTCTTGGGCGGCGGAGTCACGCCGCACCGCCCGAGTGCGCAGCCAGCGCCCCGCGCAGTCGCTGGACCACCAGCTCGCGCACCTCCGGCGGAGACGTGACGACGACATCGGCGCCGTAGCCGCACACCTCGTCGGCCAGCGCGTCGTCGTCGCCGAAGGGCACCACCAGCTCGCTCCACTCCCCCAGGTCGGTCGTGCTCGTGGCCCGGCGACGCAGGGTGTTGCCCCGGTCGGCCCGGACCCGGACGACCGCATCACGGGTCCGCTGCTCCCCCACTGTGGTGCTGATCATCTCCTGCGCGCGGTGGTCGGCGGGCACGGCATACGGCTCCGCGTTCTTGACCTCGGTGACGTCGCCGTCGATGCGTGACAGCCGGAAGACCCGCGCCGCATCCCGGTCCAGGTCGAAACCCGTGAGGTACCAGCGACCGTGCCACGACGCGAGGCCCCAGGGCTGCACGACGCGGGTCATCACCTCGCCCTCGCCACCCGTGCGGTAGCCGAAGGAGATCGTGCGCTGCCCGACGACGGCGTTCTTGACCGGCTCGAAGGCCGGCTCGCTGGTGCCGAGCCGCGGCTCGATGCCGATCAGCGAGTCACCGTCGCGCTCGATGCCGGCCGCCTTGAGCTTGCGCAGCGCCTGCGCCGCGGGACCGGCGAGTGAGGCGTGCGCCCAGGTGCGGCTGGCCAGGCCCAGCACGGCCAGCTCGTCGGCCTCGAAGGAGATGTCCGGGAGGGCGTACTCGCGCTGGTCGATCCGGTAGCCCACCTCGTCGTCCCACGCCCCGCCGATGTCCTCGGTGACGAGTGGGATGCCGAGCTCGCGGAGCTCGTCCTTGTCGCGCTCGAACATCCGGTCGAAGGCCTCGTCGCTCGTGGCGTCGCCGTACTGCGGGACGACGGCACGGATCCGCGACTTGGGCAGCGGGCGGCGGGTGTAGAGCAGGCAGAGCACGAGGTTGAGCAGGCGCTCGGTCTTGGCCGCCGGCCCGGTGGGGGAACTCACCCGCCCGACGCTACCCGAGTGGGACCCGCCCCTCGTGGCTAGTCTGCGTGTCGTGATGCAGTGGCGCGAGGGAACGGTCGAGCAGGTGCGGGGCCGGTGGCCGGGCGCCGTGGAGTATGCCGTACGGCTGGGCAGTGCTGACCCTGACGACCGTGACGGAGCCGAGCTGGTCCGGGCGCTCGCCTACACCGCCCTCGTCGGTGAGCCGCAGGTCGGTGACCGGGTGCTGCTCAACGCGTCCGCCCTGCTCCGAGGTCTCGGCACCGGTGGGCTGGCCTTCATCGTGGCCGCGCCCGACCGGCTGCCGGCCGACCCCGAGACACCCGAGGGGCACATCGTCAAGGCGCGGTACACGCCGCAGCAGCAGATGTTCATGGCCGTGGACGAGCAGGACAGCCCCCACCACGACGTCATGACCGGACCGCTGGCCGCCTCCGGCGACCTGCAGGGCATGCCGGTCGTCGTGGCCGACCTGCACTCCGCCCTGCCCGCGGTGCTCGCCGGGATCCGGCTCGACCGACCGCAGGCGCGGGTGGTCTACCTCATGACGGACGGTGGCGCCCTGCCCCTGGCGTTCTCGCGCAATGTCGCCACCCTCGCCGAACAGGGCTGGCTGGCCGGCACCGTCACCGTGGGGCAGGCCTACGGCGGCCAGCACGAGGCGGTCACCCTGCACTCCGGTCTGCTGGCCGCCCGACACGTCCTCGCAGCAGACATCGCCATCGTCATCCAGGGGCCGGGCAACGTCGGCACCGGCACCGCCTGGGGCTACACCGGGGTCGCCGCCGGCGAGGCGCTCAACGCGGTCGGCACGCTCGGTGGTCGAGGCGTCGCGGCGCTGCGGGTGTCGGACGCCGACGCGCGTGAGCGGCACCGCGGGATCTCCCACCACAGCACCACCGCCTACGGCCGGATCTGCCTGGTGTCAGCGGACGTCCCGCTGCCCACGGACCGGTCGGAGTTCGGGCTGCTGGTCGCCGAGCAGGCACACGCCATGGTGCGCAGCGCCCAGGGGGCGCTGCGGGTGCGCGAGGTCGACAGCGACGGGCTCGACGCCGCCCTGCGGGCCGTGCCGGTCCAGCTGTCGACCATGGGTCGCTCCCTCGACGAGGACCACGCGGCCTTCCTCTACAGCGCAGCAGCCGGGCGGTATGCCGCCCGGCTGCTGGAGAGCTGACCGCTCAGGTCGTGCTGCTAGTGCTCAGCGCACGTCCACGAGGTCGACCACGAAGATCAGGGTCTCGCCCGGCTTGATCGCGCCACCGGCGCCACGGTCCCCGTAGCCCAGGTGCGGGGGGATGACCAGCTTGCGGCGGCCGCCGACCTTCATGCCGACGATGCCGTCGTCCCAGCCGCGGATGACCTGGCCGACGCCGAGCCGGAAGTCGAGGGGCGCACCGCGGTTCCACGAGGCGTCGAACTCCTCGCCGGTGGAGTGGGCGACACCGACGTAGTGCGCCGAGATGGTGTCACCGGCTCCGGCCTCCTGGCCGTCACCCTCGGTGAGGTCCTCGATGACCAGCTCCGCGGGGGCCGCGTCGCCGGGGAAGTCGATCTCGGGCTTGGTGGTGTTGGGGTCGAAACCCATGGGGTGCTCCTTCGCAGGGGGGTGGTCGGAATGGGGTGTGAGGGGTGGCGCTGGAGCGGGTCAGTAGGCCGCGAGGATGTCGACGACGAACACCAGGGTGTCCGTGCCCTTGATCTTCGGGGGGCTGCCGGCGGCGCCGTAGCCGTCGGCCGGCGGGACCACCATGAGGACCCGGCTGCCGACGGTCCTGCCGACCAGCTGGGCGTCCCAGGCCTTGATGACCTGCTGCTTGCCGATCACGGTCTCGAAGTACTTGTCGGGGCTGTTGGCGGAGGAGTCGAAGATCGACCCGTCCTTCCAGAGCGCACCGGTGTAGGTGACCCGGATGGTCTGCCCGGCCTCGACCTTGGCGCCGGCGCCCTCGATCAGGGCCTGGCCGACGGTCTTGGTCGGCGGCTTGGCGCCCTTGGGGATGGTGATGGTGGCGGCCTTGCCGGTCTCCACCTTCACTGCGGGCAGGCCCTTGGCCGGCGCGACCTCCTTGCCCTCGGCCGAGGCCAGCGGCTTGGTCGCCCCCAGCACGTCCATGAGGAACACGACCGTGTCGGTGCCGGCGACCTTGATCTCGGCGTTGCCCTGGGTGCCGAAGGCGTCCTTGGGCGGCATGGCCACCAGCACGCGCGAGCCGATCTTCTGGTTCAGCAGGCCCTTCTTGAGTCCGGGGAGCAGGTCGCTGGCGCCGAGGTTCAGGCCGAGGTTCTGCTTGCCGAAGTTGCTGTCGAGGACCGAGGAGTCCTTGCCGTTGACCAGGACGTACTTGAGGCTGACGATCTCGTCACCCGTGACCGTCGCGCCGGTGCCGGCCTTGACGACCTTGGTCGTCGTCTCGGTCACGGTGAGCGGCTTGGGGTTGACCGTCACGGTCGGGGCGGTGGTGTCGCTGCCCCCGGTCACGGTGATCTTGTCGAGCGCGGAGCCCTTGGTCTCCTTGGTGTCACCGCAGCCGGTGAGCGCCAGGGCTGCCGCCAGAGCGGCGGCAGTGAGGGCAGGAAAACGTCGCAGATGCACGGTGAAGGACCTTCGCTGGGGGTGGGGAACCAGCGCCCACCATAACCTTCACGGCTGGCAAAGCCCGATTCGTCCCGGTATCGCGGCCACGCGGCATACCGATCCGGCGACTCAGCCGCGCATGCCCTCGATGAGGCGGTCCACGCGGGCGTCCACGGCGGCGAACGGGTCCTTGCACAGCACCGTGCGCTGCGCCTGGTCGTTGAGCTTGAGGTGCACCCAGTCGACGGTGAAGTCACGACGGTGCTCCTGGGCGGCCTTGATGAAGTCACCGCGCAGCTTGGCCCGGGTGGTCTGCGGCGGCACCGTCTTGGCCTCGAACACCTCGGGGTCGGTGGTGATGCGGGCCGCCCGCCCGTGCTTCTGGAGCAGGTAGAACACCCCGCGCTCGCGGTTGACGTCGTGGTACGCGAGGTCGAGCTGGGCGATCCGGGCGTGCTCCATCGGCAGGTCGTGCTTGGCCATGTAGCCGGTGATCAGCTTGTGCTTGATGACCCAGTCGATCTCGGTGTCGACCAGCGACAGGTCGCCGGTGTCGACCGCGTGGATGGTGCGCTCCCACAGGTCGAGGACCTGCTTGTGGATCGGGTCCTCGAGACCCTCGCGGTCGGCGAAGGCCTGGGCGCGCTCGAGGTACTCCGACTGGATCTGCAGCGCGGACAGCTCGCGCCCGTTGCTGAGCCGGACCGTCTTGCGGCCGGTCATGTCGTGGCTCATCTCGCGGATCGCCCGGATCGGGTTCTCCAGCGTCAGGTCGCGCACGACCATGCCGGCCTCGATCATCCGGAGCACGAGGTCGGCCGACCCGACCTTGAGCATCGTGGTCGTCTCGCTCATGTTCGAGTCGCCGACGATCACGTGCAGGCGCCGGTAGCGCTCGGCATCCGCGTGGGGCTCGTCGCGGGTGTTGATGATCGGGCGGCTGCGGGTGGTCGCGGACGAGACGCCCTCCCAGATGTGGTCGGCCCGCTGGCTCACGCAGTAGGTGGCGCCCTTGGAGGTGGTGACGACCTTGCCCGCGCCGCAGGTGATCTGGCGGCTGACCAGGAAGGGGATGAGCACGTCGGACAGCTGCTGGAACTCCCCCGCGCGGCCCACCAGGAAGTTCTCGTGGCAGCCGTAGGAGTTGCCGGCCGAGTCGGTGTTGTTCTTGAAGACGTAGATCTCGCCCTCGATGCCCTCCTCGGCGAGGCGCTCCTGGGCATCGGCCACGAGGCCCTCGATGATCCGCTCCCCCGCCTTGTCGTGGACCACGAGCTGGCGGACGTGGTCGCACTCAGGCGTGGCGTACTCGGGGTGGGAGCCGACATCGAGGTAGAGCCGGCTGCCGTTGGAGAGGAACACGTTGGACGAGCGGCCCCACGAGACCACCTTGCGGAAGAGGTAGCGGGCCACCTCGTCGGGGGTCAGCCGTCGCTGCCCCTCGAACGTGCACGTGATGCCGTACTCGTTCTCGATCCCGAAGATCCGCCGGTCCATGCTCACACTCTAGGCTTTACGTGCCTTTGGTCCGCGAGGTTGACGCACCGTGGAATCATGGGCGGCATGCCCGACGCCCACGCAGCGGACGGGGGAAGCCGTAGCCCAGGCTCGACCACCACCCAGGTGGGCGACCTGACGCGGCACACCCAGTCCATCCTCGAACGCGCACAGGCCTACGCCGACGCCATGCGCGCCGAGACCGACCAGGTCCTGGCCTCGGCGCGTGCGGACGCCTCCCGCATCCGGGAGGAGGTCCAGACGCTGCTCGACGACGCCCAGCGCCAGCACGCCGACGCGGTGCGCGATCGCGAGCAGGCCGGGCGCGCACTGGAGGAGGCGACCCGTGAGGCGGAGTCGCTCGTCTCCGACGCCGCCGAGCAGGCCTCGATGCTCAACGAGTCGGCGAGCCGCACGAGCGAGGAGGCGGTCACCGCCGCGCGCGCCGAGGCAACCGCCCTGGTCGACGAGGCGAGCGCCCGGGCCGAGTCCCTGCGTGCCAGCGCCCAGAGCGACTACGACGCCGCGATGGCCAGGTATGCCGCGCACGAGGCCGAGCGCGACGCCGACTTCCGTGCCGGTGTCGAGAAGATGGACCTCCATTTCGCCGAGCGCGACGAGCAGGAGCAGGCCGCACGGGCCGCCCTGCTGGAGGAAGCCACCGCCGCGGCTGCCAAGCACCGCGAGGAGGCGCAGATCGAGGCCGAGCGGATGATCGGTGCGGCCGCGATCCACGAGCAGGAGACGGCCGCGAAGGCGGCAGCCCTGCTGGAGCAGGCGCGGACCGATGCCCAGGAGCGCATCGACCGGGCCCACGCCGAAGCCGGCGAGATCATGACGCAGGCCGAGGAGCACCTGAAGTGGGGCCAGGACACCGTGCGCCGCATCCTCGACGAGGGTGACGCCGAGGTCCGCCGGATGCGCAAGGAGACCCACCGGGAGCTGTCGGCCAGGGTGCGCTCGCGCCGCCAGCTGATCCAGACCGCGCTCGCCCAGACGGCGCACCGGGCCCGCTCGGACCGCGAGTCGGCCCGACTGGAGTCCGACCGGCTGAGGGCCCAGGCCGAGGCCGTGATGGCCGCCGCGCAGGCCCAGGCCGAGCGCACCACCGCCGCCGCGGCAGCCGAGGCCGAGCGGGTGCGCTGGACCGCTGCCGAGACCGAGCGGGCAGCGGACGAACGCGCCGCCCGGCGGCTCGAGGAAGCCGAGAAGGCTGCGCGTCTGGTGCGGGAGCGGACCGCCCAGGAGATCGAACGCCTCCAGCGCGAGACCCACGAGTCGCACCGCCAGGCCCGCGAGGAGCTGGTCACCACGACCGCCCAGGCCCGTGCGGATGCCGACCGGGTCCGCGACGAGGCGCGTGCCATGCTCGAACGCGCCCGGTCCGAGGTGGCCGCCCTCGCCTCGCGTCGCGAGGACATCACCACCCAGCTGGGCCACCTCTCGGGCGTGATCAACGCGCTCGCCGTGCCCGACAAGGCGGCCGTGACCCCGACCGACGACACCCCCGACACCCCCGACGCCCCCGACCCCATCCCCCATGAAGAACGGAACGACCATGAGTGACACGACCTCCTTCCGCAGCGTCCTGCGCGGCTACGACCCGGCGCAGGTCGACCAGTGGCGTGCGGAGCACGCGGGTGCCCTCGAGCAGGCGCGCCAGGAGGCAGCTGAACGCACTGTCGAGGTGAGCGAGCTGCGCGCCGCGCTGGCCCGGGCCCAGGACGAGCAGACCGGCACCGCCCAGGCGCTCGCCAGCCTGCGCGAGGAGCAGAGCAAGGCCGCCGCCCCCACCTACGCCAACCTCGGCGAGCGGATCGGCACCATCCTCGGCCTCGCCGACGAGGAGGCCGACGAGATCAGGTCCAACGCGCGAGCCGACGCCGAGACCCTGAAGGGCACCACCACGCTGGAGGCCGACCGGCTCCGCGCGGAGGCCGACCGCTACGCCGAGGACGTCCGCACCAAGGCCGACGCCCAGGCGACCCAGGTCGTCGAGAAGGCCAAGCAGCAGGCTGACGCGATCCTCGACGACGCCGACCGTGAGGCCTCCGCCCGCCGCGAGGAGGCCGAGGCCTTCTACGAGCACCAGCGGGCCCGGGCCGCCTCGGCTGCTGCCGACTTCGAGGCCACCCTCGGTCAGCGACGCGACAAGGCCGCCGCCGAGTTCTCCGCGCAGATGGCCGCCCACGAGGACGCCCTCACCCAGGCGCAGGAGCGCGCCTCCACGCTGTCGGCCGACAGCGAGCGGGCCCACGCGGAGGCGCACGCCGAGGCCCAGCGCGCGCTCGAGGCCGCCAAGGCAGAGGCCGAGCAGCTGGTCACCGCCGCGCGCGAGCAGGCCGAGCGGATCCGCCGCGACTCCGAGCGTGAGCTGTCCGCGGCGACGCAGCGCCGTGACAGCATCACCGCGCAGCTGAGCAACGTCCGGCAGATGCTTGCCACCCTCGGTGGTGCCGCGATGGTCGACGGCCTCGACGACCACGACGACGCCCCGGCCGAGCCGGCTGCGGTAGCGGAGCCGGTCGAGGAGACCGACACCGACTCCGACGTCGAGGACGAGGCGGTCCCGGTCGACGGAGCCACCTCCGACGACCTCGACGACGTCGCGGACGACGCGGACGTCGCGGACGACGCGGACGACGCGGACGACGCGGACGACGCGGACGACGCGGACGACGCGGACGACGACGAGCTCGAGGACGAGGACGACGAGGACGACGAGGCCGAGGTCGACGAGAAGGCCGGCACGCGGGCCTGAGTCCCCGTGTCGCTGCTCGTCCTCGGCGGGACGGCCTGGCTCGGCCGTGCGGTCGCTGCCGCCGGCGTGGCGCTGGGCCAGGAGGTCACGATCCTGGCCCGGGGCCAGTCCGGTGCACCCCCGGACGACGTCGAGGTGGTCCGCGCGGACCGCGGTGCACCCGGCGCCTACGACGCGGTGCGCGACCGGGACTGGGACGTCGTCATCGACGTCGCCCGTCAGCCGAGCCACGTGGCCGGGGCGCTGGAGGCGGTGGGCGATCGCGCCGCGTCCTGGGTCTTCGTCTCCTCCGCCTCGGTCTACGCCGCCGGAGAGGTCCCGGGCGCGGACGAGACCGCAGAGCTGCTGCCCGCCCACGAGGCCGACGACGAGGGCTGGGAGACCTACGGCGCCCGCAAGGTGGCGGGTGAGCGTCTCGTCCTCGACGCCGTGGGCGACCGTGCCCTGGTGGCTCGCTCCGGGCTGATCGCCGGGCCCGGCGACCACACCGACCGCACCGGCTACTGGACGCTGCGCTTTGCCCACCCGGCCAGCCCTGACGACGCGGTGCTCGTGCCCGACAGTCCCCTGCTGACCCAGGTGCTCGACGTGCGGGACCTCGCGCAGTGGCTGGTCTCGGCCGGCCTCTCCCGGGCCGGTGGGGTGGTCAACGCGAGCGGTCCGACGATCCCCTTGGCCGACCACCTCGCGGCGGCCCGGTCGGTCGCCGGCCACAGCGGGCCGGTCGTGCCCGTCGACCAGGACTGGCTGGCTGCCCACGAGGTCGCCCCGTGGTCCGGCGAGCGCAGCCTCCCGCTGTGGCTGCCGCTGCCGGAGTACGCCGGGTTCATGGCCCGCAGCACCGCCGCGGCCGAGGCCCTCGGGCTCGTCGCCAGACCGCTCGAGCAGACCCTGGCCGACACCCTCACGTGGGAGGTGTCGGCCGGGCCGGGCCGGGCCCGCAAGGCCGGCCTGTCCCCCTCCGACGAGCTCGCGCTGATCGCCGCCGCCCGGAGCTAGGTCGGCGCCACACCCGGCGGCATCGCCGAGGCTACCGACGTACCAACATCCGGACAGGTCATCCACTCCTCGGGCAGATAACGGCATGTTTGGTCACGACAAACATCGCGTTACCTTCGAGAGGACCGTCATGGCCACCCTGCGACTGGGCGACGACGCCCCCGACTTCACCGCCCAGACGACTGAGGGCGAGCTGACCTTCCACGACTGGAAGGGCGACGGCTGGGCCGTGCTGTTCAGCCACCCCGCCGACTTCACGCCGGTCTGCACCACCGAGCTCGGGCGGGTCGCGCAGCTCAAGGACGAGTGGGCCGCGCGCAACACCAAGGTGCTCGCCGTCTCCGTGGACGCGCTCGAGGACCACACCGCGTGGAAGTCCGACATCGAGGAGGTGTCCGGCGCCGCCGTGACCTACCCGATCGTCGCCGACAAGGACCGCGAGGTCGCGGAGCTCTACGACATGATCCACCCCGGCGCCGGCGACACGTCGCCCGTCCGCTCGGTCTTCCTCATCGACCCGGCCGGCAAGGTGCGCCTGTCCCTGACCTACCCCAAGAGCGCCGGCCGCAACTTCGACGAGATCCTGCGGGCCCTGGACGCGTTGCAGGTCAACGACTCCGGCCCGTTCTCGACCCCGGCCGACTGGAAGGCCGGCGAGCGGATCATCGTCGCCCCGACCGTCACCACCGAGGACGCCCAGGCCCGGTTCAAGGGCGTCGAGGTGGTCAAGCCGTACCTGCGCTTCGCCGACGCCCCGAGCGCCTGACCGCCGCGCGGCCTACGTTGGGGGCATGACCCCAGCCAGCGCCTTCGCCAGCCACCCCGTCTCCGTCACCGACGGTGAGGTCCCCGCGGACCTCTACCTGCCCGAGGCCGGCACGGGCCCCGGCGTCGTGCTCTTCCAGGAGATCTTCGGCGTCACCGACTACATCCGCAGCCGGGCCCAGGACCTCGCCGACCTCGGATACGTCGTGCTGGTGCCGCACCTCTACTGGCGGATCGGTGACGAGGTGGTCAGCGAGGCCGCCGATGGGCTCCCCCGCGCGGTGGAGCTGGTCGGCCAGCTCGACTGGGACGCCGCCGTCGGCGACGGTGCCGCCGCCCTCGACGCGCTGCAGGACCTCCCGTCGGTCGACGGGCCGGTCGGCGTGCTCGGGTTCTGCTTCGGCGGCGGGCTGGCCTTCAACGTCGCGGCGGTCACCGGCGCCGCGGGAGCCGGCCCCGACGCGCTGGTGAGCTACTACGGCTCGGCGCTGCCCGACCTGCTCGGCCTCGCCCCGCAGGTGAGCGCGCCCAGCCTGCACCACTTCGGGCTCGACGACGACTACATCCCGGCGGGCACGGTGCGCGAGATCGAGGCCGCGGTCACGGCCGGCAACGACGACGTGACGTTCCTGACCTACCCCGGTGCCGGCCACGCGTTCGACAACCCGTCGCCGGTGTTCCACCACGACGGCGCGTCGCAGGAGGCCTGGGCGGCCACCACGGCCTGGCTGGCCGAGAAGCTACCCGTCTGAGCCGCTCGCCGGACCCTGCTCCGGACGCTGGGTCTGCGGGTTGCTCGCCTCGTCGCGGGGCGACCCCTCGCCGGTGAGGGTGTCGTGCCGACCCGGGGTCGGGTCGTCCTCGGCGGGGGCGTCGCTGGTCGGGTCGTCGGTGCTGAGCAGCGCGTCGAGCAGGCCGCCGCCGATCCGGCGGAAGGTCCGGCGCGGGCGTTCGCGGTCGAGCACGGCCACCTCGAGCTGGGCAGCCGTGAGCGTGCGCGGAGGACTCCCGGCGGGGGCGGCCGGGTCCTGACCCAGCAACCCCACCGCGAGGCTGAGCGCGTCGCCGAGGCTGAGCCCCGGGCTCCAGCGGTCCTTCAGCCCGGTCTCGATCGTCTCGGCGGCCCCGCCCATCGCCACGAAGCCCAGCTCGTCGGCCACCGAGCCGTCATAGGTGAGGCGGTAGATCTGGTCCTCATCGGCCGTGAAGCCGACCTCGGCGACGACGATCTCGACCTCGTAGGGCTTGGACTCCTGCGTGAAGACGGTCCCGAGCGTCTGGGCGTAGGCGTTGGCCAGCCCGCGCGCGGTCACGTCGGTGCGGTCGTAGGAGTAGCCGCGCAGGTCGGCATACCGGACACCCGCGACCCGGAGGTTCTCGAACTCGTTGTACTTGCCGACTGCCGCGAACGCGATGCGGTCGTAGATCTCGGAGACCTTGTGCAGCGCCCGCGAGGGGTTCTCGGCGACGAAGGCGATGCCCTTGTCGTAGCCGAGCACCACCACGGAGCGGCCGCGGGCAATTCCCTTGCGGGCGTAGTCGGCCCGGTCCTTCATGAGCTGCTCGGGCGAGACGTAGAACGGCATGCTCGTCATCGCGCACCTCCCGGGTTGCCCTGCCGTGCGGCGATGACGGCCTCGACCACCTCGCGCAGCTCGTCGTCGGACACGAAGCGCACGCCGTCGACGCCGACCACGGCGACGGTGGGCCAGATCCGGCGTCCCACGTCGGGGCCGCCGGTGGCGGAGTCGTCGTCGGCCGCGTCGTAGAGGGCCTCCACGACGACGCTGACGACCTCGTCGGCGGTCAGGCCGGGACGCCAGACCTTCTTGAGCGCACCCCGCGCGAACAGCGAGCCGGAGCCGACGCTGTGGTGGTCGTGCTCCTCGTAGCACCCGCCTGTGACGTCGTAGGAGAAGATCCGGCCGAGCTGGCGGTCGAGGTCGTAGCCGGCGAAGAGCGGCACGACAGACAGGCCCTGCATGGCCATCCCGAGGTTCGACCTGATCATCGAGGCGAGCCGGTTCGCCTTGCCCTCCAACGAAAGCAGCGTGCCCTCGATCTTCTCGTAGTGCTCGAGCTCGACCTGGAACAGCTTGACGAGCTCAATGGCGATCCCGGCGGTGCCGGCGATCCCGACGGCGGAGTACTCGTCGCCCGCGAAGACCTTCTCCATGTCGCGGTTGGCGATGATGTTGCCCATCGTGGCGCGGCGGTCACCGGCCATCACCACCCCGCCGGTGAAGGTCGCGGTGACGATCGTCGTGCCGTGCGGCGCCTCGAGCATGCTGCCCGGGGGCAGCACCCGCCGGGACGGCAGCAGGGAGGGGGCGTGGGCGCCGACGAACTCGGTGAACGAGGACGACCCAGCCGAGAGGTATGCCGCGGGGAGCTTGCCCGCGTCGGCTCCAGTGGTCACTGGCCGCCCTTCTGGACGAAGCCGCGGACGAACTCCTCCGCGTTGGACTCGAGCACGCCGTCGATCTCGTCGAGGACGCTGTCGATGTCGGAGTCGAGGTTCTCCTTGCGGGCCGTGGCCTCCGGCGCCGCGGGAGTGGGCTCGGGCGCCTCGTCGGGGGCGTCGTCGCGACGTTGTGGCCGGCTCTGCTCTTGGCTGGGCATTGGTGGGACCTCTCACTCGCGGGGCTTGCCCTCAACCTATCCCGATGCGGACGCCAACTCACGCAACAACGTGGCTGCGTCCGGACTGCGGTCGAGCAGGGGTCCGACCGTCGCCTTGGTGCCGCGCAACGGTTCGAGCATCGGCACGCGCTGCAGGGACGGCTGTCCGGGGATGTCGAAGATGACCGAGTCCCAGGACGCGGCCGCGATCTGGTCGGGGTACTTCTCCAGGCACTTGCCCCGGAAGTAGGCCCTCGTGTCCGCGGGTGGCTCGTGGACGGCCTCGAGGACGGTCTCCTCGGTGACCAGCTCCTCGAACCGCCCGGCCGCCCGGAGCTTGTGGAAGATGCCGCGGTCGGGACGCACGTCGGACCACTGGATGTCGATCGCCCGCAGCCTCGAGTCGGACCAGTCGAGCCCGTCGCGCTCGATGTAGCCCTGCATCACCTGCTGCTTGGCCACCCAGTCCAGCTCGCGGGACGCCTCCATCGGGTCGCGCTCGAGCCGGTCGAGGATGACCGCCCACCAGCGCATCACCTCGGCCGTGTCGTCGTCGAGCTCACCGGCATACCGCCTCGTCAGGTAGCGCTCGGCCAGGCCGTGGTAGCGCCACAACAGCTGCACCGCGGTGAGCTTCGTGCCGTCCCGCAGCTCGAGCAGGGCGCGGCAGGTGGGGTCGTGGCTGACCGCCTGGAGCGTGGCGACCGGGCGGGCCACGGTCAGGTCGACGTCGATGGCGCGGTCCTCGATCATGGCCAGCACCAACGACGTCATGCCGAGCTTGAGCAGGTTGGCGACGTCGCAGTGGTTGGCGTCACCGATGATGACGTGCAGCCGCCGGTAGAGGTCGGCCACCGCGTGCGGCTCGTCGCGGGTGTTGATGATCGGGCGCTTGAGCGTCGTCTCGAGACCCACCTCGACCTCGAAGAAGTCGCTGCGCTGGCTCAGCTGGTAGCCGGCGGTGCGGGAGTCCATCCCGATGCCCACCCGGCCCGACCCGGTGACGACCTGCCGGGCGACGAAGAACGGCACCAGGTGGCGCACGATGTCGGTGAACGGCGTCTCGCGGCGCATCAGGTAGTTCTCGTGCGTGCCGTAGGACTGGCCCTTGCCGTCGGTGTTGTTCTTGTAGAGGTTGACCCCGGGCGGGACCTGGGAGAGGCGTCGGACCGACTCGGCCATGATCGCCTCACCGGCCCGGTCGAAGGCGAGGGCGGCGCGCGGCGAGGTCACCTCCGGAGAGGAGTACTCGGGGTGCGCGTGGTCGACATAGAGGCGGGCGCCGTTGGTGAGGACGACGTTGGCGAGGGTCGGGTCCTCCTCATCGGTCAGCTGGCTCGGGTCGGCGAGGCTGCGGCCCATCTCGAACCCGCGGGCGTCGCGCAGGGGCGCCTCGTCGGCGTAGTCCCAGGAGGCGTGGGCGGCCCGGATGCCCTGCGCCGAGGCATAGGCGTTGACGACCTGTCCCGACAGGATCATGGGGTTGGCGGCGGGGTCGCCCGGCACGGAGATGCCGTACTCGGTCTCGATGCCCATCACCCTGCGGACGGTCATGCCACTCCCGCGCTCATGGGCTCACCCTAGGTGAGAGAGTGACAGACCATGCGGTACTCCCCCTTCGCCCTCTATCCACGGACCGCCCTGATCAGCGCCGTCCTGGACCACGGGCTGCGCAAGCCGATCGAGCGGCAGTCCCTCGAGGAGATCCAGGCCGACCGCGGGACGGTCACTCCGGACCGCCCGCCGTTCTCGTGGGTGACGGGTCGGGTCGACCGGTCGGTCGGCATCACCTACGGCACCGCGCAGACCCGCGACGGCTACGAGCTCCCGTTGCGGATCTACCGTCCCCGAGGCGTCCGCGACACCGACGTGGACGTGCCGGTCGTGGTCTTCGTCCATGGCGGTGGCTTCGTGCGGGGCAACGTGGTGATGTACGACCCGCTCTGCACGCTGCTGGCGGCCCGCGTGCGGGCCGTGGTGGTGAGCGTTGACTACCGGCTCGCACCGGAGCACCGGGGACCCACCGCGGCCTTCGACGTGACCGATGCCATCGCGTGGGTGGCCGACCACGGTGCCGAGCTGCGCGCCGACACCCGCAGGATCGCGCTCTGCGGCGACAGCGCCGGCGGCAACCTCTCCGCCGTGGCTGCCCAGCTGCTGCGCGACCGCGGCGACTCTCCGGTGGTGCACCAGGCGCTCCTGTACCCCGCGACCGACATGACCCTGGCGTCGCCGTCCATCGCCGCGAACGCCGACGCGCCCCTGCTCACCCGGGCCAGCATCGTGGCCTTCCGCGAGCTCTACGCGCCGACCGGGTCGGACTGGCGGGACCCCCTCCTGTCGCCGCTGTTCGGCGACCTCGCGGGTCTGCCGCCGGCGCTGGTCCAGACCGCCGACCTCGACCCGCTCCGCGATGACGGGGTCCGCTACGCCGAGGCCCTGGAGGCCGCGGGGGTGCCGGTCCGGCTGACCAACTACGTCCGCGTGCCGCACGGGTTCGTCTCGATCCCCGGGATGGTCCCCACCTCGGCCCAGCACCGCGCCGAGCTCGTCGGCGAGCTCCGCAGGCACCTGTATGCCGCCGGCGCGCCAGAGCGCGGGCCGGCGGGTTAGGCTCGTCCCAGACGTTCGGTCGGTGAGCAACCAACCAGTCCGGCCACCCACCCACCAGGAGTGCCATTGCGGGACATCGTGGTCTTCAGCGGGAGCGCGCACCGCGCCCTGGCCCGTCGCATCTGTGAGGCGCTCGGGGTGGACCTGTCCCCCGCCGAGATCAAGCGCTTCAGCAACGACTGCCTGCAGGCCCAGCTGCTGGCGAACTGCCGCCAGCGCGACGTCTACATCGTGCAGCCCCTCGTGCCCCCGACCCAGGAGCACCTGATGGAGCTGCTCCTCATGATCGACGCGGCGCGGGGTGCCTCGGCCGCCCAGATCACCGCGGTCATCCCCCACTACGCCTATGCCCGCTCCGACAAGAAGGACGCCTCGCGGATCTCGCTGGGTGGCCGGCTGGTCGCCGACATGCTCGTGGCAGCCGGCGTGGACCGGGTGCTGACCATGACCCTGCACGCCCCGCAGGTCCACGGGTTCTTCTCGGTGCCGGTCGACCACCTGACCGCGATCGGCGTGCTTGCCGACCACTTCCGCGGCGGTGACCTCCAGAACTCGGTGGTGGTCTCCCCCGACCTGGGCAACGCCAAGACCGCCACCCAGTTCGCCCGGCTGCTGGGTCTGCCGGTGGCCGCCGGCTCGAAGCAGCGACTGGCCGACGACCAGGTCATCATCGACTCGATCGTCGGTGACGTGACTGGCAAGCGCGCCATCATCCTCGACGACGAGATCGCCACCGGCGGGTCGATCGTCGAGCTGCTCGACCGGCTCGCCGACCTCGGCTGCACCCGCGCCGACGTCGCGTGCACGCACGGGCTCTTCGCCGGCAAGGCCGTGGAACGGCTCCGGGACCACCCGATGATCGGTGAGGTCATCACGACCGACACCGTGCCGGCGCCGGGACACTGGCCCGAGCTGCGGGTCCGGTCCGTGGCGCAGCTCTTCGCCGAGGCGATCAAGCGGATCCACGCGGGCGAGTCGGTGAGCAGCCTGTTCGACGGCGTCGACCCGACCCATGCCCCGCCACAGGCCAGCCTGTTCGACAAGGTCCATGTCTGAGCCGACCGGACCGCGACCCGTCGTGATCGTCGCCCTCGTGGTCGACCTCGCCTTCGTGCTGCTCTTCGCGACGATCGGACGTCTCAGCCACGAGGAGGGCGCGTCGGTCACCGGCGTCCTCGGCGTCGCCTGGCCCTTCGCGGTGGCCCTGCTGGTCGGCTGGCTGGTGGCCCACCGTCGCTCGGGCTGGCCGGTGCGGATGCCCGGCTCGGCGACCGTGTGGCTGGTGACCGCGGTGCTGGGCCTGGTGCTCCGCGTCGCCACCGGTGGCGGCTTCGCCTGGAGCTTCGGGGTGGTCACCCTGGTCGTGCTGGGGCTGTTCCTCGTCGGCTGGCGCTGCGCCGTCGAGGTGCTGCGCTTCGCGGGCACGGGCCTGGCCCGCTGGGCCGACCGGGCGGCGTCCCACCGCTGAGTCAGGGCTCGGGTGACCAGCCGGGTGGCGCGAAGAGGTAGCCGAGCCGGTCCCGCCAGTGCCGCGCCTGCCGGACCTGTCCGACCATGAGGGCGAACTCGGCGTACTGCAACCGGAACGGGTTGAAGGTCGTCACGGGATGGGTCAGGCCGTAGGTCGGCCGCTGCTGCTCCTCGCGGAAGGTGCCGAACAGCCGGTCCCAGACGATCAGGATGCCGCCGTAGTTGCGGTCGAGGTACTCGGCGTCGCTGGCGTGGTGCACGCGGTGGTGGGACGGCGTGTTGAAGACCAGCTCGACCGGTCGCCAGAGCTTGGGGATCGTCTCGGTGTGCACCCAGAACTGGTACGTCAGGTTGAGGGAGAAGACGAAGAAGATCATCCACGGCGGCAGGCCGACCAGGGGCAGGGGCACCCAGAAGAGCAGCTCACCCCATGGGTTCCACTTCTGCCGCAGCGCCGTCGTGTAGTTGAAGTGCACGCTGCTGTGGTGGGCCTGGTGCATCGCCCACAGCAGCCGGATCCGGTGGCTGCTGCGGTGGTAGGCGTACCAGAGCAGGTCGACGAGGAGCAGCGCGATCACCCACGTCCACCAGTCGTGGGGGTCGAGGCGAAGGGGCGTCACGGCATACAGCGCGGTGTAGCCGAGCAGCGCCAGCGCTCGGGCCCCGAGGTTCACCACGACGGAGCCCACCCCCATCGACAGGCTGGCCGCCGAGTCCTGACGGGTGTAGCCGGCCAGGGGCGCGCCCTCATCTGTCTCCAGCACGCGCAGGGCCACCAGCTCCAGCGCGATGAACAGGACGAAGAACGGCACGGCCAGGAGCGCAGGGTCGCGCATCAGGTGGTCCACGCCCGCTACCTTACCGAGAGTAAGTTAGCGCTACAAGTACTGCCCCGTGTTCGCGACGTTGTCGATCGACCGGCCCGGCTCGGTGCCGCTCTTGCCGGTGACCAGCGTGCGGATGTAGACGATCCGCTCGCCCTTCTTGCCGGAGATGCGGGCCCAGTCGTCCGGGTTGGTGGTGTTGGGGAGGTCCTCGTTCTCCTTGAACTCGTCGACACAGGAGGCCAGCAGGTGGTCGACCCGGATGCCCTTGGCCCCGATGGTGAGGAAGTCCTTGATCGCCATCTTCTTGGCCCGGTCGACGATGTTCTGGATCATGGCGCCGCTGTTGAAGTCCTTGAAGTACAGGACCTCCTTGTCGCCGTTGCCGTAGGTCACCTCGAGGAAGCGGTTCTCCTCGATCTCGGAGTACATCCGCTCGACCGTGGCGGTGATCATGGCGTCGACGGTGGCCTGCGGCGACCCGCCGTGCTCGGCCAGGTCGTGCTCGTGCAGCGGCAGGTCGGCGACGAGGTACTTGGTGAAGATGTCGCGGGCGCTCTCGGCGTCGGGGCGCTCGATCTTGATCTTCACGTCGAGTCGGCCCGGGCGCAGGATCGCCGGGTCGATCATGTCCTCGCGGTTGGACGCGCCGATCACGATGACGTTCTCGAGCCGTTCGACGCCGTCGATCTCGGACAGCAGCTGGGGCACGATCGTGGTCTCGACGTCGCTGGAGACGCCCGAGCCGCGGGTGCGGAACAGGCTGTCCATCTCGTCGAAGAACACCACCACTGGCGTGCCGTCGGACGCCTTCTCACGGGCCCGCTGGAAGATCAGCCGGATGTGCCGCTCGGTCTCGCCGACGTACTTGTTGAGCAGCTCGGGGCCCTTGATGTTGAGGAAGAACGACTTGCCGACCGGCTTGCCCTCCTTCTCGGCGACCTTCCTGGCCAGCGACGCGGCCACGGCCTTGGCGATCAGCGTCTTGCCACACCCGGGCGGGCCGTAGAGCAGCACACCCTTGGGCGGCTTGAGCTTGTGCTCGGTGAACAGGTCGGGGTGCAGGTAGGGCAGCTCCACGGCGTCGCGGATCGCCTCGATCTGGCCGGCCAGCCCGCCGATGTCCTCGTAGTCGATGTCGGGGACCTCTTCGAGGACCAGCTCGGAGACCTCGGCCTTGGGAATCCGCTCGTAGACGAACCCCGAGCGAGACTCGAGCATGAGGGCGTCGCCCACGCGGATCGGCTCGCCCTCGAGCGACTCGGCCATCCGCACGACGCGCTCCTCGTCGGCGTGCGCGACCACGAGCACCCGGCCCTCGCCGAGCAGCTCCTTGATCATCACCACCTCGCCGATGCGCTCGTAGCCGCAGGTCGCCACGACGTTCATCGCCTCGTTGAGCCGCACCTCGCGCCCGCTGGACAGCTCGGCGGGGTCGACGGCCGGGCTGACGGCCACGTGCATCTTGCGTCCGCCGGTGAGGATGTCGACCGTGGCGTCGTCGTAGGACTCGAGGATCACGCCGTAGGCGGCCGGCGGCTGGGCCAGCCGGTCGACCTCGGACTTCAGCGTGACGATCTGCTCGCGGGCCTCCTTGAGGGTGCGCACGAGCCGCTCGTTCTGCGACGAGACGGTGGCCAGGTTGGACTGGAGCTGGAGCACCTTGGTCTCGAGCTCGCGGGACCGGACGGGGGCGTCGGCGAGGCGCTGGCGCAGGGCGGCGACCTCCTCGGCGAGGAGCTCTGCCTGGCGGCGCTCCTCGGAGTGGTCACCCGGGGTGGCGTGATCGGTCATGTCGGCTCCCTCAAGACCTCAGAGTGGCTAACGACTGCTACCGACCGTCGACTGCCCGGCCGATGACCCAACCTAACCCCGATCTACTCCGCTGTCGGGGAGGTTTGCGTCACAGAACGGCGAAGCCGACGGATCTTCTTGTCTGATGGGACTCGCTCGCCCATCTCCTCGGCAGTGAAGTCGCTCTCGGCCCCGAAGGCCAGGCCGCTCTCGAGGGCGCCCTCCTCGTCGGTGGAGCCCTTCGCCGGGCGGCGCTTGCGCAGCGGAGGGGTGACGCCGGGAGCCAGCCGGCGGCTGGTGATGAGGAACCCGGTGTGCCCGTGCATGCGGTGCTGCGGCCGGACGGCCAGACCCTCCAGGTGCCAGCCCCGGACCATCGACTCCCAGGCCTCCGGCTCGGTGTAGCCGCCGTGGTCGCGCAGCGCCTCGGCCACCCGCGAGAGCTGGGTGGCGGTGGCGACGTAGCAGATGATGACGCCACCGGGAGCGAGGGCGTCGGCCACGACGTCGAGGCACTCCCAGGGGGCCAACATGTCGAGCACGACGCGGTCGACCGACCCGGGCTGCTCGGCCGTGGGCAGCGACTCGACGAGGTCGCCGACGGTCACCTGCCAGGCCGGGTGGTCCTGTCCGAAGAAGGTGCGGGCGTTGCCCTTGGCGATGTCGGCGAAGTCCTCGCGGCGCTCGAACGAGTGCACGTGGCCGTGCTCCCCCACCGCGCGCAGCAACGACATCGACAGCGCGCCCGAGCCCACGCCGGCCTCCACCACCCGCGCGCCCGGGAAGACGTCGGCCATGGTGATGATCTGGCCGGCGTCCTTTGGGTAGACGACCGCCGCACCGCGGGGCATCGACATGACGTAGTCGGACAGCAACGGCCGCAGCGCGAGGTACTCGACCCCTGCGGTGTTCTTCACCACCGACCCGTCCGGTGCCCCGATGAGGTCGTCGTGGGCGAGCCGCCCACGGTGGGTGTGGAACTCGCGCCCGGCCTCGAGGCTGATCGTGTGCAGGCGACCCTTGGGATCGGTCAGCTGGACCCGCTCCCCGACCGCGAACGGTCCCCGCCGCAGATCGGCTCCGACGGCGGTGACAGGGCTGTCGTCAGGGCTCAGGTCGGGGGCGTCGCTCATGACCGGCGAGTCTAGTTGTGGCCGAAGGCCGCGCTGAGCGCCGGACCGTCGACGAAGGCGTAGGCCTGCCCCCCATTCGTCAGGACCACGGTGCCGACACCGGTCTCCTGCATGGCGACCACGACCGCCTCGACGTCGTCGTCCGGCGACGCCTCGACGACGTTCTGGTCCGGCAGCCGGGTGACGACCGAGCTCAGCGGCGCCCACGCAGGAAGCTCCTGCCCGGTGTCGAGGAGCATGAGGCAGGGCACGCCGCGGTCGTCCAGGCTGACGACGTGGGTCTCGAGGTCGATGGCCACCTGGACCGGCGTCGCGCCGGGGAGCACGGTCAGCGGCTTGGCCACCGACCCCAGCCGGACGCGTTGAATCGTCGACAGCGCCTGGCCGCGGCGGATCGACTGCGTTGCGCCGGTCCACAGCACCGAGCCGATGAGCAGCACCCAGATCGTGTCGAACCCGAGCTGCTGCCCCTGGGCGAGCGGCCGGACGCAGAACCAGAGCACCAGGAGCACGGTCAGGACCCGCCCGCACCACCCGGCGACGACCGAGCCCCGGTTGCGGTTGCCGGTGGCCTTCCAGACCAGGCTCTCGACGACCTGTCCGCCGTCCAGCGGCAGGCCCGGGAGGAAGTTCAGCACCGCGAGGGAGCCGTTGATGATCACGAGGCCCGACAGCAGCGCGCTCGTGAGGTGACCGGACGCGCCGAGCAGGACCAGCCAGGCCGCCACGGCCAGTGCGGCGTTCGCCGCGGGGCCCGCAGCCGCGATCGCCGCCAGCCGCCCGGGGGTGCTGCGTCCGGCCTCGAAGGACGTGTGGCCACCCCACACGTTGGCGACGATACGGATCACCGGCATCCTGAACGCCCGCGCGGTCACGGCGTGGGCGGCCTCGTGGACCAGCACGCTGACGAGCAGCAGGAGCGCCTGGGTGACGCCGATGGCGATCCCGGCGCCGGGCCGCTCCGGGAAGTAGGGAGGGGCCACGATCGCGACGATCACGGCGGCGATGAGGAACCAGCTGGGGGCCAGGTAGACGGGCACCCCGCCCACCCGGGCGATGCGCACCCCGTGGCCGGACTCCTCCGGTTGGTGCTCAGGAGCCCGCGTCGTCATGCGCAGACCCTACGTGACCGGCCACGACCCTCCGGGCGCCACTAGGCCATACTTGTGCGGTGCCCGACTCCCCCACGCTGCAGCCCGACGCCACCGACCAGCTGAAGACCGCTCTGACCGAGCGGATCCTCGTGATGGACGGCGCCATGGGCACGATGATCCAGCGTGAGGGGCTGGGCGAGGACGACTACCGGGGCGAGCGGTTCGCCGACTGGGAGAGCGACCTCAAGGGCAACAACGACCTGCTGAGCCTCACCCAGCCGGAGATCATCCGCGGCATCCACACGGCATACCTCGAAGCGGGCGCCGACCTGATCGAGACCAACACGTTCAACGCGCAGCGGATCTCCCTCGCCGACTACGGCATGGAGGACCTCGCCTACGAGTTCAACCTCGAGTCCGCGCGGCTGGCTCGGCAGGCCTGCGACGCGATGACCGAGCAGACCCCGGACCGGCCGCGGTGGGTGCTCGGCGCCCTCGGCCCGACCAACCGCACCGCCTCGATCTCGCCCGACGTCAACGACCCCGGCAAGCGCAACGTCACCTTCGACGAGCTGGTCGAGGCCTACGTCGAGCAGGCCCGCGGCCTCGTCGACGGTGGCGCAGACCTGCTCATCGTCGAGACGATCTTCGACACGCTCAACGCCAAGGCCGCGATCTTCGCCCTCGAGACCCTGTTCGAGGAGCACGAGCGCCGCTGGCCCGTGATCATCTCGGGCACCATCACCGACGCGTCGGGGCGCACCCTCTCTGGTCAGGTCACCGAGGCGTTCTGGAACTCGGTGCGGCACGCCCGGCCCCTCGCCGTGGGCCTCAACTGCGCCCTCGGCGCCGCCGAGATGCGTCCGTATGCCGCGGAGCTGGCCCGCGTGGCCGACACCTTCGTCTCGTGCTACCCCAACGCCGGCCTGCCCAACGCGTTCGGTGAGTACGACGAGACCCCGGACGCGATGGCGGGTGTCGTGGGCGAGTTCGCGGAATCCGGGCTGGTCAACCTGCTCGGAGGCTGCTGCGGCACCACGCCCGACCACATCGCGGCGATCGCCAAGGCCGCCGCGGGCCAGAAGCCCCGCGTGCCGGCCGAGGTGGCCCCGGCGCTGCGGCTCTCCGGCCTGGAGCCGCTGACCGTCACCGAGGAGTCGTTGTTCGTCAACGTCGGCGAGCGGACCAACATCACCGGGTCGGCGCGGTTCCGCAAGCTCATCCAGGCCGAGGACTACGGCACCGCGCTCAACGTCGCGCGCCAGCAGGTCGAGTCGGGCGCGCAGGTCATCGACATCAACATGGACGAGGGGATGATCGACGGCGTCGCGGCGATGGACCGCTTCGTCAAGCTGGTCGCCACCGAGCCCGACATCTCACGGGTCCCCCTGATGGTCGACTCCTCGAAGTGGGACGTCATCGAGGCCGGACTCAAGTGCGTCCAGGGCAAGTCGATCGTCAACTCCATCTCGATGAAGGAGGGCGTCGAGCCGTTCATCGAGCACGCCCGGCTGTGCCGCAAGTACGGCGCCGCGGTCGTCGTGATGGCGTTCGACGAGGAGGGCCAGGCCGACTCGCTCCAGCGGCGCAAGGAGATCTGCCAGCGGGCCTACGACATCCTCACCCAGGAGGTCGGGTTCCCGGCCGAGGACATCATCTTCGACCCCAACATCTTCGCGGTGGCGACGGGCATCGAGGAGCACGCGGCCTACGGCACCGACTTCATCGACGCGACCCGCTGGATCAAGGAGAACCTGCCGGGTGCCCTCGTCTCCGGAGGCGTCTCCAACGTCTCGTTCTCGTTCCGCGGCAACAACGCCGTCCGCGAGGCGATCCACGCCGTGTTCCTCTACCACGCCATCCAGGCGGGGATGGACATGGGCATCGTCAACGCCGGCGCGCTGGTCGTCTACGACCAGGTCGACCCCGAGCTGCGCGAACGCATCGAGGACGTCGTGCTCAACCGGCGACCCGACTCCACCGAGCGGCTGCTCGAGATCGCCGACTCGTTCAACACCGGCGACACCAAGCAGGAGGCGATCGCCGAGGAGTGGCGCTCCCTGCCGGTCGGCGAACGCATCACCTACGCGCTGGTCAAGGGTCTCGACGAGCACGCCGAGACCGACACCGAGGAGCTCCGCCAGGAGATCTCGGCGCGGGGCGGTCGCCCGATCGAGGTCATCGAGGGCCCGCTGATGGACGGCATGAACGTCGTCGGCGACCTCTTCGGCGCCGGCAAGATGTTCCTGCCGCAGGTGGTGAAGTCGGCGCGGGTCATGAAGAAGGCCGTCGCCTACCTGATCCCCTTCATCGAGGCCGAGAAGACCGAGGCCGAGGTCGCCGAGAACCGGGCCAAAGGCAAGGTCGTCATGGCCACCGTCAAGGGCGACGTGCACGACATCGGCAAGAACATCGTCGGCGTCGTCCTCCAGTGCAACAACTACGACGTCGTCGACCTCGGGGTGATGGTGCCGGCGCAGAAGATCCTCGACGCGGCCAGGGCCGAGAAGGCCGACGTCATCGGGCTGTCCGGGCTGATCACCCCGAGCCTCGACGAGATGGTGAACTTCGCCACCGAGATGGAGCGCCAGGGCTTCGACCTGCCCCTGCTCATCGGCGGCGCCACGACCTCACGGGCCCACACCGCCGTCAAGGTCGACCAGAAGTACCACGGCCCGGTCGTGTGGGTGAAGGACGCCTCGCGCTCCGTGCCGGTGGTCGCCCAGCTGCTGTCCGACGAGCTGCGCCCCAAGCTGATGGCCGAGGTCAAGGCCGACTTCGACTCGCTGCGCGCGCGGCACGCGGCCAAGACCACCGAGCGACCGCTGGTGTCGATCGAGAAGGCCCGCGAGATGGCCACGCCGATCGACTGGAGCGGCTACCGCCCGCCCGTGCCGCACCTCGTGGCCGCGCAGGAGAAGGAGCTGCTCAGGCGCCAGTCGGGCACCGACCGCCGCACCGTGACGCAGTTCGTGCGCACCTTCAAGGACTACCCGATCGCCGAGCTGCGCGACTACATCGACTGGGGGCCGTTCTTCCTGGCCTGGGAGATGAAGGGTCGGTTCCCGGACATCCTCAACAACCCGGCGACGGGCGAGGCCGCGACCAAGCTCTACCAGGACGCGCAGACGATGCTCGACCAGATCATCGAGCACAAGTGGCTGCGCGCCAACGGCGTCATCGGTCTCTTCCCGGCCAACTCGGTCGGCGACGACATCGAGGTCTACACCGACGAGTCGCGCGAGACCGTGGCCACCACCCTGCACACGCTGCGGCAGCAGGGACAGCACCGGGAGGGCATTCCCAACCGGGCGATGTCCGACTTCGTCGCGCCCAAGGAGAGCGGACGGTCCGACCACGTCGGCGCCTTCGCCGTCACCGCCGGTCTCGGGTCGCACGACAAGGTCAACGAGTTCAAGGCCGCGATGGACGACTACAACGCGATCCTCCTCGAGGCCCTGGCCGACCGGCTGGCCGAGGCGTTCGCCGAGCGGATGCACGAGCGGGTGCGGCACGACTTCTGGGGCTATGCCCCCGACGAGCACCTCAAGAACCCCGACCTGATCGCCGAGAAGTACGTCGGCATCCGGCCCGCGCCGGGCTACCCCGCCTGCCCCGACCACACCGAGAAGGCCCTGCTCTGGGACCTGCTCCAGGTCGAGGAGAACACCGGGATGGAGCTGACCGAGTCGATGGCCATGTGGCCGGGCGCCTCGGTCTCCGGGTGGTACTTCTCGCACCCGCAGTCCCAGTACTTCGTGGTGGGCCGCCTCGGCCGGGACCAGATCGAGGACTACGCGAAGCGCAAGGGCTGGACGGTGGCCGAGGCCGAGCGCTGGCTGGCCCCCAACCTCGGATACCTGCCCGAGGACTGACGGCACGCCGCGGCACCGTTGTCAGCGCCGCGGCATACCGTGTGGTCCATGGTTCCCGCCCTCTCCCCGAGCCGGGCCTCGGACTTCAAGCAGTGTCCGTTGCTCTACCGGTTCCGCACGATCGACAAGCTGCCCTCACCGCCCAGCCCTGCTGCGGCGCGCGGCACGCTGGTGCACGCCGTGCTGGAGCGGTTGTTCGACCTCCCCGCCGACGAGCGCACCCCGGCAGCGGCACAGGCGTTGCTGGGCCCGCAGTGGGAGGCGCTGGTCGAGCAGGAGCCCGAGCTCGCGGCCATGATCGCCGACGACGACAAGCTCACCGAGGCCGGCTGGTTCGGTGACGCGCAGGCCCTGATCGAGACCTGGTTCACCCTCGAGGACCCGACCCGCCTAGAGCCCGCGGAGCGCGAGCTCTACGTCGAGACCGATGTCGACGGGCTGGTCCTGCGTGGCTACGTCGACCGCCTCGACGTGGCGGCGGACGGCGCGATGCGGGTGGTCGACTACAAGACCGGGCGTTCCCCGAGCGAGCTGTTCGAGGGCAAGGCGCTGTTCCAGATGAAGTTCTACGCCCTGGTGCTGTGGCGGCTGCGTGGTGAGATCCCGCGGCTGCTCCAGCTCGTCTACCTCGGCAACGGCGAGGTGGTCCGCTACACCCCGGACGAGCACGACCTGCTCAGCCTCGAGCGCAACCTCAAGGCGGTCTGGACCGCGATCGAGCGGGCCGCGACCACCGGCGACTGGCGACCGAAGACGTCGCGGCTCTGCGACTGGTGCGACTACCGGGAGTTCTGCCCGGCCTGGGGCGGCACGCCCCCGCCGCTGCCGCCCGACGCCGCCCTGATCGCGCTCAACCCGGCGATCTCGGGTCAGGTCACGCCGACCGACGAGTGAGCCGGCCGGTCACCCGAAGAGCGTGTGGAGGTCGGCTGGGGTCAGCCCGCGCAGGCTCGGGGCCTGCACCGCCCCGGCGATGATCGGCACCGGCACGACGTGCGGCACCGCGAGGGTGGGGACGCCGGCGGCCACCGCGGACCGGACCCCGGTGGGTGAGTCCTCGATGGCGACGCAGTCGGTCACCTCGACGCCGAGGGCCCGGGCCGCCGCGAGGTAGGGCTCCGGGTGCGGCTTGCCGTGCTCCACCTCGTCGCCGGTGATCACCGCGGCGAAGGTGCCCTCGGGGAGAGCCGCGAGGACGCTGTCGGCCAACGACCGCCACGACATGGTCACCAGGGCGTTGGGCACGCCGGCCTCGCGGAGGGCGGTGAGCAGCTCGATGGCGCCGGGACGCCACGGCACGTGCTCGGTGACCTGGGCGATGACGCGCCGCAGGAGGTCCTCGACGATCTCGACCGGTTCGAGCGTGATCGGGCTGTTGTCGCGGATGAACTCGGCCGACACCATCAGGTCGTTGCCGACCAGCTGGTGGGCGTACTCGTCGTTCCAGACCCCTCCGGCCTCCTCGACGATGGCGTGCTCGGCGTTGATCCAGTACGGCTCGGTGTCGACCAGGGTGCCGTCCATGTCCCAGAAGACCGCGGCCGGAAGGTCGGCTGCGGGGGTGGTCGTGGGCTCGCTGGCGAGCGGTTGCTGAGACGGCATTCCAGAGGGGCCTTCGTGGTGCGGGAGGGGCGGCGCGCCCGACTATACGCAGCCGTGCGGATGCGTCCGCACCGTGGACCGTAGGCTGGGCGGGAGTGGTGCTGCCTGCCCAGACTGGGTGTGGTGGAGGCTGTGTCCAACCAAGACGGTGTTTTCCCGCAGAAGGAGCGATGGTGATCGAACTCGAAGACGTCCCGGAGCTCAACAACCCCGTGGTGATCGCTGCCTTCGAGGGCTGGAACGACGCGGGTGAGGCGGCCACGGCCGTGATCGACCACCTCATCGACGTCTGGGACGCCGACGCCATCGCGGCGCTCGACCCCGAGGACTACTACGACTTCCAGGTCAACCGTCCGCGCGTCGTCCTCGAGGACGGCCGCCGCCGGATCCACTGGCGCACCACGCGGATCCTCGTGGCCCGGTCCGCGGGGCTGGACCGCGACGTCGTGCTCATCCAGGGCATCGAGCCGTCGTTCCGCTGGCGGGCCTTCACGATCGAGCTGATGGAGTTCGCGCAGGAGGTCGGCGCGAGCACCGTGTTCACGCTCGGCGCGCTGATGGCCGACGTCGCGCACACCCGGCCGATCCCGGTCACCGCCACCTCCGACGACGACGACGTGATCCACCGGTTCGACCTCGAGCCGAGCCGCTACGAGGGACCCACCGGGATCGTCGGTGTGCTCGCCGACGCAGCCACCCAGTCGGGCATGCAGTCACTCTCCTGCTGGGCCGCCGTGCCCCACTACGCAGGTCACTCCCCCTCGCCGAAGGCGACCCTGGCGCTGGTCTCCCGGCTCGAGGAGCTGCTCGACGCCACCATCCCCCACGGCGACCTCGCCGAGGGAGCCAAGGCGTGGGAGCGGGGCATCAACGAGCTCGCCGACACCGACGAGGAGGTCGCCGAGTACGTCCAGTCCCTCGAGGAGGCGCAGGACACCGCCGACCTGCCCGAGGCGAGCGGTGACGCCATCGCCAGGGAGTTCGAGCGTTACCTGCGTCGGCGCGGCCAGGAAGGGCCCGGCTGAGGGCTCAGACCCGGACGCCCAGGATGGCGTCCAGAGCGCGCGCGAGGACGCCGGCCGAGGTGATGTCGGCCCCACCGCGGGTGAGGGTCAGCTTCGCCCAGGCGTCGACGGCCGCCAGCGCCCCCGGGGTGTCCAGGTCGTCCGCGACCCGCGCCCGGATCGCCTCGACGGCCTGGACCGAGTCGGGGGCCGAGTTGACCGACAGCGCCGCGCGCCAGGTGTCGAGCCGGGCCTGGGCCTGCTCGAGCACGGCGTCGGTCCAGGACCACTCGGTGCGGTAGTGCTGCCCGAGCAGGGCGAGCCGGATCGCCATCGGGTCGACCCCGTCGGCCCGCAGCTTGGAGACCAGGACGAGGTTGCCCTTGGACTTGCTCATCTTCTCGCCGTGCAGGCCCACCATCGCCTGGTGCGTGTAGGTCCGGGCGAACGGCCGCTGGCCGGTCAGCACGACCGCCTGGGTGGCACTCATCTCGTGGTGCGGGAAGACCAGGTCGGTGCCGCCACCCTGGACGTCGAACGACATGCCTAGGTGGTCCAGCGCGATCGCGGTGCACTCGATGTGCCAGCCGGGGCGGCCCTGCGGGAGGCCATCGACGGCCCACGAGGGCTCGCCGTCACGGGCGGCCCGCCACAGTAGCGGGTCGAGCCGGTCGCGCTTGCCGGCCCGGTCTGGGTCGCCACCGCGGTCGGCGAAGACGGCCAGCATCTGCTCGCGGGTCCAGTTCGAGACCGCGCCGAAGCCCGCGTCGGTGGAGATGTCGAGGTAGAGGTCGTCGCCTTCGGAGTCCGGGGTGTCGACCGCGTAGGCGGCACCGCGTTCGAGCAGGGCCCGCACTGCGGCACCCACCGGCTCGATGCTCTCGACGACCCCCACGTAGTGGTCGGGCGGGATCACGGCCAGCGCGGTCATGTCCTCACGGAAGAGGGCGATCTCCTCCGCGGCCAGGTCCTCCCAGTCGATGCCGTCACGGGTGGCGCGCTCCAGGAGCGGGTCGTCGACGTCGGTGATGTTCTGCACGTACTTGACGTCGTGGCCGGCGTCGCGCAGGGCCCGCCCCAGGACGTCGAACGTCACGTAGGTCGCGGCATGCCCCAGGTGGGTCGCGTCGTAGGGGGTGATCCCACAGACGTACATCCGCGCGGTCGGTCCGGGCGTGATCGCCCGGACCGCTCCGGTCGCCGAGTCGAAGACCTGCACGGGGTGGCCGGTGCCGGGCACGGCGGGACGGAACGGGGTGGGCCAGGAGATCACAGCGGAAGCCTACGGGGAGGGCTCAGAGCGGCGGCCACGGGATGGCCGGCCAGTCACCGGAGGGCACCGGGTATGCCGCGTGGTCGAGCAACGCGGCGCACCTGGCCGCCAGGGCGGTCACCTCGACCGGGGTGAGCAAGGGGGCGAGCTCGGTCCGCAGGGTCGACCCACCGTCGGCGAGGGCGTCACCGACCCGGGTGATCCGGACGACGTCGTCGTCCTGGAGCGGCTGCCCGGCGAAGCCCCACAGGACGGTGCGCAGCTTGGGGTCCTCGTGCAGGCTCACCCCGTGGTCGAAGCCGCGGAGCCGGTCGCCCTCGCGGACGAGGTGCGACCCCTTGCGGTCGGAGTTGTTGATGACCGCGTCGAACGCGGCGACGGCGCGGACCACGGGGCTGTCCTCGTGGACCACGACGACCGGACGGCCCCGCTCGTCCTCGCCCCGCAGTACCGCCAGCCACCCCGGCGGCACCGCGTCGGGGGTGACCAGGTCGACCACGTAGTCGGGGGCCGTCTCCGGGTCACCGACCCAGCGCTGCACCGAGCCCGGACCCCGTGGTCCGTCCCGCAGCACCGTCTCGGGCACGACGTCCCACCCGCCCGTCGAGCTGATCAGGTGGGCGGCGACCTCGCGGGCGGCCAACGACCCGTCCGGGAAGTCCCAGAGCGGCCGTTCGCCCCGGATCGGCTTGTAGATCGCCAGCGGTCCCTCGTCGTCCTCGAGCCGCACCAGCAGCGCGAGGTTCGAGGCGTCAGCCAGCGCTCCCAGCACCACCAGGTCTGCGCGCGCCAGGAGGTCGAGGGAGACCGACGGGCCACCTGCGGGCTGGGTCAGCGCTTGTACCCGTTCGAGCGGGGGCAGATGTGCCCCTCGGGTTCGAGCGGACCGCCGCAGAACGGGCAGGGCGGTCGACCCGCGGACACGACGGACTGGGCGCGCCGCGCGAACGCGCGCGCCCGGGACGGTGGCAGCACGACCCGCATCTGCCGCGGTTCCTCGGCGAGGACCTCCGGGTCGACGCCGGCCTCCGGGTCGTCGGGGTCGCGGTCGAGCGCCTCGATGATGATCACCTGGCGGTCCTCGTCCCAGGCCAGGCTCAGCGTGGTGACGCGGAAGTCGTCCTCGATGGGGGTGTCGAGGGGCGCGTTGTCGACCACCTCGGCGGCCGCGTGGTCGGCTCCCTCGCCCCCGGCGTAGCTGTCCAGCAGGTCGTTGATCCGGTCGGCGAGGACCGAGACCTGCTGCTTCTCCAGCGAGACGCTGGTCAGCCGGCGCCCCTCACTGGCCTGGAGGAAGAAGGTCCGCTGCCCCGGCGGACCGACGGTGCCGGCGACGAACCGGTCCGGTGGATCAAACTCGACGAGCCCCATGGCAAAACTCTAACCGGCTCCCCCACCGACGGTTGCGTCGCCCGACCCGGGCAGCTCCGCCGGAGCCTGGAAACGCGTGAGGTCGGGTGCGAGGTCGTTGGCGGCCAGGAGGAAGGTGTGCCGGCTGCCGTAGCGCACGACGGACACCGAGGCGGGGTCAGCGGTGTAGCGCTGGAAGCGGGCCAGACCCGATCCGGTCGCCTCGGCCAGGGTGGCCTTGAGGAGGTCGCCGTGCGTGACCGCCACCCACAGCGCGGACTCCCCGGACGCGGCCGAGACCTCCGCGTCGTGGCGCCGCACTGCCGCGACGACGCGGTCACTCATCTCCCGGAGGCTCTCCGCGGCATACCGGTCGTCGTCGGGGAAGCGGGCCGCCTCGGGGTCGTCCTGGACGGTCCGCCAGAGCGGCTCCTTGGCCAGGTCCTTGAGCGCCCGGCCGGTCCACGCGCCGTAGGCGCACTCCTGCAGGTCGTCGTCCACCGTGACCTCCACGCCGGCTGCGGCGGCGAGGGGCGCGGCGGTCTCGAGGCAGCGTTCGAGGGGGCTGCTCACCACGCGGATGACCGGGAGGTCGCGGAACCGTTCGGCCAGCTGGTCGGCCTGCTCACGACCCCGATCGGTGAGGTGTATGCCGGGGAGCCGGCCCGCGAGGACACCGTCGCCGTTGGCGCTCGAGTGGCCGTGGCGGACCAGGAGGACGGTGGGCACGTGCGCACTCTACGGCGCTGCATCGAATTTTCGGCACGGCCTCGCGGGACCGTCGGGGACGTGGTGGAGTAGCCCCGTGATCGTGGACCAGGCCATCTACCGCCAAGGCCAGCGGCTCCCCTGCGGCGACCTCAGCGACGCCCTCGAGGACCTGCGCGGCGGCGACGACCCACACGCCTTCCTCTGGATCGGGCTCAAGAACCCCACCGACGCCGAGTTCGACCTGGTCAACGACGAGCTCAAGCTCCACCCGCTCGCCGTCGAGGACGCCGTCAAGGGCAACCAGCGACCCAAGGTCGAGCTCTACGACAACACCATCTTCGTCGTGATGAAGACGTTGCGGTACATCGAGGAGACCTCGGACGTCGAGACCGGTGAGGTGATGCTCTTCGTCGGCGACCGGTTCGTCGTGACCGTCCGACGGGGCGAGGCGAACCCGCTCGCGGGGGTGCGGCACAACCTCGAGGGCAACGTCGACACCCTCCGCCACGGCGCCATCGCCGTCGTCCACGCAGTGATGGACAGCATCGTCGACAACTACGTCTCCATCGATGCCGAGCTCCAGAAGGACCTCGAGGACATCGAGGCGTCGGTCTTCACGGGAGCGAACCGGGTCAGCTCGGCCACGATCTACCGGCTCAAGCGCGAGGTCCTGGAGTTTCGTCGGGCCGCCGTGCCGCTGGCGGCGCCGCTGAAGATGCTGCACGACGGCTCGCGGTCACCGTTGCCGCAGAAGGAGGTCCGGCTGCTCTTCCGGGACGTGGCCGACCACCTCCTGCGGGTGATCGACCACGTGGAGTCGTACGACCGGCTCCTGACCGACATCCTCAACGCCCACCTCGCCCAGATCTCGGTCCAGCAGAACTCCGACATGCGAAAGATCTCGGCCTGGGTCGCGATCGCCGCCGTGCCGACGATGATCGCGGGGATCTACGGCATGAACTTCGAGAACATGCCCGAGCTCAAGTGGCACTACGGCTACTACATCGTCGTCGCCATCATGGCGGCCGCGTGCCTGGGGCTCTACCGGGCGTTCCGGAAGTCCGGGTGGCTGTAGGAGGTCCGCCTAGGTGGCGGTCATCCAGCCGGCCGCCAGCACCACGAGCAGCACCAGCCCCAGCGCGACCCGGTACCAGACGAACGCCGTGATCTTGTTGCTGCTCACGAACTTCAGCAGCCAGGCGATCGACGCGTAGGCCACCACGAAGGACACGATGACGCCGACGATGATCGGCCCCACGCCCAGCAGCTCGAGGTGGTCGGACTCGCTGAGCATCTCGAAGACGCCGGCCGCCGTCAGGGCCGGGATCGCCATGAAGAAGGACAGCCGGGTCGCGGTCAGCCGGTCGAGGCCACGGAACAGGCCGGCCGAGATGGTCGCACCCGAGCGGGAGACGCCGGGCACCAGCGAGGCGCACTGGACCAGCCCGATGACGAGTCCGTCGGTGAGGGTCACCTGTCCCTCACCGCGCTCCTCGCCCCGCGTCGCCAGCATCGCGTGGCGGCTCTCGGCGAGCCACATCACGGCACTCCAGGCGATGAGGGCGGCGGCGACGACCCACAGGCTGCGCAGGCCCCCGCTGATCAGGTCCTTGGCCGCGAAGCCCACGATCCCCACCGGGATCGAGCCCACGATGACCGCCCACGCGAGCTGGTAGTCGTGGTGGGTCCGCGCCTGCGCGCTGCCGAGACCGGCGAACCAGGCACCGAGCAGCCGGGCGATGTCCTTGCGGAAGTAGAGCAGGGTGGCGAGGATCGCGCCCAGCTGGATGACGGCCGTGTAGGCGGTGACCCCGGGGGCGTCGACCTTGAGGCCGAGCAGCTTCTCCGTGATGGTCAGGTGGCCCGTGGAGGAGACCGGGAGGAACTCGGTCAGGCCTTCCACGATGCCGAGGATCAGGGCGTCGAGATAGCTCAGGGTCAACGGTCTGCTTTCCGTTCAGTCGGGTGTGGCCGGGAGCGGTGCGGCGCCAAGGTCAGAGGCCAGTCTCCCCCATGAGCTCGGCCATGGTTCGCACGACATGCAGCCGCTCCTCTAGCCCCCCGGCGAAGGGTGCCACCGACAGGGTGCCGGTCCCGGCCTCGGCGTACCTCGACATCCGGTCGCGGATCCGGTCCCTGGGCCCGATCAGCGAGGTGGCGTCGATGAACTCGAACGGCACGGCGGCGGCCGCATCTCGGTGCTGCCTGGCGAGGAAGAGGTCCTGCACCTGCGCCGCCGCCTCCTCGAAGCCCATCCGGACCGCGAGCTGGTTGTAGAAGTTCTGCTCGCGCGACCCCATGCCGCCGATGTAGAGCGCCGCATACGGGCGGAGGGCGTCAGCGGCGGCCTGCACGTCGTCGGCGATCACGACCGGCACCGACGGGGCGAGGTCGAACCCGTCGAGCGGGTCCTCCTCGGTCCCCTTCCCCGCGCGACGTCGGCCGGACACCACCGACTCGACGAGGTCGCCCGAGTGCTCCGGGCTGAAGAAGATCGCGTGCCACCCGTCAGCCACCTCACCGGTCAGCTCGAGGTTCTTCGGCCCCACCGCCGCGAGGTAGATCGGCAGGTCGGGGCGCGGCGGGTGGACGGTGAGCTTGAGCGCCTTGCCGGGACCGTCGGGCAGTGGCAGCGTGAAGTGCCGCCCGGCATACGCGAGGGTCTCGCGCCGCAGCGCCATGCGCACGATCTCGACGTACTCGCGGGTGCGGCCCAGGGGGGCCGTGAACGGTACGCCGTGCCACCCCTCGCTCACCTGCGGACCACTGACCCCGAGCCCCAGCCGGAAGCGCCCCTTCGACAGGGTGTCGAGGGTCGCGGCGGTCATCGCCGTCATCGCGGGCGTGCGCGCCGGGATCTGCATGACCGCCGCCCCGAGGTCGATCCGCTCGGTCAGCGCCCCGATCCAGGAGAGCACGGTGGGCACGTCCGAGCCGTACGCCTCCGCCGCCCAGGCCACGGCATACCCGAGGCGGTCGGCCTCGTGCGCGACGGCGACGTTGTCCTGGTCCACGCCCATGCCGAAGTAGCCGAGGTTCACTCCGAGTTCCATGGGAGCGAGGGTAGCGGCGGGTGCACCACGGGAACGCGGCGTGGGCCGACTACCGTACGGAACCATGCGTCAGCGACGAATGGGGAGCTCTGGTCTGTCGGTCTCCCGCCTGGCCCTCGGCACGATGACCTGGGGCCGCACGACGGACGAAGCGGGCGCCCGCGAGCAGCTGCGCACGTTCCTCGACGCGGGTGGCACCCTGGTCGACACCGCCCACGGCTACTCCGACGGCACCTCCGAGGAGATCATCGGCCGGCTGATCGACGACGACGTGCCGCGCGAGGACCTCGTCATCTGCACGAAGTCGGGGATCTCCCGGCGCTCCGGGCACCGGGTGGTCGACACCTCACGACACAGCCTGCTGAGCCAGCTCGACACCTCGCTCGAACGTCTCGGCACCGACCACGTCGACCTGTGGCTGGTGCACACCTGGTCGGACGAGGCACCGCTGACCGAGACGCTGTCGGCCCTGGAATGGGCCGTCAGCACCGGTCGGGCACGCTACGTCGGGGTCTCGAACTTCAGTGGCTGGCAGGTCGCGCGGGCCATGTCGCTGCTGGAGCAGGCGCGGGTCCCGTTGGTGGCCAACGAGGTCGAGTACTCCCTCACCAACCGCACGGCCGAGCCGGACCTGCTCGCCGCCGCCCAGGCCCTCGGGTTCGGGCTGCTCCCCTGGTCTCCGTTGGGCCGTGGGGTCCTGACCGGCAAGTACCGCAACGGGATCCCTGCCGACTCCCGCGCCGCGTCCCGCGACTTCCCGCGTTTCACCGCCCGCTACCTCGACGACCGCAGCACCGGCATCGTCGAGGCGCTCGCCATCGCGGCCAAGGGACTCGACGTCAGTCCCACCGAGGTGGCGCTGGCCTGGGTGCGCGACCGCCCAGGCGTCGTCAGCCCGGTGGTCGGGGCGCGCACCACGGCACAGCTGCGGACCTCACTGGCGAGCGAGTCGCTGGAGCTGCCCGAGGAGCTGGTGGCCGCCCTCGACGAGGTGTCTGCCTGACCAGGCTGACCGCTCAGCGCTCGCTCTCGACCTCGTAGTCCGCGTCGTCGAGCCCGGAGTAGACACTGCCGTCGCCGTCCTCGTCACCATGGTCGTCGAGCTCGTCGTCCTGGTCGTCGTCGTCGTCGTCCTGATCGTCGTCCTCGTCGTCGTCCTCGTCGTCCTCGTCGTCGTCCTCGTCGTCACCGTCGTAGATGTCGAGCGGCGTCATCTCGCCGTAGGCCTGGAGGAGGGCGTCGTCGTACGACGCGAAGGCGTCAGCCAGGTCGTCATAGGCCGCGATCACGGTCGGGTCTTCCTCGCCCCGCTTGGAGGCCGATGCCTCGAGGTGCCGCTCGAACGCGGTCATGAGGTTGGCCAGCGCGCCACGCGGGTCTGCGGTCATGGCTCGACGGTATCGGGTTCTGGGGCAAAATGGCGCTCGATGGTTGAGTACGAGTACCGCGTGGTGAGCTTCACCCGAACCGATTCACGATCCGACATCCGGCGGACGTTGACCGAGCATGCCGAGTACGGCCACTGGGAGCTGCACCGCACCCGGATCTACCTGGGCGGTCAGCAGCGGACCTGGTTGCGCCGCAAGATCATCCGCGCGCCTCGCCCGCACTGACGGTCGTCAGCGCGGGCGAGTCCCACAGCAGTCCTCGGCGCGCGCTCACCGGACGACTGCGAGCAGGTGGGCCTTGCGCAGGCACGCGAGGCCGAGGGCGAGCAACCCTCCCGCCAGCAGGAGGGTCGGGGCGACGTCGGTCCCGGTGAAGGCCAGCGAGGTCGGCAGGCCGGACCGTGGGTCGGCGGTCGGCCCGGGGCGCGAGGCATCCTGGGGCGCGGCCGGCGACTGCGGCGCGGCCGGGCTCGCGGCGGCGGCCTTCGGGCACGGGACGACGAGCGGCTGCAACGGCACCCCGGCGTCCACCAGCTCGGCGATGACGTCACGGTCGAGCACCACGATGGTCGCCCGCACCGGCACCACGTCCTGCGGGACGCGGGCACAGACGCCGAGGAACTCCGCCACGGCCGCGTCCACTGCCGCACGGTCGTCGCCAGCCGGAGCCTGCACCTCGGCGCTGGCGCCGGGTGCGTCCTGCTGTTCGCCGGACGGGTCCTGGCCGGGGAGCCCGGGCAGGGCAGGTGGGGCCGGCACCGACGGCACCGCCGGGAGTGCCGGGGCGTTCGGAGGCGGGGGCGGCAGGGTAGGAGTGGCGGAGCCACCGAGCAGCTGGGTGACAGCCGCCGTCACCGGGTCGGGCAGTGTCGCGGCCTGAGCCGCTCCCCCCGACGACAACCAGACGAGGCCGCCCACTGCCAGCGCCCCTGCGAGCCGGGCCAGGTTCGTGCCCGGGGACTTGTGTGCCATCCGCTGCTCCTCCGTCGTCGATCTCTCACGAGGTCAAACGACGGGCTCGGCCCGCAGGCTACGCCCACGGAGGGGCAAAGTTTTCGGTATGCCGCGTGGCCGGCCACGCGGCATACCGCTCAGCAGGTGGCGATGAAGCGCTGGAGGACCCGCGTGCCGAACTCCAGTGCAGCCACCGGCACCCGCTCGTCGATGCCGTGGAACATCGGCGCGAAGTCGAGGTCGGCCGGGAGCTGCAGCGGGGCGAACCCGTAGCCGGTGATGCCGAGCTTGCTCAGGGCCTTGTTGTCGGTGCCTCCCGACAGGCAGTACGGCAGCACCTCGGCGCCGGGGTCCTCCGCCAGCAGGGCGGCCTTCATGGCGTCGACGAGCGGACCCTCGAACGGCGCGTCCAGCGCGATGTCGCGGTGCACGATGTCGACGGTGACGTGCTCGCCGGCGAGCTCGCGGATGGTGTCGAGGAGCTCGTCGTCGTGGCCGGGCAGGAACCGGCAGTCGAGGGAGGCCGAGGCACTCTGCGGGATCACGTTGTGCTTGTAGCCGGCCTCGGCCATGGTGAAGTTCGCGGTGTCCTGGAGCGTCCCGCGGACGAACCCCTGCGCGCCACCGAGGTGGTCGAGCAGCTCGTCGAGGTCCTCGTCGGAGTAGGACGTGCCGGTGAGCTCGGACAGCCCGTCGAGCAGCTCGCGGACCGAGGCGAGGTACTCGCGCGGCCACTTGTGCTCGTTCACCCGGGTGATCGCCTCGGCCAGGCGGACCAGGGCGTTCTCGTCGTTGGGCACCGAGCCGTGGCCGGCGCGGCCGTGGGCGGTCAGGCGCAGCCAGAGGATGCCCTTCTCGGCGGTCTGCACCAGGTAGGCGCGGGTCTCGCCGTCGGAGGTCGGGACGGTGACGCTGTAGCCGCCGACCTCGGAGACCGCCTCGGTGACACCCTCGAAGAGCTCGGGGTGGTGGTCGACGACGTGGTGGCTGCCCTTGACCCCACCGGCCTCCTCGTCGGCGAAGAACGCGAACACGATGTCGCGCGGCGGCTTGGCGCCACGACGGGCGAGGTCGCGGACGTTGGCCAGGATCATCGCGTCCATGTCCTTCATGTCCACCGCGCCGCGACCCCAGATGCAGTCGTCCTTCAGCTCCGCGGACAGCGGGTCCACCTGCCAGTCATCCGCGTTGGCGGGCACGACGTCGAGGTGTCCGTGGATGCAGAGAGCCGGCCGCGCACGGTCCTCGCCCTCGACCCGCACCACCACGCTGGTCCGGCCGGGGTCGCTCTCGACCACGGTGGGCTCCAGCCCGACCTCGCGCAGCTGGGCCACGACGTAGTCGGCCGCCTCGCGCTCCCCCGGCCCGCTGCCGTCGCCGTAGTTGGTGCTGTCGATGCGGATCAGGTCGCGGCACAGGCGCACGACCTCGTCGACGGGGCTGGTGGGCTGGCTGCTGGGCTCGGTGACCTCGCTCATGGCATCCAGACTAGGCGCGTCGGGTATGCCGTGCCCGTGACGGTTCGCCCGGGTTCCGTTGAGGGCTGGGCCGTTTGGGAGTTGGGGTGGCCTGCGTGCTATCGTTCCGGGTCGCAGCAGGCGCTCCCCAAGGGGCCTGCGAAGCACCTTGTCCGGGTGGCGGAATGGCAGACGCGCTAGCTTGAGGTGCTAGTGCCCTTTATCGGGCGTGGGGGTTCAAGTCCCCCTCCGGACACCGACGCGAAGGACCCCGACACACACCGTGTCGGGGTCCTTCTGCGTGATCCTCCTGCGGGTCAGCCGGCAGAGAAGACGTTGGGTACGGCCCGTTGCCACTCGGTGCCGGCCCGGTCCAGGCGGATGACCTTGCCGCTGGACGTGCGCGCCACCATGGTCGTCGAGCCGCCACCGTCGAGGTTGGTGGCGTCCCACGACCCGAGCTTGGCCATGTAGTCGGCCATCTGGTGGATGGTCGCGCCGCCGTAGCGCACGCCGTCGACCGTGGCCCGACCCGAGGCGGTGACGAAGAGCAGGTCCCCGCTCTTGGTCCACCCGATGGCGGTGCGGGGCCGCAGCAGCTCGTCGCGGCTCGTGCAGGTGCCGCCGTTCTTGACGCCCTGGTTCAGGAACCGGGCTCCGCGGCCGACGGCCTCGTAGACCGGGAACGGGGCATCGGTGGAGGCGTGGTAGCTGATGGACACGCTCGTGCCGATCCGGAACGAGGCCAGCCAGCTCCCGGCCGTGCCGGTCGCCGTCAGGATGGTCTGCCCAGAGGCGGCGGTCTGGCCGCGCGTCGTGCCGGTGCGCACCGCGACGACCTTGCCTCCCGCGACGACGACGTCGGCGGTGCCGTACGGCCGACGGGCCTTGCCCCAGGACGGCGTGTAGGCGTTGATGCCACTGCCCGACAGGCTCTGCCAGTTGAGCCCGGTCACGGCCTGGTAACCATGGCCGGTGGCGCTGACGCTGCCCGTGATCCACAGCCGCGACGGGAGGGAGCGGCCGTCCTTGGCGGTCACGATGGCCGGGTCGTGCGGCGATCGCGCCTTGCGGAGCCAGCCGGAGGTCATCTGCGGCAGGTCGGGCATGGCTCCCACGGTCGGGTTGAACACCCCGCCGTTGACCATCACCACGGCGGTCGGTGCGTCGAGGAAGTACGCCGACGGGATGCGTGCCGTGTTGAGGTTGGCCGCGGCCCGCACCCGGGGGTTCGCCGCCGACGCCGCCGGCACGGTCACGGCCACGATGCGGGTGGATGCCTGCGGGTTGCTCGGAGTGGGCCCGGTGTCCCAGATCCGGGCCGTCGCGCCACCGGCGAGCTGGGTCACGGTGGGCGTGCGTGAGAGCAGGGTGGGCGTGGCCCGGCAGGTCGCGGCGTCCGCGGTCTGCGGGGCGGCCAGGGTGACGGTGCCGGTCAGGGTGGCGGCCAGGGCCACGGAGGCGCTCAGCGCCACAGCGGCGCGCTGCGTGGGTGCAGTCATCGGTACGGGTCCTTCGTCGTGCGCAGCCCGGGGGTCGGCTGCCTCACCCGGAAGCGTGCCGCATCCGGTCACCCTGCAGCGGGGGTTCCGGCGAACGGTGGCCGAACACCCGATAGGGCCGGGCCTGCGACTGGCTAGGGTCGCAGGGTGCTCGAGGCCCTGCTGCTCGCCGTCGCGGCGCTGTTGATCGGGTACGCCAAGACCGCGATCGGCGGCCTCGCGAGCATCAGCGTCGCCATCTTCGCGAGCGTGATGCCGGCGCGGGAGTCGACCGCGGCGATCCTGCTCCTCCTGATCATCGGCGACGTGGTGGCCGTGTGGCACTACCGGAGCGAGGCCGACTGGGGCCTGTTGCGCCGCCTCATCCCGGCCGTGCTCCCGGGGCTCGCCCTGGGCGCGGCGTTCCTCGCCGTGGTCGACGACACCGTCCTGCGCCGCTCCATCGGGGTGCTCCTGCTCCTCTTGGCCGCCCTCCAGCTGGCCCTGCGCTGGCGGTCGCCCGATGTCGGGAGGGTCGGCAGGTCCCGGAGCGCCGCGATCGGGACCGGGATCGCCGCCGGGTTCACGACCATGACCGCCAACGCGGCGGGTCCGGTGACGACCCTCTACCTCGTGGCGCAGGGGGTCGAGAAGCTGCGCTTCCTCGGGACCAGCGCACTGCTCTTCTTCGGGGTGAACCTCTGCAAGCTGCCCTTCAGCGTCGGGCTCGGCCTGTTCGGTCCCCACACCGTGCAACGCACCCTGCTGCTGGCGCCGTTCGTGCTGCTCGGGGCCTGGGCAGGGCTCCGGACGGTGCGGCGGCTCAGCCAGGCGCGGTTCGACCAGTCCGTGCTCGTGGCGTCTGCCGTGGCCGCCGTCGCCCTCATCGTCCGCTGAAACTGACTAGTCCTCATCCGTTCGGCCATTCCCGGTCGTGAACTCGGCCGACCCCCGGCGCGTCCGCGCACGGCGCTCTCATCCGGCTCCTACCGTCGAAGACGTGAGCACGCAGACCATCCACCGCACCACCAGCCACCACCCGCGCGTCCTGCGCGGGGCGCGGGGCTGGCTGTGGGTGTGCGACTGCGGCAGCGCGTCGTGCCGGACCCCCGCCCAGGCCCCGTTGCCCTGGCGCTCGGCCCTGATCGGTGCGCTCCTGCACTCGTCCACCATCGCGCCCTGACCGAGGGCTCCCCCGGCACCTGGCGCTGCTAGAGCCAGGTGTGCACCCGCACCGTGGTGCCCGCCGCGGACGACCGCAGCTGCACGAGGTCGCACAGCTGGTTGACCATCCAGAGCCCTCGGCCGTCCAGCTCCTCGGTCCCCGGGGCGAGCCGGCCCGCCAGCGGGTCCGCCACGACCCCCTCGTCGGTGACCTCGCAGACCAGCGCCTGGCTCGTCCTCCAGAGCCGCAGGGTGCCCCTCCCCCGACCGTGCAGGACCGAGTTCACCCCCAGCTCGTGCAGGGCCAGCCCGAGGTCGGCTGCGCGGTCGTCGGTGATGCCGCAGGCCCGGGCCACCTGCAACGCGAGGTCTCGGACCGCCCGGATCGTGGACGGTGTGATGGCCCGCACGATGGTGGCCGCCGGGGCCGCGGGCAGTGGGGACGCGAACGCGGCGGCGCCCAGGTCGTGGCCGCCGTACAAGTCGTTGGTGCGGGCCAGGCCGTCGCTGTCCGCCACCCACGGGTGCGTGTGCAGGGCCTCCTCGACCACCTCGTCGGTCAGGGCGCCGACCTCGTAGGGGCAGCGCAGCCACAGGGGTGCCGTCGCGGGGATCGCGTCGTTGAGCAACGCCTCGTGCAGCTGGCACTCGGTCACCTCGACACCGGTGCGACCCGCCCAGAGCGGCTCGCCCACACCGCGTGAGGGCCGGTCACCCGCCTCCGCGACGAAGTCCACCCAGGCCTGGATGAGGCACGCCGGGTTGGCACCCAGCGTCTCCATCTCGGCGAACCGCACCTGTGCGGCGGCCTCCCCCAGGGCGGCCCGCACCGCCCGGAGGCGCACGGCGGGCAGGGCCACCAGCGCGAGCTCACCGGCCAGGACCCCCTGCCGCACGAAGTCCGCGGCGGCCCTGACGAAGGACCGCTGCCCGGACCACAGCATCACGTCGTGCACGTAGCCTTCGTGGGCGCGCCCCATCATCGGGCGGGGTGTGCTCGTCATGCTCATGATGACTCCGTGCGCGGGGGCGCCGGGCGACACCTCCCGGACTCCCGTCAGGGTACGCCCGTGCGAGCCGGCCCGAAGGGGAAATGGGAGGGCAGGAATCCGCCTCTCGCGCGCCTGCCGTCTGGGAGGCTGAGGTTGGCAGCGTGGCGCATCTCCGCCATTGTTCGAGGACCACTGCAACCCAGGAGGCTTTGATGAAGGTCGGCATTCCGCGCGAGGTCAAGAACAACGAGTACCGCGTCGCGATCACCCCGTCGGGCGTGCACGAGCTCGTCGTCCACGGCCACGAGGTCTTCGTCGAGAAGGACGCCGGCGTCGGCTCGTCCATCCTCGACGCCGACTACACGGCTGCCGGCGCCACGATCCTGGACACCGCCGACGACGTCTGGGGCACCGGCGACCTGATTCTCAAGGTCAAGGAGCCGATCGAGCCCGAGTACCACCGGATGCGCGAGGGCCAGACCCTCTTCACCTACCTGCACCTCGCGGCCGACAAGCCGCTCACCGAGGAGCTCGTGAAGCGCAAGGTCACCGGCATCGCCTACGAGACCGTCGAGCTCCCTGACCGGTCGCTGCCGCTGCTGGCCCCCATGTCCGAGGTCGCCGGGCGGCTCGCGCCGCAGGTCGGCGCCCACACGCTGATGCGGGCCCAGGGTGGCCGGGGAGTGCTCATGGGAGGCGTGAGCGGGGTGTATGCCGCGAAGGTCGTCGTCATCGGCGCCGGCGTCTCCGGCATGAACGCCGCGGCCATCGCGCTCGGCATGCAGGCCGAGGTGCTCCTGCTCGACCGCGACATCGCCAAGCTCCGCCACGCTGACGCGATCTACCAGGGGCACTGCCAAACGGTGGCCTCCAACACCTACGAGATCGAGCGGGCCATCGAGGACGCCGACCTGGTCATCGGCGCCGTGCTCGTGCCGGGGGCCAAGGCCCCCAAGCTCGTGACCAACGAGCAGGTCTCGCGGATGAAGCCCGGCTCGGTGCTGGTCGACATCTCGATCGACCAGGGCGGCTGCTTCGAGGACTCGCGCCCCACGACGCATGCCGACCCGACCTACCAGGTGCACAACTCGGTGTTCTACTGCGTCGCGAACATGCCCGGCGCCGTGCCGCACACCAGCACCTACGCGCTCACCAACGTGACCCTCCCGTATGCCGTGCAGCTCGCCAACCAGGGCTGGCGCGACGCCCTCTCGGCGAACCGTCCGCTGGCGCTGGGCCTCAACACCCACGACGGCGCCGTCACCTATGCCCCGGTGGCTGAGGCGCACGGGTTCGAGTCGACCGACCTGCAGACCATCCTCGGGAAGGCCTGACACCGGGGCTGTCCCCCGTCCCTGTCACCCGCCCCGACTAGCCTCGAACCGTGCTCTTCGCCGACGTCGTCGCCGCCTCGGCAGCAGCCACCGCCACCCGGTCCCGGCTGGCCAAGACTGCTGCCGTGGCCGACGCGCTGCGTGCGGCCGGGGCCGACGATGCGGCGACGGTCGCGGCATACCTCTCCGGGGTGCTGCCGCAGCGACGCATCGGCGTGAGCTGGCGTGGCCTGTCGACCCTCCCCGCGCCCGCGGCGGAAGCGAGCGTGACCGTCGCCGAGGTCGACGCGGCGCTGGGCGAGATCGCGGTGATCGCCGGCAGCGGCTCCGCAGCCGCCCGCACCGAGGCCGTGACGGCGCTGTTCGCCCGGCTCACGGAGCCGGAGCAGGACTACCTGCGGGCGTTGGTGACCGGTCAGGTGCGGCAGGGCGCGCTCGACGGCGTCATGCTCGCGGCCATCGCGCAGGCGGCCGACGTGCCGGAGGCCGCCGTGCGTCGAGCCACCATGCTGGCCGGGTATGCCGCGCCCGTGGCCGTCGCCGCCCTGACCGGCGGTGTCGCAGCGCTCGACGACATCCACCTCGAGGTCGGCCGGCCGATGCGCCCGATGCTGGCCGCGTCCGCGCCCGACGTCGGGGCGGCCTGGGAGCAGGTCGGTGACACCTCCGAGGGAGTGGTGGTCGACGGCAAGCTCGACGGCATCCGGCTCCAGGCCCACCGGGACGGCGACGACGTGCGCCTGTTCACCCGGTCGCTCGACGACATCACCGACCGGCTGCCCGAGGTCGTCGAGGCGGTCCTGGCGCTGCCGGTCACCACGCTCGTCGTCGACGGTGAGGCCATCGCCCTCGACGAGACCGGCCGCCCGCTGCCGTTCCAGCAGACCGCTTCTCGCACCATGAGCAGCACCGGTGTCGACGAGCTCCGGGCCGCCGTGCCGGTGACCCCCTACTTCTTCGACCTGCTGCATGTCGACGGCGACGACCTGCTCGAGCTCCCCGCGTCCGAGCGCTTCGGACGGCTCGCCGCGCTGGTCCCGCAGGCCAGCCTGGTGCCGCGCATCACCGCGGCCAGCCCGGCTGAGGCGACGGCGTTCTTCGACCAGCTCGTCCGCGACGGTCACGAGGGTGTCGTGGTCAAGTCGCCGAGCGCCCCCTACGCCGCCGGTCGCCGCGGTGCCGGGTGGGTGAAGGTGAAGCCACGGCACACCCTCGACCTGGTCGTGCTGGCGATCGAGTGGGGCAGCGGCCGCCGCAAGGGCTGGCTCTCCAACATCCACCTCGGAGCCCGGGATCCGGAGAGCGGCGGCTTCGTCATGCTCGGCAAGACGTTCAAGGGCATGACCGACGAGATGCTCCAGTGGCAGACCGAGCGCTTCACCGAGCTCGCGACCGACGGCACCGACGGCTACGTCGTGCCGGTGCGGCCGGAGCAGGTCGTGGAGATCGCGTTCGACGGGATCCAGACCTCGTCGCGCTACCCCGGGGGGATGGCCCTGCGGTTCGCCCGGGTGCTGCGCTACCGCGACGACAAGACGGCCGAGGAGGCCGACACCATCGACACGTTGCGCGCGCTGCGCTGAGTGCGAGTCGGAGGGCGGGCGCACGTATCAGGCGCGACCTCACCAGCCTCCTTGAGTCAGGACGTGCCGCGGGGGGCGGCACGGACGAGGGGGACAGAACCATGCGGACACACCACATCACCAGGGGCGACACCGCCCACCACCACCCGCACGTGCTGCGGGTCAACACCGGCACGTGGCGCTGGCAGTGCGACTGCGGGGGCGCCTCGTGCCGCAGCAGCGTCGTGCAGCTGAGCTGGCGCGAGGCCGTCATCGGGGCGCTCAACCACGCCACCTGCCTGGCTGCCTGACCCGGGAGTGCACGGCTCGACGTGCATTACATAGGTTTCCTATGTAATGTGGAAGCCATGACCGATCGCGACGAGCTGGGCAACAGCGTCCTGCGTTCCGCGGCACGGCTGACCCGCTGGGCATCGCGCAACGCGTCGTTCGACGTGCCGATGGCCCAGACCCGGCTGCTGGCCCTGGTCGAGGAGCTCGAGCCGGCCCGCATCAGCGCGCTGGCCACCGCCGACCACACCAGCCAGCCGACGATGAGCCTGCAGGTGCAGCGACTCGAGGCGGAGGGCTGGACCGAGCGCGTACCCGACCCGGCCGACGCCCGCGCCAGCCTGGTCTCCCTCACCGCCGCCGGGAGCGCCGCGCTCGGACGGGCCCGGCGGGCCCGGCTCGAGGCCCTCTCCCCCGTGTTCGGGCAGCTCGACGCCGAGGCCATCGCGCGGCTCGAGGTCGCCGTGGCGGCGCTCGACGACCTGCTGGCCCGGGCCGCCAACACCACCTGAGCCCACTCCCCCAGAGAAAGAAGCTTGCACCCACCATGTGGCGCCAACCCAAGACCGTCTGGTCCGTCGCCTTCGCCTGTGTCATCGCGTTCATGGGCATCGGCCTCGTCGACCCCATCCTCAAGCCGATCGCCGACGACCTCGGCGCCAGCGCGTCCCAGGTCTCGCTGCTCTTCACCAGCTACATGGCGGTGATGGGGGTCGCGATGCTGGTGACCGGCTGGGTGTCCAGCCGCACCGGCGCCAAGCGGACCCTCCTGCTCGGGCTCGTCGTCATCATCATCGGGGCGGGCCTGGCCGGGGCCCAGGACTCGATCGGCGGGATCGTCGCGTTCCGCGCGGTCTGGGGCCTCGGCAACGCGCTGTTCATCGCCACCGCGCTGGCCACCATCGTCAGCGCCGCCCGCGGCTCTGTGGGCCAGGCGATCGTCCTCTACGAGGCGGCCCTCGGCGTCGGCATCGCGACCGGCCCGCTGCTCGGCGGGTGGCTGGGCGGACACTCGTGGCGCTGGCCGTTCTGGGGCGTCTCCGCCCTGATGGCCGTGGCCCTGGTGGCGATCCTGACCACCCTGCCGGCGACGCCGCCGACCGGTCCCCGCAGCAGCATCTCGGCACCGCTCAGGGCGCTCTCGCACCGCGGCCTGCTGACCGTGGGGATCACCGCACTGCTCTACAACTTCGGCTTCTTCACGTTGCTCGCCTTCACGCCCTTCCCGCTCGGCATGGGCGCCCACCAGGTCGGGCTCATCTTCTTCGGCTGGGGACTGCTGCTCGCGTTCACCTCGGTGGTCGTGGCACCACGGCTGCAGCGCCGGTTCGGGACACTGCCCGGCGTGATCGGCGCCCTGGTCGGGTTCGCCCTCATCCTGGCGGCCATGGCCATCGGCACCGACCACAAGCCGGTGCTGGTCGTCGGGGTGGTCCTCGCGGGTGCCTTCCTCGGCGTCAACAACACGCTGATCACCGAGACCGTCATGAAGGTCTCGCCGGTGGAGCGCGGGGTGGCCTCCGCGGCGTACAGCTTCGTGCGGTTCGGCGGTGGCGCGATCGCCCCGTGGCTGGCCGGCAAGCTCGGCGAACGCTCGGTGCACGTGCCGTTCTGGGTCGGCTCGGGCGCGGTGCTGCTCGGCGTGGCCGTCCTGCTCACCGCACGACGGGAGATCACCGCCGTCGACCGGGAGCACGCCGACGAGACGGTCGAGCAGGGGCGGCCGCTCGAGGCCGCGGCGCTCACGGTCGGCGACGCCTGAGTCCGCTGCTTCCCCATAGGCTGGGCGTCGTGCTCGACCAGATCACCGCCACGCGCTACGTCACGCCCCTCAAGGAGGGCGGGTCGCTGCCGGGCATCGTCGAGGCCGACGACCTCGGCACCTACGTGCTGAAGTTCCGTGGCGCCGGCCAGGGCCCGAAGGTGCTCGTCGCCGAGGTGGTCGTCGGCGAGCTGGCCCGCGCGCTGGGGCTGAGCGTGCCCCGCCTCGCCGTCGTCGACCTCCAGGCCCCGATCGCCAAGTACGAGGCGGACGAGGAGGTCCAGGACCTCCTCACGGCCAGCATCGGACCGAACCTCGGGATCGACTTCCTCCCCGGCTCGTTCGGCTACGACGGCTCCCGCCCACCGGCACCCGACACCGCCGCCGACATCCTGTGGCTCGACGCGCTCACGGCCAACGTCGACCGCACCTGGAGCAACCCCAACCTCCTCGTCTGGCACCGCGACCCGTGGCTGATCGACCACGGTGCCGCGCTCTACTTCCACCACGGCTGGCCCAGCCGTGGTGCCGACCCGGAGCGCTTCGCGGCCCAGCCGTTCGACGCCAGCACGCACGTGCTGCGCGACGTCGCCTCCAGCCCGGCCGCCGCCCACGAGCGGCACGCCCCGGCGCTCACCCGGGAGCTCCTGACCGAGGTGGTCGCGGGCGTGCCCGAGGTGTGGCTGGAGCAGGCGCCCGGCCTCGACACGCTCGACGCCGTGCGCGCGGCCTACGTCGACCACCTGGTGGCCCGCGTCGCGCAGCCACAGGCCTGGCTCCCGGGCGAGGCGTCATGACCCGCCACGGCTACCAGTACGTCGTCCTGCGCTGCGTGCCACGCGTGGAGCGCGAGGAGTTCCTCAACGTCGGCGTGGTGCTCTACAGCCAGTCCGCCGACTTCCTCGAGGCCGCCTACCGCGTCGACGAGGCGCGCCTGCACGCCTTCGCCCCCCACGTCAGCGTCGAGGACGTGGACCAGGCCCTCGAGACGATCTGCCAGGTATGCCGTGGGGTCACCGGCGGCGGGCTGCCCACCCTCGGCGGGCTGGGCCGCCGGTTCGGCTGGCTCAGCGCCCCGCGGAGCACCGTCGTGCAGCCCGGGCCGGTGCACGGCGGCCTCACCGAGGACCCGGCCGCAGAGCTGGCCGAGCTGCTGCGGCGACTCGTCGACCAGGCCCAGCCGTCCTGACCTAGCGCTTCGGGCGCAGCGCCCAGGCGGCCACGGCGCCCGCCGCGGCGACGTTGAGGGAGTCCACTCCCCCGGCCATCGGGATGGTGACAGTCAGGTCGGCTGCCTCGAGCGTGTGGTGCGACAGCCCGTCGCCCTCCGTGCCGAGCACGAGGGCCAGCCGCTCCGGTGGGTCAGCAGCCAGCTGGTCGAGGCTCACCGCGTCGTCGGCGAGGGCCAGGGTCGCCACCGTGAACCCGGCGGCCTGCAGCTCGGTGATGCCACCCGGCCACGGGTCGATCCGGGTCCACGGGACCTGGAACACGGTGCCCATGGAGACCCGGATCGCCCTGCGGTACAACGGGTCTGCGCACCGCGGAGTCACGAGCACCGCGTCCACGCCGAGCGCTGCAGCCGAGCGGAACACGGCGCCGACGTTGGTGTGGTCGACGATGTCCTCGAGCACCAGCACCCGACGGGCGCCGGCCACCAGCTCCCCGACGCCGGGCAGCTCGGGCCGTTGCATCGAGGCCAGCGCGCCCCGGTGCAGGTGGAATCCGGTGAGCTGCTCGATGACGTCGTGCTCGCCCACGAAGACCGGCACACCGTCGGCCTCGGCCTCGGCCACGAGGTCGGCGAGGTCGGTCAGCCAGCGCTCCGCCATCAGGTAGCTGCGCGGTCGGTGCCCGGCTCGCAGCGCCCGGCGGATGACCTTCTCCGACTCGGCGATGTAGAGGCCGCGCTCCGGCTCGGTCCGGCGGCGCAGCGCGACGTCGGTGAGCGAGACGTAGTCGGCCAGCCGGGGGTCGGCAGGGTCGGTGATGGCGAGGGGCACGGCGAGCAGGCTAGGCCACCGCCGATTTCCGCGAAAAGCCTGCTGACGGCTGGGCCATCGGTCTACCGTTTGCGCAGCACAGCTGCGCCCGATGCAGGGTCGGTGACCGCGGTTGGGACGAGGGGGCTCGCGATGAGTGGACGTGGAATCTGGGCGCGGCTGGTGACCGGTGCGGTCGTGGTCGCGCCCCTCGCCGTGGTGGCCACCACGGCACCGGCCCTGGCCGCCGCGGAGAGCGAGACGTACCTGTCGTACGTCAGCGCCCCCGGCGACTACATCGGGCAGGGTCGGAGCGGCACCCTCGTCGCGCCCACGCAGTTCCGGATCAGCGGCACCGCTGGCTCGGTCACGGTCTCGGCCGACACCGGGTCGGAGTGGTGGGACGTCACGCTCGCCGCCCCCAAGGGCCAGCAGCTGACGACCGGGTCCTACGAGAACGCCACCCGCGCGCCGTTCAACAGCACGTCCGGCGGCCTCTCGGTCACGTCGACGGGGCGTGGCTGCAACCAGGTCAATGGTCGCTTCACGATCTTCGCCATCAGTGCGGACACCGCCGGGCGCATCACCTCCCTCGACGCGACGCTGACCCAGGTCTGCGACAACAGCACCGGAAGCCTGTCCGCCACCGTCAAGTACGCGGCGCCCTACGTCATCACCCCGGTGCTCACGTCCTCCAACCCCAGCGTCGTGGCCGACCAACCGGTCACGCTGACCGCGAGGACCTCGCCCGGCACGGCCGGGGGTGTCGTCTTCTACGACGCCACGACCCCCATCGGCCAGGGCTCCTTCGACACCAACGGCACCGCACGACTCACGACGTCCCGGCTCACCCCGGGCACGCACTCGCTCTACGCGAAGGTCGGGACCCTCACCTCCGCCCGGCTGGTCCAGGAGGTCGCCGTCCCGGCCACCTCGCTGTGGTTCGGGAGCCTGGCCGGGGACTACATCGGGCAGGGGGCGTCGGCCAGCTACGTGCCGCCGACAGCCGCCATCACCGCACGAGGCACCGCCGGGTACGCCACCGTCTCGGTGGACTCGCCCGGCACCGACCAGTGGTGGACCCTCGACGTCGCGGCGCCCCCGGGCCAGACCTTGCAGGTCGGTTCCTACACCGGCGCGGTGCGGGCCCCGTTCCGTGGGGCAGGTCAGCCCGGACTGGACTTCTCGGGCACGGGGCGTGGCTGCAACACCCTCACCGGCGACTTCACCGTGAACAGCATCGCGACCGACCCCACCGGGGCGATCACCAGCCTCGACGTGACGTTCCGGCAGTTCTGCGACAACGCCGTCGCCGCGATCTCCGGGCGGGCGCGGTACAACACCGTCGCGGCTGACCCGCGGGTGGCCTCCACGACCACCGTGACCGGTGGCGCGACCAGTGACGGCGGGGTCGCCCTCACCGCCACCGTGCAGGGCGGGACCGCGGTCCCGACCGGCCAGGTGACCTTCCGCGAGGGGTCGACGACGCTCGGGACGGTAGCCCTCGACGGCAGCGGCAAGGCCTACCTCCTCGTCCCCGGGCTACCTCGCGGCAGTCACACCCTCACCGGCGACTACGTCGGGAGCGCGACGCTCCTGCCGAGCAGCGGGGCGACGACAGTCGTCGTCCCGGGCGTCGCCACCACGACTTCGACCTCCGTCGCCAAGACCGGGAAGACCGGCAAGCCCCTGCCCGTGGCGGTCGCGGTGACCGCAGCCTCCGGCCCCCGCCCCACGGGCTCCGTGCAGCTCTACGACGGCGCCGAGCCGGTCGGGACCGCCGCCACCCTCACCGACGGCAGGGCCACGATCGCCTGGACACCGGTCGCCAGGGGCAACCACAGCCTGACGGTGCGCTACCTCGGGAGCTCCACGCATGCCGAGTCGGTGTCGGCGGTCACGGTGGTCAAGGTCACCTGACCGCAGCGTGGGCGTCGGCAGCCCTCAGCTGAACCACACGATCTTGATGATCCCGACCACCCCGATGACGACGATGAACCCGCGCAACACCACCGGTGGCAGTCGGCGGCCGACGGTCGAGCCGACCACCCCGCCGAGCAGCGACCCGACCGCGATGAGCAGGACGACCAGCCAGTCGATCAGCTCGTGGGCGACGACGACGAAGACGAGCGCTGCCACGGTGTTGACGACCAGGGCGAGCACGTTCTTGTAGCCGTTGAGGCGTTGCAGCGGCTCACTGCTGAGGACGCTGAGGACGCCCATGAGGATGACGCCCTGCGCGGCTCCGAAGTACCCGCCGTACACACCGGCCACGAACACGGCCGCCATGAGCAGGACCGTCGTGGCGCCACCGCGGTGAACCGGGTGGACCTCGTCCTCGCCCTCGCGCCGCGCGGCCGCTCGACGCTGGATCGCCGGACCGAGGACCACGAGCAGCACCCCGATCGCGATCAGCACGGGGACGATGGCCGCGAAGGCCGAGGCCGGCAGCACGCGCAGCAGGACGGCGCCGGTGATGCCACCAGCGAGGGACATCGGGACGAGTCGCCGGATGGCCGGGCCTGCGCCCCCGAGCTCGTGGCGGTACCCCCACGACCCGGTCACGCCGCCGCCGACCAGTCCGATGTTGTTCGAGATGTTGGCCGTGAGCGGCGGGTAGCCGAAGAACAACAGCGTGGGGAAGGTGATCAGGGTGCCCGAGCCGACCACGGTGTTGATGGTCCCCGCCGCGAGCCCCGCGAGGAAGATCCCGAGGGCTTCGAAGACGGACATCACGTCACCCTAGCGACGCCTCTCCCCCGCCCGGACACAGGTGTGCCGCCCGCGCACCTGCGCGGGCGGCATACCGAGGTGGGGTAGAGGTCAGGCCGGCGGCGGCTTGGGGTCCTCGTCGGTCTCCACGGGCGGGACCGCCGGCGGGGTCGGCGGCTCGAAGTCGGGCACCGCGTCGGCCGGCGGCTGCACCGGCGGCTGGACGCGCCGGACCGGGGCCGCGTGCTCGGTGGCCTCCTGGCTGGCCTTGCCGGCCAGCCCGCGGGCCTCGGCGAGGGCCTGCATCGGGTCCTCGAGCACCGTCTCGTCGAAGGCGTCGGCGAGCTGGCCGGGGTCGACCCACTCCTCGTCGCCCCCGTCGTCGGGGCCGTGCGGCTTGTCCGAGGCGCCGAGTGCTCCACCGATGCCGCGAAGGGCGTCGGTCAGCTCGCTGGGGATGATCCACATCTTGTTGGAGTCACCGCGCGCGATCTGCGGGAGCACCTGGAGGTACTGGTAGGCCAGCAGCTTCTGGGTGGGCTTGCCGCGGTGGATGGCGTCGAAGACCTGCTGGATCGCGCGGGCCTGGCCCTGGGCCTCGAGGATGCGGGCCTGGGCGGAACCCTCGGCGCGCAGGATCTGGCTCTGCTTCTCACCCTCGGCGGTGAGGATCGCGGACTGCTTGGTGCCCTCGGCGTAGAGGATCTGGGCACGGCGCTCGCGCTCGGCCTTCATCTGCTTCTCCATCGACTCCTGCACGGAGTGCGGCGGGTCGATGGCCTTGAGCTCGACGCGGTTCACGCGGATGCCCCACTTGCCGGTGGCCTCGTCGAGGACCCCCCGGAGCTGGGCGTTGATCTGGTCGCGGCTGGTCAGCGTCTGCTCGAGGTCGAGCGAGCCGATGACGTTGCGCAAGGTGGTGACCGTGAGCTGCTCGATGCCCTGGATGAAGTTGGCGATCTCGTACACGGCCGACTTGGCGTCGATGACCGAGTAGTAGATGACCGTGTCGATGTTGACCACCAGGTTGTCGCTGGTGATCACGGGCTGGGGCGGGAAGGACACGACCTGCTCCCGCAGGTCGACGTTCGCGCGCACCTTGTCGACGAAGGGCACCAGGAAGTGGATGCCTCCCTCGAGGGTGCGCGCGTAGCGTCCCAGCCGCTCGATGATCAGGGCAGTCTGCTGGGGCACGATGCGGACCGTGCGGAAGAGCACGATCAGCGCAAAGGCGACCAGGATCAGCAGGACGATGAAGCCTGCTCCGATGCCGTCCACGTCTACTCCGTTTTCTGACCCGCCGTGACGCCGGTGACGATCACGGTGGCCCCCTCGATTGATACAACCCGGACCTCTTGGCCGGGCTGGCATGTGGCATCCCCCTGCGGGGTGCGGGCGGACCAGGTCTCGCCGCCCACCTTCACGCGACCGTCGGTCGCGGTGACGGCTTGCAGCACGCGGCCGCTGCGGCCCACGAGCCCGTGGGCTCCGATGCCGTGGCTCGCCTCGGCCACCATGAACTTGCGGGTGATGACCGGCCGCACCAGGAGGAGCAGCAGACCGGCCACGACGACGGCGACCACGACCTGGGCCGGGAAGGGCACCCCGACCGCGGAGGCCGCGGCGCCGGCCGCGGCACCGCCGGCCAGCATGAGGAACACGAAGTCGACGGTGGCAGCCTCGATGGCCGCCAGGATCAGTGCCAGACCGAGCCATGCCAGCCACGGGTTGTCCGCGAACCAGTCCATGACACCCCTCCCTCTCAGCAGTTCCACCACTCAGTGGTCCAGCAACTCTAGGACGAAGGAGGGGCCTCTGACGTTCCTTCGGCGACCTTCAGTCGGGCCGTCCACCGGTCGCCGCGGCGCTCCAGCTCGAGCGGCATCCCGAAGGTCTCGGAGAGGTTCGCCTCCGTGAGGGTGATCTCGAGCGGCCCCTGGGCCACGATGCGCCCGTCGCGCAGCAGCAGGACGTCGGTGAAGTGGGGCGGGATCTCCTCGACGTGGTGGGTGACGAGGATCAGTGCGGGTGCCTCGACGTCTGCGGCCAGCACACCCAGCCGGCGCACGAGGTCCTCGCGCCCACCGAGGTCGAGGCCCGCGGCGGGCTCGTCGAGCAGCATCAGCTCGGGGTCGGTCATCAGCGCCCGGGCGATCTGGACCCGCTTGCGCTCCCCTTCGGACAGGGTGCCGTAGGTGCGGTCGGCCAGGTGGTCCGCCCCGAGCGCGGCGAGCAGCTCGGAGGCTCGGGCGTGGTCGAACGTCTCGTAGCTCTCGCGCCAGCGACCGACGACTCCGTAGGAGGCGGTCACCACGACGTTGTGGACCACCTCGTCGAACGGGATGCGCTCGGCCAGGGCGGCCGAGGCGAGCCCGATCCGCGGCCGGAGCTCGAAGACGTCGACCGCTCCCAGCACCTCGCCCAGCACGCCGGCCACGCCACGCGTGGGGTGCATCCGTCCGGCAGCCAGCTGGAGCAGCGTCGTCTTGCCGGCGCCGTTCGGGCCGAGGATGACCCAGCGCTGTCCCTCCTCGACCTCCCAGGAGACGTCGTCGAGCAGGGTCGCCTGACCCCGGACGACAGTCACTCCTGCGAACTCAAGGACGTCACTCATGTCACGGGACCCTATCGGCTTAGCATGACGGGATGCCCGAACTCCCTGCGTCCGTGCGGCTTTCGCTGTGGACCACCCACGCCTGGGCGACAGGGACCCCACTCGAGGACGCCCTCGCCCGCGCCCTGCCCGACATCGACCACGTGGCCGGCGACCTCGACCGCCTCGCGCTGTGGCACGACCTCGGGGAACAGGCCCTCCTCGTGGCGCTCCCGGCGCCGGGCGACCTGGTCGGCCTCCCGGGCGCGTCGGTCGAGGCCCAGGGTGCCGCGGCCGTGGGGGGCGAGTGCGTGTTCGTCCCCGGCCTCGGCGGGATGCTCGTGCCCACGATCTCGACGTACGGTGCCGGTCCCGAGGGCGGGCTGGACGTCGGCACCCGGGTGGACTGGACGGCATACGACGCGCAACCGGTGCCCCGGCACCGCGTGGAGGCGCTGGAGCCGTCACAGCTCGAACGACACCTGCGTGACGAGATCCGCACCGCCACCGAGGCCATCGACGCGGTGGGCGGGCAGCCGTTCGGCGCCACCGCTGCCCGCGAGCTCGCCGATGCCGCCATCGGTGGTCGCTGGGGGCTGCCGACTGGACTGCCGGCCCGCGCCGCTCGCGTCATCGCCCTGGCCGGCACGATCGACACCGTCGTCGACGTGGCCCTGGCGGCGGGCGACGGCGCCCTCACGGCGGCGGAGGCGGGCGCCCGGCACCGCCTGCTGCTGCGCCTCCAGCGGGCCTCGGAGCGCGCGCTGGCCGATGCCACGAACGCGGCCTGCGCGGTGCTGGCGGGCTGGCGACCGGGCTGAACCCGCGCGCCGCGGATTAGGCTTGGACACCATGGCGGACCCCGCAATCATCCTGGTGTCGGAACACCACGCCGACACGCTGCTCGAGGAGTTCCAGAGCAGGTACGCGCGCGACTACGACCTGCGCACGGCCGGCTCCTGCACGGAGGCCGAGTCGATCGCCCGCGAGATCTGTGACGGCGGCGACCACGTCGCCCTCTTCGTCACCGACTCACGGCTGCCCGACGTCGAGAGCGTCCACTACGCGTTCCACCGCTGGCGCCTGGTCGTCGCGACCGCGCGCCGGGTCGTGGCGGCCCCCTGGGACTACTTCCTCGCCGACGCGCCCGACCTGCGGGTCGGCATGGCCAAGGGCAAGTTCGACGCCTACCTCCTCATGCCGCGTGGGCGGCGGGACGAGGAGTTCCACAACGCCATCACCGACCTGCTGTCGGAGTGGACCTCCACGATCCCCCAGCCCGAGGTCGTCGTCGCGAAGGTCATCTCGCCGACCCATGACGCGCTCACGATGGCGATCCGCGACTTCCTCGACCGGATGGGCATGCAGAACCGGCTCTGGCACCCCGACACCCCGGAGCTGCAGGACTACCTCGCGGGGATCCGCGAGCAGCTCGGGGTCGACGAGCTCCGCTGGCCGCTGGTCGTGGCAGCCAACCGGGTGCCCGTCCAGGCGACCAGCGTCCGCGACGTCGCGATCGCGATCAACGGCGCCCCGCGCAACTTCGAGCTCGACGGTGTCGTCGACCTCGCGGTCGTGGGTGGCGGACCCGCCGGACTCGCCGCGGCCGTCTACGGCGCGTCCGAGGGCCTCTCCGTGGTCGTGCTGGAGGCCGAGGCGATCGGCGGCCAGGCCGGCACGAGCTCCATGATCCGCAACTACCTCGGCTTCCCCCGGGGCATCTCGGGCATGCGGCTGGCCCAGCGTGCGCGCAACCAGGCGCTGCGCTTCGGGACCGACTTCCTCACCGGGTGGGAGGTCACCGCGCTCGAGCCGGGCACCGACCAGACCCCACACCTGCTGCGCACGGACGGCGGCGAGGTACGGGCCAGGACCGTGCTGATCTCCAGTGGCGTGGCCTACCGCAAGCTCGGGGTGCCCCCGCTCGAGGCCCTCGTCGGGGCCGGCGTCAACTACGGCGCCGCCATGACCGCAGCCCGCGAGATGGAGGGGTACGACGTCGTGGTGGTCGGGGGCGGCAACTCCGCCGGCCAGGCCGCGCTGCACCTGGCGCGGTTCGCGAGCTCGGTGACGATCGTGGTCCGCCGCGGCGGGCTCGAGGAGACCATGTCGCAGTACCTGATCGACGAGATCGGCTACAACGAGCGCATCTCCGTGCTGCCCTGTACCAGGGTGGTCGACGGTGGCGGCGAGGGTCAGCTCGAGTGGGTGTGCCTCGAGGACACCACCACGGGTCGGCGCACGACGAAGCAGGCGCGGGGACTGTTCCTGCTGCTCGGCGCCGCGCCCCGGTGCGACTGGCTGCCACCCCAGCTGGCCCGGGACAAGCACAGCTTCGTGCTCACCGGACGCGACGTGCCGCGTGACCAGTGGACCGACGACGTGCCACCGGCCAACCTGGCCACGACGGTGCCCGGCATCTTCGCCGCCGGCGACATCAGGGCAGGGTCGATGAAGCGGGTCGCTGCCGCCAGCGGGGAGGGCGCCTCGGTGGTGCCCCTCGTGCACGCCTACCTCGCGCCCGCGACCGAGGACGAGCTGGCCTCGGCGCCGGTGTCGTAGCCGGGTCGAGGGTCGGCTCAGCCGAGCACGTCGCGGTAGACCTGGATGGTGCGGTCGCCGATGGTGGCCCACGAGAACGCGTCGACCGCGCGGGTGCGCCCGGCCAGCCCCATGGCGCTGGCGCGCGCCGGGTCACTGACCGCGTCGTTGAGCGCGTGCGCCAGGTCGGCGACGAACCGGTCGGCGTCGAGGGGTATGCCGCTGCCGTCCTGCTTCTGCTCGATCGGCACCAACCAGCCGGTCTCGCCGTCCACGACGACCTCGGGGATGCCGCCGGTGGCCGTGGCGACGACAGCCAGCTCGCAGGCCATCGCCTCGAGGTTGACGATGCCCAGGGGCTCGTAGATCGAGGGGCAGGCGAAGACGGTCGCGGCCGATAGCAGGGCGACCACCTCGGCGCGCGGCAGCATCTCGGGGATCCACACGACGCCCTTGCGGGTGGCGCGCAGCTCCTCCATGAGACCCTGCACCTCGGCCATGATCTCGGGGGTGTCCGGCGAGCCGGCGCACAGGACGAGCTGCACGTCGGGCGGCAGCTGCGCGGCAGCCCGCAGGAGATAGGGAAGCCCCTTCTGGCGGGTGATCCGACCGACGAAGATGACGGACTTGCCGTCCGGGTCGACCCCGTGCCGCCGGACGGTGTCGTCGTCGCGGTGCCGCTGCCACAGCTGCGAGTCGATGCCGTTGTGGACGACCTTCACCCGCTCGGGGTCGATCGAGGGGTAGCTGCGGAGGACGTCCTGGCGCATGCCCTCGCTCACCGCGATGACCGCGGCGGCGGCCTCGTAGGCGGTGCGCTCGACGAACGACGAGACCCGGTAGCCGCCGCCGAGCTGTTCGGCCTTCCAGGGCCGCATCGGTTCCAGGCTGTGGGCGCTCACCACGTGCGGCATGCCGCCGAGCAGCGACCCGACGTGCCCGGCGAAGTTGGCGTACCAGGTGTGGGAGTGGACCAGGTCGGCCCCGACGCAGTCGCCCGCCATCGCCAGGTCGACCCCCATCGTGCGGATCGCGGCGTTCGCGCCCGCGAGGTCCGGCAGGTCGGCATACCCGGTCGTCCCCTCCTCGACCACGGGCACGCCGAACGCGCGCACCCGCGCATCGACATCGCCCCTGTCGCGCAACGCGCGGACGAGCTCGGCGACGTGGACCCCCGCTCCGCCGTAGATGTTGGGCGGGTACTCCTTGGTCAGGATGTCGACTCTCACGCTCGCGAGCGTAGCCGCGTCGGCTCATCTGCGGACAGGGGTCGCCGCGCGGCGTCACAGTCCCTAGGGTCGACCCATGGCGTACAAGTCTGGTGGACCCAAGGTGCTGGCCATCGTCCTCGCGGGTGGGGAGGGGAAGCGGCTGATGCCGCTGACCGCCGACCGAGCCAAACCAGCGGTGCCGTTCGGGGGGATCTACCGGCTGATCGACTTCGCGCTGAGCAACATCGTGAACAGCGGCTACCTCAAGGTGGTCGTCCTCACCCAGTACAAGTCGCACAGCCTCGACCGCCACGTCACCAAGACCTGGCGGATGTCGACGATGCTCGGCAACTACGTGGCCCCGGTCCCGGCGCAGCAGCGCATCGACAAGAACTGGTACCTCGGCTCGGCGAACGCGATCTTCCAGAGCCTCAACCTGATCCACGACGAGAAGCCCGACATCGTCGTGGTGGTCGGCGCCGACCACGTCTACCGGATGGACTTCTCGCAGATGGTCGCCCAGCACATCGAGACCAAGGCAGGCGTGACGGTCGCGGCCATCCGCCAACCGATCTCGCTGGCCGACCAGTTCGGGGTGATCGAGGTCGACGACGGCGACCACCGCAAGATCGGGGCGTTCAAGGAGAAGCCCAAGGACGCCAAGGGCCTGCCCGACTCCCCCGACGAGGTGCTCGCGTCCATGGGCAACTACGTCTTCGACGCGGACGTGCTGATCGACGCCGTGACCCGCGACAACGACCGCGAGGGCAGCAAGCACGACATGGGCGGCGACATCGTCCCCGACTTCGTGGACAACGGTGCCGGCTACGTCTACGACTTCAAGGACAACGTCATCCCGGGCGCGACGCCCCGTGACCAGGCCTACTGGCGCGATGTCGGGACGATGGACTCCTACTGGGAGGCGCACATGGACCTCGTGTCCATCCACCCGGTCTTCAACCTCTACAACTACGACTGGCCGATCTACACCGACTACGGGCCGCTCGCGCCCGCGAAGCTCGTCCACGGTGCGGCCGGCAAGTTCGGCGAGGCGCACAACTCGGCGGTCTCCCCCGGTGTCGTCATCTCCGGCGCGACGGTCACCAACTCGGTGCTCTCCCCGCGGTGCCACATCCACAGCGGCACGACGATCGACGACAGCGTGCTGCTCGACGGCGTCGAGGTCGGACGGGGCTGCGTCATCAAGCGGGCCATCATCGACAAGGGGGTGCAGGTTCCCGAGGACACCACGATCGGCGTCGACCACGACCACGACCGCGCCCGCGGGTTCATGGTGACCGAGTCGGGCCTGACCGTCATCGCCAAGTTCCAGGAGGTCACTGCGTGACGGGCGACCGGCCGATCCGGATCGGGGTCCAGCTCCAGCCGCAGCACGCCGAGTACGCCGCGATCCGTCGCGCCGCGGCCGAGGCGGAGGAGATCGGTGTCGACATCGTCTTCAACTGGGACCACTTCTACCCGCTCTACGGCCAGCCCGACGGGGCGCACTTCGAATGCTGGACGATGCTCGGCGCCTGGGCCGAGGCCACTTCGCGCGTCGAGATCGGCGCGCTGGTCACGTGCAACAGCTACCGCAACCCGCAGCTGCTGGCCGACATGGCACGGACCGTCGACCACATCAGTGGTGGCCGGCTCATCCTCGGCATCGGGTCGGGCTGGTTCGAGCGCGACTACGACGAGTACGGCTACGAGTTCGGCACAGCGGGCGGGCGGCTGGACAACCTCGCCCGCGACCTGCCGCTCATCAAGCAGCGCTGGGCCAAGCTCAATCCCCCGCCGACCCGCGACATCCCCGTCCTCATCGGCGGCGGCGGCGAACGCAAGACGCTCAGGATCGTGGCCGAGCACGCCACCATCTGGCACGGTTTCGGCAGCGCGGAGACCATCGCTCACAAGCACGCCGTCCTCGACGAGTGGTGCGCGAAGCTGGGGCGCGACCCGGCCGAGATCGAGCGCTCCTCGGGCGTCTCCCCCAAGCCCGGCCGCCTCCCCGAGAACGTCAGGGACTACGTGGCCGGCGCCGAGGCCTTGTATGCCGTGGGCACGCGACTCTTCACCGTCGGTATCGGGGGCCCCAGGTACGACCTCGGACCGATCCGCGACCTGGTCGCCTGGCGAGACGCCCGCCAGGCGACCTGACCCTCATCGAGTCGCGCTGCTTCGCTCAGGTCGCGCAGGCGTGGTGACCACGACGATCGTGGTGGTCACCAACCCCAGAAGGCCGACTGCCAGGCTGACATTGCGGCCGATCGGGCCGGGGCCGGCGGTTGCCCCGCGAGCGTTGACGAAGGTGTGAAGGGCCGACTGTGTGATGTAAGCGGGAACGGCCACTCTGGAAATCAACCCTAGGAGGCCTCGCTGACGGCCAAGTACGGTCACGGCCCCCAGGGCCGCCGACGCCAGGCACGCCATGACGCCATAGGCGGCAACGTCACTCAGGAGCCCAAGGGTGTCGATCCGGGGTCCGCCGTAGGCTCCTTGGAGCAGATCGGCGAGGTAGTACGTGACGACTGCGGGGGCCAAGAATGCGAGACCCCGCAACGATGCCGCGCGCCATCCTCGCCCGCCCAGGCAGCACAGAGCCGCTACCGCCAGCCAGACCCAGCTGCTGCCCATCAGCTTCGACGAGTACTCGGACCATGGTCCAAGGCCGTGGTTCGTGGCCGACACCAGCCATCCGAACACGACTCCGATGCACACGAGGAGGCGCACCCATCGTGCCCTTTCACCTCTCAAGGCCAGTCGCCTCAGCTCGTCCGCCAGTACGCGCTGCACGTCGTGTTGGTGTACTTCGTGATCCGAGCACTCGCCAGGACGTTGGGACTCTTCAAACCTGAGTCAACGTAGTAGTCCATCCAGACCGATGCCCCGTGGCTCTTGGTGGGGTGCGGCCAGCCGGTAAGTCCTTCTCATGATTCCCCCATCGAATGTCCGGTCCGCGAATCGAGCCGGATGACGAAGGATAGGAACCCATGGACTTATACGCATGTGACCGCACGTGACTGGCCAGATTCATACTGATTCTTTACCTTCAGCACGAACCGAAAGACGGTTGCGCAGCCGTGTCCACGAAGGCCGGATGGCGAGACTGTCGCCGTGCTGGTGGAAGGGCGTCGATAGTGTGATGAGGTGCCCGACCTGACCGCGCAGACGCTCCTGGTGACCATCTCCGGTGAGGACCGTCCGGGCGTCACCAGCACATTCTTCGACGCCATCGCCGACGTGGGTGCCGAGGTGCTCGACCTCGAGCAGGTCGTCGTCCGTGGCCACCTCACCCTCGCGATGCTGCTCACCGCCGGCGAGGCCCACGAGCGGCTGCGCAGCGTGCTGACGAACGTCGGTCGCGACCTCGACCTCAAGGTGAAGATCAAGTCCGGCACCGGCGACAGCCGCAAGCGACGCGGCGGCCGGGCCGCGGTCGTCGTCCTCGGGGCCCCGCTGCGCGCCAGCGGCGTCGCGGCGATCACGGCCCGCATCGCCTCCCACGGCGCCAACATCGACCGCATCCGACGGTTGTCGCGCTACCCCGTCACCACGGTCGAGTTCGACGTCTCCGGCGCTGACGTGGACCGACTCCGTCGCGAGCTGGCCATGGAGTCGAGTGTCCACGGGCTCGACATCGCGGTCGCCGCCGGCGGCCTGGCCCGGCGCGGTCGCCGGCTGGTCGTCATGGACGTCGACTCCACGCTCATCCAGGACGAGGTCATCGAGCTGCTCGCCAGCCACGCCGGCCGAGAGGCCGAGGTGGCCGCCGTGACTGCAGCCGCAATGCGGGGCGAGCTCGACTTCGCCGACAGCCTGCGCGAGCGGGTCGCGGCCCTCGAAGGTCTCCCCGTCTCGGTGCTCGACGACGTGCGCGCCGCCGTCCAGTTCACCCCGGGGGCACGGACTCTCGTCCGCACCCTCAAGCGCCTCGGCTTCACCGTGGCCATCGTGTCGGGGGGCTTCATCGAGATCGTCGAGGACCTCGCCCGCGAGCTGGGCATCGACCACGCCCACGCCAACCGCCTCGAGGTGCGCGACGGCATACTCACCGGACGCCTGGTCGGGGACATCGTGGACCGGGCCGGAAAGGCAGCCGCTCTGCGCCGGTTCGCCGCCGAGGCCGGCCTCCCGCTGTCGCGCACCGTCGCCATCGGCGACGGTGCCAACGACCTCGACATGCTGGAGGCGGCCGGGCTCGGGGTGGCCTTCAACGCCAAGCCGGTGGTGCGCGAGCAGGCCGACACCGCGGTGAACGTGCCCTACCTCGACGCGGTGCTCTACCTCCTGGGGATCACCCGCGAGGAGATCGAGGAGGCGGACGAGGCAGACGGCACGCCGACCCCCGCTCCGCCGATCCCCACCCCCTGACTCCTAGGCTGACGCAATGGCAAGCACGCAGGGCCGCAAGGGTCGCAAGGTTCCGACACTGTTCATCATCGGCGGAGCAGAGGACCGGGTCGGCAAGGCGACCGTGCTCCGCCGCTTCGTGCGGCTCGCGGGTGGCAAGCGCTCGCGGATCGTCCTCATCCCCACGGCGTCGTCGTTCGAGAACGAGGTCGTCGAGTCCTACCGCGAGGTCTTCACCCGCCTGGGCGCCCCCGAGATCGCGGTGGTGAACCCGCCGAACCGCGTCTCGGCCCACGACCAGGAGCTCGTCGCCCTGCTCGACCAGGCGACCGGCATCTTCATGAGTGGCGGCAGCCAGCTGAAGCTCAGCCAGCGGTTCCCGGGCACCCCGCTCGGTGATGCCCTGAACCGCGCCCACGAGCGCGGCACCGTCATCGGCGGGACGTCGGCCGGCGCCTCGATCATGAGCCAGTTCATGATCTCGATGGGCGAAGAGGGCGTCACGCCCCGACAGCGCTACGGCCAGCTCACCGCAGGGCTGGGGCTGATCGACGGAGTGATCATCGACCAGCACTTCGCGCAGCGGTCCCGCTACGGCCGGCTCATGTCGATGGTCGCGGCCTCCCCCAACCTGATCGGCGTCGGCATCGACGAGGACACCGCCATCGAGGTGCGGGACCGACGCTTCTTCACGGTGCACGGGAGCGGAGTCGCCTTCGTCCTCGACTGCCGCAGCGCCGACTCCGACGCACCCGACGCCCGGCGGGGTGCACCCCTCATGGTCTCCGGCGCAGTCGTGCACTCGCTGCCCGCAGGCGCTACGTTCGACCTCTCCGAGGTTCGCCTCGTCGACTTCGTCGAGAAGCACCCCGATGTCGCGGTGGCCCTCGCAACGGCCAAGGCCTGACCCACCGCCTCGCACTGCCCGACCCGCAAGGAGATCCCATGGCAGATCGCCCCACCCCCACCGGTCCCGCTGCACCCGAGCTCTCGATCGTGGAGTCGCGGGTCTACCGCGGTGGGAACATCTGGTCGTACAGTCCGGCGATCCACCTCGTGGTCGACCTCGGCGTGCTCGAGGCGTACCCCACGGACACCATCGACGGGTTCACCGACCGGCTGGTCGAGCTGCTGCCGAACCTGCAGAACCACACCTGCTCGCGGGGAGTGAAGGGCGGCTTCATCGAGCGGATGCGCGAGGGCACCTGGCTCGGCCACGTCGCCGAGCACGTCGCCCTGCAGCTCCAGCAGGAGGCCGGGCACGACCTGCGACGCGGCAAGACGCGGGCGGTCAAGGGCCAGACCGGTGTCTACAACGTCATCTACGACTACGCCGACGAGGCCGTGGGCCTCGCCGCCGGCACGCTCGCCGTCCGGCTCGTCAACCACCTCGTGCAGGCCGAGGAGGGCTTCGACTTCTCCGAGGAGCTCGACGTGTTCCTGCGTCGCGCGCAGCGCACGGCGTTCGGGCCGTCCACCGGCGCCATCCTCGAGGAGGCGATCTCCCGCGACATCCCCTACATCCGCCTCAACTCGGCCTCCCTCGTGCAGCTCGGCCAGGGGGTCCACGCCCAGCGCATCCGCGCGACGATGACCTCGAAGACCGGCGCCCTCGCCGTCGACATCGCCAGCGACAAGGACATGACGACGCGACTGCTGGGCTCGGCGGGTCTGCCCGTCCCCAAGCAGGAGACCGTGCGCACCGCCGACGGAGCTGTGGCCGCCGCGAAGCGGATCGGCTACCCCGTCGTGGTCAAGCCGCTCGACGGCAACCACGGGCGAGGGGTCTGCCTCGACCTCACGACCGAGGAAGCCGTCCGGGCGAGCTTCGTCATCGCCGAGGGCGAGTCGCGGCGGGGCTACGTCATCGTGGAGTCCCACGTCACCGGTCGCGACTACCGCTGCCTCATCGTGGGTGGCCGGATGCAGGCCATCGCGGAGCGCGTCCCGGCCCACGTGGTCGGCGACGGCACCCACACCGTCTCCGAGCTGGTCGAGATCACCAACGCCGACCCGCGGCGCGGGGTCGGGCACGAGAAGGTGCTCACCCGCATCAAGGTCGACGACGCGGCGATCGGGCTGGTGCGCGACCAGGGCTTCGAGCTCGACGACGTGCCGCCCAAGGACCAGATGGTCAAGCTCGCCCTGACCGGCAACATGTCCACCGGTGGCATCTCGGTGGACCGGACCTTCGACGCCCACCCCGACAACGTGGAGATCGCCGAGGAAGCGGCCCGGATGATCGGGCTGGACGTCGCCGGCATCGACTTCATCTGTCCTGACATCGCCTCCCCCGTCCGCGAGACGGGTGGCGCGATCTGCGAGGTCAACGCTGCCCCTGGGTTCCGGATGCACACCCACCCCACCGTCGGTGAGCCGCAGTTCATCGCCAAGCCTGTCGTCGACCTGCTGTTCCCGCCCGGCTCCCCGTCGCGCGTGCCGATCGTCGCCGTCACGGGCACGAACGGCAAGACCACGACGTCGCGGATGATCGCCCACATCTTCAAGGGAATCGGCCACAAGGTCGGCATGACGTCGACCGACGGCATCGTCATCGACGAGCGCCTGGTCTACAAGGCCGACGCCTCGGGACCGCGCTCGGCGCGGATGGTCCTGCAGAACCCGCGCGTCGACTTCGCGGTGATGGAGGTGGCTCGCGGCGGCATCCTCCGCGAGGGCCTGGGCTACGACCGCAACGACGTCGCCGTCGTCACGAACGTCGCGCCCGACCACCTCGGCATGAAGGGCATCGACACCCTCGCGCAGCTGGCTGACGTCAAGGCCGTCGTGGTGGAAGCGGTGCCACGCAACGGTTTCGCGGTGCTCAACGCCGACGACGACCTCGTCCGCAAGATGCGCCGCCGCTGCTCGGGCGGGATCGTCTGGTTCTCGTTGCAGCCGCCCGGTAGCAAGGTCCGCGAGTTCGTCGAGGACTACTGCCGGCGCGGCGGACGCGCCGTCGTCCTCGACCACACCGACCGCGGCGACATGATCGTCATCAAGCACGGCCGCCGCTCGATGCAGCTCGCGTGGACCCACCTCCTGCCGTCGACCTTCGGTGGCACGGCGAAGTTCAACGTCGCCAACGCCATGGCCGCCGCGGGTGCGGCGTTCGCCGCGGGCGCCGGTCTGCACGAGATCCGCCAGGGCCTGCGCACCTTCACGACGAGCTACTACCTCTCCCCCGGTCGCATGAACCTCGTCAACGTGCACAACGTCGACGTCTTCGTCGACTACTGCCACAACGCCCCCGGCATGCGGGTGCTCGGCGAGTTCGTGGAGTCGTATGCCGACCAGAAGGCCGGTCAGTCCGACCTCGGCAAGGTCTCGCGGATCGGCATGATCTCCACCGCCGGCGACCGGCGGGACGACGACATGCGCGAGCTCGGGTCGCTGGCAGCCCGCCACTTCGACGTCGTCGTGGTGCGTGAGGACGAGCGCAAGCGCGGTCGTCCGGCCGGCCAGACCGCCGACCTCATCGCCGAGGGGGCCAAGGGCGAGATCGGCAAGGAGGGCGTGCGCTGCCGACAGGTCGAGATCGTCCTCAACGAGGTCGACGCCGTCCGGCACTGCATGGCGCGCGCCAACCCCGGCGACGTCGTGGTGCTCTGCGTCGACCAGCACGCCGAGGTGCTCGGCGAGCTCGAGCAGATGACCAAGCACGCCCAGGCCGGTGCCCACAACAAGGAGGGCATCGGCGACCCCGACCTCGACCCGGTCGAGATGCAGTCAGAGGCGCAGCAGTCCGGTGACGACGCCGCGGCGTCCGAGGCAGCCGAGGTCGAGCCGGCCACCACCTGAGCCGCCGCTAGCGGTCGCGCAGCTCCGCGGCATACCCCGACAGGGCACGCTGGTAGGCGAGGGCGTCCTCGTCGCCGGCATGGTGCAGCAGCACCTCGATCAGGTCGGCGACGGACGACTCGGCGTGCCCGCTGTCGACGCCCGCCAGGGCGCGGAAGGCCTCCACGGCGACGCTGCCGGGCCGTTCCGTGCTGAGCTCGGTCAGGAGCGAGTAGGCCAGCTCGGGCTGTCCCGCGACCCGCAGGCTGGAGGCCAGCTGGATCCGGGCACGGTGCCGCTGCGGCTCGCGCAGACCGGCTGCCAGGCAGTCACGGTAGAGCGGGATGGCGTCCTGCTCCTTGCCCGCCGCGTCGAGCGCACTCGCGTGCTCGAACACCAGGCGCGGGTCGGCCGGCCGCTGGCTGCGCAGCCGGGCCACTGCGTCGATCCGCTCCTGGTCGTCGGCCAGCTCCCACAGCTCGGCGATCTGGGCCTCGAACTCGTGCTCACCCCGCGCGGCCACCACCTTCCGGCGGATGTCGTCGGGGGTGTCGGCCCGGGCGCCCTGCTCGGCCAGCCAGGACGCCACCTGGGAGCGCTCGGCGTGGCACATCAGCGCCACGACGTCGCCGTCGGCGGCGCCGGGTACGAGCGCCTGCAGCCCGCCCAGCTCGGTCTCGTAGGACTCGATGTCGGACACCCCGGCCCGGGCGAGCCCGGTCCGCAGGTGCGACTCCAGCTCCTCCATCGTGCGCCCGCGCAGGTAGTGAGCCTTGTGGGCGGCCACGATCCGGTCGGCCCGCAGCCCCGCCACCTCGCCGATCGACTCGAGCAGGTCGTCAGTGCGGTCACCGGCCAGGCCGAGGCCCAGGTGCACCTGCCCACCGGGCACCTTGAGCCCGTGCGCGACGTCCATCAGCGCCTCGAGCCCCGCCTCGTTGTGGGCGAGGTCGACGATGACCGTGATCGCCGACCCGTCCTCGCGCCGCAGCGTGTAGGTGTTCATCCGGCCCGGGTTCAGCTTGTCGTCGGGAGCGAAGGTGCGCAGCCCCTCGACGACGGCCGCACGAGGCAACCCGAGCCCGAGGGCAGCCGCGGCGCCGGCGAGGGCGTTGGCGATGTTGTGGTGCGACAGGCCTGACAGCGTGGCCGGCACGTCGAGGATGCTGATCAGGCGGTCAGGGTCCTGCCCGTTCTGGAGGACGGTGACCGACCCGTCGAGCACGGTGATCGCCCGGCCGCCCAGGTCGAGGGACTCACGGATCGCCGGGGCGTCGGACCGCAGGGTGAAGACCCACGGCTTGCCCTTGATGCCGTTGCGCATGGCCCACACCCGGGGGTCCTCGCCGTTGAGCACGACCCAGCCGCCAGGCCTGGTGGCCTTGGTGATGATGGCCTTGACCTCGGCCAGCTGGTCGACGGTGTCGATCCCCTGCAGGCCCAGGTGGTCGGCCGAGACGTTGGTGACGACGCTGACGTCGTTGGAGGTCACGCCCATCCCCTTGAGGAGCATGCCGCCACGGGCGGTCTCGAGGATGCCCAGCTGGACGCCGGGGGCGGTCAGCACGCCGCGGGCACCAGCCGGCCCCGAGTAGTCCCCCGCCTCGATCACCTCGCCCTGGACCACCACTCCGTCGGTCGAGGACCAGGCCGTCCGGAGCCCGGCGGTCATCCCGATGTGGCCGAGCAGGCGGGTCGTCGTGGTCTTGCCGTTGGTGCCGGTGATCGACGCGACCGGGATCTGCGGCTTGAGGATCGACGGACGGTCACCGGGCTCGGTGCGCCCGACGACCAGCCCCTCCTCCTCGATCACGTCGCCACCGTCGAGCCAGGCCTGGAGGACCGGGCCGACACCGTGCCCGAGCGCGCGCGCCCGGGTGCGGCGGCGCCATACGAAGGCCATCACGACTGCCTCGGGGGCACTCCCTGGACGGACCCGCACACCGAGACGCGTGGTGCCGCTCGCGGCGGCCAGCCGGCGGACCGCCCGCTCGACGAGCCGCATGACGAAGCGCTGGCGCTGCTCGGTGCCGGGCGCTCCCGGGCGCGCGCTGCGCATGCCCACCCTGGTGGCCAGGTCGGTGAGCGTCCGCTCGTCGGCCGCGAGGTAGCCCGGCAGCTCGAGGCTCACCTTGATCGCCGGCTTGGCGAAGTAGAGGTTGGGCCCCTCCAGGACCCGGACCTCCGTCACCGCCACGGCGGGCGGGGTGAGGGATCCGGGCTCGGAGACGGCGGGGGAAGACGTCATGCGGCGAGCCTAGTTGTGGCTGCGCTGGCGGGCAGCGGTGGTCACTGCCCCATTGCGTGGACGCCGCCGTCGACGTGGACGATCTCACCCGTCGTGGCCGGGAACCAGTCGGAGAGCAGCACGGCGCACGCCTGGGCGGCGGGGACGGCGTTGTTGACGTCCCAGCCTAGGGGCGCCCGCTCGTTCCAGGTGTCCTCGAAGGTCTGGAAGCCGGGGATCGACTTGGCGGCCGTGGTGCGGATCGGTCCCGCGGCCACGAGGTTGCACCGCACGCCCTTCGGCCCCAGGTCGCGGGCCAGGTAGCGGTTGGTCGACTCGAAGGCGGCCTTGGCCACGCCCATCCAGTCGTAGACCGGCCAGGCGAACTTCGCGTCGAAGGTGAGGCCCACGATGCTCCCGCCGTCCTTCATCAGGGGGAGCGCCGCGACCCCGAGCGACTTCAGCGAGTAGGCCGAGGCGTGCATCGCCGTCGAGACGTCCTCGAAGGTGCCCTCGAGGAAGTTGAACGCACCCTGGGGGGCGAACCCGATGGAGTGCAGGACGCCGTCGAGGTGGTCGACGTGCTCCCCGAGCCGCTCCGACAGGCTGTCGAGGTCGTCCTGGCTGGTGACGTCCAGCTCGATCACCGGCGGGGTGGTCGGCAGCCGCTTGGCGATGGTCTGGGTGATCTTGAACGTGCGACCGAACGACGTGAGCACCACCTCCGCCCCCTGCTCCTGCGCGATCTTCGCGACGTGGAAGGCGATCGAGGAGTCCATCAGGACGCCGGTGATCAGGAGCTTCTTGCCCTCGAGCAGCATGTGGGGTGCCTTTCGCTGTTGGAAGTGATGGCGGTTTTCGTCTTGTGTGGTTGCCGGCTCGGGCTCAGTGGCCCATGCCGAGCCCGCCGTCGACGGGGAGCACCGCACCGGTGATGTATGCCGCGTCGTCACCGGCGAGGAAGCGCACCGCTGCCGCGACCTCCTCCGGCTGGGCGAACCGTCCGGCGGGGATCGTGGCCAGGTAGGTCTTCTTGCGGTCCTCGGGCAGCTCCGCCGTCATGTCGGTCTCGATGAAGCCCGGCGCGACGACGTTGGCGGTGATGCCACGGCCGCCCAGCTCACGGGAGATGGAGCGGGCCAGCCCGACGAGTCCGGCCTTGCTGGCGGAGTAGTTGGTCTGGCCGGGCGAGCCGTAGAGGCCCACGACGCTGGAGATGAAGATGATCCGGCCCTTGCGCTGCTTGATCATCCCCTTCACCGCGCGACGCGCGCACCGGAAGGCCCCGGCGAGGTTGGTGTCGATGACCACGTCGAAGTCCTCGTCGGACATCCGCATCAGCAGGGTGTCCCGGGTGACGCCGGCATTGGCCACGAGGACCTCCACCGGACCACCGAGGATCTCCTCGGCCTCCGTGAAGGCCTGGTCGACCGACGCCGAGTCGGTCACCTCGCAGCGGACGCCGCGCAGGCCCTCCGGGGGCTCCCCCGAGCGGTGGGTGATGACGACGTTGTCGCCGGCCTCCACGAGGGCGGTGGCGATGCTGAGACCGATGCCGCGGTTGCCGCCGGTGACCAGCACGTTGCGACCTGCCATGGATGTCCTCCGGGGGTTCTCGACGATGCTCCGGGCCGGGCGCCCACGCACGCTGCGCCTTCGCCGCGACCTTATCGACTACCCATGGGTACACCGCATCCGAGGACGCCTATCGTGGACATGTGCCCCGCCACCACCGCCACCACCACGACGAGCCCGTCGTCCAGTCGGTGACGTCGGTGCCGGAGTCGCTGGCCGAGGAGCAGGCCGGCCGGATCCGCCGCTACCTGGTGACCATGGGCATCCGCACGGCGTGCTTCGTCCTCGCCGCCGTGACCGCCACCCAGGGTGCCCCGTGGTGGCTCTGGGGCAGCTTCGCGGTGGCCGCCATCGTGCTCCCCTACGTGGCCGTCGTGCTGGCCAACGCCGTGCGCCCCCGGCTGCCGGGCTCCTCGGCGCCGGTGACCCCGCGCGGCGACGGTCCTGACCAGATCGGTCGCTGATGGAGTCCTTGGTCTGCAGCGCGAAGGCGTGCCGCAACTCAGCCACCTGGGCGCACCTCTGGAACAACCCGAAGCTGCACACCCCCGATCGTCGCAAGGTCTGGTTGGCCTGCGACGACCACCGCACGTCGCTCGGCGAGTTCCTGTCGATCCGCGGCTTCCTGGTCGAGACGGTGGCCGCGGACGCGATCCCCGAGACCGCCGGCTGAGCAGTCGGGCCGAGCCTTCGAGAGGGGTCGGTCAGCCGCCGATGGCTGACATCGGCCGGTCGGGCTGGACGAAGTCGGCCGTCCCGATGCCGTGGCCGGGGAGCTTGCGCCACATCTCGCCCTGGATGAGGGCGCCGAGCTCCTCGTCGCTGGCTCCGTCGCGCAGCGGTCCGAGCAGGTCGGTCTCCTTCTGCGAGAACAGGCAGTTGCGCACCTGGCCGTCCGCGGTGAGCCGGGTGCGGTCGCAGGCCGCGCAGAACGGCGCACTCACGCTCGCGATGATGCCGACCGTCACGGGACCACCGTTGACGAGGAACCGCTCGGCCGGCGCGCTCCCCCGGTCGGCGGCCGGCAGCGGGGTCAGCTCGAACCGCTCCTCGAGGCGTTCGTGGATCTCCTGGGCGCTGATCATCGTCGAGGCGTCCCAGCCGTGCTGGGCGTCCAGCGGCATCTGCTCGATGAACCGCAGCTCGTAGCCGCGGTCGAGGCACCACTGCAGGAGGTCAGCCACCGAGTGGTCGTTGATCCCCCGCATCGCGACGGCGTTGACCTTGACCGGTGTCAGCCCGGCCGCGGCCGCGGCCTTGAGCCCCAGCTCGACGTCGTGGAGCCGGTCGCGACGGGTGAGGTCGGCGAACTCCTGGGGGTCGATCGTGTCGAGGCTGACGTTGACCCGGTCGAGTCCGGCGTCGGCCAGCGGCTGGGCCAGCCGGTCGAGCCCGATCCCGTTGGTGGTCATGGCGATCCGCGGGCGCGGCTCGAGGCCGGCGACCCGTCGGACGACGTCGACCAGCGAACGGCGCAGCAGGGGCTCGCCACCGGTGAGCCGGATCTGCTGGACACCCAGCCCGACGAAGACCCCGATGACGCGGACCAGCTCGTCGTCGGTCAGCATCTCGGGCTTGGCCAGCCACGGGAGCCCCTCGGCCGGCATGCAGTAGCGGCAGCGCAGGTTGCACCGGTCCGTCACCGAGACGCGCAGGTCGCGCGCCACCCGGCCGAGCTGGTCGGGCAGGCCCACGGTCCCCGCAGGAGCGCGCGAGTCAGCGCGCACGCTCGGGAAGGGAAGGCCGGTCATGACCCCTAGCCTAAGCCGGGTACCGTGAAGCAGTGGTCAAGGTGCTCACATCGCGTCGGTGGCTGGGTGCCTTCGGGGTCGCCCTGGCCTTCGCGGTGGCCGCGTTCTTCCTCGGCCAGTGGCAGTGGCACCGCTACGAGGCCAAGGCGGCACGGGCCGACCGCATCCACAGCCACTACGACGCCAAGCCCCAGCCGGTCGCCGACCTGCTCGGTGCCGACCCCATGCCGCTGTCGCGCGAGTGGACCCGCGTCACCATGCAGGGCCGGTATGTCGCGGACGCCACCCTGCTCGTCCGGAACCGCCCGTTCGAGGGCACCTACGGCTACGAGGTGCTGGTGCCGTTCCGGGACGCAGCAGGTGGCACGGTGCTCGTGGACCGCGGCTGGGTGCAGAACGCCCAGACCGCCGAGACGCTGCCCGATGTCGTCCCGGCGCCGACCGGGGACGTGACGGTGACCGGGTGGCTGCGTCGCTCCGAGCCGTCCTTGGGCAAGTCACTCCCCCGCGGCCAGCTGGCCAGCATCAACCTCGCGGAGGCCAGCAGCCAGGTCGGCAGCCCACTGCTCGGCGCCTACGTCATCCTCGAGGTCGAGCGGCTCCCCGACGGGACCGCTCCCCCACGACCGACTGCGCTGGAGGCCCCCGACACCGACCTCGGCCCGCACCAGGCCTACGCGTTCCAGTGGTGGCTGGGCATGGTGGCGGGGTTCGTGCTGGTCTGGTTCGGGGCGCGGCGGGAGTACCGGGAGGGGCTCGAGCTGGCCGCCCCCGAGGGCACCCCGAGGCCCGTCAAGAAGGTGCGGATCTGGGACGAGGAGGACGCCTGAGCGGCTGGTTCCCTCAGGCGGGGACGTCGGTGCTGCGACTCTCTTGGTCGGCGAACTGGGTGGTGTAGAGGTCGTTGTAGAGCCCGCCGCGTTCGAGCAGCTCGCGATGCGTGCCGCGTTCGACGATCCGGCCCTGGTCGACGACGAGGATCTGGTCGGCCCCGCGCACGGTCGAGAGCCGGTGGGCGATGACGATCGCCGTCCGACCTTCGAGGGCGGTGTCGAGGGCTCGCTGCACCGCGGCCTCCGACTCGCTGTCGAGGTGAGCGGTGGCTTCGTCGAGGACCACCAGGCCCGGCCCCTTGAGCAGCAGCCGCGCGAGGGCCAGTCGCTGCTTCTCGCCGCCGGACAGGCGGTGTCCGCGGTCGCCCACGACGGTGTCGAGCCCCTCGGGGAGCGACCCCACCAGCGACCAGACCTGCGCGGCCTTGAGGGCGTCGACGAGCTGGTCGTCGGTCGCGTCCGGAGCGGCATAGCGCAGGTTGGCGCGGATCGTGTCGTGGAACAGGTGCGCCTCCTGGGTGACCATGCCGACGGTGCGGGTCACGGACTCCAACGTCGCGTCGCGCAGGTCGACCCCGTTGAGCCGCACCGATCCGGTCGAGGGGTCGTAGAGCCGCGCCAGGAGCGACGTGATGGTCGTCTTGCCGGCCCCGCTCGGGCCGACCAGCGCCACGAGCTGGCCCGGCTCGGCGACGAACCCGACGTCCCTGAGCACGACTCCCCCGCCCTTGCGGTCGCCGGTCGCGACGCTCTCCAGGGAAGCCAGCGACACCTCGTCGGCCGAGGGGTAGCGGAACGCGACCCCGGACAGCTCGACCCGCACCGGGGCGGTGGGGATCGGCTGGGCGTCGGTGCGCTCGGTGACGAGCGGCTGGAGGTCGAGCACCTCGAAGACCCGCTCGAACGACACGAGCGCGGTCATCACGTCCACGCGCACGTTGGACAGCGAGGTCAGCGGCCCGTAGAGCCGGGCCAAGAGGGCGGTGAGGGCGAGCAGGGTGCCGACGGTGAGCGATCCGCTGACCGCCATCAGCCCGCCGAAGCCGTAGACCATCGCGGTCGCCAGCGAGGCCACCAGCGTGAGGGCGACGAAGAAGATGCTGCGGTTGAGCGCGATCCGGACCCCCATGTCGCGCACCCCGGCCGCCTGCTCGGCATACTCTCGGTCCTCGCGGCGGGGCTCGCCGAAGAGCTTGACGAGCAGCGCGCCGGCGACGTTGAACCGCTCGGTCATGCGTGAGCCGAGGTCGGCGTTGAGCCCCATCTGGGCGTGGGTCAGCCCGGCGAGACGCCGGCCCATCAGCCGCGCCGGCAGCAGGAAGAACGGCACGAGGGCCAGCGAGGCGAGCGTGAGCTGCCAGGACAGCGTCGCCATCGTGACGATGATCAGCACCAGCGACACGACGTTGCTCACGACGCTGGACAGCACCGACGTGAACGCCTGCTGCGCACCGATGACGTCGCTGTTGAGCCGGCTCACCAGGGCTCCGGTCTGGGCCCGGGTGAAGAACGCGATCGGCTGGCGCAGCACGTGGGAGAAGACCTCCGTGCGCAGCGAGTAGATCAGCCCCTCACCGATGCGGCTGGAGAACCAGCGCTCGACCAGGGTGAGGAGGCCGCTGACGACAGCCAGGGCAGCTACCACGAGCGCGAGCTCGATGACGACGCCGCGGTCGCGGGGCGTGATGCCCTTGTCGATGAGCTCCTTGAGCAGGAGCGGGGTGGCGACGACCAGGGCCGAGTCGATGATGACCAGCACGAGGAACAGCCCGATCTCGCGCCGGAACGGCTGGGCGTAGGACGCGACGCGGCGCGCGGTGCCCGGCGCGAGCTTGCGGTCCTTGACCGAGTCATCGCGGGTCAGGGACCGCATGGCCATCCAGCCGGCATGGCTCACAGGGCTTCTCCTCTACTCACGGCCGTGGAACGCCGCCCGGGCGACGGCTCATTCCCCATGATGGGGCCGGGCACTGACATTGCGCCCAGCGCGCAACCGGGGATCGCCAGCGCGGCCCCACCCGACAAGGGTCGGCTCCACCCTGGAACCGTTTCGGGGTGAAGCCGACCTTTGTCCCTAGACCCGATAAAGGTGGGACGCGAGGGAGTGCAGGAGTCGACCCTGCGCCTCGCGCTCGAGCCGCAGCTGGGTCTCCCGCTCCGCCCCCACAGCGCTGCGCAGCAGGGGCTTGAGCTCGCGCAGCGCCGCCTCCGGGGCGGCGAGCAGGGCCGCGACGAGGTCGTCCGTGGTCTCCCGGAGCGCATCCACCGGCACCGCGACGTTGGCCAGCCCGATGGCGACGGCCTCGGACGCGCCGACGAACCGCCCGGTGGCGCAGATCTCGAGGGCCCGGGCCACCCCGACCAGGGCGACGAGCGGACCCGTGCCACCCAGGTCGGGCACCAGCCCGAGCGAGGTCTCCCGCATCGCGAACTGCACGTCGTCGGCCACCACGCGCAGGTCAGCGGCGAGGGCGAGCTGGAAGCCGGCGCCGATCGCATGGCCCTGCACCGCGGCCACGACCACGGCCGGCACCTCGGCCCAGGCGGAGAAGCCGCGCTGGAAGGACTCGATGGTCTCCGCGGCTCCTTCGGCGCTCTCGGCTGCCATCGCGATCATGTCGGTCTCGCCGGGCACACCACCGGGCGCCAGCATCGCCCGGTCGAGACCGGCCGAGAAGGACGGGCCCTCGCCCCGCAGCACGACGACCCTCACGTCGGGGTCGAGGCTCGTGGCGAGGTCCGCGAGGGCCAGCCACAGGCTCGGCGTCTGGGCGTTGCGGCGGTCCGGGTGGTCGAGGCTGACCGTGAGGACGGCTCCCTCGCGGACGACGGACAGGTGCGGGTGGGGCTGGGCTGCGTCGGTCACGCAGGCAGGCTATCCGCCCGTTCGAGGACGAGGTGGGCGACCGCCGACGTGCGGGCCAGGGCTCCGGGAACCATCGACACCCCGGCGCGGCCACACTGCTGGGCCATCCGGTCGCGGAGGACCCCCTCGGCCACCATGAACGACACGGCCACCGTGCGCTCGACCTCGTCGGGCAGTCGCCGCAGCACCTGGTCGAGCGTGGACCCGCCGTCGAGGGCGGCCACCCCCCACGGTCCCCACCCCTCGCGGGGGTGCTCGTCGAGGGTGTGGCCGACGGTCGCGACGGCTTCGCTGTCACTGGACCCGGCGGCATACAGCAGGACGGCGGTGGTGGGGTCGGGCGTGATGCCCTCGGCGGCGAGCAGCTCCTCGGCGGCCTCCAGCAGCAGCTCGTGCGGCCCCAGCGGAGCGGCCAGGGAGACCGAGGAGCCGGACGCGGCGGCGAGCTCGTCGACCGCGGCGGGGACGTCGACCTTGGCGTGGTAGGCGGGCGTGACCAGCACGGGCACGACCACCACGTGCTCACCGAGGTCGGCACCGGCCTCGGTCGCGTTGGGACCGTGGTGGTCGAGGTATGCCGTGTGGACCGTCCGGTGCGGAGCCAGCTCGCGCACGTGGGTGGCCAGGGTCTCGACGCCCTGGGCGTGCCGGGGGTCCGGCGAGCCGTGGGCGAGCAGCACGATGTCGGTGTCGGTGGTCACGCCGTGACGTTACTCCCGGAGAGGTCGCCGAGGTGCTCTCGCAGGGCCACGACTTGGCCGACGACGACGACCGCCGGCGCACGCACGCCGGCCGCCACCGCGTCTGCCGCCGCAGCGGCCAGCGTGGTGGTAGTCGTGCGCTGCTCGGGAGTCCAGCCGCGCTCGACGAGGGCCACCGGCGTGTCGGACGGGCGCCCGGCAGCAATGAGCGCCGCGGCGGTCTCCGCGAGCCGGGTGATCCCCATCAGGAGCACGAGCGTGGCGTCGGGGGCCGCGTCCGCCGCTGCCGCGAGGACGTGGTCGGCGCCCTCGTGCGCGGACGCGACGACGAACGACGCCGCCACCCCACGGTGGGTCAGCGGGATGCCTGCCGCCGCGGGGACGGAGACGGCCGAGGTCACGCCGGGCACGACCTCGACGGGCACGCCGTGCGCGAGGCAGTGCAGGGCCTCCTCGCCACCGCGACCGAGGACGAAGGGGTCACCGCCCTTGAGCCGGACCACCCGCTTCCCGAGCCGGGCGTGGTGCACCAGGAGCTCGTTGATGCGCTCCTGGCTGACCGGGTGGTTCCCAGGGGTTTTGCCGACGTCGACGACCTCGACCTCGGAGGAGAGCGTCCGCAGCAGCCCCCGCGGGCCGAGCCGGTCGGTGACGACGACGTCGGCAGCGGCCAGGAGGGCTCGCCCCCGCACCGTGATCAGGTCCTCGGCACCGGGGCCACCACCCACCAGCGCGACCCGACCGACGCTGACAGGTGCGTCCTGCGCACCGGCTGCCTCGGGGCGTCGCACCCGGCGGACGGGCAGGGTGCCGCTGTCGAGGGCCGCGAGGACGGCGTCGCGGACGGCAGTGGCGCGGCGCGGGTCGGCACCGGCACTCACCGCCACGGTGAGTCCCTCACTGGCCGTGCCGACTGACCCCCGCGCCACCGCAGGGGTCCACGCGGTCGAGGCCGTGGCGTCATCGGCCCGGACGCACCAGATGCGGGCGGCCTCGGCCTCCCGCGCGACCTGGGCGTCGACCTGCGCCTCTCCGGTGGCGGTGTGCACGAGCCACGCAGCGGTGGGTTCGAGGAGGTCGCCGGCGACGTAGTCGCGCTCCTGCCAGCCGAGCCGGTCGGCCGACACGAGCGCGGCCAGCTCCTCGCAGACGAAGGGGGCGATGACGTCGACCAGCGCGCCGGCCTCGACGAGGGCCGCGGCCTTCCGGGCCGCGACCGGCCCTCCCCCGACCACGACGACCCTGCGACCGGCGAGGTCGAGGGTCAGCGGGTAGGACGGCGAGCCCATCAGATGCCCTCACCGATGCTGCGGTCCGGCGCGTCGGCCATGCCGGCAGCCAGGGTCGAGCCGTCGGCGTCGTCGATGAGCAGGAAGGCGCCGGTCCGGCGCAGTGCGCGGTAGTCGTCGATGGCGATGTCGTCCGCGAGGCGGATGCGCACGCGGCCGATCGCGTTGAGCGCCAAGCCATCCGGGGCGGTCTGCTGCTCCATCGTCGCGATGTCGAGCTGGTCCACGACGTCGTCGACCAGGGCTCGGACGGTGCGCGTGCCGACCCTCAGCAGCACCCGGTCACGCTGGCGCAGCGGACGCTCCGACAGCACGGCGACGGTGCCGGAGAGGTTGCGGGTCGTCAGGCTCGGCTCGTCGGCCGCGGCCAACAGGTCGCCCCGCGACACGTCGAGGTCGTCGGTCAGCCGGAGCACCACCGACTGCGGCGCGAAGGCCACGTCGAGCGACTCCAGCGAGCCGTCGGCCCTGGCGCGGTCGATGCCGGCGACAGTGGTGCGCGCACCACCGGGCAGGACGGTGACCTCGTCGCCGGGGCGCACCACCCCGGAAGCCAGCCGACCGGCATACCCGCGGTAGTCCCGGTGCTCGGCGCTCTGCGGACGGATGACGTACTGCACCGGCATGCGCAGGGGCTGCGCCGACGGGTCGGTGCCGACGGGCACGGACTCGAGGTGCTCGAGCAGGGTCGGCCCGGTGTACCAGCCGGCCCGGTCGGTGCGGTCCACCACGTTGTCGCCGAAGAGCGCGGACACCGGCACGGCCACGACGTCGTCGATGCCGAACCGCGTTGCGTGGCGGGAGAACTCGGCCACGATCTCGTCGAACCGCTCCTGCGACCAGTCGACGAGGTCCATCTTGTTGACGGCCACCGCGACGTGGCGCACGCCGAGCAGCCCGGTGACCGCGAGGTGGCGGCGGGTCTGCTCGACGACCCCGTGACGCGCGTCGATGAGGATCAGGGCGAGCTCGGCCGTGGAGGCACCGGTGACCATGTTGCGGGTGTACTGGACGTGGCCGGGGGTGTCGGCCAGCACGTAGGAGCGGGTCGCCGTCGAGAAGTAGCGGTAGGCGACGTCGATGGTGATCCCCTGCTCGCGCTCGGCCCGGAGGCCGTCGGTCAGCAGGGCGAGGTCAGCGGCGTCCAGCCCCCGCTCCCGGCTCACCCGCTCGACCGCGTCGAGCTGGTCCGCGAGGACCGACTTGGTGTCGTAGAGGAGCCGGCCCACCAGGGTGGACTTGCCGTCGTCGACCGAGCCGGCCGTCGCCAGCCTGAGCAGCTCGTGCCGGTGCGCGGGTGCCGGGTCGTCGGCGGTGGCGAGGGTCACGGCAGCATCCGCCTCATGGGTCGCGGTCATCAGAAGTACCCCTGCTTCTTTCGGTCCTCCATGGCGGCCTCGGACATCCGGTCGTCCGCGCGGGTCGCACCGCGCTCGGTGAGGCGGGAGGCCGCGAGCTCGAGGATCACCCCGGCGACGTCGGTCGCGGCGGAGTCGACGGCACCGGTGCAGCTCATGTCGCCGACGGTGCGGTAACGGACCATCCGGGTCTCCACCCGCTCGGTGTCCTTGGGTCCACCCCAGTCCCCGGCGGACAGCCACATGCCGTCACGGGCGAAAACCTCGCGCTCGTGGGCGTAGTAGAGGTCGGGCAGGGCGATCCCCTCCCGCTCGATGTAGCGCCAGACGTCGAGCTCGGTCCAGTTCGAGAGCGGGAAGACCCGCACGTGCTCGCCGGGCGCGTGCTTGCCGTTGTAGAGGTCCCAGAGCTCCGGTCGCTGCCGGCGCGGGTCCCAGGCCCCGAACGAGTCGCGGAGGCTGAAGACGCGCTCCTTGGCGCGGGCCTTCTCCTCGTCGCGACGGCCGCCACCGAAGACGGCGTCGAACTTCCCGGCCTCGATGGCGTCGAGCAGCGGCACGGTCTGGAGCGGGTTGCGGGTGCCGTCGGGGCGCTCGCGCAGCCGGCCGTCGTCGATGTAGTCCTGCACGTGGGCGACGACGAGCCGAACCCCCAGGCGCTCCACGGTGGCGTCGCGGTAGTCGAGCACCTCCGGGAAGTTGTGACCGGTGTCGACGTGCAGGAGCGCGAACGGCAACTGCCCCGGCGCGAACGCCTTGAGCGCCAGGTGCACCATGACGACCGAGTCCTTGCCCCCCGAGAACAGGATGACCGGTCGCTCGAACTCCCCTGCCACCTCCCGGAAGATGTGGATCGCCTCGGACTCGAGGTGGTCGAGGTGGTCCAGGGTGAACTCGTCGGGCAGCGCCCGCGCGGCGGTCGTCGTCATGTGTGCAGCCCGCATTCGGTCTTGTCCTGGCCGGCCCAGCGGCCGGCCCTGGCGTCCTCGCCCTCGGCGACGGGGCGGGTGCAGGGGGCGCAGCCGATCGACGCGTAGCCCTCCTGCCGCAACGGGTTGAGGAAGACCCCGTGCTCGGCCACGTAGCGGTCGACGTCGTCGTCGGACCAGCCGGCGATCGGGTTCAGCTTGACCATCTCGCGCTTCTCGTCCCAGCCGACGATGCCGATGTCGGTGCGGGTCGGCGCGTCGACGCGACGCATGCCGGTGACCCAGGCCTGGTGGGTCGACAGCGCGCGGTTGAGCGGCTCCACCTTGCGCATCGCGCAGCACGCGTTCGGGTCACGGTCGTGCAGCTTGGCGCCGTACTTCTCGTCCTGCTGCGGGACGGTCAGCAGCGGCAGGATGGTCCGGATGTTCAGGGGCAGCATCGCCGCGTAGGCGTCTCGGGTGCCCAGCGTCTCGACGAAGTGGTAGCCGGTGTCGAGGAAGAACACGTCGGCCCCGGGGATGGTCGTCCCGACGAGGTGCACGAGCACCTCGTCACCCATCGACGACGCCACCGTGAGGTGCTCGCCGAAGGTCTCCTGCGCCCAGCGCAGCGCTTCGCGCGCCAGCTCCACCCGCTGTTCGTATGCCGCGGCGTCGCCCTGCGCCTCCAGCGCACCGAAGCGCTCCTCGGCGGCCGCAGCCAGGGCCTTGAGCTCCTCGCTGGAACGGGTGCCTGTCGTGGTGTCGGTGTCGGTCGGGCTCATGCTGACCCTCCTCGGAGCTCGGCTTCCTCGCGGAGACGACCCGGGATGCGGGTCGTGTCGATGGTGGCCATCTGCACGGTGAAGACGCGGGCACAGGCGTTGCAGCGCCATCCACCCCGAGGCTCCTCCACCGGCCGGAGGTCCTCCTCGGCGCAGAACGGGCAGTAGTAGATGATGCTGGCGCGGGGGCTGTCGCTCATCGCAGGTCGTCCTCCTCGGCGCGGTGCGCCCAGTGCGCGAACGACTCCTCGCCCTCGCGCTGCGCGACGAACCGGCCGGCGAGCCGCTCGACGTAGTCGGGCAGGTCCTCGGCCCGGACCTTGAGCGCGCGGGTCTTGCGCGCGAGCTGCGGCTCGGTGCCGAGCCCACCGCCCAGGTGCACCTGGAAGATCTCGACGAGGTTGCCGTCGTCGTCGGTCTGGACCATGCCCTTGAGGCCCACGTCGGCGACCTGGGTGCGGGCGCACGAGTTGGGGCAGCCGTTGATGTGGATCGAGAACGGCACGTCCCACTCCGGCAGGCGGCGCTCCATCTCGGCGATCACGGTGTGCGCCCGCGCCTTCGTCTCGACGAGGGCCAGCTTGCAGAACTCGATGCCGGTGCACGCCATGAGACCGCGCCGCCACTCGCTCGGGGCAGCCGGGAGACCGATCTCGTCCAGGGCCGTTGTGAGAGCTGCGACCTGCTTCTGGGGCACGTCCAGCACGAGCAGCTTCTGGTGGGCGGTGAGGCGCACCCGACCCGAGCCGTGCTTCGCAGCCAGCTCCGCGACCGCAGCCAGGGTCGTGCCGCTCACGCGGCCGGCGATCGGGGCGACGCCGACCCAGAAGTTGCCGTCCTGCTGGGGGTGCACGCCCACGTGGTCGCGGCGGTGGGCGCTCGGCGCGGGCGGCGCGGGTCCGTCGAGGAGCACCCGCTTGAGGTACTCGTTCTGGAGCACGTCGCGGAACTTCTCGGCTCCCCAGTCGGCCATCAGGAACTTCAGGCGGGCGCGGTTGCGCAGCCGGCGGTAGCCGTAGTCACGGAAGATCGAGACGACGCCCTTCCAGACGTCAGGGACCTCCTCGAGCGGCACCCAGGCCCCCAGGCGCTGCGCGAACATCGGGTTGGTGGACAGGCCCCCGCCGACCCACAGGTCGAACCCCGGGCCGTGCTCGGGGTGCTCGACCCCGACGAACGAGATGTCGTTGACCTCGTGCGCGACGTCGAGGCTGGGGCTGCCCGAGATCGCGGTCTTGAACTTCCGGGGCAGGTTGGAGAACTCCGGGCTGCCGATGTAGCGGTCGAGGATCTGGCGCACCGCCGGCGTGCCGTCGAGCACCTCGTCGGCCGCGATGCCCGCGACCGGGGAGCCCAGGATGACGCGCGGGGTGTCACCGCAGGCCTCGGCCGTGGTCAGGCCGACCGCCTCCAGGCGCTGCCAGATCTCGGGCACGTCCTCCACCCGGATCCAGTGCAGCTGGATGTTCTGCCGGTCGGTGACGTCAGCGGTGTCACGGGCGAACTCCCGGCTGATCTCGGCGACCGTGCGCAGCTGGTCGGCGTCGAGCGCCCCGCCGTCGCTGCGGACCCGCAGCATGAAGAACTCCGCGTCGAGCTCGCTGGGGTCGAGCGTGGCGGTCTTGCCGCCGTCGATGCCGGGCTTGCGCTGCGTGTAGAGACCCCACCAGCGCATCCGACCCCGCAGGTCCTCCCCCGGGATGCTGGCGAAGCCCTCCTTGGAGTAGACCTCCTCGATGCGGGCCCGCACGTTGAGACCGTCATCGGCCTGCTTGAACTCCTCGTTGGCGTTCAGGGGCGTGCGATCGCCGTCGGCCCAAGCGCCGGTGGCCTTGCCTGCCTGCCGCTGGGGACGGATGGGGGTCTGCGTCACCCCACCATTCTGCCCGTTCGCTTATGCATTGCATAACCGTCCATTATCCGACCGCAATCCCCACCAAACCGGTGGGTATGCCGTGCCGCCGGGGACGAGGGGTCAGGCCAGCGAGATGAGGTCGAGGTAGTCCTGGCCCCAGTGGTCCTCGACGCCGTCGGGTAGCAGCAGGATCCGCTCCGGCTCCAGCGCCTCGACCGCACCCTCGTCGTGCGTCACGAGGACGACCGCGCCCTTGTAGGTGCGCAGGGCGCCGAGGATCTCCTCGCGCGACGCGGGGTCGAGGTTGTTGGTGGGCTCGTCGAGCAGCAGCACGTTGGCACTGGAGACGACCAGCATGGCCAGCGAGAGCCGGGTCTTCTCGCCACCGGACAGCACGCTGGCCGGCTTGTCGACGTCGTCACCGCTGAACAGGAACGACCCCAGCACCTTGCGCACCTCGGTCTCGCCGAACGAGGCGGGCGCGGCCGACTTCATGTTGGCCAGCACGCTGCGGGACACGTCGAGGTTCTCGTGCTCCTGCGCGTAGTAGCCGAGCTTGAGCCCGTGCCCCGGCTCGACCTGGCCGGTGTCGGGCTCGTCGGCCCCGGCGAGCATCCGGAGCAGGGTGGTCTTGCCCGCACCGTTGAGGCCGAGCACGACGACCCGCGAACCGCGGTCGATGGCCAGGTCGACGTCGGTGAAGACCTCCTGGCTGCCGTAGGACCGCGACAGGCCGGAGGCGCGCAGCGGCGTCCGGCCGCACGGTGCGGGGTCGGGGAACCGCAGCTTGGCGACCTTGTCGCTGGTCCGCTCCCCCTCGACTCCCGCGAGCATCCGCTCGGCGCGCTTGATCATGTTCTGGGCGGCCACCGCCTTGGTCGCCTTGGCCCGCATCTTCTCGGCCTGCTCCATCAGCGCGGCGGCCTTCTTGGTCGCGTTGGCGTACTCCCGCTTGCGGGCCCGCTCGTCGGTCTCGCGCTGCTGGAGGTAGGGCTTCCAGCCGACGTTGTAGAGGTCCAGCTCGGCCCGGTTGGCATCGAGGTGGAAGACCCGGTTGACGACGGAGTCGAGCAGCTCGACGTCGTGGCTGATCACGACCAGCCCGCCCTGGTAGCCCTTGAGGTAGTCGCGCAGCCAGCCGATCGAGTCGGCGTCGAGGTGGTTGGTCGGCTCGTCGAGCAGCAGCGTGGCCGCCCCCGAGAAGAGGATCCGCGACAGCTCGACCCGGCGACGCTGACCACCGGACAGCGTCCCCAGGGGCTGGCCGAGCACCCGCTCCTCGAGCGACAGCGCGCTGGCGATGGTCGCGGCCTCGGACTCCGCGGCATACCCGCCCTCGGCGGTGAACTCGGCCTCGAGCCGCGAGTAGCGACGCATCGCCTTGTCCCGGGTCTCGTCGTCGGCGCTCGCCATCGCGCCCTCGGCCTCGCGCATCTGCGCGATGATCCGGTCGAGGCCCCGGGCCGACAGGATGCGGTCGCGGGCCAGGACGTGCAGGTCGCCGGTGCGCGGGTCCTGGGGCAGGTAGCCGACCTCGCCGGTGGCGGTCACCGAGCCGGCAGCAGGCTGACCCTGACCGGCGAGCACCTTGGTGAGCGTGGTCTTGCCGGCACCGTTGCGGCCCACCAGCCCGACGCGGTCTCCCGCGGCGATCCGGAAGGTCGCACCGTCGAGCAGGAGCCTGGACCCAGCACGCAGCTCGATCCCACTGGCGGCAATCACGACGGAACTCCAGACATCACAGGCGAGGGGTGGGGCGCTCCGACGAGTTGCGGATGCGCCGCTCAGAGGCTGAGATCGTTAGTCTAACTTGCAAGGCTGACTACCCAGGACAGCTGCACCGGGCAGCACCCGCCCACGACCGCGGAGGCCAGATGAGCTTCAACGACGACGTCAACATCGGCGGCTCACAAGTCGGGTCCGGCGGCAGCGGCGGCGGCCCCGGCGGCGCGGTCGTGGGGGGCGGCATCGGCGGCATCATCCTGCTGATCATCGCGCTCATCTTCGGCATCAACCCCAGCGACCTGCCGACGAACCCCGGCGGCGGCGGCAGCGACCAGGGCCAGGTCCAGCCGGGCGGCACCGAGCAGGACTCGGAGCTGGCCAACTGCAAGACCGGGGCCGACGCGAACAAGAACGACGCCTGCCGCGTCAAGGCCACCGTCCTGGCCGTCAACACGTTCTGGTCGCAGGAGCTGCCGAAGTACAAGCGGGAGTACACCCCCGCGACGACGATCCTCTACAACGGCTCCACGCAGTCGGCGTGCGGCACCGCGAGCAACCAGGTCGGCCCGTTCTACTGCCCGCTCGACAAGCAGGTCTACATCGACGCGAGCTTCTTCCAGATCCTCAGCGACCAGTTCGGCTCGAGCAGCGGCCCGCTGGCCCAGGAGTACGTCGTCGCCCACGAGTACGGCCACCACGTCCAGGACCTCCTCGGCCTGCTCGACGAGGCGCAGAAGGACCCCAAGGGCGAGCAGAGCGGCGGGGTGCGCATCGAGCTGATGGCCGACTGCCTCGCCGGCGTCTGGGCCAACCACGCCACCGAGACCAAGGGTGAGAGCACCAGCGGTGGTGAGGTCGCCTTCCTCAAGCCGCTGACCGACCAGGACATCAAGGATGCCCTCTCGGCGGCCTCCTCGGTGGGTGACGACCGGATCCAGGAGAAGACCCAGGGCCGGGTCAGCCCCGAGTCGTGGACCCACGGCTCCGCTGCCGCACGACAGAAGTGGTTCACCACCGGCTACAAGTCGGGCGACCTCAACCAGTGCGACACCCTGAGCCCGGACACCGTCGAGTAGTCGCGGCCACGCGCGGGTCGCTGCGACTCAGTCGTCCTTGGCGCCGGGATGCGCCTTGTCGAGCTCCTGCAGCAGGCGGTGTGCCGCCAGCTCGACGTCCTTGTGGCGCCACTCGGCGGCCCGGTAGACGCAGGCGATGAGCCCGCTGCGGTGGACCTTGGTGAAGTCCCCGTAGGCAAAGGCGTGCCGCGCCTTGGTCTGGTCGTTGGCGCCCTCGGTGAGCCCGAGGAACCACTTCGGGTAGTCGTCCCAGCCGTGCTCCTCGAGGAACGCGTTCTCGCTGTCCGCATCGGGCTGCACCGCGCCCCACTCGCTGTCGAGCACGACCTGGCCGGCCCTGATCAGCTCGCGGCAGTGCCGCACGGCGGCCCGGTTGACCTTGTACTTCGCCATGTCGCCATCATGCGACAGGTCCGTCCTCGATGGTCACCCGAACCGCCCGGCCCCGGCGCAGGGCGTCCTCCAGGACATCCCGTCGGGGGTCCGGCAGGTCGTAGAGCTCGCGTCGCGGGAGCGCGTCGAGGTGCGCCAGCCGCGGGTCGTCGAGGACCGCGCGCACCAGCGCCTTGTCGCCGCCGACGACCAGACCACGGGGTATGCCGCGGGGCAGGATCCGCAGCGTGTGCTCGGTGACGGCGCGCACCAGCTCGTCGGCCTGGTTGCCCCGGCGCCGCGCGAAGCGCTGCTGTGACCAACCGCCGGCGGCGGTCCGGGACTGGACGTGCCGCTTGCCCACCTTGGACTCGGTGAACGCCGGGCCGTCGGCCAGCCCCACGGCATACCCACCGCGGCGGATGAGGAGGACCCCGACCGGGTCGTGCGGGAACTCCTCGCGCGCCGTGACCCGTTGCGGCGACTCGCGCTCGGCGTTGTTGGCGGCGAACCGCTCCAGCCAGCCGTCGATCCGCTCGGGAGCGACCTCGACGACGCGCGGCCGGGAGTCAGCCGGGGAAGGGCTCAGAGGTTGAACCCGAGGGCCCGCAGCTGCTCGCGGCCGTCGTCGGTGATCTTGTCGGGGCCCCACGGCGGCATCCACACCCAGTTGACGCGGTAGGACGCGACCAGGCCCTCGAGCGCCTGGGCGGTCTGGTCCTCGATCACGTCGGTCAGCGGGCAGGCCGCCGAGGTGAGCGTCATGTCGAGGACGGCGTGCTTCTGGGCGTCGACCGTGATGCCGTAGACCAGACCGAGGTCGACGACGTTGATGCCGAGCTCGGGGTCGACCACGTCGCGCATGGCCTCTTCGACGTCGGCGACGTTGGGGGTGGCGGTGGTGGTGTCACTCATGACTCGTCCTTGCTGCTGCGTTCGATGATGGTGGAGTCGTTGCTGGTGCTGTCGGTGGTCGTGGTGTCGATGCCTGCTTGGTGCAACGCGTCGGTGAAGGCCATCCATCCCAGCAGAGCACACTTCACGCGCGCTGGGTACCTGCTCACGCCGGCGAAGGCCACGCCGTCACCGATCAGCTCCTCGTCGCCGGCGTCGGCGCCCTTGGAGGTGAGCATGGTGCGCATCGCCTCGTGGGTGGTCATCGCCTCGGCCACGGTGTGCCCGATGACCTCCTCGGCCAGCACGCTGGTGGAAGCCATCGAGATCGAGCAGCCGAGCGCGTCGTAGGAGATGTCGCGGACCACCGCATCGGCGCCGGTGCCCTCGACGTGCACGCGCAGGGTCACCTCGTCACCGCAGGTGGGGTTGACGTGGTGCACCTCGGCGCCGAACGGTTCGCGCAGCCCGGCGTGGTGCGGTCGCTTGGAGTGCTCGAGGATGAGCTCCTGGTAGAGGTCCATCAGCTGGCCACCCCGAAGATCGCGGGCACCCGGTCGAGGGCGTCGAGCATGGTGTCGACCTCGCTGGGCGAGTTGTAGGCGGCGAGGGTGGCCCGCGTCGTGGCGGTCACGCCCATCCGGCGGTGCAGCGGCCAGGCGCAGTGGTGGCCCACCCGGACGGCAACGCCCTGGTCGTCGAGCACCTGCCCGACGTCGTGGGCGTGCACCCCCTGCACGTCGAAGGCGACGGCGCCGACCCGGTCGACCGCGTCGGCGGGACCGACGACCCGGACCCAGGGGCGCTGCGCCAGGCCGGCGAGCAGTCGCTCGGTGAGGGCGTGCTCGTGGGCGGCGATGCGGTCGAGGCCGAGCTCGTCGAGGTAGTCGATGGCGGCACCGAGACCCACGACCTGCGCCGAGTTGGGCGACCCGGCCTCGAAGCGCTGCGGCGGCGGGGCATAGGTGGTCGCCTCCATCCGGACCATCTCGATCATCGAGCCACCGGTGATGAACGGCGGCATGGCGTGCAGCAGCCCGCTGCGACCCCAGAGCGCGCCGACACCGGTGGGCCCGAACATCTTGTGGCCGGAGAACGCCGCGAAGTCGACCCCGAGGTCAGCCACGTCGAGCCGCAGGTGCGGCGCCGACTGGCAGGCGTCGAGGACGGTGAGTGCGCCCACCGCCCGGGCCGCGGCGGTGAGCTCGCGGACCGGGTTGATGGTGCCGAGCACGTTGGACACGTGGGTGAAGGCGAAGACCTTGGTGCGCTCGGTCAGCAGCTCGCCGAGGGCAGGTCCGTGCACGCCCTCGAGGTCGAGCCGGCCCTCGTCGGTGACACCGATCCAGCGCAGCGTCGCGCCGGTGCGGCGGGCCAGCTCCTGCCAGGGCACGAGGTTGGCGTGGTGCTCCATCTCGGTGATGAGGATCTCGTCGCCGACACCGAGGTCGAGCCGGGGGTCCTTGGCCTGGCCCGCCACGGAGTTCGAGAACGCGTAGGCCACCAGGTTGAGCGACTCGGTGGCGTTCTTGGTGAACACCACCTCCTCGTCCGCTCCCCCGACGAACCGCGCGACCGTGGCGCGAGCACCCTCGTAGGCGTCGGTGGCTTCCTCGCTGAGCTGGTGGGCCCCGCGGTGCACGGCACTGTTGACCTGCTCGCTGAAGGCGCGCTCGGCATCCAGGGCACCGGCATACCGCTGCGACGTCGCCCCGGAGTCCAGGTAGACCAGCGGCTTCCCGTCACGCACTGTGCGCGACAGGATCGGGAACCCGGCCCGGATCCGGGCCAGCTCCGCGTCGGTGAAGGTCGTGGCGCTCATGTCAGGTGCCGGCCGGCTCGTGGTCGGCTCTCAGGCCTGGGTGGCGAGGTAGCGGTCGTAGCCCTCGGCCTCGAGGCGGTCGGCCAGCTCGGGGCCGCCCTCCTCGACGATCTTGCCGTCGACGAAGACGTGCACGAAGTCGGGCCGGATGTAGCGCAGGATGCGCGTGTAGTGCGTGATCAGCAGGACGCCGATGTCGGTGCCCTCCTTGGCGCGGTTGACGCCCTCGGAGACGATGCGCAGCGCGTCGACGTCGAGGCCGGAGTCGGTCTCGTCGAGGATCGCGACCTTCGGCTTGAGCAGCTCCATCTGGAGGATCTCGTGGCGCTTCTTCTCGCCACCGGAGAAGCCCTCGTTGACGTTGCGCTCGGCGAACGCGGGGTCCATGCGCAGGGCGTCCATCGAGGCCTTGACGTCCTTGACCCAGGTGCGCAGCTTGGGCGCCTGGCCGTCGATCGCCGTCTTGGCGGTGCGCAGGAAGTTGCTCACCGTCACGCCGGGGACCTCGACGGGGTACTGCATCGCGAGGAACAGGCCGGCGCGGGCGCGCTCGTCGACCTTCATGGCCAGCACGTCCTCACCGTCGAGGGTGACCGTGCCACCGGTGACGGTGTACTTCGGGTGCCCGGCGATGGAGTAGGCGAGGGTCGACTTGCCCGAGCCGTTGGGACCCATGATCGCGTGGGTCTCCCCCGACTTCACGGTCAGGTCGACGCCGCGCAGGATCTCCTTGGTGCCCTCCTCCACGTCGACGGTGACGGTCAGGCCGCGGATCTCAAGTGTTGCCATGGTGATTCGTTTCCTCAATCTGTTTCAGGACACTACTCGGCAGTCAGTGCAGGTCGTTCAGGCGTTCAGCGGGGTCGTGCCGACGAAGACCTCGTCGTTCTCGACCCGCACCGGGTAGACGTTGATGGGGATGATCGCGGGCGGGCCCGACGGCTCACCCGTGCGGATGTCGAACCGCGAGCCGTGCAGCCAGCACTCCAGCGTGCAGCCGTCGAGCTCACCCTCGGAGAGGGAGACGTTCGCGTGGCTGCAGGTGTCGTCCACGGCGTGGATGTCACCCGCCGCGGTGCGCACGATCGCGACGATGGTGCCGTTGATGTCGGCCGCGGCCACGCCCACCTCGGGCAGCTCGTCCACGCGGCAGACCCGCACGAAGTCGCCGTCGTCGGTGACCAGCTCGGGGGCGGCGCTCACGCGACGTCCTCGGTGGCGATGCCGGGCACCGCACCGAGCTCGGCGTCGATGACCTCCATCAGGTGCTCGGAGATCTCGGGAACGCCGATCCGCGCGACGATGCTCGCGAAGAAGCCACGCACGACCAGGCGGCGGGCGACGTCCTCGGGGATGCCACGGGCCTGCAGGTAGAACAGCTGCTCGTCGTCGAACCGACCGGTGGCCGACGCGTGTCCGGCACCGACGATCTCACCGGTCTCGATCTCGAGGTTCGGGATCGAGTCGGCGCGACCACCCTCGGTGAGGACCAGGTTGCGGTTCAGCTCGTAGGTGTCGGTGCCCTCGGCGCTGGCACGGATGAGGACGTCGCCCACCCATACGGTGTGGGCGGTGTCGCCCTGGAGGGCGCCCTTGTACTCGACGTTCGAGTGGCAGTGCGGCGCCTCGTGGTCGACGAAGAGGCGGTGCTCCTGGTGCTGACCGGCGTCGGCGAAGTAGACGCCGAGGCCCTCGAAGGAACCGCCCGGCCCGGAGTAGCGCGCGTTGGTGGAGACGCGGACGATCTCGCCACCCAGCGTGACGGCGATGTGGCGCAGCCGGGCGTCCCGGCCGATGAGCGCGTCGTTCTGGGTGACGTGCAGCGCGTCGTCGTCCCACTCCTGCACGGTGACGAAGGTGAGGTCCGCGCCGTCGCCGACCTTGATCTCGACGTTGGCACCGCACTCGGCGGAGCCGCGGTGCGTCAGCACGACGGTGGCCTTGCTGTGGTGGCCGGCGTCGACGACCAGGTGGCCGTTGACCCGCGCGAGGTCGGTCGCGGTGACCGTGATGCGCACGGGCTCGGTGAGCTCGGCCTCGGCCGCGATGCTCACCCGGGTGGCCTGCGCCTCGCCGGCGAAGGCGACGACTGACGCGCGGTCGGCGGGCACGAGCACGCCGGCGGACCGGGGGTCGACCTGCGACACGGTCACGCCGTCGGGCGACTGCACGTCGACCGTCAGCTTGCCGGTGTCGGTCGGCGCGACCTGGAACAGCGACGCGAGCCGGTCGACCGGCGTGAAGCGCCACTCCTCCTCTCGGCCACCGGGCACGGCGAAGTCGTCCACGGCATACGAGGTCTTGCGCTCGGCGCGCGACTGGTCGGGGACGAACGCGGCGGCAGAGTCCTCGTGGGACCCCGCCGTCGCTTCGGGGGTCTTCTGGGCCAGAAGGCTCATCAGCCGACGGCTCCTTCCATCTGAAGCTCGATCAGGCGGTTCAGCTCGAGGGCGTACTCCATGGGCAGCTCACGCGCGATGGGCTCGACGAACCCGCGCACGATCATGGCCATGGCCTCTTCCTCGGTCATCCCGCGGGACATGAGGTAGAACATCTGGTCCTCGGACACCTTGGAGACGGTCGCCTCGTGGCCCATCGTCACGTCGTCCTCGCGGATGTCGACGTAGGGATAGGTGTCGGAGCGACTGATGGTGTCGACCAGCAGGGCGTCGCAGACCACGCTCGAACGCGAGCCGTGCGCGCCCTCGAGGATCTGCACCAGACCCCGGTAGGACGTCCGGCCACCACCACGGGCCACCGACTTGGAGACGATGGTGCTCGAGGTGTTCGGGGCCGCGTGGACCATCTTGGCCCCGGCGTCCTGGTGCTGGCCCTCGCCCGCGAAGGCGATCGACAGCGTCTCGCCCTTGGCGTGCTCGCCGAGGAGGAAGACGGCCGGGTACTTCATGGTGACCTTGGAGCCGATGTTGCCGTCGATCCACTCCATCGTCGCGCCCTCGGCGGCGGTCGCCCGCTTGGTGACGAGGTTGTAGACGTTGTTGGACCAGTTCTGAATGGTCGTGTAGCGCACGCGGGCGTTCTTCTTCACGATGATCTCGACGACCGCGGAGTGCAGCGAGTCGGACTTGTAGATCGGCGCGGTGCAGCCCTCGACGTAGTGCACGTAGGAGCCCTCGTCGGCGATGATCAGGGTGCGCTCGAACTGGCCCATGTTCTCGGTGTTGATCCGGAAGTAGGCCTGCAGCGGGATGTCGACGTGGACGCCCGGCGGCACGTAGATGAACGAGCCACCCGACCAGACCGCGGTGTTGAGCGCGGCGAACTTGTTGTCACCGGCGGGGATGACCGACGCGAAGTACTCGCGGAACAGGTCCTCGTGCTCACGCAGACCGGTGTCGGTGTCGACGAAGATGACGCCCTTCTCCTCCAGGTCCTCGCGGATCTGGTGGTAGACGACCTCCGACTCGTACTGGGCCGCGACGCCGGAGACCAGGCGCTGCTTCTCGGCCTCGGGGATGCCGAGCCGGTCGTAGGTGTTCTTGATGTCCTCGGGCAGCTCGTCCCAGGTGGTCGCCTGCTTCTCGGTGGACTTCACGAAGTACTTGATGTTCTGGAAGTCGATGCCGGTGAGGTCGCTGCCCCAGTTGGGCATCGGCTTCTTGCCGAACAGCCGCAGTGACTTCAGGCGCAGGTCGAGCATCCACTGGGGCTCGCTCTTGCGACCCGAGATGTCGCGCACGACGTCCTCGTTGAGGCCACGCCTGGCGGTCGCGCCAGCGGTGTCGCTGTCGGCCCAGCCGTACTCGTAGCGGCCCAGGTCCTTCAGACCCGGGTTCAGCTCCTCGATGTGGGTGCTCATCGCGTGGACGACCCTTCTGTTGGGTGTGTGTGGGTGATGGCGGGGGTGGTGTCGGGGGTGGTGTGGTGCGTCGGCGCCGACACGGCACCGGTGGGGATGAAGGTGGTGCACACGTGCTCGCCGTGCGCCAGCGTCGCGAGGCGCTGCACGTGCACGCCCAGCAACCGCGAGAACGCATCAGTCTCAGCGTCACAGATCTCGGGAAATTCCCGAGCCGCGTCCTGCACGGGGCAGTGGCCCTGGCAGAGCTGTATGCCGGTGAACGGGCTCGTGGAGCCCGGCTCGCCGACCGGCCGGGCCGAGGCGGCGAACCCGTCGCGGGTCAGCGCGGCGACGAGGGCGTCGACCCGGGCGGCGCGGTCGGTGCCCGCGGCGGCGAGCTGCGCGGCATACCGGGTCTCGACCTCGGCGACGCGGCTCTCGGCGAAGCGGCGCACGGCCCCTTCGCCGGCCTCCTGCGCCAGGAAGCGCAGCGCCTCGGTGGCGAGGTGGTCGTAGTCGGACTCGAGCGCGTGGTGGCCCGCGTCGCTGAGCACGAAGGCCCGGGCCGGACGGCCGCGACCACGGATGCCGGGGGCCGGCTCGCGCTCGGTGATCAGGCCGGCCTCCTCGAGGTTCTCGAGGTGGCGCCGCACGGCCGGTGCGGTGAGGCCGAGGTCGAGTGCCAGCGTGGCGGCGGTGATCGGACCCCGCTCACTGATCGCCTGCAGCACCCGGTCGCGGGTGCGCGACTCGAGCACCAGTGGCACATCGTGAGCCCGCGAGTCCGTCGCACGGGGCGACACGGAGGCGGACGGGATATTCACAACACCAATGTTACGTAAATGCCGGGCTCGCTGCCTAGCAAGGTCTACCTAACCTCCAGCGCCCCCGCGGATCGGGTCAGTCGAGCAGTCCGCGGTCGCGGGCCACCGCCACCGCCTCGCCGCGCCCGGTGACCCCGAGCTTGGCGATGATGTTGGAGACGTGGACGCTCGCGGTCTTGGCGCTGATGAACAGCTGGGTGCCGATCTGGCGGTTGCTGCGGCCCAGCGCGACCAGCGCGAGGATCTCCGCCTCCCGCGCGGTCAAGGACTCGCCCTGCCGGGAGGCCGCCTTCGAGGTGGCCCGCGCTCCCCCGCCCTGCCGGATCTCGGCCCGGAGCGGGTCGGCCCCGAGTCGCTGGGCGACCTCGAGTGCGGCGGTGAGCTCCTCGGACCCGCGCGGGTCGCCGACCGACTTGAGGAAGGCGCCGAGCCGCGCCCTCGACCGGGCCGTCTCGTAGGGGTGCCCGTAGGCCTCGAACGCGTCGACCGCGGCCTGCCAGGCGGCGACGAGCCGAGCCGGGTCCACGTCGGCCCCGCCGAGCCACTGCAGGCGCAGCGACTCCGCGGCGGCGCGGGCGAGCCAGGCCGTCGACTCGGGGCCGTCGTTGCCCGGCCGCGCGGTGGCGCGGTCCCAGACCTGGGTGGCCGACTCGGCCAGCTCGACTCCCCGGGCCAGCAGGGCCGGCCGCTCGGAGCTCGGCACCCGCTGGATGTGGCTGCCGAGCTGACCGAGCAGGAGCGCGTCGAGCCGCAGCTGACCCTGGAACAACGGGTACCAGACCCGGTTCAGCACCTCGACGACCTCGTCGTGGACGGCGATGGCCTGGTCGAGGTCGTCGGCGTGGCCGTGCAGGTCGATGGCGGCGCTGCCGGTGAGCAGCGGGACGAGTCCTTCGCTCTCCCACCAGGGGCGGGACACCTCGTAGCCGGACACGGCCGAGTAGTCGCCCTGGGCGGCTGCGATGTACATCCGGGCCCCGAGCAGGAGCGAGCGGGCCGGCTCGGGCGGCACCTCGTGGGACACGTCGAGGATGTCGAGCGCCTCGGGCCAGCGACCCCGCTCGTAGGCGGCGATGCCGGCCAGCAGCCGGCCGTCGAACGCGTAGGGCGCCCACGGGCGTCCGGCTCCCCTGGCTCGCTCGACCCCGCGTCGGTAGACGTCGACGGCCTCGTCGAGCCGTCCCGCGCGGTGGTGCAGCCACCCGAGGTGGTGGTAGGCCCGGACCTCGGCCGGGTCACCCGGTGCCCTGGAGTCGGCGATGATCCGCTCGAGGCGGCGGCGCGAGGTCTCGGGATCGCCGGCGCGCTCGAGGATGCGGGCCTCGACGACGCGCACCTCGTCGGCCACGTCGCGCAGCCCGGCGGCCAGGGCCGCCTCGACGGACTCCTCCACCGCGGCGAGGGCCTCGCCGTCGCGACCCCGGTCGGCCAGCGCCTGGACCTTGGCGGCGAGCAGCCGGGCCCGGGTCTGCGGGTTGTCGAGGTCGACGGTGTCGAGCAGTCCGAGCCCCTCCTTGGTGGCGGCCAGGGTGTCGAGGGTGCTCTCGGTGATGCGGGCGGTGGTGGCCAGCGCTGCCAGCAGCTCGGCCCGACCGGCCGGGTCGGAGCCGGGCGTGCGACGCGCGAGCCGGTCCTCGAGCAGCTCGAGCGCCTTGAGCGTCTGGCCGACGGCAGTGGCCGCAGCGGCGGCCCGCAGGGTGACGGCGTCGACGTCGGCGTCGGTCTCGGACATCAGGGCCAGGGCGTTCTTGAAGTGGCGGAAGCCCTCCTCCGGACCGGCCATCCGCATCGCGGACTCGCCGGCCTGGACGCTGGCCTCGCGGGCCTGCTCGCGGAGCCCGGCTGCCGTGGCGTGTCGGGCCAGCTCGGCCCAGGTGCCGAGCGTGCGGTCGTCGGCCAGCGCCGCGGCATACCGCTCGTGCGCCCTGACCCGCTCTCCCGGCAGGAGGTCGTCGTAGACCGTCTCGCCGAGCAGCGCGTGGCGGAAGGCGTAGCCACCGCTGTCGGTGGGCACGAGGACGTGGTGCTCGACGGCGTCGCGCAGCCCGGCGTCGAGCTCGGCCTCGCCGAGCCCGGCGACCGCGGCCAGCAGCCGGTGGGAGACATGGCGCCCCGCCGCGGAGGCCACCCTGACCACGTGCTGCCCGGCGGTGTCGAGCTGGTCGAAGCGCACCAGGAGCAGCCGCGAGAGGTCTTCGGCCAGCCCGGAGCCGCCCAGGGCCGTCGCGGCGACGAGCTCCTCGGCGAAGAACGCGTTGCCCTCGGCCCGGGCGACCACCTCGCGCACCTGGGTCTCGGGCAGGGGCTGGGACTGCAGGCCGCGGACCAGCTCGCGCACGGCACGGTCGGGCAGGGGCGGCAGGTCGAGGCGCTCGACGTTACCGAGCCGGGCCCAGTGGGCCAGCGTGGTGCGGAGCGGGTGGCGCCGGTGGAGGTCGTCACTGCGGTAGGAGGCGACGATGCTGACGCGGCGCGAGAAGCCGCGGGTGAAGAGCAGGGTGAGCAGGTCACGGGAGGACTGGTCGGCCCAGTGCACGTCCTCGACCACGAGCAGGAGCGGTGCGTCGCTGGCGAGGTCGTCGAGGGCCGCGTGGACCGCCTCGACGAGGTCACCGCGGTCGACCACCTCGTCGGCGGGGTCGTCGGGGTTCGGCTCGTGCCGGCGCGACGGGACCAGCCGGGTGAGTCCGGGGTGGGCCGACAGGACCCGGTCGAGCAGGTCGGGCGAGGTGTTCTCGAGCCGGCCGAGGACCTCGATGAACGGGAGGTAGGGCAGCGCCTGACCGGCCTCGCCCAGGCAGTGCCCGGTCAGGACCGCCCAGCCGGCCTCGCGGGCTCGTCCGGCGACCTCGGCCAGGATGCGGGTCTTGCCGATGCCGGCGTCTCCGGACAGCAGCACCAGGCCGGTGCCGTCGGGGTCGGAGATGCCCAGCAGCCGGGCGAGCTGGGCCGCCTCGTCGTCACGTCCGACGAACAACCCGGCTGCCGAACGCTCGAAACCCACGGCACCGATTATGTCGGAGTCGTCCGACACGGTGTCGTGGGTTTCGGTGTGGAGCGCGGTCGCCATCGGGGTGTGGAGCGCGGTCGCCATCGGGGTGTGGAGCGCGGTCGCCATCGCGGCGGCCGGCTCAGGCGACGCGAGCCGCGGGCTGACGGGCGGCGTGCCGGCCGGGTCCGTGCGGGTGGCGTACCCGCTGGATCGCGGCGCGGATTGCGTGACCGTGGTGCCGGCCCGACGAGGCGTGGGCCAGTCCGGCCGAGAGGTTCTCGGTGCGCCACTGGACCTCGGCGGCGACGAACAGCGGGTCTGCGTTGATGCTCATGGTGTGCTCCTTCTGGTGGTCTCTCGTGATGTCTCAAACCTGATGCCCTGAGGTGGGCGCCCACATGGGGCGAGTGCCTTATCTCTGTCCGGCCGCCCTCCAGGGGGCCTTAGACGGGACGCGGCGTGTGCCGGGTCAGCGCTCCCAGCGGCCGGGGCAGGTGCCAGTCGGTGCGGGGACGACGGGCCCGGCGACGCCGGCTGGACCGCTGTGCGGCGAGGTTCGCGCCGGAGAGGCTCTCCTGCTTCCACTGCTGCTCGGCGAGGACGACGTAGGGGTGTGCGGTGAGGCTCATTGCTCTGCTCCTTCGGGTGGTACTGGTCGGGTCGTGCGGATGACTCCACAGTTCGCTCCTGAGGTACCCCCCGGCATGGGGAAGTCGCCCATGACTGCCGCGCGGTCGGGGCGTCTGAGGCCCCCGGGCCCGCGACCGGTGCACGGGGCGCCGCGACCTACACTCAGTGCGTGCCACCCGCCGTCCACGTCTCCGGTCTCGCCAAGCGCTACGGCGGTGTGGTGGCCCTCGACGGCGCCACCTGGCAGGCCTCAGCCGGAGCCGTCACGGCCGTGCTCGGACCCAACGGCGCCGGCAAGACGACGATGGTCGAGTGCTGCGAGGGCCTGCGACGCCCCGACGGTGGCCAGGTGCGCGTCCTCGGCACCGACCCCTGGAACGCGTCACCCGAGCACCGGGCCAGGGTCGGCGTGATGCTCCAGGACGGTGGCCTGCCCGCGTCCGCGCGGCCCCTCCGGCTGCTGCGCCACCTGAGCGCGATGTATGCCGCCCCCGCGCCGCTCGACCCGATCGTCCAGCGGCTCGGGATCGACCGGTTCGCCGACACGACGGTGCGTCGGCTGTCCGGGGGGCAGCGGCAGCGGGTGGCGCTCGCGGCCGCGTTGGTCGGTCGCCCCGAGGTGGCCTTCCTCGACGAGCCCAGTGCCGGCCTCGACCCCCACGCCCGGCTCGACGTCTGGGAGCTGGTGCGGTCGCTGGCGGACGACGGGGTCGCGGTCGTGCTGACCACGCACTCCTTCGAGGAGGCCGAGCGGCTGGCCGACCACATCGTCGTCGTCGCGGGTGGGGCGGTCGTCGCCGAGGGGTCGCTCGCCGACGTCACCGAGGGCGACCGGCTCGAGGACCGCTACTTCGCGCTCACCGGCAGGTCGGTCGCATGACGACCGTCGACCCCGCCGTGACCTCGACCGGCCCCGCGTCTGCCGCCGCGCGGGTGCTGGCCCAGGCCCGCTTCGAGGCGACGACCCTGCTGCGCAACGGCGAGCAGCTCCTGGTCGCCGTCCTCCTCCCCGCCGCGGTGCTGGTGGCCCTGGTGCACGCTGAGTCGATCTCGCTGGGCGACGGGCGCCGGGTCGACCTCGCCGTGCCGGGGGTCCTCGCCCTGTGCGTCATCTCCTCGGCCTTCACCGGCCAGGCCATCTCGACCGGCTTCGACCGCCGCTACGGCGTCCTGCGACTGCTCGGCGTCACGCCGCTGGGGCGCACCGGGCTGGTGCTCGCCAAGGCGGTGGCGGTGCTGGCCGTGATCGCCGTGCAGGTCGCGCTGATCGGCGCCCTCGGGGGGACGCTCGGCTGGGAGCCGATGCTGCGCGGCATACCGGCTGCGGTCGTCGCCCTCGCCCTCGGGACGTGGGCGTTCACGGCCCTGGCCCTGCTGCTCGGCGGCACCCTGCGCGCCGAGGGCGTGCTCGCCGTCGCCAACCTGGTCTGGGTCGCCCTGCTGGGCCTGGGTGGGGTCGTCGTCGCCGGCACCGAGCTGCCCGACGGGTTCGCGGCGGTGCTCAGGGTGCTGCCGTCGGCGGCGCTCGGTGACAGCCTGCGCGCGGCCCTGGTCGACGGCCAGGCCGCGCCCGGGGCGTGGCTCGTCCTGACCGGCTGGGCACTGGTGGCCACGCTCGCGGCCCGCCGGTTCTTCCGCTGGAGCGACTGACCCGGCTCGCGGGCACTGGCCCAGCAGGCGCTGGCCGCGACAGCGAGGCCGGTCACGAGCCAGCCGGGGCGAGCCGTCAGGGCAGCCACCGCGAACAACGCCGCGTAGCCGACCGCGACCCCCGCCCGCCACGTGTTCGTCACCATGGGTCCAGTCAGCCAGCGAGCCGGCCCGCGCACCATGAGGGGACTCCCCCAACCGCGTCAGGGTCCACCCTGAGCCGTACCCTCGTGCCGTGACCGCAGCACCCGTCCCGACGTCAGCCCCGGCCGTCGCAGAGCCCACCACCGGCGCCGCCTGGCTCCTGAGGATCCTGCTGGCGAACCTCGTCGTCGAGGTGCTCATCGTCGTCACCGGCGGCCTCGTCAGGCTGACCGGCAGCGGACTCGGGTGCCCCAGCTGGCCGGAGTGCGTGCCCGGCTCCTACACGCCGGTCCCCCACCAGGCCGAGGGCTGGCACCGCTACATCGAGTTCGGCAACCGCACCCTCACCAGCGTGGTGAGCATCGCCGCGATCGCGACCGTGTATGCCGTGTGGCGCTGGGCCGCCGGTCGTCGCGACCTGCTCGTCCCCGCCGTCGGCGTGCTCGTCGGGGTGGGCGTCCAGGCCGTCCTCGGGGGCATCACGGTCCGCACGGGGCTCAACCCGGTCACCGTCGCCGCGCATTTCCTGGTGTCGATGTGCCTCGTCTCGACCGCGGCCTACCTCGTCTTCCGGGCGCAGGAGCCGGTCGGTCCACGGCGGCTCGTGGTGCACCCCCTGGTCGAACGGCTCGGCTGGGCCACCTGCGCGGTGGCGGCCGTCGTGCTGCTGCTCGGCACCGTCGTGACCGGCTCCGGACCGCACTCGGGCGACGCCGACGAGCCGGCCCGGTTCGGCTTCGACCCGCGCACCATCTCGTGGCTGCACGCCGACGCGGTGATGTTGTTCGTCGGCCTCGTGGTCGCCGTCTGGGTCGCCAGCCGGATCACCACCGAGGCCACCCTGCCCGGCCGGGCCTGGGCGGCCGTGTTCGTGGTGACCCTCGCGCAGGGCGTCGTGGGCTACACCCAGTACGTCACCGGGCTGCCGTGGGTGGTCGTGCTGGTGCACATGTTCCTCGCGACCCTCCTCGTCGTGGCACTGACCCGCGCCATGCTGCGCCTCCGCTCCGCCAGCTGAGGCTCGCCTGCCGCCCGGGGAAACCGGCCAACTGCCCGCTTTCACGCGGCATACCTCGCCCTCAGGCCGGGAAACCGGCCAACTGCCCGTTTCCGCATCACCAATTCCACAAGGACTCTTGTGCAATTGTGGTTGTGCAACTAGTCTTGTGGGTATGAAGCCTGCAGACAGACCCGGAATCAGGACGGTCACCGACGCCAAGGCCCTGTCGGCCATGGCGAACCCGTTCCGCTCGCGGATGATGGACGCCCTGAAGGTCGACGGTCCGTCGACCGCCTCGGCCCTGGCCACCCGCACCGGCCAGGCGGTGGGAAGTGCGAGCCACCACCTCAAGGTGCTGCACGAGGCCGGCCTGGTCGAGGAGGCGCCCGAGCTCGCCAAGGACCGCCGTGAGCGGTGGTGGCGCCTGGTCGACGCCGGCACCAGGTGGTCGCGTGCCGACTTCGCCGACGACACGGCCGCGGTGACGGCCGCGTATGCCGCGGAGGCCCTGGGGCTGCAGCGGCAGTTCGAGCGCACCCAGGAGTGGAACGCGAACGCGTCGTCCGCACCCGAGTGGGACGCCGCCGCGTTCGCCACCCAGAACTGGATGCGGCTGTCGCCGGACGAGCTCACCGACGTGGCGAACGAGATCGTCGACGTGCTCCTGCGCTGGTCGAGCCGACCGGTGCCCGACGACGGCGTCGAACGCGAGTCCGTGTACGTCTTCGCGCGAGGGTTCCCGGCCCAGCCATGACGACCCACACCGCACCGGTTGCCCCGCCTCCCCCACTGGCCCGCAACCGGAACTTCGCCCTGCTCTGGTTCGGCGAGGGCGTCAGCGTCCTCGGCAACGCCACCACGTCGGTGCTGCTCCCGCTGCTCGCCGTCGTCGGCTTCGACGCCGGCGCCGGGTGGATGGGCGCCCTCACGGCCGCGGCCTGGGTGCCGTGGCTGCTCATCGGGCTGCCGGCCGGCGCCTGGGTCGACCGCCTCCCCGCCCGCAGGGTCATGATCGCCAGCGACCTCGTCGCCGCGCTCACCCTCGCCAGCGTGCCGGTTGCGTGGCTGCTCGACGTCCTCACGCTCCCCCACCTCGCCGTCGCCGCGTTCTGCAACGGCGTGTGCACCGTGTTCTTCCGCGCGGCCTACCCCGCCCTCGTGCGTCAGGTGGCGCCGCGCGAGCAGCAGGAGCAGGCGTTCGCGCGGCTGTTCGGCACCGAGTCGGCCATGCAGGTGGCCGGCCCGGGCGTCGGGGGCCTGCTCGCCCAGGCGATCTCCACCGCCGGAGGGCTGCTCGTCGACGCGGTCAGCTTCCTCGTGTCGGCGGTCTGCCTGTGGCGGCTCAAGCTCCCGGCTGCCGATCCGCACCCGACGGACGGCGGCGAGGTCGCCTCACTGGGCCAGCGCATCCGTGAGGGCATCGACTACATCCGCCACGACCGCATCCTGCGCTTCTTCACGGTGATGGGCGGCCTGAGCAACTTCGGACTCACCGGGTACGCCGCCCTCCTCGTCCTGTTCCTCGTCCGCGAGGTGCACCTGGGCTCCGGAGCGGTCGGGCTGGTGATGGCCGTCGGCTCGCTCGGCGGTGTCATCGGGGCGACCATCGCGACCCGCGTCTCGCGCCGGCTCGGCTCGGCGCGCGCCCTGCTGGCCCTCCAGGTCCTGGCCGGCCCGCCGGCCCTGTTGGTGCCACTCGGCGCACCGGGCGCCGGCCTGGTCGCCATGGTGGCCGGCATGCTCCTCGTCGGCACCGGCGTCGTCGCCGGCAACGTCGTGCGCGGCGCCTGGCGCAACCGCTACGTCCCCGAGCACATGGTGGCCAGGCAGGTCACCACGGTCCAGGTCATCAACTACGGGACCATGCCGCTGGCCGGCCTCGTGGCCGGCGCGATGGGCAGCACCCTCGGGCTGCGACCCACCATCGCGGTGATGGCGGCGATCCACGTGGTCGCGTGCCTGTCCATGTACTGGAGCCCGCTGCGTGGACTGCGGGAGATGCCGGTGGGTGCCGACGCCGGGGTCAGCGCGAGATGACGGGCAGGTGGACCAGCGGGTCGATCGCGACGCCCAGGAACAGGATCCCGACGTAGGTGATCGAGAAGTGGAACAGCCGCATCGGCCTGAGCACCTTGGGTGCGGCACCGTTCTTCGCAGCCCGGTGGAGGCGGTGCGCCTCGGCGAGGAACAGCACGCCGGTGACGACGGCGGTGCCCAGGTAGATCCAGCCCATCGGGTTGACCCAGACCAGTGCCAGCGACACGACGACCATCGCCCACGAGTAGGCCACGATCTGCCGGGCGACGACGACGAACTCCTCGACGACCGGCAGCATCGGCACGTGGGCCGCGGCGTAGTCGTCCTTGAACTTCATCGACAGCGGCCAGTAGTGCGGGGGCGTCCAGAAGAAGATGACGAGGAAGAGCATCACCGCCGACCACGACAGGGAGTTCGCGACCGCGGACCAGCCGATGAGGACCGGCATGCACCCGGCCGCGCCACCCCAGACGATGTTCTGCGCGGTGCGGCGCTTGAGGATCATCGTGTAGCCCACGGCGTACATGACGATCGCACCCAGCGAGAGGGCCGCCGAGAGCCAGTTGGTGAACACCGCGAACCACACCGTCGAGGCGACGGTGAGGACGACCCCGAACACGAGGCCCTCGCGCGGGGTGATCTCGCCGGTGACCATCGGCCGGTTGCTCGTGCGGTGCATCTCCGCGTCGATGTCACGGTCGTAGACACAGTTGAACGTGTTGGCCGCGCCGGCGCTCAACGCGCCGCCGACCAGAGTCGCGACGATCAGCCAGAGCGAAGGAATCCCCTTGTGCGCCAAGAACATCACCGGGATCGTCGTCACGAGCAGCAGCTCGATGATCCGCGGCTTGGTGAGCGCGAGGTATGCCGCGGCCTTGCTTCGGCTCCCGGCAGACGGGGACGCGGAGATCCGGGCAGACGGATCGAGTGCGGTCACGGCGTCCTTCACGGGTGGTGCAGGGGCGGGCGGGCTTGGAGCAGCGGCCAGTCTATCCCCGCCCGTCACCTGTCTGGTGGACGGGACTGGATGCGACGCGGGTCACCCTCGGGACTAGTCTCGGATCGTTGCCGTGCGACGCCTGTTCAGCTCAGTGTGAGGAGACCCATCCGTGCCCACCTCGACCCGCTCCGCCAAGTCAACGCCAGCGCGGAAACGCAGCAGCTCGCTGCGGCCGCCGGTGGCGCGCAAGGCCGGCTGGACCGACCTGGACGTCCGTGCCGTGGACACCGTCCGGGTGCTCGCCGCCGACGCCGTGCAGAAGGTCGGCAACGGCCACCCCGGCACGGCCATGAGCCTGGCTCCCGCGGCATACCTGCTCTACCAGAACGTGATGCGCCACGACCCGTCCGACTCCCACTGGCTGGGGCGCGACCGGTTCGTGCTGTCCTGCGGCCACTCCAGCCTCACCCAGTACATCCAGCTCTACCTGTCGGGCTACGGCCTCGAGCTCGACGACCTCAAGGCGCTGCGCACGTGGGGATCGCTCACCCCGGGCCACCCCGAGGTCCACCACACCAACGGTGTCGAGATCACCACGGGTCCGCTCGGCTCCGGCCTGGCCTCCGCGGTCGGCATGGCGATGGCCCAGCGGCGCCAGCGCGGTCTCTTCGACCCCGACGCGAAGCCGGGTACCAGCCCCTTCGACCACCACGTCTGGGTGCTCGCATCGGACGGCGACATCATGGAGGGCGTCTCGCACGAGGCCTCCGCCCTGGCCGGTCACCAGGAGCTCGGCAACCTCACCGTCATCTACGACCAGAACACCATCTCGATCGAGGACAAGACCGAGATCTCGTTCTCCGAGGACGTGGGCAAGCGCTACGAGGCCTACGGCTGGAACGTCGTCACGATCGACTGGCGCGGCGACGGCACGAGCGGTGGCTACGTCGAGAACGTCGACCAGCTGCTGGCCGCGCTCGAGAAGAGCCGCACCTCGCGCAAGCCCACCTTCGTCGTGCTCCGCACCATCATCGCGTGGCCGGCCCCCACCAAGCAGGACACCGGCAAGTCGCACGGCTCGGCCCTCGGTGACGCCGAGATCGCCGCGACCAAGGAGCTCCTCGGCTTCGACCCGAAGAAGTCCTTCGAGGTCCCGCGGCCGCTGCTGAGCCACACCCGCAAGGTCGTGGCGCGCGGCAAGGCGGCCCACAAGTCGTGGGACAAGACGTATGCCGCGTGGCGCCGGGCCCAGCCCGAGCGCGCCGCCCTGCTCGACCGCCTCCTCGCCGGCAAGCTGCCCGACGGCCTCGACAAGGCCGTCCCGACCTTCGCGGCCGATGCCAAGGGCATCGCGACCCGTGCGGCCTCGGGCAAGGTCCTCGGCGCCCTCGCCGACATCGCCCCGGAGCTGTGGGGCGGCTCGGCCGACCTCGCCGAGTCCAACAACACCACCATGGAGGGCCAGCCCTCCTTCATCCCGAAGTCCAAGCAGACCCGTGAGTGGTCGGGCGGCCCCTACGGCCGCACCCTCCACTTCGGCATCCGCGAGTTCGGGATGGGCCTGATCCTCAACGGCATCGCCCTCGAAGGACTGACCCGTCCCTACGGTGGCACGTTCCTCGTGTTCTCCGACTACATGCGTCCCGCCGTGCGCCTCGCCGCCATCCAGCAGGCACCGGTGACCTTCGTGTGGACGCACGACTCCATCGGGCTCGGCGAGGACGGGCCCACCCACCAGCCGATCGAGCACCTCGCCGCGCTCCGGGCGATCCCGTCGTTCGACGTGGTGCGACCGGCCGACGCCAACGAGACCGGCGCGGCCTGGCTGGCCATCCTGCGCAACCGCCGTCCGGCAGGTCTGGCCCTCAGCCGCCAGAACCTGCCCATCGTCGACCGCTCCGGCGCCGACGGGGCGGGCAAGGTCAGCGGGGTCGCCAAGGGCGCCTACGTCCTCTACGACTCCAGCAAGGCGACCCCCGACGTGATCCTCGTGGCCACCGGCTCCGAGGTGCAGCTCGCCGTCGCGGCCCGCGAGACGCTCGAGAAGTCGGGTGTCGCGACCCGGGTCGTCTCGATGCCGTGCCGCGAGTGGTTCGAGGAGCAGACCCCGGCCTACCGCGAGAAGGTCCTGCCGGCGGCCGTCAAGGCCCGCGTCTCGGTCGAGGCCGGGGTGCCCCAGGGCTGGCGCGACATCGTCGGCGACGCCGGCGAGATCATCGCGATCGACCACTTCGGCGCGTCGGCCGACGCCGCCACGCTCTTCCGCGAGTTCGGTTTCACCGCAGCGGCCGTCGTGGCCGCGGCCAAGAAGTCCCTCAAGACCGTCAAGGGAAAGTGAACTGCCATGACTGACAATGCAGCCCTCAAGGCACTCGCCGACAACGGCGTCTCCGTCTGGCTGGACGACCTGTCGCGTGAGCGCATCGAGACCGGCAACCTGCAGGAGCTCATCGACACCAAGGGTGTCGTGGGCGTGACCACCAACCCGTCGATCTTCCAGGCCGCGCTGGCGAAGGGCGAGCGCTACGACGCCGACCTGCGCAGGTTCGCCGCCGACGGCAAGAGCGTCGACGAGACGGTCTTCGGCCTCACGACCGAGGACGTCCGCAACGCGTGCGACATCCTCAAGCCGGTGTTCGACGCCACCAACGGCGTCGACGGCCGCGTCTCCATCGAGGTCGACCCCCGGCTCGCCCACGAGACCGGCAAGACGGTCGAGCAGGCCAAGGAGCTCGCCGCCGCCGTCGACCGCGACAACGTCCTCATCAAGATCCCGGCCACCGTCGAGGGGCTCCCCGCCATCTCGCAGGTGCTGGCCGAGGGCATCAGCGTCAACGTCACGCTGATCTTCTCCCTCGACCGCTACCGCGGCGTGATGAACGCGTTCCTCACCGGTCTGGAGCAGGCTCGGGAGAAGGGCGAGGACCTGTCCAAGATCCACTCGGTCGCGTCGTTCTTCGTCTCGCGCGTCGACACCGAGATCGACAAGCGGCTCGACGCCATCGGCACCGACGAGGCGAAGGCCCTCAAGGGCAAGGCAGCCGTGGCCAACGCCCGGCTGGCCTACCAGGCCTACGAGGAGGTCTTCGCGACCCCGCGCTGGAAGAACCTCGAGGACGACGGCGCCAACGCACAGCGTCCGCTGTGGGCCTCGACCGGCGTCAAGGACCCGAACTACTCCGACACGCTCTACGTCACCGAGCTGGTCGCCCCGAACACCGTCAACACGATGCCGGAGAAGACGCTCGACGCCGTCGCCGACCACGGCGAGGTCACCGGTGACACCATCGCCGGCACCTACGAGGAGGCCGGTGGCGTGCTCGACGCGCTCGAGGGCCTCGGCATCTCGTACGCCGACGTCACGGCGCTGCTCGAGCGCGAGGGCGTCGAGAAGTTCGAGGCCGCCTGGGGCGAGCTCCTCGACGAGGCGCAGCACGACCTCGACCTGGCCCGCGCCGACGTGGCCGAGGCTGGCGACAAGTGAGCTCTCTCGGCGTGGTGGCATCCGGCGCGGCAGCCGATGCCATCGCCACCAAGGTGCCCGACCTCGTCGAGTCGCAGTTCGCCAGCAAGCTCTTCGCCCAGGACGCCACGCTGTGGGGTCCGGACGCCGAGTCCGAGTCGGCCATCCGGCTGTCCTGGGTCAACCTGCCGCGCTCGTCGCGACCGCTCCTCGGGGAGATCGCGGCGCTGCGCGAGCAGCTCAAGGATGAGGGCGTCGACCGGGTCGTGCTCTGCGGCATGGGTGGCTCGTCACTGGCGCCGGAGGTCATCTGCGGCACCGCTGGGGTCGACCTGGTCGTGCTCGACTCCTCGCAGCCCGACATGGTGCGCGCTGCCATCACCGACCTCGACCGCACCGTGGTCGTCGTCTCGAGCAAGTCCGGCTCCACGGTGGAGACCGACTCACAGCGGCGCGCCTTCCAGGCCGCCTTCTCCGAGGCCGGCATCGACCCCACGGCCAGGATCGTCATCGTCACCGACCCGGGCAGCCCGCTCGACGAGGAGTCCCGCGCAGGCGGCTACCGCGTCATCAACGCCGACCCGAACGTCGGCGGTCGCTACTCGGCCCTGACCGCCTTCGGGCTGGTGCCCTCGGGTCTGGCCGGCGCCGACATCGAGGCGCTGCTCGACGACGCCGAGGCCGTGGCCGACGTGCTGAGCGCCGACGACGACGGCAACCCGGGTCTGCGCCTCGGCGCGGCCATGGCGGGCACCGACCCGCTGCGGGACAAGTTCGTCATCGTCGACGACGGGTCCGGCATCGTCGGGTTCGCCGACTGGGCCGAGCAGCTCATCGCCGAGAGCACCGGCAAGCAGGGCACCGGCGTCCTGCCGGTGGTCGTCGGCGGCGACTCCGACCCCGAGGTCCGGTGGCCGGCCGCCGACGTCACCGTCGCCCGGCTCGTTGGCGACTCCGACGACGACGTCGACCTCGACGCCCTCGGCTCCGGCCCCGACGGCCAGGCCGACGGCAGCCGCTCCGAGGTGGCCGTCAGTGGCACCCTCGGCGCCCAGCTGCTCCTCTGGGAGGTGGCCACCGCCGCGGCGGGTCGCCTCCTCGACATCAACCCGTTCGACCAGCCTGACGTCGAGAGCGCCAAGAAGGCCGCTCGGGCGTTGCTGGACAAGGGAATCGGCGATTCCGAGGCACCCGCCGCCACGGACGGGGCGGTCGAGATCCGCTCCCTGGGTGGCGACTGGCTCGGCGACGCCTGCACCGTCTCGGACGCGCTGGCCGCCCTGTTCGCCCAGCTCGACCCAGCGCGTGGCTACGTGTCCGTGATGGCCTACCTCGACCGGATCACCGACGCGGCCCTGGCCGACGTGCGGCCCGGGCTGGCGCGGCATACCGAACGACCCACCACCTTCGGCTGGGGGCCGCGGTTCCTGCACTCGACCGGTCAGTTCCACAAGGGTGGCCCGGCCACCGGCGTCTACCTGCAGATCACGACGGCGCCCCACGAGGACCTCGCGATCCCCGGTCGCGAGTTCACCTTCGGTGACTTCATCGCCTCGCAGGCCGCGGGTGACGCGCAGGTGCTGGCCGAGCACCAGCGTCCGGTGCTGCAGCTGCACCTGGCCGACCACGACGCCGGGCTGGCGCAGGTCACCCGGGCGCTGACCGACCTGTCCCCCACGGAAGGCGACGCATGAGTCCGACGCGGGTGACGCAGGACAGCAACCCACTTCGCGACCCTCGCGACAAGCGGCTCCCCCGGATCGCCGGCCCCTGCGGCCTGGTCCTGTTCGGGGTCACCGGCGACCTCGCGCGCAAGAAGCTGATGCCTGCGATCTACGACCTGGCCAACCGTGGGCTCCTCCCACCGGGCTTCTCACTGGTGGGTTTCGCCCGCCGCGACTGGGCCGACCAGGACTTCGGCAAGATCGTCTACGACGCGGTCAAGCAGTACGCCCGCACGCCGTTCCGGGAGAGCGTCTGGCGCAACCTGGCGGAGGGCTTCCGGTTCGTGCCGGGCACGTTCGACGACCCGACGTCCTTCGACCTGCTCGCCGAGACGGTCAAGAACCTCGAGACCGAGCGCGGTACCGGCGGCAACCTCGCCTTCTACCTGTCGATCCCGCCGTCCTCCTTCTCGGTGGTCTGCGAGCAGCTCGAGCGCTCCGGGCTGAGCAAGCCCGACGACAACGCGTGGCGCCGGGTCGTCATCGAGAAGCCGTTCGGGCACGACCTCAAGAGCGCCCGCGAGCTCAACGACATCGTCGAGGGGGTCTTCCCGGCCGACGCCGTCTTCCGCATCGACCACTACCTCGGCAAGGAGACCGTCCAGAACCTGTTGGCCCTGCGCTTCGCCAACCAGATGTTCGAGCCGGTCTGGAACGCCAACTACGTCGACCACGTGCAGATCACCATGGCCGAGGACATCGGCATCGGCGGGCGCGCCGGCTACTACGACGGCATCGGGGCGGCTCGCGACGTCATCCAGAACCACCTGCTCCAGCTCCTCGCCCTCACCGCGATGGAGGAGCCGGTCTCGTTCGCGGCCGAGCACCTGCGCGCCGAGAAGGAGAAGGTGCTCTCGGCGGTCCGGCACCCCAAGGACCTTGGCAAGTCCACGGCCCGCGGGCAGTACGCCGCCGGCTGGCAGGGCGGCGAGCAGGTCGGCGGATACCTCGACGAGGACGGCGTGGCCAAGGGCTCGCGCACCGAGACGTATGCCGCGATGAAGCTCGAGATCGACTCGCGCCGCTGGGCCGGCGTCCCCTTCTACCTGCGCACCGGCAAGCGTCTGGGCAAGCGGGTCACCGAGATCGCCGTGGTCTTCAAGAAGGCGCCCCACCTGCCGTTCAACGACACCGCCACCGAGGAGCTCGGACAGAACGCCATCGTCATCCGGGTACAGCCCGACGAGGGCATCACCATGCGGTTCGGAGCCAAGGTGCCGGGTGCCCAGATGGAGGTGCGCGACGTGACGATGGACTTCGGCTACGGCCGGGCGTTCACCGAGTCGAGCCCCGAGGCCTACGAGCGGCTCATCCTCGACGTGCTGCTGGGTGACCCGCCGCTGTTCCCGCGGCACGAGGAGGTCGAGCTCTCCTGGGAGATCCTCGACCCGGTCGAGGACTACTGGTCCAAGTCGCGTGCCAAGCTAGAGCCCTATGTCGCCGGCGGCTGGGGACCGGCCGGGGCCGACGAGATGATGCGCCGTGACGGCCGCGTCTGGAGGATGCCATGAGCACCCCACGAAGTTCTGCGCTCCTTCGTCGCTCCGATACTGATCGGGGACCCCGGTGATCGTCGACCTGCCCAGCACCTCGACCGTGGCGATCAGCAAGAAGCTGGTCGCGCTCCGCCAGGACACCGGGGCGATGGCCCTCGGCCGGGTCCTCACCCTGCTGATCGTCGTCGACGAGCAGGACGCGGAGGAGGCGATCCAGGCGGCCAACGACGCGAGCCGTCAGCACCCCTGCCGCATCATCGCCGTCGTCATCGGCAACAAGCGCGGCCAGTCGCGGATCGACGCGCAGATCCGGGTCGGCGGCGACGCCGGAGCCAGCGAGGTGGTCGTGCTGCGGCTCTACGGCGCGCTGACCGACCACGGGCGCAGCGTCGTCATCCCGCTCCTCCTGCCCGACTCCCCCGTCGTCGCGTGGTGGCCCACCGACGCCCCGGTGCACGTCGCTCAGGACCCGATCGGCTCGATGGCCCAGCGGCGGATCACCGATGCCGCCGAGTCCAAGAGCCCGCGGGCCACGCTCAAGTCGCGCGCCGAGGCCTACACCCGTGGTGACACGGACCTGGCCTGGACGCGGGTCACCCTGTGGCGAGGGCTGCTCGCCGCCGCCCTCGACCAGCCGCCCTTCGAGCCGGTCATCGAGGCGACCGTCACGGGCGGCTCGGACTCCCCGTCCACCGACCTGCTGGCAGCCTGGCTCGCCCTGACCCTGCGGTGCCCGGTGCGCCGCGCCCGGTCCCGCACCGGGACCGGCATGGTCAGCGTGCGGCTGGAACGCCGCAGCGGTGCCATCGACCTGGTCCGCCCGGACGGCTCGATCGCGACGCTCAGCCAGCCCGGACAGCCGGTCCGCCGGATCTCCCTGGCCCGCCGTGCGACGGCCGAGTGCCTGGCCGACGAGCTGCGCCGGCTCGACCCCGACGAGATCTACGAGGAGACCATCCGCAGCGGGCTGGCGAAGGTGGGCACCAAGACGGTGACCGCCAGCGAGGCCGTCCGCGAGGGCGAGGCCCCGTCGGTCAAGGAGGCCGAGCGCGCCTCCCGCCGGCTCGCCCGGAGCGCGTCGAAGGCCAGCAGTGCCGAGATGGTGCAGGTGCCGGCACCGACACCGAAGGCCGACACCGCGGTCGTCAAGAAGGCCGCGGCCCGCAAGCTGGCCAAGACCAAGGCCACGGGCACCACGGCGAAGGCCAAGGCGGCCACGAAGCGGGCGCCGAAGGGTGGCAAGGCATGAGCGCCGCCCCGGTCGTCGTGGTGCACCCCGACAAGCAGTCCGTGGCTGACGGCGGCGCCGCCCGGCTGGTGACGGCTCTGCTCGACCTGCAGGCCGCGGGACGGGCACCGCACGTGTCGCTGACGGGTGGCTCGCTCGGCTCGGCGATCATCGCCTCGATCCTCGAGGTGCCGGCCCACACCGCCGTCGACTGGTCGAAGGTCTCGCTGTGGTGGGGCGACGAGCGCTACCTCCCGGCCGGCGACGCCGACCGCAACGACACCCAGAACGACGCCGCCGGGCTCGACCGCCTGGGGCTCGACCAGGCCAACGTGCACCGGGTCGCCGGCCCCGACACCAGCGCCTCGGCAGAGGACAGCGCCGAGCTCTACTCGGCGGCGGTCCGTGCCAGCGGCGGGGGCGAGTTCGACATCATGATCCTGGGCGTCGGTCCCGACGGCCACGTCGCGTCACTCTTCCCGGGACACCCGGCGCAGCTGACGACCGACGCGATCGCCGTGGCCGTGCACGACTCCCCCAAGCCTCCGCCGGACCGCGTGTCACTCACCTTCGAGTGCCTCAGCCGCTCCGACCGGGTCTGGTTCCTGGTCGCCGGCGCGGACAAGGCCGAAGCCGTCCGCAACGGTGTGGAGGGCGCCGGGCCGGAGCTGTCCAGCGCGGCGCAGGTCCGCGGCATCCGCGAGACGATCTGGCTCGTCGACGCGGACTCCGCGACCGACCTGACGAGCTGACCCAACGCACGGCGCACGTGTTGCCGCGCGGGGCTTCGTGTCGTGCCGGGTTGTGGCTGCCGCTACTGGATGAGCTTGCGCTCGCGCAGGGTGGCCAGGGCCTCGTCGAGGATGGCCTTGCCGTCGGCGTCGGAGCGACGCTCCTTCACGTAGGCCAGGTGGGTCTTGTAGGGCTCCACCTTCGGCGGGGCCGGCGGGTTGGCCTCGTCCTGCCCGGCGGGGAACCCGCAGCGGGGGCAGTCCCAGGTCTCGGGGACGGCCAGACCGGGCTCCTCGGCGAACGAGGGGCGCGTCTGGTGGCCGTTGGCGCACCAGTACGAGATGAACACCCGGGGGGCCGCCTCACCGCGCTCGGCCTCGCCCATCGGGCCTGCGCCGACTCGGCTACCTCGGATTGCGTTGCCACCTGCCATGTGCGAATGGTCCTTATCTGGTCAGGGAAGTGAGGGTTGGGTGCGGTCGTCGTGCTGGGTGCGTCAGCTGGAGAACCGGTCGATCAGACCGATCCCCACGATGCACGCGAACCAGATGATGCCCACCGCGACGGTGAACCGGTCGAGGTTGCGCTCTGCGACCGACGACGAGCCCAGCGAGGTGGACATGCCGCCACCGAACATGTCGGACAGGCCGCCGCCCTTGCCCTTGTGGAGCAGGACCAGCAGCGTCAGGAACAGACCACCGATGACCAGCAGGACCTGCAGGCCAATGCGTACGGCTTCCACGGAGCACCCATCTCGAGTCGACGTCAGTTGTCGCTGCGAAAAACGCAGCAGGGGTCAGGATACCTGTTCGATGCTCAGGAGGTCGCCAGGTGGTCCCGGTAGCGGCAGATCGAGGCGAACTCCGCCGGGTCGATCGACGCGCCACCGACGAGGGCGCCGTCGACGTCCTCCTGCGCCATGATCGCCGCCACGTTGCCGGCCTTGACCGACCCGCCGTAGAGCACCCGCACGCCGTCGGCCAGGTCACCGGAGTAGAGCTCGGCCAGCTTGGTGCGGATGGCGGCGCAGACCTCCTGGGCGTCCTGCGGGGTGGCGACCTCGCCGGTGCCGATGGCCCAGACCGGCTCGTACGCGATGACGATCGTGGCGGCCTGTGCGGCGGTGACGTCGACCAGCCCGGCCTCGAGCTGCGTGAGCACGTGGTCGAGGTGGGTGCCGGCCTGGCGCACCTCCAGGTGCTCTCCCACGCAGAAGATCGGGGTCAGGCCGTGCCGGAACGCCGCCTTCACTTTGGAGTTCACGACCGCATCGGTCTCCTGGTGGTATTCGCGCCGCTCGCTGTGGCCGGCCAGCACGTAGGTGCAGCCGAGCTTGGCGAGGAAGGCACCCGAGATCTCACCGGTGTAGGCGCCGCTGTCGTGGGCCGAAAGGTCCTGGGCGCCGTGCCGCAGGTCGAGCCGGTCGCCGTCGATGAGGGTCTGCACCGAGCGCAGGTCGGTGAACGGCGGCAGCACCGCCACCTCGACCGCGCCGAAGTCGTGGCGTCCGTCGCGCAGGGTCCAGTCGAGCTTCTGGACCAGGTGGGTGGCCTGCAGGTGGTCGAGGTTCATCTTCCAGTTGCCCGCCATGAGGGGCGTGCGGCCGGAGGTCTTGGCTGCCATCAGGTGTCGTCCTTGGGGGTATGCCGGTGGGCCGGGCAGTGCGCCCGGCCCACCGAACGGGAGTTGGTCGAGTCGGTTGTCGCCAGTGGTTTCAGGCGCTCGGCTCGTCGAGCACGGTCAGGCCCGGGAGCTGCTTGCCCTCGAGGTACTCCAGGCTCGCGCCGCCACCGGTGGAGATGTGACCGAACTGGTCGTCGGCGAACCCCAGCTGGCGGACCGCTGCCGCGGAGTCGCCGCCACCGATCACGGTGAGCGCCCCCTTCTCGGTGACCTCCACCAGGGCCTCGGCGACGGCAGCCGTGCCCGCGGCATACGGGGCCATCTCGAACGCCCCCATCGGGCCGTTCCAGAACACGGTCTTGCAGTCCTTGAGCTTCTCGGCGAACAGCACGCCGGACTCGGGACCGATGTCGAGCCCCATCCGGTCGGCCGGGATCGCGCCAGCCGGCACGACCTCGTGGTCCGCGTCGGCCGAGAACGCCGTGGCCGCGACGATGTCGACGGGCAGGACGATCTCGACGCCCCGCTCCTCGGCCTGGGCGAGGTAGCCCTTGACCTGCTCGACCTGGTCGGCCTCGAGCAGGCTCGAGCCCACCTCGTAGTCCTTGGCGGCGAGGAAGGTGAAGACCATGCCGCCGCCGATCAGCAGGCGGTCGGCGGTCTGGAGCAGGTTGTCGATCACGCCGAGCTTGTCGGAGACCTTCGCACCGCCGAGCACCACGGCGTACGGGCGCTCGGGGTCCTCGGTGAGGCGCTTGAGCACGCCGACCTCGGTCTCGACCAGCCCGCCGACGGCGGACGGCAGCAGCCTGGCGACGTCGTAGACGCTGGCCTGCTTGCGGTGCACCACCCCGAACCCGTCGGTCACGAACACGTCCGCCAGACCGGCGAGCTGGGCGGCGAACTCGGCCCGCTCCTCGTCGGTCTTGGCCGTCTCTCCCGGGTTGAACCGCAGGTTCTCGAGCAGCACGACGTCGCCGTCCTGCGCCGCCTCCACCGCGGCCCGGGCGCTCTCCCCCACCGTGTCGGTGGCGAAGGTGACGTCCCGGCCCAGCAGCTCGCCCAGCCGGGCCGCGACCGGGGCCAACGAGTACTTGTCCTCGGGTGCACCCTTGGGGCGACCGAGGTGGGCGCACACGACGACGCGCGCCCCCGCCTCGGACAGCGCCGCGATGGTGGGCGCGGACGCGCGGATCCGCCCGTCATCGGTGATCGTGCTCCCGTCGAGGGGCACGTTGAGGTCGGACCGGACGAGGACGCGCTTGCCACGCAGGTCGCCCAGCTCGGAGATGGTCTGCATCAGGAGTGGCCCGGACCGGGTCAGAGGGTCTGGCCGACGAGGACGACGAGGTCGGCGAGGCGGTTGGAGTAGCCCCACTCGTTGTCGTACCAGCCGATCACCTTCACCTGGTTGCCGATCACCTTGGTCAGGCCGGCGTCGAAGATGCAGGAGGCCGGGTCGGTCTCGATGTCCTTGGAGACGATGGCGTCCTCGGTGTAGACGAGGATGCCCTTGAGCGGGCCCTCGGCAGCAGCCTTGACCGCGGCGTTGACCTCCTCGGCGGTGACCTCGCGGCCGGCCTCGAAGGTGAGGTCGGTGGCCGAGCCGGTGGCGATCGGGACCCGCAGCGCGAAGCCGTCGAGCTTGCCCTTGAGCTCGGGCAGCACGAGGCCGATCGCCTTGGCCGCACCGGTGGAGGTGGGCACGATGTTGAGGGCGGCGGCCCGGGCGCGACGCAGGTCCTTGTGCGGGGCGTCCTGGAGGTTCTGGTCCTGGGTGTAGGCGTGGATGGTCGTCATCAGGCCCTTGACGATGCCGAACTCGTCGTTGAGGACCTTGGCCATCGGGCCGAGGCAGTTCGTGGTGCAGGACGCGTTGGAGATGATCGTGTGCTTCGCGGCGTCATAGGCGTCGTCGTTGACACCCATCACGATGGTGATGTCCTCGTTGGACGCCGGCGCGGAGATGATGACCTTCTTGGCCCCACCGTCGATGTGCGCCCTGGCCTTGGTCGCGTCGGTGAAGAAGCCGGTCGACTCCACGACGATGTCGGCGCCGACGGACGCCCAGTCGATCTTCGCGGGGTCGCGCTCCTCGAAGACCTTGAAGGTCTTGCCACCGGCGGTGATCGAGGTGTCGTCGTAGCTCACCTCACCGGGGAAGCGGCCGAGGATGGAGTCGTACTTCAGCAGGTGGGCCAGCGTCTTGTTGTCCATCAGGTCGTTGGTGGCGACGACCTCGATGTCGGCGCCCGACGCCTCGATGGCGCGGAAGAAGTTGCGGCCGATGCGGCCGAAGCCGTTGATACCTACGCGAACAGTCACGATGCCAAGTCCTTCTGAGATGGGGACGGTATGCCGCGTGCTCGCGGCACGGTGTTGCTCAGCGGTGAGCCTATTGGATGGGTTGGGGCCTCAGGCAGGGCGGTCCGGCGTACGGGCGGGTAACCCGGTGGCTCCCACCCGGTCAGGAGTCCCCGCCGAAGAGGTCGCGCGTGTAGACCTTCTCCGCCACCGGTTCGAGCTCGGCCACCATCCGGTTGGCCACGATCACGTCGGAGAGCTCGGAGAACTCGTCGAGGTCGCGGATCACCCGTGAGCCGAAGAAGGTGTCGTCCGCCAGGGCGGGTTCGTAGACGACGACCTGGACACCCTTGGCCTTGATCCGCTTCATGATCCCCTGGACGCTGCTGGACCGGAAGTTGTCGGAGCCGGACTTCATGATCAACCGGTGGATGCCCACGACCTGTGGCTTGCGGCGCAGGATGTCGGTCGCCACGAAGTCCTTGCGCGTCGTGTTCGCCGTGACGATCGCCTCGATGAGCGACTGCGGCACGTCCTGGTAGTTGGCCAGGAGCTGCTTGGTGTCCTTGGGCAGGCAGTAGCCGCCGTAGCCGAACGACGGGTTGTTGTAGCCCGGCCCGATCCGCGGGTCGAGGCCCACGCCCTCGATGATCTGGCGCGGGTCGAGGTCGTGGGTCAGCGCGAAGGTGTCGAGCTCGTTGAAGAACGCCACCCGCATGGCGAGGTAGGTGTTGGCGAACAGCTTGACCGCCTCGGCCTCGGTGCTGTCGGTGAGGAGCACCGGCACGTCCGGCTCGAGCGAGCCCTCGACGAGCAGGTCGGCGAAGGCACGCCCCCGCTCCCCCAGGTCGCCGACCACGATCCGGGAAGGGTGCAGGCTGTCCCAGAGCGCCCGTCCCTCGCGGAGGAACTCCGGGCTGAAGATGAGCTGGTCGGTGCCCAGCCGCTGGGCCAGGCCCCGGGTGAAACCGACCGGCACGGTCGACTTGACCACCATCACCGCAGCCGGGTTGGCCGCGGCCACGTCGGCGGCGACCTTCTCGACGGTCGAGGTGTTGAAGTAGTTGGTCACCGGGTCGTAGTCCGTCGGGGTGGCGATGACGACGAAGTCGGCGCCGGAGTAGGCCTCGTCGGAGTCGTCGGTGAAGGTGAGCCGCAGCTCGCGGTGGGCGAGGAAGTCCTCGATCTCGGCGTCCTTGATGGGGCTGCGACCCTCGCGGAGTCCCGCGACCCGCTCACGGTCGATGTCGAACGCGACGACGTCATGGTGCTGTGAGAGCAGCACGGCCATCGACAGTCCGACGTACCCCGTGCCGACGACGGCGATCCTCGTCATGCTGGCTCCTCGTGGGTGCGTCGGGCAGCTGGCTCAGGCGTCGAGCATGTCGGGCGTGAGGTTGGCCTCCGTGCCCGGGATGCCGAGGTCCTGCGCGCGCTTGTCGGCCATCGCCAGCAGCCGCCGGATCCGGCCGGCCACGGCGTCCTTGGTCATCGGCGGCTGGGCCAGCTGGCCGAGCTCCTCGAGCGAGGCCTGCTTGTGCTCCAGCCGCAACGCCCCGGCTTCCTTGAGGTGGTCCGGGATGTCGTCGCCGAGGATCTCCATGGCCCGGTGCACGCGGGCTCCGGCGGCGACGGCGGCGCGGGCCGACCGGCGCAGGTTGGCGTCGTCGAAGTTGGCCAGCCGGTTGGCCGTGGCACGCACCTCGCGGCGCATCCGCCGCTCCTCCCACGCCATCACGGCGTCGTGGGCCCCGAGTCGGGTGAGCATGGCCCCGATGGCGTCGCCGTCGCGGATGACGACGCGGTCGACGCCGCGCACCTCGCGGGCCTTGGCCTGGATGCCGAGCCGACGGGCTGCGCCCACGAGGGCCAGCGCCGCCTCCGGTCCGGGGCAGGTCACCTCGAGGGCCGACGACCGGCCCGGCTCGGTGAGCGAGCCGTGCGCGATGAATGCCCCCCGCCATGCGGCCTCGGCGTCGCAGGCCGAGGCGCTGACGACCTTGGGCGGAAGGCCCCGCACCGGGCGGCCCCGGGCGTCGATCAGCCCTGTCTGGCGGGCCAGCGCCTCGCCGTCCTGGACCACGCGGACGACGTAGCGGCTGCCCTTGCGCAGCCCGCCGGCGGCGAGGACGAGCACCTCGGACGGGTGGCCGTAGAGGTCACTGATGTTCTTGCGGAGCCGACGAGCGGCGTTGGCGGTGTCGAGCTCGGCCTCGACCACGATCCGGCCCCCGACGATGTGCAGCCCGCCCGCGAAACGCAGGGTCGCGGCCACCTCGGACTTGCGGCAGCACGGCTTCGTGACGTCGAGTCTGCTGAGCTCGTCCTTGACCCGCGCCGTCATCGCCATTGGTTCATCCTGCCATCTCGCTGTCGTCCCATGGTCCCGTCCCTCGTCCCCGACCTGCTCGTCCGACTCAACCACGTCCGTCAAGCATGTCGGTGGCGGCCCCCTGACCCCGCTACCCGAAGAGGTCACGGTATGCCGCGGCGAGCCGCAGCGAGTCATGGTGCCCCGGCGCACTGCGTTGCGCCACCGGGGCGAGGACGAGGTCGGCGCCGAGCCGTCCGGCGGCAGCCCGCAACCCCGCCTCGTCGTCGACGGCGGAGGGGTCGGCCAGCACGGCGTCGAGACGCATCCGGGGGGCGTGGTCGACCAGGGCCTCGACCTGTTGCGCCGCGGTGAAGCCGGCCGTCTCACCGGAGTGCTCGAGGTTGAGCGTCAGCAGTCGGCGGGCCGTGGTGTCGTGCAACGCCTCGCGCAGGGCCGGGACCATCAGGTGCGGCATGACGGAGGTGAACCACGAGCCCGGCCCCAGGATCAACCAGTCGGCCTCGAGGACCGCCGCGATCGTCTCGGGTGCGGACGGGGGGTCCTGCGGCTCGAGCGCGATGCTCACCACGGTGCCCCTGGTCGTGGCCACGGCGACCTGGCCGCGCAGGGTGGTCAGGGTGTCCGGGTCGCCGGTGTCGAGGCCGTGGACCCGCGCCGTGATCTCCAGCGGCACGGCGGCCATCGGCAGCACCCGACCGCGCGCGTTCAGGAGCCGCCCGACGAGGTCCAGCCCGACGACCGGGTCCTGGTGGACGTCCCACAGGGCGGTGATGAGGAGGTTGCCGAGTGCGTGGCCGGCGAGCGGTCCCTCGCCCCGGAACCGGTGCTGCAGGACGTCCCGCCAGGTGTGTCCCCACTCGGTGTCGTCGCACAGCGCGGTCAGCGCCATCCGGAGGTCACCCGGGGGCAGCACGTCGAACTCGTCGCGCAGCCGGCCGGACGACCCCCCGTTGTCGGCCACCGTGACCACGGCGGTGATGTCGTCGGTGACGAGCTTGAGGGCCTCGAGCGAGGCCGCGAGACCGTGGCCACCCCCGAGGGCGACGACCGCCGGCCCGCTCACTCCTGCCCCAGGTCGCGGTGCACGACGAAGGTGGCGATGTCGTCGCTGCTCAGCCGGGCGCGCAGCGCCTCGGCCACCGCGACCGAACGATGCTTGCCACCCGTGCAGCCGACCGCGAGCGTGACGTAGCGACGGCCCTCCCTGATGTAGCCGGCGGTCACCGGCTCCATCAGGTCGACGACGCGGTCGACGAACTCGGGGGCGCCCTCCTGGGCCATCACGAACTCGGCCACCGGGGCGTCGCGACCGGTGAAGTTGCGCAGCTCGGGGATCCAGAACGGGTTCGGGAGGAAGCGCATGTCGAAGACGAAGTCGGCGTCGAGGGGCACGCCGTACTTGAAGCCGAACGACATCACCGCGATCCGCACCTTGTGCCCGGAGTCGCCGGAGAAGACCGGGTGGACCTTCTTGGCGAGCTGGTGGACGTTGAGGCCCGAGGTGTCGATGACGACGTCGGCCCGGGCCCGCAGGTCGGCGAGCATGGCCCGCTCGCGGATGATCCCGTCGAGCAGCCGGCCGTCGCCCTGCAGCGGGTGGGGCCGGCGGACCGACTCGAAGCGCCGCACGATCGCCTCGTCGGTGGCGTCGAGGAAGACCAGGTTGGGCCGCCAGCCGCGGGCCCGCAGCTCGTCGAGCGCCGTCTGCAGGTGGTCGAAGAAGCCGCGGGCCCGCACGTCGACGACGGCGGCCAGGCGCGGGAGGTCGGCCCGCCGCGGTGCCTCGTTGGCCAGGTCGGCCAGGGAGACCAGCAGGTGCGGGGGCAGGTTGTCGATGACGTACCAGCCGGAGTCCTCGAGGACGTTCGCTGTGGTCGACCGGCCCGCGCCGCTCATGCCGGTGACGATCACGAGCTCGGCGGGATCGTGCCCGGCCTGCTCCTCCTCGCTCATCCCTGCTCCGTCTCCTGGTTCGTGGCGGTCAGTCATCGTCGAGGATCTCCCCGGTCATCAGGTTGACCGCCGGGGCGGGCGCGCCCGCCGAGACCAACTCTGCCGCAATCGTGGCCGCCAGTGCAGGTCCGATCCCGGAAACCTCCTGCAGCTCCTCGACCGAGGCGGCCCGCACCTTCTTCACCGACCCGAAGTGCCGGAGCAGCGCCTTGCGCCGCGTCTCGCCCAGCCCGGGGATGCCGTCGAGGACACTGCTCGTCATCGCCTTGGACCGGCGTTGGCGGTGGAACGTGATGGCGAAGCGGTGCGCCTCGTCACGCACCCGCTGGAGCAGGTAGAGGCCCTCGCTGGTGCGGGGCAGGATCACGGGGTAGTCCTGGCCCGGCACCCAGACCTCCTCCAGCCGCTTGGCCAGCCCGACCACGGCGACGTCGTCGATGCCGAGGGCGGTGAGGGCGGCCTGGGCCGCGTTGACCTGGGGCAGCCCGCCGTCGACCACGACGAGGTTGGGCGGGTAGGCGAACTTCTTCGGCTTGCCGGTGTCGGGGTCGATCCGCTCCGGTCCCGCCTCCGGGTCGGGCCCGAGCTCGACGTCGGAGGCCTGGTCACGCTCCTCGAGGTAGCGCTGGAACCGTCGGGTCAGCACCTCGTCCATCGCCGCGGTGTCGTCGACCTGCTCGCCGCGGATGACGAACCGGCGGTACTCGGACTTGCGGGCCACGCCGTCCTCGAACACGACCATCGACCCGACCACCTGGGAGCCCTGGATGTGGCTGATGTCGTAGCACTCCACCCGCAGCGGCGCGTCCGCCAGGTCGAGGCTGGTCTGCAGCTCCTGCAGGGCCTGGCTGCGCGCGGTGAGGTCACCGGCGCGGGCCAGCTTGTGCCGCGCGAGCGACTGCTTGGCGTTGCGGTGCACCGTCTCGAGGAGGGTGCGCTTGTCGCCCCGCTGGGGCACCCGCAGGTCGACCGCGGAGCCGCGCAGCGAGCCGAGCCACACGGCCACGGCGTCGGCCTCGTCGGGGAGCACCGGCACGAGGACCTCGCGCGGGACGCTGTCGCCGGACTCGCCACCGTAGACCTGCTGCATGAGGTGGCCGACGATCTCCGGGACCGTCTCGGCGTCCATCTCGGCCACCCAGCCGCGCTGCCCGCGGATCCGGCCACCGCGGACGTGGAAGACCTGGACCGCGACCTCGAGCCCGTCCTCCTCGAGCGCGAACACGTCGGCGTCCGTGCCGTCGCCCAGCACGACGGCCGACTTCTCCAGCGCCTTGCCCAGCGCCACGAGGTCGTCGCGTAGCCGGGCCGCCTGCTCGAACTCCAGGGACTTCGACGCGGCCGCCATGTCGCGCTCGAGGCGCTTGACGAAGCGGGTGGTGTTGCCGGCCATGAAGTCGCAGAAGTCCTCCGCGATGGCGCGGTGCTCCTCGGGCGAGACCCGGCCGACGCAGGGCGCCGAGCACTTGTCGATGTAGCCGAGCAGACAGGGTCGTCCGACCTGACCGGCCCGCTTGAACACCCCCGAGGAGCAGGTGCGCAGCGGGAAGACGCGCAGCAGCAGGTCGAGCGTCTCGCGGATCGCCCAGGCGTGGGCGTAGGGCCCGAAGTAGCGGGTGCCCTTGCGCTTGGCGCCCCGCATCACCTGCGCCCGCGGGAACTCCTCACCGAGCGTCACGGCGAGGTAGGGGTACGACTTGTCGTCGCGGTACTTGACGTTGAACCGCGGGTCGTACTCCTTGATCCAGGAGTACTCCAGCTGGAGCGCCTCGACCTCGGTGGACACCACGGTCCACTCGACGCTCGCCGCACTCGTGACCATCGTCGCCGTGCGGGGGTGCAGGGCGGCGATGTCCTGGAAGTAGGAGGACAGCCGGGGCCGCAGCGACTTGGCCTTGCCGACGTAGATGACCCGCTTGGCCGAGTCGCGGAACCGGTAGACCCCCGGGTCGACGGGGATCTCCCCCGGCGCCGGGCGGTAGGTCGACGGGTCAGCCACGGCTCCACTCTATGGAGGGTCACCGACGGCCCGCCCCGCGACCCAGCGGTATGCCGCGTGGTGACCACGCGGCATACCTCCCCCTGCGCTCGGGGTGGGCGGGTGGGTCAGGTGACGCTGATCCCGTCGCCGCTCACGGAGACCGTCTTCTCGGGCAGTGCCGTGGTGGCCGGGCCCTGCTTCACGGCGCCGGTGGCGATGTCGTACTTGCTGCCGTGGCAGGCGCAGTTGATCGTCCCGTCGGCGACGCCGCTCACCAGGCAGGCCTGGTGCGTGCAGACCGCGCTGAACGCCTTGAAGTCACCGGACGTGGGCTGCGTGACGACGACCTTCTGGTCGGAGAAGACCTTGCCGCCGCCGACCGGGATGGTCGCCTTGGAGATGGCTTCCTTCGCCGCGTCGGTGGCCGAGCCGGCGGCGTCGTTCGCCGCGTCCTCCGCGGCGCCGCACGCGGCCAGGGCCGTCGCGCCGACCCCGGCGAGGCCGACGGACGCCAGCACGGTGCGCCGCGAGGGGCCGGACGCGGGCCGGGCGCCCGGAGCCGTGACCGGCTCGACGGCCGGCTCGACGACCTGGGTGGGGGTCGGGGTGTCGTGGGGGGTGGTCATGCGCGCGCCTTTCGGTGGAGGTGCCCCTGCCGGGGACTGACCAAGGGGGCCCAGTGTGTGGGCCGGACATGGGTACGACGTGTGACGCTGCCATGACGTTCATGTGGATATGACGGGCGGGGTGATAACGACACGGTCACGCATGGGCTCGATGTGCCCACATCCACGGGGAACGGCGGCATAGTCTGCACACACCCCAACCGGGGTGACCCGCGGGCGCAGGCTGTCCCGCGTGCTCCAGATGACTTCAGGAGGAGTCTTGCGTTCCGTGTTCAAGATTGGCGCGCCACTCGTGGCCGCTGCCCTCGCTCTGTCTGCCTGTGGTGGGACCACCGGCGACGGTGACTCCGCCTCTGGCGACAAGGCGTGTGACCTCAAGATCGGCTACTTCGGCCCGCTGACCGGAGATGCCGCCAACCTCGGTATCAACATCAAGAACGGCGCCGAGCTCGCCGTCAACGAGTACAACGCCAAGAACGCCGACTGCAAGGTCACCCTGGTGTCCTTCGACAGCCAGGGCGACCCGTCGATCGCTCCCGGACTGGCCCAGAAGGCCGTCACCGACAAGAAGCTCGTCGGCATCGTCGGCCCCGCGTTCTCCGGTGAGTCCAAGGCAGCCGGCCCGATCTTCGCCCAGGCCGGCCTCAACACCATCACCGCTTCGGCGACCAACCCGGCACTGTCCGAGAACGGCTGGAAGACCTTCCACCGCATCCTCGGCAACGACGCCACCCAGGGTCCCGCCGCTGCGAAGTACATCAAGGACATCCTCAAGGCCGACAAGGTCTTCGTCTCCGATGACACCTCCGAGTACGGCAAGGGCCTCGCGGACATCGTCAAGAAGGACCTCGGCTCCGCCGTGGTCGCGACCGACCAGACCGCAGCCGACGGCAAGCAGGACGACTTCTCGCCGACCGTGACCAAGGCCAAGGCCTCGGGCGCGACCGTGTTCTTCTACGGCGGCTACTACTCGAACGCCAGCAAGCTGGTCAAGCAGCTCAAGAGCGGTGGCTTCACCGGTCAGTTCGTCAGCGCCGACGGCGTCAAGGACGACGGGTTCATCAAGGGCGCCGGTGCGGCGTCCGAGGGCACCATCGTGACCTGTCCGTGCCTCCCCCCGGACCAGGCCCCCGAGTTCGCTGCGGCGTTCAAGAAGGCCTACAACTCCGACCCGGCCACCTACTCGGCTGAGGCCTATGACGCCGCGAACGTGTTCCTGGCCGCCATCAAGGACGGCAAGACGTCCTCCGCGGACATGATGTCGTTCATCAGCTCGTACAGCGCCAAGGGCGTGACCAAGACGGTCAAGTTCGACGCCAAGGGCGAGCCGGCCGAGGTCTCCGTGTGGGCCTACAAGGTCACCGGCGGCAAGATCGTTCCGGACCAGGAAATCAAGTAGTTAGACCGGATTGCGGCCAGGGCTCTCGGCAACGGGGGTCCTGGCCGCTACCGTGTTCCCGTCCGGACCAGGGCCCCGTCGAAATGACGCGGCGGTCCCCCACCACGGAGGCCCGATGGATCTTCTCCTCAGCAACTTCTGGGCGTACACGATCGGCGGGCTGGCCTTCGGGGCCATCTACGCGCTGATCGCGCTCGGCTACACCCTTGTCTACGGCGTACTGCGACTGATCAACTTCGCGCACTCCGAGGTCTTCATGTGGGGCAGCTTCGCCGCTGTCTGGGTGCTCCTCGCCCTCGGCGCGAAGGGCGCGACCGGGCTCGGCCTGGTCGCGTTCCTGATCATCGGCTTCGCAGCGGCCATGGCCGTCTCAGCAGCCGTGGCCCTGGGGCTCGAGTTCGTCGCCTACCGCCCACTGCGCAAGCGCAACTCACCACCCCTCATCGCGCTCATCTCCGCGATCGGCGCCTCGTACGTGCTCTCGGAGGCGATGGGCCTGCGCGACAAGCCGTTCAAGTGGTTCGGTGCCGACGACAACCTGGCCGACTACGTCGGTCGGCCGCGTGAGGCCTCGCCGCTGCCGCTCGACGTCCCGACCGTGCGGCTCTTCTACATCTTCGACTACCACGTGTCGAACATCGACCTGATCGTGCTCGGGTCGGCGATCGTCATGATGGTCGTGCTCGACCAGTTCGTGCAGCGGTCCCGGCTCGGCCGAGGCATCCGGGCCGTCGCCCAGGACGCCGAGGCCGCCGCCCTGATGGGTGTGAACCGCGACCGGGTGATCCGCCTGACCTTCGTCATCGGCGGGGCGATGGCCGGCGCCGCGGCGATGATGTACCTCCTCAAGATCGGGGTGACGCGCTACAACGCGGGCTTCCTGCTCGGTGTGAAGGCCTTCACGGCCGCGGTCCTCGGTGGCATCGGCAACCTGCGCGGAGCCCTCCTCGGCGGTTTCGTGCTCGGCGTCGCGGAGAGCTACGGCTCGGCGTTGTTCGGCTCGAACTGGAAGGACGTCGTCGCGTTCACGCTGCTCGTCGTCATCCTGCTGTTCCGACCAACCGGCCTGCTCGGTGAGTCCCTCGGAAAGGCGCGCGCATGAACCCCGTCTCGTCCTTCTTCCACGGTGTGGCCGACCGGTTCCGTGCCCTGCCCCGCTGGGGCCGGCTCCTGGTGCTGGCCGTCGTGGTCGTGCTCGTCTACTTCCTGCCCATCCTCAACCCGCCGGTGATCACGACGCCCGACTCCGATTTCGGCGCGGTGCTGTTCCTCTGTGCGATGTACGCCCTCGTGGCCATCGGGCTGAACATCGTGATCGGGTATGCCGGGTTGCTCGACCTCGGCTACATCGGCTTCTTCGCGATCGGCGCCTACACCGTCGGTGTGCTGGGTTCGGCCCATGCGAAGGTGCCGCTGCTGCTGTGCATCCCCGCCGCGATGGCGGTGACGTTGATCTCCGGTGTCGTGCTCGGCGCGCCCACCCTGCGCGTGCGTGGCGACTACCTCGCCATCGTGACGCTCGGGTTCGGTGAGATCGTGCGGCTCATCCTGGTCAACGCCGACAAGCTGACCAACGGCAACCGCGGTATCTCCGGCATCCCGACGCCGCCCAGCCTCGACCTGTTCGGGGTCCCTCACCTCGTGTGGGACGGCTTCGTCGCCAGGGTCGACCTCGACAACCAGACCCGCTTCATCAAGTTCTCGGTGGTCGACTCGATCCCCTACTACTGGCTGGCGCTGACCCTGGTCTTCTTCGTGCTCTTCCTCGACTGGCGGATGCAGAACTCCCGCGTCGGCCGGGCCTGGGAAGCCACTCGTGAGGACGAGGACGCCGCCGAGCTGATGGGTGTGCCGACCTTCCGGTTCAAGCTGCTGGCCTTTGCCACCGGCGCGGCCATCGGTGGCCTGTCCGGGGCGCTGTTCGCCACGAAGCAGCAGTTCATCAACCCCGACAACTTCACCATCCTCTACTCCGTGCTGTTCGTCGCCATGGTCGTCGTCGGTGGTCAGGGCAACCGATGGGGCGTCGTCGTCGCAGCCGCGTTGCTGACCTACCTGCCGGAACGGTTCCGGGACCTGTCCGACGCCCGGTTCCTGCTCTTCGGTCTGGCCCTGATGGCGCTGGCCATCTTCCGCCCGCAGGGCCTGATGCCGGCCCGACGGAACGTCCGGGCCAAACGGGCCGACGAGGAAACCGAAGTTCTCGAGGAAGGAGCGGCGCATGCCTGACGCCACCAAGGGTCCCGCCGGCGACGACCGCCTCGACCCCACCCGCGCCGACCAGGCCGACGAGGCCAGCGTCACCAAGGCGGACGAGCACCGCGGCACCCGCGTCGACGACGACTCGGTGCTGCCCCCCGACGAGGAGGCCGTGCCCGACACCTCCGTCGACATCTCCGTGGAGGAGGTGGCGCACCTGCCCAAGGGCAAGATGCTCGAGGTCGACGACGTCACCCTCCGGTTCGGTGGTGTCACGGCGCTCGACGGGGTCTCGTTCCACATCAACACCGGCGAGATCCTCGGACTCATCGGGCCGAACGGTGCGGGCAAGACCACCTGCTTCAACGTGATGACCGGCGTCTACCAGCCCACCTCCGGCCAGGCCCGGTTCATGGGCGAGCCGCTCGGCAAGCGCCAGAAGTTCCAGATCACCAAGCTGGGGATCGCGCGGACGTTCCAGAACATCCGCCTGTTCCACAACATGACCGCCATGGAGAACGTCCTCGTCGGAGCCGACGCGCACCACTCCACCGGCATGGGATCGGCGCTGCTGCGGCTCCCGAAGCACAAGGCCGAGGAGGCCGAGGGCAACGACCGGGCCTACGAGCTGCTCCGGTTCATGGGGCTGGAGAAGCGGGCCGACGAGCTCGCGCGCAACCTCCCCTACGGCGACCAGCGCCGTCTGGAGATCGCCCGCGCGCTGGCGACCAACCCCAAGCTGCTCTGCCTCGACGAGCCGGCCGCCGGGTTCAACCCGGCGGAGAAGGCCCGTCTGATGGAGCTGATCCAGACGATCCGTGAACAGGGCTACACCGTGCTGCTGATCGAGCACGACATGAAGCTCGTCATGGGCGTCACCGACCGCATCGTCGTGCTGGAGTTCGGCAAGAAGATCGCCGAGGGCCTCCCCGCGGAGATCCAGGACAACCCTGCCGTCATCGCGGCCTATCTGGGAGTTGATGAAGATGCTTCTTGAGGTCGAGAACCTCTGCGTCAACTACGGACGCATCGAGGCGATCCGCAACATCTCGTTCACGGTCGACGAGGGCGAGGTGGTCACGCTGATCGGCGCCAACGGGGCCGGGAAGACCACCACCATGAAGACGGTCTCCGGGTTGCGGCCGGTCCGCCAGGGCACGGTCCGGTTCGAGGGCCAGGACATCACCTCGACCCCCGCGCACGAGCGGCCGGTGCTCGGCATCGCCCAGTCCCCCGAGGGTCGTGGCTGCTTCGTCGGCATGACCGTGCTCGAGAACCTCGACATGGGGGCCTACGCCCGGGCCGACCGCAAGACCCCGAAGATCAAGGAGGACCGGGACCGCGTGTTCGGGCTCTTCCCGCGTCTCGCGGAGCGCCGTAGCCAGGTCGCCGGCACGATGTCCGGTGGGGAGCAGCAGATGCTCGCCATCGGCCGAGCGCTGATGGCCAACCCGAAGCTGCTGCTGCTCGACGAGCCGTCGATGGGTCTGGCGCCCAAGCTGATCCAGCAGATCTTCGACATCATCACCGAGATCAACAAGCAGGGCACCACGGTGCTGCTCGTGGAGCAGAACGCCGCCCAGGCCCTGAAGCGCGCCCACCGCGCCTACATCCTCGAGACCGGTGAGATCGTCCGCGAGGGCACCGGCCAGGAGCTGGCGAACGACCCCGCGGTCAAGGCGGCCTACCTCGGTGGCGACGTCTAGGAGCCCCCTCCGTGCCGCTCGTCCGGCACACCGCGAACGGCCCCCCGGTGTGTACCGGGGGGCCGTTCGCACGGGGTGGCTAGGCCTTCTTGGCGACCTTGCGGGCCGGCGACTTCGCGGCCGCCTTGGTGGCCGCCTTGGTGGCCGCCTTGGTGGTCGCCTTGGTGGTCGCCTTGCGGGCGGGGGCCTTGGCGGCTGACTTTGTCGCGGGCGTGGTCGCCTTGGCCGCGACCTTGCGGGCTGGGGCCTTGGCAGCGGACGTGGTCGCCGTCTTCTTCGTGGCGGCCGCCGCTGCGGTGCGCTTGGCCCCGGTCGCGCGCTGCGGGGTGCGGGCACTGCGGGCCAGGATCGGCGCCAGGAACTGCCCGGTGTAGCTGTCCTCGACCCGGGCGACCTGCTCCGGGGTGCCCTCGGCGACGACCCGGCCGCCGCCGTTGCCGCCCTCGGGACCCATGTCGACGATCCAGTCGGCGTTCTTGATCACGTCGAGGTTGTGCTCGATGACGATCACCGTGTTGCCCTTGTCGACCAGGCCCTGCAACACCATGAGCAGCTTGCGGATGTCCTCGAAGTGCAGCCCCGTGGTGGGCTCGTCGAGCACGTAGATGGTCCGCCCGGTGGACCGCTTCTGCAGCTCCGCGGCCAGCTTGACCCGCTGGGCCTCACCACCGGAGAGCGTGGGAGCCGGCTGGCCGAGCCGGACGTAGCCGAGCCCGACCTCGTTGAGCGTCTTCATGTGCCGCGCGATCCCGGGGACCGCGGCGAAGAAGTCGGCGGCCTCCTCGATCGGCATGTCGAGCACGTCTGCGATGGTCTTGCCCTTGAAGTGCACCTCGAGCGTCTCGCGGTTGTAGCGCGCCCCGTGGCAGACCTCGCACGGCACGTAGACGTCAGGGAGGAAGTTCATCTCGATCTTGATGGTGCCGTCGCCGGAGCAGGCGTCGCAGCGCCCGCCCTTGACGTTGAACGAGAACCGGCCCGGCTGGTAGCCGCGGATCTTCGCCTCGGTCGTGGTGGCGAACAGCTTGCGGATCGCGTCGAACACTCCCGTGTAGGTCGCCGGGTTGGACCGCGGGGTGCGGCCGATCGGGCTCTGGTCGACGTGGACGACCTTGTCGAGGTTGTCGAGGCCCTTGACCGTCTTGTGTCGCCCGGGCACGTGGCGGGCGCCGTTGAGCTTGTTGGCCAGGACGTTGTAGAGGATGTCGTTGACGAGGGTCGACTTGCCCGAGCCGGAGACGCCCGTGACGGCCACGAGGTTGCCGAGCGGGAACGACACGTCGACCCCGTGGAGGTTGTGCTCGCGGGCCCCGACGACGGTGACCTCGCGGCCCTTCTCCTGGGGACGGCGCACGGCCGGCATCGGGATCTCGAGGCGCCCGGAGAGGTACTTGCCGGTGATCGAGTCAGGGTGCTCGAGGAGCCCTTGCACTGGCCCGGAGTGCACGACGACACCGCCGTGCTCGCCCGCGCCCGGACCGATGTCGACGACCCAGTCGGCGGTGGCGATGGTGTCCTCGTCGTGCTCGACGACGATCAGCGTGTTGCCCAGGTCGCGCAGCCGGGTCAGCGTCTCGATGAGTCGGTGGTTGTCACGCTGGTGCAGCCCGATGCTGGGCTCGTCGAGGACGTAGAGGACGCCGACCAGCCCCGACCCGATCTGGGTCGCGAGCCGGATGCGCTGGGCCTCGCCGCCCGACAGGGTGCCGGCCGGCCGGTCGAGCGAGAGGTAGTCGAGCCCGACGTCGAGCAGGAAGCCGAGCCGGGCGTCGATCTCCTTGATGACCCGCTCCGCGATCTGGCGCTCCCGCGTGGTGAAGTCGACCTCCTTGAGGAACTTCGCGCAGTCCGCGATCGCCAGCGCGCAGATGGCCGAGATGCTGCGACCGCCGATGTGCACGGCCAGCGACTCGGGCTTGAGGCGGGCCCCACCGCACTCGGGGCACGGCACCTCGCGCATGAACCCCTCGTAGCGCTCCCGGCTCCACTCGGAGTCGGTCTCGGAGTGCCGGCGCTTGACGAACGGCACGACGCCCTCGAAGCCGGTGGTGTAGGACCGCTCACGGCCGTAGCGGTTCTTGTAGCGGACGTGCACCTTGTAGTTCTGGCCGTGCAGCAGCGCCTCCCTGGCGCGCGCCGGCAACGCCTTCCACGGGGTGTCCATGCCGAACTTGAGGTCCTCGCCGAGGGCGGTCATGACCCGCTGGAAGTACTCGGCCGACCCGCTGGTCGAGGCCCAGGGGGCGATCGCCCCCTCGGCCAGGGTCAGGTCCTCGTCGGGCACCAGCAGCTCGGGGTCGACCTCGAGCTCGGTGCCGAGACCGGTGCACTTGGGGCAGGCTCCGAACGGGCTGTTGAACGAGAACGACCGCGGCTCGACCTCGTCCATCGACAGCGGGTGGTCGTTGGGGCAGGCCATCCGCTCGGAGAAGCGCCGCTCGCGCTCGGGGTCCTTGGGGTCCTTGTCGACGAACTCGACGACCAGGACACCGCCGGCCAGCCCCAGCGCGGTCTCGACGGAGTCGGTGAGGCGCCGCTTGGCCCCGGTGTCGTCACCCTTGGCCACCAACCGGTCGACCACGACGTCGATGGTGTGCTTGACCTGCTTCTCCAGCTTGGGCGGCTCGGTCAGCGACACGACCTCGCCGTCGACCCTGGCCCGCGAGAAGCCCTTGCTCTGCAGCTCGCCGAACAGGTCGACGTACTCCCCCTTGCGGGCCCGGACGACCGGGGCGAGCACCTGGAACCGGGTCTTCTCCGGCAGCTCGAGGAGGCGGTCGACGATCTGCTGGGGGCTCTGCCGGGTGATCGGCTCGCCACAGACCGGGCAGTGCGGGCGACCGGCCCGCGCGAACAGCAGGCGGAGGTAGTCGTAGACCTCGGTGATCGTGCCGACGGTCGAGCGCGGGTTGCGGTTGGTCGACTTCTGGTCGATCGACACCGCCGGGGACAGCCCCTCGATGAAGTCGACGTCGGGCTTGTCCATCTGGCCGAGGAACTGGCGGGCGTAGGCAGAGAGCGACTCGACGTAGCGACGCTGACCCTCGGCGAAGATGGTGTCGAAGGCCAGCGAGGACTTGCCCGACCCGGACAGCCCGGTGAAGACGATCAACGAGTCGCGCGGGAGCTCGACCGACACGTCGCGGAGGTTGTGCTCACGGGCCCCCCGGACGATGAGCTGGTCGTGCTGGTGGCGGCGGGCAGGTACGGCTGAAGTCACGCGCCCCATCGTAGGTGGCCGCACCGACAACGCTCGCCGGAGCCCGTGGGCGCACGCCCACCCCGCGGCATACAGTCGGCGCATGGCCACCCACGCCCACACTCCCATCGAGGAGTACGCCGTGCTCGGCGACACCGAGACCGCCGCCCTGGTCAGCCGGGCCGGGTCGATCGACTGGCTCTGCCTGCCGCGCTTCGACTCCACGGCGTGCTTCGCGGCGTTGCTGGGCACCCCCGAGCACGGCCGGTGGCTGCTCGGCCCGGTCGGGGAGGCCAGGAGCACCCGGCGCTACCTCGAGAACTCGTTCGTCCTGGAGACCGTCCACGAGACCGCGACCGGGGCCGTCAAGGTCCTCGACCTCATGCCGCTCGGTGACGGGCGGGCCGACATCATCCGCAGCGTCGAGGGGCTGCGCGGCAGCGTGACCATGCGGCACGAGTGGATCGTCCGGTTCGACTACGGCAAGGTGCGCCCGTGGGTGTCCCACAGCGTGGGCCACCGGCTCGACGGCGACGTGATCACGGCCGTCGCGGGGCCCGACATGCTCGTGCTGCGCGGCAGCCGGCTCCCCCGGGCCCACGACGGCCACCACGAGGACGAGTTCGAGGTGGCCGCCGGGGAGACCCACACCTTCTCGACGACGTGGTTCCCCTCGTTCGAGCCGGTCCCGCCGCCGCTGGACATCGACTCGCGGATCGCGGAGACCATCCGGGTCTCGAACGAGTGGGCCGAGCGCTGCGACTACGAGGGCCCCTACCGCGAGCTGGTGGTGCGGTCGCTGCTGACCCTGCGCGGCATGACCCACTCGCGGTACGGCGGCATCGTCGCCGCGCCCACGACCAGCCTCCCCGAGGACTTCGGGGGCGAGCGCAACTGGGACTACCGCTACTGCTGGCTGCGCGACGCCTCCCTGACCCTCGAGGCGCTGCTGGCGTCGGGCTACGTCGACGAGGCCCGGCTGTGGCGCAACTGGCTGCTGCGGGCCGTGGCCGGCGACCCGGAGGACCTTCAGATCATGTACGCCATCAACGGGTCGCGACGGCTGCCCGAGCGCACCCTCGACCACCTGCCCGGATATGCCGGCTCCACCCCCGTGCGGATCGGCAACGGTGCGGTCGACCAGCGCCAGTCCGACGTGCTCGGCGAGGTCATGATCGCGCTGGACGAGGCCCGGGCCAAGGGTCTCGAGGTGTCCACGCAGAGCTGGGCCATGCAGCGCGCGCTCGTGCAGAACCTCGCCCGGCACTGGCAGGAGCCCGACAACGGCCTCTGGGAGATCCGCGGGCCGCTGCGCCACTTCACCCACTCCCGGGTGATGGTGTGGGCCGCGTTCGACCGCGCCGTCCGGGGTGTCGAGAAGTGGGGTCTCGAGGGTCCGGTCGAGCACTGGCGCGAGCTGCGCGACCAGGTCCGCGAGGAGATCCTCTCGAAGGGCTTCGACGCCGAGCGCAACACCTTCACGCAGCACTACGACACCACCGAGGTGGACGCCTCGCTGCTGCTGATCCCCCTCGTGGGGTTCCTGCCGCCCGACGACCCGCGGGTCCTCGGCACGGTCGCCGCGATCGAGGGGGACCTCATGCGGGCCGGCTTCCTGCTGCGCTACCGCACCGAGACCGGCGTGGACGGCCTCGCCGGTGACGAGCACCCGTTCCTGGCCTGCTCGTGGTGGCTGGTGAGTGCGTATGCCGTGTGCGGCCAGGTCGCGAAGGCCCGGGACCTGATGGCCCGGCTGGTGGCGTTGTTCAACGACGTGGGGCTGATCTCGGAGGAGTACGACCCCCACGAGAAGCGGATGGTCGGCAACTTCCCGCAGGCCTTCTCGCACCTCACCTTCATCGGCGCCGCCCACGCCCTCGCGGAGGCGGAGGCGAAGGGCGCCGCCGAGCCAGGGGGTCAGCTGCCGTGAGGGCCGACCCGGGCCACCTCGAGGCCGACCTCGCGGCCGTCCGACGCCACACCGCCCTGCTCGTCGAGCACACCGCGACGCTGGCCGACGTGCGGGCACCCTCGCTGTGCGAGGGCTGGAGCCGGGCGCACGTGCTGGCCCACGTGGCCCGCAACGCCGAGGCCATCCAGCGGCTGGCGCAGTGGGCCGTCGACGGTGCGCCGAGGCCGATGTACCCCGGCGGCACCCGGGGTCGCGATGCCGCGATCGAGGAGGCCGCCGCGAAGCCCGGACCGGCCTCCCCCGACGACCCCCGCCCGGCCGGAGCCTTCCTGGACGACCTGGCCGGCACGGCTGCCGCGCTGGAACCCCACCTGGCCGCCCTCGCTGGTCCGCTGGCCGTCACCGAGGTCGAGATGCGGGGCGGCCTGATGGTCCCTCCGCTCGTGCTGCCGCGGCTGCGACTGCGCGAGGTGGTCTTCCACCACGTCGACCTCGCCGACGGGTTCACCTTCAGGGACGTGGAGCCCGAGCTGGTGCTCGGCTTCGTCGACGACGCGGTAGGTCGGCTGGCGACGACGGAGGGCGCACCCGGCCTGAGGGTCGTCAGCGACGAGGGCGACGAGTGGGTGGTGGCTGACGGAGCGGTCACGGTGCGGGGGCCGCGCGCCGGCCTGCTGCTCTGGTTGGCGCGACGGGACGCCCGCGAGGTCAGCCCGGAGGGCGACCTTCCCCATCTCCCCCGCGGGTCCTAGCCCCGCGCGGAGCCGGTGCCCTTCAACCGGCTGGGACCGTCGCTCCGGTGATGCCTGCGCGGCGCGCGATCGCGACGGCGGCCAGGGCCGAGTGGACCTTGAGCTTGTGCAGGATGCTCTGCACGTGGGTGCGCACGGTGTTGGGCGAGACGTGCAGCAGGAGCCCGATCTCGGTGCGGCTCATGCCCTCGACGAGGCAGGCCAGCACCTCCAGCTCACGGCTGGTCAGCTCGCGGATGCCCTGGACGTGCTCGACGGTCGTGTGCTGGCCGCGCGACAGCGACACGAGCACCTCGGCGAGCAGGTCGGCCGGGATGCGGGTCTCGCCGCGGGCCACGCCGCGGATCGCGTCGACCAGGGCATCGGCGGTCTCGGTCTTGGTGACCCAGCCGCGCACGCCCAGCTGGACGGCCTCGACGATCTGGTCGCCGGCCTCGGCTCCGGTCGCGATGACGATGCCGAGCGTCGGGTCCTCGGCCAGGGCCTCGCGCGCCAGCGTCAGGCCGTCCTCACCCGCGAGGGCGAGGTCCAGGACGACGACGTCGCACGGGGACTCCCGGAGGCGCCGGAGGCCCTGCGCGACAGTGGTCGCAGACCCCTGGACCACGATGTCCGGGTAGTCCCCCAGGCAGAGGGCCAAGGCGTCCACGAACACCTCATGGTCATCCACGAGCAAGACGCGCACAGGGGCTGGCATGTGCCCCAGCGTCGCGCACCCCGTCGGTCCGCAGAACACGCGAGTGCGGGAGTGGCGCCTACGTCAAAAGGGTGATGGGACTAGTCCCGTCCCTCGTGACGCAGGCGTCACACCCAACCCCCGACCAGACGGTCAGTGCGGCGCAGCGTGCCGTGGGCGCAGGTGGTCAGCGCAGGTGGACCGGCCACGACTCGTGCGAGCCGTGGGCCGACATCAGCGCTGCTGCCTGGAGCCTGGAGTGCACCCCGAGCTTGGTGAGCAGGTTCTGGACGTGCGTCCTGGCCGTGCTCCGCTGCACCCCCAACGAGGACGCCATCTCCTCGGTGGTCTGGCCGTCCATGATGCAGCGCATCACCTGCCACTCACGGTCGGTCAGGAACTGCAGCGCCCACAGCGGGTCGTCGGTCGACTTCTGCGGCCGCAGCGCGCGCTGGAGCAGCGACGGCTCGACCGCGAGCTGACCACGCACGGCGCGGTCCAGCATCTCGACGATCTCGACGATCGGCTTCTCCTTGCCGACGTAGCCCGACGCACCCTCCGCGATGGCCCGGCCGACGATGCCGTGGTCCGCCTCGGCGGAGAGCATCACGACCTTCGTCTGCGGGGAGATCTCCCGGATCTCGTGGATCGCCGAGACCGACGTCCCACCGGGGAAGTTCACGTCGAGCAGGCACACGTCGGGACGGTGCATCGCGACCGCGCTGACGGCCTCCTCGGGCGTGCCCGCCAGGGCGACGACCTCGTGACCACGGGCGCCCAGTGCGAGGCCCAGGGCCTCGAGCAGGAGCAGGTGGTCGTCGCAGACGACGATCCTCATGACGCCACCCGCCGGAGCTCGGCCTGGGCGAGGCAGATGTCGGCCACGGTTCCCCTGTCTTCACCGGCGTGCAGCCGGAACGACCCGTGGCAGGCCGCAACCATCGCCCGGGTGGTGGTCAGCCCGAGCGACGTGCGGGGGCTGACCTTGCCGAGCCCCGGTCCGTCGTCGGTGACCGTGAGGTGGACACCTTCACGGTCGGTGTAGGTGTCGACCCGCACGTGACCACCGTCGCCGGCGGCGCGCACGGCGTTGTCGAGCACGCAGGCCAGCGCCCGGCTCAACGCCACCGGACGGGCCCAGGCCTCGAGGCCCTCGACCACGTTGATGCTGATGACACAGTGCGCGGTGGCCCGGGCTCGGACCACCGCCCGGTGGGCGATGGCGCCCACGTCGGTGGTGGTCACCTCGTCGGCAGCGGCCTCGCTGAGGCTCGTCTCCACGAGCTCGGCGAGCCACCGTGCCTGACCGGCGATGCCGTCCATCTTTCGACCGACGTCACCGCCTTCGGTGCCGGCAAGCAGGAGAATCGCAGCCAGCGGTTGCCGCAAGTCATGCAGCAACGCGCGAACCGTGTCGATCTCCCCACCAGCGACTGGGCGCTGGATATCTTCGAACAAAGCAGCCATGTATGTCCCTCACAACCCCGCAGACCGGAGACCAGCACCCCCTGTGAGGTCTCCTTGTGGTTCGCGACTGGTCAAAGGTATGAGTTCAAAAAGACGGGCAGCAATAGTCATTAGGGACTAGGTGACCTCACCAATACATGCCGGTTGCCTGCTCTCACCATGGGGTGCTTCACGTGCCGTGCGACGGCGCAGCGAATGTGAACGGTCTAAGTGAAAATCGGTGGGTGGACGTTCTCAGTATTTGGATGACTTGTGTCTGACAGCTGGTCAACAACGCATATCTTTCGTTCGGAGGTGGTATTGAAGGACGCTGCCCGCCGCACGGCTGGCTAGAGTCGCCCACCATGACCACGAGGACGCCGGCCCGGCCGCTGCTCCTCGTCCTGACCGCCATCGTCTCGGTGCAGTTCGGGGGCGCCCTCGCGGCCACCCTGGTCCCCGAGATCGGCGCCGGCGGGTCGGTCACCCTGCGACTCGTCTTCGCGACGGCCATCCTCTGGGCCATCGCCCGCCCCCGGGTCCGCGGCCGCCGCCGGGCCGCCTGGCTGACCGTGCTCGGGTTCGGCGCGGCGCTCGGCCTGATGAACCTGGCCTTCTACTCCTCGCTGGCCCACCTGCCGATCGGGGTGGCCGTCACCGTCGAGTTCCTCGGCCCGTTGGCCCTCGCCACCGCCCTGTCGAGGCGACTCCGTGACCTGGCTGCGGTGGTCGCGGCCGCGGTCGGGGTGGTGCTGATCTCCGAGGCGCTCGACACCCCCTTCGCGGACGTGGAGTGGACCGGGCTGGGACTGGCCGCGCTCGCGGGCGCCTGCTGGGCGGCATACATCCTCGCGAGCGGTCGCGCCGGGCGCGAGTTCCCGAAGCTCGAGGGCCTCGCCCTGGCGATGGCCGTCGCGCTGGTCGTGACCCTGCCGTTCGGCGTGACGAGCGTCCCGGACTGGACCGGCGAGTCGGTGGCCAAGGGCCTCGGCATCGCCGTGCTGTCGTCGGTGCTGCCCTACTCGCTGGAGCTGGCCGCCCTCCGCACGCTCAGCCCCCGCGTCTTCGGCATCCTGCTCAGCCTCGAGCCCGCGGCCGCCGCCCTGGCCGGGCTCGTCGTCCTCGGCCAGCGGCTGGGCCACCTGCAGCTCGTGGGCATGGCCCTGGTGGTGCTGGCCAGCGCCCTGGTGATGGGCGCCGGCCAGCGCCGTGCGGGTCGGGGTGACGAGCGCCCCGACCCGGCCCTCTCAGGAGGCTGAGAGGCGCTCGCGCTCGTCCTTGCGGGACTTCCACAGGCTCGCGACCGTCGTGACGCCGAGGATGACCACGATGGCGCCCAGCGAGACCGAGATCGGGATGTCGGGGGCCGAGTGGACGTTCTCGCCGCCGTTGATGAACGGCAGCTCGTTCTCGTGCAGGGCGTGCAGCACGAGCTTGACGCCGATGAAGGCGAGCAGCACGGCCAGGCCCAGGCTCAGGTAGACCAGCTTCTTGAGCAGGCCGCCGATGAGGAAGTAGAGCTGGCGCAGGCCCATCAGCGCGAACAGGTTGGCCGTGAGCACCAGGTAGGGCTCCTTGGTCAGTCCGTAGATCGCGGGGATCGAGTCGAGGGCGAAGAGCAGGTCGGTGGTGCCCAGCGCCATGATGACGATGAACATCGGGGTGGCCAGCTTCTTGCCGTCGATGTGGGTGAACAACTTGGCGCCGTCGTACCGGTCGGTGGCCGGGAAGCGCTGCTCCACCCACTTCATGAAGCGGTTCTCCTCGTACTCCTCGTCGTCGGTCTCGCCCTCCTTACCGAGCTTGACCGCGGTGTAGATGAGGAACGCGCCGAAGATGTAGAAGACCCACGAGAACCGGTTGATCGCGGCGGCACCCGCGGCGATGAAGACGCCTCGCAGGGCGATCGCGATGATGATGCCGATGAGCAGGGCCGACTGCTGGAGCTTCTCCGGCACCCCGAACCTGGCCATGATCAGCAGGAAGATGAAGAGGTTGTCGACCGACAGCGAGTACTCGGTCAGCCAGCCGGCGTAGTACTCGGTGGCGAACTTGCCACCCGCCTGGTCGTGGGTGAAGTACCAGATGCCGAGGCCGAACAGCAGCGCGGCACCGATGTAGAAGGCCAGCGAGATGCTGACCTCCTTGGTCGACGGCACGTGCGGACGGCGCGCGATGATGAAGACGTCGAACAGCAGGACCGCGGCCATCAGGCCGACGGTGAGGTACCAGACCCAGGTGGGGACTTCCATCTGGGTGGCGGTGGTCGCCACGAATGCGGTCACAGGGGGAACCTTCCGGTCACAACGAGGTGGCCGGAGGTCTCTCCCGCCCCATGAGGTGCGGACCGGCTCCCCGGGTCGGTATGCCGCGCGGCTGGATCAGCCCGTGCGACAAGCGGCCGTGATGACGAGGACACCGCGTGTGGGGATACTCCCCTCCGATGGTCAGCAGTAGTCTCCCAGACTCGCGCCAGTCCCCCAACTCGGGTGCGTGGCGCGAGACGGCGAGGTGCGGCGCCTGCTGGTCAGTCCTGGACCGGTCGGCGGCTCTTGGGGAGCTTGGCGACGACGGTGTCGTAGGAGGCGTCGACCGCCTCGCGGAGCTCGTCGTCGGGGATCGCGCCACCGAGGCGCAGGGTGTTCCAGCCGGATCGGCCGATGTAGGCCATCACCGAGGCGTCCCCGGGGTACTGCAGGAGCCACTCGTCCGCCTCGGTCCGGGTGGCGCCGCACTTCAGGCCGACCGACTCGCTGCCCATGAAGGCGAAGATCTTGTCCCCCACCTTGGCGACGAAGTCACCCTCCCAGGGCCGGTCGGCCCAGGCGCCGGGCTTGGCCAGGCAGTAGTCACGCAGGGCTTCGGCGTCGAACCGGGTCACAGGAGCGAGGCTAGTCCCGACTCCGCGACGAGCCGACGCCCCGCGGCGAGTCCGGCCTCGACCAGGGTGTCGAGCTGGTGGAACTCCAGCAGGCCGACACCCATGTGTGCCGGGGTGATGACGATCGCTCCCGCCGCCCGGGCCTCCTCCACGGCGCCGCCGCTGCCGATCAGCATGGTCCGCAGGAGGGTCTCCCCCAGCGCCGGGGTGCGCAGCGGTCGGGGCGGTGTGCCGGTGGCCGGTCGGTGTGCCGCCGACCCACCCATCGAGATGTTGACCGCCACCAGCGGTCCCTCCGGGCGGGCGCTGAGGGCCGCGACGGGGAGGTTGTCGAGCACCCCGCCGTCGACCAGGAGGCGACCGTCCACCTTGACCGGCGGGAAGAGGCCGGGCAGGGCGGTGCTCGCCATCAGGGCGGGTACGACGGGCCCGGAGCGGTGCACGACGACCTCCCGGGCCAGCAGGTCGGTGCTGACGCACCGGAACTGGTGCGGCAGCGACTCGACGTGGGTGTCCTCGAAGACGGTGGTCAGCGCCCGCCGCCGCCGATGGCCCTTGGCCAGCGACGCCGTGGGCACGGTGTAGTCGGAGAACGGGCGGCCCCGGACGAACCCGGTGTAGGCGTGCTCCCGTGCCTCCCCCGCCGACATGCCGGTCGCGTGCAGCGCCGCCACGATGGCACCCACGCTGCACCCGGCGACCCGGTCGACCGGGATGGCGGCCTCCTCCAGTGCGGCCAGCACCCCCAGGTGGGCGAAGGCCCGGGCGCCACCGCCGGCGAGGACCAGTCCGAGGGACCGGCCGGCCAGGCGCGCGGTCAGCGCCCGCAGCTCGGTCGGGCTCGCCGCCACCACCTGCGTCACCTGCCACGCCTCGAGGTGCACCGACCAGGCCACGGCGCGCTCGGCAGTGACCGGGCCGCCGACGAGGACGACGTCCGCGCCCGGCGGCACGGTCGGAGCGCCGTCCCCGGGCAGGGTCGCGGCGTCGGCGACGGCCACCACGAGGTCGGCCTGGCGGACCGCGGCGGCGTACCACCCGACCCGGCCCTCCCCCGCACCCTCGTCGTGATGAGGCTCGCCCGCCGCGAAGGCCAGGCCCGCGGTCAGCAACACGAGGTCGTGGGCGCCTTCGAGCCGCTCCAGACCGGCCACGTCGACCTGCCCCGACACCACCACGCGGTGCCACCGGGACAGTCCGGCTCGCAGCGCCTCTGCGACCGCCGCGACCGGTGCACCCGGGTGGAGGCCCACGACGGCGACGACGGACGGCTGGCGCTCCCGCGCCCGGGCTGGAGGGCTTGCCAGCTGGGACGCCAGCACCCGCACCAGCGACCTCGCCGTGTCGGGGTGCTCGTCGAGCGCACGGTCGAGGGCGTCGGGTGCGATCCGCAGCAGCACGGAGTCGCGCCGGGCCACGACCGTCGCGCTGCGGGGCTGGCCTGTGAGCATGGCGAGCTCACCGATGACGTCGCCGGCGCCGAGCGCCCGCACGCTGCCGTCGGCGGTCACCACGTCCATGCGCCCACTGAGCACCGAGTAGGCGGCACCGGCCGGGTCGCCGGCCTCGAAGAGAGTCTCCCCTGCCTGCAGCCTGATCCACTCGGCCGCCTCCTCGACCCGCGCACGGCCCTCCGCGCCGAGCTCGTGCATGAGGGAGCGTGCTGCCGGCGCCGGCGAGAGGGTGGCGGTGTCCGGCACGGACAGCAGGGCGGCCGCGACCTCGCCCGACCCCTCATCGACCGCAGTGGCCCGTCCGCGCGCCCCGGCCGCCAGCAGGGACACCCCCGCACAGGCCACGAAGCACACGGCGCTGAAGACCCACCCACGACGGAACGCGTCACCGGCCGCTGCCGGGCTCGGCGTCCCGATCAGGACGACGAGGAGGGCGATGCCGAGGACGCCACCGATCTGCCGGACGCTGGTGTTGACGGCGGACGACACCGCATACCGACCCCCGGGCACGGAGGCCATCGCCGCGCTGCCCAGGATCGGCAGGGTCGCCCCGACGCCGAGACCACTCAGCAGCTGGCCGGGCAACCACTGCGCGAGGAAGCTGGGCGTCGGGTCGACCACGACGGCATACCAGAGGTAGGCGCTGGCCCACACCAGCGCGCCGGGCACGACCACGACGAGGTGACCGCGGCGTTCGGCGAGCGGTCCGAGCACCGCAGCCGACCCGGCCGCGACGACGGCACCGGGCACCAGGGCAAGGCCCGTCCTGAACACGTCGTAGTGCCAGATGTACTGCAACCACAAGACATTGGTGAGCAGGTAGGCGTAGAAGCCGATGCCGGCCACTCCCGAGGCGGCATTCGCCACGACGAAGCCGCGCGATGCCAGCAGGGCCCGGTCGACGAGCGGGCTCGGGTGCACCCGTGAGCTCTGGACGAAGCCGACCGCCCCCACCACCGAGCCCGCGGCGCACAGCAGGACTCCGACGCTGGTCCACCCCCAGTCGTTGCCGGTGACGATCGCCGTGGTGAGCAGCCCCATCGCCACGGCCAGCAGGGCAGCCCCACGCAGGTCTGGCAGCCGGCGTCGGCCCGGTGACCGGCTCTCGACGAGCAGCCGCCGCGAGGCGACCAACGCCACCACCCCCACGGGGAGGTTGACGAGGAACGCCCAGCGCCAGTCACCCCACTTGACCAGGGCGCCGCCGATCGGCGGTCCGAGCCCGGCAGCGGCAGCGGCGGTCGCGCCCCACAGCCCCACGGCGTGGACCCGCCGTTCTTGGGGGAACGCCTGGATGACCAGCGCGAGCGACGCGGGGATCAACATGGCGGCACCCAGCGCCTGAACCGAGCGTGCCGCCACCAGCCACCAGACCGAGCCGGCCGCCGCGCACAGCAGTGACGCCAGGGTGAACAGCGCGACCCCGAGCGCGAACAGCCGCCGGCGCCCCACCAGGTCGGCCAACCGGCCGAACAGGATGAGCGTCGCGGCGAGGACGATGTTGTAGGCGTTGAGCACCCAGGACAGCTCACCGATGCTGGCGCCGCCGAACGACGCCCGGATGCTGGGGAACGCGACGTTGACCACGGTGGCGTCGAGGAACGCCAGGAACGCGCCGATCGACGCCACGGCGAGGACGGTCCCGCTCCGGACCCTTGCGCCCTTGGTGGCGCCCGCCAGCCCTGCACCAGTGACGGTCGCCACGGATCACCACCTCTCGAACCGAGCCTAAAGAGGACGAAGCGCTCTCAACTCGCGCAAGCGGGCTAGGACAAGTGAGGTACAGGCAAACGACGTCAGGGCGCCACGATTGATCAACCCACCCGCCGCCCTGAGCCGAGGTCGACCATGTCCCTATCCAGATCGCGCCTGCGTCACCTCTCGGTCCTGTCCGTCCTCGCGCTGGTCTGGGCGTCGATGCTGCTGGTGATGACACCCGGTGCCTTCGCGGGACCGGTCAAGGGCTCGCTGGCCGTGATCTCGGTGGCCGACCAGGGCACCGGGCTCGTCGGTGCGGTCGCCGGACGACCGTTCACCGTGGTCGTCGAGGCCCGCGACCCGCTGGGTGCGCCGCTCGTGCCCAGCCAGAACACCACGGTCCGGCTCCGGCTCGTCACCGGCTCCGGCACCCTGTCCGGGGTCCTCGAGGGGACCATCCCCAAGACCAGCAGCCGCGGCACGATCTCCGGCGCCGTCTACGCGCCGTTCGGGAACAACGTCAAGCTCGGCGTCGACGTCGTCTCCGGCGCCGCCCTGAGCGGCACGACCACCACGGTCAACGTGGCCGCGACCGCGGTCAAGGCGCAGGCCTCACCGCGCAGCAACCTCAACGTCACCGACCCGGGCTGCCCGGCGCCGAGCCCCACCTCGCCGGTCTGCGGCTTCCTCCAGCTGCCCAACGGGGGCAACGGCACCGTCCTGATGTCGGTCGGCTCCTGCGACACCATCCTCTCCTGCCGCACGAGGTCGGGCACGACCGCCCGGCTCGTGACCGCGGAGGTCTCGCTCAAGGACGAGAACGGCGCACCGCTCTACACGCAGACGGCACCGGCCACCTTCGTCCTGGCCTGCGACAAGACGCTCTGCGGGCAGGGCGGCGTGAGCTCGTTCCCGCTCGTCGTCGACCTGACCAACACCGGAGCCTTCACCCAGGTGGAGGACTGTCCGGCCAAGGGGGTGCTGGGCACGGGGCAGAGCGTCTGCCGCGACACGGTGCAGTCCACGCGGGACAACGCCGGCGACGTCTACAGCGTCATCCTCTTCACCTACGACATCCGGGGCAGCTACCCGTGATCGACGGGAGCCAGCCACGGTAGGGGGGCCCTGACGACCCCGAGCAGCTCCAGGGCATGCTCGGCGTCGGCGGCGGAGCCGTGGTCACCACGCCGCTCTCCGTCCAGCGACTCCAGGTGCGCCTGCACGGCCAGCAGGAAGCCGCGTTCGTGGGCGAGGTCCGGGGCCGAGCTGGCGGCCAGTCCCTCGCGCAGGGAGGTCCAAGCAGCCGCCAGGTCACCCTGCAGCACCTGGGCGCTGGCCCGCACCCGGTGCACGGCGGGCAGGAGGGTCGCCGCGCCGAGCCGGGTGACCGCCTCGAGGACTCGGTCGGTAGCCACGACCGCGTCGTCGTAGTGCCCGGCCAGGACCTGGCCCTCGGCCGCGGCGATGTCCGTCTCACAGACCTCGTGTGGTTCGTGCAGCTCGTGGAAGTGGGCGCGCGCCTCGGTGAGCAGCGCCTCCCCCTCCTCGGGCCGTCCGGCGCGGTGGTGGGCGCGGCCCTGCTCGCGCAGCACCAGCGCACGGAGCTCCTCGTCGTCGACGGCTCGCGCGATGCGCAGCACCCCCGTGAGCACCTCGAGCGCCTCCTGCGGCCTGCCCTGCCGGTTCAGCAGGTCAGCGCTGTTGTATGCCGCGTTGGCGGCGTTCGCGACATCGCCCACCTGGTCGAAGTCGGCCGCGGCACGCTGGAAACCCTCCAGTGCCTCGGTCCACCGCCCCTGGAGGAGTCGACGCATGGCGATGTTGTTGTGGGCGTGGGCCTGACCGCTCAGGTCGCCCAGCCCGGCGTAGAGCCGGAGCGCCGTGCCACCGTGGTCGACGTCGGAGCTCGACCCGGTGAAGACCTCCACGCCGTGCAGGACGAGGTGGGCCTGGGCGAGCGCGTCATCCTGGCCCGCGGCCACGGCTGCGCGGACCGCCTCGTCGGCGCTGCGGGACGCGTCCCGGTAGCGACCCTGGCTCATCAGCACGACGCTGCGACGGGCCAGCAGCCGCGCCCGCGCCGCGACCGCCTGCGCGTCGGTGGTGCCTTCCAGCAGGCGCAGACCGACGGCGGTGCGCCGCAGCGCGACCGGGTGCCGCCCCTGGCGCTGAGCCACCTTGGCCGCCTTGAGCGCCAGGGCGGCCGACCTGACCGGTTCGCCCGAGCGAAGCCGGCCGGCCCGCGCGTAGGCCCGGTCCGCGGCGCCGGACCGGCCGCAGAGGAAGAGCGCGTCTCCCCACGACTCGAGGTCGGCAGCCCGCTCCGGGACCGGGACGGTGCCGGACTGCTGGGCCGCCTCGGCGGCCAGCGCATAGGCCTGGGCGGCCGCCTCCGGGGCCGCGGCGAGGGACGCCTTCACCCCGGCCAGCCGGGCGCACCGCCACGCCTGCTCGTAGCGACCAGCGGCGTAGAAGTGGTGCGCCAGCACCTCCGGCCGACGCTCCATGGCACCCGGCGAGCGGGCGAGGACGTCACCGACCTGGCCGTGCAGGCGGCTGCGCACCTTCATCGGGAGGCCGGCATACGCCGTCTCGCGGTGCACCGCATGGCGGAACCGCCAGCGGCGCGCGCCCTGCGGCTCGAGGAAGGTCGAGAGCGCGGCGACGTCGCTGCGGAGCGTGGCCGCGGCGTCCGGCTGCACCAGGCCCGCGAGCAGGTTGAGCGTGAACGAGTCCCCGAGGACGGCCGCCCGGCGCAGCAACGACCGTCGCCCCGGGGCGAGGCCGTCGATCTGGACCGACACCAGCTCCTCCACCGACAGCGGCAGCTCGTCGATCCGCTCTCCGCGGGTGGCGGCCAGGACCAGCTCGCGCAGGAAGAGCGGGTGGCCCCCCGAACGGGCCACCAGCGCCTTGGCTGCTCCCGGTGCCAGCGGGTTGTCGGGGTCGACCAGCTCGGTCATCTGCTGGCTGGCGTCGATGTCGAGCGGGCCGAGCTCGACGACCAGGCTGCCCGGGGGTGCCTCCTCGATCGTCCGTCGGGTCGTCAGCAGCAGCCACGGCTGGTCTGCGGAGCGTGCGGCGACCTGCTCCAGGACTCGTGCGCTGTCGCCATCGACCAGGTGGGCGTCCTCGACGACCAGCACGGTCGGGGTCGACAAGGCGGCCTCGAGCACCTCGAGCACCAGGCGGTGCAGGGCATCCGAGCGGAACTCCTCACCGAGCTCGCCCTCGGCGGCGGGCGCGTCGAGGTCGAGGCCGAAGACCATGCCCAGCATCGGCAGCGACGGGACCAGGTGCGGGTGCGTCGCCCCGACGACGACGGCCGCCTTGCGCAGCGCAGCCGGGGGGTCGAGGTCGTCGCCGAGCCCGAGCGCCTGGGCGAGCAGCAGCCGGATGGTGGCATAGGGGGCGCTGCCGCCGCTGTGCCCACCTTCCGCAGTGAGCACCAGGAAGTCCGACGCCCCGGACAGCACCTCGGACACGAGACGGGTCTTCCCGATCCCCGGTGGGCCCACCACCGTGACCACCCGGCCGATCCCGTCGGCCACCGCATCCAGGGCGGCACTGACCTGGGCGAGCTCGGCGGCCCGGCCGACCATGGCCGTGTCGGCCTGGTCGAGGACCCGCGACGTGGCCGCACCCAGCGATACTGCATACACCGGCTCGGACAGGCCCTTGAGCCGCAGCGCCGAGCTCGGCCCGAGCTCCCAGACCGTCCGGCTGTGCTCGAGCAGCTCGGCCGGCAGGCTGATCGTGCCGGGCTCGGCCCGCGCAGCGAGGCGGGCTGCGAGGTTCACCGCCCCGCCCTTGACCGAGTAGGTCCGCCGCAGCGCCGGCCCGAGGTCACCGGTGAAGACCCGCCCCTGCGCGACCCCGACCTGCAGGGGGAGCCGCCCCGCCCGGTCGACGACGAGCCGTACCGTCGAGAGCAGGTGGTCGACGTCGTCGCCGGTGCTCTGCGGCGCGCCCGCGACGAGCATCAGCTTGCCGCCGTCGTTGTCGATGTCGGTCTCGTGGAAGGACACGCCGTGCCTCGCGGTGGCGTCCTGGACGTTGCGCACGAGCTCGTCGACGGCCGCGGTGACGGCAGCCGGCCCGTCCCGGTCGAGCAGCCCATCGGTGCCGGAGAACCGGACGAAGGCAGCCGTCGCCACGCGGTGTTCCGGCTCGTGCGGCCCGCTGGCCACGTGGGTGCGCAGCTGGCTGGGCACCAGGTGCGCCCGGTCGGTCAGGACGACCCCCGGTGCGGTCACCTCGACGCTGCCGTCGAACCCGGGGACCATCGACTCGGACGCGCCGCCCGGGTCCGGTCCGGGAGGCGCGGGAAGGCTCCGCAACAGGAAGCCCGGACCCGTGGCGGCACCCACGGAGCGGGCGGGCAGCAGCGCCGCCGTCGCGGGGTCGAGCAGCACCTGGCCCGGGGCTGCGGCCGACTCAGTCCTGACCACCCGGCTGGTGACCGGCCCCAGCACCATGAGCTCACGGTGGATCCGCGGGTCACCACCGAGGACCAGGTGGACGTCGCCGGTGGCCACGCCGCTCGATGCGCGCAGGACGACCGGCCCCACCGAGGTCCGCAGGTGGCCCACGCGGGCGAGGGCGGCCCGCATGAGGGCGGCCGCACGGGCGGCCCGCACTCCCGAGTGCGGTCCCACCGCCAGCATGAGGACCGCGTCACCACCCCACTTGAGCAGGTCGCAGCCCTCGGCCAGGGCCGCCTCCACGAGGGGGCCGAAGACGAGGTCGAGGATGTCGCTCAGCTCCTCGGCGCCCGCCCTCCCCCGGGTCGCGAGCCGTTCGGTGAGCCGGGTGAAGCCACTGATGTCCAGCATCACGAGCGTGCCAGTGACGGTCCACGACGCCGGGTCGGGCTCCGCCGGGACGCCACCGCGCAACAGGCTCGGGAGGTAGGGCCCGAGCCGGTCGCCGAGGTCGTCCACCGTCATCCTGCGAGGATCCGTCGCGCCACGACGGTCTCAGCGGCAGTCACCGCCTCGGAGTTGCCCAGGACGGCTTCGAGGAAGGCCTTCCGGTCCAGTCCACGCAACACGGTCGGAGCGACGGCCCGCACCTGCGCGGTGCGGGGCACGTCGCGCAGCAGCGCGATCTCGCCGAAGTAGTCGCCGGCTTCCTCGCGCCGCAGCAGGGTGCCGTCGTGCCAGACCTCCACCGCACCCGACTCGATGATGAAGAACTGGTCGCCCGCATCGCCCTCGTCGAAGACCAGCGCGCCGGCCTCGACCTCGACGCGGGTGAGCTGCCGGGCCAGACCCTCCAGGGCGGTGCGGTCGAGCGGGGCGAACATGTGCACGCCCTCGACCAGCGCCAGTCCCTCGGGAGCCTGCAGCGTCAGGTCGAGGCGACGCATCCGGGGCACGGCCGGGATCACCATCGCGGTGACGGCCAGCCCGAGGACGCCCATCCCCCACTGGAGTCCGACGAGTGCGATGAGCAACGGCATGATCGCGGCCCCGATCGCCATCGAGCCGATGTAGGCCGAGTCCAGCGTGCCGAACACCCGGCCGAGCAGGTGGTCCGGGGTGAGGCGCTGGAGCAGGGTGTCGAGGTTGACGTCGACCAGTGGGTTGGCCAGCCCCAGCAGCAGCATCACGGCGACGGCGGCGGCGACGGTCGGCCAGACCGCCACGATGACGAGCGGCAGCGACCACAGGACGACGCCGACACAGAAGTCGAGACCGAGCTGCTGTCGCGAGGCCCGCGCCAGCGCCACGAAGCCGCCGACGAGGGCTCCTACGCCGAGCATCGAGTCGAGGAAGCCGACGCCCGGCGGACCGAGGTCGACCAGGTCGAAGGCCACCGCCACCACGAAGACCGCGGAGGCTCCGGCGACCAGGGTCTGCGCGCAGGTGAGCGCCACGAGGACGCGCAGGTCGCGGTCACGCCAGATGTGCCCGAAACCGGCGGTCGTCTCCCGGAGGAACGCGAACCGTGGCTTCGCCGGTTCGTCGGCGGCGGCGTCCGCAGGGGCGCCAGGGGCCCCCGGGGAGTCATCGTCGGAGGCCTCGGCGGAGGACACACCGGAGTCCGCGCCGTTTGGGGCGGAGGAGGAGGCGGTGGGCAGCGCGTGCACGCCCCGGACCAGCACGGCCGACCAGAGGAAGGTGGCCGCGTCGAACACGAGGACCGCCTCCACCGAGGTGAGCGCGAGCAGGCCGGCGGCCAGTGCGGGGCCGGCGAAGAAGGCCAGGCTCTCCAAGGTGCTCGACGTGCCGTTGACTGCGGTGAGCTCTTCGGGCCGCGCCACCAGGGACGGGAGCATGGCTCGCTGGGCCGGTCGGAACGGGGTGCCGAGGATGGACACGATCCCGGCCAGCACGAACACCACGACGGGCGGCAGGGTGGCCAGCCCAGCGGCGATCCCCAGCAGGAGGACGCACCGGACCACGTCGACCCCGACCATGATCGCCTTGCGGGAGTACCGGTCGACGAAGGTCGCGGCGAAGGGGGTGCAGACCGCCATGAGGATGAACCGCACCACCGCCCAGAGCGCGAGCACCTTGGCGCCGCCGACACCGAACGCCCAGACCGAGATGGCGGTGGCGTAGGCCCAGTCGCCGATCAGCGAACCCCCGAAGGCGAGCATGATCCGGCGCAGGTTGCCGTTGCTGAAGACCGTACGTACCGCCGTCGACGACTCCGCGACGGCGCGGCCCATCACACTCACGCGGGACCGTCGACCCAGCAGCGACCAGCACCCATGGCGCACCTCCGGTGCTCAGGCTGGCACCCGACACCACGCCCTGTCATCACGCAAATGACGCACGATCACCGGGAAAGCCCTCACGAGGGGGCAATCCACCGCAAACGGCTACTGGGTGGCCGCCGACATCTGGCGAAGCTCCTTCTTCAGGTCGCCGATCTCGTCACGCAACCTGGCCGCCAGCTCGAAGTGCAGGTCCGCGGCGGCCTGGTGCATCTGGGCGGAGAGCTCCTGGATGAGGTTGGCGAGGTCGTTGGCCGGCAGGTTGCGCAACCGGTCGGCCGCGACGCCGGCATCGGCCTGGAGGGCGCCACGCCCGCCCCGGTTGGCGTTCTTGCCGCGCGACTGGCTGCGACCCGACCCGAGCAGCGCCTCGGTGTCGGCGTCCTCGCGCTGGAGCAGGTCGGTGATGTCGGCGATCTTCTTGCGCAGTGGCTGCGGGTCGACGCCGGCCTCGAGGTTGTAGGCGATCTGGATCTCACGGCGGCGCTGCGTCTCGTCGATCGCCTCCTGCATCGACGGGGTGATCTTGTCGGCGTACATGTGCACCTGGCCGGACACGTTGCGGGCCGCGCGACCGATGGTCTGGATCAGCGAACGGGCCGACCGCAGGAAGCCCTCCTTGTCGGCGTCGAGGATGCTGACCAGCGACACCTCGGGCAGGTCGAGTCCCTCGCGGAGCAGGTTGATGCCGACCAGGACGTCGTACTCCCCCATCCGCAGCTCGCGCAGCAGCTCCACCCGGCGCAGGGTGTCGACCTCGCTGTGCAGGTAGCGGACCCGCACCCCCTTGTCGAGCAGGTAGTCGGTGAGGTCCTCGGCCATCTTCTTCGTCAGCGTCGTCACGAGCACCCGCTCGTTGACCTTGACGCGCTCGCCGATCTCGTGGAGCAGGTCGTCGATCTGACCCTTCGTCGGCTTGAGCACCACCTCGGGGTCGATCAGCCCGGTCGGGCGGATGATCTGCTCGACGATCCCCTCGCTCTGCGCGAGCTCGTAGGGGCCCGGCGTGGCCGACAGGTAGACGGTCTGGCCGATCCGGTCGAGGAACTCCTCCCACCGCAGGGGTCTGTTGTCCATCGCGGAGGGCAGCCGGAAGCCGTGGTCGACGAGCTGGCGCTTGCGCGACATGTCGCCCTCGTACATCGCGCCGATCTGGGGCACGGTGACGTGCGACTCGTCGATGACCAGGAGGAAGTCCTCCGGGAAGTAGTCGAGCAGGGTGTTCGGGGCGGTCCCCCGGCCCCGGCCGTCGATGTGCATCGAGTAGTTCTCGATGCCCGAGCACGACCCGACCTGGCGCATCATCTCGATGTCGTAGGTGGTGCGCATGCGCAGCCGCTGGGCCTCGAGCAGCTTGCCCTGCTTCTCGAACGCCGCGAGCTGGTCGGCCAGCTCGAGCTCGATCCCCCGGATCGCCCGCTCCATCCGCTCCGGACCGGCGACGTAGTGCGTCGCCGGGAAGACGTACATCTCCTGCTCCTCGTGCATGATCTCGCCACTGACCGGGTGGAGGGTGTAGATCCGCTCGATCTCGTCGCCGAAGAACTCGATCCGGACGGCGAGCTCCTCGTAGACGGGGATGATCTCGACCGTGTCGCCCCGCACCCGGAAGGTGCCGCGGGTGAAGGCCAGGTCGTTGCGGGTGTACTGCATCTGGACGAAGCGCCTCAGCAGGTCGTCGCGGTTGACCTCCTGGCCGACCCGCAGCCGGGCCATCCGGTCGACGTACTCCTGGGGGGTGCCCAGACCGTAGATGCAGGAGACCGAGGCGACGACGATGACGTCCCGACGGGTGAGCAGCGAGTTGGTGGCGCTGTGGCGCAGCCGCTCGACCTCGTCGTTGATCGAGGAGTCCTTCTCGATGTAGGTGTCCGTCTGCGGGATGTAGGCCTCGGGCTGGTAGTAGTCGTAGTAGGAGACGAAGTACTCGACGGCGTTGTTGGGCAGCAGCTCACGGAACTCGTTGGCCAGCTGGGCCGCCAGCGTCTTGTTGGGCGCCATCACCAGGGTCGGGCGCTGCACCTGCTCGACCAGCCACGCGGTGGTCGCGGACTTGCCGGTGCCGGTCGCACCCAGCAGCACGGTGTTCTTCTCCCCCGCCCGGATCCGCGTCGCGAGGTCGGCGATGGCGGTGGGCTGGTCTCCGGCGGGCTCGAAGTCCGAGATCACCTCGAACGGGGCGACCGTGCGCTGCAGGTCTGTCGTGGGACGCATGCGTCCAGCGTAGGCCGACCCTCCGACAGTGCCCGTCTCAGGATGCGGTGAGACGGCCTGCACGGCCGACCGCGCGAGGCGTAGGACTGGAGCGTGGCCACCGCGACGAGCTCGCACGGAAGGACCGCCTCACCGTCCCCGGACGTGGGGGCCGGCCGTCGGTGGGCGATGCTCGCGGTGAGCACGCTCGCCCAGACCGCGTCAGCGGTCGCCCTGCACGGCCCCGCCTTCCTCATCCCCGTCCTGCACACCCGCGAAGGGCTCTCGCTGGCCGCGGCCGGACTGGTCAGCGCCGCGCCCATGGTGGGCGTCATGCTCACGCTCGTCGCGTGGGGCGTGGTCGTCGACCGTGGGGGCGAGCGACTGGCCCTCGTCACCGGGCTCGGGGTCACCGCCCTCGCCGCCCTCGCGAGCACGACGGCGCACGGGCCGGTGGGCTGGTGCGCCTGGCTGTTCGTCGCGGGCGCTGCCGCCGCGAGCGCCAACGCCGCCAGCGGGCGGGTCGTGGTCGGCTGGTTCCCGGCGGGCCGGCGAGGGCTCGCGATGGGCATCCGCCAGATGGCGCAACCCCTCGGGGTGGCGGTCGCCGCGGTGACCATGGCGGTGCTAGCCGAGCACCACGGCATCCGGGTGGCGCTGGCGGTGCCGGCTGCGGCCGCCGCGCTCGCGTGCGTCGCAGTGGCGGTCGTCGTCAAGGACCCGCCGCGTCCCCGACGCACGGTCGACACGGCCCGCAACCCCTACCGCAGTGACCACACCCTGGCGCGGGTGCACGGCGTCTCGATGCTACTGGTCGTGCCGCAGTTCCTCGTGTGGACCTACTCGCTCGCCTGGCTGGTCACCGACCGTGGCTGGTCGGCGGCCTCCGCGGGCGCCCTGGTCGCCGCCACCCAGGTCTGCGGAGCCCTGGGCCGGATCGGTGTGGGCCACCTGTCCGACCGGGTCGGGAGCCGGATGCGCCCGTTGCGGTGGGTTGCCGTCGCCGTCGTCGTGACGATGGGCCTGCTCGGCGCCGCGGCCCACGAGGGGTGGGGCGTCGCAGTGCTCCTGCTCGTCGTCGCCTCGACGGTCACGGTGGCCGACAACGGCCTCGCCTTCACCGCCGTCGCCGAGCGCGCGGGGCCGTTCTGGTCAGGGCGGGCGCTCGGCGTCCAGAACACCGGCCAGTTCCTCACCGCTGCTGCGGTGCCCCCGCTCGCGGGTGCCCTCGTGAGCTGGACCGGGTATGCCGTGACGTTCGCCTCCGCGTCCGTCTTCGCCCTGGTGGCGCTGCCCCTGGTCCCGGTGCGGGACGAGCACGACCTCCGCGATCGCTGACGACTGCACACCCACCGACGACTTCCTGGCCACCCCTGCGTCACGGATGGCGGGCTGGGTTGTCCCACAGGAGGACCGGGCAGGGAAACAACCGGTCCCTGAGGCGCCCGCCGGCGACGGAGACACCCCTGTCGCCGGTGGGTCCTCGGACCCGGGCGCCAGGTCGCCCAACGGTCCTCCAGGCCCTGGTCAGCCCAGCCAGGCGGTGACGCCGAGCACGACGCCCCCCACGGCGGCGAGCACGGTCACGACGGCGATCTCGACCATCGGCTGGAACGGCGAGTAGCCACGGGTGTCGTCCAGGAGCTGGCCGAACCGGCGGCGCACCGACCCGACCAGCACGACGCTGATCCCCATCGCCACGGCACCGGCCACAGCCTGGAGCGGTCGGTCGGTGCGCAGTGCCACGAGCACGAGCGGCACCAGGGCCACCAGCGCGGTGACCGCCGTGCGCTGCCAGGCCAGGGCGGTGCGCTCGGGCTGGAGCGCAGCACGGTCCGGGAAGTCGCTCACCGCCCGGCGACCTCCACCAGCGCCAGGACCAGGGTGAGGCCACCCAGGGCGACGACGCCTCCCGCGAGGATGACGAGGGCCCGCGGTGCGGGCAACGGTCGGCCCAGCCGTAGCGCGCGCTCGACCCGCGCCCAGGCGGTGACGGCCCGGACGGCCAGGGCGGCTCCGCCGATGCAGGCCGCGGCACCCACGAGGGCGGCCCAGGCGGGGAGCGTCGACAGGCTCGCCAGTGACACGAAAGCGATGCCGCCACCGACCAGGGCCAGCGCCGTGCGCATCCACGCCAGGGCGGTCCGCTCGTTGGCCAGGGACGCCCGCGGGTCCGGCTCCTCGCCGACCCCGTAGACACTCGCGGGCCGGCGCTGCTCAGTCACCTGACGGGTCCCAGGCTGTCTCCGCCGCCCACGCCTCGGCCCGGTCGTGCGCGGCGTCGAACCACGGCTCCTTGGCTTCGGCGTACTCGGTCACGGTCGCCCCGCCGGCCGCGATCCTCCGCTTCTGCGCGGCATACTCCTGGCGCGCCTCGGGGACCGCGCGCATCCAGGCGCGGAACATCAGGGCCCAGCGCCACCCAGGGCTGCCGACCTCGCGCACGTGCACGTGGGCCGGGCGACCGGGGTCGCTGCTGGCGTGGAACCGTTTCGGCCAGGGCAGGCCGTCCTTGGAGCTGTCGTGGGCCACCGCCTCCGAGCGCGGGAAGCCTGCCGCCGCCAGCCGCGCGAGCAGGGCCCCGTCGTCGGCGTCGGTGAGCGAGCGCACCCCGACCTGGAGGTCGATGACGTCCTTGGCGATGAGCCCCGGCACCGCGGTGCTGCCCACGTGGTCGACGGTCAGGGCGAGCTCGCCGAAGGCCAGCCGCAGCCGCTCGGCCACGCGGGCCGCCTGCGCCGGCCACGTCGGGTCTGGCTCCGCCAGCGTCAGCTGCTCGGGTCGGCGCGACCGGGTGCCCGCGCGGACGTTCTCCTCGAACGGCACGAGTCGCGACTCCCAGAGGTGGTCGACCGCCTCGAGGAGCTCGTCCTTGGGGCCGTCGTTGCGCAGCCACACGTCCGCCGCAGCGCGGCGCTGGTCGTCGGTCGCCTGCGCGGCGATCCGGCTGCGGGCGTCGGCCTCCGTCATGCCGCGGGTCTGCATGAGGCGCTTCACCCGGGTCTCCTCGTCGGCACCCACGACGACGACCAGGTGGTAGCCGGGCCCGTAGTGCTTCTCGACGAGCAGCGGGACGTCGTGGACCACCACCGCGTCCGGAGGAACCGCGGCGACCAGCTCCCGGGTGCGCTCGGCGATCAGGGGGTGCGTGATCGCCTCGAGGTCACGGCGCGAGGCCTCGTCGGCGAAGACCAGCGCGCCGAGGGCGGGGCGGTTCAGGGCGTCGTCGTCGTCGAGCACGGCGTCACCGAACCGCTCGACGATGGCGGCCAGGCCACGACTCCCCCGGGAGACGACCTCCCGCGCCAGGAGGTCAGCATCGATGACGATGGCCCCGTGCAACGAAAGCCGTTGTGCCACAGTCGATTTCCCGGATCCGATGCCTCCCGTGAGGCCGACGCGCAGCATGGCCACCACCCTATCCGCATGGCGGTCGCGAGGCGGCCGAGTCAGTCAGCGAGGCGAGGCGGGAAGCCGCCGGTGGCGACCGGGCCCCAGCGGGTCGGGGTGATCCGCAGGATCGACTTGTCCTGGTCGACCATCGCCCGGCGGTACTCGTCCCAGTCGGGGTGCTCACCGGAGATGTTGCGGAAGTACTCGACCAGTGGTTCGACCGACTCGGGGGCGTCGATCACCTCGCACTCCCCGTCGACCTGCACCCACGCGCCACCGAAGTCGTCCGAGAGCACGACCACGGACACGTCGGGACGCTTGCGCGCGTTGACGGTCTTGGCCCGGTCCCGGTAGCTGGAGACGACGATGCGTCCGCTGTCGTCGACCCCACCGGTCACCGGGGACGCCTGTGGTCGTCCGTCGGCCCGGCTGGTGATGACGAGCATGTGGTGACGGGGCCGGACGAAGTCGAGGAGCCCGTCGAGGTCGACGTGGGTGTTGGTCGCGATCGTGCGTGCCATCCTCCGAGCCTAGACACCCCCAGGTGCCACCACCCCGCGACGGTGCACGCCGTGACGCCGAGCCCCCTGACGCCGCGGACCACGCCGACGTGGAGCACCAGCTCGGTCTGCGGCCCGACCACCCACGCAGGCAGCGCGAAGGTGTCGCGGGGTCCCGGCCCGACGCCCGGGGACCGGGCAGGGTGGGTCAGGATGCCGCCGGCGCGGCGACGGGGTCCGACCGCGGACCCTCGACGCCGTGCTCGCGGACGCTGCTCACGGCATACCGGGGTGTCCCGGCGCCCGGCTCCGCATCCGTGAAGGTGAGGGTCGCACTGGTGCCCACGAGGCGCTCGGCGCCACCGGCGACGGTGCGGTAGATGCGGTACTCCACCACGGCGTCCGAGTAGGTGTGCGGCACGGTCACCGCCGGCGGCGGCGACCAGGTCAGCTTCACGGCAGCGCCGTCCCGGCTGACGGAGACCCGCTGCGGTGGTGGCGGGTTCACCCGCAGCTGCTCTTCGGCGGTGAGCTCCTGGGGCACCGACGTCGGAGCAGCACTCGTCGACGTGGACACCCTGGCTGCCGAGGCACTCGTCGACGGGGCCGAGACCTCGGGCTGGTGGTCCTCGGCAGCCGTCGAGCCGCACCCGGCGAGGGCCAGCACCGTGAAGGTCGCGCTGACCGTGGTCAGCTGTCGGAACAGGTTGGTGCTCATGACACTTCGACGCCTCCCCTCGGACCGTGGTTCCCCCCGGTCGCCCGACNGACTGGCGGGGAGCCGAAGCTCCCCGCCAGCCGGTGTCGACCCTGAGGTCACTTGTGCAGGTGGTGCTCCTTCGCCTCCTGGTAGGTGAGCTCGTGCGGAGCCTTCTCCGTCGCGCTCAGCCCAGCGGAGACCCCGCCACCGACCGTGCCGCCGCCGTAGGTCAGGTTCGCCCAGTTGTTCTGGGTGCCCAGGACCGACAGGCCGCCGGCGTTGTTGATGTCGGATGCGACGACCCCACCGGTGACACCGTCACAGTTCCAGTTGATCGGCAGGTTCGCGCCACCGACGGTGGTGCGCTGCGTGCCGTTCGGGCAGAACCAGCGGGTGCGGTAGGTCGCGGCACTGGCGCTCCCGAGCCCCGCGTTCTCGTTCAGGGCCGCCTCGTTGAGGTTCGGCAGGGTGAACGATGAGTAGGTGAAGCTCGGCGGGATGGTTCCCGTGCGCGGGATGCCGGTCACCTGGAACGCGTAGTTCATGACGCTCAGGTAGTTCGGCTCGAAGTTGGCGTGGTCGTCACCGCCGTGGCGGAGTCCGAGGTCGTGCCCGAACTCGTGGATGAACGTGCCCACCTTGGCGTCAGAGCTGCCGCCGCCACCCCAGAGCCCGAGCGTCACGACGAAGCTGTCGTTCGGGATGTTGAAGGCGTTGCCGCTGCTGCTGCCACCGTCGTAGCCGTGGGCCCAGATCATGTAGTAGTAGACCTTGGCGCGGGCGGCGTTGAAGTTGGCGGACTTGATCGCGTTGAACTGTGCGGCGACCGGGTTGAGGTCCGCGTCGAACGGCACCAGGTTGCCTCCACCGAGGTTGAACGCAGCACCACGCGCCGCACCGGCGTCGAGGTGCAACCGGATGCCTGTCAGCCCGTCAGGGTTGTTGGCATACGGGGCAGCTGCGTAGGCAGCCACGATGCGGTTCAGGTCTGCGGCGAGCGGCAGGTGGCACGGGCAGACAGCCTCGGCCCCCATGTAGTCCATCTCGACGTAGAGGTCCTTGTGGACCGGCGTCGCACCCGGGAGCGCGACGTCGAAGGTGCCGTTGCCGTCGGAGTCGAGGCCGTTGGCCTCCCACCCGTCGAGCAGCTTGTCGCCGTCGGTGTCGATCTGGCCGTAGTAGCGCGCCGACATGACCTGGGCCACCCAGGCAAGGCAGTCCGGACCACCGTCGACCGTGAACCTCGCGCTGGTGTCACCCGGGTGGACCAGGCGGCCGAACGAGATGGTGTCCGTGTCCCACAGGTTGCCCGCGCTGTAGCGCGGGACCGGCCGGTCGGTGCCGTCCCAGTCCGGCGGGAAGACGTCGACACCGTTGACCTTGCTGAACGGCTCGCTGGCGTTGGACTGTCCGTCCCCACCGATGAAGGTGGTGCGGAACTCACCGACCGGGTTCGATGCCGAGAAGCCGAAGGGCAGCGACGTGGTCATGGCGCCACCTGAGGTCATGCCGTAGCCGTTGGCCACGACGACCTGGGTCAGCGGGTAGCTGGGCTTGTCGTAGACGACGACGAGCGATGCGCCCTCGGCGAGCGGGGCCGCCGCAGGGGTCTTGAACGGGTCGGCGCCGTCGTGCCGGCTCGAGGCGAACCCCTTGAGGGAGTACCAGCCGTTGCCGGTCACGTAGCTGCCGACGTTGGCCCGGTACGCGTACCCGGTCGTCGTGCCGGCCCAACAGGGGCTGGCCCCCTGGCCGACCTTGATGCCCCGGATGGGCACACCCTTGAACGTCCCTGCCGAGAACGACGAGGACTCGCGGTTGCCGAGGATGCTCCAGTAGAGATAGGCCTCCACGACCTTGGCGCCGGACGGAACGCCGGACACGTAGATCGACCCGGCACCCCGGTTGCGCAGGCCGACGCCCGAGGCGGTGTAGCCGCCGTGCACCGTCAGCTGTGCATAGGTCGATGGCGCTGCTCCGGAGACGCCGCCCACGCCCGAGGTCTTCGAACCGGTGGCGACGCCCTTGCCGGGTGTCACCTTCGCAGCGATGGCCGTCGCGGCCGACGGTGCGGATGCATCGACCACGGCCGCCGCGACGGGCGCCTTCTGGATGGTGGTCGATGGTGCCGCCGAAGCGGCTGTCTGTGCCGTCGCGGCGGCAGCAGCAAAAGCTGCCCCGGCCGTGACGAGCACGGTGGCGAACCGCGCCGAACGGCGCAGCCCAGTGGTGGTTGATTTCATGCCGAGTCCTCCCCAAGACTCTTGTGTGCCGCCCGCCTGCGACCCGCATCTGTCCCCCGGTCGTCACCGCGCCCCCTGCGCTGGTGGACGGCCGCGGACCGCGACGTCACGAACACACATCCCCTGTGCTGCGCCAGGATCCGACGGTGTCGGCCCCCCCTGCTGTCGCAGCAGCATCAGGTATAGAGCCACTCGCATGCGTTCGCCATCAGTAGAATGACGTAGATCGTGGATAGATCCTTCAACTTCCACTCCTCGTGATTCACGACGTGAAGACAGCACTGCTCGTGATTCACGACGTGAAGACATCCCGCCGCGGGCCACCGCGCGGGCCACGAGCCCGCCCGGGCTGCTAGCCCGGCGGGTTGTATGCCGCGTAGTCCACTCGCGTGACCGGCCTCGTCACGAGCTGTCCGCTGGGGTCCGGCATCGGCAGTGAGCGGCTGCCCTGCACCAGCTGGACGCTCTGCGCCAGGCTGTTCGCCGTCACGGTGAACACCAGCTGGGCCATGGCGAGCGACTGCTCGTGCACGGAGATCCGCTCGAAGCCGGGCGGCAGGGTGATCCGGGCCACGCCGTCCTCGTCGACGACGCCACGCAGCGGGGTGCTGGCGATCGGTAGGGCGCTGCGGATGCCGGCTGCCGCCATCGCCGGAGTGACCGGCACGGCCAGCCCGACGAAGGACGGCTCGAGGCCGGCTCCGGGCGGCACGGTGCGGGTCAGCCGGGCCAGGTGGTCGCCCTGCACGAAGTAGACCGCCACCGTCAGCGGCACTCCCTGACGGCTCGGACCCGACGACGTCGCGGTCGTGGTCGGGGCCGAGGCGGGGACGGGACCGGCCTGGGTGCCGATCGAGCACGCCGACAGGCCCAGTGCCACGGCGACCACGATGCCGGCCACGCGGCATACCGGGCTAGGACGAGATGGTGGGCAGCTCCACGACAAACCGAGCACCTCCTCCCGGCCGCTCCTCGACGAGCACCTGGCCCTCGTGCAGGGCCACGTGCCGCTGCACGATGGACAGTCCCAGGCCGACGCCGGTGCGCTCACTCGACCCTCCCCGCGCGAAGCGCTCGAACACGCGCGCGCGGCGTTCGGGGACGATGCCGGGGCCGGCGTCCTCCACCACGATCCGCAGCCGGTGGGCGCCGGGCTCGACGCGGACGGCGGTGCACCCACCTCCGTGGGTCTCTGCGTTGCCGACGAGGTTGGCGACGACCCGCTCGAGGCGGCGCTTGTCGACCTCCATGGTCAGGGTGGCGACGGCGGGGTCCACCGCGGTGACGACCCGGCCGGCCGCGGCGTCAGCGGCGCGGCGCACCAGGTCTCCCACCCGGACCGTCTCCCGGACCACCTGGTCGCCCGCGTCGTGGCGGGAGATCTCGAGCAGGTCCACGACGAGGGCCCGGAACCGCTCCAGCTCGTCGGCCAGCAGGTCGACCGGCTCCCGCACCGACTCGGGCAGCTGCTCGCGGCGGTTCTGGATGACCTGCATGGAGTTGAGCATGGTCGTCATCGGCGTGCGCAGCTCGTGGCTCACGTCGACCGCGAACCGGGCATCGGCCACGACGTGGCGCTGGAGGTCCTCCACGGTGCGGTTGAAGGAGCCGGCCAGCTCCTCGAGGTCGGGGTCGCCGTCGGCGTCGAGGCGCGCCGAGAGCTGACCCGCCGCGACGTCGGCGGCCACGCGGTTGAGCTCGGTCAGCGGGCGCAGGGCCAACCGGCTCGCGAACCGTCCGACGCCCAGACCGATCAGCACGGTGACCACGGCGGCCGCGACCAGGCCCAGGGACAGGGCGCGGGCCGTCCGCTGCATCTCGTCGAGGGAGTAGATCTCGAAGTAGCTCCCCCGGCCCCCGTCCAACGGCAGGCCCACCGCGAGGTGCAATGTCCCGTCGACCCGGATCCGCTGGGTGGCCTCCTGCCCGCCGCCGACCAGCGTCACCAGCGAGGTCGGCAGGCTGCCCGGCCCGAGGCTCGGCGAGGTGGCGTACCACCGCCCGTCCACGTGGGCGAGCACCGCGGCCGAGTCGGTGCCGGGCACGCCCTCGAGCACGGTCGGCAGGTCGGCGACGCCGGTCAAGAGGGCGGTCTCCACCTCACCCCGGTCGAGCGAGGTCTCGACGAGCGCGGTCTGCTCCGTCTGCGACACCATCGTGCGCGTCACGAGGGTCCAGGCCAGCCCGGACAGCAACGCCGACAGCCCGAGCGCCAGCAGCCCGAACCCCAGGGTCACCCGCCCCCGGACCCCGAACCTGCGGGCGGGAAGAAACCGACGCAGGCCCCGCGCACCAGCGCCCGTTCCCCCGCCGGCCACTAGCCCGCCAGCCGATAGCCCAGCCCCCGGGCCGTGACCACGTAGCGAGGGCTGGCGGGGTCGCGCTCGACCTTGGTCCGCAGCCGGCGGATGTGCACGTCGACGATCCGCGAGTCGCCGAAGTAGCCGTAGCCCCAGACCTTGTCGAGCAGGTCCTCACGGCTCAGGATCCGCCCCTCGGCGACGGCGAGCTCGGCCAGGAGTCGAAACTCCGTGCGGGTCAAGGCAACTGGCTCCCCGTCACGGAGCACCACGCCGTCGTCGAGGCCGATCGACAGGTCGCCCACCGTGGGTCGTCGGGGGCGGTGGTCGACGGCGGGCTCGACCCGTCGCAGGAGCGCGCGGATCCGCGCCGAGAGCTCCTTGGCGACAAGCGGCTTGGTCACGTAGTCGTCCGCACCCGCCTCCAACCCGGCGACCACGTCGTGGCTGTCGGAGCGGGCGGTGACCATGATGACCGGGACGTTGCTGCGGTGCCTGATCTCGCGGCACACCGAGAAGCCGTCGGTGTCCGGGAGCATCACGTCGAGCAGCACGACATCGGGCTCCTCGCGGGGCAGGTCGGCCAGACCCTGCTCCCCCGTGGCCGCCTCGGACACGTGGTAGCCCTCGTCCTCCAGGGCGAGGCGGAGCACCCGCCTGACCCGGGGATCGTCCTCAACCAGCAGCACGCGCCGCGTCACGTCGTCAGTATCACACCGCCCGCGTGAGCCGTCCGGAAGTTCTGTCGCTCATGGCGTTCCGTCACGCAATCGTCATGAAGCCAGGGGCCGTGTGACAGCGCATTTGCGGTCCCATGACGCTTCCCGGCGCGCCCTCCCACGGCTGCGGTGCGGTGCCTAGGTTCGCAGTCGACCTGCCCTGCACGACCGGGCAGCTCCTCCTTCAACCCAGCTCCGTCCACCCACCCGAGGAGAACGAGATGACCCCCAGGAAACGTCGGCTCGCAGCGGTGGCCACCGCCTGCACTGCGAGTCTCGGACTGGCTGCCTGCGCCAGCAGCACCGGCACCACGACCGGCTCGTCGGCCACCAGCGGCACCGCCGTCAAGGGCGGCACCCTCAACATGCTGGGTGTCGGCGACGTCGACTACATGGACCCGAACATCAGCTACTACTCGGGTGGCTACGTCGCACTACGACTGTGGAGCCGCCAGCTCTTCACCTATCCCGCCATCAAGGACCAGACCACCACGGCCGCCCCTGACCTGGCGACCGCGATCCCGACCGAGGGCAACGGCATCAGTGCCGACGGCAAGACCTACACCATCGCCATCCGCCAGGGCGCGAAGTGGGACACCAGCCCGGCGCGGCAGGTGACGGCACAGGACATGGTGCGAGGCGTCAAGCGCACCTGCAACCCGGTCCAACCGTTCGGCGGCCTGCCGGACTACGCCGACCTCATCGTCGGCTTCCAGTCGTTCTGCGACGGCTTCGCCAAGGTGGCCAAGACGCCCGCCGCCCTGGCGGCATACGTGGACAAGACCCCGGTGGCCGGTCTCCAGGCGAAGGACGACCAGACCGTGGTCTTCCAGCTCACCCACCCGGCCAGCTACTTCGTCGACATGCTCACACTGCCGTCCTTCTCCCCAGCGCCCAAGGAGTACGACGCCTACCTGCCGGCCAGCCCCGAGCTGGCGGCGCACACCATCTCCGACGGCCCCTACAAGGTCGACTCCTACACCCCGACGAAGAACATCACCTTCAGCCGCAACCCAGCCTGGGACGCCGCCACGGACCCGATCCGCAAGGCGTACGTCGACAAGGTCGTCATCAACGAGACGGTCAGCCAGGACTCGGTCCAGCAGCAGCTCCAGACCGGCACCCCGAGCGCCGACATGGCCTTCGACACGTTCCCGCCGCCGTCGCAGCTGTCGGCCCTGATCGCGAAGAAGGACCCGCTGCTGAACCTCGGGGAGGGCTCGTCGAACAACCCGTACCTCGTCTACAACACCGTCTCGCCGAGCAACAACAAGGCGTTGCAGAAGAAGGAGGTGCGGCAGGCGCTGTCCTACGCGCTCAACCGCACCAACATCATCCAGGTGCTCGGTGGACCCAAGGTCAACCCGCCACTCACCCACGTCCTCCCGAGCAACGTCGTCGGTGGGGAGGAGAACTTCGACCCGTACCCGAACGACCCGGCCAAGGCCAAGTCGATGCTGGCAGCAGCCGGCTACCCCAACGGCCTGACGCTGAAGATGTTGTACCGCAACGCCTCCGAGGGTCAGAGCAAGTCCTTCCAGACCGTGCAGCAGGACCTGTCGAAGATCGGCATCAAGGTCGTCGGCGTCCCGTCGCCCAGCGCGGACTTCTACACGAAGTACCTGCAGGTGCCGACCGTTGCCCAGCGCGGCGTGTGGGACATCGCGATCGCCGGGTGGGGAGCCGACTGGTACGGCAACGCCGCGCTGTCGTTCTTCAAGCCGCTCTACTTCGGCAAGGCGGCCTTCCCGCCGGTCGGCAGCAACTTCGGCTTCTACGACAGCCCGACCACCAACGCGCTGATCGAGCAGGCCTCGACGGCCAAGACCGAGGACGAGGCCAGGGTCCTGTGGGCCAAGGCCGACCACCAGGTGATGGACGACGCGATCTTCTTCCCGATCACCAACCCGATCACCGCGAACTACCGGGCGGCCCAGGTGAACAACGCGGTGTTCATCCCCGCCTTCCAGCAGTTCGACCCCGCGAACGTGTGGCTCGCCGCGGGCAAGCAGGGCGGCTGAGGACACCGCCATGGCACTGCTGGAGGTTCGTGACCTCGAGGTCGCCTTCAACACCGCCGACGGTGTCGTCCAGGCCGTGCGCGGACTCTCCTTCGATGTCGAGCGTGGCAGCACGCTCGCCATCGTCGGGGAGTCCGGCTCGGGCAAGAGCGTGGCGACCCAGACCATCGCCGGCCTGACCCGTGGCGCCCGCGTGAGCGGCACCGCACGGTTCGACGGCATCGACCTCATCGGGGCCGACCCGGAGGTCCTGCGCCGGGTGCGGGGCGCGCAGATCGGCATGATCTTCCAGGACCCGCTGTCGAGCCTGCACCCCTACTACACCGTCGGCTGGCAGATCGTCGAGATGATCAGGGCGCACCGCAAGGTCACCAGAGCCGTTGCGCAGCAACGGGCCGCAGAGCTGCTGTCCATCGTCGGGATCCCCCGCGCCGAGCAACGGATCCACGACTACCCGCACCAGTTCTCGGGCGGGATGCGGCAGCGCGTCATGATCGCCATGGCGATGGCCCTCGACCCGGCGCTGCTCATCGCGGACGAGCCGACGACGGCCTTGGACGTGACCGTCCAGGCACAGGTGCTCGACGTGATGCGTAGCCTCCAGGAACGGTTCGGGACGGCCATCATCCTCATCACCCACGACCTCGGCGTGGTCGCCGAGATGGCGGACGAGGTGGTGGTCATGTATGCCGGGGCGGTCATGGAGCGGGCCCCGCGCCGGACGCTGTTCTACCGGAACCACCACCCGTACACCGAGGGACTGCTTGCGTCCCTGCCGTCCCAGGGCGGCACCGGCCAGCGGCTCACCCCGATCCCGGGGTCGCCGCCCTCGCTGATCAGCCTGCCGGCCGGGTGCCCGTTCGCACCGCGCTGCCGCTACGCGTTCGACCGGTGCTGGAGCGTCGCGCCGCCCCTGGACATGGTCCACGACGACCCCGCGCACCGCTCCGCCTGCTGGCTCGCGGACGACGCCCAGGGACGCAGGGACAACCAGGCCCGCACGGCGGCCGAGGCGGTCGCAGGCGGCTCCGGCGACCGCACGCCGACCGCGGCTGGAGTCGGGCCATGAGATCCGAGGTCCTGCTGCGCGCCGAGGAGGTCGTCAAGTCGTTCCCCGTGCGCTCGTCGGGGCTGCGCCGCACGCACGACGTGGTGCAGGCCGTGGCGGGGGTCAGCCTCGAGGTCCGGCGCGGTGAGACCCTCGGCCTCGTGGGCGAGACGGGGTGCGGGAAGTCCACCCTCGCGCGCTGCCTGGCGCGGCTCTACGACCTGACATCGGGCACGGTGACCTTCGAGGACCGCGACATCAGCACGCTTTCGGGTCGCGAGATGCGGCCCCTGCGCCAGGACATCCAGGTGATCTTCCAGGACCCGTACGGCTCGCTGAACCCCCGGCGGCGGGTGGGCTCGATCATCGGCGACCCCTTCGTCATCCACGGGATCGGCTCGGCCGCCGACCGCAAGCGCACCGTGCAGGAGCTGATGGAGCGGGTCGGGCTGAACCCCGAGCACTACAACCGGTTCCCGGCCGAGTTCTCCGGCGGCCAGCGACAACGGATCGGGGTCGCCCGTGCGCTCGCGCTGCGGCCCAAGCTCGTGATCTGCGACGAGCCGGTGTCGGCACTGGACGTGTCGATCCAGGCGCAGATCATCAACCTGCTGGTCGACCTCCAGGACGACTTCGGGCTGACCTACCTCTTCATCTCGCACGACCTCTCGGTGATCCGTCACGTGAGCGACCGCATCGCGGTGATGCACCTGGGCAAGATCGCCGAGCTCGCCCCCGCGGCTCAGCTGTTCGACCACACCCGCCACCCGTACACCCGGTCGCTGCTGTCCGCCCTGCCGCACGCCGACCCGGACGTGGCCGACAGCCGGGAGCGGATCGTGCTCGTGGGCGACCTGCCCACGCCGACCAACCCCCCGTCGGGCTGCCGGTTCCACACGCGGTGCCCCAAGGCGCGCGAGGACTGTGCCGTCACCGACCCGCCGCTGGTGCCGGTGCTCGGGGACGGGCCGGTACACCTGACGGCCTGCCTGCACCCGCTGGCCGTGGGCGAGGACCTCTCGCTGGCCAAGCCGCGGGTGAGTGACACCGAGATCGACCCCCGGCCGCGCCGGGCCGAGGAGGCTGAGTCCGCATGAGCGACACCGCAGACGTCGTGGCATTGATGAGCCCATCGGGCCCCGAGTCCGACCCGCATGCCACCACCCGACCCACCGCGGCCAAGGGCATCGAGGGCCGCACGCCGTGGCAGCTGGCGTGGCAACGGCTGCGCCGCGACCGCGTGGCGATGGTGTCGCTCGTCGTCATCGGCCTCATCGTCCTGATGGCCATCGCGGCGCCCTTGGCCGCGCTGGTCACCGGTCACCCGGTCAACGAGCAGTACCGCACCATCGGGCTCACCCCGGACGGCCTCCCCCGCGGCCCGTCGAGCGAGTTCTGGCTGGGGACCGACGACCTCGGCCGCGACATCCTCGTCCGCATCGCGTACGGCGCCCGCATCTCGCTGCTCGTCGGTGTGGCCTCGACGATCCTCACCGTCGTGATCGGCGTGGTGATCGGCCTGGCCGCCGGCTTCCTCGGCGGCGCCGTCGACACGGTGCTGGCCCGCCTCATCGACGTGGTCCTGTCGGTGCCGTTCCTGCTGGTCGCGATCGCCCTGGTCTCGATCACCGGGCCGAGCCTCATCGTCACGGTCCTGGTCATCGGGTTCTTCAGCTGGGCGTCGGTCGCCCGCATCGTGCGGGGGCAGGTGCTGTCGATGCGGGAGCGCGAGTTCGTGGAGGCCGCCCGGTCCCTGGGCGCCTCCAACTCGCGGATCATGTTCGTCGACATCCTGCCCAACGTGCTCGCGCCGGTGATCGTGTACGCGTCACTGCTGATCCCCGTGGTCATCGTGGTCGAGGCGACCCTGTCGTTCCTCGGGCTCGGGCTCGCCCCGCCCACGGCCGACTGGGGCGGGATGATCAGCGAGGCCCAGACCTACTACACGACCTCGTGGTGGTTCGTCGTCTTCCCCGGAGCCGCGCTGCTCATCACGACGCTGGCCTTCAACCTGCTCGGCGACGGCATCCGCGACGCCTTCGACCCGCGCTCCGAGCGCCTGATGGCGAAGTGAGGACCTCATGGTGCGCTTCCTGATCCGGCGCGTGGCGCTGGGCTTCCTCGTCCTGTGGCTGATCACCGTGGCGGTCTTCGGCCTGTTCTTCGTCGCCCCCAACAACGTCGCCCGCACGCTGGCCGGCCGACAGGCCACGCCCGAGACCGTCGCGGCGATCTCCCACCGGCTCGGGCTGGACCAGCCGTTGTGGAAGCAGTACCTCGACTTCGTCGGCAACGCGCTGCACGGGGACCTCGGCTACGACTACTACCACCAGGTGCCGGTCACGACGATCCTCGGCTCGGCGCTGCCGATCACCCTGTCGCTGGTGTTCGGGGCCGCCTTCCTGTGGCTCGGCCTGGGTGTCTTCAACGGCGTCATCTCGGCCACCCACCCACGCTCGTTCACCGACCGGTCACTGACCGCGCTCAGCCTGTTCTTCTACTCCACGCCGACGTTCCTGCTCGGCATCCTCCTGCTCTACGTCCTCTACTTCCGGCTCACCCTCGCCGGGCACACGGCCTTCCCTGCTGGGGGCTATGCGCCCTTCGGCGGTGGCCTCGGGCCCTGGGCGCAGCACCTGGTCCTGCCCTGGTTCACGCTGGCGCTGGTGTCGGCCGCGACCTACACGCGGCTGACCCGGGCGTCGATGCTGGACGTGCTCGGCGAGGACTACGTGCGCACCGCCCGGTCCAAGGGGATCGGCGAGCGACGCGTGGTCCTGCGCCACGGGCTGCGGGCCGCGCTCACCCCAATCGTCACGCAGTTCGGGATCGACGTCGGGTCGCTGCTCGGCGGGGTGGTCGTCACGGAGACGGTGTTCAGCCTCCCCGGGCTGGGCAAGACCGCGATCGACGCGATCAACCAGCAGGACCTCCCGGTGATCATCGGGATCGTCCTCTTCGCGGCCGCCGCGGTCGTGGTCGCCAACATCCTGGTCGACCTCGCGTATGCCGTGCTCGACCCGCGCGTCCGCCTGCACTGAGGCACGTAGAGAGGCCCGGCCCCCAGACGGGGACCGGGCCTCTCTACGTCACAGACTGAGCCGGCCACGCGGCATACGAGGTATGCCGCGTGGCGTGGGCTCAGTTGCCGGTGAGCTTCTCGCGCAGTGCGGCGAGGGCCTCGTCAGAGGCCAGGGTGCCCTCGGACGCCGGGACGGCCGGGCGGCTGCTGCTGCTGCTGCCCGAGTCGCTGTCGGAGTCGGCTGCGGAAGAACCCGAGTCGGACGAGTAGGACGTCGCGGCACCAGCGTTGGCGGCTGCCTCGGCGTCGGCCTTGGTGGCCTCCTCGACCTGGGTCTTGTGAGCCTCCCAGCGGGTGTGGGCCTCGGCGTACTGCTTCTCCCACTTCTCACGCTGGGTGTCGAAGCCCTCGAGCCACTCGTTGGTCTCCGGGTCGAAGCCCTCCGGGTACTTGTAGTTGCCGGCCTCGTCGTACTCCGCGGCCATGCCGTAGAGGGTCGGGTCGAACTCGGCGACGGGCGCGCTGTCGTCGTTGGCCTGCTTGAGGCTCAGCGAGATCCGGCGACGCTCGAGGTCGATGTCGATGACCTTGACGAAGATGTCGGAACCGACCGTGACGACCTGCTCCGGCAGCTCCACGTGGCGCTCGGCCAGCTCGGAGATGTGGACCAGACCCTCGATGCCGTCGTCCACGCGGACGAACGCACCGAACGGGACCAGCTTGGTGACCTTGCCCGGCACGACCTGACCGATCGCGTGGGTGCGGGCGAAGTGCTGCCACGGGTCTTCCTGGGTCGCCTTGAGCGACAGGGAGACACGCTCGCGGTCCATGTCGACGTCGAGGACCTCGACGGTGACCTCCTGGCCGACCTCGACAACCTCGGACGGGTGGTCGATGTGCTTCCAGGACAGCTCGGACACGTGGACGAGACCGTCGACGCCGCCGAGGTCCACGAACGCACCGAAGTTGACGATGGAGGACACGACGCCGGAGCGGACCTGCCCCTTCTGGAGCTCCTTGAGGAACGTGGTGCGCACCTCGGACTGGGTCTGCTCGAGCCACGCACGGCGCGACAGGACCACGTTGTTGCGGTTCTTGTCGAGCTCGATGATCTTGGCCTCGATCTCCTTGCCCACGTAGGGCTGGAGGTCGCGGACGCGACGCATCTCCACGAGCGAGGCGGGGAGGAAGCCGCGCAGGCCGATGTCGAGGATGAGTCCACCCTTGACGACCTCGATGACGGTGCCGGTGACGACGCCGTCCTCTTCCTTGATCTTCTCGATCGTGCCCCAGGCGCGCTCGTACTGCGCACGCTTCTTGGACAGGATCAGCCGACCTTCCTTGTCCTCCTTCTGGAGGACCAGGGCCTCGACCTCGTCGCCGACCTTGACGACCTCAGAGGGGTCGACGTCGTGCTTGATCGAGAGCTCGCGGGAGGGGATGACACCCTCGGTCTTGTAGCCGATGTCGAGCAGGACCTCGTCCCGGTCGACCTTGACGATGACACCCTCGACGATGTCTCCGTCATTGAAATCCTTGATCGTCGCGTCGATCGCGGCGAGCAGTTCTTCCTCGGTGCCGATGTCGTTGATGGCAACCTGAGGGGCGGTCTTTTCGACCGTGCTGGCAGTCATGTAGTAGGAACTCCGATGGTGGACAGTGAATAGAAGGTGTTGGTTGTGCTCACGCGAACCGGGCCGCCGAACGGCGGCACGACGAAGCGCGCACACGGAAGTGCCTCCCTACCCTACCGACGCCGTCCCTGCAGGGTCAAAACGCGAGAGGTATGCCGTTGAGTGAGTATGCGCAGGTCAGCCGTCGCGAGGCGGGTCCGGAGGAGACCGCCGCCGCGAACCGGTCGTGGTGGGACGCGGAGGCCGGCGACTACTATGCCGAGCACGGCACCTTCCTGGGTGACGCGGACTTCGTCTGGGGGCCCGAGGGCTGGCGGGAGGACGAGCTCCGGCTGCTGGGCGACCTGGCCGGTCGCCGCGTGCTCGAGATCGGGGCCGGCGCCGGGCAGTGCGCCCGCTGGGTGTCCGCCGCCGGAGCACAGGTCGTCGCCACCGACCTGTCGGCCGGGATGGTCCGGCAGGGTCTCGACCTGAACCGCACGGTCACACCCCCGGCCGAGCCCGTGCCGTTCGCCCAGTGCGACGCGGTCGAGCTGCCGTTCGCCGACGGCAGCTTCGACACGGTCTTCACCGCCTATGGCGCCGTCCCCTTCGTGGCGGACACCGCGCGCCTGATGCGCGAGGTCGCGCGGGTGCTGCGGCCCGGCGGCCGGTTCGTGTTCTCGACCACGCACCCCTTCCGGTGGGCCTTTCCCGACGACCCCGGTGCCGGCGGCCTGACCCTGACCCAGTCCTACTTCGACCGCACCCCGTACGTCGAGGCCGACTCCGACGGCGAGGCCACCTACGTCGAGCACCACCGCACCGTGGGCGACCGGGTGCGTGAGCTGGTGGCCGCCGGGCTGGTCCTCGTCGACCTCGTCGAGCCCGAGTGGCCAGAGCGCAACCAGGCGACCTGGGGCGGCTGGTCACCCCTGCGCGGCGGCTACTTCCCCGGCACCGCCATCTTCGTCTGCCTGCGGGCCTGAGGGGCGTTTCGACCTCGACAGGCCTCGAGGGCCGACCGGATCGCTCCGGTCGGCCCTCGACTGACGTGCTGGGTGGTGCCTCAGACTGCTTCGCGACGTCCTCGGGGGGCGCTGCCGCGCACGGCGAGGAAGCCCACGAGGATCAGGATGACGCCGAGGATGAGGAAGGTCAGCGGGAGCGTGCTGTGCACGAGCGCGAGCTTCGACCCCTTGTCGCCGGCGTCCTCCGCGTTGGCCTTCACGGTCGCGTCGTCGTACTTGATCGTGCCCTTCTGCAGGGTGACGATGTCCGCGCCGTCCTTCTGGAAGCGGGTGTTGAGCACTTCCTCACCCTTGACGACGATGCCGGTGTTGGGCTCGACCCAGATGGTGCGGGTGTTCTCGTAGACGCGGTCGACCGTGACGTTGCCGGTGGCCTTGGGGTCACCCGCCAGCGAGGCCGGGATGTCCTGCTGGGTGTATGGCGTGGCCGGGATGACCATGCGGTAGACGTAGACGTCGGTGCCGAAGAGGTTCTCGGTGCGGACGAACTTGGCGTCGACCGGCTTCAGCAGGGTGTTGTCCCACCACTGGTAGGTCTGCTTCTGCGCGTTGAAGGGCATCTTGAAGATGAGTCCCTTGTAGGCGGTCGCGGTCCGGTCGGCGGGGTCCTCGGTGGCGGAGTTGTACGTGTCGCAGCACTGGACGGCCTGACCGGTGGTGCGGTCCATGGCGACCCGCTGCAGACCAGCGGAGAGCACCACGCCGTTCTGGTCGGTCGAGCGCACGAAGCTGTCCCAGACGGCGACGTTGCCACCCTGCTTCGTCTGGGCGGCCTGGTCGGCCTTGACGAAGCGGGTCGAGGTGAGGGTCAGGCCGGTCTTGGTCTCCAGGTCGGCGACGTAGAACGCCTCCATGTTCTGACCCTGGGAGACGGACTTGGAGTACTGGTCCAGCGGCACCTTCGCCAGCGCCGGGTAGGCGTAGACCTTGAGCATCAGTGCCGAGACGAGGAGAAAAGCTCCAAGCCCCAACCCGATGAGACCAGCGACCTTGCGCATCCAGAAACCTTTCGTTGCGGTCCGACGGCGACCGCGCGGCAGCTGCTGGCGCGGCTGGACCCCGGCGGCCAGCTGACTGATGACTATCCTGCGGGCATGGCCGAAGCCGACCCGACTGGCGGGACTCTACCAGCGAGTAGGGCGGCGACGAGCGCACCTTGGACGAACCCGCCGAGCGTGTCCCCTGACCTGCAACGACTCGGCCCGCTGGACGGTCTGAGGGCCGTCGCAGCGGGTCTGGTGGTGCTCACCCACGTCGGTTTCCTGACTGGCGCAGTGTCCTTCGGGGTGGTGGGTCGCCTCCTCGGCCGCGGTGACCTGGGGGTCTCGATCTTCTTCGCCCTGTCGGGCTTCCTCCTGTATGCCGCGATGGGCCGCGAGTGGGCCAGGTCGGGCCGGGTGGACCTGCCGGGCTACTACGCCCGCCGGGCGGTCCGGGTGCTGCCGGCCTTCTGGGTGGGCCTGCTGGTCGTCGGCGTCGCGGTGCGCCCGCCCGTGCGGGTGTGGCTGGCCAACGCGTCCCTCACCCAGATCTACCTCCCCGACGCGCTGCTCGACGGCTACACGCAGACCTGGAGCCTGGCGACGGAGGTCTCGTTCTACCTCGTCCTCCCCTTCGTCTTCCTCGCCCTGCGACGTCGCACCGCACGCCCGTCGGTCGTCCTGCGCGTCCTCGCGGCCAGCTGGGTGCTCGGGCTCGCCGCAGCCGTCGTGTCCGGGCTGGTGCAGATCGGGGGCGACAGCCTCGCAGGGCGCTGGCTGCCCGCGCACTGGCCGGAGTTCGCGCTCGGGATGGCGTTGTCCGTGGTGCGCGACGCCCCTGCGCTGCGGGCGCACCGCGTGCTGCGCGACCTGGCCGCCTACCCGGGCACCTGCCTGGCGCTGGCCGGCGGCGCGTACCTGCTCGCCACCACCACCGTCGCCGGGCCACTCACCCTGGGCCCGGTCGCCGGCATCCAGCTCGCGGGCAAGGGGGTGCTGGGCTCGGTCGTGACGGCGGGTCTCATGGTTCCGCTGCTGTTCGGCGGCGGGAGCGACGCGTTCAGCCGCGCCCTGGGGTTGGCGCCGGCGCGCTACCTCGGGCGGATCTCCTACGGCGTGTTCCTGTGGCACCTGCCGGTGTTCGAGGCGATCTACGCCGTGACGGGGATCAACTACTTCACCGGTGGCGCGCTCGCCCTCCTGGCTGTGGGTGTGCCGGTCACCCTGGGGCTGGCCGCGCTCAGCGAGCGTCTGGTCGAGCGTCCGCTGATGGACCGGGTGCACGCCAGGACCCGCTGACGACCAGGGCCAGGGCCGCGACGCACAGCAGCCGGAGGGTGCCCTCGACGCCCGCCCCGCCCAGCCGCCCCGGGGCCCACCAGGCCTGGACGACCGCGGCGACCGTGACCAGCCCGACCACCAGACCGCCGACCAGCAGGGGCCGCAGCCGGCGCGGTCCGCGCGGAAGGGGTCCGATGGTCAGCAGCACGCAGGGCCCGGCGATGACAGCGCCCCACCAGCCGGCGAGCAGGAAGCCCACGAGCAGCGCGACGACCGGCCCGGCCCACGCCCGGACCAGCGTGGCCGCCGACCTTCGCGCCGACCCCCGCGGCGCAGACGGCCCCGCGGAAACCGCCGCTGGATCGGCACCGGCTCGACGCCTCGAGGGCGTGAGGGCGCTGGCGCCGACGAGCAGCACCAGCACGAGGCCCAGCAGCAGTCCCCAGCGGTAGGGGCCGTCCGGACCGAAGGTCACCGCCACCGTCCCGCCGGCGCTCTCCGGCACCACGAACCCCTGCTTCCAGCCGTCCACGGTGACGGGGTCGAGCCGTCGACCGTCGAGGGTCGCGCGCCAGCCCGGGTTGGCGTTCTGGGGCAGGGTGAGGAGCCCGGCCGCACCCGGACCCACCTCGGCCGCCACCTGACCCACCGCCGTGGCACCCACCCGGACCGACCGCGCCGGGGTCGCCGTCGGCGGGGCCTGGTCGGTGCGCGTCAGGACCAGCCGGTCGGGGACGAACCCACCCCACGGCGCCACCACGACCCGCCCCTCGGGTGCACTCATCCGCACCGGCGCGCAGGCCTCGTAGTCGAGCTCGCCGACCCCGAAGGCGGCCGCGCGTGGACCGCTGACCCGCGTCGGCACGGACACGCCCTCGACCAGCAGCTGGGGGCCGGTGCCGCACTCCGCCGCAACCTGCTTCGGGGCGGGCGTGGGCTGCACGCCGTCGATGACCAGCTCGCTGACCTGCATGCCCGCGGCGGGCTTGGCGTCGCGCTCGGCATCCTGTCGCGTGGCGGCGAGCAGGAGCCGTATCCGGAGGTTGCGGCCCGTGGCCGGGCGGATGGCGAAGCTGCCGTCCTGGCCCACCTCGGCCAGCTGCACGGTGCCGTCGACGGTGACCTGGGCGGTCACGTCGCGCCCGGTCAGCCACTCGCCGCGGGTCTGCAGCCGGAGGTGCGAGACCGTCGCGGTCCGGGCGAGCTCCACCGACAGGGTGGGCGTGGCGTCCGCCGGGTCGGGCGCCCAGGCGGTCGCCGGGTCGCCGTCGAGCACGGCACCGGGACGAGCCTGCGGAGCCCGTGACAGCCGGCTGCTCGCGGTCACGGTGCCGGGCGCACCGAGGTCGAGCACCGCGTCGAGTCCCGGACCGGGGACGGCACCCAGGCTCCCGCGCACGGCATACGCGACGCCGTCGGTGACCGGGACGGTGCGGTCGAGCCCCGCCGCGTCCTCGGGAGCACGCTGCTCGCCGCCGCAGACGAACTCGTCGCGGACCTCGACGCAGCCGTCGGTGCCGCGGAACTGCTCCGACAGCACGAAGGCCCCGGCGGGCGCCGGACCCGGGTGGGCCACGACGACGCTCTCCCTGGCCACGAGCCCCGGCACCCGCACCTCCGTGAGGCCGGTGACCAGCGCGTCGGCGCCCCGGTCGGTCCCGAGGATGTCGATCCGCAGTCGCGTCGTGCTGCCCGAGGGCAGCCCGGTCACCACCTGCGACCGACCGGTGGCGGCCAGTGTGACGTCGGTGTCACCTGAGTCGGTGGTCACCTTCAGTCGCGTGGGTATGCCGAGGAAGTCACCGAAGCGGGCCCTGTCGGCGAGCGCCGAGACCTCGAGACCGTCGACCGACCGCGGCCGGTCGAACGTCATCGTCAGCGAGGGCCGCCCGTCGGCGGCGACCACCCAGGCGGTGGTCGCGAGACCGTCGACGGCGGAGAACGGCCGGTCGGCCGGGTCGAGCCCACCGGGACCGGCGTCGGTGGCCAGCGACCCGGACGCCTCGAGGTCCCGAAGCCCCGTCCACGCCACGGTGGTGCGCAGTCGCGGGTCGCTCCACGGCAGGTAGTCGTGGGCCCCGGACCGGTGGTCGGCCGGCAGGGTCTGGCTGACGTCCCTGCCCCGGGTCGCGCCGAACGCGCGATCGCGAGCCCGCAGGCTGTCGGTGATCACCCGGCGTCCACCGACCGAGGCGTCGTGCGCGACCCGAGCCGCCACCGCGCTGGAGTCGGCGTCGCCGTCGAAGACCACCGGCCCGTCGATGCCCGCGTCGCGCAGGTCGGGCAGGCTCTCGCTCGCCCCGGAGACCGACAGCACCTCCGACAGCGGGGTGAGCTCCGCGGCAGGCGCGGACGAGCCCTCGATCGCGTAGATCTCCACGGGCCGGAGGCGCTGGCCGGTGCCGTCGACGTAGGTGTTGCCGAAGGCCGCCACCTGGGTCAGCGCGGGTGTCCGGGCGATGGCCGAGCGCGCCACCGACACCGGCACCCCGCCGGTCGAGGAGGTGTCGAGGTCGTTGCGGAGCACCACGTGGCGCACCCCGGCCGAGCGGAGCACGTCGACGACGCCACCGAGGTCACGTCCGGTCTGCAGCCGGGTCTCGACCGAGTCGAGCAGTCGCACCGTGTTGGCGGGCGTCAGCGGTACGGCATCGCGGACCGCGGTGTCGGTCGAGGTCTGGGTGCGCAGGACGAGGTCGAGCGGCCGGCCCCAGGTGTACTCGTCGAAGTTGGACGCCGGGACGACGAGCGCGGTCCCCCCACCGGGTTGGCGCTCGAGCCACCGGCCGGCCTGGCGCCACTCCTGCGGCACCGCGACGAAGGAGCCACGGGAGGCCAGCTGGCCCGCGAGGCCGGGCAGCACCGGGCTCAGCGCGGCGACGCAGGCGGTCAGCGCGGCGAGGACGACCACGGGCCGAGCGGCCCGAGCGGGCACGCGGGGCACCCGACGGTCGCGCTGGGCCAGCCGGCCGACGACGTGGGCCAAGGCGGTCGCCAGCGGCAACCGGAGCAACGGGTCGGCCTTGTGCACGTTGCGCAACGGCGCGAGTGGGCCGTCGAGCAGGTCCTGGACGAACGGTCGCAGCGGGCTGTCCAGGGGGCCACTGTGCGGCAGCGCCAGGACGAGCACCCCCACCAGTGCCAGACCGACCAGGAAGTCGCGGTGCGGCAACCCGTGCAAGGTCAGGCCGCCGAGACCGATCGCGGCGGCCAGAGCGGTCCCGATCACCAGCCCCGGCGAGGCGACGAGGTCGTACCCGGCGCTCCACCAGGGCCCGGCCTGCGTGACCAGGTGGCCGAGCCAGTGGGAGGTCCCGCGCAGGTCGTCGAGCAGGCTGATGGTGCGGGTCACCGCGTCGGAGGACTCGATCCAGTCGAGGAACGGCGGCGAGTAGCGCCCCAGGACCACGAGCGGCACGGCCCACCACGCCGACGCCGCGGCCACCGACCCGGCCCACCACCAGGTCAGCGGTGTGCGCCACCACGCTCGTCGCGTGACCAACCACAGGCCGGCCGGGACGACCGCGAACGCCGTCGCCGTCGCGTTGACCCCGCCGCAGCAGAGCACGGCGAGCGCCGACAGCGCGGCCGCCCGACGCTGGCCGAGTCGGCCCTGGCCGGCGAGCACCAGGGGCAGGAGGATCGCGGGCGCGAGCAGTGCAGGAGCCGACTCCGACGAGATCGGCCCCAGCGTGCTGACGACCCGGGGCGACAGGGCGAACGCGACGGCGGCGACCTGTCGGGTGACCGGGTCGGCGACCCGCCAGGCAGCCAGGAGGCCCCGCATCGCGAGGAAGCCCGCGGTCAGCAGGGCCGCCCACCAGAGCCGCTGCACCACCCACGGGGCCGCGACCAGCTGGCCCACGGCCGCGAACGGGCCCATGGGGAAGAGGTAGCCGTAGCCCTGGTTCTGCAGCACGCCGAAGGTCGTGCTCGGGTCCCACAGGTGCAGCGCGCGGGACATCAGTCCCCACGGGTCGAGGGCGAGGTCGATCTTGGTGTCGGCCACCACCTTGCCGGGCTGCTGGGCGAAGGCGACGGTCCAGAGCACCAACAGGCAGGTGAGGGTGCGGGCCCGGTCCACCAGCGAGGGCACCGTCCGGTCCGGGGCCGCCCGGACACCGGCGGGTCGGCGACCTGCGGACAGGGGGGAAGCGGTCACCGGCGCCGCAGCACCATCATGAGGTTCCAGGTCGCGACCTCGCGCAGCACCGGCACCTCGACGACCGCGCGCGCCCAGTCGGGGTGGTAGCGCGGCGAGAGCTCCTCGACGACGAGGTCGTCCTGCGACCGGGCCCACCGGACCCCGTCGCCGACCCTGGCCGCGAACATGGACGTCCCGAACCGGTTCTTGGGCGGGCGGCCGTTGACCCGCTCGTAGCGCCGCGCGGCATACTCCCCGCCGAAGACGTGCCACGGCGAGGTCTCGTGGCCTCCCCAGGGCGACGCCCACGCGGTGTAGGAGATGAACACCAGCCCACCCGGGCGCACGACGCGCACCATCTCGCGGGCCACCACCCCGGGCCTCGGGACGTGCTCCATGACGTTGCTCGACAGGACGACGTCGACGCTCGCGTCGGCGAACGGCAGCCGCTCCCCCACGCCCACCACGTCGGGGGCCGCGGCGCCGGCGAGGTCGCCGACTGCGACGTCCAGGCCCACGTAGCGCGCCCCGGCACCGGCGAAGGCGGCCGCGAACTGCCGGGGACCGGCGCCCACGTCGAGGACGGCCGCCCCCGCGAGGTCGGTGTGCCCGGACAGCAGCGCGACCGTGTCGTCGGCGAGGTCGCCGTAGAAACGATCGGGGTCGGTCTGCTCCACGAGGAAGGACCGGAAGAGGCGGAGCGACCGACCAACGGTGCGATACCGTCGCGTCGGTCGCTGATCCACCCGTGCATGCTAGCCAGCCGGACCGCATGGTCCGTTCGGGCGTGCCCACACCACCAAGGATTTCTGAGTGCGCAAGCCGTTGTCCGTCCTGCTGCTCAACTGGCGGGACATGAACCACCCTGAGGCCGGCGGCTCCGAGAAGTACCTGAGCGAGGTCGCGACCGGGCTGGCCGGGCTCGGTCACCGCGTCACCGTCCGCACCGCCGCCTACCCGGGAGCGCTGCCGCGCGAGACCGTCGACGGCGTGCGGTACCTGCGCCGGGGCGGGCGCTACGGCGTCTACCTGCGCTCCCTGGCCGCCCTCGCCCTGGGCCGGCACCGGGCCGACGTGGTCGTCGACGTGCAGAACGGCGTGCCCTTCCTCAGCCCCCTCGTCCGGTCCGGCAGCCCGGTCGTCAACCTCGTCCACCACGTGCACCGCGAGCAGTGGGGTGTGGTGTTCGGGCCGACCGTCGCGCGGGCCGGGTGGTTCCTCGAGTCGAAGGTGGCGCCCCGCGTCTACGGCCACAGCCGTTACGTCGCGGTGTCGGAGTCGACCCGCGACGAGCTGGGCGGGCTCGGCGTGGAGCCGTCGCGGGTGACGGTGATCCACAACGGCACCGACGCCGTCGCGGACGAGCACGTGAGCCGGGCCGACCACCCGGTCGTGGTGGTCCTCGGCCGGCTCGTCCCGCAGAAGCGCGTGGAGATCGCCATGCAGGCCGTGCGTGAGCTCGCCGTCGACCGACCGGACCTCGAGCTGTGGGTGGTCGGCTCCGGCTACTGGGACACCGAGCTGCACCGCGTCGCCGACGAGCTCGGCATCCGGGACCGCACCACCTTCACCGGCCACGTCTCGGAGGCGGAGAAGCACCGGCTCCTCGCCGAGGCCTGGGTGCTGGCCCTGCCCAGCCTCAAGGAGGGCTGGGGCCTGGTGGTCGTGGAGGCCGGGGTGCACGGGACGCCCACCGTGGCGTTCGCCGACGTCGGCGGCCTCAACGACTCGGTCCGCGACGGCGAGACCGGGGTGCTCGTCCACGGCGGACAGCGCGAGTTCACCGCCGCGCTGGGTGCGCTGCTCGACGACGCCGCGGCCAGGAGCGCGATGAGTGAGCGCGTCGTGCAGTGGGTGACGAGGTTCCGCTGGTCGGAGACCGTCAGCCGGTGGGAGTCACTGCTGTATGCCGCGGCGGCACGAGAGCTCGATGCCCCGAGCGAGCACGACCAGGTCGGGGACAGCGAAACGGACCACTGACCGAGGTCAGCAGCCCGCCAGCGAAGAAGGTGCGGTCAGTTGCCGTCGTAGTTGACGACCGGCGAGTTGTTCGCCGCGACGGACGGGGTCAGCGCCGCGGTGCCGCCGAAGATGGCCAGCAGGGCCAGCACGGCACCGGTCACGAGGGCGGCGATGCCGCTGACAGCATTGGTCATGGGCGGAACCCTACCAGCGAGTTCGGTTCGCTCAGCCATTTCTGCGCAGGACCCGCCGGGTCGCCAGGACCAGCCACGCGGCGAGTGTTGCGAGCGTCACACCCCAGCCCGTGGCCGAGCCGGCCCGACCACCCTGACCGGCCGCTCCCGTGGTCGCCCCGGTCGTCGCGCCGGACGACCCGGCCACCTCGACGACCTGCAGGTGCGCCGTGTCCGCGAGGACGCGGCCGGCACCGGCTGGCAGGTCCGGGGTCGGGAGCCCGGTGTCCTTCTCCACGACGACGTAGCGAACGCCCTGCGCCACCAGCGCATCCCACGCGTCGGCGCCGCCGTCGACCGCGGCGGTGACGGCCGCGGACCGTGGGCTCTCCCCCGCGATCCGGCCCGAGCTGAGCTGCAACGAGTCGTCGTAGAGCACCCGCTGGTCGATCATCCGCGGCACCAGGCTCAGGCTCACCCGGGCGTCGTTCCAGCCATAGCGGCGGTACTGCCGCCAGGGCAGGAGGCCGACGTCTCCCGCTGGGGCACTGGACAGCTCGGCCGCGACATCGCGCAGGTCCGCGGGCACCGTGACCGCCTCGACCCGGTTCCGCTCACCCCAGGCCAGGGTGGGCAGCACCAGTGGTGCCACGACGGCCAGGCCGATGGCCGGGACGAGCGCGGCGGCTCGGTGGCGGACCAGCCCGTCGACGAGGAGGCCCACGCCGGCCGCCCCGAGGACGACCCAGAGCGCGACGACCTTCTGGCTGTCCCGTAGCAGCGCGCCGCCCGGGACCTCGGCCAGCCGCGACCAGGCGTCGGCCGACCACGGGGTGCCGCTGGCGACGGCCAGCAGCAGGCCCAGCAACGCCACCACGACGAGGACGGGGACGCCGGTGCCCACGCACCGGCCGGCGTCGTCGGCCGGTCCGGGCCGCTCCCGGTCCCGGGCTCGCCGGGCCTGCCGGGCCACGGCCACGACACCCGCCGTGGTCAGCATGGCAGCAGCCACGGCGAGCGCGGCGACCCGGCGTTCGGCTGGGTAGGACGCGGGGTTCCAGAAGCCGCCGCCCCCGGCCAGCGAGACCACCAGTCCCATCGGGCCGTCGGAGCGGGCCGCGAAGACCGTGAAGCCGGCGGGGTCCGAGACCAGGCCACCCCACAGGGCGGGCACCGCCCAGGCTCCCGCGCCCCCGGCGACGACCGCGAGCCAGGCGAGGACCGCGCGCCACACCGGCTGCGGGAGGAGGAGCAGCACCAGGACCGGTGGACCGACCAGCACGAGGGAGTTCGCGCCGCCGACGGACGCGAGCACCGCCCACCCGCACAGAGCTGTCACCGTGCCGTGCCCGGCTCGGACGCGAAGTGCGGCGCGCACCGCCCAGGGCAGCACGGCATACCCGAGCAGGACGGTCCACTGACCGATCACCAGGCGTTCGGCCACGAACGGGTTCCACACGGCCGCCACCGCGGCGGTGCAGGCCGCGAGGCGGCCGGCGGTCGGACGCAGCACCCGGACCAGGCCGCTGGCACCGAGGCCGGCCAGCACGAGCACTCCCCCGAGGACGAGCTTCTGCGCCACGCCCGGCGTGACCAGCAGCCCGAGCAGCCAGGCCGCCGCGTCGCTCGGGACGGCGCGCGGAGCCGGGGTGTCGACGCCGGTGGCGAAGGGCGTGAGCCGCGCATCGGGAGACCAGGCGAGGTCGTACGTGAGGACGACGCCGGGACGCAGCGCCGGCCCGAGCACCACGGCAGCCGTGACGACGGTGACGACCACCGGCCCGAGAGCCGCGCGCCACCCTGGTCTCGCAGGCGCCTGGCCCGTCGTCATCCGCACCCCGTCCTCCGGTCGCGCAGAACCTACCAGCGGCACCGTGGGGCCGCCGTGGCGATTCGGGACAACTGCACCCAACGGATACCGTGCGTGCCATGGAAACGCAGTCGACCCGCCCGGGCTCACGGGTTGCTGCGCTCGACGGCCTGCGCGGCATCACGATCATCCTGGTGCTGCTGACGCACTCCTGGATCATCTATCCCAAGGAGACCATCGAGGCGATCCCCGTGGTGCGGGGGCTCTTCCACGGCGGCTCCGTCACCGTCTTCTTCGTGGTCGGTGGCTTCATCGTCACGCACAACCTGCTGCGCGAGCGCGAGCGCGGTGTGCTCGACCCGTTCCGGTTCTACCTGCGGCGCATCGTCCGCATCGGCGTGCAGCTCGTGCCGATGGCCGCCGCGGTCCTCCTCATGAACCGGCTCGACCCCACCGACGCGACCTCGGACGGGACCACCCAGCGCTCGCTGGTGAGCGTGCTGACGTACACGTGGAACACCTACCTCGTCGACCACGCGCTGGAGGCGCGCGCAGACCTCGGCCACCTCTGGTACCTCAGCGTCCAGCAGCAGGTCTACCTCGTCCTGCCCCTAGCGGTCATCCTGCTCGCCGGGTTCCGGCGGGTCTTCGCGGTCGGGCTGGGGGTGGCTGCCGTCCTGGTTGTCGTGAACCGCTACGTCGTGCTCCACGACGGGGGCACCTGGCCCGCGTCCTTGCTCGTCACGACCCGCGCCGACGGGCTGCTGCTCGGCGCGCTCATCGCGGTGCTGCTGCCGGGGCTCGGGCTCCTCGCGCGGCGCGACCGCTGGCTCGTCCCCGGGTGCCTGGCCGTCCTCGGCGGGCTCGTGCTGCTCTCCCCCGAGCTCCCACAGGACCAGTACCTGCGCGAGTGGGGCCTGGCTTTCACGCTCGTGTCGGCGCTGCTCGTCGCGACGCTGGTGCAGGGCATGGACGGCCACTCCTCCGTGCCACCGCGAACGACGGCTCGTGGCTTTCTCGAGCACCCGGCTCTGCAGTGGCTCGGCAACGCGTCGCTGGCCATCTACGTCTGGCACTACCCCCTCTTCTGGGCGGTGTCACGGCACACCCAGGACTGGTCACCGGGGTCGCGGACCGTCCTTGCCGTCGCCCTCCTCGCCGTCGTCGTGTATGCCACCCAGCGGTTCATCGAAGAGCCCACCCGCCGCTGGCTGAGCAGGTCGACGTTGTTCCGCAGCCCGCCCAGGCCAACCGGTTCCGAGGAGCCGCGAGGGGCACGGCACGCGTCGTGACCCGGCCGTGCGGGACCGGGATCCGGACAGCTCCCGTGTCGTCCTCGCAGGGTGGCTTCCAGCGCGTGGCCGGTGGGATACCGTGACCGGCGTGTCAGGATCACACCGCCAGGTCGAGGCGCGGAACGGGACCTTCGACGGGTTGCGTGGGCTCGCGATCCTGGTCGTCGTCCTCTCGCACGCGTGGGTGGTCTACCCCTTCACCAACCTGTCCGACATCGCACCGTTCGACGGATGGTTCAAGGCCGGGAGCATCGGGGTCTCGATGTTCCTCGTGCTGAGCGGCTTCCTCGTCACGCGCAGCATGCTCGGCGGGCTGGCCCGGGCCGGACAGCGCGGACCGTTCACGACACTGGTGCGCCGGTTCATCAGGATCAGCGCGCAGGTCTACCTGCTGGTCGCCGTCATCCTCATCGTGGCGCAGGTCGACGACACCGACACCGCCACCTCGTCGGCCACGACCAACTCCGCGCGGGCGATCATGACCTACACGTGGAACTGGTACGTGCGGGACAACGCACTCGACGCCAGAGGCGACCTCGGCCACCTCTGGTACCTCAGTGTGGAGATGCAGTTCTTCGTGGTGCTCGCCGTGGTGCTCGCCCTCTGGGGTCGGCACCGGCTGAAGATCGCTGCCGGCGTGGCCATCCTGCTGGTTGCCGCCACGTGGTGGCGGTGGCACGTCTACCAGACCGAGGGCTGGTACAGCGCGTCGCTGCGCACCTCGACCCGGGTCGACGCCGCGCTCTGGGGAGTGCTGGCGGCGCTGCTGTGGGATCGGCTCGACATGGTCAGGCGGGACGCAACGGCCATCATCGGCGCGTCGGCCCTGGTCATCATCGGCGTCATCTTCAGCGCCTCCCGGCTCGGGATCGATGCCTACTTCGGGTGGCAGGGCATCGCCATCGCCGCGGCCACCACGCTCTTCGTCGTGGCAGCCTCGGCCGACCAGGTCCGGGACAACCCGGCAGTGCGGCTCTTCAACCTCAAACCGTTGCGGGTCCTGGGCGGCTCGTCGCTCACCCTCTACGTGTGGCACCTGCCGCTGTTCTACGCCATCACCCGCCACACCCCGTCCTGGGACGCCTCGGCGCGGGCCATCCTGGCGGTGGTCCTGCTCGCGGCGATCACGGTGGTGCTGCACCGCGGGGTCGACGAGCCGCTGAAGCGGTGGACCGCCCGCATCGGGCGCCCCCGGCCCGCGGTCACGACCGACGCCTGACACCCGCCTCGTGGGTGGCTGCCGCTCGGGCGGCGCCGGCGACTCAGCCCTTGCGGCGCAGCTTGTTGACGCGCTCGAGCACGCCACTCACCCGCTCGTCCGAGATGCCGAGCTTGCGCTTGGCGCGGTCGTAGAGGTCGACGGCGCCGCGGTCCACGGCGATCGCGGCCCGCTTGATGCCGGCCTCGTCGGGGCGGGCCCGGTAGTTGGTGGACTTGCGGACCGCGTTCTCCTCCTCGGTGAAGTAGTAGAGCGCCATCGAGCGGCGGGCCACGTCCTCCGGGCAGGTGAGGGCGTCCGGGTGACCGTGGAAGCTGTCCTCGCTCGTGGTGAAGATGAGCATCCGGTTGCCGGCGGGCTGGACCTTCGCCTGGGCCGCGGTCATCTCCTTGTCCCAGAGCTCGAGCTCGCCGCCCCACTCCTCGCGCCACTCCTCGTTGAGGTAGAGCAGGATGTTGACCCGCCGGCTCCACTGCTCGTTGACGTGGTGGGTCGTGAAGTCGGCGTGGATGTTGAGGTGCCCGCCGCGGAGCGTCTGGTGCAGGCCGCCGCCGTCCATGCTCCAGTCGGGCAGCAGGTCGCTGATGCCGGTCAGCTCCTCGAGGAAACCGACGAACTCGGGCGACACGAACTCCTTGGCGACCTCGGTCAGCGTCGGCCCCCAGGTGTCGGGCTGGGTGTTGCCGTACTTCGTCTCGTTGACGTGCAGGTAGCCCTTCCAGAACGGGTCCCGCATGGCCGGGAACTCCTGCGCGGCACGGGTGAAGGCGTCCGCGAAGAGCACGTCGTCGAGCACGATGTGGGGGAACGGCTGGGCGGAGCGGTACTGCTCCGCGAGCTCGGGCAAGCGGGCCTGCAGCGTGCCGAGGTCGACGAGGGCGGCGGTCATGGCGCGGAGTATGCCAGAACGTCCTGCCGCCTCATTACCAACGGGTAAGATTCCCCGAGCCCATCGAAGTGCGAGGCGAGTCGGGACTCCACGGGGCAGCACGAGAGGGATGACAGTGACGTCAGAAGGCGTGGGCTCGGCCGAGCCGGCCGCAGTCCGGATCGGTGTCCTGGTGGTCGCCTACAACGCGGCCACCACCCTCCGCCAGACCCTGGACCGCATCCCGTCCGACTTCCGCGACCAGCTCGACCACGTGCTGGTCTGCGACGACGCGAGCGTCGACGAGACCTACGAGATCGGCCTCGAGTACAAGTCCGGCTCGACCCTCCCCCTGACCGTGATCAAGCACGTCGAGAACCTGCGCTACGGCGGCAACCAGAAGTTCGGGTACCGCTGGGCGATCGAGGAAGGGCTCGACATCGTCGTGCTGCTGCACGGTGACGGCCAGTACGCCCCGGAAGTCATGGAGCAGATCGTCTCGCCGCTGATGACCGGCGAGGCCGACGTCGTGATGGGCTCGCGGATGATGAAGCGTGGTTCGGCCCTCAAGGGCGGTATGCCGCTCTACAAGTACGTGGGCAACCGCATCCTCACGCGCTTCCAGAACGCCGTGACGGGCGCCTCCCTCACCGAGTGGCACAGCGGCTACCGCGCCTACCGCACCGACGCGCTGCGCGACGTGCCCTTCGCCGACTACTCCAACGACTTCGACTTCGACACCGAGATCATCCTGGGCATGCTCGCCGCCCGGAAGCGGATCGTCGAGGTGCCGATCCCCACCTACTACGGCGACGAGATCTGCTACGTCAACGGGATGTCCTACGCCCGCGACGTCGCCGTCGACGTGCTGCGCCACCGGGCCCACCAGATGGGGTTCGGGGGTTCCACCGGTGGCGGCGGGGTGGACACCGCGGCCTACGAGGTCAAGCACAGCCCGCACTCCTCGCACGGCCAGCTGCTCACCTGGCTGACCGGGATCCCGTCGGCCTCGGTGCTCGACGTGGGTTGCTCCGACGGCCTCTTCGCCGGGCTCGTCCGCTCGATGGGCCACCACGTGGTGGGCGTCGACCTGGTCAAGCACGAAGGCATCGGCCAGCGGATCGACGCGTTCGTCGAGGCCGACCTCAACCAGGGGCTCCCGACGGAGGCCGGCTCCGGCTACGACGTGATCGTGGCCGGTGACGTCCTCGAGCACGTCATCGACCCCGACTCGCTGATGGCCGACATGGTCTCGCGGCTCGGCGACGACGGCACGATCCTCGTGAGCATCCCCAACTTCGGGCACTGGTACCCGCGCCTGCGCACGGCCTCCGGCAACTTCGACTACGACCAACGTGGCCCGCTCGACCGGGGCCACGTGCGGTTCTTCACCCGCCGCAGCTTCGAGCGCCTCATCGCGGGCGCGGGCCTGCGGATCGTGGAGCGCCGGACCGTGGGCTCGCCGCTCGACGTGCTCGAGCGAGGGGGCAACCCCGTCATCGGCCGGGTCGCCCGGGCTGCCTCGGCCGTCGACCGGGCCGCCGTGCGGGTCTGGCCGACGCTTTTCGGCTACCAGTTCCTCTACAAGCTGGAGCGCGTTTGAGCTCCGCCCCTCGGTCACGACGAGTCGTGGTCGCCTCCACCGCAGGACTGGTCCTCGGTGGCATCCCGTTCTTCCTCGTGCTGCTCAACTTCCGCACGGACGCCCTGCGCACCGCCGTCGCCCAACGGTTCGCCTCCAACTTCTTCGACCTGCAGGCCACCGCCTTCCTCCATGGACGGCTGGCGGTCCCCAACGGGTCGTTGGGCATCGAGGGCTTCATCATCGACGGCAAGACCTACATGTACTTCCCGCCCTTCCCGGCCCTGCTGCGCATCCCCGTGCAGCTGCTCACCCACGACCTCGACGGCCGCCTCACCCTGCCGTCGATGGTGCTCGCCTGGGTGGTGCTCGCAGTCATGACGACGCGGATGGTCTGGCTCGTCAGGGACTGCCTGCGGCCGGCCGAGGCCGTCAGCCGCACCGACGGGGTCGTCGCGGCCATCCTGTTGGCCGCAGCCACCGGAGGGACCGTCCTCACGTTCGACGCCGCGCTGCCGTGGGTCTACCACGAGGTCTACCTCTGGGCATCGGCCCTCGCCGTGGGCTGCGCCTACTGGCTGTTGCGGGTCGCCCTCGACCCCTCGCGCTCGGCGATCCTGTGGCTCGGCGGCTTCACGCTGGCGACGGCCCTGACGCGCACGCCGGGTGGGTGGGCGATGAGCGGGGCGGCGATGGCCCTGGCCGGCTGGATGCTCCTCACGGCGCTGCGGCATCGGCGGCCGAACCGCGGTCGACTGGTGTTGCTCAGACCGCTGGCCGTCTTCAGTGCCGGGCTGGTCCCGTTGGGTGCCTCAATCACCTACAACTGGGTGAAGTTCGGCCACCCCTACCTCTTCCCCCTGGAGTCCCAGGTCTGGACGCAGGTGAACGCCCACCGGCGCCAGGCCCTGGCGGCCAACGGCGGCACCATCACCGGGCCACAGTTCTTCGAGACGTCGCTGGTCAACTACTTCCGGCCGGACGGCATCCGGTTCGTGGACTACTTCCCGTGGGTCACGCTGCCCGCGGAGCCGGCCCGCGCCTACGGCGGCGCCTTCCTCGACCAGTCCTACCGCACCGGCAGCGTCACGGCGTTCATGCCGTTGCTGCTCCTGCTCGCGCTGGCCGCGCTCCCCGTGCTGCTCGACCGTCGGGCCGAGGGCCCGGTGGCCGCGCTGCGGTGGCCGGCCCTCGGCACGATCCTCGTCGGTGGCGGCGTGATGGGCTACGGCTACCTCGCGAACCGCTACACCAGCGACTTCGTGCCGGCGCTGGTCGTCGTGGGGACCGTCGGCCTCTGGTCGACCTCCCGCCGGCGCCTCCCGCGCGCCGCGCTGCTCCGCCCGGTCCTCGTGGTCGCGATGGCCACGCTGTGTGCCTTCAGCGTGGTGGCGCAGGTGGCGACCGGGTCCCTCATCGCGGCGCAGACCCACCGCGGCGACGAGCTGACCTCCTACCTGTCGCTGCAGGAACGCGTGAGTGGCGGGCCGGGCTCCTCCTTCGCCAGGCTGGTGTCGCAGTCCGACGAGCTGCCCGGTGCCGGCACGGCAGACGACCTGCACGTGACCGGCGACTGCGAGTCGCTCTACGTCAACACCGGCGACCAGTACGAGCCATGGAACCTCGTCGAGCAGCGGGACATGGTCGTCGACGTCACGCCGGTCTTCGTCCACTACCGCCCCGGCACCCTGCGCCTGCTCGAGCAGGACGGGGTGGAGATGCGTTACGTCTCGCTGGAGTTCGACAAGGACATCCCCCAGGCTCGGCTCGTCGTGGAGGACAAGGACGGCAACTTCTACTCACCGTGGTTCGAGGTCGCGCGTGGCCACCGCATCCGGGTCACGGCCCACGCGGTCACCGAGGTCTTCCAGACCCGGATCCGGGTCGACGACAACCCTGACTACGACCTCTACGTCCCGGTCGGCGAATGGAACACGGACTGGTACAACGACCTGACCCGGCTGACGTTCATGACCGGGCACGATGGCGGCCGCTCCGACCACGTGCGCGTCAGCAACAGCTCGGGTCGCGAGCCCGCCCTGTGTCAACGGCTCCTGCAGGACGCCAAGAGCTCGGCCACCCGCTGAGCCGAGCGGGTGCCTCCCTCGCGGCCCCTGACGGTCAGTGCGCCGCGTCGAACCAGGAGCGTCCGACCCCGACGCTGACGTCGAGCGGCACGTCCATCTCGATGGCCCCGCCCATCTCCTTGCGGACCAGCGCCTCGACGTCGGCTGCCTCACCCGGGGCGATCTCGAGCACCAGCTCGTCGTGCACCTGGAGCAGCTGCCGGGAGCGGGCACCGGACTCGGCCAGCGCCTTCTCGACCCGCAGCATCGCGAGCTTGATGATGTCGGCCGCTGACCCCTGGATCGGCGCGTTGAGAGCCATCCGCTCGGCCATCTCGCGACGCTGTCGGTTGTCGGAGGTGAGGTCGGGCAGGTAGCGCCGCCGCCCCAGCATGGTCTCGGTGTAGCCGGTCCCCCGCGCCTCCGCGACGACCGAGTCGAGGTAGTCCTTGACCCCGCCGAACCGCGCGAAGTACTCGTCCATCAGGCCCTGGGCCTCACCGGTCGAGATGGTCAGCTGCTTCGACAGCCCGAACGCCGACAAGCCGTAGGCCAGGCCGTAGGACATCGCCTTGACCTTGGAGCGCATCGCGGCCGTGACGTCCTCGGGCTCGACCGAGAACACCCGCGACCCGACGAACCGGTGCAGATCCTCTCCCGACCGGAACGCCTCGATCAGGCCCTCGTCGCCGGACAGGTGCGCCATGATCCGCATCTCGATCTGGCTGTAGTCGGCGGACATCAGCGACTCGTAGCCCTCGCCCACGATGAACACCTCGCGGATCCGGCGTCCTTCGTCGGTGCGGATCGGGATGTTCTGGAGGTTGGGGTCGGTCGAGGAGAGCCGGCCGGTCGCCGCGATGGTCTGCTGGTAGGTGGTGTGGATGCGCCCGTCGTCGGCCACGGACTTGAGCAGGCCCTCGACGGTGACCCGCAGCCGGGACGAGTCACGGTGCCGCAGCAGCGCCTCGAGGAACGGGTGCTCGGTCTTGGCGAACAGGTCGTTGAGCGCGTCGGCGTCGGTGGTGTAGCCGGTCTTGGTGCGTCGGGTCTTGGGCAGCCCGAGCGTGTCGAAGAGCACGACCTGGAGCTGCTTGGGCGACCCGAGGTTGATCTGGTCGCCACCGAGCGCGTCGTAGGCGTCCTGCTGGGCCTCGCGCACCTTGGCCGCGAAGTCGGCCTCCAGCCCCGTCATCACGTCGACGTCGGCCGCGATGCCGGTGCGCTCCATGCCTGCCAGCACCTGCTCGAGCGGCAGCTCGAGGTCCTGTTGCAGGGAGGTGCCGCCGGTGGCCTCCAGCTGCTCGGCCAGCGAACCGGCCAGGTCGAGGACCGCACGGGCCCGGACCATCGCGTCCTGCGCGCCGGCGTCGCCCTCGTCGCCGAAGTCGAGCAGGCCCTGGCCCGAGCTGTCGGCTTCGGCCCGCAGCTCACGGCCGAGCTGGCGGAGCACGAGGTCAGCCAGGTCGTAGGACCGCTGGTCGGGGCGCACGAGGTAGGCCGCCAGGGCCGTGTCGGTCGCGATGCCGTGGACGTGCCAGCCACGGGCTGCCAGCGCGAGCAACGGCCCCTTGGCGTCGTGGAGCACCTTGGGACGCTCGGGGTCGGCCAGCCACGCACCGACGGCGGCCTCGCCGGCCGGGTCGAGCGCCGTGAGGTCGAGGTATGCCGCGGCGTCACCGTCGGTGGCCAGCGCCAGGGCGGTGGCGTCGCCGGTCCCCCGGCCCCACTGCCCCACGAGGTGGACGCCCACGGTGGTGCCGGGCGCGGCATACTCCTCCAGCCAGCCGGCCACCTCGTCAGGAGCGAGCACCGTGCCGTCGAGCTCGAAGCCGTGGTCGGCTTCTTCCTGGGGTGCCTCGAGGTACTCGAAGAGCCGGTCGCGCAGCACCCGGAACTCGAGGCTGTCGAACACGGTGTGGACCAGCTCGCGGTCCCAGTTCTGGCGCTCGAGCTCGGGGACCGTCACCGGCAGCGGCAGGTCACGCACGAGCTGGTTGAGCCGCCGGTTGCGCAGCACGTCGTTGAGGTGCTCGCGCAGCGACTCCCCCGCCTTGCCCTTGATCTCGTCGGCGTGGGCCACGACCCCGGTGAGGTCGCCGTACTGGCCGAGCCACTTCGCCGCGGTCTTCGGACCGACCCCCGGCACGCCGGGCAGGTTGTCGGACGTCTCCCCGACGAGGGCTGCGAGGTCGCTGTAGCGCTCCGGGGCGACGAGGTACTTCTCCTCCACCGCGGCCGGGGTCATCCGCCAGACCTCGGACACCCCACGCACGGGGTAGAGCAGCGTGACCCGGTCGGTGACGAGCTGGAAGGCGTCGCGGTCACCGGTGCAGATGACCACGTCCATGTCCTGCGCGGTCGCCTCCGTGACCAGCGTGGCGATCACGTCGTCGGCCTCGTAGCCGTCGACCTCCACCCACCGGATCTTGAGGGCGTCCAGCACCTCGCGCACCAACGGGATCTGGCCGGAGAACTCGCTGGGTGTCGCAGAGCGACCCGCCTTGTAGTCGGCGTACTCGGCCAGGCGGAAGGTCTGCCGGGACACGTCGAACGCGACCGCCACGTGGGTCGGCTGCTCGTCGCGCAGCACGTTGATGAGCATCGACGTGAAGCCGTAGACCGCATTGGTGTGCTGGCCCGTGCTGGTCGAGAAGTTCTCGGCCGGCAGGGCGAAGAAGGCGCGGTAGGCAAGGGAATGACCGTCGAGGAGCAGGAGGCGACTCACGCATGGCAGCCTATTGGTTATGAGTGACACCCCCGCGACCGCCAGCCCCACGAGCGCCGGCCCCACCGACCCCGAGCTCGCCGCCGCCCTCGAGGCGATGCTGGCGATGAACCCGAACTCCCTGCTCCAGCGCATGCAGATCGAGGTGCTCGAGGCCTCGCCCGAGCGTCTCGTCGCCCGGATGCCCGTCGAGGGCAACACCCAGCCCTACGGGTTGCTGCACGGTGGCGCCTCCGTGGTGCTGGCCGAGACCCTGGGGTCGGTCGGCTCCGCGCTGCACGCCGGCCCCGACCGGGTCGCCGTGGGTCTCGACATCAACGCGACCCACCACCGGGCTGCGCGCTCGGGCTTCGTGACCGGCACCGCCACTGCCCTGTCCCTGGGCAACACCCTCACGTGCTACGAGATCGTCATCACCGACGACCAGCACCGGCGCATCTGCACCTGCCGGATCACCTGCCTGCTGCGCGACGCAGCTCCCGGCGCCTAGCAGTCAGCCGGCCAGCCGGCTCTCGGCGCTCGCGGTCGCCCGCGCGCGCAGGGAGCGGCGGCGGTGGAGCAGTGCCTCGATCGAGTGGTGCCGCGGCTCGTCCTGGCCCAGGCGGCGACGCAGCGCGGACACGCTGGTCACCCGGCGCACCATCTGCGAGGAGAAGCCGAGGCGGGCGAAGAAGCGGTTCGCGTCTCGGTGCTGAGCCGGCACGTTGCAGCCGATCTGCTCGCACCCGCGGGAGTCTGCGTAGAGGGTGACGGCACTCATCAGCTGGCGGGCGACCCCGTGCTTGCGCGAGTCGGGCACGACGTAGAGCTGGTCGATGGTGACGCAGGGGGCGTCGGTCAGGGACGAGAACGGGCTGGTGGCGGCGACCGCGAAGCCGACCGGCTGGCCGTCCGCCATGGCGACATAGGCCCGGACGTCCTCGCGGTGCAGCGCGGTCGAGATGCGCCCCTCGGAGGCGGCGCGGGCGACCACCTCTGGGCTGACCCCGGCCTCGACCCGCGAGGTCATCCAGAGCTCGGTGAAGGACCGCTCCTCATCCGCGGAGACGCGCCTGACGCTGATCACGGGACGGCTCACCGGGGTTCCTCCATCATCGTCGGTCTGGACTGCTCACCATTGCAGACGGCTCCCCCGACGGCCGCGGCGCCTCGAAAGGCGACCGACTCAGGACTCTAGGCCCATTCGAGGGCGCTCGTGAAGAGTTCAACAACTTTCCCGTGTTAACTCTTGTCGCAGCCCTTGTTCCACGGCTGTTACATCACGGGTCGGCGCCGATTCGCTGCGTTGCCATCGTTGCACGGCGTCCGCGCGGACTCGCCATCCGGGTCCCCGGGACGGGTCCCCGACCGGTCAGGCGGGGCGCTCGAAGACGTAGTCGTCCTCGTAGCGGTCACCCACGAGGAACCGCTTGGTCCCCACCCTGGCGAAGCCGCTCTTGGCGTAGAACCGCTGGGCCCGCTCGTTCTCCTGGTTGACCCCCAGCCACACCCCGACCGCGCCACGAGCCCGGGCCGCGTCGATCGAGGCCGCCATGAGCAGCCGGCTGGTGCCTGCGCCGTGGTGGTCGGGCAGGACGTAGATCTTGCTCAGCTCGGCGGTCGGTCGCAGCGTCAGCGCGGCCCGCACGTCCGGGTCGGTGGGCTCCCCGTGGACGACCATCGCGTAGCCGGTCACCACGTCGTCCCCCACCGAGACGAACAGGTCCCGGGCCGGGTCGGCGAGATAGCGCTCGAAGCACTCCAGCGACAGGACCTCGGCGATGAAGGTGTCGATCGCCTGCGGGGTGATGTGCGGAGGGCAGGCCAGCGCGAACGTCGCCGCCGCCACCTGGGCCAGCACGGCGGCATCACCCTGACCAGCCGGGCGCACCACCGCGTCCACGCTCAGGCCTTGTCCATCCCGGCCACGACGGCCTCGGCCACCTCGCGCATGCCGAGGCGACGGTCCATCGCGGTCTTCTGGATCCAGCGGAACGCCTCCGCCTCGCTGATCTTGAGCTTCTTCATCAGCACGCCCTTGGCGCGGTCGACCGCCTTGCGGGTCTCGAGCCGCTCGCCCAGGTCGCTGATCTCCCGTTCGAGCGCCTTGACCTCGGTCCAGCGGTGCCGGGCGATGTCGATGGCCGGCGTGAGGTCGGAGGCCGTGAACGGCTTGACGATGTAGGCCATCACCCCCGCGTCACGGGCCCGCTCGACCAGCTCGGTCTGGCTGAAGGCGGTGAGCATGACGACGGGGCAGATCCGGGCGGCCCCGATCTGCTCGGCAGCGGTGATGCCGTCCATGACCGGCATCTTCACGTCCATGATCACCAGGTCGGGGGTCAGCTCGGTCGCCATCTCGACGGCCTGCTCGCCGTTGCTGGCCTGTCCGACCACGTCGTAGCCCGCCTCGACGAGCATCTCGGCGAGGTCGAGGCGGATCAGGGCTTCGTCCTCGGCCACCAGGATCCGGGTGGGCGCGGAAGCCGCAGGCGTCGGCAGGGGCGTGGTGGTGTCACGGGTGTCGCTCACGGAATGAGCCTAGGGGACGTGCGTTAACGGCAGGTTGCGGCGGTCGACGGACGGACCCGCCACCCTCGGCGCGGGCGCCGACGCGGACCCGCAACCACCCGCGCTCGAGGTATGCCGCGCAGGCACCGCACGCGGCATACCGGCTCTGGTTGTGGGCCCGCCGAAGGACCAGAATGGAGCCGGTCCCGGAGCCGACCGGGCGTCCTCGTCCGTCGCGGTCCGGCTGTCCGTGGTCTCGCCGCCCGTGGCATGGCAGTGGGAGCCGTGGCTAGTGGAGAACGTGGTGGGTGCAGCTGCCCGTCCGCGCCGCCGACCGACGTCCGCGTCGATGCGGGTGGTCTGGATGCTCGTGGCCTTCGTGGGCGGCGGCCTGCTCGGGCTGTTCCTCGTCCTCCCCCGCACCCGGATGCTGCGCCCACGCCGCGTGCTCGCCTGTGACCTGTGCCAGCGACGACACCGACGCCTGCTGGCGGCGATGGTGGTGCTCGCCCTGCTCTCCGTCGCCGGCCTCGGGCTGCGGGTCTCGCAGCGGGCCCGTGAGCTGCCGGCCTGTGCTGCGGACACCTCGATCGCGGAGGGCCGCCGCGTCATCGACCCGCGGGCCCCGAGCCGGCCGCCGCCGTGGTCGACGGTGCGCTCGGTGATGACGGCGCCGGTGAGCGGGTTGGCGCTCGGGTTCGCCGAGGCCCGGGGTCAGGGGCTGTGCAGTGTCGGCGACCCGCCCATCACCCTGGCCTTCGTGCCGCAGGCCGGCGAGCACATGGGCAGCATGGTCGGCGAGGTCTTCCTGGCCTCGCCCGTGCCCCGGATCAACCCGGTGCGGGCCCGCGACCTGGCCGAGCACGAGTCACGCCACGTCGACCAGTGGGCCGTGTGCACCATCGTCGGCGGGATCTCGCTGCTCCCGGTCCTCTACCTCGTCGACGACACGCTCTACCCCGGGTCGGAGAACCACTTCGAACAGGCCGCAGGTCTGTTCGACGGCGCCTACCCCGCGCCGCCCGACCCGCCTCGTGGGCCGCAGGGGTGGGCGATCGCCCTGTGGATCGGGGTCGTGCTGCTCCTGACCCGCCGCCGGATCCGGTGGGCGGTCCGGACCCTCGGGCGCCGCACGGCGGTCACCGACCCGGCGCGCTGCGGTGTCCACACGACCGGCTGGCGCTAGCGACCCCCTTCAGGTGTGCGGCTGGTCCTTCAGGAGGTGGAGCAGCGCGCCCTGCTCGGTGCTGACGAGGGCGTAGCGGCGCGCTCCCCGGCGGCCGTGCAGCACGAAGACGGTGCGTCGGTCGTTGCGGTCCTCGAGCTCCCACCAGCCGGCGTCCGCGATCGACTTCGTCTCGTCCTCGTAGGTCGCGTGGTCGAGCGCGTGGTCGTCGACGGGCACCGCGAGCCGGTCCTTCGCCGGGCTGGTCGGCAGTCCGCGCGGCACGGCCCACGAGCGCAGCACACCGTCTTCCTCGAGCCGCAGGTCGAAGTGGTGCTGCGGCTTGTCGTGCTCGTGCAGCACGAAGACCGGCCGACCACTCCCCTGCTCAACGGACACGAGCACCTCCGAGCTGCGCCGGCTGGGTGCCGAAGGCGGGACTCCAACCAGCAGGACTGCCGCTGATCCTGTCACGCCTGCTGTGATGGACGGCATCGAAGCCACCCGCCGACTCGCCGGCCCCGACGTCATCGACCCGTTGCCGATCGTGGTCATCACCACCTTCGACCTCGACGAGTACGTCCACGGCGCGCTCAAGGCCGGCGCCCGCGGATTCCTCCTCAAGGACGCCGGACCCGCCCTGTTGACCCAGGCCATCCACGCCGCCGCCGAGGGAGACGCCCTCATCGCACCCAGCGTCACCGTCCGACTCCTCGCCGCATTCGCACAGACCCAGACCTCACCGCCCCGCCAGCCGATGGAACCGCTCACGGCCCGCGAGGAGGAAGTCCTCCTGCCGGTAGCCAAGGGCCGGACCAACAGCGAGATCGCCTCTGAGCTCTACATCACCCCCAGCACCGTCAAGGCCCACCTCGCGAGCCTCATGAGGAAGCTCGGCGCCCGCAACCGCGTCGAGGTCGCCATCTGGGCCCACGAGACCGGCCGCGTGCAGGCGCGACACTGACCACCATCGGGGGTCGTTTCCTCAGGTCACCTGGGCGCCGTAGGCGGGAATTCGCCCTGTGGGAAGGCAGCTGAGGGGTCTGGCCAGCGACAACCAGTTTGGCTCGATGTGGGCCGTCATCAGCGGAGGCGTGGATGTGTCCACCGGCTCGCGCCCCGACGGCATCGCAGTGCGGCTGGAGCCTGTGCCGCGCTCGCTGCCGCCACGCGGCTTTCCGCCCACTTTGACGCAGGCACCGTTGTGCCGAACCTCCCGTCTTGCCGAGGAGCGTGGCGCGGGGACGCGGCGGTCCTGTCCGTCCGTTCGTCACTGGTCGATGGACGCCATGTTGGCTTCGTCGTGACGGTCTCCGGCGGCGGGGGTGAGGTGGTTGAGGCGGTCGAGTTGGTTGGCGCTGAGTTCGACGTTGTCGGCGGCGGTGTTCTCCTCGACCCGGGAGACTCGACGGGTGCCGGGGATTGGCGCGATGTCGTCGCCCCGCGTGAGCAGCCAGGCCAGGGCGGTCTGGGCCGGGGTGGCACCGATTTCGGCTCCGATGGCACGGACCTCGTCGACGATGGCGAGGTTCCGGACGAAGTTCTCGCCGGTGAACCGCGGGTTGGTCTTGCGCCAGTCGTCGTCCGCGAAGTCGTCCACCGAGCGGATCTGGCCGGTGAGCAGGCCGTGTCCGAGCGGCGAGTACGGGACGAGGCCGATGCCGAGCTCACGCAGCAGCGGCAGTATCTCCGCCTCCAGGTCGCGGGTCCACAGCGAGTACTCGGTCTGCAGCGCTGACACCGGCTGGACCGCGTGGGCCCTACGGATGGTCTCGGGGCTTGCTTCGGAGAGCCCGAAGTGGAGCACCTTGCCCTCCACGACGAGGTCCGCGACGGCACCGGCGGTCTCCTCGATCGGGGTGTTCGGGTCGACGCGGTGCTGGTAGTAGAGGTCGATGTAGTCGGTTCCAAGACGCTTCAACGATCCCTCGACGGCAGCGCGGACGTTGACTGCGCTGCTGTCCATGACGCCCGGGGTGGCCTCGCCATTCGTGTGGGACACCAGGCCGAACTTGGTGGCGACGACCACCTGGTCACGTCGGCCCCTAATGGCCTGGCCGACGACTTCCTCGCTGTGGAAGGGTCCGTAGATCTCAGCAGTGTCGATGTGGGTGACGCCGAGATCGAAGGCGCGGTGGATGGTGCGGATGGACTCGGAGTCGTCTAGAGCACCTTCGCTGGTGTACGTGCCAGCCATGGTCATTGCACCGAGGCCGATGCGGGAGACCTGCAGGTCGCCCAAGGAAACGAGCTTCATGATCGGGTACTTCCTTCACTGTCTGAATCGTCGGTTGTGACGACCCACCCACAGAACCAGCGCACCGAACGAGGGAGGAAGACACTGACAAGAGTGGTACTGACAGTGACCCCTCGACGACCCCGCAGACCCGTATCCGGTCCGTAGGGTGAACACATGACCAGCGAACGGGACCGGGATGTTCGCGGTGACGTGCGCACCCAGATCCGCGAGTTTCTGACGAGCCGACGCGCTCGAATCACCCCGCAGCAGGCCGGGCTCCCGACCTTCGACACGGCTCGACGCCGAGTGCCAGGACTTCGCCGCGAAGAGACCGCAATGCTTGCCGGCATCTCCAGCGAGTACTACGTCCGACTCGAGCGCGGCGATGCCACCGGCATCTCCGAAGGCGTGGTCGAGGGCATCGTGCGTGCCTTGCAGCTCGACGAGGCTGAGCGTAGCCACCTCCTGGATCTGCTCAGCGTCGCCAGCAGCACGCGCCGCCCACGTCGGCGGCCAGCCGTCGCGCCGGTTCGTCCGACGGTGCAGCGGATCATCGACTCGATGGTCGGCACGCCTGCGTTCGTGATCAACGGGCGGCTCGACGTGCTGGCCTCGAACGAACTCGGGCGAGCCCTCTACGCGCCGATCTACCAGGAGGCCACCGACCCTCCGAACAACGCGCGGTTCATCTTCCTCAACCCCCACGCGGCACGGTTCTGGCCGGACTGGGACAAGGCCGCCAACGACACCGTCGCCATGCTGCGAACCGAGGCCGGGCGGGACCCCTACGACCGCGACCTGTCCGACCTCGTCGGGGAGCTCTCGACCCGCAGCGACGAGTTCCGGATGCGATGGGCTGACCACAACGTCCGGCTCCATGTCACAGGCCGCAAAGCCATCCATCACCCCACCGTCGGTGACCTCGACCTACCCTTCGAATTCTTACCGCTCCCAAGTGACCCCGGTCAGAGCCTGCTGACCTACACAGCTGAACCTGGCTCCCCGACGCAGGAGGCCCTTGATCTGCTGGCGAGCTGGACAGCCAGCGTTCGCGGCCCGGGGCTGAAGAGGACCGTCGAGGACGGCTGACCCTGATGTCCGTGTTCGAGCCGTGGTCAACGTTGCGTCATAGCGCCGCCAGTCGCCCGCCTGCATAACGGCATCGGGAGCCAGCGACTCTGGATATCGTTTAAGGGTGTCGGCTTCCGCTGCGGTAACTCCTCGGCCTCCATTGCCGTGGAGTTGGCGGGCCGTGACGTGGGGGCTTCTTCTGCTTGCGGCGATGTTCCTATTCGGCTGGGCGGGCGCCTCCATCTGGAGTCTGCCGGAGGACGGAACCGACGGGAATGGGATGTTCGCGCTGTGGCTTTTCGGCCTCGCCATTGCGGCACTAGGGACGGCGTTGCTGTTGTTCAGCTACGCACTCTGGCGGCGCCTCCGCGCCCCCTGACCCGAGGCGACACCGATGTGGTGCCCCGACCCGTGGCGGCAAGGCCGCTTGCGTTATTGGGACGGAACGGCGTGGACCGAATTCATCGCCGACTGAACAAGTATCCGTTGGTTGACTAGGTCTTTCCGCCGCCAGTCTGCCCGGTGTCGTCACTGGTACTGGAGTCAGGCGCGGTGCCATCTCCAGGCCGCGATACCAGCCCGGCGCGCACTTGACGGCGATGAGAGCGGCAGGAACAGTGCCCACATGGCTGACCAAGTCCAAGGAACTGATGTCTCCGCACGTCAGGCGCATGCTGAGGCAACCTATGAACGCCTCCTCGGGCCGCGAGACGTGACTGAGCCCGACCACGACCCTGAACTGACGCGTATCGTGCGCGGGTTCATCTTCGGAGACGTCTTCGACACTGGCGGGTTGGACGACCAAACCCGTGAACTCATCACCATCACCGTGTTGGCCTGCCTTCAGAGCTTGCCGCAGCTCACGTCCCACACCAGGGCCGCGCTCAACGTCGGTGTCGAGCCCGTCGCCATCCGCGAAGCCATCTACCAACTGGCACCGTTCATCGGTTTCCCCCGCACCCTCAACGCAGTAACGACGATCAACGAGGTCTTCCAGGCCAGAGGAATCCCGCTACCGCTTCCGGAGCAGGGCACCGTCGCCGAGGCCGAGAGGTATAGCGAAGGCCTCGCCGTCCAGGCGCCCTTGTATGGCAACGAGATCAAGGACAACCTGGCCGATCTGCCGGAACCGTTCAACACGGCACTTCCTCAATTTCTGACCGAGTTCTGCTTCGGCGACTTCTACACCCGAGACGGACTCACCTTGGCCCAGCGTGAACTGCTGGTGCTCTGCGCGCTAGCCACCATCGGCGACACCGCCGCCCAGCTCGGCCCCCACGGCAAGGGCTGCCTTCAAACCGGCAAGACCAAGACCGAAGTGGTCGCCGCCCTGGTTCACTGCTTCCCCTACATCGGATTCCCACGCGCAGTCGCAGCGATCCGTGCGGTCAAGGACCTGTAGACACAAAACCTGCGCTGCCTTCGTTTCCCGTGAGATCAGGGTGTGTCACATCGCCGCCTATCGGGTGGTGACTAGCGTTTCTTCAATGCCGAGGACAGCGCGTTGGGGAGTAGGGCCACCGCCCGGGCAACTACCGTGTGCTCATGGGGATGATCTGGGTCGGGTATCGGCGCGATGACCTAACGGCTCGCCAGATATTGGAGGACCCGGAGCAGTTGGATGAATTGCTGGATTCGGACGACGATGAGAACTCCGTTGATATCGACAAGGCGTGGCATGCCTTGCACTGGCTCCTCAACGACAACGGCCACCCGACGGATGACTCGCTGTCTGAGACCATCTTTGGTGGCGAGTCCATTGGCGAGGATCTTGGGTACGGACCGGGGAGGCTCCTGCCCGCTGATCGAGTCCGAGCCGTCGCGCGTGCGCTGGGCCAGATCGAGCTGAACTCACTCCGAACCAGGATGGACGCTCGAGCTATGGAGTCGGCAGAGATTTATCCGATGATCTGGGACGAGGATGACGTCTTCGACTCCTACCTTGCTCCTGCCTACGACCGACTCCGCAGGTTCTACACAGCCGCGGCGGCCGCCAACCAAGCTGTCATTCAGACAATCTGCTGACGCCGTTCTGGAGGCGGGATCGACATCACCACCCGATCATGCCGCCGTGCCGACGTGCGTCTTTACGCTGCCAGGCGACCCCGTGCGTTCGGTGTGGAGGGCGTCAAACTGCGAGTTGCCGGCTTCTCCACCAGCGGACGGCCGACGCGCTGCCGATCATGGCGGGCCACAGCCACCAGCCGAACAGTGGAAGAACGAAGGCGTCGAACTGGATGGCGGGGATCATGAGGATGACGGCCGTGACGGCACCGACCGTCGCCATGGTGAAGCCGGCCCAGCAGATCCAGCGCGCAAGGAGGCGCCCCCTTAGCGCCAGCCATGAGTAGGTGGCGACCAGTGCCATGCAGGGGACCAAGACAGTGAGGGTGTACAGCCACTGCGCAACGGCCGTCACCTCGTAGAGGGTGACGGCCGCCTGGTCCGTGACAGCGGCCAGCTGGTCAGGCAGGGCGAAGATGGATGACGTTGCGGTGACGAAAAGGCCCTGCGTCGCAACGACGCCGACCAAGCACACCATCACCTGGGGCCCGATCGACCATGGCTGCACCTGCCGCACCTGTTGGGCCAGGACAACCACGAACATGACCAAGAGCGGGAGTGAAGCCAGGGCAGCCAGCGTGTTGACCTGGAGGGTTCCGGCGTTGTTAATGGCGAAGCGTCGGACGTCCGCGGCCGAGGCAGTACCGGGATCGGGCGCCGACTCCGGTGCGAAGGTGCCGATGCTCACCAGGAACAGGGCAAGGCCCAGAAGGGCTGTCCGTCCGACTGACCGGCGGTTGCGCGTGGGATCGTCCTGCACTGCGAGGACGGGGGGTGGGGTCGTGGTCATGGCCTGTTCCTTCTGCCGAGTGGTCAGCCCACGGTGCTCCCCGCCCGCACCAGGACGCGTCCACCAAGAGTCGCGCCGCGGTCAGCCTGAGGTCGCGGTGATCGTCAGACCTCTACACCCCGCAGTGGCGCCTGAGTACCGTCGTTGGAGTGAACAGTCGGCGCGATTTCCGTCCCACCCGCGGCGAGGCCGTGCTGGCGGCGGTGCTGCTCTGCGTGGCGCTGACAGAGGCCCTGTTCTCGGATGAGCAACCGGCTCCCACGCTCGTGCGCTTGCTCGCCGCGGGCGTGCCCCCGATCGCTGTGGCGTTCAGCCGGATCTGGCCTGAGGTTGCCGCGGGTGCTGTGGTGGCCGTGTTCCTTGTGGGGTCTTTTGAATCGTCCCCGGCGGGGACGCTGGGAGCCGGGTTGGCCTGGTTAGCCGTGGTGTTCGCCGTGGCCGCCTGGTCACGTCAGCCCTGGCCATGGCTGCTCACCCTTGTGCTTGTCGGCACCTTTCGGGACCTTCGCACCACCCCCTTCGAGGCCTCGAATGTTCTTGTCGACTGGGCCTTCTTCACCTTCGCGATCGGTGTGGGCAATCTCGTACGCCGCCGCACAACCAAGACGGAGATGCTGGCCGCTCAACTCGAGATCGCCGCCGCCGAGCACGAGGCCCGGACCACCCAGGCGGTCAGCCATGAGCGAGCCGCTATTGCCCGTGAGCTGCACGACGTCGTGGCGCATGCCGTGAGCCTCATGGTCGTGCAAGCGGGCACAGCACGGCCGATGGCGCAGCAGGTGAACCAAGAGCTCGCGGGCGTCTTGGAAACCATCGAGACCACCGGACGTGGCGCACTCACCGAGCTACGCGGACTCCTGCACGTCATACGAGCCACGGACCAGACAGACCTGGCGCCACCACGGGACCTGAACCGGCTTGACGAGCTCATCGGCGGCATTCGCCGTGCTGGCGTCGACGTGCGCAGTACCCTCGCCTTCTCCGCCGACGTACCCGTCGGGGTCGGGTTGTGCGCTTACCGCACGGTCCAGGAAGGCCTCACCAATGCGATGCGCCATGCCGACGGGTCTCCAGTTGACCTCGAAGTGACCAGCGACTCCTCGACCCTGAGAGTGCGAGTCCACACCAAGGGCGGCCCCGGTGCGCAACCGGAGCTTGGCACTGGCACCGGTCTTATCGGGCTGCGCGAACGAGTGCTGCTATGCGGCGGACACCTCACGGCCGGGCCTGACGGCACCGGGTACCTGCTCGATGTCGCCCTGCCGCTGACAACGGACCCAAATGCGACGGACGACCTGCAGGCTCCTCCCGTAGGTGCACCCTGATGATTCGGATACTGCTGGTCGACGACCAGCACTTGGTCCGAGAGGGCATCGCCCGCCTGCTGCGCGACGTCCCCGACATCGAGGTCGTCGGGCAAGCCGCCGACGGCGCCTCCGCGGTGGAACTGTCCCGGCGCACCCTTCCCGACCTGATCCTGATGGACGTGCGCATGCCGGGAATGGATGGAGTCGACGCCACCGCGCACATCGTCGGCGACCGACCCCACGCGCGCGTACTTATCCTCACCACGTTCGACCTCGATGAAGCCGTCAACCGCGCCCTCCACGCTGGCGCCAGCGGGTTTCTACTCAAGGACACCCCCTACGACCAACTAATCCACGCCATCCGAGTCGTGGCCGCAGGCGACTCTGTTCTTGCCCCGTCCGTCACCCGTCGCCTGATCGAGCACTTCGCCCCTCACCCCACGCCTACGTCGGCGGACCTTGCACTCCTTGATCGGCTCACCGAACGCGAGGGTGAAGTCCTGGGCCTCGTCGCGCAGGGTCTCTCGAACGCCGAAATCGGTCGAACCATCTTCCTCAGCGAGGCCACGGTCAAGACCCACGTCGGGCGAGTCCTGACCAAACTTGGTTGCCGAGACCGAGTCCAAGCCGCCATCTTCGCCCTTCGCACCGGCTTCACAGCACGAACCTAAAATCGCGCGTCTTTCCGCCGCGAGTCGGCGAGACCAAGACTGCTCACTTTGCCCAGGCCTGCGTGCTTACATGGAAATGCCCCCCGGTGCAACGGGATCAGTTCTAGCCGCCGCCCCCCAAATTGGGGCCTACGTTTGGTGGCTTGTCGCCCTTCCCACGGCGCTCCTCATACCAAGGGTCTGTGTCTTCACCCTTGGAAAGCGCACGCAGCCTTCGCAGCTTCCTCACGACCCATGCCGGACCCGCCATGAACCGTGCCATGCGGACCACCTCCAGCATTGAGTCTTCTCTGGCCAGCCCAGAGGCGGCAATGTTGGAGGGCATGCAGGCTGCTCGGGTGTCGGTCACGTCCACGGGTCCTGCTCGTGGATTCACATGGCGGCCCCCTCATCCAATGGGCCCCCCGTCCGACCACATCAATCCGTACTAGTGGGGGACGATCTCAACTGCCTTGCTTCGCCGCCAGCGCCTCGAAGTTCTCGTAAAGCGCAGGCACGCCGTGCTTGTCGCGCGCCTTGATAGCGGCGGGGCCCACGCGCGCCCAGACGCCAGATACCCACAACCAGTCGAGCACGAGGTCGGTGTCGATCAGCCCATTCTTTGTGAGCGTCCCGATGGTTTCTCCCCAGTTGAGAAGACGTGACACGAGGAGATCGTCAGAGGATGCGGTTTGGGGGTCGAAACCGTCCGCCCAGACCGCCTGCATGGCCTCTTCCAAGCCCATCGTCGAACCCCACTGCGCCAGTTGCACGAGCATCGCGCCGTCCTGCCGATCTGCCATGTCATTCACCTCGTTGGCTTCTGGTTTGTTCGGACAAAACGCTACGCCTGACCATCTGCCCACGCCTACGATCTTCGGACGACCCATAGACGCGCACGAGCGAGACTGACGTGTCGACCGCCCAGCTCGCCGCGGGCCGCGGGGTGCGTCCTTTCGCCGCTATCGGCTGCGCAAACGTCCCCTCATGCAGCCGATGAGTGGACGCATGACAACAGTGCGTGTGCGATTGGCCTGCTTCGGCAAAGGCTCGACCAAGGGGTCGCTGTCCCTCAATGCTCAACGGTGCGATGCTGTGCACGAGTCGCCTTCCCGCTCGCCGACGTGCCTGGCAGGGCAGGTTGCTGCCGTACGCAGAACCCCGCACCGAGCAGGATCAACACCGTCCCGATGACGGATTTCATCGACAGCGGCTCATCGCGAATGGCGAAGCCGGCCGCCAGCGCGACCACAGGGGCGGCATAGGTGTTCAGGCTGGCGCCGTGAGCTCCGGCGTTCTTGATGAGAGCGAAGAAGGCAGCAAACCCGCCTGCCGTGCAGGCCGCCCCAAGAAGGACAACCGCTGTGGCGCCAGCGGTGGTCCAGCGAGGGAATCCTTCCGTGGTCACCGCCGTCAACATGGTGAGCGGAGTGGCGACGATCAGCATCGCTGCGGAGACGGACAGACTTAGAAGGTCGGCGAACCACCGATCGATCAGGACTGCTCCGAGCGCGTAGCACCCGGCCGCCGCGATGAGCAACCACGCACCCATGCCCCCACCGGGTGTCCCCATGAGCAGCAGGACACCGCCGAAGCCGAGGACGGATCCAGGGATGATCCGTGCCCACGACTGACGCACCCCCGACGCGAGGACAACCGACCAGACCAGCACGAAGAATGGCTCCAAAGAGATCAAGACACCAGCCGTTCCGGAAGTGACGCTGCGTTCGGCAACAGCGATGAGGGTGAAGGGGATCAGGACCTCCACGACCGCCAGCAGCACTGTCTTCCCAGGTGCTCGCCGAAGAAGATCCAGAGCCTGGGTGCCGGCCACCGCGACGAGCACCACGGTGCCAACGAAGACGCGTCCCGCGACGACAGTCAGCGGCCCCAGCCCTGCGTCAAGTGCTTCTGCGATCACAAGGTACGGGACACCCCACAGGATCGATACGACGCAGAACAGCGCCAACGTACGCGCGTTCATCGATGGCTCTCTCGTGCTGGCATGCCGATAAAAATAGAGCGAGCAATCTACGCAGATCTACGCACTTCACATCAACCTAGAGAGCCCATCTCAACCAATTGAACGGCCACGACCGAATATGGTGAACGAATGCACAACCTCGATGATCTGGACTGGACGTTGCTGGCATTGCTTCAGAACGATGCGCGGCTCGGGTACCGCGAACTGGCCAGGCAGTCGGGACTCTCGGCGGCCACCGTCGCCAGTCGCGTTCGTCGGATGGAGAACACCGGCGTGATCGCCGGCTACCACGCCAGGGTCGATCCGCGGGCAGCCGGCTACGGCGTCACCGCGTTCATCGTCGTCGACACCAACGGTCGGCGCGAATCATTCCGGGTCGCAGAACTGGCTGCCGAGACCGCAGCGGTGCTGGAGGACCACAGGGTCACCGGCTCTGACGATCACGTTCTCAAAGTCGCCGTACCAGACCTCGGCGACCTCGAGCCGCTGATCGACAAACTCAACGAGCTCGGCAGGTCCGCGACGACCATCGTCCTCAGCTCACCCAAACCATGGGGCCAACTCGACAAGCCGTAGAACGCCCGCTCACGCCGCTGTCGGCCTGGCGCCGGGTGCCGTGGATGTCTGCGTCGGGCACTTACCACGACGGTGCGAGCACCGTGGGGCGCTGATCGCAGTCCCGTCGGGGACACTGGGGGGCACCGACCGTAGCTTCGACAAGGAGTCAGCCGTGACCGAGGGAACCGTCCGCTGGTTCGATGCCGATAGGGGCTTCGGCTTCATCGCCCTCGGGCAGGAGGCAGAGGACCTGTACGTGCATGCGTCCGAGATCGTCAGCGACGACGCGATGAAGCTGCTCCGGGAGGGGCAGGTGGTCGAGTTCGAGATCGGCGAAGGGGACCGCGGCCCGCAGGCACGTCGCGTCCGGGTCACGGCCGACCACGCTGCCGATACACCGCTGGGCGTGCTCGGCACCGTGTCTTGGTACGAGCCTGCCAAGGGGTACGGCTTCATCACCCCCGACGGCAGTGGTGCCGAAATCTTCGTGCACAGTTCGGCCATCGTGGGGGGCGGCGTGGTCTCGGAGGGGCAGCGGGTGGCGTTCCTCGTCGTCGACGGAGAGAAGGGACCGCAGGCTGACCATCTGCTCCCCTTGGAAGCCCAGGCCGCCCAGCAGGCCGTGGCATCCGATGGGGCGGACGGCACCGTGTCCTGGTACGACGGCGAAAAGGGCTTCGGGTTCATCACCCCCGAGTCGCGCGGCCCCGATGTCTTCGTCCACGTCCGGGAACTGGCCGACGGACTTCTCGGGCTGGGCGAGGGGGACCGAGTGACGTACGACATCGTCGTGAGCGAGAAGGGCCCGCAGGCTCGCGACGTGCGCCTCGCGCGCAGCTCGACACCGCAGGGTGCACCCGCGTCGTCGACGACCCGCGCTCGGTCGGGACACCGGGAGGCATCCGACGTCCCTGCCCGCGGCGGCGAGGGAGTGGTCGCGCGCTACGACCCGGCGCGGGGGTTCGGGTTCATCACCCCGGACGCGGGTGGCGCGGACCTGTTCGTGCACGTGTCGGTCCTCAGAGGCGCCGAGGCGCTGTACCAGGGCGATCGGGTCCGGTACCAGGTGCGACAGAGCGATCGAGGACCACAGGCCGACCGCGTCGAACGGGTTTGAGCGAAACATCGGTCCGGGCGGAGCCGGTACTCAGGCGTGTTCCGATCCCCCTGCGCACTCACGCCGCGATCCGCTCGTGCCATGAGCGCGATGACTCGGGTTGATCAGATCACGGCCTCGACCACCCCATGACCGATGTCGCCGCCGTACCAGATCTTGAAGCTTGCGCCGGGCTCGACCTCATCCGTCCATGGGTCGTCGGCCCAGAAATCGAGTCGGACATGGGATTGAGACGAGCCGGGCTCGAAGTCCTGGCCGACGGCTGAGTAGGCGCGAGCCCCGAGTGTGTGGTCGGGCCCGAAGACGTATACCAGGGACGGTGTCCCGTCCGCGGGCAACTTGTATTGGCGGCTCTCGTCTGCGACGAACGTAAGACTGGCGAGCCCGGACCTCATGGGCAGACGCTATGGCCTCGCATCGCCGGTGGGCCATCACGAAACGTCCGCACATGCCGCGATGCGGGAGTGCGTCTTTCGCCGCTTGAGCCGGGTTGATGCTGGGTGGCCGTCCCGCTTGACATGATGACGAGCATGACGGGACACCTGGCAGCGGATGGCTATGAAGACTCGGGTGGAAAGGCGTGGACGCAAGCACATGTAGCGACGTCCGACTCCGGGTGTGGAGGCGCGCGGGTATTCCGAGGACCGGCAGGCCTGTCCCAAGTCACGTTCGTCGGCGCACGCTGAGCCGTGATGCCCCCATCCAGTTGGGCTGACGACGCCCACGCAACCGAGACCCGCGCCCTGCTGGCCCACCTCGGCACCGCCATGATCGCGACCGGACAACCAGTGCAGGAGATAGAGGAGGAGCTCGCCGAGGTCGGCATCCAACTGGGCTACCCCGAAGTCCAGACAGCAGTCGGTCCCACGGGCCTGGTCGTCACCCTCACCGACGGGGGTCCCTCAACGTATCGGTCGGCTCCCCCCGGTATGCGCCTCCACCAGTCCGCGAGCGTGCGCCGAATCCGCTACCAACTGATCCGAGGCGTGCTCGCGCCCGGCGCCGCCCGCGAGCAGCTCGCGGCGGTTGCGCATCGCCCTGTCCGGCACCCCCAGTGGTTGGTCGCCCTGGCCTGGCCCGTGCTCGCCGTCGGTATTGCGCTGATCCTGCAACCCGGCTGGGCCAACGTCGCCGCGGCTGCGGTTGGGGCAGTCATCGTGTTCGTGCTCGTCCAGCTGGCGGAGCGGTACCAAGTGGTGAATTCGCTGCTGCCGACCCTTGCCGCGTTCGTGGTCTCCTTGGCCGTCTTCGGTGCCGCCGACGCAGGACTGCTGGAGGGCCCGTTGCGTACCGTATTGCCGCCACTGGCGGTCCTGCTCCCCGGAGCGTTGGTCGTCAATGGCATGTCAGAGCTCGCCGCCGGGCACATGCAGGCTGGGTCGGCCAGGCTCACCTACGGCCTGGTGCAGCTGGGGTTGTTCGCGCTGGGACTGCTCATGGCTACCGCCCTGCTGCGGGTGCCGCCCGCGACGCTGGCCAATGTCCGGGTCGATGAGATCGGGTGGAGGGGTGCGCCTGTCGGCCTGCTGCTCATCGGGCTGAGCATCTGCCTGATGGAGGGCGTGCCGCTGCGGATGCAGGGATGGGTGTTGCTCGTGCTGAGCCTGGCCTTCGCGGCCCAGGTCGCCGGGCAACAGCTCGGCTCGATCGGCCTTGGAGGCTTCCTCGGGGCGATCGCGGCCAGCCTTGGGGCGAGCGTGGTAGAGCTCCGACGACCGCAGCTGGCACGCCTTGTGCTCTTCCTGCCGGCGTTCTGGCTGCTCGTGCCCGGAAGTCTAGGCCTCGTGGGTGTGACGGAACTCGCGGCGGGTCGCGAGTCGGCCACCGACGTCGCCCTCGGCGTGCTTGGGGTCGTGATCGCCATCTCTCTCGGCCTGCTGGTGGGCTCTTCCCTTGGCAGTTCCCTGCGCGGGCGGCTGGCCGCGCCCCCCACGTAAGCCATCACGAACAACTCTGCCGATGCACGAGAGAGGGGCATCTGCGGAACGAACGACCACCGCTCGCAGCGTTGCTTCCAAAGGCGTACCCACTCCTCGAGAAGCGCGTCTATCCGCCGCGTGTCGGCGCGCGGCCCAGCGGCTTTAGAACAGGACCTTGGTCCTCAACAGGCCGTCTCCGGGAGAGCGCCCGGACAGGACTCGGCAGAACTCGACCGCGTCCATCTCCAGCACCGCGCCGCCCGCTCCGGATTGATACAACCCCCCGGCGGGTCCGGTGAGTGTCAGGTCGACCGGCTGGCCATGGCGCTGGACCCAAGTCCAACACCACGTCCTGCACGATGCGGCCGTTGACGGGCGAACCCAGCGACGGCGGACGACCGACCGCCTCGCTGATGTCGATGGTGTGCATCCACGCATCGCGGGTGTAGACCGCGTCCAGCAGCCGGCCGAGGTTGACCGAGCGCGGCATCCCCGCCGCGGCCGAACCACCGGTGGACAGCGGCACACTGACGGCGCCGAACCACGCCGACAAACGCAGGCGCCCACGGACGGCATGCGGGGCAACGGCGCGCTGTGCCTCGGCCCGCCGCGCATCGGGCAGGCCGGCAAGGTCGGCGATCTGAAGGCTGTTGACGGCGTCCAACGGATTGCCGGCGGACTCCCCTCGATGACGCAACCCCCCACAGCTGCTGCCGTACGAACTCACGTACGGACGCGTTACCCCGGGCCGCGCCGATCAGATGGCCAACCATGTCCGCGACCGACCAGCCAGGACAAGGAGTCGGCAACGCCCAGTCCTTCTCGCCTAACGTCCGCAGCAGTGTGTCGAGCTGCTCGTACACCGCGAGGCAGACCGGCCAGCATCGGTACGCCGAGTGATCTGGGCCGTTTGGGCAACGTCCTGGCCTTTCGACAAACGGTCCTCCAAACGTCAGCGACTCGCGCACCGCACAACACACGCAGACTACGGGCCATCGACACCCCCGCCTCTGCGCCGCTAGTCGGCTGCCCTTACGATCGTCCGTCCCTGCAGCGGGTCGCTCCACCCTTACTCCACGGGCGTGACAATCCATCGCCGCGGTCGGCGCCTTTTCGGTGTAGACGTGCATGGGTTCCCGACCGAGGAAGGGCCTGGGTGGGGTGTGTAATCGGGGTGGCCGACGGGTAGACGGCCCGACAAGATGAGTCCGTGTTCGGACTCGAGATAGTCGTCATGCTCGGACTCGCCTTGGTCGTGTGCGGTCTGTTTGCGCGGCGCTACCCCTTCGCCCCAGCCATCTTGCTCGTGCTGGTCGGCGTGCTGCTCGGGTTCTGGCCGCACGTGCGGCAGGCCCAGCTGCCGCCGGAGGTGGTGCTTCTCCTGTTCCTTCCCGCCTTGCTGTACTGGGAGAGCCTGACGACCTCATTGCGGGAGATCCGCAACAACCTGCGGGTCGTGGTCCTGACCAGCACCGCGTTGGTCTTCGCCACCGCTGCCGCGGTCGCTGGCGCCGCGCACTGGCTCGGCCTCGGGTGGGGGCCGGCGTGGGTTCTCGGCGCGGCTCTGGCACCTACCGACGCCACGGCTGTCGGCGTCCTGGCCCGCGACCTACCCCGCCGCACGGTGACCGTGCTCCGCGCCGAGAGCCTGATCAACGACGGCACCGCCCTTGTCCTCTATGGACTGGCGGTGGGCGTGACGGTCGGCCAAGAGCACCTCACCGGCTGGCACGTGACCTGGTTGTTGGTGCTGGCCTACTGCGGGGGTGTTCTGGCCGGCGCACTCATCGGATTGGTCAGCTGGCAGGTTCGGCGCCGGATGGACGATCCGATGCTGGAAGCCATCGCGATGCTGGTTACGCCCTTCGCTGCGTTCCTAGTGGCAGACGTCGTCCACGCGTCCGGCGTCCTGGCCGTCGTGGTGTGCGGGCTGTTCATGAGCCAGGTGGCGCCACGCATCACGGGCGCGGTGACGCGGCAGATCGCCATACCGTTCTGGGCGCTGTCCACGACGGTGCTCAGCAGTGCGCTCTTCGTACTTGTCGGGGTGTCGGCCCAGTCCGCTGTCCGGGGGTTGAGCAGCGCCTCCATGATGCGGGCGCTCGGTGACGTGCTGGTGGTCACGGCCGTCGTCATCGGGGTCCGATGGGCGTGGATCTACACGACGCCGTACCTCATCCGGCTCCTCGATCGCCGCCCTGCCCAGCGGTTGCGCCGCGTTCCGGCGCGGCAACGCATGGTCAGCGCGGTAGCGGGGTTCCGGGGAGCGGTGTCGCTGGCCGCGATCCTCGCCGTGCCGCACACCCTTGACTCCGGAGCACCCTTTCCCGGACGAGACCTGATGGTGCTGATCACGTGCGGGGTGATCCTCCTGACCCTTCTCCAGGCACTTCTCCTGCCTTCGGTGGTGCGCTTCGCGCGGCTGCCAGCTGATACCTCGGTCGACGAAGAGGTCCAGTACGCCGATGAGTACACCCTGGACGCGGCAATCGAGGCGCTCGAAACCACGGCCAGCGAGCTCGACAGCGATGAGGTGGTGATCGAGCGGGTGCGTCGCGAACTGGACAAGCAGCGCAGGCTGGTGGCTGCTGCAGGTGCGCGGGACAATCCTGCGGTCCAGCACGACGACCAGTACACGAGCCTCCTACTCGCTCTCATCGGCAGGCGACGTGAGGCACTCCTCGAACTGCGCGACGCACAACGCATCGACGACATCGCGCTGCGTCGGGTGCAAGCTGGCCTCGACGCCGACGAGGTGCGGTTGCTGAGAGCGCACCCTCTCGAGTGACGGGAGGGATGCGCGGGGCGCCGTTGCTGAGAGCGCACCATCGCGGGTGACGGAGAGCGATGCCCGGTGCGCCGTCGCGCAGGGGAACGGCGCAGCCTTGCGAGAGGGCGTAGGGCTTTCCGCCGCGAGCGTGGGCCCCAACCAACTGGCGTGCCGAAGGTTCCAGGCACCTTCCCGAGGTGCATGCGAACATCTTCCCGTGGCCGACGATATGGCAAACCCCACCAACCGAAACACCCTGGCGGCCCATCTCGAGTCTCTGGGCGTTCGCGACAACGCGTACCACTTGCATGTCGCGCACGTCGATGATGCCTTCGTCATGGATCAGCGACCCGAAGGGTGGGTCGTTTTCTACTCCGAGCGAGGTGGCGAGGCTTCCCTCACCACGCACAGCGACGAAGCGAGCGCCTGTGCAGAATTACTGGCCCGGGTGACCAGCGCAGAGCACGCCTTCTTCGAAATGGTCGCTGGGCCTGCGCCCGCCGCTGAAGCGGATGCAGCCTTCGATGCTTGGCTGGAGCATCGCGGAGCCGTCCGGGCGACGCTCCAGTCGGCGGAATGGAAGTTCGATGACGTTCCATGGGCGTCCGGCCCCTATTGGCGTCGGTACTTCGTGAGAGTCGCCGCGATCCGGCGGCTTGGCCCTACGTCTTGACATGCCGCCACCTCGGCGCGTCTTTCCGCCGCCTGTCGGCTCGCCTGGGTTTCGGCTCGTGCCAATGATGGTGATGCTGCGCGAGGAGGTCTCCCGCATCGGTGGCGGAGATCCTGTAGACACGTCGTCATGACCGACGACGTGACCGTAGTCCTGGAACTTGAACGATCGCGCCTTCGATCTCTCGTCGAGCGTGACATGGTCGTCGCTGAACGGATCCACGCTGCGGACTACGAGCTGGTGACGCCCGCCGGGGAGACGCGCACGAAGGTGACCTACCTGGGCGACGTGGCCACCAAGCGTCTCGAGTACCTCGCCTTCGAACCCACCTCACCGATAGCTGTGCGGGCGACGCGAGATCTCATCGTGCTTCGTTACGTCGCCCACATCCGGTTGAGGGTTGGAGTCGCTGACGAGGTCGATTTGAGCGCCTGGCACACCGACCACTACGAGAAGCGCGACGGCAGATGGACTGTCGTGTGGTCACAGGCGACAGAGATATCGGCCTGATTCGGGCACAAGCCAAACTGTGGTGTAGGAAGAGGCCAGCGGATCTGCACATCGTGTACGCGTCTTTCCGCCCCAAGCCGGTTGACCGGAAATTCCAGACATGACGATGCACGGATGGCTACGGACCGAGAAACGTCCGCTCATGCCACTGAACGATGGTGCTTTCAGCCGCGCCGGATGATGTGACCGCTGAACGAGCGCTTTACGGGCGCGCCGTCGTTCGGATCGAAGCTCGCGGCAAGTCCAAGGCCAACGGTCCAGCCGCCCACGCACGCGATCGCGATGACGACGTCGTCGGCACTGGCCCTGTCGCCCACGAACAAGGCGCCGAGGCAAACCAGGACGAACAAGAGCGCGAAGACGCGTCGGGTACCCGGCGTTGTTGGCCGACGAAACTGGTGAAACGCTCCGAAGCACAGCCCGTAGAGCCCGAACGCTGCCGCAGCCTGACTCGAGGACCAGTTCCCGCCGAACCACAAGACTGCGAGAAATCCCGCAGGCAAACTGACATTCGTCAGAAGCCTGACCCAAATTGGAACCCCCGCTGCGTTCACCCGCCGCAGCCTAGACCTGCGCGCCGGCACCGGGCGGATGCTTGTCATCATTCGTCGACGTCCCGACGTCCCGACGAGCCCGAGGCGGGTCTGCTCCGAAACCTGACTCCGCCGGACACGACCGCGATCCGCGGTCATCCTTTCGCCGCCCATCGGCGGGCGGCATCAAACGAAAGTGCTGAGGGTCGGGCGTCCAGCCGTCGCTGCGTCCGTGCCGGCCGCGGCTCGGTCATGAACGCATTCACCGAATGTCGAGACAACGACGTGATCCGTGTTCGACCTCCTGTTGCACCTTCCAATGAGCTGGTCACCGGTGCCACGCTGAACCATGGACTCGTGGCACGGGGTGGCCCGCAACAGTGGATGGGCCGGACTGCTTGGCGCGGTGTTGTTGTTTGCGGCGATCATTCCGCTGGGGTCCTTGGGAGAGCCTCCGCTCGAGGCGAGCACGAAGGACGCCGCGGACTTCATCCGCAAAGCGGCGGAGACCAGCTGGGTCCAGCCACTTCAGGCGGTCGGGGCAGTCGGGATGATCGGATTGCTGTGGTTCCTGATCGGGCTCTCTCTGCTCTTGCGACGCGCCGAGGGCGACCCGCCCTGGCGTTCGACCGTGGCCTTGGGGTCCGCGGTGCTGCTCCCGGCCTATTACTTGGTGAACGCGAGCTGGGCGTCCGCCGCCCATCGGGGCCTTGAACTGGACCCGGCCGTTGCAGCGTACGCGTATGACATCGGCAACATCGGCTTCGCCAACACTTGGCTCGCCCTCGGCAGTTTCGCCGGCGCTGCCGGCTGGGTGATGCTGACGACCGGCGCCTGGCCGCGATGGCTTGGCTGGTGGGGCGCTGTCGCCGGCGTCGGGATGCTGCTCGCCCGCTTCGTGTGGACGATCGAATCCGCATGGATCGCGCCTTACGGTCTCTTTTGGATCTGGCTGCTGACCGTCGCCGTACGGCTCGTGATGGGCCGGGACGTCCCAGCCGTCAGCGCGGCGGTGGCCCCCGCCTAGCGTGCCGCACGGCAGTCCAGGCGCATGGTGTGCTGGGATGACGCGCCAACTGGACGGTCGGTTGCAGCCGCGTCACATCGCCGCATTCGCTGGGCTGCGTTGTTGGCCGCGGGTTGTGCTATATCGCCGTCACGGACCTCGTTCGTGGAACCCTGGTGCGCGCTTGACTGTCTCATCGACATGCGCGTAGGTGGAGTACTCACCGTTGCCCTTGCCGTGTTGCTTTTCGCCGGTTGCGGCGACCAGGGCCCTGGCACGACTCGCGACCAGTCGGGCGTCACTGGCCAGGTCCACCTGGGGCCTCAGTGTCCAGTCGAGACCGAGAGTGAGCCATGCGAAGACAAACCGGCCGCAGGCTCGGAGGTCACCGTTGCAAAGCAGCTGCCCGGCGACTCGTATGCCGGTGGGGAGGTAGTCGCGCGCACCACGACCGACACAGACGGCAACTACCGCGTCGCCGTGGCACCGGGAAGGTACGTCGTCACAGCCGACGCCGGCACGTCGTGCGAACTGATGGACGCGCAAGTCGAGGCCGGCGCGTATTCGACGGTCGACATTCCATGCGACACAGGGATTCGCTGACCGTCGGGCGACTATCAGGAGAGTGCCGCACTCGAGCCGACGCACTTGCGTCGACGAGTCCGCAGTTCAAGTCCACACAGGACCCATTATCGGCTTGTCGAGCGGCGAGCTAGTGAGTGGGTCACACCGCCGCCTGCGGGTGTTGCTGGGCAGGCATCGTGTCGGCATGCGTAGCTAGGAGGGCTGCAGCGGTGGTCCCAATGCGCTGACGCCGTAGCGAGCACCGATCTCGGCGATCTTGTCGGGGTCGGGNCGCCCCTCGGAGGTTCGCGAAGTACGCGCTCTGTTCCTCGAACATGCCCTCAAGCCCCGCCGGCGTGGTCACTCCGAAGGCCCACACTGGGTCGTCACCGAGATTGGCGAACGTGTGGGGGACGTCTCGAGGCAGCCACACGAG